>NZ_CP180404.1:0-2369322 GCF_047716805.1 Synechococcus sp. W4D4 | reverse complement strand
CAGCTGCACCTCGTCCTGGAGCTCCCGCAACCCAGGGGTATTGGGGGAGCTGACATTGATCACCGCGTAATCAGCCAAGGGCGCTAGCAGCTCCAGGGAGGAGGCGTAGTCATCCGGGGCCATGTCCAGGGGGGTGACCTTGGACTTGCCCAGGTTGATCCCCAGGACCGCCGGACGCTGACCGGCCGCGGGCAGGGCCTGACGCTCCAGGGTGCGCCGCGCGGCCAAAGCTCCCTGGTTGTTGAACCCCATGCGGTTCAAGGCGGCCCGCTCCTCGGCCAAGCGGAACAAACGGGGCCGGGGATTGCCGGGCTGGGCATGCCAGGTGATGGTCCCCAGTTCGGCAAAGCCAAAGCCAAAGAGATGCCAGATGCCGGCGGCGACAGCGTTCTTGTCAAAGCCAGCCGCCAGGCCGACGGGGTTGAGGAAGCGACAGCCAAAGAGCGTCTGCTCCAGCCTCAGGTCCTTGCGCTGGAGCTCCGCCCCCAGTCCCGCCAGGGAGCTGCTGACCAGGGGCCAGTTACGGCGGAGGCAGGCCTGGCCCAGAGCCTGCAGGGTGAGCTGGCTCAGCTGCTCGGCATCCGCCCCGTCATCGCGGCTGAGCAGGGGGCCCACAAAACGTTGATAGAGCGATCCAGTGCCGACCTCAGCCATCTCCTCGCTCCTCGCCATGGGGCCGCCCTGATCCTGACGCGTCACGGCAAAGACGCCAGCGTCCATCGTCCAGGGGAAGGACCTGCCAATCCCGCCAACGCCAGGGCGCTTCACGCCCCTCCAGGGTCTTCAGGGGCTTCTCCACCAGCTGGGCCAGCTCCATCAGGCTCAGGCCGTACTCGCCATCGGCCAGACGATCCGCCAGCTCCAGGCGCGTCAGCAGCTGCTGCAAGGCCGGGGGTGCCAGATCAACAGCGGGGGGCGCCGCCACGATCTCGCCTGCCGCCAGGCTGATGGACTGTCCCTTGGAGAAGGCCACTGCGATGACATCGCAGCGGTCGTTATCGGGGTCGCCGCTGTGGCCCTTGACGTAGGTCAGGGGTAAACCCTGGATGCGCGCCGCATCGAGAGACTCCCAGAGATCGCGATTCAGCACTGGACTTCCAGAGGCGGTGCGCCAACCCTTGCGCTTCCAGCCGTTGATCCACTTGCTGAAGCCATCGATCAGGTACTTGGAGTCCGTACGGATGCTCAGATCCGGGTGCCGAGGCAGGACCGACAACTTCTCCAACAGCGTCAGGGCCGCCGTGAGCTCCATGCGGTTGTTGGTGGTGTTCGCATCAGCTCCGCCAAACTCTTGAACGCTGCCATCGTCAAAACGCAGCAAACAGCCCCAGCCACCGGGACCGGGATTTCCGCTGCAGGCCCCATCACAGGCGGCAGCCACCACCTTGGGCGTATCACTGACCACTGGGCTTGCCCCCCAACATCCGGTACAACACAGCTCTCGTCAGGAGCTCAGGAGACATCCCATGCAGCGAAGCTACCTCCCATGGGCGGGTCTCGCTCTGCTGAGCGCAGGCTTGGTGGGCAGCCAAGCGGCAGCTGGGGTCTTCCAAAGCCAACCGCTCGAGCAACAGCGCCTGGCCGTGCTGGGACAGCCGGTGGGCAGCCAGGGATGGAAGTTGCTCGTGCTGGAGCAGCTGAAGCCCGCGCCGAAGTGCTGGGAGGAACGGCGGGATGGCTTGATTGATCCGGCCCTGAACCGCTTCAACTTCAGCGGAATCTGCAGCCGCTACCTCGACAGCAATGGCTATTCCCTACGGGTGGGTGATGACGATGTCTCCCCCCGCTATCGCCTGCGGCTCGAGAACCAAGGGAACACCCTGGTGCTGCTGGCCATGTCCGGCAGCCACCCAACGGAGTTGGTCGTGGGCCGTGGCGCGATTCCCCTACGGGACCGGGACGGCTTTGTGGCCCTCAAGCTGGAACCCGGCTGGCAACTCGAACGGCGGATGTACGGCCAGCGCAGCCTGAGCCACGTCTATTTCGCCAACCCCAAGCCCCTGGATGGACTGATCGCCCAAGCGGAACGCAACCAAGCTCGCCCCTCGGCGGCCTACGGGAGCACCAGTCCTGGCAGCGGCCCGATCGCCCTGCAGGTCATCCCCTACGGAGGGCAAACGCCACGATTCTGATCAGGGACAGTTGAGACAGCGGCCGGAACCAGCGGCTTGCTCTTTTCCTCTAGCGGTATGGTTTTTTCGTGTGAGGAGTGCGGAACACCACTTCCGGGGTCGAAACGAGGACAGACTCCCAGAAGCGTTCCGGCTCAAAGCCCTGCCTTCGGCGGGGCTTTTTTATTGCTCAGCAACCGCTGCACACAAAAAACCGGCCCCCGAAAGGGCCGGCTGCGTTGAAGGAGTGGGCCGCCGAGGCAGCCCACGGCGGGATCACTTGAGGGAGACCTTGCCGCCGGCCTCTTCGATGGACTTCTTCATCGCTTCAGCGTCGGCCTTGGAAACGCCTTCCTTGACGTTGCAAGGAGCGCCTTCGACAAGAGCCTTGGCTTCGCCCAGACCCAGGCCGGTGGCCTCGCGGACGGCCTTGAGGACCTTGATCTTGGCGGCAGCGTCGAAGCCCTCGAGGTGGACGTCGAACTCGGTCTTCTCTTCAGCAGCTTCAGCAGCACCGCCAGCGGCGGGGGCAGCCATCACGACGCCAGCAGAAGCGGCGGCGGACACACCGAAGGCCTCTTCGATCTGCTTGACAAGCTCAGAGGCTTCCAGCAGGGAGAGGGACTTCAGCTGCTCGAGAATTTGGTCGGTTGTGGCAGACATGGTTGGGAATCAGCAACAGATCTGTGAAAACAGTCGGATCGGAGAGCTCAGCAGAGCAGGCCTCAGTCGGCCTTGCCCTCGCCATCGGCGTGCTGCTTGAGCGCCCGAGCAAGACCGGAAGGAACTTCGTTGATGCCCACAGCAACCTTGGTGGCCACGGCGTTGATCGCACCTGCGATCTGCGCCATGAGCACCTCCTTGGAGGGCAGATCCCCGATCGCCTTGATCTCGGATTGGGAAAGGAGCTTGCCTTCGAAAAGGCCGCCCTTCGTTTCCGATTTCTTGGTGTCCTTCTGGAAGGACTGAACGGCTTTCACCGCACCACCCACGTCGCCCTTAACGAGCACGAAGGCATTGGTGCCGGTGAGGAGGGAATCGAGTTCCGACCAAGCGCTATCGCCATCAATGGCACGGCGCATCAAGGTGTTTTTGGTCACCTTGCACACACCGTTGCTGGCCTGCAGACGGGTCCGCAGATCAGACATTTCCTTGATGGACAGACCCTTGTAATCAAGGACCAGCGCCATTTCGGCCTCGCCAAGGAGCTGCTTCAGCTCTTCGACGATCTGTTGCTTGTTCTCCAGAGTGCGGCCCATGGTTAAGGAACGGATCAGGGGAACAAGCCGGGTACGCAACCCCAGTACCGGTTGGCACTCGAGGGGCTGCGGCTTGCTTTGCCCAACCCGAACTCCCGAGAGAGCCCTGGTGAGAAAAACTGTCGCGGACACCTCGGCAGGGTTTAGGGACTCAAGTTCTGCGAGCAGAACAGGAATTCGACCTGCTGTCTTGGGTAGGGCGCGTAACCCTTCTGGCATTTGCCAGAGAACGAACATACAACAAAGCCCCCGCCGAAGCGGGGGCTTTGAGCAGAGGGACGGGGACGATCAGCCCTCTTGTTTGATGTCCTGCAGTGCAGTCACGTCCACTTCCACGGAAGGGCCCATGGTGGAGGTGATGTACAGGCTCTTCCAGTAGCGACCCTTCGCACCGCTGGGCTTGTTGCGGTCGATGGTCTCCTGCAGGGCCTTCAGGTTGTCCAGCAGCTTGGCCGCATCAAAGCTGGCCTTACCGAAACGCACGTGGACGATGCCGGTGCGGTCAGCACGGAACTCGAGTTTGCCGGCCTTGAACTCGTTAATGGCGGAGGCCAGGTCGGTCGTGACGGTGCCGGCCTTGGGGTTCGGCATCAGACCACGGGGGCCGAGGACGCGACCCAGCTTGGCCACCTTGGGCATCATGTCAGGGGTAGCGATCAGTAGATCGAACTCCATCTCACCCTTGGAGATGGTTTCGACCAGATCGTCATCACCAGCCAGATCAGCACCAGCCGCCTTGGCTTCTGCGACCTTTTCACCACGGGCGATCACAGCAATCCGGATGCTCTGACCGGTGCCGTGGGGCAGCGCAACGGTGGTCCGCAGTTGCTGGTCGGTGTACTTGGGGTCAATCCCGAGACGGGCGTGGGCCTCGACGGTCTCGTCGAACTTGGCGGTGGCGTTGGCCTTCACCAGATCAACGGCCTCTTGCGGGGCGTAGACGCGTTCTTCGACCTTGCCGACGGCGGCGGAGTAGCGCTTGGAGAGTTTGGGCATGTCAGGTATGGGGTGCAAACGAGCTCAAGAGCTCTCCCCCGCTAAGGAACAGAAAGGAATGGATGAGCCGGGATCAACCCGAGGCTCAGTCCTTCACAGCAACGCCCATGTTGCGGGCGGTGCCTTCGATGATGCGCATGGCCGACTCAACGCTGGTGCAGTTGAGGTCAGGCAGCTTGGTCTTGGCGATCTCTTCGAGTTGTGCGCGGCTGATGGCCCCGACAGAACCCTTGGAAGAGGTGGCGGCACCCTTGGCGATTCCGGCTGCCTTCACGATCAGCACGGAAGCGGGAGGGGTCTTGGTGATGAAGGTGAAGCTGCGGTCTTCAAAGACCGAGATCTCCACCGGAATCACGTATCCGGCTTTGTCCTGCGTCCGAGCGTTGTACTCCTTGCAGAACGCCATGATGTTGACGCCGTGCTGACCGAGGGCGGGGCCCACCGGTGGCGCGGGGTTTGCTTTGCCGGCATCGAGCGCCAGCTTGATCACAGCTACAACTTTTTTTGCCATCGTCCTGGCGTCTTGAGCAATCTGCGGATCCGCGACCCTAGGGCAGCGTGTGCGGCGGACTCCGGAAACCGAAGCACCGCCTTAGGCCGCCCTCCGCAGGGAGACGGCCGCACGGCAATCAGCTTTGTTTGCTGATCTGAGAGAACTCGAGTTCCACCGGTGTTTCACGGCCAAAGATCGAGAGCAAGGCCTTGAGCTTGTTGCGATCGCCAGACACCTCGATGACTTCGCCCTGGAAGTCCTTGAAGGGACCTGCCGTCACCAAAATCTGATCGCCTTCGGCGAGATCCACCTTCACCACAGGCTTCTTCTCGGCAGCCCGCTTGAAGATGCGATCCACCTCCTGGCGGCTGAGGGGACGAGGCTTGATGTGACCGCGAACCTTGCCGGTGGCACGGCGATCCTCCGCACCCACGAAATTGATCACGTTGGGGGTGCTCCGCACCGCCATCATCGTGTCTTCATCGAGGACCATCCGAACCAGGACGTAACCCGGGAACACCTTTTCTTCGGTGCTCGTGCGGCTGCCATCTTTCTTGAGCTTGACCGCAGGGGTCTGGGGGATTTCGATCTCGAGAATGCGGTTGTCAACGCCGAGGGTGACGGCCCGCTGCTCAAGGGTGGCCTTGACTTTTTTCTCGCAGCTAGAGGCCACCTGAACGGCATACCAACGGGCAATCGGAGCCCGGCCTTCAGCGGCAACACCCGCGGGTTCAGCGTCGGCAGCCAGATCCGCCGCGGCGAATTCTTCAGTGGTCAAGTCGACGTCGGACACGGGCAAAGGGAAGAGAGGGCGAAAAATTCAGCGGGTCAGCGGAACACCTGGGCGCTTCCCCAGCTGTAGAAGCGATCGATGGCTGCAATCGCGAAGGCCGAAATGGTGACCATCAAGATCACCGCGACTGATTCACCAAACAGCTGCTGACGGCTCGGCCAAACCACCTTGCGCAGCTCAGCGACGGTATCCGCCACAAAACCGGTTTTGACCGGTTCAGCGGCGGCAGCTTCGTCGGGAGTGACTTGTGGTTCGGTCTGAGATTCCACGGATGAAGATTCCACAGGGGAAATCAGGCAAAGCCTCATAGGCAGAGCACGAAGCCTGCTGAGCCTTCAGCGGGCCGCGCGGCGTTTGAGCCCACGCGCCGGCAAACAAACACCCTAACGGATGTCCTACTCAGGGCCTGAGATGGGTTTGAAGCAAAGCGCTTGCCCTCCCTCCCCGAGGCTGACCTGAACGGCCGATGCCCCGAGGAAGCGCTCTTCGAGCAACTGGGTCGCCAAGGGGTTCTCGATCTGACGCCGCAGCAGGCGGCGGAGGGGCCGGGCTCCGTATTCCGGCTCGTAACCCTGTTCCGCCAGCCACGCCACGACCGGCTCATCCACCTGTAGAGCCAGTCCCTGCTCCTGAAGCAACTGCGCCAACTCCACCACCTGCAAACGCACAATCCGCTGCAGATCGGCCGGCCCCAAGGGTTGGAAGCGAATGACCTCATCGATGCGATTGAGGAATTCCGGTCTGAACTGGCTCGCCAGGGCCCGCTCGACCTGCTCTTCCAGCGCCGGAGCGTCGGTCTGACCGCGGGCGGCGTCCAGGATCGCCCGGCTGGCCAGGTTGCTGGTCATGACCACCACGGTGTGGCGGAAGTCGACCGTGCGGCCCTGGGAATCGGTCAGGCGGCCGTCATCAAGCACCTGCAGCAGCACGTTGAAGACATCCGGATGAGCCTTCTCCACCTCATCGAGGAGCAGCACCGCATAGGGACGCCGCCGGACGGCTTCGGTGAGCTGGCCACCCTCCTCGTAGCCGACGTAGCCCGGAGGAGCTCCGAGCAGGCGGGCCACAGCATTGCGCTCCATGAACTCGCTCATGTCCAGGCGCACCAGGGCCTCTTCCTCATCGAAGAGGGAGGCCGCCAGAGCTTTGGCCAATTCGGTCTTACCCACACCGGTGGGGCCCAGGAACAGGAACGAGCCCACGGGACGGCGGGGATCCTTCATGCCAGCGCGAGCGCGACGAATCGCCGCGGCCACTGCCCCCACGGGCTCCCCTTGACCGATCACCCGCTGCGCCAGGCGCTGCTCGAGCTCCAGCAGCTTCTGACGCTCACCCGCCATCAAGCGCTGAACCGGGATACCCGTCCAGCGGGCCACCACATCAGCGATGTCCCCCTCCTCCACTTGTTCCCGCAGCAGGGACTGCCCGCTCTGCTGACTGGCCTGGAGTTGCTCCTCCAATTCGCTGCGGCGCTGCTGCACGCCATGCAGCTGGTCGTACTGAAGCCGGGCCGCTTCCTCGAGATCGCCATCCCGTTCGGCCTCGGCCATCTGCAGCCGCAGGGCTTCGTCGTCGGCGAGGAGCTGACGCAACTCCGCTAACTGCTCCCGCTCCGCTGACCAGCGCTCCTGCAAGCCCTGCAGGGTCTCGCTGACCTGCCGGCGCTGTTGCTGCAGCGCCACCCGTTCGGCTTCTGGGGCACTCTCCGCAGAGAGCAGGGCCAACTCAACCCGGCGCAGGTCGCTCTCGGCCTCCTCAACCAGACGCGGCTTGGAGGTGACCTCCATCCGCAGCTGGGCAGCCGCCTCATCGATCAGATCGATGGCGGAATCCGGCAGACAGCGATCGGAGATGTAGCGATCCGCCAGGCGGGCCGAGGCCACAACGGCGCCATCGGTGATGGCCACCCCGTGGTGCAGCTCATAACGCTCCTTCAAGCCCCGCAGAATCAGGGTGCTCTCCTCCAGGCTGGGCTCCTTGATCAGGACCTGCTGAAAACGCCGGTTGAGGGCGGGATCCTTCTCAACAGTGCGGCTGTATTCCTCAGGGGTGGTGGCGCCGATACAGCGCAAGTCGCCGCGGGCCAAGGCGGGTTTAAGGATGCTGCCGGCATCGCTGTTGGAGCGCTCCGGCCCGACAACGTTATGGAGCTCGTCAATAAAAAGAATCACGCCGCCCGCCTCAGCGCCCTCGGCCTCGCGCACCTCTTTGAGCACGCTGCGCAGGCGCTCTTCAAATTGACCGCGGAACTTGGCGCCAGCGATCAGGGCCCCCAGATCAAGGGACACAAGACGCTGACCCTTGAGGGCATCGGGCACTTCCCCAGCGACGATCCGCTGCGCCAACAGCTCAGCAATGGCTGTCTTGCCCACGCCGGGCTCCCCGATCAAGACTGGGTTGTTCTTGCCGCGGCGCGAGAGCACCTGCATGAGGCGCCGGATTTCGGTATCGCGTCCAATGACTGGATCCAGATCGCCCGCCCGGGCGGCAGCTGTGAGATCGCGTCCAAACTGCTCCAGGGCCGCGGGCTCCTGCTCAAGCTTGAGGCCGTTTTCGCTGCTGGGGGCCGCCTCAATCGCTGGCGCAATGCGGGAGGGGCGCTCCGGAGCAGCTGGCTCCACCACTGGTTGCGGTGGGGCACTGGGCGCCGGTGCCGGCCTGGGAACGGAACGACGCAGATCTTCTGGAGTCAGCCCCTGCTGCTGCAACAGGGGCCCCGCGATGCGGCGATCGTCCAGTAGGGCCGCCAGAAGATGGGGGACATCGAGAAAGCGGGAACCCCATTGGCCCCGCTGGCGATCGGCCTCCTCCAGGAGCAGTTCCAGGTCCTCACCGACAAAGAGGTCCCTGGCACTGCTGGTGGGTTGGTCAGCACAGAAGTCATCCAGCTGATCCAGCAGACGGGAGGAATCGAGCGGCAGGGGATCGACCCAGGTGGCGTAGCGCTCGTCATTCAGCAGCACCTGCAGGAGGTGCTCGACATTCATCTCGCCGTGACGCCAGCGACGGGCCTGCTCTTGGCTGGCCAGCAGCAGGTCCCAGCCGGCATCGCTGAAGCGATCAGGAACCGTGGTGAGGCTGGCGGGGCCAGCGGCGTAGGAATCAGGCCGCATGGGCGCGCGAGCTCATCTCAATCAGTTCAACCTTGTAGCCATCTGGGTCCTCGACGAAGGCAATCACGGTGGTGCCGTTCTTCATCGGGCCCGGTTCACGCACCACATTCCCCCCCTTGGCGCGGATCTGGTCGCAGACGCCCACGATGTCGTCCACGCCCAGGGCGATGTGGCCATAGCCGCTACCGATGTCGTAGCTGCTGGTGTCCCAGTTGTGGGTGAGCTCGAGGACCGTGGTGTCGCTTTCCTCTCCGTAGCCCACAAAAGCAAGGGTGAAACGGCCGCCGGGATAGTCCTTGCGACGCAGCAGCCGCATCCCAAGAATCTCGGTGTAGAACGCGATCGAGCGCTCCAGGTCGCCGACCCGCAGCATGGTGTGGAGAAGGCGCATCCGGACTGCTCTTGACGGCCGCATTCTGACCAAAGTCAGCCGATTGGTGCCAACGGTGACCAAGGCCCCCGGCAGGGCGACCCATAAGATCCCTGCAAGGACTCATGTTGTGCGTTAGGCCGCTGTGATCGACACCCTCGACCTCGTCATCGACACCATCGTGGCCCGGGAGGTTCTCGATTCCCGTGGCACACCGACCGTGGAAGCCGAGGTGATGCTCGAGGGCGGAGCCAGTGGCCGCGCCATTGTTCCCAGTGGCGCCAGCACCGGTGCCCACGAAGCCTGCGAACTGCGGGATGGCGGCAGCCGCTACTGCGGCAAGGGTGTGCTGCAGGCCGTCAGCAACGTCGAAGAAAAAATTGCTCCGGCCCTCTGCGGCCTGAGCGCCCTGGACCAGGGCACCGTTGACGCCGCGATGCTGGAGCTCGACGGCAGCGACAACAAAAGCGCCCTGGGCGCTAACGCGATCCTGGCGGTGAGCCTGGCCACGGCCCGGGCGGCAGCGAACGGGGTCGGTCTGCCCCTCTACCGCTATCTGGGCGGCCCAATGGCCAACCTGCTGCCGGTGCCGTTGATGAACGTGATCAACGGCGGCGCCCACGCGGCCAACAGCCTGGACTTTCAGGAGTTCATGCTCGTGCCCCACGGCGCCCCCACCTTCCGAGAGGCGCTGCGGATGGGCACCGAGGTGTTCCACACCCTCAAGGGCCTGCTCAAGGACAAGGGCCTGAGCACGGCCGTTGGCGACGAAGGCGGCTTTGCCCCCGACCTTGGCAACATCGAAGCCGGCGATCTACTGGTGCAAGCGATCGAGAAAGCCGGCTACCGCCCTGGCGATCAGATCTCTCTGGCCCTGGACGTGGCCAGCACCGAGTTCTTCAAGGACGGCCGCTACGCCTTCGATGGCGGCAACTACACCAGCGCTGAGATGGTCGACCAGCTGGCCGCTCTGGTGAACCGCTTCCCGATCACCTCGATCGAAGACGGCGTCGCCGAAGACGACTGGGAAGGCTGGGCCCTGCTGACCGAGAAGCTCGGCAAGACCGTTCAGCTGGTGGGTGACGACCTGTTCGTGACCAACAGCGCCCGTCTGCAACGCGGCATCGACCTGGGCGTGGCCAACTCGATCCTGATCAAGGTCAACCAGATCGGCACCCTGACCGAGACCCTCCAAGCCATCGACCTGGCTGGCCGCGCTGGCTACACCAGCGTGATCTCCCACCGCTCCGGTGAGACCGAAGACACCACGATTGCCGATCTGGCGGTGGCCACCCGCGCCGGCCAAATCAAGACCGGTTCGCTGAGCCGCAGCGAGCGGGTCGCCAAGTACAACCAACTGCTCCGTATCGAAGACGAACTGGGCAGCCAGGCCGTCTACGCCGGTGCCGAGGACCGCGGCCCCCGCGGCAAGGCCTGAAGCCCTAGGCAGTCAGGTTCCTTTCAACAGGCCATGATCCCGGGACCTGCACCGCCAGGACCCGGGATTTTTTGTTGCGGGGCTTAGGGATTGCCGAGCTTGTCGATACGGGCGTCGCGCTTGAGACGGGCCTGCAGCTTCACCCAGCTCAAGCCGACTGGAATGGCGGCGACAACGGGAACAATCGTCAGAACAGGTCTGGTGCTGGCCGCCAACATGGCCGCCGCCACGGTCAGGGCCCCGAGCAGCACCGATTGGCCCGCGCTCTGCTGGCTTAGGGCTAGACGGCGAAGCAGGCGATCGGTTTCACCGGCTCGAATCTGAACTTGGAGATCCCCCTGCTCGATGCGACTGAGGCTGTCCTCCAGGCGCTGGGGAAGGCCGAGGGCACGGCTGCCCACCTCCACCGCCTGGCGACCCAACTGATTGAAGAGATCGTTGGGGCCGTTGCCACTGGCGGTCATGAGCGGAAGCAGATAGGGACGGGCGATGGCCACGAGGCTAAAGCTGGGATCCAGGCTGCGGCCGACTCCCTCGAAGGTGGAGAGAGCCCGCATCACAAAGATCAGCTCCGGGGGCAGGCGGAAGGGCTGCCCATAGACCAACTCGTAGAGATCCCCCGAGAGTTTGTCGAGGACGTTGGCGGAGAACGGGGGCGTCAGGGCCTCCGCGAGCATGACGCGGACGAGGCGGCGGACCGGACCGGGGTCAATGTCGGAGGCGATCACACCCGCGGCCTGGAGCTCCCGCACCAGGCTCGAGGCGTCGCGGGCAGCAGCGGCGGTCACCATCCTTCCCAGGCGACTGCGAAGCCGCTGAGACAAGGTCCCGACCATGCCGAAGTCGTAGTAGATGAGGACCCCATCACGGGCCACCGCCAAATTCCCGGGATGGGGATCGGCATGGAAGAAGCCAAAGCGGACCAGCTGCTGCAAATAACTAGCGGCTCCTTTTTCTGCGACCGCCGACGGATCGATGCCGGCATCAAGCAAGGCCTGACGATCGTTGATCTTGATCCCAGGGACGTAGTCGAGACAGAGCACCCGGCGGGTGGTGAGTTCCCAGACCACCGCTGGGATCCGAATGCCCGGGTCATCGAGAAATTGCTGCCGGAAGCGGGCGGCATGCTCGGCCTCCAGACGGAAGTCGAGCTCACGCAGGAGCACACGGCGACATTCCTGAGCGATGGAGACCCAATCGCGACCCACGCCCCACTGGGGATGGCGCTGCAGCACCGCAGCCACCTGTTGCATGACCTCAAGATCGAGGCGGAAGAGGCGCTCAAGACCGGGGCGCTGGATCTTGAAGACCACCTGCCGGCCACTGCGGAGGCTGGCGCGATGAACCTGGGCCAGGCTGGCGGCCCCGAGGGGTTGCTCCTCGATATCGATGATCTCGGCGCAGCGCTCACCCAGCTCCTGCTCCAGCAGTGCCTGGGCCGTATCGAAGGAGAAAGCCGGGACGCTGTCCTGAAGCCTCGAGAGTTCTTCGACCCAACTGGCCGGCAGCACATCCGGCCTGGCCGAGAGAAGCTGACCGAGCTTGATGAAGGCCGAACCCAGCTCCAGCAACTGGGCCGTGAGCCAACGGGCACGGCGCTTCTGCCGCCGCTCTTGCCGCTCCTGGGTGACACCACCTGGATAGCTCCAGGCCTGCGCATCCCACCAGAGGAAGAGCAACAACTGAAGAACAGCGCCCCAGATCCGTAGGGAGCGAAGCGCGCTCGCCAGAGCAGGTCTCAGGAGGCGCATCAAGCGGGCTCCTCGAGACGGCGGGCCAACCGCGTGACCTGAGCACGAAGCTGATCGATCTGTTGCTGGGGATCAGCCGGTGACGAGGAGGAGGCAGTCGAGGAATCGGCCGCCGGCATCTCCTGCTCACCATGCTCAAGCCGTTGGGCTTCGAGCTCCACCTCTTCTTTGAACAGATCCCATTCCTGACGTAATCGCTCAGGGGCGTCCTGAGCCAAAACCGCAAACCCAGCGGCGGCATCGGCCAGACCACTGCCCAGGCGGGCACTCAGACGATTAATGGCCGCCTGAACCAGGGTCTGAGGCTCACTCATGGCCGGCCGCTAAGGGATCAACCAAATCGTGGCAGATCAGAGCTACTGAAGGGGGGGCAACTCCAGCAGGGGAACCGACTGCTGGGGAGCCGGGCTGGCTGCAGGGGCCTGGACTTGGGGCTGAGGCTTTGGCTTTGGCGTTGGCTTTGGCGCCTCAACGGCGGGCTTGGGTGCGACCGGTTGCTCTTCAATAGGGGTTGCGGGCTTCGCGGGCTTGGGCGGAGCTGCCTGAGCTGCGGCTTCGCGCTCAGCTTTGGCCTCGGCCTCTGCCTTGGCCTTCTCGAGGGCATCGGTCTGCTCCTGGGCCTTGCGCCAGAGCTCCAGTTGCTGGGGATCGAGATCGGTACGCAATTCCGATGGCTGCTCGCCGTAGCGCAGACGCATGTCCTTGAGGCTCACCCCAGGCGTCTGCTTCTGCTCAAAGCGGGGGCTCAAGCGAATGACCTCGCCCAGGTTGATGGCGCTGAGGCGCTGGGTGATCCCATAGGCCAACGCGAAGCTGACCCCAGCCACCAAGGGGCCCATCCAAATCCGGGGGAGACCGCTTGGAGCCGGCTTCTGGGGTGCTCCGGCCTTGGCCATCTCAGCAGGGACGTTGGTGGCTGATCGTAGGCGTGGTCTTAGGTCGTGTAGTCGGCGTTGATGCGGACGTACTGATCGGAGAGATCGCAGCCCCAAGCCAATCCGCTGCCTGGTCCGTCGCCAACCGAGAGGCGGATCTGAACGGTGTCATCCGAGAGGTAGGCGCCAGCGGCCCGATCCCGCATGTAGGCCGAAGCGGCCGCGCGATCAAAGGCCAGCGGTTGTCCTGCTGCCATCAGCTGATGCTCCCCGAGCCAAAGCGCGACGGCTGCAGGCTGGAACGAGACACCCGCACGACCGGCCGCAGCCACGATTCGGCCCCAGTTGGGGTCACGGCCGTGAACGGCTGTCTTAACCAAGGAGGAGCCACAGACCGTTCGGGCGATGGCCAAGGCATCGGCTTCTGTGGCAGCCCCCTCCACCTGAACCTCCAGCAGGCAGGTGGCCCCTTCGCCATCACGGGCAATGGCCTTGGCCAGGTGCTGAGAAACCGCCGTCACCCCCTCCTCCAGGGCGACGTAGTCAGCCGGATCAAGAGCGGCACCAGCGGCAAAAGCCAGATAAGTGTCGTTCGTGCTGGTGTCGCCATCGACCGTGATGGCGTTGAACGAACGCTGCACGGCGCGGGAGACCATCCCCTGCCAGACCTCCGCCGGAACGCCGGCATCACAGCTCAGGTAGCCGAGCATCGTGGCCATGTTCGGGTGGATCATTCCCGATCCTTTGGCCATTCCACCGATCCGAACGGTCTGGCCGCCGAGATCCGCCTCCAGAGCGATCTGCTTATCGATCAAGTCAGTGGTGAGGATCGCCTGGGCCGCCGCAGGACCGCCCTCCGAACTGAGGCGTTCCGCCAGTGGATCAATGGCCTGCAGCAGGGTCTCCATCGAGATCGGGACCCCTATGACCCCGGTAGAGCAGATCAGGACCTCTTCAGCAGAGAGCCCGAGGCGATCGGCCACGGCCTGGGTGGCGCGGATGCTGTCAATCAGGCCGCGATCACCGGTGCAGGCATTGGCCTGACCGGAGTTGGTGAGCACTGCCCGAGCCACCCCACCGCTAGCCGCCAGGCGATCGGAGCAGAGATCCACACAGGCCGCCCGCACCAAAGACGTCGTGAAGGTCCCCGCACAAACGGCGCCCTCAGGGGCCAACAAGAGCGAGAGGTCAGGCTTCCCCGAGGCCTTCAGTCCCGCCGTGATCCCGGCGGCTTGAAACCCCTGCGGCGCCGTCACGCCACCTGCAATCGATCGCCAGGACTGCGTCACAACTGGTGGGCGACAAGAACTCCTGCGATTCTGAAATGCAGTCAGCCCTCCCTCGATGAGCCGGTCGCCACGTTGGTGCGGAGCGCAACGGCGGATCGGCCTGACCGGCGGCATTGCCACAGGCAAAAGCACGGTGGGCCGGCTCCTTGAGGCAGAAGGACTCCGTGTTCTGGATGCCGATCAATACGCCCGCGAGGCCCTGGCTCCTGGCAGCCCAGGTGCCAAAGCCGTGCTGGAGCGCTACGGCGACTGCGTTCGCGCTGATGCCACAGGCCCCGAGTGCCCAACGATCGACCGAGGGGCCCTCGGCTCGATTGTTTTTAGTAACCCCGATGAAAAGCTCTGGCTGGAGCAACTGATCCATCCGCTCGTGCGCCAACGCTTTGATCTAGAGCTCGCCGACCTCAGCGGCGAACAGACGGTGGTGTTGATGATCCCTCTTCTCTTCGAAGTCGGCCTCGAGGCCCTCTGCAGCGAGATCTGGCTCGTGGATTGCGACGAGAGGCAGCAACTGGAACGCCTGATGCAACGCGATGGTCTTTGCCGAGCAGACGCGGAAGCCCGGATTAATGCTCAGTGGCCGCTCGAGGAGAAACGGCGCTTAAGCGATGTCGTGATTGACAACAGGGTGACAACCGGATCAGAACAACATCTCCGAAGAGGCATTCTGAAGGCAATCTGAATGCCCGCAGTAGGGGATTAGCCCTTCAACTTCTGACTCAGGATCTGATTCGCCATCTTCGGATCAGCCTTACCGCCAGTCTTCTTCATCAGCTGACCGACAAAGAAGCCCTGGAGTTTGTTCTTACCGCCGCGGAAGGCCTCCACCTCCTCAGGATGGGCCGCCAGTAGCTCTTCAACGATCGCAGTAATGGCAGCGGGGTCACTAATCATGCCCAGACCACGCTCATCGACGATCTTGGCCGGTGAGCCACCCTTCTCTAGAAGTTCAGGAAGGATTTCCTTGGCAATTTTGCCGCTGATCTTGCCGTCATCGATCAGCTTCACCATTTCCGCCACCTGCTCCGGACGGAAGGCCAGTTCGCTGTAGCTGAGGCGATTGGCATTGACGTAAGCGGCAATATCACCCGTGATCCAATTCGAGACACCCTTGGGATCCGCTCCTGCGGCAACAGCCGCCTCGAAGAATTCCGCCATTGGACGCTCATCGGTCAGCACGCGAGCGTCGTACTGGGACAGACCGAGATCTTCGGCATAGCGGTGGCGCTTGGCCGCCGGCAGCTCAGGCAGCTCAGAGCGCCAGCCTTCCCGCAGGTCTTCGCTGACTTCAATGGGTCCGAGATCCGGGTCGGGGAAGTAGCGGTAGTCGCTGGCTCCCTCCTTGCTGCGCATGCTCTTGGTGAGCTGCTTGCCCTCATCCCAGAGGCGGGTCTCTTGAACAATCGGCTCGCCCGTTTCGTAGGCCTTGATCTGACGCTGAATCTCGTACTCACAGGCCTTCTGGATGGCCGAGAAGGAGTTCATGTTCTTGATCTCCACCTTCGTGCCAAAGGGGGCATCTGGCCCGCGGCGCACGGAGATGTTGACGTCACAGCGCAGGGAACCCTCCTGCATGTTTCCGTCGCTAACGCCCAGATAACGCATGATCCGGCGGATCTCTGAGGCGTACTCCGCCGCCTCCCGGCCGGTCCTCAGATCCGGCTTGCTCACGATCTCAGCAAGGGCCACGCCAGCGCGGTTGTAGTCCACCAAGGAGTGGGTCGAACCGGCGAGGCGATCACTACCGGCGTGGACCAACTTGCCGGCGTCCTCCTCCATGTGAAGGCGCTCAATCCCAATCTTTTTGAGGTAGGTCTCTTTGCCTTTCTCAGCTACTTCGACCTCAATCCAACCGTCCTCGGCAATGGGCTCGTCGTACTGAGAGATCTGATAGTTCTTCGGAAGGTCGGGATAGAAATATTGCTTGCGATCGAATTTGCTGTGCTCAGCAATATTCAGGTTGAGGGCCATGGACGCCTTCACGGCGTACTCCAGCACCTTCTGATTCAGCACCGGAAGGGTGCCTGGTAGACCGCAAACCACCGGATCGATATGGGTGTTGGGATCGTCCCCAAAAGTGGTGGAGGCGCCGGTGAAGATCTTGCTATTGGTCCCCAGTTGCACATGGGTCTCCAAGCCGATCACTGCTTCCCAGGCGGCCTCAGCAGCCATGTCCCAACTCCGACGGTCGATTGATCCTATGGAAGGGCCTCTGGTCAGCACTCCGCATCACCTGAAACACTGGCGGTTCGCGCTGGATCGGCCATGACAGCCGCCCACGACAACGGAGTTCTGATCCTGGGTGGCGGCCTGATGGGACTGGCCCTGGCCCATCAGCTCGCCCGGGAAGGTCGCTCCGTTGAGGTCCTCAGCCGGCAGCGCAGCGAGGCGGCTGGTTTTGTGGCCGCCGGGATGCTCGCTCCCCACGCCGAGGGGCTCAGCGGTGATCTGCTGCGCCTGGGCCAAGAGAGCCTGCAGCGCATTCCCGCCTGGGTGCAACAGATCGAAGCCGAAAGCGGCCTGTCCTGCGGTCTGCGGGACTGCGGAATCGTGGTGCCCTTCGCCTCAGCGGCGGAGCGTGACGTCTACCCCACGGCTCCCTGGGGCCAAGCCCTCGATCGAGCGGGCCTCGAGCGTGAAATCCCAGGCATCGGGCCGGGATGGCAGGCCGGACTGCTGTTCCAGCAGGACGGACAAATCGATAACCGCCGCCAACTCATGCGCGCCCTGGAGCGCTCCTGCGTCGACCTGGGTGTCCGCTTCCAGGAGGGCGTTGAAGTACTGGAGCTGCTCCAGCAGGACCAGACCCTCCAGGGGATCCGCGTACGCAATGCCGAAGGCGACCTCCAGACCATCGACGCCCGTGAGGCCGTGCTCTGCTGCGGGGCCTGGAGTGCCGAGCTGCTGCCCGAGCTGCCGATCTATCCAGTCAAAGGACAGATGCTCTCGCTGCAGGGCCCGAAAGACGCTCTGCCCCGGGTGATCTTTGGCCCGGGCACCTATCTGGTCCCCAGAGAAGACGGACTGCTGGTGGTGGGTGCCACCAGCGAACGGGATGCAGGTTTCACGACTGGGCTGACCCCCTTTGGTCAGAGGCAACTGCAGACAGGCATCGCGGCGCTCCTCCCCGAGGCCAAACACTGGCCACCGATGGAGCGCTGGTGGGGCTTCCGGCCCTGCACCCCCGACGAAGGTCCCCTGCTCGGGGCTAGCTCGATCTCCGGTTTGTGGCTAGCTGCCGGCCATCACCGCAATGGCGTTCTGCTGGCAGCCATCACCGCCCAACTGCTGCGCAAGTGCCTTCTTGGGGAAATCCTTGTCCGCGAGGAAGAGGACCTGCTCGCAGCATTCAGCTGGAAGCGGTTTTCCTAAGGCGACCGACGAGCGGCACAAAAAAGCCGGGGGCTTGCGCTCCCCGGCCTCGTGAGAATGGGAGGGATCAGCCCTCGACGCGCCAGCCCTGATCAGAAGGGGTCCAGTCGCTGAGCTCAGAGGCCTGGAACCAGAGACCGATCTCGAACTGAGCCGTTTCGGGGGCGTCAGAACCGTGGATGACGTTGCGGCCGATGTTCACGGCCAGATCACCGCGGATGGTGCCGGGCTCAGCTTCCAGGGGCTTGGTGGCGCCGATCAGCTTGCGAGCACTGGCGATCACACCGTCGCCTTCCCAGACCATGGCCACCACGGGGCCGGAGGTGATGAAGTCCACCAGGCCAGCGAAGAAGGGGCGCTCGCGGTGGACGCCGTAGTGGCTCTCCGCCAGTTCACGGCTAGGGGTGAGCTGCTTGAGGCCCACCAGCTTGAAGCCCTTGCGCTCGAAGCGGCCGAGGATCTCGCCCACCAAACCGCGCTGAACACCATCGGGCTTGATGGCAATAAAGGTGCGCTCGGCAGCCATAACAAAAAACGTCAGATCCGGCCCATCGTCCGTGGCCGCCCTACCGCTTGGCAAGCACACGTGGCACCCCGGGCACGAGTCCTTAGATTTCCGGCATTGCCCCGCTGCCGGCTCGATGGTCTCCGCTGAAAACGCCAGCTGGAGCGCGGCTGACAGCGCAGCCCTCTATGGCCTCGATCGCTGGGGGGATCCCTATTTCTCGGTCAATGCCCGCGGTCACATCAGCGTGCAACCCAAAGGGGAACGGGGCGGCAGCCTTGATCTCCTGGATCTCGTCCAGGGGCTGGAAGGCCGGAGCCTTGGCCTTCCCCTGCTGATCCGCTTCGACGACATCCTCGAAGACCGGCTCGAGCGGCTGCATGCCGCCTTCGAACGCGCCATTGCCCAGTACGGCTACGCCGGTCGCTACCAGGGAGTCTTCCCCGTGAAGTGCAACCAGCAGCGTCACGTGGTCGAGGAGCTCGTGACCTGCGGCAAGCGCTGGCACTTCGGCCTGGAGGCCGGCAGCAAGGCAGAACTGCTGATCGCCCTGTCCTTAGTTGACGACCCCGAGGCGCTGCTGATCTGCAACGGCTACAAGGACCAGCGCTACATCGAAACCGCCATCCTGGCCAGACGACTGGGCCGGCAACCGGTGGTCGTCATCGAACAGGCCGATGAGGTCGAGCGGATCATCCAGGCGAGCCAGGACCTGGGCGCGGCCCCATTCATTGGCATCCGAGCCAAGCTCTCCAGCCGCAGCACCGGCCGCTGGGGCAGCTCCGTTGGCGCCAAGGCGAAATTTGGCTTGGCTATCCCCGAACTCCTGGCCACGGTCGAGGCCCTGAAGAAGGCCAACCTGCTGAACGACCTGAAGCTGCTGCACTTCCACGTGGGCAGTCAGATCAACGACATCGCCGTTCTTAAGGACGCCCTGCAGGAAGCCGGGCAGATCTATGTCGAGCTCACCAAGCTCGGCGCCCCGATGGGCTTCCTCGATGTGGGTGGTGGTCTCGGGGTCGACTACGACGGCAGCCGCACCGCCACATCGGCCTCGACGAACTACTCGCTGCAGAACTACGCCAACGACGTCGTGGCCACCGTTCGGGAATGCTGTGAACCCCACGGCGTTCCCGTGCCCACCCTGGTTTCTGAAAGCGGGCGCGCCATCGCCAGCCACTTCTCTGTGCTGGTCTTCAACGTGCTGGGCCAAAGCACCGTGCCCAGCGGCTGCCCAGCGGCCCAGGGAGACGAGGCACTCACGGTCCGCAACCTGCGCCAAACCCTCGCTGAGATTGAAGCCGTCGATGGGCAGGGCGATCGGGATCTCTCCAAGTTGCAGGAAACCTGGAACGACGCCCTCAAGTTCAAAGACGATGCTTTGAGCGCGTTTCGCCTGGGCTACATGAGCCTTCCGGAGCGTTCCGTTGCCGAACAACTCACCTGGGCCTGCGCCCAGGCCATTGCCCAAAAACTGCCCGGTAATGAAGCGATCCCCGAGGAGCTGAGCAACCTGAAGGCCGAGCTTGCCGCCACCTTCTACGCCAACTTGTCAGTGTTTCGCTCCGTTCCCGATAGCTGGGCCATTGAGCAACTCTTCCCGCTGCTACCGATCCACCGGCTGAACGAACAGCCTGAGGCGCTAGGGCACTTCGCGGACCTCACCTGCGACTCCGACGGGAAATTGGCGCGCTTCATCGCCCAGGGACAAAGCAAACCGTTGCTGGAGCTGCACGCACTGAATCCGGGTGAGCCCTACCTGATCGGTCTCTTCCTGGGCGGGGCCTACCAAGAGGTCATGGGCAATCTCCACAACCTGTTTGGCACCACCAATGCCGTCCACATCCGTCTCTCACCAGGAGGCGGCTACCAGGTCGATCACGTCGTGCGCGGAGACACCAACGCCGAGGTGCTTGAAGCGATGGAACACGACCCTGAGGTCCTGCTGGAGCGCCTGCGCATGACCAGCGAGTCAGCGATCCAAAAGGGAAATCTCAAGATCCAGGAGGCCCGGCGCCTGATGGATCACCTGGAGACCAGCCTCAGGCAAACGACTTACCTGCAGAGCTGAGCGCTCAAACAGCGCAGCTGGGATGGGCCATCAGTTCATGGGCCATGTCCAGGGGCGTGTCCTGGGGCTCCAACCAGGTGGAACAGCGCAGGGGCTCCTCTCCATCACGGCAACCCTCCAGTTGCAGGCGGCTGCCCATCAGCACCAACTGGAAACTCCAGTGGTGACGGGCATGAATTTCAAAGGAGCTGGCCATCGAATCTCTCCTGCATCGGTCCTTGCCTGCAGGATTCCCCTCCTGCCGCTCCCCTGGCAACGCCAGGAGAACGGTTCGGGAGCTGTCTGAATCAGCCCAGGGCCGCGGTCAGCTCGCCTTTGGCCTGCTCCAGTGCGGCATCCAGGGCTGCCCCATCGCGGCCACCGGCCTGCGCCAAGTTGGGCCGGCCGCCGCCGCCGCCACCGCAGGCCTTGGCCACTGCGCCAATGAACTTGCCGGCCTGCTGCCCCTTGGCAATGACCCCCTTGCCGAAGGCCGCCACCAAGATCACCTTGCCCAGATCCGAGGGATCCGGCAGACCCCCCAAGACCACCGCAGCTCCATCGCCGAGTTGATCCACCAGACCCTGGGCTGCGCTCTGCAGGCCACCGCCTTCAACCCCATCCAGGCGGCTAATCAGCACCTGGAAGTCGCCAACCGCTTCTGATTGGCTCGCCAGGGCCGCGGATTTCGCCAAGGCCAACTCTTCCCGCGCCGAGGCCAGAGCCTTCTGGCTGGCCTTCAGCTCGGTTTGCAGGGTCACCACTCGCTCAACAATCTCCGCCGGCTGGGCCTTGAAGCGCTCTCCGAGCTGCTTCACCACCGCATCCCGTTCGTTCAAGTAAGCGAGGACTGCAGCCCCAGCGACAGCTTCGATGCGGCGGATGCCAGCGGCCACGCCGCTTTCACTGACGATTTTGAACAGCCCGATCTCTGCGGTGTTGCTGACGTGAGTCCCGCCGCAGAGCTCCATCGAAACGCCCGGAACATCGACGACCCGGACCACATCGGCGTATTTCTCGCCAAACATCGCCACGGCGCCGGCGGCCTTGGCCTTCTCGATCGCCATCTCCTGGACCTCGAGGCTGTGGGCCTCAGCGATCCAGCCATTGATCAGGGTCTCGATCTGCTCAAGCTCTGCCGCCGTAATCGCCCGGGGGCAGTGGAAGTCAAAGCGCAGGCGATCGAAATCAACCAGGGAGCCGGCCTGGCCGATCCCGGGATCGACAACCTGCTTGAGAGCCGACTGCAACAAATGAGTCGCCGTGTGGTTGGCCTGGGCCCGCCGGCGGCAGGCCCGATCCACCTGGCCGTGGACCACATCGCCCACGCTCACGCTGCCGCGCTCCACCCGGCCGCTATGGACGAACACGCTGCGGTTTCGGCTCACGGCCTCGATCGCAATGATCAGGCCATCACCGCTCAACACCCCGCGGTCGCCCACCTGACCGCCGCCTTCGCCGTAGAAGGGCGTGGTGTCCAGCACCAGCTGAACGCTGTCCCCAGCCTCAGCCCGCACGGCCGGTTCACCATTGACCACCAACGCCTGAACGCTGCTGCTCTGGTCCAGCAACTCGTAGCCCCGGAAGCTGGTGGCCTCCAGATCGGCGGCCATCTGATCAATGGCGTCCTGAAGAGTCAGGTCGATGCTGACCGCCGCGGCCTTCGCCCGCTGGCGCTGCGCCTCCATCGCCTGCTCAAAGCCATCCAGATCGACCGCCAGGCCGTGCTCTTCGGCGATCTCCTGGGTGAGCTCCAGGGGGAAGCCATAGGTGTCATAGAGCTCAAAGGCCTGCTCACCTGAGATCTGCTTGGGCTTGGCCGCCAGGACATCGACCAGCAGCTTCTCGCCCCGCTCCAGGGTTTCCAGGAAGCGGGCCTCTTCACGCTTCAGCTCAGCAAGAATCACCTCCTTGCGCTCAAGCAACTGGGGGTAGGCCGTCTGCATCAGGGCAATCGACGCCTCACCCATCGCCGTCAGGAAGGGCTTATCGATGCCCAGGAGACGTCCGTGACGGACGACCCGGCGCAGTAGGCGACGCAGGATGTAACCGCGGCCCAGGTTGCTGGCGGTGACGCCATCACAGATCAGCTGGGTCACAGCCCGGCTGTGGTCACCGATCACCTTCAGGGAGGTCTGCCCTTTGGCGTCGAGTTGCTTGTAGTCGACACCCGCCAGAGCCGCCGCAGCCTCAATCAGCGGATAGATCAGGTCCGTCTCGTAGTTGTTCGGAACCTTTTGCAGGATTTGGGCCATCCGCTCGAGGCCCATCCCGGTATCGATGTTGCGGTTCTCCAGCGGCGTGAGGGTGCCCTCAGCGTCGCGGTTGAACTGCATGAAGACCAAGTTGTAGAACTCGATGAAGCGGCTGTCGTCCTCGAGATCGATGCCCCCATCACCCAGCTCGGGTTTGAAGTCGTAATAGATCTCCGAGCAGGGACCGCAGGGGCCCGTGGGACCGGAGGCCCAGAAGTTATCGGCCTCATCCATGCGGATGATCCGCTTGGGGTTGACCCCCACCACATCGCGCCAGATTTGCTCGGCTTCGTCGTCCTCGCGGAAGACGCTGACCACCAAGTTCTTGGGGCTGATCCCGTACACCGTGGTGCTCAGCTCCCAGGCCCACTGGATCGCCTGCTCCTTGAAGTAATCGCCAAAGGAGAAGTTCCCGAGCATCTCGAAGAACGTGTGGTGCCGCGCGGTGCGCCCCACGTTTTCAATGTCGTTGGTGCGAATGCACTTCTGGCTGCTGGTGGCGCGGGCCGAAGGCCGGGGCTGCTGGCCCAGGAAGACCGGCTTAAACGGGAGCATCCCGGCAATGGTCAGCAGAACCGTGGGGTCTTCCGGCACCAGGGAGGCACTGGCCATCAGCTGATGGCCCCGCTGTTCGTAGAAATCGAGAAAGGCCGCACGAATCTCAGCACCAGTGCGGGGAGCGGCGGCCATGACGAAGCGAAAGAAGCCTGAACCGGGCATGATCGCGCAGCATGAGCGCCGCCTCCCCTGTCACCGAAGGGCCCAGCCGGGCCGAACTGCGGCTGCGCTCCATCGCCTGGGCCCTGGGAGCAGGCCTCAGCGCGCTGATCTTGGGGCTGCCACTGGGAGTGGAATCAGCCCTCCGGGCAGGTGGCTGCGGGTTCTTCTACGGCCTCCTGGCCTTCCACCTGCAGCGGGTGGACCCCAATGACAGTCACCTGCAGGCGGGACTGGTCGGAGCGGTCTGCGGCATCCACAGCCTTGGCCTACCAGCCCTTTTGCCCTGGCCGCTCCAGGAACCTTGGACCCAGACCTTGGCTCAGGTCGCGCCAACTGTGATGATGGGGTTTATTCGTGCTTGGTTGCCGCTGATCGGCGCCGCGCTGGTGTTGCACGGATCGATGGCCCTATCGCGACTTGTCGTGACCCGGGTTGAACCGATCCGGCGGCGCCCCTGAACCCCAGGCCCCGCCTCCATGAGCCTGCTGCATGCCACCTGGCTGCCCGTCGTCCCGGCGGGAAGCTTCGCCAAAGGCAAGGCGCCCACCGCCGGCCTGTTGATCTGGGCGGATACCTGGCGTGTGGCCGAACCCGTCAACCCGAAGGACGAGGCGCCCTTCCATCCCCTGAGCCTGGATCTCGACGATCTAGCCACCTGGCTCGACGACAACAACTTCTGGTCTGAGGACCTGCGCCAGGCCACCGTCACCCTGACCCTGCCCAGCCGTCAGCAACAGAGCCGCGGGACAAAAAGCACGGACAAGAGCCCTTGGAGTGGCCTGCCGCTGCAGTCGGGGGAACCGCTGCCCAAGGACCTGAGCTGGTGGCCCTGGCAGGTGGAGGGGTGGTTCCTCAAGCCTGGACCGGCTGCCGCTTGGCTGAACCAATTGCCCCTATCGGGTGCCTATGAGGCTGGCCTCGGGGATGACCTGCTCTGGTGGTGCCACGTGCAGCGCTGGTGCCTCAGCCTGATCGCCCGGGGCCGCTGGCTGCCCGAAAGCGATGACGGTAAAGCCAGCTGGCGCCCCCTACTCAACCGAGAAGACGACCGCCGCCGGCTGGAAGAACTGGCCTCCCGAATGCCCCAGGTGGTTGCGGCCTCCAGCCCAGACCCCCAGCTGGCCTGCGGTCGCCCCCGCTCCAACCGGCTCTTGGTGGCGAGCATCGTCGAGAAGCTGGTGGATGGACAGCTGCGCGAAGCCTTCCAACCCGGTGCGACAGGCCTCGACCCCCTGCTGGCGGCCTGGGAAGAGGGCTTGGCCAGCCGCGACGGGAAGCTCAAACTCGACGAGGAGGACCAGGAGCGCCTTGGCGGTGCCAGTAACCACTGGCGCGAGACCGTGGCCGGCAAGGTGGCTCCCGCGCGGGCCTGCCTGGAGCTCTTCACCCCTCCGGAAGGGGAGGAACTCTGGGAACTGAAATTCGGCCTGCAGGCTGAAGCCGACCCCAGCCTGCGGGTGCCCGCCGGCTTGGTCTGGGCCGCGGGCGACAGCAACCTGGCCCTCGGTGAACTTCAACTGGAGCAGCCGGGAGCGCTGCTGCTCGAGGGCCTGGGCCGCGCCCTGCTGGCCTTTGAGCCCCTGGAGCGGGGCCTCGATGCCGCCACCCCCGAGGCGATGCAGCTGACCCCCGCGGAAGCATTCGTGCTGGTGCGGACCGCGGCCGCCCGCCTGCGGGATGTGGGTGTCGGGGTTGTCCTCCCCGCAAGCCTCTCCGGAGGCCTGGCCAGCCGCCTGGGCCTAGCGATCACAGCCGAGCTGCCGGAGAAGTCCCGCGGCTTCACCCTTGGTGAAAGCCTGGATTGGCGCTGGGAATTCATGATCGGCGGGGTCACGCTGAACCTCAAGGACCTCGAGAAGCTTTCGGCCAAGCGCAGCCCCCTGGTGCAGCACAAGGGGGCTTGGATCGAACTGCGGCCCCTCGATCTCAAGAACGCCGAGAAGTTCTGTTCCTCTGAACCACCCTTCAGCCTGGATGACGCCCTGCGGATCACAGGCAACGAAGGGGAAACCCTGGCTCGGCTGCCGGTCCACGCCTTCACTGCAGGTCCGCGCCTGCAGGCGGTTCTCGAGCAGTACCACCAGCAGAAAGCCCCCGATCCGCTGCCGGCACCACCCGGATTCGCAGGGCAACTGCGGCCTTATCAGGAACGCGGTCTGGGCTGGCTGGCCTTCCTGCATCGCTTCGATCAGGGCGCCTGCCTGGCCGATGACATGGGACTGGGCAAAACGATCCAGTTACTGGCCTTCCTGCAGCACCTCAAGGCCGAAGAGGAGCTCAAGCGGCCCGTGCTGCTAGTGGCGCCCACCTCGGTGCTGACCAACTGGAAACGGGAAGCCGCGGCCTTCACCCCGGACCTGACGGTCAATGAGCACTACGGACCGCGACGCCCCTCCAGCCCGGAGGCCCTGAAGAAAGCCCTGAAGGGTGTGGATCTGGTCCTGACCACCTACGGCCTGCTGCAACGGGACAGCGAACTGCTGGACAAGGTCGACTGGCAGGGGGTCGTGATCGATGAAGCTCAGGCAATCAAGAACCACGCGGCCAAGCAGTCCATGGCGGCCCGCGACATGGGACGCCCCGGCAAGGGCCCTCGCTTCCGCATCGCCCTAACCGGCACGCCGGTGGAGAACCGGGTGAGCGAGCTCTGGGCCCTGATGGATTTCCTCAATCCCAAGGTGCTGGGCGACGAACCCTTCTTCCGGCAGCGCTACCGGATGCCGATTGAGCGCTACGGCGACATGTCATCGCTGCGGGACCTCAAGGGCCGCGTCGGTCCCTTCATCCTGCGGCGCCTGAAGACCGACAAATCGATCATTTCCGACCTGCCCGAGAAGGTGGAGCTGAGCGAATGGGTGGGCCTGGCCCCCGAGCAGAAGAAGCTCTACTCCAAGACCGTGGACGAGAGCCTCGATGCGATCGCCCGGTCGCCCCTGGGCCAGAAACACGGTCAGGTGCTGGCGCTGCTCACGAAGCTCAAGCAGATCTGCAACCACCCGGCCCTAGCCCTCAAACAGGACCCAGCGGAGGCGGATGCCAGCTTCTTCAAGGAGTTTGCCGCCCGCAGCGCCAAGGTGCAGCGACTGGAGGAAATCCTCGAGGAAGTGATGGAAGCGGGCGATCGGGCCCTGCTCTTCACCCAATTCGCCGAATGGGGGCACCTCCTCAAGGCTCACCTGGAGCACAGGTGGCGCCAAGAGGTTCCCTTCCTCTACGGCAGCACCAGCAAGACCGAACGCCAGGCCATGGTCGATCGCTTCCAGGACGACCCCCGCGGCCCGCAACTCTTCCTGCTCTCCCTCAAGGCGGGCGGCGTCGGCCTCAACCTGACCCGCGCCAGCCACGTCTTCCACATCGACCGCTGGTGGAACCCCGCCGTGGAAAACCAGGCCACGGACCGGGCCTACCGCATCGGCCAGCAGAACCGAGTGATGGTCCACAAGTTCATCACCAGTGGCTCGGTGGAAGAGCGCATCGACCGCATGATTAAAGAGAAGTCGAAACTCGCCGAAGACATCGTTGGCTCCGGCGAGGATTGGCTCGGCGGCATGGATGTGAGCCAACTCAAAGAACTCGTCACCCTCAGCGAGAACTAATCCGATGACCTTCACCTCCCCCTCCAACGGCATCACCACCCAGCTCGGCGATGAGGGCCTGAGCCAGCAGCCCTGGTGGGTTGAGCAGTGGATGGAGCTGATCAACGGCTACCGCTTCAAGAAGCGCCTGGAGCGGGCCTGGGCCTACGCCCGTGAAGGCAACGTCCTCTCGATCCGCTTTGAAGGCCGCCGCGTTCACGCCCGGGTGCAGGGCAGCGGCGAGGACCCCTACAAGGTGAAGCTCTGGCTGGATGTCCTCAACGATGAGGACTGGAACTACGTCCTTGAGGCCCTGGGACAAAAGGCCCGTTGGTCCGCCCAGCTCCTGGCTGGGGTCATGCCGCAGGACATCGAGCGGGCCTTCGCCGCCAGCGGCAAGCGTCTCTTCCCCTTCAAGTTGCAGGAGGTCCGCAGCGAGTGCACCTGCCCGGACAAGGTCAACCCCTGCAAGCACGTCAGCGCCGTCTACTACTTAATGGGGGAGCGCTTCAGCGAAGACCCCTTCGTCCTCTTCCAACTGCGGGGCCGCACCCGCGCTCAGCTGCTCAGCGACCTGGCGGTGAAGCGCCGCGCCCTGCTGGCCAAGAAAGCGAAGGAAGCCAAGGCCAACCCTGACGCCCACCCAGCCGTCACCCCTCAAGCCCACCCCGCTCCGATCTCCATCCGCGAGCCCAAGCGCTGGTGGCGCTACGGGGCCGCCCTGGATCCCGGGCTAGTGGTCATCACGCCGGCCATGGAGGGGGACACAGGGTTGGATGAAGCCGGAGCCATCCCCCTAGCCGAAGACGGCCGCTTCCCCGATGCCGGCAAGCAATTCGTCGAGCACCTCAAGGCCCAGGGAACCAACTTCAGCGCCGCCGCCATGGCCACCGCCATGGCGGCAGGCCGGAACCAGGACGACTGAGGTGCCCCTGAGCGATCGCCGGCACCGCCTGCGGCGGCAACAACTCGAGCAAGCACCAGCACCCTGGCTCACCCCCGGGAAACGCCAGTTGGCCAATCAGATCCTCAGCTCTCACCAGCAGGCCTTTGGGCGGGCGCTCGCCCCATCCGCCCAGGAACTCTTCTCAGCAGATCTGGTGGTCCTGGCCCATGACGGCAGCAGCGACCCCTGTCTGACCTACGCCAACGCGGCGGCTCTCCAGCTCTGGGAGCGCCCCTGGAGCGCCATGGTCGGCATGCCCTCGCGGCTCACAGCTGAACCCCAAGAGCGCCAAAGCCGCTCCCAGGCCCTGCAACAGGCCTTGAAGCAACAAGCGATCGAGGGCTACAGCGGGATCCGCATCAGCCGCACGGGCCGGCGCTTTCAGATCCACAACGCCCGGCTTTGGTGCCTGAGCGACCCCGATGGACGCCCCTGCGGCCAAGCGGCGGCCTTCAGCGATTGGTGGTGGCTCTAAAAACTGGTTCGGCTCCCACGAAAACCAAGGCGTAGCAACCGAACCCTAGGAGTGAGGGCCGTACTCAAAGGGTCGGTTCTCGCCCTCTTCGTTGTCATTCAGCGGGGCCACATTGGCGTTGCGGGCAACACCCCGCCCAGTCAAGTCTTGGAGGAACAGCCATGCTGACCCTGCGCCAATCACCCTTTGATCTGTTCGAACAACTCGATCAGCAGCTGCACACCGCCGAGCGTGTCCCCGCCGCTGAAGTGCGTGAAACCGAGGCTGGCTTCGCCATCACCCTGGAACTGCCAGGCGTCAAGCGCGACTCGATCGATGTCAAAGCCACCGATCGAACTCTGGTCATCAGCGCCGAGCGCCTCGCCCCCGAAGAGGCGGCCGAAGCCCCCGCTCCACTCCTGAGCGAATTCCGCTACGGAACCTGGAGCCGCAGCTTCCGCTTCCCCTCCGGCATCGACCGCGAGGGCCTGGAAGCCCACTACCGCGATGGCCTCCTGATGGTCACCGCCCCCAAGGCCCAAACCATGACCACCGTCTCGGTCAAGGTCGAGGGTTAAGCGAGAGCAGAGAGACCACACCAACAACGAGAGACGGGACCCAGCCCTGGCCGCAAGCCAGGGCTTTTTGACTGCGGGATTAGCCAGCTCTCTAGAGAAGCTCCGTAGAGTTCACCCAACCCACTGGTGATCCCATGGCTGTCGTTGCCAGCACGCCCCGGCTGAGCCTGCAGTGCGAGGCCATCGCCAATGACACCAGCACCATCCGCTCCCTGGACTGGGACCGCAGCCGCTTCGACATTGAGTTCGGCCTGCGCAACGGGACCACTTACAACAGCTTTCTGGTGCGGGGCGAGCGCACCGCCTTAATCGACACCAGCCACCTCAAGTTCGAAGGGACCTGGCTGGATCTGCTCAAAGAGCAAATCGACCCCAAAGCGATCGACGTCCTGATCGTCAGCCACACCGAACCGGACCACTCCGGTCTGGTGGGTCACGTCATCGACCTCAACCCAGACATTGAAGTCGTGGGCTCCAAGGTCGCCATTCAGTTCCTGGAAAACCAGGTCCATCGCCCCTTCAAGAGCCGCGCCATCAAAAGCGGCGATGAGCTCGACCTGGGAACGAACCCTGAGAGCGGGATCCAGCACCGCTTTGAGTTCCTCAGTGCCCCCAACCTGCACTGGCCGGACACGATCTTTTCCTTCGACCACGGCACTGGGATCCTCTACACCTGCGATGCCTTCGGAATGCACTACTGCTCCGAGGACACCTTTGATGTGGACCCCGGCTCCCTCGCTCCGGACTTCCGCTTCTACTACGACTGCCTGATGGGCCCCAACGCCCGCAGCGTCCTCCAGGCCATGAAGCGGATGGATGGCCTCGAGGGCACGATCAACACCATCGCCACCGGCCACGGTCCACTGCTGCGCCACCACCTCAACCTCTGGATGGGGGACTACAAGGACTGGAGCAGCGACCGCAGCAAAGGGGAGGCCTATGCCGCCGTTTGCTATCTCAGCCAATACGGCTTCTGCGACCGCCTCAGCCAAGCCATTGCCCGGGGCATCGGCAAAGCGGAAGCCCAGGTGCAACTGGTGGACCTGCGCGCGACCGACGCCCAGGAACTCAGCGCCCTGATCAGCGAGGCCAGCGCCGTCGTCGTTCCCACCTGGCCCGCCAACCCCGACCCCGAACTCCAAGCCTCCATCGGAACCCTGCTGGCGGCCCTGAAACCCAAGCAGTGGATCGGCAGCTACGACGCCTACGGCGGCAACGACGAGCCGATTGACGCGGTCGCCTCCCAGCTGCGCAGCATGGGCCAGAAGGAAGCCTTTGAACCGCTTCGGGTCCGCCAGGTTCCCGATGGGAACGACTACCAGCGCTGCGAAGAAGCCGGGACCGACCTGGGTCAACTCCTCACCCGGGCCAAGACCATCGCAGCCATGAAATCCCTCGATGGCGACCTGGACAAAGCCCTGGGCCGCCTCTCTGGTGGTCTCTATGTCGTGACCGCCCGCCAGGACGAGCGGGCCTCCGCGATGGTGGCCAGCTGGGTCAGCCAGGCCAGCTTCGATCCCCCCGGCATCACCGTGGCCGTGGCCAAGGACCGCGCCATCGAAGCCCTGTTGCAGGTGGGCGATCGCTTCGTGCTCAACATCCTGCGGGAGGACAATTACCAAGACCTGATGCGGCACTTCCTCAAGCGCTTCCCGCCGGGTGCGGATCGCTTCGAGGGGGTCAACATCCTTGATGGCGTAGCCAATGGCGGCCCGGTCCTCGGCGATGCCCTGGCCTTCCTCGGTTGCCGCGTCAGCCAGCGGATGGAGGGCCCTGACCACTGGATCATCTACGGCGAGGTCGAGCAGGGGAACGTCTCCGACACCGAGGCGCGCACGGCCGTGCACCACCGCAAAGTGGGGAACCACTACTAATGGCGACAGCAACCGCAGAACGGCAGGTCATTCAGCTGCCGGTCGAACCCGGTCTGGTCTGCCTGCGGGGCATGAGTCCCAAACGTCTGCGCTTCGAAGTCGAATACGGCCTGGAGCGCGGTACCACGGCCAACAGCTTTCTCTTTCTGCCCAGCGCTGAGGAAGACGAGCAGATCGGCCGCACCGCGGCGCTCTTGATCCACCCCCCCGGTGCCTCCTTCGCCGAGCCCTACCTGGAGCAGCTCTCGGCCCTAGTCCCCAGCAGCACCGAGCTCCAGGTCGTGGTCAGCCACGTCAACCCCAACCGGATCGCCCTCCTGCATGAACTGGCCCGCCGCTGGGGAAAGCTGCGCCTGATCGCCTCGAACCCTGGCTCCAAGCTGCTGCAGGACCTCTGGGCCCAGCGCAAACCCACAGCAGCCGGCGAGCCCGAAGGACCGGCCCTGCCGAAGCTCCCACCCCTAACCGTGGTCCGGGGCGAAGACAGCATCGAGCGCCCCGACGGCTACTCGATCAGCCTGCTGGCCGCCCCCACCCCGCGCTGGCCCGGAGCCCTGATGGCCTTCGAGGAGACCACCGGCCTGCTGATGAGCGGCAAGTTCTTCTCGGCCCACCTCTGCAGCCAGGACTGGGCGGAAGCCAACCGCAGCAGCACCGAGGAAGACCGCCGCTACTTCTATGACTGCCTGATGGCGCCGATGGCCCGCCAGGTGGAAGCGGTGCTGAACCGCCTTGATGAGCTCTCCATCCGCTGCATCGCCCCAGGCCATGGCCCGGCCATCGCCGAGAGCTGGCGGAGCCTGCTGGTGGACTACCGGCGCTGGGGGGAATCCCAGGAACGCTCCAGCCTCTCGGTGGCCCTGCTCTTCGCCAGCGCCTATGGCAACACCGCCGCCATCGCCGATGCCCTCGCCCAAGGGGTCTCCCGCACGGGGGTCCGGGTCGAAAGCGTGAATTGCGAGTTCACGCCCACGGAAAAACTGCTGGAGACGATCCGCAGTGCCGATGCGCTGTTGATCGGCTCCCCCACCCTGGGGGGCCATGCCCCGACACCGATCGTTTCAGCCCTGGGCACGGTGCTCGCTGAAGGAGATCGCTCCAAACCGGTTGGCGTCTTCGGCAGCTTCGGATGGAGCGGCGAGGCGATCGATCTCCTGGAGAGCAAGTTGCGCGACGGCGGCTTCAGCTTCGCCTTTGAACCGATTCGGGTGAAGTTCAGCCCCGATGCCACCACGATCAAAACCCTGGAGGAAACCGGAACCGGCCTCGGCCGCAGCCTGATCACGGCGCAACGGAAGGCCCAACGCCGCAGCGGCACCAGCGGCGGCCTCAGCGAAAGCCGCAGCAACCCAGCCGTCCTCGCCCTGGGCCGTGTGGTGGGTTCCCTCTGCGTTCTCACCACGCGCAAAGGCAGTGGTGAAAGCCAACTCAGCGGCGCCATGGTGGCCAGCTGGGTCAGTCAAGCGAGCTTCAGCCCACCGGGATTGACGGTGGCCGTCGCCAAGGACCGGGCCGTGGAAGCCCTGTTGCACGTCGGCGATTCCTTTGCCCTCAATGTCCTGGCCTCAGGCCGCGAAAGCGGACCAATGAAGCAATTTCTGCAGCCCTTTGCCCCGGGCGCCGATCGCTTCGCAGGACTGGAGCTCGAGGAGAGCCCCGGCGGTCAGCCGATCCTTCCCGACGCCCTGGCCTGGTTGGACTGCAGTGTCAAACAGCGGATGGAATGCGGTGACCACTGGCTGATCTATGCCCAGGTGGGATCCGGGGCTCTGGTGGATCCAGAGGCCACCACCGCCGTCCACCAGCGCCGCAGCGGAGCCAACTATTAACGGCCTGCAAGATCTCGTGATCTGCAGCGGAAGAAAACCTGAATTCAGACGATCTCAGCCCCACAAGGGTTGAAATGAATTTCCGACGCCACTGCAACTGGATGGGACCTCGACCCAACCCCAGTCCAACCTCACAGCGCTGGATCGTCCGCTACCGCGGCTTTGTGCTGATCCCCCAAAAGGATCTCTCGTGGATGGTCAGACCCGAACGCAGTCCCATGAAGCTGCTGCCCTTCCGAGCACCAGCCAGCTCCATCGAAGACGTCAAGGCACTGATCGACTGGCGCCTCAATCAGAACGCCAGCTAGGCCGCCTGCGGCGGAGGTGGTGTGGAGCCGCCCGCCTGGAAGGGCAGAACGACGGTGGCCCAATGCTCAGGGCGGGCAGGACGGGTGCGGCGAGGACGGCGAACACCGAAGGGAACGCGCAAGACGTTGGTGCCCTCAACCCGAAGGGTCTGGCCAGTCATCGCAGCTTGATTGAGGCTGCCCTGCAGGGAGGGGAGCTTCACGTCCTTCTCGCCGCGGGAGAGGGGATCGAGGGTAGTGGTTTTGGTCTCGTCGCTCATGTGCCCCCTGAACTACAGCGATGACTGCAGTTGCAGCAGATATTGGTGGGAAATCAAGGGAGAAAGCAGAAAGAAATTCTGAACTTTTCCCTTCGCAAGAGCATTTAAGCCCAAATCAAGCAGCCGTTGGCGATGAAACGGCCATTTCCTCAACCGATGGGCAAGTACAGACCAGGTTGCGATCACCAAAGGCGTTATCAATGCGAGCCACCGCCGGCCAAAGCTTGCCCTGGTGATGCTCCTCTCCCTGGGGGTATGCCGCCTGCTGACGGCTATAGGGACGGTCCCAAACATCAGCTGTGACCGCTGACAACGTATGGGGCGCACGTTTGAGGGGATTGTTCTCAGGATCCATCGCTCCCGACTCAATCGCCGCAGCCTCAGCGCGGATCGCGACCAGCGCATCGCAGAAGCGCTGCAACTCCGCCAAACCCTCGCTTTCTGTGGGCTCGACCATCACCGTGCCGGCCACCGGCCAACTCACCGTGGGGGCATGGAAGCCGTAGTCCATCAGGCGCTTGGCGAGGTCATCGACTTCCAAGCCGGCACTGCGCTTCAGCGGGCGTAAATCAAAGATGCATTCATGGGCCACCCGTCCGGATTGGCCGCGATAGAGCACTGGAAAGTGATCCTCCAACTGATGGGCCAGCCAATTGGCGGCCAGGAGGGACACGGCACTCGCTTGGCGCAGGCCAGCCCCGCCCATCATCCGGATGTACATCCAGCTGATCGGAAGAATGCTGGCGCTGCCCCACGGGGCTGCACTCACCGGACCGATGGCCTGGTCGCCCCCACAGGCCTCAGCCGCGGGATGGCCGGGCAGGAAGGGCATCAGGTGCGCGGCCACAGCGATCGGTCCCACCCCTGGTCCGCCTCCGCCATGGGGAATGCAGAAGGTCTTGTGCAGGTTCAGGTGGCAGACATCGGCTCCATAGGCCCCGGGCTTAGCCAGGCCCACCTGGGCGTTCAGGTTGGCGCCATCGAGATACACCTGACCGCCGTGCGCATGCACCAACGCGCAGATCTCGCGGATGCCCTCTTCAAACACCCCGTGGGTGGAGGGATAGGTGACCATCAGGGCCGCCAACTCATCCTTGTGGGCTTCGACCTTGGCCTGCAGATCAGCCCGATCGATGTTCCCCTGGCCATCGCAGGCCACGGCCACCACCTTCAAGCCAGCCATCACAGCGCTGGCGGGGTTAGTCCCATGGGCACTGGTTGGGATCAGACAGACCCGGCGCTGCTCATCGCCGCGGCTGCGGTGATAAGCGCGAATCACCAGCAAGCCGGCGTACTCCCCTTGGGATCCGGCATTGGGCTGCAGGGACACCCCGGCAAAACCGGTGATGGCCGCCAACCAATGCTCAAGATCGGCCACCAAACGGCGGTAGCCCGCGCTCTGGTGGGCCGGAGCGAACGGATGCAGACCGGCAAACCCCGGCCAGCTCACCGGCAGCAGCTCCGCCGCGGCATTGAGCTTCATCGTGCAGCTCCCTAGCGGAATCATGCCGTGGACCAAGGAAAAGTCCTTGGAGACCAACCGCTGGATGTAGCGCAGCAACTCGGTCTCGCTGCGGTAGCGATGGAACACCGGTTGCTGGAGCCAAGGACGCGTGCGACGGGGCACCAGGGTCCCCCACAGACGCTCTTCAATGGGTTGTCCCTGGCTCTCCTGCAGCAGGGTGTGCTCCAGTCGCGCCAGATCCGGCGCCGTTTGTGGCAGGGCCGCCATGGCTGAGAGCAGCCGTTGCAGCTCATCGAGGTCGCTCAACTCATCGAGGCTGATGGCAAAGCCATCGGCCTCGGGGCGCAGATTGAAGCCCGCCGCCGCGGCCCGGGCAATCAATTCCGGCGCCTCGGAGCAGCGCACCCGAAGGGTGTCCAGGCCAGGGGCTAGCTCGGGGGGATGCCCCAGGGCCTCGAGCCCGCGGCGCAGCAGCTCCCGCTGCAACACCAAGCGCCGGGCGATCGCCTTCAGGCCTTCGGGGCCGTGATGCACCGCATAGAAGCTGGCCATCACCGCCAGCAGAACCTGGGCGGTGCAGATGTTGCTAGTGGCCTTGTCCCGGCGAATGTGCTGCTCACGGGTCTGCAGAGCCAAGCGCAACGCCGGATGGCCCTCGGCATCCACGGACTGCCCCACCAAACGGCCCGGAATCTTGCGCTGGTGGGTGGGGGTGGTGGCAAAGAAGGCCGCATGGGGCCCGCCAAAGCCCAAGGGGATGCCCAAGCGCTGGGTGCTTCCCACCGCAATTTCAACGCCCAACTCGGCCACCGGCGCCATCAGCACCTGGGCCAAGGGATCCACCGCCGCCGTCACGATCACGCCAGCGGCCCGCGCGGCGGCGATCACCGCACCGGGGTGCCAGAGCGCACCGGAGGCACCGGGCAACTGCAGCAGCAGTCCGAAGGCATCACTGAAGGCCTCAGGCCGCTCCAGGAGCTCCTGAGGGTTAACCCGCTCCAGCTCCAGCTCCAGCGGTTCGGCCCGGGTCTGCAGGACGGCCCAGGTCTGAGGGAACACCGCCTCATCCACCAGGAAACGACGTGCACTGCGGTTGCGGCAGGCTCCCAGGCTCAGGGCCATGGCCTCGGCCGCTGCCGTGGCCTCATCCAGCAGCGAGGCATTGGCGATCGGCAGGCCGGTGAGCTCGCTGATCAGGGTCTGGAAATTGAGAAGTGCCTCGAGGCGCCCCTGGCTGATCTCCGCTTGATAAGGGGTGTAAGCGGTGTACCAGGCGGGATTTTCAAAGACATGGCGCTGAATCAGCGCCGGGGTGATGCAGCCGTAGTAGCCCAGACCAATGAAGGAACGGCGCACCTCGTTCGCCGCCGCAATTTGCTCCAGTTCCGCCAGGGCCTGGGCCTCGTGGCAGCCAGCCGGCAACCCCTCAAGGGCCTGGGCCGGCTCCAAGCGAATCGGTTCTGGGACCACCTGGCGCACCAGGGCCTCCAGATCAGCAAGCCCCAGATCCCGCAGCATCGTCTGCTGCTCAGCGGGGGTGGGGCCGATGTGGCGCTGAACAAAGGCGCTCAAATCCATCAGTTGCCGTCGACCTTGGCGCCGTATCTGGCCGCATCCATCAAGCCATCGACCTGGGCCGGAGCCGAGGGGCGCAGCAAGAGCAACCAACCCTCTCCATAGGGATCGTTCTGCAGTTCTTCGGGGCTGGCCAGGACCGCCTCATTGCGGGCCTCCACCGTGCCATCAATGGGGCAGAGCATGTCCTCCACCGCCTTCACCGACTCCACCGAACCGAAGCTGGAGCCCTGGGTCAGGCTCGCTCCCACCTCCGGCAATTCAACGAAGACGATGTCGCCCAACTGATCAACCGCAAAGGCGCTGATGCCGACGCGCACCAGCTCCCCCTCGGACTTCACGTACTCGTGACTCTCGGAATAGCGGCAGTCATCGGGATAGTGCAGACCCATGGGCCGCGCCGGAGCAAAAGATGGTTGTCAGTTTGTCGAATTTGCCGGGGGGCGGCTGTTCCCAAGGCCACCCTTGTAATGGGATTCAGCTAATGCCAGCAGGGCCCGCTCCAGCGCGAGCTCTGCATGGGCCTGGGTTGTGCCGCCCTGGGCATAGAGGACATAGGGCTCCCGCAGCGGGCCATCAGCGGAGAACTCACTGGTGCTGCCGTCAATAAACGTGCCGCCAGCCATGACCAACTCACTGGCGTAGCCGGGCATCGGCGCCGGAATTGGATCGAGATAAGAACCCACCGGCGAGCAGGTCTGGAAGGCGCGGCAGACCGCCTTCAGCGGCTCAGGGGACCCCAGGCGCACCGCCTGGATCACATCACTCCGCACCCCGCCCACCAGGGGCTTGACCGCATAGCCCAAGCCGTCAAACACCGCCGCCGTGAGCTCAGCGCAGAGCAGGGCCTCGGTCACCATCTGCGGCGCCAGAAACAGTCCCTGAAACAGCAGGCGGTGCAGGTCGAAGCCGGTGCCCCCCTCACTGCCGATGCCCGGCGCCGTAAGCCGGCAGCAGGCCTGCTCCACAAGGTCCGCTCGCCCGGCCACATACCCCCCGGTGGGGGCAATCGTGCCGCCGAGGTTCTTAATCAATGAGCCGGCCATCAGGTCGGCGCCCAGGGCCGTGGGTTCCTGCAGCTCGACCAACTCTCCGTAGCAGTTGTCGACAAAGACCAGACACCCAGGCTGAATCGCCTTGACCCGCTCCACCAGCCCACCGATCTGCTGAACGGTTAGGGAGGGCCTCCAGCTGTAGCCGCAGCTGCGCTGGATCAGGACCATCCGCGTGGGCAGTGCCAGCGCCTCAGCAATACCCGCCTCATCGACAGAGCCATCGGGGAGGAGATCCAGCTCGTCGTAGGCGACCCCAAACTCCGCCAGGGATCCCTGCCCCTCGCCCCGGATGCCGATCACCTCCTCGAGGGTGTCGTAGGGACGGCCGGTCAGGGCCAAGAGCCGATCACCAGGGCGCAACACCCCATAGAGGGCAGCGGCGATGGCATGGGTGCCGCTCACAAATTGCAGGCGCACCGCCGCAGCTTCGGCTTGAAGCACCCGGGCGAACACACGATCCAGCACCTCCCGACCCAGATCTCCATGGCCGTAGCCACTGACGGAGGCGAAGTGGTGCACCCCCAGCCGCTCCGCGGCAAAGGCATCGAGGACCCGCTGCAACCGAGGCTTGATCCCCGCCCGACGCTGCTGAACCACCGGAGCCGTGCGCTCCAGGGCAACGGCCAACCGATCAGCAGCCCAGGCCTGGTGGGGGGAGGTCATGGCAATGCACAGATGAACCCATGCTGCTCCCGCGTGACGGTGGGCCAGGCGTCTAGATTTTTCGGACTGATGTCTTGACTACAGCCCTTGTGCTGCAGATCGACATCCCAGGCCATTGGTGCGCAGGCTCCCTTTCTGGAGCATTTCAGCGAGCCACGCCTGCGCCCCCTTCAGGAGTTCACTTTGGTCCTAGCCCACGACACCGCTGCGGCGGCCCACCCCTCCCAGCGAGACGGGGCGGACCAAGCCAGCGGATCCAATGGGTACACCGCTGCCCAGGAGGCTCGGATGCGCGCCGCTCTGGTGGTGCCCCGTGCTCAGCTTCCACGCAGTCAGAAGAAATACAAGTTCGGAACGACCAGCTTCATGCTGGCGATCCACATCGGTGCCGTCTTTGCGCTGCTGCCGCAGTACTGGAGCTGGCAAGGGGTTGCCGTGCTTGCAGTCCTGTATTGGACCACCGTGATCGGGGTCACCCTGGGGCTGCACCGTCTGGTGGCCCACCGCAGCTTTGTCGCTCCTAAGTGGGTGGAGCGCGTCCTAGTGGTAATGGGCACCCTGGCCTGCCAAAGCGGTCCGATTGAGTGGGTGGGCCTGCATCGCCACCACCACAAGTTCTCCGACCAGCCCAACGACCACCACGACGCTGCCCGCGGCCTGTGGTGGGCCCACAGCGACTGGATGCTCCATGACATCCCCGCGATCAAGGAGATCCATCGCTTCACCGGCGACATGCTCCAGGACCCGCTCTACCGCTGGCTCGACCGCTGGTTCCTGCTGCTGCAGATCCCTCTGGGCGCGGCCATCTATTGGTACGGCAACGCCGCCCAAGTCCACGGCGGCGGCCTGGGCCTGGTGCTCTGGGCCATTCCCCTGCGCCTGGTGCTCGTCTACCACGTGACCTGGCTGGTGAACTCCGCCACCCACGCCTTCGGCTACCGCAACTTCGACTGCCCTGACCTGTCCCGCAATTGCTGGTGGGTCGCGATTCTGAGTTTCGGTGAGGGCTGGCACAACAACCACCACGCCCACCCCTCCAGCGCCCGCCACGGCCTGCGCTGGTTCGAGTTCGACATCACCTGGCAGCACATCAAGCTGCTGCGCAAGCTGGGCTGGGCCAAGCGTGTGCGCGAAGCCCGCTACACCGGCTAGGCCTGCAATTGACGTCGGATCGCATCCGCCAAATCGGACTCACCGTCTCCTTGGCCCGGCTGCTCCAGCAGTCGGGCTTTTTGGCGCAAGAGATCCAGAAATTGATCGGCGCCGAGCTCCTGCTCATCCGCCGCCCCCAGGACTGCCAGGGTCCGGCGCAGGTCGGCCAGCTCAGCATCTAACTCCTCAGCGCTGTAGTCCCGCTGACCGGCCATCACCTCGGCGAAGCGCTCCCGTCGCTGCCGCTTGTCCACCGGATAGGCAGCGATCAACTGCTCCCGGCAGAGCCGCCAGGGACGCCCGGCCGTCAGAAGTTCCGCCAGGGCAGCGCTCAAACCTGCGGCCTCCTCCACCGCAATACGGAGGTCAAATGCCCCTGGGGGCTGACGCAGGCCCACAAAAATCTCGAACAGCTCCGCCGGTCCCAAGGGAACTCCGTCATCCGTCGTGAGTGGGAGCGCAGAAGCCTGCAGAGCGGCGAGCAACTCAGGCTGATCGCTGATTTGCTGCTGCAAATCCGCAGAAATCCCCATCGCCTCCTGCTGAGCCAGCGTTTGATTGAGGCGCCCAAGCACCACAAAGAGCTCCGGCCCTGGGGAAACCAACTTGCGATTACGCAGGTTGGAGAGCTGGGAGTTATGGACCCGACCGAGCTCAAGCCGCTCAGCCAAGGCCGGCAAAACCCTTTGACTCCAGCCATTCCGCTCGTGCCAGACCTTGATCAGATGTCCAAACGCATCCCGACCCGCTTCGAGTTCGTCCCGATAATTCACCCGATACGGATCCGTACTGCTACCATTTTAGCGAGAACAACGCGTCCGTATCGGGAGGGGGCATGACCGCCACCATTAGCCGCAGTAGCGCCTGGGCCAACCACACCCAGTCGCCCATCACAGAACTCCCCCGCAACTGGGTAGTGATCAGCTTCATGGCCGCCCTGCATGGCCTAGCCCTCGTTGCCCTGCTTCCGCGCTTCTGGAGCTGGGAATCGACCGGCACCTTGGTGATCCTCTATTGGGTCACGGCCTGCCTGGGGGTCACCATTGGCTACCACCGACTTCTGTCCCATAGGGCCCTGCGGGTTCCCCATTGGCTGGAGCGCGTCTTCGCCACCTGCGGCGCCCTGAGCTGCCAGCACGGACCGATTGACTGGGTCGGCCTGCACCGCCACCACCACAAGTTTTCAGATACGGATTCAGATCACCACAACAGCCACCGCGGCTTTTGGTGGAGCCACATGGGCTGGATGTTCCGCGACATTCCCGCCGAGCGAGCCGTGCCGCAGTTCACGGGGGACCTGGCCAAGGACCCGTACTACCGCTGGCTGAACCGCTGGTTCCTGCTGCTGCAGCTGCCCTTGGCCGGACTGCTGTTCTGGATCGGCAGCGTCAGCGGGGCCGGCGGCTGGGCCCTGGTGCTTTGGGGGATTCCCCTACGCCTGGTGCTCGTCTACCACTGCACCTGGCTGGTGAACTCCGCCACCCACCGCTGGGGCTACATCCGGCACAGCAGTGGCGACGCCTCCCGCAATAACCCTTGGGTGGCCGCCCTGACCTTTGGCGAGGGCTGGCACAACACCCACCACGCCTACCCCCACTCGGCTCGCCATGGCTGGGGCTGGCGCGAACCGGACCTCACCTGGATGCACATCCAATTGCTGCAACGGCTGGGCCTCGCCAAGCAGGTGCGGCTGCCCGCTCCGCTGCTAGCACAGGCCGCAAGTGGTGGCGTAATCTGATTAATCGCCAAATTCGCTGATCGTTCGACTGCAACCCCATGGCTAAGCGCGTATCCGTAGTCCTCAGCGAGGACGTCCTGAGCCTGGGCAAGAACGGTGACCTGGTGGAAGTTGCCCCTGGCTATGCCCGCAACTTCCTCATGCCCCAAGGCAAGGCTGTGCCCCTGACCCCGGCGGTCCTCAAGCAGGTGGAGCACCGCCGCGCTAAGGAAGCTGAGCGTCAGGCCGCCCTCAAGCAGGAAGCGCTCGACTTCCGCACGGCCCTCGACACCATCGGCCGCTTCACCGTTAAGAAGCAGACCGGTGGAGATGACGTGCTGTTCGGCACCGTGACCAACGCCGATGTGGCTGAAGCCATCGAGGCCGCCACCAAGAAGGAAGTAGATCGCCGCGACATCATCGTTCCCGAAATCCACCGCACCGGCACCTACAAGGTGCAGGTCAAGCTCCACAGCGCCGTCACCGCCGAGATCAACCTGGAAGTGGTCAGCCACTAAGAACCGTTCAACGTGACCTAGGCGATCCCCAGGGTTCCCGTCACAATGAATGCCCCCTTCGCCGTCAGGCCCCAACGGGACTGACGGCTTTTCATTTGCAGACCCACCCAAAGCAATGGTGAGCGTTCCCCTAAGCCAAAGCGACGCCGAGGAGGGCGGCGGCCGCGGAGCGCCCCGGGGTCGGCCACGCGACGACGAGCGTTTCGAGGCGATGCCGGATGGAGTTCCGCCCCAGAACCTGGAGGCCGAAGAAGCGGTCCTGGGCGGGATCCTGCTGGACCCAGATGCCATCGGCCGCGTCGCCGATGTCCTGCAACCGGAGGCCTTCTATCTCTCCGCCCACCGGGAGATCTATCGCACCGCCTTGATGCTGCATAGCCAGGGCAAACCAACGGACCTGACGGCGATGACCGCCTGGCTGGCGGATACCAGCACCCTCGAGAAGGTGGGGGGTAGCAGCCGGCTGGTGGAGCTGGTGGAGCGCACGCTCTCGACGGCCTCGATCGACCAGGTGGCGCGCCTGGTGATGGACAAATTCCTGCGCCGTCAGCTGATCCGCTCCGGCAACGAGGTGATCCAGCTGGGCTTCGATCAGGGCAAGCCGATGGAGCAGGTGCTCGATGAGGCCGAACAGAAGATCTTTGCCATCAGTCAGGAGAAGCCGAGCACGGGTCTGACCCCCACCGCCGAAATCCTGACCGCCACCTTTAACGAGATCGAGAGCCGCTCCCTGGGAACGGCCGTTGCGGGCATCCCGGTCAACTTCTACGACCTCGATGCCATGACCCAGGGGCTGCAGCGCAGCGACCTGATCATCATTGCCGGTCGTCCCGCCATGGGCAAAACCGCGATCACGCTGAACCTGGCCAAAAACGTGGCCCAGCTCCACAACCTGCCGGTCTGCGTGTTCTCGCTGGAGATGAGCAAGGAGCAGCTCACCTACCGCTTGCTGGCGATGGAAGTGGGCATCGAAAGCGGCCGGCTGCGCACTGGCCGGCTGCAGCCAGAGGAGTGGCCGCTGCTGGGGCAAGGCATCAGCACCCTGGGGCAGATGCCGATTTACATCGATGACAAACCAAACGCGGGGGTGCTGGAGATGCGCTCCCTCTGCCGGCGGCTGATGGCCGAGAGCGGCAAGGAGCTGGGGGTCGTGATCATTGACTACCTGCAGCTCATGGAAGGGAGCGGCTCCGACAACCGCGTCCAAGAGCTCTCGCGGATCACCCGTGGTCTCAAGCAGATGGCCCGTGAACTGAACGTTCCGGTGATCGCCCTTTCCCAGCTCAGCCGGGGCGTCGAGTCCCGCACCAACAAGCGGCCGATGCTCAGTGACCTGAGGGAATCGGGATCGATCGAGCAGGACGCGGACCTGGTGCTGATGATCTATCGGGACGAGTACTACAACCCCGATACCCCAGACCGGGGCATCACCGAGATCATCGTGACCAAGCACCGGAATGGTCCGGTGGGTACGGTCAAGCTGCTGTTTGAGCCGCAGTACACCCGCTTCCGCAACCTGGCGGCGCCGTAGCGTCAAAGGATGGTTTCCGCTGACTTCGCCCCGATTGAGCACTTCGACGTGATCGTCGTGGGCGGCGGTCATGCCGGTTGTGAAGCGGCCATCACCGCAGCTCGCCTGGGCTGCAGCACCGCTCTCTTTTCTCTGAATCTCGACCGGATCGCCTGGCAGCCCTGCAATCCGGCAGTGGGCGGACCGGCTAAAAGCCAGCTGGTCCACGAGGTGGATGCCCTCGGTGGCGTGATCGGCCGGCTTGCCGATGCCACCGCCCTGCAGAAACGCGTGCTCAATGCCAGCCGCGGGCCCGCGGTCTGGGCCCTGCGGGCGCAAACCGACAAACGCCAATACTCCCGCCAGATGCTGCAGCTGCTGCAGCACACCCCAAACCTGGCCCTGCGCGAGGCGATGGTGACCGGACTCGTGGTCGAGGACGCCGCCATCCAAGGCGTGCGGACCTACTTCGGCAGTACCTACAGCGCCGGGGCCGTGATCCTGACCGCCGGAACCTTCCTGGGCGGGCAGATCTGGGTTGGGCATCAATCGATGTCCGCGGGCCGCGCGGGTGAGCAGGCCGCCGAGGGCTTAACCGAGGCCCTCCAGGAACTGGGATTCCAAACCGACCGCCTCAAAACGGGCACGCCCGCCCGGGTGGACCGCCGCAGCATCGCCCTCGATCAACTGGAGGAGCAACCCAGCGACGCCGCCGATCGCTTCTTCTCCTTTGATCCCGCCAGCTGGGTCAGTGGTGAGCACATGAGCTGCCACATCACCCGCACGACCGCGGCCACCCATCAGCTGATCAAAGACAACCTGCACCTCACCCCGATTTACGGCGGGGTGATTGACAGCAAAGGGCCCCGCTACTGCCCCTCGATCGAAGACAAGATCGTGCGCTTTGCCGACAAGGACAGCCACCAGATCTTCCTGGAGCCCGAGGGCCGAGACACCCCGGAGATCTATGTCCAGGGTTTCTCCACGGGACTGCCGGAGCGGCTGCAACTGGAGCTGCTGCGCACCCTGCCGGGCCTGGAGCAGTGCGTGATGCTGCGGCCGGCCTACGCCGTGGATTACGACTACCTGCCCGCCACCCAGCTCAAACCCTCACTGGAGACCAAACGGGTCAAGGGGCTCTTCAGTGCCGGCCAACTCAACGGAACCACCGGCTACGAGGAAGCCGCGGCCCAGGGGCTCGTGGCCGGCCTCAATGCCGTGCGTCAGTTACGGCAGCAGGAGCCGGTCCACTTCCCGCGGGAGGGGAGCTACATCGGCACGATGATCGATGACCTGATCACCAAGGACCTGCGGGAGCCCTACCGGGTGCTGACCAGCCGCAGTGAATACCGCCTGGTCCTGCGTGGAGACAACGCCGACCGCCGACTGACCCCCCTCGGCCGCGAGCTGGGTTTGATCGACGACCGTCGCTGGGACATCTACCAGCGCAAACAGGAGGCGATCGAGGCCGAAAAACATCGGCTGGAGAGCGTGCGCCTCAAAGTCAGCGACCCGGTTGCGCCTGCAGTGGCCGAGGAAACCAAAGCGGCGATCAAGGGATCCATCACCCTGGCCGACCTGCTGCGGCGCCCGGGATTCCACAGCGGAGACCTGGTGCGCCATGGCCTCGCCGAGGCCGAACTCCCCCTGGATGTCCGCGAGGGAGCTGAGATCGACATCAAATACAGCGGCTATCTGGCCCGGCAGCAACAGCAAATCGACCAGCTGAAAAAGCAAGCCGAACGGAGCATCCCCGAAGGGATTGATTACGAAGGCATCGGCACCCTGTCGCGGGAAGCGCGCGAGAAGCTCAGCACCATTCAACCGAGCAACCTGGGGCAGGCCTCGCGGATCCCCGGAGTCAGCCATGCCGACGTGACGGCCCTGATGCTCTGGCTGGAATTGGAAAGTCGCCGCAACAGCACCCTCGTCAGCACACCGCAAAGCCGATAGGGTTCGGCGACAGCGCTACCCCGCGTGAGCCCCCTTCGCTCCACCAACACCTCGAGGGCTTATTGGGAGCTCAAGGCCGAGCAGGTGATGGATCGGGTGTTCCATCCGTCACCTCCGCAAGGGAGCAAAGAGAGAAGTGAGCTGCAGGAGGCGATCGAAGTCGACGTCCGCGAAGCCACGCCAACCCAGGCGAGCCGTCCGACCCCAACGGCGCGCTTCCAAAGCCTGCACTCCAAGCAGTGGCTCTTCGCCGCACTGCTCCTCTGCGCCCTGGGTGGCGGTGTGGGGCTCTGGCAGGGCTGGAACACGGCGCAATGGCAACTCCGGCTCGAGCGCAACGCTCGGCTGCTGAGCGACCTGCGCAACCTCAAGACCAGCGAAAAACCCACCTCCAGCGACTCCCTACCGCCGCCGCCAGTGGAGGAAGCCTGGATCGCGCAACTGCCACCACTGCCCGCGGTTCCAGCCCCGCCTGAGATCGCGGCCACTTCGCCGCAGCCCGTCCTACCCGAACTCGTCGGCGTGGTCCAAATCCCCGGCCAGCGGGGGTCGGCCATTTTTCAGCAGGGAACGAGCTCTAGCAACGCCCTCGTCGGGGAACAAATCGGCAGCAGCGGCTGGCGGCTGATCTCGATCCAAAGCGATGGCGCTCTGATCGAACGCAATGGCATGCGCCGGCGCGTCAGCATCGGAGCAGGTCTTTGAAGCCCAGATCCTGAGCAGCCCGCATCAAGTCACTGAGCTCTGGCCCTCGCCCCGGCCCCTCTGGCAAGCCACCCCGGAGGCGGTGGCCGCTGGAAGCTGCAGCGATGCCACCAGCGATGGCCCTCAACTCAGTGGGCCCTGGCGCCTCCTGCTCCTGGGGGATGGCAGTCCTACCCGGCACCTGCAGTCACTGACAGGGCAGCCCGTTCAGGTGGAAGTGATCGCCATGCAGGCGGATCAACAGGTGGAGCAGGAAGCCCCCCAAGAGGTCGAAGAGCTCGAGCCCCCCTTGCTGCGGCGCCAGGTCTGGCTGCGCTGCGGCCCCCTCACCCTGGCCTGGGCCGAGAGTTGGTGGAACCAACAGCAAGCGGACCACCACCTGCAGGCGCGCAATCAACCCATCTGGACCAGCCTTACCGCCAACCGCGCCGAGCTCTACCGCGAGGTCGATGGCCTAGCCCGCGTTCAAGCGCCTTGGCTGGAGGAGGGGTTTGGGATTCCTGGCCCCTATTGGAGCCGGCACTACCGCTTTTTCCGCGGGGGCCGGGAGTTGACGGTGATCCGCGAGGTGTTCTCACCACTCCTGGAGCGCTGGCTCGGCCCCGCCGAACACAAAACTCCATAACATTTTCTTGCAGGTGTTACGAGTTGAGCCAAAAAAGGATTGACAGCTTGCGGGGAAATGTGCTCCCGGGATGATTGACCTACAGCAAGTGATGGTCATGACCGTGATTCCCCTCAGGCGCCGCTCCAGGAGACGGCCCCACACCAGCACCAGCCCACCTCAGCTCACACTGGTGGAGCAATGGGCATCCCTGCTGGAACTCCTCTGGGACGGCTGCGCTTCAATCAGCACCAGTGCCGAGCAAATGGCCGAGGACCTGCCCCGCGATCTGATCGGGCCGGTGAACGCCCAACTCCGACAGCAGGGCTGCGCCTTTCAAGTCCAGAAGCAGCAAACCCGAACCCCCCGCTCCAAGCACCAGGTTCAGCGCACCCGCCGCCGGGTTGAACGAGGCAGCGACCTACCGAGGCCTGCATCAAACGGCTGAGGGTCCACCACCTCAACGGAACGCTCAGGCATCCGCGGGCTGGCCTCACGCTTCCAGCGATTCAGCGTGAAGTTCTCGTCTTCAGGCCAAGCGTCAGGATCGACGGGTTCCTGCGCTGGAGCGGGAACTGGTGCCGTGGGCTGCGGCTCCATGCGCACTGGAGCAGGGGCCGAATTCGGCCGCATGGAGCGGCCCCGCCGGGAAATTGCATCCAAGGGCTGCCGGCGTCGTTGGGGCGCTGAGGGCTCCTCCCAGGACTCCCGCCAGCCGTCGTCATCCTCCAGCAGCCAATCGATCTTGTCTTCCACCCAGCGACCCACCTGATCCAGACGAAGGCTGGAGGAGCGGCGAGCGCCCGGACGGGCACCGGAAACGCCATCCACCAACTGACGACCAGCCGAGACCCATTGGTCCATCCGCTGGTCCAATCCCCGCTCGGTGCGCCGCTCACCACGGCGGTAGGCCGGGCGCTCAGGCCGCTCAGAGGACCAGTCGTCGTAGGAGTCGGGCATCTGATCAGGCTAGTGAGGCCTACCCCCGTCCCAGGCGACGGGCACGCAGCCAGCGTTCACGCCCCAGTCCCACCAGGGCGATCGAGACACCGCTGAGCTGCCAAACCCAAAGAACCGTGGCCATGGGCGGAACTTAGGCGGCGGAGCGCTCAAAGACCAGCTGAAAACGGGCGCTCCAACGGCCCCCTTCAAAGCGCTCGCAGCACGACCGGCAGGCAACCCCCTGGCGGCGGCGGCGGTAGGGGGACTGCAGACCGCAGCCGGGGCATCGCGCGAGCCACTTCGCTGGTTGCGCCGGCACGGGGAAGCTATGGCGCACGCTGACTTGAAATGCCTGCTGAGCCCCATTGATCGCCGCCATCCGCGCGCGGAAATGGGGGCCGTGCACCTCATCGGCCCGCACCACCCGATGAATCCAGGCGTGAATCATTTCGTGGCAAAGCGTGCTGAGGCACGCCTCCAGCGGCAGCGGTTCCAGCAACGGGCGCGAGAGGACGATCTCACTAATGCCCGGTCCGTAGCGATAGAGCCCTGCGCTACGGCGCATCCGCCCATCGCTCCAACGCACGCTCACCAGGCTGGTCCCATCGGCGCTGGCCAAGGAACCCTCGAAGTGCTCGCGGTTGAGGCGGTGATACAGCGGCAGCAGAGGGGCCAGGGGCACGCCGAAGGAGCTGGACGGCTGCGCCGCATTCTGACGGGCCCGTCAGTCAGACTCATGGGCCGCATGTACTCGTCCCGGGCGCGATGGACCTCAATACGGCCCTGATCTCTCAGATCGGAACCAAAGCCCTGTTGGCTGGCGCCGGGGCCCTGCTCCTCTACTGGACCATCACCGCCGTGAAGCTGGTGCTGGAAGCCCGGGGGATCAATCCGGTGATCAAGCAGTTCTTCACCCAGGTGGCCTCTGGTCGGATTGACGCCGCCTACCTGCTGACCACCAAGAACTACCGCTCCCACGTGAATCGGCAGCAGTTCATTCGCTTCCTGGCGGGACTGCAGCTGAACAAGTACCGCAACCTCAAGTCCGGTCGTCCCCGGATCCAGGAAGACCAGATCACCTTGACCGTGAAGCTCAAGGCCGAAGACAACGCCGAGCTTCCCCTGGACTTCACCTTCGTCAAGGTCGAGGACGACTGGAAGGTCGATCGGATTCAAAAAATGGCCGCCGCCTGATCACGCCCTGCCGTGAGCAGCACCACCAGCGAGCCCCAGGCACGCGCGAGCGAACTGCGCGCCCTGCTCAACCAAGCCGCGCACGCCTACTACGTGCTCGACGCCCCCGTGATGGAGGACTCGGTCTACGACCGCCTCTATCGCGAGCTCCTGGAGCTGGAGAACGCCGACCCCAGCCTGATTGCCGTCGATAGCCCCACCCAACGGGTCGGGGGTGCACCAGCGGCGGGCTTCAGCAGCGTTCGCCACAGGATTGGACTGCTCAGCCTCGACAACGCCTTCAACACCACGGAGCTCGAGGCCTGGTACGGCCGCTTGCTGAAGGTGCTCGATCGTGAGCCGGGCACCGCCCTGCCGATGGTCGGTGAACTGAAGATCGACGGCAATGCCCTGGCCCTCAGCTACGAGAACGGGGTGCTGGTGCGGGCAGCCACCCGCGGCGACGGCGAGCAAGGGGAAGAGATCACCGCCAATGTCCGCACGATCGCCTCGGTCCCGCTGCGGTTGCAGCTGGAGAACCCACCGGCCTGGCTCGAGGTCCGCGGCGAAGCCCTGATCCCCGATGGCACCTTCGCCGCCATCAACAACGAGCGTCAGGCCCGCGGCGAAGCCCTCTTCGCCAACCCCCGCAACGCCTGTGCCGGCACCCTGCGGCAGCTGGACCCCAAGGTGGTCGCCGCGCGCAAGCTCGACTTCTTCGCCTACACCCTGCACCTTCCCCAGGACTGGAGTGAAGGGCCCGCCAGCCAGTGGGACGCGCTGGAGTGGCTCAAACAAGCGGGCTTCAAGGTCAATCCCAACGCCGCGCTCCTGCCGGATCTGGAGGCGGTCGAAGCGTTCTTTGAGCACTGGGACGACGGCCGCCGCCAGCTGAACTACGCCACCGATGGCGTCGTCGTGAAACTCAACGACCTCAAGCTCCAAGACAGCGCTGGCTTCACCCAGAAGGCTCCCCGCTGGGCCATCGCCCTGAAGTACCCCGCCGAGGAAGCCCCCAGCAAACTGCTGCGGCTCAGCTGCCAAGTGGGACGAACAGGGGTCATCACCCCAGTGGCCGAATTTGAACCCGTGCCACTGGCCGGCACCAGCGTCAGTCGGGCCACCCTGCACAACGCCGATCGACTGGTGGAGCTCGATCTCCACGCCGGCGACACGATCGTCGTGCGTAAGGCCGGCGAAATCATTCCGGAGGTGGTCCGGGTCCTGCCGGAGCTGCGCCCGGCCGCAGCCAAACGATTGGAGCTCCCCCACACCTGCCCGGAATGCGGTTCCGAGCTCGTCCGCGAAGAAGGGGAAGCCGCCACCCGCTGCGTCAACAGCAGCTGTCCCGCCATCCTGCGCGGCGCCCTGCGCCATTGGGTCAGCAAAAGCGCCCTCGATGTCGATGGCCTGGGCAGCAAATTGATTGAACAACTGGTGGACCGGGGCCTGGTGGGCTCCATCGCCGACCTCTACCGGCTCGACGGGGCCCTGCTCTGCAGCCTGGAGCGCATGGGCAGCAAGAGCGCCGAGAACCTCGTGGCCGCCCTGGCGCAGTCCAAGCAACAGCCGTGGCACCGCCAGCTCTATGGCCTGGGCATTCACCATGTGGGCGAGGTCAACGCCAAAGCCCTGGCCAAGGCCTTCCCCAGTGCTGCGGACCTGGCCACCGCCGCGACGGAGACCCCCGAAGCGATTACCGCCGTCTACGGCATCGGCGGCGAGATCGCCCAAAGCCTGCAGCAGTGGTTCTCCACCGGCGCCAACCAGGAGCTGCTAATGGCCCTCGAGCGCCTGGGCTTCAGCCTGGCCAGCGCTGAAGAGGAGCAGCCTGAGCCGAGCGGGCCTGCCCCACTGACCGGCCAAACCTTTGTGCTCACCGGCACCCTGCCCAGCCTCAGCCGCTCCCAGGCCCAGGCCCTGATCGAGGCCGCCGGCGGCAAGGTGACCAGCTCGGTCAGCAAAAAAACCAGTTATGTCGTGGCGGGCGAGGAAGCCGGCAGCAAGCTGAGCAAAGCCGAGAGCCTGGGAATCCCCGTGCTCGACGAAGCGAACCTCCAAGCCCTACTGGTCCGATGAACAGCCAGCAGCCACCCGCGATCTACCGCTGGATCAAGACTGAATGCGGCCGGGCCAAGTACGCCGATTTAGCCCAGCGCCCCGGCACCCTCGCCAAGCTGCGGCTGGGCTGGTTCGTGCTGATTGCGGCGCTGCGCGACTGGCGGCTGCCGGATCAATCAGACGGCTGATCGGCCTTTAAGGCCCGCTGGGCAGCGCGGCCCACGAGCCAGACCGAGGCCACCGTGGCGGCGATCCCCACCACCCGCAGGGCCCAGGTCAAGGGATCGGCCTCACCGCTGAGCACCTCGCCAAAGCGGGCCACATCGCCAGCGAGGGCCCCCAAGCCGCAGAACAAGATCGTGCCGGGAATGATCCCGATCAGACCGATCGTGTAGTCGCGCAGGCTCACCTCGCTCAGGCCATAGGCCAAGTTGAGCAAGGAGAAGGGGAACGCTGGCGAGAGGCGGGTGAGCAGCACCAGCTTCAAGCCCTCTCGGCTGACCGCCTGCTCAACAGCCTGCAGCTTGGGGAACGCCTCAAGCCGGCGCAGCGCCCAATCGCGCAGCCAGGTGCGTCCCAGCAAAAAGGCCGCTTCGGCCCCCAGGCAGGCCCCGACAAAGACGATCAAGCTGCCCCACCAAGTGCCGTACAAGGCGCCGGCCAGCATCGACGCCCAGACCCCCGGCAGCAGCAGCGTCACCCAAATCCCATAGAGGGGGATGAACAGCAGAGCCCCAGCAGGGGACTGCAGAACCGGAAGCCAGCTCTGCCAATCCATCAACCCAGGTCGGCCAGGCGCTTGCGGGCCAGCTCCGCCTGGGCTTCCGCTTCCGCCAAGTTGGCCTGGCACTCCGCCACCACCTCAGGGGGGGCCTTGGAGGCGAAATTGGGATTGGAGAGGCGACCCGAGAGCCCCTTGATCTCCTTCTCCGCCTTGGCGATGTCCTTCTCCAGGCGACCCCGCAGCGCCTCGAGATCCACCAGGCCATCGATCGGCAACAACACCTGAAGCTCACCGCTCACACCGGCCAGGGCTTTGGCGGCGGGATTGGCCTCAGCGGCGGCGGGGTCCAGCACCTCCACCCGCTCCGCGCGGGTCAAGGCCGTGATGTCAGCGGTGGCGGCACTCAGCACCGAGGCCAAGGCCGTGCGACCGGTCACGAACCGCACAGGGACGCTCTGGCTGGGCTTCAGACCCGCCACCGCCCGCAGGTTGCGAACCACGCGAATCGCCTCAATCAGGTCGGCGAAGGACGCCTCCAGGTCGTCATCCAGGGCCGAGACGTCGAGGGTCGGCCAGGGCTGCAGGGCCAGGAACGTCTCCTCGGGCTTGCCGTTGAGGCCATGCCAGAGCTCCTCGCTGAGGTGGGGCATCAGGGGATGCAGCATCACCAGCAATTCATTCAGGGCCTTGGCCAGCACCTGGCGGGCCGTGCGTTGATCCGCCAGAGCTTCAGCACTGGGGTTCTCGCCGGGGTTCAAGCGGCGCTTGATCAGCTCGACGTACCAGTCGCAGACCTCGTTCCAGGCGAATTCATAGAGCCCCTTCGCCGCCTCCCCGAGGCCATAGCTGCCGTAGCGCTCAGCGCTATCGCGGTTCACCCGGGCCAGCCGCGACAGGATCCAACGGTCCGCCAGCTGCAGGGCCGCAGGGTCAGGCTCACCCAGGCTCGCGGGGGTCTCGCCGCCCAGGTTCATCAGGGCGAAGCGGGTGACGTTCCAGAGCTTGTTGGCGAAGTTGCGCGAGGCCTCGACCGTGGCGGAGGTGTCTGACTTGCGGTCGTAGTCCAGGCGAATGTCCTGGCCAGCGCCGGCCACCTCACGCACCAGGGCAAAGCGCAGAGCGTCGGCGCCGTAGCGGTCGATCAGCAGCAGCGGGTCGATGCCATTGCCCGCCGACTTGCTCATCTTGCGGTTGTTCTCATCCCGCACCAGGCCGTGGATGTAGACGTCCTGGAACGGCATTCGCCCGGTGAAGGCGCCGGCCATCATCGTCATCCGGGCCACCCAGAAAAAGATGATGTCGAAACCCGTCACCAGCACGCTGGTGGGGTACCAGCGCTGCAGATCCGCCGCCTCGGCATGGGGCCAACCCATGGTGGAGAAGGGCCATAGACCGCTGGAGAACCAGGTGTCGAGGGCGTCAGGGTCCTGCTCCAGGGCGGCACCGGCACCGAATTGGGCTTCGGCTTTGCGCTGGGCCTCGCCTTCATCACGGGCCACGACATAGGGCGTGCTGTCGGTGATCACACCGCCGGTTTCGCTCACCACAAACCAGGCGGGAATGCGATGGCCCCACCAAAGCTGGCGGGAGATGCACCAATCGCGGATGTCAGTGAGCCAATCGCGGTAGACCTTGCTCCAGCGCTCCGGCACAAAACGTGGATCGGCCTGATCCAACGCCTCACGGCAGCGGGCCGCCAAGGGCTCGGTTTTGACGAACCACTGGGTCGAGAGCAGCGGCTCCACGGGCACCTTGCCCCGGTCGGAGAAGGGAACGCTGTGGCGGTAGTCCTCCACCTTCACCAGGAAGCCCTCCTCCTCCATGGCCGCCACCACGGCCTTGCGGGCTTCAAAGCGATCGAGTCCTTGGAAGCGACCGGCGGCCTCATTCATCGAGCCGTCCTTCGCCATCACTGTGATCAGCGGCAGGTTGTGGCGCTGACCGATCGCGAAGTCGTTGGGGTCGTGGGCGGGGGTGACTTTGACGCAGCCCGTCCCGAACTCCGCATCGACGTGGTCGTCGGCCACGATCGGAATCTCCCGGCCCACCAGCGGCAGGGTCAGGGTCTGGCCCACCAGCTCGCCATAACGCGGATCCTTGGGATTCACCGCCACCCCGGTGTCACCCAAGAGGGTTTCCGGGCGGGTCGTGGCCACCTCCAGGAAGCCCTTGCCGCTGCTCAGGGGATAGCGGAAATGCCAGAGGTGACCATCCACCTCCTTCATCTCCACCTCCAGATCGCTCACGGCGGATCCAGACGCGGGGCACCAATTCACCAGGTATTCACCCCGGTAGATCAAGCCCTGCTCATGCAGGCGATTAAAGGCTTCGATCACCGCTTCGCTGCAGCCGGCGTCGAGGGTGAAGCGCTCCCGGCGCCAGTCGACTGAGTAGCCGAGGCGACGCAGCTGGCCGACGATCGTGCCGCCGCTCTGGGCCTTCCATTCCCAGGCCTTCTCCAGGAAGGCCTCACGGCCGAGGTCTTCCTTGCGCTTGCCGTCCGCCTTGAGCTGCTTCTCCAGGATCGTCTGCACGGCGATCGAGGCGTGGTCGGTGCCGGGCAGGCACAACACGTTTTTGCCCTGGAGCCGCTGGAAACGGACGATCGTGTCGATCAGGGCCGTGTTGAACGCGTGGCCCATGTGCAGGCTGCCGGTCACGTTCGGCGGTGGAATCACCACCGAAAACGGCTCACCGGGGGCCTTCGGGTCGGGGTGAAAGGCTCCTTGTGCTTCCCAGGCCTGCTGCCAGCGCGCCTCGGTACCCACCGGGTCATAGGTCTTGGACAGAGCCTCCGCAGCGGTGGCAGGAGCAGCGGCGGTGGCCTCGGTCACGGGAGCAGATCAGGCAATTCACCCATGCTCGCAAAGGGCCGCCGGGGACTCACCCCGCCGCCAGGCGCTTGAGATAGGCCTCCCGGCTACCGGCGTTAATCCAACCGGTGGCGATGGTTTTGCTCTCGCTCTGATTCACCCGGCCGCGGTGGATGTGGGAGGGCCCTGCGGGGAAGAGCACGAGCTTGCCGCGCTGGGCCTCCTCGTGGTGCCCCTGCCAGTGGAACTCGGTGCCGGCTTCCTCGACACTGTTGCAATACAGGATCCAGGCCATGACGCGGTGCACCGGCTCGGTGGCCTCATCGCTGATGGTCCAGTCGCAGTGCCAGCGCTTGAAGCCCTCACCGGGGGCATAGCGCTGCAGGTTGAAGATCGGATTAACGAAGAGCTCTTGATCCGGGCAGCAATCGCGAAACAGGGGGCGCTCCTGCAGATAGCGCTCCAAGCCAGCCGTGACCCCGCGCAGGATCACCTCCGCCAGGGCAAAGGCTTCGGGGTCAGAGCGGTCGATGGCGACCAGGCTGATGTCGGTCGAGACCTTGGCGGGCTCAGTCCCATCGGGCCCAAAGGCCACTCCAGGACGCCGCAGGTCCTCGCGGCGATCGAAGAAGGCCATCACCCCATCGGAGAGGGCTTCAAAACCAGGGTTGCTGTACCGGGCGATCAGGTCCATCAGGCCGACTCCAACCAGGGGATGGCCACCAGGGCATCGAGGCGCTGCCAGCGCTCCCGCTCCGGCGGCAGACGCTCGCTCAAACCGACCCGCTCCAGCGCGCGCCTGATTCGATCGGGGTCGAGCACCTCATCAGCGGGGCCTTGGGGCAGGACCAGCACCTGCTGCTCGGCAGGATCGGCCATCAACTGCAGCTCCAGATCCCCCAGCTCCCGCTCAAAGAAGACCCGGCGCATCCGAGCGGTCTGGACCGCACCGATGGCCTCAGCGAAGGTCTTCAGACCCGCCTCATCGCCACTGCAACCGCAGTTCAAGGCCAACCAGATCAGCAATTTCGCCCAGCTCTCACGACTCCAGAGGGGCTGGAAGCTCTCGCGGTTTTGGCGCACCAACTCCGCCAGGGCGAAATCCACCAAGGTCGCCTGCAGGGCCAGCGGGTCAGGAGATGCAGTTGTCATGACATCCATCCTCCCCATCAGTGTGCAGACTGCGGTCCAGTGAACGCCGAGCCATGGCCCTCGACTTCAACGATGCCGATCTGGAGTTTTCCGATCTGGTGTACGCCTACCAGAGCTGGGTGATGGCCGTCATCAATGACGAAAAGCTTGGCGGCGACAAGCTTTTGACCGACGAGATCACCGACGACGCCCTCAGCGCCATGCGCTTCCTCCCCGGCGAGGTGACCGCTGCGATCGAAACCAGCCTGGCCCGCGTCTATGACGTGGATCCCGACGAACTCGCCGCGCTGCTCTTCCCTGAAGACTGAGCCTCGGGGCCATGGCCTCGGACTACGTCCTCGGAACCCATCAGAGCGAACTGGAGCGCCTGCATTTTCAGCACGAGCTCTGGTTACCCATCAGCCAAGCGGCCTGGACGCGGGCTGGCCTCAGAACCGGGCAACGGCTGCTCGATTTGGGCGCCGGCCCTGGCTTTGCGGCCGCCGATCTCGCCGCCTGCGTGGGCCCCAGTGGACGGGTCCTGGGCCTGGAGCTCAGCGGGGACTACGTCGCAGAGGCCCAAGAACTGGCGCGGCGGGGCGACCTGGCCCAGCTGGAGTTCCGCCAACACGACCTGTTGAAGGATCCCTGGCCGGACGAGTCATTCGATCTGGCCTGGTGCCGGTGGCTAGCGATGTTTCTGCCGGACCTTGAGCCCCTGCTGACGGGGCTTGAGCAGTGCCTTCCAGCGGGCTCCCAGGTGCTCTTCCACGAATACGTCCACTGGGACACCTTCGCCCTCCATCCAGGGGCGGAGGCGGTGGCCCGCTTCGGCCAGGCCTGTCAGCAGAGCTTCCGCGCAGCCGGCGGAGACCCGGACGTGAACCGCAAGTTGCCGTCCTTGCTCGCCGCTCGGGGCTGGCAAATCGAAGAGCTTTTGCCTCTGCCGGTACTGGGTCGCCAGGGATCCATGGCGGCCCAGTGGATGGAGCGCTTTGTCGCGGTCTACGGGCTGCAGCTGCAACGGCTGGGGCTCTGGAGCGCAGCGGATCAAGCCGAAACGCTCGCGCAGATTCAGGCTGCCGCGTCCGACCCCGGCAGTTTTTGGGTCGGACCCACGGTGCTGGAGCTGCGGGCGAGACGATTGGGGACGTAGTGCTCCGCCCCGCCGTGCCCTGGACCGCCGCTGAGATTCCCGATCAACGGGGGCGGACCGCCCTGATCACCGGTGCCAACAGCGGCCTGGGCCTCGAGAGCGCCAGGGCCCTCGCCACCAAAGGCGCCACCGTGCTGCTGGCCTGCCGCAGCCTGGAGAAAGCCACCACCACCGCCTCAGCCCTGCAGGCGGAAACCGGCGCTGAGTTGATCCCCCTGGAACTGGACCTGGCGGATCTGGGCAGTGTGCAGCGGGCCGCCGCCCAGGTGCAGAGCCTCGATCTGCTGCTGAACAACGCTGGGGTGATGGCACCGCCCCGGACCCTGAGCCGCCAGGGATTTGAGTTGCAATTCGCGGTGAACCACCTGGGCCACGTTGCCTTGACCCAGGCCTTGCTTCCCCTGCTGAAGCAGAGCCCTGGCGGCCGAGTGGTGCATGTGAGCTCAGGGGCGGCCTATTTCGGCCGCATCCAGTTCGAGGATCTCCAAGGGGAGAAGCGCTACAGGCCCTGGGATGCCTACGGCCAAAGCAAGCTCGCCAACGCCATGACGGCCCTGGAGCTGCAGCGCCAGCTGGAGCAGGAAGGCTCCAGCGTGCAGTCGCTCGTGGCACACCCGGGACTGGCCCGCACCAACCTGCAGCCCACCTCCGTGGCCTCAAAAAACGCCAAGGTTGAGGGGCTGGCCTACCGCCTGATGGACCCGCTCTTCCAAAGCGCCGCCATGGGTGCCCTGCCCCAGCTCTATGCCGCCACGGCCCCGGAGGCCAAGGCGGGGGTGTTCTACGGACCAGGGGGCTTCGGGAACCTGCGGGGCTACCCAACGAGCTGCCGCATGCCCCCGCAAGCGCTGGATCCTGAGGCCTGCGCCCGCCTCAGGGAGGTCAGTGCAGCACTGATAGGGTCGGCCGAAGCGGGCAGTTCCCGGTAGGGAACGCCAGACGACAGCCACCGCAGGTCCTATGAATTTCGCCCTCAAAGAATGGTGGGGCAAACCCCATCGGGACATCCTCTCGGGCCTGGTGGTGGCCTTCGCGATGATCCCCGAGGCCATCGCCTTCTCCGGCATCGCCGGCGTTGATCCGCGGGTCGGCCTGTTTGGCGCCTTCATGCTCTCGGTGACCCTGGCGGTCGTCGGTGGGCGCTCCGCCATGATCACTTCGGCGACGGGCTCCACCGCCCTGCTGATGACCGGGCTGGTGGAACAGGGCAACGCCCTCGGAGAAGGGATGGGGCTGCAGTACCTGCTGGCAGCGGGGGTTCTGACAGGCGTCCTGCAGATCGCCTGGGGCTATCTGCGCCTGGCCCATCAGATGCGCTTCGTGCCCCAGCCGGTGATGGCGGGCTTTGTGAACGCCCTGGCGATTCTGATCTTCCTGGCACAGCTTCCCCAGCTGGGGCTCGATTTCTTCCACCCCGAAAAGGTGGCGGTCACCTCAGCTCAACTGCCAGCGGTCTGGGGTCTGATGGCCCTAACCCTGGTGATCATTTATGTGTTGCCGCGCTTCACCAAGGTCGTCCCCTCGGCCCTGGTGGCGATCTTCATCTCGACCGGCATCTCCATTCGCATGGGCCTTGACGTGCCCACGGTGAGCAGCCTCGGCACCCTGCCAGGCGGCCTCCCCCAATTCGGCCTACCTCAGGTTCCCTTCACCACGGGCACCCTGGGCTTGATCCTGCCAACGGCCCTGGCCATCTCCCTGGTGGGCCTGATGGAGACCTTCCTGACCCAAGACATCCTCGACGACCTCACCGACAGCAGCACACACAAAAACCAGGAGGCCCGCGGCCAAGGCATCGGCAACATCGTCAGCTCCCTCTTCGGCGGCATGGCCGGTTGCGCCCTGGTGGGCCAATCGGTGATGAACGTGGGCTATGGCGGCCGCACCCGCCTCTCCACCCTCACCTCGGGCGTCAGCCTGCTGGCGATGATCCTGCTGGCCAGCCAGTGGGTGAATAAGATCCCCATGGCCACCCTGGTGGGGGTGATGGTGATGATCGCCATCAACACCGCGAACTGGGATTCGATCCGCAGCATCCGCCGCATCCCCAAGAGCGACACCTCCGTGATGTTGCTGACGGTGGTCGTCACCGTGCTGACCCACAACCTGGCGGTGGGCCTGCTCTCCGGTGTGGCCCTGGCTGGAATTCTCTTCAGCCGCAAGGTGGCCAAGGTGATCGAGGTGAGCAGCGAGCTCAGCGGCAGCGATCACCGGATTTATCGCGTCCGCGGCCAGCTGTTCTTCGTCAGCAGCATCTATTTCCGCCAGGGCTTTGAACTGCACGAGCACCCTGCTCGCGTCACCATCGACATGGGCGAAGCCCACATCTGGGATCAAAGCGGCGTGACCGCCCTTGACCAGGTGATCCGCAAGCTCAAGCTTGGCGGCAGTGATGTTGAGGTTGTGAACCTCAATCAAGAGAGCACGAACCTGTTCGCACGCATCGGCGTGGCAGAAGAGGCCGGCGGCCGCGGAGGTGAGCTGTCGTCAGCCCACTAACGGCCTTGATGCCCGGTGCCGGGTTCGAACCAGCGACATCCTGCTTGTAAGGCAAATTTGTGTGCAGTTGCCGCAAGGGGTCTCCTAGTCATACCAAGGGTTTTAGGAGATCTGCGTGCTCACGCGTAGGCAGTTTTGAGCCCATTTGCACACGGATTTGCACACAAACGCGCCAAATGCGCACCAAGTGAATCCCGTTAGACAAGCAGGGAGTGTGTGCAATTATTGGCGCACCGAGTCACAGATCAATGGCGGACCCCCAAGGGCTGGGCGACGCAATCCGGATGGTGCTGGCTGAGGGTATCCCTGATGGGCCCCATGTCGGCTGCTGGACCGTCTCCAATGCAAGAGAGCGCGTAAGGCTCTGGTACAGGCAGCCGGGCAGCAGCAAGCGGCTGGACTACATGACTGACATTCCTTGGGAGCGCGGCGCCGGCCAGGCCGTCCTCAAGGAGGTCAAGAGTTTCATCACCGAGATGGGGGAGGACACCTCCTTCACCACCGTCAAGGAGCGGAAGAAGAACGCCAAGCGGGTCCGCAAGATCGACGCCAGCTCACTCAGCGCCCAAGAGGGGGAATGGGCCGCGGCATGCAGGGACTACCTCCGCAAGCGCAGCGACCTAAGGGAGACCACCCTCGGGGACTCTCGCAAGGTGATCAAACGGTTCCTTGAGGTGATGGCCTCCAAGCCCGCTCCAGGTGATGGGCCTGCGGTGCTGAAGGCTTACACCGAGATGCACTTGCAGAACACAGCACCAGGCGGTGAGGGGCGCCGCCGGAACCTGCAGGAGCTCTCCGCCTTGCTGCGGCATTGCGTGGAGGACTGCGGGATGCCCTCGCTGTTCTTGGCAACCTCCAAGGAGAAGCGCCGGGAACTGGTGGGCATGGCCGATCGGCAAGCAACCGACATTCAGACTCCGCCTCTGAAGCCAGAGCAGCTCATCCAGTTGCTGGAAGCACTGGAGGCCGACAAGCGATGGGACCTCTACCTCGCGGTGGGGTTGGTGGCCCTGTTTGGCCTGCGCCCTGCTGAGCTGGCGAACCTCCGCTTTGAAGACGGCCAGCTGCGCACCACTGGGGTCAAGCGCAATAGGGCGGACATGAATCGGACTGCCCGCGAACAGGGCCGCGGCAAGGAGCGGATCCTTGAAGCGCTAGAGCCAGTCGAGCTGGAGGGGCTTGGGGACAAGCTCGCCCATCAATGGGCCAGCGGCCTGATCAAGCTCCCCCCGCAGATCCAGACGGCGATTGAGGGATACAAGAAGGGGCAGCACACCTCCAAGCTGGTCGGGAACGCCTTCGCTCAGTACCTGCGCCGGTATCAGCCTTGGCGGTCACTGGTGGCCAGCACTCCAGGCCTGACGCCATACAGCCTGCGCCATGGCTTTGCTTGGCAAGCGCACCTGATGGGGGTGGGCACCCGCTGGGCCTCGAGCCTGATGGGACACGACCACGACACCCATCTCCGGTACTACGGGAACTGGACTGACGAGACCTCGGTCAAGGACGCGGTGGCAGCAGCCAAGCAGCGCCGAACCGCAATGGCAAAGCTTTCCAAGGTGTCGCAGTAACACTCTGTAGCAATCCATTTTGGCGGGGTTGACCCCATCTATCGGGGTGATGTTGATCCCATTTGTTCACCCCTGATCCCATTTGTTCGCCCCTGATCCCATTTGTTCAGGGTCGGCCCCATAACTGAGACTCAACAAGTTCCCTACGCCTCGATATGGCTGAGGGCTACTTATTTGCCTGCATAGCGTTTAGTCATACCTACTCACGCTTATGCAATCGCAACAGGCAGAGCTCTGGTTGCCAACCCCGCAGGCAGCAGAAGCTCTGGGCATTTCCCAAGCCACCCTCAGGCGCGCCAGGGAGTCGCATGGCGGCGTCCTTCGCCCAGGCGTCCACTACGCACGCGGGCTCAGCTGCAACTCGAAGATCACTTGGAACATCGATCGCTGTCGCCAAACCATCCACCGCGCAGGTGAGCAGGCCTACGCCGCCGATCGCGCCATGCGTGAACTGCAAAAGGAGGCGCAGCAATGAGAGCAGCTCTCAAGTTCGAGCACCTTGTCGCTGCCCTCAACTGGGAACGCACCCGCGCCCATTGGTGGAGCAAGCAGGGCTACGTCCGCTATGCCAACGAGTGCCACCACAGAGCTGAAGCACTCGAGCGCCGCCTCTTTGAAGGACCGGAGGTGGAGTGAGCGTCAGACCTCTAAGCGGTGGGCCGCGGCAGTCTCCAGATCAAGCGCCTCTACGAGCAGGTACGGCATCAGACGCGCTACGGAGGCGTATGCCATCCCAATGGCCTCTGGGGTCAGCTTGCCCTCTTCGGGGTGGCTCTGATCCAGGGAGAGACAGAGATCCAGTGCCGCCAAGTTCATCGCGGCGAACTGAGCTTGATCTCTTAGGGCTGACTCGAACTGAGTGGACATTTGGAGGAGGTTGTGGACGGGGTGACTCACCGCCACCTTCAAAGACTAAGAACCCTCCCGAGTCGCACTTCTCTCCTGTTGGGGTTGACCCCGAGTGGTGGATTAGTGCGCCTGTTCCACTCTCTGGCCTAGCCAGACTGAAGAGATCCATCGCCAACAACAAGGCACAAAAAAAGTCGCCTACGGCCTTCCCTCCGCAGACGACTTGGGCTAACAAACCTGAACTCATTGTAATGCAATCAAACCCGCGCCCGGCCGCCCAGGGCACCTCACGTCACCTTGCACATGCCAAGGCAAGACTCGGACTAAACAAGGCACACCAGCACCTCTCGCCGGTCCCGACAACAATCTGGGATGTCCCTATCCCTACCCCACCCGACTGGGACTTCCTCGACGACGAAGAGAAAGAGACTTACAGAACCGCTGCACTGTCCTACGCAATCCGTGAGTTAGCGGACCAGCGCGATCAATCAATCGCGGCATATCTCAACGACCGCATGCACAGGGAGGCTGCCTGATGCAAGACATCGACCTCGGCAAGCCTCCAGAGACGACGGAGGAAATGCTTGCTTACGCCGCCGAGATGCAGAAGCAGCTCACGGCTGCGTTCGATGAAGAAGGCGCCAGGGCATTGATCCCAGTGCTGGCTCAGCTCAGCGCCTTGCTTGCCTTCACGGCGAAGACCACGATCAACCAGCTGCAACAGCTCGGCAGCACTGTTGAGGGGGGCACGGACCTAACGCATCGGCTACTGGACCTCCACAAGGTCCAGACCTACGCCGTTTCACAACGGCTCGAAGACTTGGAGGAGCGCATCTGATGCACCGCTCTGGTCCCAAGTCCCCCTGCCCGGCATGCGGCAGGACGAAGGACACCGACTGCGCATGGGCGCATGACATCATCTTTTGCCACCAAGGCTCAACGAACGGAGTCGGCAATCTCAAGCTCGGCGATGTAATCAAAGCCGACGGCACTGAGTGGGCACTCACCAGCCGCAAGGGCGGGTTCGATGGTGCTGCTGCCGTCTTCCGACCTCACAGGCCCAAGTCTCCTCATCACCGCGTCTACAGCCCACAGGAGCCCGGCACAGTCCGAGCCACTGCTGCTGCAGGTCGCAAAGCACTCCAGGCCTTCTATGCAGCGCACGATCGCGCTTGGGCCATCCCTGACCTTCACTCGCTCACCCCAGAAGAGCTGAGAGAGGCAACCCTCACCATCACCGAAGCAAGGGACCGCGCCACCGTTCTTGGTCGCATGGCCCCGCAGCTGTGGCGTGAGTACCCGGACTTGGCTGAACAGCACCGCGCTCGCTTTGAGGGGTACCGCCGCTCAATCCAAGCCCAATGGGATGACCTGTTCCACTTCCGCACCTACTACCTCGGGGAGGTCATCTGATGGAGGACAGCCTCGACCGTTTTGATGACCTGAACGAACTTGCTGCCTCGTTCGAAAAGGAGAAGCGAGAACGCCACATCCCTCGCCCACCTCTCAAGGCAGTCCCAGAGCACATCTCACCTTGGCAACTCCAAAAGGATCAAGCGCTTGAAGGGACCAATGGCGACCCCCTCCTCACCCATGACGCGCTGTGGATGCTGCTCCTCCTCAAAGCAGAGGAGATCATCAACTCAAGCCGGCGCATCAGCGAGCAGAAGCAAGCGATCAAAGCCGTTGCCAACGATCTTGGTTTCAGGCTCTCCAACGCAGAGATCGCCGAAATCTTCGACCAGCTCGACAACAGCGTCTCGGCCTACGAGCCCGATGTTGAGCCCGGCCAAGAGTTCATTGCTCCAGGCCAGTCATGGTTCCTCGATGAGCTGATCCTTGTCGGCTTGAACCTGCTGGTCGGCATGCCAGGCGCTGGTAAGTCACGCCTGCTGGTTGCCATGGTCCGCGCTGCTCTGACCGGCCAAGAGCAATTCATCGGCCGCGGCATCAACGCAAGCGACTCCAGCTCTGTCTTGATCGTTGGCACTGACCAGGACCGGCAGCAGTGGGGCGCTCTCCTTGAAGAACAGGGATTGGCCTATCTGGTCCGCAGAGAGCAAGTGGAGGGACACGAGAACCTGACCTACCGGCTGCATGACCGGATCCACCTCAAGACCTCTGGAGGCGGTTTCAGGCTCAACCCCGATGGGATGCGTTTCATCCGCAACTGGAACCAGCAACACCCTGGCGGCATCACGATCATCGACAGCCTCTCGGCAGTGCTGCCGCCAGGCATCTCGGAGGCGGATGAGTCAGCCGGACGTCTGATGCGTCAGATCGAGATCGCACGCCAGGGCAACACCTGCATCGTCACTCACCACTGCAACAAGCAATCAGCCATGAGTGGCTCGGTTGGCGTCTACTCCGGTTCAGGTCACGGATCGATCGACCGCGCTGTCTCGCGTCACATCGGCCTTGGATACGAAACCCATGTGGAAGCCGGTCGGGAGAAGCTGCATGAGGAATCCCCACGCCGGGTGATCACCTCTCAGAAACGCGGCGCCATCAACCAGCGAATCATTGTCGAGAACGGCAATGGCAACAGCTGGGACTACATCGGCACCGATGCAGAGGAGCGTGAGCTGCGCCGGCAAGCCAATGAAGGTGACGCCATTGATCGGCTCAAGGGCTGGCAGAAAGCCACCTACGCAGCTCTCACGACGGAATGGCTCACCACCAGCGCCGTATTGGCAGCCCTCCCCCCAGAGAAGCAGTCAACGGCCAGCGCTCCCAAGCAGGTGCAACGCGCCCTTCGCGCCCTTCAGCAGAACGGACTCATCGAAGAGGACCGCCAGAGCATCGGTGAGTGCCGTTGGCGACTCCCCCACACATGAAATAAAAAATAAGTGTTCTTTTTGTACCACCGTTGCGCCGCAAGGGATCTGGCACTGCCCCAAGATTGTTCCAAGAGTGTTCCAAGTGTTCCAAGTGTTCCAAGGAACAAAAGGAACAGTGCTGGAACAGTTCTGGAACACCACCAAAACCCTGTCCCTGACTGGATGGAACAAAAAGAACAGTTCCAACCCACAAAAGAGGGCGCGGAACTCTGCTCCTTCTGAGGCGACGGGGTAGACCCCAGGGGATAAGTCACTGCCCCACTGCCGACTGCCCCACCCCTGCAATAGTGAAAACAGTGGCCACTCATTTGAGTTGGCAGACTGATAGCGATGGCACGAGTGACAGCTGAGGAAAGTGATCGCCGAGTCGATGAGCTCGCGAAGCTCTTGATCGGCGGTAAGCGCACCTCTGAGCTGCTGCTCTTCTGTGCAGAAAACTATGGGGTCCAAAAGCGTCAGGCGGCGGTCTACCTCGCCAAGGCACGGGAGCAGCTGAAGGCCGATATGTCGATCAACCGCCAGGACTTCATTGCCGCGAAGCTGGCCCTGCTCGATGAGGTTCAGCAGAAGAGCTTGAAGAGTAACCAGATGGGCAGCGTGATCGGAAGCATCCGCTTGCAGGCTGAACTGGCGCAAATCCTGGGGTAGCCACCAGTCAATCAAATGGAGACAACGACTTTCATTGAACGTAATAACGATTGCGCCCTAGGCTGACGGCAAACACGGCCGGTATAGTCCAGGCCACACAAATAAAGATACGATTAAACACTGATGTACCTATCACACAATAAATCCTACGATAGACCTTAAATTAACTTGCAAATACCTCACCCCAGGCACCTCATCTAAGCAAGTCTTTCTTGACCTTTGCGATCCTTGAGAAGAGCTCCGCTCTTGTTTGATGCAACAAAAGCTTTGATGCCGCAAAGCGAGCCACCCAAGCAAAGCCAGCCAATTCAAGAAACCTCTCAAATACACCCCCAAGAACAGGAAGGTTGTTAATGGATGTAATACAGCTTATTCCAACTGCAAGAGAGCCTCCAACCAGCAATGACCACATCAATGCCAGAATCACAGGATATGTCTGCCTAATTTCAGAAAAGCCAAATTGCTCAAGAAGCTTTATCCCATGAACAAATTGCTCAAGAGATTTGGCAAAATCGACTTCGTATTCTCTTTCGGTCTCGGAGGATGGCGCCGCAACAAGTTCACCCCCTTCTGCTGGTGCGAGGAAGACAGCCGACTTATTGCCGCCTTGATCATCAAAGGCATCTGTCGCTGATGAATTATCAGGATCCAGAAATGGAATCTCAGACGTTTCCTCGTTAATACTCATACACCCATTGCAATCAAGACATGGGCCAACCAACTCGCGACCAATCAACAGATAGGTATCAGTGAAGGCGCCAAAAGGATTCAACCTAAAACTGGCCTACCCAAGGCAAGGTGGAAAACAAACTTATTGTTCTTTTTGCAAGAACAGAAGCTTTAACCCTTGCACTGATCCAGAAGATGAGCGACCCGTGGTCCTTTAGGCTTCCAGCAAAAGCGGCTTGATTAACCGCTCCAACATGGATTCGAGATCACATTAGTTAAGAAGATTTGCGCACAGCGCGCGGAGGCTTTCCATGTGAAATGCTGCTCGAGAAAGCAGTAATCGCCAGTGCTGCTTTCTCGGGGAAACACCTGATGGTGAAAGTGCAGCTCCCCCTACGCGGCTTCCTCCCCTAGCCCGACCCAGGAGCTGTTACTTCCAGGGCCGACACGACAGTTGCCTGAGTTACTTCCTTCCCTCAGCTCTCAAGGCCAGTTTTCTGCCCGCCCTGGTTTCACCACTGTGGGTTGGTGACCGTCCATCCCTCACTGCGTAACCCATGCCACTGCAGTTGGGCTTGCGAATGACTCATCACATCGTGCCGCTCGACCAGAGGATCAGACCAACCCGCTTTACGCGCTTTTGTGACCTCAGCTCGGCCTAGACCACAACCAGAAAAGCGGGCAACCCTATTGCCGCTCGGGCTCTTAAGCCATTCAGTCATGAAGCTCAGTGGTATCGCGGTTACAGGGAGGGGGCTGGTTCCCTTACAGACCGTTCATGCGCAAACAGGTTTCGAGCGCGACGAGGCCGACCAAGAACGCTGCAGCGAGTAATCCGACTTCTTTGAGTGATCGAGCCATGAGGAGCAAGGCGGATCCAACGACCAGTTCACCAAAGAACCTAAAGGGAGTCTGTAGATCGTGCATATGACTGTGAACTTTCCCACGGCGGAAGGTATTTACTGCTACCGCTTGACGAAACTTCTTGCCGGCGATGCCTCCCGGCCGCTGAGGGCGGACCTGAGGGCCTGTTTCCAGTGAGAGTGGAGGTTGAACGCGAACACGTCACTTCCTCTCAGCGCCCAGCCAGGATCATTGAGGTGGGGGAGCTTGGCACTCCCCCGTCTCGGATCACGGGGAATCACTCGACCGTGTCCTTAGTGGTTATGGCCCTGCTGGCGCTTCTAACGCAAGAGGGGAGGGGGTGACGAGCTTGGTCCTGCTCTCAAGCTTGTGCCGTCCGAGGAATGACGCCCCACTCTTGATCGGCCCCTCCATGCCGGCAGTTCTCTTCAAGTTGTTTGGCTCAGTTCTCTGTCGCTGACATGCCGCCACGTCCTTTGTTCTTCGCAGTGACTGCTGCCTTGCTTGTCGGCTGCACTGGCAGCCCTTGACCCTTGTCGACAGACCAAGACATCCAACGAGTGGTCTGCTTGCAGGATGAGAACGGCTTCACCGACGAGGCCCGCAAGACCTTTGCGTCCGACCAAGGCCAGGGCTGGATCTACTCCAAGCAGGCCCAGCGCCTGTATGCCTTTGATCGCGAGCACAACAAGCTCGCTCCCCTACCACCCTCTTTCCAGCGAGGTGCTGACGACAAGAGGCGTTTCAGTTACACCTTCAGGGACGATGAGCTGCACATCACACCGGTTCCGATCCGCGATGATCAGCGTCTGACCCTGCTGTATGTCATCCCCGACAGCCTGGTCATCAACCTCGGTTCGCTCTCTGGCTTTGTTGAACGCCGGGCGCAGGTCACGAACCTTCCACTGACCTGCCGCTCTTTCCCGGTCACGCAGCAGGTCCTCACTGCCGAGTCCTAGTCGAGGGGCACGGCTTAGGTCCGGCTGGCCTGAATGATTCGGCAGAGGCTGTTGAGTTGCTCCGCCTCCTCGACGTTGTTCGCCGATCCTGCCGCCAGCGTTGGTGAGCCGACCACGATCGAGAGGCATTGCGCCCGGCTCATCGCCACATTTAGGCGGTTGGCCGAGAGCAGGAAACCCAGACCACGCGGCTGCTGGCGAATCGCTCCGATGAAGGAGAAGTCGACCGCCAGCATCATCGGGAAGATCATTCCCCAGATCAGCACCGCGATCGGCAGATTGATCCCTGCTGTCTCCAGGGCCGCAATGCTTGCCGCCGCATCAGGGAACCAAACGCCAAGGCCAACCCCAAACACGATCGCCAGGGCAATCCAGACGGAGAGATGGCGCTCGAACAGACCCATTAATCCATCAAGAAAACTTTATGGATTGACACTACGACCAACGGGTTCCGGACACAGAAGGATGTGCTCTGGACTACATGAACAACTGCCTTAAATAGCGACAAAGCCACCAGCCAAAACGAGATCGCGCTGACTTAGGCCCGAACATGTTGGATTACAAAGCTGTTTGCCTCACGCTGCTTGTTGTACTGGCGGCAATCGACACAGTGATCAACCTTCGAGCTCACCGGAGGCGCTGAAGGAGAGAGTCGATTCCCCCACACTCTTCATCGAACAGGGCTATGAACTCATCAAGGGATGCTGATGCGATGAGCCAGTGGCGACAGGCTCGCTTACAAGAAGCCAAAAGTTATGAACGGAATAAGATCAGACCAAGAAATTTAAAAATTAGCGGATGACAAGCAAGTCTTTGCCTATCCTTATCCGTTTGTTAATCGTCAGTGCCAGACGAAGGTTAGATTTTCAAAGCAAGTGCTTGGCAGAGCAAGACAATGAAAGATCTGTTAAGCATCCGGCAATTATCGGTATCATTTGGGGAAAACAATTTTGCAGTACGTGATATCAGTTTTTCACTCCAAGATGGAGAATTTGTTGTTCTTCTGGGCTCCTCTGGAGCCGGAAAATCAACGCTGCTTCGCTCCCTGAATGTCTTGGTTCAGCCCTGTTCGGGAAGCATCCGAACACGCCACCACGGAGAGATCAGCGCGAGCACCAACCGGCAGCTCCGCGCCCACCGTCGGGACACGGCGATGGTGTTCCAGCAGCACCAGCTGATTGACCGCTTATCCGTGCTCGACAACGTGCTGATGGGTCGCTTGGGACACCACTGTTTCCTGCGTTCACTGCTTCCACTTCCGGAGAGCGATCGCCGAAAAGCCCTCTCAGCACTGGAACGCGTGGGTTTGATCGATAAAGCACTGGCCCGCGTCAAAGACCTCAGCGGCGGCCAGCAGCAGCGCGTCGGAATCGCGCGGGCCCTTGTTCAGGAACCACGTCTGATTCTTGCGGATGAGCCGATCGCCAGTCTGGATCCGGAAAGTTCAGTGCAGATTCTTTCGCTGTTGAAGGACATCTGCAAACGCGACCGGATTGCTGTTCTGGTGAGCCTGCACCAGGTGGAATTCGCACGCCAGTTTGCTGATCGAATCATTGGCATGGCCGCTGGTCGCATCATTTGCGACCAGCACTCCATGACCCTTGAGGAAAGCGAGATTCACGCTCTTTATCGCCACACGCTCGAGGCAGCGGTCACCTAATAAGTCCGCCGTCTCGACTTCAGGCTTGCTCTTCATCTCATCCCCATGTTGTCCCAAGCTGCGCGTTTTTCAGCCGTTGCTTTTGCCTCTGCTGCGATTGTTCTGACTGGTTGCTCCAGCCAAACAACAACTGGTAAGTCTGCCGACTCCAGTGATCCCGACAAGCTGATTGTTGCCCTGCTCCCGGATGAAAATGCCGCAACGGTGATTCAGGACAACCAAGGACTGAAGGATTACCTCAACCAGAAGCTCGGCAAGGAAATTGAACTGGTGGTCACCACCGATTACTCCTCCATGATCGAGGCGGCTCGCAACGACCGTCTCGACCTGGCCTATTTCGGACCGCTCTCCTACGTCCTGGCCAAGAGCAAGAGCGAGATCGAACCGTTCGCCGCTCGGATCAAAGGTGGCACCAAGACCTACCAGTCATGCCTGATCGGCAACACCGAAGCCGGTGTGACCGACTTTGAGGCAATCAAAGGCAAAACCTTTGCCTTTGGAGATCCAGCCTCCACCTCCAGCCGTCTGTTCCCGGAACTGACCCTCAAAGAAAATGGTCTCACCAAGGGTGAGGACTACGAGGGTGTGTTCCTCGGCGCCCACGACGCTGTGGCACTGGCCGTTCAGAACGGCAACGCTCAGGCCGGTGGGGTGGCTTGCCCGATTTTCGAATCACTGAAGAAGAAGGGCAAGATCGACGCCACCAAGGTGACCTTGATCGCCAAATCAGCGCCGATCCCGCAGTACCCCTGGACGATGCGCTCGTCGTTGAAGCCTGAGCTGAAGGACACCATCAGGACCACCTTCATTGAACTGAATGACGAAAGCGTCCTGAAGCCGTTCAAGGCCGATGGGTTCGCCGTGATGAGCGATCAGGACTACGACGGCATCCGCAAGGCGGGTGATCTGCTGGGCCTCGACCTCGGCAAGTTCGTCAACTGAACACGTTCCTCTGTCCCGGTGGTTCCCACCATCGGGACCTTTTTGTTTTTCCGTTATGAGTGCTTCCGTTGATACCCATCGCGCAATTCTTCGGCGCCATGAGCTGCGATGGCGGCAGCAATTCCTCCGTGTGCTGGTGATTCTCACGGCGGTTGTTGGTTCCTTGGCCGTTGTTGGACTGTTTGATCCGAATCGGATCGCCACTGGGGTGCCGGCGATTTTCAACTTGCTTCCAGAGATGTTTCCGCCAGATTTCGCTCGGTGGCCGTTCTGGATCAAGCCTTTGATCGACTCGATGGCGATGAGCATCGCAGGCACCTCCATCGCGGTGTTCTTCTCGCTCCTTCTTTGTTTCTTTGCCGCCCGTAACACCAGCCCCAGCCCAGCGCTCTACGTGATCGCCACGGCAGTGCTCAACGTGACCCGAGCCGTTCCCGAGTTGATTCTCGGCATGATTCTTGTGGCTGCGGTTGGCTTCGGAGCACTGCCTGGAACCCTGGCGCTTGGCCTTCACTCCGTAGGCATGATCGGCAAGTTCTACGCCGAGGCGATCGAACTCTGCGATCAGGAGCCGATCGAAGCCGCCCGCTCATCGGGGGCGTCTGAACTGCAGGTGATCGTTCACAGCATCCTTCCTCAGGTGTTTCCAGCCATGGCGGATGTCACCTTCTACCGCTGGGAATACAACTTCCGGGCTTCGATGGTGGTGGGCGCCGTTGGCGCCGGCGGCATCGGTTTGGAAATCATCAGTGCCCTGCGGATCATGGAGTACCAACAGGTTTCGGCCCTGCTGCTGGTGGTTCTTGTGGTGGTCACAGCGCTCGATTCGATGAGCAATGCCCTGCGGCATTGGATGGTGTAATGACGACCCTCATGAGTCATCAACAGCGGCCCCATCTCGTGGTCACGAACCATGTGCAGGAGGAGGTGATCGACTTCCTCTCCGATTTCGCACGGGTCACCGCCAATCGCAGCCGGGAGCCCTGGAGCCGTCACGCCCTGCTGGAAGCAGCAGCGGACGCCGACGGCCTGCTGGTGTTCATGCCGGATTGCGTCGATGCCGACTTTCTGGATCACTGCCCGCGGCTGCGCTCGATTGCTGGAGCCCTCCGTGGTTTCGACAACTTCGATCTCTCTGCCTGTGATGCCCGGGGCATTCGCTATCAATTCATCCCCAATTTGTTGGCGGCACCAACGGCAGAACTCACCGTTGCGACTCTGATCAGCCTGGCGCGATCCATCCCAGCAGGGGATGCCTTCGTGCGCACAGGCCAGTTCCCTGGATGGCGGCCAAATTTCTACTCGAAGGGAGTGATCAACAGCACGGTTGGCATCGTGGGGATGGGGCAACTCGGCATGGAATTCGCCGAGCGCATGCGGGGCTTTGGCGCAACGCTGCTGTACAGCGATCCCGTTCGTCTTGATCGCCGATCCGAGCAACGTCTTGAGCTGCAGCATGTGCAGTTCAACGACGTGATTGAACGCAGTGATCACCTGGTGCTGATGGTGCCGCTCACGAACGACACGCTGCATCTGATCAATGCGGATGTGTTGGCCCGGTGCAAGCCAGGAGCCGTGCTGGTGAATCCATGCCGTGGCTCTGTGGTGGATGAACAGGCTGTTGTGCGGGCACTGCAATCAGGCCAGCTGGGGGGCTACGGAGCGGATGCTTTTGAGATGGAGGACTGGGCCCGAGAGGACCACCCCGCTTCCATTCCCCAGGGCTTAATCGATCAACGCGATCGCACCGTGCTCACCCCGCACATCGGGTCAGCCGTTCAATCCATCCGCGAAGACATCGCCATGACGGCGGCCCGCAATCTCAAGGCACTTGTTCAGTCCACCCTGATGCCGATCAGATGAGCAACACCACAACCACAACGCACTGGGATCCGAAGGATCTCCTTGAATTCAAAGGGCTTCATCAACAAGACGGCGTCGTCCATGTGCCTGGCTTGGTGGCAAGCGAAGACCTGGCCGAGCTGCTGGCTTGGATTGACGACATCTCCAACGGGTCGACATTGGGCCGCCACTACTTCGAAAGCACAGACCATGGCCGGGTGAAAGCACGAACCGAAGACTTCGCCAAGGATCACCCTCCCCTGCATCAGTTCCTGACCCAAGGACGAGTGCACGATGTGCTCGAAGCCTTGTTTGGCGAACCGCCGGTGTTGTTCAAGGAAAAGATCAACTACAAGCACCCCGGTGCCGCCGGGTACGCCCCCCATCAGGACGCCCCGGCCTACCCGTTTGGCTCGCTGCACATCACGATGCTGCTGGCCTTGGATTCAGCGGATACGAGCAATGGCTGCTTGGAATTCGCCAAAGGGGCCAATCACAACGGGGTGATCGATGTGAATGCCGATGGATGCCTCCCGATTGAGCGGGCAGCTCAACTTGAATGGACGCCGATGCCTGTGGCTGCTGGAGACGCGGTGTTCTTCAACTCCTTTGCACCACACCGCAGCGGCACCAACCGCTCCGATCGTTCCCGCCGCGCGCTGTACGTCACCTACAACGCCAGCTCAGAAGGCGATTTGCGATCGGAGTACTACGACCACAAAAAGAAGGCGCTTGCGGAAGGGCGCGTCAGCTTGATCAACCACTTTCTCGGGGAGGACGTCTCATGACGACTGCACTGGCCGACCACGCCATGGAATGGATGAAATCCATGCAAGCGGCGAGTCGCGAAGAGCGTGTTGATCTGCTCTTCGCCTATCTCAACACCCATGGGCAATCCAGCTACGACCCATCGGTGACGCAGCTGGAACATTCTCTGCAGACAGCGCATCTGGCCCACCAGGAGTCGCAGCAGCCCCACCTGGTGGTGGCATCACTACTTCATGACATCGGCCATCTGATGATCGATGAACACGATGAGCGGAGGGATTTCCTCGATCAAGACTGTGCCCATGAGGCCGTGGCAGCCCGAGCACTCTCGGTGTTCTTCCCCACGCAGGTTGTTGCCCCCGTACAGCGGCATGTCTCAGCCAAGCGGCTGCTGTGCTCCCTCGATGAGTCGTATTACGCAGGGCTATCGGATGCATCGAAACGAAGCTTTGCCGTCCAAGGCGGAGAGCTGAGCCGTTCTGATGCAATACGGCTGTTGGCCTTAGAGGGGATGGACGATGCCATGACACTGCGGCGCTGGGACGACCGGGCCAAGGTTCATGGGGTTGAAGTGCCCGACTTGGATGCCTACAGGCAGATGGTCTTGAACCATCTCCTGTAGAGCAGGATTCAAGCGAGGTCAGCTCCCTGGAAGTTGCACACCATCAAGTCCAGTTGCACAAAAAATCAGGGACAACTCAGGGACATGCCCTTGAGACCTCTTACTGCAACTAAGAGCTAAGTGGCAGGAGCGGCCACCAGGGCCAGCTTTGATCAGAAGCGGCAACCATCGGGCGCGTTAACTGAGCATCACCAAGCTGATGCTCATCACCAACATGCCGGCGGTGACGCCAACCATCATCAGATGATGCTTTGCACCGGTGCGCTGCGCCGCCGGCAGCAGCTCGTCAAAGCAGATGTAGATCATGATTCCGGCGACGCTGGCGAAGACCAGACCGAGGACCACGTCGTTGAGGAACGAGCGGAGAAAGACGTAACCGATGAGCGCTCCGAGCGGTTCCGCCAATCCGGAGGCAAAGGAAATCCAGAAGGCCTGACTGCGGCTACCGGTCGCGTAATAGACGGGGGCTGACACCGCCAACCCCTCAGGAATGTTGTGGATGGCGATGGCAATGGCGATGCCAATGCCAAGCCGGGGCTCAGACAGAGCCGCCACAAAGGTGGCGAGCCCCTCGGGGAAGTTATGGATCGCGATGGCGAGGGCCGAGAACAAGCCCGTTCGCATCAGGGCCGAGGAATCAGACCCTTCCCGCAACGGCAGGATCGCCAGCTCATGGGACGGCAGCAGCCGATCGATCAGCGCCAGCGCCAACATCCCCGCAAAAAACGCCAGGACCGTTACCAAGTAAGCGGTGCTGGTGCCCAGGGCAGGGGTCAGGGACTGACGCGCCTTCGGGAAGATCTCCACGAAGGAGACAAAGATCATCACGCCGGCTGAGAAGCTCAAGGCGGTGGTCAGCAGGCCTGGGCTGAAGCGGCGGCTAAGCACCCCGAGCCAACTGCCGATACCGGTCGATAAACCAGCACCAAGTGTGAGCAAGAAAGCAAAGAGTTCTTGCTCATGCACATTCCACATGACTGACTTAATTCATCGTGCTGAACATCAACGTCAAACTGAGTTCAGTCGATGAGGGCCACCCAGGCAAAGGCCATACCAATACCCATCCAGATTCCCGCAGCAAGCCTTTGGCCGTTTGCACCTAGCCATTCACGCAAACGTGATGCACCCGCACACACAGCAAGAAGCAGAGCACCCTGGCCAACCAGAAGACCAATGAAATAGGTCAACAACGGGGTTGGTTCTGCTCCAACGATCGTGCTGCCGAGCAAAAAGCCATGTAGGCCGACTAGGGGCAGAAGAAGATTGGCCGGGAGCTTGTTCAAGGCAATCAAGCCTTCAAGCACCAAGCTCAAGGAAACAATCGCTTCTGCCCACGGTGCGACTGCATCTGGAAGAGGCACGATCTGGGATGCAAGGCTGCCCAGAAGACCTGTTGCCAGAAGGGGGAGAACCCAAGCTGTTGGCTTGCGAAGGCCAATAAAAGCGATCGCAATCAAAAAGAGCAGGTGGTCGGGTCCAAGCAGGGGATGACCGATTCCGCTCAATAGGCCTTGAAGAGCAGTCAAATTGCTTGAGTCGCCCATTCCAAAGGGATGGTGCGCCAGAGCTGGACTGCAGCTCAGGACGACTGTGGCGCCACAAAAAGCCAGTGCAAGGCCTTAGCGCTGGCCGCGCAAGTCCTTAGTCATTTCGATCCTCGTCGTGTTGAACTGGCGGGCGTTCTGACTGACGGCATCTGTTGAAGCCGCTTCACAGCTGCGGGACAGCGCCGGATTTCCACCGGACTTTCCCCGTTTCCTTCAGCAGCTGATCACCGCTGAAACCAGGCCCGCAACCTACAAGAGAACACCCGCTGATCCCTTGAACTCTTAACGGCGGAACGAAGCGCCGGGTAACCGGGAGAGGACCAGCTGGCCGCTTCGATCAAGAGCGTGCCCAAGCCACTCCCCCGCCTCGCCGCGGCCGAGCGACTCGAACAGTGCGAGGGTCTCCTTACTTGTCCGAACGGTGAGGGCCTTTGATCCCTTGCCCAGCAAATGAATATGGGCACCGTCTTCCAGGGGCTCGATGTCCTGCCAGCGCAAACGGCACAACTCGGTGACGCGACAACCAATCAGGTAGCTGCCTTTGACCATGACGAAGTCGCGCGCGGCTGTCCCACGGCTCTGGCCATCGGCCGCCTTGGCGATCGTGGCCAGCACTATGCCTAACTCGTCATCGGTCAAAGCCTTGGCGAGCTTGGGAGCGTGCAGGGTGGCTCGGCACGGCATCGGGTTTCGGGGAAGTAGCGAGAGGCTGGCTGGCCCCGACCCCAGCCGCCATGAGGAGCTGCTCGCCGGGGTGGAAGTGGTCGACGAGCGCGCCAGAGCAATCGTTCGCGATCTGATCGCTCGAGTGGAACGCCTTGAGGCAGCTCAGTCCGGCAAGGACCCCTTCAGCTGATCAGGCCGCCTCAGGCTCGAAGCGCACCAGGGTCAGCCCATCCAGGCGGTTCCAGACTTTGCAGCGATCGGTGCAGAGCTTGTAGCACCCGTCCTTGACCTACAGCAGGACCTTGGCCTCGCCCCACTGATAAAGCTCAGCGCCAGGCTCGAGCTCGAACGCCTCCCCTGTGTAGGGGTTCTTTCGGGTATCGCTCACGGATGAGGCTCAGGCGTGGGACCTCTCTAAGCGCTCAGAGGGGTGCTCTGGGGGTATCGCTCGGCAACTCCGAACAGACGGGATCAAGAGGCAGGGCCGTGTGCGAAACCCGCTCCGATGCGCACAAAAACGGAGATACCTCCAGCGATCTGCACACGCTTTTGCACACAAATTGATTTAGACAAACTGTGCGCCTGTTCGCAGATACAAAAAGACCCCAGTACTGGACTGGGGTCTGAGCAATGCCCGGTGCCGGGTTCGAACCAGCGACATCCTGCTTGTAAGGCAGGCGCTCTACCGCTGAGCTAACCGGGCGGCTCAGGCATTCTGCAGGGCAGCGCTCACCCCCGGCCATGGCCAGCGGCCAGCAACACGACCGCGCCACCTGTTGGCTGGCCCTGCCCTATGGACTGCTCTGGTGGCCCTGGCTTGGGCCCATGGGAACACTCGTCAGCACCCTGGCCTTTTTGATGGGAGGCCTCTGGCTGTCCCCTGATCTGGACACCAACTCCCGGCCCTACCAACGCTGGGGACCGCTGCGCTGGCTCTGGTGGCCATACCGCAAAGCCCTGCGGCACCGCTCCGTTCTGTCCCACGCGCCGGTGCTCGGCAGCCTGGTGCGCGTCGGTTATCTCATCGGCATCGCCCTGCTGCTGACGGGCCTGGCCCACCCACCTTCGAGCACAGAACTGCTGAGCTGGATGCAGCAGCAATGGAGCCGGCCGGAGCGGTTGCTGCTGGTCGCCCTGATCGGGATCGAAGCCAGTGCCTGGCTGCACCTCGTGCAGGACGGGGACCCGATGCCACGGATGGGGAGACGTCGCTAAAGCAAAGGCAACGGTTCCGCGCGATGGCACACCTTGACTTCGATGGCGACTACGGCCGCCACTACGACCAGAGCATTCGCCGGATTATTCCCGCCTACGACGCCCACCTTGAGCTCGCCGCGGCCGCCCTCGGTGCCCTCGTGCCAACGGCCTCATCGGCGCTCGTGGTGGGACCTGGGGCAGGGGAAGAACTGCCAAGCCTGCTGAAGGCCATGCCTAAGGCAACCCTGCAGCTGGTGGAACCGAGCGAGCAGATGCGGGGGTTTTGCAACACCGTGATTGCAGAAGCACAAGGAGGCGAACGAATCGCCTGGGGGCCCAACGCGCTCAAGGAGGTGGCGAGCCATTTTGACGCGGTGATCTGCCAGAACGTCCTGCACCTCCTGCCACCGGCTGAGCAAGAACCTGTCCTGCAGCAGCTGTGTGGCCGCGTCAGCCCAGGGGGCGTGCTGGTGATCAGCAGCTTCAGTGAAGAGAAGGACGCGGACCTGGAGCTCTGGCAGGCGATCGCCAGGGCCCGCTTCCAAGCCCAAGGAATGGAGTCCGAGGCCATCGATCGCGTGATGGCCTCCCGCAATGCCGGGGTCTTCTCGCTGGATCCCGATCGCCTGGCAACGCAGTTGCGGCTCGCCGAAATGGAGCCCCCCACGCCACTGCTGCAGGCCCTCTTCAACCGGCTCTGGTTCAGCCGCAGGCCCCAGGGTCAATGAGATCGTGAGGGTCTAGCTGGCCCATTCCCATGAGCGACGCCCTCCATGAGCTGATCGCGGTGGTGGCCAAGCTGCGGGATCCCAACGGGGGCTGCCCCTGGGACCTGGAGCAAACCCACCAGTCCCTCGTTCCCTATGTCCTCGAGGAAGCCCACGAGGTGGCCGACGCCATCCGGCACGGGGATGACGCCCACCTCAAGGAGGAGCTCGGGGATTTGCTGCTGCAGGTGGTCCTCCATGCCCAGATCGCCCAGGAGAAGCAGCGCTTCGACCTCGAGGCCATCGCCCAGGGGATCAGCGAAAAATTGATCCGCCGCCACCCCCACGTCTTTGGCGATGCCGTCGCCGAGGACAGCGACGCGGTGAAGGAGACCTGGGAAGCGATCAAGGCCAGCGAGAAAGGCGAGGCCCCGCCATCCGCCAGCCCGCTGAGCGATCGCCTGACCGGCAAGGTGCGCGGGCAACCCGCCCTGGCCGGAGCAATGACCATCTCCAAGAAGGCCGCTAAGGCCGGCTTCGAGTGGGACGACATGGAGGGGGTCTGGGAGAAGGTTCACGAGGAGCTCGATGAGCTCAAGGAAGCCGTGGCCTCAGGCGACAAGGCCCACGCCCAGGAGGAACTCGGCGATGTCCTCTTCACCCTGGTCAACGTGGCCCGCTGGTGCGGCATTGACCCCGAATCCGGCCTGGCCGGCACCAACCAGCGCTTTCTCGATCGCTTCTCAAGGGTCGAGGCCGCCCTGGGCGGCGACCTTCAAGGGCGCAGCATCCGAGAGCTGGAGACCCTTTGGCAGCAGGCCAAGGCCCAGATCCGCAACGAACAGCAGGGTGCGGTCTGAACAGAAAACCGTTTCTAGCTTGAGGATCCCGCGCTGAACCCCGATGGGTTTTCGCTACCTCGATCGCCTAGCCAGCCCTGAGCAAATCCAAGGCTTCCTGGGCCTGATGGACCTGGCGGCTGGCGGCGGGGACTCCGCGCAGAACGTCTTTGAGCTCTCCCACCGACTGCGGGACTCCAACCCGATGCAGCTCTGCCGCAAGCGCCTCGCCCGGCACCCCGAAGCCCAGCAGCTGATCAAGAACCGGCAGCTGAGCGGTCCCTATGACGCTGCCGCCCTCAAGGCCCTCCCCAAGGGAAGCCTGGGGCACACCTACGCCACGGTGCTAGGCGCCATGGGCTACGACATCAACTTCTTCCCGGAGCCCAGCTTTTTCGGGAACCTCGAGACTGACGCGGACTACATCAACTACCGGGTCTACGCGACCCACGACCTGCACCACATCCTCACGGGATTCAGCCTGGACAACTTCGGCGAATTGGGGGTGATCAGCGTCAGCGTCGCCCAGTTCTCCCACCCCGGACTGGCCTTCACCGACCTGATGGCCCTGCTGCTCAATTGGTTCCGCGATGACACCCCTGTCGACGAACTCGAGACCCACGCCGAGCGGGCCCACACCGCGGCCTACGCCTTTGGCCGCATCAGTGAAGGGCTGGAGATGGGGGCCAATGCCAAGCCTCTGTTTGCTCAACCCTGGGAGCAACTGATGGAGCGCAACCTCGCTGAGCTGCGCCAGGAGCTGCAGCTCGAAGCCGTGACCAGCGGCCCCTGGAGCTGGAGCAGCAACCCAGAGATCAGTGCAGCCTTAGAGGCTTGAGATGGTGCGCATCGCGATCTCGGGCTCCCATTCACTCGGCAAGAGCACCTTTGTGCATGACTGGGTTCATCAACACCCTGAGTACATCCGCGAAGAAGAGCCCTATCGGGCCTTACGCGATTGGTACGCCATCGAATTCAAAGACGGTTCCACGCGGCTCCACAACGGGATCCAGCTGCACTACAACGCCAGCCGGGTTAATCGCTATCACGACAGCCAAGACAACGTGATCTTTGATCGCGCACCGGTCGACTACATCGCGTATTCGCAGTACACCGCCAATCAAGGCACCACAGACATCTGCGATGCCTTTGTGGACGCACTGGTGCCCACCGTTCGAGACAGCCTGAGGTTCCTAGACGTTCTGGTTTTCATTCCGATCAGTGAGCAGTGGCCGATCGCAATGGAAGACGACGGCATCCGCCCTGTGGACCTGGCCTACCGCGACGAGGTGGATGAACTCTTAAAGCAGATCTACCGCCAACAGCGTTGGCAGGTCATGCCGACAGAACAGGTGCCGCTGCTGGTGGAGCTCTCCGGATCAAGAACTGATCGCGTGAAGCAACTGGAAGACACCATCCAGAATTGGTCAGCCGCGCATGGGGAAGGGTTGAGCCCTCCAATGCAGACCATGACCGCGTGACGTCGATGGCAACACCAGCAAGCCTGATCGCCTTAGAGGAACACTTCGCCGCGCCTGGTCTTCTGCCGGAGGCCGCGGAGGTGTCGTTCTTCGACCCAGACCAACTGGTCGCGATCGAACGCCTCCTGCCCGAGCTGGCCGAAGAACGGCTGAGGGCCATGGATGAGGCCGGCATCCAGATCGCAGTGCTCTCGCAAACCGCACCGGGCGTGCAAGGCATCCGCAACACCAGCGAGGCCGTGACCTGCGCACACCAAGCCAACAACCACCTTCAGCGCAGCCTCGAACTGCACCCCAAGCGCTTCCGCGGCTTCGCCGCCCTGGCCTTACAGGACGTGGATGCCGCCTGCGCGGAGCTCAGTCGCTGCGTAGAAGAGCTGGGTTTTGTGGGCGCTCTGGTGAATGGATGCAGCCAGCAACGCTTTCTCGACGACAGCGGCTTTGCCCCCTTCTGGAGAACACTGGAGCGCCTCAGGGTGCCGCTGTATCTCCACCCGGGCATCCCCGCGGAGTCACCGCGCAGCCGCCTACCCCAACTGGAGGGAGCCACCTGGGCCTGGACTGCGGATACAGCCGAACATGCCCTGCGGCTTGTGGTGAGTGGCGTGTTCGAACGTCACCCCGATGCCCAGGTGATTCTTGGCCACATGGGGGAAACCCTGCCCTTCTTGCTCTGGCGGCTCGACAGCCGATTCGCGGTGACCCGCTACGCCAGCCAACTGCAAGGGCGTCCCTCCGAGGTCATCCGCCGCCACATTCACATCACCACCTCCGGGGTCTGTGATCCGGCCCCGCTCCGCTGTGCAATCGAGACCATGGGAATCGATCGGGTGCTGTTTGCCACGGACTACCCCTATGAAGACATCGCTCTTGCGGGACGCTGGATCCAGAACACGCCCCTAAGCGCCTCTGAACGCGAGGCGATCGGCTACCAGAACGCCAGACAACTGCTGAAGCTGAACACCTGATCAACCCTTGGGCAGCTGCGGACCGGCGGTGCGCAAATCTGGAGAGATCTCACCACGCCTCCGTGATGGCCGACAGTGCCGCTCCCGCTCCAACCCCTGGCTGGGTGGACGAGATTTTTGACGGTGTTCGCTATGGCCTCGCTGGTCGGGTCCTTGCCGAAGCGCAATCCCCCTTCCAAAAGGTCACCATCATCGAGAGCGAGCGCTACGGCAAAGGCCTTCTGCTCGACGGTTGCTGGATGACCGCGGAGCGCCAGGAGCGGCATTACCACGAGTCGATCGTGCACCCCGCCCTCTGCAGCGCCGCCTCGGTGGAGCGGGTGTTGGTGATTGGCGGTGGCGATGGCGGGACCGCCCGCGAGTGCCTGCGCCACCCTGGGGTTCAGCACCTCGACATGGTGGAAATCGATGGGCTGGTGGTGGAGTGGAGCCAGCAGCACCTGCCCTCCATCGGTGGAGGCTGCTGGAGTGATCCCCGCTTCCGGCTGACCGTGGGCGACGGGATCGCCTGGGCCGCCAACGCTGCAGCGGCTAGCTATGACGTCGTGATCGTCGATGGCTCGGATCCCGCTGGGCCCGCCGAAGGCCTGTTCAATCGGGCCTTCTTTGAGCAGTGCCGCCGCATCCTTAAACCGGGCGGCGTCTTCGCCACCCAAAGCGAATCCCCCGAAGCCTTCCGCCAGGTCCACATCGACACCGTCAAGGTGATCCGCGAGGTCTTTGGCCACGCCGACCCGATGTACGGCTGGGTGCCGATGTACCCCAGTGGTTGGTGGAGTTGGACCTTCGCGGCCATCGACGGCCGCCGGTATCTGGAGCCTGATCCCTCCCGTGCCGCGGCCGTAGTCGATGGCTGTGAGATCTGGAGCCCCCGCTGGCAGCGCGGCGCCTTTGACGCCATCCCCGCCGCAATCGAACGCGCGATCAAGGCATGAACCACCTATTTGACAACGACGGCGCCATCTATATGGGCAGCCAACGGGATCCCGCCGGCTGCCGGGTGGGCCTGTTTGGGGTGCCCTACGACGGCACCACCTCCTTCCGGCCTGGCACCCGCTTTGGTCCAGCCGCCATCCGCGAGGTCAGCCAAGGCCTGGAGAGCTACTGCCCGCAGCTCGATCGCGATCTTGAGGAACTGGCCATTGCCGACCTCGGTGCGGTGGACATCCCCTTCGGCGCCCCCGAGCCGGTGGTCGCCGCCGTGAAACAGGCCACTGAGGCGGTCCTCGGCCTGGGTCTCAAACCGCTGATGCTCGGCGGAGAGCACTCGATCAGCTCTGGAGCAGTTGCCGCCGTTGCCGAGCAGCATCCCGACCTGGTGCTGGTGCAACTCGACGCCCACGCGGACCTGCGCCACGACTGGCTGGGGGCCAACCACAGCCATGCCTGCGCCATGCGCCGCTGCCTGGAGGTCCTTCCCAGCCAGCACCTCCTGCAGATCGCCATCCGCAGCGGCACCCGCGAGGAGTTTTCAGAGCTGCGCCAGACCGGGCGCCTGGTAGCGATCGAGCGGATGGCCGAGGCACTGAAGCCCCTGCGCGGCAAGCCGCTCTATCTCACGGTGGATCTGGACTGGTTTGATCCCGCCGTGATGGCTGGCACAGGCACCCCGGAACCGGGGGGATTCCTCTGGAGCGACTTTGCGGCCCTGGTCGATGAACTCCGTCACCACAACCTGGTGGCCGCCGACGTGGTGGAACTGGCGCCGATGCTCGATCCAACCGGGGTCAGCAGCGTCCTGGCCGCCAAGGTGGTCCGCAGCCTGCTGTTCCTGTTGGATCGCTGATTCAGTAGGCGCAGGTGCCACTGGAGCGCTGCTCCCGCAGGCGCTCATGCTGCTGGGCGATCAACTGCACCGCCAGGGTGGGGTGGTTGTGCAGCAGGTTGAAGAAGCGCAGGCGATCGAGCTTGACCAACTCCACCGGGGTACGGGCGACGGCGTCATTGCGATAGACCCCGTCTTTCCAGACGATGTCCTCGTAGCTGAACAGTTCCCCGGGGCGGCAGCAAAGCTTGTCGCCCTTGGAATCAATCACCTCGACGATCCCGCGGCGAACCCCATAGATGGCGTTCGCGGTCTGTCCGCTGCTGAAGATGGCCGCACCCGTCGGGAAGGAGAGGGTCTCGCAGTCCACCTGGGCGGACATCAACTCAATGGGGGTAGCGACGGTGGAAGTGACCATGGACCTCAAACCTCCCGTACCCCATCCGGATGGCGTCAGCTTGACACCTTCAGCCGAGCCAGCCAGGACGCCTAGAGAACAAAAGCCAATAAACAGCGGATCTTTGGCTTTGCTTCAGCTTTCAAGCACGTCCGCCAGGGCCAACTGCCGGTCGCGCACCGCCGGCTGCAGACCATCCCCTTGACCCACAACAGGAAGACGCGGCGGCCGAGCGGTCCAGTGGTGGCACCACAACTCCCCCGCCAGCTCCGGATGAATCGGCAGCTTGCGCAGACGGCACCAGCCCAACTCCACCCCCTTAGGGGAGGCGCAGTGGCGGCAACTTCTGCAGCAGGGACGCGGGCCTATCGCTCTTATGGCTTGGGCTGCCAAACGTAATCACGCCGTCATCCGGCGGCCACCGGGATTGGGAAAGCTCCCGGTTCTCTTCCCCTTGTTGAAAGAGATCCATAGGATCCGCATAAGCATTGGACTGCCATGGCCGCCTCGCCTTCCCTCCAACGCACGCCCCTGTTCGATGCGGCGCGGGATGCTGGTGGACGGATGGTCCCCTTTGCCGGCTGGGAAATGGCCGTGCAATTCAGCGGCCTGATCGACGAGCACCAAGCCGTACGCAGCAAATGCGGCCTCTTTGACATCTCCCACATGGGTGTCCTGCGGCTGCGGGGAGCCAACGTCAAGGACACCATGCAGGGCTTAGTGCCCAGCGACCTCTTTCGGATCGGTCCCGGCGAGGCCTGCTACTCCGTCCTGCTCAATGCCGAAGGGGGGATCCGGGACGACCTGATCATTTACGACCGGGGCTGGCTGGAGAGCGAACAAGTTCATGAGCTGGTGCTGGTGATCAACGCCGCCTGCGCCGAGAGCGACACGGCCTGGATGCGCAGCCAACTGGAACCCGCAGGGATCGAACTGATCGATCTGAAAGGGTCCGGCACGCTCCTGGCCCTCCAAGGACCAGAGGCCGCGCAACACCTGGAAGAACTGGCCGGCTGCTCCCTGGCTGGCCTGCCGCGCTTTGGCCACCGCGAGCTGACGCTCCCTGAAATCGGCGAGGCCTTCGTCGGACGGACCGGTTACACCGGAGAGGACGGTTTTGAGCTGCTGCTCTCCGCCGAGGCAGGACAACGCTTCTGGAGAACCTGCCTGGAGCGCGGCGTCAAACCCTGCGGCCTCGGCGCCCGCGACACCCTGCGGCTGGAGGCGGGCATGCATCTCTATGGCAGCGACATGGATGCCAGCACCTCCCCGCTGGAGGCCAGCCTGGGCTGGCTGGTGCATCTGGAGATGCCCAAGGACTTCATCGGCCGCGAGGTCCTCGAGCAGCAAACCGCCACTGGGCTCAAACGACGCCTCGTCGGGCTGAAGCTTCAGGGCCGTGCCATCCCCCGCCATGGCTACCCAGTCCTCCAGGACGGGCAGGTGGTCGGAACCATCACCAGCGGCACCTGGTCCCCCAGCCTTCAAGCCGGGATTGCCCTGGCCAGCGTGGCCACCGGCGCCGCCAAGCTTGGAACCGGACTAGCCGTCGAGATTCGGGGCAAAGCCGAAGCTGCAGAGGTGGTCAAACGCCCCTTCTACCGGCGCTAAGCCCACTCCAAGTGGGACAATCGCCGATCACCCACTTGTTTCCACATGCGCAGCCACGGATGCGGCGACCTGCGTCAGAGCGCCACCGGCCAGGCTGTGCAGCTGTGCGGCTGGGTGGACCGCAGCCGTGATCACGGCGGGGTCATCTTCATTGATCTGCGCGATCGCAGCGGCACCATTCAGATCACGGTTGACCCTGACAACGGCGCCGAGATGTTCGCCGTGGCGGAACACCTGCGCAACGAGACGGTGATCCAGGTGGAGGGCAAGGTGCGCGAGCGCCCCGCCGATGCGATCAACGACAAGCTCTCCACCGGTCAAATCGAGGTGCTGGCGAGCTCCATCACCGTCTTGAACAGCGTCAAGGGCAACCTGCCCTTCCCGGTCTCGGTGCACGACGAGGAGAACACCCGCGAGGAGCTGCGGCTGCGCCACCGCTACCTGGACCTGCGCCGCGGGCGCATGAACAGCAACCTGAGGTTGCGGGCCCAGACCATCCAGGCGGCTCGCCGCTTCCTCGAAGAGCAGGGCTTCATCGAAGTGGAGACCCCGGTCCTGACCCGCTCCACCCCCGAAGGCGCCCGCGATTACATCCTCCCCAGCCGGGTCTGCGGCGGCGAGTGGTTTGCCTTGCCCCAATCCCCCCAGTTGTTCAAGCAGTTGCTGATGGTGGGCGGCATCGAGCGCTATTACCAGGTGGCGCGCTGCTTCCGCGACGAGGACCTGCGGGCCGATCGCCAGCCGGAATTCACCCAGCTGGACATGGAGATGAGCTTCATGGATCAAGAGCAGATCCTGGAGCTCAACGAATCCCTAATTGCCGCCATCTGGAAGAGCGTTAAAGGCATCGACCTGCCCCGCCCCTTCCCACGGCTGACCTGGCATGACGCCATGGAGCGCTACGGCACCGATCGCCCAGACACCCGCTACGGCATGGAGCTGGTGAACGTCAGCGATCTTGTCGCTGACATGGGCTTCAAGGTCTTCAGCGGCGCCGTCGCCTCCGGCGGCTCGGTCAAATGCATCGCCGTCCCTGGCGGCAATGACGCCGTCTCCAATGTGCGCATCAAGCCCGGCGGTGATGTCTTCAGCGAAGCCCAAAAGGCAGGGGCTGGCGGCCTGGCCTTCATCCGCGTGCGCGAAGGCGGCGAGATCGACACGATCGGCGCCATCAAGGACAACCTCAGCGACGAGAAGAAAGCCGAACTGCTCCAGCGCACGGGCGCCGAGCCCGGCACCTTGATCCTCTTTGGTGCTGGCGACACCGCCACGGTCAACAAAGCACTGGACCGCGTTCGCCAGTACCTCGCCCGGGAACTGGGCATGGTCAAGACCGACGGCGAGAACGACAGCTGGAACTTCCTCTGGGTGGTGGATTTCCCGATGTTCGAGTTCAACGCTGACGAGAACCGCTACGAGGCGCTGCACCACCCCTTCTGCGCCCCGAATACCGAGGACCTAGGCACAGAGCCCAACCAGTGGGCCACGACCCTGCCCGGGGCCCGCGCCCAGGCCTACGACCTGGTGCTCAACGGCCTGGAGCTCGGCGGCGGCTCCCTGCGCATCCATGATTCGGCGCTGCAGCGCCAGGTCCTGGAAACCGTGGGCCTGCCCCTGGAGGAAGCCAATGCCCAGTTCGGCTTCCTGATGGAGGCTCTCGACATGGGCGCGCCGCCGCACGGCGGCCTGGCCTTCGGCCTGGACCGGATGGTGATGCTGCTGGCGGGCGAGGAGTCGATCCGCGACACCATTGCTTTCCCCAAGACCCAGCAGGCGCGCTGTTTGATGACCAACGCCCCCGGCGGCGTGGCCGAGAAGCAGCTCGAGGAGCTGCATGTGGCCAGCACCTGGGTGGACGAAGAGGACTGATCCTTCAGATCACAACCCGAACAGAAATAGGGGCTTTTCTGGATAGTGCCGGTTGAGACCCGAGGGTGTGTAGTGGCGTCTGCCATCGGTCTGTGGCCAAAGGTCCTCCCCGTCCACCTTCACGCTCCAGCGGTAAACGCTCCAGTACCGACCTGGTGCGCCTGTACTTACAGGACATCGGTCGCGTTGACCTGCTCAGCCATGAGGAGGAACTCACCCTTGCCCGCCTCGTCCAGCGCCGAGAACGGCTGCTGCGGGAACGCCGAACCCTCGCCAAGCAATCGAAGGAACTCCAGGCCCTAGTGGACCTGGAGGACAACCGTCAGCAACTGGCCTCGCACCTCGGACACGCGCCAAGCTTCCACCTCTGGGCCGACCACCTTCAACGCGACTGCAGCGAATTGCGCGAGGCGCTTCGCGTCGGTCAGCAGGCGTGGGCGAGCTTGTCAGGTCTCAACATCACCGACCTCAAGCAGGCCCTCCACCAAGGTCGCCGCGCCCGTGATCGCATGATCCAGGCGAACCTGCGGCTCGTGGTCGCCGTGGCCAAGAAGTACCAGCAACGGGGCATGGAGCTGCTGGATCTGGTCCAGGAGGGCACCCTCGGTCTCGAGCGGGCAGTGGAGAAATACGACCCCACCCGTGGCTTCCGCTTCAGCACCTACTCCTACTGGTGGATCCGCCAGGGCATCACCCGTGCGATCGCCACCCAAAGCCGAACAATCCGACTGCCGGTTCACGTCACCGAAAAGCTCAATCGAATCAAGAAAGCCCAGCGGAAGATCGCCAGCGAGCACGGACGGATCGCCTCCATCAGTGATCTCGCCAAGGAGTTGGGGTTAAGCGAGGAGGTGATTCGCCTCACCCTGATGCGGGTACCGCGCTCCGTCTCCCTCGACACCCGGGTGGGCCGTGATCAGGACACCGAATTGGGGGAACTGCTTGAGGACGGCCATGCCACGCCGGAACAAGCCCTGACCAAGACCCAACTCCACGACGACCTTGAGGCACTTCTCGATGAACTCAGCGGCCGCGAAGCCGAGGTGATTCGCCTGCGCTTCGGCCTGAAGAACGACACCCCTCAAACCCTCTCCCAAATCGGCGAAGACCTGCATCTCTCCCGCGAGCGGGTCCGGCAGATCGAAACCCGCGCCCTGCTCAAGCTGCGGCAACCGCAACGCCGCTGCCGCGTTCACGACTACTTGCTGAACATCGACGGAGACACCGCTCCCAGCAGCTGAAAATCCAGCTATCACTCGCGCAGAAGCGCGCACGAGAGATGGCCAGCTCCATGCCCAGGATTGACATCGGCATCCCCGAAGCCCAGCGTCAGGAGATCGCCCAGGGCCTCAGCCGCCTACTGGCAGACACCTACGTCCTCTACGGCAATACCCACGGCTTCCACTGGAACGTCACCGGGCCGATGTTCAACACGCTCCACCTGATGTTCATGGACCAGTACACGGAGCTCTGGACCGCCCTGGACGTCATCGCTGAACGCATCCGTGCTCTGGGGGTCGTCGCTCCCCATGGCGGCACGGCCCTCGGCCAACTGGCCTCCGTTGCCGAAGCGCCGCAACAGCCCCCCGCCCTGGAGATGATCCAGCTGCTGGTCAGTGGCCATGAGTCCGTGGCCAGGACTGCCCGCAGCATCTTCCCGCTGGCCGATGCCGCCAGCGATGAACCCACCGCCGATCTGCTCACCCAACGGCTTCAGATTCACGAAAAAACCGCCTGGATGCTGCGCAGCCTTCTGGATCAATAGGCCTGAGCGGCGAGGGCCCCTAGATCCGGCCGGTACATTGAAGGGTCGCTTCAGGAGCCATGGCCAAATTCGTCTTCGTGACCGGTGGCGTGGTGTCCAGCATCGGCAAAGGGATCGTGGCCGCCAGCTTGGGGCGCCTGCTGAAGAGCCGCGGCTACAGCGTGTCGATCCTGAAGCTCGACCCGTACTTAAACGTGGACCCGGGCACGATGAGCCCGTTCCAGCACGGTGAGGTCTTCGTCACTGAAGACGGCGCCGAGACCGACCTCGACCTGGGGCACTACGAGCGCTTCACCGACACCGCCATGTCGCGCCTGAACAGCGTGACCACCGGATCGATCTATCAATCGGTGATCAACAAGGAGCGCCGCGGCGACTACAACGGCGGCACCGTGCAGGTGATTCCCCACATCACCGGTGAAATTCGCGAGCGCATTCACCGCGTCGCCGCCAACAGCGGCGCCGATGTCGTGATCACCGAGATCGGGGGCACCGTTGGCGACATCGAATCGCTGCCCTTCCTGGAAGCCATCCGCGAATTCCGCGGCGATGTGGGCCGCAACGACACGGCCTATGTCCACGTCACCCTGCTGCCCTACATCGGCACCTCCGGTGAACTCAAGACCAAGCCCACCCAGCACTCGGTGAAGGAGCTGCGCTCCATTGGCATCCAGCCCGACGTGCTGGTCTGCCGCAGCGACCGCGAGATCAACGAGGACCTCAAGGGCAAGATCGGCGGCTTCTGCGGGGTCCCCACCCGAGCCGTCATCCCCGCCCTCGATGCCGACAGCATCTACGCCGTTCCCATCACCCTCGAGCAGGAGGGGCTCTGCCGCGAGGTCCTCGATCTCCTCGGGCTGACGGACCACGAGTCCGACATGCAGCGTTGGGAGCAGATGGTCACCAAGCTGCGCAACCCCGGCCGTGCCGTGAAGGTGGCCCTGGTGGGCAAGTACGTGCAGCTCAACGACGCCTACCTCTCGGTGGTGGAGGCCCTCCGCCATGCCTGCATCGACCGCGATGCGGCCCTGGACCTGCATTGGATCTGCGCCGAACAAATCGAAGAGCAAGGACCGGAAGTGCTGCTGCGCGGCATGGATGCCGTGGTCGTCCCCGGGGGCTTTGGCAACCGCGGCGTTGATGGCAAGGTGGCGGCCATCCGCTGGGCCCGGGAGCAACGGGTCCCCTTCCTGGGCCTCTGCCTGGGCATGCAGTGCGCCGTGATCGAGTGGGCGCGCAACCAGGCCGGCCTGACCGGTGCCACCAGCGCTGAACTGAAGGCGGACACTCCCCACCCGGTCATTCACCTGCTGCCCGAACAACAGGATGTGGTGGACCTCGGCGGGACAATGCGCCTGGGCGTCTACCCCTGCCGGGTTGCCCCCGGCACCCTGGCCCACCGCCTCTACGGCGATGAGGTGGTCTACGAGCGCCACCGCCACCGCTACGAGTTCAACAACGCCTACCGGAACCTCTTCCTGGAGTCGGGCTACGAGATCAGCGGCACCTCCCCCGATGGGCGCCTGGTGGAACTGATTGAGCTGAAGAACCACCCCTTCTTCACCGCCTGCCAGTACCACCCGGAATTCCTCTCCCGTCCCGGCCAGCCACACCCGCTCTTCCGCGGCCTGATCGAGGCAGCCCAACAGCGCCTTCCCTCCAGCCCCAGTGAAGCGATTGCCCAAGGGGCGAACATCCCCGGCGCATGAGTGAACAGGAGCCAGTGGGCTCCAGCGACCTACCCGTCGTGGAGACCTTTCACTCCCTGCAGGGGGAGGGGATCCATGCTGGACGGAGCGCGTTTTTTATCCGCCTGGGGGGCTGCACGGTGGGTTGCAGCTGGTGCGATACCAAGCACTCCTGGCCCGCCCAGGTGCACCCGCAGCAGAGTCCCGAAGCCCTCGCTGAGGCGACGGCTCAGGCAGCCAACGCTGGGGCCTCCTTCGTCGTGATCACCGGCGGAGAACCGCTGCACCACAACCTGGATGCCCTCTGCGCTGCCATCCGCCAACGGTGCTCGCTCCCCATTCACCTGGAAACCAGCGGAGTGGATCCCCTCAGCGGAGCACCCGATTGGATCAGCCTCTCGCCCAAGCGCCACCAACCACCCCGGGCCGAGCTGTTGCAGAGCTGCCATGAACTCAAGGTGGTCGTGCACGAACCCGCCGACCTGCTGTTTGCGGAGGTGAGTGCCAGCCAGGCCCCCCAGGCGACTTGGCTGCTGCAACCGGGCTGGGACTGCCGCGAAGGTCAGGCCCTGGCGCTGGAGTTTGTGCAAGCCCAGCCCCGCTGGCGCCTGAGCCTGCAATCCCACAAGTGGCTCGGGGTGCGCTGAGGCGAGTGGGCATCATGGAGACGGTGCCCTCCACCGAAGCCTTGCCCACCGCCATCGCCCTGCTCTCCGGCGGGCTGGATTCCGCCACCGCCGCCGCCCTCGCCCAAGCGGAGGGCTACCGCGTCATCGGTCTCTCCTTCGACTACGGCCAGCGCCACCGGCGCGAACTCCAAGCCGCCGCTGCTGTGGCCGAAGCCATCGGCCTGGCCGAGCACCACAGCATCAGCGTCAACCTGGCCGCCTGGGGTGGATCAGCCCTGACGGACACCGCCATGGAGGTTCCCAACGAGGGGGTGCAGGAAGGGGTGATCCCCAGCACCTATGTGCCTGGGCGGAACACAGTGTTCATCGCCATCGGCCTCAGCCTGGCGGAAGCCCGTGGGGCTGAACGGCTCGTGCTGGGGGTCAATGCCGTCGACTACTCCGGCTACCCCGACTGCCGGCCGGATTACCTCGGCGCCTTTCAAACCCTGGCGGACCTGGCCAGCAAGGCGGGGCGAGAGGGCCATGGCACCCAGCTCTGGGCGCCCCTGGTGGAGTGGAGCAAAACCAAGATCGTCGAGGAGGCCCTGCGCTTAGGGGTCCCGATTGAGCAGACCTGGAGTTGCTACAGCGGCGGCGAGCAGCCCTGCGGCGTCTGCGACAGCTGCCGCATTCGCGATGCGGCCCTGGTCGAGGCCGGGCGCCCCGATCTCACGAGCCCCTGAGTGATGGGCACAGCTCCACTGCCGAGCCAGCACCCGCTCCCCTGGATCGAACCCGGTGACCTTGCCCGCCACCTCGCCGCACGCTTCGGCCCGGAAGGGCTGATCTGGCTCGACGGAGACGGCAGCAACCTGGGGCGCTGGGCCAGCTTGGCCGCTGATCCGCTGGAGCAGATTGTCTGCCGCGGCCTGCCAGAGGAAGCCGGCAGCAGCAATCCCTTTGCTGCGCTGCGACAACTGGCGGAGGGGCACTGGTGCGGCTGGCTGAGCTACGAAGCCGCCGCCTGGGTGGAACCCGCGGCGCACTGGAAGGCCGATGCGATGGCGACCCTCTGGATCGCCCGCCACGATCCGATCTTTCGATTCGACCTGCAGGAGCGACGGCTCTGGCTGGAAGGGCTCGACCCCTCTCGCCTGGAAGCCATGGCTGGCTGGGCAGCAGGCCTGCCCGCCAGCAAGCCAGACCCTGCAGCGGCAGCCGCCATCTCCGACTGGCGATGGCATAGCAGCCTTGAGCAGTTCAGCCAAGGGGTCCAGCAGATCCGCGAGCGCATCGCCAGCGGGGACATCTTTCAGGCCAACCTCACCGCCTGCTGCTCAAGCCAGCTGAACGCTCCGGCTGAACCCTTGGCGCTGTTTGAGCGGTTGCGAAGGCGCTGCCCCGCACCCTTTGCCGGCCTGGTGGTCGCCCCCGGAGAAGCGGTGATCTCGGCCTCCCCGGAACGCTTCCTGCAGGTCAGTCCCAGCGGCAAGGTCGAAACCCGGCCGATCAAAGGCACCCGGCCGCGGATGGGGGATCCCGAGCAGGATGCCGATCAGGCGGCGGAGTTGGTCTGCAGCAGCAAGGACCGGGCCGAGAACGTGATGATTGTCGATCTGCTGCGCAACGATCTGGGCCGGGTCTGCCACAGCGGCTCGATTCAGGTGCCGCAATTGGTGGGCCTGGAGAGTTACGCGCAGGTCCACCACCTCACCTCTGTTGTCACCGGGCAGCTGCGAGCGGAGACCAGCTGGGTGGACCTACTGGAGGCCTGCTGGCCAGGGGGCTCGATCACCGGGGCACCCAAGCTGCGCGCCTGCCAGCGCATCGCCGAACTGGAACCCGTAGCCCGGGGGCCCTATTGCGGCTCCTTGCTCAGGCGAGATTGGGATGGCAGCTTCGACAGCAGCATCCTGATCCGCACCGTGCTGCAACACGGCACCACCCTGCGCTGCCATGCGGGCTGCGGCATCGTGGCCGACTCCGATCCCCAAGCCGAGGCTGAGGAACTGGGCTGGAAGCTGAACCCGCTGCTGGAGGCCCTGGGATGACGGGACGCAGCCTGGCTTGGGTCGATGGACTCTGGGGCGAACCCAACGCGCTCCAGCTCCCCCTCAGCGACCGCGGCCTCTTGCTCGCGGATGGGTTGTTTGAAACGGTGCTCGTGCTGGATGGACGCGCCCGGTTGCTGGAGCCCCACCTCGAGCGCTGGCGCCACAGTGCGGCACTGCTGGGCCTACCCGAGCCGCCCCAGACGGCCGTGGTCCAACCGCTGGTGGAGGAAGCGATTGTGCGTTGCGACCTGCCCGATGGCCATGGCGCCCTGCGGCTGAACTGGAGTGGGGGCAGTGGCGGCCGCGGTCTGGATCGACCTGAAGTCCTGGAGCCTCGCTTCTGGCTGCAGCTCAGTGCCACCCCCCCCCAGTTTTCTCCGCTGCGGGCGATCGTCAGTCGCCATGAACGGCGCAATGGCTCCAGCCGCCTGAGCCATTGCAAGACCTTTGCCTACGGACAGGGAATCCAGGCCCGCCGTGAGGCCCAAGCGGCAGGAGCCGATGACGCCCTACTGCTGAGCACAAGCGGTGAGCTCTGCTGCGGAACCGCCGCCAACCTGCTGGTGCAGCGCCAGGGGCAATGGCTGACGCCAGCGCTCAGCAGCGGCTGCCTGCCGGGGGTCATGCGGGGGCAACTGCTGAAACGCGGCATCGCGCAGGAGGCTCGGCTCGAGGCCCAACCCCAAGCCGGCGACCGCTGGCTCCTGATCAACAGCCTGAGCTGCAGGCCGATCAAGAGCGTGGATGGAGAGGCTCTCCCCCACTCAACCCTGGAGGAGGTCAGAGCACTCTTTGATCCACTTCTGATGGACTGAGATCAGACACTGAGGAAGCGATTGACCACGTCCTGGCTCAACTCACGAGTGGGGCCGCTGGCAACGATCCCCCCCCGTTGCATCGCGTAGTAGCGGTCCGCCTGGCGCACGAAGTGCAGGTGCTGCTCCACGAGCAGCACCCCAATGCCGGTCTCGGCAATGATCCGGCGCACCGCGGACTCGATGTCCTGCACGATGTTGGGCTGAATCCCCTCGGTGGGCTCATCCAAGAGCAACAACTTGGGCTGACCCAAGAGCGCCCGGGCGATCGCCAGCTGCTGCTGTTGACCGCCGCTCAAGTCCCCGCCCTTACGGGGAAGGAACTCCCGCAGGATCGGAAAGAGCTCGTAGACGAAGGGATCAATGCGGCGATGGCGAGCCAACCCGCCGGGGAGAGCCTCCATCCCGAGCATCAGGTTCTCCTCCACGGTCAGTTGCGGAATGATCTCCCGCCCCTGCGGCACATAGCCCAAGCCGGCGCGAGCCCGTTGATAGGGCGCCTGGCGATCGAGGACGACGCCGTTGAACGCGATCGTGCCCTGACGCGCGCGAAGCAGACCGATCAGTGACTTCAGCAGGGTGGTCTTACCAACCCCGTTGCGGCCAATCAGGCAGACCATCTCCCCGGCATTCACGGTGAGATCGACATCTCGCAGGATGTGACTCTCGCCGTAATAGGTGTTAAGACCGCGGATCTCCAGCAGGGCGGTCATGGGTGTTCCTCCTCTGATGTTCCGAGATAAACCTCAATCACCCGGGGATCGGCCTGGACCTGATCCATCGTTCCCTCGCAGAGGACATGGCCCTGGTGCAGCACGGTCACGGGACTCTCCAGGCGGCGGATGAACTCCATGTCGTGCTCAATCACCAGCACGGTGTGATCACCGGCCAGGGACTTGAGCAAGTCAGCCGTGAGGTCGGTCTCCTCATCCGTCAGACCAGCCACCGGTTCATCCACCAGCAGAAGATCGGGGTCTTGGCCCACCAACATCGCGATCTCCAGCCATTGCTTCTGACCATGGGAGAGGGCTCCGGCCTCCCAGTCGGCGCGGCTCTGGAGATTGACGATGCCCATCAGGTGATGCACTCGGTCGCGCTCCTCCCCGCCAAGGCCACCGAAGAGCAGGGGCCAGGGCTGCTTGGGCCGGCTCACCGCCAGGGCCAAGTTCTCCTGAACGCTGAGCTTCTCAAAGACGCGGGGGCTCTGGAACTTGCGGCCAATCCCCAGACGGGCAATGCGGTGCTCCGCCCGGCCCACCAAGGAGCGTCCTTTGAACACCACGTCCCCTTCGGTGGGAGCGGTCTTACCGCTGATCACATCCAAAAAGGTGGTCTTCCCTGCCCCATTGGGGCCGATGACCGCCCGCAGCTCCCCGGACTGGAGGCTGAGGTTGAGATCACGCAGGGCCAGAAATCCGTCAAAGCTGACGGTGATCTGGCGCAGTTCAAGCAAGGGCGCACTCATGGCTGAACCTCCTCTTGTCCTTCCAGTTCCAGTTGCGGATAGGTCCCAATCCGCCGGGCAATGCCAAAGCGCGTGAGCAGGTTGCGGGGCCCATCACCGCGCCACCAACCGATCACGCCCTCCGGCAAGGCCGTGACCACCAGGATGAACAGACCGCCTTGGATGAACAGCCAGCTCTGGGGCAAGGCTTCACTGACCAGGCTCTTGGCGTAGTTGATCGCAACGGCGCCAAGGATGGCCCCAACCAAGGTGCCGCGGCCGCCAACCGCAACCCAAATGACCATCTCGATCGAGAAGGGAACGGTCATGTATTGGGGCGAAACGATCCCCGACTGCACCGTGTACAGCGCACCACCGATGCCGGCCAGGCCACCGGCAATCGCGAAGACGATCGTCTTGAACAGGGTGGGATTGAAACCCGCGAACCGCAGCCGCGGCTCGTCATCGCGAATGGCGATCAGCACATCGCCGAAGCGACCGCGAACCACCCAACGCACAAACCCCCAGGCGGCGATCACCATCAGAGCGGTGAACCAGAAGAAGCCGCGCTGCATCTCCGGCGAGCCCACCATCTGACCAAACAACTGGGTCACGTCGGTCTTGAGACCGTTCGTGCCGTTGATCAGTTTCTGCTGGCCGTTGAAGAAGTTGAAAAAGACCAGGAGGGCAGCCTGGGTCAGGATCGAGAAGTAGACCCCTTTAATGCGATTGCGGAACACCAGGTTGCCGAGCACAGCAGCCAGGACTGCCGGGATCAACCAGATCGCCACCAGGGTGAACAGTGGCGAATGAAAGGGCAGCCAAAACGCCGGGAGCTGCTTCACGCCATAGAGACCGAAGAACTCCGGGATGCCATTGGGGAAATCGGCGGAGCTATTGAGCTGCAGGTACATCGCCGCGGCGTAGCCCCCCAAGGCAAAGAAGATGCCCTGCCCCAGGCTGAGCAAGCCGGTAAAGCCCCAGATCAGATCGATCCCAAGGGCCACGATCGCGAGCGAGAGAAAACGGCCCAGCAGGTTGAGACGAAACACCGGCAGGACCGCTGGTGCCGCGACAATCGCGGCAATGATCACCACCCAAAGCAGGAGCTTGGGCCAGCGGGACTGCTGAAGCTGAAAACGTTGGAACATCTGCTCAGACCTCCACCATGCGTCCCTTCTGCGGGAAGAGGCCCGCAGGACGGAATTGCAAGAACAGAACGATCAGGGCGAAAACCATCACCTGCGCCATGCTCGTCGTGGCGAAGAACTTCACCGTCGCGGCCAGCGGCGGCGGCATCGCTGGCCAGAGCGTCAGCAGGCGACCGGCACCGATTAGATCCGTGAGCCATCCAATGGCGAACGACGCCAACACGGCGCCAAAGAGATTGCCTACACCGCCGAGCACAACAACCATGAAGCAACCGACGATGTAAGAGCCGCCGACGTTTGGGCCCACCGAACCCAAGAGCGAGACCGCCACACCGGCAATCCCGGCCAATCCAGAGCCGATGCCGAAGGTCAAGACGTCGACCGTATCCGTCGGGATACCCAGGCAGTCACTCATGGACCGGTTCTGGGTGACTGCTCGAATGCGCGTCCCCCAGACACTGCGGTTGAGGAACAGGGTGACGCCGAGGACCGAGACGACCGTCATCACGATGATCACCAACCGGGGCACCGGCAGGGTGAGATCGGCCCACTCCAAGCCACCGCGCATCCATTGCGGCGCAGTCACATCGACATTGCGAGAGGTGGCGCGGGCAATCCGCGAGATCTGGGAGGCCAATCCCCCCGCCAAAAGCACCCCAGCCAAGGCCGAGGTCGCCCAGCAACCGGCACGCACGATCCGAGCCCGCGGGCCCTCGAGCCAGGGGGCAGGCATGAGTAACGGCAAGCTGAAGCCCACCACCAGGGCAAGCACCACACCCGCCGCCGTCGCCAGGGGAACACTGCGCACGAACTGCTGGAGGATCAGGCTCACCCCCCAGGTCGCCAGCAAGGTCTCGAGGGGATTGCCGTAGAGGCGGCGAATCACCGTGCGCTCCAACAGGATGCCAACGACGCCGCTCACCACAAAGGCCAACGGAATCGCCACCAAGACATAGAGGTTGTAAACGGGTTCAAAGGCCGGCAGCTTGAAAATCAGCTGCACGACGTAGGTCGTGTAGGCGCCGAGCATGATCAGCTCGCCATGGGCGAGGTTGATCACCCCCATCAAGCCGAACACAATCGCCAGTCCAAGGGCGGCCATCAGCAACACCGAGCCGATGGCTACTCCGTTGAAGAGGCTTTCAAACAGCAGTTGCACGGAAATCCGAAGCAGGCAAGCAGGGAAGAAAGCAGAAAAAGAGGAGCCCCCGGAAGGACTCCTCCATCAGTCAGAGCAGCTGGAGAGAGCGATCAGAGCTTGTAGCGCTCACCCTTCTTGGCATCCGTCCAGTCGCAGGCGTAGCCCTTGGAGCTGGGCTCGTACTGGTTCCAGGCCTGGGGTGCCACAGGACCGTTGGTGGACTGGAGGATCTTGAACTGACCGTCCTTGGTGATCTCACCGATGCGCACGGTCTGGGACAAGTGATGGTTGGGCATCACCTTGACCTTGCCCTGGGGTGCATCGAATTCAATGCCGATCAGGGCTTCGCGCACCTTGTCATCATCGAAGCTGTTGGCCTTCTCAACAGCGGCCTTCCAGAGGTAGACCATGTTGTAAGCCGACTCCTGCGGGTCAGCGACCATGCGATCACTGCCGTACTTCTTCTTGAAGTCAGCGGCGAACTTCTTCGATGCCGGAGTGTCGATCGACATCATGTAGTTCCAGGCGCCGTAATGGCCCTCCAGGAACTCAGGTCCAATGGTGCTGATCTCTTCTTCCGCGATGGAGTAGCTCATCACGTAGTAGCCATTAGCCGGGGTCAGACCGGCGTCCTGGATCTGCTTGAAGAAGGCAACATTCTGGTCACCATTCAGGGTGTTGATGATCACACCACCGTTGGGCATCGCCTTCTTGATCTTGGCGATGATTGGAGCGACTTCGGTGTTACCCAGGGGCAGGTAGTCCTCACCAACGACCTTGCCACCCAGCGACTTGAGCTGCTGCTTGGTGATGGTGTTGGAGGTGCGGGGGAAGACGTAATCGGATCCCACCAGGAAGAAGGGCTTGCCGGCGGCAGGCGACTTCTTGAACATGAATTCGGTCGCGGGCTCCGACTGCTGGTTTGGAGTAGCGCCGGTGTAGAAGATGTTCTTGGAACACTCCTGACCCTCGTACTGAATCGGGTAGTAGAGGAAAGCGTCCTTCGACTCGTAGACGGGCAGCATCGCCTTGCGGCTGGCGGACGTCCAACCACCGAAGACCACAGGCACCTTGTCCTGGTCGATCAGCTTCTTGGACTTCTCAGCAAAGGTCGGCCAATCGGAAGCGCCGTCTTCAACAATGTAGTCAATCTTGTATTTCTTGCCATCAACGGTGACACCACCGGCGGCATTGATCTCATCAATGGCCATCTTCTCGGTATCCACCAGAGTGGATTCAGAGATCGCCATCGTGCCGGTCAGGGAGTGAAGAATCCCGACCTTGACCGTGTCGTCGTACTGAACATTGGAGGCGGAGTCACCACCGCCACAGGCCACCAAGCTCAGAGAAGTAGCCAGGGCAGTTGCACCGGTCAGCAGACGCAACGAAGACTTGCGCATCAAAGGAGATGCCATAACTTTGATTCGATGAAGGCCGCCGCCGTCGTTCAGCGGTGCGAGGAATGTATTGATCTAGGCAGGCAACTCCAGGTAGCAAGAAGCACCAAATCGGCAATTGCGAGACTGATCAGACTTGCACCAATTCATCAGAGGAGAAGACAACTATTCCGCGGTAGCAATGGCAACCAATCAGCGACTACTTCGGTAGCTGTTGCAACAAGAAATCCTCGACCTGCTCCAGGCCCTCCCCGCTATGGAGGTTGGTGAAACACCAGCTGCGGCCCGGGCGCATCCGCTCGGTGTCGCGCTCCATGACCTCAAGGCTGGCTCCCACCATCGGGGCCAAATCGATCTTGTTGATCACCAGCAGGTCGGATCGGGTGATGCCAGGACCGCCCTTGCGTGGAATCTTGTCTCCGGCTGCCACATCAATGACATAGATGCAGAGATCCACCAGCTCAGGGCTGAAGCTCGCTGCCAAGTTGTCACCGCCGCTCTCGACCAACACCAGATCGAGATTCGGATAGGCATCCTCCAGATCCGCGACCGCAGCCCGGTTGATCGAGCAGTCCTCCCGAATGGCGGTGTGGGGACACCCTCCGGTTTCCACGCCGCGAATGCGCCCGGGCTCCAGCGCTCCAGCACGGGTCAGGAATTGGGCGTCCTCCTGGGTATAGATGTCGTTGGTCACAACCGCCAGCTCAAGGCGATCGCGCAGGCGCAGGCAGAGGGCCTCCACAAGGGCGGTCTTCCCAGAGCCCACCGGTCCCGCCACACCAACCCGCAAACGACTGGTCGTCATCGCCTCAGCCCCCTAGCACCATTGAAGTTGAGCATGGTGATCGGCTCAGCTGCGGAACAGGCGGGAGTAGAGCTCCGCGTGAAACAACTGGGCCATCCCCGCGCCCACCGCAGCATTCCACTGCTGCTTCGGGTCCTTCGCCGCCAGCTCCTGCCCCCGCTCGGCGAGGAGCGGAGCGAGCTTCAACTGCAACCGCTGGGCCTGGGTCGGGCCTAATGGCACCAAGCGAACCGCCGCACTGAGCTGGTTCGCAACCCAGGAGTAGAGGTAGGCCTCCTCTACCTCAGGGGAGTCCAACTCCAGGGCCGCGCAGGCCCAGGCATAGGCCGCCGGCCAGGCCAATGGCTCACCGGCGCAAGGCAAGGGCCAGCCCAGATCGGCCAGCAGCTGCAACAGCGAACGGCCCATCTGACGTTGCTGAGCCCGCAGCTCCGCCGATTCCCGCTGCACCAGCAACCAGCGATCAAGGCTGCGCAGCTCGTGTTCCGCCTCCGGCGCTCCATCCCTCCAGGCGCGCAGAAGAGCCATCAAGGGCGCGAGCGCGGCGGTCTCAATCGCCACCCCACCACGCAGCACCTCAGCGGTGAGCCAATCCTCCATCGACTGCTCCGAGGTGAGCTGACCGGCCTGAACCAGCACCTCCAGACCCTCGGAATAACTGAAGGCCCCCACCGGCAAAGCAGGACTGACCAGTTGATAGAGCCGAAGCCGACTAACCATGGGAGTGGGCATGGGGAACGCCCTCGTAGGCACCGGCCTCGGGCTGAAAGGGCGCATCGAGACACTCCACCTGCAGCTGCCGTTGACGTAGGAGCTCCGCCAGCACGCTGTCCTGCAACAGGACCAAGCGATCGGGGTGCAGCTCCATCGCCACATGGCGATTCCCCAGGTGATAGGCCGCCTGCAGCAGGGCCAAAGGCTCGGTGCTGCGCACCTGCATCACCGCCTCCGGCGCAGCCTCGACCTGCACCTGCCATTGGCCGTCGTTGCTCAACAAACGATCCCCGGGCTTGAGGGCCGCGCCCCGAGGAAGCTGCAGCACCAAATCCCGTCCGCAGCGGCTGCGGCGATGCCCCCGCAGGCTGGTGCGCTCATCCGCCGTGAGGGGCAACTGCAGAGCCGAGGCCTCGGACTCCAGCAGCACGCCCTGGGGGTAACGCTCCACCAAAACAATGGCTGAACCGTGCTCCACCTGATGCGATCCGAAGGCCATCACCCTGACGAGACATCGCACCCGACCTTTGTGCCGGTTGCTACCAAAGCGGGCGCGACGGGGCCGGAGTATGCGCCCATGGCTGAATCTCAATCCGCTTGGAGGGGTCGGCTGGACCTCCAGTTCGAGAGGCGGGGCTCAGCGGACAGCCAACGCACCATTCATCAAGGCCAGGCCAGCTCCCCGCTCAAATTGCAGCGGGCGCAATGGCAGAGCAGTGGCCATTGCGAGCTGCCGATCCTGCACACCGCCGGCGGACTCGTAGGCGGGGACGAACTGCAGATCACGGCCCAGCTCTCAGCCAAGAGCCAAGCCCTGCTCACCAGCGTCGCGGCCCAGAAGGTCTACGGAAGCGTGGGACGCTCCCGTCAACAACCGCAGGGGATCTGGTCTCGGCAAGCCCTGCAGTTCGACCTCAAGGGTGGCAGTCAACTGGAATGGCTCCCGCAGGAACTGGTGCTTTACGCCAATGGCCTCTTCGAGCAGACCTGCCGCGTCGAGTTGGAACCCGGTGCCAGCTTTCTGGGCGCGGAGATCGTGCGGCTGGGACGAACGGCAGCAGGCGAAGACCTCGAGCAGGGCTGTTGGCGCTCTGCCCTCGAGATCCACCGCAACGGAGCCAACGGCGGGCGCTGGGAATTGGTGGACCGCCTCGAGCTCAAGGATGCAGCGCTAACCGGTGAGCACGGCATGGCCGCTCAGCCGGTCTTCGGCTCCCTGGCCTGGGTTGCGGGGGAAGTGCTGAGCCCATCAGCGCTCGAGAACTTGCTCCAAAGCTGCCGTGAACAGCGAGCCGGCCTGGAGGGAACCATGGCCTGCGGCGCCCTCGAGCAGGGACTGGTGGCCCGCTACCGCGGCCCCTCCAGCCAGGCCGCCCGGTTCTGGTTTTGCCGGATTTGGGCCCTGATCCGCTCGGTCCAAGGACAAGCCACGCCAGAGCCGCCGCGGGTCTGGCCATTCCAGGAGAGCCCCCTTGGAACACGTGCCTGACTGTTCAGCCTGAACAGAGGACAGCCCATCCCGGAACCAGAGTCATGTCAGGCTTCTGCCCCGCCATGCACCTGACCCCTCAGGAGAAGGACAAGCTCCTGATCGTCACCGCGGCCCTCCTGGCCGAACGCCGGTTGAACCGCGGTCTCAAGCTCAACCATCCCGAAGCGGTGGCCTGGCTGAGTTTTCTTGTGCTCGAAGGAGCTCGGGACGGGAGAACCGTGGCTGAGCTGATGGCCGAGGGGACCACCTGGCTGAGCCGCGATCAGGTGATGGAGGGGATCCCTGAGCTGGTCCATGAAGTCCAGATTGAGGCGGTGTTTCCCGATGGCACCAAGCTCGTGACCCTGCACGACCCCATTCGCTGATCGGCCATGGCTGGATTGATTCCCGGGGAACTGATTCCTGAACCTGGCGAGATGGAACTCAACAGCGGCCGCCCCGTCACCACGGTGCTGGTGGCCAACACGGGGGATCGGCCCGTTCAGGTGGGTTCGCACTTCCACTTCTTTGAGGCCAACGCCGCCCTGCACTTCGACCGCGAGGCCACCCGGGGGCAACGGCTCGACATTCCTGCCGGCACAGCGATCCGCTTTGAACCCGGCGACAGCCGCGAAGTGCAACTGGTTCCTTTTACCGGAACGCGGCGCGTCTTTGGCTTCAACGGCCTGATCAACGGCCCCCTCGACTGACTGACACCCCATGCCCTACCGGATTTCCCGCCGTCAGTACGCCGAGACCTACGGCCCCACCACCGGCGATCGCCTGCGCCTGGCGGACACCGAACTCATCCTCGAGGTGGAGCGGGACCTGACCGTCTACGGCGATGAGGTGAAGTTCGGCGGCGGAAAGGTCATCCGCGACGGCATGGGCCAAGCCCAGACCACCCGCGCCGATGGAGCCGTCGACACCGTCATCACCAACGCCCTGATTCTTGATTGGTGGGGGATCGTCAAAGCGGACATCGGCATCCGCGATGGCCGCATCTGCGGCATCGGCAAGGCGGGCAACCCTGACACCCAGGCCGGGGTCGACATCGTCGTGGGCCCAGGCACCGAAGCGATTGCTGGGGAGGGCCACATCCTCACAGCGGGCTCGATCGACACCCACATTCACTTCATCTGCCCCCAGCAGATCGAAACGGCACTCGCCAGTGGGGTGACAACACTGCTCGGCGGCGGAACAGGACCGGCCACGGGAACCAACGCCACCACCTGCACTCCAGGGGCCTTTCATATCGGCCGGATGCTGCAAGCGGCCGAGGGTCTGCCGGTCAACCTGGGATTCTTCGGCAAAGGCAATGCCTCCACCCCCGAGGCGATTGAAGAGCAGGTCCACGCCGGCGCTTGCGGGCTCAAGCTTCACGAGGACTGGGGAACCACCCCAGCCGCCATCGACTGCTGTTTAAGCGTTGCCGATCGCTTGGATGTGCAGGTCTGCATCCACAGCGACACGCTCAACGAGGCGGGGTTTGTCGAAGACACGATCCGGGCCATCGGCGGACGCACGATCCACACCTTCCACACCGAGGGGGCTGGAGGCGGTCATGCCCCGGACATCATCAAGATCTGCGGCGAAGCCAACGTCCTGCCCAGCAGCACGAATCCGACAAGGCCCTACACCCGCAACACGCTCGAGGAACACCTCGACATGCTGATGGTGTGCCACCACCTCGATCCCAAGATCCCAGAGGATGTGGCCTTCGCCGAGTCACGCATCCGGCGGGAGACCATTGCCGCCGAAGACATCCTTCACGACCTTGGTGCCTTCTCGATCATCGCCAGCGACTCCCAGGCCATGGGCCGCGTGGGGGAGGTGATCACCCGCACCTTCCAGACCGCCCACAAGATGAAGGTGCAGCGGGGCGCGCTGCCAGAGGACAGCAGCCGCAACGACAACACCCGCCTCAAGCGCTACATCGCCAAAACCACGATCAATCCAGCGATCGCCCATGGCCTCGATCAACAGGTCGGTTCCGTTGAGGTGGGCAAGCTGGCGGATCTCGTGCTCTGGAAGCCGGGCTTCTTTGGGGTGAAACCGGAGCTGGTCATCAAGGGTGGCTCGATCGTCTGGGCGCAGATGGGCGACGCCAACGCCTCAATCCCCACGCCCGGCCCCGTGCACGGCCGGCCCATGTTCGCGGCCTTCGGGAAAGCGCTGGCCCCCAGTTGCCTGACCTTCGTGAGCCAAGCAGCTCTCGATGCCGATCTACCGCGGAAACTGGGACTGGAGCGCGCCTGTGTCCCGGTCCTGAATACGCGCAGTGGCATCAGCAAGGCGGCGATGAAAAACAACACCGCCCTACCGAAGGTGGAGGTCGACCCCCAGACCTATGAGGTGTTTGCCAACGGCAAATTGCTCAGCTGCGAACCCGCCGAGGTGCTGCCGATGGCGCAGCGCTACTTCCTGCTCTGAGCAAAGAAGAGTTAGTTACAGCCCTGCACGGAGATTCGATAGGTGAAGCCCGTGGCCGCCTGATCACGACTGGCCCCAATCTTGAAGTTCACCTGGTTCACCGTTTTGCCAGGAACGGCCTGAATGTCCCACTGACGCCCGGACCCCAGATTGGGGGCATAGGACTCGTTCACCACCTGGAGATTCGAGCCATCGGTGAACTTCAGAAAAGCCTGGATTGGATAGGTGGCACTGACTGAGGAGTTGGCGGTGAAGAACAGCTTGTAGCGGCGGTAGGGCTGATTCACGAAGAAGTCGGTGTTCCAGTTCGGACGACTGAAGGGCAAGGGGCTGCCGAGGCTGATGGTCTTGGTGACGACGTTGCTCTGGCCATTGCCTCCCACAGGGGTAAGGAACTGACAGGAAGCCAGAGCTGGGGCAGACGCCATCAGGGCACCACCACTGATCAAGGCGGTGAGCCCGGCACGCAAGAAAGCCGACATCAAAAGACAACGGTCGCTGGTTTCGCTTTAGCCAGAGCCAACCAGGATGGGAAGCGAAATACTGAGTCAGGGCGATGAGCGGCCTCACACGCAGCCTCGGCCTGCGCAGCTTGACCCTGGCTGTGGTCAGCGGAACCATCGGCTCGGGCTGGCTCTTTGCTCCCTTCTATGCCGCCCGCAGTGCCGGGGCCGCCAGCTTGATCGCTTGGGTCCTCGGCGGGGTTCTGGCCTTTGGCTTGGCCATGGTGTTTGCCGAACTGGGAGCCCTTGTCCCTAGTTCAGGCGCCCTGGCGCAAATCCCGATGCTCAGCCATGGCCGCCTCGCTGGCTTCATCGGCGGCTGGTGCGCCTGGATCGCCTACCTGGCCCTGCCCACCATTGAGGTGCTGGCCATGATCCAGTACCTGGCCAGCGACCTTCCGTGGCTCACCCTCGATGGCGGCCAAGGCCAGGTGCTCAGTCCCTTGGGGATGGGCTGCGCCGCCGTGCTCTTGGTGTTGATGACCTGGGTCAACCTGTGTGGGGTGCAAACCCTGGCTCGCTGGATCGACACGCTGACCGGCTGGAAGTTGGTGGTCCCCCTACTGATCTCCGCCGCCCTGATGCTGAGTGCCGCCGACTGGAGCAATTTGCTGGTGAGTGTCGGGCCTCCCAACCAGGGGGAGAGCTGGCTGCCTGGAGTCGTTCAGGCCATCAGCGGCGGCGGCATCCTCTTCAGCCTGCTCGGCTTTCGCACTGCCATGGATTTGGCGGGGGAGGCGAGAGATCCCCAACGCACCGTCCCGCTGGCGATGGGCCTGGGCCTGGGCCTCTCCATTGCCATCTATCTGTTGCTGCAACTGGCGTTCTTGGTGGCCGTCCCCCACGGCAGCCTGAACGGGGGCTGGGGGGCTCTGCAACTCAGCGCCCACGGTGGACCACTCGTCGCGATCGCCATGGGACTCGGGCTGAGCTGGGTGGTGGGTTTACTGCTGAGTGACGCGGTGATCTCCCCAGGAGCCACCGCCATGACCTACTTGGGACTGTCAGGCCGGGTCGCCTGGATGATGGGCAACCTTGGCCTATTGCCCAAGCGACTGGAGCATCTAAACCGGCAAGCCGTTCCCAGCACGGCTCTGATCCTGAGCCTGGTGATTGGAATCGTGATGCTGCTGCTTGGACCCAGCTGGCAGCAGGTCGTGAGCTTTCTCACCGCCTGCTTGGTGATTGCCCTCGCCGTTGGCCCCGTCAGCCTGCTGGCCCTGCGCCATCAGCTGCCGACGGCCCAGCGCGCTTTTGCTCTGCCTTGGGCCGCGGTCATCTGCCCACTCACCTTCATGATCTCCAGCTGCGCCGTCCTGTGGTGCGGACGCAGCGCGGTTGAAGGAGCGATGGCCCTGGTCCTCATTCCAGCCCTGATCTTTGCCGGGATCAACCGCTGGCGCGGCCAACGGGTCGATGGAGCCCATGGCAGGTGGTGGTTTGGCTACTTGCTCGGATTGCTGCTGCTCGCCGAGGTGAGCGGTCCTGATCGCCTAGTCCCGGGAGGCGAACTGACCCAGATCATCCTCGCCAGCGCGTTCTCGCTAGCCATGTTCCCTATCGCTGTGGGAGCCCGGCTGCAGCAGGCCTCCAGCGAAGCCAAAGTGCAGATCAACTAATCGAGGGCCAAGACGCCAAGGGCTGCGTGAACTCCAGGCCCAGCAGCCCCAAATCGTCCAAATGCGCAGCGACTTGCGACCAACGGACGACGGCCTCGAGCTGCGATCGACCGAGACTCGCTAGGCCTGAACAATCGAGGCTGAGCTCAGCACCAGTCTCGAAAGGCTGGATGGCCTGGACCAACACAGCCGCGCCGCAAGAGCTGAGATCCAAGAGATCAGCCGGCTGCCAAGGCCGATGATCCAGACCAGGTGCGGCGGTGAACCTGCGCAGGGGAAGGGTGACTGCAAGCACCGCAGGGAAGCGCTTTTCTCGTCGGTGCTCAGCCAGTGGCTCTGACACGGAACCCAGCCCTCTGCCTGATTCTTCAAACGCAAGCTATTCAGCGCGAGAGGCAATACCTCAGCCAGAAACAACCCGAGGGATGACGAGTTCCTGACACTTAACGCAATCGGGGATCAGTGGCGATCCATCGCAGCGTGCTCCGCCCTAAGCATATGGACCTACAAAAACCAAGAATTCAGCCACAATCAGGGTCGATCCCGAAGAAAAAATGAAGGGCCCTTCCAATTGTGTTCTGAAGGCTCAAGTTTGATTGCGTGGGGAAACGAACACAGAGTCCGAGCCCATTCGCAGGCCTTAGAAATCAATCAATCAGCAGTCGGATTCATGGGCAACCATCTGCATCTCGTCGGACTCACCGGTGACGGCTGCCGCATCGCCCGTGATGGGGGCGGTGGCTACGTCGTGAACCACAACGACAGCGACGGAAGCTGGGAGCGCGTGGCCAACCTGCCCGCGGCCTATGCCGTCTGCGAACGCTTCAGCCAGCGGGATGCGCTCGGACTACCGAATTGGCGCGCTGAGGCTTAAGCCAATTCGCGCGGATCTGAGTAGCGTTAGTCCCATCATTGGAAGGTTGCAATGACAGCCCCCTCCAGCAGCTGCACCAACCGCCCGGGCCGGGCCATGGTGAGCAGTGACAGCTTTACCGCTCGCAAAGAACAAGCCCTGGTGATCCTTCTGTCCCAGCAGTTGGCGGATGCACAAATCGGACGGGCGGATGCCCACGCCAGCCAATCCCTCTGGGATGAGGTGGCTGAACTGGACATTGATCCCGATCGGATCATCCATCTGCTCTATGGCGGAGAAGAGGTCAGCGATCGAGCAGCGCTTAAAGATCGCGACGACAGCTGGCTGAGCGCCCAGCAAATGAGTCCTGAGCGGGGCTGGTCCCTGCAGCGGCTGCACCTGAGACGACCCCGGCGCCCGCAGATCGCACTCAACCCTGTTTGAGGGGAATCGGCATCTCCACCATCGCCGGCTCGGGGGCACAGCTCTCGACCCGTTGATTCACTACATCGCCAATCACGACGATCGAAGGTGAGGCCAACTCAGCCTCCTGAACGGCTGCGGCTAGACCGCCCAAGGTGGAAACCACCGCCTTCTGACCGCGAACCGTGCCTTGCTGCACCGCCGCCGCAGGGGTGGACGCCTCCAAGCCACCAGCGATCAACTCTTCACAGATATGGGGCAGGTTGTGCAGTCCCATGTAGATCACCAGACCGTCACTGCTGCGGGCCAAACCGCGCCAATCGACACCGGGTCGTCGCTTGTCGATTTCCTCATGCCCCGTCACGAAGGTGACGGAACTACCCGCCCGGCGATGGGTCACGGGAATCCCCACGTAGGCCGGTGCGGCAATGCCAGCGGTCACTCCGGGCACGACCTCCACCGCCACACCATGGCGCTCCAGATGGGCCGCTTCCTCACCACCGCGACCAAACAGAAAGGGATCGCCACCCTTTAAGCGCACGACACAGCGATGGCGCTTGGCCATCTCAACGAGCACCGCGTTGGTGCTGGGCTGGGGCACGGAGTGATGCCCCCGGCGCTTACCCACAAAGTGCTGCTCAGCGCCCTCCGGCACCAAGGCCAGCACCTCGCGAGGCACCAAGGAGTCGTAGACGAGCGCATCGCACTGGCTCAGCAAGCGATGGGCCTTGACCGTCAATAGGTCGGGATCACCAGGACCCGCGCCCACCAAATACACCTTGCCGGCAATGTCAGCGGTCATGGCAGGTCAAGGAGGAGGTTGAGCAAAAACTGACGGGTGGCGGAGCGCTCCAGCAACGCCAGACAGGCGGAGTCTTCGGTGCGCAGATGGGCCGTCATCCGATTGGGAGCGAGGGCCAGGGGCAATGCCGCCGCATCGCCTTCACCACTGCGATCTGCACTTAAGCAGGGCACCCCCAGGTACTGGCTCAAGGCCAAGAGATAACGGTCCGCCACCCCTTGCCGCAGCGGATGATGCAGGACCGCGGGTGCCGCCAAGCTGCGCAGGTGCTCCAACCAGGGCCCCCACGCACCCAGGAAAGGGAGTGCTTGGACACGATGCCCTTGGTCCCGCAAGCGCTGACGAATGGCCGGGACGTCCGAGCGTACGTGACTGCCCGGAGTCAGCAGAAGAGGAACCAAGACCAGCGGCAGACCTGGGGGCAGCTCCAGGGGCTCCGCGGTCAGGGCCTGCATCCAAACGGGAGCTTGGCGACCCCGGGCCAAATCTCCGACGAGATCCAGCAGAACCTGAGGGATCTGACCACCAGCGTGGCCATGAACCACCAAGAGCAGGGGGGCGCGCTCTACACCAGGGGGCTTCGGTAGCAACGGCCACCGCCAGCACCCCGGCCCTGCTGATGGAGTCGCTGCCACCGGATCCATAGGTTCACGATGCCATCCACTCGCCCCCTGCCCAGCTCCCGCCGACGGCCTGCCTACGAACGTCCCCGCTACCGGCAGATGCAGCCCGTCCCGCACTGGAGGCGTGAGCTGGACGCTGACCTCGCTGCCATGGGCAAGGTCTGGCAAATGATTCGCACGGGTGCGACGCGAATGCTGGGCGAAATCGGACGCCAATACTGAGCAGCCAGGGGCGAAAAAGCGACACCATCAACCCGGAAGACGGGGCCCCATTAGGTAGCCGTTGACACCCTTTTTCTCACTGGCCAGGAACAACGTCGATCCGTAGCAACGGCGACACAGCAGGGCACAGGGAGAGTGATTTTATTCAGCTCACTAGTCGTTCATTTCTTTGGAAACGGCTCAGTTGCTGACTTCATCTGAACCTTTTTCCCATGGTGGCAACGCCAACACTGTCCAACACACTGCCCAGCTGGCTCGAAGGCAAAAAGCTCAACAAGATTGAGCAGAACAAGGCAGCCAAAGATGGCCTGCTTGTTGGTAGTGAGATTGAAAAATTCGCCCAACTGGGTTGGGAAAACGTTGACGAGACCGACCTTCAGTTGCGCCTGAAGTGGTACGGCATGTTCTGGAGGCCCAAGACACCGGGGCTCTTCATGATGCGACTGCGGGTCCCCAATGGGGTGATCTCCGCAGAGCAGCTGCGGGTCGTGGGCAATGTCGTTGCCCGCTACGGCAGCAACGGAAGCGCCGACATCACGACGCGCCAGAACATTCAGATGCGCGGCATCCTCCTGGAGGACCTGCCCGAGATCCTGGACCAACTCAAAGCGGTCGGCCTGACCACGATTCAGTCGGCCTTCGACAACCCTCGGAACGTCACCGGAAATCCGATTGCCGGCATCGACCCCCTGGAAATTCTCGACACCCGGCCTTACACCCAGGAGCTTGAGAACTTCCTCACCAGCAACCACCAGGGCAACCCCGAGTTCTCCAACCTGCCGCGGAAGTGGAACACGGCTGTCGCCGGCGCCCGCGACAACTTCCTGCTCCACAACGACATCGCCTTCCACCCCGTTGAGAACAACGGTGAGATGGGCTTCGGCGTCTGGATTGGCGGCATCCTCTCCTCCCAGATGAATGCCTATGCCATCCCCTTGAATGCCTGGGTCAAGCCGGATCAGATCTGCGCGATCACCGAGGCCGTCATCAAGATCTGGCGCGACAACGGTGAACGGGACAAGCGCCCCAAGGGCCGCTTCCGGCTGTACCTCGACGAGGTGGGGCTGGAGACATTCCGGGCCATGGTTGAAGAGCGCTTCGGACCCCTCACCCCCGATCCGGGCTCAGTCTTTGATGCCGAACCCCGCTCCCACTACGGCATCCACCCTCAGAAACAAGAGGACCTGCACTACGCCGGCGTCCATATCCCCGTCGGCCGCCTGCGCGCCGAAGACTTCCAGGACATCGCCGCACTTGCCGAGCGCCATGGCGATGGTTCAGTCCGGCTCACGGAAGATCAGAACGTCATCTTCACTGGAATCGCCAGCACCCAGATCCAGGCCTTTGAGGCCGAGCCGCTGCTGCAGCGCTTCAGCCTCCACCCCAGCCACATCGCCGCTGGAACCGTGAGCTGCACAGGCAACACCTACTGCAGCTTTGCCCTCACCAACACCAAAGATCAGGCCCTCGCAGCCGCTGAGGCCCTCGATCGCGAATTGGTTCTGCCGGAGGAGCTGAAGATCCACTGGACAGGCTGCCCGAACACCTGCGGCCAGGCCTACATGGGAGCCATCGGCCTCACCGGGACCAAAACCAAACAACCCGACGGCGGCATGGGCGAGGGCTACAACCTCACCATTGGCGGTTCACAAGGTGCCAATCCACAGGTCGGTGAAATGCACCGCAAAGGAATACCGGCAAGTCAAATCCAAGCGGTCCTTAAAGAAGTTCTAATTGAACAGTTTGGCGCCAAGCCTCGGACTTAGAACACCGCAGTCGTCAATACAAATTAGTCGCAGTTTTTGAGATCAGGTGCTCCTTTCTTCTGAAGCCTGTCCTCAATTGGATGACATCTTGATCCTCAACATGACTTCAACAACAACCCCAAACAAACGCGATCTTTTTTCTCGCTTTGTCAATTGGATCAGCAGTAGTGGCAACGACAAAGCTCCGGTCAATCGGCCCAACGGCAGTCAAGACATCGTTTCTCGCTTGATGAACCGCATCAGCGGTTAAGTCCACCACCCATCCACCTTCTCTATAGCGGCACATGAGCGCTACAGCCTCACAAATGGACTACGTCTTACCCAACGAGCTCGTCGACGGCATGATTGCCGCCGGCGGCAAAAAGGCCACGGTCAGCGTCAAGAACCTGCTGATCCGCGGTTTCTATTCCGGCGCCATCCTTGGCCTCGCCGTCATTCTTGCTCTGACTGTGGCCGCCCAGAGCAAGATGCCGTTCCTGGGCTCACTGCTCTTCCCCTTCGGTTTCGCCAGCATCGTGCTCTTCGGCATGGAGCTCGTCACTGGCAACTTCGCCCTGCTGCCCATGAGCGTTTGGGCGGGCAAGGCGAGCTGGGGCTCCACCTTCCGCAACTGGACCTGGGTCTGGATCGGCAACTTCATCGGCACCTTGGTGGTGGCGCTGATCATGTGGGTCAGCCTCACCAGCGCTGGCACCGTTGAACCCCTGGCCGCTGCCGATGGAGGCAAGGGCTGGCAGGTCGTGGCCGCCACGATCATCAAACTGAACAAGCTCAACGTCATCACCAAGTACGAAGCCCTCGGCAGCACTGGCTTCTTCCTGGCTTTCCTACGCGGATTGGTCGCTAACTGGCTCGTCTGCCTGGGCGTGACCATGGCCTTGGTGAGCAAGAGCGTCCCCGGCAAACTGCTCGCCTGCTGGCTGCCGATCACGGCCTTCCAAACGATGGGCATGGAGCACATCGTGGTGAACCAGTTCCTTCACACCGCCGGTCCCCTGCTGGGCTCTGGCGTCCCCTTCGGCAAGGTGATCGTCTGGAACTTCATCCCCGTCACCCTTGGCAACATCGTCGGCGGGATGGTGTTCATCGGGATGCTCTTCTACAGCACCCATCGCACCAAGATGGCCAACGTTCTGCCTAACGAGCACGACGACAAGCTCGAGCGCGAGCTGGCCGCTGAGCTGGGGGCTCGCTGATCCATGGGAACCGCTGTCGCCTCCGTTTCCGGGCTCCTCTCACCCTTGGAGGAAGCTGCTTTAAGCGAGCGGCTGGGACGCTGGCGGCGGCAGCCCCTCTCCCTTGAGGAACTGAGCAACCTTCTGCCTCGGGTCTGTGATCCATCCCTGGCCCTCAGCCTGGCTGAGCGCTTGGGGATGGCTGGACCCGAGGCTATCGATTGGATCCTTCCCCTCTGCCAATCGCAGGGCATCACGAGACCGCTGATCCGCGCACTGGGCATCTGTCACCACCCCCAAGCCTGCGAGCAACTCTTGGCCTGGCTCCCCAATGCCGGCGTGCTTGAGCCTGAGGTGCTTGAAGCGCTGGGTTGCTGGGGAAACCTGATCGACATCACGATCATCGAAGACGCACTGAGGGCCCCTGGCCAAAGCCATCGCCTGGCAGGACTGACGCTGCTGACCTTCCGCAACCGCAGCCTCGAAGCCAGCGAAGTTCTGCGGCTGACGACCCCTCTCCTGGAGGATTTCCGGTCCGAGGTTGTCATCGCCACAATCAAGCTTTTGCAAAGGCGCAACGAACCCGTCGTCTTAGAGGCGATCAGCAGCCGCATCAGCCTGGATGCACTGCCAGGTGTGGCTGAGACAGCTCTTCAAGCCCTCGGTTGCATCGGCAGCCTCGAGAGCTGCCAACACTTGCTCGCCCTACGCAGCCAGCTAGCCGGCACAGTGCTCGAAGAGCCGCTGGAGCGTCAGCTCAAGGCCCAGATCCGACATCGCGCCTGGATTGAACAAGCCATCAATGCCTAGGTTTTCACTCTGAGGTTTGTGACCATAAAAAAAGCCCCCTTTCGGGGGCTTTTGCATGGGGAGATCAACTCACCACTTTTTATAGGGAAGGAATTTGCCGCACATGGTGACCTTGACGCGATCACCAGCGGGATCTTCAACTTTGTCGACATCCAGAGTGAAGTCGATGGCACTCATGATGCCGTCGCCAAACTTCTCTTGAATGACGTCCTTCAGGGGCATTCCATAGACCTGCATGATCTCGTAGAAGCGATAGATCAGTGGGTCGGTAGGGATCACGGGATCCAGGCCACCCTTGGTCGGGAAGGCTTGCAGGGCCTCGGTGATGGCGTGATCGAGGCTCAACAGTTCAGCGAGCTTTTGAGCCTCTTCGGGCGAGGCGGTGGACTGGCCGTAGAACAACGAAGCAATCCAAACCTCGTCACGACCCAGCGCGGATTCCAGGTCGGCAAAGCTGAGGCCCTTGGCCTTCTTTGCTGCCATCAAGGTGGCGGTGATTGTGGCTGGCGAAGGAGCAGCCAGCGAGGGCATGGAAGCGGGAGTAACCGTCATGGAGACAGGCCAATAGCGATGAGAGGAGCGAACAGAATGGAGCGCTATCTGCCATCCGTTCAGCAACAAGAATCGCCGCAGTTGCGCACGCGCTGCGCAGCCGTTGCTACGGAGCCGGCAACCGATTAGTAGCCGCTGCTACCAGAACCGGTCCTGTGGCCACAGAAAATCAATTCATTGTCCCTCTGTCGGCATGACCGTCGCCGCACCCGTCACCGACAGCACGCCCCAAGGCCGAGCAACATTCAAGGCGTACCTGCAAAAGGTGGGCAGTGGTGAGCACACCAGCCGTGGTCTCAGCCGAGAAGAGGCCGCCCATGCCCTTGAGCTCATGCTCGACGGAGCGGCCAGTCCGGCCCAAATCGGTGCCTTCCTGATCGCACACCGCATCCGCCGGCCCGAGCCCCAGGAACTCACCGGGATGCTCGATGTTTACCGCCAGCGGGGCCCTCAACTCAGGACCGAGAAGCCGGCCATCAGCTTCGGCATGCCCTTCGACGGGCGGACCCGAACGGCCCCGATTTATCCGCTCACCGCTCTAGTGCTCTCCAGCGCCGGACTGCCCGTAGTCCTGCAAGGGGCGGGCCGGATCCCGGTGAAGTACGGAATCACGGCCATGGAGCTCTTCGCCGCCCTGGGGCTCCAACTGGCCGGCCGCAGTGTTGCGTGGGTGCAAGAGAAGCTCCAGTGCTGCGATCTGGCCCTGGTGCATCAACCCGATCACCTACCCGATGCCGAATCCCTGATTCCCTATCGAGAGGACCTTGGCAAGAGGCCACCCCTCGCGAGCCTGGAACTGCTCTGGACTGCGCACCAAGGCGAGCATCTCCTGGTCAGTGGCTTTGTGCACCCACCCACCGAAGCGCGGGCCTGGAAAGCACTCGAACTCGCCGGAGAAACCAACGTGCTCACCGTGAAAGGTCTCGAAGGAAGCACCGATCTGCCCATCAGCCGGGCTTGCGTCACCGGCCGACCAGGCCCCGAGGCCGAGGGACGCCAGATCCTTCACCCCAGGGACAACGGTTGCTACGGGGCCGACCCCCTTTGGGAAGGACTGGAGACCTGGAGCAGCCAAGCCGCAGCCGCCCTCGGCGGGCAAGGGGAACTCGCGACTGCTCTGATCTGGAATGCCGGCACCTATGTATGGCAGGCGGGTCTTGAGAGCACCCATGCCAACGGACTGGAGCGTTGCCGGGAACTGCTCAGCTCAGGGGCCGTCATGACCCATCTCCAACGGCTCCGCCAGGAGATGGGTTGACAAGCGAACTCAGCGCTCGCCCAGGACTTGCCACATCGCGGCTTGACCAGCGATCACGGGCTGCACCGGAGCGGGTGCAGAGGTCGCGACGGAAGCGCTACGGATGAGCTGAACGCCCAAGGACGCCACAACAAAGGCTCCGAGGAAACCCGTAGCAATGGTCAGGGGATGGCGGCCCTGAGCCGCGACTCCAGTTTTGGTTGCCATGACGGCAGAAGGGATTCGACCCAACCACTATGGAGACGCCAGCCAGCCATCGCCAGCTGAACCGGTCCAAAACGTTGTGGAAGCCGCCGGTGCGATGGACCAAGCGGCTGCGCCGGCCAACAGACGATCGCTGCTCAGCCAGCCATGGGAACCGCCCAGCAACACCCCAAGAGCAACGGCGAGACGCATGGCAGAGCGGTTGATTGAGGTGAGTTTGAAGAGATCAACGGACGCATTTGGGTGCCGTTGACACCAAACCGTTCACCCCACTGCCAGCAATCCCCAGAAGCGTCAAAATCACTACCAGAACCCCGTCTGGCCGTGACCTCTGAGGCCCCCTCGGCAAGCCATTGCTTCGACTTCGAGAGCGATTTCATCGGCAACTGGCGCTGCATTCCCCTCTGCGTGCGCCGCAAGCTGGATCTCTGTGGCGTCAAGCTCAAGCTCAACCACTGGCTGGCCCTGAACCAAACGCAACGGCAGAGCATCGTCGACTGGGAGGACACGCCGGAGGGCCTCGCTCAACTGCGCCAACACCTGCTGGCGTGCACCGAGTCCATGGCCGACGGTCAGGCCAAAACGCTGCCGATCTCAACCGGGGAGACCTGGCAGAACCCCCTCGAGATCCCCGAGCTCCTCACCGCCGCCGCCCAGAACCGCGGCATCACCCTCCGGCCTGAGCAGTGGTCCGCCCTCAGCGAGCTCGAGCGCTTTGCCCTCTGCAAGCTGGCGCGGCCGGGGCATGACCACCACAACCTGGAGGCGGCCTTCAGTGAAGTGCTGGCGTAAACCAGCGGCGGAGTGCCTCGAGCCGTCCGGCCTCCTGCTCGAGCGGCTTGACCACCGACACCGCTGGAGCAACGATCACGGCGCAGGCCTTGAGTTCCGGCTGCTTGGAAACCGGGCAGGCCTGATCGTGCATCAAGGTGTTGGCCTCACAGGCGTTCTCCTGGGTGAACCCCCAATGCATCGGGAGAAACACGGAGCCCCGTCGGATGCGATCGGTGACCTTCACAGTCGCCGTGATGTGTCCGCGGCGGGAGCTCACGGCGGCAAGCTCCCCATCCCTTAAGTGCAGCTCCAGGGCATCTTGCGGATGCACCTCCAACAGGGGCTTCGGGTGCATGGTCTGCAACCGCTCGACCTTCCCCGTGCGGGTCATCGTGTGCCACTGACCGAGATACCGGCCCACGGTGAGCACCAACGGGTAGGTCTCGCAGGGGGGCTCCGCCAGACCCATGGGTTGATCCGTGCAGAAGCGGGCACGACCCGAAGGCGTTGCGAATTGATGGTCGCTGTAGAGCCGCTTGGCCTCACCGCTGGCTGATGCCCCCGCGGGGAAGGGCCACTGCTGCGGGCCCGCCTCCTCCAACAAAGCGTGACTGAGGCCGGAGACATCACAGAGACGCCCCGCCGTGAGCTGGCTGAATTCCGCGTACACCTCCGCGGCAGAGGCGTAGCTGAATTGCTCCTCAAAACCCAGACGCCGGCCCACCTCGGCAAACACCTCCCAATCCGGGCGGCTCTCGCCATGGCGGGGCCGGTAGGCCGGGCAATAGGTCACCCGACGCTCCGAATTGGTCATCGCCCCAGCCTTTTCACTCCATTGGGCCGCGGGCAACAACAGGTGCGCGTAGTGGGAGGTTTCGGTATCCGCGTAGGCGTCACTGACCACCACCAACGGGCAGCGCCGCATCGCGGCCTTGACCCGATCGAGGTCCGGCATGCTCACCAAAGGATTGGTGGCGGCCACCCACCACAAATCCAGCTCACCCCGCTCCATCGCCTCCACCTGTTGCCAGGCCGCCAAGCCGGGGGCCGCCGCAATGCGTCCGGCGGGGAACTGCCAGGCCTGTTCAACCTCCTGGCGGTGCTCGGAATTGGTCACAACGCGGTAGCCCGGCAACAGATGGGCCAGGCCCCCGGCCTCGCGTCCACCCATGGCATTGGGCTGGCCCGTCAGGGAGAAGGGACCCGCACCCTCCTTGCCGATCTGAGCGGTCAACAGATGCAGGTTGATCAGACCACCCACCACCGCGGTGCCTTCGCGCCGCTGGTTGACCCCCATCGACCACAGGCTGAGCACCCGCTCACGGCGGTGGAAGAGCTCCGCCACCTCCCGCAGCCGCTTTTCTGGAATGTTGCAGAACCGAGCAACCTTGCGCGGCGTCCAGCGAGCCGCGAGATCAAAGAAGGCCTTGTAGTTCTCGGTGTGATCGTCAATGAACGCCGGGTCCTGACCGTTCTCACGGAGGACCAGATGGGCCAGGCCGTGGAGCAACGCCAGGTCCGTGCCAGGAGCGATGGGCAGATGCACATCCGCAGCCTTCGCGGTCTCCGTTAAGCGGGGATCGACGACGACGATCTTCACGCTGCCGGGATTGCGCTTTTTGCGTTTCAAGAGGCGCTGAAACAGCACCGGGTGGCATTCCGCGGTGTTGGTCCCGATCAGGAAGGCCACTGTGCAGTGGTCCAAATCCTCGTAACAGGCCGGGGGGCCGTCGGAGCCCAGGCTGCGGGTGTAGCCCGCCACCGCGGAGCTCATGCACAGGCGGGAGTTGGCATCGAAGTTGTTCGTGCCCAACGCACCTTTCAACAGCTTCTGAGCCAGGTAGTAGTCCTCGGTGTGGAACTGGCCCGATCCATACATCGCAATCGCATCGGGGCCCTTGGTGGCCAAGGTGCTGCGGATGCGGCCCACCAGCAGGTCCATCGCCTGCTCCCAAGTGATGGGTTGGAACGGTTCGTCCAGGCTGGCGCGATAGAGGGGCTCGCGAAGGCGCCCCCGGGCCAAGGTCTCGCCAACGGTCGCCCCCTTGATGCAGACCTGGCCCAGGCTCGAGGGATGCTGGCGGTCACCGCGAGCCGTCCACATGGGATTGCCCTCGGCATCACGCTTGACCGCCTGGCCCGGCAAGGCCGGTGGAATCAGTTCAAGACCACAGCCCACCCCGCAGTAGGGACATTGGCTGCGCACGTTGCCGGAGGCCATCACCACACCCAAAACAGCGTCAAATGAAAAAGGGGCAGCTCAACGGGGCCGCCCCGAACAGACCCCTGTGTTGGGGGTGAATCAAGCGTTGACGAGCACCTTCTCGTCAGCGTGCTCTGCAGAGAAGGAACCCTTGGGCTCCTTGAGGAAGAAGAAGCAGAGGAAAGCAACGATCAATCCGGCAATCCCGAGGATCTGGAAGAAGGCGCTGTTGGAGGAAGCGACGATCTCTGCAGAGGGATCCTTGCCGCCACCCATCCACATCGGCAGCAGGCTGAAGATCGTCAGGTAAGCAACCGCACCAACGTTGCCGTAGGCGCCCACCAGACCTGCGATCTGACCCGTGACGCGCTTCTTGACCAGGGGCACCATCGCGAAGGTGGCGCCTTCACCGGCCTGGACGAAGAACGAGGCGAGCATCGTGATCAACACCGCGACGGTGATGCCCAGGGAACCGGAGAAGGTGCCCGGCTTGATCATGCTCATGATCAAGTAACCAATGCCCAGGCCACCGGTGAGGAAGGCCATGGTGTTTTTGCGGCTACCGAGCTTGTCGGAAATCAGGCCGCCACCGGGGCGAGCCACCAAGTTCACAAAGGCAAAACAGGACGCCAGGATGCCGGCAGTTGCCTTCGGAAGATCAAACGTGGTCTCAAAGAATGTCGGCAGCATGGAGACAACCGCCAACTCAGATCCGAAGTTCACGATGTAGGTGAGCTCCAGAATGGCGACCTGCTTGAACTCGTAGCGGTCGTCCTTGGGGTATTGCTTAACGCCGTTGATCAGGTCGCGGTTGGTGCGAATAATGCCCCAGGTCTGGAAGCCAAACCAAACGAGAACTGCGAGGAGCGCCAGGGGATAGGTGCCGGCGTTCAGGAAGCCAACCTTTTGCAGGCGCCAGCAGAGCACGCAGAGAATGGCCGCGAAGGGAACATTCATGCCCAGCAGGCCCCAGAAGTCCCGCATGGAGGTCACTTCAAGACCAGCGGACTTAGCGGGCTTTTGGTAGGTCTTTCCCGGGGGAGTATCGGTGACGTTAAAGAAGTAGATCACCCCGTAGACGGCCGAAATAATGCCGGTCAGAGCAATTGCTCCACGCCAATTCAAGATGGCGCCGGTGGGGAGCTCGAAGCCACCTGAGAAGGAGAGGAAGCCAGCCAGGGCGACGAGAGTCAGTGCGGAGAAGGCCGAACCAAAGTTGCCCCAACCGCCGTAGATCCCTTCCGCCAGACCGATCTCTTTGGGCGGAAACCATTCAGCCACCATGCGGATACCGATCACAAAGCCGGCACCAACAATGGAGAGCAGCAGGCGAGCAACCACCAGCTGATTGAAGTCCTGCGCTGATGCAAACAGCAGACAGGGAATCACCGAGAAGACAAGAATGCCCGAATAGGTCTTACGGGGACCGAACTTGTCCAGCAGCATGCCAATCAGCACGCGAGCGGGAATCGTGAGTGCAACGTTGCAGATCGCAACGGTACGAATTTGACCTAGGTCAAGGCCAAGGTCGGCCTTAACGGTTGTCGCTAGAGGAGCAAGGTTGAACCAGACGACAAACGTCAGGAAGAAGGCGAACCAGGTGAGATGAAGAGTGCGATATCTCCCCTGGAGCGACCAAAGATCGCTAAGCATGGAGGACAGGGACAGTGGGATGAGCCCAGGCCTTCAAAAAAGCAGCGACCAGGGGGACAGCGCATCAAGCGCTGAAGAGATTGGACCACTCGCCACCTACTGACTCGGGTAACGACAGTTACCAAAGAGCAACTCGACCGCAAAGCAGGGCGCGGCCTAATGAGAGGAATTAATGGCACTTATCACTTATCCCGCAGGTAGTAGTTCAAGGCCTGTTTTGTAGCAACAGCGACGCTTCCAGGGGTTCCTGGGGTTACATCGTGCAGCGATGACTCCGATGCGGCTCCAGGGAGCAGTGCTCTGCGGCGGCGCCAGCCGGCGGATGGGCCAGGACAAAGCAGCCCTCCCCCACCCCAACGGCGGGAGCTGGCTGTCGCGTGCCGCTGAACTCCTAAGCCAGGTCTGCCCCTCCGTGGCGGTCTGCAGCCAAGACAGCAGCCATGCCGACCTGATCGCCGGGCTCGAGCGTGTTGCACTGGCCCTGGAGCCCGCACCCGCCCAAGGCCCCCTCCACGCCCTGCAGCTGGTCCTTCCCAGGGGCAGCGACAGCGCCCTGCTAGTGGTGCCGGTGGATATGCCCCAGCTCAACCGAAGAACACTGGACTCATTGATCGAGCACTGGAGGCGCTCCCCCAGCCAGGCCGCCGTTGCCCATGACGGCGAGCGGCTGCAGCCCCTGCTGGGGATCTATCCCGGTGGACCCGAGCAACGCAACGGCCTGGCCGAGGTCCTGGCCAGCGGAGAGCGGCGCTGGCAGGCCTGGCTCGCCACCATCCCCCATCAAGCTGTAGTGCTCCCAGCCCAGCCGCTGATCAATGCGAACACCCCGGCCGAGCGCGCCAGGCTGATGGCATGAGCGCAGGCACCGCCACCGATCAACTCCAGCGTCCCCTCGGAGTCCTGCGGCTCTCCCTGACGGCGCGCTGCAACCTGGCGTGCCCCTACTGCCAGCCCGACGGCCAAGAACCCGCCGACAGGCTGAGCACCGAGCAGCGGCTGCGGGTGATCGAAGCGGCCTGCAGCCTGGGGGTCAGCAGCCTGCGCCTCACCGGCGGAGAACCTCTGTTGGCACCCGATCTCGACGACCTGCTCGAGGCGATCGACCAGGGCCGCCGGGAAACAGGCAGCCCCCTCAGCGCCCTGAAGGACATCGCGCTGACGACCAATGGCGTCCTGCTCAGCCCAGCCCGCGCCCTGCGGCTGCGGCAAGCCGGGCTGCAACGCCTGACCATCAGCCTCGATGCCGTCGACCCTGAGCGGGTGGGGGAGATGAGTGGCCGGCCGCAGCAGGGGGAGCAGCTTTTGGAGCAGGTCCTGGCGGCCATCGCCGCGGCCAAGGCCGCTGGATTTGATCCAGCCGCAGGGGCGCTGAAGCTCAACAGCGTGATCCAACGCGGGCGCAACGACGATCAACTGCTCCCCCTCGCCGCCCTCGCCCGAGAGCACGGCCTGGAGTTGCGGCTGATCGAAACCATGGATGTGGGCAACCGCAATGGCTGGTCCCCCGAGGACGTCGTCCCCGCCGCGGACATGCTCCAACGCCTCAGCCGCCACTGGCCCCTGGAGCCCCTCGGGCGGGCCGCCCATGGCACCGCCAGCCGCTGGCGTTACCGCGATGGCAACGGCTCGGTCGCCGTCGTGGCCTCGATCAGCCAACCCTTCTGCGGCGATTGCAACCGGCTGCGGGTCACCGCCAATGGCATGGCCTACACCTGCCTGTTTGCCTCCGAAGGCCAAGACCTCAAGCCTTGGCTGCAAAGCCCAAGCGAGCTACGGCTCGCGATGGGCCAGCTCTGGCGTCAGCGCCAGGACCGCTACAGCGAAGAGCGCTCGTCCCGCGCGGGACAGCCCAAAGCGGAGATGGCCTACCTGGGGGGCTAGGGCAAGGGCAAGAGGCCGGACAACTTCAGGCTGGCCAGCAGCAGCACCAGCGCCAACAGACGGCGAATCCAGACCTCTTGAAAACGGCGACTGCCGCACCAACTCCCAAGGGCTCCCGCCAAGGCCACGAGCGGCAAAGGGGCCAGCAAGAGCGGAGCGGGAGGCAGGACTGAAGCGCCATAGCTCAGCAACCAACCACTGAGCCCCGCCAAGGAATTGCACCAAATAAAGGCCGAGGACACCCCGGCCGCCAGGCGGATCGGAAGCCAACCCGCGAGCAGCGCCAGCGGCGTCAAAAAGATGCCGCCACCGGTCCCGCTCAACCCGGCCAGCAGGCCCAGCACCGCGCCCGTCAGGACAACCACAGGCCATGACGGCAAGGCCACCGCCCCGCCCGTGCGCTCTTGGGGAGAGCGCCAAAGCCGCAGCGCAGAAAAGAGCAACACAACGGCCAAGAAGAGGCTCAAGCCGTCACTGGGCAAGCGCAAACTGCCGCCAAGCAGGGCCGCAGGGATGGAGCAGGAGAGCAGCGGGAACAGCAGGCGCCGCTGAACGACAACCGGCAGGTGGCCATCGCGGTAAAAACGCCAACTGGCCAGGCTCGCCACCACCAGGTTCATGACCAGGGCCATGGGCCGGATCCACTCCAGCGGCACCGCAAAGAGGGCCAGGCTGGCGATGTAGCCGGAGGCACCGGCATGGCCGACGCAGGCATAGAGGAAGGCAATGAGCCCCAGGGCGAACAGCAGCCCGGGCTCCAGGCCGGTCACGGCGCTTCGCGCAAACGGGGGAACAGCTGCACCAAGTTGCAGGGGCGGGTCGTGGCGTCGAGCTGGGCCGCAATCAGGCGATCCCAGGCGGTTTCCACCGCGTCCAGCGACCCCGGCAACACAAAGACGACCGTCCCATTGGCCACGCCGGCTAGGCACCGGCTCTGGAGGCTGCTGGTGCCAATGCTCTCGAAGGAGAGCACCCGGAACAGCTCGCCGAAGCCCTCGATGGTTTTGTCCAGGAGCGGCTCGACGGCCTCCGGCGTCCCATCCCGTCCGGTCAAACCGGTGCCGCCGCTGGTGATCACCACCTGCACCGCCTCATCAGCAATCCAACGGCTGAGTTCGGAGCGGATTTGGTAGCGGTTGTCCGGCACCAAACACCGCTCGTGCAGTTGATGGCCCGCCGCCTCGAGCCGCTGCTGCAGCGCAGCCCCAGAGCGATCCTCGGCGAGGGTCCGCGTGTCAGAGACGGTCAACAGCGCAATCGAAAGGCCCAAGCGCGGGATGCAGCGGAGCTTTGATGCTGCCAAACCTCCCCGTCCTGCTGGGTAGCGTTTGAACCATGGGCTCCAGCGCACCAGGGTCAATCCGCATCCGCCTCTTCGCCAGCTTGCGGGAGCAGGCTGGCTGGGGGGAGCGGGACTGGCCGCTCGCCCAGCCCACGACCGCTCAACAGCTTTGGGGTGAACTGGGCCTCGACCGATCCCTCGATGGGGTGCGGGTGGCCATCAACCAACGCTTTGCCAGCACCGACACGCCGCTCGAGAGCGGAGACGAGCTGGCCTTCCTGCCGCCGATCAGTGGGGGCTGATGGACAGGCCGATCCCGATTGCAATTCGTTTGCTTCCCGAGCAGTTCGATCCCCTGGAGGCGCTGCAGCACTGGGAGGAAGGACTACTGGAGGCCGGCCTCCCGCGGGCGGCGGCCACGAGCTCCTTCATCGGGCGCGTGCGCGCAGGCAATGGCGTGGTGGCACTCGAGCTCGAGCATTACCCCGGGATGACGGAAGCGGAACTGCAGCGCATCGCCGCATCCGTCAGCACACGCCATGGCGCTCTGGCCTGCCTAATCGAACATCGGGTCGGCCGCATCGCGGTGGACGAGGCGATCGTTTGCGTCGCGGTCTGGGCCGACCGCCGCGGTCCTGCCCAACGCTGCTGCCAGGAGCTGCTCGAGGAGCTCAAGCACAACGCTCCCTTTTGGAAGCGGGAATGGAAGGCCGATGGATCCAGCCAGTGGATCGAGGGCAACACCCCCCTTTAGGCCCTCAAAAAATGGGCAGCCGCAGCAGCTGAGCCCACAACTCGGTCCCCGCCTCCAGGCTGCCCAGCTCAGCGGGAATCTCCAAAAGCAGATCCGCCCCCGACAGGGAGCCAATGCGGGACGACGCCTGGGAGCCCGCCACCCGCGCCAAGAGACGACCGTCCTCGGCCACCACCAAGGAGGCACGGGCCAACTCCGGGCGGCCGGCGCCCCGCCGCAGGGGCTGCTCCAAGGCCACCCGCAGACGCGGCAGAAGCTCAACCTGCCCCCCCTCGAGCCGTTGCAAGGCGGGCCAGAGCAGCTGCAGGGCCGTCACGGCGGCGGCGACGGGGTTGCCCGGCAAGCCAAAAAAGGGCGTGCCGGCCACCATCCCCCAGGCCAAGGGTCTTCCGGGTTTGAGGAACAACTTCCAAAAACGCACCTCCCCCAGTTCCGCCACCAAGGGACGGATCCAGTCGGTATCTCCAGCGGACACCCCTCCGGTACTCACCACCACGTCGCAGCCCTCGGCCAACGCGAGCAAGGCTTGACGCAATGGCTCCGGCTGATCGCCAACCACCCGTTGCACGGCAACCCCGTAGCCCAGGCGCTCCAGCAGACCGCGCAGCAAGGTGGAGTTGCTCTCCCAGATCTCCCCCAACTGCCGGGGCTGCCCCGGGGGAAGCAATTCATCCCCACTGATCAGAAGACCAACCCGGGGTTTGGAGAAAACCCGGCAATGCTGAATGCCGCAGCTGGCCAAGCGGGCCACCTCCGCCACGCCCAACCGCAGGCCGGACTCGGCGAGCACGCCACCAGCGGCGGTCTCTTCATCCACGGAGCGAATCCAGGGATTGGCCCCGCAGGCCTTGATCAAGCGCAGCTGTTGATCGCTGGCCTCCACCAATTCCTGGGGCAAGACCCGGCCGCTGCCCTCGGGCACCAGCGCACCCGTGAGCACGCGCACCGCCTGGCCAGGCTGCAGGGTTCCAAGGAACGGGGCCCCTGCTGCGGAGCGACCGACCAACTGCCAGGCCTCACCAAGCTCGGGCTGCTCCGAACCGGCAATGGCGTAGCCATCCATGATTGACGCCCGGAATCCAGGCACTGCCTCAGGAGCGTGGATCGCTTCCGCCAAGGAGCGACCCAAACACTCAGGCAGGGGCAATGACTCCGAGAGGGATCGAGGCTGCAGGGATTGAAGGATCAGCTGTCGGGCGTGATCCAGGGGCAGACCTTCTTTGGGGTATGGATCAGTCATCGCGTTGCCAATCCCCGCGGCGCCCGCCGGTCTTGCTCAAGAGCCGCACGGGTCCAATCGTCATGGCCGGATCGACTGCTTTGACCATGTCGTACAGGGTGAGCAGGCCCACCTGAACAGCGGTCAGGGCTTCCATCTCAACGCCGGTCACCCCGGTGGTTCGAGCCGAAGCCTCGATGCGCAGACCATCGGCCACCGGCTCGATCACCACGGAAACACCGGTGAGGGGAAGGGGATGGCAAAGGGGAATCAATTCCCAGGTCCGCTTCGCCCCTTGAATCGCCGCGACCCGAGCGACGGCGAGCACATCTCCCTTGGCGGCACGGCCCTCCACCACCAGGGCCAAGGCCTCCGGCGAGAGCTGAATGAACCCTTCGGCCACGGCCACGCGATCACTGACGGCCCGCCCACCGACATCCACCATGTGGGCCTCGCCGCTGGCATTGAGGTGACTCAGCTCAGGGGGAGTGGCACTCACGGGGAAACGCTCATCGGCCTGGTGCAGCATCCTCCCGTGGGATGGTGTGGCAAACACCGGGTGCCTCCCTGTGAGCTGGAAACGCCCCTCCACCTCCCTCTGCGCGTTCCTCACGCTGCTGAACGATCGGCTGGGGGAAAGCATCGTTTTTCCTTTACTGCCGTTCTTGCTGGCGAGCTTCACGGACAACGGCCGAACCCTGGGCCTGCTGGCTGGTAGTTACGCAATCGCCCAATTTGCCGTCACTCCACTGATCGGCTCCCTGAGTGATCGCTTTGGCCGCAGGCCAGTGATCGGGATTTGCGTGGCGGGCTCGGTGGTCGGCCTGAGCCTCTTTGCCATCACCGTCAGCATTGATTGGCAGGCCATCCCCTGGGCGGCCGGAACCAGCATTCCCCTGATCCTTCTATTCGCCGCCCGACTGATTGATGGCGTGAGCGGCGGAACCGCAGCCACGGCCGGTGCTGTCTTGGCCGATATTTCCACGCCTGAAAACCGTGCCAAAGCCTTTGGACTGATTGGGGTGGCCTTCGGCCTGGGCTTCATCCTGGGCCCCGCTTTCGGTGGCTTGCTCTCCCAGACCAACGTCACCTTGCCGGTCTGGGCCGCCGCGGCCTTCGCCCTGATCAACCTGCTGCTGGTGCTGCTGCTGCTGCCGGAAACCCATCCTCCGGAAGCACGGCTGGCCATGCCCCGCAAACGGGATCTCAATCCCTTGATCGCCCTGAAAAAGGTGTTCACCAATCCGCAGGTCCGTCGGTTGTGTGGGGCCTTCTTCCTCTTCTTTCTGGCCTTCAACGGCTTCACCGCCGTTCTGGTCCTCTATTTCAAACAGGCCTTCGATTGGGGTCCGGGTCTGGCCGCCAATGCCTTCTTGGTGGTCGGCGTCGTCGCCACCGTCGTCCAGGGGGGATTGATCGGCCCCCTGGTGAAGCGCTTTGGCGAATGGCGCCTGACCCTGGCTGGATTGGGGTTTGTGATCGCTGGCTGCCTGCTGGTGCCGATGGCCACAGCCGAGAACGCCACCCGCGTCGTCTTCCCCGCCGTCGCGATCCTGGCGCTCGGCACCGGCCTGGTCACCCCCTGTCTGCGCGCCCTGGTCTCCAGGCGGCTGGATGACTCCGGGCAAGGGGCTGCCCTAGGCAGTCTTCAGGGTCTCCAGAGCCTGGGCAGTTTCATCGGCCCACCCCTGGCTGGCCTGGCGTATGACGTTGTCGGTCAACGCAGTCCCTTCTGGCTCGGAATCACGCTCCTCGCCGGGGTCGCGGCCCTGGTGGCCGGCGGCCTGCCGAGTCGCGGGCAACACGCTTCAGATCCCTTCTGATTGCTACGTTGATCACTAGAAGGTGATGGGTCATCAATGGCTGATCCAGTGGTGGCTCCGGAGCTCTACATCAATCGGGAGCTGAGCTGGATCGCCTTCAACCAGAGGGTGCTGGCCCAGGCCCTGAGCGAGCACACGCCACTGCTGGAGCAGGCAAAATTCAGCGCGATTTTCAGCAATAACCTCGACGAATTTTTCATGGTCCGTGTGGCTTCCCTGAAGTCACAAGTGGAAGCCGGCGTTCAGACCCTCAGCGACGACGGTCTCACCCCTACCCAACAGCTGGCCCTGGTGCGCAAGGAACTCGCACCGCTGCTGGACCAGCAACAGGCCCACTACCGCCACTACCTCAAACACCAGCTAGCAGAAGCCGGTGTCCACCTACTCGACTACCGGCGACTGAACAAGAAGCAGCAGGCCTGGGTCAACGACTACTTCCAGCGAGCAATCTTCCCGGTGCTCACACCGCTGGCAGTGGATCCGGCGCACCCCTTCCCCTTCATCAGCAACCTGAGCTTGAACATCGCGGCTTTGATCCGTGATCCCGATAGCGGCGTTCAACAATTCGCCCGAGTCAAGGTCCCGCAAAAAAACCTGCCGCGGTTCGTGAAACTGCCGGCCGACCTGAGCACAAGCGAACCCCAACCCGTCTTCACCGCCGTTCCCCTGGAGCAGGTGGTGGCCTTCAACCTGCAACTGCTCTTCCCGGGCATGGAGGTGGAGGGGCATTACTTCTTCCGCGTCACCAGGGATGCGGATCTGGAATTACGGGACCTGGAAGCGGACGATCTAATGGAGGCCCTTCAGCAGGGTCTACGCAAACGACGGATGGGCGGAGAGGTGGTGCGCCTGGAAGTCGCCGACGAGATGCCCGATGCCGTTGTCGAACTCCTGCTGGACGGCACCGGTGTGGAACCGGAAGACCTTTATCGAATCGGCGGTCCGCTTGGCCTTGATGACTTAATGAGTCTGCTGGCCGTTCCCCTGCCGGCCTTGAAGGATGCTCCGCACAGGGGCCGCACGCCTGCAAGCCTGGCCAGAGCACAAAAAAGCCTGCTGGAGGATGGCTCCATCAAGGCCGAGGAATTCACCAGCATCTTCTCGGTGCTGCGACGGGGTGATGTGCTTTTGCATCACCCGTTTGACCTCTTCTCTACCTCCGTGGAGGAGTTCATCAACCAGGCCGCCGATGACCCCTCGGTGCTCGCCATCAAGATGACCCTCTATCGGGTCTCGAAAGACTCCCCGATCATCGCCGCCCTGATTCGCGCCGCAGAGAACGGCAAGCAGGTGATGGTGCTCGTCGAACTCAAGGCGCGCTTCGATGAGGACAACAACATTCAGTGGGCCCGCCAACTCGAGCGCTCGGGCGTCCACGTGGTCTATGGCGTGATCGGCCTGAAAACCCACACAAAGATCACCCTGGTGGTTCGCAAGGAAAAAGACCTCCTGCGCAGCTACTGCCACATCGGCACAGGCAACTACAACTCCCGCACGGCCCAGCTGTATACCGACTTAGGCCTGCTCTCCGCACGCCCAGAACTGGGACAGGACCTGGCCGAACTGTTCAACTACCTGACCGGCTTCTCCAAGCAGCAGGATTTCCGGCGATTGCTCGTGGCACCGGTCAGCCTGCGGCGCCGGATGCAAGAGCTGATTCAGCGGGAGATCGATCACGCCAAGGCCGGAAAGCCCGCCGCGATCAAAGCCAAGATGAATGCGCTGGTGGATCCACGGATCATTGCCCTGCTCTACGAGGCCTCCCAAGCCGGTGTTCAGATCGACCTCGTGGTCCGCGGCATGTGCAGCCTGCGGCCTGGGTTGGCCGGCGTCAGCGACAACATCCGGGTGAGCAGCGTCATCGGACGCTTCCTCGAGCACTCCCGGCTGTTCTGGTTCGAGAATGGCGGCGACCATGAGACGTATATCGGCAGTGCCGATTGGATGGGTCGCAATCTGGACCGACGGGTCGAGGCGGTGGTTCCTGTGGAAGATCCCGATCTACACGAACGGATGACACGGCTGATCGACAGCTACCTCAACGACAACTGCACCGCCTGGGACATGCAGAGCGATGGCAGCTTTAGCCGGCGCATTCCTGAGGACGAGAACATCGCGGTTCAGGCGAACCTGATCGATGGATGGAGAAACGGCCTGATCCCTGTTGAGGCAGGCGCGTAGCGAGGGCTACAAACAGAAAGAAAAACGGACGAAAAGGCCTTAGTAAGTCTTCCAATTCCTTACAACTCGCATTGGCCAGAAGTGCTACATTCCGGCCAAATCAATTTGTTTTGCGCCGTTCAGTTCACCTCTGCAACCTTGCAGAGACAACCGCCAGCCCAAAGCAACCCTCGAAGCCCGCGCATCTGCTGCCATGCCTGCAAACAAGCCCGCTGCTTCAGGCTCTTCGAGCAACAAATCAGCAGCTCGATCCGCCGCTTCACGTCAAGGAGGTCGCCTTAGTGCTGACTCGATCGGCTGGTACCTCAGCAATATCGGTCGGGTACCGCTCCTGACCCCCGCTGAAGAGATTGAACTGGCTCACCATGTCCAGGCCATGAAGCGTCTGCAGGAGCTTCCAGCTGACGACCTAACCGCGCGGCAAAAGCATCAAATCCGGATGGGCACCCGCGCTCGGGATCGAATGATGGCCGCCAACCTGCGGCTGGTGGTGAGCGTGGCCAAGAAATACCAAAACCAAGGCCTGGAATTACTCGACCTTGTCCAGGAGGGCGCCATCGGGCTGGAGCGGGCTGTCGACAAGTTCGACCCCGCCATGGGCTACAAATTTTCGACCTACGCCTACTGGTGGATTCGACAGGGAATGACCCGGGCCATTGACAACAGCGCCCGCACGATCCGTCTACCAATCCATGTGAGCGAAAAGCTCTCGAAGATGCGCCGCATCACCCGAGAGCTCTCCCATCGCTTTGGCCGCCAGCCCAACCGCCTGGAGTTGGCCCATGCCATGGGCATGCAACCGCAAGAACTGGAAGAGCTGATCTCCCAGAGCGCCCCCTGTGCGTCCCTCGATGCCCATGCCCGGGGCGATGACGATCGAAGCACCCTCGGCGAATTGATCGCTGATCCCAACAGCAACCAATCCATGGATTCCATGGATCGCAACCTGCAGAAAGAGCACCTCGGCACTTGGCTCTCGCAGCTCAACGAGCGGGAGCGTCGGATCATCGAACTGCGCTTTGGCCTAGCCGGCCAAGAACCCTTGACCCTGGCGGAAATCGGACGCCAGATCAATGTCTCCCGCGAACGGGTGCGTCAGTTGGAATCGAAAGCGATTCTCAAGCTGCGCTTGATGACCAACTACCAGCAGGCTGCTTGAGCCTTCCCGCTTGAGTCCAGTGGTCACGCAACAGCTCTTCGGCGTGGCCGCTGTTGTGGCATGGCTGGCCACCGTTCTGCTGATCGCTCTGGCCGTACGCCGGCGTTGGCCGCAACAGAAAGAGTGGAGCCGCAAGGTTGTGCACATCGGCACGGGCGCGGTGGTCCTGTTGGCCTGGGCCTTTGCCATCCCCCGGGGCCTCGCCCTGAGTGCCGCGGCCCTGGTCACCGTGGGGACCGCCCTCAACCATCGCTTCCGCCTGCTGCCTGCCGTCGAAGACGTGGGACGCCACAGCTACGGAACGATTGCCTACGGGGCCTCGATCACAATTCTGTTGGCTCTGTACTGGCCCCAGCAACCGCTACCCGTTGCCGCCGGAGTCCTGGTGATGGCCTGCGGTGATGGGCTGGCCGGACTGATCGGACCACAGCTCAACTCGCCGCGCTGGCAACTCTTCGGTCAAACCAAATCTGTCGCGGGCACTGGCGCCATGGCCCTCACCAGCTGGCTCGTTCTTGCCCTCATGATCGGTGTGGCTCAGGCGACGGGGGCCCCAGCACCCAGCATCGGGGCCGCCGCAGCCATCGCGCTGACTGCCACCGGCCTAGAGCAACTGAGCGGCTTTGGCATCGACAACTTGAGCGTGCCGTTATCCACCGCTTATCTCTGGCAACTCGCTATGCCCTGAGCATCGCCTCGCAGCGCCGCTCCCAATCCCGCTGCGTCCCGAGACCCATCACAAGCTGGGTCTCTCCGGGTCCCAGTTGCGGCAACCGGCGGTTTCAAGGGCCCAGGCCATCAACGCATCCAGCTGAACGGGACGGAAGCCGGTGAAGACAGGACCCGCTCCATCAGCAGCACTCTGCTGCAGATAGAACAACCGCAACGGATCAGACAGGCCGAAAAACTGCAACAGATAGGCCATGGGAAGCCCCCTTTCCAGCTGAATCCAAAGCAATGACCTCAGCAGGACGTTCTGCTCATCACTAACAGTTCGCAACGGCAACTGAAGGCCAGAAAACATTTAGCACTCGCAATCTTCGAGTGCTAAGTGAGCAAACCGGGGAAGCTAAACCGCTACGGCAGAGGCACTCTGAGTCGCAGCGACCGCTTCTGCCAGGCCGGCCAGAACCTCACGCGTCGCCTCCAGATCAATGCACGCATCGGTGATGCTTTGGCCGTAGGTCAGGGCTGCGCGATCGGGGCTGATCTTTTGATTGCCCTCCACCAGGTGGCTCTCGAGCATCACACCCATGACATCGCAGGAGCCCGCCCGCAGTTGATCGGCCACCTCGGCCGCCACTTCACCTTGGCGCCGGTAGTCCTTATTGGAGTTGCCATGGCTGCAGTCGACCATGACCCGAGCCGGTAGCCCGTCTTTGACCAGGGCTGCGGAGGCTTCTTCAATGGCCTCGCGGTGGTAGTTGGTGCCCTGCTTACCGCCCCGCAGCACCAAATGGCCATCGGGGTTGCCGGTGGTGGTGACGATGGCGGCTTGACCGTCCTTATTAATGCCCAGGAAATGATGGGGGCGTGCGGCCGCCTCCATGGCATTGATGGCCGTGATTGCACTGCCATCGGTGCCGTTCTTGAAGCCGATCGGCATCGACAACCCGGAGGCCATCTCGCGGTGGGTCTGGCTCTCGGTGGTGCGGGCGCCGATCGCAGTCCAGCTGATCAGATCAGCGATGTACTGGGGAACAACGGGATCCAGAAGCTCGGTGGCCGCAGGCAGCCCCATGTCCGCCAGGTGCAGCAGGAGACCACGGGCAAGCCGCAAGCCGGTATTGATGTCGTAGCTGCCGTCGAGGTGGGGGTCATTGATCAAGCCCTTCCAGCCGACGGTGGTGCGGGGCTTCTCGAAATAGACCCGCATCACCACTTCAAGCTGATCGCGGTGACGCTTGTGCTCTTCAGCAATGGCGGCGGCGTAGTCCTTCGCCGCATCCACGTCATGGACCGAGCAGGGGCCAACAATCACCAGCAGGCGCTGGTCATCGCCCCGCAGGATGGCCTTGATCCGCTCACGGGCCTCGCGCACCGTGCGGCCCGCAGCCTCACTCAGGGGCAGCTCGCCGTGCAACAGGGTGGGCGCCACGAGGGGCCGGGTTTCCACCACGTGGAGATCAGAGGTGGGAATCATGCCGGCAACCATCCAGGGGCTCGGAGCACTCCACCCTAAAAGCCCAGTCGCATCCTCCGTCACATCAGGGGGGACCGGCGGCAAAGAACAATGGACTGACGTCCACCGATCGGAGACCCCTGGGGTCCCAGCGCCGATGTCCGCCAGCAGCTTCCTTGCCGACTACCGCGCCGCCGCTGCGGAGCGAGAAGCCCAAGGGGTCCCAGCCCTGCCGCTGACCGCCGCTGAAACCCAGTCCCTGACAGAACTTCTCCAGGCTCCCCCCGCCGGAGAAGAACAGTTCCTGCTGCATCTGCTCTCTGAGCGCATCCCCCCTGGGGTGGATGAGGCGGCCTACGTGAAAGCCGACTGGCTCAGTGCTGTGGCCCAGGGCAAAACCACCAGCCCACTGGTGAGCCCCGTGGAGGCGGTGAAGCTGCTGGCCACCATGATCGGCGGCTACAACGTCGGGGCCCTGATTGAGCTGCTCTCCCATGGAGACGCGGCCATCGCAGAGGCCGCCGCGACAGGGCTCAGCCGCACCCTGCTGGTCTACGACGCCTACAACGATGTGCTGGAGCTGGCCTCCAGCAACGCCCAGGCCAAGCGAGTCATCGAGAGCTGGGCCAATGCCGAGTGGTTCACCGCCAAGCCCGAGCTGCCGGCGGAGATCACGGTCACGGTCTTCAAGGTGGAGGGCGAGACCAATACCGATGACCTCTCCCCCGCGACCCACGCCACCACCCGCCCCGACATTCCGCTTCACGCCACGGCGATGCTCGAGACCCGGATGCCCGGCGGTCTGGATCTCATTGCCGAGCTCAAGCAAAAGGGCCACCCCGTGGCCTACGTGGGCGACGTGGTCGGCACCGGCAGCTCCCGTAAATCCGCCATCAACTCGGTGCTCTGGCACACCGGTACGGACATTCCCCACGTGCCCAACAAGCGCAGCGGCGGGGTGGTGATTGGCGGCAAGATCGCGCCGATCTTCTTCAACACGGCTGAGGACTCCGGTGCCCTGCCCATCGAATGCGACGTCAGCGCCCTGAATTCCGGAGACGTCATCACGATTCGCCCCTACGCCGGGACGATCGAGCGAGCTGCCGGTGAAGCCAATGCCGGCGAAGTGGTGGCTCGTTTCGAGCTCAAGCCCAGCACCATCACCGATGAGGTGCGTGCCGGCGGTCGCATCCCCCTGATGATCGGCCGCGCCCTGACTGACAAAGTGCGCGCCCAACTGGGTCTGCCCGCCAGCGACCTGTTCATTCGCCCCAGCGCCCCCGCCGACACCGGCAAGGGCTTCACCCTGGCCCAGAAGATGGTGGGCAAGGCCTGCGGCCTGCCCGGCGTGCGCCCCGGCACCAGCTGCGAACCGCTGATGACCACCGTGGGCTCCCAGGACACCACCGGGCCGATGACCCGCGATGAGATGAAGGAGCTGGCCTGCCTGGGCTTCTCCGCCGACCTGGTGATGCAGAGCTTCTGCCACACCGCGGCCTACCCCAAGCCAGTCGACCTGAAGACCCACGCCGAGCTGCCCGATTTCATCAGCTCCCGCGGTGGCGTGGCCCTACGCCCCGGCGACGGCATCATCCACAGCTGGCTGAACAGGATGCTGCTGCCCGACACCGTGGGCACCGGCGGTGACAGCCACACCCGCTTCCCCCTGGGCATCTCCTTCCCCGCAGGCTCCGGTCTAGTGGCCTTCGCCGCCGCCATCGGCGCGATGCCCCTGGACATGCCCGAATCCGTTCTCGTGAAGTTCTCCGGCTCTCTGCAACCCGGAGTCACTCTGCGGGATGTCGTGAATGCCATTCCCTATGTGGCCATCCAGCAGGGGCTACTCACGGTGGAGAAGGCCGGCAAGAAGAACATCTTCAGCGGCCGGATCATGGAAATCGAAGGCCTTCCCGACCTGAAGCTTGAGCAAGCCTTCGAGCTGACCGACGCCACGGCCGAGCGCTCCTGCGCCGGCAGCACCATCAAGCTCTCGGTGGAGACGGTGAGTGAATACCTGCGCAGCAACGTGGCGCTGCTGAAGAACATGATCGCCCGCGGCTACAGCGATGCCCGCACCCTGGCCCGCCGGATCAAGGCCATGGAGGAATGGCTTGCCAATCCCGTGCTGATGGAGGCCGACGCCGACGCTGAATACGCCGCGGTGATCGAGATCAACCTCGATGAGATCAACGAGCCGATCCTGGCCTGCCCGAACGACCCCGACAACGTCAAAACCCTCTCCGATGTGGCCGGAGATCAGATCGATGAAGTCTTCATCGGCTCCTGCATGACCAACATCGGCCACTACCGCGCCGCAGCGACTGTCCTGGAGGGACAAGGGGAGAACACGGCCCGCCTATGGGTCTGCCCCCCAACCCGAATGGATGAGGAGGTGCTCAAGCAGGAGGGCTACTACGGAATCTTCGAGAAGGCCGGCTCCCGCATGGAGATGCCCGGCTGCTCCCTCTGCATGGGCAACCAGGCCCGGGTCGAGGAGAACACCACCGTCTTCTCCACCAGCACCCGAAACTTCAACAACCGCCTGGGCAATGGCGCCCAGGTGTATCTCGGCAGCGCCGAGCTGGCTGCGGTCTGCGCCCAGCTCGGCCGCATCCCCACCAAGGAGGACTACCTGGCCATCGCCGCCGCCAAGATCGATCCCAAAGGGGCTGAGCTCTACCGCTACCTGAACTTCGATCAGATCGAAGGCTTTGAAGACAGCGGTCGCGTGCTCAGCAGCGACGACGAAGCAAAAGTGCTGGCAGGGGTCTAGGCACCTTGCAAACCCACGGCCTGAAGCTGGAACTGCAGTCCTGGAGGGCCAGCCGCAACCTGGAACGGCTGGTGCAGCAGCGCTGGCCTGCTGTCGTCCTCACCCTGATCGTCACCGGCCTGGGGGCCGCTGCAGCTGGTCTGCTGTTCAAGACCGGTGTGGGCTGGCTGGGCAGTTGGCGCCTGAGCCTGCTGGAGACCGCGAGCCCCTGGTTGGTGCTGCCCTCCATGGGAGCCGTCGGCGGCCTGCTCTCGGCGGTGCTGATCAGCACCCTGGCTCCGACGGCGGCGGGCTCGGGGATTCCTCAGGTGATGCGCTTCCTCTCGCGCCAGAGCCTGCCAATGAACCTGCAGGTCGCCATCGTCAAATTGCTGGCCGGCATCCTGGCCATTGGCAGCGGCTTCCCGCTCGGACCAGAAGGTCCTGCCGTTCAAATGGGCAGTTCCGTGGGCTGGCAGATGGCCCGCTGGTTCAAGGCCCCGCCCTCCCTACTCCGAGTGATCGTGGCGGCCGGCGGCGGCGCGGGCATTGCAGCGGTCTTCCACGCCCCCCTGGGGGGCTTCTTCTACGCAATTGAAGAGCTGCTGCGGAAATCCGGTCCGATCCTGTTGCTGCTGGTGCTGGGCACGGCCTTCGCCGGCAGCTTCTGGGCCGATGTGATGGGTCTCGCTGGCTTTGGTGAGCAAAGCGCCGGCATCGGCCAGCGGGGTTTCCAGATCAGCAGCGAGTACCAACTGGATATCCAGTTCCTACCCAAGGACCTGATCTACCTGGTGGCCTTGGGGATTGTGGTGGGCCTGCTGGCCGAGCTCTACACCCGCTATGTGGTGAAGATGCAGTCCCTAGGACAACGCTTCTTCTCCGAGAAGATCGTGATCCGGATGCTGCTTGGGGGCATTGCTCTGGGCTGCCTCTATGCCGCCCTACCCGCTGACTTCCGCAACAACGCGGCGCTGCAGCACGCGATCGTCGATGGCCACGTGGAACTCAGCAAGGCCGTGGGCATCTTCACCCTGCTGTTTTTTGCCACGGGCCTCGCCGCCGCGACTGGAGCGCCGGGAGGCCTGTTTGCGCCCATGTTGACCCTGGGCGGAGCCCTGGGGCTAACCGCTGCGGGCATCGCCGAACACCTCTCTGGCCATGCCCCCAGCACCTACGTCTTTGCGGGGATGGCGGCCTTTATCGCCGCCTGTTCCCGCACACCGATCACGGCGGTCTTCCTGGTCTTTGCCCTGACCAAGGACCTGTTGATCCTCAAGCCCCTGTTTGTCTGCGCAGTGGTCAGTTTCGTGATCTCGCGGATCACCCACGAACACTCGATTTACCAGAGGCAGCTGGCCCTGCAAAGCAGTGCCACGAGCACCCAAGGGGAGATGAAGCTGCCGGGCACGCCGCTGAGCCCGCGGGAGCTTTGAAACGCGCGAGCGCAGCACTCCTCGTTATCAGCCTGGGCTTTCCAGGCGCCTCTTTGGCCCAGGGAAACCCGTTCGGCAGCTTTGAGGTACGCACCTTGAAGCGCGAGACCAAGCACTTGGAAACCGGGGCCCTGATCTGCGCCCTGCGCTTGGAAGGCGAGGGCGAAGCACTGATCGCCGAAGCCTGGACGATGCACTTCCCAGAGGGGCCCAGCCGGGACGATCAACTGCTGGTGAACAGCACGATTCGTCAGCTCTGTCCAAAGGACATCACCCGCTGAATGTCTTTGGACAGAGCTGACGAATCGCACAAAGCTTCTGTTCAAACCGGCAAGCAAATGGTTAAGTGCAAATACCTAGTCCCTTGTGGTGTGCGGGAATGGCGAATCTTTATCGAGGCCGATTACGAGCGCGGCGCACGCTCATTGCAGCTGCAGCGCCCTTGGCCCTGACACTGGGCACTGGAGCGCGAGCCGAGGAAACTCAGCAGCGACTGGAAGGCTTCAGCAGCTCCGAACTCGGCCTGACCGAGGAGCCAGCGGTAGAGCAAGACAAACCGCTGATTAGCGAGGACCAACTGCCCGCAGAAGGCAAGACGATCACGATCGGCAAGCCGCTGGCGCACCAACCCTGGAAGTGCGACGTCTTCGTCGACCCCCGCTCCCGCGCTTGCCTGGGTCCCGCCGAGGTGCGTCAGCCCCGCAACCTGTTTGAGCGGATCGTTCAAAAGGGTGCCGGCTACGCCGCTCAATACGGCCCGGCGATGGTCAATGGCGATGGCGTTGACCTGGGCGGAGTTGTCCAGTCCGAGGTCACCCGCACCCTGATCAGCAGCGGCGTGAACTACGCCAACAAGCAGATCAAGAAGATCCCCTTCTTCGCGCAAACAACCCTCGGCCTAAACGCAGCCACCAGCAGTGACCTGACGGGCTACCTCGATAGCTTCATGCGCCTCAAGACGCTGGGCTACGACAACGAGGGCGATCCGATGGGCCTGATGTTTGGCCAAGCGCGGGTCACCCTGGAGACCTCCGCCCAACCCCAGGTCAATGTGGGCTTGGGCAGCCGCTACCGCCTCGGCGATGAGGCCATGGTCGGCCTGAACGGCTTCTGGGACCTACGCACCACGAACTACTCCACCGCCTACACCCGCTGGGGCATCGGCGCTGAGGGCTTCTGGAAGAGCTTTGAGCTGCGCAACAACTGGTACATCAACGGTTCAGCTCAAAAAGACATCACCATCAACGCCATCGACTACACCGAGCGGGTCGTTCCTGGTTGGGATGTGGAGCTGGGTTACCGCATCCCCTCCTATCCCCAACTGGCGATGTATCTCCGTGGCTTCAACTGGGATTACACCGGTGCTCACAGCGATAACAGCGGTGTCGAAGGCTCGGTGAACTGGCAGGCCACTCCCCACGCCAACCTGGAGTTGTGGGTGTCGAATGAAATCCCGGCCTACCCCACCGACTCGAACAACGACATCGGCAATCAGCCGGGCCCCTATTTCGGCGCTCGCATTCGTCTGACCGGCCGCCCGGTGACCTTCGCGAAGAACAACGCCAAACAAAACCTGATCACCCAGATGACCCAGCCAGTGCGTCGTCGCTACGAGGTGCTGCTTGAGCGAACGAAGAAACCGATAACAAGCTTCACCAACCAGGCATCCGGTACATAAGGATCAACTCCATCAAAACTTCCACCTAACCGAAAAAGAATGATGAATCGCGCTTTAAAACTTGCCTGCGCTGGAGCAGCAAGCTTGTCTCTCTTGATTCCAATCAGCCCAGGCAAATCTCAGACAACGTCGGTCTGCCCAGCATCGGGATCGAATGTCGCCCTCCCAGCCGACGACAGCTGCGCAACCACACCCAGCCGATACGAGATTGTGATCTACGAAATGGGGCTCTGCACATCCAACCCCACAGCGAGCAACTCTTTTGATCGATCTACCTGCACATCAACACTCATCAGTAGCGGCGGCGTCACCACTGACCTGGCACCAGGCTCCACAGTCGATTTAGGAAGCAGCGGCGGGTCTTTACCCGAACCAGGGAGCTATTCCTATGCCTACATCATTATGGCCAATACTTTCGGACTCAATGTCTCCTATGCAGCATCCGATGGCAATACCTATGCATCAAACTCTTCCGGACAAGTGGTAGCCGGTGGCACCCCTACAGATTTCACGGAAACGCTCGTGAATTTTGACGGGGGTGGCACTTGTGAACCCACCGCGAGCGCCTCAGTCACAGGAGGGAACCTCAGGGCAATGCTTGCTGACGGCTCTCTGAGCAGAGCTAATAGCTGCACAGGAGTGACACGTCTTGTCGGCACCTTTGAACCGTCATCGCCGATCGCAATTACGTCGTCTACATCTGGGCTCAACGTGAGCTTCACAGTCACAGACAATGGGGCCACAATCACCACGAACGGTGCAGCGACTCCGATCCCAACTGATTTCAGCAGCGGCCCCTTCTCACCATTTTTCACGGTGATCGAATGATTCCGCTCTCTGATGGAATGACTTCAGTCCTCCATCCGAGCTCCTGAACCAAGAGACCCTGCTGTTTGAGCCGGCTGCTGCGCAGCAGGGTGCCCTTCGGGCGGTGTTGGCCTTCCCCAGCACCTACACCGTGGGGATTACGAGCCTGGGCTATCAGGTGGTCTGGGCGACCTTGGCCCAGCGCGCCGATGTGGACGTGCGGCGCCTCTTCACCGACCAAGGGGATCCGCAGCACCGGCACTGCGACCTCTTTGGCCTATCCCTGAGTTGGGAACTCGACGGGCCGGTGCTGCTGGATCTGCTGGAGCAACAGCGCATCCCGATCTGGGCGAGCGAGCGCGGCGACAACGATCCGATCGTCTTCGGCGGGGGGCCGGTGCTGACCGCCAACCCTGAACCCCTGGCTCCCTTCTTTGATGCGGTTCTGCTCGGCGATGGCGAACTGCTGCTGCCAGCGTTCATCGATGCCCTGCAGGCCTGCAAAACCGCCCCGCGCCACGAGCGCCTGCGGCGCCTGGCGGCGGTGCCCGGTGTCTATGTCCCGTCGCTCTATGCCCCCCGCTACGGCGAGGACGGCGCACTGCTGGCGATCGAACCGATCGAGGCCGGCATCCCCGAAACCGTTGAGAAGCAGACCTGGCGAGGCAACACCCTCAGCCACTCCACGGTGATCACCCCAGAGGCGGCCTGGCCCTCCATTCATATGGTCGAGGTGGTGCGCAGCTGCCCGGAGCTCTGCCGCTTCTGCCTGGCCAGCTACCTCACCCTGCCCTTCCGCACCCCGAGCCTCGATGACGGGCTGATCCCGGCGGTGGAGAAAGGCCTAGGGGCGACCCAGCGCTTGGGCTTATTGGGGGCATCGGTCACCCAGCACCCGCAATTCGGCGACCTACTGCAGTGGCTCGATCAGGACGGCTTCGAAGGCACCCGAGTCAGCGTCAGTTCCGTGCGGGCCGCCACCGTCACGCCTGAGCTCGGGCGGATCCTGGCCAAACGCGGCAGCAAGTCCCTCACCATCGCCATCGAAAGCGGCAGCGAGCGCATGCGCGAGGTGGTCAACAAAAAGCTCGCCACCGAGGAGATCTATGCCGCGGCCCGCTACGCCAAAGAAGGTGGCCTCAGCGGCCTGAAGCTGTACGGCATGGCCGGCCTGCCCTCGGAAGGCGAAGACGACATCGAGGCCACCGCCGACCTGATGCTGAAGCTCAAGAAGGCCACCCCGGGGCTGCGCCTGTCTTTAGGGGTCAGCACCTTTGTGCCCAAGGCCCACACCCCCTTCCAGTGGCAAGGCGTCCGCCCCGAAGCCGAGAAACGGCTGAAGCTTCTGGCCAAGCGGCTCAAGCCCAAGGGCATCGAACTGCGCCCCGAGAGCTATGGCTGGAGTGTGATTCAGGCGCTGCTCTCCCGCAGCGACCGGCGCCTGGCCCCGGTGATTGCTGCGGTGCGCGGCCGCCACGACAAACTCGGCGGCTGGAAACAGGCCTACCGCGACGCCGAGACGCCCCTACCCCCCTGGGAGGAGGTGATCCACAACGCCTGGGATGCCGATCGGGTCCTGCCCTGGGAGCACCTCAAAGGCCCCCTGCCCAAGGCCACCCTGCGCAAGCACCACGACGAAGCCCTGGCCTAAAAGCGGCAGCGCAGACCGGCCAAGAGAATCCAACCGGCAATGTTCAGCCGGCTGTCGTACATCGGGATGTCGGTGGCGTGCAGCACCACCAGCACAAGCGCCGCTGCCCACCAGGCCCGCTCAAACAGTGCACCGCTGGCCATCCCGAGCCGCACGCCGCGGATCAACAGCCAGAGCACCAGGCCCACCAGACCCAGGGCCACCGGCAGGCCATGGCTGAGGGCCAGATCCAGAGCGATGTTGTGGGGATGGCCATGCCAATGGCCCGTCCGCAGGGGATAGATCACGCTGAAGGCCGCTGCCCCCCAACCCAGCCAGGGGCGCTCGCCGATCAATCCAAGGGCCGTCCCCCACTGACTGAGGCGGGTGAGAGCCAGGGGCCTCTCCCCCTGGGAGTTGAAATCGTTCAATCGGCCCCAGATCGACTGGGGCACGATCTCCCGCAGGGGGGCCTGAATGACCGCCGGCACCCCCGGCAGGGTCGCCAGGGCGACGGGCAATAGCGCCAGCAGCAGCAGGGGCACCAGCCAAATCCAGCGCCCCGGTCCGAGCACGATCGGGACCGCTAAAACCAAGGCTCCCCAACCGTTGCGGGAATCGGTGGCCAGCATCTCCGCCACCTGGATGACCACCAAGGCAAAACTGACACCCCAGAGCCCAAAAGCCAGGGGGCCAGAGCGCCAGCAGCGACAATGCTGCAGAAAGGCCGCCAGCACCAGGGGCCAGCTCAAGGCCAGCCAGGCCGCTGTGATGTTGGCGTAATCAAACAGGCCCGAAAGTCGCCCGGGTGGGTTGCCTCCGCCACGGATCCACCAAACGATCGCCCCGCCCAGCAGTTCGTAGGGACCGCTCCAGCCGAGCACCATCTGGCCAAAGCCCGTGCCCAGCACCGGCACGGTTCCCGCCACGAGCCACAGGGCCACCCTGCGCCGGGCCTCGGGCGTGGCCAGATAGGGCTGGAACCCCCAGAACGCCCAAAAGAAGGGCAGCCAATTGCCCAAGCCCACCCAGGAGAGCCAACCGCTCGAGGCGGCAAAACAGCCCAGGACCATCCAGAGACCGATGGCGGCGAGCCACCAATTGACCCGGTCGTCCCGCCAGGCCGTCGGCTGACGGCTACCCAGGATCAAGGCCACCAGCAGCAGCAATCCCGCCAAGAGCGCACTGGCCGGCAGGAGCAGCAGAGCCACCTGAAAGCAGCGCCAACCCCAGGGGGTCGCCGCCGCCGGCCGCTCTCCATCCAGCAACTCCAAACCGGCGTGCAGAGGCCTGCGCCAGAGCTGGGTCATTCGAACACCGCCGTACGGCCGCGGTAGACCATCACTTGTCGTTTCAGATGCAAGCGCACCGCCCGGGCCAAGGCCAGACGCTCGGTGTCGCGACCTTTGCGGATCAGATCCTCCACCTCGTCGCGGTGGCTCACGTTGACAGTGGACTGGGCAATGATCGGGCCCGCATCGAGCTCGTCGGTCACGTAGTGCCCGGTGGCCCCGATTAACTTCACACCCCGCTCCCAGGCACGGTGATACGGCTGCGCCCCCATGAAGGCCGGCAGAAAGGAGTGGTGGATGTTGATCACCCGGTGAAAGGCATCCGGGGGATCAAAAGCCGCCAAAAAGCTCGGGGTGAGGACCTGCATGTACTTCGCCAGGATCACCAACTCAATGCCGTGCTCCTTCAGGAGCTCAAGGTGACGGGCCTCCGCCTCGCCTCGGTTGGCCTTGCTGATCGGCACATGGACGAATTGGGCGCCGAACTCCTGGGCGATCGAAGCGAGGTCCGGGTGGTTGGAAACCACCAGCGGCACCCGCATCGGCAACTCACCGGTGCGCACACGCCAGAGCAGATCCAATAAACAGTGGTCCTGCTTGCTGACGAAGATCGCCACTGCAGGGCGCTGATCGGAGAAGGTGACCGTCTGTTCACCACCCAGGCGTTCCGCCAGAGAGACCGCCGCTGGGGCAATCGCTTCGCGGGGCAAACCGAAGCCCTCAAGCTGCCACTCAATGCGGCTCAGGAACAATCCAGCCCCTTGGTCGCTGTGGTGATCGGCATGGACGATGTTGCCGCCATTACCCGCGACCCAACCGGAGAGCTCCCGCACAAGCCCCGGCTGATCCGGACAAATCATCTGAAGGATGGCGGTGGCAGCCGTCATGGAATGGCGTCAAAGCCCGTTGAGATCTGAATTCTGCCGTTCAAGCCGTTGCAGCTCGTCATGCAGGGCTCAGAGACCAATGGCCCTGGGTAAAGTCCCGCAATCAAGTTCAGCAAGAAAGGCTGCCCTGATGGCTGCTCAACAGCTCCATTCCGCCCTGCGGCGACTGGCCCTCGCGGCCCTCGCTCTGGTGATCAGCTTTGGCCTGACCGCCTGTGGTGGCGCCAAAGCTAAAGCCCCCACCCTGAGCGCCGATGACATCACCGTGATCGAGCGCCAGGCCGAAGGGTTCCTGGCGGCTCGCAACCGCCTCCCCGAGCTGGCCACCCTGGTGAACGAGCGCAACTGGGTCTTCACCCGCAACCTGATCCACGGCCCCATGCAGGAAGTGGGTCGCGAGATGCTCTACATCAACCAGCGCCTGCTCCCCGGCGATCGGCCCGAAGCCAACAAGCTGGCCACTGATCTGAAGACTGCTCTGGCCGATCTGGACGAAGCCGCCCGCCTGCAGGACGCCAACAACCTCAGCAAGGCCTACATCAAGGTCGCCAGCGGTTTTGGCCGTTACGCCCAGATCCTTCCTGAGCAGGTGCAGTCCGACCTCAAGCAGATCTGAATCCGCTGAACACCCTGCCCACCAGCCGGTCCTCATCGATCTGCGTGATCGGAGCCGGCATGGTGGGCCTTTCTGTGGCCTGGGAGCTGCAGCGGATCGGGCACCAGGTCACGCTGTTTGACCCCCACCTGCGGCAAGCCCAGAGCGAGGACGCCGGCAGCAGCGCCGCCCTAGGCCTGCTCATGGCCCGGCTCTTCCGCCGCAGCAGTGGCCGGGGCTGGAGGCTGCGGCAGCAGTCCCACACCCTCTGGCGCCAGTGGCGCGACGAGCTCCAGCAGCGGGGCCATGTCCTGCCGTTCCGCGCAGGCCTGCTGCAGCTCGCCACCACTGCCGCCGAGCAGGAGGCGCAAGTCCAGCTGGCCAGCCAGCGCGAGGACCTGCGGCTGCTCCAGCCCACGGAACTGGAGCAGCTCAGACCGCTCGTTCCCCAACCCTGCCTGGGGGGACTGCTCTCTCCAGGGGATGGACAACTCGATCCAATTCCGGCCATGCAGGCCCTGCTGGAGGACGGGGAACGCTTGGGGCTCACGATCGAAGCCTCTGCCGTTAGCGCCCTGGAGCGCAGCAGCACTGGCCAGTGGCGCGTGCGCAACACCCTTGACAGCCCTGGGTCCTTTGACTGGGTTGTGCTCAGTGCCGGACTAAGCAGTTCGGTTCTCCTGGAGCCCTTGGGCCACGAGCGCCCCCAGCACCCGGTGCTGGGCCAGGCCCTGGAGCTTCAACTCGCTGAAACCGATCACGGCGAAGGCAACTGGCCAGGCAGCTTGAGCTGGAGCGGGATCAACCTGGTCCCGCGTCCTGGGGGGCGCCTCTGGCTCGGTGCCACCGTGGAGATTGATCACCTCCAGGGTCAGCCGCAGGAGCTACGAGCGCTGCGTGAGCTCGGCGGCCATGCCCCGCCCTGGCTGCAGCGTGCAACGGTGCTGCGGCAGTGGCAGGGACTCAGGGCCCGCCCCCTGGGGAGGCCCGCACCGTTGCTGGAGCAACTGGAACCTGGCCTACTCCTGGCCAGTGGGCATTACCGCAATGGAGTGCTGCTGGCTCCCGCCACCGCAGCCTGGGCGGCCGAGCAAATCGAGAACGCCGGCCAGTGCTGACCGCTGGGCGGGGCTTCTTTAGCCTGAAGACTCTTGTCGACACCCGCCGACGATGCTTCGCACCCGCACCCTGGCACCGCTGAGTCTCCTTGGAGTGCTCGCCCTGACGGCCTGCGGCGGCTCCGGATCTGACGGCGGTGCCTCCAGCGCCCGCCTCCAGGGTGCAGGGGCCACCTTCCCCGCCGCGATCTACCTGCGCTGGTTCCAGGACCTGGCCGCCAAAGGCAAAGTCAAGGTCAACTACCAGTCGGTGGGCTCCGGTGCTGGCATCCGCCAGTTCGATGCAGCCACCGTTGACTTCGCCGCCAGCGATAAGCCGCTCAGCGAAGAGGATGCCGCCGGCATCAAGCGCGGGGCCGTGCAAGTCCCGATGACCGCCGGTGCAATCGCCGTCGCCTACAACAACCCCGGCTGCGAGCTCAAGCTCAGCCAACAACAGCTGGTGGGGATTTTCGAAGGCAAGATCACCAACTACAGCGACCTCGGTTGCGGCGATCAGGCCATCAAGGTGGTCTACCGCTCCGACGGCTCGGGAACGACCTACAACTTCACCAAATCTCTCTCGGCCTTCAGCCCCGCCTGGGCCTCCGGTCCGGGCAGCGGCAAATCGATCAAATGGCCCACGGGCCTTGGGGCCAAGGGCAACGAAGGCATGGCCGCCAGCCTGCAGCAGATCAAGGGCGCCCTGGGCTACGTCGAGAGCTCCTATGTGCGCGGCGATCTGCAGGCCGCTGCACTGCAGAACGCCGGCGGCAGCTACGCCAAGCCCACCACCAAAGCGGCGGCTGAAGCCCTGGGCAGCATCGATCTAGGCCCGAACCTGACCGGGAGCAACCCCAATCCAAAGGCGGGCTACCCGATCGTGACCTTCACCTGGATCCTGCTCTACAAGAGCGGCAATGGCGACAAGCTCCAGGCCCTGCAAGAGGCGTTCAACTACACCCTCAGCGATGAGGCGCAGGCCAATGCCCCGGCCCTCGGCTATGTGAGCCTGCCGGCCAACGTGCTGCAACAAGCAAGGGCTGCCGTGGCCAGCATCGGCGAATAAAACCTGAACCCTCCAGGCCTCCCTCCTCTGGAGGGGGGCTTTTTGCTGCGCTGCTCAAGGCACGAAAAAACCCCCGGCTCACGCCGGGGGTCATGGGCTCACAACCGTGAGCGGTGAATCACTTCGACTCGGTGAATTCGGCGTCGATCACGTCGTCACCGGCCGAACCGGAACCACCGGCCTCTGCGCCAGGGGCGCCAGCGGCGGCACCTTCAGCACCGGCGGCTTGCTGATAGACAGCGGCACCGGCAGCGTAGAGAGCCTGCTGCAGGGTCTCGAGCTCGGACTTCATGGTGTCGAAGTCGTCTTTTTCGATGGCCTCCTTGAGCTTGGCGGAGGAGGACTCGACCTTGGCCTTGTCCTCGGCGCCCACCTTGTCGCCCAGCTCGCCCAGCTGCTTCTCGGCTTGATAGACCAGGGTTTCGGCCTGGTTCTTCACGTCGATCCGCTCGCGCTTCTCCTTGTCAGCGCTGGCGTTGGCTTCGGCGTCCTTCACCATCTTGTCCACCTCGTTGTCACTGAGGGTGGAGGCCCCGGTGATGGAGATGCTCTGCTCCTTGCCGCTGCCCTTGTCCTTGGCGGTGACGCTCAGAATGCCGTTGGCGTCGATGTCGAAGGTGACTTCGATCTGGGGAACGCCACGGGGGGCCGGGGGGATGCCATCGAGGCGGAAGGTTCCAAGCGACTTGTTGTCGCTGGCCATCTCGCGCTCGCCCTGGAGCACGTGGATTTCCACATTGGTCTGACCGTCCACGGCGGTGGAGTAGGTCTCCGACTTCTTGGTCGGGATGGTGGTGTTCCGGGGGATCATCTTGGTCATCACACCGCCCAGGGTTTCAACACCCAGGGACAGGGGAGTGACGTCCAGCAGAAGGATGTCCTTGACCTCACCGGCGAGCACACCGCCCTGAATGGCGGCACCCACGGCCACCACCTCGTCGGGGTTCACGGTTTGGTTGGGGGACTTCCCGGTGACGCGCTTCACCAGCTCGAGCACGGCGGGGATGCGGGTGGAGCCACCCACCATCACCACTTCGTCCAGCTCGGAGGAAGCCAGCTTGGCGTCCTTCAGGGCCTGCTCGACGGGCACGCGACAGCGGTCGATCAGCTTGGAAGCCAGCTCTTCGAACTTGGCCCGGGTCAGGGTCAGGTCGAGGTGCTTGGGACCTTCAGGGGTCGCCGTGATGAACGGCAGGTTGATCTCGCTCTGGGTCGCGCTGGAGAGCTCAATCTTGGCCTTCTCGGCAGCTTCGGTCAGACGCTGCAGGGCCTGCTTATCGCTACGCAGATCGATGCCTTCATTGGACTTGAAGGTGTCGGCCAGGTGATCAACGATCACCTTGTCGAAGTCATCGCCACCCAGGTGCGTGTCACCGGAGGTAGAGAGCACCTCGAACACGCCGTCGCCGACCTCGAGGACCGACACGTCGAAGGTGCCGCCGCCCAGGTCGAAGACCAGGATGCGCTCGTTGCTCTTCTTGTCGAGGCCATAGGCCAGGGCAGCCGCGGTGGGCTCGTTGATGATGCGCAGCACCTCAAGGCCAGCGATCTTGCCGGCGTCCTTGGTGGCCTGACGCTGGGAGTCGTTGAAGTAGGCGGGAACAGTGATGACCGCCTGGGTCACGGTCTCACCGAGGTACTTACCGGCGTCTTCAGCCAGCTTCCGCAGCACCTGAGCACTGACTTCCTCAGGGGCGAACTGCTTGTTGAGAACAGGACACTTGACCTTGACATTGGAGCCGGCCTTCTCGACGCCGTAGCTCACTTCCTTGGACTCTTCGTTCACCTCATCGACCCGGCGTCCAATGAAACGCTTGACCGAATAAAAGGTGTTCTCCGGGTTCATCACCGCCTGGCGCTTGGCGATTTGACCCACCAGTTGATCCTGGTTCTTGGTGTATGCCACCACAGAGGGCGTGGTGCGGAAGCCCTCAGCATTGGCAATCACGGTGGGCTTGCCGCCCTCCATGACCGACACGCAGCTGTTAGTGGTGCCAAGGTCGATACCGACAACCTTGCCCATGGGTGACCTCTGAACTGAAGGCATCCTCCGCAGCGGCACCCGGGTGGGGCTAGGTGTGGTTGCCGAACAGTGCCCGAACCACCGTGAACGCCGAGGCCCGCATCCAAGGCAGCACCGCGCTTGTGGGGGTACTCGGGGATCCCGTACGCCACTCCCTCTCACCGGTGATGCACAACGCCGCGTTGGCGGCCATGCAGCTGGACTGGGCCTACCTGGCCTTGCCGACCCCAGCGGCCGAACTCAGCACCGTCGTGCGTGCCCTGGAAGCGATGGGCTGCCGCGGCCTGAACGTCACCATCCCCCACAAGCAAGCCGTCGCGACGCTCTGCCACGAGCTCAGTCCCCTCGCCCAGCGGCTGGGGGCCGTCAACACCCTGGTGCCGCGCCAAGGCGGCGGCTGGCTGGGCACCAATACCGATGTTGAGGGGTTCTGTGCACCGCTGCGGGAGGCCAACTGGAGTGGCAAGCGGGCCGTGGTTCTCGGTTGCGGCGGTAGTGCGCGAGCCGTCGTCGCCGGCCTGGCGGACCTGGGCTTTGGCGACATTGTTCTGGTCGGCCGGCGGCCCGAAGCCCTTGAGGCCTTCCAAGCGGACTGCCAAAGCTGGGCGCCCCAACTGAGACCCCTGATCTGGGAGAAAACCGTCAGCGCGGCCCTCCAGCAAACCGACCTCGTGGTCAACACAACGCCCATGGGGATGGCCTCAGCCACGGATCCCACCGCCGCCAGGGCCTGTCCCCTGAACAGTGCGGAACTGCAGGCGCTTCCAGCCCAGGCCTGGGTCTACGACCTGATCTACACCCCTCGGCCCACCGCCCTGCTGGAGCAAGCAGGAGCAAAAGGCTGCCGCACCCTCGATGGCCTGCGGATGCTTGTGGAGCAAGGGGCGGCCTCCCTGCGCCTGTGGAGTGGCAAAAGCGAGGTTCCTGTGGAGGTCATGCACCAGGCCGCCCTGCGCCAGCTGCATTAGGTCCCACTAACGTCACGTCCACGTCGACAGCGCGCGATGACGATCCCCAGTTGGCAGCGGCTTCTAGCCCTCCTGACCTATCTCCTGCCCTGGAGCGATGGCCTGCCCTTCGGGCGATCCCTCATCGGCCTCTTCCCCATGCTCCAGTGGCTGAGCCTGCCGGCGCTGCCGCTGATCTTGATTGAGCAGGCCATCCCCTTCGGTGGGTTCATCCTGTTCCTGGTGCTGTTTCTGGGGGTCGTACGGAACCCACGGGTGCCTTATTTCATCCGCTTCAACGCCCTGCAGGCGATCCTGCTGGACATCATCCTGATCGTGCTCTCCCTGGCGTTCAACCTGCTGCTGGCTCCCCTGGGGGGGAACTTCGCCGTGCGAACCCTGGCCAACACCATCTTCCTGGGGGTGCTGGTGCTGGTGCTGTTTGGCATCGTCCAGTGCCTGCGCGGCAAGGAAGCCGACATCCCGAGCCTGTCTGAGGCGGTACGCATGCAGCTGTAGGGTGGACGATCCGCCGCTGGCAATCGAGGCCCTAGGCCTTGAACACCAGCCACCGTCCCTTTCGGCGTCCACGTCGGATCGCGTAAGTCATGTCGCAGCCCTACTACGAAACGATGTACATCCTTCGTCCGGACATCCCGGAGGAAGAGGTGGAAACCCACATCACCAAGTACCGCGATCTCGTCAACGAAGCCGGTGCAGAGGTGCTGGATTGCCAAATGCGTGGCAAGCGCCGCCTGGCCTACACCATCGCCAAGCACAAGGAAGGCATCTACGTGCAGCTGGCCCACAACGGTGACGGCCAACAGGTTGCTGCCCTCGAGAAGGCCATGCGCCTGAGCGAAGACGTGATTCGCTATCTGACCGTCAAGCAGGACGGCCCCCTGCCTGCTCCCCGTAGCGGCCCCGCACCACAAGCCGCTAGCGACGAAGAAGCTCTGCAAACCGCAGGCGCCTGACCGCGAAAGCCATCTCGCCTCTTGATCCCTCCTGGAGCCTTCGTTAGGTTCCGGGAGGTTTTTTATTGGCCAGCTGTTGGAGCACCAAGACCTTCAGGCGGCCTTGGCACAGAGCCAACAGGAGCTTGAGCGCGCACGGCAGCAGATCGCCGAACTGGAGGCCCTCCTGGCTGAGTTGCCTGGAATTTTTGAGCGCAAATTCAGCGAACGGCTCGAACCGATCCTCGAGCGCCAGCGGTTGTTAAGCGCCGAAAAAGAACAACTGGAGCAGAGTCAGCACCAACTGAAGCCGCAGTCCTCGTTGAGGGAGGAGCCCCTGATGCTTCCCCTCCAGCCCGAGGGGGCACGGATGAACTCTCGAGTGCGGCCGCTCTGGCCCCAAGACCCATCCGTGGCAGCCTGAGACCAGGCCTTAGCGCTGGCTGTTAGCCCAGAGACGGGTCGGCAGACCCCAGACATAAATGAAGCCCTCAGCGGCGCGGTGATCGAATTGATCTCCCGAGTCGTAGGTGGCCATGTCGGGGACATAGAGGCTGTTGGCACTGCTGCGGCCCACGACGGTGGCGTTGCCCTTGTGCAGCTTCACCTTGACGGTGCCGTTGACGGTGCGCTGGGTGCGGTCGATGAAGCCATCGAGAGCATCCTTCAGTGGGCCGTACCAGAGGCCTTGATAGACCACATCGGCCCATTGCTGCTCCAGCTGACGCTTGCTGCGGAGCACGTCCGCCGCGAGGGTGAGGCTCTCCAGTTCCTGGTGGGCCTTGATCAGCAGCAGCAAGCCCGGGGTTTCGTAGATCTCACGGCTCTTGATGCCCACCACGCGGTTCTCGATCATGTCGAGACGGCCATAGCCATGGCTACCGGCCAGATCATTCGCGCGGCGAATCAGGCTGACGGGATCCAGGCGCTCTCCATCGATGCTGACGGGATTGCCGTTCTCGAAGCCGATCTCCACCACCTGGGGCTGATCGGGGGCGGCCTCCACACTCACGGTGAGGGCGTAGACCTCCTCGGGGGGCTCGACGTTGGGATCTTCGAGGGGGCCGGCCTCAATCGAGCGACCCAACAGGTTCAGGTCAATCGAATAGGGCGACTTCTTGCTCACCGGGGAAGGAATCCCGCAACGCTCGCCGTAGGCGATGGTCTCCTCGCGGCTCATGCCCCATTCACGGGCAGGGGTCAACACCTTCAGATCCGGCGCCAGGGCTCCAATCGCCACATCGAAACGAACCTGGTCGTTGCCCTTGCCGGTGCAGCCATGGGCCACCGCATCAGCACCGACCTCGCGGGCGATCTCCACCAGACGGCGGGCAATCAAGGGACGCGCCAGGGCCGTGGAGAGGGGATAGCGGCCTTCGTAAAGGGCATTGGCGCGAATCGCAGGGAAGGCGAAATCACGGATGAACGGTTCGATCAGATCACCAACGATCGACTGGCTCGCGCCGGAATCCAGTGCCTTTTGACGGATGGGCTCGAGCTCATCCCCCTGACCCAGGTCAGCGGCGAAGGTGATCACCTCCTCCACACCCCACTCGTTCTTGAGATAGGGAATACAGACGCTGGTATCCACACCACCGGAATACGCCAGCACAGCCTTCTTGGCCCGGCCCATCAACGCTCTCCATGCGCGCAATCGATCGATTCTCCACTGTCGCGGTGGCGAACCATCTGGAGCGCCAGCCAAACGGCCATCCCCAGGGGAGGGAGCACGACCAGGGCCAAGGCCAGAACCGCCGCGACATCGGGCTGCTCAAGGGCCCAGGACTGCGCCAACAAGGGCGTCGGCCAGTGGCCTCCCGCCCAGACCAAGACCCCACTGAGAACGAGGGCTGCGCCCCAGGCCGGCAACAGCTGCCACCATTTCGCCGCTGTCATGTCCGCCCCAGGGAGAGTCTCAGATAGGATGGCGGATTGGCGCCAGCTGGGTAGCTACGAACCCGGCACTCCTGTACACCGACGTCCGACGGGCCTCACGCGATGAGCAGCAACCTCAGCACCAGCCTCTCCCAGCTGGATGGCATCAACCCTTCGCTGACCCGCTACGGCCGCAGCGAACCCGCCCCGGTGCTTCCACTGCGCGAAGAGCCCGATCTACTGAGCTGGCTTGAAACCAGCGGCCGCCTCGTTGTGGATGAAGAAGCCGCCACCAGCGACGTCAGCACCGTGGAAGAAGAAGAACTGTCAGCGCTGATGGGCGAGAAAGAGGACTACAAGGCCGACGACGAGCAAAACGAGGAAAACTGGGAGGACTGATTCCTCCCACCCCTGTGGTCTCCACCAGCAGGTTCATCGCCTCAATGCCCAGCAACAGCCGCCGCCTGGCGCTGCTGCTGGGCTTGTTGCTGTTAGGGGTCTGCGCGGGCTGCGACTGGTTCACGCGAACGCCGCAGCTCACCGTGCCCCTGCTGGTGGCAGCGTCCATCAGCGCTGTGGTCTGCGCCTGGGGAGTGCCGCGTCTGCGCCGTCTCAAGCTGGGGCAGGTCATCCGCCAAGAGGGACCCCAAAGCCACCTCAGCAAAGCGGGGACTCCCACCATGGGGGGACTGCTGGTGGTCCCGGTCGGGGTGCTGGTGGGCGGGCTGATCGCCCCCAGCGACCTGCGCTTACCAGGGGTGGCAGCCATCACCCTGGCCTACATGGCCATTGGCGGATTCGATGACTGGCGCAGCCTGACCAAGCACCACAACACAGGACTGTCCCCCAGCGGCAAGCTGCTGTTGCAGGCCTTGAGCGCCGCTGGCTTCCTGGCGTGGGCCGCCTGGCACCAGCTGATCACAGACAGCATCGCCCTGCCCCTGGGCTGGATCCTTCCCCTGGGCCTGCTCATCTGGCCCCTGGGACTGTTTGTCTTCCTGGCTGAAAGCAACGCCACCAACCTCACCGATGGCCTCGATGGCCTGGCGGCCGGCTGTGGGGGCATCGTCTTCAGCGGAATGGGGGTTCAGCTGATGCTCAGGGGCAACGAGGGGGACCCCGCCCTCGCGGGGTTCTGCGCCGCCATGGCCGGCTGCTGGCTTGGCTTTTTGCTGTTCAATCGGCACCCAGCCCGAGTGTTCATGGGAGACACGGGGTCCCTAGCGATGGGTGCCGCTCTGGCCGCTGTGGCCCTACTGAGCAACAGCCTCTGGGCCCTGCTTGTCATGGGTGGAATCTTCTTAGCGGAATCCCTATCGGTGATCATCCAGGTCTGGGTGTTCAAGGCCACCAAGGGCCCTGATGGGGTTGGCCGACGGGTCTTCCGAATGGCCCCCCTGCATCACCACTTCGAACTGGGCGGGGCTTCCGAGCAACAGGTCGTGGTCGGCTTCTGGCTGATCAGCGCGGGGCTAGCTGCCCTGGGATTGCTGCTGCTGGCCTGAGCTAACTCGGTAGTAGCGGCAATAGCCAAGAACCGTGGAATAGGCGTTGTAGCGACCAGGCTTCAGCCGCAACTGCTGCATTGCTTCGGCATCACTGAGTTGCATCGATGCCCAGCGGGCACAGACCTGGCGATGGTCCCCCCAGAACCAGGCCAGAACAGGCGCGACGGTCCCCACAATCAGCAGCACGAGCCAAGGCCAGCGCAGGCTCATGCAGCTACATCCAAATCGCGAGGCGGCTCAAGCTCGGGGCGCTCTGGCTCAAGGGTGCGAGAGGACAACCCCACCACATTGGGATAAGCAGCCTGCCGCAGTCGCTCCCGCTTCGCGGCCCTCTGCACGGCCGCGGAGTAATAGGAATAGCCAATGAAAGCCGCCGATCCAGCGACCATCACAGCAGGGAGATGGATCAAAATCTCCATCAACTCAGATCGCTTGCCGGCGCTTTGGAGTGGGCATTGCTTTGCTTTGCCGCTAAACCAAGAAGTTCGCACCTGATCGTTACGCAAGGCAGGGATGTTGTCCAGAGCAATCCAGGCCTATTTCGCCTGCAATGCAGGCATCGCTTCATCGAGCTCTGTATTGCTGGCTGGAGGAGGACCTTCCCCAAGCCAGGTGCACATCACCACCCCCAGAGCCAACAACAAGAGCAGAACGATGAGGCGCACAGCCCGGCCCGTGGAGGTCATGGCGCAACGGTCGCTTGGATCACCCAACAGTGTCAGCAGCAGCCAACAGAGACCGCAGAGCGTTACAAGAACAACAGTTCAAACCCTGGCCACAGCGGATCATTCACCCACGACCTTCGGGTCGGGCAAGGGAGATTCTCAAGGGGGTGTGGCAACCCCCTTTTTCTTGACCAAGCGCGGAACATCTGTAGCCATTTCCCATGGCTTAGAGGACAGCACGACCCCGTTAGCGGGTGTTCTTTTGCTGGCAACACCCCTCGTTCGAGCGGCCGCAGATTGCCTCAGGCAAGGCAACAGCAGCTCATTTCGTCCGAATCATGTTGGGCATCCCCTCAACGCTTGCGAAGGTCACCATCGCCTCTGCCGTTTCAGAGCCTTTGTTGGTCACGTAGTGAGGCTCATCAGGGTGGCCTTCCAGGAAGCCATCGCCTGGCTCGACAAGGCTGACAACCTCAGCGCCGTCAACGATTCGAACATTGGTGACAACACCCTTGGTCACCAAAACGACGACCGGAGAGGGGTGGGTGTGCAGGGGGATCGTTGCTCCAACGGGAATGGTCACCCGATAGACCCGCATCTCAGGGGTTCCTTTGGGATACGCCACAACCCTTGCCCCAGGCGTCCTGTTTGCCTTGAAAAGCTCCTGAATGGACGGTTTGGGCGCAGCCAGCGCACTAGAGGCAATGAGCTACACCCCTTCTAGAGCCATCTGCGTGGCGCCCACTGCGCGTCATGCACACCCTCAAGCCACCGACACACGCACAAAAAAAGAGACGGGTGCCACCCCGCCTCATCGATCTCCCTTGCCCGACCCGAAGGTCGTCTTCAGATCATCCGGCAGCCGCCCAAGCGGTGATGTGGCGTCTGTAACCACCTGAACGGTTTGTGTGGGACTGAGGACTGGAGCCAGTGGCGATCCAGGGCAACCATCGATGGGAGATCAGTTGCCGCCGTTGCAGTAGCGGACTGCCTGGGCATTGGTCTTGCCCTCAGCAATGACCTCTTCCACGCAACCGTTGAAGACCTTGCTCTCCTGCTTCACGGAGCAAAAACCAAGGGCGATGACTGCCAGGGAGACGGCGGAGATGACCGTGGCAGAAATCTGGACAAGGCCATACGCGAGCATCGCTTTTTTCTTGCCACCGCAGTTCTGTGTGCTGGCGTTCTCTTCGGTCATGGGTTGGGAATGACTGGTCAAAACGCTATGGAGCAGAAATAGGCCGACGAGGCAGATCTCGGATGGGATAACCGGCCAGAAGACAGGAAGACCCACCAACGGTTCCCTCACCCACTCCACAGACATGGGGCCGTGCCATGTTTGAAGCAGTGAGCGATCAGACCCAGGCAGGCGGGATACCAACGCCAGACCAACGGTCATCGACTGAGCCTCAATCCTTAAAAACCCCTCCAGCAACAAGGCTTATTACGGAGTCGTTCGACAATGGCTTACTTCACCTGGAAGGAAACAGGACTCACGGGCGACTGCGCCAGCCTCGAATCGATGGCCGCCCGCTTCGAAGAGGCCGCAGCCTTGATGCGGCGAATGGCCTCCGAGGGGTTTGTGCTGGAGCGCCATAGCGATGGACAACACATCACCCACAGCGATGACGGTGTCTTTGCGGCCTATGGCTTCATCGATGAACAGTCACCGGTGCGGCAGTTGAACCTGATCGAGCTGGACTGAGCCCTCAGCCAGCCCGCCGGAGATAACCAACCAGCCAGACCAGAACAAAGGCCAGCACAGAAATCCCGAGATAGATCAGGGTCCAGCGCTGCAGATCCTCAATACTCAGACCATTGAGCAGGCCATCGGCTGCATCACCGGCAGTGGCGTAAGCAAACGGAGCGAACAACAGCACGGGCACGCGGCGATGCAAGATCGCGCAAGTCTCTCGTCTCCGCGGCGGCCATGGCCAGCTCCAACTTCCCCCGCACCTTGATGCTCCTGGGCAGCGGTGAATTGGGCAAGGAGGTCGCCATCGCGGCCCAGCGCCTCGGATGCCGCGTGATTGCGGTGGATCGCTACGCCGGAGCCCCGGCCATGCAAGTGGCTGATCTGGCCGAAGTGGTGCCCATGACCGACCCGGAGGCCCTGAAGGCGGTGGTGCGTCAGCACCAGCCCGATGTGCTGATCCCGGAAATTGAAGCCCTGGCTGTCGATGCCCTGGCAGAACTGGAAGCCGAGGGCACCACCGTGATCCCCACAGCTCGGGCCACGGCCGTCACCATGAACCGCGACCGGATCCGCGACCTGGCCGCCACGGAACTGGGGCTGCGCACTGCCCGGTTCGCCTACGCCAGCAGCGCGGAAGAGTTGGCGCAGGCCGCCGCCCCCCTCGGTTGGCCCGTGGTGGTGAAGCCGGTGATGAGCTCCTCGGGCAAGGGCCAGAGCGTGGTGGAGGGACCGGAAGGGATCAACGCCGCCTGGGAGGCCGCCATGGCCGGGGCCCGGGGCAGCGGCGCCCGGGTGATCGTCGAGGAGTTCCTGCACTTTGAGCAGGAAATCACCCTGCTGACCGTGAAACAGTGGAACGGTCCGACCCTGTTCTGCCCGCCGATCGGGCACATCCAAGAGCGCGGTGATTACCAGTGCAGCTGGCAACCCGCCCAACTGGAGACGGAGCAATTGGCCGCTGCACAAACCATGGCGCAGGAGGTCACGGACAACCTGGGGGGAGCAGGAATCTTTGGCGTGGAGTTCTTCGTCTGCCGCCGCCCCGATGGCAGCAGCGAAGTGGTCTTCTCCGAGCTCTCGCCGCGGCCCCATGACACAGGCCTGGTGACCCTGGCCGGTCAAAACCTGAGTGAGTTCGAGTTGCACCTGCGGGCCGTCCTCGGACTGCCCATCCCTGAGATCCGCTCGGAGGGCGCCGCCGCCAGTCGCGTGATCCTGGCCGAGCGCCAAAGCGACAGCGTGGCCTTCAGCGGCCTTGAGGCAGCCCTCGCTGAAACCGATGTGCAGGTGCTGTTGTTTGGCAAACCCGACTCCCGCCCCTTCCGCCGGATGGGGGTGGCCCTAGCCCGCGGTGCCGACCTGGACGAGGCCCGCCAAAAAGCGGATCAAGCCGCCGGCAAGATCCAGGTGATCTAGAGGCCCAAACCCCTCTAGCACCAAGGGATAACGCGAGGTACCTTGCACTCATCTGAGTGCGTTATGTCCCCCGCCCATTCCAATCCCCGGCGCCAGGCGCGCAATCCGCAACGGGACCCCAGGCGGGGGAAAGCGGATCTCCAACCTGCTGAACGCCGCGGTCGCCGCGACAACGTTGCGCAGCTCGACAGCCGGCGACCAACCGCGACTCCAACCAAGCCAGCGTCCAAAACCGCCAAGCGTCGTCAGGGGCTCCCACGCCTGCCCCTGTTCGTTGCCGGCATTGGCCTGGGGTATGCACTCCACGGTCTTCCCGCCATGGTGCTGGGAGCCTTTGATCAACCCAAGCAACTGATCGGAGCGCTCGTCGCCCCAGTGGCCTCTGGCGATCGCCGCATCGTCGTGCTGGGTACAGACGACGTCAGCACCAACACCGACGTGATGCTGACGATGCATCTCGACGAGGGCCGCACCAAGCTCACCCAGGTGCCCAGGGACACCTTCATCGACTCCGAGCGCTACGGCGTGATGAAGGCCAATGCCCTCTACAGCAGCGGCGGACCAGAGATGGTCAAGACGGAGCTCAGCAAGCTTCTCTCCGCCAAGGTCGATCGCTATCTGGTGCTGAACCTCAACGCCGTGCAGCGGCTGGCGGACGCCATCGGCGGAGTCGAGGTCGACGTACCCAAGCGGATGGCCTACGTCGACAACAGCCAAGGGCTCTACATCGACCTCTATCCCGGACGACAACGACTCCAGGGGGATGCTCTCGAGGGATTCCTGCGCTTCCGCAACGATCAACTCGGCGACATCGGCCGGATGGAGCGGCAAAAACTGGTCCTGGCTGAGGTCTTCCGCAAACTGGCGAACCCAGTCATGGCCACCCGGCTTCCCGAGCTGATGGAGATCGCGGGCAAGGACATGCGCACGGACCTATCGCCCATCGACATGGGCAAGCTGATCACGGCCATGGCCACCACCCAACTGGCCTCCAACCGGGTCAAGGGGGTCCCCTTCTGGCACCAGGACATCAGCTATTGGATGCCCGACAGCAACCCGAATCGCCAGAACTACATCAGCCAGGACCCAGACGCGCTGCTGCCTTAACGACTCAAGAAGCGGTAGTGATCTAAGCCCTCCAACACGCCCCAGGCCTGAGGCCTGGAGGCAAAAAACACCTTCGGGCGACGACGTAACTGATCGAGGGAGTGGTCGTGTTCGCAGGCCACCAGGCCAAGGGAGCTGCCGTTGAGCAATTCCGCATCGCCCTGCTGAGCCGCTACCACCAGCACTTGATCCAGGGGTAAACCCCAGTTCAGGCAGAGATGGCGAATGGCATCCGCCTTGGACGCCCGCATCGGCAACACATCCAAGAACCAGTGGTGGAAGAGGTGAGCTCGGGCCTCCAAACGGTGTTGGCGAAGCCGTTGCCGCACCATCTCGAGCACACCAGCGGTGGGCTCCTCCAGGATGTAGCTGACCTTGTAGCTGCTTTGGTTGACGGCCGGTTGCAGGGTCAGGCGGGGGCTCAGGCCTTCGAGAACCTGCTCCACCCGTTCGCGCTGCCAGCCCTGGGCAATGTGCTGCTGCCAACTCGCATCGGGCCGGCCCTCGGAACCAAAGCGCAGGTCCGCCCCTGCCTCCAGGATCCAGACCTGGGGCTCTGGCAAATGCAATTCGGCAAAGCGAAGCCGGGCTGAGGCGAAGTGGCGGCCGCTCAACATGCCAATGCCGCATTGGGGATCTGCGGCGAGCCGGCGGCGGAGATCCTCCAGGCCAGCTGGCTGCGCCGATTGCAGGCAAACGTCGAGATCCAACAGCAGCAGCCGTTGCACAGGAGGGGCTTGAACCTGAGCGGTTTCGGCCGATGCCGGTATGCCCACCCCAGTGCGGTGCTGCGCCATCCAAGCAGCGGAACGACGTTCGGCTTCCCCCAGATAGCTGCAGACGTGGGCATCCCAACTGAAATTGCGGCTAATCGCCTCGATGCCGTTATCGCGCCAGCGGCGCCATCGCTCCAGGTCGGCGCCCGCCTCCTCCAGGGCTTGCTGGAGCACATCGAGATCGGTGACATCCGCCAACTGACCGTTGGCACAACGCTGAAGAATGTCCCGGGGTCCTCCGTCATCGGTGGTCACCAACGGCAGTCCACAGGCCGCCGCCTCGAGCAGGGTGAGGCCAAAGGGCTCCGTCAGAGCTGGGTTCACAAAGATCCCGCAGCGCTGCGCCGCCCAGCGGTAGATCGCAGGGATCTGCTCACCCCGATGCTGCTTGGGATAGGCGACCTTGCCGTAAAGATCGAAGCGATCAACCAGCTCAAAGATCTGCTGGAACTGATCCCGCTGCTGCTTCTCCAACGAGCGGGGGTCCTCACGGCAACCCAGCACCAACACCAAGTTATGGCGCTCCTGCAACAGGGCCGAGCGGCCATAGGCCTCCACCAGGGCCGGAACGTTCTTACGCCGGACCGCGCGGCAGATCGTGAGCAGCGGTGACTTATGGGGCTCCCGCAGGAAGGGCTCCATCAGAGCCTCCACATCCGAGGCCTCACCAGGCATCGCCACGGGATGGAAGCGCTGGGCATCCACCCCAGGGGGCACCACCGCGGCCTGCTCCGCCTCAAAGCGGTTGTAGCGGGCGTACTGCTGCTGGGCCTCCTGCTGGGTGCTGGTGATCACCAGAGCCGATTGGGCTAAAGCCCGCTCCTCCGCATCGATGCGGCGACCGATCGCATAGGTCTGCTCGATCTGCTCATGGGTCAACCCACCTTCGAGCAACCGCCGCTGTTTCTCACGGCCCAGGGAGTGACCGGTAAACACCAACGGGATGCCGAGCCGCTGGGAGACCAGGGCCCCCACATAACCGGCATCGGCGTAGTGGGCATGGATCCAATTCGGTCGCTGCGGCTGAGCCGCAATGTGTGCGGTGACGGCATCAGCCATCTCATCGAGATAGGGCCAGAGCAGCTCCTTGCGCAGATAGCGCCGCGGACCGCAGGGGAGGCGAACGATGTTGGCTCCACCACCCAAGGGCTCATGGGCCTGGGCGTAATCGGGGGAGACCCGCTTGTCCTGAATCAAGCGGGTGACGACGTCGATGCGATTGACCTCAGGGCGAGCCGCTAATCCCTTCGCCAGCTCGAGCACATAGGTGGTCTGTCCACCGGTATCCGCATCACGCCCAAGCTCCAGGTCATGGCCGCGGAACAGGCCATGCAGATGGAGATGGAGCAAGTAGTAACCCATTCGCCTCCTCGGCGATTAGCTCACCTTTAGCCGTGATTCCAGAGCTGAAGTCGAAAGAAAAGGGAAAGATCAAACCCGCCTGGTCGCGAGGCTTTCGCTGACTTATGGCTTCCCCACAAGCTTTTGGCGTAGCCCTTTGATGCGATCGCGCAGGTTGGCCGCCTCCTCAAAGTCAAGATTCTTGGCCGCCGACTTCATCTTGTCCTCCAGTTGTTGAATCAGTTCGGGCAAGGAATCCAGCGGCACATCGTTGTGCTCGGCCTGCTCTGTGGCCTGCTCCAACTGCTCATCGTTGAGGCGCCTGGAGACCTCCAAGAAAGCCAGGATCGAGTTACTACCCCGCTTGCCTGCCGGCGTCGGGGTAACCCCATGCTTCTCGTTGTAGGCCTGCTGAATCGCACGCCTGCGCTCGGTTTCCGAAATGGCTTTGGCCATCGAATCGGTCAGGTTGTCGGCGTAGAGCAGAGCGACGCCTTCCACGTGTCGAGCCGCCCGGCCGATGGTCTGAATCAAGGACCGCTCTGCCCGTAGGAAGCCCTCCTTGTCCGCATCGAGAATCGCCACTAGGGAGACCTCGGGCAAATCCAGGCCTTCCCGCAGCAGGTTGACGCCCACCAGCACGTCGTACTCACCGTTACGGAGGTCCTGGATGATCTCGATCCGCTCGATTGAATGGATCTCAGAGTGGAGATAGCGAACCCGGACACCGTTCTCAGCGAGGTAGTCGGTGAGGTCTTCCGCCATCCGCTTGGTCAGGGTCGTGACCAAGACCCGCTCTTTCTTCTCCGCACGGATGCGAATTTCACCCAGGAGGTCATCGACCTGGCCATCGGTGGGACGGACCTCGACGACGGGATCCAGGACCCCGGTCGGACGAATCACCTGCTGCACCACTTCGGTATCGCTCTGCTTGAGCTCCCAATCGCCGGGGGTGGCACTGACAAAGATGCTCTGCCGCGCCTTCTCCCAGAACTCATCGCCTTTGAGCGGGCGATTGTCCGCAGCGCTCGGGAGCCGGAAGCCGTGCTCAATCAGCACACCCTTGCGGGCTTGGTCACCGTTGTACATCGCCTGAAGCTGAGAGCAGGTGACGTGGGACTCGTCCACCACCAACAACCAGTCCTTGGGGAAGTAGTCGATCAAGCACTCCGGCGGGGTCCCTGCCTCCCGGCCCGCCAGATGGCGTGCATAGTTCTCAACGCCATTGCAGTAGCCGACCTGCTCGAGCATTTCCAGGTCGTAGGTGGTGCGCTGCTCGAGGCGCTGAGCTTCCAGCAACTTGCCCTGTTCGTTGAGCACATCCAGGCGCCCCCGCAGCTCCGAGCGGATGGCCTTAATCGCGTCTTCCAGGCGCTCCTTCGGGGTGACGAAGTGCTTAGCCGGATAGATGCTGATCGATTCGAGGCTCTGCAGGATCTCCCCCGTGGTGGGGTCCACATAGCGAATGGCCTCGACCTCATCGCCGAAGAGTTCGATCCGCACCAGGCGGTCCTCATAGGCAGGGCCGATCTCGAGCACATCACCCCGCACCCGGAACCGTCCGCGCGAGATCTCCAAATCATTGCGGGAGTACTGGTTGTTGACCAATTCCCGCAGGGAGCCGCGCAGGTTGAGGGTTTCACCCACCTCAAATTTGACGGCGGCCTTGAGGTACTCACTCGGAATCCCCAGGCCATAAATACAGCTGATGGAGGCGACGACGATGACATCGCGACGCTCAAATAAAGAACGCGTTGCGGAGTGCCGCAGCATGTCGATCTCTTCGTTGATCGAGGCCGTTTTGGCGATGTAGGTATCGGAGACGGGCACATACGCCTCCGGTTGGTAGTAGTCGTAGTACGAGATGAAGTACTCAACGGCGTTCTTCGGGAAGAACTCCCGGAGCTCATTGCAGAGCTGGGCCGCCAGGGTTTTGTTGTGGGCCAACACCAGAGCCGGTCGACCGGTCTTGGCGATCACATTGGCAATGGTGAAGGTCTTCCCGGTTCCCGTCGCCCCCAGAAGGGTCTGGTAACGCTCGCCTGATTCCACGCCAGCCACCAGGGCTTTGATCGCCTCGGGCTGATCCCCCTTGGGCTCATAGGGAGCGTGGAGTTCAAACGGGTTAGGCATCAAGGCATTCTCGGACAACCAACCAGACGGCGTGGATGCCCAAACGACAAAAAACCCATGCCCCGAAGGGCATGGGTGAGATCAAACGAGGTTGAGCGCTGCGCTTCAGACCGCAGCCTTGACGGAGGCGCCCAGGGCTTCGCGCAGCCCGCGAACCACGGCAACCATGGCCAGCTCATCGTTGAGCTTGTTGACGGCGGAGCCCACACCCACGCCAGCGGCGCCGGAGGCGATCGCCATCGGCACGGTGACCGAAGACAGACCGGAGGCACAGAGCACAGGGACAGCCACAGCGCGGCTGATGCTGTGGGCGGCAGCCAGGGTGGGGGCGGCCTTCTCGATCAGGCCGAGGCTGCCGGCACTGAAGGGCTTGGCGCTGGTGCCACCTTCGGTCTGGATGATGTCGGCACCAGCGGCCACCAGATCAGCGGCGAGCTGCTCCTGCTGATCGATGGGCAGCACGTGGGGAACGGTCACGCTGAGGACAACCTCGGGCAGCAGTTCGCGGGTGCGGCGGGTGATGGAGAGCACCTCCGCGGCATCAAAGATGCGTCCCAGGGGATAGAAGGCGTCGTAGTTGCCGATCTCGACCATGGCAGCGCCGGCGGCCACAGCAGCGGGGAACAACTCAGGATCGACGGCGCTCACGCAGATGGGCAGGCCCGAGACCGAAGCAGCCAGCTGGACCAGCTCGGCGTCGCAGGCCACGTCGATCAGATCAGCACCACCGAGACCAGCCGCGCGACTGATGCGCTCAACGCTGGCGGCGTCAAAGTTGGTGAGGCCAGCAATCACCTTGAGAGCGCGCTTCTCGCCCAGGGCCATGCGAAGGGAAGCGGGCAGCCGATCGAGGCGGGACATGCCAGTACAGATGGATTTTTGCGATTCTCACACGCTGAGCCGGGGCGATTCAGGCTGGGGCCATGGCTGAACGCTGGAGTGATCTGCATCGGCGCCTGCACCAGCAGTTGCTCCACCAGCGCGATCTGCTGCCCGAGGGAGATCCCTTGCTGCTGGCGGTCTCCGGCGGCCAAGACTCCATGGCCCTCACCGGTCTGCTCAGCGACCTGAGGCGGCTGCACCACTGGCCCCTGCAGCTCTGGCATGGCAACCACCGCTGGCGTCCCGAGGCCGAGCAGCAGGCCCAAGAGCTCCAAAGCTGGGCCCAAGGCCAAGGCCTGCCGATCCAGATCGACTGCTGGGCCCAGCCGCAGACGGATGAAGCATCGGCCCGCGCCTGGCGCTATGGACAGCTCCAGACCCTCGCCCAGACACTGGGTTGCCGCAGGGTGGTCACGGGACACACCGCCAGCGACCGCAGCGAAACGGTCTTGCTCCAGCTCGCCAGGGGCAGCCATCGCCGCGGCCTCTCCAGCCTGAGACCCAGGCGAACGCTCGGCGGCAGCATCGAGCTGGTACGCCCACTGCTGGGGTTGACCCGCAGCGACACCGCCCAGATCTGCCGGCAACTCGCCTTACCGATTTGGCTCGATCCAAGCAACAGCGACCCGCGCTTTAGCCGCAACCGGATTCGCCATGAGGTCCTGCCGGTCCTGGAGGAGCTGCACCCCGGAGCCAGCGGACGGATCAGCCAACTCAGCGAACGGCTGGCCCAGGAAGAAGAAGGCTGCGACCAGTTGCTGGATCTCGCCCTGACCAACCTCAAGAGCACAACCGCCCAGGCGCAGCCGGCCTTGCAGCGTCGTCCGTTCACGGCCCTAGCCCGCAGCAATCAGCGGCAGCTGCTGAACCGCTGGCTCGCCGCACAGGACATCAGCCTGGGCAACGCTGAGCAGTTGGAGCACCTACTCAATCGCCTTCCACCACACCGCGGCCCGGGCCAGTGGGACCTCAGCCGCGGGTGTTCATTGCAGTGGAACCGCGATCTGATCTGGCTGGCGCACTCCCAGCGCAGCCAGCCTGTACAAAACGACCTAAACCAGGGCGGGAGCAGCGCAACGCCATGAGTAGCGCCAGCGGAGATGACTACGGAGCCATCGAACGGGCCTATGGAGAAGGACGCTTCGCTGACGCGCTCCAAAGGGCCGAAGAGCTGCTGGCGGAACTGCAGAAGTCAGACGCCAATCCAGAGGCTGAGATGGCCCTGAGCAGGCTCCAACTGCTCACAGGCCACATCCATCTCTACGGGCTAGGGCAACCCGAGGACGCCCAGGCCTACTACCGAGCCGTGACCAGCAGCACAGCACCCTCAACCCTGGTGGACCTGGCGGAAGCCAGTCTCAAACGCTGCAAACAGCGCCCGACCTCGCAACCCAATCCCAAACCCCAACGGGCTCAAGGCGCAGCGAACAGCGCCGATCTCCCAGCCACCCCGTGGCTGAGCCAACTGAGTGAACCCCAAGAGGCCCTGACCGCCCTGCAGTCGGCTTCGGTGCCCGAATCGCCAGCGACTCCCTGGGGTGAAAACACGCCGAACGAGCAAGCCACACCGACTGATTCAGAGCCCGTTGAGAACGAGACACCAGCGGAAGCCTCCGACGAGGTGGAGATCTTGGTTGAAGCTGCAGAGCCTGAAACCAGCCCCCCTTGGCCCGACTACAGCCAAGGCAACCTCGTGGTGGAGCTGCCCCAGAGCACTGACCTCCCTCCAAGCGAAAACCGCCCCAGCACCCCCTGAATCAGGGGCAAAGCTGGAAACGGTTCTTCAGGCTGAAGCGGCCCTAGAGCCGCTTCAGAGCTCAGCTCGCGGCGGAGCGGCGGCGGCGGGTCCGGCCGCTGAATTCAGGCTCCTCAGGCTTGGCGGCGGCGGCAGCAGCAGGGACAGCCTTGGCAGCTGCCACTGGTGCGGGAGCAGAGGCAGGTGCGGCCGACGCTGCCGCGCCCACGGGAGCTAGCTCACGGCGGGGGGTGCGATCGCGATCCCGGTCGCGGTTGCCATCACGGTTGCCGTCACGGCGACCACGGGGAGCCGGACGGGTGTCGGGCTCGGCGTCTGCACGCCCCTTGTAAGCCGGGGTGCCACCAGGCGCGGGCTGAACCAGACAGATGATCAGCGGCTCGACCTGCAGTTCGCGGCGCAGGCGACGCTGCAGGCCCACCTCGATTTCCCGCTGAACGCCCATCCAGTCGACCTCAGGGGCCTTGCCGCCGGTGTTGCGGGAGAGCTGCTGCCAGCGGTTCTCCAGCACCCAGGTAATTTCCCGTTCAGTCCAGAGGCTGAGCTTGCGTGGATCGGCTGCGGTCACCACACCACGCAAGTTCACCCGAGGCGGAGCAGCCATCACACCATCGGTGCTGATCACGGCCAGCATCGTGATCACGCCGTCATCGGCGAGCTGCTGACGCTCTTTGAGAACGCGGGCATCGACAATCCCATTGCGGGAGGCATCCAGCAGCTCGATGCCTGCCTTCACAGGCTCGCCCTTCTTGAGGGAGTCGGCCGTCAGCTCGACGACGTCACCGTTGTCGATGATCAGCATGTTGTCGGCCGGAACGCCCATGGACTGGGCGGTCTTGCTGTGGCAGACGAGCATGCGGTGCTCGCCGTGAACCGGCACAAAGAACTTGGGACGGGTGAGGGCCAGCATCAGCTTCTGGTCCTCCTGGAAGCCGTGGCCGGAAACGTGGATGCCCTCGCCCTTGCCATAGACCACCTTGGCGCCCAGCATCATCAGCCGGTCGATGGTGTTCACCACAGAGATGGTGTTCCCAGGGATCGGGCTGGCAGAGAAAATGATCGTGTCGCTGCTCTTGACCTGCACCTGGGGGTGCTCGCCGCGGGAGATGCGGCTTAGTGCGGCCAAGGGCTCACCCTGGCTACCGGTCATCAGCAGCAGAGTTTCGCGATCGGGCAGATCACGGATCTGCTTGATCGGAACGAACAGATCATCCGGAGCGCGCATATAGCCCAACTCACGGGCCTTGGCGATCACGTTGAGCATGGAGCGGCCGAGCAGACCGACTTTTCGGCCGTTCTTCATGGCCAGCTCCAGGATCATCGCGACGCGATGGATCGAGCTTGCAAAGGTGGTCACGATCACCCGGCCTTCAGCCTGGGCGATATGGCGATCGAGGGCCGGGAAGACCGAGCGCTCAGGGGGACAGAAGCCAGGGACTTCAGCGTTGGTGGAGTCGCTAAACAGGCAAAGAACGCCCTGCTCGCCGTAATGGGCGAGACGGGCCATATCAAAGGTTTCGCCGTCGACCGGGGTGTGGTCGAACTTGAAGTCACCCGTGAAGATGATTGTCCCCACCGGGGTGGTGATGGCCAGCGAGAAGCTGTCCGCCATCGAGTGGGTGTTCCGGATGAACTCCACCGAGAAGTGCTGGCCGACCTTCACCACGTCCCGCGGACCCACGGTCTGGATGGTGGTGCGATCGGTGACACCGGCCTCCTCCATCTTTCCCTGGAGCATCGACATGGCCAGCCGAGGGCCATGGATCACCGGGATGTTGAAGTTCTTCAGGTGGTGCGAAATGCCACCGATGTGGTCCTCGTGACCGTGGGTCACGATCATTCCGCGGATGCGCTTCTGGTTCTCCTTGAGATAGCTGGTGTCGGGCATGACGACGTTCACGCCATGCATGCCATCGCTGGGGAAGGCGAGGCCCGCATCCACGAGCATGATGTCGTCGCCGTACTCGAACACGCAGGTGTTCTTGCCGATCTCGTGCAGGCCGCCGAGGGGAATCACCCGCAGGTGGGGCTGCTTAGCGGCGCCGTTACGGCCAGGGGTTTGAGAAGTCATTCAGAGAAAGGGAGGCGGCTGAGCCGCATTGGGTCAAAACGTTGAAAGAGGGGTTGCTCAGCAACAGGTCAGGTCGGCCTTGGCGTCAAGTGGGACGCAGGGCTGCCAGGACGGAGGTGAGTCGATCGCGCACATCGCTTGAAGCAGAAACCAACGGAAGCCGTGGGGCACCAACGGACCAGCCGCTCAGTTCCAAAGCAGCCTTCACGGGGATGGGATTGGTGGTGCAGAACAGGGCCTTGCACAGGGGCAGCAGTTGCTCGTGCTCGGCCAACGCTGCGCTGAATTCACCGGCCAGGAAAGCCTGAACCATGCGCTGGATCTGATCGCCTGCAACATGGCTGGCCACGCTGACCACGCCGACCGCACCGACGGCCATCATCGGCAGCGTCAAAGCGTCATCGCCGCTGTAGATCGCCAGACGCTCGCCGCACACCGCGCGCAGAGCACTGACCTCCTCGGTCGTGCCGCTCGCCGCCTTAAAGCTGACCACGTTGGGGAGATCCATCAACCGAGCAGCGGTCTCTGGATTCAGGCTGCAACCGGTCCGGCCAGGGATGTTGTAAAGCATCAGCGGCGTCTGGGGAGCCGCCTGGGCCACGGCCCGGAAATGGGCCTCCAGGCCCTCCTGGGGAGGCTTGTTGTAGTAGGGCACCACAACCAAGGCGCCATCGGCCCCCAGGGCGGCCGCTTTACCAATGGCCTCTACGGCCTCGGCGGTGCAGTTGCTGCCGGTGCCGGCCAACACCTTGGCGCGGTCACCAACGGACTCTTTGACGGCTGAAAACAGTTGGTGCTGCTCATCCCAGCTGAGGGTGGGCGATTCGCCGGTGGTGCCGCAAATCACCAGGCCATCGGAACCGTGATCCACCAGATGGCTAGCCAACTTGGCCGCCATCGGCAGATCCACAGAACCATCGGCCGCAAAGGGGGTGATCATCGCGGTGATCACACGACCAAAGGGGGCCGGGGAGTGCGCGCCTGGGGTCAAGGAAGAGCTCATGCGGAGACTCCTGCCGTGGCCTGAGCCGCAGCGGCGGCCACCGGATCAAGCAGCAACTCAGCAATCTGGATCGCGTTCAGGGCAGCCCCCTTGCGGATCTGGTCACCACAAAGCCAAAGCTCGAGGGCGTTGGGTTCGCTGAGGTCCTGGCGGATGCGGCCTACGGCCACAGGATCCCGTCCCGTGACATCCGTGGGCATCGGGAAGCGGTTGGAGCTGAAGTCTTCAATCAGCTCAACGCCCGGGGCGTCCTGGAGCAACGCACGGGCTTCATCCACGGGGAAGGGCTCGCAGAACTCAATGTTGATGGCCTCGGAATGGGCCCGCAGGACCGGAACGCGAACACAGGTGGCCGAGACCCGGAGGTCGGGCAAACCCATGATCTTGCGGGTTTCGTTGACCATCTTCAGCTCCTCTTCGCAGTAGCCGTTGCCCTGAAGGGGGGAGTTGTGCAGGAAGAGATTGAAGGCCAAGGAGTAAGGCAGAACGCTGCTCATGGGCGTCCCTCCATCGAGGACCGTGCGACTGAGTTCACTCAGCTCCTCCATGGCACGGGCACCCGCACCACTGGCCGATTGATAGGTGCTGACCACCACCCGTCGCATGGCCCGGCGCGCCGCCAAGGGCGCCAGGGCCAGGGTCATCAAAATCGTGGTGCAGTTGGGATTGGCGATCACCCCTTGATGGCGAAAGGCCTCGTGGGGGTTGACCTCGGGAACCACCAACGGCACACCCGCATCCATCCGAAAAGCGCTGGAGTTGTCGATCACCACCGCCCCAGCGGCAGCAGCGACGGGGGCCCATTGCTTCGAGACAGAGCCACCCGCCGAGGCGAGGACCACATCAACACCGGCAAAGGCCTCAGCCGTGACGGGCTGAATCGTCAGAGCCTGACCGTTCCACTCCAGGGTTTGACCGGCTGAGCGAGGTGAGGCCAGCAGGGTGAGCTGCCCAACGGGGAAGGACCGCTCCTTGAGCAAGGTCAGCAGCTCTTGGCCAACGGCACCGGTTGCCCCGAGGACAGCGACATGCAGAGGACGGTTGGGCAGCGAACGAACGTCGGTGGAAGTCAACGGAGGTGCAAAAAGAAGTTGAGCTCGATGGCCTGAGATCTGAACTGGGCCTCAGCAAGAAGCCAGATCTGTCAAGCGGAGGGGGAGCAGTTAGAGGAACGCCGAGTCTTGAGCGCCAATTAAGAGATGGAGGTCAGAGGAGAAAAGGAGTGAAGCGGCAAATCAACGGGTAGTGCGATCGACGAGCCCAATACCGAGGAAAGCGAGCGACGGCGCATCCCGGGAAAGACGGATGCACGACTTGCAACATCTGTGCGGGGTCTGAGCAGACACCGCGACAAAGCTCTTCAGGTCACTGGTTCTTGTTAAGACAATACGCCGCCAGGGCCGACCTCGAACAGGCCTGTTGGAGCTCGTCACAGGTGACTACTTAGGATCGTGGGCTGCCCTAGCCGACTGTTCGGCCCGACGTCTCGATCGCATCCATGAGCCCTGCCGCTAGCACCGCCAGCAAAGCCACTGCCAAACAGGCAGACCTGAAGCTGAGCACCAGCGCCCGTCCCGGCAGCCGAATGGCGATCGAGATTGCCGTTCCTGGGGAGCGCACCCAAGGAAGCCATAACGCCGCCGTTGAGAAGCTGAGCCGCAGCGTCAAACTCCCCGGCTTCCGCAAAGGCAAGGTGCCCCGGGCCGTACTGATGCAGCAAATCGGCCCTCTGCAGATTCGGGCGACCGCGCTCGAGTCCCTGGTGGACAGCGTTTTCAAAGACGCCCTCAAGCAAGCCGACATCCCGGCCATCGGCCAACCCGCCCTCGACGGCGGCTTCGAATCCCTGCTCGAGCGCTTTGAGCCCGGTCAAGAGCTCACCTTGACCCTTGAAATGGATGTGGAGCCCACTCCGACGCTCAAGAGCACCAAAGGCCTCAAGGCCGAAGCCGAATCCGTCAGCTTTGATCCGGCCCGCGTCGACGAACTGATCGAGCAGTCCCGCCGTCAGATGGCCACCCTGGTGCCGGTCGAAGGCCGAGCCGCCGCCTCCGGTGATGTGGCCGTCCTGAGCTTCAAGGGCACCTACAGCGACAACGGCGAAGCCATCGAAGGCGGCAGCGGTGACGCCATGGAAGTGGAACTGGAAGACGGCCGCATGATCCCCGGCTTTGTGGAAGGGGTCATCGGCATGAAGGCAGGCGACAGCAAGACCATCGATTGCCAGTTCCCGGAGGACTACGCCCAGGAAGACGCCGCTGGCCGCAAAGCCAGCTTCGAAATCACCCTGAGCGAACTCAAGGGCCGCGAACTCCCTGCCCTCGATGACGCCTTTGCCCAGCAAGCCAGCGACAAGCAAACCCTGGCCGAACTCCGCAGTGATCTGGAAACCCGCCTGAAGGAGGACGCCGAGCGTCGCCACCAGTCCAATCGCCATGACGCCCTGCTCGCCGCCCTGGTCGAGCAACTGGAGGTTGAACTGCCCGAGACCCTCGTCCAAGAGGAGATCGTCACCCTGCTCGAACAAACCGCTGGCCAACTCGCTCAGCAGGGAATGGACGTCAAGAAACTGTTCACGCCTCAGCTGATCCAGAGCCTGCGCGAGACCTCTCGCCCTGAAGCCGAGGAGCGCCTCAAGCGCAGCCTGGCCCTCAAGGCCCTGGCCGCCGCCGAGAAGCTAGAGCTCGAGGCCAGCGAAATTGACGCCAAGGTCAAGGAACTGAGCCGCGGCTTCAGCGACAGCTCCCGCATTGATCCCGACCGCCTGCGCCAGGCGGTTCAGGAAGACCTGATGCGCGAGAAGCTCCTGGGTTGGCTGGAGAGCAACTCCACCATCACTGAGAAGGCGGCTGAGGCCGGCGAGGACCAGCCCAAGGCCAAGGGCGCTGCCAAGAAAAAAGCCAAGGCTGACGACGCCAAGGCGGCCACCACCGAGGCCTGATCCCCATAGATTGGCCGGACTGACTCCAGTCCGGCCGAGTGATCAACGCCAGCACTGCTCATCCAATCCAGAACCGCTGGCTGGGCCAAGGGCCCCATTCGTCGATTTTCACGGGTCCGTCCGCTGCCCCGGGCGTGCTCCCCACCGTGGTTGAGCAGTCCGGCCGAGGCGAACGGGCCTTTGACATCTATTCCCGTCTCTTACGGGAGCGCATCATCTTTCTGGGCAGCGGCATCGATGACCAGGTGGCCGACGCCATGGTTGCCCAGCTCCTGTTCCTGGAGGCTGAGGACCCTGAGAAGGACATTCAGATCTACATCAACTCCCCCGGTGGGTCGGTGACGGCTGGACTGGCGATCTACGACACCATGCAACAGGTCGCACCTGACGTCGTCACCATTTGCTACGGCCTGGCGGCTTCGATGGGCGCCTTCCTGCTCTCGGGCGGCACCAAGGGCAAGCGGCTGGCGCTACCCAATGCGCGGATCATGATCCACCAACCCCTGGGCGGCGCCCAGGGCCAAGCCGTGGACATCGAAATCCAGGCCAAAGAAATCCTGTATCTGAAGGAGACCCTCAACGGCCTCATGGCTGAACACACCGGCCAACCGTTGGACAAAATCGCGGAAGACACCGACCGCGACTACTTCCTTTCCCCGGCAGAAGCGGTTCAATACGGCCTAATCGATCGTGTCGTCACCGATACGACCCCGGTTTGATCCTTAAGGACGGCTGACGAAGCGCTGGATCGCACCGATCCTGAAGTTTCGGGACACCGCCCCGAAGCCCTCCCGCTCCACGCCGCCACAGCCCTTGCCCAATGGCCAAGTTCGACGCCCACCTGAAGTGCTCGTTCTGCGGGAAGTCGCAGGATCAGGTGCGCAAACTGATCGCCGGCCCTGGCGTCTACATCTGCGACGAGTGCATCGATCTCTGCAACGAGATCCTCGACGAAGAGCTGGTTGAAGGCCATGGTGCCGGCGCTGGCCGCCAACCCCAGGAAGCCAAAGGCAAAGCCCCCGCCAAGAAAACCAGCAAACCAGCTCCGACACTGGCGGAGATTCCCAAGCCCCAAGAGATCAAGGCCCACCTCGACGGCCAGGTCGTGGGGCAAGAAGAAGCGAAGAAGACCCTCTCCGTCGCGGTCTACAACCACTACAAGCGCCTGGCCTGGCAAGGCGACGGCAAGGGTGAGAGCAACGAAACCGCCACCAAACTGCACAAGAGCAACATCCTTCTGATCGGCCCCACGGGTAGCGGCAAAACCCTGCTGGCTCAGACCCTGGCCGAGCTGCTGGACGTCCCCTTCGCGGTGGCCGATGCCACGACCCTCACCGAGGCTGGCTACGTCGGGGAGGACGTCGAGAACATCCTGCTGCGGCTTCTACAGAAGGCTGACCTGGACGTCGATCAAGCCCAGCGGGGAATCATCTACATCGATGAGATCGACAAGATCGCCCGCAAGAGCGAAAACCCATCGATCACCCGTGATGTCTCAGGGGAAGGGGTTCAGCAAGCCCTGCTGAAACTGCTCGAGGGCACCGTGGCCAACGTCCCCCCCCAAGGGGGTCGCAAGCATCCCTATCAGGACTGCATCCAAATCGACACCAGCCAGATCCTGTTCATCTGCGGTGGCGCCTTCGTGGGCCTCGATGATGTGGTCCAACGCCGAATGGGCCGCAATGCCATCGGCTTCATGCCCGAAGGCGGACGCCGCGGCCGGCAGAGCAAAGATCAACAGGCCGCTCAGGTCCTCCGCCACCTGGAGCCCGATGACCTGGTCAAGTACGGCCTCATTCCCGAATTCATTGGTCGCATGCCGGTCAATGCCGTGCTCGAGCCCCTGGATAGCCATGCGCTGGAGGCCATCCTCACCGAGCCCCGTGATGCTCTGGTGAAACAGTTCCAGACCCTGCTGAGCATGGATGACGTGCGGCTGGAGTTTGAACCCGGGGCCGTTGAAGCCATCGCCGCCGAAGCCCACCGCCGCAAGACCGGTGCCCGGGCATTGCGCGGGATCGTCGAAGAGTTGATGCTCGATCTGATGTACGACCTGCCCTCGGACAAGAGCACCAAGGCCTTCACCGTGACCCGAGCGCTGGTGGAGGAGCGCACCCAAGCCAAAGTGCTGCCCCTTCCCGGGAGCGAGCCCGCGCAACAGGAATCGGCCTAGGGCCCCATGGCTGCCGCTGATCACCTTCAGGTGCCGCGGCGGCACGGCCTGTTCAATCATCACGGCGTCGACCTCGGAGACGGCAGCGTCGCCCACTACCTCGAAGGCCGCGAGATTCTGCGCAGCCCCCTCGAGGAGTTCAGCCGCGGCCAACCCCTCTCGGTGGTGTCCTATGCCGAGGGTGACTGCCTGCCGGCAGGGCAGACCCTGCGCCGTGCCATGGGGCGCCTGGGGGAGCAGAACTACAACTTGCTGTTCAACAACTGCGAGCACTTCGCCCATTGGTGCAAAACCGGACGACACCGCAGCGCCCAGGTTGAAGAGGCTCTCCAAGCCGGCAGCTGGGGAGCCTTAGCACTCGGACAATTCATGCCGGCCGCCGTCCTGACCGGCGCCAAGGTGCTGCTACGTCAAGGCCTGCGCCTGGAACCCGGCCAGCTGGAGAAGGGACGTGAACTCGTCAGGCGCAGCCTCGAGCAACTCGATGCCCTGCGGTTGAAGCTGCAAACCAAATTGGAAACCGAGCTGGCACGGGCCGAGGAGCGCTGGGGCCACGGAGACGCACAGCCCCAATTTCAACGCCTGCGGCTGGCCGCCCAAACCCTTGCGGATCAGCTCAGTGAGGTGGAGGAGATCGAAGCTAAGCTCGAGCAACTCCTGACAGATCGCCAGCAGGATTCAAACCCGAACACAGGGGTCGAGGGCCAGTAGCCTCCAGCCATGCCGGCCGCCTACCAACCGCTCCACCACAAGTACCGCCCTCAGCGGTTTGACCAGCTTGTGGGGCAGGAGGCGATCGCCGCGACCCTTGGCAATGCCCTGCGCTCCGGGCGAATTGCGCCCGCCTACCTCTTCAGTGGCCCGCGCGGTACCGGGAAAACATCCAGCGCCCGGATCCTGGCGCGCTCCCTCAATTGCCTGAGCTCAGACGGCCCGACGCCAGAGCCCTGCGGCACCTGTGAGCTCTGCACCTCCATCGCCAACGGCAACGCCCTCGATGTCATCGAGATCGACGCCGCCTCCAACACGGGGGTCGACAACATCCGCGAGCTGATTGAACGCTCTCGGTTCGCCCCGGTTCAGGCCCGCTGGAAGGTCTATGTGGTGGACGAGTGCCACATGCTCTCCACCGCAGCCTTTAACGCCCTCCTGAAAACCCTCGAGGAACCGCCCCCGCGGGTGGTGTTTGTCCTGGCGACCACTGACCCACAACGGGTCCTCCCAACGATCCTCAGCCGCTGTCAGCGCTTCGACTACCGGCGGATTCCCCTGGATGCTCTCGAGCAGCACCTGTGCTGGATCGCCGAGCAAGAAGACATCCAGATCACGCCGGAAGCCCTCCATGTGGTGGCCCAGCGGGCGCAGGGGGGCCTACGGGACGCCGAAAGCCTGCTGGATCAGCTGAGCTTGCTGCCAGGCCCCGTCGAGCCGATGGCGGTCTGGGAATTGCTCGGAGCCGTGCCCGAGCAAGAGCTTCTGCAACTGGCTCAGGCCCTGGCGGGGGCCGAGCCACTCGGGGTGATTGAAGCGATCCGCAACCTGCTGGAACGCGGCCGTGAGCCCGGGGCGGTCCTGCAGGGGATGGCCGGGCTGCTGCGCGACCTGGTGCTCGCCGGCGTCGCCCCCGACCGCCTGGAACTCACGAGTTTCTCGCCGCAGACCCGAGGCGAATTGCCGACTCTCGCCCGCAGCCTCGGCAAAGCGAAATTGCTTCGCTGGCAAGCCCAACTCAAAGGAAGCGAGCAACAACTGCGCCAGAGCGTTCAACCCCGGCTCTGGCTCGAGGTTCTCTTGCTGGGTCTGCTGGCTGAACCCGCCGCCCAGGCCACCGCCACCACCACCGCGGCGAGCCAACGGCCGGCTCCGGCTGCGGCCATCAGCGCGCCCACACCGGCGGCGCCCCCTACCGCTGTCGCTCCAGTCCCAGCATCACCTGCTCCGGCAGTACCCGCTCCCGCCCCGCCGGCCCCGGAACCCGCCGTCCAGGCAACTTCAGCAGCGGTTCCCGCCCCAGAGCCTGCAGCGGCACCAAGCGCCGAGGCACCCGACCTGGCCGCCCTCTGGCAGCAGATCTTGGCAGGACTGGAGCTGCCCTCCACCCGGATGCTCCTCTCCCAGCAAGCCTCTCTGGCCCGCCTGGACAGTCAGCGCGCGGTCGTCCAAGTGGCCGGCAACTGGACCGCCATGGTGCAGAGCCGCTTGCCCCTTCTGGAGAAAGCGGTCGCCTCGGCTCTGGGCAGCCCCAGGCAGGTTGTTCTGGAAGCCGGTGCCGCTCCGCCACCTCAAGCCGTGCCAGCAGCAGCCAGCGAATCAGCCCCTGCACCCCAAGCCCCGGCCAGAGAAACACCAACGCCGGCGAGCGAAACCCCTGCCGCTACGGCAGCTCAGACTCCTGCTCCAACGCAGACCGCACCAACCGCTGCACCAGCACCCGCACCGGCGCCACAGTCACCCTCTCCTGAACCCAGCCCAGCCGTTGCAGCCCCTGCTCCAGCACGGCAGCCCCATGGGTTAATCGACGACCAGGCCAAGCGACTGGCTGATTTCTTTAACGGCGAAGTGGTTGACCTGCAGGACCCACTGCCGGAATTAGGAGACGATCAAGCCGCCGCTTGATCAGGGTCAGGCTCGGCACCCACATGCAGCGTCTTGGCCCAAACCAGGCGCTTCGGCAGCAACGCCATCCGCAGAGTGGTGTACGGGATCACCACAAACCAATGGCCCAGATAGGCGATGCCCCAGGCCAGGTTGATCGGTCCCATCGAAGGCAAGTCCGGCCCCTCTGAGCGGCGCGAGCAGCCCACCAAGATCGCTCCACCCGAAAGACCAAAGGCCACGAACGAGAGGGGCCAGCTCAGGGGCGAGGTTCGCGTCATCAGCGCGGTCAGCGCATCGGCGGCGGCCATCACAGGCAAGGCGTACTGCAGCAGGAAAAAGCAGCTGAGATCAAGCTTGCGGGCCACGGGCACCTCACTCCCGGTGAGCTGGGGCCAATAGTCGAAGAAACGCTGCAACCCGCCCTCGGCCCAACGCTGGCGCTGACGCCAGAGGGCACTCCAGGCGGTCACGGCCTCCTCTTGCACGGGCGGGTCCCAGAGCAGGGCGACCGGTTGCTGCTGGACCAGCAGGCGGAAACTCAGATCGAGGTCATCGGTCACGGTGGCTTCGTTGAAGCCTTCGCAACTGAGCACCGCCTCGCGTTGGAGCAATTGACCATTGCCGCGCAGCTCCACGACTCCGCCTGAAAGCAGACGCCCCTGCTGAATGACGGCATCCAGGGCCATTTCCATGGCCTGGGCCCGGGTCAACCAGTTGAGGTCTGGATTCACCACGGACTTGCGCAGCTGAACGGCTGACCAACCGCCCTGTTCGGCAAAACGGACCAGCCGCTCCAGCACATCTGGTTGCAACTGGGCATCGGCATCCAGCACAAGCAACCAACGCCCCTGCAGGTTGGGCAGCACCGCATTCAGCGCTCCCGACTTTCCGCCGCCGGCATCACGAGGACGGCGCAAGACCTGGAGCTGAGGGAAGCGGGCCTGGTATGCCGTCAGGACCTCTGGGGTCCGGTCTTCACTGCCATCGTCAACGATCCAAATCTTGAGACGGTCCGCCGGGTAGCTCAGGGCGGCCAGGCGCTCGACCAAGCGACCGATCACCGCCTCCTCATCGCGGGCCGCCACCACAAGATCAACCGCTGGCCAGCTCTCCAAAGCGGCAGGGCTCTCCGCCTGAGCGCCGCGGAAAGCAGGAAGAAAGACTGCGCGCAGGACGTAGAAACCCAGCAGCAAGGTCAAGGCCGTGGCAGGCCACAAGGCCTGAGCCGCCGGCAGCCCATGGGGCACTGCTGCCGCGGAGCAGCAACAGACGAGGAACAGGGAGGCCTGTAGTCGGCGCGCTCCTGTGGCTGTGCCCCCAGCGGCCATGGCGATCCCAAGGATGTGCGAACTCTAAGAGCCCCCCTTCAAAGCCCCTAATGACGGAAGGGGGACCAACTCCGTTCCCGGGTAGTAGTGCCGAAGGATCTGCTTGACGCTCCAACCGCGCCCACCCAGATCAATGGCGCCGGCTTGCGACAAACCAGCGCCATGGCCAAAACCGCCTCCCTCAAAGCGCCAAAGGCCCGCCCCGGCCGGTTCAATCACAAACAGGGTGCTGGGCAGGCGGCGCAGGGTGCGGCGGATGGCATCCCGGACCAGCACCCGCTCACCCAAAGGACCCCGGAGGGCCAAACGAACCACTCGGCCACTGGGGCCCCGCTCCAACACAACCGGTTGCACCGGGGATCCAACGGCAGCAGCTCCCGCACCGAGGGCACGGGCAAAGGTCTCCTGACCCAGGACCCGCTGCCAGCGGAAGTAAGGATGCTTTTGGCCATACACACCGGCTGTCGCGCTCAACACCGAGCGCACCTGCTGCCGCTGGGTTAAAGGCAAGGACAACCCCTGCGGTGCCCCTCCCGCCCGATCAAAGGCGGGTTCGAGATAGGGCAGCTCAGGCAAGGACCAGGCTTCGTCCTCATTGGCACTGACCCCACCGTTGCTGGCGTGATACACAGCATGAATTGGCTTCCCCTTCCAAGCCAGCACCTGGCCCTCGGTCGCTCGAATGGCCTGCTGCACTCCGGCCCGGGCCTGGCGTGGATCGCTGTAGACCTGACATTGGGTGTCCGAGCAGAGGTGATAGCCGTCCAGGGCAAAGCGATGCTGATTGCCCAGAGCCCAGGTCCGGGCCAAGACCGCTTGGGCCGCCAGGGCTGCCGGCGGCGATCCGGCCCCGATCTCATGGGGGACAACGCCGTGGAGGTAGCGCTCGAGCGGCACCTCCTCCACCAGCGTCCAGCTCCCGTAGGCATCCGGCTGCAGGCGGAAAGGCCCCTGGAAAACACCGCCGTTCCAGCGCAGACCACCAGGGGCCTCAAGCCGAACCGGTTCCTGGAGATCCCTCCAGCCGTCGGGCCGTTGGACCTGCAGGGTCAACACCTCACTAACAACCTTTTCCTCCACCTTCGAGCCATACCCCGAAGGCACAGGCCGCTCGGGATCGGCCCAGACCTCCCATTCCCCTGGGTGGGCCACCACCGCCTCCACACCCAGACGACGCCAAGCCAAGGCGGCCTGCTCCGCCGTCTCAAAGCTGGAGAACGGCCCCAACACCCGACGGCGAATGGTCAATGGCTCGGGCAGTGGCTGGGTTCTCCAGCGGAAAGAGAAGCGCGGAGCACTGCCGAGACGCCCGGAGGCATCACTGAGCTGCAACGTCGAGCCAGCTGCCACCAGTTGAAGAGGGGTCGCACCCAGATGGTCCGCCAGGGCCACCCAGAGCACCGGCTGGGCCCCATCGACGACCGGCGGCGCGGGCACAGGCCGGTGGGTCAGGGCCTGGGCATCCGTTCCTTGGCATCCCGCCAGCAGAAAGGACGCGGCGAGTGCCGCCGTAAAGGAACGCAGCATGGCCTGGCTAGATCCAGGTCAAACCCTAGGGGGAGTTGGCGGAAGGCACTCTGAAGTCTTACTCTCATTGTTTGTGCACGAGCGCGTAGACGATGCCGAAGCTCAAGACCCGCAAAGCAGCCGCCAAGCGGTTCAAGGCGACCGGCAGCGGGAAGTTCATGCGCCGCCACGCTTTCCGCAACCACCTGCTCGATCACAAGAGCCCTAAGCGCAAGCGCTTCCTCGGCACCATGGCCGTGGTTGACGAGCGCGACGCGGACAACGTGAAAGCGATGCTCCCCTACAGCTGATCGCTTCACTCCCTAGCTGATTCAACATTTACTGAGAACCATTCATGGCCCGCGTTAAAAGGGGCAACGTCGCCCGCAAACGCCGCAACAAGATCCTTCGCCTGGCGCGTGGCTTCCGCGGTGGCAACGGCACCCTGTTCCGGACCGCCAACCAGCGGGTGATGAAGGCGCTCTGCAACGCCTATCGCGACCGTCGCCGCCGCAAGCGTGACTTCCGTCGTCTGTGGATCGCCCGCATCAACGCTGCTGCTCGCTTGAACGGCCTGAGCTACAGCCGTCTGATCGGTGGTCTGAAGAAGGCAGACGTGCAGCTGAACCGCAAGATGCTGGCCCAGCTGGCTGTACTGGATCCCACGAGCTTCGCCACTGTCGTGGGCGCCGCCAAGAGCTAATCGCCCTCTTCAAACACAACTAAGCCCAGCCCGGTCGGTCCATGGATGTTTCACTCCCACAGGCCTACCTGGTTGGGCTTTTGTTGTTGCTCGGCACCGCTTCGGTCCTCGTCGCGCGCCAGATCCTTCGCGTCCGCCGCGATGAGTCGGCCCTGGCACGGCTGGAAGCCCAAGCCAAGGACAGCGAGAAGAGTGCAGGAGATCTCTATGAGTTGGCCTCGGTTCAGCTGCGAAAGCGCCTCTACGGACAAGCCACTGAAAATCTGAAATTGGCCGCCAAGCGCGCCAGCGGCGAGCCGAGCGAGGCACAGGCCTTGATTGAAAACGCCCTGGGATTCGCCCTGGCAGCCCAAAGCAACTACAACGGCGCCATCAAGCACTACCGCGCTGCTCTTCGGGCCAAGTCGGACTACCCCGTAGCCCTTAACAACCTGGCCTTCGCGCTGGAGAAACAGCAGAAGAGCGACGAAGCCAAAGAGACCTACGCCAAGGTGCTGGAACTCGACGCCGCCAATAAGACGGCCCAACGACGGCTGAAGCGCTTGGAGCGCACCGCCGCCTAGGTCACCAAAGTCCGCGAATGGCAGGAGCGGCACTGGTCTCAGGAGTCATCACCAGTTGACCTCCGGGGTTGGTCAGCCGAGGGGCCGACCAACCAGTGAGCGTGAATCCCTGAAGCCCGTCGAAATAACCGCCGCTCTGCAGATCAGAGGCGGGGTAGTCCCCGAGAAGCAGCAAATCCAGCTGGTCCGAGGCCGCATTTAAGTTGCCCTGAACCGGAATCGTGGTGGAGCCCAGGGTGATTTCGCCCCGGACATCCACCATTTGCCCCAGGGCTTTGAGCGACGACAGGGTCAAGCGTGCGCTGGCCGCTTCACCTGGACCAAAGGGGGTGTAGCTCCCGGACCAAATCCGAGGAAGCTCCTGCACCAACTGGCCAGCACGAGCCACAGGATCGAATTGGCGGACGGTGGCCGCCATGCCGAAATTTTCCTGGAGAGGGGTGCTCTGACTCGGAGCGACAGCCTCGGTGGGCAGCGGAAGCGCAGCCAGCAGCAACGGAATCACAGGTGGCGCCATCAAGTGGCTCCACGTTAAGGATCGAAACTGAAAACGACAGGTCTGCGCTGTACGGTCTCAGCACAGCTGATCGCATCCCCTTGTCTGCAGAGCCGCTGCACGCTGACGACCTAATCATCGGTGGTCGACGCTTTCGCAGCCGCTTGATGACGGGCACGGGGAAGTACCCAAGCCTGGAGGCCATGCAGGCGAGCCTTGCATCCAGTGCCTGCGAGATCGTGACTGTGGCCGTCCGCCGGGTGCAGTCCCAAGCGGCGGGCCATGAGGGCTTGATGGAAGCGGTGGATTGGAGCCAAATCTGGATGCTCCCCAACACCGCTGGCTGCGCCACCGCCGAGGAGGCCATCCGCGTGGCCCGGCTGGGGCGCGAGCTGGCGAAGCTGGCCGGCCAGGAAGACAACACCTTTGTGAAATTGGAGGTGATCCCCGATTCCAGACACCTCCTGCCCGATCCGATCGGGACCTTGGAGGCAGCAGAGCAGCTGGTGAAAGAAGGCTTCACGGTGTTGCCTTACATCAACGCTGATCCACTCCTGGCCAAACGGCTTGAGGACGCCGGCTGCGCCACCGTCATGCCCCTGGGCTCACCCATTGGCTCAGGGCAGGGCATCCGCAATGCCGCCAACATCGCTCTAATCATTGAGAACGCCACGGTTCCAGTGGTCGTGGATGCGGGCCTGGGGGTTCCAAGCGAAGCCGCTCAAGCCATGGAGATGGGCGCCGATGCGCTCCTAATCAACAGCGCCATCGCCCTCGCGGGTGATCCAGCAGCCATGGCTCGGGCCATGGCCATGGCCTGCGAAGCCGGACGAACCGCCTTCCATGCAGGCCGTCTACCCGTGCGTGGCCAAGCCAGCCCCAGCTCCCCCACCACCGGACGCGTCGGCACATAAAGCTTCCGCACAGCGCCGATTCAATCCACCACTTCGTCCTTACTGTCGCCACAACCACGTGTCACAGCGATGCAGGTCACAGAAGAGGACGGCGGCAGGCTGAATGCCTTTGCCAACGAGCCCCAAATGGAGGTGATCGAAGCAGGCCAAGCCCTTGGCGCCAACAGCAAAGTGCTCCTGATCGGCGGCGCTCTGCTGGTGATCCTGATGCTGGCCGTTGCGGTAGGAATCAGCTGAATCCCTGTAGTAGCTTGCCCTGACGGAGCAAGTGCTCGTTCAGCAGGAGTCCAGCGGTGAAGGTTCTCGTTCTCGGCGGTGACGGCTTCTGTGGCTGGCCCTGTGCCGTGAACCTGGCCGACCAGGGCCACGATGTGGTCATCGTCGACAACCTGAGCCGCCGCAAGATCGATATTGATTTGGAGGTGGAGTCCCTGACTCCCATCTCCAGCATTGGTGAGCGCCTAAAGGCCTGGGAAGAGATTGGCGGCAAACCCATGCGCTTTGTGCACATGGACATTGCCCACGAATATCAGCGGTTGGTGGACCTGCTCCTGGCCGAGCGGCCTGACTCGGTGGTGCACTTTGCCGAGCAACGGGCTGCTCCCTACTCCATGAAGAGCAGCGCCACCAAGCGCTACACCGTCGATAACAACGTCAACGGCACCCACAATCTGCTGGCGGCCATCGTCGAGAGCGGCCTGGATATTCACGTGGTGCACCTCGGCACCATGGGTGTGTATGGCTATGGCTCCCATCGCGGCGCCACCATCCCTGAGGGCTACCTGAAGGTTGAGGTTCCCCAGCCCGACGGCAGCCGTTTCGAGGAGGAGATCCTGCACCCGGCAAGCCCGGGCAGCGTATATCACATGACCAAGACGCTGGATCAGCTGCTCTTCCTTTACTACAACAAAAACGACCAGGTCCGCATTACCGACCTGCACCAGGGCATTGTCTGGGGCACCAACACCGATGCCACCGACCGCGATCCGCGCCTAACCAACCGCTTCGATTACGACGGGGACTACGGCACGGTCCTGAACCGTTTCCTGATGCAGGCGGCCATCGGCTATCCCCTGACCGTGCACGGCACGGGCGGTCAGACCCGCGCCTTCATCCACATCCGTGACTCGGTGAAGTGCGTGCAGTTGGCCCTGGAGAATCCCCCCACCAAAGGCGAGCGGGTGAAGATCTTCAACCAGATGACCGAGAGTCATCAGGTGGGTGAGCTCGCCAAGAAAGTCGCCGCCCTGACCGGAGCCCAGGTCAACAACCTCCCCAACCCCCGGAACGAGGCTGTGGAGAACGATCTGATCGTGGACAACCGCTGCTTCATCGAGCTGGGCCTGAACCCCACCACCCTCGATGACGGTCTGCTGAAGGAAGTGGTGGAGATCGCCACCCGCTTCGCCGACCGCTGCGACCGCAACCGCATCCTCTGCACCTCCGCCTGGACTAAAACCCAGGAGCAAGCCATTAAGGCCACCTGATTGCCTTGAAAATCGCCCTCTTCACCGAGACCTTCCTGCCGAAGGTTGATGGGATCGTGACCCGGCTCACCAAAACGGTGCAGCACCTGGTCACGGCCGGTGATGAGGTGATGATTTTCTGCCCCGAGGGAGCCCCCGAGAGCTACATGGGGGCACAGGTGGTTGGGGTTCCGGCCATGCCCCTTCCCCTTTATCCAGAGCTGAAGCTGGCGCTGCCGCGCCCGTCGGTCTCGGACGCGCTCGAGGCCTTTGCCCCCGACCTGGTGCACGTGGTCAACCCCGCCGTTCTCGGCCTCGGGGGGATCTGGCTGGCCAAGACCAAGGGCTATCCCCTGGTGGCCAGCTATCACACCCATCTGCCCAAGTACCTAGAGCACTACGGCCTCGGGATGCTCGAGCCTGTGCTGTGGGAACTGCTGAAGATGGCCCACAACCAGGCCCAGCTGAACCTCTGCACCTCCACCGCCATGGTGGCTGAGCTCAGCGAAAAGGGAATCCAGCACACCGATCTTTGGCAGCGGGGGGTCGATACAGACCTGTTCCGCCCGGAGCTCCGCAGCCAAGCCATGAGGGAGCGGCTGCTGGATGGCCGCAGCGACACCGGGAAGCTCCTGCTCTACATCGGCCGTTTGTCAGCAGAAAAACAAATCGAGCGCATCCGCCCCGTCCTTGACGCGATGCCCGATGCCCGCCTGGCGCTGGTCGGTGATGGCCCCTACCGCCAACAGCTCGAGACCCTGTTCGCCGGCAGTGCGACCAACTTCGTGGGCTACCTGGCCGGTGAAGAGCTGGCCAGTGCCTATGCCAGCGCCGATGCCTTCCTCTTCCCGAGCAGCACCGAGACCCTGGGGTTGGTGCTACTGGAGGCCATGGCGGCGGGCTGCCCTGTGGTCGGAGCCAACCGCGGAGGAATCCCTGACATCGTCAGCGACGGGGTGAATGGTTGCCTCTATGAACCCGATGGAGCCGATGGCGGTGCCGGCAGCCTGACCGCTGCAACCCAACGGCTGCTGGGGGATCCCGGGCAGCGCGAACAACTGCGACGCAACGCCAGGGAAGAAGCCGAGCGTTGGGGCTGGTCCGGTGCCACCGAACAGCTTCGCGGCTACTACCGCCAGGTGATGGAAGCCTCCACCCCAGCCTTGGTCTAACGGCTACGTTGCTGGGCCCAGACCTGCAGCACCTGACGCGCCATGGGCAAGGCGTGGACTGAACCTCCACCCGGGGTGTTCTGGGCAAAGGCCACCACCACAATCTCGCCGTTGGGGTAGGGGGCAAAACAAGCAAACCAGGCATGGTCCGGGCCGCCGGTGCTGTCCTCAGCCGTTCCCGTTTTGCCTGCCACGGGGGGCAACTCAGCCGCTTGGTTCATGGCGTAGCCCGTGCCCTCCTGGACCACCTTGCGCAAACCGCGATTAATCGTGGCCAGGGTGGAGGGCTTGATATCCACCTTCGTGCGGCGCGGCGGGGCCGTCCAGTCCAGACCGCGATCGACCAAATGCGGGGTGATCAAGTAGCCGCCATTGGCAAAGACGGCATAGGCCCGAGCCAATTGCAGGGGGGTGACCTGAACCACCGACTGGCCAATCGACATGCTCGCCATGTCCTCTGGAATCCAGGGGGTGGTACCCGGCTTACCCCAGGTCCGCCCCTTGGCGGCCCACTGCTCGTTGCCCACCAAACCGGTGCTTTCCTCGTAGCCGATCTCAATGCCGGTGGGCTTGGTAAAGCCCAACTTCACCGCTGCGTCATAGAGCGGCATTGAACCCACCCCAACACCGATTTGGTAATAGAAGGTGTTGCTTGAGAAGCGCAGAGCATCCTCGTAGCCGATCAGGCCAAACCCGGCACCGTTGTGATCCGGGAAACAGTGCCCTCCATAGGTGATGCAGCCGCGGGTCATCAGCTTGGTGTTGGCCGGAAACTTGCCGGAGGCCATCCCTGCAAAGGCGGTCACCGGCTTCCAGGTGCTGCCGGGGTCATAGGCGTTCATGGCCCGGCTGAAGAGGGGCTTCGAGGGAGACGCAAACAGGGCGTCGTACTCCCGCTGGGTGGTGACGGTCTTAGAGAAGAAGTTGGGATCGAAATTGGGGCGACTGGCCAGCGCCAAGATCGCCCCAGTTCTGGGATTCAGGGCGACGATGGCGCCTCCCGGCTTGCCCTTTAAGGCCGTCTCAGCCGCACGCTGGAGCGGAAGGTCCAAGGTCACCACCAGGTCTTTGCCGGCCTTGGAGGGGCGGTCACCGAGGACGCGCTGAATCTCACCCATGGCGTTCACCTCGACCATCTGGCCGCCCCAGGTGCCGCGCAGGTGTTGCTCGTAGGCGGCCTCCACACCGATGCGACCGATGCGATCGCGAATCTTGTAGCCGCGTTTCGCCAGCACCTTGTATTCCTGCTCAGTGATCGGCTGGGTGTAGCCCAAGGTGTGGGACCCAAGCGAGCCATGGGGATAGCTGCGCACCACATCCAGATCCACCTGGGCGCCCCTGAGGTCACTGGCCTGCTCGCGGAAGCGCAGGACCTGCTCCGGCGTCAGTTCACTGGCCAGCTCAATCCGGTATTCCTGCTTGCCGGGCCCTCGACGCTTGCGCTGCTCCAGTTGCTTCTGGGGAATCTTCAACAACGCGCTCAGACGATCCCGCAAAGCAGGCCAGGAACCCTTGGGGAGATCTTTGGGCTGCAGATACAAGCTATAGATCAGCCGGCTGGACACCAAGACCTGACCGTGGCGATCCAAGATCCGCCCGCGAACGGGATTGCGGGCCAGCAAACGGATGCGGTTTTCATCGGCCCTCTCCCGGTTTTCACTGCCATGCAACAGCTGCAACCAACCCAGGCGCAGGACCATCGCCGAAGCGAAGAACAGCACCAAACCCAGCAGGACGGCCGGCTGACGCTGTAGCCCGGCACTGCGATGGGGGTTGGAGGCGATGGCCAAGAATTCAGCTCCCTTCCGTGAGCCGTTGCTCCAGCAACGTCAACCGATCGGAGATGCGAGCCAGAGCCAGCCGCAAGTCTTCCTCCCCTGCATGCTTGGCCAGGGCCGACTCCACAGGAACATCGGTCACCTGAACCTTCATCACCGGGTTGCCCAAACCAGGCTGAATCCGATCCAGGCGCTCGCGGACCTGGCGGGCTGCTTCGGCTCCTTCCTCCCGGAGCTCAGTGAGTCCGTCGGGACCTTTCGAGAAGGCGTCGGCCAAATCACGGGCACCGCCGCGCTTGGCCCGCTCCACCACGGCCATCCCCACCGGCAGAACGTCCTGCATCAAGGTCAAGCGCAGGTTGTCGAGGGGGTCAGAACCCATGAAGTGAGGCGATGAGTGAGCCCAGTCTGGCGCCTGATCCTCGATCTGGCTGGACTACCCCGCACTCCTCGAGATGGCCGGCTGAACAATCTGCTGACGGCAGAACTGTTGGGAACCGAGCCACCAGCCCGCACCCACCGCGATCACCATGAGGGCCGAGAGCGGGAGCAGGGCCTGCCGCGTGACCGGCAGCACCATCCACTCGCTCCAGTCGCGCACCAAGCGTTCGCGATCGAAGCGGCGACGCTCGCTGGCCTGCTGCTGAAGCCGACGCTTGAGGGACTTGGAGACCCAGCGCTCGAAGGCCTTCTTCTTGGTGACGGCCATCTTGCGCTCCACCTCCAGCAGCTGGCCGGGGGTGAGCTCAGGGTTGAAGGTGCTGATCAGCTCCAGGCTCTTGAGGAACATCTCCACAGCCCCGTCCTTAACGGCGCGGTCGTTCTCGCTGAGCAGTTCCCAGTCCAACTCGGGATAGAAGCGCACCCGGTTGGACGTGATCTGATCTTCCGCCAGTTGGCCAGGCTCCCTCAACCAACGGTCGGTATTGGCATCAAAGCGGCGCCAATACAGAAAGGGGTTGAGGTACACCACCTTGCCTGCCAGCTGAATGCTGTCCTGCTGAAGGCGGCGCTGCAGCTGGATTTCCTGCTGAGGGGCGGCGGTCAAGGCTCCTGGGCCGGGGCCCCGAGGGTAACGGAGTCACCCGGCCAAAGCCATGGTTCAACGGATGGGAATTATTCCCACTCGATGGTGCCGGGGGGCTTACTGGTGATATCGAGAACCACCCGGTTGACCCCTTTGACCTCATTGACGATCCGGTTGGAGATCTTCTCCAGCAGGTCGTAAGGCAAGCGGGACCAATCGGCCGTCATGCCGTCTTCCGAGGAGACGCAGCAGCACAACGGGGAAGGCATAGGTGCGCTTGTCACCCGTCACGCCAACACTGCGCACCGGCAGCAGCACAGCGAAGGCCTGGCAGATGTCGTGATACAGCCCCGCGGCCTTGATTTCCTCGCGCACCACCAGATCGGCATACCGAAGAATGTCGAGCTTGTCGTCGGTCACTGCACCCCGGATGCGAATCGCCAGGCCAGGACCGGGGAAGAGATGGCGGCCAAGATCGCTGCAAGGGTCGAATTTTGTGACGCAAGTTTTTCCAGGACAAGAACATCCAACAGCAGCCCACTAAGTTAGGGAGAAAATTCCAATGCGCGCAATGCAAACAGAATCCGCCAATCAACAGAATTGCAGCCAGACTATTAGCACGACAGGCCTGGATTATTGCGACCAAGACATGCTCAGCGAAAAATTTAAAGACCTACCCAAGGTGGCCAAGGAAAACGCATCTACTTACCTTAGCAACGATCCTTATCCACATATCGTTTTTGACGATTTTTTCGATGTCGACTTTCTCTCTTTAGTTGAAGCTACGTTTCCAAATTTAAAGGCCGATCCCACGACTCAAGAATTTAACAATCAGGCCGAGGTCAAGCTTGGAAGCCGTCGAGGAGATGCCCAGCAATCCAAGGCCATCACGGAGCTTCTGCGCTACCTAAACTCTCACTCTTTTGTTGACTTCTTACAAAAACTAACCGGAATCAGCGAGCCTCTCATTGTTGACCCTCACTTTTGCGGCGGCGGCATGCACGAAGTCAAAAGAGGCGGACTACTAAAACTTCATGCCGACTACTGCAAGCACCCCGAAACAAAGCTAGATAGGCGACTAAATTTACTTATTTACCTGAACAAAGATTGGAAAACAGACTTTGGTGGAGACCTAGAACTTTGGGACAAAGAGTTGAAAGCTTGTGGCAAGAAAATATCGCCAGTATTCAATAGGATGGTGGTTTTTGCTACCACTGACTTTACCTATCACGGACATCCAGACCCCCTACTTTGCCCGCCTGAAATAAGTAGAAAGTCTTTAGCCTTGTATTATTTTTCGAATGGGCGCCCCTGCTCAGAGCTCCGGCCAAGCCACATCGCCAGTAAAAGTACAATTTTTGTCAAGAGACCACTAGAAAACTTTCGGGAGTCTCAGGCAGTCGTAAAAACCCTTGCCCGCAATTTACTGCCTCCTCTACTCTACAGACTATTGATACAGACTAAACATCGCCTCCAGAAGCCCGGTACCTAGATTTCCTTAAACTATCAAATTACTCGAATCAAAAGATGCAGCACCAATCACCGCCGAAGGTCTTAACATATAGGTCAATCGGCATATCCTGACCCACGGTCCTCGCAAGCATCACCCACTTTGACCGGCGACAAATACTCAAACCAGAAAAATAGCAGCGCCTGACACGCATCAACCCTCAATCACGAGCTTTGGACTCCAAAATAGTCAACATGAAATAGACAAGTCAATACACAGGCAACTCCATGTTCGTATTTGTAATGAGAGGGACTGGGGACCCAGTCACTTGGCGCCTGATATTTCCAAATAGTCCGCAACTTTATCCGAAAGATGCTATCGATTTCATCGATTAGACTTACTCCTTCATTGTCCGCCAATATGTTAGATATTAAAAACCAGACCGCCTGAGACAGAAAATAATTATTCCCACTCGATCGTGCCGGGGGGCTTACTGGTGATATCGAGAACTACCCGGTTGACCCCTTTGACCTCATTGACGATCCGGTTGGAGATCTTCTCCAGCAGGTCGTAAGGCAAGCGGGACCAATCGGCCGTCATGCCGTCTTCCGAGGAGACGCAGCGCAGAACCACCGGGAAGGCATAGGTGCGCTTATCGCCCATCACACCAACACTGCGCACCGGCAGCAGTACCGCAAAGGCCTGCCAAATGTCGTGATACAAGCCAGCGGCCTTGATTTCTTCGCGGACCACCAGATCGGCGTCCCGCAGGATGTCGAGCTTGTCGTCGGTCACCTCACCCAGGATTCGGATCGCCAAGCCAGGACCGGGGAAGGGATGGCGGCCCACGATCTCCTCGGGAAGTCCCAGGGTGCGGCCGACCTTGCGGACCTCGTCTTTGAACAGGCGCCGCAGGGGCTCCACCAGCTTGAACCGGAGATCCTTGGGCAGGCCGCCAACGTTGTGGTGGCTCTTGATCTTCACCGCCACCCGCTCTCCCGTTTTGGGATCGACGTTGGTGCCTGCACTCTCAATCACATCGGGATAGAGGGTGCCCTGGGCGAGGTAATCAAAAGGTCCGAGGCGCTTGCTTTCCTCTTCGAAGACCCGAATGAATTCAGTGCCAATCAGCTTGCGCTTTTCCTCGGGATCAGTGACACCGTCCAGCTTGTTAATGAAGCGCTCGCGGGCATTGATGTATTCGACCCTGATGTGGAACTTCTTGTCGAAGAAGTCCATCAAGAATTCAGGCTCGCCTTTACGCATAAAGCCCTGGTCGATGAACATGCAGGTCAACTGATCACCAATCGCCTTGTGCAACAAGAAAGCGAGGGTTGAGGAGTCAACACCGCCAGAGAGGGCCAGCAAAACGCGCTTATCGCCAACCTGACGACGCACGTCAGCAACCGCCTCATCGATGAAGGCTGCCGTGGTCCAATCCGGCAAGCAACCGCAAACGTGATAAACGAAATTGCGGATCAAGGCCATTCCGCATTCGGAATGCACCACCTCGGGGTGGAACTGAACGCCATAGAGACGCCGCTGGTGATCAGCCACAGCAGCTTCAGGCGTGTTGTCCGTATGGGCCAGGCGAACAAAGCCCTCCGGCAAGCGCTCCACGGAGTCGCCATGGCTCATCCACATCGTCGAGCCCTCGTCGACGTTGGTGAGCAGGTCAGTGGGGTCGTCGACAAACAGCGGAGCCTTGCCGTATTCGGCGCGGCCGGCAGCCACAACAGAACCACCCAGCTGTTGCACCATCAGCTGCATGCCGTAGCAAACACCCAGCACCGGAATACCCAGATCCCAAATCGCTGGATCGCACTTGGGGGCGTGCTCGGCATAGACCGAGCTGGGACCGCCACTGAGGATGATTCCCTTCGGATTCAGGGCCTTTAATTCAGCCGCGCTGGTGGAGTACCCCATCACCAGGGAATACACCTCGGTTTCCCTCACCCGACGGGCGATGAGCTCGGAATATTGAGAACCAAAATCAAGGATCACAATCGCCGGATGACGATTGGTTTCACCGATCGAGGTTGGAGTCACGTCTGACATGGAGCGGCCAGCAGCTGTGGCCCAGGCATTCGGATCACCCTAGATCTCAGGCCTGAAAGCACTCCAGCAGCTCGGCCCCGATAGGACCGCGGGCGCAAAGGGTGCGGCTGCGGTCAAACAGAACCGCACCCAGCTGGAGATCAGCGTCGTGATGCTTGGCCAGATAAGAGCGAGCGCGCTGCTCGATCACCGCAGCCAAGCGCTGCTGCAGGCCCGCCGCCAGGCCTGCGTCGCCCTCGGCCAAATCAGCAATGGCCTGATCAACGCTGGCTGCCTGGAGCAGCAGCCGGATCTGGTTCAGCGAACAACCGTGCTGGACGGCCTGGGCCGCCAGGATTTCCAGGCGACCATCGGCCAGATGGTGATGGGTATGAAAGATGCCCCCCGCCAGCTTGATCAATTTGCCCTGGTAGCCAAACAACAGAAGGCGCCGGACCCCCAGCTCAGCCGCGGCCACCAGCAAGGGTCCAATCCAATTGCCCGCCTTCAGTAACAACGCCGGGGGCAGCCCCTGCTGGGGGGCCAGATCCAAGCCGTTTTCGCCCAAGACCAGCACCAGGTCGCCACGCCAAAGCGGCTCCTGACTGCGGCGCTCCAACTCCTGACGGGCCTGGGCCAGTTGATCGGGGGCGGCGCTGCGCTGAACCAAGGCCTGGGTCCCAATCAGGGCCAAGCCCTCCACCACACCAAAGGCGGCATTGCTCGTGCGCTCGGCCCGTTGGCGCCCCTCCGGGAGGGTGATCGTCAACCGGAGGCTCCGGCCATCGGGCAGGAGTGGACGCAGATTGACCTCCAGCAACTGCCGCGCGTAGGCCGAGAGGCAGGCCTCACCGGAGGCGGCGTGAACTCCCACGCCCTCACCGGGCAACAACTGCAACCAGTCCCCATCGGTGCCAGCCGCATTCCAGCTGGCCTCCACCCAGACCTGTAGGCCACGGGTGAGATCCAAAACCTCGCCGGGATCACAGCAACTGGTGGCCAAAGCCCGCTCCGGGCTCAAGCGGGCCGCCGCCTGAACCGGAATCGCCGTGGATTGACGACCCGCCACGGTCTCGAGGAGCAGTGGGACCTGCGCTTCAAACGTCTGACCAAGAAGCTCCCGAACGGCGGCCACAGCTGCGGCCGCTACCCACACCGGAAGGGTGTAGCCGCACTCAGCCATGGAACAGAGAAGGATGAGGTCCGTTTTTTATGTTGGTCGATTGCGCTGCTGATCCAACGGGCAGCGATCGCCCCGGCTCACCCACCATGCAGGACAAGCTGACTCTGATGATCCCCGGCCCCACACCGGTGCCGGAAAGCGTCCTGCAGTCGATGGGACGTCACCCCATCGGCCACCGCAGCGCGGATTTCCAAAAGATCGTTGAGCGCACCACTGCCCAGCTGAAGTGGCTGCATCAGACGAGCAATGACGTTCTAGTGATCACCGGCAGCGGCACCGCCGCGATGGAAGCCGGAATCATCAATGTGCTGAGCAAAGGGGACAAGGTCCTCTGCGGCGATAACGGCAAGTTTGGCGAGCGCTGGGTGAAGGTGGCTCAGGCCTATGGCCTGGAGGTGGAGGTGATCAAGGCCGAGTGGGGTTCCCCACTGGATCCCGAAGCATTCCGCGCCGCCCTGGAGGCCGACTCCAGCAAGGCCATCAAGGCCGTGATCTTGACCCATTCGGAGACCTCCACTGGGGTCATCAACGACCTGGAGACCATCGCCAAGCACGTCAAAGCCCATGGCACGGCCCTGACCATTGCTGACTGCGTCACCAGCCTCGGGGCTTGCAATGTGCCCATGGATGCCTGGGGGATCGACATCATCGGATCCGGTTCCCAGAAGGGCTACATGATGCCCCCGGGCTTGGCCTTCGTCGCCATGAGCGACAAGGCCTGGGAGGCCTACAGCCGCTCCGACCTGCCGAAGTTCTATCTCGATCTGGGCAAGTACCGGAAATCGGCCCAAGCCAACAGCAACCCGTTCACCCCCGCAATCAACCTCTACTTCGCCCTGGAAGCGGCACTGGAGATGATGCAGGCCGAAGGCCTCGAGGGAATCTTTGCCCGCCATGCGCGCCATCGCGCCGCCGCCCAAGCGGGCATGAAAGCCATTGGCCTGCCCCTCTACGCCACTGAGGGCTACGGCAGCCCTGCCATTACGGCCGTGGCTCCCGAAGGGATCGACGCCGAGAGCCTGCGGAAGACGGTCAAGGATCGCTTTGACATCCTTCTGGCCGGCGGCCAAGACCACCTCAAGGGCAAGGTCTTCCGCATCGGCCACCTGGGCTTCGTCTGTGATCGCGATGTGCTGACCGCCGTCGCAGCGATTGAAGCCACCCTTCAGGAACTGGGGCTGCACAAAGGCACCCCTGGTGCTGGCGTCGCAGCCTGCGCTGCGGCCCTGGCCAGCTGAAGCAGCCGACCACAAGGGAGCTCCCAGGGCGGGGCCCCCTTGCTACGCTTCTTAGAGATAGCAAACCGCTCTAATCTGAGTTGATTTCTATCAATTTGCGGATGTAATTCAGTGGTAGAATGTCAGCTTCCCAAGCTGAACGTCGCCGGTTCGAGCCCGGTCATCCGCTTCTCAAACTTTTCAGCCCAACGATCCTGTTCGAAACATGAGGATTGTGTCCTTGCTGTTGCTGAATAGGGAAGAACTATTGGCCTCAATTTCTGGGCTTGATCAGCTGCATCACCTGAGGCCCCACACTTCCTGCACGGCGCTCACAATCAAGGGAGCGGAGAATATCGCGCGCTGACTGCTCAATCTCGCCGCTCGAGGCGGCCTGCTCAGCCGCAGCCGAAAACGCTGCAGCCTCGCGCATCAAATCGTCTCGTCGCTCAGCTACAGGCGCCTGTTGGCTGGTTGGCATTTATTTGATCTTGTTTGGCTAAATATTAGTCGCCACGTTGAGCGAGCCCCAAAGCTGGGCCAGCCCTGACAAAACTCAAGGGTCAAAGCCAAGCAGGGACTAGGTACCCGGCTCCTCGCGATTGCCGCCCAGAGCCGCGATCTGATCGCGAAGTTGCCTCACTCGTGTTGCATCCCCGCGGGTGATTGCGACAGCGAGGGCAAACTCCAGCTTCTCGAGCTGATGTCCGCCCTCGGCATAGGAGCGGCTGCTGCAAGCCGGGGTCCCCGAGACGGCAGGGGCAATGGGCACGGAGCGATGGCTGTTGGAAAAGGCCATGGTTCGCTTTCTTTCCATTGTGGCCCCGGCGCAAGGGGTCACGCAGCCATGGACTCATCCACGTGAGGATTCACCAACGCGGGTGCTTCCTCAACCTCAACGCTGTCCTCGAGCAAGCTGCGGCAGTCGGCCAGGAGTGTCTCGACGTGGTCAAGTCGAGTGAGCTCTTCAGGGTCTGGCGCCTCCACAATGGAGACCTGGTCCAGCTGCAGCTCCATCGCATTCAGGCGCTGCTCCAGCTTCACCAGTCGCTGCGAGAGGGCCGCCACGGTTTGAGCGAGGTCCTCGGTGGTGCGAGTAATGCGAAACGAGACCGATTCGCCAGCCATGCCCAGGGTTCAACTGGCCCGATAACACCACAGCCCTGAGCACTTCTCAAGCCCAAGCGGCCAAGCAGACTGAAGAGATTCCAGGGCAGCCCAGCGATGCCATCAAGCCTTCACCTGCTGGCCTATCTACTGGCGGGCATCAGCGGCGGCTTGCTTGCCCTCCGGACTGGCATCCCGGCCGCCCCCTTGGCCGGCGCGCTCCTCGGGGCGGGGCTGCTGAGCATGAGCGGCAAGCTGGAACCCGCGAACTGGCCCGTAGGCACCCGGACAGCTCTCGAGATCGGCATCGGCACCGTGATCGGCACCGGGTTGACAGCGACGGCCTTCAGCGAATTGAAACAGCTCTGGCGGCCGGCCCTCTTGATCACGCTCACCCTGGTGATGACGGGCCTGGTGGTGGGGCTCTGGTGCAGTCGGCTTCTGGGCATGGACCCCTTGATTGCCCTGCTGGGAGCGGCGCCAGGGGGCATCAGCGGGATGAGCTTGGTGGGCGCTGAATTTGGCGTTGGTGCCGCGGTCGCAGCCCTGCACGCTGTGCGCCTGATCACGGTGCTCTTGGTGCTTCCCCTGGCGGTCCGACTTCTCCTTGGCCACGGGGACATTCCACCCCCTGCCAGCTGATTGATCGGCCCCTGGATCCAGAGGGGAACGATCGATACGGTGGGTCATCCAATGCCTTCCCCCTGCTTCGGCATGCGTCATCCCCTGTCCTTCAACGGCCGGCTGCTTCGGCTGGCTGCAGCCCTACCGCTTGCTGCCCTGGGCTGGTCTGCGCTGCCGACCGCTGCTCTGGCCGGCAATGAGACCGGTGCCAAAGGCGCCCAGATCTATTGCTACATGCGCAGCAGCGGCAACAACCATGAGGTGAGCTGGAAAGCCGCCTACGCCGTGATCAAGCGTCAAAGCGCTTCGGTGTTCAAGACCTCCCCTGAGCACGCGGCCGTGATGATCACGGAAGCCGTGGTGGCCGATCCCGGCAAATACAACGACTGCGGCCGCTACCTCGGCGACCTCTACGTGAAAGCTGTCGATACAACTGAGGAGAAGAGCCAGTCCACCCATCCCGACAGCACCAACCGCACGAGCACCAGCTCGGGCATCACCAGTGGCAGTGGCAGCAGCAGCGGCGGCAATGTGAACCGCTACGCCTACTGAGGCTGATGGCAACCCGCACCGCCCAGGGCCGCTCTTGGCTATCGCCGTCTCTGGGGGCCGGTTTGCTGTGGTTCGCCCTCAGCAGTTGCAGTGCTGCTCCTGAACCTGGCGAAAGCCAGACCCGGGTCGACGACTGCCTCCGCGGCGTCAATCTCGATCGTCTGCCCGCCTTGCTCCAGCACTGCGACGCAGTCGTTGAGGCTTTCCCCGAGCATCCACAGCCGCGCAACGAGCGATCCCTACTGCTCAAGTTGGCGGGCAAGCCTCAGGAGGCCTGCCGCGACAGCTTGAAAGCGGCCGCCCTGGTGGAACAAGGCAAGCACCCCATCGACGCGCTGATGCGAGACGAGATCGATCTGCGCAAGCGCAATTGCCTTCGCCTCACCACTGATCAAGCAGCTGCTGAACCATCCGCGGCAGCGGCTGGCGATCCAACTGAGCCTGGCCGCGACTGAGCAACAGGGCAATCCGCTCAGCCTTATCGGCAATCAGACCGTCGACCAACTGATCGGCCACCCCGAGTTGGAGCCAGTGGCAATCGAGGGTGCCCTGCATGCCAATGCGATGACAGCGATCCTCCGCCTGCTCAGCATCGCCTGGAGTCCATGGCCGCTCCAAGAGGACCACATGCTTGGCGCGATGCAACGTGAACCCGAGGCCCCCCACCCCGTAGGTGCTGATCAAGAGCTGCTCCTCTCCCGCCTGAAAGCGGTCCACCACGCTTTGACGCTCTGCAGCCGCCAAGCGTCCGGTGAGCAGGGCGCCGCCCAGTCGCTGCTGCAACAACTGGGCAGCCGCCACAAAGGCGGTGAAGACCACGACGGCTTGCCCCTGGGCCTGCAGCCTGGCCAGCAGGGCAGCAGCAGCCGGCAGCTTGTACTCCGAGCCGATCTGACGCAGGGCCGTGAGCACGGCTAAGGCCTCAGCATCCCGGCGCACCAGACCCGCTGCTGCGCGGCGGCGATAGTCATCGACCTTGAGCTGAAGGCGGTGCTGGAAGCCCTGGCCCTCCGCCTCCGAAAGGGTGACGGGCAGCATCCGCCTCCGTTTGGGGGGGAGATCCAGGCAATCCTGCTTGCGGCGATGCAACAACAGAGGCCGCACCAAACGCTGCAGCTCGGGCAGATGGGTCGCCCCCGTTGCGCTCCACTGGCGGGTGCCGGAGCGTTCATGCCAATGGCCGAGGCAGTAGCGCTCCTCAAAGGCCCGCTGATCCTGAGCAAGCGGGTGCCCAATCGCCGCCAGCAAAGGAAACAGCTGGGCCGGGCGCCCGTTTTTCATCGGTGTCCCACTCAACAGCCAGGCCACCCGCAGCCGCGGATGGCGCGCCAAGCGCAGGAACGCCTGGGTTCGCGCAGCGTTCAGGTTCTGGGCGTAATGGGCCTCATCGGCAATCAGGATCGTGCCCGCCTCCGGCAAGTCCTCCGGCAGCGCCGCCCAACTCAGCAACGTGATCTGCAGTTGCAAGGCCGCCGCCTCCTGCCGCCAATGGCGATGCAACCCCGTTGGGGCAATCACGACCACATGGCAATCCGCCGTCCGAACCATTGCGCGCGCGGCGACCAAGGCCGTCAGGGTTTTCCCAAGCCCCATGGCGTCCGCCAACACAGCCCCACGCCGTGCCAACAACCAACGGACCGCAGCCCGCTGATGGGCGAACAGCTCACGACCATCCGGCAAGGGGTCAGCCAACCCAGCGATGGCAATCAGCTCGCGGTGGGGCGGCAACGGGGGCAGAGGCTGCTCCAGCCAGCGGCACCACTGAGGCAGCGGCGGCTCCATCGCGAACCGCTGGCCGAAGTGCTGGCGCAAGACCAGGGCCGCTTCCAGCGGGAACTCCCAACAGCCTTGCCTTGAGCGCCAGAACCCGCGCGGACGAACCGCCCGCAGCTGGGCCTGGGTCACCGCATCAAACGGCAGCACCAACTCAATGGAGCCCGATGCTCCTAGCCGCATCAGACAGCGCGCGGTGCGTTGCTGGGCCGTCGCAGCTGGGGCAGCAACTCATAATTTAGCGAAGCGCGGAGCCCGCGCAACACTTGCAATAAGCCTTGCAAAATGCATCGTTCGACACATTGACATCCAAGCCACCCAGGCCAGACTCCCAGCAACCGAATTATTCGGATGCACAGCAGGGATGCCGTTTTCCTTGAAGACTTGTGCCCCAAACTTCGCGTTCGTCGGTGGAGACAATCCCTCCACACTTACACGGGGAAAACATGCATTTACTGCGGCAAACCTTCTGAATCCATTGACCACGTCTTCCCGCAAAGTCGCGGCGGGCTGAGCGTGACCGAGAACTGCGTCCCCGCTTGCCTGGCCTGCAATGGCCGGAAAAGCGACGCCGACGCCTTCGAGTGGTACAGGCAGCAGCGGTTCTACGACCCTCGACGAGCCATGGCCATCCGTGCCTGGACCGACGGTGACCTTCGCCTGGCTCTACGCCTCCTGCAATGGGCGAGCCCTGTGGGCAGTCCCACCCCCGCCGCTGCGGACTCCGGCTTCAACCCCATACAGCCATACCTCCAGGCCGCGTGATTCACCAGATCCGACAGGCCGCAGCCCCGTTATGGCGCTGGCAGATCTCCGCCTGAGCCTGGGGCTGATCCGGAGCGAGCAGCAGGGCGGCGAAGACCATCGCCGCCAGGGCCGAAAGGCCGATCAGGCGACGCTCCAGACCGGCGATCCCCAGTCTCTGTGGTCGCCGCCTGGGGCGCGCACGCACAGGAGCCCGTGACACGAAGGAGGACGCGAGAGTGGCAGGGAAGCAGGATGCGGTCACCGATCAGCAACGAGTAATACAGGTGTACTCATGACGAGTCACGGTGTCAAGCCCTCCTCCCGCGTGCTGGTCATCGGCGGGGGATATACCGGCCAGCGCTTTGCCGCTGCGGCAAAGACGCAGGGGGCCCAGGTCTGGCTGACATCACGGTCAGCTCGGGAGGGAGCGCAGTGGCTCCACTTCAATGCCGGGGAGGGGGCCATCCCCCAGCTGCCTGAAGGCCTCAGCCATGTGCTGATCACCCTGCCGCCCAATGGCAGCGGCGAGGACGACGCCTACAACCTGCTGAAGGAGGCCCTGCAGCAACAGCCGCTCCAGTGGGTGGGCTACCTCTCCACCACAGGGGTCTACGGCGACAGCCAAGGGCGCTGGGTCGATGAAGGGAGTCCGACGCAGCCAGGGCTACGACGCAGCCAGTCCCGCCTGCAGTGCGAGCGACGCTGGCTGGCCAGCGGTTTGCCGCTCCAGAGCTTTCGGCTCCCAGCCATTTATGGCCCGGGCCGCTGCCCCTTCCAGCAACTGCAGCAGGGCACAGCACGCCTGATCCACAAGCCTCAGCAGGTGTTCTGCCGCATCCATGTGGATGACATCGTCGGGGCCTTGCTGCACTGCTGCGGCCTGCCCCCTGAGGCCCGGCCAGCACTCCTGAACGTCAGCGACGATCTTCCCTGCCCCTCAAGTGAAACTCTCGGCTTTGCCGCCCATCTGCTGGGCTGCAAATTGCCGGCACTGCGGACCTTCCGCGACGCCGAGGGCGAGATGAGTCCCATGGCCCTCAGTTTCTGGGCCGACAACCGGCGCATCAGCAATGCGTTGCTTTGTCAGGACCTGGGGTACAGCCTGCTCTACCCCACCTATCGGGAGGGGTTTACCGCCAGCTGGGAGGAAGAACAGACCCATCTCAAGTGATGGAATAAGGCTTAGATGCGCTTCGCGTCGGAGCCGGCCGGACCTTGATCTGGGTGCGGCACAAAAGGCACCCCGGCGTCGTGGAACAGTCGATTCCAATGCAACTCCACCCAACCGTTCTGCACACCCTTCACCAGGGCAAAGCCCATCCCGATCAGCAACAGCCAACGCAACATGGGTGATCCGCCAAGCGACAGCAACGCTAAGCGCCCTCGCCTGATCGTTTCCCTCGGCGATCCCGCGGGCATCGGTGGCGAGGTCGTGCTCAAAGCCTTGGCCCGCTGGAGCAGTGAGGCGGAACCACCGCTACTGGTCGGCTGCCGCCGTTGGCTCGAAGAGAGCTACCAGCACTTGAAGGGCTGCAGCGAGGCCCCCTTGGCCGACCCCGCCGAGCTAGACGTGCTGGATTGTCCGCTCGAGCAACCCGTCCGGCCAGGGGCTCCGAGTGCCCTAAGCGGTGACGCCAGTTTCCGCTGGCTGACAGAAGCTGCCTTGCTGGTGCAAGGGGGCTCCGGCAAGGCCCTCGTGACCGCCCCGATCGCCAAACAGCACTGGCACGCGGCCGGCCATGACTACCCCGGTCAAACGGAGCGCTTGGCTGAACTCGCCGGAGCGCAAGAGGCCTCCATGCTCTTCACGGCCCGGTCTCCCCAGAGCGGCTGGCGACTCAACACCCTGCTCGCCACCACCCATATCCCCCTGCAGCAGGTGCCCCAGGCCTTGAACCGGGAACGGGTGCTGGCCAAGCTCGATGTCTTGCTGAACTTCTGCCGTCGGTTTCGCCCCGATCCGACCCTGGCCGTGGCGGGACTCAATCCCCATGCAGGGGAAGCGGGACGCCTGGGGCAGGAGGAGGCGACATGGCTGGAAGCGACCCTCCAGGACTGGGCAGCGCGCAACCCGGACGTCCGGCTACTGGGGCCGCTACCCCCTGACACCTGCTGGATCAGCGCGGGCCTGGCCTGGCGGCAGGGGGGAGACGCACCCGATGGCTTCCTGGCGCTGTACCACGACCAAGGGCTGATTCCCGTGAAGCTCTTGGCCTTTGACCAGGCGGTCAACACCAGCCTGGGGCTGCCCTTCCTCAGAACCTCACCGGATCACGGAACCGGGTTCGACATTGCCGGTCGTGGCCTCGCGCGCTCCGAGAGCATGGTCGCGGCCCTCGAGGCGGCTCAGGAACTGGGCTAGGCGGGCTTCACCCGCATCAGCACCTGGCCGAACTCAACGGGGGTGCCGTTCTCCACCAGGATCTCAACAACTTCGCCACTCACCTCAGACTCGAGCTCATTCATGAGCTTCATCGCCTCGAGGATGCAGACGGTCTGGCCAACGTTGATCTTGGAGCCCAGCTCAACGAACGTGGCTTCACCCGGAGCAGGGGAGCGATAGAAGGTCGCCACCATTGGGGCGGTGATCTCAATCAGATCGCTACGAACCGCTGGTGCGGCCGGAGGAGCAGCGGAGGGAGCCGCAACTGCAGGGGCTGGGGCTGGAGCTGCAACGGGAGCAGCCGCCTGCATCACCACCTGGGGCTGGACGCCGGGGAGGTTGCGACGCAGCTCAAGGCGGAAGTCATCGCCCTCGAGCTTGAGCTCTTGGATATCGCTGTCGCCGAGCAGAGCGATCAGCTCGCGCAGCTGGTTGTGGTCGAGTTGCATGGGATCAGTTCTCGCGGCCCAGGTAGCTGTCGGTGCGGGTGTCGATCTTGATCTTTTCGCCGATCGAGAGGAACAACGGAACCATCACCTGAGCGCCGGTCTCGACGATGGCTGGCTTGGTGCCGCCGGTCGCGGTATCGCCCTTCACACCGGGGTCAGTTTGGGTGATTTCCAGAACAACGGAGTTCGGGAGTTCCACTTCCAAAGGCTTCCCGTTCCAATAGACAACGTTCACCTCCATGCCTTCCTTGAGGTACTTGCGCTGATCGCCGATCTGCTTGGCGGTCAGGCGCGTCTCCTCGTAGGTGGACATATCCATGAAGACGAAGTCCTCGGCCTCCATGTAGGTGTGTTGAAGCACGGCTTTCTCAAGAACCGCCTGGGGAACGGTCTCGCCGGCTCGAAATGTCTTCTCAACAACGTTGCCGGACTGGACGGCCTTGAGCTTGGTGCGCACAAAGGCGGAGCCTTTGCCGGGCTTGACGTGCAGGAACTCAACGACGCGCCAGACCTGACCGTCGATCTCGATCGTCGTGCCGGTACGAAAGTCGTTGCTCGAGATCATTCCGGCATAACGGTTCTGGCGGGATTGTACGGCTGTGGCAGAGTCCCGGCAGAGACAAGGCTGCAGCATGGATCTGAAGCGCTGGCTGGATCGCTGGGTGCCCGCCCTGCTGATCGCAATCGCTTTCACCGCCTCCCCACTGGTGGCTCCAGCTCAAGCTGCTCTGCCGCCCGGGAATGCGGTGAAGGATCCCGCCGCCATCCTTCGTAACGCTCTTCCGATCGAACAGTCGGATCTCCAGGAGCTGCAACACAGGCTGGAGAGCACCAGCGACGACCTCCGAGCCAAGCGCTGGAGCGCCCTGGTTAATACGGTTCGCAAGAGTCAGGCGCTGCTCAACACCCGCGCTAACGCCATCGTGGCGAGCCTGCCGGAGGCCAAACAAGCCGAAGGACAAACCCTGATCGCGACCCTGCAGACCCAGATGCTGACCCTCGCGGAGAGCAGCGAGAGCTCAGACCGCGACGTATTCCTGGACGATCGCCGCGCGGCCCTCAGCACCGTGGGTGAACTGGAGGCGCTCCTGGTGGGTGATTTCCCCTTTGCCATCCCCAGCGAATTTGACGCCCTCCCCCGGCTGCTGGGTCGGGCAACCGTTGAGATCGAGACCACAAAGGGCACCCTGACGGCCATCGCCGATGGCTACAACGCGCCGCTCACCGCAGGGGCTTTCGTTGATCTGGTGAAGCAGGGCTTCTACGACGGCCTGCCCTTCACCCGGGCGGAAGACTTCTATGTCCTGCAAACCGGGGACCCCAAAGGCCCGGAGACTGGCTACATCGACCCCAAAACCAAGACGGAGCGCCAGGTTCCCCTTGAAATCATGGTTCCCGGGGAGACCGAGCCCTTCTACAACGCCACGTTTGAAGATCTAGGCCGCTTTGAAGCCACTCCGGTCCTTCCCTTCGCAACCCTGGGGACCATGGGTTGGGCCCACTCCGATGAGTCCCTCGCCGATGGTTCCTCCCAGTTCTTCTTCTTCCTCTACGAAGCCGAACTCACCCCCGCAGGCCTGAACCTCGTGGATGGCCGCTACAGCGCCTTTGGCTACGTGGTGGATGGTTTTGAGGTTCTCGAGGAACTGGGGATCGACGACGGCATCGTCCGCGCCCGGCTAATCGACGGGGCCGACAACCTCAAAGCCCACGCCTAAATGCGGCTGGATCAGCTCGGGGAATGGGAGCTGATTGAACGGCTCTCGGCCTATGCGCCCGCCGGCCAGCTGGCGGACGACGCCGCGATCTTGCCAGGGGCCGTGGTGGTCAACACCGATGTCCTGGTGGACACGGTGCATTTCAGCGACGCCACCATGTCCCCGCAGGACTTGGGCTGGCGCGCGGCCGCGGCCAATCTCTCCGATCTGGCTGCGATGGGGTGCAGCAACGTGCTGGGTCTCACCGTTGGCCTGGTGGCGCCAGGCGAGACCCCCTGGAGCTGGGTCGAGGGGGTCTACCAGGGGCTCTCTGAGGCGCTTCAGCGCTATGGCGGGGTGCTGTTGGGCGGAGACTGCAGCAGCGGCAGCCAACGCCTCCTCGCCATCACGGCCCTCGGCACCCTGGGGCCTGGGGCCATCCGTCGGGGCGATGGGCGACCGGGCGATTGGCTCGTGAGCACTGGCCCCCATGGCCTGAGCCGCCTCGGACTGGCACTGCTGCAAAACCAGCTCAGTGGCCCCATACCCAATGACCTGCGGCAGCGGGCCATCGCGGCCCATCAAAGGCCGATCCCCCGGCTGGAGGCCATCGGCGCCCTTGAAGCAAGCCAACCCCAGGGGACTCCATGGCGGGTCGCTGGCACAGACAGCAGTGATGGACTCCAGCGAGCGGTCCTGAACCTGGCAACCGCCAGCGGATGTGGGGCACAGCTCAGGCGCTCAGCCTTGCCCCTTGACCCAGCCATGGCTCCCCTGCCCTCAGCAGAGCATTGGTGCCTCAATGGGGGCGAAGATTTTGAACTGGTCCTAGCCCTCAAGCCGGCCTGGGCGGAGAAGCTCTGCCAAGCCCTTCCCGGTTGCCAGGTGATCGGCGAACTGGTGGCTCAGGCCTACCCGGCCCTGACCTGGAGCGAGACCGGCGAGCCCCTCAGCGCAACCGATCCGGGCTACCGGCACTTCAGCTAAGCCGCAACGCTCACTGAATCCTCAATCGAGCACAAAAAAGCCGCCCCGAAGGACGGCTGAGGGAAACGGAGTGAGCAGAACTCAGATCACTTCCAGTTCTTGGCAACGATCTCGGCGAGATCAACAACGCGCTGGCTGTAGCCCCACTCGTTGTCGTACCAGCAGATGACTTTGACCATGTTGCCGCCCATCACCAGGGTGAGGTCGGAGTCAACGATGGTGCTCTCGTCAGTACCAGCGTGGTCGCTGGAGACCAAGGGCAGATCGCAGTACTTGATGATTCCCTTCATGCCGTTCTCAGAAGCGGCCTTCAGGACGGCATTGACCTCCTCCTTGGTGGTCTCGCGGCTCATTTCAAGCACCATGTCCACCACCGAGACGTTGGGGGTGGGAACGCGCAGGGCGATGCCGCTGAGCTTGCCCTTCACTTCGGGGTAGACCAGGGCCACGGCCTTGGCCGCACCGGTGCTGGTGGGGACGATGTTGACCGCAGCGGCGCGAGCGCGGCGCAGGTCACGGTGGGAGGCATCGAGGATGCGCTGGTCACCGGTGTAGCTGTGGGTGGTGGTCATCGTGCCTTTGACGATGCCGAAGGCCTGATCCAGGACCTTGACCACAGGCGCCATGCAGTTGGTGGTGCAGCTGGCGTTGCTGAGGATGTCGTAGTCCTCGTGGCGGTACTGATCGGCGTTCACGCCGACCACGAAGGTGCCGACCTTGGCGCCCTTACCAGGGGCGGTCAGGATGACTTTCTTGGCGCCGGCCTCGAAGTGCTTGCTGGCACCGACGTCGTCGTTGAAAACACCGGTGGACTCAATGACCAGATCCACGCCCCACTCCTTCCAGGGGAGGTTGGCGGGATTGCGGTCGTAGAAGGTCTTGATCGTCTTGCCGTTGATGACGATCGTGTCCTCGGTGGTGGTCACCTCTGCATTACGCAGGGGGCCGAGCATCGAGTCGTACTTCAGCAGGTGGGCGTTGGTGTTGGTGTCACCAGAGCCGTTGATGCCAACAATCTCAATGCCGGTGTTGCTTCCGCGGCTCAGCCAGCAACGCATGAAGTTGCGACCAATGCGGCCGAATCCGTTAATCGCAACCTTCAAGGTCATGGCATATCGCGGGCACACCCGCTAACAGGGGGATTTGGCCGCCGATCATACAGAAATTGCTTGAACGTCCCCATCTGGGGACAGAAGAGCAACACCTGTCGAAAACGCTCAAATGCGGCGTCAGGAGGGGACAGGCGGCCCGTTCGGGCTTAGTTTCTGGCCAGGCTTGGATACGCCCTTGGTCCTGACGCTCGATCGCCACCAACCTCTCCATTTCATCGGAGTTGGCGGCATCGGCATGTCTGCCATCGCTGGGATCCTGGCGGACCGTGGCTACAGCATCAGCGGCTCCGATCCCAGGGACAACGCCGTGCTGCAGAACCTGCGCAGCCGCGGTGTCCGGGTGTTTCGTGAGCAGAGCGCCGCCACCATCGACGCCATTCGCAGCGGCACCTCCTGCACCCCTGCCGTCGTCGTTAGCTCTGCTGTGCCGGCGAGCAACCCTGAACGCGTTGAAGCCGAACGCTCCGGGCTTGAGATCTGGCATCGCTCGGATGTCCTTGCGGCCTTAATTGCCGCCCAGCCCTCGATCTCCGTGGCCGGCAGCCACGGCAAGACCACCACCAGCACCCTCGTCGCGAGCCTGCTGCACGCCACCAACCACGACCCCACAGCGGTCATTGGAGGGGTGGTACCTGCCTTCGCGAGCAATGGCCGCAATGGCAATGGCCCCTTGCTGGTGGCCGAAGCGGATGAGTCCGATGGCTCCTTGGTGAAATTCCAGTCCTGGCTGGGCGTGATCACCAACCTGGAGCTGGATCACACCGACCACTACAGCGATCTCGCCTCCCTGATCACAACCCTGCAGCGGTTTGCCAAGGGCAGCGAAAAGCTGCTGGCCAACCGGGACTGTCCGGTGCTGCGGGAGCACTTCCAAGCCAGCCACTGGTGGTCGATCAACGGCAGCGACGGCGTGGATTTTTCCGCCATCGCCGATGAGCTGCATGGAGACAGCACCATCGCCACCTTCTACGAACAGGGCGAGGCCCTGGGACAGTTCCGGCTGCCCTTGCCGGGGCTCCACAACCTGAGCAATGCCACAGCAGCCATGGCCGCCTGCCGGCTCCATGGGGTGTCCTTTGCCGAACTGCAACGCGCTGTGGAAGGGCTCCAGGCACCTGGACGCCGCTTCGACTACCGGGGCACCTGGCATGGCCGCCAAGTGGTCGACGACTACGCCCATCACCCGAGCGAGGTGAAGGCCACCTTGGCCATGGCACGGCTGATGGTCAGCAGCGGCCGCAGCCCCTTGCCAGAGGCCCCCCAACGGCTGCTGGCTGTCTTCCAGCCCCACCGCTACAGCCGGACGGCTGAATTCCTTTCGGACTTTGCCCAGGCCCTGAGCCAAGCCGATGCCGTCCTGCTGGCCCCGCTCTACGCAGCAGGTGAAGCCCCGCTCCCGGGCATCTCCAGCGCTGCCCTCGCCGCTGAAATCCAGCGGATTGCCCCCGATCTGCCCGTGAGCGCCTTTGACACGCTCGAAGCCCTGACCGATGCCATTGGTGAAACCAGCCAAAACGGTGACTTGGTCCTGGCGATGGGTGCTGGGGATGTCAACAGCCTTTGGAGCCGCCTGGAAGGCCGCAACGATCCCGCTAACGCACTTCCCCTTGTGGCCTAGCCATGGCCCTCTACCTCCCCGATGGTCTGCGCAGATCGGTCGCCCTGGCCGACTACACCACCTGGAAAGTGGGGGGACCAGCGACCTACTTCGCTGAACCGGAGTCGACGGAGGAACTGCTGGCCCTGCTGCATTGGGCTAAGGGAATTGGCTGCAGCCAGCGGGTCATCGGAGCTGGCTCCAATCTGCTCATCAGCGATCAAGGCTTGGAGGGGCTAACCCTCTGCACGCGCCACATCCAAGGGGCTGAACTCGAGACCAGTAGCGGCCTGGTTGAAGCCCAGGCTGGAGAACCGATCCCCACCCTGGCGAGGCGGGCCGCCCGAGCCGGCCTCTCAGGCCTGGAGTGGGCCGTTGGCATTCCAGGCACCGTGGGCGGCGCGGCGGTCATGAACGCCGGTGCCCAGGGGGGCTGCACCGCCGAGATCCTTGAGAGCGTCACGGTGGTGAACCCTCAGGAGCCCAGCCAGACCCACACGATCCCCGGCGCGGCACTCGACTTTGCCTATCGCCACAGCCGTCTGCAGGAGGAGCCGCTGGTGGTTCTCTCGGCGCGCTTGCGCCTCTCCCCTGGCCACGACCCGAAAACCGTGAGCCAACGCACCAGCGCCAACCTCCACAGCAGAACCAGCAGCCAGCCCTACCAACAACCAAGCTGCGGCAGCGTCTTTCGCAACCCCGAACCACAAAAAGCGGGGCAGTTGATCGAGGCGCTCGGCCTGAAAGGACTCTCCATTGGCGGCGCGCAGGTCTCCCCGATCCACGCCAACTTCATCGTCAACATCGGTGCCGCTAGCGCCGGGGATATTGATCGGCTGATTGCCCAGGTCCAGGAGCGCGTGATGGAGCACCACTCCATCGCCCTGCACACCGAGGTGAAACGCCTGGGCCCCTTCGAAGACATCGCTCTGGCGGCGTAGCCTGCGGCCAATTCAGCAGTGCAGGCATGGCCGGTTTCGGTCTCCCCAATTTCGGCCAGCTCACCGAAGCCTTCAAGAAGGCTCAACAAATCCAGCAGGACGCCGCCAAGCTCCAGGAGGAGCTGGATGCGATGGAAATCGAAGGTCAAAGCAGCTGCGGCCGCGCCAGCGTTTGGCTCTCAGGCAATCAGCAGCCCCTGAAGGTGCGCCTGGACCCCGCCCTGCTCGCAGAAGGCGTCTCCAGCGCTGAAAGCGCCACCCTCGAAGCCCTGAAGTCGGCCTACGACAACTCCACCGGGACCATGAAAGAGCGCATGGAAGAGCTCACCGGCGGCCTGAACCTGAACCTGCCCGGCATGGGCTAAGCCTCCTCGTCAGGCTCCACCTGCCGCAGCCTGCGCCTCGAGCTTTGGCGCAGGCGCTGATCCAGCAAGGGCTCCTCTTTGCCTCCCCGCTGCTTCAACCCGGCCGTGCGCAGCCGGGGTTGCCGCGCCACCTGCTGCTGGACCGACTCCAGGCAAGTGAGATACAGGCCATGGCGATCCCAATCGCTGCCCACAGCGCAGCCGGGATCGCCCTGGTGCAGGCAATTCTTGAACTGACAAACCGCAGCCTCGAGCCGCTGCCGGATCTCTGGGAAGAGCATCCCCAGCTCCGCAGGATCCGCGGGCAAAGAAGGCCGATTAAAGCCGGGAGAATCCGCCAAGAGCGCGCCCGACGCCAGAGGGAAGAGCTCCACGTGGCGCGTGGTGTGGCGCCCCCGCTGTAGACGCCCGGAAACCGCACTCACCCGCAAGCTCAGCTGCGGCAACAGGGCATTAATCAGGCTGCTCTTGCCCACCCCGGAAGGGCCGCAAAGCACCGAAATCCCTGGTGCCACCAAGCGATCACGGAGGGCGGCCAGGCCATCGCCGCACTTGGAGGAGACGAGGAGGGGGGAATACCCCCAACCCCTGAGCCGCTCACGCCACTGCTGCTGCTCGGACTCACTCAACAGATCCGCCTTGGTGAGAACCAGCTCCACGGCCACCCCCGTCCGTTCTGCGGTCAGCAAAAACCGGGTGAGTTGCAGCGGATCCAACTCCGGCTGATCCAAGGCCGCCACGACCACGACGCGGTTGCAGTTCGCGACCGCGGGGCGCTCCAGCAGGCTGCTGCGGGGAGCCACAGCCGCAATCGCCGCCCGAGCCTCAGGCCAATCGATGCCCTCCACTTCAACGCGATCACCCACACAGATCTGCTGGCCGGTCTTGCCAAGCCGCGTGCGGCGCACGCAGAGGAGTTCTTCGACCCCTCCAGGGCCCGGCCGATCGAGTTGCACCCGGCAAAAGTTGGCCTCAAGGGCCATGACCAGGGCATCAGCCACAGCGACAGATCAACAGGCGCACCGCACCGGCCTCCAAGGACTCCAGCTCAACGCGATGTCCCGCCTCCCGCAAGCCGCTGGCGACCATCTCTTCGGGCTCTCCGGCATCCAGATCCACCTGCAACCACTCACCAGCGGGCAGCTTCTCGAGGGCCAACTTCGTGCGGATGAAATTGAGCGGGCAGGGGGTACCACGCAGATCGAGCTGGGTCATCACTGACCTAGCCAAACAAACCGCCGAAGAGTCCGCTCTTGTGGGGATGCTTTTGCCCCTTCGCGGTGTGGTGACCGGCCAATTGCTCAAGCAGCTCACGCTCCTCACGGTTGACCTTGGTCGGGAGCTGCACCTTGATCTGGATCAGGTGGTTGCCCCGCGCCACGGGATTGCCCAATTTCGGCACCCCCTTACCCGTCAGGGTGAGGACCGCGCCGGGCTGGGTTCCCGCCGGAATCTCCAGTTGCTCGGGACCGTCAACGGTCTCGACCTCAATCGTGTCGCCGAGGATCGCCTGGAGGTAGTTGACCGTCACCTCCGAGTGGATATTGATCCCGTCGCGGCGGAGGTTCGGATGGGACTGAACCGTCAAGAAGACATAGAGATCGCCCGCGGGGCCACCCCGTTGTCCAGCGTTGCCCTCATCGGCCACCCGCAGGCGGGTACCGGTGTCGACACCCGCTGGGATATTGATGCGGAGCTTTTTGCGCACCTGCTGCAGGCCCTGGCCACCGCAGGAGCTGCAGGGATCGGCAATGACCTGACCGGTGCCTTCGCAGGTGGGACAGGCCGCCACCTGGGTGAAGCTGCCAAAGGGCGTGCGGGTGGCACGACGGACCTGCCCAGCGCCGCCACAGGTACCGCAGCTGGTGGGACCACTCCCGCTCTTCGCCCCTGAACCGCTGCAGCTGTTGCAGGTCTCGAGGTGCCGAATCTGGATCTCCTTCTCTTGCCCAAAGACCGCTTCGCTGAAGCTGATGGTCAGGTCAAAGCGCAGGTCATCGCCCTGGCGGGGAACGCGCCGGCGTGCGCCCCCGGCGGAGGGACCACCCATGCCCCCGCCAAATCCGCTGAAGAAGGTCTCAAACAGGTCAGCGAAGCCGCCCATGTCGCCCATGTCGGGCATCCCGGCGGCCCCGCCCAGGCCGGCTTCGCCGAACTGGTCGTAGCGGGCCCGAGTCTGGGGATCGCTCAGCACCTCGTAGGCGCGGCCAATCTCCTTGAACTTGTCCTCCGCCCCGGGGTCCTTGTTGATGTCCGGGTGGTACTGACGCGCCAGACGGCGATAGGACCGCTTGAGCGTGTCCGCGTCAGCATCACGGCTGACCCCGAGGAGGTCGTAGAAGTCGGCCATGTTCAGGCCTCTTGGGAGGGTGCAGCGTCGTCAGTAGAGCTGGCCGGAGCACCGTCACCACTGGGACCAGGGCCCATCGAGACCTTCACCAGGGCGTGACGCAACACGCGGTCATTCAGGTGATAACCCCGCTGCAGTTCAGCGATCACCAGGTCTTCGGCGTGCTCATCGCTGGGTTCCCGCAGAACCGCCTCATGGAGGGTGGGATCAAAGGGCTCGCCCTCAACCCGCATCGGCGAGACGCCCAACTGCTTGAACACGTCCACCAGCTGCTTGTAGAGCCCCTGGTAGCTGCGGTGGATGGCCTGAGCCTCCTCGGCCTGGGGATCGAGCTGCTGACGGGCCCGCTCGAAGTTATCCACCACGGGCAGGATTTCGCTCAGGGTGGAGCAGGCGATCAGGGTGCGCTGATCCTCTTGATCGCGACTCTGGCGCTTGCGGAAGTTGTCGAAATCCGCCGCAATCCGCATGTACTGACTGCGGACGGTCTCGTGCTCGGCCTTGAGGGCCGTCAGCTCAGCCTCGAGCTCCCGCACGCGCTGCTCAGGATCAGCGCTGGGTTCAGCGGCCACCTCAGCAGGGGCTGAATCCACTGCAGCACTGGTGTCTGGCGCCGCTGCGGCCTCAGCTGGGGCCGGGGCGGAGTCCTGGGGAAACGGAGTCGCGTCGCCGCTCATGCTGACCGAACCGGAGATCTGATCTAGACATGTTGATGTGAAGGGTCGCCACCCCACAAGCGGCGGAAGCCCGCACCTCCTCGGCGGAGCGGCTGATGACAGCAAGCGCCAGCACCATTCCCCAGCGACCGGTGGCCGAGGCTCAAACCCCTGAGCAGCAACGGCTCGAGGTCGAATTACTGCTCAAGGAAGCCGTCCTCAGCAGCGCAGATCTGAGCGCAGCAGAAGGCGAGCGCTGGAGTTGGCATCCCCAACTCAACCAAGCCCGCTGCAAAACCCTGGGCTGTCTGCCGGTCCAGCTAGCCCACAACAGGTTGGTGGTGGCGGTGCCCACCCACTGGAGCGCCGAACAACGCCAGAGCCTGTGCGATGCAGCTCCAGAGGGACCGCCCCTGGAACTGCGGCTGGCTCTCCAGGGTGACCTGCAGGCGGTGCTCAATCAAAGCCCAAGCGCAGGCCCAGCACCAACCAGCCCACCAGCAACGATCGCGGCCCCCAGCCGGGTCTCTCTGGTGGACGACCTGAAACTCGAGGGACGGCTTGAGGAGGCTTCCGACGACAGCCAGATTGAACTGGATGTCGAGAGCAGCCTGCAGGCCTCGAACGCCTCACCCGTGGTGAGCCTGGTGGATCGAATCCTGGTTCAAGCGCTGGAGCGCAGTGCCAGCGACATCCACCTCGAACCCCAGGAAGATGGCCTGCTGATTCGCCTGCGCCAGGACGGGGTTCTTGCGCAGCTGGACAAGCTGCCGAAGAAGCTCACCCCCGCGGTGACTTCTCGCCTGAAAATCATGGCGGACCTGGACATCGCCGAAAGGCGGCTCCCCCAGGATGGCCGCATCAGACGGCGCTATCAGGGCCGCCTCTTTGACCTGCGGGTGAGCACCCTTCCCACCCGCTACGGCGAGAAGGTCTGCATGCGCCTGCTGGATAGCGGCGCGACCCACTTGGGCCTGGATCGGCTCATCACCGAACCCTCGGCCCTCGCCAGCGTCCGAGAGATGGGCAGCAAGCCCTTTGGAATGCTGCTGGTCACGGGGCCCACGGGCTCAGGCAAGAGCACCACGCTCTATTCCCTACTGGCGGAACGCAACGACCCGGGGGTCAACATCTCCACGGTCGAGGACCCGATCGAATACACCCTCAAGGGGATTTCCCAAACCCAGGTCAACCGGGAAAAGGGCTACGACTTCGCCATGGCCCTGCGGGCCTTCATGCGGCAAGACCCCGATGTCCTGCTGGTGGGCGAGACCCGCGACCGGGAAACGGCCAAGACCGCGATCGAAGCAGCCCTGACCGGACACCTGGTGCTGACCACCCTCCACTGCAACGACGCCCCCAGTGCCATCGCCCGCCTCTCGGAGATGGGGGTGGAGCCCTTCATGGTCAGCGCCTCCCTCATTGGCATCGTCTCCCAGCGGTTGGTGCGGCGGGTCTGTCCGGACTGCCGCCAGCCGTACCACCCCAGCGAGCAGGACCTGGGCCGCTTTGGCCTGTTTGCCAGCAACGAGCAAGCCATCACCTTTTTCAAGGCCAAGCGGCTGCAGGCGGGCGACAGCGAACCCTGTCCCAGCTGCCAAGGACTCGGATACAAGGGCCGAGTCGGCGTCTACGAGGTGCTGCGCGTCAACGACACCCTCGCCAGTGCCATCGCCCAGGAGGCCAGCACCGATCAGCTGCGCAAGCTGGCGATTGAGAGCGGCATGAAAACCCTGCTGGGCTACGGACTCGACCTGGTGCGGGACGGGGAGACCACCCTCGAGGAGATCGAACGGATGATCCTGACGGACTCCAGCCTGGAAACCGAACGCCGGGCCAAGGCTCTCCACACCGTCACCTGCCGAACCTGCGGAGGAGGAATGCGTGATGAGTGGCTGGAGTGCCCCTACTGCTTGACCCCCCGGCAACTGCATTAAGCAGCGCCATTGCCAGGCCCTGGCGGGCTTCCCACACTGAGGACAGCCACCGGCGCCCCGAGCTGCATGGAGCTCCAGATCGAACAGTTGATGGAGGAGCTGGTCGAGGCAGGTGGCAGTGATCTGCACCTGGCCGCGGGCCAACCGCCCTACGGCCGCTTCAGTGGCGTGCTCCAACCGATGCGCGAGGAGCGCCTCAGCGAGGACCTCTGCAACCGGTTGATCTTCTCGATGATCAACAACGCCCAGCGCAAGCAGCTGGAGCAAAGCTGGGAGCTGGACTGCGCCTATGGCCTCAAAGGCGTCTCGCGCTTCCGGGTCAATGTCTACCGCCAACGGGGCAGCTACGCCGCTTGCCTGCGGGCCCTTGGCAGCACGATTCCCAGCTTGGACAGCCTGGGACTCCCCCCCATCGTCGAAGAGACCAGCCGTAGGCCCAGGGGTCTTGTGCTGGTGACCGGCCCCACAGGCTCCGGCAAAACCACAACCCTGGCGGCCCTGCTGGATCACATCAACCGCAGCCGCGCCGAGCACATCCTCACGATCGAAGACCCGATCGAATTCACCTACCGCAACGACAAAAGCGTGATCCACCAGCGCCAGCTGGGGGAAGACACCCGCAGCTTCGCCGCCGCCCTGCGAGCGGCCCTAAGGGAGGACCCGGACGTGATCCTCGTCGGCGAGATGCGGGACCTCGAAACGATTCAGCTGGCGATCACGGCCTCAGAGACCGGGCATCTGGTCTTCGGCACCCTGCACACCAGCTCGGCGGCGCAAACCGTGGATCGCATGGTCGATGTCTTCCCACCGGAGCAGCAAACCCAAATCCGTGTTCAGCTGAGCGGCTCTCTGGTGGGGGTGTTCTCCCAAACCCTGTGCAAACGCCAGAACCCCAAACCCGGTCAATTCGGGCGGGTCATGGCCCAGGAAATCTTGATCAACACCCCGGCGATCGCCAACTTGATCCGGGAGGGCAAAACGGCCCAGCTCTATTCCCAGATCCAAACCGGCGGTCAGCAGGGCATGCAAACCCTGGAGCGCGCCCTCGCCAACCTGGTGCTGGCCGGAGCCGTTGAGCGCAGTGAAGCCCTCGCCAAGGCGAGCAAGCCAGACGAGCTGATGCGGCTCCTGGAGGGCTAGTGCCCAACTTCAGCGCCACCTACACCAACCGCTCCGGTCAAACCCGGACGCTGCAGCTGCAGGCCAGTGATCCGAACCGTGCCCGGCGGGAGCTGAGGCGCCGGGGCATCGTGCCCAGCAGCCTGCAGCTCGTCACCAGCCAACCAGCGGCCGCAACCACGGTCTTTGGGATGGATCTCTCCATCCTGCTCGAGGCCAAGCCCGGCATCCGCGAGAAGGCTCTGTTTGCCAACAAGCTGGCGGCCCTGGTGGATGCGGGCGTGCCCATCGTGCGGAGCCTCGATCTCATGGCCCGCCAGCAACGGATGCCGCTGTTCAAGCGGGCCCTCACAGCCGTCAGCACGGACGTGAACCAGGGGGGCAGCCTGGGGGCGGCGCTGCGGTCCTGGCCGCGGGTGTTCGACAAGCTCACCATCGCCATGGTGGAGGCCGGAGAGGCGGGGGGTGTCCTGGACGAAAGCCTCCGCCGCCTGGCCAAATTGCTGGAGGGCAATGCCCGGCTGCAGAACCAGATCAAGGGCGCCATGGGCTACCCGGTGGCCGTCCTGGCGATCGCGATCCTGGTCTTCCTGGGGATGACCATTTTCCTGATCCCCACCTTCGCCGGGATTTTTGAAGACCTGGGGGCTGAACTACCGCTGTTCACCCAGATGATGGTCGACCTCAGCAAATTGCTGCGGTCCTCCTTCTCGCTGTTTCTGGCCCTGGCCATCGCTTTGGGGGTCTGGATGTTCGGCCGCTACTACGCCACGGCCAGCGGCCGCAGGCGCGTGGACGGGCTCCTGCTGAAACTGCCGCTCTTTGGCGATCTGATTCAGAAAACCGCCACGGCCAAGTTCTGCCGCACCTTCAGCTCCCTGACCCGTGCTGGGGTGCCGATCCTGCTGTCCCTGGAGATCGTGCAGGAAACAGCCGGCAACGCTGTGATTGCCGATGCCATCGTCGGCTCCCGTCAGGACGTGCAGGAGGGTCTCCCCCTAAGCGTCGCCCTGGGGCGCAAACGGGTCTTCCCGGAGCTGGCCTTGAGCATGCTCGCCATCGGCGAAGAAACCGGCCAGATGGACGCCATGCTCTCGAAGGTGGCCGACTTCTACGAAGACGAGGTGGAAGCCGCCGTCAAGGCCCTGACCTCGATGCTGGAGCCGGCCATGATCGTGATCGTCGGTGGCATCGTCGGCTCGATCCTGCTGGCGATGTACCTGCCGATGTTCTCGATCTTCGATCAGATCAACTAGGGCCGGCCGCCGCAACCGCTTGGCCAGCCAGCCAGCCGGAACTCCAGCAGTGCTGGAAGTTGAAGCCACCGGTGACGCCATCGACATCCAGGAGCTCGCCCACTAGGTAGAGCCCCGCCGCCTTGCGACTCTCCATCGTGGCCAGGTTGACCTCCCCCAGGGGCACCCCGCCAGCGGTCACAAACTCTTCGCCGAAGGGGCCGCGGCCCGCCACAGGGAAACGACTCCGGCGCAGGGACTCCAGAAGACCCAGTTGCTGGCGCTTCGCCAGATCCGCCCAACGGCGCTCGGGCTCGACCCCCTGCTGCTCCAACAGGTGCTGCCAAAGGCGACGGCTCAAGCCTGGCCAGGGGCGGGCATTGCTGAGCTGGCGCTTGGCCTGATCCCGCCGGCAAACAGCGAAAAGCTCCTCAAGCTGCTGCTGGGAGCGCCCGCCGCTCCAATCCACCTGCAGGCTGCCCCGGTATCCCTCGCCATGGAGGGCCCGGGCGGCAAAGGCCGTCAGCCGCAGGGTCGCCGGACCGCTCAAGCCCCAGTGGGTGATCAACACGGGGCCGCTCTGGCGGAAGCGCTGGCCCCCGGCATCGAGCTCCAGATCCACCGGATCCATCACCACCCCCGCCAAGGCCACCAGCGGATTGGGCTTCAAGGCGAGGGTGAACAGCGATGGCACCGGTGCCACCACGCCATGGCCCAGGCCTGAGGCCAAGCGCCGGCCACTGGGATGGCTGCCGGTCGCGAGCACCAGGACATCGGCGCTGAGCTGGGTGCCGCTGCGGAGAGTCAAGGCAAAACCACCCGTAGGCCGCTGATCGGCCTGTTGGAGCGCCTCACTGTTGCGAAGGGTCACCCCTGCCCGTTCAGCCGCCTGCCGCAGGCACTGGATGACGGCGGTGGAGCGGTTGGCCTGGGGAAACATGCGGCCATCGGCCTCCTCCACCAAGGTCAGACCGTGATCGTCAAACCAGGAGACGGCATCACCAGCTGCAAAGCGGCTGAAGGGTCCCCGCAGGGCCTTGCCTCCGCGGGGATAGAAGCCCACCAGCTCCCGCGGATCCCAGCAGGCGTGGGTGACATTGCAGCGGCCGCCGCCACTGATCAAGACCTTGCCCAGGGGCTCGGGGGTGCTCTCCAAGACCAGCACCCGCCGCTGACCCGCCTCGGCCGCGGCAATGGCCGCCATGAAACCGGCGGGGCCGCCACCCGCCACCACCAGGGACCAGTGCTCAGAACGGGGGGGCATCAGCGTGAAAGGCGAGCATGGGGTGATGCCCGATTCGCTGCTGAACGGGGCCTACCGCTTCAGTGTGGCTCCGATGATGGACTACACCGATCGGCACTTCCGGGTGCTGATGCGGCAAATCAGCCGTCGCAGCCTGCTCTACACCGAAATGGTGGTGGCCCAGGCCCTCCACCACAGCGAGCGGCGAGACCGACTGATCGACTTCGATCCGATCGAACACCCGATCGCCCTGCAGGTGGGGGGAGACGACCCCGTCCTGCTGGCCGAAGCCGCACGCATCGCCGCCGATCGCGGCTACGACGAGATCAACCTCAACGTCGGCTGTCCCAGCGAAAAAGTCCAGAAGGGGCGCTTCGGAGCCTGTCTGATGGCCGAGCCCGAGCAGGTGGCCCGTTGCATTAGCGCCATGGCCAAGGCCTCGCCGCTGCCGGTCACGGTGAAGCACCGCATCGGCATTGATGAGCGCGATTCCTACGGGGAACTGCTGACCTTTGTCGACACCGTGGCCGCGGCCGGTGCCCAGCGCTTCAGCGTCCACGCCCGCAAGGCCTGGCTCGAAGGCTTGGACCCCAAGCAAAACCGCACGATTCCTCCCCTCCGCTACGAGCTAGTGCATCAGCTCAAGGCCGACCGGCCGCAGCTGACGATTGAACTGAACGGAGGCCTGCTGGAGCTCAGCAGCTGCCTCGAGCAGCTCGAATCGGTGGATGGGGTGATGGTGGGCCGGGCCGCCTACGACCACCCATTGCGCTGGGCCACGGTGGACCGGGATCTCTTCGGGGACGACAGCCAGGCGGTGGCCAAGGCCTCCACGGTGGTGCGGGGTCTGATTCCCTATGCCGAAGGTTGGTGCAGCAGCGGAGGGCGGCTGTGGTCCATTGCCCGGCACCTCGTGCAGGTGGTGGAAGGGGTGAGCGGCGCCCGCCATTGGCGCCGGAATCTTGGCCAAGCCGCTGGCCAACGGGACGCCGGGCCGGAGGTCCTCGAGCGGGCCGCCCAGCAACTGGAAGAGCGCGGGCTCTAGCTCAGCTGCGCCAATCCAACCAAGGCAGACCCGGCAGGATCGCCGGGGTGCTGCGGCGATAGCTGAGGTACTCCGGATGGAGCGGGACGAGGAACCGCTCCTCCCGCCGCGCTTTGCCGCCGAGCACCGCGGCCAGGGCCAGAAAGAGCCCGAGATGAAACAGGCTGCCGAGGGCCAAGGCCACGCCGAGCTCACACAGCAAAACGGCTTGATAGAGCGGATGGCGGCAGCGCCCGTAGGCCCCGCTCGTCACCAAGGCCGCACCGGGCTTGGGATCGGGCAAGGGCGTCAGGCTGGGACCCAAACGCCAGAAGGCCTGGGCCGCCAAAGCCAAACCCAGCAGAAAGAGCAGCACACCAGCCAATGCCAGCGGCAAAGGCCAGGCATAGCCCCAGCTCCCAGGGACAGGCCAAGCCGGAAACAGGGTGGCTGCAACCAACAGCAGCTGGGCGAGCAGCCACCACTCCCCGTGGCGGTTGTCGAACCAACCGCCCCAGCTGAACTGCCAACCCCTAAGTGGGGATTTCGGCGAGGGGGTCGAGGTCGGGTCCATCACTCTTTCCAGCCAAGACCAGTCTGAGCAGGATCGGGGCCAAGAAGGTGGTGCCGATCACCATCAGCAAGATCGCCGCCTCAAGCGCCGGACTGAGGAGCTTGGCCTGGGTGCCAAGACCCAGGAAGATCAGGCCCACTTCGCCGCGGGGCATCATCCCCAGACCCACCACCAGACGGTTCGTGGGCTCCTTGGAGAGGAAGGTCCAGCCGGAGACCACCTTGCCCAGGATCGCAACCACCAGCAGGAAGGCAGCGATCACCAGGCCCTCACGGTTCTGTGGGTCCAGGGGATTAAGCACCGACAGATCCATGCCGGTGCCGATCAGAACAAAGAAGATCGTGGCGAAGAGCGCCACCACCGGCTTGACCGCCGCTTCGATGGCGTGGGTGTGGTTTGACTTGCTCAAGATCAAGCCAGCAGCGAAGGCCCCCAGGGCCGCCTCCAGGCCGATAGCCGTGGCGGCAAAGCAGCAGAGGGTCAGCACCACAAACGAGGCCACCACGACATCACCGGGGGCCTTGAGGCGATCAATCAACCAATCGAATCCAGGGGCAGCGGAGCGGCTCAGGCCAATGGCGGCGACAACGAAGACCACGGCCGCGGCCAGCAGTTTGAGGATCGGGCCCAGCTCCAGGCTGCCGCCTCCGGCGATGCTCACCACCACCGCGAGGATGACGATGCCCAGGATGTCGTCCAGAACGGCCGCGCCAATCACGATCTGGCCCTCACGGGAGCGGAGCATCTTGAGCTCGCTGAACACGCTGGCCGTGATGCCGATGCTGGTGGCTGTCATGGCCGCCCCAGCGAAGACCGCGGGGATCACCTCCACGTGGAAGAGCGCCATCAAGCCCGCGGTGCCGAGGGCAAAGGGCACTGCCACGCCGGCGACGGCCACGGTGATCGCTTGGGCCCCAACCGCAACGAGCTCATCCAGGTCGCTCTCGAGACCCGTCAGGAAGAGCAGGGCGAAGAGGCCCAAGGTGGCCACCGCCTGCAGGCTGGGGAAACTTTCGTTGTAAACCTCCCCAACCAGTTGCGGAGGGACATCCGCCAGGGAGCCCATTAACCGCAGAGCCCAATTGGCCACGGCAGCCTGGGTCTCAGGCGGAACGATCAGGTGCAAGCCCGAGGCACCGATGATCACGCCGGCGACCAGCTCACCAAGGATGGTGGGCAACTGCCAGCGCACCAGCAGTTCCGCCAACAGGCGAGCCGCCACGAAAATCACCAGGAAGCGGCCGACCCCGATCAGGGTTTCGACCACTTCGAGCTGATGGGCGCCGATCTCCGGCATAACGGTCGTAAGTGATTCCGCACGAGAGTCTCGCCCGACGGCGTCATTTCCTGTGACCACGGCTACCTTCCGCCCAGGCACAAGCAGCGGAAGCCATGGCCATCGATTCCGCCCATCCCTTGCCAGCAGAGGAGTTTGAGCGACTGAACGCCTGGTGGCGTGCCGCCAACTACCTGGCGGTGGGAATGATCTATCTCCAGGACAACCCGCTGCTGCGGGAGCCACTGAAGCCTGAGCACATCAAAAACCGCCTGCTCGGGCACTGGGGCTCCAGCCCAGGGCAGGCCTTCATCTGGGCCCACGCCAATCGGGTGATCCAGCGCCATGGGCTGAACGCGATCTACCTCTCGGGGCCAGGCCATGGCGCACCGGGGGTGCTCGGCCCCACCTACCTCGATGGCTCCTATTCGGAGATCTATCCGGACAAATCACTGGATGCCGAAGGCCTGAAGCGCTTCTTCAAGCAGTTCTCCTTTCCCGGTCACATCGGCAGCCACTGCACCCCCGAAACCCCGGGATCGATCCATGAAGGGGGAGAACTGGGCTATGTCCTCTCCCACGCCTGCGGCGCGGTCTTCGACAACCCGGAGCTGATCGCCATTGCCTGCGTTGGTGATGGCGAGGCGGAGACAGGGCCTCTCGCCACCAGCTGGCACATCAACAAGTTCCTCAACCCCATCAGCGATGGGGTGGTGCTGCCGGTGCTGCACCTCAACGGCTACAAAATCGCCAACCCGACCCTGCTAGCCCGCATTCCTAAGCAGGAGCTCAGCAGCCTGCTGCGGGGCTACGGCTGGGAGCCGCTGTTTGTCGAAGGCAGCGATCCGCAGGCGATGCATCAAGCGATGGCCTCCGCCATGGATCAGGTCATCAGCCGGCTGCAGGAGATCCGCCAGCACGCCCAGGAGGAAGGCGGCGCCGACCAGGCCAGCCGACCGATCTGGCCGATGATCGTGTTGCGCTCCCCCAAGGGCTGGACAGGGCCTGAAGCGCTCCACGGCCATCGGATTGAAGGGTTCTGGCGTGCCCATCAAGTGCCCCTTCCAAACCCCAAGCAGGATCCCGAGCAACTCCAGCAACTGGAGGCCTGGCTCAAGAGTTATCGCCCCGAGGAACTCTTCAACAAAGAAGGACGACTCCGCCCAGAGCTGCAGGCACTGTCGCCCAGCGGGACCAAGCGCATGGGATCCAACCCCCATGCCAATGGGGGGTTGCTGCGCCACCCCCTGACCCTCCCGGATCGGGAGCGGTATGCAGTGCCGGTCTCCAAACCCGGGGTGAGCCGCCATGGCAACACCGCTGCCCTAGGGGCACTACTGCGGGACGCGATCGCCCAAAACCCAACCAACCTGCGGGTCTTCGGCCCTGACGAAACCGCCTCCAACCGGCTGCAGGCCATCTACGAGTGCAGCAAAAAGGTCTGGATGGCGGAACTGCGGCCCGAAGACAGCGATGGCGGGGAGCTGGCCAGGCAGGGACGGGTCGTGGAGATGCTCAGTGAACACACCTTGGTGGGGATGCTCGAGGGGTATCTCCTGACGGGCCGCTACGGCCTGTTCCACACCTACGAGGCCTTTGCTCACGTGATCGCCTCGATGTTCAACCAGCACGCCAAATGGCTAGAGAGCTGCCGCCACCACGCCCCTTGGCGCGCCGCAATCGCCCCCTGGACCTGCCTGATCTCCTCAACGGTCTGGCGTCAGGACCACAACGGGTTCACCCACCAGGACCCGGGGTTCATTGATCTGACCGGCAACAAGAGCGGCGATGTGGTGCGGGTCTACCTCCCGGCCGATGCCAACTGCCTGCTGGCCGTCGCCGAGGAGGCCTTGGTGGAGCCTGACGTCTGCAACCTGATCGTCAGCGACAAGCAAGAGCACCTGCAGTACCTCTCCCTTGAGCAGGCCAGAACCCATGTCGCGAAGGGCGTCGGCCTCTGGGGCTGGGCCAGCAATGACCACGTCAGTGGGCAGCCAGATGAGCCGGATGTGGTGATGGCCTGCGCCGGTGACATCCCCACCCAGGAGACCCTGGCGGCGGTGGAGATCCTGCGGCGGGAGCTCCCCGAGCTACGGGTCCGGGTCCTGAATGTGGTGAAGCTCTTTGCCCTGACGCAACCGAGCGAACATCCCCATGGCTTAAGCGATCGGGATTTCGACACACTCTTCACCACCAATCGCCCGGTTCTGTTCAACTTCCATGGGTATCCCTGGTTGATCCACCGGTTGACCTACCGGCGCCGCAACCATGCCAATTTCCATGTCCGTGGATACAAGGAAAAAGGCAACATCAACACCCCGCTGGAACTGGCGATGAACAACCAAATCGACCGGTTCAGCTTGGTGATCGATGTGATCGACAGAGTTCCGGGGTTAATGTCCCGCGCTGCTCACATCAAGGAGCAGATGAAGGAATCGATCCTGGCCAATCGCGCTTACGCGCATGAGCACGGGATGGATGCCCCGGAGATCAGCAATTGGCAGTGGAGCACTGCAGTCCCAACCGAGCTGGCCTGATGAAAGAGCAATCGCCGCGTCAACTGCAACTACCCACGCCCGGTTGCTACGCCGATCCCGACCGCAGCGGTTTGGCGGCAGACGATGTGTTCGACGGGATGGCCGAACACCTCTTCTACACGCTGGGCAAACTCGCTCCCACCGCAAGCCGCCACGACCTCTACCTGGCCCTCAGCCACGCAGTTCGCGACCGCTTGATGACCCGCTATCTGGCGGGCAATGAGGCCATGCGGGCCACCCCCACCCGGGTGGTGGCTTACCTCTCAGCGGAATTCCTGATCGGTCCCCAGCTGGGCAACAACCTCTTAATGCTCGGCATCCAGGAGGCGGCCACAGAAGCCCTGCGCCGCTTTGGAATCGACAGCCTCGAAGAGATCCTCGAGGTGGAAGAGGAGCCCGGCCTGGGCAATGGCGGCTTGGGTCGCCTGGCGGCTTGCTACATGGAATCCCTCGCCAGCCTCGAGATCCCCGCGACCGGCTACGGCATTCGCTACGAGTTCGGGATCTTTGACCAGCTGATCCGCGACGGATGGCAGGTGGAGATCACCGACAAATGGCTCAAGGGCGGCTGGCCCTGGGAGATCCCCCACCCGGATCAGGCCTGCTTCGTCGGCTTTGGCGGACGGACGGAGAGCTACCGCGATGAACGCGGCAACTATCGGGTGCGCTGGATCCCCGATGAGCACGCCATCGGTGTGCCCCATGACGTCCCGGTCCTCGGCTACCGGGTCAACACCTGTGACCGCCTGCGCCTTTGGCGAGCCGATGCCAGCGAGAGCTTTGATTTCTACGCCTTCAACATCGGCGACTACTACGGCGCTGTCGAAGAGAAGGTGGGGAGCGAGACCCTCTCCAAGGTCCTCTACCCCAACGACGGCACCGATGAAGGCCGTCGGCTGCGGCTGAAGCAGCAGCACTTCTTCGTGAGCTGCTCCCTTCAGGACATGCTGCGCAGCCTGGACCAACGGGGCATCCCGGTCGAAGAATTCCCCGACCACTGGGCCGTTCAACTGAACGACACCCACCCGGCCATCGCCGTGGCCGAGTTGATGCGTCTGCTGATCGATGACAAGCACCTCACCTGGGAGCAGGCCTGGGACATCACCTGCCGCTCGGTCGCTTACACCAACCACACCCTGCTGCCAGAGGCCCTGGAGAAATGGGGCCTGCCGCTCTTTGGCTCCCTGCTGCCGCGGCACCTGGAGCTGATCTACGAAATCAATCGCCGCTTCCTGCAAAGCGTGCGGCTCCGCTACCCCGGCAATGAGGTGCTGCTGCGCAAGCTCTCCATCATTGATGAGGAAGGCCAAAAAGCTGTGCGCATGGCGAACCTCGCCACCGTGGCCTCCCACCACATCAATGGTGTGGCCGCCCTCCACAGCGAGCTGGTGCGCACCAAGTTGTTCCCTGAATTTGCGGAGCTCTGGCCAGAGAAATTCACCAACGTCACCAACGGCGTGACCCCTCGGCGCTGGGTGGCCCTCTCCAATCCCCCGTTGCGCAAGCTCCTGGCCGAAAGCATCGGTGAAGGCTGGGTCTCGGACCTCGATCAGCTCAAGCAACTCGAGCAGTACCAACACGACAGCGGCTTCCTGGAGCGCTGGGAGCAGACAAAACTCGCCAGCAAGCGCCAACTGGCCAACTACATCCACCGCCAAAGCGGACTGCTGGTGGATCCGTCCTCGATGTTTGACGTTCAGGTCAAGCGCATCCACGAGTACAAGCGCCAGCACCTCAACGCCCTACAGGTGATCGCCCAGTACCTGCGGATCAAGAACGGCCAGGCCAAGGACATGGCGCCGCGCACCGTGATCTTTGGCGGCAAGGCGGCCCCGGGTTACTACATGGCCAAGCTGATCATCCGCTTCCTCAACGGGATCGCGGAGACGATCAACGCCGACCCCGACATGGATGGACGGCTGCGGGTGGTCTTCCTCCCGGACTACAACGTAAAGCTCGGGGAACGGGTCTACCCGGCCTCCGACCTCTCCGAGCAGATCTCCACTGCAGGCCTGGAGGCCTCCGGCACCGGCAACATGAAGTTCGCCATGAATGGGGCCCTGACGATCGGCACCCTGGATGGCGCCAACGTGGAAATCCGCGAGCAGGTCGGTCCGGAGAACTTCTTCCTCTTCGGTATGACCGAAACGGAGGTGGCCCAACTCCACAGCGATGGCTATCGCCCGTGGGAGCACATCGCCAAGCTCCCCGAACTGCAGCAGGTGCTGAAGCTGATCGAACAGGGTCACTTCAGCGGCGGTGATGGTGATCTGTTCCGTCCCCTGCTGGAGAACCTGACCGGCCGCGATCCCTTCTGCGTCTTGGCGGACTTCAACGATTACCTGCGAGTTCAGCAACAGGTGAGCCAGGCCTGGGCCGACCGCCATGCCTGGAACCGGATGTCACTGCTGAACACGGCCCGCACCGGCTTCTTCTCCTCCGATCGCTCGATCAAGGAGTACGCCGACCGCATCTGGAAGGCGGAGCCCTTCCCCGTCACGATTACCTGCAACCTCGAGGAGTAGGGATCCAGCGTCGCCATGGCGATCCTGGTGCTCAACGTGGGCAGCTCCAGCCTCAAGGCGGCTGTCTTTGACACATCGGGAACCGAGCGACTCTGGAATGCCTCCCGTTCGGGGGTGAAACTCCCCGGGGACTTGGATACATGGCTCGGCCCAGCACTGGCTCCCTGGTGGAGTCAGATCTCGCGAGCTGGCCACCGGGTGGTCCATGGCGGTGAGCGCTTCCGGGCGCCGACACCGATCACCCCCTCGACCCTGCCTGAGCTGGAGGCCTTGAGCCCACTGGCACCGCTGCACAATCCGCCGGCCCTCGCCGCGATTCGGTGGCTGCAGCAGCAGCGGCCCGACCTGCCGCAATGGGCCTGCTTTGACACCGCCTTTCACGCCACCCTGCCGGAGGCGGCCTACAGCTACGCCATCCCCCAAGAGCTGCGGAGCCAGGGCTACCGCCGCTTCGGCTTCCATGGGATCAACCACCAACACGTGTCCCAACTGGCGCCTGGGCCGCGGCTGATCAGCGTTCACCTCGGTGCCGGCTGCTCCGTGGCCGCCATCACCGAAGGCCAATGCATCGACACCTCCATGGGTTTCACACCGATGGAAGGGCTGGTGATGGCCACCCGCAGCGGCTCGATCGACCCAGGCTTACTGCTGGCCCTGCTCCACAACGGCATGGGAGTCAGAGCAGTGGACGACATGCTCAACCACCACAGCGGCCTCGCTGGCCTCTCTGGCCTAAACGGTGACTGGAAAGAACTCCGAGGGGCGGCCGCTCAAGGGCACAGGGGTGCCCAACTCGCGATTCAAGTCTTCCTGCACCGCCTAAAAGCGGGGATCGCGGCGATGACGTCCAGCCTGGGGGGTGTCGATCAGATTGCGCTGACAGGGGGAATTGGATCCAATGACAGCGAGCTGCTTGAGCAACTAAAAGACGAGATGTCCTGGCTTGGGACGCCCCAATGGCTTCAGATTCTTGCCGATGAGGAGGGAATGATCGCCAGGCTGATCAGCGATCGGGAAGATCGGGGGTTTGGTGCAACAAGCGGTTCAGACGCAGGCGATCGGCATTGAGCGGATCGGGAGCGAGCTCGCCGGCAATCTCACGGAACTTGTGTTCCACAGGCTCAGGAACGCGCACATCAAAGATCCGCTCCATGAGGGCCTCGATGGAGAAGAGGTGAGCGTTGATGTTCTCGAGATCGTTAACGGCCTGCTGGAGCGCATCGTGGGCCGAAGCTTCCTGGGGAGCGGCGCCAGCAGCGGCCGCAGCAGGGGCGGACTGGGCGTCGGAGTCAGGAGTGGATTTCTGGAGATCCTCAAGGACCCGACCAGCCAGGGTGCGAAATGACTGCAGAGCAGCCCAGCTGAGCTCCTGTTGCTGACGCAGCGTGGGATTCTCCCGAATCAACCGGTCGTGTTCCCGGTAGAACCGCTGACAGTCAGGGCATTGGCAGGGCTCTTCCGGCACCGCGGTCCCTTCGTTGGTCAAATCACATCATGACACCAGGTTGACTCAGAAATAAAGGGAATCTGAATTTGTTGGCTTAGGCCGCAAGAGAATCGCCGGGCTCGCTTGAGTCTTCAGTGGCTCCGGGAATCGGAATCTCAATCGAGCTGACCACCTGGATCACATCGCGCAGGCGCATCGAATCGGCGAACCAGGCCATGGCCTGATCGGTGTCGCCTTCATGGACCGCCTCGTTGGCGCTGTCCTCGTGGGCCTCAGCCAACAGGGCCAACCAGCAGAGGCAGCGGGCCTGGATCACAGAGAGGTCTAGGCCGTCGGGAAGGCTGTTGACGATCCGCTCGCTCTCCTGTTGCACCAGTAGCCGCAGCCTGAGATCATGCAGCTGTGCCATGGCGATGTGGCGATTGCATACACGCTAGCGGTAGTGGCAACGTCCAGCACGCCACTACCGGTAGCGGTGACTACCCCTGCGCGCATCGAAGACGGGGCTGGCGGGACTCGAACCCACGACCTACGGTTTAGGAAACCGTCGCTCTATCCGGCTGAGCTACAGCCCCCCAGGTCGCCATTATGGGGTTTGAAAGCAGGCGAGGTGATCGCGACCGGGAGACGCCCAAGCCCTCGGGCTGGTGGAACGGACCGGTTGAGGAAAGTCCGGGCTCCCCAATGGCCAGGCTTGCTGGGTAACGCCCAGTGCGGGTGACCGTGAGGAGAGTGCCACAGAAACACACCGCCGATGGCCCCTCGGGGATCAGGCAAGGGTGCAAAGGTGCGGTAAGAGCGCACCAGCAGCATCGAGAGGTGCTGGCTCGGTAAACCCCGGCTGGGAGCAAGGCCTAGGAACAAGGGTTGGCCATGACACCCGTTCCGCTTTTCTTGCGCCGCTTGAGGCCACCGGTAACGGTGGTCCCAGACAGATGATCGCCCCCTTTCTTCGGAGAGGAGAACAGAACCCGGCTTACGTCCTGCTTTCACCCCAATGAACGCTGAACGCCACGCCCAATTGCTGCAGTTCATCGAGGGTCTGGGGCTCACACCCCAGGCCGGCATGGACCTCAAGCGACTGGATGAGGCCCTCACCCACACCTCCGCCGGGCTCAGCGTCAACCACGAAAAACTGGAATTTCTTGGGGACGCCGTGCTGCGGCTGGCGGCCTCGGAATTCCTCGAGCAGCACTACCCCCACTTGAGCGTTGGGCAGAGCTCAGCTCTGCGGGCCCAACTGGTCAGCGACCGATGGCTTGCAGAACTCGGCCAGACGGTGGGCATCGACGCCGTCTTACGCATGGGTCCAACGGCAGCAGGAGATGCCAGTGCCCAGGCCACCCTGAGGGCCGAAGCCTGTGAAGCCTGCATCGGGGCGCTTTATCGCATTTGGGGCGACCTCAGGCCGGTGCTGCTTTGGCTGACCCCCCACTGGCAAAGAACCGCAAAGGCTTTTGAAGCCGATCCCCACCTGCACAACTGGAAATCAGCGCTGCAGGAATGGAGCCAGGGCCAAAAACGCGGCCTACCGGATTACCGCTGCCAAGAGATCAGTCAGATCCACGCCGATCCGCGGCGCTTCCACTGCCGAGTGAACCTGGAAGAGAAGACCCTGGGCGATGGCTGGGGCCGGTCCCGCCGGCAGGCCGAACAGGAGGCAGCCCGCGCTGCACTGGCCAGCCTCAGGCTTGCTCGAGGATCTTGAGGGGCATGGTGACAAGCTTGTCCCAGTTACCGCCTTCAAACAGCACAGCAGCGTTGCTACCGCTGATGCGCTGCACAAAGCCCTGATAGCCGTTGTAGATGGAGCGCCCATCACGCACAACCACGGTGGAGCCGGGCAGGATCGGCAGGGAATCAGCCATAGGAAGGCCCAGTCGCCCGATCATTATCGAGGCTGAGGTGTGGCCCTTGGGCTGATGGAGCAACAACCCGAGCTGCTGGTGGTCGGAAAGATCGTTGCCGCCCAAGGACTGCGCGGCGAACTGCGCGTCAATCCCCTGAGCGATTTCCCCGAACGCTTCACCAAGGCCGGACCCCGCTGGATGCGCGCTCCAGCCCAAAAGCGTGGACCCGCAGCGGAACCTCAAGAAATTCAGCTGCTCTCAGGCCGGCAACTTCCTGGCAAGGAGCTGTTTGTCATCAGGATCGAGGGCATCAACGACCGCAGCAGCGCCGAAGCCTGCGTCGGCCAGGAACTCCTGGTCCCCAGCGATCAGCGCCCGAAACTCGCCCGAGGTGAATTCCACCTGCTGGATCTGGTGGGCCTGGAGGTGCGGCTCCTGGAGACGGGCACCCCCATCGGCCAGGTGCAAGATCTGCTCCATGCGGGCAACGACCTATTGGAGGTGCAACTCGACGGCAAAAAGCAGCCCCTCTGGATCCCCTTTGTCGAATCGATTGTTCCCCGGGTGGAGCTCCAGGAGGGCTGGATCGGCATCACCCCACCGCCTGGGTTACTGGAGTTGGCCGAGCCCAACAAAGCCGCACCCGAGAACGAAACAGAGGACGGACAGAGCTAAACCAGCACCAAGCCCGCAAGCAAAGCTGACGGGCTTGGTTTGAAATGGTGTGCAAGAGGAGTGCACTCCATGGCGGCCCTGGTTCCAGTCATTCTTTGCGGTGGGACTGGAACCCGCCTCTGGCCCCTATCAAGGGCCAGTTATCCCAAGCAGTATTGGGCCCTGGCGGGCCCAGGCGAGGAAACCCTGCTGCAGCAGACCCAGCAGCGCCTGGAGGGCATCGCTGATCTCCAGCCGCCTCTGCTGATCTGCAACGAAGACCACCGCTTCATCGTGGCCGAGCAGATGCGCCAGATCGGCGTGGATCCCTCGGCGATCCTGCTGGAGCCCGTGGGCCGCAACACCGCACCGGCCGTGGCCATTGCCGCCCTGCAGGCCATGGCCGCTGGCGATGACCCGCTGCTGCTGGTGCTGGCCGCCGACCACGTCATTCGCGATGGCGCCGCCTTCCGCAGCACGGTCCAAGCGGGTGTCCAGGCCGCGCAAGCGGGCCAACTGGTGACCTTCGGGATCGTCCCCACCGCCCCCGAGACTGGCTACGGCTACATCGAAGCCGCCCAACCCCTAGGAGATGCGGGCCAACCTGTGCCCATCGCCCGGTTCGTGGAGAAGCCCGACCGCGCCACCGCCGAAGGCTTCCTGGCCACCGGCCGCTTCACCTGGAACAGCGGCATGTTCCTGTTCAAGGCCAGCATGATCCTGGCGGAACTGGAGCGGCTCGCCCCTGAGGTGGTCCAGGCCTGCCGCAATGCCCTAGCTCAAGGCGGCTCGGACCTGAACTTCCAACGCCTCGAGACGGACGCCTTTGCCCAGTGCCCCAACGTCGCCATCGACGTGGCCGTGATGGAGCGAACCGACCGGGGCGCCGTGCTGCCGCTGCAGGCCGGTTGGAGCGATGTGGGCAGCTGGAGCGCCCTCTGGGAAACCGCCGATCAGGACGAGCAGGGCAACGTGCTGCGGGGCCGGGTCATCAGCGAGAACAGCCGCAACTGCTATCTGCGCAGTGAGCACCGCTTGGTGGTGGGCCTTGGCGTCGAAGACCTGGTGGTGGTGGAAACCAATGACGTGGTGCTCGTCGCCAAAAGGGATCAGGCCCAGAACGTCAAAAGCATCGTCGGGCTGCTCGAGCAAAGCGGCGCACCGGAGAGCAAGGCCCACCGCAAGATCTACCGGCCCTGGGGCGCCTACGACGGCATCACCGAAGGCGACCGCTGGCAGGTGAAGCGCATCAGCGTGAACCCCGGAGCCTCGCTCTCGCTGCAGATGCACCACCACCGGGCTGAGCACTGGATCGTGGTGCAAGGCACCGCCGTCGTCGAGAAGGACGGCATTGAGGAGTTGGTGGGCGAGAACCAGAGCACCTACATCCCCCTGGGCTGCAAACACCGGCTCTCAAACCCGGGCAAGATCCCCGTAGAGATGATTGAGGTCCAGAGCGGCCCCTACTTGGGCGAAGACGACATCGTCCGCTTCGAGGACCTCTACGGGCGCAGCGCTTAAGGCGCTACTCCACCGTCACGCTCTTGGCGAGATTGCGGGGCTGATCCACATCCAGCCCCCGGTGGGCTGCTATGTGATAGCTGAGCAGCTGCATCGGCACGACCGTCAGCAGCGGACTCAGGAGCTCGTCCACCTCCGGCACGGGCAGCAGGGTGTCGAACAGCTCAGCGTCCGGGCAGTTCGGGGCCACCCCCACCAACTGGGCATCCCGCGCCTTGGCCTCCTGGGCATTGCTGAGCACCTTGTCGAAGACGCTCCCTGGAACGGCAATCGAAACCACAGGCACCCGAGCATCCAAGAGGGCGATCGGGCCGTGCTTCATCTCTCCGGCGGGATAGCCCTCGGCATGGATGTAGCTGATCTCCTTGAGCTTCAGGGCCCCCTCGAGGGCAATCGGGTAGTTGATGCCTCGTCCCAGGAAGATCACGTCCTGGGTCTCAGCGAACAGGTGGGCCATCTGCTCGCAGCGGCTGTCGTGGTCATCCACCAGGCTCCGGAGCTGTTGAGGCAGCCCCCGTAGCCCAGCGATCAGCTGCTGCACGGCCTCAGCGCCAAGGACCCCAGGCCGGCCTGAGCGGCGCTCGGCAAAGGCGATGGCCAAGCCGTAGAAGGCCAGCAGCTGGCCAAGGAAGGTCTTGGTGGCCGCCACACCCACCTCAATGCCCGCGCCGATGTCGAGGATTTGATCGACCATCCGGCCCAGGGAACTTTCAGGGCGATTGGTGATCCCAAGCAGGCGGGGCGCGAAGGCCGGATCGGCAACGGCGCGGCGACGCTCCTGCTCCATTGCAAGCGCCGCCAGAGTGTCGGCCGTTTCACCCGACTGGGTCACCCCAATGGTGAGGGTGTTCGCCGCGAGCGGGGGCGGGGCGTAGCGGAATTCGCTGGCGTAATAGACGCTGGTGGGGATCCCGGCCAACTGCTCCAGGAGATAGGCCCCCACCAAAGCGGCATGGCGACTGGTGCCGCAGGCAAGCACCTGGATGCGCTCGATTCCTTCAAAGACGCTCTCATCGAGGGGCAGAGCAACCCGAGCTGAGGAGTCCGGGAGATGGCGCGCGACCCAAAGCGCTGCGGTTTCTGGCTGCTCATGAATTTCCTTGAGCATGAAGTGGCGGAAGCTGCGCTTATCCGCCACGTGGTCGCTGCCGCTCAGGAGCGTGGGCGCCCGCTGAACCCGAGCTCCGGCCTGGTCATAGAGCTCAATGCCAAGGGGGGTCAGCAGGGCAACTTCCCCGTCTTCCATCGGCAGGATGGTGCGGGTGAATCCGGCCAGGGCAGGGGTATCACTGGCGCAGAGAAATTCCCCTTCGCCTAGGCCAATGAGCAAGGGCGCTGCCTTGCGGGCCACCACAAGGGCACCGGGGAGGGCCGCCCAAACCACGGCCAGGGCATAGGCCCCGTGCAGGCGCGGCAGGACTGCCTGAACGGCCTGAAGCAACAGCTGAGGTGAGGCGCTCTGGCCCGATGCCTCCAGGCGATCGAGCTCCTGGCTCAAGAGGTGAGGGATGACCTCGGTGTCGGTGTCTGAGCGGAAGACCACACCGGTGGCCTGGAGCGCTTCACGCAAGCTCCGGTAGTTCTCGATGATCCCGTTCTGAACCACCGCCAAACGGCGCGGACCGTCGAGGTGCGGGTGGGCGTTGCGCTCTTCTGGCTTGCCATGGGTCGCCCAGCGGGTATGGCCAATGCCGCACTGCCCCTGGGCACCTTGGGCATCAAAACGAGCCGTGAGGTTGGCAAGCTTGCCCTCGGCACGCAGACAGGTGAGGCCGGAGTCCTCAGCAACCGTGGCGATGCCGGCTGAGTCGTAGCCCCGATATTCGAGCTGACGCAGACCCTCCAACAGGAGCGGTGCCGCCTCGCGCGAACCAATCACCGCAACGATGCCGCACATAGCGCCTGGAACCAATAAAAAAGCCCGGCTGGGCCGGGCTTGAGCTTATGGGAGCTGGGCTTAGTAAGCCAGGCCCATGGAGCGGGTGGTTTCGTCTCCCAGGTAGACGCGAATGGAGAGGAAATCGGTGGGACAAGCCGTCTCACAGCGCTTGCAACCAACGCAATCCTCGGTGCGGGGGGAGGAGGCAATCTGACCGGCCTTACAGCCATCCCAGGGCACCATCTCGAGAACATCGAGAGGGCATGCCCGAACGCACTGGGTGCAGCCGATGCAGGTGTCGTAAATCTTGACAGCGTGGGACATGTCGTCTCTGGACGCGACGCCCAAAGTACTCATGCCGAACGGGATCCAACTCACGGACCCCGGCGGCCGTCACCCTTGTTCATACGCGTTTAGGGAATCCGCCCTACCCGTAGGATGCGGCGTCCGACACTCCGGCCATGTCCCAGGAAGCGATCTTCGAGAAAGTCCGCTCGATCGTTGTTGAGCAGCTGAGCGTTGATGCCGGCGAGGTCAAGCCTGAATCCAACTTCCAGAACGATCTGGGCGCTGACTCACTCGACACCGTTGAACTCGTGATGGCCCTGGAAGAGGCCTTCGATATCGAGATCCCCGACGAAGCCGCTGAGGGCATCGCCACCGTTGGCGACGCCGTCAAATACATCCAGGACAAGCAGGCCTGAGGAAGAAATTTATGGTGGAGGGTCTCCGCCGCGTCGTCGTCACCGGCCTTGGCGCGGTCACACCGATTGGTAATGACGTCACTTCCTACTGGGAAGGACTGAGCAGTGGTCGTAACGGGGTGGCACCGATCACCCTGTTTGACGCTTCTGCCCATGCCTGCCGTTTTGCGGCTGAGGTGAAGGATTTCAATCCCTCCGCCTACATCGAGCCGAAAGAAAGCAAGCGTTGGGACCGGTTCTGTCAGTTCGGGGTCGTTGCCGCCAAACAGGCAGTGGCCCAAGCCGGATTGACCATTGACGAGCGCAACGCTCACCGCATCGGAACCGCAATCGGTTCTGGCGTGGGCGGGCTGCTGATGATGGAGACCCAAGCCCACGTGCTGGCTGACAAGGGTCCGTCGCGCGTGAGCCCCTTCACGGTTCCAATGATGATCCCGAACATGGCCACAGGCCTGACGGCCATCGCCATTGGCGCCAAGGGCCCCAGCACCGCCGTAGCCACCGCCTGTGCCGCAGGCTCCAATGCAATTGGCGATGCCTTCCGCCTGATCCAGCTAGGTCAAGCCGAAGCCATGGTTTGCGGTGGTGCCGAATCGGCCATTACCCCCCTTGGGGTCGCTGGCTTCGCCAGTGCCAAGGCACTGTCGTTCCGCAACGACGATCCGGCGACGGCCAGCCGACCCTTTGATGCGGAACGGGACGGCTTCGTCATCGGAGAAGGAGCGGGTGTGCTCGTCCTCGAAAGCCTGGAGCATGCCCAAGCCCGCGGCGCCAACATCCTCGCGGAGGTTGTGGGCTATGGCATGACCTGCGATGCGCACCACATCACCTCACCCACCCCAGGAGGTGTGGGTGGTGCTGAGGCGATGCGCCTGGCCCTAGAAGACGCCCGCATCGAGGCTGATGCGGTCGATTACGTCAACGCCCATGGCACCAGCACCCCGGCCAACGACTCCAACGAGTCCTCGGCCATCAAGTCCTCGCTTGGGGAACGGGCGAAGCAGATTCCTGTGAGTTCGACCAAGTCGATGACGGGTCACCTCCTGGGCGGCAGCGGCGGCATTGAAGCCGTTGCTGCGGTCCTGGCGATTGGCCACAACGTGGTCCCGCCTACGATCAACTATCAAAATCCGGATCCTGCCTGTGATCTGGATGTCGTTCCCAATCAGGCCCGGGAACACAAACTGAACGTGGTGCTCTCGAATTCCTTTGGGTTCGGCGGCCACAACGTTTGCCTGGCGTTCCGCCGGTTCAACTAACCCGCGGTCTCCCCGCCCGTACACCCTTCCCTTACCCGTAACCCATGGTCGTCGCTCCCGCTTCCGTCGAAACGCTTTGCGTCAACAGCATCCGCTTCCTGGCCGTCGACGCGATCAACAAGAGCAACTCCGGTCACCCCGGACTGCCCATGGGTTGCGCTCCCATGGCCTACACGCTGTGGGACAAGTTCCTCAAGCACAACCCCAAGAACCCCAAGTGGTTCAACCGTGACCGCTTCGTGCTGTCTGCCGGCCACGGCTGCATGCTGCTCTACGCGCTGCTGCACCTAAGCGGCTACGACTCGGTCACGATCGAGGACATCAAGCAATTCCGCCAGTGGGGCTCCAAGACCCCTGGTCACCCTGAAACCTTCGAGACAGCCGGCGTCGAAGTGACCACCGGTCCTCTGGGTCAGGGCATCGCCAACGCCGTCGGCCTGGCCATGGCCGAGGCACACCTGGCCGCCAAGTTCAACAAGCCCGACTGCACGCTCGTTGATCACACCACCTACGTGATCATGGGCGACGGCTGCCACCAGGAAGGGGTGAGCGGAGAAGCCGCCTCCCTGGCCGGTCACCTGGGCCTGGGCAAGCTGATTGCTCTCTACGACGACAACCACATCACCATCGACGGAAACACCAACGTTTCCTTCACCGAGGATGTGCTGAAGCGCTACGAGGCCTACGGCTGGCACACCATTCACGTCACGGACGGCAACACTGACCTGGGCGCCATTGCCAAGGCGATTGAAGAAGCCAAGGCCGTCACCGATCGTCCTTCGATGATCAAGGTGACCACCACCATCGGCTACGGATCACCAAACAAGGCCAACACCGCGGGTGTGCACGGTGCGGCTCTGGGCGCTGACGAAGCCGCTCTGACCCGCCAGAACCTGGGCTGGGACTACGGCGAATTCGAAGTTCCCCAGGAGTCCTACGACCAGTGGCGCAAGGCGATTGAGCGTGGCGCTGCCGCCGAAGCCGCCTGGAACTCAACTCTGGCCGACTACCGCAGCAAGTACCCCACTGAAGCGGCCCAGTTCGAGCGCCAGCTGCGCGGTGAGCTGCCCCAGGGATGGGACGCCAACCTGCCGAGCTACACCGCTGACGACAAGGGTGTAGCGACCCGGATGCATTCCTATAACTGCCTGAATGCCATCGGCCCCAACCTGCCTGAGTTGATCGGCGGCTCCGCTGACCTGACCCACTCCAACCTCACCGACATCAAGGGTGAGGCCGGTTTCCAGAAGGGTGCTGAAGGCAACCGCTACCTGCACTTCGGCGTGCGCGAGCACGCCATGGGCGCCATCCTCAACGGCCTCGCCTATCACGGCAGCGGCCTGGTTCCCTACGGCGGCACCTTCTGCGTCTTCGCTGGCTACATGGTGGGCGCCATGCGCCTGTCCGCCCTGAGCGAACTGGGCGTGATCTACGTCCTGACCCACGACTCCATTGGTCTGGGTGAAGACGGCCCCACCCACCAGCCGATCGAGACCCTGGCCAGCCTGCGCTCGATCCCGAACATGCTGGTGATCCGCCCTGGTGACGGCAACGAAACCAGCGGTGCCTACAAGGTGGCCGTGGCCAACCGCCACCGCCCCACCGTGATGTTCCTCAGCCGTCAGGCGATGGCCAACCAGGCCAATTCGAAGGCTGAGCACGTCGCCAAGGGTGGCTACATCCTTGAAGACAGCAACGGCACCCCTGACCTGATCCTGATCGGCACCGGTACCGAGCTCGACCTCTGCGTCAAGGCTGCTGCCCAGCTGCGCGCTGAAGGCAAGAACGTCCGGGTCGTCTCCATGCCTTGCGTGGAGCTGTTCGAAGAACAGGACGCGGCCTACCGCGAAAGCGTGCTGCCCGCCGCGTGCCGCAAGCGCCTGGTGGTCGAAGCCTCCAGCAGCTTCGGCTGGCACAAGTACACCGGCTTCGAAGGTGACACCGTCTCCATCGACCGCTTCGGTGCTTCCGCGCCTGGTCCTCTCCTCATGGAGAAGTTCGGCTTCACCGTCGAGAACGTGGTCAAGAAGGCTAAAGAGCTAGGTTAACTGCGAGAAAGAAAGTCATCGTCTTTAGAGCATTCAAGAGTCAGCTTCTACACCACCCTTAGTGGGTGGTTTTTTATAGGAGGGAGAGTATTTGATCAAATGAAGTTAGGCGAAAAGCAGCAGACTCAACACTCGGAGGCCAGCGGTAATAGCCATATTCGCAGATGGCAAAGGGAATATTGTTACTGGCTGCAGCCTTCATGTCACCGGGCGTATCACCTATATAAATTGGGTTTCGCGAGCGGGCTTGCCGATCACTTAGTGCGAAAGAGAGAGCTTCAGACTTGGAGCGGAAAGTGTTGGGACTTGACCCAATAACAACAGGATAATCAACTCCATAGACCCCAGAAAAAAGATCAAGTAGCGATGCCTGCCCAAGTACGACACGGCTCACATGAGTAGGCTTGTTAGTGACGATGGACAAAAGGTATCCACAAGAGTGAAGTTGATGCAAAGACCGATGAACACCAGGGTAGAGCTGGAATTCAGAGTAATATTGAAGGTCATACTTCTCCCTAAATAGAGAAACGAAGGAGGACGTGACGCGATTACACAACTCGGGATAAAGACACGCCAATATTTGGTCGACAGGAGGGCCGAGAAGCGGCGAGAGGTCGTTTTCGCTTGGCACAGGTAAACCAAGACGCAATGCAGATTCTGAAAATGCTCGGTGTATGCCAGGGAGGCTGTCTATTAAGGTTCCATCGAGATCTAGGAAGAGATAATTACGGCTCACAACAGAAGGGCCTGAGAGGAAATGCGATCAATAACTTCCTTCGAAAGGAAAGGGGACATATCGGAAATATCCGAGGAAACCATAGAGCCGTCAGGGAGCCGACGACTGGCTACTTTGGGCGAAAAGTTCTGAGCAAGGGTGATCCTAATTTCATGCAGCGAAGGCGTCCTGCAAGCAAGAGCTTGATCAAGGAAGTCAGCCAACAACTTCTCGTCGTCAAGACGGGAATAGGCAAGATCGAAGCCCTTAGCAATTGACGAGAAATCAGGGAAAGGGAGACCAGACTCAGCACCACAACCTATTGACCGACCGTTGAAATAGGCAGCCTGAGTTTGGCGAATAGAATGATAACCTGAATTGTTAAGAAGGAATATCTGAATGGGCAGTTTCATGCCTGAGATATAAGCCAGCTCTTGAAGGTTCATCATGATTGAACCATCACCGGCCAAACAATAAATCGTTGATTTGGTAGCGAAGAAAGCACCAATAGCGGCAGGAAGCTCGTAGCCCATTGACGCACAACCCGAGTTATGAAAGAGTCTCTGACCTTCTTTGATAACGGAGGCTTGGAATCCAACAACACATGCAGTACCATCAGAAGTAACAGTTGTACTTCTCTCGGGAATGCGGAGGGACAATGCACGAATGAACCGATAGGGATTTACGCCATCAGGTTGAGGTGGAAGCGCTTCATCGACAGGATCATATTCAACGGATAGATTCTTGAGCCATGAAGACCAGATATGAGAACGATCCCGCAAGAAAGATTGACTGGAGGACTGCGATTGATGGAGCTGTATACACAGCCTTTGACAGAAGTTGGGCAAGTCACAGTGGACGGAGACGTCGAAGTTGAGGGTCGGCTTCTCTAATTCGAACTCATCGTAATCTACGTGAGCGACCCATGCTTGGCGTGCAAAGTTCTCCCAGTTATAGCTTATTTGTCTAATATTAAGCCTAGACCCAATGATAATAATAACATCGCTAAGTTGGGTGGCAAAGTTACCCGCACGGTTACCTACAGTTCCGGGCCTTCCAGAAGTTGATGGGTGATCGTCCCACAGGAGATCGTGACTATTCCATGAGGTTACAGTCGGAATATTGAATGAATTAATAAGTTCAAGGAATTGACTGTGTGCGCAACTTGAACGAATACCTGACCCAACATACAGTAAAGGACGCTTAGCCGAAAGAAGCTTTGCTGCGATTAGTGAAAGGTTGTCATCTGAAATCAAAGGAAGCGACTGATGGTTTGAACTCAGAAGCGGGGCGAAGACCTTAGAGTGGAAAGATTGGGGAAGCGGGAAAGACTGGACATCAATTGGTACATCCAACCATACAGGGCCTGGTCTTCCTTGAATAGATAAGAGAAATAACTCATCAAGGACAGAATCAACAGACAAGGGTTCGAATAGAGTTATTGATTGTTTTGTAACCTTTGCAGTCATGGATACAATATCAACTTCTTGATCGCCAAGTTGGCGCAATTCAGGCCAGTCAGTAGAAGAGACGAGAGTAGATCTTTTGGACTGGCCTGATACAACAAACATTGGAATAGAGTCTACATATGCGCCAAAGACACCATTAATTGCATTAATTGATCCAGGCCCAGCTGTGACATTCACAATTGATGGGCGGCCTTGCAGACGTGCAGCTGCTTCCGCAGCCATTGCGCAGCTTTGCTCATGATGGAGGCAATGAGTAGTATCGGGGAATTCAATAAGAAAGGAGTCGTTAAGATGCATTGATGCACCTCCAGTCACCATATAAACATCGGTGCAGCCTAAGAATGCAAGACGTTTTGCTATAAAGTCGGAGACACGTAGTTCCATCAATACGCTTCTACAAAAGATTTGATTTGCTCAATCTCGTAATCAAGCATAGAAGACGTAAGACCAGGGTATGTACCGATAAATACAGCAGAGTTCATAAGGATGTCAGAAGATGTTAGAGCTGCCGGAACGATAAAAGAATCAGGATATTGCAGTGCGAGATTTACAAAGGCTGGTTGTTTAACAAGATTACCTCCAAAGAACATACGGCTGCCAATACCAGAGGTGTCAAGGTGACGCACAAAGTCAGTACGAGTGAAAGGTGCATCTGGCTTAACAGTGATCATAAAGCCGAACCACGAACAATCTGTTGTACATCCAGTGTCATCCCAAAAGAAACCTGCATCAGGGGACCAGGCAGTAGCGTGCGTCGGGAGAGCAAAGCTGAGGAACTCAGAACATGAATTGAGACCCTTACGCAAATAGTCCCAGTTGCTTCGACGGGCGGCAATGAATTCTGGTAGACGGGTTAGTTGGATACGTCCAATTGCCGCCTGAATGTCGAGAGGCTTGAGGTTATAACCAAGGTGGCTATAAGTATATTTATGATCATATCCTTGTGGAAGCTGACCCAAAGACCAATCGAAACGCTTAGAGCAGCTATTGTCTACACCACTGGGGCACCAGCAGTCTCGACCCCAATCTCGCAGACTTTCAACAACTTTTTTAAGCAGGTTGCTCTGAACAATGTTTACTGCGCCACCTTCACCCATGGTCATATGGTGGGGAGGATAAAAGCTCTGAGTGCTGATATCACCCCAAGTACCTGTCCAACGCGTGATATAGCCGGGTTGCGGCTTAAGCCCAGGACTACTATTAAAAACACCAAGTTTATTAGCAAGATCAACCGGCATAGAATAAGTACTACCTAGGGCATCACAATTGTCCTCGATAAGCCATAAGTCATATTTTCGGCAGAACCCAAGTATTTCATAGATATTAAAAGGTATGCCCAGGCCATGAGCCAGGACTACAGCTTTTGTTTTACCTGGGCAATAGGCTGACTCAAGCTGAGTCGTGTCTATATTGGCGGTCTTTGGGTTGACGTCAAGAAAGATGGGTATAGCCCCATTTTGAATGATAGGTGCAACTGTCGTAGGGAATCCAGCCGCAACTGTAATAACGTGATCACCCTTATTAAGACGTTTTTTTTGTGAGATCTTTGATGAAGTTAGGGCCGTTATGGCAAGTAGATTGGCGCTAGAGCCAGAATTGGTGAGGAGTGAATGTCGAACACCTAGAAATGAAGATAGCTCTCCCTCAAAACATGTGCCTTCGTGCCCAAGGGTAAGCCAAAAGTCGAGAGTTGTTGAAACGGCTGCTTTTACCTCATCTTCATTGAAGACACGGGCGGCATAGGGTATTGGGTCACCTTTGTTCCACGTTGGCTTGAGAGGGTCGGTTGCGGCCCTGTTGGAAGAATGGGCTAACCGTGAATATTCAGCAGTGAGCTCCAGGATGTGAGACTTAAGCGCCTCTAGTGAACTTGAGTTGGGTGACATGATGTGTAAGCAGAGAGATCCAACAAACAGGCGTCGGCCGGCGATAGCTCGTTAGTTAGGACACTTTTATACCATCGTACGGTGCGGCGGACTGACTGCTCGAAATCCCAATAGGGTAGCCATTCTAAGAGATGGGCAGAGTGATCAATACTCAGTGATAGGAGCTTTGCTTCATGAGGAGCATTGTCAGACCGAATAGACTTCGTAGGTACCGGCAGATCGAGGCTAGCCAGATGCAGGAGTTCTGATACAGTTCGCTGGCCAGATGGTAGGGGACCAAAGTTGAATGCTTGCGCAAAGACAGAAGAGCTATAGAGTTTTTCAGCAAGCCGAATGTAACCGTTTAAAGGATCAAGTACATGTTGCCAAGGCCTTGTGGCGAAGGGATGGCGAACAGTTAGAACCGACCCCGTGCAGTAGGCACGTACAAAATCTGGAATTAGTCGATCTGGCGCCCAATCACCGCCTCCTATTACATTTCCAGCCCGCGCAGTTGCGATCAGCAGATTAGGATTGCCGCTAACACTTGATCCCGTGAATGAGGACCTCCAACTTGCTACAGCGAGTTCAGCGGCAGCCTTGCTGCTGCTGTATGGATCAATCCCACCAAGAGGGTCTGTTTCGCGGTAAGAATAGGTGGTTTCCTGATTTAGATAGACTTTGTCAGTGGTAACAACGACGATGGCACACGTGTGTTGAAGGTTACGAGTGGCCTGCAGAAGGTTAATGGTACCAGTTACATTAATGTCCCAGGTTTCCTTAGGTTGCTGGTATGATGAAAGTACGAGAGGTTGTGCCGCGAGGTGAAAGATTACATCCGGTTTGGTCTCTGCAACGCACTGATCAATCCGTGGCGCGTTGCGAACATCAGCAAAGTAATTCTGACACTGATTGCTATCAGGCGAGAGTTGTGTGAAGAGACTATCGGAAGAGGCCGGAAGTGAGTAACCATAGATTTCAGCCCCGAGCCGTTGAAGCCAAAGGCACAGCCAACTACCCTTAAAACCTGTATGCCCTGTTACGAGGACTCGCTTGCCCTTCCAAAAGTCATTGGGATGGTAGAGGGAGGAGATGGACTGAGTCATTTCCACAGCTTCCAAGGAGCGGTGCCATTGGTCCATAAGTCTTCTAGTAGTTGTTTATCACGTAGCGTGTCCATGGGCTGCCAAAAGCCGGAGTGATGAAAAGCAGATAAGCGACCAGTAGTTGCTAGGCGCTGAAGAGGTTCAGACTCCCATACAGTCGAATCATCCTCAATAATGTCAAATACTTCTGGCTCTAAGACAAAGAAACCGCCATTAATCCAGCTGCCATCACCTGCGGGCTTCTCCTCGAAAGATAAAACACGTCCCCTTTCAAAAGAAAGGCTCCCGAAGCGACCTGGGGGCTGAACTGCTGTCAGAGTTGCAACGGTTCCTGCATTTTTGTGATAGCGAAGCAGCTCTTCAATGTTGACACTCGAAAGGCCATCCCCATAAGTCAAAAAGAAAGAACTGTCGTCAACATGCTCCCGAACACGCTTCAAACGACCACCAGTCATGGTCGCCTCACCTGTGTCGACTAGGGTGACCTTCCAAGGCTCAGCTTTTCTAGTGTGAACCTGCATGGTATTTAGTGACATATCAAAAGTGACATCACTCATATGAAGAAAGTAATTCGCGAAATACTCCTTAATGACATACCCTTTGTAGCCACAGCAAACAACAAAATCATTGACGCCGAAATGGCTATAGTGCTTCATTATGTGCCAAAGGATAGGCATGCCCCCGATTTCCACCATTGGCTTCGGGCGAGAAACAGTCTCCTCGCTTAGGCGAGTTCCGAGACCTCCAGCAAGAATAATTGCCTTCACATTTTGGAGCATAACATTGCTACCATATCACAGAATTAAAGGATTATCAATTAAGAGGGGTTTGACATCTTTTAGAGCAATCATTTAAAATGTGGATGATCGCTTGTGGCGTAGATGAATGCATTTCTAGTTGATGTTGGAGGGTCTAGCTGTAAGACAAGCCGATGGGTGAACGGAACAAAAGAGTGGTCACAAGTCCACCACTGGACAGAAGCAAAGAAATCGAAAGAAGAGTTTATTCATAGTTTAATAGAGATTGAACTCAAATCACATCGGCATGGAAAACTCGTAGTTGGCCTGCCGGGTCCAGTCACGTCGGAACCATCCGTATACTGTCCTCCAATAGCAAAAGAAATAGACGTTGCCAGTCTTCGTAACAAAGGATGCATAGTCGTAAATGATGTTGTCTGTCAAATGATGTTTCTCCCACAAGAAAAGAATTGCAATCAAGCACTGGTAACGGTAGGAACATCACTTGGGCTAGCCGTACGCAGTAAGGAGATCGAAAGGTTCGAATTTTCAGAAGAATATATACGCTCATACGAAATCGCACACGAAAGGTTAGACGAGTGGTGCGACAGAGAGCTCTCCGAGTGGTGTCCCAAGGTGCTAAGAGATGATGCAAGGTTATGTACGATCTTCTCAGCCGCAGGGTTTGCCTCTAGGTGGTCTGTAGATGTTGAAAGACAGGGTTATATTTTGAATGCAAGACCAGATGGCATAAGAAAAGCATTAAGGAAGATAAGAGCGGAGAACGCAGAGGCGGAAGTAGCTAAATGGGCGCTGTCACTACACAAGGCTGTCAATAGATACCTGAAAGCAAATAATGAAGACAGGGGTAACAGGGAGGTTTACATTTCAGGTGGGCTAGTTAACGCCTTGGTTGAGTTTAGGATGGCTAATATACTGAGCAAGTATTTTCATATTGTTGGTTTAGACAGTAACAAAGAATGCTCGGACTGCTGAGGCTACTCGTACGCAAGCCAGAGATAGGCTTGCCTCAAAGTATTTTTGAGGGGGCGTCATACTTGCTGCCATTGGTCAATGTTGAAGTAGTGATAAGGAATAAGTTGGGCCATATTGGACTTACCTGGAGAGAGAGAGCAAGAGATGTTCCCAAAGCAGGTTGGCATATACCCGGAGGGATAATGCGTGTAGGCGAGGCAATCGGTGATCGAGTTTTCCTTACCTGTATGAACGAATGCGGCATAAGGCCTGATAGTTGGACTGCCGTTGCGTGTAGTGAAACTATTCTTCCAATAAAAGATTCAAGAAGACACTTCATCTCTTTCATTGTCGAGATTGACAGTTGGGAGTTCGTCGACAGGCGCAAAGCAAGCTCGCTAGAGTTTTTTAGCAACATTCCAGAGAATATAATCGAAAACCACAGAAGATACAAAGATTTATTTGGGGAAAGACTTGACAAGCGTGATATAGTAATTTACCGCGATATAGAGTTTGAAAAGAGTCTATCAAAGGGTGCATAGACTACTTCTGCAAAGAAATACTATAGATAGACTCATCAATGGTCTGCGCTCCTCTTTTTATTGCTCTTTGATATCCGATCATCTGCTTAAGCTTAGGGGTAAATGAATGTATAGTTTTTTGAGGAATGACGGTGAGATGCTCTTCTTCGCCACAAAGCTCCATGAACAAGCTTGAGCCGAAACTGAGCATAAGGCCTCTTCGAGGAAGACTAGTCCTGTTAGCACTGCTGTGGTGCCAAGTTGCTCCATCAAAGAGGACTAATGATCCAGCAGGGCATACAGCCGTCTCTTGAGTAGTTAGTGATCTAACATCTTCTGGAGTAGGTCGTCTACGTTGTAAATGAGAAGCCGGCACAAACTCTGTGGCGCCATTTGTGGGAGTAAAATCGTCAAGTGGAAGAATACAGATAAAGCGAACCATCCATTCGGGTAGAGGCTCGGGAACTACAGAGTCAAGATGCCATGGGATAGCTGGTGAGCCTGGAGCGACAATATGTCCTGTTAAACTATTTAAACCAAACTTTTCATGAAAAGTTGGCCTGTCAAAAACGCGGTTGCATACATTGACAATATACGGACAGGTAATGAGGTCTTGGAAGATAGGATGTTTGGCCACAAGATTATAGACGCGCTGGTTGGCTCCGTTTTCGCCGTATAGATATGCATTTTTAGTTCTAAGCTCATGCGCACAGATTTGATCAAAGATCTGCGAGATCTGAGCAAGTACTGATGGAGTCAGAAAGTTATCTTGGATCGCGAATCCACGATTCTTTATTTGGTCAAATATGGATTGAGAAGGCTCGAGTGGGCCAGTGATATAGGCGGCCGAATCAGACTCGACCGCTAGACTATCTATGAAGGAAATCAGGGTGGCTGAATGTGGAGAAAGGGATAGTACGTGCGGATTGGCTATATCTTGTCGACAATAGAACTCTTGCCGGGAAAAATCATTCTCAATAGTCCAGGACTTATGCTTTGATGCTAGTGTTGATATATAGAATAGGTCAGCCCCGAAGTCATCGGAGAGTGCGTAGTCCAAAAGAACTGACGGCAATGGGAGAGAAGAGACGCCGGTTATTTCCCTTAGGTAGTGATTCGCATAAAACGTCTGGATTGATGATGGGGTATGGGCAGTCTGATCAAAGAACGGAGAATCTATTAAATAGAAGATTGAAAGAAGAGTAGTGAGCTTATCATTGGATCTGTGAGATTCATTAGATACAAGGCATTGATAGGCTTCCAGAAACGAAGCCAACGTCATGTACGTCCTAGAGCGTGCTTGCATCAGCAGACTCAAACTAGCCCAATCTTACTACAGCCGTCGCTTAGTCCGTATACATGTCGCCTAGAAAGCATCTCAATTCTCGAGGAGTCTTCATTCGAAAGAGACTCATAAAAGTTCTTCTTAGATTGCAACCACAATAGCTCAAACCGTACAGCCTTTCTGAGTACCTCTTCGAAGTAAGTGCTATCAAGAAGGGATGAATCGAATACACATTTTCTAGTCTCGAATCGAGTTAGATGAACTGAGGCAAGATTTTGAAGAAGTTCTTTCGAGTCTGCGGAAATAGCGCCGCCAACAACAAAGTCGAGATTGTAGTCTTTGGCGAATTGAGCAGCTTTGAGCACATCTTTAGAGACGCGCTCTGAAGATATAGAATCCCGATCTAGACCGAGAGAGAATGTATAATCTACTCGCCCAAAGACGACCCCCCTGATCAGAGGACTTTGCGAGCATTCTTCAAGTATTGATTCAATATTGTTAAAACTGGTGTTGGTCTCAATATTCAGAAGGAAATCGGGGGGTGTTGTTGAGGCGCCAGTAACCTTAGTGACCGCTGAGACATATTTGCGGGCCGCATATGCAGTCTCAATCATTGGTGCAACTACATACGATATATGTGGACTGAGGCAGTCATAGAGGTCGGTCACTGCCTCACAGCCCCCAATCTTTAACGCTTGAGGTACCTGAAGCGGTGCACAGATAGCAGAAATTGCATTCAACTCTGAACGTCTTATGCCTTCAGCCTCAAATTCTGACTTAACAGCTTGGAGAGAATGAGAAGAGAGGTCTTGAAGAGTTTGAAAAAGATCAGTATTAAAAAAGTACATTGATTACGGTAACGGCAGGGGTTTGCGGGTCTGGACTGCGGTGGGTATCAACGGGACTGTATAGTCTCGACCATTACAGTAGTTACATGCATTGAGGTAAGTTTTAGAAGTGTAGAAAGAAGAGATTTCTGAACGCAGATTGGATGACGAGGCGTCAACAGACAAAACATCCCCTGCATTGAAGTAGGTACTATCTAGGTTTATAAGGTTTGCAGAAAATGGACAATGGTATAGTTTACCGTGGAGTAATGTCAGGACGTCCTTTGTGCAGCAATTAAAGAATTTCTCTTGGAGTTGATCCAGGCTTTCGCCTTTGTGTTTGTGAATTCTACCTGAGTCAGACCATATTGGGTCTTTTACAGAATAGAGAATATCGTTTTCTTCGCACAAATGGATGAGCTCATTGATGCGTCTCGAATGAGTGTTATAATTTGAGATGTCCAGAACCGAGCCGGATGTCTTTATGGCTTCTAGGCACGATTCATTTGGCAGAATTGTTCCATTGGTGAAAATAAGTATAGATTTAATGTTAGAGAAGGAAGACAAGAAGTTTAGATACTTCGGGAGGTTCTTGAAGATTAGAGGTTCGCCTCCGAGGATTCTCCACTCATATACATAATCGACTGCTTCCAGCACCCTCCTAGATGCGTCAATCAAAGTGTCAATATCAGCACTTTTTGGCTTTTGATAATATTGCATCAGGTTTGAGCAGTCAATACACTTAAGTGAACAACCTTCGGTGACGACGGCATCAATAGACTTAAGGTTGAGGGAATCTGATGCGAGTTTAGACCTAACAGATAGGAGCTCATTCTGATAAAGCTGCATCTCACGAGCCATATCTGCCAGACTTCGAGAGTAGTTAAGTCCGTCAGAGTTTAAATCTTCAAGAGACAGCATATGCTTGTATGCATCATAAAGGGGCAGCAGGCTATAGATACTGTGTCGGGCTTCGAGTGCTCGAAGAACTTGCTCGGGAAAGCAGCAGGTTAAAATGACAATAGAGTTAGGAGCTTCAGCAAAATAGGTTGTACTTTCTACCGTAAAGCCGCAGAAGTCAGAGCCAATCTTTGCTATGTTACTATCATAAACACGAATGTTGGTCTCAAGATTAAGCTTTAAGAATATAGCTATCGCTGTCCTCGCCTGAATGCCGCAGCCGTACAAGTGAATTGATAGATTATTACTCTTAATCCTTTCGATTAAGAGGGAAGTATTGTATTCATAAAGAGAGTCAAGCTCAAATCCCTCGTAAATCATGATCGCCGATACTTGAGCATGCTAACTTTAGCACAATAGACGATTAAGGATGTGATGACCCCCTGGCTAAGCGTGATTATTCCGGCTTGCAATGCTGAAGACTATATCGAAGACTGCATTCTATCTCTAGGCCACATTGGAAGCCATATTCGCGATGTATTTGTTATAAATGATGCTTCCAGAGACAGGACCGGAGATATTGCCAGAAGGACTTACGATATTCCTGTAACAGTAATAGACTTACATGCGCCAAGTGGGCCGAGTAAATGTAGAAATATTGGTTTGAATATGTCTGATGGTTCACATGTAATGTTTGTTGATGCCGATGACACCATAGATAAGAATACCGCGCTTCTCTTAGAACATGCGCAGAGTTATGACTACATGTGCGGACTTCACAAACAAGTTAGAAGTGACAGCAAGAATGCCGTCATCTCAGAAAGTGTCAATTGGTGTGGGCTTGAGAATGGAGATTTTTCAACCGGTTGTTTATGTCAGTTTGAGAGAGAGAGGCTCCAAGAGTATATGGCTGATTACTTAAGATATCCTCGAGAATATTGCCTCTTTGAGCATTGTTGGGGGAGAGTGTTTAAGTTGTCAGTCTTAAATAGATGGATGATTCGTTTCACTGAATCTGCTGTGCAGCTCGAGGACGTAGAGTTCAATCTTGATTACCTTGGAATTGCAGAGAGTATAGGAGTGCTGCAATTACCAGTATATAATCACATGATAAGAAAGAGAGATCAGAGACTAAGTAACAAAGCAGGGCTACATTTGGATGTCCACGAGCGATTAGAGGTTGTATCAGTTAAGACAAGAGGCCTTCTTGATTCCAGCATTAATATGGAAACAGGTCTTGTCCTTAGCAACTCCTATAAAGCCTCGAAAATGTCGGGATATATTGCTAAGATATGCTTAAGGGATGAAGTTTCTGCAAATAGCCAAGAAGCACTTAAATCTCTTATAGGCAGGTACCGAGACGAACAATATTGGAGATACTTCATGAGGCGAGATGACGAATCTAAGCTATTACAGTTTCTTTTGCGATACAGATTTAGTCCACGTATGACTTATTATACCTTTAGGCTGCGGAAAGAGATATACGCTATGTTGGCAAGACTAGTGAATCTCTTTGGGAGAGATAGTACTCATAAAGCTCAGTGATTGACTGAGTCAGCGGAGTAAGATTAAGTGGACCAAACTCTTGGACGTATTTACCTGGATCACCAGAGTATTCGTAGTCAGTGGATATCTCGTCAAGAATGGTAAAGGAATCTGCGGGTAGGCCCAGGCAATTGCACATAGTCTTAAGTATAAATGAGAACTTCAGAGGATTACCAGTTGAGAGATTATAGGCAAAGTCTTTATTGCTTGACTGGGCATATTCATGAAGGCAACTCAGGAAATCTGGTACATACATGTAGTCGAATGATATGTCTTTATTCATTTGGAGTGGCATGCCCAAGATATGCCGAACAATATTGTTGCTGATAAAGCGACGTGTATAATCTTCGTACATGCCAAAGATTCCGAAAAGGCGAAGATTTGATATGTTTGAAGGGCCCGATTGTATCATTCTAGATATGAGATATTTTGAAAGTGAATAAGGATCTTCCGGAACACTGTTTCCGTAATAACTTTCTTTCATTAAAGGTTTATAGGCTTTAGGATTGTACTCAGCTCCAGATCCTAGGGTGATAATTTTGCCGCAATAGTTAGATGAAGCTTCTAGCGCATGATGCATTTTTATATTATTGGCGATATCAGAGATTGTGACTGCAGAATGAATGACGATATCCGGCTTGAATGAGGAGAAATAGTCTTTAACTTGACTTAGCGATGCAAGATCAAGCGTATCTCTGGTTAATCCACGGACCTGAGCAGATGGATATTTTAATTGGAATGACTCGTAGATATTCCTACCAAGGAATCCATTGGCACCTGCAATAACAATCTTATGCATTCTTTCAATTATACCTTTCGATCAGCTGCTCCATGCAAGGGTCAAGATCGTCTATCACGCACACATTCGGTGCATTACAACTATCGCACATTGGTATCTGATCTCTCTCTCCTTTGAGCATCCGAAGACGTAATTGCTTCATGCCTTCTCCATTCCATATATCAAAGAGCGAGCTGTTCGAACCAAGGTTTCCTACCAGAACTTTTCTCGCCCAATCGAGAGTGCACCCGGCTACTGACCCATCGCTATTCACATGTAGGTACATAAAGGGGAATGGACAGACTTTCTTGAGATATTCAATTTTTTGACCATACATGCCAACCTCAGTTAGTTCGTTTTGATCTGTCTCAGCCCACTGTGGAACGATATTCTCAATAGACATTTCATCAGAAATACTTCCGAAGAGACTAAAGAAGTGTTCTTTGTCTTCAGGGGAAAGATCAATTGTTGGTTTTCCAGGCTCAGATTTTACTACTGCATGGTCTACAACTTTGATATACATAGAGAGTTCTAATGTCTTGCGGTTGTATAGGTCTGTAATATTAGCGATAAACTCATCGTAATTAATATTGTAGCCTGCAATGCGCTTGTAGCTTTCTTTTGTTAGTCCTTCAACAGATATATTTATCCGCTGCAGTCCCGAATCTACAAGTTTTTGATTTAATTCCGGATTCAGCTTGGAACCATTAGTGAACATCTCGATTACATGAGCAACGTTCGCGTCCCGGGCGTATTTAATCATTTCAGGCAAGTCTGGATGGAGAGTTGGTTCTCCATGATTGCCGATCTTAATCTTTTTGATTTTCTGAGGAAACTTCTTCAAGTCATCAACACAACGCTTGAAGACTTGCAGGTCCATCATCCCCCATGATATATTTGCATCTTTCATGCCCTGCTTATCATTTTGAAAGCAGAAAGTACAAGTAAAGTTGCAAGTACTGCAGACATCCAGATGAACGGAGAAGGGCGTGTCTAAAGGGAGGATGTCAGCAAGGTTTTGCTTCGGTTGATGGAATATTCTTGGCTTGACTTCAGACATGTGTCTATCTTAATTCTGGGTCCCACTTTAGAGGGACTTATAGGAAGGTTTTGCTCTAGGTGTTCAGCTGCCAAAGTGGAGCGCATCACTTCAAAGGTTTAATGGTTTCAATGGATTGTTCATGAACTTTGTATATGCAGTCCATCATGAAATCGCTTTCCTCTAGTCCGGCAATAACTTCATCGGCATAGATTCCTGGAAGGGATATGTACAGGGCTATCTTTCCTTTTCGCTTGCGCAGAGCCTGAGGGGAGATTATTGGTAATCGGCTAACCGGTCCAAATAAGCCCTGCTTAAATGGCGCCGAGTCGACAATAGCATCAATTTTTCCATAGTCAAGTTGGCTTAATAGTGTCAATGATCTATGTCCTGCGCCCCAGAATATGATATTGCAGCCCGACTCACGGCACTGGGCAATTGTCCTATTTATCTCGACAACAAACGACTTAAATAACCCGATATCAACTCTTGCGAGGCAAGATTGGATCGCCTTCTTTTTGCAGGCTATTTCAAGATCATTGCCGTTGTTGATTCGATTTGCGTAAATAACATCATAATTAGCTCGGACAAACAAGTGTTCTAGAGTCTCCTTCGAGAAATAAGACAAGTGGTCGGCGATGAACTCGTGAACACAGTTCGTGGATGCTATAAAATCTAGGCTTGGAACTGTTGCATAGATAATTCCATTCTTGTTAAGTATCTGGTGCAACAGTGTCAATACCCCAGACGGATCAACCATGTGTTCTAGAAAGTTGTAGATGACAATAATGTCGAACTTGCCAAGTATGGGAAGGCATGAGGATGCGAAGTCTTCATTTCCTTGGATGTATCCTTGTTGAACTGGTATTCCCTGAGACTGTGCATGGTTAATAGAATTGATATTATGCTCAAGACCGACTGCGTCCCAACCAAGATCTTCTTTTATCTTTTTGATATTCTGTCCTTTTGCAGCACCAACTTCTAGTAGTCTTAGATTTTCATCTGGACTAACTTTATCTGCTAACTTTAGCAAGACTCGTTTTCGAGCTTGCCACAATGGCTCTGATAATGATGCCGCTGTAATTACATCTTTGTAATACGAGACTGGGTCATTGCAAGTCTGCACATGTCCACAATGCATGCATTGTTTAATCCGGAGACGTATAGAGTCATGGTTTTTATCGGAGTTAGCGTTATGTGGAAAATATTGAGCAGACTTCGGTACATCTTCTAGGTCAACAACTGCTGCCATGTTGGTAGATCTACACACTCGGCAAGCATTATTTAGTGCGATGGGAGTCATGATTAGGGTCGCAGGCTTAAGGTATTCGAGTTTGCCATTTTCACCCTCTCAGAACTGAGGAGACTCTTTATGGTAATCTTTCTGAATTGATTTATTCATTGAGGTTTCGCCTCTGCTGCTATTTGCATATGCTTGTAGGTTTTGCAGCAATTATACTGGGCTTTGTGTCTGGGATCAAGCTGCATCTTTGAAGAAGGAAGCACCTAATCTATAATAGTTCGGCGGATAATATAAGGTTAGGAACTTGACTTTAAAGCGAGCTGAGCTTCAAGGCGTTCTAGATCCTCATCGGTGATCTTGGTCTGCATTGGACAGTGCTTGGGTCCACACATCGAGCAGAACTCGGCCTGCTTGTAGATATCAGCAGGAAGAGTTTCGTCGTGATACTCCTTAGCTCGCTCAGGATCTAGGGAGAGTTCGAACTGCTTGTTCCAGTCGAAGGCGTAACGGGCGCGGCTCAGCTCGTCGTCGCGATCGCGGGCACCAGGACGATGACGGGCGATGTCAGCAGCGTGGGCTGCGATCTTGTAAGCGATCAGACCTTCTCGCACGTCCTCGGCATTGGGCAGACCGAGGTGCTCCTTGGGGGTGACATAGCAGAGCATCGCCGTGCCATGCCAGCCGGCCATGGCTGCACCGATCGCTGAAGTGATGTGGTCGTAACCGGGGGCGATGTCGGTGACCAGAGGACCGAGCACATAGAAGGGCGCCTCGTTGCACTCCTCCATCTGCTTTTTGACGTTGAACTCGATCTGGTCCAAAGGCACGTGGCCCGGACCTTCGACCATCACCTGAACGTCATGCTTCCAAGCGCGGCGGGTGAGTTCACCCAAGGTCTTCAGCTCAGCCAACTGAGCGGCATCAGAGGCATCGTGCTGACAGCCCGGACGCAGGGAATCGCCCAGGGAGAAGGTGCAGTCGTAGCGCTTGAAAATCTCGCAGATGTCGTCGAAGCGCGTAAAGAGCGGGTTCTGCTTGTGGTGATAAAGCATCCACTGGGCCAGGATCCCGCCGCCACGGCTGACGATCCCGGTTAGGCGGCCCTTGACCTTGGGCAGGTGCTCGATCAGCAGACCAGCGTGGATGGTCTGGTAGTCGACGCCCTGCTGGCAGTGCTTCTCAATGATGTGCAGGAAGTCATCTTCCGAGAGACGCTCAATCGAGCCGTGCACGCTCTCGAGGGCCTGATACACAGGCACCGTGCCGATGGGCACCGGCGAAGCATTGATGATCGCCGTGCGTACCTCATCGAGATTCACGCCACCGGTGGACAGATCCATCACGGTGTCAGCGCCGTACTTCACGGCCAGCTCAAGCTTCTTCACCTCTTCAGAGGCATCGGAAGCATTCGGTGAGGCGCCGATGTTGGCGTTCACCTTGCACTTGGAGGCAATGCCGATCGCCATCGGCTCCAAGTTGGTGTGATTGATGTTGGCCGGGATGATCATGCGGCCGCGAGCCACCTCTTCCATGACCAGCGACTCAGGCAGGTTCTCCCGCTTCGCCACATAGGCCATCTCCTCAGTCATCACCCCCTGCCGGGCGTAGTGCATCTGTGAGACGTTGGCTTGACCTTTGCGCTTTTCGATCCAGGCGCTACGCATAACCGCTATGGCGTTGGGCGGGGGCGCAACCTGAGTGTCTCTTCTCACTTCCCTGCGCCGGCATGACCCGGATCAGGTTCGGAGGGTGTGATCTCAGCCCCCGCGTGGGAGGCACCCCTAGTGACTGCCAAAACCTAGCAAGGCTGAGACTGCAGCCCGTTCAACGCGGCCGCAACCACGCGGTGATCATTGTCCTGCTGCAGGCCCTGGAGTACCTCTCGCGCCGCGCTACTGCCCTCACGAACCAAGCGAGCCAAGATTTCTGTGCCGCCAACTCGCACCGTGCCATCGGCCTCGGCCACGGCGAGGCGCGCCAACTGCAGCAGTTGCTCCTGAGCGATCTCGGGGTGCTCAGCCACCGCCGACAGGATGCTGCAGCGAATCAGCCACTCGTCTTCAGACACGAACGCGTCCAACAGCAAGGGCCAGGCCCGATCCAGACCATGACTCACCAGAGCATTCGCCGCCTCCGCACGCACGGCCACCTCTGAGTCGTACTTCAAGGTCTGCACCAAAGGCTCCCAGCCGGCAGGCGTGGGCTTGTGACCCAACCCTGAGCAGCTGAGTTGACGCAGGATCATGTCGTCCTGCTCAAGCCCGAGCAGCAACAGCGGCTCCGCTTCTTCAGGGCTTGCATTGACCAGGCTGGCCAAGGCAGGACGCGCCCTGCCGGGGTTATCCGAGGCGATCGCTTCGCGAAGGTCGTCGACGTTCATCGGCCCACTCTGCCTCTATTGCTGGTCCCTCAGGATGCTGAGAATTGCCCGGCGCCGGCGACGCCAACTCCAAGCGCTCTGCAACAGCAGGGCCAAGCCAATCAACAGGGCAGGCAGTGCCTGCAGGCGATCAGGACCCTGGCGGAGCAGGACTCCGAGCAGCCCCAGCACCACCAACAGCAGCGTGGAGCACGCCAGCAGATCTCGCCCCAATCGGCTGATAGGCGTCATGCCGCAGCCCGCTCCAACCAACGCAGCAGGCTCGCGCTCAACACCTCAACGCCCACCCTCACCGAGGCTTCATCGGCAGCAAAGGTGTTGCTGTGCAGGGGGGTGCAGCCATTGGGGCCAGCCACCCCCAAGCGGAACATTGTGCTGGGGGTCTCGCGCTGCAGCTCAGCAAAGTCCTCAGCCCCCAAAGACGGCTGCTCGAGCCACTCCACCTGGGGGTGTCCCAGCAGTGCCACGGCCTCATCCGCCAGCAGCTGCGTCAGCTCGGCGTCGTTATGGACCGGCGGAGAAATGCAGCGGTAACGGACGCGGGCCTCGCCGCCATAGCCCTTACAAATGGCCTGCACGGTCTCCTCAATCCAACCCGGCAGCTGGGCGTGCAACTCCAGGTCCAAACAACGGACCGTGCCCAGCAAGCGCACGTGATCCGCGATCACATTGAAGGCCTTACCCCCTTCAATCCGCCCAAAACTGACCACCACTGGATGCAGCGCATCCAGACGGCGACTGATCGCCTCCTGCAAGCCACTCACCACCCGCGCCGCAATCCAGATGGCATCGGTGCTCTGGTGGGGACGGGCCCCATGGCCACCCTCGCCCAAGACCTCCACCTCCAACTCCCCGGCGGCTGCGGTCAGGCTGCCGCTACGCACGCCAATCGTGCCCACCGGCAGGCTCGGGAAAACATGCACCCCAAACAGGGCATCCACCCCCTGCATCGCCCCGTCGGCGACCATCCAGGCCGCCCCTTGCGCGGTCTCTTCCGCCGGCTGAAACAGCAAACGCACCGTGCCGCCCAGATGCTCGGCCAGAGGACCCAGGATCCGTGCCACCCCTAAGCCAACAGTGGTGTGGATGTCGTGGCCGCAGGCATGCATCAAACCCTGATGCAGGGACGCATAGGGCAGGCCCGTGCGCTCCTCCACCGGCAACGCGTCCATATCCACCCGCAGGGCCACCAAAGGACCACTGCCTGAGCCCAATTCCGCCATGACCCCCGTGCGGCCGACGCCTTCCTGCACTCGCCACCCCAGCTTGCGCAGTTCGCCGGCCACCAACGCGGCGGTCTGATGCTCGTTGCCGCTGAGTTCCGGATGGGCATGCAGATGCCGCCGAATGGCCAGGAGCTCCTGCTGGGCGGCCTGGACCTCCGCCTTGAGCTGATCGCGGGAGAGCAGATCGGGCATCAGCTGCTCAGGGCCAAAAAGTCAGACAGGGCTTGGGTCGGAACCGGCGGCCAGCGCCGAATTTCTAAAAGCCATTCTGGCTGGCGATAGCGCGGATCCAAGCCCGCCGCTGAGGCCCAATGGCTCTCGGCTTCTCCCGATTCGCCCTTGCGCCAGAGCAAGGCCGTCAAAGCCGCCCTGGCATCAGCAAAGAGGGGATAGCGGCGAATGATGTTGCGCAACTCCTTCTCAGCCCGGTCCAAATCCCCCAGTTGAAAGTCAGCCAGGGCCGTACTGGAGCGCGCCATCGCAAAGCCGGGACGTTCCTGGGAGGCCTGGTCAAAACTGTCGCGGGCCTGCTGCCAATCGCCTTTGGAGCCCTGGACATTGCCCAGGTTGTAGAGAGCTGAAGCATCCAGGCCACGCTCGAGGATCCAGCGGTAATCGGCTTCAGCGGCGTCCCACTGCTGCAGGGCTTCTTCGGCGGTGCCGCGGTTCAGGTGGGGATCAGCGTTGCTGGGATCGAGCTCCATCGCTTTGGACTGATCGGCAATGGCCGCTTCGGGATCCCCGAGGGCCAGCTGGATGTTGCCGCGATTGCTCCAAGCCGCCGCATCCTCCGGAGCCAACTCGAGCACCTGATTCCATAGGTCGAGCGCCTGGGGGAAGGCCCCCTCACGACTGGCCGTCAGGGCCTGGTCAAAGAGTTGGGGCAGGCTCAGCTGCACCGCCAACAGGACCGCGAACAGTGCCGTCATGCCGCTTGATCCTGCAGGTGATCAATGCCGGCCTGAGTAATGACGCGCCCGCGGGGGGTGCGCTGCAACAGACCCTGCTGCAACAGGAACGGCTCCACCACCGATTCCAGGGTGACGGGGTCTTCCCCCAAGCCAGCCGCGAGGGTGTCGAGGCCCACCGGTCCGCCGCCATAGCCGCTGTGGAGCAGGTCCAACAGGCGCCGGTCGCTGGCATCCAAGCCGCGGCCATCCACCCGGTGCAGGCTCAAGGCCTGCTGCACCAACTCGGCGCTCACCCGCGCATGGCCACCCACGGAAGCGACATCGCGCACCCGACGCAGCAGGCGATTCGCGATCCGCGGGGTGCCCCTGCAGCGGCGAGCCACCTCTAAGGCCGCCTCTTGCGCCAAGTCGATTTGAAGCAAACCAGCTGCCCGCTGCACGATCGCCTGGAGATCCTCCAGCCCGTAAAACTCCAGCCGCTGGATCAGACCGAAGCGATCCCGCAGCGGTGAACTCAAGGAACCCGCCCGCGTCGTCGCCCCCACCAAGGTGAAGGGAGCCAAGGGGATCGTTCGGGTCCGAGCCGTCGTGCCCTTACCGACGGTGAGATCAAGGCGAAAGTCTTCCATCGCCGGATAGAGCAATTCTTCGGCGACCCGGGTCAGGCGGTGAATCTCATCGATAAACAGCAGCTCCCGGGGCTGCAGATTCACCAGCAAGCCAACGATGTCGCGGGGGCGCTCCAACGCCGGGGCACTGGTGATGCGGCAACGCACCCCCAACTCCTCCGCCAAGACCATCGCCATCGTGGTCTTCCCCAACCCGGGGGGGCCGTAGAGCAACACATGATCCAGGGCTTCATCCCTAGCCCGGGTGGCCTCAATCGCGATCCCAAGAACCTGCTTGAGCTCGCTTTGGCCGATGTAGTCGGCCAACTGCTTGGGCCTCAGGGAATCCTCCCGCTGCAGCGGCTTCTCTTGCTCGCTCACGGCAGGATTCACCAACCTCGGGGCCGGCTCGCGCGGCGCTGTTGATCCCGAAGAGACGATGGCCATCGCCCGAGGGTATCGGCAGCGGACGGCCACCGGCCAGCAGGTCCATCCCTAGGGTCGGTGCACCTGGATCACAGCGCCATGGCCAAGGGCGGGGGCAAAAAGAACGCCAAGGCCCTTCGGGATGCCGCAAACAAGCTGATAGCGGACAACCGCTTCGCAAGGCATCAATACGAAATTCTCGAAACCCTGGAGTGCGGCGTTGAGCTGATGGGCACCGAGGTCAAGTCCATCCGGGCTGGCCAGGTGAACCTGCGGGATGGCTTCTGCCTGATCCGCAAAGGGGAGCTGCAACTGCACAACGTCCACATCTCTCCCCACACCCACGCCGGCGCCTACTTCAATCACGAGCCCCTCAGGACCCGTCGTCTCCTGGCTCACCGCAATGAGATCGACAAACTGCGCATCGCCGTGGATCAGAAGGGCCTCACCTTGATCCCGCTCAACATCCATCTCAAGGGGTCCTGGATCAAAGCCACCATTGGCCTCGGGAAGGGACGCAAGCTCCATGACAAGCGTCAGGAGGAGCGGCGCAAGCAGGACATCAAGGACGCCAAAAAAGCAATCGCCCGCTACTGAGTCGGGTCAACGCGCAAGGACAGCGTCAAGCTCGCCGACGACAAGCCATCGTTGCTGACCAAGACCTGAACCGGGGAGCGTTTGACCTCGCCCAAGCTCACCACCCGTAGCGGGCCGCGGGCTTCCAGTAGCTGCCCATCGGCAGCAAAGACGCTCATCTGCATCAAGGGAGATCCCCTCACCCCCAGGACCAATCGACTGGCCGACGGAACCTGAATCGGGAACACCCGGGCACCACCGGCCGGGACCCATGCGGAGACGGTTTGAGTGCTGTTGCGCTTCCCCTTGATCAACTCGATCTGCAGGTTGCCCAGGGCCTGTTCGGCGGCGGCGTACCAGAGCTGCCGAAAGGGCTCCGCAGGAATCTCAGCAGCCTGAGGGCCGCTCAGCAGGTTCAGGGCACTACCGGAGACCAGCTTCTTCACCACCTCTGGGCTGAGCCCCTGGGCCACGAGGCCCTGCTGGCGACGATTCCAATCCGTGGCGGTCAGGTTGCCCAAGCGCGGGCGCAACTGCAGGGGCAGCTGCTCCACGCGGCTCAACCAATCTTCAGCCAATTCACTCCAGACCTTGCGTAGGGGTGCATCGGCTTGGCTTGCAGAGGGCAGCCGACCACCTCGCTCCAGCAAGCTGGCATCCACCAACTTGAGGAACCAGCGCCGATCCACCTGCAAGGCCCGCAGGCGATTCAGCAGCTGCTCCCGCTGATTGATCTCCGCCGCCGGCAAACTCGAGCGCAATCGAAAACTCGGTAGCGCCGTTGGGCCCGTGACCTTGCCCCGGCTCAACAGCAACCAGCCCACAGCCGTGCCCACCAGCGCCGCGATCACCAACGCAAGCACCACTGGCCAGAGCCGTCCTTCCGCGTCCTGTTCCTGCTTCCGTTTTCGCCGCCTGGAGGGTGTCGAATGCCGCACCACCGGAGGTGGTGCTGGTGAAGCGACAGTGGGCGTGAACTGTTGGAACGCCGCTAGGGCCGCTGCCGCCGAGGGGAAACGCAACTCCGGCCGATCGCTACTCAAGGCCTGGAGCGGCCCCATGGACGCGAAGGCGGCCGCGGCCTGATCACCCAGTAAGTCCTGAGCCAAATCCGCGAGGGAGAGGAGATCCCGCTGGGGATCCCAGGGGGCTATCTGCTCCAGGGCCAGGGGGACGGGCAGCCCATCCGCGGCTCGCCTCAGGATTTGAGCCGGTGACCAATTCACGCAGGAGAGGCGCTGGCTGTGCAACAGCGAGAGCACTGGCAGGAGCTGGCGCAGCAACTCCAAGACGTCCTCGAGCGAGAAGGTCTCACCGGCATCGAGCAAGGCCTGCAGGCTCTCCCCTTCCTGCCAGGGGCGCGGCAGCCAGAGGGCCTCACCGGTGCTGATCAGATCAGCAAAGCGAGGCAGCTGGGGATGCAAGACCCCCTGAAGCTGAAGCCAGCGCTTGCTCAACTCCTCCCGCTGCGCATCCGTCAGGTCACTGAAGACGGTGAGATGGGTCTTCGCATCGGCAGCCGCCTGATCCAGGGCCAGCCAGCGGTGATCCGCGAGGGATCGCTCCAAGCGATAGCGACCGCCGATCAGCGCTCCCGGCTCAACAACACCCGTGCTCGGATCGTCTTCCACCAGCGTGGATCAGGCCGCGCGCTCAGGTTGATCCAGACCTTTGCCCTTGAGCCACTCACCGTCATAAAGCCGTGACCGATAGCGATCGCCGCTATCGCAGAGGACCGTGACGATGGTGTGCCCGGGACCCATCCTGCGGGCCGTCTCAACGGCGGCCGCAACGTTGATGCCAACGGAGCCGCCGAGGAACAGACCCTCCTGCCAGAGCAGGTCGTAGATGGTCTGCAGCGCGTCCTGATCGTGGATGCGAACGGCGTCATCCACCGGGGCACCCTCCAGGTTCGCAGTCACGCGGCTGTTGCCGATGCCCTCGGTGATGGAGTTGCCTTCGCTGCTGAGTTCACCGCTGGTGGCCCAGCTGTAGAGGGCACTGCCGTGGGGATCGGCCAAGACACAGCGGAGTTGGGGCTTTTGCTCCTTTAAATACAGGGCCACACCGGCATAGGTCCCACCTGTGCCGGTAGCTGCAACCCACGCATCCACCTGGCCGCCGGTTTGCTCCCAAATCTCCGGCCCCGTGGTCCGGTAGTGGGCGCGGCGGTTGGCGAGGTTGTCGAACTGATTCGCCCACACCGCGCCGGGAATCTCCTCGGCAATGCGGCCCGAGAGGCGGACGTAGTTGTTGGGGTCCTTGTAGGGAACGGCGGGAACGGTGCGGACCTCGGCCCCCAGGCTGCGCAACAGACCGATCTTCTCTGCGGATTGGGTCTCCGGGATCACGATCACCGCCCGGTAACCGCGGGCATTGCAGAGGTGCGTCAGGCCAATCCCGGTGTTGCCCGCCGTGCCCTCGACCACGGTGCCGCCGGGCTTGAGCAGACCCTGCTCTTCGGCCTCCAACAGAATCCCCAGGGCCGCCCGGTCCTTAACGGAGCCGCCAGGGTTCATGAACTCCGCCTTGCCGAGGATCTCGCAACCGGTCAAGGCACTCAGGGCGTTCAGACGAATGAGCGGGGTCTGGCCCACTGCACCGACGAAGCCGGATGCAATCCCCGGAGTGCTGGCGCCCATGCCCGTTCCTGCGTTACGGGGATCGTAGAAGCGTTGATGCAGCAGGGTTGAGCTTCTAGGGTCCGCTCAGCAGAAGCCGTTGGGATGGTGTCGACCGCAGCTGCCGCCGTGATGCCGCGGCTGCAGGAGATTCGCCGTGCAACAGAGACCTTGATCGAGGGACTGGAACCGGAGGACCTCTGCCTGCAGGGGATGCCGGACGCGAGTCCAGCGAAATGGCATCTGGCGCACACCACCTGGTTTTTCGAAGAGTTCCTGCTGAGCGAGCTGGAGAACTACACCTGCGCCGACAGCCGTTGGCGCTACCTGTTCAACAGCTACTACGAAGCCATTGGCGAACGGCACCCCAGGCCGGAGCGAGGCCTGTTGAGCCGGCCCTCGATTGCTGAAGTGCTGGCCTGGCGCCAGCGGGTGACGGGCGCCCTGATGGCCGAACTGGATCACCTCCCGGCAGCCCTGGTGGAGCTGGGGCTGCAGCACGAGCAGCAACACCAGGAGCTGTTGTTGATGGATCTCTTGGACGGCTTCAGCCGCAATCCCCTGGAACCCGCCGCCAACCCCCTCCCCGAAGCGGCCTACGACGCCAGCTGGGGCAGCCCGAGTCCCAAGGGCTGGCACAGCTTCGAAGGCGGCCTCGTGGAGATCGGCCTCGAGCCCGCCTCCGGCTCGTTCCACTTCGACAACGAAGCCCCCAGGCACCGGATCTGGCTGGAGCCCTTCGCCCTCAGCCAAGGGCTGGTGAGCAATGGCGACTACGCCGCCTTCATCGCCGACGGGGGATACCAGCGCGCCGACCTCTGGATGAGTGAGGGCTGGGCCCTGGTGCAAGAACGTGGCTGGCAAGCCCCGCGCTATTGGCGCGGCGACTGGGAGTTCAGCCTCGCCGGCCGGAGGGCACGCCATCTGGGTGCCCCCGTCAGACACATCAGTTGGTTTGAGGCCGATGCCTACGCCCGCTGGGCTGGGGCCCGCCTACCCGAGGAAGCCGAATGGGAACTGGCGGCAGGCAGCGGCGAGCTGGAACAGGTGTTCGGCTGCCTATGGCAATGGACCGGCAGCCCCTACCGGCCCTATCCAGGCTTTGCACCAGCAGCAGGGGCCATTGGTGAATACAACGGCAAATTCATGAGCTCGCAGTTCGTGCTTCGGGGCAGCTGCTTTTTAACGCCCGCTGGCCACGAACGTCTGACCTACCGCAACTTCTACCCGCCCAACAGCCGTTGGATGGCCAGCGGGATTCGACTGGCGATGGGGGGCAAGCCATGACCAGCACCCTGCAACGCAGCGGCGTCCCCGAACTGCTCGATCTCCATCCCGCCGCGGCAGACATGCAGCAGCTGGTGATCGAGGGCCTGAGTCAAACCCCCAAGCAATTGCCAGCCTGGTTTCTCTACGACGCAGAAGGCTCGCGCCTGTTCGACCTGATTTGCCAGCAGCCGGAATACAGCCTGACCAAGACCGAAACCGCCCTCCTCCAAGACCAGGCGATGGCCATGGCCGCGGCCCTGGGGGAGGGCACCCTGGTGGAATTCGGAGCCGGCAGCGCCCGCAAGGTCGGACCGCTGCTCCAGGCCATGCAGCAGCCGGCCTACGTCGCCCTCGACATCAGTGCGGACCATCTCGCCGAGGCCTGCACGCGCCTCCAACAGGACCATCCAGGCGTACCAATGCTGGGCATCTGCTGCGACTACAGCCAACTGGAGCAGCTGCCAAGCCACCCCTTGCTGAAGCATCAGCGGCGTCTGGGTTTCTTCCCCGGCAGCTCCCTGGGGAACTTCACCACCGCCGCCGCTGAGGCACTACTGCGGCAATTTCGGCGTCTGCTGGGTCCCGGCGGAACCCTGCTGATTGGCATCGATCAACCCAAGGCAACCGAGCGGCTTGAGGCGGCCTACGACGACGCAGCCGGTGTCTCAGCCCGCTTCGCCCTCAACCTGCTGCAGCGGTTGAACCGCGATCTGGGCAGTGACTTCGACCTCGATCAGTTCCGCTACCAAGCCCGCTGGGTCCCCGAGGCCAGCCACATCGAAATGACCCTGATCAGCCAGCGGGAGCAAACGGTGCAGGCCTGCGGCCAAACCTGGCACTTCGCCAAAGGGGAGGCCTTGACCACCGAAACGAGCCACAAATACAGCCCCGAGGCTTTCCTCGCCCTGGCCTCTCGGGCGGGCTGGGCTAGCGAGGCCCGTTGGAGTGATCCCCGCAATGACCTATCGCTGCACCTGCTGAAGCAGGCAGACTGAGCGCCCTCAAGGACGTGCGATGGCGAGGGAAGATCAGCGGCGAGCCTCCCGGGAACTGCGGGAAGGCCTGATTGAACGGCTCGAGGAGCTCTACGGCGAAGCCTTCGAACAACTAACCACGCAGAACCTCGGGGAGGGCGCCATCGCCCGGCTCACCCAGTTGCTGCTGCGCTCGCGGGAGGCGGCGATCACCCCCCTGCAGGAGGAGATCGAAGCGCCCCTGATCACCCGGCCCCCATCGGCGTGAGTTCCTGGTCCTGGTGGGATGAGCTAGAGCAAAAACTCGAGCAGCAGCTCGAGAGTTTCCTCAGGTCCCATCCCGAACAGAGCGAGCGGCTCCGGCAAGACCAGCTGAATGAGGCCGCCCAGCTGCGGCGCCAGCTGCTGGAGCTCGCTGCAGAGATCAAACAGTGGCAAGATCGGACGAAAAAAGCGCAGGCCGCTGGTGCCCACGACCTGAGCAAACGGGCACGGGAGCACCTTGAACAACTGATGGAGCAGGGCCGGGGGCTCTGGCAGCGGCTGGAAGCCATCGGCCAAGACCTGCACCAGCCAGCCCCGCGCAGCGAGGACCTGGATTCGGCCTGGGCCCGCTTTGAAACGGAACAGGCCCTTGAAGAACTGCGCCGGCGACGGGGGCTCTGATGGGGTTTCTGCTCTCCAAATTGCTGCCGCTGCTGGTCTATCCCCTGGGCCTGGGGTTGCTGCTGCAACTCGCCGGGCTCGGCAGTGGCCGCAAACCCAAATTGAGCCGAGCGCTGGGGGCCTCGGGCATCGCCATGGTTTGGCTGTTTGCCATGCCAGTCACCAGCCGGCAGTTGATCTGGGGCTTGGAGGAGCGGGCGGCGGCGCTCACACCAAAGGCGATCCCCAACGCCGACGCCGTCGTCGTGCTGGGTGGGGGTCTGTGGCCCGCGATTCCGCCTAGGCGGGACGTCGAAGTGAAAGAAGGGGGAGATCGCCTGCTGACCGGGGTGCGGCTGATGCGCCAGAACAAGGCGGGCACCCTGGTGACGAGCGGCGCCCAGATCAGCTTCACCGCGGCTGATCCCGCCCCCGCGGAAGCCTTCTCCGCCAAGGTGCTCGCCGAGGAACTCGGGGTGCCAAGTGAGCGGATCCTGCCCAACCCCCTCTCGAAAACCACGGCCGAGGAAGCCCGCGACATTGGCCAACTCGCCAAGAAACAGGGCTGGACGACGGTGCTGCTGGTGACCAGCGCCTTTCACCTGCCCCGCTCGCTGGCCACGTTTGAGAGGCGCAGCGGCCTCCAGGTGATCCCCGTGGCCTGTGATTTCCTGCTGCCGGAGCGCCAACGCTTGGGGCGCCCCACCCCAGGCTCCGTGGTCCAAGACCTCCTGCCCGATGCAGGAGCGCTTTACCTGAGCAGCGTGGCCCTCAAGGAACACCTAGGGCTGGTGCTCTATCGCCTCAAGGGCTGGGCATGAAAAAGGCCCCTGAAGCGGGGCCTTGCCAGATCACTTCTTGGGTTCGGGGGGAACCAAGCTCACACCCTCGGGCGGGGGAGTGGGGTCGGGATCGGCGATCAGCATGTGCTGCAGCACGATCTCAGGGCGCTCACTGTCGCGCCAGCGAATCCGGTAAGCGGGCATCTTGGTGCCGCGGCTGGTGGTTTGCTCCACCGGCTCCATCACCCAGCCCCGGCGGGAGCGGCCCTGGGGATTGCGCTTCACCACAGCATCTGCATGCTTAAAGCGGAAGCCGACGCGTTCGCCACTCATCGAATCTCGAGCCCCCGAATGGGGGAGATTGCCTACTAGGTTCGATTATCCCATTGCAGGCGGCACTGCGCCTGATCGCGCCTCAGGACGCAGCAGTGGGAAAGCGATCACATCCCGGATGGATGGGCTGTCGGTGAGCAGCATCACCAGACGGTCAATGCCAATGCCGAGGCCACCTGTGGGGGGCATGCCCACCTCCAGGGCATGAATGAAATCCTCGTCCACCTCCTGGGCTTCGTCGTCGCCGGCTGCTTTGCGGGCCATCTGGGATTCGAGCCGCTGACGCTGATCGACCGGATCGATCAATTCGCTGAAGGCATTGGCAGTTTCACGGCCAACGATGAACAACTCAAAGCGCTCCACCAGGCCCGGCTTGCTGCGGTGGGCCCGCGCCAACGGTGAGTTCTCAACCGGGTAATCGATGACAAAGGTGGGCTGGATCAAGGTGCTCTCGACCTTCTGATCGAAGGCTTCCACCAGCAGACGGCCCACGGAGTCAGCCAGCTCTGGCACAGCCAAGCCCTGGGCTTTCATCGCCTCTGCCGCCTCAGCCCGGCTGGTGAAGCTGCTGAAGTCGAGGCCCGTCGCGTCGAGCACCAGCTCGTGCATCGTTGACCGGCGCCAGGGGGGAGTCAGGTCAATCTCCGTGCCCTGGTAAGTGATGCGGGTCGTGCCGCAGACCTGCTGGCACACGTGAGCAATCAATTGCTCCGTGAGATCCATCATGTCGTTGTAATCGGCATAGGCCTGATACACCTCAATCGAGGTGAACTCAGGGTTGTGGCGCGTGCTGATGCCTTCGTTGCGGAAGATCCGGCCCAGCTCGTAGACCCGCTCAAAGCCACCGACCACGAGGCGCTTGAGGTGCAATTCGGTGGCGATCCGCAGGGTCAGCGGAAGATCCAGGGCGTTGTGGTGGGTTTCGAAGGGACGGGCATCGGCACCACCGGGAACGCTTTGCAGCACCGGGGTTTCAATCTCAAGGAAGCCCCGCTCATCGAGCCAGCGGCGGATTGCACTAACCGCCACGGCCCGGCGGCGGAAGGTTTCCCGGGTATCGGGAGAAACGATCAGGTCGAGATAGCGCTGGCGATAGCGCTTCTCCACATCGGCCAGGCCGTGCCACTTGTCGGGCAAAGGCTGCAGGCTCTTGCTGAGCATCTGCCAGTCCTTGACCTTCACTGACAGCTCACCCCGATCGGTGCGGCGCAGGCTGCCGCTGACCCCAATCAGGTCGCCGGCATCCACCAAGGAGGTCAGGTGGCCAAAGGCGTCTCCAAGGGTGGACTTCTCAATAAAGAGCTGGATCGGACCGGTCTCATCGGCCAGGGTGAAAAAGGCGAGCTTGCCCATGACCCGGCGCGTCATCACCCGGCCAGCCACGGCAACGGCCACGACCCTTTCTTCGCCGTTGGGCAAGTCCGCGTGGGCCGTCTGCAGCTCAGCTGTGCGGTGGCTGGGCTCGAAGCGAAGGGCGTAGGGACCCTGGCCCAACTCCGCTAGGGCCTTGCCTTTCTCGAGGCGGGTCTCGCGCAGCTCAGACAAGGGACCGAATTAATCAGCGTTCGGCCATCCTGCAGGATCAGCTGGCGGCCGCCATTGGGGCGTTCTCGCCCATGCGCTGGGAGGCGTAGCCCGTACCGCGCACAGTCAGGATCAACTCCGGATTGCGGGGATCGGGCTCGAGCTTGCCCCGCAGACGGGCCACATAGACGTCCACAACCCGCAGGTCAGCGGCACGGCGTGGCGGATAGCCCCAAAGCTGCTCGAGAATCTCGGCCCGGGGAACCACCCGTCCGGGCTCCCGGAACAGCAGCTCCAGCAGGCTGAATTCGGTGTAGGTCAGACCAATGCGCTCACCATCGCGGGTGACCTGACGGCGATTGGTGTCCACCACCAAATCACCAACCCGCAGCACCCCCTGACCGGCGGGAACATCACGGGGCTCGTTGTTGGCCGAACCACGGCCCACACGGCGCAGAATCGTGGCAATCCGAGCCTCCAGCTCTTTCGGGCTAAAGGGCTTGGGCAGATAGTCATCAGCCCCCAGATCCAAACCGGCCACCCGCTCGGCAATGGCGTCCAGGGCCGAGAGGAAAATGATCGGAACGCAGGACTCAGCCCGCAAACGGCGGCAAACCGCGAAGCCATCGAGCTTCGGGAGCATCACATCGAGCACCACCAAGTCGGGCTGCTCTTTGTGGAACAGAGCCAGTGCTTCTTCGCCGTCTTCCGCGCAGATCACCCTGTAACCAGCCAGCTGGAGACGCATGACCAGCACCCGACGCACGGCAGGTTCGTCATCCACCACCATCACGGTGGCGCGCTGCTCTGACGAAGCCTCGACCAAGGAGCCATCCCCTGAGGCATCACTCTGTCGTTGCTGCTCGTCGAGCGGCATGCACTACACAGCGTGAAGAAGCGCAACGTTAACTCTCAGACCCCTGATGGCGATAGCCATTTGCAGGCGACCTGAGCTAAGCGAGCCGAGTCTTAAGCATTTCTCAAGGTCGGACTAGGGCCAACGTCCTGCCGCGTAGGCGTTCCACTGACGCTCTGCCTCCGCCAGGGCGGCGTCGCTGCTGATCTGGCCCAACATCGCCCGCTGAAGCTGGGTGTAAACGATGGCCTGAAGACGCTTTACCCCAGGGCTGGCAGGCACCAGAACCCGCGCTGAGGACAGGGTTTGAGCGGAGAGCAAACGGGCCTGACGCACCAACCGCTCCGGCTGCGTTGCCGGTTCCTCAGCCTCCAAGGTCTCCTGGACCCGCTGCAGCGCCCCAATGGACGAAGGCAGCACCCGCGCCTGCTCAGCAAAGCGCGCTTGATTACTGGCATCCGTGAGGAACAGGGCGAAGCGGGTCGCCGGCTCAGCCACCTTGCTCTGGCGGGGAATGGCCAGGGTCATCACCGCGACATTGGCGGCGCCGTTGGATCCGGTCAGCGGCGGATAGGGACGGGTGGCCGCGGCCACCTGGGGAGCATTGGTTTGGATGCTGCGCAGGAACTCCGCGCCGCTACCCACCTGGGCCAATTCACCGCTTTGGTAGAGCTCAATCGCACGCCGGTAGCCCTGACTCACCACCTCGCGGGGCAGCAAGCCACGGCGATACAGATCGCTCCAAAAGGCAAAGGCCCGGCGCCCCGCCGGCGTGTTGAAGGAAGCCCGCTGACGCTCGTCCAACAGCGTCACCCCCATCTGCACCAGCGACTCCAGCAGTTCCGCGGAGTCCTCGGGAACGACCGTGACAAAGAGTGCGTAGCGACCGGTGCGGCGTTTCACGGCTTCGGCGTAGGCCGGCACCTCAGCCCAGGTACGCGGCGGCGCGCCGTACCCGGCCTGGCTCAGGATCTGCGTGTTAGCCAGGGTGATCCGGGCCGTCAGATACCAAGGAATGGCGAACTGCTGCGGCTGGCCATCGGGCGCGGCGCTTTGGCCCGCCTGCCAGATCAGCGGCAGATAGGTCTTTGAAGCGCCCTGGGCCAGCAAGGGCTCGAGGGGCTGCAGGCCACCTTTGCTGGCCAAATTGGCGGCGAAAAGCGGGTTCAGGTTCACCACATCGGGTGCCGTGCGCGCGAACACCGCTGCCAGCAATTTCCGCTCGACCGAGCCCCAGGGGACATCCGTCCAGACCACGTCATAGCCAGGGTTCTGCTGCTCCCAGCGGGCAATGACGTCATTGAGGTAGTCATTGAACTTGGGGGCTAAATCCAAAGTCCAAAACTGGATGGGTTGGCGCCCTGTGGCCTGACGCCGAGCCGGCGAACAAGCCGCGAGAACCCCTGCCAAAGCCACGGCCGCCATCAACGCACCCGCCAGACGTTGTGGTCTCCTCATCCCCGGGCGGAGAGCAGTTTTCGCCAACGCAGCAGCAACAGCGAACAAATCAGAGGTGCCAGCAAGGCCGTGATCAAAGCCTGAGCAGCCAGCAGCTGCAAGCCACCCTCCGGCAGAACGCCAAGGAACTGCCACTGCAACAGGAAGCTCCCACCTAGCAACAAGCTGCCCAGGGCGGCCAGCAGGCCCAAATTGAAGCTGCGCTCAATCGGACTGCCCCGCCGGCCCAGCCGGCCCCACCACCAGCCCAGCAAAACCAAGGCCGGCAACTGGCTGACATCGCCGATATGCAAGCCATCGAGCAGCAGCCCCAACGCCAATCCTGCAAACGCCCCTGAGAACGGCCCATCCGCCAAGGCCCAGGGCAACAGCCACAGCACCGCCCAACTGGGGGAGACGCCATCCAGGCTCAGCCAGCCCGGGGACAGCAAGGTCAAGGCCGGGACGGCCAGGGCAGAGCCCACGCTGAGGCCATGGCGGTGCAAGCCAGCCATGGCTAACGGGACGCCAACTGCACCCAATCGACCGCGTCGATCGGTGCGCTGAGCTGTACGACGGCATCAGGGGCGGGCACCAATTCCTCGTCCACGCTCTGAACGACACCCACCGTGAGGTTGGGGGGCAGCAAGGTGCTGGCCGGCGACGTGGTCACCACATCCCCAGGGCGCACCCCCGTGTCCTTGTCGAGGAACTGCAGCCGTGGCCGCGGCGTGTCGCCGCCAATCAACAGTCCATGGCGCTGAACCCGCGGAACCCAGACCCCCAGGCGGCTGGTGCTGTTGGTCAACAGGGCCACGCGGGCGGTGGTGGGGGTGACGCTGGCCACACGACCAATCAGCCCCCCGGGAGCCAGAACAGCCGAGCCAGCACGCACCCCCTGCAGGCTGCCCTTGCCCAACTCCAACTGCTGCCACCAACCGGAGGCCTGGCGGGAGATGACCGGAGCCGACACGCGAGCGCCCTTGGCTTGCTCGAGAGCAATCAGCCCGCGCAAGCGGGCGTTGTCGCTCTCGAGCTGTTGGAGCCGGGTTTGCTGGTCCAACTGCTGGGCGGAGCGCAGCCATTCGGACTGCGCGGGACCTGGCCAAAAGGGACGGCTCAGCAGGGCATAGGTATCGAGCACGCCCGCCCCCTTACTGAGGCGAACCCCAGCCAACACGGCCAGCAGGAGCCACCAGGGCCAGGCCTGCAGGACTTTGTTGATGCGGCCAGCCATCGGTTTCACGCGCTCAGCCTGCTGAAGTCAGGGGTATCGAGCACCCGCTCCAGGGCCTTGTAGTCCTCGATGACCCGGCCGCAACCGTTGACCACACACAGCAAGGGGTCGTCGGCGATGTGCACCAGGATCCCGGTCTCATGGCTGATCAGGTCGGTGATGCCGCGAACCAAGGCACCGCCGCCAGCCAGCACGATGCCGCGGTCGACGATATCGGCGGCCAACTCCGGCGGGGTCCGCTCCAAGGTGCGTTTGACCGCCTCGACAATCACGTTGAGGGGCTCCGCCATGGCCTCGCGGATGTCTCCGGCGCGCACGGGAATCGTGCGGGGCAAGCCCGAGAGCAGATGCAAGCCCCGGACATCCATCGTCGATTCGTCGTGGGCGTCGTCGGGGAACGCCGAGCCAATCCGAATCTTGATCTCCTCGGCGGTCCGCTCACCAACCACCAGGTTGTGGACCTTTTTGAGATAGGTGCTGATCGAATCGCTGAGCTCATCGCCGGCGACCCGCACCGACTCGCTGAGCACCGTTCCCCCCAGCGACAGCACGGCCACCTCTGTGGTGCCACCGCCGATATCGACGATCATCGTGCCCACTGGCTCAGTGACGGGTAGCCCCGCACCAATCGCGGCCGCCACGGGCTCTTCAATCAAATGAACATTGCGTGCCCCCGCCAAGCCGGCTTCGCGCACCGCACGGCGCTCCACGCCGGTCACCCCACTGGGGATGCCGATGACCAAGCGGGGCGCCACGATGCCGCGGCCCTCATTCCCTTTCTGAATGAAGGTCTTGATCATCTGTTCAGCGGCGTCGAAGTCAGCGATGACGCCATCGCGCAAAGGACGCACCGCGCGAATGTTTCCAGGGGTGCGGCCCAGCATGAGCTTGGCCTCATCACCCACCGCCAGGGGCACACCTCGCTCAAGGTCAATTGCGACCACGGAGGGTTCCTGCAGAACGATCCCCCTGCCGGAGACGTACATCAGGGTGTTGGCCGTCCCGAGATCAATGCCGATGTCGCGGGACAGCTGGAAACGCTTGAAGAACACAGACGTCCCCCCATACCGTCAAAGCATAGGTAGATCCTGCGATCTGACACCCTGCAAGACCCAGCTGCCACTGGGGTTTTGCGGCAGCCGTGACGCATCCGGGGCAAAGGGTGGAACTCTCACCTCGAAGCTCCCCTCCCGGGGACTGCATCATTGATCCAACGCAAACGCAGGAGAACGCCATGGGCGTCAATTCCGTGACCCTGGTCGGCCGGGCTGGCCGCGACCCCGAAGTGCGCTACTTCGAGTCCGGCAGCATGGTCGCCAACCTGACCATTGCGGTGAACCGCCGCAGCAACAACGACGAACCCGACTGGTTCAACCTGGAGATCTGGGGCAAGCAAGCCCAGGTAGCCGCTGATTACGTCCGCAAAGGCTCCCTGCTGGGGATCATCGGCAGCTTCAAGCTGGACCGCTGGACGGACCGCAACAGCGGGGAAGAGCGCAGCAAACCCGTGGTCCGCGTCGATCGCCTCGAACTCCTGGGCTCCAAGCGTGACGCCGAAGCCAATGGCTATGGCGGCGGTGGTTTCGGTGCCGGTGCCCCCAGCGAAGAAGAAGTGCCGTTCTGATCACCAGCTGACTGGACACGAGCACAAAAAAGCCCGGTCTGAATTGGACCGGACCGTGTCAAGAGAAGCCCCTCAACGCTGAGGGGCTTTGTTGTATCCGGGCTCAGTAGCGGTAGTGCTCGAGCTTGTAAGGGCCTTGCACAGGGACGTTGATGTAAGCAGCCTGCTCAGCGGAGAGCTCAGTGAGCTTGGCGCCGATCTTCTCGAGGTGAAGGCGAGCCACCATTTCATCGAGGTGCTTGGGCAGCACGTAGACCTCTTTGGCGTACTGAGCACCCTTGGTGAACAGCTCGATCTGAGCCAGCACCTGGTTGGTGAAGGAGTTGCTCATCACGAAGCTGGGGTGGCCGGTGGCACAACCCAGGTTCACCAGACGACCCTCGGCCAGCAGCAGGATCTTGTTGCCGCTGGGCAGGGTGATGTGATCGACCTGGGGCTTGATGTTCTCCCAGGTGTACTGCTTCAGAGAAGCAACATCGATTTCGTTATCGAAGTGGCCGATGTTGCAAACGATCGCCTGATCCTTCATCTGGATCAGGTGCTCATGGCGGATCACCTGGAAGTTACCAGTGGCGGTGACAAAGATGTCAACGTCAGCAACCACGTCTTCCAGACGGACGACGCGATAGCCCTCCATCGCGGCCTGCAGGGCGCAGATCGGATCGATCTCGGCAATCATCACGGTGGCGCCAAGACCACGCAGGGACTGGGCCGAACCCTTGCCAACGTCGCCGTAGCCGAGCACCAGGGCGACCTTGCCAGCCACCATCACGTCGGTGGCGCGCTTGATGCTGTCCACCAGGGACTCGCGGCAGCCATAGAGGTTGTCGAACTTGCTCTTGGTGACCGAGTCGTTGACGTTGATGGCGGGGAAGGGCAGCTCGCCGCTCTTCTGCAATTGATAGAGACGGGCCACACCCGTGGTGGTCTCTTCGGTCACACCCTGGATCTGGGCCTTGATCCGGGAATAGAAGCCAGGCTGAGCAGCCAGCTTCTGGCGAATGCTGTTGAAAAGCGCGGTCTCTTCTTCGTTGCTGGGGTTATCCAGCACAGAAAGATCGCTCTCGGCCTTGGTGCCCAGGATCACGAGGCCGGTGGCATCGCCGCCGTCATCGAGGATCATGTTGGGAGTACCGCCGTCGCCCCACTCCAGGATGCGGTGGGTGAAGGCCCAGTACTCATCGAGGGTCTCGCCCTTATAGGCGAAAACGGGGATGCCAGCTGCAGCGATCGCAGCAGCTGCGTGGTCCTGGGTGGAGAAGATGTTGCAGCTGGCCCAGCGCACTTCGGCGCCCAAAGCCACCAGGGTTTCGATCAGAACGGCGGTCTGAATCGTCATATGCAGAGAACCCGCAATGCGGGCACCCTTGAGGGGCTGCTCAGCGCCGTACTTGCTGCGCAGAGCCACCAGACCGGGCATCTCGGTCTCGGCAATCTCGATCTCCTTACGGCCGAAATCAGCCAGACCCAGATCAGCGATCACATAGGTACTGGTGCTCTGCAGTGCAGGCGCAGTGGGGGTAGCCACCATGGTTTGTTGTGCTTGAGGTGAATGCATCTCGCCATCCGAGGAAGATCCCGGCGGGGAAGGCAAGAGGGTTGGAATATCTGCAGAGACGCCGAGGCTTCGGGCTCGCTTCACACCAATCTATCGGGATGCAAGAACAGAGCGTGCAGCTAGCGGATGCAGCCGCCACCCAGGACCTGGGCCAACGGCTGGCCCTGGACTGGCTCGCATTGCCGAATCCAAAACCGATCCTGCTATTGGAGGGGGATCTGGGGGCCGGCAAAACCTCGCTGGTGCAAGGGATTGCGCAAGCTCTGGAGATCGATGAACCCATCACCAGTCCTACCTTTGCCCTGGCGCAGCACTACCGAGGCAAAACAGGGGCCCTGGTCCACCTGGACCTCTACCGCCTGGAACTCCCCTCCGCCGCCGATGAGCTCTTCTGCCAGGAAGAAGAGGAAGCCGAGGCGCTTGGGGCCTTGATGGCGGTGGAATGGCCTGGACGACTGAGCTTTAGACCCGAAGAGGCCTGGATCCTGCGCTTGGACCTGCTGGATCCAGGCGATCCCGAGGCCGGCCGGGTGGCCAGGCTGCTGCGCTAGCGCTGCAGAAATCGCTGAACGGCAGCGGCATCCGGCTGGGGATCAATCGCCCCAGCACCACCACAGACCAAGGCCCCGCAGGCGGCGGCAAAACGCAGCATCTGATCAGGGGGCACCGACCCCTGCTCCAGTTGATGCAGCAGACCCGAACTGAAGGCATCTCCCGCGCCGGTGGTATCCACCACCTGGGGTGGTGCTAGGGCCTCCAGCACCCCGGATGCGCCGCCTAAACACCACCGCACAGGGTTTCCGCCATCGGTCACCACCACATCGGGTGACTGGGGAAGGTCGGCTGAGATGACGCTCGGATCAGCCGTGCCAAACAACCAGAGGGCCTCTTCCTTGGCCAGCTTCAACAGTGATGCCACAGCGACCAGGGGTTGCATGGCGCTCAAGGCTGCCGCGTCCGGTCCGGCAGCGGGATCGCGGCGTTCATCCCAGAAGGTGGGTCGCCAATTGACATCCAAGGCAATCCGCACGCCTGCGCCCTTGGCCTGATCGACGGCCCAGCGGAGGCTCTCCGCAGATGCCGCTGTGGCCAGCGGAATCGTGCCCACCAAGAGCCACTGGGCTTGGGCAGCCAGGGGGGGCCAGGCCGCTTGCAGCTCCGAGCAATCCAGGGCCTGGTCCGAAAAGCCCTGCCCCTGATCCCCTGCAAATCCCTGGAAGACCCGCTCCCCGTCGGCATGGCGGCGCACCAGAACAACGCGACTCGGGCGCGTGGCATCCCGTTGCAAACCCGCAAGCTCCACGCCGCGGCTGGCCATCAACCGTTCAAAGGACTCCCCAATGGCATCCCACCCCAACCGGCCCACGAAGGCCGAGGGGGTACCCAAGCGAGCCAGGGCGCAGGCGACATTCGCCGGGGCTCCGCCCAGTCGATCGTCGCACTGGTCCCGTGGTGCAGTCGCCGGATCTCCCCCCAATGGCCCCAGTCGATCCACCAGGGCCTCGCCCAGACAAATCACCTTGGGAGCTGGGTTCATCGATCAGGCCGCGTCGGTTCCCTCCTCAGGGTGGAGACGCGCAAGCAATGCGGCAATGATCCGCGCATTGGCTGCTGGGAACGGAAAGTCGCTGAGCTGCTGGGGCTTCACCCAACGCACCTGCTGCGAAGCCAAGGGCTGGGGCTCACCAGTGCGCCATTGGCAGAGGTGAACGACAAAACGCAGGCGTTTGTGGCTGTAGGCGTGATCCAGGCTGATCAACTCCTCCCCGACCTGCACCTCAATCGCCAGCTCCTCCTGCAACTCGCGGCAGATGGTGACCTCAATGGCCTCGCCAGGCTCCTGCTTCCCACCCGGGAATTCCCAGAGCCCGCCCAGTAGACCCTCATTCAGGCGTTGGTCAATCAGCACCTCGCCGGCGTCGTTGAGCACCACGCCAACGCCAATGACCTGAAAGGGCAGTTCTCGCGGGGCTTCCTTCACGGGATAAGCGACTGGATCGCCGGAAGCGTAGGCAGCGCACTGGTCGCTCCAAGGGCACTGCGGGCAGCTGGGGCTCTTGGGGGTGCAGACCGTGGCCCCCAGATCCATCAGGGCTTGGTTGAAAGAACGGGGCTGCTCGGAATCGAGAAGTTCCGAGCTCAACTGCCAGAGCGCCTTGGTGATGCGCGCGGGCGGCTGAGGACTGGCGATCAGGCGGGAAAGTACCCGTTTGACGTTGCCGTCCAGGATCGGAAACGGCAGATCGAACGCCGAGGAGAGGATGCTGCCGGCCGTGCTGGGGCCAATTCCCGGCAAGGCCAGCCAGCTCTCCAAGTCACGGGGCCAAAAGGAGTCATCACGCTCCACCAACTGCTGCGCTCCTTGATGCAACCGGCGGGCGCGGGAGTAATAGCCAAGGCCCTGCCAGACCAGCAGGACCTCCTGTTCATCCGCAGCAGCCAGGGACTGCAGCATCGGGAATCGCTCCATCCAGCGTTGCCAATAGGGCAACACCACCTGCAGCTGAGTCTGCTGAAGCATCACCTCAGCGACCCAGATCGAATAAGGGTTCAGCTCCTCACCACTCTCTGGCAGAACGCCCTGAGAGGACAGTTTCCAGGGAATGTCATGGCGGCCATGGGCCTGCCACCAGTTCAAAAGCGCTGGGCTCAGGGACTGATCAAACGGCAACGTAGGCCTGAACGTTCTGGCTCAAACGGCGCAGACCAGCCAAGCCATCGCGCTCAAGGTTGCGGACGCGATCGCGGCTGATGCCCAGGACACGGCCAATCCCGGTCAGGCTCATCGGCTCGTCCGGATCAGGGACATCGCGGCAGGGGATCGCATAACGCATCTTCAGGACGCGCCCCTGCAGATCCGGCAGTTGGTCCAGCAGGCCGCGCATGTCCATCCGCAGGCACTCCCCATCCACCAGCTCCGACGGCTGGGTGCCATCGGCCGCCAGCAGGTCCAGCAGCTCCGTGTCATCGCCATCGCCCACCTTGGTCTCAAGACTCACTGGCTGACGCGCGCGGCAGAGAAGGTCCTTCACCTCCTCCTCCGGCAGGTCCACAAATTCCGCCAGCTCCGTCACGGTCGGGGTGCGGCCCAGCTCCTGGCTGAGCTCACGCTGGCCCTTCTTGAGCTTGTTCAGCGTCTCGGTGATGTGGATCGGCAGACGGATCGTTCTGCTCTTCTCCGCAATCGCCCGCGTGATCCCCTGGCGAATCCACCAATACGCATAGGTACTGAACTTGTAGCCCCGGGTCGGGTCGAACTTCTCGACGCCCCGCACCAGGCCGATGGTTCCCTCCTGGATCAGATCCAGGAGCTCCATGTTCCGCTTGGTGTACTTCTTGGCCACGCTCACCACCAAGCGCAAGTTGGCGGCCACCATCCGTTCCTTGGCGCGCTGACCACTACGGAGCCTTTTCTTGAGCTGTACGGGGGTCAGGCCGGCCTCCTTCGCCAACACAGCAGCCGAGGGCTTCTCCACCCCCTCACGGCTGGCCAGCTCCTGCTCAAGCACTTCCAGCGCCACCAATTCCTGAACCTGACGGCCCAAGGTGATCTCCTGCTCGTGGGTCAGCAGCGGCACCCGGCCGATGTCCCGCAGATACGAGCGCACCAGGTCCGTTCCACCGGCCAGCGCGGTCTCGCGCTCTGCGGCAGCGGGTCGGCTCGGAGCGATTGCAACGACCACGGCTCGAAACGTGAACTGATGTAAAGCCTACCCTGAAGAAGTGTAAAGCGACTCTCAGGAAGCCAAATCCCTTAGCCCAAGGCCCGAGTCAGCAACCAGCTCGCGGTCTGCAGGTAGATGAACACCCCCGCCACATCGGTTGCAGTGGCAATAAATGGGGCCGACATGAGAGCGGGATCCAAGCCGAGGCTGTTGAACAACAGCGGTAGGGCCGCTCCAGCCGTAGCCGCCAAGGTGGTGATCGCCACGAGGCTGATCCCAGCCGCCGAAGCCACCAGCCAGTTGCCACCGCTCACATAGGCCGTCCAGGGCACGACCACCAGCACCATCAACAGCCCCAGCAGGGCCCCAGCGATCGCCTCACGGCCAATGGCCAGGGCTGGCCCCAAGCTCTGGATGCGCTGGGTGCTCAAACCGCGAATCACCACCGTTGAACTCTGGGCACCGACGTTGCCCCCGGTGCCAATCAACAAAGGAATAAAGGCCGCCAAAACAACCACCTGCTTCAGCACCTCGTCCATCGAGGCAATGACCGCCGCGGTGCCGCTATTGGCGATCAACAAGACCAACAACCACACCACCCGGCGCCGAGCCACGCTGAAGAGATTGCTCTGGAAGTAGTCGTCCTCGTCACCGGCCTGCACCGCACCGGCGGCGTAAAGGTCACGGGTGGCCTCCTGCTGGATCACGTCGATCACGTCATCGACGGTGACGATCCCCACCAGACGCTCCTCACGATCGACAACGGGGACCGCCAAGAAGTCATAGCGCTGAATCACCCTTGCCACCTCTTCCTGGTCGGTGTCCGTGCCGACGCTGACCACCTCCCTGGTCATCACGTCCCCCACCCGCTGCTCTGGATCAGCGACCACCAGATCTCTCAACGAGAGGATCCCTGTGAGGTGGCGTGAGGCGTCCGTCACGTAGAGCGCATAGATCGTCTCGGTGTCCCGGGCGCGGCGCCGCACGATCGTCAGCGCCTGGGCCACGCTGTGGAACTCCTTGAGATCGATGAACTCGGTTGTCATCAACCGGCCAGCCGTCTCTGGCTCGTAACCGAGCAACTGGGCCGTCACCCGGCGTTCCGCAGGGCTGAGTTCCGCCAAAAGACGACGCACAACCTTCGCGGGCAGCTCATCAAAAAGATCCACCCGGTCATCGGGGGACATCTCTTCAACCAGCTCGAGCACTTCGCTGGAGCGCAACCGCTCCAGCAAGGTCTGCTGCACCGTGGGTTCGAGGTACTCGTAGACGGCGATCGCTTCGTCTTTGGGAAGCAATCGAAAAGCCAAGGCCTGAAGCGTGCGCGGCAGGCCGCCGATCGCTTCCGCTATGTCCACCTCTTGCACGGGCTGCAGCAGCAGCTTCACCGCGTCGTAGTTGCCGGCCTCCAGCAGCCCGCGCAGCTCCTGAACAAAAACCTCAGGATTCGTCGTCGCCGCAGATGCCTCGCTCATGGCCCCCAGCTGCGACACGCCGAGTTTATGGGGAAGGGCCGCTAGGGTCCCGCCTCCCCCATACCAATTCCATGGCCATCAGCGTCAACGATGTTGTGGTGACCAACGGCAGTGGCGAGCAGCAGCGTCTCGGCGACCTCAACGGTCAGGTCGTCCTGGCCGTCAACGTGGCCAGCCGTTGCGGTTTCACCCGCCAGTACGCCGGCCTGCAGGCCCTGCAAGAGGCCTACGGCAGCCAGGGTTTCAGCGTGATCGCCTTCCCGTGCAATGACTTCGGCGCCCAGGAGCCTGGAAGCCTCGAGGAGATCAAACAGTTCTGCTCGACCAGCTACGGCGTGACCTTCCCCGTCTACGCCAAGGTGGCCATCGGCGATGCCCCCTTCAGCACCTTGACCCAGGCCGAACCTGCCGGTGCTGTGGCCTGGAACTTCGAGAAGTTCCTGATCGGCAAGGACGGCACCGTGCTCCAACGCTTCAAGAGCAACGTGGAGCCCGACTCCGCTGAGCTCAAGGGAGCCATCGAAGCAGCCCTCGCCTAGGCGTCAAAGACGCGGCGGCTGATCTGAAAACCAGCCGCCGCGCTTGCCACTCCCAACAACAAGCTGACAACGATCAACAGCAGCCCGAGCAGGGGTTGACCAGCGTTGAGCAGCTTGACCACATCCAACATCCAGCTGCTGAAAGTGGTCAGGCAGCCGCAGAAACCAATCCCTAAGAGCAACAGCAGGCTCGGGCGCCGTGGAATGGGCCCAGCCAAAAACCCCAAGAGCAGCGAACCAATCAGGTTCACCAGGAGGTCTGAGACGGCACTTCCACCCAGCACCGGGCCCAAGTGAACACCGCTCTGCCAACGCAACCAAGCGCCAGGCACCGCGCCGCAGGCCACTAAGACCAACTCCTTCAAGGCAAAGCGCAATTGCCGATCAGCCAACGCTCGCCATCCCCGCTAATACCGCCAGGACCCCAGCCACCACAGAGCCAAGGGCCAACAACATCACCTCTCGGGAGAGACCGGCCCGTAGACCCTGCAGCAATTCGACGCTGAAGGTCGAGAACGTGCTGAGGCTGCCCAAAAAGCCTGTGCCCAGCAGTAGACCAAGACGTTGATCAGACCCACACTGACGCGCCAGCACGGCGACCGAACCCAGGGCAAAACAGGCAATGATGTTGACCGCGAAGGTCGCCCAGTGCTTTCGGGGCAACATCGGCTCGAGGTGATTCACCACGCGAAAGCGAAGCCAGGCACCAGGCACAGCTCCGATCGCAACCAAAAGAGCGTCGCGCATCCGCGTTAAGCGGCAGCCATCCAGCCGCGGCGGGAAGCCACCTTCACCTGGATCCAGCGTTCACCACGCAGATTGCGCCAAGTTCGTAGAACCTGGACCGGAGAATCCGCCGGAATTTGGGCGAGCACGGGTGCTTCACGCTCCGGGGCTACTTGGAGGCAGCCCTTGGCGCTACTGAGCAAAGGCTCACTGGGGCAACGGCGACGAATCTCGGCTGGCCGGCGATCGCCTCCTCCAGCCGGGAGAGCGACCGGTGCAAACAAAGCAAAAGCCAAAATGGCGCCCCAGCGCAGGCTGGCGTACGGCTGGGCCGCCATCAGATGTCGAGCTGGGCCAGATCCAACTCGGCGCTGTGGGTTTCGATGAACTCGCGGCGAGGAGCCACCTTGTCACCCATCAGGATCGTGAAGATGCGATCGGCTTCGGCCGCATCTGCAATCTCGACGCGCTTCATCATGCGTGTCGTGGGATCCATGGTGGTCTCCCACAGCTGGGTAGGCATCATTTCACCCAATCCCTTGAATCGCTGGATGGTGTAATTCGCCTTTTCTCCAAATCCTTCGATCGTGCTCTTCAGATCGCCTTCGTTATAGCAATACGTGTGGTTTTTACCGCGCTCAACCTTATAAAGTGGAGGACACGCGATATAGATATAACCTCCTTCAACAAGAGACTTTTGATAGCGATAGAAGAAGGTGAGAAGCAGCGTTCGAATGTGGGCACCATCCACATCAGCATCAGTCATGATGACGATGCGGTGGTAACGGAGATTTTTCTCGTCGAATTCTTCACCTTTGATACCCAAACCCAAGGCAGTGATTAGGGCCTGAATCTCAGTGTTCTTGTAGATCTTGGAGTCATCTGTCTTTTCGATGTTGAGGATCTTGCCCCGCAACGGAAGAATGGCTTGAAAGCGGCGATCCCGCCCTTGCTTGGCCGAACCGCCTGCGGAATCACCCTCAACGATGTAGATCTCAGACTCGCCGGGATCACGGGAAGAGCAATCGGCCAACTTGCCCGGCAGGGTCGAACTTTCGAGAACGCTCTTACGGCGAACCAGCTCACGGGCCCGCCGAGCCGCCTCAGCCGCATTGAAGGCCTGAATCGCTTTCTCGAGAATCAGATCAATCACAGAAGGATTGAACTCGAGGTATTCACCCAGGGCTTCACCAACCAGCGAGTCAACGATGCCGCGAACCTCGGTATTACCAAGCTTTGTCTTGGTCTGTCCTTCAAATTCAGGCTCAGGAACCTTGACCGAAAGAACAGCGGTCAAACCCTCGCGAATGTTTTCACCCGCGAGGTTGGAGTCTGAGTCTTTGCGCTTGCCACGCTTCTTGGCAAAGGTATTAAGGGTCCGGGTCAGAACGGTCTTCAGACCCTCAATGTGAGTACCGCCGTCAACGGTACGGATGTTGTTAGCAAATCCGAGGATACTATCTGAATAGGCATCGACACACCACTGCAGTGCGGCCTCTATCTGGACACCATCTTTTTCTGAATTGACATAAATGATGTCAGGATGCAGAGCATCCTTTTCTGCATTCATGTAGGCGACATATTCCTTGATGCCGCCTTCGTAGTGATAAGTCTCTTCGCGAGCCTCGCCCTCTTCACTGCGCGCCGCCGGACGCTCATCGCGAAAGACGATCTTGACTCCACCATTGAGGTAAGCAAGCTCCCTTAAACGAGCCGACAGGGTGTTGTAGTCAAAATCAATTCCGACGGTGAAGATTTCCAGATCCGGCTTGAAACGCACCGTCGTTCCCGTGCGGCTGGCATCCGCCGCAGCCTCAATCGCCAATGTGCCAATCGGTGCACCCCTCTCAAAGCGTTGGCGGTGTTCCTTGCCCTGGCGATAAACGACAACCTCGACCCACTCAGAAAGGGCATTCACCACGGAGACACCAACCCCGTGGAGACCACCCGACACCTTGTAGCCGCCGGCTCCAAACTTGCCGCCGGCATGCAGAACTGTCAGGACAGTTTCGAGTGCACTCTTTCCCGTTTTCGGGTGGACGTCAGTCGGAATACCTCGACCGTTGTCACTGACTGAGCAGCTCCCGTCCTCTTCAATCGCAACCCGGATCTCATTGCAATGCCCTGCCAGGGCTTCGTCAACGGAGTTATCCACCACCTCATAGACAAGGTGGTGCAAGCCCCTCGGCCCAGTAGAGCCGATGTACATGCCCGGGCGCTTGCGGACCGGCTCCAAGCCCTCCAAGACCTGGATCTGCTCGGCGCCGTAGGCAGCCTGAACTTTCGTGGCTTCGCTCATGGAATCCGGCAGGGGCTGCATCTCTCCCGCAGGAGGCTCGACAAGGGCAAAAAGCCGAGCAGAAACCAGCCTTTGAGGGTCAATCTACCACCGATGCAATAGAGGCGCTTACAGAGGTCGCTCAGAGGCGATTTCAGCAAGGGGGGCACCCCTCTTTTTGCCAACAACCCGGCAAAGTGCGGTGATGAGTCCATCCAGTCAGCCCCTCGTTGTGGTCTTGATGGGGCCAACAGCCAGCGGCAAAACCGCCCTTGCCATTGAGATCGCCAAGACCCTTGATCTCGCGGTTTTGTCTGTCGATTCCAGGCAGCTCTACAAGGACATGAGCATCGGCACGGCGAAACCGACGGCCGAGCAACGGGCCGCCGTTCGCCATGAGTTGTTGGACCTTCGGCCCCCCGACCAGCCGATCAATTTGCAGGAATTCCGCCAGGAAGCCGATCAAGCCATTGCTGCGGAACACCGGCGGCGCGGGGTGGCCTTCCTCGTTGGCGGCAGCGGCCTCTACATCAAGGCCATCACCCAGGGGATGACTCCACCGGCGGTGCCCCCACAACCTCGATTACGTGCGGACCTGGAGGCGCTGGGCCAAGGCCAGTGCTACGCCCTCCTGCGCCAGGCGGATCCGAGTGCGGCTGAGCGCATCATGGCCAACGATGCCGTGCGAACCCAGCGCGCACTTGAGGTTCTCTACGCAACCGGCCGGCCCCTCAGCCAGCAACAGGGCTCGAATCCCCCCCCCTGGCGCGTCCTGGAACTCGGGCTCAACCCCAGCAACCTCAAGCAACGCATTGCCCAGCGCAGCCAGACTCTTTACAGCGATGGCTTAGTGGCCGAAACGCAACGGCTGCAGCAGCGCTACGGAGTGGACTGTCCTTTACTGGACACCATCGGCTACGCAGAAGCGGCGGCCCTGCTGAGGGGTGAGCTGAACGAGCAACAGGCCATCGAACAGACCACCAAACGCACCCAGCAGTTCGCCAAGCGGCAACGGACCTGGTTTCGCCGTCAACATCAGCCCCTCTGGCTGGATGCACCAGGCCAAGAGGGCAATCCCTTAGAGCGGGCCTTGTCGGCGATCGAGCACGTCCTAGGGTGAACGGTGAACAGCAACTGTTTTTCCGTCCTCTCGCCCGTCTGAATGCCACCCCGTCCTCGTTTTGACCGCCGTGCTCCTGTTCGGGAGCTCCCCAACATCAACGACCGCATCAATTACCCCCAGCTCCGGGTGGTCGATGCCGACGGCAGTCAGCTGGGAGTGATCTCAAGGGAAGAGGCTCTCGACGTCGCCAAGGACCGCGAGTTGGACCTCGTGCTCGTGAGTGAGAAGGCTGACCCACCGGTCTGCCGGATCATGGACTACGGCAAGTTCAAATTCGAGCAGGAAAAGAAGGCCAAGGAAGCCAAGAAAAAGTCGCACCAGACCGAAGTCAAAGAGGTCAAGATGCGCTACAAGATCGACCAGCACGACTACGACGTGCGGCTCGGTCAGGCCTCTCGCTTCCTGAAAGCAGGCGACAAGGTCAAGTGCACTGTGATCTTCCGCGGACGCGAGATCCAGCACACCGCCTTGGCTGAACAGCTCCTGCGCCGCATGGCGAAAGACCTCGAGGAAAAAGCTGAAATTCAGCAGGATCCCAAGCGCGAAGGCCGGAACATGATCATGTTCCTGAGTCCCCGTAAAACCCCGCTGGCCAAGGAGAAAGAGGCCGAGGCCGCAGCCAGCAAAGCGGTGCGCACGATCGAGACGCCCCGTCAAGCCGCTGCCAAGGCCGAGGGCTAAAGCGCCTCAGCAAAGAGTTCCAGCATCAGACTCCATCCCGAGGCCGCAGCCTCAGGGTGGAAGTCTGTCCTGGCCTCACACATGTATCCGTGACCGGCCCCAGTCACCACAACCAAGCGATGGCGCGCCCCGCTCGAATCGGCAGCGTGCAGGGCTCGATCAATGGCTTGCAATTCCTCAGCGGGCATCAGGGGGTCTTGATCGCCGCAGAAACACCAGATCCGCCCTGGGATCTGCGGAAGGACCGAAAGGGTCGCCGCGTCAGGTGACCCCGGCTTGAAGCAGGACACACGGGCGCCATAAAAGTCACAGGTCGCCTCAATGGCTGGGTTCGTCGCCGCCAACATCGCCAGGTGGCCGCCAAAGCAGAAACCAACGCACCCCAGCCGCAGAGACGGATGGGCCTGCTGGAGCCAATCCACGGCTGCTTGAACATCTGCCAGGAGCTGCGAAGCCGTCACCTGATCCCGGTGCTCCCGGCCCGCGGCCAAGCCAGCTTCGTCGTAGCCCACCTCCAAATCAGGAGCCGTTCGCGAGAAGGTGTTGAGCGCTAAGGCTGCGTAGCCCTCTTGCGCCAGCCGCTCCGCCACGCTGCGAACCCAGCTGTTCACACCAAAGACTTCAGGCAGAACCAGCACAGCTCCCCGAGGCCGCTCTGGCAGCGCCCACCAGGCCGGCATGGTGGTCGCTGTCACACCCGCTGCAGAGGGAACGGAGAGCTGAACCCAGCTGGCCTGGATGGTCATCGCATTGGAGGGGTTGGGAACCGGCACACCGTTTTATGCCAACAACGCAATTGTCACCAGGAACAAAGATCCGTAAGGTGGCCCGAACAGCTTGTGCCACTCGGGCGTGCGGTTCCACATTCAGCAGGACAGCGATATCCCGGCCTCGAGCCAGCTGTACAACCAGATTTGCTTTGCGATTGCAGCGCGGCACTTCCCGCCTGGCCATCGACTGCCCAGTACGCGCCAGCTGGCGATGCAGACCGGGCTGCATCGCAACACGATCAGCAAGGTCTACCGCCAGCTGGAGAACGACGGCGTGGTGGAAGCCATGGCCGGTTCTGGCATCTACGTGCGGGATCAACAGAACCCTCGCGAGATCAAGCCACCGCCGGGTCCCCGCGGGCGGCACCTACCCGACATCGACCGCGAGGTCAGACAAAGCGTGGATGGCCTGCTGAATGCGGGCTGCACCCTGCAGCAGGCCCGAGAGCTCTTGACCCGTGAAATCGACTGGCGACTGCGCTGCGGCGCCCGGGTGCTGGTCAGCACCCCGCGGGAGGACATCGGCGCCTCCATGTTGATCTCCGAGGAGCTCACCCCCCACCTGGATGCACCCGTCGAAGTGGTTCCCATGGAGGAACTGGAAGCCGTGCTGGAGAACTCCAGTAACGGGACCGTGGTCACCAGCCGTTACTTCCTCCAACCCGTTGAGGAGATTGCCAAGCGCCATGGTGTGCGCGCCGTGCCGGTTGACCTGAACGACTTCCGCCACGAGCTCGACCTACTGAAGGATCTGCGAGCCGGCAGCTGCGTGGGACTCGTCAGCATCAGCCCAGGCATCCTGCGGGCCGCAGAAGTGATCCTGCACAGCATGCGGGGCAACGAACTGCTGTTGATGACCGCAACCCCGGATGTCAGCAGCCGACTACTGGCCCTGCTGCGGGCGTCCAGCCATGTGCTCTGCGATCGCCCCAGCCTGCCGTTGGTGGAACAGAGCCTGCGCCAAAACCGTTCGCAGCTGATGCGGATGCCCCAAGTCCACTGCGCCCAGAGCTATCTAGGGACAGCGACGATTGACCAGCTGCGCAAGGAAATCGGACTACTCACTGGCTAAGCGCAGACTTCAGGGTGAAATCACAATTCGAGTTCATGGCTGACATTGCAGCAATGAACTGATTCACAAGCGGATGAAGAGATTCGAACTCTCGACCCTCTCCTTGGCAAGGAGATGCTCTACCACTGAGCTACATCCGCAATCGCCGCGGCTCAACCGCCGGCCAAGAGATCATGCATGACCGAGGGCCCCTCGGTCAAACTCTTGCTCAGCAAGATGGAACGATGCTGAACGCGCTACGAGCCGACCTGGCGATCATCAAGGAACGGGATCCGGCGGCACGTGGCACGTTGGAGATGCTGTTCTGCTATCCGGGGCTGCATGCCCTAACCTTGCACCGCCTCAGTCACCGACTCTGGGGGGTGGCTCCCCTTCCGGCACGCCTACTGAGCCAACTGGGCCGCTGGCTGACCGGCATCGAGATTCACCCTGGAGCCCGGATCGGCCGTGGGGTGTTCATCGACCACGGCATGGGTGTCGTGATCGGCGAGACGGCCGTGGTGGGCAACAACTGCCTGCTCTACCAAGGAGTCACCCTCGGAGGCACCGGCAAGGCCCATGGGAAGCGCCACCCATCCCTCGCGGAGAACGTCGTGGTCGGCGCCGGAGCCAAGGTCCTTGGCGCCATCGAGGTGGGAGCCAACACACGTATCGGAGCTGGATCGGTCGTCCTACGCGATGTCGCACCGGACAGCACCGTGGTGGGCGTTCCAGGACGGGTGGTCCACCAAAGCGGGGTTCGCGTCAATCCCCTGGCGCACTCAGCCCTTCCCGACGCAGAGGCTGGGGTGATCCGCAACCTGATGGAACGGATCGATGCCCTGGAAACGGAGCTCACCCGCGCGCAGGACTGCCTGCGGAGCTTGGCTGCGGGAAAGCCGCTGGAGGAGCCCTGCGCGGCTGCCGCCGCACAGAACCTCAAGGACCGCGAGATCCTGGAGTTCCTGGGGGACAACCCAGGAACCACCAATTGATTAAGCCGAGGCCTCAGCGCCAGAGGGAGCGGGCTGGAACATGAACATCGAATAGATGACGTTGCGGCGCATGCCCGTCATCATCTCGAGGAACATGTCATAGCCCTCGTTTTTGTACTCAATCAGCGGGTCCTTCTGGCCGATGGCCCTTAGACCCACCGACTCGCGCAGGGCATCCATGGCCTGCAGATGTTCACGCCAGAGGGTATCAATCTGCTGAAGGATGAAGAAGCGCTCAGCCTCACGCATCAGGCCCGGGCGCTGCTGCTCAACCTGGCCCTCTTTGATGTCGTAAGCGTTGCGGAGCTGTTCCTGCAGGAAAGCCTTGAGCTCATCAACCGATAGGCCACTGAGCTGCTCAGGCTTCAGATCTTCCAGGAGATAAACGAACTCCTTGACCTTGGCCACCAGGCGACCCAGATCCCACTCCTCGGGCGGCAGATCGGGGTTCACATAGGCATCAACGATGTCCTGCATGGTGCGCTCGCCATAGCCCACCACCTGTTGCTTCAGTTCACGACCTTCCAACACGCGACGGCGCTCGGCATACACAGCTTTGCGCTGGTTATTCATCACCTCGTCATATTCAAAAACCTGCTTCCGAATGTCGTAGTAGTAGGTCTCAACCTTTTTCTGAGCCCCTTCAAGCGAACGAGTCAGCATGCCGGATTCGATCGGCATGTCCTCCTCGACGCGGAAAGCATTCATCAGGCCAGCGACGCGATCACCGCCAAAGATGCGCAGCAGGTTGTCTTCCAGAGACAGGAAGAAACGGGTGCTGCCGGGATCTCCCTGACGACCAGCCCGGCCCCGCAGCTGGTTATCGACCCGGCGGGATTCATGCCGTTCGGTGCCGATGACGTGCAAACCACCGGCTTCGCGCACCACCGAATCCTCGGATTTGGTCACTACCTCGAATTCGGTGCGCACCCGCTTAATCAGCTGGCGCAACTGCAGGATTTGGGCATCATCCGTTGGGGCCTTTTCGGCAGCCTGGGCAATACGGTCTTCGAGCTCCAGCACGCTGAGCTGGCGATCCCCCCAGGCTTTGACGAGATCGTGGGCCAAGCCAGAGAGGGCCTGATCGGTGCCCTCGGTGAGGGTGCAGGGATAGAGGGTGCCAATGGCCTTCGCTTCCGAGGGGGCCTTGGCGGATTCAGCTGCCGAGGCGGCACCAAAACCAGGGGCAGCCTCGGGGGCGCGCTGCAGGGGAACCGGAGGCTTGTGGCCATCTTCCGGACGCACCAGACGTGGCAGAAGAACCTCACGCAGCTTCAGGCGTGACATGTAGTCGGCGTTGCCGCCGAGGATGATGTCGGTGCCGCGGCCCGCCATATTGGTCGCGATCGTGACGGCCCCCGTGCGACCGGCCTGAGCCACGATTTCAGCCTCGCGCTCGACGTTCTCCGGCTTGGCGTTCAGCAGGTTGTGGGGAATCTGCTGCTCGGCCAGCAAGGTGCTGAGCAGTTCGGACTTCTCGACGCTGGTCGTGCCCACCAAAACCGGCCTGCCCTGCTTGTGCACCTCGGCGGTCTCCAGTGCCACCGCACGCCACTTGGCGTTTTCGTTCTTGTAGACCTGATCTGTCCAGTCCTGGCGCGCCCGGGTGCGGTTGGTCGGGACGATCGTGACCTCGAGCTTGTAGGTCTTCTCGAACTCCACCTCTTCGGTTTTGGCGGTACCGGTCATACCCGCCAAGCGGGGATAGAGCAGGAAGAAGTTCTGGTAAGTGATCGACGCGAGGGTTTGGGTCTCGGGCTGAATTGGCAGTCCCTCCTTGGCCTCAATCGCCTGGTGTTGACCATCGCTCCAACGGCGCCCTGGCATGACGCGGCCGGTGAACTCATCAACGATCACCGCGTCATCGCCGCGGACGATGTAGTTCACATCTTTGACGAACATCTCCTTGGCCTTCAGGGCGTTGTTGATGTAGTGCGCCCAGGGATCCTGGGGATCAAACAGATCCGCCACACCAAGCAGTTGCTCCGCCTTGGCATAGCCCTCGTCGGTCAACGTGCAGCTGCGCTGCTTCTCGTCGACTTCGTAGTCGCCTTCGGGGTCGATGCCGTCCTTGCCCATCTCCGCAGCCCGCACCAACTGGGCCGCAACATCAGAAGCCTTCTGATACTTCTCCTGGGGGCGCTCGACCTGACCCGAAATGATCAACGGAGTCCGGGCTTCATCGATCAGGATCGAGTCCACCTCGTCGATCACGCAGTAGTGGAAGTCCCGCTGCACCACCTCGGCGATGTCATTCGCCATGTTGTCGCGCAGGTAATCGAAACCCAGCTCTGAGTTGGTGGCGTAGGTGATGTCGCAGCCGTAGTTCAAGCGGCGGCTGGAGGGATCCATGTCCTGCTGGATCAAACCCACCGACAGCCCCAGGAAGCGATGGACCTGACCCATCCACTCGGCGTCCCGGCGGGCCAGGTAATCGTTGACGGTGACCACGTGAACGCCGCGGCCCGTTAAAGCGTTGAGATAGCTGGGCAGGGTGGAGACGAGGGTCTTGCCCTCGCCGGTTTTCATCTCGGCGATCTGGCCGTCGTGCAGGATCATCCCGCCCAGCAGCTGCACATCAAAGTGGCGCATGCCGAGCACGCGTTTGCCGGCTTCGCGGACCACAGCGAAGGCCTGGGGCAGGAGCTCATCCAGCAGCTTTCGCTCGCGATCGAGGGTGGCCTCGCGGCTGAAACCACGCTTCAGGCAGTCGTCCTGCAGGCTGCTGAGCTTCTGGCGGAATTCCGCCGTGAGACCGCGCAGCTCGTCGTCCGAGAGGGGGGCGACCTCCTCCTCGAGCAGATTGATGTCGGAAACAATCGGCTGGTAGCGCTTCAGCTTGCGGGCATTGGGGTCACCCAGCAGCAGCTTGAGCATGGAGAGAGCCGATTTGAGCTCCGGGCAGCCTACTGAGAGTGACGGCCCTGCCCAGCTGAGAGCCCTTGGCGCTCACCCGTCCAACCGGAGCGCTGCCGCATCGCTTGGCACCAGCCCAGGTGATCGAGGTACCAATCCAGCGTGGCCGCGAGTCCTTTTTCAAAGGGGTGACGCGGGCTCCAGCCCAGTTCCTGCTCAATGCGGCCGGGATCAATCGCATAACGGCGGTCGTGACCCGGGCGGTCCGTGACGGGGGTGATCAAGCGGGCATGGGGAGCCCCCTGGGGCAAGCGCTGATCCAAGAGGCTGCAGATGGCCTCGACCACCTGTTTGTTGGTGCGCTCGCCGTAGCCGCCCACGCAGTAACTGCGGCCTGGCTGCCCCTGGGTAGCCGCCAGCAAGAGCGCATCGACGTGGTCCTCGACGTACAACCAATCGCGCACATTGCCGCCGTCGCCGTAGAGGGGAATTGGCTCCCCGGCCACGGCCTTGAGAATCACCACCGGGATCAACTTCTCCGGGAACTGCCAAGGACCGAAGTTGTTAGAGCAATTGGTCAGCACCACGGGCAAGCCATAGGTGTGGTGCCAGGCACTCACCAGGTGATCACTGGCCGCCTTGCTGGCGGAATAGGGCGAACGGGGGTCATAGGGCGTGGTCTCTGAAAAACGACCCTGCTCGCCCAGGGAGCCGAACACCTCATCGGTGCTGATGTGGTGGAAGCGAAAGCCCTGAGCCCGCTCCGCTGGCAGCTGCTCGTAGTGGAACCGGGCCGCCTGGAGCAGGTTGAAGGTGCCGAGCACGTTGCTGCTGACAAAGACACCGGGGCCATCGATGGAGCGATCCACGTGGCTCTCGGCGGCCAAATGCATCACCAGATCGGGATCGGCTTGCCTCACAGCAGCGGCGGTGGCCTCAGGGTCGCTGAGGTCCACCTGCAGCAACTGGTGGCGCTGCGCGGCAGCCTCGCCGAACTGCTCAATGCCGGTGAGATCACTGGCGTAGCCGCACTTATCGAGATTGAAAACCTGGATGTTGGTCTCAGCCAACAGCCGCCGCACCACCGCCCCGCCGATAAACCCGGCCCCACCGGTCACCAACACGCGCTGGATCGAGCTGGAAAGCGGGACCGTCATCAAGCGGAGACGCGAGCTGGACTGGAGGCTATGCGCAGCAGCACCTGGGACAAAGCCGCTCGCCAATGCTGCGGCTCCAGGGCCAAAGACTGGCGCGTCGCGCTGCAATCCAGCAGGGAATAGGCGGGACGCTGGGCCGGGGTGGGGTAGTCAATGGTCCCGATCGGATTCACGCGGGCGGCGCGCCTGAGCACCCCCAGCTGCTGAGCGAGCTCAGCAATGGCCACCGCGAAGTCGTACCAACTGGCCGCACCGGCATCGCTCCAGTGCAGGATCCGCGGAGCGCTCTCCTCGAGAGCAAGCGCCCGCCAACAGGCTTGGGCGAGCCCCAGGGTGGACGTCGGACATCCCACCTGATCGGCCACCACACCCAACTGCTCCCGTTCAGCCAACAGGCGAAGCATCGTGAGGCAGAAGTTGCTGCCCACCGGGCCATAGACCCAGCTGGTGCGCAGGACCCGTGTGCCGCCGTAGCCAAGAACAGCGGCTTCACCTGCGGCCTTGGTGCTGCCATAGACCCCAAGGGGATCGGCCACTTGCTCGGGGCGATACGGGAAACCCTGCTGACCGTTGAAAACAAAGTCGGTGCTCAGCTGAAGCAGCTGGCCGCCGTGATCCTCCTGGGCTTCGGCCAGGGCTGCTGGGGCCTGTGCATTGACGGCATGGGCCAGCTCCACCTCGGACTCAGCGCGGTCCACCGCTGTGTAAGCCCCGGCGTTGATCACCCAGTCCGGTTGATGCTCTTGAACGAGGCGGCGGCAAGCGTCCTGATCCGACAGATCCAACTCCTGGCGGCGGCAAGGGAGCAGTTCGACCCCCTCTGGGCAGGTTGCGATCAAGGCTTGGCCCAGCTGACCCGCCGCACCGGTCAACAGGACCTTCACGGGAAACCATCCCCTGCAGCGATCAGCGTCTGCCATGAGGGTGCTGCCGCATCTTTCTCAGCCAAAAGCGGCTCTGTGGCTTGGGGCCAAGCAATGGCCAGATCGGGATCGCTCCAGAGCAGCGAGCGCTCGCTGTCTCGGTCCCAGAAATCAGTGGTCTTGTAGAGGACCTCCGCCTGGGGACTCAGGGTCAAAAAACCATGGGCAAAGCCGGCAGGCACCCAGAGCTGCTGCTGGTTCTCACTGCTCAGACGGGCGCTGACCCACTGACCAAAAGTGGACGAGGCCTGGCGGCAATCCACCACCACATCAAAGATTTCGCCCTGGATGCAACGCACCAGCTTCCCCTGAGCATGGGGATCTTTTTGAAAGTGCAGGCCGCGCAGGACCCCCAGGCTGGAGCGGGAATGGTTGTCTTGGACAAACGCAACGTGGGACTGTCCATCCCCCTCAAGGACGCCATTGAAGTTGCGTTGGTTCCAGCTCTCGTAGAAGAAGCCGCGGGCATCGCCAAACACCCGGGGGGTGATCAGCAGCGGTCCAGGAAGCTGAACCCCAGCCGCCGTGGCGAGACGCTCAGCCTGCATCGCCATACTCCAGGAGCTGCAGCAGATAGTCGCCGTAGCCGCTCTTGCGCAGAGGCTGAGCCAAAGCATCGAGCTGATCCGCGCTAATCCAGCCCATGCGCCAGGCCACCTCCTCAGGGCAACCCACCTTCAGGCCTTGGCGATGCTCCAGGGTGCGGATGTAGCTCCCGGCCTCGTGAAGCGAGTCGCAGGTGCCGGTGTCTAGCCAAGCCATGCCGCGGCCCATGAGCTCCACCTGCAGCTGACCGTCCCGCAGATACTGGCCATTGAGGTCCGTGATCTCCAACTCACCCCGCGCAGAGGGCACCACCCGCTTCGCCCGCTCCACGACGGAGTCGTCATAGAAGTAGAGGCCTGTCACCGCGTAGCGGGACTTGGGCTTGGTCGGTTTTTCCTCAATGCTGAGAACCTGGCCGTCAGCGGCAAATTCAACGACCCCGTAGCGCTCAGGGTCCCGGACCGGATAGGCGAAGACCGTGGCGCCCTGGTGAGAAGCGTTGGTGCTGCGCAGCTGGAAGAGCAGGTCGTGGCCGTGGAAGAGGTTGTCCCCAAGCACAAGGGCCGCCGGAGCCCCGGCCAGAAACGCCTCACCAATCAAGAACGCCTGGGCCAAGCCGTCGGGGCTCGGCTGCACGGCGTAGCTGATCTGCATTCCCCAGGACGAACCATCGCCGAGCAAGCGCTGGAACGCGGCTTGATCGTGGGGGGTGGTGATCACCAACACCTCACGAATCCCCGCCAGCATCAACGTGCTGAGGGGGTAATAAATCATCGGCTTGTCGTAGACGGGCAGCAACTGTTTGCTCACCGCCTGGGTGATCGGATGAAGCCGCGTTCCCGAACCACCGGCGAGGATGATGCCCTTGCGCTCCTGAGCCAAGGTTGTCCGCCCGCTGGGAGGATGTTGGCATGGAAGGGACCAGGCTGATCCTGCATGCCTCGGGTGCTCCAGGACTGCGCTGGCTCGGCATGGGGCCGGGTTGTAGACCCACCCGCGGCCTGTTCAAACTGCAGCGGCTGTTCAATCAGCACGCCTTCTGGGCCGAGAACCGCTCGATTGAGGAGCTTCGGCGCATGCTCAAGGGCAGCGCTGCGGTCGCCAGTTTGTGGCGAGGCAAGCGCCTGGTGGGCTTTGGACGCGCCACCAGCGATGGGATTTACCGGGCCGTGCTCTGGGATGTGGTGATCCCCGAGGACCTCCAGGGCAAAGGGCTGGGCCGGCAGCTCGTGGAAGCCCTCGCGAACTCCCCGCAACTCAAAGGAGTGGAGAGGATCTATCTGATGACCACCAACAGCGCCGGCTTCTACAAGCAGCTGGGCTTTGAGGAGGTCGCGGGCCAGCGGCTGATGCGCCGAGACAACTAAGCCTTGGGCAGGGCAGCCATCAGGCTGCCCATCTCGATGGCCTGCAAGCCGTAGCTCCAGCCCAGATTGCTCTTGATGCCAGCACGCTCCAAGGCCTGCTGCATCGTGTCGGTGGTGAGAACACCAAAGATCACAGGCACGCCGGAGTCCCGGCTAACTGCGGCCACACCCTTGCTGACCTCAGAAACCACCACATCGAAATGGGGGGTGTCGCCCCGGATGACCGCTCCCAGGGTGATCACCACTTGGTAGCGGCCGGATTGAGCCAGGCGCTGAGCCACTAAGGGAATTTCAAAGCTGCCCGGGACCCAAGCGACGTCCAACTGGGCGCTGCTGTCTGAACTATCAATGCCGTGGCGCGACAGGCAATCCAGGCAGCCGCTCAGAAGCTTGGCCGTCACCAAATCGTTGAAACGGGCAACAACAATGGCGACCCGCAATCCAGACGCGCCGGAAAATTGCCCTTCGAAAACGGTCACGTCAGCTGAGCTCGCGATCAGCTCAGCCTAAGCAGAGGCCTGATCAGGCCACAAAGAAGCTCATGCCCCAGTTGACCAGCACCAGGGCAACCCAAGCGATGCTGCCCAGCAGGATCAGGCGGTTGGAGCGGCCACTGGTGTCATCGCTCGCGTACAGCACGGGGACAGCCACGATCAGAGCGAAGGACATCACCACCAGGGCCAGGACTGAAAGGGTGTTGAGGATCGTCATGGAACTGAGGGTGGCGTCCTGTCAGTTGGCAAATCCTCCCACGCTGGTTCCTGGAGCCAGCGAAGCGATCTGGGGTTCCTTCACAAGTTGTGGCGCGCCTACGATCTGGCCGCGTTGAAGACAGCCTTCCTGTGGCCGACCAAACCGAGTTGGCACTGCAGGGCTCGCTGTTTGGACTTGAGCCAGAGCCACCAGCGGCCAAAGCATCGCCGCAGCTCGAGAAAGCCACTTCAGAGCTGGATCACGAAGCCCTCGCGCGGGATGCCCAATCCAGGCCCCGTGTTCGCCAAAACACCCCTCAGGAACCCGAGGACAGTCAGGAGAAGGAAGACAGCAGCGACGATTTGCCCCCCTGGCACCACCACAGCCTGGTAGACCTCGAGCAGCTCACACCGATGCTGCGCCACTACGTGGAACTCAAGGCGGAGCATCCCGAGCGGGTTCTGCTCTACCGGCTCGGTGACTTCTTTGAGTGCTTTTTCGAAGACGCCATTGCCCTCTCCCGCCTGCTGGAGTTGACCCTGACGGGAAAAGAGGGCGGCAAAGCGATCGGACGCGTGCCGATGGCCGGCATTCCCCATCACGCTGCCGAGCGCTACTGCGCCGAGCTGGTGGGCCGCGGCTTCAGCGTCGCCCTCTGCGACCAAGTGGAAGAGGCCGCTGAGCGCAGCAAGAGCGGCGGAAAGCCAGCGCTGCTGAAACGGGAGATCACGCGGGTCTTGACCCCAGGCACGGTGCTTGAGGAGGGGATGCTCACTGCCCGCCGCAACAACTGGCTCTGCGCGGTGGTCTGCGAGCAAGAGCGTTGGGGTCTCGCCATCGCCGACGTGAGCACAGGCGAATTCCGTGTCACCGAGCGAAACGGCAGTGACCAATTGCACCAGGAGCTGCTGCAGGTCGAGGCCGCTGAAGTGCTCTGGCCGAACCCCGAAAGCGGGAGCGAACGTCCGGCTTGGTGTCCAACCTCCCTGCAACTAACGCCCTTAAGCCGCACCCCTTTTGCGCTTAATGAGTCGAAAGCCACCGTGCTGGAGCGCTTTGGACTGGCCAGCGTTGATGGCTTGGGGCTTGGCGAAAACTCCTGGGCCCTTCGGGCTGCTGGAGGGCTGCTCCGCTACCTGAGCGACACCCAGCCGGGCTGCGAGATCCCTCTGGAGTTGCCCACCAGCTGGAGCGCTGGCGATCAACTGGTGCTGGACGCAGCGACCCGGCGCAATCTCGAACTCACCAAGACCCAATTGACAGGTGGACTTCAGGGGTCACTGCTCTGGGCCCTGGACCGGACGATGACGGCCATGGGTGGCCGTTGCCTGCGGCGCTGGATCGAGGCTCCCCTGGTGGATCTCGAGCTGATCCGCTCCCGCCAGGAGGCCATTGGGGAACTGGTAAGCGGCAGTCAAGCCCGCAGCTTGCGCCTGGGGGTGCGCAGGCTGCTGAGGCCCATGGGGGATCTGGAGCGGCTCGCTGGACGGGCCGGAGCTGGAACCGCATCCGCGCGGGATCTGGTGGCCCTGGCCGATGGTCTGGAGCGACTCCCGGCCCTGGCTGGCTTGCTGGGCGAGGTCACCAGTACACCGCTGGTAGCCCTCTCTCGGCCGTGGAGCGAACTCGACGCCCTCGCCGCTGAACTGCGGCATCAGTTGCTGGAGACCCCACCGTTAACCCTGACCGAGGGAGGAGTGATCCACGACGGGGTGGACCCACAACTCGATGGTCTACGCAACCAACTGGATGACCAGGACGCCTGGTTGGCCGAGCAGGAACAGGCGGAACGGCTGAACAGCGGGATCAGCACCCTGAAACTCCAGTACCACCGCACCTTTGGTTACTTCCTCTCCGTCAGTAAGTCGAAAGCCAAGGACGTGCCGGACCACTGGATTCGCCGGCAGACCTTGGCGAACGAGGAGCGCTTCGTTACCCCAGAACTCAAGAGCCGCGAAGGACGAATCTTCCAGCTGAAAGCCCGTGCAGCGCAACGGGAATACGAACTGTTCTGCCAGCTGCGTCAGCAGGTGGGCGAGCAAGCGGGGCCGATTCGCTTCGCCGCACGGCTCGTCGCTGAACTAGATGCCCTGGCCTCACTGGCTGAGGTGGCAGCCACCTGCGGGTACTGCAAACCGGAACTCGTCCCTGGGAGCCGCTGCCTGGAGATCCAAGGGGGACGCCACCCTGTGGTGGAGCAACTGCTGGTGGAGGAAGCGTTTACCCCCAATGACGTCGGCCTCGGCGAGGGCTGTGACCTGGTGGTTCTCACGGGGCCCAACGCCAGCGGGAAGAGCTGCTACCTGCGCCAGACCGGGCTGCTGCAGCTGATGGCTCAGATCGGCAGCTGGATCCCAGCTGACTCGGCGCGACTGGGGATCGCCGATCGCATCTTCACCCGAGTCGGGGCGGGCGATGACCTGGCGGCAGGCCAATCCACCTTCATGGTCGAAATGGCCGAGACCGCCAACATCCTTCACCACGCCAGCAGCCAGTCCCTGGTGCTGCTCGATGAAATTGGGCGGGGAACCGCCACCTTCGATGGCCTGTCGATCGCCTGGGCTGTGGCGGAGTACCTCTCCGGCGACATCGGCGCCCGCAGCATCTTTGCGACCCACTATCACGAGCTCAACGAGCTGGCCGAGCAACAGGGCAACGTCGAAAACGCCCAGGTGCTGGTGGAAGAAACCGGTTCAACCCTGCGCTTCCTACACAGGGTCGTCAGCGGCGGCGCCAACCGCAGCTACGGCATCGAGGCCGCTCGCCTCGCCGGGGTGCCAGCCCCGGTGGTTTTGCGAGCCCGTCAGGTGCTGAGCCGGATCGAAGCCAACAGCCACGTCAGCGTTCAAACCGACGCCGCCTGATCCAACCAAGCCCGGCGCAACAGAGCATTCACCGCAGCACCCACCAAACCGGCACCACCGCGACTCCCGTCCAAACGGATCTGAGGCAACTCACTGGCCGCGAGATGGGCCTTGCTCTCAGCAACACCGACAAAGCCGACGGGCATCCCGATCACCAACGCAGGAGGCGCCACCTGGCTGCTGCGGACCTGCTCGAGCAACAGCTCCAGAGCCGTTGGCGCACTTCCGATCAAAACCAGCGCTCCGGGGTGGGCGCGCAAGGCTTGCTGCATGCCCACCGCCGCTCGGGTCCCCCCCTCGGGGGCACGATCAGGAGCCCAATCCAGCACACTGCGAACCACATTCCCGAAGGTTCGCCGGGCCATCGGAGCCACCGCTGCCGCCGCCATCGCGGTGTCCGTCAGGATCGGCGCCTGGGCACTGAGGGCGCGCAGACCCAACTCGCAAGCCTGATCTGAGAACGACACCCCCTGAACCAAGCTCAGATCGCCGCTGCTGTGGATGAGGCGCAGCACCACATCCCGTTCGGAAACCGACAAACCCTGCAACGTCCCTTCAGGCAAGGCCGCTTCGATCAAGCGCAGGCTCTCGCTGAAGATCGGATGGTCGAATCCCATAAGGACAAGCATGCCCGGCTGACAGAATCTGTACAGACTGCACAGAGCGATGGCTGGAGTAATTGGGGTGGAGCGGTTTGGAGTGCAAGAGGCCCGTCAGCGCTTCCCCGAACTACTGGTTCGCGCCTCCAAGGGTGAGCGGCTGGTGATCCAACGCCACCGCCAGGATCTGGCGGCCATCGTCCCTTTGCAGGACGCGGCGGGTGGCACCAGCAGCCAAGAGGCGATGGAAAACCTGCTGAGCCTCAAGGGAAGTGCCCAGCAGCGCAGCGCACAGCAACGGGCGCCAGCTGGAGCCCCGGCAAAAGCCCGCTTCCAAGCCAGGCAATTGGGCCCCGGCAGCCGCATCGGCCTAGACGGCAGTGCCCTTGTGGCCTTTTTGCAGGACGACCCACAAACCAGCCGGGTGCTGGAGCCTGTCCTTCAAGGCATCGCCCAGGGCAGCTGGCAAGGGGTCATCAGCAGCATCAGCCTGATGGACGTCATGGATGCTGCCCTGAGCCAGGGGGATGAAGCCCTGGCCTTGCGCTACAACGCCGCCTTTGCCAATCCACTGCACTGGCGGCAGGTGCCGCTGAATGGGGATCTCGCCCTGGCAGCAAGCCATCTCCAGCAACAGGAACCAGAGCTGGACCTCAACCAAGCCATCGAACTGGCAACGGCCATTCAGAACGAAGTGGCCGTCTTGGTCACAGCCGATGCAGATCTGGCACAAACTGCACTCCACCCCGTGCTGCCATGCCGATCCATCTGATCTGGGGCGACGACGAAGCCGCACGCAGCCGGGCCGTCGAAGCACTGGTCAAAAGCCAGGTCGATCCCTCCTGGCAGAGCATCAACCTCAGCCGTCTAGACGGCAACGATTCCAATCAGGCCGCTCAAGCCTTGGAGGAAGCGCGAACGGCCCCCTTTGGCGCGGGGGATCGCGTGATCGTGTTGCAACGCAGCCCCTTCTGCAACCAGTGCCCTGCTGATCTGGCGGAGCAACTGGAGACCACCCTGAACCTGATCGCCGAGCAGTGTCATCTGGTGCTGGTGAACGCTGCCAAACCCGATGGTCGGCTACGGACCACCAAAGCCCTGCAAAAACTGGTCAAAAGCGGCGAAGCCAAGGAGCGCAGCTTTCAACTGCCGGCGATCTGGGATGGATCAGGGCAAGTGGACCTGGTGCTACGCACAGCTCAAGAGCTGGAGCTCAAACTGCAGCCCGACGCCGCCCAAGCATTGAGCGACGCCATCGGCAGCGACAGCGCCAGGCTGGCCAGCGAACTGGAAAAACTCTCCCTCTACGTCGGGGCAGGCCAGACCATCACCGCTCAAGCGGTGGAAGCCCTGATTGGCGGCCAGGCCACCAATGCGCTGCAGGTGGGTGATGCCCTCCTGGCGGGAGCACCCGCAGAAGCGGTGGCCCTGGTGGATGTCCTGCTGGCCGCCAATGAACCGGCCCTGCGGATTGTGGCCACCCTCTGCGGGCAGATCCGGGGTTGGCTCTGGGTGAGCCTGCTGGATCAGCAAGGGGAAAACGATGTGAATGCCATCGCCAAGGCCGCCGGGATCGGCAATCCCAAACGGATCTACGTGATGCGCAAACAGATCCGAGGCCGCAAACCCGAACGCTTCCTCGCCCTGCTCAGTCAGCTCCTGCAGGTGGAAGCCAGCCTCAAACGGGGAGCCGACCCCGGTGATGCCTTCCGCGACGGGTTTCTGCTGGCGCCATAGGACAATCGTCGATTCCGCAATTGCGCCCACCCATGGCCCTGTTGGTCCAGAAATTCGGCGGCACCTCCGTAGCCGATGTGGAGCGCATTCAGGCTGTGGCGAAGCGCATTGCGGCCAGCAAGGAAGACGGGAACGATCTGGTGATCGTGGTGTCGGCCATGGGGCACACCACCGATGAACTCACCGGACTCGCCCAGGCGATCAGCAGGAACCCGCCCCAGCGGGAGATGGACATGCTGCTGGCCACCGGAGAGCAGGTCTCGATCGCACTGCTCTCGATGGCCCTGCACGCCGAGGGCATTCCAGCGGTCTCGATGACCGGTCCCCAAGTCGGGATCCTCACCGAATCGGCCCACGGCCGAGCCCGGATTCTGGAGATCAAAACCGAGCGAGTCCGCAGGCTCCTCGATGACGGCAACGTTGTTGTAGTTGCCGGATTCCAAGGCACCAGCAACAGCCTCTCGGGCGTTCCCGAGATCACCACCTTGGGCCGCGGCGGCTCCGACACCTCGGCTGTGGCCTTGGCGGCAGCCATCGGAGCCGATGCCTGCGAGATCTACACCGATGTCCCAGGCGTCCTGACCACCGATCCCCGCAAGGTGGCCGATGCCCAATTGATGGAGACGGTGACCTGCGACGAGATGCTCGAGCTAGCGAGCCTCGGAGCAGCGGTCTTGCACCCACGCGCCGTCGAGATCGCCCGGAACTACGGCGTCCCCTTAGTAGTGCGCTCCAGCTGGAGCGATGCCCCAGGCACGCTGCTCACCAGCGACAACACCAGCCATCGCGGCAGCGGCGAAGGCCTGGAGCTCGGCAAGCCCGTGGATGGGGCAGAACTGGACACCGATCAAGCGGTCTTGGCGCTCTCCCATGTTCCCGATCGCCCCGGGGTCGCCGCTCAACTATTTGAAGCGCTCTCCAATGCGGGCCTGAGTGTGGATCTGATCGTGCAGTCCACCCACGAAGGCAGCAGCAACGACATCGCCTTCACGGTGGCGGAGGCACAACTGGAGGACGCCAAGGCGGTCTGCCAGAACGTCTTAAACGCCATGGATGCCAAGGCGGCCGGAGCCACCCTGAGCACCCAGGCCGGGATGGCCAAGCTCAGCATTGCTGGGGCGGGAATCATGGGCAGGCCCGGTGTGGCCGCGCGCCTGTTCGACACCTTGGCCAAGGGCGGCATCAACCTGCGTCTGATCGCCACCAGCGAAGTCAAGGTGAGCTGCCTGGTCGCCGGACATCAAGGCAACAAGGCCCTGCAGGCGGCATCCCACTGCTTTGAACTGAGCGAGCGGCAGCTGCATCTCAACCCCGCCCCCTCCGGAGCCGGGCAACCGGAGGTGCGCGGTGTGGCCCTCGATCGTGATCAAGCCCAAGTGGCCGTGCGTCGCATTCCCGATAAGCCGGGAACGGCGGCGGCGGTCTGCCGAGCTCTGGCGGACGCCGGCGTAAGCCTGGATGCCATCGTTCAGTCCGAGCGCACCCATGGCTCAGGCGAACAGCTCAGCCGCGACATGGGCTTCTGCCTCAAGCGCGAGGACCTCAGCCGAGCCCAAGCGGCCCTGCAACCGCTACTGAACCAATGGCCTGGGGCCAGCTTTGAAGAAGGGATGGCCATCGCCCGCATCAGTGCTGTCGGTGCTGGCATGCCCTGCACCGCTGGAACCGCTGGCCGGATGTTCCGCGCCTTGGCTGACGCTCAGATCAACATCGAGATGATCGCCACCAGTGAGATCCGTACAAGCTGCGTGGTGCCCGAAGTCGAGGGCGTTAAAGCCCTGCAGGTGATCCACGATGCCTTTGGCCTCGGGGGCGAGGTGAAGCACCAGGCTCAAGGGACCGAAGCACCGGTTTAGAGCGTGGCTGCAATCCCGGCGGGCTCAAGCATCAGCTTGCTGCCGCTGACCGAGGAATCCATCTCAATCGGATAGGCCCCATCGAAACAGGCGGTGCAGAAGTGCTCTGCATTGGCATGGGCGGCTTCCACCATGCCCTCTTTGCTCAAATAAGCCAGTGAATCGACCCCCAGGTGAGAGGAGATCTCCTCGAGGGTCAGTCGAGCCGCGATCAGCTGATCTTGGGTATCGGTGTCGATGCCGTAGAAGCAGGGGTGGGTCACCGGCGGTGAGCTGATGCGCATGTGCACCTCAGTGGCCCCGGCATCGCGGATCGCCGCCACCAACTTGCGGCTGGTGGTGCCCCGGACAATCGAGTCGTCGATCACCACCACACGCTTTCCGGCCAGCACATCCGGCAGGGGATTGAGCTTCACGCGAATCCCGGCTTCGCGCATGGCCTGGGTGGGCTGAATGAAGGTACGGCCGACGTAGCGGTTCTTGATCAGACCGTCACCGAAGGGGATGCCGCTGTATTGCGAGTAGCCAATCGCGGCAGGGATGCCGGAATCGGGCACGCCGATGACGATGTCGGCCTCAATGGGGGTTTCACGGGCCAGCACCTCACCGATGCGAACCCGGTAGCTGTAAAGGGATTCGCCGAAGAAACGGCTATCGGGCCTCGCGAAATAGATCATTTCGAAGACGCAGAGCTTGGAGGGCTCTTCCGCCCAGCGGCTGCGCACAGGCTCGGACTGACCAAGACGGAAGTGGACGATTTCGCCCGGCTCGATGTCCCCATCGAAGCTCGAACCAATGATGTCCAGACCGCAGGTCTCGCTGCTCACCACCCAGCGGGCTTCGCTGGGTTCACCCATGTGGCCAAACACCAAGGGGCGAATGCCATGGCCATCCCGAAGGGCAAACAGGCCTTCGGGGGTGCCGATCACCAAGCTGAAGGCGCCGCGGCAGCGTCCTGCTGCCGAACGGATGGCGCTGTCCCAATCACTGCCGGCGTTCACGGCCTGTTGGATCGCAAAGGCGATCAGCTCTGAATCGGTTGTGGAGGTGAATTCCGCTTCGGGGAGATCGCTGGCCAGGGCCGTCCGCAGTTCGCCGGCATTGACCAAGTTGCCGTTGTGGGCAAAGGCCATCGGGCCCAGCCGGGTGTTGAGCAACACCGGCTGGGCGTTGCAGGCCTTGCTCGAGCCCGTCGTGGAATAGCGGTTGTGGCCGATCGCCAACTGACCGGGAAGGCGCTCGAGCACCTCGGGGGTGAACACCTTGCTCACCAAACCCATGTCCTTGTGCAGGCGCACCTTCGGGGCGCTGCCGGGTTCCGCGTCAAAGACGGCGATCCCCGCGGATTCCTGACCGCGGTGTTGAAGGGCGTAGAGACCGAAGTAGGTGAGGTTAGCCACCGGCTGATCGCTGGCTAGCACTGCAAACACCCCGCAGGCCTCTTCGGGCTTGTCCGGTCTATCGAGGCTGGGGGTGGGGTCAGTCACGGCGCGTCCCAGCTTCAGATTTCCTTCAACATTGTGCATCAGGGTTCTCCTCAAGCCGTCGGAGGCAGGTCAACACCCATCCGCCGCGGAATCGCTTGCTCAAAGCGCTCACGCATCTGGGCAATGGGGGTGGTGAGCAGGTTCGAACCCGCCTGGGTGATCGAGAGCTCACTGTCGTCCTCCACCACACCAAGGCACTGCGCCGGAATGCCGCTGGCATCCAGGGCCTCCTGCCAAGCGACCGTTTGAGCCGGCGAGACACTCACCAAGATGCGGGCGCCGCCTTCGGCAAACAGCAGGCGATCCAGACGAGCGGCACTGGAGGGAAGCTCCAGATGGGCTCCCAAGCCCGAAGCCATGCAGCACTCCGCAGCAGCCACGGCGAGTCCACCATCACTGAGGTCGTGGGCCGACTTCACCAGCCCTTGGTTGATGGCCTGGCGCAGAAACGCCTGAACCGAGCGCTCCAGCTCCAGGTCAACCTCCGGTGGACGCCCGGTCACGGCTCCATGAATCCGCTCGAGGTAGCTCGTGCCGGCCAGGCCCAAGCGGCCATCGGCTGGAGTCTCACCCGCTTCCAGAGGAACACCCAGCATCCAGATCACATCGCCCGCGTCCTGCCAGGCCTGACCGCGGACATGGTTGAGGTCATGGACCAAGCCGACCATGCCCACCACCGGGGTTGGATGAATCGGCAGCATGGAGCCGTCAGGCATCCGGGTCTCGTTGTAGAGGGAGACGTTGCCGCCGGTGACCGGGGTATCCAGGGCCGAGCAGGCGCTCGAGAGACCGCGGCAAGCGGAGGCCAATTGCCAGTAGCCCGTCGGGGTCTCCGGGGAGGGGAAGTTGAGGTTGTCGGTGACCGCCAGGGGCTCAGCCCCCACGCAGCTGAGGTTGCGAGCGGCCTCGGCGACGGCCGCCATGCCGCCCCGCTCTGGATCGAGAGCCACCCAGCGGTTAGGGCAATCGACGACAGCCGCCACGCCACGGGTCGCCGCCTGGGTTTCAGCCTGGGGACGCAGACGGACCACAGCCGCATCCGCACCGCCCGGGGGCACCACCGTGTTGGCCTGCACCTGATGGTCGTACTGGCGGTAGACCCAACGCTTGGAAGCGATGGTGGGGTCATCCAGCAGGGCCAGGAGCGTCTCGCTCCAGCTTTGACCGTTGACGCCAGACGCGGAGGCCGGCGGCAGCTGCGCCTCGGACCAGCGCCAATGCTCCTGAATCGGTGCCGGGGGCTCACTCAACAGTTCATGGCGGTTGATCGGCGTGTCATCCGCCAGGGCACTGGCGGGCACCTCAGCAGCGACCGCACCGTTCTGCAAGACCCGAACAATGTTGTCCTCCAGGACACGGCCGACGACGGCCGCCTGCAGGCCCCAACGGGTAAAGCGCTCCATCAGTGCCGCTTCGCGGCCGGGCTTCACCACAAAGAGCATCCGCTCCTGGGATTCGCTGAGCAGGAACTCGTAGGGGGTCATGCCGGCTTCGCGGGCCGGGACGCGATCGAGATCCAACTCGATGCCCAGGCCACCCTTGGCGGCCATCTCCGAACAGCTGCAGGTCAGACCTGCAGCCCCCATGTCCTGGGCCGCGACCACATCACCGCTTTGGAAGGCATCCAGGCAGGCCTCAATCAGGCCCTTTTCCAGGAAGGGATCCCCCACCTGAACCGCGGGGCGATCATCAAGGGACGCTTCGGTCAACTCCGCCGAAGCAAAGCTGGCGCCACCCATGCCGTCCCGGCCGGTCGTACTACCGACGTAGACCACCGGGAAGCCGACGCCCTCGGCTCCCGAGCAGACAATGTTCTCGGTCTCCATCAGGCCCAGGGCCATGGCATTGACCAAAGGGTTGCCGGAATAGCTGGCGTCAAAGGCCACCTCACCACCGACTGTGGGCACGCCCACGCAGTTGCCGTAGTGGGCAATGCCCGCCACCACACCTTCCATCAGGCCCACGTTGCGCTCGTCCTCAAGCGGGCCAAAACGCAGGGCGTTCAGCAGGGCAATCGGACGGGCACCCATGGTGAAGATGTCCCGCAGGATGCCGCCCACGCCGGTGGCCGCACCCTGGAAGGGCTCCACCGCTGAGGGGTGGTTATGGCTCTCGATCTTGAAGGCCAAGCGTTGACCTTCACCCAGATCCACGACGCCAGCGTTCTCACCAGGACCCACCAAAATGCGCGGCCCCGTTGTGGGGAAGCCCTGGAGCAGGGGTCTGGAGTTGCGGTAACAACAGTGCTCCGACCACATCACCCCGAACATGCCGAGTTCGGCCCGATTGGGGGCCCGGCCCAGGCGGCGGCAAATCTCGTCGTAGTCGGCTTGGCTGAGGTTCTCCTTTTTCAGCGCTTCAGCTACGGAGTAGTCAGGGGCTGCGACCACGAACCAGGGAGCGAGATCATTCCAGTCTCGCTGAGCGACTCACCCCCTCTTAAATCCAGGGATCGTCTTGCTGGCGGCGACGGGGCTGCGGCGCATCCGCTTCGTTCCACTCATCCCAGGTCTCCTGCCCTGAAGAGGGGCGCTCGACTTCCTCCTCCCATGGAGGTTCCTCCAACCAGCCTTCCAGCCGTTCCTCGAAACGCTCGCCAGCGTTCTGAACCTGATCACGCCAGCGGGAGGTTTCCTCCTGCATCTGCTCGCGCCAACGCTTGGAGCGGCGCAGGAACTCCTGACGGACACTGGCTTTGGCCAGGGGGAGATCATCCAAACCAGCCAGGGAGGTGAAGACCATGCCAGGTTGTTGATCGTTGATGCGCGCAGGGGCCAGGCGCCAACGGCTCGTCCCCGGAAGTCTTGGATCGCTGCGGGACACCAGGTAGTGGAGGATCTGACCGCTGCTGAGATCAACCGCCGCGTCGGCGATCTGCCCCAGGGGTTCGTCGTCTTGGCCGAGGACGGTCGCCTCGATCAAGGTGGGCAAGCGATCCATCGTGGTGATTTCGGTAGGAGCCGCATCCCCCCGGACGAACAGCTCGAGTTCGGCCAGACCGCGCAACTGATTCAGCCGCCAGACCTCTCGGCGATCCCCCAAGGCCGAAGGTTTGGAGAACCAACCGAGGAGGCGATGCACCGGAGGGTGCATCCAGGCGGCGACACCCAACCCGTGATCAAGGCCCTGATCGCAACGAACCCGGCGGCGAAGCAACTCGCTGAGCAGGAGCTGTTCCGGAAGGCTCACTGGCGAATCTGAACAGGCATCACCAGATAAGTGAAGCTGGAGTCGTCTTGGGGAGCCAGCACCACCGGAGTGGTGGGAGCATTGCACTGCAGCTGCACTTGCTCACAACCCATGGCCTTGAGGCCTTCGAGGACGTAGCGGACGTTGAAGGCAATCTGAATGGCGTCGCCCGTGACTTGGGCACCAATCGCTTCGGAGCCGCTGCCGACATCTTGCGCATCCGCGCTGATGGAAAGCTGACCTGCAGCAGGATCACTGGTGAGTTTGACCACGTTGTTGTGTTGGTCGGCCAAGACCGCCACGCGCTCTAGGGCACTCAACAGCCCCTTGCGATCCACTTGCAGCAGGCGACCGAAGCTTTCGGGGATGAGCTGCCTGTAGTTGGGATAGGTGCCATCGAGGCTGCGACTAGTCAGCACCTGGTCAGCCCACTGGAAGACGACCTGTCCGCGATCACAGAACAGGCTGACGGCCTCGCTGCCGCCACGGCTGGAGAGCAACCGTTCCAGTTCTCGCAAGGAGCGAGCGGGGACAGTGACATCCAGCTCAGCTTCACTGCTGGATGCGTTCTGAAGACGCAGGACGGCCAATCGGTGGCCGTCGGTGGCGGCGCATTCCAGACCGTTCTGATCGAGACCCAGGTGAACACCGGTCAGGAGTTGCTTAGCCTCATCCCCACTGCTGGCAAACAGGGTGGCGCGCAACCCCTTAATCAAGACCTCCGGATCCAACTTGATCGGGGTGCCGGCCTGAGCCAGGGGGAGCTCAGGAAAGTCGTCAGCGGGCATGCCCCGCATCTGATAGCTGCCCGAAACACTGGTCAACTCGACCTGCTCGCTGCCGTCTTCGCAGCTGAGGGTGATCGGACTGTCCGCAGGCATCCGCGAGACGATCTCACCGAACAGACGGGCGGGAAGAGTGATTGCTCCGCTGGTGGCGACGGAGGCACTCAGGCTGGTCTGGATGCCCAGGCTCAAATCAAATCCCGTCAGGCTCAGACGGCCGGTGCCGGCATCCGCGGTGAGCAGCACGTTGGCCAGCACCGGGTGGGTTGGACGAGCCGCAACAGCTCTGCTCACCAGTTGAAGACTGGAATTCAGTTCGGCCTGGGAGCAGACCAGCTTCATGGCAGGACTGAAGGGGCCTCCACGCTTCCACAACCCAAGCGGAAGCGCAACGGGTCGATGGATCGGGTTCCCCGGCAATCCCCAGACGACCGTTAATGGATTAATGGATCAGAAAGAAAGAAAACCAAAACCGTCGTAGTAGGTCCTGCGGAAACCTTGGGAAACAACTCAAACCCAAGCGGCATCGAGGGTTTCAGTTTCCGCAAGCCTGCTGAATCAGGATTTGAACCTTGAGCAATTCAGGCCTTTTCCACTCTTTCCTGGACTTGTGGAAAAAGAAGGAGGTCGAAGCGGTTTTTCGAGAGGCGTTTTTTCCGGCCTCTTCTCGCTGTTTTCCCCAGGTTGTGGGCAGTCGCTTTCTGGATTGGCTTTCAAGCTTGGGCGCAAAAAAGCCCGGCTTGAGGCCGGGCGGAGCTGTCTCAGGGCGGATTGAGGGGCTTAAAAGCCCATCACTTCAGCAACCTTGGCTGTGTCGGCATCGAGGCCCGTATGGAATTTCGAGTCGTTGTGCTCGATCGCCGTCGTGGGGTCCTTCAGACCATTGCCCGTTAGGACACAGACCACCGTTGAGCCCGCAGGGACTTCATCTCGACGTTTGATCAGACCGGCGACGGAGGCTGCACTGGCTGGCTCACAGAACACGCCTTCGCCACTGCCCAGCAGCTTGTAGGCCTCGATGATTTCGGCATCGGTTACGGCCATGAAGTCACCGTTGCTTTCAGCGCGAGCTTTGAGCGCGTTCTCCTTGTTGACCGGATTGCCGATCCGGATGGCCGTGGCGATGGTGTCGGGTTGCTCCACGGTGTGGCCGAGGACGAGGGGAGCTGAGCCGGCCGCTTGGAAGCCCATCATTCGGGGCAGCTTGCGGCTGTGGCCCGCTGCCTTGTACTCGTTGAAGCCCATCCAGTAGGCGCTGATGTTTCCCGCGTTGCCGACGGGGATGCAGAGCCAATCCGGAGCCTCACCCAGGGCATCCACCACCTCAAAGGCTGCTGTTTTCTGGCCCTGGAGCCGGTAGGGATTCAGGGAATTCACCAGGGTGACTGGGTACTGATCTGCCACTTCACGGACGATCGCCAGGGCGCGGTCAAAGTTGCCCTTCACCGCAAGCACTTCAGCGCCATAGAGCAGAGCCTGGGCGAGCTTGCCCTGGGCCACATAGCCGTCGGGGATCAAGACGAAGGCGCGCATGCCGCCGCGCCGCGCATAGGCCGCTGCAGCAGCGGAGGTGTTGCCGGTGCTGGCGCAGATCACCGCCTCAGAGCCCGCTTCCTTGGCCTTGGAGATGGCCATGGTCATGCCCCGGTCCTTGAACGATCCGGTGGGGTTGAGACCGTCGTATTTCAGGTAGACATTGACCCCTTTGCCGATCCGCTCAGCGATGGACGGTGCCGGGATCAAGGGGGTCGCCCCTTCCCGCAGGGTGATGACAGGGGTTTTGTCGCTGACCGGCAACCAGCGGCGGTAGCCCTCGATCAGGCCCGGCCAGTCCTGCATCGTTGCTGTCTTCGATCCCAGTCGCCGGCGGATGGAAGTCAGCAGGGGCACGGTCGGCTGGGACGCTCTGGACCCGAATCTACGGGGCAGCCTTGTTGTCGCCCCTCAGCCCATCCAGGGGTGAATCGGAAAAGAAGGAGATCAGTTGGCTGATGGATTTGGCTTTTTCCAGCACGTTCATCAGGGCAGGGATGCTCACTTCCAGCTCATCGACCGGGTAGGCCTGCATGAAGCCGATGGCATTGATCTTGTCGTCGCTTGCCACCAGGGCGTTGATCACTCCCGCCCGGAGGGCTGGAATGCCTGCTCCAGGGGCCTTCAGGGGATAAATGATCTTGGCCACCCGGGCCAGGATCGCTTCGCCAAGTCGGGTGTTCAGCAGCCGGCTGGTCAGGACTAAGGGGATGGCCAATTCAGCCTTGAGCAGCTTGGAGACCTCCTTGGGCTCCATCTTTGTAAAGCTCAGAAGATCCGAAAGCAGGCCCCGGGCTTGATCGGTCTCTGCCAAATATTCAAAGTCCGCCACTGGGATCGAGCGCCGGAAGGCGCCGGTGACGAAGACCACGTTCTCCGCGGCCAGCGCTGGAGTCCCACCGACCAAGCCCAAGCCAAGCGCTGCAGCAAGGAGTCGCTGGCGTTTGCTGGACGGCATGGGGTCTCGAAAGAGTGTGGTGACCCTAGGCCGGACTGACCAGGACGTCCCGCACGAGTCTCACAAGGCTGCGTTCAGCCAATCCCCTGGCCATCTCCGATCCCATCCGCCGCAGTTCTGTTTCCTGAAGCAGCCGGGGGATGCGCTTCAGCAGCAATTGCGGATCAAATTCAGGCAGTTGGCTCAGGATCGCCACCAGCCGTTGGATGGGCTCAAGCGAGAGCAACTCCACGTCGCTGGCCGTGATCGCCGCTTGATTCCTCAGACCGGGGGGTCTGAGGGCTTTTGGGAGGCGTTGGCTGAGCCGGACCGCGGTCTGCCAGCTCAGGGCGTCGAGTTGGTCGACGGTGGCTTCAACGAGCTGGTTGCGTAGTAGCCCCGCCTTTGGGGAAAAGAGAAAGTCCAGCACTTGATCGAGCAGTCCTTCCAAATCCAACTGGCTGCCGCTGGCGGCGCTGCTGATCAGGTTGTCGAGCCGTTGCCACCGGAAGATCTCGCCGTCGAACAGCATCTCCTTGAGGCTGTTGCGTAGCTGGGGATCGGGGTCCTCCATCAGTCGGCGGGCGAAGTAGGGATAGGCCGCCCCCAGGATCTTGAAGTCGGGATCGACGCTCAAGGCGATGCCCTCCAGCGTCACCAGGGAGCGAATGATGAGGGCGTAGTAAGGAGGGACACGGAAGGGGAAGCGGTACATCACCCCACTGAGGTCGTCGGTGACGGCCTTGAAGTCCATCCGGCTGACCCCCATTTCCAGGGCCTGGCCAAAGACCTGTTCAAAGGCCGGAACGATCGGCTCGAGATTCACGTCCTCAGCGAGGAAGCCAAGGTTGACGAAGTCGTTGCTGAGCTTTCCGAAGTTGCGGTTCACCAGGTGAACGACTGCCTGGATCAGGCCTGTGCGGCTTTCACGGCTCACCTCGCTCATCATTCCGAAGTCGAGATAGGCCAGGCGGCCATCGGGCAGCGCCAGCAGGTTTCCGGGATGGGGATCGGCGTGGAAGAACCCGTGCTCCAGCAGCTGCTGCAGGGAGCAGTTCACTCCCACCGTGACCATGTCGTCGGGGTCGATCCCCAGTTTGCGAACGGCCTCGAGGTTGGTGAGCTTCACCCCGTCGATCCACTCCATCGTCAGCACGCGCCGTGCCGTGGCGTCGCGGAAGATCCGAGGGACCGCAATGCGGGGGTTGTGGGCGTGGAGCGCTGCGAACGTTTCGGCGTTGGTCGCCTCGTTGCAGTAGTCCATCTCTTCAAAGACCCGCTTGCCCAGCTCGTCAATCAGGGCCACCAGGTCCGAGCGGATCAGGCCGATGTTGGTGTTCAGCCAGGCCGCAATGTTCCGGACGATGTAGAGATCGAGGGTGATCTGTTCCCTGAGTCCTGGGCGTTGGACTTTGACGGCGACCTTTTCGCCGCTCAGCAACACACCCCGGTGGACTTGGCCAAGGGAGGCTGCTGAGATGGGGTCGCGCTCTAGTTCGGCGTAAATCGCTGAAATCGGGGCACCGAGATCTTCCTCAATGCAGGCCATCGCCAGGCCGGAATCAAAGCCGGGCAGTTGGTCCTGGAGGCCGGCGAGCTCCTCCAGCAGCAGCGGCGGAATGATGTCCGGGCGCGTCGAGAGTGCCTGGCCGGCCTTAATGAAGGCTGGACCGAGGGAGGCCACCAGATCAGCGGCTTCTTTGGCCCTGGCTCGGGCGTAGTCGGGATCCTTGAGCCGGCGGGTGATCCAGTCGAAGCCGACGCCGAAGAGATAGAGGCCGATCGGAACCAGCGTCTGCCATACCCGGCGGATCAACCGTTGAGGGGCACCGGCGTAAATCCGACTAATGGCCGCCGGGTCGTACTCGAGCAGGCCAGAGGCCTCGATGAAGTCTGAGAGCTCCTCGCGATGGGGCTCGACTGTTTGGGTTGGTTCAACAGGGGTGTTTGGTTCGGCATCGTCACCGAACACGCTGCGTTGCATGGCAGCCGCCGCTGCTTCGGCAGGGGTGAGGCTGGTGTCTGACATGACCCCCTTCTAAACGAAAGAGACAGCCGCTACGGTCGGGTCCAACACCAGGCTGCTTGTGCTAACCGGTCTGCGCCTCGAGAACATTGCTCTGATCGAGGAGCTGCAGCTGGAGTTTGGTCAGGGCTTCACGGTGCTGACCGGTGAGACCGGAGCCGGCAAATCCATCCTTTTGGATGCTCTCGATGCCCTCTTGGGGGCGCAGGGGCCGCGCTTGTTGCGTCAGGGCAGTAACAAAGGGGTCATCGAGGCCAGTTTTTCCCTCAGTCCGCCGTTGCAGGAGTGGTTGAGCGAGCAGGAGCTCGAGTGCGATGAGGAGGAGGTACTGCTCAGCCGCGAATGGCGCCAGAAGGATGACCGACTCACGAGCCGCCATCGACTCAACGGCGTTGCGGTCAACCGCCAGCAGATCCAATCGCTTAGGCCTTTGCTCTTGGATCTCACGGTTCAAGGTCAGACCCAGCAGTTGGCCCGGCCGGGTCAGCAGCGCCGCTGGCTGGATCGCTTTGGAGCCGCTGATCTGCAGCAGCATCTATCCCCTGTTCAGGAGAGTTATCGCTTCTGGCGGCAAGCCTCCGCTGCCCTGGAGCAGGCCAAGGCCGATTGGTTGACATTGCAGGCCGATTTGGAGCGGCAGCAACAACTGTTGGATGACCTCGAGGCGGCGCAGTTGGAGGATCCAGCGGAGCGCAGCCGTCTGGAGAACGAAGAGAACCGGCTCGCCCATGGGGTCCGTCTCCAGGAAGGGGTGATGACCCTGATGGGACGGTTGGTGGATGGAGCGGAGGAGGCCCCATCGGTTTTGGATCATCTGGCCGCCTGTGAGGCGGAGTTGGTTCAGATGCAGCAGCTCGATGGCAGCTTGTCGGCGCTGAACGCTCGCTTTGGCGACGGTTTCGCGGAGCTTCAGGACTTCATTCGTGAGCTCGATCGCTACGGCTCGAGTCTCGAAAGCGATCCAGACAGCCTGGGGCAGCTCCAGGAGCGGATGGCCTTGCTGAAGGCGCTGGAGAGGCGCCATGGCAAAGATCTACCGGAACTGATCGTTTGGCGTGATCAGCTGCGTGACCAGCTGGTTCCTGGGGGTGCTCAAGCCAGCCTCGAGGCCTTGGAGCAGACCGAGCTCCAGGCCAGGCAGCGCCGTGATCGCTGCAATGCCGAACTCACCCGGGCCCGCCGCGTTGCCGCCGAGGCTTTGGAGCAGGACCTGATGCAGGCCCTGCGGCCGATGGGCCTGGCCAATGTCCGCTTTGAGGTGGCCATTGAGCCCACGTCCCCCGGGGAAGAGGGGGCGGACGCGGTGCAGTTCCTGTTCTCAGCCAACCCCGGTCAGCCGCTGGCCCCCCTCTCTGAGGTGGCTTCGGGCGGTGAGATGTCGCGCTTTTTGCTGGCTTTGAAAACCTGTCTGGCCGCGGCGGATCAGCACGTCACCCTGCTGTTCGACGAAATCGACACCGGCGTCAGCGGCCGCGTCAGTGGCGCCATGGCTGAATTGCTGCAGCGCCTGGCCCAGCAGCGTCAGGTCTTCTGCGTCACCCACCAGCCCTTGGTGGCCGCCGCTGCTGACCATCACTTCCAGGTGGCCAAGGAGGTGCGGGACGGCATGACCCATACGCGAGTGTCCCAACTGCGGGACACTCAGGCCCGTCAAGCCGAACTAGCGGAATTGGCCGGCGGTGATTTCGGCGAGACCAGGAGTTATGCGGCCAGCTTGCTCAAACGCGCTGCCTAGACTCCTCCCCTCTTAGAGCCGCCTGGATGCCCCGCGCCCTCGCCAAAAGCGTGAACGAGAAGGCTGCGCTTCAGGCCCTCAACGGCGGCTCCTTGGAGGATGTGATTCGGGTGCGGGGTGCGCGCCAGCACAACCTTAAAAACGTTGACGTCACGGTTCCCCGGAACCAACTGGTGGTCTTCACCGGGGTCAGCGGTAGCGGCAAGAGCTCCCTGGCCTTCGACACGATTTTTGCGGAAGGCCAGCGCCGCTACGTCGAGAGCCTCTCGGCCTACGCCCGGCAGTTCCTCGGCCAGGTCGACAAGCCCGATGTGGATGCGATCGAGGGCCTCTCGCCTGCGATCTCGATCGATCAGAAATCCACGAGCCACAACCCCCGTTCCACGGTGGGCACGGTCACGGAGATTCAGGACTACCTGCGTCTGTTGTTTGGTCGAGCCGGGGAGCCCCATTGCCCTGAGTGCGATCGCTCGATTCGGCCCCAGTCCATCGACGAGATGGTCGATCAGATCCTCACTCTGCCGGAGGGGACCCGTTACCAGCTCCTCGCCCCTGTGGTTCGCGGCAAGAAGGGCACCCACGTCAAGTTGCTGTCCGGCTTGGTAGCCGAGGGCTTTGCCCGGGTGCGCATCAACGGTGAGGTGCGCGAACTCGCCGACAACATCGAGCTCGACAAGAACCACTCCCACAACATTGAGGTGGTGGTGGATCGCCTGGTGGCCCGTGAGGGCATTCAGGAGCGCCTGACCGATTCCCTCCGCACGGCGCTCAAGCGTGGTGATGGCTTGGCACTGGTGGAAGTGGTTCCCAAGTCCGGGGAGGAGTTGCCGCCCGAGGTGGAGAAGGAGCGTCTCTATTCCGAAAACTTCGCCTGTCCCGTCCACGGCGCGGTGATGGAGGAGCTTTCGCCGCGGCTCTTCTCCTTCAACAGTCCCTACGGCGCCTGCGCGGATTGCCACGGCATTGGCCATCTGCGCCAATTCACCAAGGAGCGGGTGATCCCTGATCCTTCATTGCCGGTGTACGCGGCGGTTGCTCCCTGGGCCGAGAAGGACAACTCCTATTACTTCTCCCTGCTCTATTCGGTGGGAGAGGCCTTTGGCTTTGAGATCAAGACGCCGTGGAATGAGCTGACGGAGGAGCAGCAGGACGTGCTCCTGAATGGGTCAAGGGAACCGATTCCGATCCAGGCCGATAGCCGCTACAAGAAAAACCAGACCTACCTGCGGCCGTTCGAAGGGATCCTGCCGATCCTCGAGCGCCAACTGCGCGATGCCAGTGGCGAATCAATCCGCCAGAAATTAGAGAAATATCTGGAGTTGGTGCCCTGCGCCAGCTGCCATGGCTTGCGCCTCAAGCCTGAAGCCCTGGCTGTGCGGGTGGGCCCTTATCGCATCCATGAGTTGACCAACAGCAGCGTTGGCGAGAGCCTTCGCCGGATTGAGGAGCTGATGGGCATCGAGGGTCCGGCCCTGCTCAATGCTCGCCAAATTCAAATTGGCGATTTGGTGCTGCGGGAGATCCGCATGCGACTCAAGTTCCTCTTGGACGTGGGCCTGGATTACTTGAGCCTGGATCGCCCAGCGATGACCCTCTCGGGTGGTGAGGCTCAGCGGATTCGCCTGGCCACCCAGATCGGTGCGGGTCTGACGGGGGTGCTCTACGTGCTCGACGAGCCCAGCATCGGTTTGCACCAGCGCGACAACGACCGGCTGCTGAACACCCTGGTGAAGCTCAGAGATTTGGGCAACACCTTGATCGTGGTGGAGCACGACGAGGACACGATTCGCGCTGCCGACTACATCGTCGACATTGGCCCTGGAGCCGGAGTGCATGGCGGCAGGATTGTTGCTGAGGGCGATTTCGAGACTCTGTTGGCGGCCGAGGAGTCGTTGACCGGTGCCTATCTGAGTGGTCGACGGGCCATTCCGACTCCTGCTGAACGCCGCGCCAACGGTTCTCGCAAGCTCACGCTGGTGGGTTGCGCGCGCAACAACCTCAGCGGCTTCGACGTGGAGTTTCCCTTGGGCCGCTTGGTCTGTGTGACCGGGGTAAGCGGCAGCGGCAAGAGCACCATGGTCAACGAGCTCCTGCACCCTGCACTGGAGCACAAGCTTGGTTTGAAAGTTCCTTTCCCGGCTGGGGTCGAGGACCTCAAGGGGATCAAAGCGATCGACAAGGTGATCGTGATCGACCAATCCCCGATTGGCCGGACCCCTCGCTCTAACCCGGCGACCTACACCGGGGCCTTTGATCCGATTCGTCAGGTCTTTGCGGCCACGGTGGAGGCGAAGGCCCGCGGTTATGCCGTCGGACAGTTCAGCTTCAACGTCAAGGGTGGTCGCTGCGAAGCCTGCAGCGGCCAGGGCGTGAACGTTATCGAGATGAACTTCTTGCCTGACGTCTACGTCCAGTGCGACGTCTGTAAGGGCGCTCGCTACAACCGCGAGACGTTGCAGGTCAAATACAAGGGCCACACCATCGCGGATGTTCTGCAGATGACGGTGGAGCAAGCCTGTGAGGTGTTCTCAGCCATTCCTCAGGCAGCAGATCGACTGCGCACCTTGGTTGATGTGGGCCTGGGTTACGTCAAGCTCGGTCAACCCGCTCCCACCCTCTCCGGTGGTGAGGCCCAGCGGGTCAAGTTGGCCACCGAACTTTCCAAACGGGCCACCGGCAAGACCCTCTATTTGATCGATGAGCCCACAACTGGTCTGAGCTTCTACGACGTCCACAAGCTGATGGATGTGATGCAGCGTCTAGTCGACAAGGGGAATTCGATCTTGGTGATCGAGCACAACTTGGATGTGATTCGCTGCTCCGACTGGATCATCGACCTCGGTCCCGAGGGCGGTGATAAGGGTGGCGAGATCGTGGTGACCGGGACTCCGGAGGAGGTCGCTGAGCACCCCAGCTCCCATACCGGGCGCTACCTCAAGCAGGTGCTTGAGCAACATCCACCCGAGTCAGTTGCCGCTTAAACATATGAATTACTCAACCATGCTCAAGCCACTATCTGTTTTCAACAAGAAATCGACAATATTTGGTGCGATCACAATCCTTACCCTATCCATAGTATTCTTTGATGCATTCATATATGACGTACTTGCTTATCATGGACCTTTCTCTGTAATAGCCACTCAAGTTAAAGGCTTGTCAGATTTTCAGCTTAATCAGCAGCTTCTAGACCGTTTTCAAGGTTTTCCACCCTTCTGGAGGTTAGCTTTATATCCTTCGTTTGTCATTGGCTGGCCACGACTAATGTTGTTGCCAAATATATTGATTCTTTCTCTTCTATGTTGGACTATACAAAAACTAAAACTTTTACCATGGCACTTAACAGTTTGCACAGTATTCGTCTTCCCTGTATGTCTTTTTTCCTTTCGGTCTGGATACCAAGACTTTTTTGTGGGAGCAACTGTAAGCTCTTCGCTCGTTCTTCTTCTTTACTCGATTTACCATAGAAAGCTATCGGTTACTATTTTAGCCTTACTTCTATCGACTTTCTCTTCTTACACGAAATACCAAGGCTTCATGCAGTCGTTTTTAGTAGTAATTGTCGGATATATAGCGCTTCTATTTAGCCATTATGCTTCGATGAAAGATCATATATTCAACAAGCAATGCCTTATTCTTTTGACTTTTGGATTACTTTTAACTAGCAGTCATTCAATCTGGAACTTTTTGATATATTCTAATCCTTTTTATCCTATCTCTGTAGGTCCATTTGAAGGGCCAGAGAGTAACTACACTGCGTCTTCTACATACACTTCCTTCCTCTACCCACTACAAGGCTCGCTTAATCATTTCCTTTCATCAAGTGAGCTTGACTGGATATTCCGTGGAGTTGTTCCTGACTACAACATTGATATGGCCCGTGCTCAAACTCAATACGGTGGCCTTCTCGATCCCAAAAACGCCATGGGATTAGTACGTACTGGAGGTACTTATGGACCGGCCTACTTGGCCGCGTTTTTAGTATTCATGTACGGCATCCTTGAGAAGCTAAGGAATCTTTTCACGGTTAAATCAATTGATGGGCACGACTTTCTCTTTCTTATGACAGGTATATATGTTTTGCTGGCATCTTTTCTGCCTCAGAGCCATGAGCTTAGATACTATCTTTCTATATTTATGCTTATATCCATATTTTCGATTTATTATCTCTGTCAAACTAATCAAATTAAGGTAGTGCGTGCTGCACTGTTTTTGTTCCTCTCAATCTCTTGTGTTTTAAATTTTTCTCAGCCGTTTTATTCAACAGCTAAGAATGGGATCGGATATGCCGTTAGTTATCCCTCTAGGGATCTGCCAACAACTCAAGATTGCCTTAGTAAGCCAGATTCTGAGGATCCAGCAACAAGATTTGCTTGTAAGCTCATACTTCGTTGAAGTATAACGATTAATTGTTTTGTATATCTAGGTAACGTAAATATCTACTCTCGTATCTGCTATTTGTGATTTCTTTGAGGATTAGCCCCATCGCCAGGCTGCTAAACCCAACTAGTGCAACAGTCGCGAGAATGATTAGAGTCGGAAATCTCGGGACAAGGCCAGTTTCTAGATACGTGCGAAAGAGCGGAATCGAGGTTAAAAGACAGCTTATTTCGATTATGCCAAATAGTGGCATGTAAAGGCGTAGCGGATACTCGCGATGCAGCATCCTTAATGCCAGGGTAGAAATCTTTAGGCCATCTTGGATGGTATTTAATTTGCTTTCGCTGTTCACTCTCTCTCGAATACTTGTAGGTAGGCTGGTTACTGGAAGTCTCATACGCGCGCAGAATATTTCAAGTTCAGCTTCGAGCTCAAACTCAAGGCTAAGGCATGGAAATGTTTTAACAAGTCGCCGCGACATTACTCTCAGACCGCTGAAAACATCCCTGCTGGAAACGCTAAAGAGGCTTCTCAGGAGTTGAGTGAATAGCTTATTCCCAAATGCATGGCCTTTTCTTTGATTGATAGTTGAAAGCATTCTTTCGCCTGTAACCATATCATGTCCATCTGCAACAAGCTGAACTGCTTCGCTGATAATTCCCGTGCCGTATGTGTTGTCGCCGTCGATCATGACGTAGACATCAGCATCAATATCTCGAAATAACCTTCTAACGGCGTTCCCTTTTCCTTTGCGCTTCTCGCTCAGGACAGTCGCCCCAGAAGCTTTTGCCGCCTCGACTGTGCGATCAGTGCTGCCGTTATCACAAACGTAAATGGAGATACCGGGAATCTCTGTTGCTAGTGCCTCGACGACGGCTCCGACAGAGGCTTCTTCGTTGAAGCATGGGATGATTGCGGCTATTTTCATGCTTTATTCATATATGTAGTAAAGATCTCTCTGATTTCCCCCAAGATATGGAATCCTTTTTCTTTTTTGACTGACGCGTGCTCATTTGAAGCTTTTAATAACCTCGTGTCAACTCGCTGATTGCTGGTGCCTCTGCATAGCACCGAGACAAGTTGATTGCTTTTGATCACGCAAAGATCAATGAGAGTGTCTGACTTGTTCTGGAAACGGATGTAAATCTGCCCGAGGTCACCACGCTGACACTTCCTGAGCTCAAGCGCTGGATTGATCAGCACAAGAGTGCCTTGCTTTGAACCGAGAACCAGTTCACTTTCATCGTTGACTGATGCAGCGCCGATGACCTCTTCACCTGGTAGCAAGCGTAAAAGCACAGGACCCTGGGCATTCCGGCCCATCACGGGAAGGTTTTCCTCATTGACCTCAAGGCGCAGCAGGCGACCGGTGCTGCTGCCCACAACGAGGTCTTGTCCGTCCTGGCACAGAACTACCCGCTTCAGGTTGACCCCTTCCTTGAGTTTTAGAACGGACGTAGCCCGACCGGACAGATCTTGGAAGTCAGCCAGGGGCAGGCGCTTGAAGCGACCGTCACTGCTGAGTAGGCCCACGCTCTTCCCATCCGCCTCTTCTGGCAGGGGCAACATCTGCACGACCCGTTCACCGCTCATGCCCTCAGGCAGGAACTTCTCGAGCGTGCCGGGGTTCTGCCCGGCAAACTCCCAGCGCAGCAAGGCCACGCGGCCCGCGTCGGTGAAGGCCAAAAGGGCGGGTCTGGTGTTGATCGGCAGGATCAAGCGGGCTGGTGAGGGGTTGTCGCCCAGGGGTGCCGGCTCATCGAGGTGAAGCCGCCCCAGCAGTTGAGGTCCCACTACTTTCACTTGTCCATCGGCCTGGATCACCAGACGACCGTCGCTGGGGAGACCTTCAAAGGCCCGCTGGCGCAGCAGTTCGGTGTTGGGTCGTTGGGCTGCGGTGCGTTGGGCCACCAGCTCATCGCCGCCTTCCACCAGCCGTGTGCGCCTGGACGTGGCAAAGCGCTTTTTGAGCGCCTTGAACTCGGCCACCATCGTTTCTAGTAGAGCGGGCCGTTCATCCAGCAGGTGCCGCAGGCGTGCTCGTTCTTGGAGCAGGTCGTCAGCTTCTTTGCGCAGGCTTTCTTGTTCAAGGCCGGTCAGCCGGCGGAGGGGCATGGCCAGCACGGCATCGGCCTGGCGTTCATTGATGTCCAGGTGCACCTGCAGGCTGGCCTTCGCACTGGAGGCATCGGGGGCGGCGGTGATCATCTCGATCACCCGCTGCAGAGCATTAAGAGCTGTGATCAGGCCCTCGACCACTTCGAGGCGATCTTCCGCGCGTTTGAGGGCGTGCTTGGTCCGCCGAATGATCGTTAGCTCCCGGTAATCCAGGAACTCCTGCAGCAGCTGGCGCAGGCTCAGTTGGATCGGCTTGCCGTGGACCAGGGCCAGCAGGATCGCGCCGTAATTGCTCTGGAGCGCGGTGCGCCGCTGCAGGTCCGCCAGGACTTTCTCCGGGTTGGCGTCCCGGCGCAGTTCCACCACGACCCGCATGCCTTCGCGGTCGGATTCGTCGCGGATGTCGGCGATGCCGTTGATCTTTCCGTCGTTGACCTGCTCAGCCAGCTTTTCGATCCAACCGGCCTTGCTCAGCTGATAGGGCAGTTCTGTGATTACGACGGCCCCGCGCTTGTGGCGGCCCTTGCCCGGTTGGATTTCCTCGATGTGGGCAACGCCTCGCATCGGGATGCTGCCGCGGCCGTAGAGATAGGTGTCCCGCAGGCCGCTGCCGGTGAGAACTTCACCGCCGGTGGGGAAGTCGGGACCGGGGACCAGTTCCAGCAGCTTTTCGTCGCTGAGCTCCGGTTTGCGCACCAGGGCGATCAGGGCATCCACCACCTCCCCCAGGTTGTGGGGAGGAATGTTGGTGGCCATCCCGACGGCGATGCCGGTGCAGCCGTTCAGCAGCAGGAAGGGCAGTTGGGCCGGGAGCACCGTTGGCTCTTGCTGGGAGCCATCGAAGTTGTTGGCGAAATCGACCGTGTCGCTGCCGATTTCATCGAGCATCGCCTCATTGGCGATCGGTGCCAGCCGCGTTTCGGTGTAACGCATGGCCGCCGGTGGGTCGTCATCCACCGAGCCGAAGTTGCCGTGGCCATCCAGCAGCGGATTGCGGCTGGCAAAGGTCTGCACCAGGCGGACCAGGGCGTCGTAGACCGCCTGGTCTCCGTGGGGGTGGTATTTGCCCAGCACGTCGCCGACGACGCGTGCGCACTTTCGATAGGGGCGATCTGGGGTGAGCCCCAGCTCATGCATCGCAAACAGGATGCGCCGTTGAACGGGCTTGAGACCATCGCGGGCATCGGGCAAGGCCCGTCCCACGATCACGCTCATGGCGTATTCCAGGTACGAGCGCTGCATCTCCTGATGCAGCTCAATCGGCTGGATACGACGCTCGTCGGATGGGTCGGGCAGCGGCTGTTCGGGGCGCGCCTTGGGCATCCGAGGTCAGAAAGTGCGGCTCAGCCTACCGAGGTTCTTCTACGGGCTCAGCATCCGCATTGGCCTGAGCCCGCTCCACATCGCCCTTCAGGCTGGCGTTCGCCAGTAGGACGCTGGCGGCCTCGCGCAGGCGAATGCCCCAGAGCTGTTCCTGCTGATAGCTGCTGAGGACGTAGTTGGGATCGCCAGCCAGGGCCTTCTTGGCCAGATCCAGGCTTTCGCCATTGCCAGGGTCCTGGGCATTGAGCGCTGCAGCCAGGGCCAGCATCGGTTCCGCTGCCGTAGGCCGAATTGTGAGCACGGATCGCCAGCGCCGGATGGCTTCGGTGTCCTTGCGCTGCTCGTAGAGCACCAGGGATTGGTTGTTGATCGCTTCCCAGAAATCGCTGCGCAGCTTGGAGGCCCGCTCAAAGGCCGAGAGTGCGGCTTTGGATTCCCCCAGCAGGATGTAGCCATTGCCGAGATCGAAGTAGGAACCGGCGTTCTTGTCGTCGATCCGCTGCCCTTCGCGGATCAGCTCAATCGCGCGGGCCGGCTGGTTCGCTTTCAGGGCTAACGAGCCCTGGGCAAACAGGATTCCGGCGTTGCGGGGATCGAGGTTTCGCGCTTGCTCGAGGGATGCGGAGGCTTCGGCGTCCTCGCCGCTGCGCAACTGGGCTTCAGCCAGCAGCAGCCAGCCCCGGGCATCGGTGGGGATCAGTTGAACGGTCAGGGCCGCCAAGCTCGCGGCTTCCTCGGCCTGACCGAGCTTCAGGAGTCGGCTGGCGGCTTGGGCAATGCCCAGGCCTGCGGCCTCAAGGTTGCGCTCGCTGGGCAGCACCACGTAGGGGACCAGGGCTTTGGCGGGGCCCCCAGTGAGGCTGGCCAGCATCAAGGGCGCTGCGGCGAGAACCTTCAACCAGCGCGCAGCCATCGATGCAGATCGATCGAGCGCTCAGCCTAGGGCTGCTGCAATGTTTCGCCTCCACATCGCGGGTTTGATCCGCCGCAGGGCTGAGGCCCGCAATTTGTCGTCCCAGTCCGTATCGCTCCAGCCCAGGGCGTCAGCTCCCTGGAGGTCCAGCCACCAGGGACGGGGTTGCACATCGGGATCGTTGCTGGAGACCAGTTCCCCCTGGTTCCAGGGGCAAACGTCTTGGCAGATGTCGCAGCCGGCCACCCAACCGTTTAAGCCGCTGGCGATCTCGTCGGGAAGCTGCTCCGCGCGGTTCTCGATCGTGTGAAAGGCCAGGCAGCGGCGGGCATCGACCACAAATGGTTCGCGGATGGCGCCCGTGGGGCAGGCGTCCAGACAGGCGCGGCAGGCCCCGCAGTGGGGTGTGGCGGGTGCGTCCGCAGGCAGGTCCACGTCGGTGAGGAGGTGCCCGATCAGCAGCCACGACCCCCAGTCGCGGTTGATCAGGTTGCTGTGTTTCCCGATCCAGCCCAGGCCAGCTTCCTCAGCCCAGGCCTTGTCCAGCAGAGGCGAGCTGTCGACGCAGGCGCGCCATTGGGCTTGCGGTTGCTGGTCCTCGAGCCAACGCCCCAGGGCACGCAAGCGCCCATCGATGACCCGGTGGTAGTCCCGGCCCCAGCCGTAACGGGCCACCTTCAAGCTGCCGGGTGCTGGTTGGGCATCGACGTAGTAATTGAGGCCGACCGCCACAACACTGCGGACTCCCGGCAATAGCGCCTCAATCGCTTGCCGCCTGGGGTCCTGCATCCAGGCCATTTCCCCGTGATGTCCGGCATTCAGCCAGCGCTGCAGGGCAGCGTTGCGCAGGCGCATCCGCTCACTGCCCACTGCTGAGGCAATCCCCACCAGGCTGAAGCCCAAGTCCAAGGCTTTGGTCTTGAGCGCCCTGACCAGAACCTCAGCCGGAAGGGGCTGTGGCTTGGGTTGATCGCCCCTACGCTTGCTCAACTTCCAAGGCCCTCCCAGTGAGTTCAGCAGTTGCAGGACGCTTCTCCAGTCTGTTGCGCTGGCTCGGGATCACCCTGGTGGTTCTGCTGGCCCTCCAGCTTTTGGCGGTGCTCTCGGTCAATGGTTGGGGCGATGAGAGCTTCCGCCAGCTGCTCAGCTCCACCCTGATCACCCAGTCGCCGATGGCCCTGGTGGGAATGCTGTTGATGCTCCTCGGCGCGCGTCTGGAGGATCCACTATCCGGTCCGAACCCCCTGCGCTGGACGGTTTGCGTCATCAGCGGTGTTCTGGCGTTGGCTCTGCTGTTCACGGTTCCCGCCACCATCAGCGGTGACCAGAGCCTGAGCGACCAGACCAACCAGTCCCTGCAAGCCCAGCGTGGTCAGCTGGAGCTCGCCAAGGCCCAGCTCGACAATCCCAAGGTGCTCGAGCAGGTGATCGATCAGGGAGTGCAGAACGGCCAAATCCCTGAGGCTGCAAGCGACGAGGAGAAGAAGAAGGCCGCGCGCGCTTTCATGGAAAGCCAGTTGCAGCAGGCTGAAAACCAGATCAAGCAGGTCGAAACCCGCCGCGATCTGGCACTGAACCAACGCCGGATCGGTGGGACGGGTACCGCCGTGGTCCTCGTGATCGCCTTTGCGTTGCTCGCCCTGGCAGCTGTTCTGTAGGGCGACTGGCTAAGTTGCAGGTTGGCCCTTTGTGACCGGAATTCCGGCCAGTCGAGCGACGCAAATCAGTGGTGCAATCCAGCCCCAGACCTGAGCAACCGCTGGGCGATCGTCTCCAGCAGGACCTCAAAAACGACCTGATTGCAGGCCTGTTGGTGGTGATTCCCCTCGCCACCACCATCTGGCTCGCCACGACGGTGAGCCGCTTCGTCCTGGCGTTCCTGACGTCGATTCCGAAGCAGCTCAACCCGTTCAACACCCTCAACCCTGTTCTCCAGGAGTTGATCAACCTCGGCCTGGGCCTACTGGTTCCCCTGCTGGGGATCCTGTTGATCGGTCTGATGGCCCGCAACATCGTGGGCCGCTGGTTGTTGGAGTTCGGTGAGGGCACTCTGCAGCGGATCCCTGTGGCTGGGTCCGTTTACAAAACCCTCAAGCAATTGCTGGAGACGTTCCTGCGGGATAACTCCAGCCGCTTTCGCCGTGTGGTGTTGGTGGAATACCCCCGTGAGGGTCTTTATGCGCTGGGCTTTGTCACCGGTGTGCTGGGGGCGACCCTCTCGGCGGGCTTTGACAAGCCGATGCTGAGCGTTTTTATCCCGACGGCCCCGAACCCCACCACCGGTTGGTATGCCGTGGTGCCGGAGTCCTCGGTTCAGGATCTGGATCTCTCGGTGGAAGATGCCTTCCGCACGATCATCTCCGCAGGCATCGTCAATCCCGACGAGCGTGAAACCCCTGCCAGTCGCAGTTTCTCCAGTCTGCTCGCCCAGCTCAGGGCCCCTGCCTACTCCCCCCTTCCCTCCAATAAGGCCTGATGCAGAGCCGCTCCGTAGCCCGCGAACTGGCCCTGCTGATGCTGGGTCAGGTCAGTGACCGTCAGCCCAGTGCCGAGACGTCCCTCGACACTCTTCTGCGACAGGCCCTGGCCTCCCTGAGTCAACACGTGCGGGAGGCCCTGGATCAGGCCGCGACCGAACTGCAGGCGGCTCAACAGCAGCTGTTGGATAGTGAGCTGCAGGATCAGGGCGCTGTGGGTCAGTTGCCCCGCATTCGCCAGCACCTGCAGGACGGTCTGGAGCACGCCGAGAACGGTCTGAACCGCCTGTCAGCAAGCCTGGAGCTGCCCCGGCTGTTGATGCTTTCGGATCAAGAGGAGATCCGCCGCGGTGCGATCGACCGCGCTCGGGCTGTGCTCTCCGGTCGTGCTGATTTGGATCAGCGTTTGGATGCGGTGATGGAGGGTTGGCGCCTGACGCGTCTCCCTCGGATTGACCGGGACATCCTGCGGCTCGCAGCCGTGGACATCGAGCAGTTCAACACCCCCGCGCCGGTGGCTTGCAATGAGGCTGTCGAGCTGGCCAATCGCTACAGCGACGAGCAGGGGCGCCGCATGATCAACGGTGTGCTCCGTCGTTTCACGAACGCCCCCGCCAAGAGCTGAGAGACGGCATGGTTTACGACTGGTTCAATCGCAGCGCGGCCCCTCAGAACTCCCAGGATCCCCAGCCGGAACAGGCCGCAGAGCCGCCTGCCCAGGAAGTCGCCCCTGCAGTAGAAGCGCCCGTAGATTCGGCGCCCTCAGATATCGATCAGGACGCTCTCGATTGGGCGCGCCAGGCCTACGCCCGCCTGAAGGCCCAGCAGGAAGCGCAAAAGCAGGAAGCGGCTGCGGCTGAGCCAGAACCTGAACTAGCCCCCCCAGTCGAGTCCACTCCAGAGCCCGATCCCACGCCGGTATTGGCTCAGGATCCTGTTCAGGCTGTCCAGACCCCCGAGCCCGCTGTTGGCTTGTCGTTGTTGGAGCAGGCCGCGGCCCAGCGGGCCCAGCGCCAACAGGAGCAGCTGGAGCGGGCCATCGAGACCCCGACAACTCCCGTTGAACCGACTCCAGCGGCGACCGATGAGGCGGCCCCGAGCCTCGGGGACTTCGACGAGGACTTCACTTGGTCGGCGGAGGTGTTGGCTGCCCAAGGCCGTCAGCTCTCTGACATTTCCCTCGAAGAAATTGATTGGCTTGGGCGCTTGCGCCGGGGCATGGAGAAGACCCGCCAGGGCTTCGTCACCCAGCTGCTCGACACCCTGGGCGATGACCCGCTGACCCCTGAGGTCCTTGATGACCTCGAATCGCTGTTGCTGCGGGCTGATGTCGGGGTGCAAGCCACCGACCAAGTCCTGGAGGCCCTGCGTAAACGCCTCAACGAGGAAGTCGTTGAGCCCGAGGAGGGGATTCGCTTCCTCAAAGACCAACTGAAGGGTCTGCTCGACCAGCCGATCCAGGCCAGCGGCACCGCGTTGCTCGCTCCAGAGCGTGGTCGCCTCAACGTTTGGCTCATGGTCGGTGTGAACGGGGTGGGTAAAACCACGACCCTCGGCAAGTTGGCCAACTTGGCGATTCGCAGTGGCTACAGCTGTCTGATTGCGGCCGCGGACACCTTCCGGGCCGCGGCGGTGCAACAGGTTCAGGTTTGGGGTGAGCGCAGTGGCGTCACCGTGGTCTCGAACCCCTCCGCGAATGCGGACCCTGCGGCGGTGGTTTACGACGCGATCGGTGCGGCACAGGCCAAGGGCACTGATCTGGTGCTGGTGGACACCGCCGGTCGCCTGCAGACCAAGCACAACCTGATGGAGGAGCTCTCCAAGGTGCGTCGGATCGTCGACAAACTCGCCCCGGATGCTCAGGTGCAGTCCCTGCTGGTGCTGGACGCCAGCCAGGGCCAGAACGGTCTGAAGCAGGCCATGGCCTTTGCCCAGGCCGCCGGTCTCACTGGTGTCGTGCTGACCAAGCTCGACGGCAGCTCCCGCGGTGGCGTCGCCTTGGCGGTTTCCTCGGAAGCCGGGCTGCCGATTCGCTTCATCGGCGCCGGCGAAGGGATTCGCGACTTGCGGCCTTTCAACAGCTTCGAGTTCGTCGAAGCACTCCTCGCCAAGTAAGCCCAACAATCGCGGCTATCTTGCGCGCACGTGAGCACCGTGCCGCCTGCCCATCATTCGCATCCCGGTGGAGTGGGCTCCCTGAAGCCGGCATCCGCCGTCGCTTCACTGCGCCAACTGCTCGACAGCTTGAGCAAAGAGCAGCGCCGCAACCAGGAGTTGTTGGCGTCCCTGGCTTTTGCGCTGCGCAGCTTCACGAACCTTGAGCGTTTCCTGGAGTTGGTGCCTCTGGTGGCCACCCGCTTGGTGGAGGCGGAAGGTGCTGCTCTGGTGGTCTTTCACCCCGATGGGCGGCTCTGGCGTGAGCAGCTCCATGGCAGTCACCCCGAATTGCTGCGGCAGTTGGCAACCCTGCCCGATGAGCCACTGCAGCAGGCCTCAGGCGATGAGGCGGTGGCTCAGCTGCTGGATGGGCTGGTGCGCCGGCACTTGGCGGATCGGCCCTTGGTCGCCACCTCTCTGTCAGCCCGCAGTCGCGTTCGTGGACGCCTGTACGTGTTTGGTTCTAAGGCGGGCCTGAGCTGGAGCGAGAGTCACCGCCGCCACGTGCAACTGGTGGCGGACCTGGCCGGCGTCGCGGTGGAAGGCGATCAGCTGCTCCAGGAGGCCCGGCGCCATGAGCGTCTCGATCGCCAGCTCTCCACCGGCGGCGAAATCCAGGCCCAGTTGTTGCCGGACCACTGCCCCGTGATCGAGGGGGTTGAGTTGGCTGCGCGCTGCCGGCCTGCCTTTGAAGTGGGCGGGGATTACTTCGATTTCATTCCCACTCGGCCGCAGCTAATAGGCCGGCAACGGGAGCAGGGGCGTTGGGCCCTGGTGATTGGCGATGTCATGGGCAAGGGGGTCCCGGCGGGTCTGTTGATGACCCTGCTGCGGGGCATGCTCCGGGCCGAGGTTTCGAGTGGCTTGCCCCCCGATCAGATCCTCCATGACCTGAACCAATTGGCCCAGGAGGACCTGGCTCAATCCCACCGCTTCGTCACCCTCTTCTATTCCGACTTCGATCCCCGTACCCGGTTGCTGCGCTACGCGAATGCGGCCCACAACCCACCCTTGATCTGGAGGCGGATTCGCCATGCAGTCGAGCGCTTGGATGCGCCGGGTCTGCTGATCGGTCTGCAGAGCGAGGCCCAGTACGGCTGCGAGCAGATCGTGCTGGAGCCGGGCGATGTTCTGCTCTGCTACACCGACGGCGTCACGGAAGCGTCCGGCCTCAACGGCGAGCGCTTTGACGAGGAGCGCCTGGTCCAGGCCCTGCAAACGGCCTGCCGCTCTGGCGGTGGGGCCCAGGGGATCTTGGATCAGCTGTTTGCTCGCCTCGATCGCTTCGTCGGGCCCGATCGCCCCTTGGATGACGACGCCTCGATGGTGGTGCTGAAGGTGCGCGAGGAGGTGACCCTGCCGAGCGTGAGTAGTCGCCTGCCAAGCTGAGATTCAGTAGCGATATCGGGCCCGATGGCCGTTGATTCCTCTTCCTCCACCTGGAGTCAGCGCTTTGAGCAGGGTCTGCATCCCGCGATTGAGCGTTTCAACGCCTCGATCGGTTTTGACATCACCCTGCTGCAGCAGGACCTGGATGGATCGATCGCCCATGCCCGGATGTTGGGCAGCACCGGGGTGATCACGGGCGAGGAGGCTGAGCAGCTGGTGGGTGGTCTGGAGCAGGTGCGTGCTGAGGCCGCAGCGGGCGAGTTCAACCCTGGTCTCGAGGATGAGGACGTGCACTTCGCCGTCGAGCGAAGGTTGATCGCGATCCTGGGGCCCCTGGGAAAAAAGCTCCACACCGGTCGCTCCCGCAATGACCAGGTGGGCACGGATTTGCGGCTCTGGCTGCGGGGGCAGATCGATGCGATCGATGGCGCTTTGGTGCGCTTCGAGCGGGCGCTGCTTGCTCAGGCCGATGCCCACGCTGAGGTGATGATTCCGGGTTACACCCACCTGCAGCGGGCCCAGCCCATCTGTCTGGCCCATCACCTGCTGGCCTATGTGGAGATGGCGGAGCGGGATCGCGCTCGCCTGACGGACCTGCGCAAACGGGTCAACATTTGCCCGCTCGGGGCCGCGGCCCTGGCGGGGACTCCAGTGCCGATCGATCGGCGTCAGACGGCGGCGGCCTTGGGTTTTGACGAGGTCTATGCCAACAGCCTCGATGCGGTGAGTGATCGCGACTTTGCGGTGGAGTTCAGTGCGGCCGCCAGCTTGGTAATGGTGCATCTGAGCCGCCTTAGCGAGGAGGTGATCCTCTGGGCCAGCGAGGAGTTTCGCTTCGTCAGCCTCACGGATCGCTGCGCCACCGGCAGCAGCCTGATGCCCCAGAAGAAAAACCCCGACGTTCCCGAATTGGTGCGGGGCAAGTGCGGGCGTGTGTTTGGTCACCTGCAGGGTCTGCTGGTGATGATCAAGGGCTTGCCCCTGGCCTACAACAAGGATTTCCAGGAGGACAAGGAGGCCCTCTTTGATGCCGTGGCCACGACCCTGGCTTGCCTGGAGGCGATGGCGATCTTGTTTGAGGAGGGGCTGGAGTTTCGTCCGCAGCGTCTGGAGCAGGCGGTGGAGAGTGACTTTTCCAACGCCACGGATGTGGCGGATTACCTGGTCGGTAAAGGTGTCCCTTTCCGGGAGGCTTATCAATTGGTGGGCGGCCTCGTCAAAACCTGTTTGCAGGAGGGGGTCCTGTTGCGAGAGCTGCCGCTGGAGCGTTGGCAGGAGCTGCACGCTGCCTTTGAGGCTGACATCTTTGACGCCATTCATCCGCGTCAGGTGGTCGCTGCCCGCCGCAGTGAAGGGGGGACGGCCTTTGATCAGGTTCGGCTTCAACTGGAGCGAGCCAAAGGGCGGCTCTCGCATTGAGCCAACCCGTTCAAATGGCTTCAGCCGGTCTAGGGTTCGAGTGCTGAATCAACGCCGAATCGGCCCGGACGGCCTGTGAGCATTTTTGTTGGCAACCTCCCTTTTCGCGCAGAGCAAGAGGACGTCGCTGAGTTGTTTGTCCCCTTTGGCGACGTCGCCAATTGCTCTCTTCCTTTAGAGCGGGACACCGGCCGGAAGCGCGGATTCGCCTTTGTCGAACTCGCCGATCCTGACAGTGAAGATCGCGCGATCGAAGCCCTGCAAGGGGCTGAGCTGATGGGCCGTCCCCTCCGCATCAACAAAGCTGAACCGCGTTCTGGCGGAGGTGGCGGAGGTGGCGGTGCCCCGCGCCGTGTTGGTGGGTATGGCGGCGGCTATGACAGCAACCCCGCACCCGCTCCTCGGGTCGATCGTCCCTCCGGAGCCCAGGGTTGGGAAGACCGCAGCTATGGCAGTCAGAACGATTCCTTTGGCGAAGGCAGGACGCGCCGTCGCCGCAGTAGCTATCAGGGCGATTAGTCCTGGGCGATGACGCCCCAAAACAGGGCGTAGAGCGCGGTGACCACCCCAAGACTGGTGCCCCAGCTGGGGCCCAGGCTGAAGCCCAGGCCAAGGTTGATGCCGAAACCCATCACCAACGCGAGGGCAAGGCAACCGCTGAGCTTGAGGGTGGCTTTCGCGGCTGCGTCCTCCTCATCCAGCAGGCGTCCACTGAGGGGGATGTAGGCGCTGACCGCCCAGAGGGCTGTACCCGGCAGCCATAGGCTCCAACTCGTGAGTAGCCAGTCGGAGATCACGAGAGCGCAACCGGAGCAGGGGATCTCCTTAGCATCGCGCTTCTCCAGCTGACCCCCGTGACTGCTTCGACCTGGCACTTTCAGGGGTACCCCATCCATTGCCTGCAGAAGGGTCCGCTGGAGCCAGCCGCTGCTGAGAAACCGGCGTTGCTGTTGGTGCACGGCTTCGGGGCCTCAACCGATCACTGGCGCTTCAATATTCCAGCGCTGCAGGACCACTACGAGGTCCATGCCCTGGATCTGTTGGGTTTTGGACGCAGCGCGAAGCCAGCCGGTCCCAAGTACGGCGGTGCTCTCTGGCGCGATCAGTTGGTGAGCTACGTCCGGGAGCGCATTGGTCGTCCGACGGTGACCGTCGGCAATTCACTGGGCGGCTACGCAGCCCTGGCGGCAGGTGCTGCTTTGAGGCAGGACAGCGCGGGGGTCGTTCTTCTGAATGCCGCTGGTCCCTTCTCCGATGAGCAGGGGGAGCCGAAGGGTTGGGGGGCGATTACCCGCCGAACCGTCGGTTCAGCCCTGCTGAAGAGCCCCATCTTCCAGCGCCTCTTGTTTGAAAACATGCGTCGCCCCGGGAACGTGCGCCGGACCTTGAATCAGGTCTATATCGATCGGACCAACGTCGATGACGAGTTGGTGGAATCGATCCTGGCCCCGTCCCGGGATCCTGGCGCCTTTGGGGTCTTTCGGACGGTCTTTGATATCCCTCGGGGCCAGCCCCTCGACGAGCTCTTTGCTGAGCTTCAGTCGCCGCTGCTGCTGCTTTGGGGCATCCGTGACCCCTGGATCAACGCGGCAGGTCGCCGGGGTGCGTTCCAGCGCCATGCCCCGCAGGGCACCCAGGAGGTGGTGCTGCAGGCCGGCCACTGTCCTCATGACGAAGTCCCAGACCAGGTGAACACGGCTCTATTGGATTGGTTGGATCGGTTGTACTAGGTTCTCAGCATGATTGCCAAACCAACCCAAGGCCGTAAAAGAAGATTTCTTTTTTATGGTGCTGTTAATTTTCTAATTTGCAACTCTTTGCTGCAGTCTCTTCTTTGGTTTGGTTTTGCTGTTGGATTGTCGACGCTTGTTAGTCAATCCGTCAATATTGTGCTTGGATTTTACTTTTATGGTAAGAAGGTGTTTGCAATGAATAGCTTGTCCTCCAGGTCGGCTGTGATGTATCTCACCTGGGCTGTTTTGATGTGGCTGGCTAATTGGTCTGGTATTGATACCTTTAGTGGTTTTGGGCTCTCTCGAAATGTCTCGGCCCTCTTAATGATCCCTATTCTTGCAGTTTCTTCTTATTTTGTCCAAAAGCTTTTCATATTTCCAGCAACTCCTTCGGCTTCTGATTGATGTCATTAAGAGTGGTTAAAGAGCCTAGCGGACGTCCTCTTCTTTCAGTCGTTATCCCTTGTTTTAATGAGGTTTCTACGATACTTGACTTGATTGATCGAGTTCGGCGCTCCCCGGTCGAATCTCAGCAGCTAATTGTTGTGGATGATGGTTCTACCGATGGAACCCGCGATTTGTTGCTCGGCTTGAATGCTCCAGATCTTCTTGTGCTGCTTCACGAGCGCAATAAGGGAAAAGGAGCAGCACTCGCCACCGGTTTTGCTGCTGCTGAGGGTCAGATCTGCATTGTTCAAGATGCCGATCTCGAATATGACCCCAATGAATATCCGCTCGTCATTGGCCCGATTGTTCAGGGCAAGGCAGACGTGGTGTTTGGGAGTCGCTTTCAAGGCGCCGCTCCCCATCGTGTGGTCTATTTCTGGCACCGAATGGGCAATGGATTTCTGACATTGATGAGCAACATGCTGACCGATTTAAATCTCACAGATATGGAGACTTGTTATAAAGCATTTCGCACTGAAATTATTCAATCCATCCCGATTCGCGAGAAGCGTTTTGGCTTTGAGCCGGAAATTACGGCCAAGGTGGCGAAGCGTCGCTGCCGCATTTATGAGGTGGGTATTTCCTATTACGGCCGCACCTACGACGAAGGCAAGAAAATCGGCTGGAAGGACGGCGTCCGTGCCGTTTGGTGCATTCTCAAGTACAACCTCTGGGCACGCTGACGCTCGAGACCATGGGGCTGCAAGCCATCGAAGGGCCGTACCCGCATCGCTGTTTCACGGCTGCTAATGGTGATCAGCTTCGGGTCGTTCCCGAGCGGGGCGGTCTGGTGACCGGTTGGGTCAGTGGTGGTCAGGAGCGTCTTTATTTCGATGCGGAGCGCTTTACCGACCCCGCCAAAAGTGTCCGTGGCGGCATTCCCGTGCTGTTCCCGATCTGTGGGAATCTTCCAGGGAACCGGCTCGATCTCCCCCAAGGCAGCTACGCGCTTGCGCAACACGGTTTTGCCAGGGACCTGCCTTGGCAACTGCAGCCGTTGAGCGATGGCTCAGGGATTCGTTTGGTCTTGGAGTCCAATCCCCAAACGCTTGCGGCGTTTCCCTTCGCGTTTCGTTTGAGCCTGGATTACTGGCTGGAACCCTTGGCCCTTGAGATTCTGGCCACGGTTGAACACAACCCTGGCAGCGAAGGCGCCATGCCGTTCTCGCTTGGTTTGCATCCGTATTTCGCCGTCAGCTCGCTGAAGGCCGCCAGCTTGCACGGTTTACCCGAGACCTGTCTGGATCATCACCAGATGGCTTCCTCCTCAATGGTTGAGCAGTTGGCCAAGCTCCCGGAGGGGGTGGACCTCCTCGCGAATCCCACGGGTGACGCGGTTCGCCTTGCCGATGCGGGTTCTGGCCAGACCATCACCCTTGAACTCACCGCTCCCCTTGATTTGGCGGTGGTCTGGACAGAACCACCTCGACCCATGGTTTGCCTCGAGCCCTGGACAGCGCCGCGGGGTTCCCTGGCGACGGGTGATCGCTGCCTGGAGCTTGAGCCTGGACAGACGTTGCAGCTGCGTTGCCGCTACGTCTGCTCAGGCGCCGGGTAGTCGCCCTCGGGCAAGCTGTTGCAGAGGATCAAACTCCCGCTTCACGGCCGCGATCAAGTCGTGGTTGGCGCGTGTGGGCCAGGGCTTGAGGCCATTTGCGGTTGGTTGCTGCAGGAGTGTCAGCTGACCACCCAAGGCTTTGCAGAGCTCGCTGAGGCTGGTGACTTGGTGGGACGGAAGGTCTTCGGGTTCCGCCCAGCCCATGCCTTGGCCGATCCCCGCGGCCAGGTTGAGACGAATATCGGCCACACCCAGCAAGGCATGGGCTTGAGCTGGGGGTAGGCCAATGCGCATCAGCCAGCGTTCCTTCTTGAGTTGAGACCTCGCAGCACGGCCTGTGCACTCGAGCTCCTGGAGTGAATCGGCGTCCAGGCTCATCGCTTCAAGTCCGAGGGTCGTCGCGTGTCTGCGGAGCTCCTGTAGTTGTGCCTCTACTGCGCTTCGGCTGATGCTCACCAGCCCCAACAGGAGGCTGGGTTGTCCTTCTGTAGTGCTCCAATCCAGGCGTTGCGGCATCAGATCGGCCCTTAGGCAGGCCCGTCGCATCGACTCCAAAGCCTTGAGCTCTCCTTGGAAGAGCAAGCCAGCGCGGTGGGGCTGTTTGGGGAAGGTGCGGAGGGTGACCTGGGTGATCAGTCCAAGGCTGCCCCAACTGCCGCAGAAGAGCCGCATCAAGTCGTAGCCGGCCACGTTTTTCACCACTTGGCCACCCGCTTTGGCCTCGGTGCCGTCCGTTCGCATCACCTCCAGACCGATCACTTGATCGCGGATCCCGAGGTAGCGCTGCCGAAAGCCACCGGCCATGCCACGGGCGACAAGCCCACCGATGGTTCCGCTCTGGCCTCCATCGGTCCCGCTCCCCCAGGGCCAATCGACGGCGAGCCACTGCTTGCTTTCCGCCAGGGCGGCCTGCAGTTCGATCAGGGGCAGACCGGCTTCAACGGTCACGGTGAAGTCGCCGCTGGAATGGTGAATCAGCCGGTTCAGCTTGTTGGTGGTCAAGAGCTGCGGCTGCTCGAGCGGCGCACCCCAATGCAGCCTTGTGCCTGCGCCCGCCGGAGTCCACGGCAGGGCCTGCTGATGCCACTGACGCACCAGATCTTGGAGTTCGCTGCGGTCAGGGCTGATCACGGCACGATGGTGCCATGGCTGAGCGGATCAAGGTCCTGGTCCTCGATGACGATCCGACGGGATCGCAGACGGTGCATAGCTGTCCCTTGTTGCTGCGTTGGGACGAGGACAGCCTCCGCGAAGCGTTGGTCCATTCCTCCCCGCTTCTCTTTCTGCTCGCCAACACGCGGGCGCTGGACCCCAGGGCGGCCGAACAGCGTGTTCGGAGCCTTTGTCAGGCTCTCAAACCTGCCTTGGCGGAAGCGCAAGCGGCGGGAATGATTGATCGCTGGTTAGTCGTCAGTCGCGGGGACTCAACCCTGCGCGGTCACTTTCCGCTGGAGCTCCAGGTGATCGAGCAGGAGCTGGGTCCTTTCTCCGCAACCTTGCTGGCCCCCGCGTTTTTGCCAGGGGGGCGCACCACCAAGGACGGCATGCACCTGCTGCATGGGGAACCGGTTCACAACACAGCCTTTGCTCAGGATCGTCTGTTCGGCTTTTCCAGTAGTTATCTGCCGGATTGGGTGGAGGAGAAGACTTCCGGTCAGATCCCGGCCGCGGCGGTGGAGCGCATTGGTCTCTCGGACTTGGAGGCAGGCCCCGGTGCGTTGCAGGCACGGCTCTCTGCTTTACCTCCGGCAGCGACGGCCTGTGTCGATGCCGAGCAGCCCGAGCAGTTGACGGCCCTTGGTGAGGCCATTTGGGCTTGTGCGCGTCAGGGGCAGCGTTTCGCACTGCAGTCCGCCGCTAGCTTGATCAATGGGCTCGTGCCGTTGCCGCCCCAGCCGCTCTCTGCCTCTGGCTTGGCCGGTCTCAGGCGGCGGCAGCCCAGCGGCGACTGGATGCCTGGCTTGGTGCTGGTGGGCTCCCATGTGCCCTTGGCCGATGCACAACTGACCAGCCTGTTGGCTGAGCCGGCTTGCGCCGGCATCGAGCTCGACGTCCGCAAAGTGGCTCGCGTCATCAGCGGGCCTGAACCGGTTCGATTGCTATCCAGCCTGGAGCAGTCCTGGCGGCAGCAGATCACAACGGTGATCAGTGAGGGCCTGACTCCAGTTGTCTTCACCAGCCGTGGCGAGCTCCTTTGCTCGAGCGCTGCGGAACGCAGGGAGCTTGGGATCGCGCTGGCGGAGCTGATGGCCCGGTTGGCCGCAGCGTTGGCCCCTCGACTTGGGTATGTGATCAGCAAAGGGGGAATCACGACCCACACGTTGCTGGAGTCCGGTTTGCAGGCCGCTTGGGTGGAGCTTCAGGGTCAGCTGTTCGCCGGGCTGTCGTTGGTGTTGACCCCTGGCGGCCTTCCGGTGATCACCTTCCCCGGCAATTTGGGTGATGCGCTGAGCTTGCGTCAGGCCTGGGAGCTCATGCAGCAGCCCTGAGCCGTTGGCTGGCTTCTGAGGCCAGGCCACCGGCGGCGACCAGTGCGAGCGCCCAGAGGCTGTTCACGGAATCGCTCCAGAGCGCTGCGAGCAAAAACGCCAGCGAGACGGTTGCCACAACGATCGGCGTCAGCGGGTAGGCCCAGCAGCGAAAGGGCCGATCCAGCTCGGGCTGCCTTTGCCGCAACACCATCAAGGTGATGAATCCGCAGAGGGGTAATCCCACGTAAAGGAAGGCCCCCATCCCCAGCAGACTTTCAAAGGAACCAATGACCACCAGCAGGGCGCTGCAGAGGGAGGTGATCAGCAGGGCATGAATGGGGGTCCCGCCAGCATTCACCTCGGCGGTGAAGGAGGGCATCAGCCCATCGCGACCGAGGCCAAACAGGATGCGTGGTGCGGCCATGGCCACGGTGTTGGTCACCCCCAGGAGAGAGATCAAAGCCACGGCGGTGATCACTGTCCCGCCCAAGGGCCCCACGAGGCGTTCGGCGGCGGTGGCGGCGGGCAGGCTCGATTCCGCCAGCACGGGGATGGGCAGCACGTGGAGCAGTGCGGCATTAATCAGGAGATAGAGCCCCGCGACGGCGAGCACACCTCCGATCAATGAGCGCGGCAAGTCCCGGCTGGGTGTGCTGAATTCTTCAGCGAAGTAGATCGGGCAGGCCCAGCCGTCGTAGGTCGTGATCACGGCTTGAAGGGCCAGCACCACTGGCACGAACAAGTTCACATCAGGCGGGATGAAGCTCGCGGCTGCTTCCACGCGGTTTGGCAGCGGCAGCGCGAAGCAGGTCACCACCAAGGCCGCAAAGATCAGTGCCTTGATCAGGCTTAGAAACTCTTGGCTGGCTCCCCCTGAGCGCACGCCGGGCCATTGGATCAGGGTGAAGAGCGCCAGGATTCCGACGGCGATCCAAGCGCTGCTGACGGGCAAGAGAGGGGCGAGGTAGTCCCCCAGGGTCGTGACCACCCAGGCCAGGCCGATGCAGTGGGCGATCCAGTCGCTCCAGCCCACCAAAAATCCCGCACGGCGCCCAAATGCTTCTTCGGCGTAGACGTACCAGCCACCTGCTTTCGGCAGGGCTGCCGCTAGTTCAGCCACGCAGACGGCGCCCAGCAGGGCGTAGGAGGCTCCCAGCACCCAGATCCAGAGAATCAGCGGTTGGGAGGGCAGTTGCTCCGCCACCAACCCTGGGATCCGCAGGATGCCTGCACCGATGGTTCCGCCGATGGAGCCCGCGAGTCCAAAGCCCACGCCAAGCACCTTGAGCAGGCGGCCGGATTCGTTCAAACCTCAATACCGATTGCGCGAACCAGGCTGGTCAGCGCCTTACGTTCAATGTGGACCAGATCCAGCAAGCGTCAAGAAAACTTGGCTTGGCGCCACACCTAGGATCCGGCGATGCCAAGCAGAGTGCAGCTGCCGAAACCGCTGGCTTGGGCTGGCCTGGACGCTGGTTTGATCTTCGCCCTTTGGGTGGGATTTCACCAGCTGCGCTTTGGCGTGGAGCCGGAGATCAGTAAGGGGCCGCTGATTGTCATTCCACTGTTGGTCTTTCTGCAGTGGTTGCTTGGCGCCTATGCCGGCCTCGCCCGCCGCACCCTGACGGTTCAAGACCATTTCAACCGTTATCTCTCCGCCTGCGTCGCGGTGGTTTTGATCCTTGTGGTCAGCTACGTGGTCTCGGGCCTCAGCCTGGATGCATCCATTGGCCGCGGCTTCCTGATTCCGGTGCTGTTGAGCGGTGGCTGCAGCCTCTTGCTCCTGCATGGCCTTCAAGGCAGTAGTCATTTTTGGCAGCCCCAGCAGCGTTGGTTGGTATTGGCTGAGCAACAAGAACGACGGGTGTTGTCCCAGGAGCTGGAGCAGGGTGGCTGCGATGTGCCGGCGGCCGTGGAATGGCGGCCCCTGTCTGGTGCAGCCCCGATTCCTGATTTCCTGCCTGAGTTGCTCAAGCTTCAAGGCGTTGCCGTTGGCCGCGGCTCGGTGATCGCTGAGGACCAGGAGGTGCTCTTGCGCTGGCAACGCCAGGGGGTGGTGATTCGTCCCCTAGCGGATTGGGCTCTGCATCACTTGAAGCGCTACCCGCCTGGCCTGCTTCAACAGTTGGATTGGACAGAACAGCTGGAGCGCTTGTCCGGTCCGCGTTCACCCCAGCGCTTTCGGCTCAAGCGCTTGGTGGATCTTCTTTTGGCGAGCGCAGCCTTACCCGCCTTGGCCACGCTGCTGGTGCTCGCCCATCTGAGTTCCAAGGTCGCGATGGTGCAGTCGCCCTGCGCTGGCATTGATGGCCAGGTCTTCGGTCAGTGGCGCTTTGGTGGGTCCCGCTGGCTGGAGCGCACAGGCCTGGCGGCCCTCCCTCAAGTTCTCAACGTGCTGCGGGGTGAGATGAGTCTGGTGGGCCCGAGGCCGGTGAGCCCCGAGCAGCAGAACCATTTGCGTGATTTGGATGAGAGTTTTGAGCTCAGGCTCTTGATCAAGCCTGGGATGACCGGTTGGGGTCGAATCTCGGGCCCAGCACCCCAGGAGGTCGATGCCTTGCGTTGGGAATTGGGCCGCGATCTGTATTACTTGGCCCGGGGATCGGCGCCCCTGGATCTCTGGATCCTGCTGCGAGCGGGTTCCAGCTTGCTGGCGAAATCCTTGCTGGGTTTGATCCAATGGCGGTAACGAAGCGTCGGCTGGCGGCGCTGGTCACCCATCCGATCCAGTACTTCAAGCCGATCTTTCAAGGCTTGGCTGCTGACCCTGAGGTGGAGTTGCTGGTGGTTTACGGCTGCGACCACGGCTTAGAGGCCAGCGCTGACCCTGATTTCGGGGTGACGTTTGCCTGGGATAGCAATCCGATCGAAGGTTTTCCCTCAAGCTTCGCCAGTAAGGCACCCCTGCAGGCCTTGAGCTCCACCAGCGGTGCCTGGCCCATTGCCCGCCAAGCAGCAGCGCAGATCCAGGCGTTTCAGCCCGATGCGGTGTTGGTCTTTAGCTACTCCCCGCGGTTCATTCAGTTCACCACCCTTCTGTTGGCCCAGGCAGGGCAGACGCTTTGGCTGCGGGCTGAAACGACGGACCACGCCCTCGAGCGCTCTGGGGTAAAGGGCTTCCTGCGTGATCGGGTCCTGAAACGTTGGTATGGACTCTTTCGACACGTCTTCCCGATCGGCACCCGCTCGCAGCAGCACTACGTGCGCTTAGGCATTCCCCTCGAAAAGCAGAGCCTGGCTCGCTATGCGGTCGATGTGGATTTCTTTGCGGCGCAGGTGGCCGAATGGAAGCCGCAGCGTCAGGAACTCCGGCGCGACTTGCAGATTCAGCCCGGGGATCATGTGTTGCTGTACGTCGGCAAGATCAGCCCGGTCAAAAATCCGTTGCTCCTGCCCCAGGCCCTGGCGCACCTAACAGCCGACCCTCGATTGAATTCAATCCTGGTGGTCGTGGTTGGCGATGGTGAGTTGAGAGCAGCCCTGGAGGCTGAACTGGAAGCCGTGATTCCTGGTCGTTGGCGCGGGATGGGCTTTCAAAATCAGCAGCAACTTGGCCGTTTTTATGCGCTAGCGGACACTCTTGTGCTGCCCTCGATCCAAGGGGAGACCTGGGGATTGGTGGTCAATGAGGCTCAGCAATTTGGGCTGAATGTGATTTGCAGCGACAAGGTGGGCTCCTCTGTTGATCTCGTGGAACCCTCCGAACGCGGCCGGGTCCATCGCAGCGGTGATGCCGCCGATTTCGCCCAGGCCATTGCTGAGCTCTGCACCTCTTCGGCGCTGGCGAGCCCGGACATGGATCAATTGCCCCATCCTCAGCAGTTGGTGGGGCAGGTGCTGAAACAGCTCAAGGGCTTGCCCGAAAACTGCGGCTGAGCAGCTGCATCGGGTGAAGGACTTCAAACGTGGCTGGGGCGTGCTGACGCAGTTGAAGGGTGCAGCCGATGTTGGAGCTGGCGGCCAGGCTCGCCCCGGTTTGCGCCAAATCCGTGACTTTCATCCGACCCAATTCGGCGGCCGCCTCGGGTTGCACCAAGTTGTAGATGCCGGCACTGCCGCAGCAGACCCCTGCATCCAACGCTTCTTTGAGAGCGAGATGGGGGATGGCCTTCAGGAGCTCTCTGGGCTGGGCCTTGATCCCTTGCCCGTGGATCATGTGGCAGGCGTCGTGGAAGGCCACCGCCAACGGTCGCTCGGCACTGGCGGGGGATCCATCCGCATGGGTCAGGGGCGTGAGTTGCTCTGCAAAGGAGGGCGCCAGGCCCACTTCGCTGAGGAATTCATGGACGTCTTTGACTGGTGCGTCAAAGGAGGCCTGGGCTTCTCCAGCGAGGATTTGGCCGTACTGCTTCAGGGTGTGGCCGCAGCCTGAGGCGGCGATCAGAACGGCGTCCACGGGTTCGCTGGTCTTGAACGCCTGAATCAGATCGCGCGCCAACCTTTTGGTCTGCTCGAGTTCTCCTTGGTGATGGGTGGCAGCTCCACAGCAGCCCTGTTGCTCAGGGATGATGACTTCAAAGCCATTGGCGCTGAGAACAGCAACGGTGGCTTGGTTCACATCAGGGTCAAAGACCCGTTGAACGCAGCCAAGTACCAAGGCCACCCGTCCGCGTTTGGGTCCTTGGGCGGCCACGACGCTGGGGAAAGGTGCTGCTTCTGAGGTCTTGGGTAGCTCGGGCAGCAACCTGTCCATCGCTTCCAGTTCTGGTCCCAGCACCCGCAGCAGGCGGTTGCGCCTCACCCAGCTTTGAAGACCCGAGCCGCTGTAGCTCCGCAGCAGCAAGAGCAGTGGCCGCAGGCGGTTGGGGTACGGCAGCAGGGAGAACAACAGCTTGCGGAAACTCCGCTGCCATGGATTTCTGAGTTCCGGAGCGTTCAGCTTGGGCCGGGTTGCTTCGATCAGTTCGTCGTAGCGCACACCCGAAGGACAGGCGCTGACGCAGGCGAGGCAGCCCAGGCAGGTGTCGAAATGGGCTGCGACCTGTTGATCGAGCGCGAGCTCTCCATTGTCAATCGCTTTGAGCGCATGGATGCGTCCCCGTGGGGAGTCCATCTCCGTACCGAAGACGCGGTAACTCGCGCAGGTGGGTAAACAGAAACCACAGTGCACGCAGGGATCGGTAGCGGCTGAGCCCATCCCTGTAACCTTCCGCGTCGCGATCGAACTTGGATATTCAATGTCACGCCGCCCTGGCTTGTTGGCACTGTTGCTGTTGTTGTCGGCGATTGCGACATCAGCGGCGCTGAACTTGGCCTTCACGCTTCCGCTGCTGCTTCTGGGGTTGTCGTTGTTGGCCTTCAGTCAGGTGTGGTGGCTGCGGCGATGGAAATCTGCGCGGGACGGCACTCTGATCCTTGGCATGACGGCAGTTATGGCTGGATTGGCCTTCTCCGCCGTGAATGCCGCCCGGAGCGGTTGGTTTGACGCGCTGAAGCCACGTCCATCAGTGCCTGTGCGACCGCCAGCGCCTGTGGCGACTCGGAAAGACGGTGATCAGGCGTCACAGAAACCAGTACCAAAGCCCATGCAACAGGTTCTGGTGATTGATGAGCCGGGCAAGCATGTTGCTGATTACGGAACCAGTGCCTCAGAAGGGGCTTGGGTGAGTGGCCCTGAGGAATCACTCGGCTATCGCTACCGCAACGGATTACAACCCCTCAAGGCCAAGTTGCTGGGCCAGACGTCTGGGCGGACGATCTATGACGTCGTCTATTCATTTGATGAACGCGGGAATCGTGCTTCTTCTCAACCTTCTGATCCGCTCGCTCAACCCCTGGTTGTCTTCTTAGGAGGGTCGTTCATGTTTGGTGAGGGACTCAACGACCAGGAGACCTTGCCCTCATTGTTTTCGATGGCTGCTGGGCGACCTGTGGTCAATGCTGGGATGCATGGCTACGGCACCCATCAGGCCTATCGCCTTTTGGATGACCCAGTCACCTATCAAAAGCGTATTGGTGATCAACCGGTTGATCTCGCCGTTTATCGGATGATCGGTGATCATGCCAATCGTGCCAGTGGTCGTTATTCCTGGGATCGCCATGGACCCTGCTATCAGTTGAGCGCTGAGGGAAAACCTCAGTACCAAGGCTCTTTTTTACGCTGCGGAAAGCGTTGGGGTTTTCACAACGCTGCAAGCAATATTTTGCAGACGTTGTCCAATTCAGCTGAGCCCTTCACAAGGGACATGGCGCAAACTTGGGACCGTGCTCTAACGGAGCGGCGCAATCAGCGCCGGCATTTTGAATTGATCGTGGGAATGCGGGCGAAGGCGGTAGCCAGGGGAGCTGATTTTATTGTGGTCAATGAGACCCTCTCGCCGGCAAGAACCCCTGCGGCCGATGGCCGCTATGGATGCTCGGTCGATCAGCAATCGGTTGATTTCGGCAATGGGCTTCGAGCTCTGGGTGTGAAGGTGCTCGACACCCATCAGGTCCTGTCCTTAGAGCAGTGCTACGAGGGCACTTGGATTACGCCAGGCGATGGGCACCCATCGGCTGCCGCCAATCGGCAATTGGCACGTGTCCTGGCTGAGGAGCTCAAGCTGTCGCCTAGGTTTGGCCAATAGGCGCTCAAAAGTATGAATATCCTTGGGATTTCTGCCTACTATCACGATAGTGCCGCAGCTCTGCTGGTTGATGGTGAAGTTGTTGCAGCAGCGCAAGAAGAGCGCTTCACCAGAAAGAAGCACGATTCTGCCTTTCCTGCGTCAGCAGCTCGTTATTGCCTTGAGTCTCAGGGTCTGAAGCTGAGCGATATTGAGGCAGTGGTCTACTACGAAAAGCCACTGCTGACGTTTGAACGTCTTCTTGAGACCTATCTGGGTGCTGCTCCCCGAGGCGGGCGCTCGTTTGTGGCAGCGATGCAGGTCTGGTTGAAAGAAAAACTCTTTCTCAAGACTGAGCTGAAAAAACAAGTAGCGGCCCTCGGTGAGCCTGATGCCAAGCAGCCTGAGCTGCTCTTCAGTGAGCACCACCTTTCCCATGCTGGAGCAGCTTTTTATCCCAGCCCGTTTGAGAAGGCGGCAGTCCTCTGCATGGATGGTGTCGGTGAATGGGCAACCACCTCGGCATGGCGGGGTGATGGCTCCGAACTCAGTCCTCTCTGGGAGATCAATTTTCCCCACTCGCTGGGGTTGCTCTATTCGGCATTCACCTACTACTGCGGTTTCAAGGTTAATTCAGGCGAGTACAAGCTGATGGGCTTGGCTCCCTACGGTGAGCCGCACTATGTCGATCAAATTAAGTCCCATCTGATTGATATCAAGTCAGATGGGACTTTCCGCTTGGATCTGAGTTACTTCAAGTTTCATCGCGGTTTCCGTATGACGGGCCGGAAGTTTCACAAGTTATTCGGCCGTCCCCCGCGTAAAGGAGAAACCGAGCTCAGCCAATTCCATATGGATTTGGCTGCATCCATTCAGGTGGTCACCGAAGAGGTTGTCCTGAAACTGGCGCAGACCCTCCGCCAGGAAACGGGCGCGACGGCCCTTTGTTTGTCAGGAGGTGTCGCACTCAATTGCGTTGCAAATGGGAAATTGCTCCAAGAGGGCATCTTTGATCAGATCTGGATTCAGCCGGCCAGTGGCGATGCGGGTTCAGCCCTTGGCGCTGCACTGGTGGCTTGGCACCAGCACTTCAAAGCCAGTCGCCAACCGGTGGCTGGCGATGCCATGAAGGGCACCTATCTCGGTCCGGCCTTTTCGAATTCCGAAATCTGCTATTACCTCACCAGCATTAAGGCTCCATTCCATGCACTTGAGGACCCGCTCCTCTTTGATCGGTTGGCCGAACTTCTGGATCAAGGAAAAGTGGTGGGCTGGTTCAACGGCAGGATGGAATTTGGACCGCGCGCTCTAGGTGCACGTTCAATCATCGGCGATCCGCGCAATCAGCAGATGCAGAGCGTGATGAACTTGAAAATTAAGTACCGTGAAAGCTTCCGCCCTTTTGCTCCATCTGTCCTTGAACAGGAAGTCTCGAATCAGTTTGAGCTCAATGCCAAAAGCCCTTACATGCTTCTTGTGGCGCCGGTCAAGAAAGAGCTTTGCCAGCCCATGACAGCAGAGCAGGACAAGCTTTTTGGAATCGAAAAGCTCAACGTTCCGCGCTCATCTCTGCCAGCCATTACGCACGTCGATTACTCAGCACGCGTCCAGACTGTGTCGGATCGAACCAATCCTCGCTACTTCAATCTGATCAAGTCCTTCCAGCGCAGAACGGGTTGTCCGACCCTGGTGAATACATCGTTCAACGTTCGCGGAGAACCTATTGTTTGCACTCCCCAGGATGCTTATCGCTGTTTTATGCGGACGGAGATGGATGTGCTGGTGCTTCAGAACCAGCTGTTGTTGAAGGACGAGCAGCCTCAAGATGAGGCTGATGAAAGTTGGAAGCAGGAGTTTGAACTCGATTAATCATGTCGCAGTCATCACATCTCTCCAAAAAGCAGCTCCGTGACTTCGGAATCCTGCTGGGAATCGTCTTTCCTGTCGTCTTTGGTTGGTTGATTCCGGCTCTCAAAGGCCATCACCAACCTCTTTGGCCCTTTCTCATAGGAGTGCCAAGTCTGACGTTGGCTTTGTTCGCTCCCCGAGCACTTCAATGGCCTTACCAAGCCTGGATGAAGCTCGGCCACATCTTGGGTTGGGTTAATAGTCACTTGATTCTTGGAGCGGTTTTTTTCTTTGTGCTTCAGCCCATCGCCTACGTCATGCGTTTGACCGGCTACGATCCTTTGAAACGCAAGCGCGCAGGGCTTCAGTCCTACCGCGAACAGACTAAGCACAAGTCTGTTGATTTAACCCGCATTTTCTGATTGAACGATGGAAGCCTTCTTGGATCTACTCAAAGATGTCTGGGACTTCCTCAAGGTCCGTAAGAAGTATTGGCTGGCCCCTCTCATTATCACGATTGTCTTGATGGGCTCGCTTCTTGTGTTCACCCAGGGGTCTGTTGTTGCGCCGTTTATCTATTCGATCTTTTAGATATCTTTCCTGGTTCCCGCATTACGCAAGACCCGGCCAATTGAGGTCTGTCTTTTGAATGTCTGCTTCTAGAAGTGCTTAATCACAGCTTCGGCAAAACCACTGCAGCTCACCGGTTCCACAGGCGGTTCCATCAGTCGTGCCAGGTCATAAGTGACCTCTTGATTGGCAATGGCAGCACTGATTCCTTTGGTGACGAGATCAGCGGCTTCCTGCCAACCCATGTACTCAAGCATCATCACCCCGCTCAAGATCACTGAACCGGGGTTGATGCGATCGAGGCCCGCGTGTTTTGGCGCGGTGCCGTGGGTTGCTTCGAAAATGGCGGCGGTGTCGCCAATGTTGGCGCCAGGGGCCATGCCTAAGCCGCCGACCACTGCTGCAGCGGCGTCTGAGATGTAGTCACCGTTGAGGTTCAAGGTGGCCAGGATCGAGTAGTCAGCAGGGCGGGTTTGGATCTGCTGGAAGATGCTGTCGGCAATGCGGTCATCGACCATCACCATCTGCTTCCACTTGCCGCCGCCATGGCTGGCTCCGATGGCATCGATTACGCCCTGCACCTCAGCGCAGATCGCTTCTTTTTTTTCGGGCGTCAGGCTGCCGTAGCCCGGGTCGATCATTTTGGCGTTGGCTTCAATGCTCAGTCCAGGGTTTTGATCGGCGTTGTCCAGGATCCAGCTCTCTCGCTCCGTGACGCAGTCAGCACGGAATTCCGTCGTCGCCAGCTCATAACCCCAATCACGGAAGGCGCCTTCCGTGAATTTCATGATGTTGCCCTTGTGGACGAGCGTTACGTGGCGTTTTTTGCCCTCCATCCGCAGGGCGTGCTGGATCGCCTTGCGGATGTGGCGCTGGCTGCCGTCTTTGCTGACGGGTTTGATGCCGATGCCTGAACCCTCGGGAATCTGGCGCTTGCCGAGCTTGCCGTTGGCCGGAATCACCACCTCATTGAGGTGTTTGCGCAGCTCTTGGCCGACTGGATCGTTCGCTTCCCACTCGACACCCATATAGATGTCTTCGGTGTTCTCGCGGTAAACGATCACATCGAGGTCTTCGGGCCGCTTGTGCGGGCTGGGTGTCCCTTCGTAGTAGCGGCAAGGGCGCACGCAGGAATACAGATCAAAGATCTGCCGCAGGGCGACGTTCAGCGACCGGATTCCACCTCCGACCGGGGTGGTCAGAGGTCCCTTGATGGCAACGCCGTACTGACGCACGGCTTCTAGCGTGTCCTCAGGCAAGTACTGATAAGTCCCGTAGAGGTCGCAGGCCTCATCTCCTGCATAGACCTTGAACCATTCGATACGTCGCTCTCCGCCGTAGGCCTTTGCGATCGCAGCATCCAGCACCTTCTGGGTGGCTGGCCAGATGTCAACACCGGTGCCATCACCACGGATGAAGGGAACGATTGGATCGTTGGGAACGATGGGCTGACCGTTCTCGAAGCGAATGGCCGTTCCTTGTTTGGGGGCGGTGAGCTTCTCGAAGGTCGCCATGGCTGCGGCACAACACTGAAGGTGAGCCTAGGTTTCGGCGAACCAGGGATCTGCAGCCGGAGGCACGCATGAACGCAGGCGACCAGGCTCGATCGCTCGAGCTGGCTCAGCTGATCGCTTCTGTGGCCGGGCTGTTTCGTCAGTACTTCCCCGATGCCCGGGCCAATTTGCGTCCCTGGCGGGATGATCCGCAGACCCGCGCCTTTGAGGATGAGCAGACCCTTGACCTGTCGTTTCATCTCCCCGGCTGGAGTCCCCGCAGCCAGTGCCGCTCTTTTCTTCTGCAGCTGAGCCTGTCTGGAGGTGTTGCCAGTGCCAAGCCAAGACTTCTGGGGGTCACCATTCGAGGTTTGACCTACGAGAGTGAGCGCTGGAGGCTCACGACCCTGGGGGAGTGGCTCCCCGCCGGGACCCATCCGCCGGTTGAGTCCGTGACCCTCAAGCTCAAGCAGTTCTGCGCCGAGCTCTTCGACCTCTTTGAGCCAGGAGCGAGCGAAGCCGACGTGGCGTAACCCTTCGCAACCTTGGGCTCATCCACGTCAACGTTCCCCTTACTTTGATTCTCCTGACCGTGCTCCACAGCACGACCACGATTTCAAGGACATGTCTGTCGCTCTTGCTGCCCAGTTGCGTGAAGGGACCAAGAAGTCCCACACCATGGCCGAGAACACTGGCTTCGTGAGCTGCTTCCTCAAGGGCGTGGTGGATAAGGCCAGCTACCGCAAGCTGGTGGCCGACCTCTACTTCGTCTACGGGGCGATGGAGGACGAGTTCGCCCGCTTGAAAGACAACCCGGTCCTTGCCCCGATTGCGTTCGAACAGCTGAACCGTCGTGAGGCCCTTGAGAAGGACCTGGCCTATTACTTCGGCTCGGATTGGAAGCAGAACATTCAGCCGTCGCCTTCCGCCAGCGTCTATGTCGAGCGCATTCACCAGGTGGCTAAGGAGTCACCCGAGCTGCTTGTAGGTCACCACTACACCCGCTACCTCGGCGACCTCTCCGGTGGTCAGATCCTGAAGAACATCGCCCAGAAGGCCATGAACCTTGGAGGAGACGACGGTCTCCACTTCTATGAATTCGATGCCATCTCAGACGAGAAGGCCTTTAAGGGCACCTACCGCTCCGCGATGGACACCCTGCCAATCGATCAGCCTATGGCCGACCGGATTGTGGAAGAAGCCAACGAGGCGTTTCACTTGAACATGAACATGTTCAAGGAGTTGGAGGGCAACCTCGTCGCCGCGATTGGCAAAGTGCTCTTCGGCTTCCTGACCCGCCGCCAGCGCACCGGTAGCACGGAGACTGTGGCTGCCTAGTCGCCCCGCCTTGCGTCCCCTTCGCTTCTTAGTTCCCGGGACGACCGGTCGCTTTCGCTGCGGCGGGCTTCTCGTTGAGCTCCAGACCGCTCGGATGTTGTCTGGTCTGGGCCCCGTTGAAGTGGTGACATATCGCCAGCGAGAACAGGGTCGTCCTTTTCTGGCGAATTTGCTTCGGGATGAGCCCCTCCCAGGTGGAGCGGGTGCTGCGCTTTGGATCGTGAGTTGGGGGTTTGACGTTCCTTGGTTGCTGCGGCAACTCAAAGGCCATGCCTGCGCCTATCACGCCCACAGCAGTGGCTATGGCTTTTCCTTGCCCCCTGGTGTGCCTGTGCTGGCGGTGAGTCGGAACACCCTGGGTTACTGGGGTGATCAGGCCCCACGAAATCCGCTTTGGCTGGTCCCCAATGCCCTTGGCTCCGAGTGGCTCGAGCGTGGACAGCGCACTGGAGCGGGCGAGCGCAGCATCGATGTCCTCATCCAGTTGCGTAAGAACAGTGCCTATGTCCTGAAGCAGCTGGTCCCCGCGCTGCAGGCCACGGGTTTGCGTGTTGAGGTTCAGTCCGGATGGGTCGATGACCTGGTGGATCTCTTCAACAGCGCCAAGGTGGTGCTCTACGACTCGGCGGATTACTGGCGTGGTCGCGGAGTTACTGAGGGCTTTGGCCTGCCCCCCTTGGAGGCCCTGGCCTGCGGATGCGTGGTGTTCAGCAGTTTCAACCATGCGTTGGCCGACACCTTGGATCCAGGACGGATGGGTCACCAGTTGGGATCGGGCACGTTGGCGGCAGATCTTGAGGCGATCAGCGCCGCGGTGAGTGATCCAGCTTCCTGGAGGCCCGATCAATCAGATCTGACAGCTCTTTTGGCGTCCGCCAACGAGGCGGAGCTCCTGACGCGTTGGCGGCAGGCGCTCGAGGCGGTCAATCAGCACTGGGATCGGATTTTTGCCGGGGAGCCTGCGCTGAAGGCTCCAGCGCGGTGGAGACTTCTGCTGCAGGCGAAACTCAGGCCAATCGGTTCGCTGGCTGGCCGTTTGAGGCCGTAGCTCTTGGCTTAGAGCCATAGTTTGTTGGCATGCGCAGCCGAACCCTCGATCAGCTACGCCACCTGCTGAATCACTTGCCGCGGCGGCGGCGGTCGGCGTTGTGGATGTTGGTGCCTCTCTCGGTGGTGCCCGGCGTGATCGATTTGGCCTCCGTCGCGGTCATCGCCCGACTGACCGGTTCCTTGGTGGATTCCGATCTTGAGGATCGGTTGCCGGGGATTCATGTCTTTGGTGGGGACAGCATCAACCAGAGCGTCTGGATGATCCTGGTCTTCATTCTCTTGGCTTGGGGAGCATCACTGTCAAAGATCTCGCTGAAGTATTTTCAGCAGCGTCTTTCTGCTGGAATCTGGCGGGATATCTCGAATGAAGTTCATTCAAGACTGCTGCAGCAGCCCTTTGAATATCACTTGGGTAAAAGTACGGCTGACCTGAGTTCTCAGTTATTGAGCAACTTGAACCGCGTTGCCATCAATGTTGTTACTCCGATTCTGCAGATTCTTAGCGCGTCTGTTTCGATCGTGCTCTTGTCGATCGGAATCTTGTTTGTTGGCCGCTGGCTGGCCGTTGTTCTGGTAGTCAGCTTGGTGTTGGCCTACAGCGTCATCTCCAGCAGCGTTACCCCCAGGCTCCGCCATGGCTTTCGGCAGAAGATGCGGCTGGAGGCGGAATCAACCAATATTTTATTTGAGTCTTTGGGCTCGATTCGCGATATTCAACTTAGTGGCTCTGAGCCCTATTTCGAGCGTCAGTTTCAAGTCTCTGGAGAGAAGGCGCGTCGCTTCGCTTGGATGACCGAGTGGCTCCCGGATCTGCCTCGCGGCTTGATCGAGCCCTTTGGGATCACGATGATTTTTGCGGTGGGAGCCCTGCCTGCTCTGCTGAGTGGAAATCAGAACGAGGTCAGGGCGATCTTGCCTTTTCTGGCCACCATCGCCGTCGCTGCCCTTCGCCTGACGCCGCCTCTGCAGGATGCGTTCCGATCCTTGACCCAGTTGCGGGGGGGACTCCCCCTTCTGGATGGGGCCTTGGCCTTGCTCGATTTGCCAGCTGATCGCCCGACCCAGCGAACCCCCGGTGTTCCCTCTGCTGCAGGTGTGTTCCCACGGAACACCATTCGCCTTCACGACGTCTGGTACCGCTACCCCCATTCCGATGACTGGGTTTTGAAGGGGGTCAACCTTTCGATTCCGGTGGGCTCTCGCATTGCCCTGGTCGGCAGTACCGGCAGCGGCAAAACCACGACCGCCAACATCCTCTTGGGATTGCTGCCTCCCAGTCGCGGTGCCTTGGATCTCGATGGGATTCCAGTGGAATGTCTCGATGTCCCGGCCTGGCAGGCCAACTGTGCTCAGGTGCCCCAGTCGATCAATCTGCTCAATGGCAGTGTTCTTGAGAACGTTGCCTTTGGGGAGCCCATTGACCAGGTCAAATCCGACCAGGTTTGGGAGGTCTTAGAAGCGGCCCAGCTCCAGGACTTTGTGGCTGAACTTCCCTACGGCTTGCACACCCAGGTTGGCGAGAACGGTCTGCGCCTCTCCGGTGGTCAGCGTCAACGATTGGCCTTGGCTAGGGCGTTCTACCGCCAGGCCAGCTTTTTGGTTCTGGATGAGGCAACAAGTGCCTTGGACAACCGTACGGAGTCGGAGGTGATCGAAGCCCTCGAGGTGATCGGCCGCCGTTGCACCACGGTCGTCATCGCCCACAGGCTCAGTACCGTTCAGCGCTGCGATCGCATCTACGAGTTCCACAACGGCAGCGTGAAGGCCTACGGCAGCTACACCGAATTGAAAGAGCGGTCTGAGAGTTTCAGGGAGCTGGCGATGCTTGAGCAGCAACAGGCGGCTTCATGAGTTTTCTGGCTGGTCTGAATGACGCCCAGCGCAAGGCGGTGGATCACCATGAAGGTCCATTGCTGGTGGTGGCTGGTGCGGGCAGCGGTAAGACCCGCGCTCTGACCCACCGCATCGCCCACATGATTGGGCAGCACGGCGTTGATCCAGCGGAGTTGCTGGCTGTCACCTTCACGAATAAGGCTGCTCGCGAGATGAAGGAGCGTCTAGAGCTGCTTCTGGCTCAGAAGCTCGCGCAGAGTCAGTTTGGACAGCCGTGGAGCACGTTGGCTGCCGTTGATCAGCGGCAGTTGCGCTCGCGGATCTACCGCGAGGTCATCAAAGACCTCTGGATTGGCACTTTCCACGCGCTCTTCGCGCGGTTGCTCCGGTTTGACATCGACAAGTTCCGAGATCCAGAGGGGCTGACCTGGACCCGTCAGTTCTCGATCTACGACGAGGGGGATACCCAGAGCCTGGTCAAGGAGATCGTCACCCAGGAGCTGGGGCTGGATCCCAAGCGTTTTGAGCCTAAGAAGGTGCGCTGGGCGATCAGCAACGCCAAGAACCAGGGTTGGATGCCAGAGCAGCTTGAAGCTGACGCGGGCGGGCAGCGCGGCAAGTTGATGGCTGAAACCTACCGGCGCTATCGGCGTGCGTTAGCCGCGAACAACGCACTTGATTTCGACGACCTGCTGCTGCTACCGGTTCAGTTGCTGCGCCAGAACGAGCAGGTTCGCAACTACTGGCACCGGCGTTTTCGCCATGTGCTGGTGGATGAGTACCAAGACACCAACCGCACGCAATACGACCTGATCAAGCTTCTGGTGACCGATGGCCGGGATCCTGAAGTCTTTGACGACTGGGCTGGTCGCTCGGTTTTTGTGGTGGGTGATGCCGATCAGAGCATCTACAGCTTCCGAGCCGCTGATTTCACGATCCTGATGGGTTTTCAGGATGACTTTGGTGATGGCGCCCCCGATGAAGCCACCCAGACCATGGTCAAGTTGGAGGAAAACTATCGCTCCACGGCCACCATTCTTGAAGCCGCGAATGTTCTGATCGCCAACAACAGCGAGCGTATCGACAAGGTCTTGCGGCCCACCCGCGGTGAGGGAGAGCTGCTCACCCTGACCCGTTGTGATGATGAGATAGCTGAGGCAGAAGCGGTGGTTCACCGCATGCGAATTCTGGATGCGGCCCATCCGGATTTGAGCTGGGGCGATATGGCTGTGCTGTATCGGACCAATGCCCAGTCCCGCGCGATGGAGGAATCCCTGGTGCGTTGGGGCATTCCCTATGTGGTGGTTGGCGGTCTCCGCTTCTACGACCGGCGTGAGATCAAAGACATGCTGGCGTATCTCAAATTGTTGGTGAATCCCGCTGACACGGTGAGCTTGCTTCGGGTCTTGAACACACCGAAGCGCGGGATTGGTAAGACCACGATTGAACGGCTGACGGATGCCGCGAATCAACTCGGCATTCCGCTCTGGGATGTGGTTAGCGACCCGGAGGCTGTTCGCTCTCTTGGAGGTCGTTCAGCCAAAGGACTGCTTCAGTTCTGTGAGTTGATCAACAACCTGAAGGAACGCTCTGAAGACGCGGCTCCATCGGAGCTGGTTCAGCTGGCCATGGAGAAGAGCGGTTACGTCGCCGAGTTGATCGCTGCTGGAACGGATGAGGCGGAAGACCGGCGCCGCAACCTGAACGAATTGGTCAACGCGGCACTGCAGTATCAAGAGGAAAACGAAGAGGGCTCCCTCGAGGAGTTCTTGGCGTCCGCTGCCCTGGCGAGTGATGCCGACAGCAAGGACACGGAACAGGACCGGGTCACGTTGATGACGTTGCACGCCAGCAAAGGCCTGGAGTTCCCCGTGGTCTTTTTGGTGGGCATGGAGCAGGGTCTTTTCCCCAGCTACCGCTCCTTGGAGGACCCTGCGGCGATGGAGGAGGAGCGCCGCCTCTGTTACGTGGGAATAACCCGTGCGAAAGAGCGTCTGTTCCTCTCCCATGCCAGCGAGCGCCGTCTCTGGGGCGGCATGCGAGAGCCTGCGGTTCCGTCTGTGTTCCTCTCTGAGCTCCCGGAGGCCTTGGTGCAAGGCGATATTCCCCGCAGCGGCGGTGCAGCCATCCGCCGTGAACAGCGGCTGGATCGGCTCACCCGTGTTGACCGTCCGGGTTCAGGTTCTGGTTCATCACAGCCAGCGAACGCCGTCCGTCGGCGAGCTCCTGCTCGGACCTGGTCCGTTGGCGACCGTGTGCGGCATAGCTCCTTTGGGGAAGGTCAGGTCACGCATTTGTTTGGGAGCGGCGAAAAGATCTCGTTGGCGGTCAAGTTCGAGGGCATGGGGCCGAAGATCCTTGATCCGCGCCTCGCTCCGATCGAGCCCTTATAGGTAGGTGCGCGATGGAGATTCCTGACGTCCCCAGGCCCCTTCTGGAGGCCTTGACTCAGGCGGCCGCTGGCGAGCGCTGCGCTCTTGTCGGTGGCGTGGTGCGTGATCTCCTGCTGCACCGCCACCACGAAGATCCCTGGCGCGGTCTACCCGATTTGGACATCGTCGTTGAGGGTCGCGCGGCTGATCTGGTTCAGCGTCTCCCCCATGCGTTGGAGTGCCAGTTCGGTTTCTTGATCCCCCTCAGCCTTCAAGAGCACGGAGCGTTTGGCACCTTCGAGTTGGAGCTGGAGCTTCCCGCTGAATTCGGTGGCACCTGGCTCTTGGATGTCGCCTCTGCCCGCCAGGAGAAATATCCCGAACCAGGGGAGAACCCCACTGTTCGACTTGGAAGCCTGAGGGATGACCTGGCTCGCCGTGACTTCACGGTGAATGCCATGGCCTTGGAGCTCGTCAGTGGGGAGCTGCTTGATCTGCACCACGGTCAATCCGACCTGTCAGCACGTCAACTGAACTTGTTGCACCCCAGCAGCCTTAGGGATGACCCGACGCGCTGGGTCCGCGGGGCTCGCTACGCGGCTCGGCTTGGCTTTCAGTTCTCGACAGCGGCTCAGCAACAAGCCCTGAGCACCCTGAGTCAGTGGCCCTGGATTTGGCTGCCTGGTGATGATCCTGGCCAGGCCCCACCGGCTTTGGGGACGCGTCTGCGCATGGAGCTGGAACTGCTGTTCCAGCGAGAGCCATGGCGGGTGGCAGTGCAGGTGCTTCAGCAGACAGGAGGATTGGCTCTGCTCGACACCCAGTTGCAGCAGGATGCCTCATGGGCCGGTCGTCTCCACTGGGCTCAGCGCTTGGCAGTGCCTTTGTTGCCGGCTCTGGTTGCAGGGGCTGCTGATCCTTTGGGTTTAGCGGAACGGCTGCAGTTGCCGCACCGTCAACACAAGCTCTTGGTGCAACTGCAGGATTTGAAGAACCGACTCAACGCAGTCCCGACCGATGCACGGCTCCCCTCGTGGTGGGCTGAGTTTTTAGAAGCGCCTGGGCTTAGTTCTGAGGCAGTGGCTTTGGCCATCTCGTTGCGTGGCCCCCACTGGCATTCACTGCTGCGTTGGTGGGGCCGCTGGCGGCATGTGCGTTCACCGATAGCTGCCCAGGTCTTGATGAAGGAAGAGGGACTTCGTACTGGTAAAGACTTGGGATCTAGGTTGAACGAATTACGAAAAAATGAAATAGACAGGATTGAAAACCTTTCCCGCAATAAAAGTTGATTGATATTCAACTTGCTCCTGAGCCTCTTTCCAAGATTATAGCGACAATTAAGCCAAAACCATCATCAAGCATCTTTCTGGCGCGTATTCGTGCTTCACTGAAAGACAAGACACAGTTGTACAATGACTAATCTGCAATAGTTAATTTTATTGTGCTAGAAGCTCTCCAGTTAGAAGGCTCATGATAAATAACTGTAATCTTCAAGGGCTCTTTTGTGGCGTTAATAGTTGGCGGCTATCGAAAGAGCCATGCATCGATTGGAGGTTAGGTTATTATGGATCTTAATTAGCAGGTAAGCAGTTAATTGTGTTGACATTGTGAGCATACTGCAAAAACCGCAAACGAAAAGCAGCTTCAACGGGCGGCAAACTTGTTCATTGAATACTGTTCAATAAAAAGGACGATATTATAGGAAAGATGCAATATGAAAAGGGTTGCTAAAAAGCCAATCATGTTAAGAGGTGGCTGGTCAGTTTTCCTAAGCATCATCAGAGCTACTAAGACTGCTTCCAGAACAAGTGTCAATGTTAAAGCAAAAGTTACTTTGATACCCTGGGATTGCGCATACATTTGGGGCGCCAGGTATAGTTGCGGAACCTGTATAAGAGCATACGCAATCATGAGCACAAAAACCAAGTGTGAAGCACTTCCAAGATATGCAGGGTTTAATCCTTTGAGTGCCAGAATAATCACTAGGCATGCACCAAGAATCATAGCCATAACGAAAACATAAAAATATAGATACTGCCTTGATTTAGACGAAAACTCTCTCTTACTATGAATTGATACCTGAAAATCTCTGTATGTCCTGACATAAAATAATGAACCTGCCACTGCCGGCCATATACTGAAGAGAGGCAGTAATGTCATTGCTGACTTATAATCAATCTCTTTTGTTAAGAAGGAGAGTGCGAATGGAGAAAGGCCGAGCGAAAGCATATTCAAGTATGAATTAATGGCCGGTAAGGCCAAAAACTCTCGCAATGAGTAAGATTCTCGCTCTTTAACGATGCACTCTCTTAGCCACCCCACCCCACTCAATGTTGATAGCTTAGATTTATTTAAGAATCCTTCACCAATTAACTTTTTACGGGCTTGGAGGCTTGAATAGACGAGACCACCACCAAAGATAATCCACGCCAAAAGCCAAAATAAAATACCTAGGCTATTAGCACAATACGAATTAGCGGAACATGATCTATCTGCAGAAAGAACAACGCTAATAGTCAGAAAGCATATTGAAGCGATCGCAAACGGAATTTGTTTGCGATATATGAATGAAGGCTCTCCTAGTGCATAGACCAAAAAGTTAAAGCCAAGCATAAAGTTTGCAGCGATCATCACCCCGCAGATCAAGCCAATAGGCATAATCCATGTAGTTAGACCCAACCCAAATAATAAGCTAAAACCATAGGCAATTACTGGCGCAAGAACAAGCAAAAACCACTTCTGAGATGCCCAGCTGAAAGCACTCTTCGATAATAGAATTTGCTTCTCAACCGTAGACGACTTAAATATCTGCTTGTTATAGCGCTTTATTGCGTATACTGGTCTTCCCGGCGCAAGCAGATCCAGATAGCCAAATGTTGAAAGAATAAAAACAATAAAAGTTGCTTCGGATATGGATACAGTATTCGAATATACGATGTATGGGGAAAGCGTATTTAATAGTATCTTGGCTGTGTAAGACAAAGACTTAGCAGTTGTATATCTTAGCTTCTCGCTATTGGATGCTCTTAATACGAAGTTCATTTTGACGGCATGTCTAGCGCAGTTTTGACAGTGCTGATTTAAGACTGTCTTGGACTTGTATTGGAATTAATCTAGAAATAACAGTTACAAACGATGCAGTCAAATGAAATCTTACGCCTTCAATAAATACCGGTCGTCTCCGGTCATACTGTGTCGTTGGGCACCAAAACTTACCATCTAGGGAGTCTTCTAATTTCCCCGACCCTTGGTTTGAAGGAATTGAAAAAAGGCGTATATTCTCAATAACCTTCTCGGTGAGCCTGCCTTGCAAAATCGATACTGAGTTGTTCCTTTTTGCCATAACCTCAGGCAAGAATTCAAAGCTAATACTGTGCCTGCTTTTCAAGCATGGATTCCTACCGTGAATGCCATATCCGTTGAACAGCACCAAGTCGCCCGCATGCCCAGTGCATTCATATATATCAAAACTATGATTTCTAGAGTTGTAGTAGTGATTGCAATCGTGCTTTGCAGTATGAGATCCAACTGCGTATCGAAATGCTCCTGAATGAGCATCGCTGTCTGACAAGTAAAGTATTGCCCTGAACATCCCAAAACTGCACAGATCAAGGTTATCAGAATGGAGTCGCAATTCTTTTGAGTCATGATCGCAAGCAGCGCTCAGCATTGTCAGCTTAAAGTTAGGCTCTAATTCGGTAGGGATGCTTAGGTTCAGAACTCTAGATATATCTATCGCATCTTCAAGTAGGTTTCGAGAGTGCAATGTATTTGCCGCATCGGGGATATCAAATGAAACTCGCCCTAATGCACTCAGCCTGATAGAAGCGGCGTGTCGCGTCAATGCAAATCTTTTTGATGCGAGAAGATTCAGTTCAGACTGTAAAGCGCATGCATCAGGCTTGCTAATGAAGCCTTTGATAATTGTGACTCCTTGCTTTTGAAGCTCTTCCGCATGATGCTGGATCTTTTCTGTTGTCATGGATTTACCTTTGAAGAGCATTTTTAATCCCTTTGAAAAGAAGTAGTGTTTTTTTGATTCCTAATCGCCATAGTAGGATTGCAGCACGATTGTCTAACCCTAGCACTACTTCGCCAGCTCTTTCGTCGTCTATAAGGCTTATTATCTTCATAGCGGCCTCCTCCGAACTGATAACGCGAGGCCACTTTTGTTTGGACGGGTTGAAACCTGAGCTCTGGTGGAATGAGGAGTTGACAGTTCCTGGATGAACAACCAAAAGTCGAGGGACATTCTTTCCTCTCTCTTTTCTTATAGATTCCGAGAGATAGCGTAAGTATGCTTTTGATGCGGAATAAACTGAGTTGTTGCTGGTTCCATATCCCGCCGAAAGAGAGCAAGTTGATCCCAATACAACTATGTACGACTTTTTCGTGAGTAATTTCCATAAGGAATTCAACATAATGCTTGGGGAGCCTACGCATGCCTGAATATGGTTCTGAATGGCTTCATGTGAAAAGTCGCCAAACAGCCCAGGCAGGCTTTCTCCGGCATTGCTGATGATGCCGGCCAAGTGGACATGTCTTGAGATAATTTGCTCGCATGCGGTGGTGACTGACGCGTAGTCGGAAAGATCGCACTTGATGATCATTGTGCTGATTCCACTCGGTTTCAGCTCCTCTTGAAGCTCGTCAAGTTTTTCCTGGTTGCGGGCTACTAAAACTAGATTGGATTTTCTATGTGCCAGGGCCAAGCAAATAGACTTTCCTACCCCCGAGGTCGGACCGGTAACAAGAACATATTCTTTTGTGTCGCGACGGCTTAATCCTTGATGCTCTAAGTCTGTTTCCATGATTTTCGCGTTTTGGTAGTGGCTCTCTTGTGAGTAGCCATGCGGGTTCTTTGATTGCCAATTCCAGCCATCGCGGCAGATCTCTTCCAGCGATCGCTTTGTCTGCCACCCCAGTACGCGATTGGCCAAGGACGGGTCGGCCACGGTGGTTGCGGCATCTCCCGGGCGTCGCTCGCCGAGTTGGTAAGCCACCGGTCTGCTTGAGGCCTTCTCAAAGGCTTGGACCACCTCCAAGACGGAATGCCCCTGACCGCTGCCCAGATTGACGGTGAGCAACTGGGATCCCTGTTCCATGAGGTGCTGAACGGTGGCGAGGTGCCCCTCGGCCAGGTCCATGACGTGGATGTAGTCCCGGACACCTGTGCCATCGGGGGTTGGCCAGTCGCTTCCAAAAACTTGGAGCTCTTGCCTACGTCCAACCGCCACTTGAGAGACGAAGGGGAACAGGTTGTTGGGAATGCCGTTGGGGTCTTCGCCGATCTGTCCGCTGGGATGGGCTCCGACGGGGTTGAAGTAGCGCAACCGCGCGATCCGCCAACCCGGTTCGCTGCGGCTGAGGTCCTCCAGCATTTGTTCCACAGCGGCCTTCGTGAAGCCGTATGGGTTGATGGGCCGGACGGGATCGTCTTCAGTAACGGGGACACGCTTTGGCAGGCCGTAGAGAGTGGCGCTGCTGCTGAAGGCGAGGGTCCGGCAGTTCTCCTCCTGCATGACAGAGAGCAGGGCTTGACTGCCGGCGACATTCACATCCCAGTAGCGCAGCGGCTCGCGTACGGACTCGCCCACGGCCTTGAGGCCGGCGAAATGGATGACTGCGTCGACGCCTTTCCCCGCTCGGAACCCTTTGCGTAGGTCGCTTTTGCTTCTGATGTCTCCTTCCACAACCTGGAGTCGCGGCGAGCTGCCCTCCAGATTCGCGAGTTGACGGACGCGCTTGAGCGATTCAGGGGAGCTGTTGCTGAAGTCATCCAGCACAACGAGATCGTGACCGGCCTCCAGCAACACCAGGCAGGTGTGGCTGCCGATAAAGCCTGCTCCGCCTGTGATCAGCAGTTGTGCCAAGGGGCTTTTGTGCTCCGCGTTGTGTTGGATTCAACCATTGATCATGGGCAGGTCCAGGGAGCAGAGCTTTCTGGCAAGAACGGTTGCGGCTGCTTTGTGCCCCTCTCTGTTCCAATGGCCGTAGCCAGGTCCAGGTTTTTGTCCGGCAAAACCATGGGCAATTAAGCCTTCCTGATCCGCCTGTTGCTGCAGCTCCTTGGCAAGTGGCAGATAAGGGATGCCATCGGCTTGCAGGAGGGCTGCGAGCTGCTTCTCCGGTTTGAACCAGTCCAGACTGTGGATGGTCGTTTGAGTCCGTCGCTCCTCTGGCATGGGCCACAGCTGGGGCGGCGTGGTCACACTAGTGACCACGAGCTGGCTGCCAGCGATTTGGGCTTCTTGCTTCCAAGTTTTCAGGATGGCCCTCAAAACATCCCACCCTGGCTTTAGGTCGCTTGAATTCTTCCCGTAGAGCTTCGTTCCATCAGGACCGAGTGGGAAAAAGGTGCAGCCCGTACTGTCGCACTCTTCTCCAGCCCTAGCGTTCGCCAAATTTTTGAGTTGGTTGATGAGTTGGGCTAGGCGGCTCCAATTCAGGATCCAATCACTTAATCGACCTGTCCAAAACTGTCTGAAGCGATAGTCCGGGCTGTTGCGGAAGGCGTTGTTACGGCTGAGTTGTCCTTGAACAACGGAAAACGTTGGGGCAGCGCCACTACCGCGTTCGGCCTGAATGTTGTCCCTGAGGTCGTTTTCGAAGTAGATGGCGTGAACGACCACTTCCGGTTGAAAGCGCTGAGCGTCTTTTTGCCAGGTCAGCCAGCTCTGCCCCGTTCCGTAACCCCCGACTCCGAAATTCAGGGTTTCAGCGCCTTTGGGAAACCCTTTCAGTAGACGACAGTCCGGCACCCCTGCCATCGCCGCGGGTAGTCGATTCACCCAGGTTTGTTCCAGTGGCACCTGGAGTGCTTCGGTGAAGGAATCGCCAAGGACAGCAATGCGCAAAACGCCCGGCTCCTTCACCAAGGCCCATTCCCTGTCTCGATAGCCTTGGGCATTCGTGCGTACCGGAGCTGATCCCTCTTGGCTCCAGTGGGTGCGCACGTTGGCTTTGAGGGTCCAGCCGCGATCGGCATCAGTGCGGTAAAGCCTGGGGGCCTCAATGCCAAGGAGACGGCAGCCCAACTCCAAGGCCGCCACTGAGAAGGCCACTGAGCCCAGCAGTAGTGCTGCAGCTTGTCGCCGCGAGGTGTGGGGTTGTCCAGTCACCCCATCATTGTCGCCGTTTCCGCTGATCCTCCAAACTGGCTTTAGTTCAGGAGTGGCGGTGGCGAAGCTGCAGAGCCTTCGGGGCATGGTCGATGTGTTGCCCGAGCAGATCGGCCTCTGGCAGCAGGTGGAATCCACGGCTCGTGACCACTTCGCACGAGCGGGTGTTGCGGAGATTCGAACACCGGTTTTGGAAACCACTGAACTCTTTGCCCGAGGCATCGGCGAAGCCACCGATGTGGTCGGCAAGGAGATGTACACCTTCAGCGATCGTGGGGATCGCAGCTGCACATTGAGGCCTGAGGGCACCGCCTCCGTGGTCCGAGCAGCGATTCAGCACGGATTGTTGAGCCAGGGCCCGCAACGGCTCTGGTATGGGGGGCCGATGTTCCGCTATGAGCGCCCCCAAGCTGGCCGGCAGCGCCAGTTTCACCAGATTGGCCTGGAAATGCTTGGCTTTGACTCAGCGCGTTCCGACGTTGAGGCGATTGCGACAGCTTGGGATCTGCTCCAGGACTTGGGTGTCCAAGGTTTGGTGCTGGAGCTGAACTCCCTCGGTAGTGCGGCAGACCGGGCTCACTATCGCGAAGACCTCGTGGCTTGGCTCTCCGCTCGCGAGACGCTGTTGGATGAGGATTCTCAGGCTCGTTTGCGTACCAATCCCCTGCGCATTCTCGACAGCAAGAACAAGGACACCCAAGCCTTATTGGCCGATGCCCCCACGCTTGCCGATGCGTTGTCCCCAGAGAGTCTGGACCGCTTCGCCCAGGTCTGCTCCGGTTTGACAGCTCTTGGCATTCCTTTTGTCTTGAATCCTCGGCTGGTCCGTGGTTTGGATTACTACAGCCACACAGCCTTTGAAATCACAAGTGATCAGCTCGGGGCGCAAGCCACCGTGTGTGGCGGCGGCCGCTACGACGGTCTCGTGGAGCAGCTCGGTGGGGCATCGACTCCCGCGATTGGCTGGGCGATTGGCTTAGAGCGTTTGGTGCTCCTGCTTTCGCAGCTGGCCCCGGTGACTACTGATGCTCCTGATCTGTACCTGGTGAATCGTGGCGACCAGGCTCAATGGTCTGCGCTTGCTCTGGCGAGGGAGCTCAGGCAACGTGGATTGAGGGTTGAGTTGGATTCCTCTGGTTCAGCCTTTGGCAAGCAGTTCAAGCGAGCCGATCGCAGTCGTTCAGCCTGGGCTGCCGTGCTCGGCGATGGCGAGGTTGAGCAGGGAATCGTGACTTTGAAGGCACTACATCCGGACACGGAACTTCCGAAGGAGCAGATCTTGAAGTTGACCGAGATTGATCAGTTGGTCAGTATCCTTTCGGCTTGAGCATGTCGGGGACTCAGGTGCGTGTTGCTGCACCCAAGATTTCAATCTTGATGGCGACCTGGAATTGTTCCTCCTTATTGGCGACTTTCTTCAGGAGTCTCGAGGAGCAAAGTCCAGGGGATTGGGAGTTGTTGATTCTCGATAATTGTTCCTCCGATGGCCTGCCTCAACTGGTGCGGCAATACCAAGCAGCTCATCCAGATCACTTGATTCGCTTCAGCTCTCAGGCTGATGTGGGGATCTATGACGCCTGGAATCGAGGTGTCGCGTTGGCACGGGGAACATACTTGTGTTTCATCGGTGCCGATGATTCTTTTGTGAGTTCGCATAGTTTGCAGCAGCTGCTTGATTTGTCGACCTCATCGGCAGAGTTGATTACCTGCCGAAACTCGTATTACTCCTCAGATGGTCATTTTCTTAGAAACTGGGGTTCTCCCTGGCGTTGGAAACGAATGCGGGAGTCAATGAATATTGCGCATCCAGGAATGCTTGTGCGCCGTGACTTGTTTGAGCGGTTTGGTTTGTTTGACCCAAGTTTCAAAATCTGTGGCGATTACGAATGGTTCTTGCGTCTTGCACCCGCGGTGTCTTCGGTCCATAGCCAGACTTCCATTCTCAAGATTGTTCAGGCTGGGGTGAGTCACATCAAGATTGGTGCCGTTTATGCGGAAACATTTCGTGCTCAAGCACGACATCTCAATCTGCTGTGGAGTGCCGGATGTTGGCTCCTGAATTGGTTGAAATATGGTCGCCGGCGTTTGATTGGTCTGGCTTGAGACCATGCTTCTTCTGAATTACAAGCCCGTTCTGCATCAGCCAACTGGAATAGGTGTGTATGCCAATGCCGTCTTGCCGGAGTTGCAGAAGTTCGAGCATGTGCTGCTTCCTGGTGGAGGCTCGGGTGGCAGTAAAGAGCGTTTGAAGCGCCTGGCCTGGTCTCAGATTCAGTTGCCCAGGCTGGCAAAGAAACTGAACGCAGATTTGATCTTCACCCCTGCTCCCGAGGGATATCTCGGTGAACAGTCTGTGCCGCAGGTTGTCATGGTTCATGACTTAAGGCCCTTAAGTCATCCAGAGCGCTCGATGCAATCCCTTTACTTCAAAAACTGGGTTCCGCCACTCCTCAGGCAGTGCAGGCATATCCTGACGAACTCAAACTTTACAGCCGCGGAAATATGTCGATCCACAGGTATCCTCGCAGAGAAGATCAGTGTGACTCCCCTTGGGTATGCCGTTGATCACTTCTATCCAGCAGAACTGACGCAGCGGCTCCATCCTCGCCCCTACCTCTTACACATTGGTCAGGCTTATCCCCATAAAAATCTCGAGCGTCTGATTCGTGCATTTCATCTGATTGTTGATCGGTTCCCTGAGGTTGACTTGTTGTTGCTTGGCAAGTCTCACCCTTCCGAGACACAAAGACTCCAGCAGCTGACATCCGAATTGCGCTTGTCAGAAAGGGTCATTTTCAAAAGTTACGTGCCCTATGGAGATCTGCCGAACTGGTATCGGGGAGCTCTTGCTTTTGTGTACCCGAGTCTTTGGGAGGGCTTCGGTCTTCCTGTCCTTGAGGCAATGGCTTGTGGTTGTCCTGTCTTAACGAGCTATGGATCAGGGACGCAGGAAGCAGCAGGAAATGCGGCATACCTGATTGACCCGCTGAATGTTGCTGCTCTTCATGCAGGCCTGGTTGCCTTGCTTTCAGATCCAGCGTTGAGAGATTCGTTACGCGTTCTTGGACTTCATCACAGCGAAAACTTCAGCTGGAGACAGTGTGCTGAGAGAACTAGACATGTTCTTAATCAGTTGATCTAGTTAAGGCTGTGGCCTCTTTTTGCGAAAATCTGTACCGACTGATCTTGGCTAGGTAGAGCAACTTTGCTGATCTCTTCCCAGTTGGCTTCAAGAGCTGCTAGGCATCTCTGAGATAAATGAGGGCTGGCAATGAAGAGGTCTACTTCTCTAGATAACCATCGATCGCACTGGCCTTCGATGGTTGTATGCAGCCCTAGTTGTTTTGCTGGCTGACTTTGATTAATGCTGCTATCGATCATGTTGATCGACCACACTGGGTGAATGCCTTGTGTTGAGACTGGTTGATTCCTTCTCCAGTGCAAGTTGATGAACTCTGGGGCTGCGAATGTAATGGATGTATCTGAAGCTAGGTACTCAAGAAGTTTGTCCTGTGTCTCTAGGACCTGCCTGTCACCAGCACTTGCAGGCCGCATCGGATAAAAGCTGACACCGGCAAGTATGAGAAGGGTTGCCCAAAGGGCGAGTTTTCGGCTTGCTGGCTTCAGTGCTCTTTCAACAAAGGCAAGGAAGATGCATGCTCCGCACAGATCCATCAGGATGTAGTGATGATGAATGTGGGACTTCCAATATGAGAGATAAAGACCTGTCAGCCAAGCCCCGAGTAGCAGGCATAAGATCTTCCTGTTTCTACTTCGATTGGAAACTCCGCTCAAAATCAGACCGAATAAAAAAGCGAATAAAAAGATGAACGGAATGCCAAAGGTTTTTGGGCTGAGTAGTTGAATCACTTCGCTTGCAAAGCTTTCGAGGGTGCTGTTGGGATACATGGCTGTATTCCATTCTCTGAGGATGCCGATGGCTCCATGCCATGCCATGTTGAGGGTATCTATCGAAGCCAAGTAGGGCGTAAAAGGTAGAAGGACGCCTGTAGCAAGTCCTGCTGCGATGGCTCCGAAACGAACTTTCCCCGCCGAATAGCTCCTTCTGGCAAGAAATAGGAAGAGAGTTAGTAATGCTATAGGGATTAGTAGATTAGGTCTGATTCCTGCGCTGATGCCGATTAAGGTGGAGCCGATGAAGGTGGCTATTCGGTTTCTCTTTATTTCGTGAGACTCGACCCCTAGCGCGATTACGCATGCCCCTGTTGCCATGAAGAAGTTGGAATAAACCTCTAGATGTCCGATGCTTCCTCCAGGAAGGAGAGGCGCGAGAAGGACATATAGAGCCCCGGCTGTCCTGGTTTGATCGCTCTGGGGTGTAGTGCGCTTTCTATTGCGGATGCAGGCAATCAATGTGATGGCAAGCCCCGTTCCAGCAAGGGTGAACCAACTGGCTAAGAGGTGAATATTCAGGGATTGGCTGATGGCTCCAGGGAAGAAAAGCCATTGCACATGCGGCCATTTCGGGTCAAAAAAATCGATGTAGATCTGGTTCCCTTTGAGGAAGCTTTGGCCGATCGTAATAAAAGTGTCAATATCCCAGTCAATCCTGATGCCTCGAATGCTGCTTCTTGCAATGAAGAGGAGACTCCCAAAGGCTGCTCCAGCAAGCAGCAGGAGGCTTTTTTTAAGCGATGACCAGTGCACCAGAGGAACCTGCTTCAAAGGACCATTGACTTTTCTGAGGTCGATCTCCAGGTGTCTCGGATGAGATAAAGAGGCCTGCCTTTGACTTCTTCGAAAATTCGCCCCAGATATTCACCGAGTACTCCCATCCCGACGAGCTGGATTCCTCCTAGGAACAACACAGCTGTCATAAGAGATGCATAACCTGGCAAGTCAATTCCAAATAGCAGTGTCCGTAGAACCATCCATCCTCCGTAACCCAAGGCAAGCAGTGCAATGGCGAGACCTGCATAGCTCCAAACCTGCAACGGCATTCGACTGAAGGAGGTGACTCCGTCAATGGCAAAGTTCCAGAGCTTCCAATAGTTCCAGTTTGTTTGACCGAGTTTTCGTGGATCTCGGTCGTAATAAATCGCGGTTTGCCTGAAGCCAACCCAAGCGAAGAGGCCCTTCATAAAGCGACTGCGTTCGGGCAGCTTGAGTAGTGCATCAACAACACAGCGATCCATCAGCCTGAAGTCCCCTGTATCGGCGGGGATTCCTGTTTTGCTTAACCGGCCCATGAGCCGGTAGAAGCCATAGGCGGTGAAACGCTTCGTCTTGCTTTCTCCAGCGCGCTGCCGTCTCACGGCGTAGACAACGTCGTAGCCATCCCGCCAGCGGGCCAGCATTCCTTCGATGACCGACGGCGGATCTTGCAGGTCTGCATCGAGGGGAACGACAACATCACCATTGGCGGCCTCCAAGCCAGCTGTGAGTGCCGCTTCTTTGCCGAAATTCCGCGAGAGGCTGACGATCGTTGCCGTGATCTGAGGCCGCTTCCTCAGCTCTTCCTTGGCCACTGCGACGGAGCGATCTCGGCTTCCGTCGTCGACGAGCACGAGCTCGAAGCCAATCCCAATCCGGGTCAGGCTGTCATCGAGCTCTGCAATGAGTGCAGGGATGCACTCTTCTTCATTGAGGAACGGGATGACCGCGCTGAGCAGTGGCTGTTTCCGGCGTTGTTCAGCGTCCATAGCCATAGCGCAGCGCAACCTCCCAATTGCCGGCTTGAAGTGGAATCATCGTCCATCCGTCTGGAGCTCTCGTCAGTTCAAACGGTTGTTGATTCCATCCCTCGGACGGATCAGATGGTCTGACCAGCACCTTCCAGCGGGGATCCGACCACTGCATCAGTTTCAAGTTCCCCGGGGTCTTTGCGTCCACCAGCAACCGCCGCTCCGTTGGTGATTTGAACGTCATTTCGACAGTGCCGGACCCGGAGAACGATGACCAGTTCCCCTGAGGCCAGTTGGGCAGCCAAAAAATGGCCAGCCTTTTGTTCCACGAGCTCTCCGGAATCGCGGCGGGGCTGTAGTCCGGGACTCCTGAGAGGGCGATTCGGCCATCGCGCGTCGCCGTAAATCGTTTGCTGAGCTCTCCAGTGCTTGGCAGCGACTCCACCCCTGTCGGACAAGGAACCAGGGGGTCACAGCCCAGCAGTGTCCGATTCGCTTGGATTTCCTCACGGCTTGGTGCATGTCCGACGAGGTTGGTGCGAAACCTCCAGAGCGAGTCGAACCATGCTCCAACTGCAGCCAGCGCAGTCAGTAGTAAGGCCACGCGTCTCCAAGTCGACGGTTTGAGTCTTGCGTTGTGTTGAACCCCTACCGAGGCCCACCAGAGCAAGGCGCCCATCCAAGTTGGACTGAGCCAGCGCCAGGGAAACTGAATCCGCTGCAGCGGCCTCACGAGTTCATAAACAGGCGCACTCATCGGCACCATTAGGAGCAGACCGCATGTGGCGAGCACCAGTCCCCAACGCCCAATGGGATCAACGGAGCGGCCCCACCCCAGCCACCTGCTGATGAGGATCGAGCCGATCACCACGGCTTGAATCCAAATCAAGCGCCCGAAGCTGAACTGACCGGTCTGGCCTGAACCAAAGAATTCCCCGGGCAGCAGGCCCTCTGGAATCGGAGGCCTGACGGTTGGCAAGGCCAAGAGGGCTGGCAGCCAGAACGGTGAGGTCACGGTCAGCGCCAGGAGTCCACTCCAGAGCCAATTTCGCCATTGCCGCGATCCCCGCAAGACCACTCCAGCGGCTATCAGCCAGATCAGAGCTGTGAGCAGGCTGGCGTTCCAGTTGCTCAAGATCACCCCAGCCATGGCTGCGCTGCTTAGAGCGATCCCCCAGCGCTTCTCTTGCTTCAGCCCCAGCAGGCCCAGGGTGAGCCACCACAGCAATCCTTGCGCCAAGGCTTCGGGCCAGGCGCCCCGGACATAGAGGTTCACCAGGAAGTAGGGGTTAAGGACTGCACCCCACAGCAGGGCCCAACGCCATTCCCCTTGGCTCAACCAGTATTGGGCGAGCACTGCGGCTCCCACCGCGTTGACCAGCGTTATCACCAGTAAGCCACTGGCGAGGGCATGGTCTGGCGGGATGCCGGCAACCAGGGGAATGCCAACCAAAAGCCTGAATAGGGGCGGGTAGATCAACAGGGCATGGCTGCCCGCCCCGGCCCAGGGCAGATCACTCCACGTGGGCCAGAGCCAGCCACCCTGGACGGCCTTGGCCCAAGCCACGGCCCAGCCCAGATGCAAGTAGCCATCGGGCGTATCCAGGGGAACCCCGGCGATCCCTAGGGGCAGCCAGCTGATGAGCGCCAGGCCCACTGCCGCCAGCAACAGTGCCCGTCGCCCCATCGCCCCTCAAAAATCTCCTGGCATTCTGGGGCGATGCGCCTCGCGTTCTTTCTCGACAACCGAGGTTTTGCCGGCAAGGGCCCGCTGGAGGATCCCCGCCTTGGGAACCCCGGCATTGGCGGAACTGAATTCGCCTTCTTGGCGACTGTTGCACTCTTGGCTGCGGATCCGGACGCCTGCACGCCGTTGCTGTTCCTCACCGCTCCGCAGCCCGTCGTTGGTTTGGAGCACACCACCCATCAGGTCGCTGGGTTGGCGGACGCGCTCGTGACGGCCAGGACTCTGGGGGCTGTCGCTTTGGTGTTTCGTCCCGGTTGCGTGTCGCCGGTTGATCAGCAGGCGCTAACGCAAAACACCCTGCCCCTTGTGGCCTGGTGTCACAACCTGGGTTGCGACCAACAGCGCTTCTTTGAAGGACTCCTGTCTCTGAAGCGCTGGGTCCTGGTCAGTGGTGCCCAGCTGGATGCCTTTCGTCACAGCCGCTTGGTACAGCGGGCCTGCGTCATTCCCAACCCGGTCCTGGTTCCAGGAGACGCGCAGCGAGGCCCAGCTCCAACGGATCTTGCGTATGTCGGTGCGATCACGCCCTTCAAAGCCTTTGATCGCCTCGCACGGATCTGGCCTGAGATCGCCCGTTCCTGTCCAGAGGCGCGGTTGCGGGTTTTCGGTGGTGCTGATCTCTATGCCGGAGGCGGAGCATCTGCGCTGACCCCCTATGAGCGCTGCTGCCGGGATCTCTTGGACCGGGGTGGTTACGGCGATCGGGTTGTCTTTGAAGGCAGCCTTGGTTTGGAGCGTTACGCCGCTTTTGCAGATGTCGCGGTTGGAGCGGTGAATCCCTCGGGTCGGGATGAAACGTTCTGTTTGAGTGCCGCCGAATTCAGCGCTTGCGGGATCCCCGTCGTGGCTCCCCGGCGCCATGCCCTCGTTCAAACCGTGCTGGATGGCACCACCGGTTTGCTCGCGGGAAGTGATGAAGAGTTTGCGCAGCACTGCATCGCCCTGCTTCAAGACCCGGAGCGCCGGGCGTCTCTTGGTCAGGCAGGCCGGAGTCACATGCAGCTGGCCTATGGCTCGGGGCAATTGACCAGCCTCTGGACCCAGTTGGCCGCTGAACTCAAAGCCGATCTGCAGGTCGTCCCAACACCGCCATCGACGCCCTGGTGGCACGAAGGACGTTGGCTCAGGCAACTTTGGGGCCTGCCCTTGGTGTTTCCGCTTTGGCCCAGTTGGCCCGTGCTCAAGTCCGGAGTTAAACAGCTGGTGCAAGGGAGTAGCCGGGCCATCACCCCTCTTGGCGTTGGTCTGCTTTCGACCTTGGCGGCATTGACCGTGATGCTGCTGGTGGTCTTTGGCAAATACGGCGGCAACCCGACCGGCTTGGCCAGGGTGGGGGACCAATTCCACCTGTCTCCGCGGGTTGCGCAGCAGGAGTTGGTGGTCTTGGCCGGCAAGCGGGGTAATGACGGGCAGCAGTACCTCGCGTTGGCTCTGGATCCCTGGCAAGCGGACCCGGGAACGAGTCAGGCCCTCGATAACCCGATCTATCGAGGCAAGCGGTTGCTTTATCCCCTGCTGGCTTGGGTCTTGGGTTTGGGTCAGCCGGGGGTGATCGCTTGGTCCTTGGCCGGTCTCAATGTGCTGGCGATTGGTAGTGCAGCGGCGCTGGTGGCCCTTTGGGCGCAGCAGCATCAACGCTCGCCCCAATGGGGTTTCGCTGCGCTGCTTCTGCCGGGTTACTGGATCACCCTCAGCCTGGACACCGCGGATCTCTTGGCCACGGTTGGATTGCTGGCCGTTGCGGTTACGTGGTCTGCCCAGCGAAGGGGATGGACCGCGTTTGCCCTGGCCGCTGCGTTGCTCAGTCGAGAGACATCCGTGTTGGCTTGGGCTTCGACGGGCTTGACCGCCTTATGGCAGCGCCGTTGGAAGTGGCTTCTCCCATTGGCCTGCGTCCCACTGCCGTTGTTGCTGTGGACCCAGGTCTTGAACAGTCGATTTGCTCAAACCCAAGACGGTTTGCTGGCCTCGGTTCATTTCGGCTGGCCTGGGGTTGGCTTACTCCAAAAACTTGCGCAGTTGCTGGGTTTCTACACCTTGCCGGGCCCTGAGCCGTCGCTTCTTGAGCGCCTTTTTGATGCCGCGAGCCTCGCCCTTTGGGCCGCCACGTTGTTGGTGCTTGCCGCGGTTGCCCTGAGCACTCGGGCCTCCCGTTGGTTGCGCCTCACCTCGGCGGTTTATCTGCTTCCGGCGCTGTGCACGAGCACCCAGATCCTGGCCCGTTTCCCGGACTACACCCGGGTGTGGATTGATTTGGCCAGTCTGGCCCTCTTGGGCTTGCTGCAACTCCGCAGCCGTTGGTTGAAACCTTGGCTGGCGGCCTGCGGCTGTATCAGCCTGGGCTACTGGGCGGGCTACTGCTGGTTAGCGCCATGAGTTTCAGCACTCCCGTTCTCTTGATTGCGTTCAATCGCCCGGAGAGCACAGCCCAGGTGTTGCGGTCTTTGGCTGAGATCAGGCCTCCAAAGCTCTACGTGGCTTGTGATGGTCCAAGACCTGAGCGCCCAGATGAAGTCCGGCGCTGTGATGCCGTTCGCACGTTGGTGTCTGAGATGGATTGGCCCTGCCAGTTGCGGACCTTGTTTCAGCCCACCAACCTGGGCTGCCGCGCTGGGGTCACCGCCGCGCTGGATTGGTTTTTCGAGCAGGAGGAGGAGGGCATTGTTCTGGAGGACGACATCGTTGCCGACCCGAGCTTTTTCCCCTTCTGTCAGGAGTTGCTCGAGCGCTATCGCCATGACGAGCGCGTTGGCGTGATTGCGGCCAACAACCATCAGCGCCTGCCCCCCAGCGATGGCAGCAGTTACCGGTTCTCGATCTACAGCCATTGCTGGGGTTGGGCCAGCTGGCGTCGGGCTTGGCGTTGCAACGACCCTGACCTAAAGGGTTGGCCGGCGTTTCGTGATGGTCAATGGCTGGAGCAACTGGGGGGAGAGCCCTTGGCGCGGCGTTGGGGCCAATGGTTGGATCAGCTCGCGGCTGGGCAGATCGACACCTGGGACATGGTCTGGCAGTTCAGCTGCTGGCAGCAGGGGTTTTTGACCGTGATCCCTGCGGTCGAGCTCGTTGAGAACATTGGTTTTGGTGTGGATGCCACCCACACCCTCGATGAGCGCTCTCCCCTTGGGACGCCTGGATCGCTCAGCTTCCCCTTGCGCCATCCAACGGTGATGCAAGCCGATCGTCTCCGCGACCAACACACGTTTCGGCGACTCTTCAAGCGCAGCCGCCGAGCGAACTGGTTGCGCAAGGGCAGAAAAGCACTGCGCTTGCTGGGCTGGAGGTCCTGATGCGCGTTGTTCAGGTCTCCACTTACGACGGCGGACAAGGCGCTGCACGGGCAGCCTTCCGCTTGCATCGGGCCCTACGGGATCAGGGCATCGACAGCTCTATGCGCGTGGCCCACGCCAGCAGCGGTGACGCCTGGGTGCAGGCTCCCCGCTCTAAGCCGCGTCAGGCCATGGCGTTGTTGCGAAGTACTGCCAGTTGGTGGCTCAGCAAACCGCAGCGCAGCGCTAACCCGGTCACCCATTCGGTGGCATCTCTGCCCTCAGGGCTCGACCGTGAGCTCAATGCCAAAGGGGCCGATCTGCTGCATTTGCATTGGCTCCAAGATGAATTCCTGTCGGTGGAGGCCATTGGTCGTCTGCGGGGGCCCGTGGTTTGGACCCTGCATGACACCTGGCCGTTTTGCGGCAGCGAGCACTATCCCCTTGATGCGCAGGATCAGCGCTTTGCTTTGGGCTACCGCCGCGGTAGTCGCTCGGAGCTGGATCGCGGGTTGGATCTGGATCGATGGACTTGGCTGCGCAAAGGCAAGGCCTGGCGATCGTTGTTGCCACGGCTGCAGTTGATCGCTCCGTCCCGCTGGATGGCTGAGCAGGCTTCGCGTTCTGCCTTGTTGCATGGGGTGCCGTGCCAGGTCCTGCCCAACGCCATTCCCCAAGTTTTTCGACCCAGTGAACCGTCGCAAGCGCGAGCTGCCCTCGGTTGGCCTCAAGACAAGCGACTGATTTTGTTCGGAGCGATCGATGCAACGGATCCCCGTAAGGGGGCTGATTTGCTTCAGGCGGCGCTTCGATGCTTGGTGCATCAAAACTCCGGTCAGCTGATGGCAGTGATCCTTGGGCAATCCCAGCCCAAGCAGACCCAGGATTGGCCGATTCCGGTTCTCTACAGCGGTCGTTTCCATGACGACGTCAGCCTTGCTCTGGCCTATGCCGCAGCGGATGTCGTTGTTGTTCCCTCTCGGATGGACAACCTGCCCCAGTCCGCCACCGAAGCGATTGCCTGTGGCACACCTGTTGTGGCCTTTGACCAGGGGGGAATGGCTGATGTCATTGCCCATCGCCAAACCGGTTGGTTGGCTGAGCCCTTCGACCCAGAAGCGTTGGCTCAAGGAATCCGTTGGGCCTTGCAGCGTCCTCAGGACCAACCGGTGCTCTCTGAGAACCTCGACCGGTGGCGTTGTGATGCAGTGGCCCGAACCCACATGGATCTCTATGCCGAGGTATTGAGCCGGTGATCTTGCTGGTGACCTACGACGTTCGTCGACCTGGCGGCATTGAGCGCCTGAGCTTGCAGGTGTTTGAGCAGCTCAAGCAGCTGGGACTGCACCCGCGGCTCCTGGCAACCCGTCACCTCGGGCCTGGAGTGCTGGGGCGTTGGCTTGGTCGGGTTTGGTTTTTGCTGCAGCTCCTCTGGTGGCTTCCCCAGGCCAAGAGTGTGTTCAGCATGCATGTGCTGCTTCTGAAGCCGCTGAAGCTCCGTGCGCTGTTCCCCGCTCTGGCTGCCAGGCCCCTCTATTGCTGGCTCCATGGGATTGAGGTGTGGGGCAAGGCGTTGGCCTCGGCACGCCGAGATCTACGCGTCTGCACGGCTTTGGCTGCAAGCAGCACTTTTACGGCCCAGCAGGTCCGGGATGGGCTTCCTGCTTGCCCACCGATCACAGTGGTGCATCCGTGTTCGGATCTGAAGTTCCCGGACCAGATCCCGCCGCCAGGGTTGCCCCTTCGCCTGTTGACGGTGGCGAGGCTTGATGCGGGCGAGCGATACAAAGGACATGACCAGATCCTGGATGCTTTGCATCTGCTTAAGCAGCAAGGCGATTTGGACCCTGCATTGCGCTGGATCGTGGTCGGTGATGGCAATGACCGCACGAGGCTGCAGGAGAAAGCTCTCCGCTTGGGTGTGGCCGCGCAGATTGATTGGCGAGGTCGCTTAAGCGACCAGCAGTTGATTGAGGAGTTTGGGCGTTGCAGTGTGTTTGTGATGCCCAGCGAGTTTTCTATTGATGCCGCAGGTCAAGCCACTGGTGAAGGCTTTGGGATTGCCTATCTGGAGGCCGCAATGGCTGGACGCGCTTCGATTGGTGCGCTTACCGGGGGGCAGCAAGATTTGATCTTGGATGGTGAGACGGGTTGGTTGCTCTCGACAGCTGATCAGTCGTTGCCGATGCTCTTGCGCCGTCTTGCCAATGATTCCGTCCAGTTGGAGCAAGCCGGCCGTCAGGCTCACGAGCGGGCCTGTGTGGTTTTTTCGAGAGATGCGCAACGTCAATCACTGATGAGGCTGCTGGCATGAACCTGATTGCAAGATTCCAGCAACAGACCTTGCGTGTTGCTAGTTGGCTAGCCATTGCTGGGGCTTTGCTCTTTGGCCTTGGGCTCTATGTCCAAAACCTGGCTGCCTTCCCCTCCAATGTGGGCGTCAGCGAGTGGTGGGGTTCTGAGCTCGCCATTCGTTACTGCAGTGGGTTTGTACGTAGAGGGCTGTTGGGCCAAGTCAGCTGGCTCACAACTGGTTGGCTTGGTCATCAAGCTTCTTATGTCCAGGCGTTAGCTGTCCTGATGGCGGGAGCTGTTCTCCTGCTTGGATTTGTTTTGGCCGTCGGCCTGATTCGTCGTTGTGGATGGCGCGTCGGGTTGCTGATTTTGATGGCTCCTGTGGGCTGGCCAGTGATGCTGAACCATGCGGGCGCTTTATTTCGCAAAGATGCTTTGCAAGTTCTACTCGGTGCGCTGCTTCTGCTTCTTTGGAGGTCGATTTCGAGAGAGCAGCTAACCAGCCGACGTTTTGCTGTCTTCTTTCTCATTGCCTTCGTCCAGATTTTTGCGGTTTTTAATCATGAGCCATTCGCTCTTCTCATTCTTCCTTGTTTGGCTTTCGCTGAATTCCAAAAGAGTGCTTCTTGGTTTCGATCGCTTCTTATTATCTCTCCTGGATTGATTTCTTTCCTTGTCGCGGCGATTCATCGTGGGAATCTGCGCCAAGTCCATTGTCTTGCTGAGAGTTTGCAAGGTTTAGGCCTTCTCGCTCCAGACGCTTGGCCGGGTTCATCAATTACTGAGTTGGCTTTGAATAAGCCGAGCTTTTTTACATGGGATCTATCCACAGCGGCACTGTCTTGGTCTGCAGTGCATTTTGTTGTGATGTCACTAGCGGCTTTAGCGAGTTATGGATTATTGATGAGCACAACATGTTTTGCTCACCCTCTACGCAAAGCAGTCGGTCTGTGGTGCCTGCAACTATTGGCAGCTCTTCCACTGTTTATGGCGACGATTGACTATGGCCGATGGCTTGCAATGATCTTCTGTTCCGGATTGTTACTCGTTTTAATTGCTACCCCTACTCATCGATACGATATCTGCACTTCAAATTTACGTATTCTTAACACATCTCAGCTGACGCTTGTTCTTGTAGAGCTACTAGTGCTGCCAACGCATTGTTGCACGTATGGCTTCGACCGTATCTATGCGGTCATCCCTTATGCCGGCTTGAGTGCTTGGAAGTCAATCCTTCATATCTAGGGGTTAGGAAAAATGCTTTTCAAAAAGACTAGTCTTGGCTCCTTTATCCTGAGCAAGCAGAGGAGTCTTTATTGGCTCATTCTCGGCTTATACCTGGTTTCAGCCTTGAGCCTCTCCTTTGATGGCGGCATGACTTATGACGAAGAGGTCGACTATATCGGTCTAAGGGATCAGCTTTCATTTGCTCTAAAGGTACTTGCTGGAGAACGTCCTGACTTTGAGGGAATTCATGACAATCTTGAATTTTATGGCATAGCGGGAAAGCTGCCAGGATGGCTTCTTTGGTTTACTCACAAGCAAATTACTGGTCTTGGACTGGGATTGAATCAAGCCCTGAACAGTTTTCATGTTAACCATCTTCGAGAGAATTACTTTGCTTTCTCGAGGCTGTCTTTGATTCCGATGGCCGTTCTGATGAGTGTATTTCTGCGTCAGTCTGCCAAGTACCTCAAGATTTCATTGCCATGGATCGCTGCTGCAAGCTGTTTTCTTTTTCCCTCATTAGTTGGTCAGTCCTACTTTAATGTTAAAGACTTTCCATTCGCTCTCTTCTATACAGCTTATACGGCCTCCTTGGTCTACCGACTCGCTGGAGCTCGTTCAAAAAAACATGTCTTGTCACTTCCTCGAGGATATCTCCTGTCGGTTCTCCCGGCTGCGGCACTAATTAGCACCAAGGCAATCACGGTTATTCCTTATCTAATAACGGAATCTGTTTTTCTTGTACTGATTTGGTTGCATCAGTATAGATCTAATGAAGGGCTTCTCTTTGAGCTTCGCTGTACTTTGTTTGGCATTCTGTTGACTCTGCTCACTGCGGTCCTGATGCATCCGGCCGCTTGGATCGAGCCTGTTCGGTATGCGCAGGCCAACATTGATGCCTTCTCTCATAATGCGCGAAGCCACTGCGGGCTTCTTCTCGGGTCTTGCATTGGACCAGAGCATCAGGAATGGAATACTGCTTCCTACGCGATCTCTTGGTTATGGATCAAGATTCCACTCTTCTTTTTAATTGGCATCATTCTATTCATAGCCTGTCTACGCTCTCTTCGTCACTCACGCCTCCTCCTGTGGATCCCAGTTATTCTCCAGTTTATTTTAATTCCAGTATTGGCAGCGATTAAGAACTCATCCTTATATGCCCAGGATAGGCATTTATTGTTTATCTATCCAGCTTTGATTCTTGTTGCATTTGGCGGCTATGACTTGTTTGCGCAAAAGATTATTGATTATCCAAGGCGCATGCGCATGATCTTTTCCGGACTGACGGTCTTACTGTTTGCAACCTTTACGTTTGATTCGATCAAGATGCAACCCTATCAATACCTCTATACATCAGAACTGTCGAGACCATTTGTTAATTCAAGTAATACAATTACTGATTATCTGGGCTATGGCACAAACGAATCACTCAAACGAGCTTTTCGTCAAGGCGATCTACCCAGAAGCAACGGCTTGATTAGGAAAGTTTCACAGTTCCCGCTGAATAGTCTGGTAGAACAACATGGCTTGCATCAGACTTCATCAGTCACGGCTCCGCGGCTTATTTATCACTCCACAGTTCGGGAGTCGTCTTCCAGTTTTTCTCCAGCGAGCGCTCCAGATGAGACCTGCCGTGTGATCAGCCAGGTCAGGCGATCGCTTGTGCTAAGTCCTAAACCTATAGAGATCGGAGCTCTCTGGAGCTGCGAGAAAAGCACCTTGTCCAATGACTGACTTACTTGGACGTCAAATGAGGCAAATGACCGTTGCCTCTCTTTGTGTCATCCCAGCAAGCTTAATCCTGTTGACTTGTAGCTTACTGAGACGACAGGGCATCCCGATCCTCCCGATCCAGAACTTGATTCTGGGTTCAGAACTGTTCTTATTTGTTGCTTCGGCTTTCATTGTGATTGCCTCTGGTTTTTATGGAGTATTGCTTTATCGAACCTCAAAAACAGCGGCTGTCTTTCCACTTAAGCGGCGATTCCTGATGCTTCTGCTCGGGAGCCTAGTCTCCTTTTTAGTGATTGCTGCTTTTTCGGGCTCTCGTTACGACTACGTTGCGTATCAATATCAATGGTCCAATATCTTACAAGGCAAAAATCCTTGGACGAATCTGCCAACGGGGCCAAATGCCTATGGCCCTATTTATAACGCATTTTCGGCCGCCTATGGTTTGCATCCCTTGCTGCCAAAAGCTCTGTTCGTAATAGTCCTGTTTTTCTTCTCGGTTTTCCTGTCATCCACAAAGAAAACTGTAAAAATTGCTCCGCTTCTTGTCGCTTTGAGTCCATTCTCTCTCTCCATCGTTGCTGTTTATGGCTTCATGGACGTGCTTCCTGGCACTCTTTTTGTGCTGTCCATATGTCTGATGGGCCGTCAAAAAGACTTTGCGTCTGGTTGCTTTATGGCCATGTCAATCTTTTCCAAATTCTATGGACTCTTGGCTATTCCGATTGTCATTCTCAGACTTGCTTTCGATCGCTCTTCTTGGCGAGTCTGGAGATTTGCAATTGGACTGCTTTCTGTCTCTGCTGTGGTTCTTATTCAGAGTCTCTTAAAGCATGGTCCTTCCTTTTTGGTTCCTGTGATTTGGTCTGGTCAGCGTGATCCAAGCCTCTTCAGCATTGCTCGTGTCTCTGGGGTCGAGCAGTTGTCGACTTACGTTCCAGTTCTTCTGTCAGCTGCAGTATTTATTACTTCAGGACTCTTCTTCTATTTTCGAAGGCGAGTTGTTTTTGAGGAGTATTTACTTTCTCTGTATTGCTTTGTTTTTGCTCTTTATCCTCTAGGTCATCAACAATTTGCTTTGCTTCTCGTCCTTCTTTTGGCTCTGGTCTGGAGTAGGGAGACTCCGGATGAGTGTCTGAGTTCAAAGTTGGGCAGTATCAAGCTCCTGATTGGTTCCGTGCTGATAGCGGGATTGATGTCGATACAACTTATCTTTGAAAGCTTCTCTGAGCTTAAGCCCTCCATCACATCTGGCATCTTGGATTCCCTGTCGATTGTGTACCCGCTTCTTCTGTTGGTCGTAGCCATCTTCTACTTGATGCCCTATTCACTGATGAGCCGTGACGCTTAAGTACAGACTGCTTGAAATCCTTATTGCGCTAATTAGCGGCTTTCTTTGCCTTGAGCTGACTGTCGGACATTCAGTGCTGGATCCGACTAACGTTGCGTGGCTGCTGAATGGTGGCGATTATCAACAGCACTATCTTGGCTGGGAATTCTTTCGCCTTGAGCCGCTTCTTCAGTTTCCCTTGGGTTCGTTGCAGAAGTTAGGCACAGGTGTGTTGCCTTCAGTCGTTTATACCGATTCCTTACCACTTTTTGCGATTCCACTCAAGGCGATCTTCTCCCTCATCGGTTTCACGGAATTCTTCCAGTACAGCGGTCTTTGGATATTTAGCTGTTTCTCACTTCAGGTTTTCTTTGCTCGGCGCTGTTTGAAGTTGATGGGCTGTTCAAGCGTAGGAGCTTGCGCCCTGTCTTTTGTCGTGGGCTTGTCTCCGACTCTCCTTTTTCGCTTAGCAGGACACGACTATCCCGTTGGCCATTTGGCTTTGATGGGCCAATGGCTCCTCCTGTGGTCCATCAATCTGACTCTGCTTCGACATTGTTCGATTCGTAGCTGGAGTTGGCTACTTTTCTTGGCACTCGCCACACATGCCTATTTGTTTGCGATGTGCGCTGCCTTGTTTTTTGCAGATTTTCTAAATAAAGAACCTCGTCTCGCAAGGCCTCGGATCAAGAGGGGCTTACTCCTACTGCTTTGTCTGCTGATTCTAGAAGCCCTATCTATTGGCTATTTCTCGTCGAGCTCTTCTGCCTATGCGGATACTGGGTATGGAACCTACAAGTGGAATCTGCTTTCTTGGTTCAATGGAAGCCCAAATTGGTCAGCGCTACTGCGCCTATGGACTGTTGATAACGGCGAGTATGAGGGATTCTCTTACTTAGGGTTCCTTCCAGTCTTTTCGCTACTCTTTTGCTGCCGGCGCAATAATCGACTCTATCTCCGATCCATACTATTGTCTCATTGGGAAGTCTGGCTCGCCTCTGTTCTGATGGCTGCCTTCGCCATGACGTTGTCGATCGGCTTCGGTCCATTCCAGTTCCCCATATCAGGCTTGCCCTTTCCTTTAAGTCTAATCGGTCAAACTTTTCGTGCTTCTGGGCGCTTTATCTGGCCACTCTATTACCTAGTGTCATTGACACTGTTATCCATGCTTGATCGAGCTATTCGGAGAGTTGCATCAAGAAAACCTCTTTATTACTTCGTATTGTCATTCTTAGTGTTAATTGCTTTTTGGGACTTGTCCCCTGCATTGTCGCAGCTTAGGTTGTCCCACTCGCCGCCCCATTCGGTGTCTTCCTGCCCCATAGCCTTGGATTCAGATGGGTTGAAAGTGCATAGCATTCCTGTTCGGAATAGGCCTGAAAACTGGTCCTATTGGCAGTGGTTTGCTTTGTGTAACGAGGCTTCTACATCAATCGGAAACTTTGCTCGCTTCGATGATAAGCAGGCATCTTTGCTTGATCGCAGGCTCCGGTCCGAGTTGTCCTCGAGTAGGCCGGACCCCAATACTATCTATATTGTTAATGACTTGGACTTTCTGGTCGGACTTAATCTTCCAAAGTTGTTTGTTAATGGCAGTTGGATTGCGGGCGCCAAGCCGATGATTTTATCGGTATCGCGACTCTTGGAGCCCTCGAAGCCTGTTCCTGGTGAGTCCTATGAGTAGAGAGTCTGTCGATGCCGCAAACAAAACCTGGCTGGCAAAGCATCGAACTAAGCGTGCTTATTTAGCCTTGACTGATTGGCTGGAGCGCCGTCGATACCCATCCTTTGGAGACGACTTGTTATCGGCTGAGGATGCTTCACGGCTGATCCATGATGTAGTGGAAGGGGGTAATCCATTCTTGGTCTCTAGGCTTGGTTCAGTGGAATCACGCCTTTTAGGTGAACATCTTTATTGCTCGAGCTCGTACAGCCGTCTGACTTTTCTTCAGGCGCACAATAATGCGGGGATCTTTCCTGTAACGAAATCGGGTCTCTCTCAGTCTGCTGAGCGTCTTTTGGCAGCTTCTGGTCAAGTGGACTTGATGGGGCAATGGCAAACCCCTTACCAGGCCAGGATGATTTCTGAACATCTCTTTCCGTCGCAGTTCACCGCGCTCTCCTCTATTGAGCCCTGGTGGGCTGTCCGCCCTTGGACTCTTGCTCTCAAAGGTAAAAAGATCCTCGTCATCCATCCTTTTATCCGTACCATTGCTGATCAGTATCAACGCAGGGCAGAGCTTTTCTCCGGCGCTCTTGCGCTGCCGGACTTCTCCCTCTTGCTGGTCAGGCCCCCGCAAACACTGGGAGGACAAACTGAAGAGTTTGGTTCCTGGATTCAGGCCCTTGATGATCTCGTCCGCAAAGTCCGTGCCGTTGACTTTGATGTTGCCCTGATTGGTTGTGGTGCGTATGGCTTGCCTTTGGGTGCTGCGATCAAGGCGATGGGTAAACCTTCTATTCACCTCGGTGGAGCGCTGCAACTCTTATTCGGGATTCGTGGGCGCCGCTGGGAGGCAATGCCCCAGTACGCAGCATTGATGAATGATTCCTGGGTGCGACCGTCTCCGGATGAAACACCACGCGCCGCGAACAAGGTGGACGGAGGCTGTTACTGGTGAAAGGCCCCAAAGAGCTGTCTGGCGAGTGCGTACGAGAACTGTGGCTGCGCCTAGCTGATACAGGTTGCTTGGGCTATCGCCACGCTCTTGATGGCTCAAGACGGTCTACAGGGTCCTATCCGCAATTGATCCTCGCGAATCCGTTGGCGCTCCCCTCATATGTGGATGATGTTCGGCTGGTGAGTCACGCCTACCGGAGCTCATCGATTGCCCACTATCCGTGCATCGAAACGTGGGCTCTTGCAAAGGGCATTAGCAGAGGCCAAGCAGCTCAGTACCGACGGATTCAATACCACACCATTCGCAAGCAGCTCAACAAGCCCATCAAACTGCTTGAGGGTTCCTACGCCGTATTCCCCCATCTCACCAGTCACTTCGGCCATTGGGTTGGTGATCAATTGGGTGCCTTTCTTTGGTATGCGCGTCAGTTGCAGGCACTGTCGAATCCACCCCGATTGATTGCCATCGCGCCCTCTCAGAGCTGGGCCGAGTTTTTGATCGAGCTTTGCCCCACGGACTCCCTTTGGGTGATGACCCCGCAGGAGTTCCTGAACGCGAACTGGGTTTTGCAGCGTGCCATGGTGCTTCCGCGCATGAGTCCCTGGCAGAACTTAATGCTGCTTCGCGATTGCCTTTCCCCCGCCTTGCCTCGTTCCGAGGAGCCCCTCTCAGAGTCGTCCAGTCCTCGCCGCATCTTTCTCTGTTCCCAACGTCAGGAGCGAATCCTGAATCTTGAAGCTGTTCAAGACCTCTTTCGAGACCATGGCTATTCCGTCCTGAATCCAACCTCCCATTTGCCGAAACAGCTTCTGCGTTGGATTCGACAGGCATCCAGTCTCTGGTGTGAGCAAGGTTCGATGGTGATGAATGCCTTGCTTTCGCGTGATCGTCCTTACCGTCTCCTGGAGCTGAGCCCGTTGAACTCTTGTCGCTATCCAAGTGAATTGCAGATGTTGGGTGGTGGTGTCTACAACAGTTTTCATCTCGGCTTGATCAAGCCTTTTTATTGCCAGCCGGCTGTGGATTCAGTGCGCTTGGACCGCCAACTGCACCCCTATCAACGGCAGCTCGTTGTTGACTTGGCTGTTTTGCGACAGGAACTGGCTCGTGAAGGTGGGAGTCCTCAATGAATTCGCGATGGATCCCTTTAGTTCTCGTCTTTTTGGTGGGTCTACACCTGCCGAGAGCCTTCACTCTGCTTTATCTGCTCTATGCGGTTCTGTTTTGGCAGACCCGTAAAGCTCCCGCGGTGGCTCCCCGTCGGTTATGGCCGCTCCTAGCTCTTGCGGTCTTTAGTGTTGGTTACGCCTGGGCGTCCCTCCACTACGGACTGTGGTCGCTGCACGGCCGTGATCTTCTCGATCTGATCTCCATGCTCGCGCTGCCCATTGGGGGCGTTTGGTTGGGAGCGCGTTTGGCCCAGTGCTGGACGCCACGTCAACTCAGCTGGATCTGGTTGGCCTATGGCCTTGGCGCGTTGGCTTACGTCTGGGTGGTGCTGGTCCTGGGTCGCGATGCGTTACCCAGTTCACCTCTGGAAATCTGGAGGCAGCACAGGGATTTGAGCATTGCCGTGCCCTGGGGGCAGCAAGAGGTGATGAACGTGCGCTCGGTCGAGCAGAATGCTTCTTTTGCGGTCGCTTGGATGTTCCCAGGCCTCTGGCTGCTACTGGGCAAGGGGCAATCGCGACTTGCCCAGTTGATGGTGGCAGCGGGGCTGCTAGGTCTGCTGGCTGTCTTGGCCTTCCATGGCCGGATTGGGCTTTTGGTGGGTTTGCTGTCGTTGCTGCCTCTCGCCTGGGCAGTTTCCTCGGAGCGGCAGGTCGTGCGTCAGTTCTTCAAGCTGAGCATCTGGGCCATGTCAGGCCTTGGCGGTTTTCTGCTGTTGTCGCTTGTCTCGTTGCTTTGGGGGCGCGGCGACATCACCTCCCGTCTCTTGGCCCGTGTCTACGACGAGCGCCTGGATCGCTTTCTCGCTTTTCAGGCGCACATTCCAGAAACACTTTGGGGTGGCCAGCGATTGAGCTTTGAGTATTTCGAGCAACAACGCCGGGTTTGGGTTGGTTTCGACGCTTCTGCGGGTGACCTGCTCCACAACGTGCCGTTTGACCTCGTTGTGAGAGCCGGTCTGATCCCGGCCATTGCGCTCCTGCTAGCCGTCGTTCCCCTCCTGTGTCGGTCCTTAAGGCAGCTCGGTCAGCTGCTCAGAGACCCCGCATCGCGTGGACATGCACTGATAAGTGCCTGCTTCTTGATTGTGTTGACAGTGCAATGGCTGTTCCAGCCTCTGATCTATGCCGACGGGTTGCTCTTTTATCTTGGGTTCTTCGGCTTGGGAGCCCTGGCTTTTGCGCCAGCGCTCATGCCTCCTTTGGACAGAGAGTGATGAGCTTTGACCCCGCCTCGATTGATTGCAACGGGCGCAAGGCTCTGATCACCGGAATCACAGGTCAAGACGGCAGTTATCTGGCGGAGCTGCTTCTCGAGAAGGGATACGTCGTTCACGGCATCAAGCGCCGGGCCAGCAGTTTTAACACCACCCGGATCGACCACCTCTATCAAGACCCGCACGAGGCTGACCCTCGTTTGGTCCTGCATTACGGGGACCTGACGGACAGCACCAACCTGATCCGCATCATTGAGCAGGTCCAGCCCGACGAGATTTACAACCTCGGTGCTCAGAGCCATGTGGCGGTCAGCTTTGAGGCTCCCGAGTACACCGCCAACAGCGACGCGTTGGGCACATTGCGGATTCTCGAGGCGGTCCGGATGCTGGGCCTCACGGATACAACCAAGATTTACCAGGCCAGCACCAGCGAGTTGTACGGCCTGGTTCAAGAGATTCCCCAGAAGGAAACCACGCCCTTCTATCCCCGCAGCCCATATGCCGTCGCCAAGTTGTACGGCTACTGGATCACGGTCAATTACCGCGAGAGTTACGGCATGTACGCCTGCAATGGCGTGCTCTTCAACCACGAATCGCCGCGCCGGGGCGAAACCTTTGTTACCCGGAAGATCACGAGGGGTCTCGCCCGCATTGATGCGGGGCTGGATCAGTGCCTGTTCATGGGCAACCTCGACTCCCTGCGGGATTGGGGCCACGCCCGTGACTACGTCGAGATGCAGTGGCGGATGCTTCAGCAGCAGACCCCGGAAGACTTCGTGATCGCTACCGGCCGTCAAGAAAGCGTGCGCCGTTTTATTGAGCTCACGGCTGAGCAGTTGGGTTGGGGCGCCATCCAGTGGGAAGGCAGTGGTGTCGATGAAGTTGGCAGGCGCTCGGACACCGGCACCGTTGTCGTCCGGATCGACCCGCGTTACTTCAGGCCAGCTGAAGTGGAGACCCTGCTCGGGGATCCCACCAAAGCACGGGAGAAGCTGGGCTGGACCCCCACCACCACCCTCGAAGAACTGGTGGCTGAGATGGTGGCAACGGATAAAGAGGAGGCTGCGAAGGAAGCGCTGCTGCGGCAGCAGGGCTATCAAGTGGTGGGCTCGATGGAAAATCCCCCCACTAATCCTTCCGCCGTTGCCCCGAGCAAGGGACCGAAAGCCTGATGGGTACGTTGATTTCCAGCGAGGACCGCATTTTCATCGCGGGGCATCGCGGCATGGCCGGCGGAGCCATCTCCCGGGCTTTGCAGCGGGCGGGCTACAGCAAACAGTTGTTGTTCGATCGGGCGGCGCTTGATCTTGAGGATTCCTCATCAGTGAATGCCTTTTTTCAAGCTGAGCGGCCTGATGTGGTCGTGCTTGCTGCGGCGAAAGTCGGCGGGATACTTGCTAACAGCACATATCCAGCGGACTTTCTGCTCGCTAATCTCGTTATTCAAACTAATGTAATTCGGGCAGCGTACGAATGTGGCGCCAGAAGGCTCCTCTTTCTCGGGAGTAGTTGTATTTACCCTAAGCTTGCCGAGCAGCCAATTCGTGAAGAGTCTCTACTTACCGGCTCTTTGGAGCCTACTAATGAATGGTATGCCGTCGCGAAAATAGCGGGGCTTAAACTTTGTCACGCCTTGAGAGTCCAGCATGGATTTGATGCGATTTCGCTAATGCCTACTAATTTGTATGGCCCTGGTGATAACTATCACGCCACCGATAGCCATGTTGTAGCTGCACTCATTAGGCGTTTTGATGAAGCAGTGACCGCTGGCTCTAAATCTGTGAGGTGTTGGGGTTCCGGTGCGCCCCTGCGCGAGTTCCTGCACGCTGATGATTTAGGCGAGGCGTCTGTGTTCGCGCTCGAGAATTGGTTTCCGGTTGAAGGGGACCCACAATTTCTCAATGTTGGTACGGGCACTGATATTTCGATCAAGGAGCTTGCCGAAGCAGTAGCCCGCGCCACTGGATTCTCGGGCGAGATCATCTGGGATGCGTCGAAGCCCGATGGAACGCCCAAGAAGCAACTCGATGTCAGCCGTTTAGCCTCGTTGGGTTGGACCGCCCGAATCCCCTTGGAAGAAGGCTTGGTCAGCACCGTGGCTCTCTTCCGCGAGCAGCTCAAACAACAGCTCGTTCGCCTTTAAACCCGCTCCGCTGGTTCCATGCCTTCTTCGATCACGCGCAATCTGGTCACCGGTGGAGCCGGTTTTGTCGGCTCTCATCTGGTCGATCGTTTGATGGAAGCGGGAGAGGAAGTGATTTGCCTGGATAACTACTTCACCGGCCGCAAGCAGAACATTGAGCGTTGGCTGGGGCATCCACGCTTCGAGTTGATTCGTCACGATGTCACCGAGCCGATCCGCTTGGAGGTCGATCGCATCTGGCACTTGGCTTGCCCGGCGTCACCGGTTCACTACCAACACAATCCGATCAAGACCGCCAAGACCAGTTTCCTTGGCACTTACAACATGCTTGGCCTGGCCCGGCGGGTCGGTGCTCGGCTGCTCTTGGCCAGTACGTCTGAGGTGTATGGCGATCCAGATGTGCACCCTCAGCCTGAGAGCTATCGCGGCTGCGTGAACACGATCGGCATCCGCAGCTGCTACGACGAGGGTAAGCGCATTGCTGAGACCCTGTGTTTTGACTACCAGCGGATGCACGGTACGGAGATCCGCGTGGTGCGCATCTTCAACACCTATGGACCGCGCATGCTTCCCGATGATGGTCGGGTTGTGAGCAATTTCATCGTCCAGGCTTTGCGAGGTGAGCCCCTGACGCTCTATGGCGATGGCTCGCAGACGCGGTCCTTCTGCTTTGTGGATGATCTGGTTGAAGGCATCATTCGTTTGATGAATGGCTCCGAAACAGGACCAATCAATATTGGGAATCCTGGCGAGTTCACCATTCGCCAGTTGGCCGAACTCGTGCGCGCCAAGATCAATCCTTCACTCGAGTTGATCTGTAAGCCCCTTCCTCAGGATGATCCCTTGCAGCGTCAGCCAGTGATCACCTTGGCCCAACAGCATTTGGGCTGGCAGCCTACGGTGGCCTTGGAGCAGGGATTGGATCGAACGATTGCGGATTTCCGCGAGCGTCTGAGCGCCTAGACCATTGATCCCGAAAGCCTGGGATCGTCGTCTGTACTGGTGGGCTGTTGGCCTCTATGTCGTACTAGCAGTCGCCGCCTTGGCGAGTGGGGTCACCTCATGGGACGAGGAAACCGATTACCTGGGGATTCGGACTCAGATTGCCCATGCCGTTCAAATGCTTCACGGGGACTCGCCGGACTACCGGGATATCCACTCCAATCTTGAGTATTACGGAGCCGTAGGCCTTCTGCCTGCGTGGATCTTTTGGTTCTTGCAGCAATCCCTGTTGGTGGGGCGTCTGACACTCCCTCAAGCACTGTTTTATCCCTCAGCCGAGCATCAGCTCACGGGTTTTTATTTCACCTCCCATTTGCTTCTCGCCGCTGAGTTTCTCGGCCTGAGCTGGCTGGTGATTGCCATCGCGCGCGAGCTGGGTGCCCGTTTCCCCTGGTTGGCAGGTTGTCTCACCTTGCTGACCCCATCGCTTCTTGGGCACTCATTTGTGAATCCCAAGGACATTCCCTTTGCGCTCTTTTATACGGCCTATACGTTTACTCTGTTGAGGCGATATCGCAGCACAGACGTGCGCTGGTTTGGTTGGTCGGTTCTTTCTTCGGGGCTGCTGATCAATCAGAAATTTGTGGCGATTGTGCCCGTTCTCCTGACAGAGCTATTGCTTTTTGGGCTGAAACCTCCTACGGGGCGATCCTTGTGGCGATCGGTCTGTGTTCCCTGGGCAGGTTTGTTATTGGCCCTCCTCCTGCAGCCGGCCAGTTGGGGCCTTTGGCCTTGGGTCTATCTGCGTGAGGCGTTTGAGACCTTTGCTCGCCATGAATGGGGTGGCTGCATGTGGTGGGGCGGCTCCTGTGTAGGGATTCATCAACCCGGCTGGCTAACCCTCCGATACATCTGGAATTGGTGGTCCATCAAATGGCCGTTGCTGCTGTTCTTGCTGTTGGCGTTGCAAACGGCCTGGTGTTTTCATCGCCTTCGCCGAGATCCCCAGTCTCTGAAGTGGGGCAACCCCTGGTGGCTCCTCTTGTCCCAGGCGGCATTGGTTCCAGGTATGGCGGCGTTGCGGCAGTCGAACCTCTATGACGCTGATCGCCACATCCTTTTCGTCTATCCCGCCTTGGCCGTAGTCGCCGCATTTGGTTTTCAGCGTCTTTGGCAATCGCAAGGACCGCTCTTGCTTCGTCGGGCGCTGCTTGCCTTCGCCGCAGCGTTGGCCTTCATTCTGGTGCTTGATGATCTCGCATTGAACCCGTACCAGAGCGCTTATCTGAATGAGTGGGGGCGTCTCAGCCACGACCACAAGACCACCGCATTGGACTACTGGGCTGTCTCTTCCAAAGAAAGCCTGCGTCAGGCCCAACTCAATGGGAACCTGCCTTTGAGTCCAACCGTCGATGACAGTGTCGGCCCGCTCCCGCTGTTTATTGGCTACCGCCAGCTGGCTGGGCATGTGGAAATGGACGCCAGTCCCAGGCTCAAGTTTCAGGTCAGGGATGTGCCTGCGTTCAGAAACCTTGAGGGTTGCACCCAAGCTTCGGAGGTCTCCCGAACCCTGTCGACCGGGCATCGCTTGGTGATGAGTCGCCTCTGGAGTTGCCCATGAGCATCGCGGTGCTCTGGGTCGCCATTGCGTTCTCCCTGGTGGTGATCTGCAGAGCGGATTGGGATTTGCTGAATCGGGGGCTGCCAAGTTTGGGTTTGGTTGTGACCGTGATGTACAGCCTCACCTACGGACTTGGCTTGAGCCTTTGGCGCCTTGATCCCAGCAGCCTGTTTGGTTATGGGACAGCCTCAACAATTGGATCTTTGGACGGCCTGGCGCTGTTGCTCGTGCTTGGGCTACCGACCTTGGTTTGTAGTTACTTCCTGGTGCGGACTGCGGTTGGCCGGAAACTGAATGAGCCATTCCTGGATTTTGTGGAACGGCATCGGCCCAGGCTGCAGCGGCTGAGTTTTGCCCTCGTGGTTTTAAGCGTGATCGGTTTGTTGGGGATGACCACCACGGGCTTGTTTTTGCGGGATCCCCAACAGCAACAGCAGGCCCTCCAGGCTTCATGGGTTGCCAAGCTGTTGATCGGCACGGGGTTGCTGTCACGTCTTGCACCGGTTGGTTTGATCCTCGTGCCGTTTGCCTGGACGGGCTGGTCTCGCTTGCAACGGCTCGCTGTCGTACTTCTGCTCTCCAGCTGGACTGCGTTGGTGCTTGGCTCGTCGAGTCGTGGGCAATTGCTTGCTCTTCCGCTCTATCTCTTTCTGGGTTCTGTGATTTGGCGCCGTTTGCCTCTGAAGCGGGCGGCGTTGCTTCTGGTACTTGGTGGGTTGCTTTTTGTCCCGGTGGCGGAGGTGATTCGTGTAAAGCGCGAAGGCGACGTCTCCAATCCCGCCCTGACGCGGACATTTGAGACCTTTCAGATCGGCAAGCAGCTCATGGGAACAAGCCACGAGTTCTATCTATTGCTTCAGTCTTCTGATTGCAGTGCCGATTTAGGTCGCCAACTGGAGAAAGATCCCCAGGCCCGTCGTTTACTCGGTGTCCCTGCATCCGAGCTGGCCGATGTGTCTTCTGAACGCTGGAACGTTGTGCGGCTCTTTGATGCATGTAGCCAGCGTGAGTTGGGCCAAAGGGGTTTTTCAGGCTTCGAAAGCCTGCCCTTGGGCTTGATTCCAAACACGTTTCTCCCAGCTGCCCCAAGCCTGTTTGACGGTCAGGAGCTCGTGCAGACCCTTTCCGATGATCTTGGCCTGCGTCCAGGTGAGATCTCCCAGGGCACGTTGAGCCTCTTTGCCGATGCTTGGTGGCGCTGGCGCTGGCCTGGGGTGATCTTCGTCAGTGCGGCATTGGGTGCCCTGCTTGCCCTGATCCAGTCGTTTCTGCTGTGGTTGCTCGCGCGTCAACCGATGGCTGGCTTGCTCGGGCAGTTGCTCGTGCTCAGCCTGGTGGGCACTTGGGTCAACAACACGACCCTCACGATGCTTTGGTTCTTGTTTTGGGATCTTCCGAAGGCTTGGCTTGAGTTGATGCTGTTAACGGTCCTGCTGGGGTTTCGGTTGCCCAGGGGGGCCACCTGATGCTCGAGCTGGTGCGTCCGCTCTATCCATCGGATGAAACCCTTTCCGAGTTGTGTGATCAGTCTGGTGTTCAGTCTTGGTGCCTTGAGGAAACCTTTCGGCCCAGACAGGTCTCAGCAGCTTTGCGTGTACCCATGGCCTGTTTGACGCCTGAGCTCAAGATCAGTGGCCGGCAATGGTTAGTCCAAGCCTCGGCAACAGCCAAGGTGAGTTTGCAGTCCGGCTTGTTGCGGGTCGGCAACCGCTGCCTCTATGAGTCCAACCGAACCAATGCGAACTCGAAGGTGCGTCGCTGGAGGCGTGCGGGTTCCCTTCCCCCTGGCTGGTGGCACCGGCCACGTGATCCCAAACGCTATCAACGACCTCTGGTTCTCCTGACTACCCATAACAACCCCAACTACTTCCACTGGCTGACGCAACCCGGCCTTGCACCGTTGTTCTTGCAGGATCATTTCGGCTTAAGCCCCCTTACAGGAGTAGCCCTCGCTCTAAGCCACCGACCACGGCGATGTCTCCCGTCCTACGTGCCTTCATTGTTGGAGGCATTCGCAGCAGAGCTGCCTCTGGTGCAGGACATAGCGTTGAGCTCGGAGTCGCTGTGTCGTTTTGCTGTGCATGAGCACAGCAGCGAGGTGGTGCTGAGTCCGGCGCAGTTGCATTGGCTGCATCGCCGTTGTCGCGATCAGCTTCAGCCCCCGTCAAAGCCCTGGCGACGGGTTTTGATTAGTCGGCAGCGAAGTAGCCGCCGTCGTTGTTTGAACGAAGATCAATTGCTTGCTGTATTAGCTCCGTATGGATTTGAGCGGCACTGCTTGGAGGACCTCAGTGTGATTCAGCAGCAGCGCTTGTTTTCAGAAAGTGCTCTCCTTATCGGTGCCCATGGGGCGGGTTTCAGCAACCTGGTGGCCTGTGCTCCCCAGGCTGCTGTTGTTGAGCTCATGCCTCGGCCTGGTGCCTTCAGTCATTACTACGTCATGGCCGATGTCCTTGGCATCCGCCACGGGCATCTCTTGGCGAGTCGCTGTGATGTGCAAACCGATGACTTCACGATTGCTACAGCTGATCTGATGGATCTCTTGCGGGAGATGGCGTTGTTGTGAGTGATCTCATCACGATTGTCTTGCCTGTCTATGGGCGTTCCGGCTTATTGCGTGAGGCGCTTGAGAGTGTCTACGCCCAGGAGGATCCTGACTGGCGACTCTTAATTGCTGATGACGGCTCTGATCTGCAGACTGCTGAGCTGATCCAGCAGCAAAGACGCGATTCCCGCGTTGAAGTGATCAGGCGCCCACAGAATCTGGGCTTGTTTGGCAATCTCAATGCTGCGATCCAGGAGGTGAAGACCCCTTGGCAACTGATTCTCTGTAGTGATGATTGCCTCGAGCCTCGTGCGATTGCCCAGCTCAAGCACGCGATCGCCTCGGTGCCTGAAGTGCGTCTGATGCTCTCGAGCTATCGCTCGATCGACGCTAACGGTGATCTGCGTACGGACGTCAATGGCACTTTTTACGATCGATTTGCTCCCCGAACGCGGTTGTTTCCATCCGGTGCTTTGCTTCAGTCCTTGCTGCAATACGGGAGCATCAACGGCAATATCACTGGCCTGCTGATTGAGCAGTCATTGTTCCGCGATGCAGGACCATGGCGTGCCGACTGGAGTCAATCGGCGGATTGGGAATGGCTTACGCGTGCCTGCTCCCAAACGTCCGTGCTGGTGCGCCGTGACCCCATTGCTCGTGTTCGGGTGCATGAGGGGCAGTTGTCGGTGAGTAATCGCAAACTGCAACGTGAGAACCTGGAAACGCTTGAGGTCCTCAGTGGACTCCTCTCGCATCCTGAGCTGCAGAGTTGCAGGCGACGTCGTCGTTGGGCGGCACACCATGCGCAGTTCCTTCTTTGGAATGCCATCAAGGCCTGTCCGCGGGTTGGTTTCCAGGAGACCGCCCACCAACTTTGTCTGATCGAGCGCCGTGTGGGACTTGTTGCGACAGCGTTGGCATTGTTGAGCACCCTGCCCAGACGTTTCAGAATTCGCGGAACTGATCACCCCCTGCTGCCTCCTTCCTGATGCGGTCCCGTTTGCAGCAGCTATTGGGACCGGCGTCCCCCTGGGTCCTGCAGCCCCAACGCTCAGCAGTGGCGTGTGTTGTCTCCTGGTTGCTCAGCCTGCCGCTGACCTGGCAGCACCCCTGGTTGGCCTTGCTGGGGTTCTGCGCGATCTGGGGTTTGACCCTTGCGCTGTGGGTGGAGGCGCCATTGCTTCAATCCCTTCCGCTACCACCACTGACGGTTTTGCTTTTTGGCCTCTGTTTGCGCTGGGGGCTGGGTCCCTTACTGCTGGCGGTGGGGGGCAGTGGTGGTGATCCGTTTGTGGAGATTTGGATCCGCTATGGCCCGCCTGCGCAGCTGCTCTGGTTGAGCCTGACGGCCGCCTTGCTCCTCCTTGCGTTGCCCCAGAAGCGGGTGATTGCCAGCACGGCGTTGTCTCAGCCTCAGTCCTCATGGTTTGTCGAAGCAATTCATCAACCTCGACTGCGGTCGAAATTGAGGGCTTTGGCCGGTTTTCTCAGCATCTACATGGGGGCATACATCACTCTTTCTATGCTTTCCGGCGCTTTTGATCGTCAGTTTGATGCATATGTCAGCTGGACCCAGCAGCTTTGGCGCTTAGACACCCCTGTGGCCGCCTTCTCCCGTCTACGCGATCTCTGGTTTTTGCTCTTTCCGCTGTGGTGGCGACTGCTGGGCAGGCCCTGGCGTTGGTTTCTCGGCGCTGAAATGCTTGCTTTTCTCGCAGTCGCCCTATTAAGCGGCTCGAGAGGGTTGTTGTTTTATCCCGTCCTGTTGTTGCTTTTTGGTCTGTGGTTTGTGTTGAGTGACCCACGCCGCATCCGCCGCCTAGCAGTCGCTATGGCAGTGCTGGTCTTTGTGTGCTCTCCGCTGATTTATGTCGTACGTGATAGCGGTGCTTTCCAGAGGGCCGAGAATTGGACTGGACGCCTTGAGGCCGTAGGTGTGGCTTTGATGCAACCAGAACCGTTATTGAACAAAACACGCTGGCTTGGCCGTGATCTTTATGCGTGTCATGACCCCTATCTCTTTACGCCTGACAATCGTGAGCAGCCCCTTGCAGGTACTCGGGGGTTAGGGAGCTTGCTTTATCTTTGGGTGCCAAAACACGTTTTGCCTGAACGTCCGGTCCTTTTCGATGGGCATTTGATCGCGAAGCAGCTCCAGCGGGTGACGCCCAGTGCCTGGTCAGAGGTTTGGTTTCCGTGTTTGAGCTTGCCTGCTGACCTAATGCGGCGTTGGGCTTTGCCTGGAGTGTTGCTTGGATCTGTTGTTGTAGCTGCATCTTTGCAGTTCTTGTTTCGCCTCTGGTATCAAACCGTCAGTGCTTCAGGAAGCACGTTTCAGCTCTTGCTCTTGCTTTTGCCGGTGACTTATTTGCAATCGTTCCCCTTTGGGACGGTCTCGGAGACCGCATGGGCCTTGTTTTGGGAATTGCCGAAGTATTTATTGGTCTTCTGGCTGCTTGGAGCTGGGGTCGACCGCTATCTAGCGAGGACAGACACTTGATCTCTCGAGTTTTGTTCCTGACAGAGTCTCGAGAGGACTATCTCGCCGATTCACTGCTGCACGGCTTGATCTCCCTGGGTCTTGAGGTCGTCGATTATCCGAGGAAGCAGGTGTTGTATGCGGGGCATCAAGCTTGTTCCGTCGCGCCGCAACTGGGTGTCCGTGGCCACGGTTTCACCCTTTATGGCTTGCTTCCGGATCGTTTTGTAGATCGGAGCTTTGTGATTCAGCGCTTGGAGGCTGGTTGGTTTGATCTCGTTGTGATTGGTCAGATCTGGCGTCAGTGGGGGCAACTCTTGGATCTAGCGCTTTTCTTGCAGACCGTTCCGGTTGTCTTGCTCGACGGGGATGACGACACCCGTTTGTTTCACCGCAGTGGGACTCGATTCCGCCGCTATGGCTGGCAGCCTTTCCCCATACGCTCCGGACGTTGTCTTTATCTCAAGCGGGAGTGGCAGGGAGAGGGAGGCCAAAGCAGTCGGTGTCGAGTTGTACCTGCGAGTTTTTCGATTCCAGTGGAGAAGATTCGCCCCATTCATCTTGAGGACAAGAAGCAACGTTTTGCCAGCCATTGCGTAGATCCTGAAGTATCACGAGCTTGCGGACTTCACACCTCCTATGCCTTTGCTTCGGAAGAGGCTTACTACGATGATCTGGCGGCATCCCGCTTTGCTGTGACGACGAAGCGGGGTGGCTGGGATTGTCTCAGGCACTATGAGATCGCGGCCGCAGGTGCTGTGCCCTGCGTCAGGCAGCTAGAGACCAAACCATCTGCTTGTGCACCCCACGGACTGCAAGCTGGTGTGAACTGCCTCAGTTATCAGAGTTGGCCTGATCTCCAGGCACAAATCGTTGCTGTGGAAGCAGACCCAACTGGTTACCAACAGTTGCTCGGAGCCTCTCGCGAATGGGTGCATCAGCACACCACGACTGCCTCAGCACAACGTTTGCTAGAGGCTGTTTCCGGGCGATGACTTCAGCCCTGCGTCGTGGTTGGTTGCACCTGGCAAGCGGCGCTGGGTTGGGCCGGTTGTTCAGCTTTGGCAGCAATCTCCTGCTCAGCCGATGGCTGGGGCCAACAGATCTGGGTTTGTTCAACCTTGTCACCACGACAGTCCAAACCGGGGAGACCTTGGTGCGTTGCGGAGCGGATTACGCCCTCAATTTCGAACTGGGAGGAGACCCGCAAGCGACTCAGCGGGAAGATGGGGTGCGGCTTGCGCACTCCTTTGCCCAGATCTGCAGCGCTGTGACGTTGCTGCTCTGTGTTGCTCTAGGGACTTGGTTGTGGTTTGGCCAAGCGCTTTTTCCGGCTTCTATCGCCACCTCGCTACGCCTGATCTGGAGTGTGTTTCTTCTGGTTATGTTTGGTTGTGAGGGCATCTCGGCTTCTGCCTGGGAGGTGCTCTTGGTTAGCCAGCAGACCGCTTTGCTCGCCCTGCGGCAAGGGCTGTTTTTCCCGTTGCGGCTGCTCATGGCGGCTGTTGGTGCCCTCACGCTTGGCGTCACAGGTGCGTTGGGGGGATGGTGCTTTGTCGCTGTCCTCCAGTGCGCCTGGCTCAAGCAAAGGCTTGGTGATCTTTGGACACCGTTTCGGCTATGGCCACCGTTGCGAGACAGCGCTCATCAGTTGCTGAAACGGGGTTTGCCGTTCTATGGGTCTAATTTGCTCTCTTCATTAATCTTCTATCCGCTACTGCTGCAGGTCGCTCGTGGTAGCGGGCTAGCGGAGGTTGGTTATTTGCGCATCGGTCAAATCTTTCAGCAGTTGTTTGCCTTTCTGCCTGCAACACTGGTCCCCGTCCTTTTTCTCCAGCTCCGCGTCGAACTGACCTTTGAGGGTCAAGTCCAGCGTCTCGAGATGCCTTTGCGCCTGATCTGGTTGGTTCTGTTGCAGGTGCTCATTGTCTATTGCCTCTTTGATCACTGGTTGCTGAGCTTTCTTTTTGGTGCTGGTTTTGAGGCAGCACTCTTGCCAACACGTCTCCTGCTTCTTACTGCATTGTTGGAATGCCTTGCACAACTAACCGTTCAGCCCCTTTTGGCCCAGGGCAAGACTCGTTTGTACGGTCTCTGGCAAAACGGCAGCGCACTCCTGGCAGCATTCTTGGGCTGGCTCTGGATTCCCAATGCGGGCTTGGCGGCGTACCTTCTGGTCCGCCTGCTCTATGTCTTGCTGCCTGTTCTCGGTTTTAGCTGGCCAGTTTTTCGATACCTAAAGTCTCCAGAGAAGATGCTTCCCCTTGCCATCTTGAGCTTGGCTATCGGTTTCGTGCTTTTGGCCCAGGTGTTTAGCCTGGCGAGCCTGTCATGGTCGCTCCCCTTGGGGCTGTTTGGAACCGCGATGCTCTTGCTGCTGCAATGGAGCGACGTGAAGAGCCTCGCAGAGAAGCTGATGTTGGGACGCTTCTGATGCGAGTGCTTCATTTCCTACCGGTCTATGCCCCGGCCTGGCAGTTTGGTGGCCCTGTACTGAGTGTTTCTCGACTCTGTGAAGCGCTAGAGCAGCTTGGCGTCGAGCTGAGAGTTATGACGACCAATGCCGGTCTCCCTGATTTTCCAGCGGAACAACTTGGGAAACCACAGCTTGTGAATGGTGTCAATGTCACCTACTACCCCGTCGATAGCCAGGCAAAGACGATTTACTCCCAGGCCCTGGTCGAGGCCTTGCCGGAGCAGATGGCATGGGCCGACGTGCTCCATCTCAGTTCGATCTGGCAGCCCTTGGGCTTGCCTGTTCAGCAGGCTGCCCATGCTGCTGGTGTTCCCGTGATTCAAACTTTGCGGGGTGCTCTTGGCCCATATTCTTTGCGACGTGGGTGGTGGAAAAAATTCCCTTATTTTCTGCTGAAAGAGTGGTCATTGCTGCAACGAGCTGCAGCGCTGCATTGCACGACTAGTCAGGAAGCTAGGGAGATTCGTTGGCTGCGTCTAAAGCCGCCGGTAAAGCTCCTCGCGAATCCGATCGAGTTGTCTCAAATGCACACTGATCCTTCAGCAGGACAGGCCTGGCGTGAGCACATGGCGTTGCCGGTTGATCAACCTCTGTTCCTTGTGGCGGGTCGACTGCATCACAAAAAGGGTCTTGATCTTCTACCTGAGGTGCTCCAGGTCCTTGCCCATAAGCCATGGCAGATCCTGTTTATCGGCGAGGATGATGACGGTACTGGCCGTAGCCTCAGGAGACAGTTTGATGATTTGGGCTTGGCCAACCGTTGCCACTGGCACCCGGCCCTCCCTGCCAAAGAGTTGATGGCTCCATATAACGCGGCTGATTGGTTGCTTCTGCCTAGTCGCCATGAAAACTTTGGCAATGTGGTCGTGGAGGCCTTGGCCAGTGGATGTGGTGCCCTGATTTCCGATCGGGTCGGTGTGGCTGATTTATTGCGTAGTTGCCCAGGAGTTCGCGTTGCAGAACGGTCAAAACGCGCTTGGGTTCAAATGCTTGACATAGCCTTGAGCACACAGAGACCTGGTTTGGGTGCCGAAGATTGGGTGAAAGAGCGCTTTTCCAAGCAGTTGATTGCTCGCGCAGGCCTGCAGCTGTATTCGAGTGTTCTGAGTCATGGTTAACCGGTTCAAAATTGCTGGGGTTGTGCTCACCCTGAATGAGGAACAGGATCTTTCTCGTGCTCTGCAATCTCTGAGCTGGTGTGATGAACTGTTGGTCTTGGATAGCGGTAGTACTGATTCAACTCAGCAGGTGGCAGAGCGGTATCAGGCCCGCTTTATCCAGCATCGGCAGGATCCACCATTCCTGATCACAGATCAGCGCAACTGGGCTCTTGATCACTGTGGTTTATCCAGTGACTGGGTGCTATTTCTTGATGCTGATGAAGAGGTGGGGACCCATTTAGTTGAAGCGATCCAGTCACGTATTCATTTAGAAAATCGCTTTGATGCTTATGAATTAACCCCGCGTTATTGGTTTTTCGGACGATGGCTGAAGCGCACTCAGGGTTATCCGAACTGGCATCCACGTCTCATCCGGCGTGGAGCGACCCGCTTTGAAGGCGGCGTTTGGGAGAGCTTTGCGCCCGACTCACATGTCGGGCGAATCTCCGTGCCATATGAACACTATGCATTTAGTAAAGGCTTTGATGACTGGTTGGAGAGGCATCGCCGCTATTCGAGCTGGGATGCAGAGCAGATTGTCGCTTTCCTAACAACGCGTAAAAGCAGCACTCTTGCGACCCGGCGTTGGCGCAGGATGAGATTGTTCTTGTCCCAGTTCTGGTGGTTGCGACCAATGCTAAGGTTTCTCCAAAAGTATGTACTTCAAGCTGGCTTTCTTGAGGGTTGGCAGGGTTTTCTGTTTGCGCTGATGATGGCCGGTTTCGACATGATGACAGTGATTAAGGTCATTGAGTTACAAAGAAAGAGGCGTAACCTGCCACTATGACGCTCAACCCAGGCTCCACTAAAGAACTCATCATTCTTACCGAGAACTTTTCTCCTAGCACTGGGGCAACAGCCCAACTTGTAACCGATCTGGCAGACGATCTTTATCGATCGGGGATAAGCCTGCGTGTCCTCACTGCTACATGCGGCCCATCGGATCATGCCTATCCCGTTCTTCGTCTTTCAAGCTCTAGCTCACCGTCTGTGGGCATCCTCAAGAAGGTAATACATGGTTTTCTTTTCTTTACGGGCACTGCCACCTGGCTTCTGGTTAACATTCAAAAACATCAATCCCTTCTCATCGTATCTAATCCACCATTTATAGGACTCATTGGAGTCCTCGTTTCACTCATCAGGCGTACTCGGTATGTCTTCTTGTTTCAGGATGTATTTCCACGTTCCGCATCTCTTACCGGTATCTTGCCCGCTCATGGTCCGCTGATCCTCCTATGGCGCTCGCTGCTGAAGCTTGTACTTATTAGAAGTCAGACAACGGTTGTTCTTAGTTCATCGATGATTCGTCGTTGTAAGTCTGAGTTTGGTTCTGATATCCAGTTGGAATTCATCCCCAACTGGGCCGTTTTCTCTCCGCAGTCGAAAGCCAAGCTAGAAAGTCAACTCGCATATTCCTGGGATCTTCAAAATACCTTTACTGTCCAATACTCCGGAAACTTCGGCCGTCTTCATGAAATCCTGATCATCTTAGAAGCCGCAAGAATGCTACAGGCCTATCCCATTATGTTTGTTTTTGTTGGAGGTGGCGCAAAAGCAGATCAGATAGAAAAGTATCGCGCCACATATAATCTAACCAATGTAATTGTCAAGCCTTATCAACCACGTGCTCTACTTGCTGACAGTCTGGCTTCGTGTGATATCTCGATTGTAAGCCTAATTCCTGGAGCAGATGATACTGTTGCACCAAGCAAACTCTACGGAATTCTGGCTAGTTCTAAACCGGTCCTTCTTCTGTCTAGCGAGGAGTCTGAGATCGCCTCTCTTATTACCCACAATAAATGTGGCCTAGTCGTTCCACATGGAGATCCAGTTCTTTTGTCAAAAACCCTAATCTATCTCAGCAAAACGCCCGATCAAGTTGTCAAAATGGGCAAAAACGCTCTTATTCTCTACAAGAAAAACTATGGACGTGCCAAGTCGATTTCTCAATACCACCAGTTACTTGTCAAATATGACATGGTCTGAGGCCTACAAGCTATGCAGCCAGTTGTCTCAGTTATTACACCCTATAGAAATGCCGAAAAGTTCCTCCTACGCTTTGTATCGTCGATTCAGGCTCAAACACGAACGGACTGGGTATGCATCATGGTTGACGATGGATCCACTGACAATGGTCCGAACCTGCTTCGCAACATTGTTTCCGGTGATTCCCGCTTTCACCTGATCAACAATACCTTTTCTAAGTCATGGCCTGGTCCGGCGGCTGCCAGGAATTGTGCTTTAGCAATGGTTAGCACCGACCTTGTAGCCTTCTGCGACGTGGATGATGTATGGCATCCTGAAAAGCTCGAACGACAACTAAGCTTTCATATCGCTAATCATCTTGATCTCTCTGTTTCTGCATATGGACGCTTCCTAGACGGTGACTTATCTCATCCACTTAGATCCATTGTGTGCCCACCATTAAAGCTATCACCTGGCACTCTGAACGGAAAAAACCCAATACCTATGCTCACAGTTGTTATCTCAGCAGAACTAGCAAACCTTCGTTTCCAGCAGACACCCCATGAAGACTTCCTATTCTGGCTAGAAATACTGCGCTTTTATCCAACACTTAGATACGGTTGTTTGCCAAGTGTCTTGGCATTCTATTGTATCCATGACAGTAACCTATCAAGCTCAAAGTTGTTGATGACAGTATGGACGTATAGAGTCTTTAGGCGATTTGGTAAAACCCGAATATCTAGCCTTTGTTCGCTAGTTTCCTGGATGATCGGCCACTTCATTTCTCAGCTTAAACTAATTTCAAAAATGCATTACATCTCCACATCGCTTACCGATCTGCTTGTTCAGCCACCCATTAACACCAGGCAGTCCCCTTAAGGCTAAATTATCTAGGCCAACCAGATCATGCTTAATGTACTAAACTGATGCAAATCTGATAACCACCTGAAACCTTTTACTTAATCGAATCAGCGTGAGAGAAGATTCTGCGTCATACCAGGACTGAATCAGCTTAAGACTAGCATTGTTGATGTTAAGTACTATGCCTTGCCATTACGGGTTAATGCCCGATAGCCCCACTTATTAACGTGTACTTTAGAGAAGTGGTTCCCTTCTTAATCACTAAATGTTGGCTTAAAACATGGTCAGGCTCTCAAGCTTGCAGGCTATTTAATTGACTGAGAACCTTAGCCGGAGAAGCTTTAACACCGCTTTGAAGATCTCTCGCTTAGATATCTTTGATACGCCTTCAGATCTATCTTTAAACCGAAAGCCAAACTCATAAACACTCAAACCCAGTCTCTGCACCCAGTAGCTCGTCTCCAGAAAATAAGAATAGCCATCAGCTGTTATATCAACTCCAAGTAGTGCATCCACAGCCTTCCTCGAAAAGCCTCTGAACGATGATGTACACTCTGTCATCTCGAGGTGTAATAGACGTTTCGCTAGTACGTTTGCAGTCTTCGAGATGAATAGTCTGGTGCCTTTGTATTCTGTTGATCCCCCATATGCATATCTTGAAGCCACCAAGTAATCCGCCTTGTGCATGCTATCTAAAAATGTTTTGATGTACTCAGGAGGATGTGAAAAATCAGCGTCCATAGTTATCAAGAAGTCAACCTCGTTATCATGGGCATATCTCAATGCCATCCTATGAGCTGAGCCCACTCCCGACTTTTTAGGACGATGAACTACAGTGATTCTGTTGTTTACTTCTTTCATTCTATCCAGTAAATCTCCTGTTCCATCTGGAGAGGAATCATCTACCACAAGAACCTCAATCTTATCTGAACAACGTATGACTTCTGAGCAAAGTCTTTCTATGTTCCCGATCTCATTGTAAGTTGCGGTGAAAACTACCACCTTCATTTGACGTGTCTGCTAATCCTTGTTGTAACATAGTACATGACCCTTGGTGCGCGACGTCCGCTTTGTCTTCATGCGTAGCCCGCACTTGATTCTTTTCTTTGATGGAGTCAGATCAGTAAGCACAGTAGAGATACTAGTACTCTTTATATCTATAGCTTTCCCTCTGATTCTCTGGGGCCCATGTATCTCTGGTTCAGAAATATGTTTCAATGATGCAGGATGGGCTGACTATCGGCTTCACTACGTAGCAATTCATTCATATCTTAACTCCTCTCACTGGATTCCTGCCTATCTACAGTCTTTTACATGGCCCCACAACTCTTCACTCTTGTACGCAGATGCCTATCCACTTCCTTCAATAATACTTTGGCCTATCTACAAGCTTGTTAAGTTTCCAGTCGGCATAATATTCGTCATTCTCTCTTGCCTTAACTCTCTATCTATTGCTTTATTGACGATTATGCTCTCGCGAAGATATTGTTTGCAGTCATTACAATTCCTTTTTCTCTCCTTCTTCTTCATCACTAGTCCAATTTCCTGGAACAGGATCCTTAGCGGCCATGAATCACTTCAGCTGCATGTGTTAGTCCTTGCACCTCTAATCCTTCTCCTTGTATCGTGTAAAAACTGGCCAACCTGGACCATACTACTTGCCTGTATATGCGGAATAAACCCATACAATCTTCCTTTCGCAGCTTGTTGCTTCGTTCTTTCAACAATGCTACCTAGAACAGGACTCAACCTACGATACCGAATCTTATTGCTAATAGCTACTCTTTTCATCTGTCTTTTAATACTGTTTATTTGTGGCTATATACCTGGCCATTCACAGACGATGTCCGATATATGGGGTGCAAATATGCTTTCTCTTTTTAATCCCCAGGGCACCTCCTCCCTTATCGCGGCCCTCCCGGTCTCAGAACCATTTGAGTTAGAGGGGTATTCTTATCTTGGGATATCACTCTTTCTTCTCTGTGTATTAACCTTATTTCACTCTCCTTCAAAACTTATCCACAACTACAAAGATCGCTTTTTTCAAGCCTCTGTTATCTGCACAATCTTTTTACTGCTTTCCTGGGGCCTAACCTGGAATATCTCAAGCCAACCAATCGTTTCACCATATTTACATCTTGGTCTCCACAAAACAATGGTTAGCTTCTATGGAATCTTTCGCTCTGCTGGTCGTTTTACTTGGCCTATCTATTACTTGATTATCATATGGGTTGCATGTACACTCAAAACCCATCATTTTCGACGTGTCCTCCCTTTCGCATTTGTACTCCAGCTATTGGAGCTGGTTCTTCCCTTGTCATCACGTATCAATCAGGCTTTCAGTAATAGATATTTCAACGGTATCAATCCCTCACTCGACTGGATTGCAAAGAATAATGAAGTCGCGAAATACATCATGCAATCTTCTTATTTTCTAGTCCTTGACTCTTCTTCCCAACAGTCGCAGGAACCCCTTATGCCTCCATATACACCCCAAACTATCAATCCATCAATTAAAGCAAACTGGGGAGGGGCTAACTTGTCACGTAGATCGTCGAGTGAACTCTCAGCTTCTCAATTATTAAGCATGATTCCAAAAGGTCACAAAGCCACAATATATATTCCAAATGAAAGTCACAAACTTATCTCTCTCATCAACGAAAACTTTCACTTTATCGCAGTCAAGGGTGACTACCTACACGTTACACGCGACTAGTTGCAAAAGAGTAACTCCCCGATGCTAGCCTTCTTTACAGGAACTAATATCTGCCGTGTTAGCGAATTCGTGATTGAGCAGTTGCTATCGTCAAGATCCCTGAACTTATTTGTACTAAACAAATAAAAACCTCTTTTGGGGCCATCTTGCGGCTCTCTTTCTTTTTCGGGTCTAAGAAATAGTAATCGAGATGCATCAAATAGCTCTTTATTAAACGATCCACTATCTGCCACTATTCCATTACTCTGACGTACACCATCATGACTATTTACAAGTTCACTCAGGCAAGACTTATCTTCAACGCAAAAGGCGAATAGCCGCTTCTGCGCTGCTCCATAATAGTCATTATTCAGCCCATAATATCTACTCTTAGTGTGCTCCGCGGTGCCGAAGCGCAGATCTACCAAGCGTGAGACGTCACTCTTATAAGTATATTGATATGGAGATAGCAATACTATCTCTGCAACTGTAAAGATAGATACAACGGCTATAGAAATCCTGTAAAAATGCTTAGCACTTGTAGTCTCTCCTGTTAAAGCTAGTTGAAGCCCTAAGGACGACAGCATAACTAGTGGAGGATAAATCAACATTATATGCCTAAGCCTATTGTAAAGTATTGTTCCTGATAGTGATACAAGTATTATCGGTACCATTACCTGCAGAATCATCGATAAATAAATCCAGAACCATTTGTCTTGGCATAATCTTGTTAAGTAAACCCTACAATTAATTCTACTCTCTATGATTCTATTGAAGAATACGTATATTAGACTGACCAATCCCACAACATACAGCAATGGAAGGCTCTCATAGAGCTGGTTTGCTAAATAAGTCGCCGCCTCGACCACACTCCCTTTCTGTCGATCAGAAATATAGCCTACTGCTTCATAGATGCTTTGCCAGGGCCACCGATCCCAACCTTGCGGATACGTCAAATAAAATACTATACTTGCAATAATCATTGAGATACCGATAGACAATAATGTCATCCCCCACCTCCCCGTCTTCCTCAAGACATAAACCAAGGCGAGTAAAGCTATGTAATAAAAGCATATAAATACTACCGAGCCTGGACGTGTACTTACACTCAAACCTGCCCATACACCAGCTAATGTTGCCCATATCCAAATTCTTTTTCTGTCAGCGTTATCGCTTACGAATCCAAGCCATCCTTGAACCGCCCACGTCAATGAAAAGCACGTAAACATAAACGCTTGAGGAATGTCGGAATTATTAAAGAATGAACTACCAGTCCATTCCGGAAATAGTACAATTAAGAAGAATACTAATGCAGATAAATACCTTCTACCCGATTTCCATGCCACCACGCTCAACAAGCAGCCCGTCATCCATCCAAAAACTACTGATGATAAATGGTTTAAGCTTGTAAAGCTCCCTAGCAGGAACTTCTGCGCATCCGTTAGCGACTCTAGATTCGCAACCTGAAGCACGTTTGCTTGAGATAACAGAAATGGCACAAACCTGCTTGTATGGCCAAACAAAGCAAGGTCACCAAAAATATCCTTTGTATCCGGACCACGCCCCATAAGAATATCTACCCCATGCCTAACAACACCCCTTACCCCTTTAAAGTATAAAAACTCATCCCAAGTAGCACCGTATTCGTTTGTCTGGACTATAAGTATCGCTAGTACCAGAGTTGTTAATATCGGCCAAACAAATAGTCTGGCCTTCACGTCTCTATCTTTCATCACGATACCGTTGCACCATGCTATCAATTACATCGAATATATCCTCTGTAGGCTCCCAACCTACTTCCCGCGTTACCTTCGATATGTCACCTATCAAGAAATCTTTTCTAATATTTTCGCATGGCCCTTCATCACCCAGCACCCTTGAAACTCCTGTAAGCCCAAAATGCTGCCCGATATAGTCAACCATCTCAGCTAGTGTTGTCAATCTACCTGTCGCCACTACATAGTCTGAACTTAGTCTTTCCACTTTGCTCAGTCTGACAAGTGCACATGCCACATCCTTTGCTGACCCTATATCTATCTGTCTCTCAAGACATCCAAAAGACTCTACTGGTGTCTCCTCTGAGTAGTCTGAAACTGCCTTGATTGCCCTGGGCAGGAAGTACTCTTGCGACCTTCTCACACTGTCATGGTTAAAAAGTATAGCCATTGATGCTTCTAGCCCAAAATGTCTCAGGACACTACATTGATTACGAGCAATCATCTTTGCATATCCGTAGCCTGTTGTAGGGCTCATTCGGGTCTCTTCATCCACTCGAAGCCCCCCCTTTCCGTCGTACATCAACGATGATCCACAAGTTATCAGTCTCGGCGTCAAACCTTTATCTGCGCTGCGCATTAACGAGTCCTGTATGCATGAAGTTCGTCTAACATTTAACTGATACATCTCTTGCTGATTGCTTCTAGAAAACTTCTTCGTGCTTGTATGACTTGCTGCGCAGTCAAATATCACTCCTGCATTGACACGTAATAAGAACTCCGAGAACATCTTTTCGTTGTGATCCCAACTCTTTAGACTCTGCTGTAGTGATCTAATGACTTCTATAACATCGTCGCTAATATTAGCGCTTTTCGACACTCCATCCCTACCCAGCCCTATAACCGGCAATTTATGAGAGCTGAGTTGATCATATACAAATGATCCATCTTGTCCCCTAGCACCAATAACTATATTCATTATATAATCTCGATCTCTGGAAGTGGAAATATAAACTTACCCCCATTCTTTCTGAACTCGTGCTCACGCTTTAGTATTCCGTCCCTAAAGTGCCATGGAAGAACTAAAAAGTAATCCGGTCTTAATTCTTTGCACTGCTCTTCTGAAACAATGGGAATCTTTGTCCCCGGCGTGTAGCAACCATATTTATCCGGATTGATATCTGCGATACAATCAATTTCTTCAGCTCCAAGACCACAAAGTTGTAAAAGAGTATTGCCCTTCGTGCTTGCTCCGTATCCACAGACTCGCTTTCCGTCTTCCTTCACATCTCTGATTAGACTTCTCAATGCTTCCCTATGTCGGTAGATCCCCTCTTCAAATTTTCTGTATGGCGCTGGACTCTTGAGTTGCTGTGCTCGTTCTTGCCTGAGCAGCCAATTAATGACAGGACTATTAGGAGTCCATTTAGATTCCTTACGCGCAGCAGTAACCGCAAAGCTACCACCGTTGATCGCATTTAGTTCTACATCAACCACCTTCAACCCTTCAGACGACAACATATTTGCTACTACTTCAAGTGAGTAGTACTCAAGATGCTCATGACAAATTGTGTCGTAAGCATTTGTTCTTAGCATTGCTGGCATATAGCTTTGCTCAAAATGCCAAATCCCATCTGTCTTTAAAAGACTTCTAATATTGCTTACGAATTCTTTCGGCTTTTCGAGATCATAGAACATCGCTATTGATGTGATTATGTCAGCTTTTCCATGGTTGCCTGCAATTTCATCTGCACTCTTGTCATCAAAAAAGGTTTCGTATCGATGAATTTCAGGCTTGTAGAACTCTTTGTATTTCTTCGAACTTGGATCAACCCCTACTCGTGTCCAATCATCTGGATATGCATTTAAAAGTGTTCCATCATTACTGCCGATGTCTATAGCAATATTCGGGCTATCCATTCCAAACTGTTTACACAAGCGCTCCCGTTTTTCACGTAAATGGTGAACCATCGAGTCATTCAGACCCGATCGATAGCCATATGTGTCTCCGTACATCTCATTCAAATCATAACTATGACCTAGTTGTAACAAACCACTTTCTATGCCGATCTTGAGCTGTAGTGGTCCCTTTGTTATAGAGGCACTGACATCCCTTGGGAAAACACCAGATAAGTACTGTCGGCCTATGTCTACAACCTGCACGAGGTCATCCTCTTCTGAGATCCTGCAGGAGTCGCACTCGGTGTAGCTCATTGCAAGACCACTAGAAGTCGTTGGCACCATTTTATCATTAACTACATTTTCCCCAAGCCTCATCCAACACCCCCCCCACCCCCCATGAACACTCCTTCGTATTTGGTATCGATCCCATTCCAGCAGCTTCATGGTTCAGAGGGAATCTTCCCTTGTCTCTTTCAGTGCTCCCATATGGCTGATTGATCCCCCCCCTTCGTGGCCAACCTTGTTTTAATTACTTATTTATCCAACTGCCCACCCCCCCCACTAAGCGCACTATATCTCGCAACTTCTTTCTGTTCTGATGGTTTATTCACACGCTACTGAATTCTAACGCCACAAAGCCAGTGTGCCATCTTTCCTGGCTCTACAACAGTTCTATAATCCTTTATCTTTCAGTGTATACAAATCATTTCCAGCCATTTCTTTTCAAGTTGCTTGCCCGGCTGCTCTTTTACGTGCTAAGAACACCAATTGACTTAATCTGTACATCGTTGCAAGCATTCCGCCGCCGCCTCATCTTGCAGGGCTGATTCCGTAGACTTCTCTATTCCTTCCGAAGTGCTTCTTCTTGTTTATCCTAACTTAGGACATTGTCATGAATCTTCGCAATGCACCTGCGTGGTATGAATGGCATCATCCTTAGTCTTGCTAGCAACATCGCTAATCAGCTTTCTAATGGAAGCGAACCCTTAGCGCCTGAGACTAGGCGCATTGTCTTAATCGTTATCAAAAAATCTAAGGCAAGTCCTGCATTTCTTAAATAGTATAAATCATAGCTTAGCTTAGCTCTGCTGTCTTTGATGCTTGCCCCGTACGGATAGCATACTTGAGCCCATCCGCTTAGCCCAGGTCTAATCCAATGTCTCAGCCTATAATTGGGTATTGCTTTCTCTAGTTCCTTTTCTATCTCGGGCCGTTCAGGTCTTGGTCCAATTAAGCTTAAGTCGCCATTTAGCACGCTAAAGAGTTGTGGCAGTTCATCAATGCGTGCTGCTCTGATTAGTCTCCCTACTCTTGTTACCCTAGGGTCACCTCGAGACGCCCACTGAATGCCTAATCGTTCAGCGTTAACACTCATGCTTCTCAGTTTCCATATCTTGAACTTCCTGCCGTATAGCCCGCTCCTCGTTTGCCGATAAAAGACTGGGCCTCGGTCTTCCAACCAAATCAGTATTCCTGCTATCAGCATTAGCGGCGCTGTTGCCAAAATCAGTATTAGAGCCCCAATTACGTCTCCAAATCGCTTTATGCGCCAGCTGCTACTACCTGGTCTGAGTGCAAATCCTTCAGCTTGAATCAGCCAATCAGTCAGCACCATTTCAGGAGGAATTCTGTGAAGCTCTTGTTCGCACCAATTCAGAAGAGGAATAACGTATTCACCTCGCTCTCTAAACCTTAGTATTCTTTCCCTCTCTACATCAGAACTCTTGTCGATCTTTCCAACAGCAATGCTGCACGAGCTTTTTTCATTCAAACTATCTAAGGTAGTAATTCCGTCTGTCAAGACTGTTGTTCTCGACCGAAGCTGATAATCTTCTGCTGCAATCTCTTTAAGGAGAACATCTGCTTCTTGTTCGCTGGCTAGCAATAGCCAATACCGCCGCCTTGTGGAAATCGTTGTTTGTGCTGCCTGCCCAATCGTTGATAGGCAGTACGCACTCAGTACCAACGGAATTAGAAATCCCCTGAATCGAGTCTGCGCATCGGCGACCTGATAAAGCCATGTGTGTCCAACAAACACAGCGATTACTGCAAGTGCTGCTAGTGCGGTCTTGGCTAGCTGCACCGTCCGCGGATATCTATCATTATCACTTGGCGGTGAATATCTTCCTGCTAGATACGAAACGCTTAGCCATGTTGCTATTGCTGTAATGAGCCCGTCACTTAGTCCTTCCCATCTCTCAATTCTTAATAAATATATCAGGTTGTAGCTTGTGTAAATCGAGAGCGTGTCCCATGCTGCAAGTGCGACCAACGCCAGCCGATGTCGCAACCATGGTGCTCTCCAGAGCATTGACCTGTACACCAGTTCACCGACACTACCCCGATCGCCCATAGGCTTGTCAAAGGTTTTTCGCTCGCATGATCCGGACCATCTGCTGCATTGGCGCCGGCTACGTGGGTGGCCCGACAATGGCCGTAATTGCAGACCGTTGCCCTGAGGTTCAGGTCACCGTTGTCGACCTCAACCAATCACGCATTGATGCTTGGAATGATGTCGACCTCTCCAAGCTTCCGGTCTATGAACCCGGTTTGGATCAAGTCGTCGGTCGATGCCGTGGACGTAACCTCCACTTCACGACGAGGGTCGAAGCCGCGATCGCAAACGCGGACATGGTCTTCTTGTCCGTCAACACCCCCACTAAAACAAAGGGCGTTGGCGCCGGCCAAGCGAGCGATCTGCGCTGGATCGAGGCCTCAGCTCGCCAGGTAGCCGCCTGCGCTCAAGGTCACACCATCGTTGTTGAGAAGAGCACCCTCCCAGTCCGTACCGCTGACACGGTCAAATCGATTCTGTCCGCTGCTCAAGGAGAGGTGGCTGGTGCCGGCTCCCCCAAGACGTTCTCCGTCCTCTCCAACCCCGAGTTTCTGGCAGAAGGCACGGCCATTCCGGATCTCGAATCTCCGGATCGCGTCCTTATTGGTGGAGAGGATCCAGCAGCGATTGAGAGCCTGGCCTCGGTTTACGGCAACTGGGTCCCGCAAGAACGGATTCTCCGCACCAACCTTTGGAGCTCTGAGCTTTCCAAGCTGACCGCCAATGCGTTCTTGGCGCAGCGCATTAGCTCAATCAATTCCATCGCCGCTCTTTGTGAGGCCACTGGGGCCGACGTCAACGAAGTCGCCCATGCCATCGGAACTGACACGCGTATCGGACCCAAGTTCCTTAAGGCGGGACCTGGCTTCGGAGGCAGCTGTTTCCAGAAGGACATTCTCAATCTCGTCTACCTCTGCGGTCATTACGGACTGAGCGCCGAGGCTGCCTACTGGCAAAGCGTCGTCGACCTCAATACCTGGCAGCAGGATCGCATTGCGCAGCTCGTGGTTCAACGGCTCTTCGGAACCGTGACCGGTAAGCGCATTGCCGTTCTTGGTTTTGCCTTCAAGGCGGACACCAACGACACCCGAGAGGCCCCCGCGATCCGCATCTGCAAGGACCTTCTGGAGGAAGGCGCTCAGCTGGCGATTTACGACCCCAAAGTTCCCGCATATCAAATGGGCGCTGACCTCGCGACAGAGCCCCAGGACGCCCCAACCGGCGGTCCCCTAAGCGGAGAAGGGGTTTGGCAACGTGTCGCGACCCCAGCAGAGGCCGTTGCCCAGGCAGATGCCCTATTGATCTTGACTGAGTGGGCCAGCTTTGCTCAGCTGGATTGGGCAGACCTGGCGCCTCGTATGCGCAAACCGGCCTGGCTCTTTGACGCCCGCTCGATCGCCGATCTTGCGGCTGCTCGTGCAGCGGGCCTGCAGGTCTGGCGGGTTGGGTGCGGCTGAGTTCCCAGTTTCAGCGGCTCTGGCTTGGCCAGTGGCTCTCCAATCTCGGCAGCCAGATCAGTTTTTATGGCCTAGGGCTCTGGCTGTTCACCCGAGCTGACCAGTTTGGGCCCTATGCGGCTGTTGCCCTCGTTGTTCAGTTCGGGCGCTTGATGGCGTTGCCTGTGCTGAGTCGCCGTCTTCACCACTGGCCCCGTAGGCGGGTCATGGGTGCTGCCTATGTCTTGGGTGGTGGCGTCACAGCTGCCGTTGCCGTGTCCCTTTGGCGATATGGCTCTGCGCTTCCGTTCCCGTTGCTGCTGGTCCTGCTGGCCGCCGGCGCCATGGCTGAATCCACCTTGGTGTTGAGCTTTTCGACGCTCATTCCCCAGTTGGTCAGAGAAGACCAGCTCGGCCTGGCCAACGGGCTCTTTGCAACGACAGACGGTCTCGTCTATTTGGTTGCGCCCTATTTGGGCGCCCTTTGCGTAGCGAGGTTGGGCATGGCTGGCGTCCTGAGCTTGGACCTTCTCAGCTTTGGGGTTGCTTTTTTGTGCCTCGGGCTGGGCTCTTGGCCCAGGTCTGCTGCATCCCCTTTGCGGCTCGATAAGGGAGCAAGTTCGGGTCTAATGGCGGCGAGCCTGAGCTTGCTTCAGCAATCCAGGCTCGGCGGGTTACTTCTACTCGGCACGGTCTTGATGGCTGGGTTCGCGGCGGCGGAACTGCTCTTTCCGGCTTGGGTCTTGGCGGCCCTTGGGGTTGATCGTCTGACGGCAGCCCTCGTCGTCAGTGGAGGTGGTTATGGACTCGGGCTTTTGCTCTGGCAGTGGCTCTGGGCGCAGCGTCCAGGCCAATGGCCTCGTGTGTTTGTGGCTGGCCTCTTGGTCCAGGGTTTGGTGCTCACGGGGGCGTTGTTCCAATCGGCCCAAGCCACCGTTTGGCTCTGGTTCTTTGGTGTGGCGGTTTTCAATTGCTCAGTGCCGCCCGTGCTCGCGGCCCAACAGAGCCTTTGGCACCGTTGGATCCCTCAGGACAGGCAGCCTGCGCTGTTTGCCGCCCGTTACGCCTGGGATTGGACAGCTCGGTTGCTCACCGTGGCCCTCGGTGGTTTGCTCGTGGACCGCTGGCTGGCGCCAGTCTTGGCTCAGCTGGACTGGTCCTTGCTCGGATCTGGGCCAGGTCGTGCTTTGGCGGTCGGGCTTGGGATCGTCGGGCTTGTGCAACTCCTTGTCTTTCTTGCCTTAGCCCCTGGTTTCTCTTCGAGGAATGAGAAACTGACATAATGCGCGTGCTGATCTTTACCTCAAGCGGCGGGACAGCCCACGACGTCGCGGCCTATGCGCTTCGGGATTGGTTGCAGCAGCTGGTCCCTGGCTGTGAGGTGCGCGTTGACCAGGTGCTGGAGAATGCCAGTTGGTTCACCCATGGCGGCACCTCTTTCTATAACTGGATCCAGAAAAAAGCCCCTTGGCTCCATCAGATCTACTGGCGGATTGTTGAGCTCGAGGATCTGATCAAGCCAGGCACTGTCCTATTCGGGCATCGCTATCTGGTGGAGTTGTTTCGCAGCTACCAGCCGGATCTACTGATCTCGACCCATCCCCACACCAACCGCGGTCACTTTGATTTGGCCAAACGGGTTGTGGGCCCGCAGTTGCGCTGCATCACCTGCTGCACGGAGCTCGATGGTGGCTTTGGGTTTAGCCGCAACTGGGTCAGTCGCCGGACGGATCTTTTTTGGACCTTGACCCCAGGCGTTGACCGTGAACTCAGGCGTCGTCGCTTCCCCTCCGAGCGTGTGAGTTGCCTGGGGCCGCTTCATGCCACCGCCTTCCACCACTCTCCAGCTCCGGCGCTGCTACCTGCGGGGCTTCCGGTTCTGGTCCTCGGGACGGGTGCGAATGGAGCCAATAATCACCCGCGTCTGCTTGAGCAACTGTTGCCGTTTGCCGGGCGGCTTGAGGTCATCGCCCTTTGCGGCAAGAGCCAAGACGCCATCCAGTCCGTGCAGGAGTGGAGTGCGGTCCACCCTGCGTTGGCGGTCGAAACCAGGGGCTTCCTTGGCCCCGAAGCCATGGCCGACCTTTACCGGCAGGCCTGGGTCCTGGTGGGTCGCCCTGGCGCGCGCACGGCAACGGAGGCCCTGACGATGGGCTGTCCATTGATCTTTAACCACTACGGCCTGACCATGCCCCAGGAGCTCTTGGCTCCTCGCTATTTCAAGCAGCTCGGTCTGGAGGTTTCCATCCGGCGGCCCCGGCAGTTGGCTCAGGTTATTCAGCTCTGGCTGGATGAGCCGGAGACCTATCAGGCCCTCAGGCAGCGTTACGCCGCGTCCCGCCTGGATGGTGATCCGCGCGTGATTGTGGAGCGCTTGCTTCATGGCTGAGCAGCTCTCCGCGTTGCAATTGGCGCTGCTGGCCCAGAAGGCCAGCGAGCAGCGGCGTCTGCTCGCCGCAGAACCCATCGCTGTTGTGGGCATGGGCTGCCGTTTGCCTGCGGGACCTGGGCGACCGGATCTGGTGACGCCGGAGCAGTTCTGGCAGTTCTTGCTGCAGGGGGGTGAGGCGGTCTCTGAGGTTCCCGATAGCCGTTGGAATCTCGAGCGCTACTACGACGCCAGCCCGGGGACGCCGGGAAAGATGCACTGCCGCCATGGAGCCTTTCTGGCGGAGCCCGATCAGTTCGATCCCTCCCGCTTCGGCATCTCGCCGCGGGAAGCCCAGGCGATCGATCCCCAACATCGTTTGTTGTTGGAGGTGGCCGCCGAAGCACTGGAGCGGGCCGCTCTCTCGCCTGAGTCTCTGCGGGGAACTCCGGCTGGGGTCTACCTGGGCCTCTGCACCACGGACTACGCCTGGCGCCAGCTCAGGGCTCCGGCCCCGGATGCGAACTACGACATGTATTTCGCTACGGGCACCAGCTTCTCGATGGCACCGGGCCGCTTGGCCTATGCCTTGGGGCTGCAGGGCCCAGCACTGGCGGTGGACACCGCCTGCTCCAGCTCGCTTGTGGCGGTGGACTTGGCCATCCGCAGCCTCCGGGACCGCAGCACCGATGTGGCCTTGGCCGGCGGGGTCAGCCTGATTCTCACCCCGGTCAACAGTCTCTGCTTTGCCCGCAGCGGAATGATGGCGGCGGATGGGCACTGCAAAAGCTTTGATGCTTCCGCCGATGGCTATGTCCGCGGGGAGGGCTGTGGCGTGGTCGTGCTCAAGCGTCTCGCCGATGCGATAGCCCAAGGGGACCCCGTGTTGGCGGTGCTCCGGGGTAGCGGGGTCAACCAAGACGGAGCCAGTGCCGGTCTGACGGTCCCCAATGGCGAGGCCCAGGCCGGCCTGATCCGCCGGACCCTTGACCAGGCCCAGCTCACCGGCAACGAAATCGATGTGCTCGAGGCCCACGGCACCGGCACGCCTCTCGGTGACCCCATTGAACTCAAGGCCCTTGCACCGATTTACGGCCAGCCCGGGCGCGTCGAACCCTTGCGGCTTGGTTCGCTGAAGACCAACATCGGTCACCTGGAAGGGGCCGCGGGCATCGCTGGACTCCTTAAGAGCGTGCTGATGCTGCAGCACGGCCAGATCCCGCCGCATCTGCATTTCCGCCAGCCCACGCCCTACCTGAACTGGGGAGATTGGCAATTGACGGTGCCCACCTCTCCGCAGAGCTGGCCTGAGAAGCAGGGCCCCAGGCGCGCGGCCGTGAGTTCGTTTGGTTTCAGCGGTACAAACGCCCATGTGCTGCTTGAGCAGGCACCGGAGTTGAGCGCTGGAGCCGTCAACGCTTCGCCATTGCTCAAGGAGCGCGAATTGCTCTTGCTCAGCGCTGGTTCCGACTCCGGCTTGCAGCAGTTGGCCCTGCGGATGGTGGATTGGTTGGTCGATCAACCGGAGCACGCCTGGCCCGCGATTGCCGCCACCAGTCGTCTGGCCCGCAGCGCGGGCCGTTGGCGCCTGGCGATCCAGGCCTGTTCCAAAGAAGACGCCATTGCACAGCTACGGGGGAATTGGTCGGCCAGCGAAGCCCCAGCACAACCGAAGCGCCTGGCTTTTGCTCTGTCCGCTGAATCCACGCGCGAAGCGAAAGAGGCTTGGGCTGACTTCGGCCTGGAAGCGTCCGCCTTGGTGGTGCCTTCTGGCCAGGAAGGCCTAGCGCAACAGCTGGCGGGTCAGCCCGCTCAGCTGCGTTTGATCCCGCACGCGGAGTCGCAGGCCCAGCTTCAGGAGCACGGCTATGGACCGCCGCTCCCTTTGGCGGCTCCAACGGCAGCGGCCTTAGCCGAGCTGTGGTTGTTGGGTCATCGGATCGACTGGACCGGACTCGCGCCTGAGGGACGTTGGCAGCGGCAGGTCCTGCCGGTGACGCCCTTCGATCGCGTGCGCTGCTGGATCGACGAAGACCTCAACGCTGACGAGGGCCTGGCGTCTTTGCAGCACCAGCCCCAATGGGTGGCTTCCGATTTGTCTCCCTCCGTTGGGGCTGCCTCTCCGATCTGGTTGCTTGGGGCGGCTTCTTCTGATTTGCCCGATTCGGTTCGGCAGTTCCCGGATCTGCCTGCTGTTGAGGCTGCCCTCAACAGCACGGTCGAGCGGCCAGTGCTGCTTGTGGCTCCGCCGGCGTTCATTCATGGGCTGGATCAACGCGACTGGGAGGTGGCCCTTCCCAGGCTTCAAGGGGTCTTGGCCCAGCTGAGTTCACTCCAGCGCGTGCACTGGTGGATCCCCCAGTCGGGAGATTCCTACGCCGAGGCTTGGGCCGCGTTGGCCCGTTGCATGGCCCGAGAACTGGGCCCCCAGTCCGGTGGTCTGCTTTGGGGGGCCGATCTCAGCAGCTTGCTGCCGCTGCTCGAGGCCATCCAGCCTGGTGAGGAGTGGCGTGTCAGTCCTGCCGGCTTGGAGCGCAGTCAGCTGGCGCTGGTGAGTGTCCCAAGTGCGGGAACTGCAAGAACACTGCTGCCCCCCACCAGCACCACCCTGATCACCGGTGGCTTGGGGGCCCTTGGTCTGGCCACCGCTGAAGCACTGCAGCGGCTTGGGGCTAGGCACCTCACCTTGGTCTCGCGCCGTGCGCCGAATGATCAGCAACAGCAGCGCATCGCGGCCTTGGAGCAGGCCGGTGCCAGCGTCCACGTGGAGCAGCTGGATGTTTCGGACGTCGTCCAGGTGGAGGCGTTGTTTGATCGGCTCAAGTCCAGCGGCCGCCCGTTGGCGGGGATCATCCATGCCGCAGGCAGCCTGGATGACGGACTGCTGAGCAATCAAACACCTGAGCGTTGTGCGTCTGTCGCTGCCGCCAAGGTTCAAGGGGCGCTCCATTTGGATCGCTGCAGTCGGGCGATGCCTCACCACTTCTTTGTGAGTTACTCGTCGCTGGCGGCAGCGGTCGGCTCCCCTGGCCAGGCGTCCTATGGGGCCGCCAATGGCTTTCTCGATGGCTTGATGCAGCAGCGCTCCCATGCGGGCTTGCCGGGCTTGAGCATCAACTGGGGTCCTTGGGCTGGAGGCGGCATGGCGGCCCAACACCAGGGAGGGCTGAAGCCTCTGCAACCGGCTGATGCCCTGGCCTTGCTGGAGCGTTGGCTCCCCCACCAGGGCCAGGTGGTCTTGGCTGATCTCCAGGCCGCTGCGGCCAGCAATCCGCTGGTGCTGCAGCTGCAGGCGTTGGCCGAGGCGTTGCCTGAGGCCGCCGCGGATGAAGCCCTTGGCCTCGTGGAGTCTTGCTTGGCGGAGCTGCTCTGCGAGCTCGGCGGCTTTGAGCGAGCTGATCTCCAAAGCGAGACCCGTTTGGATGCCCTGGGCCTCGATTCGCTGATGGCCGTGGAGTTGGCCTCGGCGGTTCAGGCGGCGCTGGGGCTGAGTTTGGGGATGGGGGCGCTTGCGGGGGATCCGACCTTGGAGAGTCTCTCGGCCCACCTGCTGGCGTTGCTGCAGAACCCGGGTGCTGAGCTCGAGCAGATTGATCTGGGCGCAGAAGCCCAGTTGCCCGAGGACTTGATCGAGCAACTAGGGGCGATCACGCCCAAGGCGGGTCCGGCTCAGGCGGTGTTGCTGACGGGGGCGACGGGCTTCCTTGGCGCTTTCTTGCTGGCGGATCAGTTGGAGCGTCACTCCGGCCTGACCGTGTATTGCTTGGTGCGGGCTGAGGGGGCAGGAGCTGGCCGCGCTCGTCTGCGCAGCAACCTCGAGCACTACGGCCTCTGGCAGGACGATTGGGCGTCCCGGATTGTCGCGGTGCCAGGCGATTTGGCGCAGCCGCGATTGGGCCTCGACGACACCACCTGGCAGGGGTTGGTGGAGCGGCTTGGTGGGATCCTCCACAACGGCGCCCAGCTCAGCTATGTCGCCCCCTATGGCCAGCTCAAGGCCTCGAACGTGTCTGGCACCGTCGAGGTGTTGCGAATGGCGGCCGCTGCTTCGGTTCCCCTGGAATACATCTCCAGTACCTCGGTGTATGAGGCGGCTGAATATCGGGGCCAGGCGCTGGATGAGTCCAGTGACCTGAGCGCTTGGCAGGGGATTCATCTGGGCTACTCCCAGACCAAGTGGGTCAGTGAGCGGTTGGTCTGGCGAGCAGCCCGGGCGGGGCTGCCAGTGCGTCTCTACCGGCCCCCGTTGATTGCGGGCCACTCCAAAACCGGGGCCTGGCACGAGCAGGATTTTCTGCACCGCCTTGTGCGTGGCTGTCTGGCGTTGCGGCAGGCGCCATCCCTGCCGATGGAGTTGGACCTTGTTCCCGTCGACTACGTGGTTGCAGCGATCGGAGCACTCGCCTGGTCGCCCGCTCAGGGCTGCGATGTGTTGCATCTGCATCACCCCCGGCCGGTGCTCTGGTCTGACTTCCTGGGCGGCTTGGTGGAACGCGGTGCCCCGCTAGAGCCCATTGAGCTCGACTCCTGGCTTAAGGCCTTGGCTGCGCAACCGAGCAATCCGCTCTATCCCCTGCAGCCGTTCTTCACCCACCGCTGGGGCACTGAGCAGCTCACCTATCCCGAGTTGAACGCCCCTGGTCTGCGGGCCCGTCCCAGTTGTGCCCGCTCCCTGGAGCGACTGCGCTCGCTTGGCGTGGAGTGCCCCGACTTCGAGCGGTTGGTGGATCCCTACGCGCGGACGTTCCTGGCGGATTTGTTGGTCCATGGCTGACGCCGCCTGCCGCTACCGAGCTGGCCTGCAGCACTGGCATCCACTGCTGCGCTCCACTGAGCTCGGGCGCCAGCCCATTCGGCGCCAGCTCTGCGGTGAGGCGATTGTCTTGTTCCGCACTGCTTCGGGACAGCCGGTGGCCCTGCAGGAGGTCTGTCCGCACCGGCGCATGTCCCTGGCGGCCGGGCAGGTGCGGGGCGAGCAGCTGGTCTGCGCTTATCACGGCTGGCGCTTCGATGCCGCTGGTCAGGTCAGTTGCCCGTTGATGCCGGCGGCGGAGCTCCAGCAGCCCGCCTTTCAGCTACGGGAGGCCCATGGGCTGCTCTGGTTGCGACAGCCTCAACCCGGGGAAACCGTCACGCCGGCGCTACCGCATTGGGCTTGCAGGGATCTGGAGCCGGCGGGGGTGACCTTCCATACGGTGCCGGCACCGCTGGAGTTGACCCTCGACAACTTCACCGAGACCGAGCACACCACGACGATTCACCAGGTGTTTGGTTTTCGTAGCCCCGCTGAGGTAGAGCTGCGGCTCGAGCTGGAACCTGCGGCGACCAAGGTGTGGAATAGCGGCCCGCAAAAGCCTTTTCCGCGGCTGTTTGATGCCTTCATCGATATTCGCCCGCGCGATCGGTTCGCCAATGACTGGGTCACAACCTTTGAACCGCCGCTGACGGTCTACGAGCAGATCTGGCGGCGCGGGGACCAGCTGCGCCGTTTTCGCTTGCGGGTGGTGATGTTCTTTTTGCCGATCAGCGACACCAGCACTCAACTCACGACGTTGCTTTACATGCCTCGGGTGCTGCCTGGACCGTTGCATCGCTGGTTCGCGGCACCGATTGCGCGCTGGATCACGGCCTATGAACTCAACCTGGACGTGAAGGCCTTGGCCCAGTTGGCGGATCTCAATCCGCAGTTGTCCGCGAAAACATTGGGGCCGTTTGACAAGGTTCTATTAGAGAATCGCCGTCGAATACAGGCTCTGTATCTCAAGCATTGATGGCACAAATCCCCCAGGCACCAGAGCCGATTGCGATTGTTGGCATCGGCTGCCGGCTCCCCGGGGGATCCAATAGCGCCAATGCGTTTTGGGAGCTGCTGCGGGATGGACGGGATGCGATTACGGAGATCCCCGAGGAGCGCTGGGATCTAGGCCAGCACTTCAACGCTGATCCCCAGACGCCGTTGCACCAGCACGTGCGCCATGGGGGCTTCATCGATGGGATTGACCAGTTCGATCCAGCCTTCTTTGGCATTTCGCCGCGGGAGGCGGTCTGCATGGACCCGCAGCAGCGGCTGCTGATGGAAGTGGCCTGGCAGGCCATGGAGGACGCCGGCATACCCCTCGAGCAGATCCGTGGCACAACCACCGGTGTGTTCATGGGCATCTCCAGCAGCGACTACAGCTCGCTGCTCTGGGCATCGGCGGAGAACTACGCGATTCCCGACAACGAGCCGTTTGTGCTGCCGGGGAACACCGGTTGCATCGCCGCCAATCGCCTCTCCTATTTCTTTGATTTCAAGGGCCCCAGCTTCACGGTCGACACGGCCTGCTCTAGCTCTCTTGTGGCTGTGCATCTGGCTTGCGAGAGCCTCTGGCGTGGTGAATCCCGGTCGGCTTTGGCTGGCGGGGTGCAGGCTCTGATCCATGCGGGCCTGCAGAGTGCTTTTTGCAAAGCGGGGCTTTTAGCCCCTGATGGCCGCTGTAAGAGCTTCGATGCAGCCGCCAACGGCTACGTGCGCTCGGAGGGGGCAGGGGCGGTGTTGCTGAAGCCGCTCTCAGCGGCCCAGGCCGATGGCGATCGGATCTACGCCCTGATTCACGGCACGGCGGTGAATTCCGATGGCCGTAGCAACGGCATGGTTGCACCCAACCTTCGCGCTCAGATCGCCTGCGTGCGCAAGGCTTTTGCCCGCGCCGGGATTGCTCCTGCGGCAACGCAATACGTGGAGGCCCATGGCACCGGCACCCGACAGGGGGACCCGATTGAGCTGAGGGCGCTGGGCACGGTGTTGAGTGACGGCCGGCCTGAGGGTGAGACCTGCCGGGTTGGATCGGTGAAGACCAACCTCGGACACTCGGAAACCGCCGCAGGGATCACCGGTTTGATCAAGGCGGCGCTCTGCGTGCACCACCGCCAGCTGCCCCCCAGCCTGCATTTCCGCTCGCCGAACCCATCGATCGACTTCGCTGGCCTGAAGCTGCAGGTGCAGACCCAACTGGAGCCGTTCCCGCAGGCCGATGCACCGGCGGTGGTGGGGGTCAGCTCCTTCGGTTTTGGCGGCACCAATGCCCATGCCGTATTGGGGGAGGCCCCGAAAGCCAAGGCTCCGGCGCGCTTTGGGGCGAAGGCACCGCTGCAGTTGCTCACGCTCTCGGCCCGCAGCGAGCAGGCACTCCAGGCGCAGGCCCAGCAGGTCCATCAGCTGTTATCGGCAGATCCAAGGCTGCAGTTGGCGGATCTCTGTGCCAGCGCCAACCAACAGCGCAGCCACCTTGGCCGGCGTCTGACGGCCCTCGCCGCTGATCGGGAGCAGTTGCTTGCGCAACTCGCGGCAGTCTCGGCGGGATCGGAGCTGCCACTTGGAGTTGAAATTGCCCAGGCTTCACGCCGTCCCGGGAAGCTCGCGTTCCTCTTCACAGGCCAGGGCTCCCAGGCCCTGGGGATGGCCCAAGAGCTGTACGGCCAGCACCCGGTCTTCCGCGAGGCCTTCGATCGCTGCACTCCGGTGCTTGATCCATTGCTCCCCAAGCCACTCAGAGCCGTTTTGTTCAGTAGCGAGCCGGAAGCGGCGGAGCTGCTGAATCAAACCGGCTTCAGTCAGCCGGCCATCTTTGCGGTGGGCTATGGCCTTAGCCAGCTTTGGATCAGCTGGGGTCTCAGGCCCGATCTGCTGCTGGGCCACAGCGTCGGTGAGGTGGTCGCCGCTCACCTGGCTGGGGTGTTCGCCCTGGAGGACGCCCTGCAGCTGATCGCGGCCCGGGGACGCCTGATGCAGGCCCTCCCAAGTGGCGGTGGAATGTTGGCGCTGCTGGCCTCCAAAGACCAGGCCGAACGGATGATGGCCCAGGTACCGGGGCTGTCCCTGGCCGCACTCAATGGGCCTACCAACACGGTGTTGTCGGGACCGCTCGAGGCGATTCAGTTGCTCGAACAACGGGCAACGGAGGCCGGCATCAAGGCCACGCGCCTGGCGGTCTCCCATGCTTTCCACTCGCCGGCGATGGCGCCGATGTTGGCGGAGTTTGAGCAGCTCCTCAGCCAGATCGATTTCCGCGCTCCGGTTCTGCCGCTAATGAGCAATCTCACGGGCCGCCTGGCGGGCCCGGAGATCGCCTCCAGTGACTACTGGTGCGACCACGTGATTCATCCGGTGCGCTTTGCCGAGGGCATCGAGGCTGCTGCGGCCCAGGGCGTGAGCACCTTTATCGAGCTCGGTGCCCGGCCGACCTTGATCGGCATGGGACGGCAGTGCCTAAGCGATCCCGAGCTGCAGTGGTGGCCGAGCCTGCGCCCGGGACAACCGGATGTCCAGCAACTGTTCTCCAGCCTCGCGGGGCTCTACCGCCAGGGCTTTGCGATCGATTGGAAGGCCCTGCATCGGCCCTTCCCGCACCGGCGGATTGAGTTGCCGGCCTATCCCTTTCAGCGGCAGCGCTACTGGTGGAGCGGCGTCCAGGACGGCGCCAGCCTCTGGCTTGATCACATCAAGGGCGGCAGCACCGCTCCGGCGGCACCCCGTCCAGTTGTTGAGGCTGGCCGGCTCGAGCCGTTGTCATTACCTGGCGGCCAGGAGCAGCGGTTCCAGATTCAGCTGTCGGCCCAGCACCTCTTGGATCACCGCATCCGTAGCCAGGTGGTCTTTCCCGCAGCGGGCTTCATCGACCTGGCTCTACAAGCCCTGGTTCAGAGCGAGCAGCCCTTGGCGCTGCGGGATCTCAACCTCGATCAGCCGCTTCGCTTAGACGATGCACTCACTCCAGTGCAGTTGGTGTTGGGGCAACAGCTGGAATTCCATAGCGAAGGCCCCAATGGTTGGCGGAGCCATGGCCGTTGCCTCGCCGGCGTTGATGAGCCCCCTACAGCGCTAAGTGAGTTGCCCACCGGTGCTGGTCGTGCACTCAATCTCCAGGTTTTCTACGAAGCCTTGGCCCGCTTCGGCTTGAGCTACGGCCCGAGTTTCCGTCCTATAACCCAGCTCGTCCGAGATGGTGAACAGGCCTGGGCCACCTTGCAACGTCCCACGGGAGCCGCCGATTGGACCCTGCTGGATGGTTGCTTCCAGGCGGTGGCCGCCACGCTCGACCCAGATGCGGCGGCGGGTCAGCTGTTTTTGCCGGTGGGCTTTGAGCAGCTTGAGCTCCATCAGTTCCCCCTGCCGGATGCTCTGGAATGTCGGGTGCAGCTGCGCGCCAGTGATGAACCGGCCTTTGTGAAGGCGGATCTGCAGCTGTTCGCTGGCGGCGAACGCATCGGCTGGGTGCAGGGCTTCCGCCTGCGCCGCCTCCCGCGGCAAGCCCTGGATTGGCTTTTCCCACTTCCCGAAGACGAGTCCGAACCGCAACCCGAACGGGGTTGGTTGGTGCGCCAGGGCTGGGTTCCGCTGGACGTGGCCTTGGGTGAACTGCTGGCGGAGCACCCCAGCCACTTGCCTCTGCATTGGCCCGATCCAGAGGCCACGTCGGTGCAGCAGGCCACTGAAGACTTGCTGGCCTTGGCCCAAACCAGTCCGACTGAGATCTGGCTGGTGCTCGAGGGCACGGGACCGGTTCAAGAGGCCTTAGCGGCTTTTGCTCGGACCGCGGCTCTCGAACGGCCTGCTACCCGCTGGTTCACCCTGCAGATCTCAGGCAAGTTGCCGATTCCTTGGCCGCAGATCCAGGAGCTGGCGGCGACTGAACCGGTAATTGCTTTCGATGGTGAGCGGCTTTTTAAGCAACGCCTGCTGCCGCTGCCTCCGGCTCGGTTCCGTTACAGCACGGGCAGCTTCGGGATGCTCGAGAGCCTGCGGCCAGGACCCTTGGCCGCGCAAACTCCGGCTGCGGGGGAGCTGGAGATCGCGGTCGAAGCGACAGGTCTGAACTTCCGCGATGTCCTGAATGCTCTGGGCTTGCTGCGCAGCTACTCCCGTCAGTTGGGCCTCGATGAGGCGGCCCAGGTGCCCTTTGGCGGGGAGTGCGTTGGCCGGGTCACCTCAGTGGGCGACGGTGTGGATCCCGAGCTCGTCGGTCAGCGCGTGTTGGCGGCCTTGGCGGTCGGCAGCCTTGCCAGCCATGTGGTTTGCCGCTCCGAGCTCTGCGTCCCTGTGCCAGAGCAACTCACTCCTGAGCAGGGCGCCAGTGTCAGTACGGCCTTTTTGACGGCGATCTATGGCCTGGAGACCTTGGCTCGGCTGCAGCCGGGTGAATCGGTCCTGATCCATGCCGGAGCTGGTGGGGTCGGTCAGGCCGCACTTCAAGTGGCCCTCCGCTGCGGCGCCACGGTCTACGCCACCGCCAGCAGCGCCAAGCAGGCGCGCTTGTTGGAGCAGGGTTGCACGGCGGTCTTTGATTCCCGCAGCTTCGAGTTCAGCGAGCAGCTGCTGGCTGCCACCGGGGGGCAGGGAGTGGATGTGGTCCTCAACAGCCTCAAGGGCGAGTGGGTGGACGCCAGCTTTGACGCCCTGGCTCAGGGCGGCCGCTTCATTGAGCTCGGCAAGATCGAGATCTGGAGCAAAGCCGAGGCGAGTGAGCGTCGGCCTGATGCCCGCTATCTCCCCTTCGACTTGCTCGAGGTGGCCTCTGCGGAGCCCGCCTTGGTGCGCGGTTTGCTCGAGCAGCTCATGGCTGATCTGGCGGATGGCAGCTATCAGCTGTTGCCGCTGCAGAGCTTCCCGGTGGAGCAGTCCGTGGAGGCCTTCCGCCTGATGGCCCAGGCCCGGCACGTGGGCAAGGTGGTGATCACTCAGCCCGAGCGACCGGTTGCTGCTGGCATTCGTGCCGAGGGCAGCTATCTGATCACGGGCGCCTTCGGCGGCATCGGTCTGCAGCTTGCTCGTTGGTTGGTGGAGCAGGGAGCGAAGTCATTGGTGCTGGTGGCCCGCTCAGCCGCGAACCCCAGTCCGGATGCGCAGCAGTTGCTGAAGGACTGTCAGGACAAAGGGGTTGCGTGTCTTTCACTGGCCTTGGATTTGTCTGACCAGGCGGCAGTTGAGCCGTTGGCCGTCGCACTCCAAGACGTCGATCTTCGTGGCGTCTTCCATGCCGCAGGTGTGCTCGATGACGGCTTGCTCGAGTGGCAAACCCCTGAGCGGTTGGCGGGAGTTTTGGCGCCGAAGTGGAGTGGCTGGCACACCATCGAAACAGCGCTGCAGTTCTCCCGACTGGATCCGGAGCTGGTGGTGCAGTTCTCCTCCATGGCGGCTTTGCTCGGGTCACCCGGCCAGAGCAACTACGCAGCCGCAAATGGAACTCTCGATGGGGCGATGGTACGGGCGAATCGGCCTGGATGGATGAGCCTGCAGTGGGGGCCCTGGGCCGGCGGCGGCATGGCTAGAGCGCTCGAGGATCGTCAGAAGCAGCGGCTCGAGGCCCTCGGGGTTCGCCTACTGGAGCCGAATCTGGCCTTAGAGGCCTTGGGTGAATTGATTGCGAGGGGCGCCAGCGGATCGATCGGTGTGTTGGACGTGGAGTGGGCACGGATTGCTCGCAACGCCGGTAGCCGTCAGGGAGCTCCGCTTGAGCTCATGGCCGCGGCTGCTCAGCAGGATTCAGCGGAGGCACCCAGTGGTCCGCCGCCCACGGTGGCGTTGTTGTTGGAGACGCCCGTGGCGGAGCGGCGCAGCCTATTGCAGGGATTCGTGCAGCAGCAGCTCGCGAAGGTGATGGGTGTGGCCGATCCCGATCAGATTGACCCCGGCGAGCCGCTGTTCAACATGGGCCTCGATTCCCTGATGGCGCTGGAGTTGATGGTGTTGCTGGAGAAAAACCTCGGAATCACCCTGACGGAAGCCTTGGTGTTTGAACACCCCACCATCGAGGACTTGGTGGCGTATTTCCTCTCAGTGTTGTTCCCTGAGCAGTCTGCGGCTCGGGCTGCCGCGGTTGTGCCCGCACCAGCGGTGGCTGAGTCGATTGATCAGGCTTGGGATGAGCAGCTGCAGGCGGTGGCTGAGTTAGATGAAGACGAGTTGCTGAGGCAGTTGCAGGGCGGGAGCTAGGTCAGCTTTCGGAGTTGATCTTCGAGCCCATCTAGATCGGCTTCCTTTGGTGGCTGATTCATTGCCGCGATAGCGCGATCTAGCCGTGAAGCGGCCTTAGGCTCATGCAGCCATCGCTCTGACTCAGGGATCAAGTTCTCGCTGGGTGGCATCTGTTTCGTTCGCCTCTTTTTCTATTTCAGCCCAATTAACTCCGGGTAGTCCTTTGCCCACTGGGCAAAATGCTCTAGGCCGATGTCTAGCGATGTGTCGGGCTGGAAGCCAACCCAGGCCTCCAACGCAGAGGTGTCGGCGGCGGTAGCGACGACATCGCCAGGCTGCATTGGCTGGAAGTCTTTGTTGGCCTCTTTCCCCAGGGCTTTCTCCAGCACTTTGATGAAGCGCAGGAGCGGTGTTGGCTGCGAGTTACCGATGTTGAACAGCCGATGCGGCACCGCTGCGGTGGCGGGATTTGGATTGAGTGGATCGAAGTTGGGATCAGCTGTGGCGGGTTTATCGAGGCAGCGGATGACCCCTTCGACGATGTCGTCGATGTAGGTGAAATCCCGCTGCATTTGGCCCTGGTTGAAGACCTTGATCGGTCGGCCCGAGAGGATCGCCTTGGCAAACAGGATTGGCGCCATGTCGGGCCGGCCCCAGGGGCCATAGACCGTGAAAAAGCGCAGGCCGGTCGCCGGCAGCCCATAGAGATGGCTGTAGGTGTGGGCCATCAGTTCATTGGCCTTCTTGGTGGCTGCATAGAGGCTCACCGGGTGGTTGACCGCGTGCTGCTCTGAAAACGGCATCTGGCGGTTGCCTCCATAGACCGAGCTGCTCGAGGCATAAACCAGGTGCTTCACGCCCTGGTGGCGGCAGCCCTCGAGCACGTTTCCAAAGCCATCGAGGTTGCTCTGGATGTAGGCCGCGGGGTTCTCAATCGAGTAACGCACGCCCGCCTGGGCCGCCAAGTGCACTACGGCTTTGGGTTTGCAGTCCGCGAACAATGCCGCGATCGCGGATTGATCCTCAAGATTGCGCTGCACGAACTGCCATTGCCCTCCTGCTCTCTCAATCCGGGCTAGCCGGGCCATCTTGAGAGCTGGGTCGTAATAGCTATTGAGGTTGTCGAGCCCGATGACCTCTTCTCCTCGCTCGAGCAACCGCAGCGCGGTGGCCGCACCAATGAACCCTGCTGCGCCGGTGATGAGGACAGTCAGTTGGCCTCCATGCGGCGTTTGAGGATTGTCATCCACTGCCGCAGGTTTTGCTCCTGCTGCTCGTAATAAAAAGGGCGCAGCGGGCCGGGCACCTGGGGATCCACCTGCATTTGGTGCTTCAGTTGAACGCCTCCAGCGACGGGTTGAATCGACCAGCTGCCTTGCAGGGTGTTCAGACGGTCTCCCTGGATCAGCCTGTAACTGAAGCCCTTGGGCGGGGTCTCTTGCACGCTGAGACGAGCCTTGATTGGTAAGCCGAAGGTGTAGCCAGCGCGGTAGGTCTGCTGCAGCTCAAAGTTGGTGCCGCTGCGCTTGAGCACCTTGGTTTGGCTGATGTCCGGGGCCCACTCCGCTTGACTGTTGAAATTGGTCAGCACTGCCCAGGCCCGTTGCGGTGTGGTGCCAACGAACTCAGTGACGACATAGTCGCCCTGGCTTCCCCGCAGGATGGGCTTGGCGATTGCCTGGCCACTGGTCAGAAGGACGGCGACGCCGAGCGCTAGTTGGGAAGAGGTGGCCATGGGGGAAAGCCGTTAGCGTTGGCGCATGGGTACTTTCGCCCCTCCAACGATCCCTTGGCTCGTGGCACAGCCGTTGGAGCTGGACGGGGTTGACCTCGGGCCTGGACTTGAAGGCTTTGAGCTGCCCATCGCACTCCAGCGTCTCTGCGCTTTACCGGATTTGCAGGCGCTGGTGCTCTTTGGCTCCCGCGGCCGTGGCGATCCGCACGCGGACTCCGATCTGGATTTGGCGGTGATTGCCAAAGAGCCCCAGCTGACGCCACAGGCCAAGTTGCAATTCTGGAAGCAATGCCGCGCTGCACTGGGTTCGGTGCCGGTGGGTTGTGATCTGGTGGTGCAGGGCAGCGGCGACGCCAAGCGGCTCAGCCAGTCCCGGTGGCATGTGATGGGCGATGTGGCCCGCGAGGGGAGGGTGCTCTATGTCGCCCCTTGAAGACGCGCTGCTGCTGTTCGCGATCGTGCGCCGGCATCTGCAGGTGCTGCGTCTTGGGCTGGATGAGGCCTATCCCGCTGAGGACTGGGGTTTCACGGCGCAGCAGGCCGTCGAGAAGTTGCTGAAGGCCTGGATCGTGATCCGCAATGGTCAGCCACCGCGGGTGCATGACCTCACAACCCTGGCGGAGTTATCAGGCCTGGAGTGCAATGCGGTGCTGCTGGAGTTGCAGGTCTATGCGGTCGAGGCCCGCTATGAAGAAGGGCCCTTCCCGTTGCCTGCCGAGCGCAACGAGATTCTGGAGGCGATTGAACAGCTGCTGGCCCAATGCGAACTGCGGGCTAGAGCTGAATCGTGAACTTGGCACCGACGCGGGCGGAGTCGTTTTTCAGCAGTTGGCCCATGTCGTACACACCGGCGGCGTTGCTGACGTAGATGTCGACGGCTGTCGTCGGCCGCGGCAGCCAGCGCAGCGAGAGGGTTCCGTTACTGGAGCCCACATCCGTTGCGACGGCGTTGACCTCAGGGATCAGCTGGAAGCTCCCGCCTAGCTGCAAGTTGGCGCTGACGCCAATGCCGAAGGGGGTATCGACACCGCTCCAGGCAAGTTTGGGGTTGAGGTTGAAGGCCAGGTGCTCGTTCGCCTCCCAGGTGCCAATCGTTTCTGCAAAGAGGTAGCCCTGGAAGCTAGAGGCGTCGTAGTTACGGCCCAGGGTGATCGCGCCGGAGGCGGTCAGTGGTGCTCCCCGCAACTGCTGCAGGAAGACCGCCTTCCCGCCGAAGCGTTGGTTGAAGCCGCCGTTGTTGGCGTAGGTGCTCACCAGCGGGGTGATCGGGCTCACCTGCTGGAAGGCACCGGCGTCAAACAGGATGAATTGGAAATCGTTCGAAGCGCTCCAGCCCACCTGGCCGAACAGGTTGCCTTTGTCATCAGCGTTCGCCCAGACGTTGATCACGCTCGCTGGAGGCACCAGGGCGGTATTTACACTGACGCCTCCAAGAGTGAGGCTGCGGGAGCGGTTGGTGAAGTTCAGCTGTGGGGTGTCGGCGGCCTGGGGGTTCCAGACCATTCGAGCCGTGTACATCAGCTGGTTGGCTGAGGGCAGGGCCAGGACCGCGGTGGCGGGGGTGCCTCCGAAACCGTTCGTGAGGGCGGCCTCCAGGCCGATTCGAGGATTGAGGGCGTAATTGAGTCCGCCCGTCAGGATCGGGACTTTTTGGAACTCAAGGTTGCTGTTGAAGCTGTTGCTGCCAGGCCCCAACGGCAACAAGCCCGAACCGAACAGCGTGACTTGGCTCGAGGGCTTCCAGGCGGCGCCTGCGGCCACGGTGATGTTTGTCCCGTAGAACTGGCCGGCTCCTCCCTGACCAGCACCTTGCGTCGCGGGCAGGAAACTGGCACCGGGGGTGAAGGTGAGTTCAACGGTTTTGCTGGCCTGCCAGCTGAGCGGGAAGGCCAATGAGCCGACGACGTTGCTCGTGTAAACCCGTTGACCGGAGTCGTTGAAGATGTTTGGACTGCCGAACTGGGAGACCTGTCCCGCTCCCAGAGCACCACCGCTGCCAACGTTCCAGCCCTCCAGCGAGCCCCCTACCGCCAGCTTCCAGGTTCTCGCAGAAACGAGCTCGACTTGAGCCCCGCCGCCGTAGCTCTGCCAGAAGTTGGAGGGGTTCGCGAGCTGTCCGTTGATCTTGACGGCGGAGAACAGCGGGTCATCCGCCTCTGAGTAGAAGCCGCTGACTTGCAGCTTGTCGTTAACACCAAGATCGATCCGGCCCACATAGTTCTGGTTGCCCGTACCGCCTGCATCGCCGCCTCCAGCCATGGGTGCCATCTGGAAGAAACTCAGCTGAGCACCCTGCAACTCATCAACTTGGTTGGCTGTTGGAACAGCAGGCCCTAGGCGCAACAGCGGGTAGTAGTCGTCTGGAGATGGCTCAATCGAATCCAGCAGGCGTTCCGCTTCCGCTATGGATTGCGGTCGCTTCTGCGGCGTGGCAATAAGCGTGTCTTTGTCTTCCTCCAGTGGCTGCCAGACGATGCTGGATGACTCTTCAGTGGCTAGGGGCAACCGTTTCCATTGCACTCCAGCCGTGCGCGGCGGGTCAGGTAAGGGCTGCCAGCGCAGTTGCTCAGATTGAGGCAGGCTGAGCGGCTCCCAGACGCTTTGGGCTTGGGCTCCAAGCAGGGGATAACCACTGGTGAGTGCGAGCAGCCTCACCAGCCCTTGCCGCATTGAACGTTTAGCCATTGCTGGCGCTGCTCTCCAGCCAGATCAAGCCCAATGGGGTTTTCTGCTGCAGCCTGAGCTCTTGCAGCAACTTGTTGAGCCCCTGCCGCTTGCATGAACCTGCGCAGGCCAGAAGGAGCTGCTGATCAAAACCCTCAGCTTCCAGAGGCGTGCGGCAGAGCTCCACCTTGTTGAGTCCAGCTTTCTTCAGGCCTTCAATCAGCCCGTTGCAGTGCGGCCGGCTCACATCACCCAGGGGCAATACAGCCAGGCTTGATCCCTGAAGGCCGTGACGGGCAAGCAAGTGCAAGCTGTCCTGCCAGCTGGTGGGTTGCTCGATGGGCAGGTCAGCCAATAGGGGTGTGGGAAGTCCAGCAAGGAGCTCGTCCTTGCTGAAGATGCGACCACTGCGGCGATCGACCACCAGAGCGGCCCCACTGCCTGCCACCAAGCCAGTCAACAGGCCGAGGGCAAGGTTGCGTGCTGGACGGGGAGAGACGGGCTTATCGAGGAGTGTGGGTTTAGAAATCAGCTCCCAGGGTTTGGTGGAGCGGGCCTGCTCGAGTTGCAGCGACAGGAGTGTGCTCTCCAGTGAGTCGAGGGTGGCCACATCTCGTTTGGCCGTGCGCTCAAGTTCCTGGAATTTGAGGATCAGTTCTTGGGCCTGTTCCTTGTTGGCGGGTTGCTGTCCCGGTAGGGCAAGGCTGCCGCCGGCCGTCATCTCGACGTAACGCCGCAGGGCGTCACGTTCGCGGATCAGGGCCTGCACACCAGGATCGCGGTCTGTGAACTGCTTCTTGCGTCGAATGAGTTCTTGATTAACCGCTGCAAGCTGGCTTAGAGGATCACCTTGAGCATTCAATCCGGTTGATCCTGCTCTACTCGATCCAGAGAGATTGAGGAGAGCCCCCGCGTTATTGGCATCAGGCTTGAAAGATCCCAATAATTTCCCGACGTCGATTCCTGCACTGCTCACTGCACCACCTTTTGAAGAGATGCCGTAGCGAATCGAGAAAGCATCCAAAGCCCGGTTGGACGCGGCTGCTTGCTGACGGAACTGTGCGACCTGTTCTTTGGCGTAGATCAGACCGTTGCTGATCGATTCGGAGCGGTCGCGCCCGGAGTACTGCTGATAGGCCTTGGAGATCTGGCGCATGACAGGCAGCACCAGCGTTTTGTCGGTGTCGCGATAGGCGATGGATAGCACCGAGGTGCCCTTCTCCAACTCAACGCTCAGCGAGTCTTTGATCCAATCAGCAAACCGCAGCTTCGAAACGTCGAGGCCACTGCGCTCCTTGGCGGTACGGACAAACTCAAAGACCGGCCGGAGTACCGATTGGCTCTCGAGGATCTTTACCTCGGTCTCCAGTTCAGAGCCACCGCCCGCTCCACCAAGGCCAGCCAGGTTGGCGAGCATGGGGTTGCTTGCGGCCAGTGAAGCCAGGGTGCCGCCGGCTCCGGATTGCTTCTGCGACAGCACGATCTGGAACTCGCCTTCCCAGACCGGCTTGGAGATCACCGTGAGCAGACTCGCTGCAAGACCACCGGCAAGGGTGCCGGCTGCGATCCATGGCCAGCGCCGCTTCAGAGCGGCAGCCAGTTGCCGCAGATCGATCTCATCGTCAGTGCTGACGTTGTTGATGGGTGTTTGGCTCACGGCTTGAACAGGCTGTAGACCGAATAGATGCCCACGGCTGGGCCCGTGATCTCGTTGAGGACCTCGACCCCTGCAGAGAGGAGTGAGTCGTTGACGCGAACCACGTCACCGCTCATCAGGACTGGGTTCTTGAAGTCACCTGACTTGGCAGAGGGGTTGTAGCTGAATTGCCGACGGTCGGTCTTGCCGTCGGGGTTAAAACGCAGAAACTCGATGCCTCCCCGCAGCAACTTGGTGCCACCGGCACCGGCGATGGCCTGGTTGAGGGTGGCGCCTTGGGGAAGGCTTTGAGGTCCTGGCTCCTTGACCCGGCCGCTCACGAACACCTCAATGAAATCTGGAGAGAGGTTGGTGCGGCTGGCGGCCAGCAGCTGATCCCTCAAGAGCTCATCCGAGCGCCCAACCTTGACTACATCACCATCGAAGAGACGGATGTTGACGCTTTCATCACCCTCGGTGACGAGGGAGAGGAAGTTCACCTGAGCCTGCGCCTTTCCGCCTCCTTGGCTCATGGGTTGCTTGCGAATGACATTGACCGCGGCGAGATCGGAATAGGGGGTCACGCCCTGGGCGGCGCGCAAGGCATCGAACAAGGTGGGCCAACGGTTGGGCGTGGAGCTGATCCCTTGGAGCGTGGTGATGTCGTCGGGTGCCGAGCGCAGTAGGCGGAGACGTGCGGATTGAAAATCCTTGAGCGAGCTGCTTTGGGCTCGGAACGCGTTCGGGCTGGTTCCTTCGCGGATATTCAGCTGATCCTCAATGACCTGTCCGCCGGAGAGCATGTAATAGCCAGGCCTCGAGATCTCGCCTCCGACGTAGACCCGCACAGCTCTGTAGCCAACGGGGGTGACGAAGATTTGGGGGGTTTTGACGTAGGTCTTGAACTGCTCGGTGAGGAAGTAGCGCAGCTCCTCAACGGTGAGCCCCTCGACGTAGAGGGCACGCAGGCGGGGTAGGTAGATGGTGCCGTCGGGCCCGATCGAGAAGGTGCCGCTTAGCTCGGGGATGTCGAGCAGCTCGATCTGGAGGCTGTCGCCGGGGCCGAGGATGTAGCTGTCGTAGGTGACACGTGAGTGCTCGGTCTCCTTGGCAGCTCCCGGCTCTGTGGCAGGTGCGGCTTCCAGGGCGAAGTTGCACAAAAATAGTGTCCAGACCGCAATAGCTCTGACAGCGCCTATGCAGGCAGCTCTGACAGGTTTTCTGAAGCGACTTTTCATGTATGTCAGATTATGATCCCGAGAAGCACAGCGGCTTCTGGAGTAGTCGCCGTCTCAATTGGAACCAGCTGGTAGGGGCTTTAAAAGACCTGTCCCAATCAGGCTACCCAATGGGCTAATTGTTAAATTGTCAAAAACACACCACCAATTTCGTTGAGCACTATGGTCTGAAAGCGAGAGAACGGTCGAGCCAGTTAACCATCCTGCATGCTTCTAGTCACAAGTTGTGGAAGCTGATGTTTCTTCCCATCGGATTGAAGTTGCAGGTGCGCTGGTAGATGTTGCCCCCGCGTGTGACGTTGGTGATCTGGACTCACTTTTGAGCTGGCAGCTCCCGCCGCCAAGGGTGAAAGCTTTGTTGTGAGATGAGCTCTATGGCAGGGGCATCGCACCGGGTGTCACGACGTGGCTTCTTACATCGAGCTGACTGAATTGGGGACTGAGCTTCTTGATACTTGCGTTGTGAGCAGTCCGTCTTGCAAGTCAATATCGCTCTAGTGAATGAAGAGCAAATACGATTCGAATATCCAGCTGTTCTGGAATCTGTCAACCTCTGTGATCAGTGAGAGGCTGTTGAGTTTGCTGTGTCGTAGATCCACCAATACCGACGGCATGCTGGCGGGTTTGCCTAAGGACCACGAAGTCCTAGAAGGTCTTGAAGCCCTAAATTCAGGAATGACGACAAAGAGCGAATCAAGCAGTTGGCTATTGACATAGCAGGGTTTAATCTGCTGGCAGTAATAAGTCTAATCCACTGAAGCCGATCGCGGATCTCAGTGCTGATAGATCTTTGTGAGTTCAGGTCTGTAATAATTACTTTCAGACGGGAAGCAGTAATCCAATAAACTCTGTGGGTAGATTCCTGCAAATAACTTAAGTCGTCAACATCGTTGTGAAGAAACAGCGACAGCCATTCTCATCCAGCTAACCGGGAAAGATACGTCGCAACAGAAAAAGTTGCTTAAGGTTTGAGTAACAATAGAAAGATGTTCTTTTTAGGTAAAGCCCAGAGGTCGATTCATAGGTTTTCTGGAATAGATATATACTATTATTGATGCATGCACTTTCGGTTCCGATACGCTCATTTACCCATAGGTTTCCAGAAGCCGCTATGGTATGCCTTAAGTCGCTCACGAAGCCCAATGGATGCAATTATTAATCCACAGCCAATGTTCATGGAACGACTAAGGAAAGTCAAGTAGGCTTATGTCTAGACATAATTAAGAACAATCTTAGAGGATTCGGCCTCCCTAGCCATCAATTATCCTAATATCACTTCAATCACATGAATAGCAGAGCAGCCGATCATATGTCCATAGATTTGATTAAAGGGATTTGGGACTCTCTCTCTTTGCAGCGGAAGAAGAGGCTGGCACTCTTGCAAGCTATAGGAATCTTATCCGCAGTCTCAGAGATATGCAATATGTACATTCTTTTTCCGTTCCTGGAAATATTAGCAAATGACTCAGAAGGCAGATCGCTGCTGTTTTTAGACCTCCTTCCCTATTCACGGCAGTCAAAGCTAGCAGTTTTAGGCGCGCTCTTCGTTATTGCAATTCTTATAAGTACTCTACTTAGAGTAGTGGGTATAAGATTGCAAATACGCCTGGCAGCTCAGATAGCAGCTGACCTCGGAGAAAAAGTTCTAAGAGCCGCGATTCACAGACCCCTGACATGGCACTTAAATAATAATAGTAGTCTTGTCTTGGGATACCTCACAAAGGACGTCGATATTACCAATCTCTCGATACAAGAAACATTGCTCCTTGTTGTAAATGGATCAGTAGTTGTGTCTATATCAGCGGCTCTCTTATATCTATCGCCAACAGTAATGATTGCGGCTTCAGCCGTTTATCTAATATACTATTGGTTTATATTTACGCAAACTAGAGGTAAGCTCAAACAAAATGGACTACGAATGACCCAAGCATATCAAGCCAGTGTTAAAATAGCCCAAGAGGCGCTGGGTGGAATTAAAGATATTATCTTAGGCAAGTCAGGCGAGATCTTTGTGGTTAAGTATAAAGAAGATATCATGGAGTACAGGCTTGCTCATGCTGATATTAATATTAACGCACAAGTCCCCAAGTATCTAATTGAAGGCTTTACGCTGATTCTAATAATCGGACTGGCTTTTTGTTTCGGTCAGGCGAAGAATGAATATGTAGCAGAGAAAATACCCATAGCCGGTGCACTAGCCCTTGGTGCATATAGATTACTGCAACCTCTACAGAATTGCTTTGCTGGAATCAGTAGTATTCATGCACATAGAAGCTCAATTCAGAAAATACTACCGTTCTTGAAGCAGGATACATCTAGCTTATTGCAGGAAAAGATGTACTCTCGTTATACTACTGCCGAGTGTGATGTAATGGTTGCTTTTAGAGATGTGAGCTTTAAATATCAGGATGCATCTGAATATACAATTGAGAACTTCAATCTCACTGTAAGGACTGGCGAAAAAGTTGCCTTAGTCGGTCAAACTGGCAGTGGAAAGAGTACGATTGCCGATTTGGCTCTGGGCTTGCTTCAGCCTACTTCTGGCACAATTGCTGTCGAAAGCTCCGGACATGTCCAGAAGAATCAGAAACTTCTTGATAATTGGCAAAAAGCCGTCGCCTATGTTCCTCAAACTATTTATTTAACTGATTCATCGTTTGCGGAGAATGTAGCTTTTGGAATATCAAAAGACGAAATAGATATGCAGAAAGTTCAAGATGCATGCATCAAAGCAAGAATTCATGCGTTAATCACGAGCTCTAAAGACGGTTACAACACGTTAGTAGGCGAGAGAGGTTTCCGATTAAGTGGTGGTCAACGTCAGCGTATTGGACTGGCTAGAGCATTTTATAAAGAAGCTCGTCTTGTTGTGCTTGATGAAGCAACTAGCGCTTTGGATAATAAGACAGAAGTTGAAGTCATAACAGCCATAAATAATCTAGAAGAAGAGATAACCATCATCGCGATCGCTCATCGTCTATCCACAGTAAAAGACTTTGATAGAATTGTTGTTATTGATCAAGGGCGCATCGTCGGCACAGGAAACTATAATGACCTTAAAGACAACAACAGATACTTCAAAAATCTTCTGTCTGTTAGAAGCAAGAGTAGTGTTACTTGCGAATCCATTGATTTTTAAATTACGTATGCCAGTATCCAATCATCCAGAAGCGGATAGATAGAAGCACTAGTTACTATTCTCTCAGCCATGTGAGTCCATGAGAAGCACCTAACATTGAATAATTCTGAGCACTAACTTGATGAAGCCGTAAGTAAATAATGAGATATAGAAGCTGCCGTTCCATAAAACGGGCACAGATGGCTTCATTACATCTCCTGTATTACCATTGGTCTTCACACGAAACAAAAGACAAGCCTGAGCCGCTCTTAACTATACGGTTTCCAGAGTATGCTAGATTTCTAACGAAACTATCTATATAATCAGTGAGTACCAAAGTACTGATACTGGGAGGAGGCATAACTGGGTTGAGCGTGGCGCAACACCTAGGGCCTGAAAGAAGCACCATCATAGAAGAAAAGAATTATTTAGGTGGTCACACATATTCTCATTTGGTGGATGGAGCTTATTGGGATGAAGGGCCTCATATCTCATTTACTAAAAATGAATACGTTAGGCAAATGCTCAATACCAGCCTCGGAGAAATCCCTTTGCAGTACACAGCAGAATCTGGCAATTACTTTCAAACTACATGGATACCTCATCCTGCACAATATAATCTCGATTGCATGCCGCAGCAACTCGCACAACAGTGTCTCCAAGAGATAGTTCAAGCATCATCCATGGCTTCATCCTCCAGTGAAAGGCCTAATTATCAAGATTGGCTTCTCGCGTGCTACGGTCAAACATTCACCACTACTTTTGCTGCAGCCTATACTGAGAAGTATTGGACATGCCCACCATCTAATTTAACAGTTGACTGGCTTGGGTACAGAGTATCAAAGCCTGATGTTCAAGCTGTGAAGGCTGGTTATAGCAAAGGTTTAAGAAGTAAAAATAACTATATTCAAAGTGTTGAATATCCTTCAGAAGGCGGATTCCATTCATTCACTGCCGGCATGAGAAAAAATGCAAACGTCATCCACGATAGAGTCATAAGTATAGATATAAAAAACAAAGAAGTAACCACTAAAGCAGGCACGAAGCTCAAATATAAATACCTGGTAAATACTATCCCCCTAGATAAATTTATAACACTAATAAATGACGTTCCCGATTGTATCTTGAGGGAGGCAAGAAATCTATCTTGTACATCAATGCTGCTTGTCAACATTCTTGCAGAGACTCAGACTCCCTCTCCGTACCATTGGATTTATGTATATGATCGACAAAAATACTCTACGCGTATTACCCAAACTCACCTCTTGTCTAAGCACAATACTCCCGACAATCTCGGAGGGTTTCAGGTTGAAGTATATGAGTCAAAATATAGGCAACTGAATCGTGATCACAGCGAAATAAGTGATTGCGTCGTTAAGGAGCTCCAAGATATGGGGCTTATCAAAAAAATACACTCTGTTCATACGCAGTATATTCCATATTCAAATATAATTTGTGATCATTATCGGAGAGCAAGTCTCTCAGCTATACTGACATATCTTGAGAATTTTGGACTGGAGCGACAAGCTGATGATCTTGATCCTATGACCGAATGGACAAGACGAGAGAATTCTAAATCTAAACTTACTTCGGAAATATTTCTGGGAGGAAGATATGGCCAGTGGAAGTATTACTGGAGTGATGACTGCATTCTTCGGGGTAAGCAGATAGCAGAACAGATCAATAGGGGTGACTATCCCAACTAAAATGCCTTTTAAAAGTGGACTTACAGACAATCCAACACTCATCGCTAGGCGAGCTGAAAGAGCTGGAAAAAGCTTCATCATATTTTCCGTCTGACTGCGCAGCAAAAACGCACTAACTTGTTGTAGATGATCATGATAAGCTGGGATCTTGATGTCTAGCTCTCCTTAAACTCTCTTCATGGCTTTGTACGAGATTTCTGGCGAGATCTTCAATCCTCCAGATCAGTCTCTTCGTTGTATCGTTGATAATCGATCCGGCCAAAAACTAGAAATCGTTGTACCTATATATAACGAAGCGAAGAGGCTATCCCAATTCATGAGTCTTTACTCGTGCTTTGACTTAGTCTTTCTAGACGGAGGTAGTGACGATCAATCATACGAGCTGATTATGGAGGCAAATGGCAGTATATATCGTAGAGAAGGAATAGACTTGGTGGGTGAGGGACACTACGTGTCCTACGTCAATCAACATTCGGTAAGCGGCAGATGTTTTTATATGATGATTGATGAATACGTCAATATTTCTGATATGTGCCAGGTTGATACTCTCTTGATGGAAGAAAACTCTGGAATCAGCGTTATAAAACTTGAGTGCCTTTTTAATGTAGTAATTAATAAGCAAGACTCACGCTACCTTCTCGATGTATCTAAGGGAATGGCACGTGGCTGTCGAAGAGGAGGCGCCGTATATCGCCCACAGACATTTCATAATTCCTTGGTGCACAGTAAATCTGTTTTAGACCAAGGCAGGCTAAGCAATATCTATCTTCACCATCAGCACCTTAAATCTTTAAGCTTGGAATATGGCAAGCTTGGTAGATATATATCCCATGAGATCTCTCTTGCCTGCAAGTCATCTTCTCCTTCTCGCGTTGTGGTGAGGAATTTTGCATTGAGACCGTTAAAGTATATCCTTATTGACCACTTCTACTTTAAAGCCCCCCCGTATATCAAGGTATATAGAGCAATAGAGCTTGCAATTAACTTTCTTTTGGCAGTACTCGCGTTCATTGAAAATAAGTACGCGCCTTCGCTAGAGGAACAGTCCCTACAATACTCTAATCTGAATAACAAAGGCTTGACCAAGAAATGATCGAAGTATTTCCTGATTGCTATCTTTATAACCATCAAGCCTATGTTGATGAAAGGGGTTACTTCTTGAAGACGTTTCACCCAAGCTTCTTCTCTAAACAATTCATATTGGCCGAACAATTTGTGACTACCTCAAAGTCAAATGTTGTTCGAGGAATGCATTTGCAGACCCCTCCGCACGCTCAATATAAAACTGTGACCTGTATTGCTGGCCAGGTGATTGATGTTGTTTTAGACCTTAGATGTGACTCTCCAACATTTAAGCATCACTATAGTTTCGAGATGTCCACTCACTCAGAATCAATTCTTATCCCACCAGGAGTATGTCACGGCTTTGCCTCTATTGTTGAGCAATCAACCCTGCTTTATAATGTTACTAAGTGTTATTCACCTACACACGATACTGGAGTTGCATATGAGTCATTTGGATTCGATTGGCCTTTTCCCAATCCTGTATTAAGTCAACGTGACAAGACACTCCCTCATATTGAGGAATTCCTGTCTCAGAACAAACTCTTTATCGTCCCATAATGAAACAGCTTAATATCTTGCTTAGTGGCTATACAGGATATGTTGGCCAACTTATACTATCCTATCTTCGCTCTAACGGGCATAGCATCTTCACTTTAGGTAAAGCCTTAGACGCTGATGTACGTCTTGACTTAACTGATCTTTCCAGCTTCAAGCCAGATAGGAGTCTATTTTCGAAACTTGATTTCATCATACACGCAGCAGCAGCAAATGAAGTTATCTGTAAACTAGATCCTGAGTACGCACAACTTTTGACAATCAATGCCACACAACAACTCTATGGCTTAAGTCAAGCATTCAGTGCTCAATTTATTTATATCTCAACAGCGCACGTCTTTGGACCTTATCAGGGTCAAGTTAAAGAATCTTCCACGCCTTCACCCGTTAGCACATATGGAATGTTGCATCATAGGGCTGAACAATATCTGTTGGATAACCAGTTATCTTCAGTCCTCCGTCTTGGTAATCTATTAGCTGCTCCGGCCTCCTGGAACACGTTTAATCGTTGGACACTTGCACCATTTGATCTAACCAGGCAAGCTTTGTTGTCCGGCAGCATCCAATTAAACACTAGTGGTCAGCAAAGGCGTAACTGGACTATGGCAGAAACTCTTTTTAGATCCGTTGATATGCTTCTCTATAACAATAGAGTAAGAGTTGTCCATGCAACAGGGAATTCGCTATCTGTATTACAGCTAGCTGGACGTATCGCTGATTCGATCAAAGTTCTATACGGTCAAGAAATCACGATAACTGCAGCTTCGCCAGAGCCAGTACTACGCACTCTTATGCCTACAGATATAGGCAGTCATTACAATACGTCTCTACCAATAGTATCTACCAACACCCTTGTCGAAGGTGTGTCAAGACACTTAGTGCCTTAAAACAAGGCGCACAATATCTACCAAGATGGCTTCAACAAACCAAGTTCAAGATGCAGGCATGCAGCACCCAATTCTATCAATAATGATCCCTACATATAATCGTTTTGATACAATAAAAGCTACTCTTAGATCGGCTATTAACCAGCAAACAGATTACAACTACTCCATCGCTATTGTTGATAATAATCCATCGAATGATAGTCGAACAAGATATCGTCGCCTCCTTAATGAGCCTGCCTTCTCCAGCGTTAAGTACTATCAGAATTCAAGCAACATAGGAATGTATCCCAACTGGAATAAATGTATTGAACTGGCAACAACTAGTCACGTTACTATCCTTAATGATGACGACCTCTTAAGCGTAGACTATGTACAGGTAATTTCACAAACCATCAGGAGTCGTCCTCAATATGCTTTCTACAGTTGCAACGTAGAGCTTATTGATGAAAGCAATGCTATCTTTCGGCAAACAGTTGCAACAAAACTAAAACACTTTAGTCAACAGCTGTGCCTATCCCTGCAACATAAGGACTCCTATGAGGTTCATCCTCGAGACTACTTTTTTGCTAATCGCCACTGCGGATCTCTTGGTATTGCTTTCTCAAGATCTATCTTCCTCAAAGAGAGGGGATTTAAACAATCTCTTTATCCCATATCAGACTACGTATTCTGCACTACTCTCGCCACTCACTATAAGACCCTACATCTCTGTCGTACTCTTGCCAGCTATCGAATAGCTTATAATGTAAATACTGACAACTCATCTTGGATTAAAAGCTTAAAGTGCGATTACCAGTTTAGACAGTGCATTCTTGATGTTTTTAAATGTCGCTTGCCAATATATCATGCCTTTAACTTCCTAAAGTATCAATACGGAGTTGCTATCTATTCCAGGCTATTCACTGATGACACAAAGCAATCCCTTAAAACGATGCTAATGTCAGTGGTCCGCAAATCAACCGTCTACTGTCCATATCTAGTTGTATTTGTAATCGCACGGGCCCTTTCTTATTTCGCACTTCGTAAGACAACGGCTCCCCACCTTCTGCAGCGGTTTGAGTATTAGTACAATGTCAAATCAGTACCATCCCACAAAAACCAACCAACAATATTTGCCTAGATATAACTACCGAGCATTTGCTGTAACGATATTTTTCTGCTTCTTTCTCCTTGGCCCAATACTTTCAATTTTGGGCTATGGACTTTTCAGTAGTGAATCATCTCACTTAGCTAAAATTGGGCTGTATGCTGCAACATCGTCTTCTCTATTTGCGATAACGTTATCTTATACCATCCTAATCTTTATCTCGCTGGTCTTAGGATTCTACATCTCTAAGCCCAAGTTTAAACTCCCAAAGATATATGTGTTTCTGCCATTTTCCAAGGCCCGTCAGTTGGCGACATTTCTTTCATTGACCTATTCCATTCTATTTATCTATTCTACTTATTCTTATTCTAATATCAATGGACTTAGTACAGAACTAGCATCACGGGGGCTTACCGCTGTCAGATTTCTAGTAGAGTCTCGTGTTGCTCTTCTTCTTGTCCTTTCACTCTATATTGAACGACTATTGAGATCTCGTACATACAGAAGAGTTAACTCTGCGACACAACTGCTCAATTACTTGCCGATATTTGTCTACATGTTTGCATGCCTTCTCTCTGGCACAAGAACACTTATTGTTGAACCATTAGCTCTGCTGCTATTGATATGGCTCTCAACCTCACCAGTTAAGCTTACAGCACTGAGAACCTATCTCCTGCTTTCAGTCTTTATTATCCTCTTTAATGCCTTGGCTAATATTTACCTCTTGCTGCGACTGTCCGAAACCATAACGCTTCAATCAGTATTCATGACTTATGAGTACGCTTTTTATCTCTTTAATATGCTTATGGCCTACTTTGATAAGTTTTATCTTGCCTCTGAGGCTTCCTATCTCAATATATTTTCGGGGTTGATCCCTAATGCTATCCGTCATGGCCTAGATCTAGTACAGCCCATTGATTATAGCCTACTCAATGATATTGGAATTACTTCCAGTAGGTTTTACTTCGGTGGCCCTTCTCAGGTCGTTGAACTTGTCCTCAACTTTGGCCCATTTATTGCTCCAATTGCCGCCTTCTTCGCATGTTTTCTGCTTGATATGGTTGGACAGTCATACTACTCATCAACTACAACTCAAGATCTACGCTCTTCTATCTCTTCCGTCTCTAGCATCTTTCCGTTGTGGATGATCTACTTTATATTATCATTTAGAAACCCTCTCGAAAATTCCGTCAAGAGCGCATTGTATGTATTCTTATTCTTCCTTCTTCTTTCACTTGTTAGCCCAATTGTGAGACCTAAGCAATGAAGTCTTTTACTAATTGCAATTCTTCTGGTATTAAAATTGAGAGTTATTTCGTAAATGCTCTGAGTGCTAATAATCAATCATCCGCCAATGTTGTTATTGGCCATGTCCTAAATATACTAACACTGGAACCAGACTCAAAAATTATCTTGCTGGTCACATCTTCCTCCCCGCTTCTCAAAAACCTTTCAGAGCATCTCCTTCTTAGACGTATAAGGATTATCATTGTAAATTCTATATTCGCAAGAAGCACCCTTTTGCGCATCCTTTATGAACAGCTTGTCCTTCCGCTTCTCATCCCTTCCAACACGCTTCTCTTCTCCGTCTCCGGATACTTTATCTTTCTTAAGAAAGGTTATCAAGTCACTCTAATTCAAAATCCCATTCCATTTCTTCCTTCCGACATTACCAATGACTTTTCGTCTTCAATTTATCTCAAAACCCTTCTCCTAGCCTTCCGCCTTTCTGCTCAATTCACTTCTTCACAGCGATATCTTGCCTTTAATAGTAGGCATATAGAACTACTAGCCCAAAAGTCTCTACGACTTAACCATTCATTTACGAGAACCTTGTTACTTTACAATCCTGTACCCTCCATACCAGAACATATTATCAACAATCTTCCTGAGCTATCTCCTCGTACCGCATTCGTAGCGGTCGGTCCGATTATTGCTTACAAACAAGCTCACCTCATATTCCAGGCATTTATCGACTTCTATCACAACGTCTCAAGCAGCTTCGAGTTGATATACATCGGCAAGCCTTGCAATACCTCCTACTATGAATCTATTAAATCAGATCTCGATAACTATCCTGGTATTCCCATTAAAACTATTACCGACTATCTGCCAGACTCCGAGCTTCAGGATATCTTAAGATCGAGCTTTGCCTATATTTCAATGAGTCTTTATGAATCTTTCGGCCTCCCTGCAATCGAAGCACAGAGATATGGTGCACCGTCTTTACTTCTCCACGGTACGGCCGGACCCGAGATTGCCTCACGAGGTTGCATATCCATCGCCAGCTCGTCAGCGCTTTCGCTAAGAGAGGCCATGGCCTCGCTGGTTGATAATCCATCCCTCTGGAATGAGCTCTCCAATCAAGCAATCCAAAACTCACGTAAGTACTGTTCCCCTTACATAACGGCTCCACTGATGCGCCTCTCCAATTGCTCTTCCTGATATGTCGCTTGCACGATCCTTACTTCGCCAAAGTATATCCCTTGCCCACAAAATCCATAAGGGACTGTGGCTTATTCTATTTAAACTAACTCATCCTAAATCACCCATTCTAATTGCTACGGCCTTCGAACATAGACACTTCCTCTCTTTGGGATATATACCTGATCTTGTTATTGACGTAGGCTTCAATAAGGGGCAATTCTCTTCACTCGCACTCGAGGCTTGGCGGCATGTTCCAGTTCTTGCATTCGATCCACATCCTTCCTGCTTTAAATCGAGTGCAGACCAGTTGACAGCAGCATATGGGTCTAGGTTCAAATTCTCTAATATCGCTCTAGGAGATGCAAATAAAAGCGTCATACTCAACTTATCGCATTCGTCTGATAACTCGTCACTATGTACCCCTACGAACTTAAACAATAAGATCTTCCCTAGATCACAGACATTTAGCACCTGTCAAGTACAGCAAATCACCCTTTCCTCATTTGTCTATCCTTTTTCTACTTTCAGTTCAATTCTGCTGAAAATCGATGTGCAAGGATCCGAACTCTCCGTACTCCAAGGTATTGATAAGACCACCATCTCAAGAATCAAGTATATCTATATTGAGGTTACTGAAGTTGATCTCTATGAATCTCAGCCAACTCTATCCGTGCTTACTAACTATCTTAATATTCGAGGCTATGACCGTGTGTCTACTTACAATCAAAACAACCTTGACGGCAACCTTCTGTACGCAGATTGCTTATTCGTACGAAGGTGCTGATGCGACCATCGTTTATGCATACCGTTGATATAGAATTTCTCTTCCAATATCTGCCCAGGCTGACTCTGCTTGGACTCTGATGTCTTCCCCGAAATCTAGCTACCATCTTCACAAGTAACATGTTTAAACCCATCTCTATGCCAGACGGGCGCCAAACAAGCTCACTTGGCTTTGGCTGTGCCAGCCTTATGAATATCCCCAGTTCGAGTGAGCGTACATATATTCTTGACCTTGCATATGATCATGGAATCACACACTTTGATACAGCAAGAATGTACGGTCTTGGCCATGCAGAGCAAGAACTTCGTCCTCTTCTCGCGACAAAACGAAGCAAGATTACACTTGCCACTAAATTTGGACTTGATAACCCCCTATTATTTAAGAAGTTCTCGAATAGACAATCTCTGCTTCGTTCGCTGATTAGAAGAAATAAATTGACTACTAGACTTGCCAAAAAGCTCTATAGTCATATTGCTGTTAGCAGAACCTTTTCATCTGAAGCGTGCCAAGAATCTCTTCTTCACAGCCTAAAGTCTCTTAACACCGACTTGGTTGACATCTTATACATGCACGATCCACTTCCTTCTGATCAGTTCGATCCAAGTCTTCCTATTTTGTTTGACTCTTTCAAGGCCAACGGACTTATCAGATATATTGGTATAGCGGCTAATCCATCCTCGGCATCATACTATATTAATAAATATCCCTCCTTGTTTGATGCGATTCAGCTTGGCACCTCTTCTCCGTCGTTAGCTTTAACACCACACGTAACCGGCGTGCACTCATTTTTTGGCCATATCAGACATCTTGCTCCTATCCTTCAATCTAGCTTTTCTACTGCCCCTGCATTGTGTCGCCTATGGTCTGATCGCCTTAGCATTGACCTCACACTTAAACCTAACCTTGCAGCCGTAGTACTTGCCGCCAAACAACTCGTCAATCCCAGTTCTATTCATCTATTCTCTACCACTAAGCCTGGTAATCTTGCGCATATCATGACCTGCATCCAAAACTCTTCCTGGTCAGATGCAGAACTTATCAGTTTTGCTAGATTTCTTTCAACTCTGTCTTCTAAATATGCCATTATTTGATCTAGCCTCGCAGTCTCACGATACAACATACCATAGCGACTTGCTTATCGTTGGCGCAGGTGTTGCTGGTCTAACCCTTGCTTCTGCCCTTCAAGACACCAATCTATCTATAGATATCATTGAGGCCGGTGGTTTACGGACCTCTGAGGATAGTCAGTCTCTCTTTGAGGCTGAAATGACTAAATTTCGTCATCATGGCGCTACTGAGGGGCGTTTCCGTGTCTTTGGCGGCTCTTCAACTGCTTGGGGGGGGCAGTTACTCCCTCTATCCTCCAACGACTTTGCGGAACGTAACTACATACCGAATTCAGGCTGGCCTATTAGTAACGACGACCTTCAGCCGTACCTTCACGAGGCTGAAAACCTCCTTTCGGTTAATCATCTTCCGTTTGATGATGCCCCCCCTTTTTCTCCTAAGATTCTAATTCCTGCTCATCTCGCGCATTCTTTATCAATCCGCTACTCAAAATGGGCTCCATTCTCTCATCGTAATGTTGCGAAGACTTTAGGTAGAAGCTGTATTAAAAACCCTTCCACAAGAGTGTTTGTCAATTCACCTGCAACATCATTAATCCTAAGCGAAAAAGGGGACAAGGTGATAGCCGCTGTTGTTACCCTGGATACTAAACAATCTATACTTTTTAAGTCGCGCATCACAGTTATAGCGTCAGGAACTATAGAAACGATACGCTTGCTCCTTGCTTCCAGGAACCAACACCCTGGAACTATGGGCAATTCATCCAACCTCTTGGGACTAGGTATCCATGATCATATATCCTTCCGATCGGCGCAACTCTTTCCCACCAACCGCCGAGCTTTCCTGGACCTCTATAGCCCTTCTTTCTATCAAAATACACGACACACGCCAAAGCTCGAAACATCACCTTTTTGGCAAGCGAAATATTCCGCACCCAATACGATGGGGCATATTGTCTTTCAAAGGCAGGATAATGACACCATAACTGCACTTCGTCAGGTGCTGCGATTGATCCAATCTGGTCAAAGTAGCAAAGCTAGCCATCTATTGACCGTCTTTTCACGCGCTTTGAAAGATGCGCCTGCTGCAACTCGTTTATTTTATTACCGGTACTTTAAGCGCAGGCTTCTTGAGGCCAACTCTGCCAAGATCTTTCTCCATATTGATACTGAGCAGCCTCCTAATCTCCAAAATAAGATTCAGTTATCAACTCGAACTGATCGACTCGGACAGCCACTTCCCAGAATCTCTTGGGCCTGGGGAAATCCTGAGCTTTCGGCTATGAGCCAGTACAAGGCGCTTTTTACCGAGTTTTGGAATCGATCTCAGTATGGTCCTTCCATCGAATGGTACCCTCTCCCAAAACTAGATACCCAACATACTTCCATCTCTGATACCTTTCACCTTATGGGCGGAACGCGAATGTCTTCTTCTCCTAGCCAAGGGGTTGTTGATCACAATCTATTGGTTCATCGTACAAGCAATCTCTATCTTGCAAGCTGCTCTGTATTCCCCACAGGTGGCAGTTCGAATCCGACTCTCACCCTTATAATGCTTACAATCCGACTATCAAGGCTCCTTCGAATGCGTCTTGCTACCTAATGTACACCAACCCGCTTGCCATAGGTCTTCGAGATTTTTTGCGTAATATCGGCCTGCTCGGTCTTATTCAAAGATCTAGTCTGTACAGACTGCTTAACTCCTCATATGAAAAACAGTTCAAACGGGCATTCCTTTCGTCTATTCAGTCAGGAATGACTGTTTGGGACATTGGTGCCAATGTCGGTTACTACACAAAGTTGGCCGCAGATCTGGTTGGAGTTAGTGGAGCTGTACACGCATTTGAGCCTAACCCCTCAGCCTTCGACATCCTCAAGTCTCAAACACTTCTTCTCCCTAACGTTTACCTCTATCCCTACGCTGTTGGATCTAGTGTTGGAACTATTCCTTTCTACGTTGGCACAGATCCTGCTTCACCTACGAATAGCCTTTATTCTGATGGATCCCAATCTACAGTCCTATCTGTTCAGCTTAGAACACTTGATTCCTGTTTCAACTTACTCCCACCGCCGAACGTCATCAAAATAGATGTAGAAGGTCATGAGCTCCAAGTCCTTAAGGGGGCATCGTCGCTCCTCTCATCTAGTCACATCACGCATATTTTCATTGAGGTCCATTTCTCTATTCTAAAAGAGATGGAATCAGAGCAAGCCCCCAATCTATTGGTCTCACTCCTTGAGGAAAATGGGTTTAAAGTTAAGTTTACTGATCCCAGTCATATTCACGCTACACGTATCAGATGATCTCTTTCTCTGTTCTTATAGTAACACGTAATGAGGAGCATGACTTACCACGATGTCTCTCTTCGCTGTCTCTTCTAGACGACGTTGTTGTATATGACTCTTTTAGTACTGATCGCACCCCAGACATTGCTCGTCTCTATGGAGCCCGCCTAGTTCAACGTCCCGACTACGACAAATCACAGTACTTTGGTGGTGATGAGTCGTCTCATCGCAATTGGGCTTTAAGAAATATCACCTTTAAATACCCTTGGGTTTTCATCCTCGATGCTGATGAGGTTCTCTCTAATCTACTGATCGCAGAGTTAACAGCCATAGCTAATACCACTTGCTCTGAGGTGGCTTGGAGAGTTCGTCGCTGTGATTTCTTCCAATCTAAATTACTGACGCACGCTCAATCTACTTCATGGTATACCAGGTTTGTTAGACCCGAATTTATCTCGTATGAACGCATTATCAATCCCGTAACAATCGTGCGGGGTCTCACTGGTAATCTCAATAATTCTCTCGCCCACTACCCATTTTCAAAAGGTATCTCGCATTGGATCGATCGCCACAACAGCTATAGCTCCCTTGAGGCAAAGCACATCCTTTCCAGACCTAAGGAGTCTCTCCCCCGATTATTAAGCTCCATGATGCGGGCAGCCGACTATTCTTCGAAGCGAAAGTATCTCAAAAGCATCTATTACCACTTGCCGTTTCGCCCCATCATCAAATTTATCTACCTCTATATAATTAAATCAGGCTTTCTTGATGGGTCTCCAGGCCTCACTTATTCTCTGCTCGTATCATTCTACGAATGGCTTATTATCTTAAAGGTCCAAGAATCCACATCTGATATCTAAGCACAACGAGCTGTGAAAATCCTCCTCATTTCCCTTAACTACTCTCCAGAAGTCGTAGGCGTCTCGCGATACTCGACTGATTTAGCAGAATGGTTATCTAGGGAAAATACTGTCCATGTCGTTACCTCACAGCCTTATTTCCCTAAATGGAAAATCTTTTATGGGTTCCCTAACCGATATTCTTCTCGATCTTTTGCTAATGGGTTCCAAATCTTTCGATGCCCAATCTATGTTCCGCGTAAGCCCTTGTTCTTCAAGCGAATCGTACATCTATTTTCCTTCGCCATTACTTCAGCCCCAATTCTTTTCCTTCATCTCTTTTGGTCTCCTCATCGAATCATATTGGTTGCGCCGACTCTTTTCTGTGCACCACTTGTTTTGTTCTTTAAGCTTTTATCCGCACGATCATGTAAGACCCTCCTCCATATCCAGGACTATGAGTTTGATGCAGCCTACAATCTAGGCCTTTTCCGGAACCCCCGAATCCATTCACTTTTAACCAGTGCTGAAGCATTCCTGCTTAAACGCTTTGACGCTGTTTCAACTATCAGTCGCTCTATGTCTCAACACGCAATTGATAAGGGTATTCCTGAAGATAAATTGTTAATGTTTCCTAATTGGGTCGATACCGAATCAATCTTTCCAAGGTCTCATCATCGGATTCCATGTAATCCTTACGTCGCCGAGCTTGATATACGTGCTGACTCTGTCGTACTAATGTATTCAGGTTCTATGGGTCTGAAGCAAGGACTCTCCATCTTTGTTGAAATTATTCCGCTTCTTGCAGATCTAAAACAACTTTGCTGGATCTTTGCTGGAGATGGAGCCTATAAATCCCAATTCCTAAACGCAACAAGTAACTTTGACAATATCATTCATCTTTCGCTCCAGCCTGATCAACGTCTAAATGACCTTCTGGCCCTGGCTGATATTCACATGATCCCACAAAAAGAAGGCGTTGAGTCCTTGGTTCTCCCCTCTAAACTAATTACAATACTCGCTTCCGGGCGTCCTGTTGTCTCCTCATCTACACCCGATTCAGAACTTGCCCTCATCTCGTCAGAAGCAGGTCTTTCTTGTCCACCGGGCCATCCTCAACTTTTTGCCGATGCCCTACGTACGCTTATTACTGACAAGAACCTACGGTATCACAAGGGACGATCTGCGCGTCAGATTGCTCTCACACGCTATCAACGTAGTCTCGTTCTCGAACAGTTTAAGTCTGATCTCTACGCACTTAAATGAGTATACCTGATGTCAACTTAACGTCCAAGCCATGGTCTGGTCTGTTGCATCTCCATGGTTCAGATATCTCAACGCTTCAGCGTATCGTAGATCCAGTCATCATCTTATTTCTTTATCGGATTCTTCTTCCTGACTCTTTCTCCCTGCATTTGCTTACACTTCCTTCTTGGTCAATCGTCCTTGTCTCTTTTTATCTACTTTTGCCCTCTGCTGGCCTCTACGTGAGCTTTCGCTCAACGTCCTTGCTCACACTCTTTCGCAAGATACTTCTACGAACCTCTCTGTGTATTTCTACACTTACCTGCCTGTTCTTGTATTTCCTGCCTTCTCAGCTCTTTCCTTTGTCGTCGTACATATACTGGTGCATGCTTTCTTTGGCATGGCTAACTTCTACTCATTGTTTCGCTAGGGTTATCCTCCGTCGTCTCCGCGCTTATGGAGGAAACACCCTTTCCACTTTGTTTTGCGGTACACCCAATTCTTTTTATGGTTTTGTTGCTGAGTTGGCTTCATCCCCTTGGATGGGTCTCCGCGTCAATGCCTTCTTTAACTTTTCCCCTCAATCAGTACAAGCAGCCTACCCTTCAGGTGTTCAATTGCTTGCTTCTATTGATGAACTCCGCGACTACCTTAAGTCTGAAACTGTAGATCGCATCTATTTTGAAACTGAGTCTCTTACTTCTTCAGAGTTATCATCGCTCATCACTGTTTTTGGAGATACCTCAATTCCCACATTCTTCCTGCCAGGCTGGGTTCTTCCGACTATGAATTTCTCTTTAGATCCCGTCGGAAGAAAACCTTGCGTCAATCTTTGGGGCATGCCCCCTTCAGCCTTTGATCTAGCCATAAAAAGATTGGCTGATATCTTTGTTTCTGCTTTCCTTCTCTTTACTCTCCTTCCTATTCTTTTGTTCATAGCTTTACTTGTTCGTCTGTCCTCGCCTGGACCGGTACTTTTTCTTCAGACACGGTACGGAATCGATGGTCGTCCATTTCGCTGCTTTAAGTTTCGTACTATGTTTCAGTCTGCTGCTGGTCTTCCCGCAATCCAGGCTCGCCATCGGGACCCGCGCATTACTTACCTTGGTCACTTTCTCAGGTCCACTAGCTTGGATGAACTTCCCCAGCTCCTGAATGTATTACTAGGAGATATGAGTTTAGTCGGACCAAGGCCACACGCCACCGAACACAACGAGTATTACCGCAGCTTAATCGTTGGTTACATGCAAAGGCATTGTTGTAAGCCTGGTATTACTGGACTAGCTCAGGTCCGAGGTCTTCGAGGAGAAACCCCCGAGCTCGGTTTGATGTCAGCTCGAATAAACACTGATCTTTATTACCAAAAAAACTGGAGTCTTTCTATGGATTTGAAAATCCTCCTTAAAACATTATTTGTATTTGCAGGAAGCAACGCTCGTTGATATTGTCCGACGACAATCAGGTTGAGGGGTCGCGCCAAACAGATTGACCGCTCTGGAGGGGTTGCGCTGAATCCGGTTGCCATGCGCAGGGCACCGGGTCATGCCTGCTCCCCTCACCGCTCAACAGATTGCGCTTTACATGTCCAAACGACGAGCCGGCAGCCTCCAGGAGGTGGCTGCCGCTGCGGCGGGCATCTCGGTGAGCCGTGCTCAACGGATTGATTGCGGCCGCCTGCAACCCAAAGCCAGCAAGCCCCGTAGTAGGCGGCGTCCCGATCCACTCGCGGAGGTCTGGGAGCCATTGCTGGTGCCGCTGCTGGAGCGCCATCCGGCCCTCACGCCCACCACACTGCTGGAGCACCTACAGGAGCAAAAGCCTTATCAAGACTGGAGTTCGGTGAAACGCACCCTGCAGCGGCGTGTGCAGCACTGGAAGGCCCTCCATGGCCCGGCACCTGAGGTGATGTTCCCGCTGGCGTATCAGCCCGGTTAGATCGGCTTCTGTGATTTCACCAAGGTCAAGCGGGTTGTCATCACCCTGCGGGGCGAGCCGTTCCCGCACCTGCTGTTCCACTACCGCCTGGCGTGGAGCGGTTGGGCTTAAGGGCAGGTGATCCATGGCGGCGAGAGCTTTGTGGCGCTCTCCGAGGGTTTGCAGAACGCCCTGGCTGCCTGTGGTGGGACGCCACGGGAGTTGCGCACGGATCGCCTATCGGCCGCCAGCCGCAACCGTGACGGCAGCTACGCCCTCGACATCACGCCCCGCTACCAGGCGCTCTGCGCTCACTACGGCCTGAGCGCCAGCCGCAACAACCGCGGTGTGGCCCATGAGAACGGGATCGTCGAGGCACCGCACGGTCATGTGAAACGGCCGCTGAAGCTGAAGCTGATCCTCCGCGGCAGCTGTGATTTCGAGGAACCCGCCGAATACGGCGAATTGCTGGCCGAGGTGTTCAGTGCCCTCAATGTCCCGCGCCAGCGGCGCTATGAGCAGGAGCTGGAACACCTCTCCGCGCTGCCGGCCTTCCGCTTTGCGGACTACGAGCTGCTCACGGTGCGGGTGCGGAGCACCAGCACGATCGAGGTGCGGCAGGTCGTCTATTCAGTGCCGCCCACCTTGATCTGTCGCCAGGTCACGGTGCGGCTGCACCATGACCGCCTGATCGTCTACCTGGGCAGCGACTGGGTCTTCCAGCTCCCACGTGCCTATGGCGCCTCCGGCGAGAAGCGCGCCTGGTGCATCGATCTGGAGCATTTGACCGACGGCCTGCGTGCCAAACCGCGGGCGCTGCTCCATTGCCGCTACCAGCGCCACCTATTCCCCGACCAGCGCTGGTGGGACTTCTGGCAGCACCTGCTCGCTGGCGGTGACCGTGACGGCGCTGCTCGCTTGATGGTTGAGGCGCTGTATGTCGCGGTGCGGGTGGCGTCCTTTGAGCTGGTGCTCGCCTTCCTGCAGCAAGCCCACCAACGCAACGCCCTGTCTCTCTCGCTGTTGCAGCAGCGCTTCCGGGTGCCGCCGCGTCTCAGCGCCCTGCCTGATCCCGTGATCCCCCAACACCTGCTGGCCTCCTATGACCACCTCCTCTCCGGTTCCCCGCTCGCAGGCGGTGGAAGCGGCCTTGCCACTCCTGCTCAAACAGCTGAAACTCGCGCGCTTTCGCAGCCACTGGCAGCCGCTCAGCCAACAAGCTGAGGTAGAAGGCTGGAGCCCGGCCCAGTTCCTCTACGCCCTTTGTGAGCAGGAGGTTGACCACCGCCTGATTGCCCGGCGCCAACGCCTACTGCGCGAGGCGCATCTCCCGTGGCAGAAGGGGTTGGATGGCTTTGATCACCAACACCTCGAACCCAAGCACTGGCAGGAGCTCCAGGTCCTCTCCCGCAGCTACACCTGGTTGCTGCAGGCGGAGAACCTGCTGCTGTTTGGACCCAGCGGTGTGGGCAAAACCCACCTGGCCATTGCGATCACGATGGCGATGATCGAGCAGGACCAGCCCTGCCGCTTCATTCCGGCCACGGCCCTGGTGCAGCTGCTGCAGAAGGCCAAGGCCAGCTATGAGCTGCCGGCGCTGATCCAGAAGCTGGATCGCTACGCCTTGCTGGTGATCGACGACATCTCCTACGTACGGCGCAACGAGCTGGAGACCTCGGTGCTGTTTGAGCTGATCTGCCACCGCTACGAGCGCAAATCTCTGCTGGTGACCTCCAGCCAACCGTTCCGGGAGTGGGACGAGATCTTCCCGAGTGGATCGATGAAGGTGGCGGCGGTGGACCGGCTGTTGCACCACTGCCACATCGTGGGCATCAAGGGAGATAGCTACCGGCAGAAAGCAGCTGCGGCAAGGATTTCCGACGATGAGAGCGACCCGCCTACGTAATTGACGCGGGCGTCACGGTGGTCACGATCGACGTCACTTGCCCTGGAGCCAGGCGGTGACGGGGCTGCAGCTGCAAAGCAAGGCCACCGGCCATGGAATTAAGGCGCGACCCACAACTTGATTGACGCGTCGCGACAGCCTGGTCACGATCACGATCCCAACAGCGTTCTCAGGGATCAAGAGGGCTCGGAAGAACCACGCCTACGCGTCAACCAGATTGACGCCACACATCAACCTGATTGACACGGGACAGATATACAGATTTCTTTTGGTTGGTTTCCGAAAAAAAGGCCTCTAAAGAGGCCTGATCTAACTACGAGAATCTTTTTTCTATGCTGAACCTACGCCGGTATATGCGCCATAGAAGAACAGTCCAACTACAAAGATAACTGCCATGCCCCCTGCTGTCGCAACAAGCCAAAGCGGCAGAACACCCTCTGTCCAACGCGACTTCCATGCAACTGCAGGTCGCCCGTCAGGTAGCCGATCAGGAATTCTTCCGTCAGGAAGTCCAGATTTCTTTCCGCTCATTTCACATCCTCCTGATCAGTTGAAGAAGTAGCTGGAGAACAGGATCCCGCAGGTGAAGACGAACAGCAGGCCCAGATACAGGCTTGTGCGGTTCAGTTCTACCGGGAGATTGTTCGGGTTTGGGTTGCGTTCCATCGATCAATGCCTCAGCGGCGAACAAATTGCATTGCAGCTAGGGCACCCAGGAAGAACACCGTGGGGATACCAAGGGCGTGCACGGCAAGCCACCGAACCGTAAAGATCGGGTAGTTGCGGGGAGTGGTGCTTGCGGGGACTTGAGTCATGGCTTATTTCAGGCGCTGGTCGAGTGAGGACTTGGCGTCATAGCGCTGACTAACCACAGGGGCCTTGGCGTCTTGAGCCTGGAAGTAAGCATCCGGACGAGGGGTGCCGAAGGCGTCGTAGGCGAGGCCGGTCGACACGAACAGGAATCCAGCCAGGAAGATCGACGGCAGGGTCACTGCGTGGATCACCCAGTAGCGGATGCTCGTAATGATTTCGAAGAACGGGCGTTCACCCGTAGAGCCGGCGGCCATGGTCTGGAAGCGTTCAGCTCGGAGATCCTAAAGGGAAGCCAGCGGCCAGCGAGATGAGTCTGGTCGCTTGGTTACAGAGAGTTGTCGCTCAGCCGATCCAGCGGAGCAGAGAGCCTCGCTCTCCTAGGACAAAGCCCTTGCCATCAGGGAAAAAGGCGATGTGGCTGAAGTTGGTGGGTTGCTTTTCGCCCACAGGATCCTTCTGCCAAGTTTTCCCCTCGTCCTGACTCACCAGCAGGGTTCCGCTGCCGCCCCCGGCCCAGATCGCACCGCTCGGATCCCAGGCCATATCGAGGTAGCCATAGCCATTCGTGATGGGCACCACGGGCTTGCTCCACTCGTCGGGGTTGGCGGCATCGTCGTTGAAGCGCAGCTGCGCGCCCCTGGCCACCATCCAGAGATTCCCATTGGGCTGGAAGCCCATCGCCTGCAGTCGTTGGCTGCTTTCCCGTTGGTGGGGGGTCCAACGGGCTTCCCCCTTGTTCCACGTCGCGAAGAAGTTGCCGAGGCTGCTCACACTGACGTAGTCGCCCTCTGGGCTACGGCGCAGATCACGCACCGCCCCAGCGGCGTCTTCCACTTGGGCCTGCCAGGAGCTGCCCGCATCATTGGTTCGATAAACAGCGCCGACATTGGTCGCTAGTTCTGCGCTGTCCTTCCCGAGGGCCGTGACCATGTACGGCTCGCCCGGCAGCTTGGTGTCGAGGAATAACCGGCTCCAATTTTGACCAGCGTCTTCGCTGTGGAGCAGAAGGCCGGGTTGACCGACGATCCACCCTTCGTCTCCCGAGAAGTCAACGCTGATCAGGCGGAAGTTTTCTTCTTCCGGAAGATCCAGGGCCATTTCGGTCCAAGACGCCCCGGCGTCGTTGGTCTCGAGAATCAAGCGGTTGCTGCCGACTAGGAACCCGTGCTGGCCGTTCGTGAAGGCCAGGTCCAGCGGGTTCGACTTCGTGTGGATGTCGACGGCTTCCCACGGACTGGCTTGTGCAGTTGGCAGTGAGGTGCTGACGCACCCAGTCAGCACAATCGTCACCAGGAGTGCGGTCAACGATGAGAGTAGGCGTTTCATCAATACAGCTCAGCGAAGGGAGTAGAGGGAGAGGAAAAAGGCGATCGCCAAAGCAAAGCCGCCAAAGATCAGGACATTCTTCTGGCCAGGCGTGAGGGTGTTCACTCCAAGGCCATAGCCCAGGTTCTCCTCAAAGCCGCTGGGCTTGTTCCGGGGACCGATGTCCTTAAACGCAAGTGTTTTGCTGCGGCAGACCGGGCAGCGAAACGTGTCGGGGTCGAGGGCGCTGAACGGCGTCCCGGCCTCGATAGCGAGTTTTTTGACGCCTTCATCGGGGTCGTAGACGAAGCCGCAAGCGCGGCATTCGAATCGATGCGTGTCAGGGTCGTCAGTGGCCTCAACAGCGATCTCGGTGCTCTCTGCTGTTGGTTCTGGCGAATTGAGTTCCTCCGGGAGGGTGTCCTCGCTCATCGGCAACCACTGATCAGTGAAGCGGACTTTAAGAAGGTCGAGACCGGTGAGGCAGCCTCTTCAAGTCTGAGCTTGCTTCTTCTCAGGCGTTCCCCCTACTGAGACATCGATTCTCTGAGCTTCCAGCCCGTTCCCAGTCCTGAGAGGTGGATGCCAGACTGCTCCCCAGGTTGGGCCGCTTTCGCCCTGTGTTCGTTCTCTCCGGTTACGACGCCTTCCTCGGCTTCCTGCTGATTGCAGCGGCGGTGCCTGTGCTGGCGCTCGTCACCAACAAGCTTGTCTCCCCCAAGTCACGTGTGGGCGAACGGGATCTCACCTACGAATCGGGCATGGAGCCCATCGGCGGTGCCTGGATTCAGTTCAACATCCGCTACTACATGTTTGCCCTGGTCTTCGTGATCTTCGACGTGGAGACCGTCTTCCTCTATCCCTGGGCGGTCGCCTTTCACCGCTTGGGGCTCCTGGCCTTTATCGAAGCCCTGGTCTTCATCGCCATCCTGGTGGTGGCTCTGGCCTATGCCTGGCGCAAAGGCGCCCTTGAGTGGAGCTGATCTGAGATGACCCCCTCCCCTGTCACATCCGGCATGGCCGAAGCCCTCTCGGTTGCGGCTCTGCGCGATCAACGCGAATCCAGCTGCAACCCTGTTGGTGCTCCAGCAGTTACCTCGGATCTTTCCGAGAACGTCATCCTGACAACCCTCGATGACCTGCACAACTGGGCCCGCCTCAGCAGCCTCTGGCCGCTGCTCTACGGAACCGCCTGTTGCTTCATTGAGTTCGCGGCCCTGATCGGCTCGCGATTCGACTTTGACCGCTTCGGCCTGGTGCCTCGCTCCAGCCCGCGCCAAGCGGACCTGTTGATCGTGGCTGGCACCGTGACCATGAAGATGGCTCCGGCCCTCGTGCGTCTCTATGAGCAGATGCCCGAGCCCAAGTACGTGATCGCCATGGGCGCTTGCACGATCACCGGTGGCATGTTCTCGGCGGACTCCACCACCGCGGTGCGCGGTGTGGACAAGCTGATCCCCGTCGATCTCTATCTGCCCGGTTGTCCGCCCCGTCCCGAGGCGATCTTTGATGCGGTGGTCAAGCTGCGGAAGAAGGTCGGCAACGAGGCCCTCTCGGAGCGCGGCAACCTGATGCCGACTCACCGTTATTTCACGGTCGCCCATGAGATGAAGCAGGTCGAGCCGATCGTGGATGGTCGCTACCTGCGCGCCGAAACCCAACAGGCGGCCCTTCAGGCTGCCGCTGGCCTGCCCGTTGCCGCCTCCGCCAAAGCCTCCATTCCCGCTGAGCAAGCCTGAGATCGATGCCTGAGGACACTGCTGCCGTTACTGCACCCCAGGCTGGCCCGGTCAGCCAGTGGCTCACCAGCCAGGGTTTTGATCATCAGCTGCTCGAGCCCGATCACCTCGGCGTTGAAGTGATTGGCGTTGATGCGCCCTTCCTTCCAGTTATCGCTGCGGCCTTGAAGGCATCGGGTTTCGATTACCTGCAGGTGCAGGGTGGCTACGACGAGGGCCCCGGTGGCCAGTTGGTGAGCTTCTATCACCTGGTCAAGTTGGCGGGCCTGGCTGATCAGTCCGCCGCTTCGCAGCACCTTCCTGCAGAGGTCAAGCCTGAGGAGGTTCGCCTCAAGGTCTTCCTGTCCCGTGATGGTGATCTCACGATCCCAAGTCTCTACCCGCTCTATCGAGGCGCCGACTGGCCCGAGCGTGAGACCTTCGACATGTTCGGCATTGGTTTTGAGGGGCATCCTCAACCCAAGCGCCTGTTGATGCCGGAAGACTGGAAAGGCTTCCCCTTGCGCAAGGACTACGTCCAGCCGGACTTCTACGAAATGCAGGACGCTTATTGATTGCGGTGGCCTCCGTCAGCCCACTGCAGCAGCTGCGCGATCAGCGTCACAGGAGCTGGCTCACCGCACTCCAGCAACAATTGGGTGAGGCTCTTGCCTCTGAGCAAGCCGACCCATCCCTCTGGGCCATTTACCTGTTCGGATCCCGAGCTCGCGGCGATTGGGACGGCTTCTCCGACACGGATCTCTTGGTGGTCGGTTGCGATCAGCCTCTAGCTGAGCGGATAGCCGAGCGCTTGCGTGTAGCTGGCATTGGTGATGACGTGGTGTCCATGGATCAGAGCCGCTGGAGTCAACTCGCCGCTGACCCCTCGCCTTACTGGTGTGGTGTGGCTCGAGATGCCCGGCGCTTAATGGGGGATCTGCCATGAACGCACGGCCTCAAGCCTGGTTCCAGCAAGCAACGGATGATTTGGCGGTGGCTCGACTCACACGAGACAACGGTTTTTTTGCCCAGTCTTGTTATCACTCCTCTCAGGCGGCTGAAAAAGCCCTCAAGGGTTTGTTGTTGGAGTTGGGCCAAGAACCGCCGCGCACCCATGTGCTCTCGCAATTGCTGGAGGCCTTGGCGAACCAGGGATTGAACGTTGATGCCTTGAAGGCACTGCCGCTCAACAACTTGAGCAGGATCAGTGCCACAAGCCGCTATCCACTTGATGCGACACCGCCGTCGGCGTTGTTCGATCTGGGCGACGCCGATCAAGCCATCGCCACGGCGACCTCAGTTCTGGAGCTTGTTCAAGAGCTGGATCAACCCCGCTCCTGAGTTTTCTCCTTGTCCCTGCGGTGCTTCTTGTAGAAGCGCATTACCGCTAGACCGACGCTGCGGGGGTCATGGCGCAGGGTTGAAGTCGGCCGCGCCCCCTGCAATGGAGCGATGGTGACGTCGTAGCCCTGGCTGCGCAGTTTCCGGCTGTCGCACTCGACAGGATCTGCGCCGCGCTGGCGGTAGTACTCCACCAGACTGGACGTTCCAAGGTCTTCCTGAGCCAGTACCGAGGAGAAGAGCCGCTGCTGGATCCCCAGGCTGGCCAGCTGCGACTCAATCGCCCGCAGGTGCCCTTCGACATCCAGTCCGTCGGTTTCTCCGGGCTGGGTCATCAAGTTGCAGATGTACAGGCGCGGGGCTTTGCTGCGGCTGATCGCCTGCACCAGCTCAGGCACCAACAGATTGGGCAGTAGCGAGGTGTACAGGCTCCCAGGCCCGAGCACGATCAGATCGGCATTGGCGATCGCTTCAAGGGCCTTGGGTAGAGCAGGAGGCCGCTCTGGGATGCAGCCCACCCGCACGATCGGGCTCGTGGCATGGCCGATCTGGGATTCACCTTCAATTCGGCGCCCATCGGCCAGTTCCGCCCAGAGCTTCACGTCGGCGTTGGTGGCGGGGACCACCGTGCCCTGCACCGCCAGAACCCGACTGCTGGCGGTGATCGCGCCCTCCAGGCTGCCGGTGATGGCGGTTAGGGCCGAGAGAAAGAGGTTGCCGAAGCTGTGGCCCTCAAGACCCGTACCTGCGCGGAAGCGGTACTGGAACAGCCGTGTCAGCAGAGGTTCCTCTGTGGCCAGGGCCGCCAGGCAGTTGCGGATGTCCCCTGGGGGTTGGACCCCGAGCTCCCGGCGCAACACGCCTGAGCTGCCACCGTCATCGGCCACTGTGACGATTGCCGTGAGGTTGCTGCTGTAGCGCTTCAGCCCGCTCAGCAGAGTCGAGAGTCCGGTGCCGCCGCCGATCGCCACGATCGAGGGGCCGCGGTTCAGACGGCTCTTAGCTGCCAGGGCATCCACCAGCAAGGTGTCGCGATCGGGCGCTAGTGCTTGTTGGATCGCCCCAAAGCTTCGGCTTTGTCCCAGCCAGATCAGGCCACCGCCCACCACGAGCACGAGCGGTCCGGTGAACTCCCGGGGAAGCACCGTGGTGATGTTGGCCAGGGACCAGCGGATGAACTCCAGCAGCCAGTAGATCGGCTGCAGGTCAGCCCAAACGGCGGCTCCAAGGAAGAGCAGGAACAGGCCAACGCCTGAGGTCAGCATCCAGCGCTTGACCACCAGCCCGGGCTGCAGCCAACGGGCGGCGCGCCTAGAACGGCTGACCAGGTCCTTCTGACGCAGATCGCCGTTGCCGACCCAGCTCGGGCGAGGTCTCGAGCGATTCCCTCTGCGCTGTCCTCGAGCCGGCATGGAGCCAGGTTACGGAGAAACCGCCAAGATGCCCCCATTCGTGAAGGATCCGGTGCAATCCACCCCAGTGGTCCAGATGGACGATGTCAGCGTGCGGTGGGGCCGCAACACGGTGCTGAGCGACGTCGACTTGACCCTGGACGCGGGAGAACGTTTGGCGGTGGTGGGCCCCTCGGGTGCGGGGAAGTCCACGATTCTGCGGCTCCTGTCGGGCTTGCTTTTGCCCAGCAGTGGTCATTTAGAGATCCACGGTGTGCCACAGACCTATCTGCGGCTGGATCAGCGCAACCCGCCCGATGTGCGGATGGTGTTCCAGAACCCGGCTCTGCTGGCCTCATTGACCGTTCGCCAGAACGTGGGCTTTTTGCTCGATCGCTTCAGTCGCCTGAGCGAGCGGGAGATTCGCGCGCGGGTGGCTGATGCCCTTGAGGCGGTTGGCCTGTCGGGGACAGAAGACCTCTACCCAGGAGAACTCAGCGGCGGGATGCAGAAGCGGGTCAGCTTTGCCCGCGCTGTGATCAGTGACCCCAGCCAATCAGCGGGGAAGGTGCCGTTGCTGCTCTTCGATGAACCCACCGCGGGCCTGGATCCGGTGGCCTGCACCCGGATTGAAGACCTGATCGTTCAAACCACCCAAATGGCCGGTGGCAGTTCGGTGGTGGTGAGCCACGTGATGAGCACGATTGAGCGCACCGCCGATCAGGTGGTCTTGCTCTACGACGGTTTATTCCGCTGGCAAGGAAGTGTGGAGGACTTTCGGACCACAACCAATCCCTATGTGCTTCAGTTCCGCACGGCTAGTCTCAGCGGACCGATGCAACCCGCGGAGCTCTAAACCCCATGCGCCGCAGTGTGAAAGAAGCAATCGTCGGCTTCACGCTGCTGGCGGCAGTGAGCTCGGCGGGGTTGTTCTGGCTTTGGCTCAAAGGGGTGTCGGTGAGCAATCGCACCTGGCGTTTCCAGGTCAATTTTTCTGACGCCGCTGGCTTGGCACCCCGCTCGGCGGTGACTTATCGCGGTGTATCCGTGGGGCACGTCCAGGAAGTGACACCCACGGCTACGGCGGTGGAAGTGCAGATCGATATCGATAAAGCCAACCTGCAGCTCCCCCAACCCCTGGAGGCGCGGGTGGAGGCGGCTTCGCTCTTGGGTGGGGATGCGGTTGTGGCCCTGACGGCGCCGATCAAGCCACTGCCCAAGGGAACCCCGGGCCCCAAAGCGATCAACTGCAACCATGCCCTGACGGTCTGCAACGGTTCCGTCATTCAGGGCAAGAGCGCCGCGACCTTGAGCCAGGTGACGGCGACGCTGCAGCAGCTGCTGGATCAGGCGGAGAAAGAGAAGCTGATTCCCAAGCTCTCCACAACGATCAGCAGCATCAACACCACGGCCCAAGAAGCCACGGCCTTCATGAAGGACGGTCAGGGGTTGATCGGCGAGCTCCAGACCACCGTTCGTGACGTCAAGCCGACGATCAACAACCTCAACGCGTCCACAGCGCACATCCTCAACTTCGTGCGGGCCCTGGATAACCCCAAGACCCTGAGCGAACTCAAGGGAACGGTTGCCAACTTGGAGGATCTAACCACCACCCTGGATCGGGTGGGCGGTGATATCGAGAAGCTCACCTCTGACAAGCGCTTCATGGATGGTCTGCGCAGCGTGGCGATTGGCCTGGGGGCCTTCTTTGACGAGGTTTATCCCGAGAAGACTGACACCAGCCGGTGATTAGACCCCGCTGATGGCCTCCATGGCGATCGCTGCAATCGCTTGATCGCTGGCCTTGGGCAGTTGTACGTACTTGCCGCCGGCGGAGTCGGCGAGGTCCTTGCCCATGCCGCTGCCGATGAACTTGCGCTCGGTGTCGATCACCAGCAGCTTGATGCCGAGAGATCTGTACTTGCTGGCCACCTGCTTGACCTCTTCCTTGAGATCCACCGGTTCTTCACCCTCCAGCTGGGGCTGACCCAGGGAGCGGCTCAGGGGCACGTTCCCGCGGCCGTCGGTGATGGCCACGACCACCACCTGGCCCAGTTCTCCAGTGGCCATGGCATTGGCACCGACCCGGGCGGCTTGGGAGAGTCCATGGGCCAGGGGCGACCCGCCGCCGCAGGGCATCGATTCCAGGCGTCTCCGAGCCGCGGTGATCGAGCGGGTTGGCGGTAGGAGCACTTCAGCTGCCTCCCCGCGGAAGGGGATTAGAGCGACTTCGTCCCGGTTCTCGTAGGCCTCGGTCAACAGGCGAATCACGGCACCCTTGGCGCTTTGCATTCGGTTCAGGGCCATCGATCCGCTGGCGTCCACCAGGAAGATCACCAGAGCCCCGGCTTTGCGCTGCAGTTGCTTGGCCCGCAGGTCCCCATCTTCCACGACGACCTTGCGGTGCGGTTCCCGCTCGCGTCGGGTTTTTTGATAGGGCGCAGCGGCCCGCAGCGTGGCGTCCACAGCGATGCGCTTGACCGGCCCACGGGGGAGCATCGGCTTGACGTAGCGGCCGCGTGAGTCGCTGAAGACAACCGCCCGGCTGCCGCTGCCACCGGTCTTCGCCTTGCCGGCATTGAACAGCAGGAGGTCCGGATCGATCGCGATCGCTTCAGGATCGAGCATGAACTCCTCGGGGATCGAGGGCGGCGCCTGATCTTCCGGGGTGTCCTCTTCGTCCTGCTCGTCCTCCTTCTCGTTGTCCTCTTCGGGTTCGTCGGGTTCTTGCTCCTGGTTGTCCTGGGGCTCCTCGCCCTGCGGCGGCGGTGGCGGCGGTGGGGGCTCCATCTGCTGATCGGGATCCTGCGGCGGCAGCTGCATCGCCCGCGGAGCGATCACCAGGCGCACTGCGACTTGAAGGTCTTCGGCTTCGACCTGGTCCCGGCCGCTGAGGGCGGCATGGGCCCGGGCGACGCGCACGGCATAGAGCTCGCTGCGATGACCTTCAACGCCGCCGCGCAGGGCCTCATTCACCAGATAGGCGATCTGCTCACGGCTGATCTGCACATCCGGCAGCCACTGGCGCGCCAGCAGTAGCTGGGTGGAGAGGGCGTCGGTTTCCTCTTGCCAGCGCTGGCGGAAGGCATCGCTGGATTCAGCGTGGCCGATGGCACTGCGGGTGATCTCGACCCGTTGATCCAGCTCCAGGACCTGGTTGGCCGAGAGGGCAATGGCAAAGCGATCCAGCAGGTGATCGCGGATGGCCCCCTCCTCTGGGTTGTAGGTGGCAATCAGCAGGCAGCGGCAGGGGTGCGAGAGACTCAGGCCCTCCCGTTCGACCCGGTTTTCGCCGCTCCCAATGGCCGCCAACAGCAGGTTGGTGACGTTGTCATCCAGCAGGTTCAGCTCGTCGACGTAGAGTACGCCGCGGTGGGCTTCTGCCAGCAGGCCCGGCTGGAAGACTGCTTCACCACTGGCGAGGGAGGCGGTGACATCGACCGAGCCCACCAGCCGGTCTTCGGTGATGCCAAGAGGAACCTGTACAAACGGGGCAGGAATGACCTTGGTGGGCAGCTCGGCCTCGGCTTCCCGTTCCGTCAGCCGCGCTCGCGTTGGGGCATCCCAGTCCTCCGGCGCTTGGGGATCGGTGTTCAGGCCGTAGCCCGCGACATCAAGGACGTCGATCGGCGGCAGCAGCGCATGCAGGCCCCGGGCCAAGACGGATTTGCCGGTGCCCCGTCCGCCGGCGATCACCACACCGCCCAGGCCGGGATCAACGGCGGCCAGCAGCAGAGCGAGCTTCAGGGTGCCGTGGCCGGTGATGGCGGCCAGGGGAAAGGCCCTGGCGGCAGTACCACTTGCAACCATGGAGACGCCGGAGGACTTCGTCGTGGGCGCCAGTCTCGCTGATCAAGGCCTGGCCATTGGGCTTGGTGCCAATTTGCCCAGCGCTGCGGGTGGACCGATCGAGACTCTGATCGCGTTGCGGCCCCGTTTGAGCGCCGAAATTCAGGTCTGTTTAGGCGAGGTGCGTCTGCGCTGGTCACCGCTCTTTCGCACGGCTCCGGTCGGTGGCCCACCGAACCAGCCTGATTACATCAATGCGGTGGTGGTCGTGGATCAGCCACCTGAGCCCACCGCGTCGGTGGCGCTTGGTTTACTTCGCCGGCTGCAGGCCTTGGAACTTCAATTTGGTCGGGTGCGAGAGGAGCGCTGGGGTCCTCGGACGCTGGATCTGGATCTGCTCTGGTGGGGGGCATTGCAGCTCCAAATACCTGAGTTGGAGCTGCCCCATCCCCGCTGGGCGGAACGGGCCTTTGTCTTGGCTCCGCTGGCTGCTCTCGACGGAGGCTTCGAGTCCCAGCTCGAGGAGGTCTTGGCTGGTGAGCAGCAGCCACCGCTACGGATGCCACCTACGGCTGGATGGGCAGGCTGATCCAGCTGGGCTTGCGCAGATCCCCCAGGGCCTTGCGGTTGGGATCGCTCAGCCACTGATCGGGGCAGATCACCAGTCGCAGCGCTCCAAAGGTTTCGCCGAGATGGGCGGCGATGGCAGAGAGGCTGCTGTTGCTGATCACCAGGGCCGGCATCGCGGTCATGGAGGCCAGGTCTTCTTCCGGTGTGCCGCTTGCGATCTGCAGTTCCCAGCTGGAATCGCTCAGGTGGGCTTGGCCCCAGTCCGGGTCATCGCTGAACAGCAGGATCCGGCGTTCCAGCTGCGGCATCTCCTCAAAGATCTGCTGGATGGCGCGGCGGTAGTAGTCCAGGGGCAAGGCCATGAAGCCGGAAGCAGGGTCGAGGTAGTCGCCGCGGCGTAGATGCACCCCGAGCCCTGCCTGTGCTCGGACCCGAGGCAGACGCCGGTGGACGTCTTGCCAGACCTCTTGAAACGGCGCCCCAAAGAGCAGCGGCGTTGTCCCGTGGGTGATCAGTCGATCCGGGGTCAGCGCCAACAGTTCTTCGCTGCTGCCCGCGGCGAGGAGTTGGGCGTCCGTCAGCGTCGACCGATCCAGGGGCTGCAGGCGTCGGCGGGCCCTTGCAAGGAGCCAGTGGTGCCAGACATTGTCGGCGGGACCGAGTAACGGACTGATCTGCCGTTGACTCAGCCCTCGCCTGGCGCGGCTCCAGGAGCGCATCAGGGTGCTGTCGATCCGCAGCTCGCGTTGCTGGCGCGCAGCCAGCGTTTTCGCCAGGACCCACTGCAGCAGCTGGTTTCCCAGGCCCCCTTGGATCAGCAGCTGCAGAGGTGTGGAGTTAGCCAAGGTTTACGAGCTTGTGGTTACCGCGCAGAAGGCCCAGTCCTGCCCGGATCCAGACGCTCCAACTGATCCCCAGGAGGCGCTCGATTTCAAGGATCGCCAGGCTGACGCGGGCCCGCGGCCATGGCCGCAAGTTGGGTTGGATGGCTTGGAGTGTCTGGAGGTCACGTCGGATCGCCCGGGGCGTCCGTGACAGATCCGACGGGGAGACGGTCGAAATCGCCAGCAGGGCTGGCAGGTATTGCCATTGCTGGGGCGGAATGCGCCCCATAAAGGCGGTGTCAGCGCAGACCTTCAATCGCTCGTCATAGGGCCCGAGCCGCTCGTGCAGTTCCCGGCGGTAGGCCAAAGCCTGGTGGCAGTGGACGGCTTCCGAATGAACTTCGATCGCCCAGGTCAGGCCGGGTGGCTGCATCGCTGAACGGCCCTGATAAGCCCAGACCGACGGGTCGTTGCTCTGCAGAGCCTCAGCCAAGGGTTGGATGCTGCCCAGTAGGTCTCCAGCATTGACGTAGATCAACCACCGACCACGGGCTTGGCGCCAGCCCAGGTTCATCGCCGGGTAGACCCCTTGGGGTTGCTGCCCGAGCACCCGAACCGGCAGCGCGCGTTGGTCTCGGAAGGCCTCGGCGACCTGACGTGAGCCATCGCTTGAGGCCCCATCCACGATCAGGAGCTCAGTCGGAAGCGTTCTCAGTACGCCCAGCTGCGCCTCGATTGACCGCAGTGTGCGCTTGAGACCGCGGAGTTCGTTCCGCACGACGGTCACGATGCTGAGCAGCGGAGCAGTCATCGGGAAAGCGGCTGCGCGATGCTGATGGCCATTGCCTTCAGATTGCCCCATGGCGCCACTGCCCGCTCCAGAGCCTGCGCGCCAGCTCGAGACCACGGCCAGCCTCGATGTACGCAAGCTGCGCTTTGAGGTCAATCGGATGGAGCTGCCGATGGGCGTCGAGGGAACCTTCGGAATGGTGAAGCACCCGGGTGCATCCTTGGCGGTGCCGGTGCTTGCCGATGGCCGTGTCGTCGTTCTGCGTCAGTACCGCTTTGCGGTGGCGACCCGGCTGTTGGAGTTTCCGGCCGGCACCTTGGATCCAGGCGAGACCCCACTGAGCACGATGCAGCGGGAACTGCAAGAGGAAGCCGGTTACTCCGCGACCCGTTGGGACGCGTTGGGGGCACTCTTGCCCTGTCCGGGCTACTCCGATGAGGTGATCCACCTGTTCTTGGCCCGTGCTCTCACTGAACTGAGCGAGCGGCCCCCAGGGGATGACGATGAGGACCTGGAGGTGGTGTTGATGACACCGGCGGAACTCGATCAGCTGATCGCCAGCGGGGACGAGTACCTCGATGGCAAGAGCGTGACCGCCTGGTTCCGCGCCAAACAAGTGTTGGGGATCTGATGGCAGCGGAGCGTTGGTTGTTTTGGCATCGCCGTGATTTGCGCCTGGCCGACAACCTCGGCTTGGCGGCCGCGGCTACGGCAACCCCTGCGGTCACCGGGGTGTTTGTGCTGGATCCGGCGATCCTCTCGGCGGCGGATATGGCGCCGGCACGGGTCTGGTTTCTGCTCGAGAGCCTGAAGGAACTCCAGGCCAATTGGCGCCAGGCTGGCAGTGAGTTGCTGTTGCTTCAGGGGGATCCTGCTGAGGTCTTGCCGCAGTTAGCCGAGGCGATCGGTGCGGGAGTCGTCGCTTGGAACCGTGATGTGGAGCCCTATGGGCGTGAGCGTGATCGGCGAGTGGCGGCGGCGTTGCAGGCCCAGGGCCAAAAGGTCCTGGTGGACTGGGATCAGCTCCTGGTGGCTCCTGAAACACTCAAGACAGGCGGCGGAGATCCGTACAGGGTGTACGGACCGTTCAAGCGCAACTGGTTTGGCCAGGTTGAGCACAGGGCTGCGGCCGGAGAGTTGGCGCTGCGGCCTGCCCCTCAGGGATTGTTGGCTCATGGGGCAGAGCTGCCAGAACGCTTGCCCTTGCTCCGAGAGCTGCCGTCCTTGGAGTCCCTTGGCAAAACCTTTGCTGGAGCGGATCTCTGCCCCTGTCGCCCGGGTGAGGCTGCGGCGCTGCAGCAACTTCAGGCTTTCTGTGATGGTGGCCCTCTGCTGTCCTACGAGCCCGGCCGGAACATGCCGGGAGAGGCGGGGACGTCGGGTCTTTCGGCGGCGTTGAAGTTCGGAACCCTCAGCCCACGTCAGGCCTGGGATGCGGCGCAGCAAGCCAAGGCCTTGGCCCGCAGCGATGAGCAGCACGAGTCGATTCAGGTGTGGGAGCAAGAGCTGGCGTGGCGCGAGTTCTACCAACAGGCGCTGTTCTATTTCCCGGAGCTCGCCGATGGTCCGTACCGGCCCCAGTGGAAGTTGTTCCCTTGGGAGAACGACCCCGAGCGCTATCAGGCCTGGTGCGATGGGCTGACGGGCATGCCGATCATTGATGCGGCGATGCGCCAGCTCAACGAGAGCGGCTGGATGCATAACCGCTGCCGGATGATCGTCGCCTCCTATTTGGTCAAGGACCTGATCTGCGATTGGCGCCTAGGTGAGACCGCTTTCATGGTCCGCCTCGTTGATGGGGATCTGGCGGCCAACAACGGTGGGTGGCAGTGGAGTGCCAGCAGCGGGATGGATCCCAAGCCCCTACGGATCTTCAATCCGGCGACGCAGGCCATCAAATTCGACCCAGACGGCGACTACATCCGCAGATGGCTACCGGAGCTCAAGCATGTCAACACCAAGGACCTGCTCAGCGGCGAGATCACCCCGATGGAGCGCCGCGGCTACCCCGCACCGATCGTCAGCCATAAGCAGCAGCAGGCGCACTTCAAGGCGCTCTATGCGTCCTTGCCGAAGGGCTAGATGAAGAGCTCTGTAACAATCTCACGGTGATGGATGGAGTCGAAGAACAAGATATTGTCTCCCGAGTGCTTGGCTAACTCATCGAGACTGAAAGCCGATGTGCGATTTTGTGTCGCAAGTTCTGATAATGGTGCACAGTGACTATATCCAAGAAGAGCGAATAGTTGGATGATGTTTCTCCAGCCTTCAGGGTCGCGAGTTGGTTCGTATTCAATAATGAAAAGAGGCTTGTTTGATTGGATGTAGTTTTTGGCCCCCTCGATGATTAAGGGCTCGGCTCCTTCGCAATCCATGAGCCAGAGCTCGGATCCTTGAATAGAGCCAAGGAATTGATCAACTTGAATGGTTGGAACTGTCTGTTTGTCCCAGGACGGTGTACCTGATAGGCCAGGGATTAGGGACCCCGCGGTTCCGGTTCCGAAGAAATCAGCTGTTCCGCGAGCGTTTGATAGTGCTGCTGGGATAGCGATGGAGCTGGACTTGTTTGCAGCTAGGTTTTTTCGAAGCCTTTTAAACATTTTGTCTTCGGGCTCAAATGCGATGCATGAGAGGCCGAGCTTTTCTGCTAGCAGGCAAAAGTAGCCAGCATTGGCTCCTGGGTTGACGAATCGTTTGAGTTTGGGTGAGAGGAGTTTGATCGCAATCTGAGTGCCAATTTCATCGGCTGAGTTTTCGAAGCGATCGAGTGATCCCTCAAATTTGAAGCCCTCTTTGCAGGTTTGAATGGGGAGTAGTGAATAGGCCTTGTCTCGTGCGCGCCTGTAGAAGGGTTTGAAGATGTTTCCCATCTGAACTATGCAGCGACTTTTAGGCTGTCTTGGCGAGTTGTTTGGCTGGTCAGTTCACAAAGAACTTCGATTACCCGACCCTGCTGCTCTGCGCTGAGTTCGGGGAAGATCGGGAGACTCAGGACCTCAGAGCAGAGGCGCTCTGTGATGGGCAGCGAGCCGGGCGCGTAGTTCAGGTGGGCGTAGGCCGGCTGCCGGTGGATCGGGATTGGGTAGTAAATGATCGTCGTGACCCCGGCGTCCTGAAGCTGCTGCTTGAGCCAGTCGCGGCAGCAGGCCTCGGGTAGGCCGAAGGTTGCGCTGTCGGCGGAGGGGGTACAAGTGGAGCCGCAGGCCGGGCTGGGGCTGCAGGCGGGAACGCGCACCACGAACTGATTCCAGCTGTGGCCGGCGGGACCGGCTTTGGGTAGGGCGAAGCCGTCGCTGCCGCTCAGCTCTGTGCGGTAGCGCTGGGCAATAGCCGTCCGCTTCTCGACCCAGCTGCTCAGGTGGGGCAGCTTGACGTTGAGGACGGCGGCCTGGATGGAGTCGAGTCGGCTGTTGTAGCCGAGTTCGCTGTGGAGGTAGCGGCGGGGCATCCCGTGCACCGCCAGTTCCCGCATGCGCTGGGCCAGGGCTTCGTCTTTGCAGGTCACGGCACCACCGTCGCCGGCACCACCGAGGTTCTTGGTGGGGAAGAAGCTGAAGCAGCCCACGTCGCCCCAGCTGCCCACGGGCCGTCCCGCCCAGCTGGCTCCGCTGGCTTGGGCGCAGTCCTCGACCACCTTCAGGTTGTGGCGCTTGGCCATGGAGCTCACTCGCTCCATGTCGACGGGCCGGCCGAAGAGATGGACCGGGATCAGTGCTTTGGTCGCCGGCGTGATGGCGGCCTCCACCTGATCCAGATCGATCAGATAGGAGCTTTCCTCAACGTCGACGAAGACCGGGGTGGCGCCCACCGCGCTGATGGCCTCGGCCGTGGCAAAAAAGCTGAAGGAGGCGGTGATCACCTCATCGCCAGGAGCAATGCCCAGACCGCGCAGGGCCAGGATCAAGGCATCGGTGCCGCTGTTGCAGCCCACGGCACAGGGGCTTGCCACGCTCTCGGCGAAGGCTTTCTCGAATGCCGCGATGACCCCTCCGCCGATGTATTGACCGCTACGGAGGACCTCTAAAACCGCTGCATCCAGCTCAGGCCCGAGCTGCTCAAGCTGTTCGGTGAGGCTGAAAGGGGGCACCTGCATGCCGGCAACCTTAAGGCCCAGATTCGGTTCTCGGCCTTTTAGGCCTCCTCCGGATGCCACTTGATGTTGCAGCCAATCGAGGGAAGCTGATCGGGGTTCACGGCTCGGCCCGCCAACAGGTCATCGATTGCAGCCCGTAAGTCCGCCCCGGTAAGAGGTTCGTCGTTGCCGGGACGGCTCCCATCCAGTTGGCCGCGGTAGACGAGCTGGTGCTGGCTGTTGAACAGGAAGAGATCGGGGGTGCACGCTGCCTGGAAGGCCTTGGCCACCGCTTGGCTGGCGTCAAAGAGATAGGGGAAGCACCAGCCTTGGCGTTCGGCCTGGGCCCTCAAGCCTTCGGGGCCGTCCTGGGGGTGGGTGATCGTGCTGTTGCTGGAGATCGCCACGATTTGCACCTGTTCGCCGTAGTCGCGCTCCAGGCGGCCCAGCTCGGGCTCGATGTGGATGACGTAGGGGCAGTGTGCACAGATGAACAGCACCAGCACTGGCTTGGACTCCAGCGCTGCGGTCTCCCAGCGTCCCCCCGTGGCCCGCTCCAGTGCGAACGCCGGCAGGGGCGTTCCTAGGGGCAACATTTCAGACGGGGTGAGCACCATGACAACGCCACCAGAATGGGGCTGATTGTGCCCTGAACTGCCTTGGGTTGGCCCCGTCCTGCAGCGGCTTTTCTGGCCTTGGCTCTGATGGGTTGCGTGCCCGCCCACCGCAGCGCCACTTGGACGATCTATCCCCTTCAGCGCTCCCAGCCCCACGACGGTTTGGCGGTGGTCAACCAGCCCGACGGCTATGGGCTGCACATCTGGCTCGCGACCGATACCCGCGAGACCGGAGTCTGTAAGCCCCGCTGGTTGGTGGATCCAGCCCGGCTCTTTAACGGCAACGGCAGCCGTCCCTTCAGCACTGGTTTGGCGTCGCGCGAGGAGTTTTTTGAGGCGGCAAACCGCAAGGACGTCCAGCGGGCGCTGCGGCAGGAGCTGCAAGCCCTCTGCCGCCAGCGCGCACCCAAGGCCCGTTGGCGGTGGGCGGCGCCACCCCGCAGCGCCGATGAGGTCACGGCTCCCGCCTTCCCGATGCTGGAGGAGCGGGATCTGCTCAGTCCCCCTGGGGAGAACGCAGCTTCCTAAGCCTGCGGCGCCCAGTCGGCCCAGACCTCCCGTTCGGCTTGCCTCCAGTAGCGGCTAAAGCGCCCCAGATTCACGGCCCCGTCGAGCTCGACGAACGGCACCGGATCCAACTGCACGACCGGTAGGGCTCGCTCGAGTTGGAGGCAGATGCTTTCCACCCGGGGATCGACGCTGGAGCTCGTGACGATGCCATCGGCCCCATGGGCCTGGGCAAAGCGCAGGACCTCATGGGCCACATCCCCGTGGCGCAGGCTGACCGGCAACTCCAACAGGCATTCATACAGAAAGCCGATGCGCTTGAGGCTGACGGCCTCCGGCGCGGCGTCCTGGGGATCGGCGGTGGTGGGGCTCTTGCCCCGCAGCAGCTCGCGGTCGAAGACGAACACGGCCGGCTGACCGGGGTGGGCCAATAAAGCAGGGTTGCTGGGGCCCAGGGCGTCGCCGTGCAGCCAAAGAATCGGATGGTTCATCGGTTCGGTTTGGCGGGGCGGCTGAAGGCGGAGGCTTTGGAGCTCGAGGGGCGTTGGCGGCGGTTGGGGCGATCACCCGTGTCGCGGATGGCGGCTTGCTGCTGGAACAGGCGTTGTTCGAGCTGCTCGTAGCTGGCCTCAAACGGGCAGCCCTTGGCGCGCAGTCCGCAGTCCTGGCAATAGCGGCCGTCGCTATAGCGCTCCAGGTTCGAGCGGTTGAAGAAGTAGGGCTTGTGGCTGAAGCTGCTGGCCACCCACTGCCAGCTGAGGTTGTTGCTGGCCGGGTCTCCATCCAGCAGATGGCGCAGGAACCACTGGGCGCCTGCTTGCCAGCGGATCCGCCGCCAGTGGACGACGTAGGCCGCCAGCCACATCCGGGCGTGGTTGTGGAGCCAGCCGGTCTGGTGCAACTCCTGGATGAAGCCGTCCATGCAGGCCAAACCGGTCTGACCTTCGGCCAGATCCGCCGGCAGTGTCTCGGCGTAGGCCCCGGGGTGATGACCGGTCTTGAGGGGTTCTTGATCCCTCCAGATCCCGTCGCCCAGTTGAGCCCAGAGGCGCTGCCAGTAGTCGCGCCAGCCCAGCTCATTGATCAGCTTTTCACTGGTCTGCCGTTGCTTGGTGCGGGCGAAGACGGCATCCCGCACCTCCGCCAGGCTGATCGCCCCATGGCGGATGTAGGGCGAGAGCCGGGTGACGGGACCACTGAGGAAGTTGCGGGCCTTGGTGTAGCGCTCGGGCTTGACCTTGTTCAGCAGAGCCTCGGCTTGATGGCGGCCTCCTTGGATCGGGCTCAGGTTGCCGCTGGCCTCGGGAAAGAGCTGTTGCAACGCGCGCTCGAGCTCGCTGCGGTCTGTGAATTGGCGGGGAAGATCGCCCGGGTGCTCATCCCAGTTCAGGGGCACTCCGCGCAGGGAGGGACTAGCCAACGGCGGGGTCTTGGGGGCCGTTGATCCTGCCCGGTTGAGTCCACGGCCGTGGCTGGGTGAGAATCCCCCGATCGCAAGTGCCCGATTCATGCTCCTCGATCTGCGCGGTAAGAAGGCCCTCGTCACGGGCATCGCCAACAACAAGTCGATCGCTTGGGGCATCGCCCAGCAGCTGCACGCCGCCGGTGCTGAGCTCGGGGTGACCTACCTCCCCGATGAGAAAGGGCGCTTTGAAGGCAAGGTGCGTGAGCTGACCGCGCCCCTGGCTCCGACCCTGTTTGAGCCCCTGAACGTCCAGGATCCGGCTCAGATCGAGGCGGTGTTTGCCAAGGTCAAGGAGCAGTGGGGTCAGATCGATGTCCTCGTGCATTGCCTGGCCTTCGCCGGTAAGGACGAGCTGATCGGTGACTACTCGAACATCTCTCCCGAGGGCTTTGCCCGGGCCCTCGAGGTCAGCGCCTACTCCCTGGCACCGCTCTGCAAGCACGCCAAACCGCTCTTCAGCGAAGGCGGCAGTGTGATCACCCTCAGCTACCTCGGCGCTGAGCGTGCGATCCCTAACTACAACGTCATGGGCGTAGCCAAGGCTGCTCTGGAAGCCTCCGTTCGTTACCTGGCCGCTGAGCTGGGCGAGAAGCAGGTGCGCGTGAACGCCATCAGTGCCGGTCCGATCCGCACCCTGGCCAGCTCGGCCATCGGCGGCATCCTCGACATGATCCACAACGTCGAAGAGAAGGCTCCCCTGCACCGCACTGTCACCCAGGACGAGGTGGGCGGCACCGCGGCGTTCCTGGCCAGCAACCTGGCCTCTGGCATCACCGGTCAAACCATCTATGTCGACGCCGGTTACTGCATCACCGGCATGTGAGCGATGCTGCGCCAGGTCGGCCCACTCGGCAGTTTCAAGGTTGCGGCCTATTTGCTTCGGCATCTCTGGTTGGATCTTTTGCTCGCTGGTGCCCTATGCGCCGCCAGCGTTCCTTTGAATCCGCTCCTGGCTAAGAAATTCGCCCCAGAGGTGCTTTTGCCGATCTGGGGCATCGCCGTATCGGTGTTCATCGGTTTTCGCCATGGCCAGGCCTATGAGCGTTGGTGGGAAGCCCGCAAGCTCTGGGGCGCTTTGTTGAACCACAGCCGCAGCTGGCGCGATCAGTTGAGTGCATTGATGGTTGACTCGGCGACTCCCCTGCTTCAGCAGCAGGCGATGTTGCTTTGGGTCATCAACCTGGAACTCCGTGGGCGCTCCCATCCCGTTGCCCGAAGGGCACTAGCGGCCCTGGACTGGAACGGCTCATCGGCTGATGCCTTGCTGCAATCGCAGGCCCAGGCAGTTGCTGACCTCTACCGCTCAGGGGCGATTGATAGCTGGGGACGGCTTCAGCTGATGGATGTGCACGCCCGAACCGTTGATGCCCTTGGTGGCCTCGAGCGCATTCGGAATCACCCTTTACCTGCTCCCTATGACGTGTTTGTACGGGTTGCGGTTTGGAGTTTCGGCTATCTGCTGTTCCTGCGGATGGATGCCCTCTACGCCCCTTACGGAGGCTGGGTGGGCTGGGTCGTGATGTTGCTGTTCATTGCTGTGGAGCGCTTGGGGGCGTTTATCGAAACGCCCTTTTCACCCGCTGATCTCGCCCTACCGATGAATCGGATCAGCGCAGCCGTGTCGCGTTTGCTGCTTTCGAGCGAGCATCCCGCCGCCCAGACGCCGGACTCTGAGCGAGCTCTGATCTGGACCTGAGCTTGCGCGATTCGCGATGATCGAAGCCAGCTGAAGGCACGCGTCACACATGCGTACGGGCGAAATCCATCGCGTGACCGGTGAAACCGATGTGCGCGTCAAGCTGAATCTCGATGGCACGGGCCAATGCAGTGCCAGCACGGGGGTGCCCTTCCTCGATCACATGCTTCACCAGATCAGCAGCCATGGGCTTGTCGATCTGGAGATCAAGGCCGTGGGTGACACCCACATCGACGATCACCACACCAATGAGGACGTGGGCATCGCCGTGGGCCAAGCCTTGGCCCAGGCCCTGGGGGACCGGCGCGGGATTCACCGCTTCGGTCATTTCGTGGCGCCCTTGGATGAGGCATTGGTGCAGGTGGCCCTCGACTGCAGTGGCCGCCCGCACCTGAGCTTTGGCCTGCAGATTCCCGCTCAGAAGATCGGCAGCTACGACACCGAGCTCGTCAAAGAGTTCTTCGTGGCGGTGGTGAACAACTCCGGTCTCACCCTGCACATCCGCCAGCTGGATGGGGTGAACTCGCACCACATCGTTGAGGCCTGCTTCAAGGCCTTCGCTCGGGCCCTGCGCTTGGCCACCGAGGTGGACCCGCGCCGGGCTGGAGCTGTTCCCAGCAGTAAGGGCGTGTTGGAGCGCGCGGGCGCCTAGGCCCGCTTAACACTCCGTTACGCGATGATGGCGAAGTCGCTCTGCGTCTTCGCCCATGACCGTCGCCCCTGCTCTCGGCTACGACCGCTCGGATTGGGCCAGTGCCTTCCGCAATGTCGGGGTAGAGCTCGATGGGGTGGCGCTGACTGCCGCCCGCGGCGCGGTTCCGGCTGAGCTCAAGGGCACGCTCTACCGCAATGGTCCTGGCCGGCTCGAGCGTGGCGGGCAGTGGGTGCATCACCCCTTCGATGGCGACGGGATGATCACGGCCCTGCGGTTTGAGGACGGTCAAGTCCAGCTGCGAAATCGTTTCGTGCGCACGGAAGGCTTCGAGGCAGAAGAGCAGGCCGACAAATTTCTCTACCGGGGTGTCTTTGGCACCCAGAAGCCCGGCGGACTGGCCGCGAATGCCTTTGACCTGCGGCTGAAGAACATTGCCAATACCCACGTGGTGCGGCTGGGGGATCAGTTGCTGGCGCTCTGGGAAGCCGCCGAGCCCCATGCGCTGGACCCCGAGACCCTGCAAACCAGTGGTTTGAGTCGGCTGGACGGATTGCTGAAGCCCGGTGAGGCGTTCAGTGCCCACCCGCGCTTTGACCCGGGTCACCACGGCGAACCGCGGATGGTGACCTTTGGGGTCAAGACCGGCCCCCGCAGCACGATTCGGTTGATGGAGTTCTCCAGCAGCGGTGCGCTGCTGGCGGACAGCCGCCACAGCTTCAAGGGCTTTGCCTTCCTGCACGACTTCGCGATCACCCCGAACTGGGCGGTGTTCCTGCAGAACGCGGTGGCGTTCAACCCGACTGGTTTTGTCCTCGGTCAAAAGGGTGCAGCCCAGTGCCTGGCCTCGAAGCCTGGGGAGAAGGGACAGTTCTGGCTGATTCCCCGCAGTGGTGAGGGCAAGCCGCTGCAGATCTCGGCCCCTGAGGGCTTTGTCTTCCACCACCTCAACGCCTTTGAGGAGGGCGAGGAGCTGGTGGTGGATTCGATTTACTACGACGATTTCCCCTCGATCGGTCCGGATGTGGACTTCCGCCAGGTCGATTTCGAATCGATCCCGGAGGGTCAGCTGGTGCGCTGCCGCATTCACTTGACCAGCGGTGCGGTCAGCACGGAAGTGCTGGAGGCCCGCACCTGCGAGTTCGCGATGGTCAACCCCGAGCGGCAGGGTTTGGACGCCCACTACAGCTGGATGGCGGTGGCGGAGCGGGAGCGCGGTAATGACCCGCTGCAGGCGATCAAGAAGTTGGATCTCAGCACGGGTGCAGGCCGGGTTTGGAGTGCGGCGCCCCGTGGCTTTGTTAGCGAGCCCGTGATGGTGCCGCGCCCTGGTGCGACGGCGGAGGATGACGGCTGGGTGCTCTGCCTGGTCTGGAACGGTGCCCGCTGTGCCAGCGATCTGGTGATCCTGGATGCGGCCAGCCTGGCGGAGGTGGCGGTGTTGGAGCTCCCCTTGGCGGTGCCCCATGGCTTGCATGGGAGCTGGGCCCAGGCCTGATGCCCTGGTTCATCAAAACCGAGCGCTTCCTGCGGCCCTACGCCCAGATGAAAACCCACCTCGAGGCCCATCGCCGCTGGGTCGAGCAACGGCGCGCTGACGGTGTCATTCTCAGCAGCGGCTATCTGGTGGATGGCGAGGGTCAGCCCGGTGGCGGGGGATTGCTCTTGCTGCAGGCTGCGGATTACCGCGAAGCCGAAGCGCTGATTCAGCAGGATCCGATGCTCCTCAGTGGCGGGGTGGAGTGGACGCTGCAGCAGTGGCGCCCAGCGGTGGGCGATCTCGGGGTGATCTGAGGGGCCAGTTGGATTTAGTCGCAGCTGCGGCTGGGTCGGGTTGTGACCGCACCCTCGATCGCCCTTAGACCGGAATCATCAGCTGTTTGAGCCATGGTCCGTCTGCGTTCTGCCGCCTTCGGCCTCGCTCTGTTGCCCGCCCTGATGATGCCTTCACCTGCCCAGGCCGGGGGTGGTGATCGCTGCGGCGGCACCCTCTATCAACTCCAGGTCAGCCAGAGCGGCACGACCGCCTTCGATCGCTTCCGCTTCAACCTGGACCTCTCGGCGGAGGCTGCGACCAAGGCCGAGGCGATGCAGCAGCTCAATGCCCGGCTTGAGCGACTGCGCTCCGCTTTGACGCCCCTGGTGAGCGGGCGGATCACGATCCCGGCGCCCAGGACCTACGCGATTGGTGGGGGTAGCGCCGGGCCGCGGCGTCAGCGGGCGACGACCAACGTCTCCGGCGAGGTCAGCAAGGCGAACTACGACGCCTTGATTCAGGCCGCCGGCAAGCTGCCGGGAGTGAACCTGAATGGATTCACCTCCTTGGCCGCGAGTGGCAGTGCGGAGACCGTGCAAGCCCAATTGATGCGCCAGGCTCTGGTGGATGGCAAGCGCCAAGCCCAGGCCACGGCCGATGCCCTTGGACTGCGCCGGGTTCAGCTGCTGCGGATTAATCAGCGCGGTGGCACTTCCCCGCGGCCGGTGGCGATGAACCGCGCTTTCTCGGCCAGCTTCAACCCTGATGAAGCGCCCGCGCCGCGCAACTCGGTCAGCCTGGCCTTGGATTACTGCCTGTCGTGAGCCAAGAGGGCTTGCAGTTGGGGTCTCAGGGCGGCGAAGGCGCGGCCCCGATGCCCCAACTCCGCTTTCAGTGCCTTGGGCATTTCCGCAAAGGTGAGCTGCGCTTCCGGCACAAAAAAGATGGGGTCATAGCCAAAGCCGCCCGCACCGCGGCATTCCGTCAGGATTTGTCCGGGGCAGTGCCCTTCCACCTCAAGCACCACCTGCCCGCTGGGGTCGGCGAGGGCTAGGGCAGCGGTGAAGCGGGCTGAACGAGAGGTTGGGTCTTGGGCGCCGGCTGCGCTGAGCTCCTGGAGCAGCCGCTCAATGCGTGCGGCATCCGTGGCGGCGTAGCGGGCCGAGTGCACTCCAGGCGCGCCACCCAAGGCATCCACGCTCAGACCGGAGTCGTCGGCCAGGGCCCACTGCCCTGTCGCTTGGGCAACGGCTTCGGCTTTCAGGCGGGCGTTCGCGGCAAAGGTGTCACCGGTCTCCTCCACCTCAATCCCTTCAGGCTGGGGTTGGGTGTTGAGGCCCAGGTCTTCCAGGAGCTGGCTGAACTCACGCACCTTGCCGGCGTTGCCGCTGGCGATCACCAGGGTGGTCATCAGATCCCCTCGGCCAGCTGGCGGGCCCAGCTGAGTACTTCAGCCACGCGTGCCTCGCTTGGGGCCTCGCAGTAAAGCCGCAGCAAGGGCTCGGTGCCGGAGAAGCGCAGCATCAACCAGTGGCTTGGGCCCAGGCGCAATTTCACTCCGTCGGTCGTGATCACCTCTTGCACCACGGCTCCGGCGACCTCCGCCGGCGGCGTGCTGGCCAGGTACTGCTCGAGCCGTTGCCGGGTGGCCATGTCGCGCAGGCGCAGGTCCAATCGGTCGTAGGCCGCGGCGCCACCGCAGCGCTCCTGGAGTTCGCTGACCCGGACGCCGAGGGGCTGGCCTCCCTCCACGAGGGCCTCAATCAAGAGCAGCGCGGCGTAGAGGGCATCGCGCTCCGGCAGGTGGCTACCGAAGCCCACACCGCCCGACTCTTCGCCGCCCACCAGCACGTCACTGCTGAGCATTTCGGCGGCGATGTACTTGAAGCCCACGGCTTTTTCCAGCACGGGCCTACCTAGGTTCTCGGCCACCAGTTGCATCAGGTCCGAGCCGCTCACTGTTTTGACGACCGAACCGCTCAGCCCCTTGGCGCGGGCCAGGTGATCGATGAAGAGCGGCATCAGCAGTTGGGTGCTGCAGAAGCGTCCGTGTTCATCCACCGCAGCGATGCGATCGCCATCGCCGTCAAACACGATGCCCACCGCTGGCCGGCCGGCCAGGGTCGAGGCCCGCACCTCCGCGATCAGCTGCTGCAGGTAGGGGGCCAGGGGTTCCGGTGGATTGCCGCCGAAGAGGGGGTCGCGGTTGGAGCGGATTTCCCGCAGGTGATCGCTTTGGGCGGCGCCCTCCAGCAGGCGGCTGAGGCCCCCCGCAGCTGAGCCGTGCATGGGATCAACGATCACTTGGAGTCCCAGGCGCTCCAGGCCATCGCTCAGGGCCTGGGTGTCGACCTTGGCTTTCAGGCCGGCCAAGTAGGTCCCCATGGCGTCAAAGCGCAGGGTTTCCCCGTGGATCGGCACGGAGATGCCGCCGGCCTGCAGCCGCCGCTCCACGCGCTGGGTGAAGTCCCCTTCCACCGATCCCCCGAAGGGGCCCTTGATCTTGAGGCCCAGCCACTCCGGCGGGTTGTGGCTCGCGGTGATGACGAGTGCACCAAGGGCTTGCCGCTCCACCACAGCCCAGCTGGCGGCCGGAGTGGGGATGGGCGCCTCCGCAAGCACCGGCACCAGGTCGGCTCCACGGACGGCGCTGCAGATCGCCTCGGCGAGTTCAGGAGCGAGGAAACGGCGGTCGTAGCCGATGACCACTTCGCGGCTGTTCAGGTTGGCTGGGGCCGAAGCCTCCAGCTCACGCGCCGAAGCCGCCGCTACCGGCAGCAGCCTCTCGACGGTGATGTCCACGCCGAGGATGCCTCGCCAGCCATCGGTGCCGAAGGCGATCGGGCTGGCCTCCAAGGGCAGGGGCGCTGAAGCCATCGGAGCAGGGCACGGGCGTTATCCATGGTGCTAGCAGCCCGCCTCACCGCCTGCGTCGATCCAGGTGCCGGACCAGAAGACGGCCACCTAGCGTCAACGGGTGTCTGGCCAAATCCTGCTGACCGACCGGCTGTTGCGCAGTTGGCTGCGCTGCAAGCGCCGCGCTTGGCTGGATTGCCATGGCGACAGCTCCCAGCGCCAGTGGACCTCCCACCGGGAGCTGCAGCTCGATGAGCAGCGCCGCAGTTTCGTCACGTTGTTCCCTGAGCGCCCGGGCCGTGGCGAGGCGGCTGCCCGTGCGGGTGCTCCAGCGGTGGTGGGCTTGCGTTTGAAGGGAGAGGGCGTTGAAGCCCACCCCCCTCTCTTGCAGCGGGTCAAAGGCTCCAGCCGATGGGGCGCCCATAGCTACCGGCCGGTGTTGTTTCGGCCGGGCCGGCGCACCACCCGTGAGCACCGCTATGTCCTCGCCCTCTGGGGAGGCTTGCTGGCGGAGGCGCAACAGGCGCCGGTGCGAACGGCCCTAGTGCTCTCTGGATCCGGGCGCGGCCTCCAGCAGGAAACCGTCCCATTGGCTGGCAGCCTGCCGCGTCAACTGGATGAGGCGCTGGGGCGTCTGGCGGATGACCTGCGCCGTCCCACGCCGCCCCCGTTGGTGGCCGATCGCAAGAAGTGTGTGCTCTGCAGCTGGAAGTCCAGCTGCGATCAAGTGGCGGCGGCGGAAGGGCACCTCAGCGAAGTCAGCGGGATTGGCGCAAAGCGGCGCGACATGTTGCTCGAGCTGGGAATTGACCGTCTCGGCACCCTGGCTCAGGCTGATCCAGGCGATCTGGCCGATCGACTGATGACCTACGGCGAGCAGCATGCGGAGATCGCCCCGCAGCTGGTGACCCAGGCCCAGGTTCAGGCGAAGGGCGAACCGCTGCGGCGTGATCCTCTGGCGGCCTTGCCGGAAGTGGTCGATGCCCCTGGGGTGTTGATCTACGACATCGAATCGGATCCCGATGCCCGGGACGATTTCTTGCACGGCTTTGTGCGCCTGCCCCGCAATCCCGATGGCAGCTGGCCGGATCTGGCTCAGGCCTCAGAGGCGCCTTATCACCCAATCCTGGCCCTGCTTGAGCATGGCGAAGAGCGCCTCTGGGAGCGTCTGATGCGTCTGCTCGAGACCTATCCCGATTGGCCGGTGTTGCACTTCGGTGAGACGGAGGTGTTGGCTCTGGTGAAGATGGGCCAGCGCTTGGGGGTGCGCGAGCGGGAGCTCAGGGCTTTACGGGCCCGGATGCTGGATGTGCATCAGCGTCTGCGCCAGCACTGGTGGATGCCCACCAACAGCTATGGGCTCAAGGCGGTGGCCAGCTGGCTCGGTTTCCGCTGGAGTCAGCCGGGGGTTGATGGTGCGCGGGCGCTGCTCTGGTGGCGGCGTTGGCGTCTGGGGGGAGCCGGCGCTGATGGCCGTGGCTCCCGCCAAAACCTGCGCCGGATCTTCCGCTACAACCACGACGATGGCCTGGCCACCTGGGTGGTGGCGCGCTGGCTGCTCGAGCAGGACGGGCGTTAGCCCTGACCGCCGGCCCCCACCGGCGGATCGATGAAGCCCAGAGGCTTGCTGAGGGTCAGCGTGACTGTGCCGGCTTGGAGCGTGGCGGCGTCCAAGCAGGAGCGGCGGATCAGCGCCAGTCCCTGGTGGCCCTGTGCGGAGGTCACCACACCTGCGCGTTCACCCTCGGCGTTGCTCAAGCTGGTGCCCGGCTCAACGGCTTTGCTGCTCTGCCAACAGCGCAGCTGCTGCTTGACACCGTCGTAGGTGGCGAGTTTCGCCAGGGTCTCTTGGCCCACGTAGCAGCCCTTGTCCAGGCTCACCCAGGCCGCGAGTCCCAGCTCGAAGGGGTTGGTGTCGTCGTTCAGTTCGCCCGGTGCCGCGGGCAGTCCATGGCGCAGGCGGTTGGCTTCCACCTGTTCGCTGGACCATTGCGGCAAGGCCTCAAGCCAGGACGGCAGCTTTGATCCAGAGCGCTGCAACAGGACAGAAGCATCGGGACCGCTGCCCAGGTCAACGCCGGGTTGCAGCAGATCAGCGCCATCGACTTCGACGTCGCCCTGCCATTGCCAGAGGGTGGCCGGTTCAACAGCACCCAGCCGCACGTTGTCAGCCGGGAAGAGCACGCGATCCAAGCTGATGCGGACGGCTTCGCCATCGCCGGCGATCACGATCAAATCGGCGCCGGAGTCATCCACACCCACCAAGGCAAGGCCCCGCATGCGGGCCGTGGGGCTGATTAAGCAGGTGGCCAGGCAGGCGCCGGGTTGGGCTAGCTCAATCGCTTGGCTGCTTTGGCCGTGCAGGAAGCGACGGGTGTCGCTGCCCTCTAGGCGGATCAAGCTGACGGGGGTGCCCCAGCGGCTGGCAGCGCTCATGCCTGGTGTGCGGCAGCGACTTCATCGAGTTGGAACAGGCTGCGCAGCTCCAGGCCGGCCTCTTGCATGGCGGCCAGACCACCTTCTTGGCGATCGACGATGGTCACGACGCGCTCGACCACGTAACCCGCTTCCCGCAGTTGTTTGACGGCTTTCAGGGATGAGCCGCCGGTGGTGACGACGTCTTCAAGGACGGTGATGCGACTGCCGGGTTCGGGGAGGGGCCCCTCCAGCCAGGCACCGGTGCCATGGCCCTTGGCCTCTTTGCGGACGATCAGTGCATCCAGCTGTTGGCCGGCCAAGGCCGCGGCTTGGGCGACACCACTGACCAGGGGGTCGGCGCCGAGGGTGAGGCCCGCGACGGCCACGGCGCCGGGCTCCACCACCTCCAGCATTTGCGCCGACAGCAGCGCCAGGCCGAGGCCACTGAGGCTGACGGGTTTGCAGTTGACGTAGTGACTGCTGGTGCGCCCGGAGGCCAGGGTGAAGTTGCCGCGGCGGTAGGCCCGCGTGGCGAGCAGCTCCAGCAGGAGCTGCCGCTGTTCGGTGCTGGTGGCAGGCAGGGAAATGGTTGTCGTCACTCCGCGGGCGTCGGGCTCTCGGTCTGTCTAGTTTGCGCCTAGAGCTCACGGCCCCGGGGATGCAGTTGCTCCGCTCGCTTGCCATCGCTGCTGGTCTTGCTGCTTGGACCATCCCGACTGCTTCGGCGGGGCCGGTTGTCTGCCGCACCAGCATTGAGGCACCCCTGGATGGTTCGCCCTTGGTGGAAGTGAGTCGCTGCGCTCCCGTGACGACGACGTCTGAGCTGATGGAGCAGCGCTTCTTCAGCTACACCGCCCCCTACGCCCGTGGGGTGAGCGTGATCAATCAGATCACTGACGTTCTCGGCATTGCCATGGGCGGCCGCGAAGGCAATCGGGTGATGGGCCTGGGCTTCCCCGATCAGACGATCGTTTGGGATGGCTCGGCGGTTGAGAACACCTATCAAGTGCTCTTGGATCAGCAGAGCAACCCATTGCCTTGGCGCACAGCCGATGTTTCCAATGGCTTCTGCCAGGGGTTGCCCCAGGGCGGCTGCGGCCTCTCCAGCACGCCGATTGAGCCTGCTGTGACACCCGTGCGTGGCCTGTGGTAAACCACACCCGCTGGGGGTCTAGCAATCTGGTGAATGCAGCGGACTCATAATCCGCCTTAGGCGAGTTCGATCCTCGCGACCCCCACTCCTTGGCGATGCGATTCCTGGCTCCGGCGGCCCTGCTGATCCTGCTGGCCTTCTTCGCGGCGTCCGAGTTTGCTCTGATTCGTCTGCGTCCGACCCGGGTGCAGTTGCTGGAGGAGGACGGTCATGCCGGGGCAACCGCCGTCGCCCGCCTGCAGCGTCGCTTGCGCCGGGCTCTGGTGGCGACGCAGCTCGGCATGGCGATGGCGCTGTTGGCCTTGGGCTGGAGCGGTCGCGCCTTGGCGGAACGGCTTTCTGCAGCCTCAAGCCATCAGGTCTGGTGGGACATCGCGGTGTTTGCCGTGCTGGTGCTGCTGGCCACCCTGCTGGGTGGTTTGGTCCCCAAGGCCTGGGTTTTGCATCGCCCTGAGGCCACTGCGCTGCGGCTGGCTCCGGTGCTGGAGAACCTGATTCGCACCCTGGCACCGTTTTTGGCAGTGGTCGAACGCCTGGGTGATGGGGTGCTGCGGCTGTTGGGGTTGCCCCGCAACTGGGATCAGTTGGTCCCAGCCCTCTCCGCCGGTGAGCTCGAGACGTTGATTGAGTCCAACAGCGTCACGGGCTTGATGCCTGATGAACGGGACATGTTGGAGGGGCTCTTTTCGCTGCGTGACACCCAGGTCAGGGAGGTGATGGTGCCCCGCTCAGGGATGGTCACCCTGCCGCTGGAGGTCCGTTTTGGCGAATTGATGGAGGCGGTCCACACGACCCATCACGCCCGTTTCCCCGTCTTGGGTAGTTCCCTCGATGACGTGCGCGGGGTTCTTGACCTGCGCCGCCTGGCTGAGCCGATCGCCAAGGGCCTACTGCAGCGCGATTCACCCTTGGCTCCCTATGTCACCCCGGTGACCAAGGTGCAAGAGACCACCCCGGTGGCGGAATTGCTGCCTTTGATTCGCAGCGGTCAACCGCTGCTGTTGGTGGTGGATGAGCACGGCGGGACTGAAGGCCTGGTGACGATCTCCGACTTCACCAGCGAGATCGTCGGTGAGGAAGAGGATCCCGAGAATCCCGAGGAGGATCTCCAGCAGCTCCAGGACCACAGCTGGCTGGTGGCAGGCGATCTCGAGATCTATGAGCTCAACCGGGAGCTCAACCTTCAGTTGCCGGAATCCGACGAACATCACACCCTTGCGGGCTTCCTGCTGGAGCGTCTGCAGCACATCCCCTCACCGGGGGAGAGCGTCTTTTGGAAGGGACACCAGTTCGAGGTCCTGGCGATGGATGGCCCTCGGATTGACCGTGTAGAGATCAGTCGCCGTTTGGCTGAACCCGCCAGCGAAGACGACCTCTGATCCCTGATAATTGCTGCGCCGGAATTCCAACGCCATGAAGCCAGTCCGCGTTGGAGTGATCGGAATCGGAAATATGGGTTGGCACCATGCTCGGGTGCTCAGCCTGCTGAAAGATGCCGAGCTGGTTGGAGTCGCAGACCCTGATCCCAAGCGCGGTCAGCTGGCGGTTGAGCAGTTTGGTTGCCGCTGGTTTGCCGACTACGCCGAGCTGCTTAAAGAAGTGGAAGCGGTCTGTATCGCGGTGCCGACCCTGGTTCATCACCGGGTGGGGATGGCCTGCTTTGACGCTGGGGTCCACGTCCTGATCGAGAAGCCGATCGCGGCGACGCAAGACGAAGCGTCCGATTTGATTCGGGCCGCCAAAGCCGCCGGCCGTCTGTTGCAGGTGGGCCACATCGAGCGCTTCAACCCGGCCTTCCGTGAGCTGGTCAAGGTGGTCGCTGGCGAAGAGGTCGTGGTGCTGGAGGCCCGCCGCCATAGCCCCAACCCGGACCGTGCCAACGACGTGTCCGTGGTGCTGGATCTGATGATCCACGACATCGATCTGGTGCTTGAGCTGGCCCAGGCGCCCGTGGTGCGCCTCGCTGCCGCCGGTGGCCGCAGCGCCGATGGTCCAATCGATTACGTCAATGCCACCTTGGGCTTTGCCAATGGTGTCGTCGCCAGCCTGACGGCCAGCAAGATGGCCCACCGCAAGATCCGCAGCCTCTCAGCCCACTGCCGCAGTGCTCTGGTGGAAACGGATTTCCTCAACCGCAGCCTGCAGATCCACCGGCGGACCCACCAGTCCTTCAGCGCTGATCACGGGGAGTTGCTCTACCGCAACGACGGCTTCATCGAAGAGGTCAGCACGTCCCCGGTGGACCCCCTGGTGGCTGAGCTCGAGCACTTCCTCCAGTGCGTTCGCGGTGAGGAGCTCCCCGCCGTGGATGGCCCTCAGGCCTCGCGTGCCTTGCTGTTGGCCGATCTGATTGAGCAGTGCGTTGAGCAGGCCAACATCTGCATGACCCTGCCGGAGCCGATCTAGCTCAGGCCATCTCAGCGAGTTCCTTGAGGGCCAGCAGTTGCCAGCGGCGGCAGTCTGCGGGTGACGAGCGGTAGAACTCCTCCCAGGCATCGCCTTTGTGGCTGCCGTAGTCAGAGGGGTTGGAGTCGGGGTGGCGCTGTTGCCAACCGACCCGAACGGCGTGGCCAATCACCACATCCAGAACGAGGTCGTCATCGACGCTGACCTCTGGGTTGGCATCGACAAAGGCAATCAGGGTCACCAGGGTCTCGATGCAGAGGCGCCGGTATTCAGGCGCTTCGATCTTGCTGATCAGGTGCTCCACGTGTACGGCGAAGTTGCGCTCGCCGGGGGTTTTCTCCTTGAGCAGTGGCGCGCTCTCCAGCCTGTTCCGGCGTTCGAGCTTGTCGCCGATGACCAGGCCGCGGCAGTGGTGCAGCAGGCTCCAGATCCCGGGGTGGAAGTCCCGCGGGACGTTTTGCAGAGCCCCCATTCGCTCGCGGTGCTTCAGCCAGTTTTCGCCTTTTTCGAGTTCCTCGAGCGGTTCTGGCGCTTCCCAGCTCACCCGGCCACTGAGGTGCAGTTGCTCCTTGCGTTGGAGGGCAGCCTTGGCGTGCTCCACATCGCTGAGCACCTGCTTGAGTCGGCGCCCGATGGCATGGGGAGGGGTGTCGCAGAGGGCCTCGAAGGCGTCACTCGGTGAGAGGTTCTGCTCCCCGGCTACTTCACTGGTGAGTAGCAGCAAGAGCTGCCCCAGCTGGAGGGTGAGGCTGCCGCTCAGCAGCGCTGGATCACGCCGGGCGAGGCCATCAAGGGCGAGTAGGAGCTCCTGTTGCAGTACCCATTCGCGGCTGTCCTCGCCGCTGTAGCGCCGGATCCTCGCTGCAATCGCTTTGCTGCTCAGGGGCTGGGTGATCAGGGAGTCATTGGTGTAGTTGCGTCCCACCACGACTTGCTTCTGGCGCACCAGCAGATCCGTCAGGGCATCCTCGAGTTGGGGATGCGCGAGCCCCAGCACCCCAGCGCAGCGCCGGACCACGTTCCAGTCGCCTTCTTTGAGGCCCCGGCGGTAGGCCTCCTCCAGCAGGGCTTTGGGCGTTGCATTGCCGCTTGGACCCGTCAGAACGGCGGAGAGGCCGAGCCGGCGCACCAGCAGCTCCAGGAGCTCAGCTTGCTCCTGCAGGGATGCGCTTTGCCAGAGCCGCTCCAGCAGGGCATCGAGGCTGGATTCCTCGAGCTCTTGCTCCTCTGCTGCGGTCAGTGGTTTATCCAGGTTGCTGCTCTGCAGTCCCTGGGTCAGCTCCGCCGGTGCGCTGGCGGCTGCCTCGTGTTGGTAGCTGGGCAGTTCGGCCCAGCAAGCCTGGCTGGCCAGGACATCCAGGCTGCCGAGTTGAACGGCTGTGCCACCCAGGACGCCGCTGCGCAGGGTCTCCCCCAGCCGCAGGAACGTCTCCGGGCTGCGCTGGAAGGGGCCTTCTTCGACGGGGATCAGCAAGAGCGGCAGACCGCTGCCGCGCCAGTGGCGCTGCAGCTGGCTGATTTCGTTGGTGACCGCATCGACCAGCTGCTCGGGGTCATCCGAGAGATAGAAGGTGTCCTCCTCCAGCACCGCCGGCAGAAAGGCCAGGGTTTGGCCGTCTTGGCGGTAGAGCCGGGCGGTGGCCATGGTTTCCATCCGCAAGCGCGGGTGACCGCTCAGCCCCAGGCGGGCATTGGCCCCCACCTGCGCCATCCGCCGGCCCAGCTCTTTGGAGCTGGCAATGCTGGTGGCACCGGCAGGCCGGCTCACGGCGAGTCCGGCCTGCTCGAGCGCCGTTGCGATGCTCTCCCGTGCGGGAACAAAACTGACCAGCACCTCCGTCGCGCCAAGGCTGCGACTGCGGCGCCTCTCGCTGGGGTCGAGTTGCTGCGGCTCCAGCAGACCCAACAGCATCAGATCGCTGAGCCAGGTCAGGCTCTGCGTCCAGAGCAACGGCACGTTGTCGTTGGCCACGCGCTCCTGGCTTCCTGGTTGCTGGCGCTCGGCCTCAATGCGGGCTGCGGGCACCACATACACCTCAGGGAGCAGCTCCACCCCATCAACCTCGAGCGCCACTTTGCGCAGACGCTCCCGCCAACTCCAGGCCTCACTCCAGCGCTCTTCGCAGCAGGCCGTGATCAGCTCATAGGCCAAGAACAGGGGCCATTCGCATTCGATGTGCTCGAACTGGGCCAGTTCCTCGCGTTCGTAGTGCAGTCGGTTGTGGTCCTCCACCACGGTCTGATGCCCGTCCCGGTGGAAGCGCTTGTAGCCGTAGGGCCCGCCCAGCTCGGTGCGGATCTTCTCGCGGGTGCGCTCCACCAGTGCGCTGTCTTCCACGGCCCAGGCCGGGTAGCCAATCACCGAGAGGCAAGCCGCATCGACTTCTTTGCTGGCCGACTCCCGCGGCAGCAGGCCGCTCAGGGCGCGCCGCAGCCGGACGATGGCGTCGTGGGGGATGTGCAGATGGTTTTGCCCGCTGCCATGGGGGCCATAGAGATCCAATCCCTCCAGGGCCTCGAGGGCTGCTTTGACGAGGCCGATGGAGCTGGCGTTGCGTTCCGGCAGGCCGTGGTTGCCCTTGTCGCCCCGCTCCCAAATGCCGTAGTCGCGCACCCGGTAGGCGCGGGCCACGTAATAGACGAGGTTTTGCAGGAAATCCCGTTCGTGGCTGGTTTGCACCACCACCAGTCCCGAGCGGGTGAGCTGCGCCAGCTGCAGCAAGAACAGGGCCGTGGCATCGAGCTGCAGGTGGCCCCAGCCGTCATCGGGGACCACGGGATCGCCGCTGCCCGTGTCGTATTTGGCGTGCAGGCAATCGAGCGGTGAGAGCGTCTGTTTGAAGCGCTCCACCTTGTTGGCCTGGCGCAGCATGGCGTTGAGCAGGCCCCGCATCAGTTGCAGTACCCGTTGCTCCAGCTCGTAGACGCGGGAAGTGGCGCCACTCAGTCGGCGGTGGGCTAGGGCGAGGCCCCAGACGCATTGGATCGAATAGACGCAGTCCCGCACCCAGGCATCGCCGTAGTTGCCATGGACGTTGTTGGCTGTGCTGGCGGGGAGCAGGCCGGTGATCGGATGCTGGCGCTGCAGCACCACCTGATCGATTTGCCGGTCCAGTTCATTCAGGCGTTGCCAGGCCTCTGCGGCACTCAGCTGCAGCGGTGCGGCGCTTTGAGCCACAGGGGCGCTGCTGAGGGTCATGGGCGAGCACTGCCTGAAGGCCAGCCATAGATTCTCTCGTGCGGCCTATCCCCGACGGCATCAATGGCGACTCCCGCCAGCCCCACAGCGTTCGATCAGCCCGTCTGGGAGGTCACCCAGGTCTTGGGTGTGCAGGTGGCCGTGGCCACTGACGTGCTCGATGCAGCCTTGGCCTTGAAGCAGCAGGGCGGCGGTCAGATCGTCACTTTGAACGCGGAGATGACGATGGCGGCCCTTGCCGATCCCGCCCTCGGCGAGGCCATTGCGGCTGCGGATCTGGTGATTCCTGATGGCGCTGGTGTGGTCTGGGCCCTGAAGCGCAAGGGCTACCGGGTGCGGCGCAGCCCTGGCATTGAGCTCGCCCGTCAGCTGTTGGTCGAGGCGGCTGCTCGCAGCTGGCGGGTGGCCCTGGTGGGAGCCACCCCCGAGGTGATGGCGCTGGTCTCGGCCCGGCTGAAGAAGGAAATCCCCGGCTTAAACCTGCAATTCAGCATCCACGGCTATCAAAGCCCGGAGCAATGGCCCGGTATCGAGCAGCAACTGCTGGATGCTCGCCCGGATCTGGTGCTGGTCGCCTTGGGGGTGCCGCGCCAGGAAACCTGGATTCAGCGGATGCATCTCCATCAGCCCGGCCTCTGGATGGGTGTCGGCGGCAGCTTTGACGTCTGGTCGGGTGCCAAGCAGCGCGCGCCGCAGTGGATGTGCCGGCTCCAGATCGAATGGCTCTATCGCCTGGTTCAAGAGCCCAGCCGTTGGCAGCGGATGTTGGCCCTGCCGGAATTTGCCTGGGCGGTTCTGCGCCGGGGCTGAAGCCAGCAAAAAGCGGTGGAGACCCGTCGGCCCCCACCGCTTGACTCATTGAGTGCTGTTCAGCTCTGGTTCAGCGGAAGCCGACGGAGGCTTGCCAGACAAAAGCCAGCAGCAGGAAAAACAGAGGAATGATGGGCAGGATGTCCACCAGAGGACCGAAGGCTTGGTAGGCCTCGGGCAGCTGGGCCAAGGTCTGCAGGGCGTAGGCGGCCATCCCGGAATCGTCGTTGGCTAGGGACGGAAGCTACCACGTGTGGGCGGCTGGAGAGTTTGGTTCCCACGGAGCGAAATCCTCTGAAAAACAGCCATCCCGAATGGCGCGTCCCATGGCGGTGCTGAAGCGCACCAGTTGGGTGATGTTGTGGAGGCTCAACAGGATCTTTCCGAGCAATTCGTCCGTTTTGATCAGGTGATGCAGGTAGGCACGGGTGTGGACCGTGCAGGCCGGGCAGCTGCAGCTTGGATCGAGCGGGCTGTGGTCATGGCGGAAGCGGGCGTTTTTCAAGTTCCAGCGTTCTCCGCCGACCAGGGCCGCTCCATGGCGTCCCAGGCGGGTGGGCAGAACGCAATCAAAAAGATCGAAGCCATTGGCCACCGCGATCGCCATCTCCGGAAGGGTGCCCACACCCATGAGGTAATGCGGCTTGTCGTCTGGGAGTAGGGGGCCGACTTGCCGCACGATCCGGTGCATCTCCTTGGCGGGTTCGCCCACGCTCACACCACCGACAGCGATGCCAGGCAGGCCCATCGAACTCACCACGCGTGCCGATTCCTCCCGCAGGCGCGGAAAGCAGCCCCCCTGCACGATGCCGAAGAGGGCTTGATCGCTTTTGGTGTGACTGCTGATGCAACGCTCGAGCCAGGCATGGGTGCGCCGGCAGGCGAGCTCCACCTCAGCTTCTGTGGCTGGGTAGGGCGGGCACTGGTCAAAGGCCATCGCCACATCCGCACCCAGGGCCATCTGAATGGCCATGGAGCGCTCAGGGGTGAGATCGATGCGTGCTCCATCGCGGGGGGAGCGAAAGACCACGCCGCGGTCGTTGATGGTGTTGATGTCTCCCAGGCTGAAGACCTGAAAGCCGCCGGAGTCCGTGAGCATCGGCCCGTCCCAGGCCATGAAGCGATGCAATCCACCGCCATCGGCGACGATCTGCTCACCGGGCTGCAGATGCAGGTGGAAGGTGTTGGAGAGCACCATCTCCGCGCCTGTGTCCTTGAGTTGCGCTGGGGTGACCCCCTTCACCGTCGCGAGCGTCCCCACGGGCATGAAGCGCGGCGTGGTCACGACGCCGTGGGGGGTGTGAAAGCAGCCGCAGCGGGCTCCGGTGCGCGTGCAGCGGGCCGTGATCTCGAAGTGGAAGCTCATCGAGGCGGCAGGATCATCTGGCCCCATCGTTGCTGGCCGCCCGCATGCTCAGGGATTGGGCTGGAGCTTGGATCTTTTACAGCGTCTTGCCGCTGCCGCCGGGGGTGACCCCGCGCTTTGAGCGCATCGCGCGCTTCGCTCCCTGGGTGGGCCTGGCCATTGGCCTGTTGGAAGCCGGGCTCTGGCAATTGTTGATGCCTGCAGGTCTGCTGGTGCAGATCCCCCTGGTGTTGGCCTTGGGCATCAGCTTGAGCGGTGGCCTGCATCTCGATGGGCTCATGGATACGGCCGATGGCTTGGCCGCTCCCGCTGAGCGCCGGCTGGAGGCGATGGATGACAGCCGGGTTGGAGCTAGTGGGGTCCAGGCCCTTCTGGTGGCCCTGTTGCTCCGGATTGCGGCGTTGGCCTGGCTCGGCTCTACAGCGCCCGTCGCCTTGGTCTGGGCCTCGATCTGGGCCCGGGTTTCACCGCTCTTCGCCATGGAGGGCTTCCCTTATCTGCGCCAGCGCGAGGGCACGGCCGCCTTTCATCTGAGCCATTGGCAGGGATTGCTGGCGGAGTTGGTGCCCTCCCTGCTGCTGGTGTTTGCCCTGAGTGGGCTGCTGTTGGCTCTCGGTCTCAGTCAATGGGCGGTCCTGGGCTGGCTCGGAGTGCTTCCAGCACTGGTGATTCCCTGGTCCTTGGGACGGCGCCTGGGCGGCCACAGCGGCGATAGCTATGGCGCCTGCGTGGAGTGGAGCCTTAGTTGGACGCTGTTGGTGTTGGCTGCGGTGGCGTCTTGGGCAGGCTGAGCTGAAAGGCGTTGCCTGCATTCGGTAGCGCCGGATCGAGGCAGGAAGGCGGGATCAGCAACTCCAGGGCACCACCAAGGCGCTCCGCGAGGTCACGACCCAGCGCCAGTCCGAGACCACTTCCAGCGACGGCACTGCCGGTACTACCCCGCGTCCCCTTCTGGAAGATCTGCTTCCGTTCGGCGTCTGGGATTTCTGGACCTTCGTCCCAAACGGCCAGCACCAGTTGATGGCCTTGCTCTTGGCACAAGAGGCCGACGCGGCCGCCTGGGCGGCTGTAGCGGAAGGCGTTCTCGAGCAGGTTGGCCACGATTTCTGAGACGGCCGCGGCATTGCATGGCTGGGTGGGAAGCTCCCCCGGCGGGACCCAACGCCGGCCCTGCAGGCTGGCGGTTCCAGCAGCCCGCTCCATTAAGGGCTCCAGCACTTGGTTGAGCGAGCGCAGGGCGTCACTGCTGAAGGCTGGCGGCAAGAGGAGGGGTTGCAGTCCGCCTTCGGCAGGGGGGAGCAGCGGTGTTTGGCTGAGTTGATCAATCGCATCCAGATAGCGATTGATCTGGTGCTGCTCGCTCAGCAGGTTGTCCACCAAGGCCTGGTTGGCGCTATCGCCATCAAGGCGGCGCCTCAGCAGTTGGCCAAAGGTGCGTAGGGCCGCCAGGGGATTGCGCACCTGGTGGACCAGCAGCTTGAGCTGGTCATCCCGCAGGGCCAGTTGCCTGCCGAGCCGTTGCTGGTCTAAGTCGAGTTTGAGCGCTTCAGTGAGGCAGAGCGCCGTCGCTTCGAGTCGATCACTCAGGGGCCTCGGCCAGGGCCAGCAGTCCGTGTCGATCCGCAGGGCGCCCAGCAGCAGCGGGCCATCCCGCAGGGCGAGCCAGCGGCGGGTGCTGCCATCTCCCGGTGATGACTCGCTGACACCGCTCTCGAGGACCAGAGCCTGCTGGGGCCATTCGCCGATCGAGAGGAGCGAGGGCTCCCCACTGGCGCTTGGGAGGGCGACGTACACCACCAAAGTTCGCAGATCGGGACGATCTGCGAATTGGGCAAGTTGTTGCTTCAGCAGCGCGAGAAACCGCTTGGAGACTTGCATCTATGCGGCGGCTTGAGGTTGGTCCACGGCCTTCGAAAAGATCTTTTCTCGGGGACTTGGTTCAAATCCGAGAAAAAGTCTTAAGATTTTGGGTATCGACCAATACCGAGCGGCCTGATGAAGGCAGCGCGGCGGTGGCTTCTGCCTCTGGTTGCAACTTTGTTGCAACGAGGTTACAGCAGTAGAGATGCTTCTCTTTGCTGCTTTGAACGCCAACGCTCGCTTTGCTGTCACTTTGGGCTGTCAGAGGTTTGGGCGTTGTTGAAGGCCTTCTGTCTTCGTCTCTTCGTCCCCTCCGCCCTTCGGGGTTCCTTCTCATGTCCAAAAAGCGTAAGCGCGTCAGCCGCCGCCGGCTCGCCGGTCAGCGAGTTCTGGCCCATGTCGGCGTTCACAACATCGAAACCGGTGAGTACAAGCCCGTGACGGCTGCTCGCCGCTACATCGCAGAGTCAGGAATTGTTCCTCCCGCTCTGGTGAATGTCCGTCGTAACGAGCACACCACCGACCGCTTCTTCTGGGGCGAAAAGGGTCTGTTCAGTGCTCAATACGCCGAGGAGAACCATTTCCTGTTCCCCTCCCTGCGTGAAATCGTCGATCGCATCGGTGAGGACAACCTCTTCGCCGGTCTGGAGGCTCTGGCTGCCGACGACTGGGAGGAGATGGAAGAGTACGAATACGCCTTCGTCTGATTTCCACCCTCTCCCCGAAGGGCATTGGGCCGGCCTTCCACGTGAGGCCGGCTTTTTTGTTGGTCTCTAGGGCTGAATTGGCCCTTGCTCGATCTGCTCTGCAATAAAGCCTTTGAGCTCAGGGAGGACCGATTCATCAATGCCATGGCCGCCCTCAAACGGAAGGAGTCGCGCCGTCTGACCGCTGGCCTGGAGTTGCTGCTGCAGCTCTTCACTGGCCAGGAAGGGGACCACGGGGTCCTGGCGGCCGTGGGTCAGGAGCACCGGAGGACAGGGCGATGGCGGCTCCCAGCCCTGGTGGGGGTAACCGCTGCAGGCAGCGATGCCCGCCAAGGGCAGTGTTGTGCCGACATCGAGCGCCATGGCTGCACCTTGAGAGAACCCCAGCAGCACGGTTCGCTCCAGGGGCACGCTCTCTCCAAGGGCGAGGAGCCGAGCTTGGAGGCTGGAGCGTGCCGCAGGTAGGGCGTCCCACTCGATTGGCTGCAGGCCATACCACTGCCGACCTGTTCCGTAGGGATGGGGTTCGGGGGCGCGCAGGGCGACAACACTGGTCTGGGGGCTGACGAGCAGTTCCCCGAGATCCAAGAGGTCATCGGCATCAGCGCCCCAGCCATGCAGCAGAACGAGGCGTTGTTGCGCTGGCTCTGGCCCCAGCTGGAGCTGGTCGGGACGGCTAGTCATGGGCGGAACTGGGAGCTGCTCCTGCGTAGGTTGGACCTTCTGCCGACCTCTGCATCGCCATGGCGCCCACGGCCCTGCTCAGCGTGTCCAACAAGGAAGGACTGGTGCCCTTGGCCCAGGGGCTGTTGGCAGCCGGCTATCAATTGATCTCGAGCGGTGGCACCGCTGCGGCCTTGGCCGCAGCGGGGGTCCCGGTGACGAAGGTCGCGGACCACACTGGCGCACCCGAAATCCTCGGGGGCCGCGTCAAAACCCTGCACCCCCGGATTCACGGCGGCATCCTGGCGAAGCGCTCCGAGTCGTCGCATCAGAGTGATCTCGCTGACCAGGGCATCGCCCCAATCGACGTGGTCGTGGTCAACCTTTATCCCTTCCGCGAGACGATTGCTCGGCCTGACGTCAGCTGGGACGCGGCCATTGAGAACATCGACATTGGCGGCCCAGCGATGGTGCGTGCGGCTGCCAAGAACCATGCCGATGTGGCCGTTTTGACCAGTCCGGCGCAATACCCCGCTTTTCTGGAGGCATTGGCCGCTGGGGCGATCAGTCCTGAGTTACGACGTCGGCTGGCCTTGGAGGCGTTCAGCCATACCGCCGAGTACGACACGGCCATTAGCGAGTGGCTGAGTGCCCAGCTTGAGGCTCAGAGTGCTGGCACGTTCAGCCTTGAACTCCCCGCGCGTCAAAGCTTGCGCTACGGCGAAAACCCCCACCAAAGCGCCACCTGGTTTGCCCAGCCTGGGGCGGGACTGGGTGCGGGCGAGCAGCTTCAGGGCAAGGAGCTCAGCTACAACAACATCCTTGATCTCGAGGCCGCTCTCGCCACGGTGCGCGAGTTCGGCTACGGCGGCCAGCCCGCTGGCGGCAACGCCTTCAAGCCGGCGGCGGTGGTCGTGAAGCACACCAACCCCTGTGGCGTGGCGACTGGCACGGGTAGCGCGAATGCGCTTGAGCGGGCACTCGATGCTGACCGCCTCTCGGCGTTTGGCGGCATCGTGGCAATCAATGGCCCCGTCGATGGGGCGACCGCCGGGCATTTGACCAGCCTTTTCCTGGAGTGTGTGGTCGCGCCCTCGTTCAACGCCGAAGCTCGCGAGCTGCTGTCGGCGAAGGCCAATCTGCGCTTGTTGGAGCTGGCTCCAGAGGCGATTGAGCGCGCCAGTCGTCAACAGCTCCGCAGTGTCCTCGGCGGTCTTCTGGTTCAGGACCTGGACGATCAGCCCGTTGATGAAACCGCTTGGCAGGTGGTGAGCAAGCGTCAGCCCAGCGCGGAGGAGCTGGCGGATTTGGCCTTCTGCTGGCGCTTGGTGCGCCATGTGCGCTCCAACGCCATCACCGTGGCCCGCGGCGGACAAAGCCTCGGGATCGGTGCTGGTCAGATGAACCGTGTTGGCTCGGCCAAGATCGCTCTCGAGACCGCTGGTGAGAAGGCCCGTGGTGCCGTCTTGGCGAGTGATGGCTTCTTCCCCTTTGACGACACCGTTCGTTTGGCGGCGCAGCACGGGATCACCGCTGTGATCCAGCCCGGCGGCAGCGTCCGTGATGCCGACTCCATCGCCGCTTGCGATGCGTTGGGCCTCGTGATGGTGGTGACAGGCCGCCGCCATTTCCTGCACTGATTTCCTGCACTGACTTAGCGTCGCGCGGTCCGTTCTTTAAGCCAGCGCTCCATGCCGGAAGCTCTCGCCTTCAATCTCAACTTCCTGCACCCGCTGGCGATGTGGGGCCTGCTTGCCCTGAGTGGCTACGCGATGTTCCTTGGCATTAAGGCCAAGAAAACCCGCACCGCCGATGCTGAAGCGCGCAAGACCCTGATCAAAGGGCAGTTCGCCAAGCGCCATTACCTCTACGGCAGTGCCGTTTTGGCCGTCATGGTGCTGGGCACTTTTGGTGGCATGGCCGTCACCTACTTGAACAACGGCAAGCTCTTCGTGGGTCCCCACCTCTTGGTGGGCATTGCCATGACCTGCGGTCTGGCTTTGGCCGCAGCCATGTCCCCGCTGATGCAGCAAGGCAACCTGATCGCCCGCAAGCTGCACGTGATGATGAACATGGGCGTTTTCACCCTGTTCCTTTGGCAAGCCGTGAGCGGCATGCAGATCCTCAACAAGATCTGGGAAAACCGCCCCGCTTGATCAGAACTGGGCCCGCCGCCTTGGCGGGCACTCCAGGCTGTGGGTGGCGTGGAAGTCTTCCTGAACCTTCCAAGTCAGGCGCCTGGAGATTTGGCGCACGATTTGGCGCAGCAGGTGATCACCGCTGCTTTGCACCAGGCTCTCGGGCAGAAGTCCAATCACGGCTGGGAGCTTGATCCAGACGCTGAGATCCAGTTCCCAGCGCACGTCGGTGTGTGGTGTCTCAGCGTTTTGCTCTTCCAGCCGCAGGGCGGCGTTGAACTCCACGTCATAGAGGTCCCGCAGTCCTGGCTGGAACTGTTCAGGTGGCACCGTGCAAATCCGATAGACGCCTTGGCTCTGCGGCAAGAGCTCTAAGCCAATCGTCGGTTCGACTTCAAAGCCAAAGTTGCCAAAGCGTCCGAGGGTGAGCCGATAGCCGTTTTGCCCCAAGCTGTCGACCTCCATCGGAGCCGCGCAGCGCCGGAACCAACCTTCATGGCGATCCAGGTAGGCCGCCACGGTTTTGGCTGGGGCACGCATCTCCATCACATCAGCAAACTGGCTGCTGTAACAGCGCACCCGCGTGTCGTGACAACGCCGAAGGGGCAGGTCGCTGGCGTCGACCTCAGGTTCAGGTGTGGTCACCGATGAGATCAACGCAGAAGGCCCTGTTGGAGGGTCTGGTTTTGGGTCAGATGAATCAATGTAAAGCCCGCTCGGGGCCGGGCTCTGCAGCGTCTGTGACAGCTGGACTAGCCGTCGGCCAAGGCGATCAAGCGGTCAATGACGTCTTCCACAACGCGATCGGGGGTGGAAGCGCCAGAGGTGATGCCAACCCGCAATGGACCGCCGGGAAGGAACGGCTCCACCACCTCTAGATCGCCCCCCAGGGGTTTGTGCTCAATCCGGTTGTTGGGGCCAATTCGCTCGGGGGTGTCGATGTGGAAAGAGCGAATCCCGCGGGTGATGGCGATCTCTTGCAGGTGGGTGGTGTTGGAGGAGTTGTACCCGCCAATGACCACCATCAGATCGAGGGGCTCATCCACCAGCGCGAACATGGCGTCCTGCCGCTCTTGGGTGGCATCGCAGATGGTGTTGAAGGCTACGAAGTGGTCGTTGAGCTCAGCGGGGCCAAAGCGCTGGAGCATCGTGCGCTCGAATAGCCGGCCGATTTCTTCGGTTTCACTTTTGAGCATCGTGGTCTGGTTGGCCACGCCCACGCGCACCAGATCCCGGTCTGGGTCAAAGCCTGGAGAGCAGGCTTTGGAGAAGCGCTCCATGAAGGCCTGGTGCTGTTCCGCGCTAGGGCTTTGGCCACCCGCACTGGCGAGGATGTAATCGCAGACCATCTGGGCCTCGGCCAGATCAAGGACCACCAAGTAAGTGCCGGCAAAGGAGCTGGTGGCGAGGGTTTCCTCGTGCTTCACCTTGCCGTGAATGATCGAGGTGATGTCGTGCTTCTTGTGCTTCTCCACGGTGTTCCACACCTTGGAGACCCAGGGACAAGTCGTGTCGACGATGTGGCACCCCCGCTCGTTGAGGAGTTGCATCTCCTGCACGGTGGCGCCAAAGGCGGGAAGGATCACCACGTCGCCACTGGCGACTTTGGAGAAGTCTTTGACCCCGTTCTCCACGTCGATGAACAGCACGTCCATCTCCCGCAGATGATCATTCACCGAGGGGTTGTGAATGATCTCGTTGGTGATCCAGATCCGCTCGGTTGGGTAGTGCTTTCGGGTCTCGTAGGCCATGGCCACAGCCCGTTCGACACCCCAGCAGAACCCAAAGGCTTCCGCCAATTTCACCTGGAGGCGGCCATGCTCCAGCTGATAGCCGTTCTCGCGGATGCTGGCGATCAGATTGCTTTGGTAGGCCTGCTCCAGGCTGCCGGCCACTTCTTCGCCCAGACCAAAGCCGCGGCGGTTGTAGCGATCGGAGTGATGGAGCGATCGCTTAAACGCGCGGGTATCCACAGCGGCTGGCTCGAGGTTCCTAACTCTATGAGTCTCCGCTCTGGGCTTGGACGCCGGCCACCCCGAGCCAGTCGATGCTGCTTTCACTGAAGCTGTATCGGCAGGGCAGGACCTCCACGCCTGCATCGAGGGCTTCGCGGAAGAGTTCCCCGTAGCGCGGGTCGGCCTGATCGCCGGGGGCGAAGCGCTGGAGATCCGAGCGGCTCAGGCAGGGGACGAGCACCGCCCGGGCCTCCGGCAGCACGCCCATGAGCTCCTGCAGGTGCTTCTGCCCCCGTTCCGTCACCGTGTCTGGGAAGAGCGCGAGATCGCCGTCGCACCAGGTGGTGTTTTTGACCTCGAGGTAGATCGGGCGCGGGTCCTCAGCCCCCTTGGCTGGGGTGAGCAGTAGGTCAATGCGGCTGCGGCGGTTCAGGCCATAGGCCACCTCCGCACGGATGCTGGCGATCGGTCCCAGCCAGGGCTCGAGGCAGCCGGTTTCGATCGTGGCGCGTACCAGTCGGTTGGGGAGCGCTGTGTTGATGCCCACCCACACCGGCTGGCCATCGGCACCCGGCACCTCAGCCTGCTCCCAGGTCCAGGAGAGCTTGCGGGTGGGCGAGGGGGCATAGCGCAGCCTGACGCGTCCGCCGATCTGCAGCACCCCCGTCATCGGCCCGGTGTTGGCGCAGTGGGCCGTGACGACTTCGCCGTTGCTGAGCTCCACGTCCGCCAGAAAGCGCTTGTAGCGCTTGAGCAGCACCCCCTCATGCAGGTCCTCGAGGGCCAGAACCGGAAGACGTTCTGTGGGGGATGCGGCAGCGGGCATGTAAAGCGGCAAGAATCGCCCGAGTTTGGGCCCGCAGGCGCCTCGATGAGCCAAGCCAACCGCTCGCTGCGCCGCATCGCCTTGATCGTGGCGGTGGCGACCGCCCTCAGCAAGTTGGCTGGCCTGGTGCGCCAGCAGGCCATTGCCGCCGCCTTTGGCGTTGGGGCGGCCTACGACGCCTACAACTACGCCTATGTGCTGCCGGGCTTTCTGCTGATCCTGCTTGGCGGGATTAACGGACCGTTTCACAGCGCCATGGTCAGTGCGTTGGCCCGCCGTCCCCGCGAGGAGGGCGCCCATGTGCTCGCTGCGATCAACACCTTGGTTGGGGCGGCGCTGATCGGCGTCACCCTGCTGCTGTTTTTGGCAGCTGATCCGCTGATTGATCTGGTGGGACCGGGATTGGATGCCGAGCGCCACGCGATCGCGGTGCTGGAGCTGCGCTGGATGGCGCCGATGGCGCTCTTCGCTGGCTTGATTGGCTTGGGCTTTGGAGCACTGAACGCCGCCGATGAGTTCTGGCTGCCTTCAGTCAGTCCCCTGCTCTCCAGCGTGGCGGTGATCGCCGGTCTTGGGATTCTCTGGCTGCACCTGGGCTCCGACATCGCTCTGCCCCAGTACGCCTTCTTGGGTGGTGCGGTCCTGGCGGGTACGACCTTGCTGGGGGCGGTGTTCCAGTGGCTGATTCAGCTCCCGGCTTTGGCCAAGCAGGGGCTGAACAAGTTCCAGCTGGTCTGGGACTGGAAGCACCCCGGCGTTCAGGAGGTGCTTCAGGTGATGGGCCCGGCCACGCTCTCCTCGGGAATGTTGCAGATCAACGTTTTCACCGATCTCTTTTTTGCCTCGGGGATCGTTGGCGCGGCGGCTGGTTTGGGTTACGCCAACCTCCTGGTGCAAACCCCTCTGGGTCTGCTCTCCAACGCTTTGCTGGTGCCACTCCTGCCCGTGTTTGCCCGTCTCACGGCACCGGCTGATCGCCCTGAGCTCATTGATCGAATTCGCCAGGGCTTGATGCTCTCCAACGCCTCCATGCTTCCCCTGGGGGCGCTGATGGTGGCCTTGGCTGGCCCCATCGTCGCCTTGGTCTACGAACGCGGGGCCTTCAACGCCGGAGCGGCGGCCTTGGTGGGCGGGTTGCTGATGGCCTACGGCGTGGGGATGCCGGCCTATCTCGGTCGGGACGTGTTGGTGCGCGTCTTCTACGCCCTCGGTGACGGCACGACCCCATTCCGCTTCTCCATGGCGGGGATCGCGCTGAATGCCTTGTTTGATTGGGTCTTGGTGGGTGGCCCAACGCCTTGGGGGCTGCAGCTTCCCGCGTTGAACTTCGGAGCGCCTGGGCTGGTGCTCGCCACGGTGGGCGTGAATCTGATCACCTGCTTTGGTCTGCTGCTGGCCCTGCAGCGTCGGGTCTCTGGCATGCCGCTCGCGATTTGGGCACGGGACAGCGCGCTGTTGCTGCTGGCGGCTCTGGTTTCGGGTCTGATCGCTTGGGCTACTTCCCACTGGATTGGTTGGCCCCAGGATCTGCTCGGCTTGCTGCTGCAGTGCAGCTTCAGCGGTGGACTGGGCCTATTGGTCTATGGCTTGATCGCTGGTGCAGCGAAGGTGCCCGAGGCTTTGGAGATCGGCCGTCAGCTGCGGCTGCGTCTTCCCGGCCTTGGTTAGAGCTCGACGACCCGTTCTTCGCGCACTTGGATCGGGAGCTCCAGGTGGCTCTTGCCCACCATCGCTGGACCGTCGACGGAGTAGATCCGCGCTTCGATGCCGAAGTCGCGAAAGGCGGTCTCCATTTCCTGGATCAGGGCCTTTTCCACTTGGGCCTCCGCATCGACAACTTTGCCGATCAAGCGGCTCCCTAAACGACCGATGCGCTGTCGCACCACCTCGCGAGCGTTGGTGACCTCGATGACCAGCACGGGGCCCTGGCAGGTGGGGGCAACCCTAACTGCGGTTGTTCAGAAGATCCTCTAGGTCTTGCAATTGTCCGGCCGGGACGAGGCGGGCCAGGGGAAGCTTGCTGCTCCCGCCACCAATCGGGACCTGCACGGCCTCGAGCGACTGACGGGCGCAGACCCCAGCCCCTTGATCAAGCCTGGCGGCGCATTCGATCGCCAATGCTTCAGCGAGTCCGGCGTCTCCGAGATAGAGGTGCCAGCCCCCGATTTGGATATAGATGCGATCAGCGATCTCGAGTTGTAGGTCGCGGATCTCGCTAGGAGAGAGGGCCATGCCAACCGCGTTCAGAGCTGCGCTCAGGATGACGCCCTTGGGCGCTGAACGGCCACGCTGATCAGGTGGGCAGCCAGCAGGACGGCCCAGGCGCTGGTGAGCCAATTGAGGTGGCTCCAGGGGTGTCGCATCTCCTGGACAAACCACAGCCCGCTGTTGAGGGCCGCGAACACCATGGTGTGCAGCACCAGATTGACGATCCGGTTGAAGTGCCGGTAGGTGGGGTCCTCGGGGTTGGCAGGTCCGTACCAACGGATCGGCATGTCTGGGCTGCTGCTCGTTGGCTCCAGTTTGGTTGGTTGACGTGTGGGCCCTCGATGTGGGCAGAATGTCCTGGCGCAAGCGCTTGTAGCTCAGCGGATTAGAGCATCTGACTACGGATCAGAGGGTCGGGAGTTCGAATCTCTCCAGGCGCGTTTTCAAAGAGTCGTCCTTCGGGGCGACTTTTTTATTGCTGGATCGCCGGTCGGCGTGCAGTGCTGCGGTTTCTTACGATTCAGATCAACCTGAGCCCTGATTTGTCATGGCGGAGTCCACCGCAGCAGCCACCAATCGCCCCCTGGCTGCCAGCGATCCCGCCATCGCTGCCTTGATCGGCAGGGAGCTGCAGCGTCAGCAGACGCACCTGGAGCTGATCGCCTCGGAGAACTTCGCTTCCCAGGCCGTGATGGAAGCCCAAGGCTCGGTCCTCACCAACAAGTACGCCGAGGGCCTGCCGTCCAAGCGCTACTACGGCGGCTGCGAGCACGTCGACGCGATCGAAGAGCTGGCGATTGAGCGGGCCAAAGAGCTCTTCGGTGCGGCCTGGGCCAACGTCCAGCCCCACAGCGGCGCGCAGGCCAACTTTGCGGTGTTCCTGGCGCTGCTGAAGCCAGGCGACACGATCATGGGCATGGACTTGAGCCATGGCGGTCACCTAACCCATGGTTCGCCGGTCAACGTGAGCGGCAAGTGGTTCAACGTCGTCCAGTACGGCGTGGATGAAGCCACCCAGCAGCTGAACTTCGAGGCGATCCGCAAGCTTGCGCTCGAGCACAAGCCCAAGTTGATCATCTGCGGGTATTCCGCTTATCCCCGCACGATCGACTTCCAGGCGTTCCGGGCCATCGCCGATGAGGTGGGTGCTTTCCTGCTGGCCGATATGGCTCACATCGCTGGCCTGGTGGCCGCCGGTGTGCATCCCAATCCGGTTCCCGTCTGTGATGTGGTCACCACCACCACCCACAAGACCCTGCGCGGTCCCCGCGGCGGCCTCATCCTCTGCCGTGACGCCGAGTTCGCCAAGCAGTTCGATAAAGCAGTCTTCCCCGGTAGCCAAGGCGGTCCGCTGGAGCACGTCATCGCGGCCAAGGCCGTGGCCTTTGGCGAGGCCCTGCAGCCCAGCTTCAAGTCCTATGCCCAGCAGGTGGTTGCCAACGCACAGGCCCTGGCGGCCCGCATCAAGGAGCGCGGCATTGATGTGGTGAGTGCTGGCACCGATAACCACATCGTGCTGCTTGACCTGCGGGGGATTGGCATGACCGGGAAGGTGGCTGATCTGCTGGTCAGCGATGTGCACATCACGGCCAACAAGAACACTGTGCCCTTCGACCCCCAGTCCCCCTTCGTGACCAGTGGTCTGCGTTTGGGAACGGCCGCCTGCACCACCCGTGGCTTTGATGAAGAGGCCTTCCGTGAGGTGGCGGATGTGATCGCAGATCGCCTGCTCAATCCGGAGGACTCGGCCATAGAGGAGCGCTGCCGTGAGCGGGTGGCTGCCCTTTGTGAGCGTTTCCCCCTTTACGCCCATCAGCGTGAGCTGCAGCCCGCTTGAGCGACTGGCCCCTGAATGGGCCTTGGCTATCGCCGAACTCCCAGGCCCTGCTTAAGCTTTGGCCGGCAGGGCCTTTTGCCTGGCGCCGATCCGCGCGGGTCACTGCGCATTGCATTGAGCACCGCCTTCGATGATCTCCAGCCGGCCGGATCTTGCCGCTGTACTGGCTTTCGGGAGCGCTGCGGTGCTGACCGCCTTGATCGTTCCTCTGGTGCGCCAGTTAGGGCTGCGTTGGGGATTGATTGATCAGCCTGATCCCAGAAAGCAGCACACCACCCCGATGGTGCGTCTGGGTGGCATCGGAATTGTTGCTGGCTTTGTGCTGGCGCTGCTCCTCATCTGGCGGCTGGGCGGCTTTGTGGCGCTGCCGCCTGAGCGGGATGCCCTGATTTGGACCACCCTGGCTGGATCGCTTTGCTACTTCGTCATTGGACTGGCCGATGATCTGTTCGCCCTGCCCCCCTTGCCCCGCCTGGGCGGCCAGGTGGCGGTGGCCATGGCGGTGTGGAGCCAAGGGGTTCGCATCGGTGCGATCGATCTGCCCTTCGGTGGTGGTTCAGGGGTGATTCCATTGCCGGAATCGCTGAGCTTGCTGTTCACCGTGATTTGGCTCGTTGGGATCACCAACGCCATCAATTGGCTAGATGGGCTCGATGGTCTGGCTGCCGGTGTCAGTGGAATTGCAGCAGTGGCCTTGCTCTCGGTGAGCTACAGCCTCTCTCAGCCGGCCCCTGGCCTCCTGGCCGCGGCGCTGGCGGGCAGTTGCCTCGGGTTCCTGCGCCACAACTTCAATCCAGCCCAGATTTTTATGGGCGATGGAGGCTCCTACTTCTTGGGCTTTGCTTTGGCGGCCATCAGCATCGTTGGGCCGGCGAAGGGCTTGACCAGCGTCAGCTTGCTCTTCCCCCTACTGATCCTGGCCCTGCCCTTGGCTGACATGTCCGCCGTGATCATGGGCAGGGTCAGCGAGGGGCATTCCCCCTTCTATCCCGATCGGCGGCACTTGCATCACCGCTTGCTTCGGGCGGGGTTCAGTCATCGCCGCACGGTGCTCTTGATCTATGCCTTCACCCAGTGGCTGGCTGCTCTGGCGTTGGTCTTCGCCGGAGCCGAGTTGCGCTTCCTGTGGTTGACGCTGGCCACCGCAGTCTTGATCGCCGCCGTGACAATCTGCCGCCGCAGCTTGAGCCGTGAGCGGGCACGCCAGGACCAGGGCGTTGACGGCTGAGATCCTGTGCATCGGCAGCGAATTGCTGCTGGGCAACATCACCAATGGCAATGCCCGTTGGATTGCTGAGCAGTTGGCCTCTCTTGGGGTTCCGCATCAACGCCAGATGGTGGTGGGGGATAACCGTGAGCGCTTGATGGCCGAGGTGCGGCAGGCTGCTGGGCGCTGCCGCGTTTTGATCACAACGGGGGGGCTGGGCCCCACCCCCGACGACCTGACCACCGAGGCGATTGCCGCCGCGTTTGAGACGCCCTTGGTCGAACACCCCGAGGTCTGGGCCGAGATCCAAGCGCGGTTGTCCGCCCGAGGCCGGACTTGCTCCCCGAGCAATCGCCGCCAGGCGTTTTTGCCGAAGGGGGCTGAGCTGCTGCCGAATCCCACCGGGACGGCCCCCGGAATGATCTGGAGCCCGACTCCGGGCTTCACGGTGCTGACCTTCCCGGGAGTTCCCAGTGAGATGAAGGCGATGTGGCAGCAGACCGCTGCCCCTTGGTTGCGCCAGTCCGGCTTGGCCGCTGGGGTTTTCGCGAGCCGAATGCTGCACTTCTGGGGTGTCTCGGAATCGGCCTTGGCCGAGGAGATGGCCGATCTGCTCGAGCAGGTCAACCCGACCGTGGCTCCCTATGCCGGTGCTGGCGAGGTCAAGCTGCGGATCACGGCTCGCGCAGAGCGTCAAGCGGAGGCCGAAGCCCTGCTCCTTCCTGTGGAGCGTGAGATCCGAAGCCGCACTGGGCAGAGCTGTTTTGGGGTGGATGAGCAGAGCCTGGCTGCGGTGGTGCTGGAGCGTTTGCGGGAGCGGGGCCAGACCGTCGCCGTTGCCGAGAGTTGCACTGGTGGTGGTCTGGGAGCGGCCATGGCCGCAGTCCCCGGGGCCTCCGACGTGTTCCTCGGCGGGGTGATCGCCTACTCCAATCGCGTCAAGCAGCAGGTCCTCGGAGTGCCCCAGGCGTTGCTCGAAACCCACGGTGCTGTCAGCGATCCAGTTGCTGAAGCGATGGCTGAAGGGGCGCGTCGGTTGACGGGAGCGGATTGGGCCCTGGCGATCACGGGGGTGGCCGGACCGGGCGGCGGCACCGAGCAGAAGCCCGTGGGCTTGGTCCATATCGCGGTGGCCGGTCCCAGCGGTTGCAGCAGCGAGGGCATCCGCTTTGGCGCCAGTCGCGGCCGCCATTGGATTCAGACCTTGAGCGCGGGTGAGGCCCTGAACCGATTGAGGCTGCAGTTGGCCTGAGTAGGCTCGTCGATTCCGCTGCAGGCATCGGCGTGAGCTCCGGCACCCTCTACGACAAGGTTTGGGATCTGCATCAGGTCTCCCAACTGCCGGGTGGGGCCACCCAGCTCTTCATCGGCCTGCACCTAATCCACGAGGTCACCAGTCCCCAAGCTTTTGCAGGCTTGAAAGACTTGGGTTTGACGGTGCGCCATCCCGAGCGCACGGTCGCAACGGTGGATCACATCGTTCCGACCACTTCCCAGGCGCGCCCCTTCGCGGATCCGCTGGCGGAGGAAATGCTCGCGACCCTGGAGGCCAACTGCGCGGAGCACGGCATCACCCTGCACGGCATCGGCAGTGGTCGCCAAGGGATCGTGCACGTGATTGCTCCTGAGCTGGGATTGACCCAGCCGGGCATGACCGTGGCCTGCGGTGATTCCCACACCTCCACCCACGGGGCCTTCGGGGCAATCGCCTTTGGCATTGGCACCAGTCAGGTGCGTGATGTTCTGGCGAGCCAGAGCCTGGCGATGGGCAAGCTCAAGGTGCGCCGGATCTGGGTGGATGGTCAGCTCCAGCGCGGGGTCTATGCCAAGGACCTGGTGCTGCATGTCATCCGCACCCTGGGGGTGAAGGGCGGGGTGGGCTATGCGTACGAATTCGCTGGTCCAGCGATTGAGGCCCTCTCGATGGAGGAGCGGATGACCCTCTGCAACATGGCGATCGAGGGTGGGGCCCGCTGCGGCTACGTCAATCCTGATCAAGTCACCTTCGACTATCTCGAGGGCCGCCCCTTCGCTCCAAGTGGTGAGGCCTGGGCTGAGGCGGTGCGCTGGTGGAGTGGGTTGGCCAGCAGCAGTGATGCCGTCTTTGACGATGAGGTGCGTTTCGACGCTGCCTCCATCGCACCCACAGTCACTTGGGGCATCACCCCGGGCCAGGGGATCGGCGTGGATGAGGCCGTGCCCACCCTGGAGCAAACCGAGCCCGATGAGCGTCCCCTCGCAGAGGAGGCCTATCGCTATATGGATTTGCAGCCCGGCGCCCCCATCGCCGGGCTGCCGGTGGATGTCTGCTTCATCGGCAGCTGCACCAATGGCCGATTGAGTGACCTCCAGGCCGCGGCAGCGGTGGCGAAGGGACGTCACGTGGCTGAGGGCATCAAGGCCTTTGTGGTCCCGGGCAGTGAGCAGGTGGCGGCCGCTGCGGAAGCCGAAGGCCTCGACAAGGTCTTTGAAGCCGCTGGATTTGAGTGGCGTGAGCCGGGCTGCTCGATGTGCCTGGCGATGAATCCCGACCGCTTGGAAGGCCGCCAGATCAGCGCGAGCTCCAGCAACCGCAACTTCAAGGGGCGCCAGGGTTCGGCCAGCGGCCGCACCCTGTTGATGAGCCCAGCGATGGTGGCTGCAGCAGCGATTCATGGCCGCGTCAGTGATGTGCGCGCGTTACTCAACGCCTGATTGATCGGGTTTCAGACCGCGTTTTTCTTCTCAACCGATGGCTAGCTCCACTCCTTTTCCTTCCGGTTCGATCAGCCGTGTCTCTGGCACCAGCGTTGTGGTGCGCGGCGATGACATCGACACCGACCGGATTATTCCGGCCCGCTTCCTCAAGTGCGTCACCTTCGACGCTTTGGGCCCTGCGGCCTTCGCCGATGACCGCGCCGAGTTGGCTGGGGCGCATCCCTTTGATCGCCTGGAGCATCAAGAGGCGTCCGTGCTCCTGGTGAACCGCAATTTCGGGTGTGGTTCAAGCCGTGAGCATGCACCGCAGGCCCTGATGCGTTGGGGGATCCGGGTGGTGGTCGGTGAGAGCTTCGCTGAGATTTTCTTTGGGAACTGCCTGGCGCTTGGAATTCCCTGCCTCACAGCCGATCACGACACCATGCTGGCGATTCAGGCGGCGGCTGAGGCCGATGCAACCGCGGGTTTCGTGGTGGATGTTGATGCTTTGACCCTCTCGAGCGGAGATCAGCAGTGGGCGTTGACCTTGGCGGCGGGTCCCAAGCAGATGCTGCTCAGCGGGCAGTGGGATGCCACGGGTCAGTTGCTCGCCAATGACGATGCGCTCAAGGCCACGGCCCAAGGGCTCCCCTATCTGCGTCAGTTCCAAGCCGCCTGATCCGTGGCGGACAGTTGCGCCACTGTCTATGAATGAGATAGCGGCGCAACGGCGATGGCGATCGGCTGGCTTGGGAGTGGATCGGCTGGGGTTGCGCTGGCCTTGCTCTGCTGCCAGGGATCGCTGCAATCTGCTCCGCTGATTGTCGAGCCTTACCCAGAGGCAGCTGGTCTGGGTGCCCCGGCTTGGCCGGGCTGCCCTGGCTGTGATCTGCGCGGAGCTGACCTGAGGGGCTTGATGCTGAACGGCATCGATCTGCGCGAGGCGGACCTGCGCGGAGCGGATCTACGCCAAAGCAACTTGGAAGGAGCGGATCTCACTGGCGCCAACTTGGAGGGTGCACTGCTGCAGGACACCCGGCTCAGCAATGCGGATCTGAGTGACGCCAACTTGAGCCGCGCCAACTTGAGCGGAGCGGTGATGATTCAGGCCCTGACCCCTGGGTTGAAACTCGATCAGACGGTCCTGGTGGGTGTGGATTTCACCGGGAGCCACTTGATGGTGGGTGGTGAAGTGCTGGATGGACCGAGTCCATTGCCGCAGTTACCCCCTCAATAGAGGCCCTGGCGTTTCTTGGTGAAATCGGTTGGGGTGTAAGGCACGAATGGCAGACCCGTACCCCTGTAGTTGAAGTCGTTGAGCTTCACGCGGATGCCACCGACTTGCTCGTAGGGGCTGTAGTAAATCGCGAATTCGTAGCTGCGGCGCTGCCAGATCAGCTCGGCGAAGGAGCCGGTGATGTCGCCGTAGTAGCCCGAATTGCCATCGACGTTGAAGCCGATGCCACCGCTGAAGAGCAATGGGCCAATCAGCTGCTGCTTCCAGCCGAACGCCAAGGTGGCGAGATCGACGTTTCGGTCAAAGCTGAAGGGGCTTTGGCCCTGCTGCAGGCTGCCGCCACCGGAGATGGAAATCTGTGTGAAGTCGAAGAAGTTTTTCTCCAGCCGGCCCAAGGTCAGCGTCGGTCCACCGGTCAGCGTGACGGTGTTTTGGCTCGTCCCATCCCCGTAGTAATCGAGACGGACGTTGGTGTTGGTGTTTAGCCGGAGTCCGGGTTCAATCGGTCTGGGGGTGTTTTGCGTGGTCCTGGGGTTGTCTCGGTCGCCAGCTTTGCCCCGCCAGAGCTGCAAGCTGCTGTTCACAGCCCCGTAGAAACTGCCGCGGGTGCTGTCGATGAGGTTGGAGCTGTTGAACTCGCTGCCTTGGAAGTTGCCGAAGGCGGCACGCCAGTAATAGTTGTGGTTGATCTTTCCCCAGGGTTTCAGGTCGCCTTGGCGCTCAATCGAAGCGCCGAGTGCTGAGTAGACATCCTGTTGGCCGAGCGATCCGTTGTAGGTCTTGTAGCGGTAGGCGCCGAAGAGTCGCGTGGTGTAGGTGCCGCCTGGAATCAAGCCAATTTTGGGGATAAAGATCTGCCTCGAGAAGTCGCCCCAACTGCGGGTGCCATTGGCCATGTTTTGGGGATTCAAGGTTGGCAGACTGACGGTGAAGTCACTCGTTGAATAACCAAAGACCGATCCCTCAAGCTTGATCAGGGCACCGAAGAGGTCGCCGATTTGTGCGGGTTGTGAGCCCGTGGGCCCACCGACTGGATCACCAGGCAGCACAAAGCTATTGACCTGACCATTGAGGGCCCGGGCCACCATGAATTGCGGTTGAACTTTTAACTTGAGGGGCTGCTCTTCAACGCGGACGCCGTTGGGTTTGGTGAAGGAGCGCCCTTTGATCAGTTCGATTTCTTTGAGGTTGTACCCGAAGTAGATGCCGCTGCGATCCACACCGTCATCAGCAATCACCCAAGCGTTGTCGGCGGGTTGATCCTTCTCCAGGGCGATGTTGTTTCGCATCGGAATCGGAAGACGGTTTTCAAGAATCAAGCGGCTGCGCTTGGCGCTGATCTTGGTGCGTTCCTCGCTTTCTTGAACGGCGACCACGTCTTCCAGGTCGATCCAGGACTGTGCCGGGGTAAAGGGGTCGTTGCTGAAGGCGGCGCGATTGGCAGCCCACCCCGTGGGTGTGATCAAGATGCGGGCAGCCTGAAAACGCCAGCGGCTGACAAATCCCTCGATCAGTTTTTGATCGCCATTGGGATTCATCAACTGGCTCGGCTGCACGGTGCCGAAGTCGTCCTCTTCTTGCGCTCGGCTGACAAATTGCGTACCCGCACGCCGCTCAACTTTGAGGCTGCGGACGTAATAGAGGTCGCTGATGCGTTGATCGACGATGGCCTCGATCGCTTCGTGTCGTTCAGCCTCCAGTTCAGCCGCAGGGACAGTCGAAAGCGCTGGAGCGACCGGTGGTTGGCTGGCACTGGTGGCCTGCGAAGGCTTGGCTTCGGCGACAGCGTTCAGCTGATCAGCAAGGGGCTTCTGCCTCTGCTCTTCGTCGGGGCTGGGTGCGCCAGGGCAGCCGGCTGCAGGGGGCATCAGTGGCGCAATCCGCGGGGGGGTGGATTGGCCATAGCGGTAGCGAACGCCGACCAAGTAGGCATTGCTGCCTTCGCTCACGCCGCCGTAGGTGCCATAGGCACCGGAGCGGTGGTGCAGGCGACCGACCACGGACCACTGGGGTTTGACCAGGGCTTCGACTTCAAAGCCCAGGTAGTTGAGGAACGTTTGGTAGTTCTGCCGGAAGGTCTGCTCGTAGAGGCTGTTGCTGGTGAGCAAGCTCACGCCTTCGAAGAACCCAAGGCTCAACCAGGGCTGCAGCCAAGCCCTTAGGCCGAGGGCCGCGGTGAATTCACCGAAGGTTTGGGGGGGAAGCGGTGCGAAGGGTTCGCTGTTGTTGAACTCGCCTCCGGGCTGCCAGCTGGTTTTGTGCAGCAAGGCATTGGAATCGAATTCCATGGCCAGGGGGCCGGCGTCGACAAGCCGTTTGTTGAAGTTCAGGCCCCAGACGTTTTCGGGTCGCCAGCGTCCGTTGAAGGTGAAGGAGTCACCGAAGCTGGCATCGATCGCTTGTCCGTAGCCCCAGGCGGTCACGGCAAGGGGATAGGGATGCCAATCCGGAACGGGAGGAATGAGTGGCGCGCAGACCATTGATTGGGCCGCGGGTGCCACAGCAATCGGCGGAACCCGCCAATCCGCGAGTTGTGCTGGCTCCGGTAGCCCCAGGAGTTGCTCTGAGCTGGTAACCCCGTTGAGAGCTAATCCCGGCAGCAGTGCTTCGCCGGAGTGTTGTAGGGGGGATTGGGCGAGGGCCAGCTCGGCGGCCGTGGCTTGGTTGCTCCAGTTGGCGCTCACCAGAACCTGACCCCTGGGGCCTCTTCGAATTAGCTCTGGCGATGCGGTTCCAAAGGACGGCCTTTCGTAGGAGCTGGAGGTGGGCCAATAGCTCAGCGACGGCAGCGCAACGGAGGGGTAGGCCTTGAGGTCGAAGTCGACCTCGCTGGTGTCGAAGTCGATGACCCCGTAGACGGCATCGGCATCACCGCTGTTTTCGATCAGGCTGTAGCGGAGGCTGTTGGCCTGGAAGTACTGCTCACCGCGTTGGAAGCGAACGCGCCCGGTCAGCAGCAGCGTGCGTGTTGCGGTCTCGTACTCGAGTCGATCAGCCAGGACGCGGCCGCCGGCTAGATCAATTTGAACGTCGCCCTTGGCGACAAAGCGATTGATGCGTTGATCGAACCCCTGCTCGTTCGCAAGCAGATTGATCACGACCGGCGGGGACTGATCAGCGCTGGCTTTGGTGAGCGCTGAAACAGAGGGCACCGCTGCCGGCTTTGCCGCCCAAGCAGCACCCACGGGCGCCAAGTTGATGGCCGCAATCGAACATGCAGAAACCCCTTGGATCAGTCTCTTCCGGAGCTGAGTCACCAAGGAGTCGCGCAAGGCCGTGATACTGCCACGGCCATCTGGTCAAACGGATGAGGTCGTGCCGGTTGCTCAGCCCACCTCAGGGGCTCTGAGGATCACTCCTCAAGGTCCTTGCGGCTTGGGGTGCGGCTGGGATCGCTGGCCAGGAAGCCGAACACGAAGATCCCGATAAAGAAGAAAACGACCGAGTAAACCGAGATCTTGAGGGCAAGCATGGGTCTGTCCGGCGGGTGACAGGGAGTGACAAGCGCCAAATGGGCCCTAAACGAGCCGGCGGCAGCCGCATCATCCTATGGGTCGTGAACACGCTGACTGATGACAGAGGGGCCAGAGGGCGCTGTTCGCTCCTGGATTGAAACGTTTCAGGCACAAACCCGTTGGGACCTGCTGCCGCTCTGGAGCGTGCAAAGTCCAGGTGGGGACAGTCGTTTGGCCTTGGACGACCCCTGGGGTGCGTGCCACCGCCCTGACTGGCATCGACGCGGACTGTTGAGTTGGCCGCGCGGTGGGCGTTGGCTGAGCCTGCGGTTGGACTTGGTTTGCCCAGAGCCCTGGCAGGCGATTCAGCAGGTGGACAGGCGCGCCCGTTTGGCCCTCTGCTGGTGGGCAGATGCCGCGGAGCTTTGGGCCGGCGGCGTCTTGGTTCACCAAGGTGACCTGTTCGACAGCGCCTGCCGCTGGGAATTGCCGTCCTCCTGGTGGGACGGGGAGCCCTTGCCGTTGGAATTGCGGCTGCGCTCTCCCCTGCATGACGACGGCGCCTTGATCCATAGCCGGGTCGATCAGGAGCCCACTGGTCTCGGCGACCCCGCTGGGGTGCTTGCCGCCGATGCTTTGGCTCTTGGGGCCTCACGTCTGGCGCCGGAGGCCTTGGCTGCCTTGCAGCCTCAGCTGGAAGCTGGGGGTGTCTCCAGCGTCTTGAGGCAATTCGCCCAGGCCCGTCCTCCTGGCGGTTTTCATCTGCTGGGCCATGCCCATCTGGATCTGGCGTGGCTGTGGCCGGTGGCGGACACCTGGCAGGCGGCGATTCGCACCTTTGAGTCGGCGCTGGGTCTGATGGATCGGGATCCATCGCTTCATTTCGCCCACTCCACCCCGGCGCTGTACGCCTGGATTGAGCAGCACCGGCCGGCTCTTTTTGCCCGCCTTCAAGCGGCGATGGAGCAGGGCCGCTTTGAGCCAATCAATGGCCCGTGGGTTGAAAGCGATTGCGTCTTGGTGGGTGTCCCATCGCTGCTGCGGCAGTTCGAGGAGGGGCAGGCCTATAGCCGCAGCCGCTTTCCCCAGTGGTCACACGAGCTGTGCTGGTTGCCGGACAGTTTTGGCTTCGCCGCCGGGTTGCCTGCCGTTGCGCAGCTGAGCGGAGTGCGCTGGTTCTGCACCCACAAGTTGGCCTGGAACAGCACCAACGCCTTCCCCCATCGCTTGTTCCGTTGGCGTAGTGCCGATGGCTCAGAGCTGTTGGCGTTGGCGACGGCTCCGATTGGCACTGGTGGCGATCCCCAGGGGATGGAGACCTACCGGCAGCAGTGGCAGGCGGCGACGGGCGTGGATCGGGCCCTTTGGCTCCCGGGGGTGGGCGACCACGGTGGTGGTCCGACCGCGGAGATGCTCGAGCAGTTGGCCCTCTGGCAGCACCAGCCCGTGGCCTGCCCGCAGCAGCACGGAACCTTGCGCAGCTACCTCGAGGGCTTGGATCCGCTGGCGAGCGGGCTGCCAGTTTGGCGCGATGAGCTCTATCTCGAGCTGCATCAGGGCTGTGCCACGACCCGCCCCGATCAAAAGCGCCACAACCGGACCCTGGAGCGCTTGCTGAGGGAACTCGACTGGACCTCGGCCCTGCTCCACCTCGGGGGCGCGGGCCAGCCTGGCGCTGATTGGCGGCCGCTGCTGTTTCAGCAGTTCCATGACATCCTTCCTGGCACCTCGATTCCCGAGGTTTTTGAGCAGGCGGAACCCCAATGGCGGCAGGCGCGCCGCCAGGCCTCCAGTCAGCGGGATCGCCTTCTGCAGGACCGACTTCCAGCCCGCGGCGGCGATCAGCCCTGGTGGCTGGTGCAGTTGCAACCCCAGCCCGCTGAGCTGGTGACCCTGCGCCTGCCCGCCGGCTCGTGGTGCATCCAGGGTGCCCAAGACCAGCTCCCGAGCCAGGCGCGGACGACCGGCGGCACCTGGGTTCAACTCCCCCTGCCCGCTGGCCTTCAGGCGATCCCCCTCGAGCGTTCCGATCGGCTCATGCAGGCCCCTGCGGACATCACGCATCCGGTTGCCCTGGAGGCCACCGGTGAGACCTGGCGATTGGGCAACGGGTTGGTGCAGGTGGAGATCGGGGCGGACGGCATCCAGCAGCTCTGGGGGGGTGACGGTGTGCCGCAACTCTCAGGGCCCATCCAATGGCGCCGTTGGCGCGATCAGGGGGAGTTTTGGGATGCCTGGGACATCGCGGCGGACTACCGCGACCACCCTTTGCCCCTCTTATGGCAGGGAGCTCCAGAGCTGGTGGAGCAAGGACCGCTCTGCTGCCGGTTTGTGGCTCGAGGCCGCTGCGGGCAAAGCCCGCTCCGGCTCGACATTCAGCTGCGGGCTGCTTCTCCGTATGTGGAGTTGACCTTGACGGTCGATTGGCGCCAGCGCCATGAGCTCCTGCGGCTGGAGTTGCCGTTGGCGCAAGTGGCCGAGCGCTACGCCGCTGATACCTCCGCTGGGGTCCTCGAGCGGCCGGCCCATGCCTTGACGCCGAGGGAGCAAGCTCGCTGGGAAGTGACGGCGATCAGCTGGGTGGCCAGCCAGTCCAAAGCGGGTGCGGGAGGTCTGGCGGTCTTGCTGGATGGTCCCCAGGGGGTCTCCGTGACTTCAGATCAGCTGGGCGTCTCTTTGCTGCGGGCTCCCACCTGGCCGGATCCCTCTGGCGATAACGGCATCCAGCGCCTTCGCCTCGCGTTGTACCCCTCTCGGCACGGCTGGAGTTCGGCTGAAGTGCCCCGTTTGGCAGGGCGTTTTCGCGAGCCCCTTTGGATTCGGCCTGCTCCACGTCGCGCCCAGGAGGTCAGTGGTCAGCGCGAGATCGCCGGTTCCATCGACCTGTTGGAGGGCGTCGACTGGGCCAATGCCCAGGTCCGGGTTCTCAGTTGCAGGCCTGGGTCTCGCCCAGGGCGACTAGCGCTGAGGCTGCAGAACCTGAGTCCCCAGCGACAGCGCTGGACCCTGGTCTCCAACTGGCGCTGGCGTTATGGAGACAGTGAGCCATGGACGCGCGGAGGCCTTGTGCTCAAGCCGTGGCAGCTGCTGGCTCTGGAGTTGGAACGCGACTAGTCCTCGTGGTCGTCGAAGGGGTCGCTGAGCTGCTTCGACGGTGGTCCAAAAGCGGTGTAGATCCCGAAGCCGGTCAGGCCCAGCAGCACGACCAAGACGGCCAGTGCCACTGACATGGCTGGGGAGGTGGTTTCCATCACAACTCTCGACGGGGCCGGCCGCTCGAGCAGCCAGGCCCCTTACAGTAACGACACCTACTCCTTGCCAGAGAGCACAGCCCGTCATGGCTCAACGCACCCGCCTGGGAGATCTGCTGCGTCCCCTGAACTCCGAGTACGGCAAGGTTGTGCCTGGCTGGGGTACCACTCCAGTGATGGGCGTGTTCATGGCCCTGTTCCTGGTGTTCCTGTTGGTGATCCTTCAGCTGTACAACAAGTCGCTGATCCTCGACGGCATCACCGTGAACTGGAACGGCATCGGCTGATTCGATGAACGTGTTTGGGATCGGACTTCCTGAGATGGCGGTGATTGCCGCCGTAGGTCTTTTGGTGTTTGGTCCCAAGCGCCTCCCTGAATTGGGTCGCACCCTTGGGAAAACCTTGAAGGGCTTCCAGTCCGCCTCGAAGGAATTTGAGCAGGAGTTCCGTAAGGCCGTCGACACCGTGGAAGCTGAAGTCACTCAGGCAACTCCCGATTCGCAGCCTCAACTCAAGGCCGAAGACGAGCAAGCGGCCGGTTGAGGCATTCATGACTCCTTTGAGTCTTGTTGTTGGTTTGGGTAACCCGGGCGAGAAGTACGCAGGCACCCGCCACAACGTCGGTTTCATGGCGCTTGAGCAGTTGGCGAAGCGTCAAAACAGCAGCTTTAAGCAGCAGTCCAAGTTGCATGGCTTGCTGGCTGAAGTGGGGCAAGGTGCAGAGCGTTTGCGTTTGTTGATGCCCCAGACCTATATGAACGACAGCGGTCGCTCGATTCGGGCGGCTCTGGATTGGTTTGGGTTTGAACCGGCTCAGATGCTGATCCTTGTGGATGACATGGATCTTCCCCTTGGTCGATTGCGCTTGAGGCTCTCGGGTGGTGCTGGGGGACACAACGGCTTGCGCAGCACCATTTCCCATCTCGGGAGTCAAGAGTTTCCTCGCCTTCGGATTGGGATTGGTGCCCCTGCACTGAACCCGGTTGAGCGCAAACAGCGCACCGTTGGCCACGTGCTCGGCCGCTTTGCAGTCGCCGAACAGCCGGTTCTTGGGGAAGTCATTGATGAGGTCTTGTCTGGCCTCGATCTGATCCAACGCCTGGGGTTTGAGCGGGCTGGTAACAGGCTCAACGGTTTTGTTGCTCCCTCTGCAGCCAAGCTGGTCGAGCAACCCACTGCCTGAGTCCGCGTGAGTCGCCTCCCCACCACGACGGCGCAATTGCGGGTGCTGCGCCAAAGCTTTAGCCAGCGGGTGCTCGAGGGTGAGGTTAGTGCTGGTGGATTTCAGTGGACCTTCGCCTGGTTCTTTGATCGCGGCGAGCTGCAGGTGGAGCCCTCCCTGGGCCGGGCTTTGATTCAGGACGCGTTGCTGCGCTTCCTGCTGAAAACCGACTACCAGCTGGAGGCTGGTGGGGACTACGCCTTCAACGTTCGCGCGAAGTTTTGAGGCGCAGCAGGGGCAAGCCAGGAGAACGTCTGAGTTCAGTGCCCCAATGGCGTTCCAGCAGCAGCTGCGCGACCACATCGTCGTAGTCCCGTGGGGGCAGCCTGAGGCCCTCCGGCAGTAATCGCCGCCAGCCTTGAGGCGGTTCCAGCTGCCAGTAGCGCGAGCGTGCGGCCAGGGTGGTTCCAGCTTCAGGGGTCACGTGGACGCTGAGGCCGAGGGCGATGAGCTCTTGTTGCCAGTGTTTGCTGCCCGTTCCATTGCCGAGCACCACCGCTTCGAGGCCAGGGTCAACCTGCCAGATCTGAATTTGAGCCAGGCAGTCCTCAGGAGAGAGCACGGCGGCGACGGTGACCATCCCGGCGACCTGGTCACACAAGGCCAATCCACATTTGCTGAGGCCTGGGTCCAGGCCGAGCCAAGTGCTCATGGGCTTTGCCAGCGGATGTCCACGGCAATGGGGTCGGCCAGATCGCTGTTGGCTCTCGAGACGGCCTCGAGTTTCGCCGTCTTTCCCTGGGGACGGTTCACCAGGGCGTCGGCCAGTTGGCTGAGGCGCGCCGGGTCGAATTGGAGGCCATTGGCTAGAGCCCCTTGGCGTTGGGCGCGGGTGAAGGCCGCGGCTAGGAGCAGGTTGAGGCGGCTGCGCACCTGATCTGGTGATCGTTCATCGATCTCCAGGACGGTGGTGGCCAGTTGCTCACCGCTGCGAACGACCCGCTTATTGGGCCTGACATCTGGGAAAGCCACCACCTGACGCTCGCCCTTGAGCACGTTGGCGGCCGAGATCAGACTGACCACCCACTCACCTCTCTTGCTGAGGGTCGTCTCCAATTTGCTGATGTCGCTGCGCGGGACCAGGAGGATTTGGCGGTTGGGTGTCTCCCCGGGTAGCACCCGTTGGTAGACGTTCAGATTCGTGCGTTGCAGCAGCGCGTGAATCACCTCCCTGGCCTGGCTGGGTTTCTCGATTCGCACCTTGGCGACCTCGAGGAGTTGGCCGCTGCTGATCACCACATCGCCTTGCCGTAGGGCAATCAGATTGCGCTCGAGGCGCTCCAGTTCTTGGCTGCTGCTCTTGATCTTGCTGTTCAGCTTGGCGAGCTCAGAGCGGTTGCGTTGTAGGTCTGCATCCTTGGCCGCGATGTCGCGGCTGAGGCGATCGCGCTCGGCTTCCAGTTGCCGGCGTTGCTCCATCAGCGGGGCCAGTTCCCGTTGGAGTCGGCTGGCCTGCTGGGCCACCACCTTGAGTTGGCTTTGGGCCTCGCTGCGTTCCTTCTCTGCACTGCGAAGGGCTGTGCGGCTCTGTGCCAAGTCGTTGCGGCTGTCCCGCAAGCGCTGCTCGATCTGATCGAGTTCGAACAGCCCCGTGCGCAGGCGATCACTGACGAGCAGCATCAGACCGAGCGAGATCGCGCTGATCAAGCTGCCCGTCAGGACCGTGATGACCACGGCCGTCTTCTTGGGCCGGAGCCGAAACAAGCTCAGACGCGCCTTGCCGACCTTGGATCCCAAGCGATCTCCCAGGGTGGAGAGCACTCCCCCGAGGATGAGCAGCGCCAGGATGAGGATCCAGCCGGACACGACGTTGGGCGACGACGGTCAGTATCGGTTGCAGGCGGTGGGAAATCAGCTGGGATCAGCCACCAGTTCAGCCGTTTAGCTGAAGCGTTTGGCGAGGGCCAAGGGATCGAAAACGGTGATTTTCTTGCGGTCGATTTGCACCAGACCGTCGTTGCGTAAGTCACCCAGCAGGCGTGTGATGGTGACCCGGGTGGATCCAATCGCTTCGGCGATGGCCTGGTGGGAGAGACGCAGGTCGATCGTGATGCCTTCGCTGCTGGGAACCCCAAAGTCGCGGCAGAGCACCAGCAGGAAACTCACCAGTCGCGAGGACATGTCGCGGTGGGTGAGGGTTTCGATCATGGTCTCGGTTTGCAGGATCCGAGAGGACAGGCCCTGCAGCAGCAGCAGGCCCACCGCGGGGTCTTGCTCAATGGCCTTCCGCACCGAGGTGGCGGGGGCTGTCACGAGCTCGACGCGGGTGAAAGCAATGGAGTGATAGAAGCGGTCCGAGCGCTGACCAGTCAGCAGGGAGAGCACCCCGAACAGGCTGTTTTCCCTCAGGAGCGCCACCGTGATCTCCTCGCCCGATTCATAGACGCGGGAGAGGCGGATTGCTCCGCGTTTGAGGAGGTAGACCTTCTCGGCTGGATCCCCAGGGAAAAAGATCGTTTTGCCGCGCTCGACGATTTCCGTCGTGCTGCCGCTGAGGCCCCGGATCACATCCAGGAGCGTTGCATTAGGCGGTAGCGGACTGCCCGCGATCGGTGCGATCACGGACGTACCGGTAGTGGGGCTAGGGGAGTAGCGGCTGAATCCTTGCGTGGCCACAACCATGTCAGCGCGACTGATGTGTTTATGAACCTACGGATCAGTCCAGGGCAGCCATGTAGCCATTGAAACTAATTCGGGGCTTCTGCCAAGGCCTGGCTCTGAGCGCTCAGAAGGCGCTGGATTCCAGCTTCGGCCAGGTCAACCAGGGTAGAAAGCTGTTGGCGACTGAAGGGTGCGCCCTCTGCGGTGCCCTGAATTTCGAGCAAATGCTGCTCTTGATTCATCACCACGTTCAAATCCACCTCGGCTCGGCTGTCTTCGCTGTAGTCCAGATCCAGTAGCGCTTCCCCATCGACCAGGCCAACCGAGACTGCTGCCACCTGACCGATTAAGGGAGATCGCTCCAGCACCCCCCGCTGCTCGAGCCGGCGCAGTCCCAGGGCCAAGGCGGCCCAGGCCCCAGTAATGGAGGCCGTGCGGGTCCCGGCGTCGGCCTGCAGAACGTCGCAATCGATCTGCAGCGTCCTCTCGCCCAGAGCCTCGAGATCGAGGCAGGCCCTGAGGCTGCGGCCAATCAGGCGTTGAATTTCCTGGGTGCGGCCGCTCAGCTTAATCAGCTCCCTTGGCTGGCGGCTGGGGGTGCTGGCCGGCAGCAGTCTGTAGTCGGCACTCAGCCAGCCTTTGCCTGAACCTTTTCGCCATTTCGGGACGCCTTCTTCGAGGCAAACGCTGCAGATCACGGCGGTTCGCCCCGTGTGAACCGTGACTGAGCTCAGGGCAAACCCCATCGGATCCCAGTCGAAGCGAGTGCTGCGCAGATCCATGGCGCCGCGGCCGTCCCGCCGGGGTTGGGTGCTGCTCATTGCGGGCTGGCTCAGTGTCTCGATGGTACGGGTGTTTGCACTACAGGTAGTGCTTGTTGCTTGCCGGACGGCCTAACGCCGCTACATTCAGGATCCCAAGCGGCAGCCATGCAATCGATGACGGCCAGCCTTGCAGCCACTCCCAGCGCTACGCCCCGTGCTGGACACCTGCGCCCGCTGGCCTCGATTCCAGCGTCTGCTCCTTCCCGCAGCGTTCGTCTGGCGGCCCAGCAGGAGGGGCAACTTCAGGTGCATACAGCGCCGTTCCGCGGCAGCTTCAGCGGGGTGTTCAGTCAGGCCTTGCGCAGTGCAGGACTGGGCAGTCGTGTCCTGGTCAGCCAGTTTCTTAAAGGTGGCGTCGATCAAGGCCTCGAGCGCAGCGTCTGGCTCTGTGGCCGTCTGCAGTGGCTCAGGCCAGCGGTGTCGGGTTGTTTGGCGGAGCCCACGCCTGCGTCCCAGGCGGATGTGGAGGCCGTGAGGGAGATCTGGGAGTACACCCGGGAGCAGCTCCTGGGTGGTCAGCTCGATCAGCTGGTGCTGGATGAGCTCGGTCTGGCGGTGGAGTTGGGCTATCTGGCTGAGGTGGAAGTGGTCTCTGCTCTGGAGCAGCGGCCCTCTCACCTGGATGTGATCCTGACTGGGCCGTCCATGCCCACGGCTTTGTTGGCCATGGCTGATCAGGTCACCCAGCTGCGCCGAGGTTTCTAATGCTCAAAAACGACCGTTGGATCAATGAGCAGGCCGCTGCAGGCATGCTCGAGCCGTTTCAGCCGCAGCTGGTTCGTCATCTCGACCCTGAGAACAGCGAAAAGCCGGTGCTGAGCTTTGGCTGCTCGTCCTATGGCTACGACCTGCGCCTGTCCCCCCAGGAGTTCCTGATCTTCCGGCACGTGCCTGGAACGATCATGAACCCCAAGCGCTTCAATCCAGCCAACTTGGAGCCGGTGCCCTTGCACGAGGACGAAGACGGCGCGTACTTCATCCTCCCGGCCCATTCCTATGGGTTGGGTGTGGCGCTCGAAAAGATGCGTGTACCACCCAACATCACCGTGATCTGCCTGGGCAAGAGCACCTATGCCCGCCTGGGAATCATCGTCAACACCACTCCAGCTGAGGCCAGCTGGGAAGGTCACCTGACCTTGGAGTTCAGCAACTCCTCCGGTGCGGACTGCCGGATTTATGCCAATGAGGGCATCTGCCAGCTGCTCTTTTTTGAAGGAGACCCCTGCGAGACGACCTACAAGGACCGGGCCGGGAAGTACCAGCACCAGCCCGAGCGGGTGACTCTGGCGCGAATCTGAGGCTCAGGGAGCCAAGCGCGCCTTGTGTAGGCGGCTCTTTTCGTACCAAGCCGCAAACTCTGGGGCCCAGGCCTGGAGGTGTGGCCACATCAGGTCACAGAGCACCCGGATCTCTTCCTGGGCGTCGAGCTTGGCGCGCAGGTCCATGAAGTGCAGGAACGCCCGCAGCGAGAAGCTCACCACAAAGTGCTGGCGGTAATCGAAGGGCAAGATGCCGCGGGCGTGTTCTTCCGCGAAGCCTGCCGCCAGCATGTCGCGGTAGCGCTCAGCGGCCACTTGGCAGAGGGCGAGATCCTTCTGCCGCTCTTCAGCCGTGTAGGTGTACTTCTTGCCTTGTCGATCGCTGTACTGCCCTTCAGGGCGGAGGTAGAAGACCTCTTCCAGTTCGAGTTCCCCGTTGGCCGCACGGCAGATCCGATCGCCCGTGTAGCGCATCGATTGGACGTCAAAGCTCACGCCCACCCTGTGGGTGCGGGCCTGCTGCATCACAGAGTGGGGGAACCAGCCGACATTCAGAACGATCTGGGCGTGCTCGAGCGGGCCGTAGTGACCGCGCTCGCCGGCCAGTAGACGTTTGACGCAGATCTCTCCGGCACGGGTCTCATCAGGCCATTCCGCCCGATCAGCGGCCACAAACCCTTCGCTGTAGTCCTGGTGCATCCCCGCGTAGACGCACTGCTGGGGGTTGGGGGTCGCTGCAATCAGCTCAACCCGAAAGCGTTTCATGGGCGGGCGATGGAGTTGGGAGCTGGTGCTGCAGGGTAACGGGCTTTGCGGGACTCAGCTGTGGCTGCGGGGACCTGCCATGGCGGTGGTCTCTGCTTTCGGTAAAACGCTGGTCTCGGCGACTCCAGCCATGGCCGGTAAGGGGGAACCGCTGATCAGGGCGGCGCTCAGGGCCTCCAATTCGCCTTGATTGCGGGCCCCAACGGCGCGGCCAATGGGGGCGCCACTGGCATCGAAGAACTCCAGCTGCGGGATGCCATTCACGTCGTAGCGATCCACCTCCGGTTGCCAGCGGGGGTTGTCGACATTGAGCAGCACAACATCGAGTTGCTCGTGGTGTTCGCCTTCCACCCGCTCCATCGCTGGGGCCATGGCTTGGCAGGCCTCGCACCAGTCGGCGTAGAACTCGATCAGGCTCGGCCGGCCGTTGCTGAGCGCGACGGCGGGTTCGAGCGATTGGCGTGCCAGTTTTTCCAACGGGGCGGCCGGCGAGAGCCCACCGCGCAGAAGGAAGAGCCCCAGGGCCAGCAGGGCTGCCACCGCGGCGAGCAGCATCCGCTCGCGCCTTCCCAGGGCTGCTGTGTTGCTGTCCACAGGAGGTGTGTTCATGCTTTGGGCCAATCTGCCAGGGCTGTTCGCATTCCGCGTCGATACCCTGACGGTGGCTGAGTTGCGCCCTTGAAACGCCGCATCACCCTTCACTTTCCGCGGGAGGCGGTGCATCAGCCGATTACCTATCGCCTGGCGGTTGAATTTGATATCGCCGCCAAAATCCTTCGGGCTCAGATCGCGCCCAATCAGAGCGGGACGATGGTGGTGGAGCTCTCGGGCGACATCGACGATCTGGATGCGGCCGAGCAGTGGTTGGAGGGGCAGGGTCTGGGCCTGAACCGGGCCTCCGGTGAGATTGCGATTGATCCGCAGCGTTGCGTGGACTGCGGGATTTGCACCAGCGTCTGCCCAAGTGGAGCCCTGAGTTGCACCGCCCCCAGTTGGCGGCTGACGTTCAACGCGCAGCGCTGTCTGGTTTGCGAGCAATGCATCCCCTCGTGTCCGTTTGAAGCCATCGCCCTGGTGTTGGATCAAGCTGTGACCGCTGACCAGTGATGCGCCCGTTCATGCGCCCTGTGACTGCTGTTCTTGGCCTGTTGGTCCTGCCGCTGCGGGCACCGATGTTGTTGGTGCTGTTTGGTGTCAGCGCTTTCATGGGCCTGCACTGGGCCGATGTGGCTCCGCAGTTGGTTGACCAGGCCAGCACCCCCTTGCAGCAGGAGTTCGCTGGCCCCTGGTTCTGGCCCCTGCAGTGCATGCAGGCCCTTCTGGTGGTGGTGCTTTGCACCATGCCCGATCTGCTTCTGCGGGAGCTCTCGCAGCTGATGGCCGCCAGTAAGGCCCTGACCTTGGTGGTCACCCTGCTGGTGGTGATCACTGGGGGCCTGTATCTGCTGCACCTGGCGGTGCTCTCGGAAGTGCTGGTGTTGGCTTCTGCGGTCTTGCTCGCTCGGCTGGATCTCACGCGGCTGAGGATTGCCCCGGCTCCCTTGCTCAGCGCGTTTGTGCTGTGCGGTTGGGTCCTGTCCGGGATCCTGGTGGGTCGCTCCCTCTATGCCCATCTGGGCTTCGTTTTCGGTTAACCGCTGAGGTCAGCGGCAAAGGTCTTCTGCCCGCTGGCCAAGCTGCCGGTAGCTCCAGTAATTCCCCAGCACTTTTTTGGTGTACAGCCGGGTTTCGGGATAGGGGATGGCTTCAGTCCAGAGCTCAGGTTCGCGCTGCAGATCGAAGCCTTCACGTTTGAGCCAGCTGCCGACGGCACCGGGGCCGGCGTTGTAGCTGGCGATCGCTTGGAAAAGATTCCCCGCGGCGCCGCTGAGGAGTTGCTTGAGGTAAGCCGCTCCTAGGGCTCCGTTGCGTTCGGGGTCGCTGAGGGCCTGATGGTCCAGGGATTCTCCTGCCAGTTCGCTGGCGGTGGCCGGCATCAGTTGCAGCAGCCCACTGGCTCCGGCCACTGAGCGCACGGTTGGGCTGAAGCGCGATTCCTGTTTTGCGACTGCCAGCAAGAGGGCCAGATCGACACCGTTGGCTTGGCTGGCAGCACTCAGCTCCGCTGAGAAGCGCCTCGGGTGGAGCTGGCGCTCACGCTCCAGTTGTCCCCTGCAGCCGATCTGGGGGAGGCGGAAGCTGGCGCGCTCGAGTTGTCCCAGGCCCGTCCAGTCATCCCCGATCGCCGTGCGCAGGCGACCTTCGATCAGGAACTCCTCTGGATGGAGGGGGGGCTTTCCCCCTTGCTTGGTGCGCCAGCTTTCCCAGGCTTCCAGCGCTTGGCCCCGCTGCCAGAGGGCATCGATGCGTGGATCAGCACTGGCCAGGGGTTGCCAGAACTGAAGCGCCTCTGCGCTGGGCTCGCCGTTGCTGGTCTCACCCAGACGTTCTTGGGCCCGCCAGCTGTAGTAGCCCAGCGGCTGGCTCCGTTGGGTTCGCCGCCAGAACTGCTCGGCGCTCGCCTGGTCCCCCTGTTGCTGGGCACTCCAGCCTTGCCAGAACAATTGGCGCGCCGCCAGGGGGGCTGGCAGGGTTGCGCTGTTCAATTGGCTGAGCCAGCGACTGGCTTGGCTCCAGTCACGCTGCAGTAGCGCCTGGCGGGCCTCGCTCCACTGCAGCTCCCAGCTGGCGGGATCGTTGGGCCAGCGGCTCAGCACCGCTGCTGGGTCAACGATCCCGGCTTCGGCGAGACGTGCCTGCACCGGGGCGCTGTCCTGGAGCGACGGCGGCAGTTGCTGGAGCTGTTCAACCGCTCTGGGAGCAGGAGACTGCGCCAGCAGGCGCGCTGCTTTGAATCCCTCCGGGCCCTCGCGGTTGGCAAGGCGCCCTAGTAACTCTGCGGCCTGCGTTTGTTGCGCGCGGCTCCCACGCAGCAGGATTTGGGCGAGTCGAAGCTGCAGTTCAGCTGTGGGGGCCGTCTCCCCCAGGCAGTTCAGGGCCTGCTGGCCGCGCCCCAGTTGCACGAGACCCGCGGCCAGCAGCTGTTTGTCTTCAGCGCTGAGCGTGGCCTGTTGCTCTTCGCAGGTTTGGAGCAGGAGCGTTTCAGCGCCGGGCCAGCGGGCTCCCCAGCGGGCCAGATGCAGCGCATCGCCTGCTTCCAGCGCTGCGGCCAGGGCTGCTGGGTGGGGGGCAAAGCGCTTCAGCAGGGTGCGCCGCAACTTGGGTTGCCGCCGGCCCAGGGCATACAGGGCATCAGCACTGGCGGGCTCCTGCGGGAAGCGGCGCAGCAATTCCCCCCAGAGCACCTGGGCTTCCTGGGGGCGTCCGCTGGCTTGGGCAGCCTGGGCCGCGCGCTTGAGGCTGATGGCGGCCAGTACTCGATTGCTTCCGTGATTGCCCCAGCCCTGGCCCTGGAGCCAATACCGGCGCTCTTCGGGCGTGCTCTTGGGCTGGGCACTCAGCAGGAGTGCCGCATCCCGTCTCCGGTCTGGATCCAGGCTTTGCCTTCGGTTGCGGGCTAGCTCGGCCGCGCTGTTGTTGGGGGTTAGGGGAGGAGCCAGTTGCACCAGCCACTGACGTCCGGCTGCCAGGGCAATGCCTGTTCCAAGGCAGCAGAGACCAATCAGCGCGGTGCCAAGAAGGCTTTGGCGTTGTTCAGCGGAGAGGGGGCGCTGGGCCAAAGCGGTGCAATCACTGCGCGCATTCTTGGTGAGATGGGCTCCGCCTGCATGCCAAACACGACCTAGCCTGCCGCCAGCGTTGATGCACTGGCTCGTCATGTCTCCGCTTGGGGCGCCATTCCCTTCTGGTACGGCGAGTTTTGGAACCGACGGCATCCGCGGCCGCGTTGGTCAGGTGATTACTCCGGCCCTGGCGCTCCAGGTTGGCTACTGGTGCGGCCTGGTTCTCCCCGACGGCGGTCCCATCGTGCTGGGGATGGACTCCCGCAGCAGCGGACCAATGTTGGTGGCCGCCCTGGCCGCGGGTCTGACCGCGGCTGGCCGAGATGTGCTGGATATCGGTCTGTGTCCAACCCCTGCCGTTCCTGGGGCCATCCGTCAGCTCGGAGCCAGTGGCGGTCTGATGGTTTCGGCCAGCCACAACCCCCCCCATGACAACGGCATCAAAGTCTTCGGGGCCTGCGGTGCCAAGTTGGCCAAGCAACAGCAGGCCCAGATCGAAGCGGGCTTGCATGGCAGCGGCGATGTCCTCAGCGGTTTCCGTGCCAACGGACGGCTCGAGCAGCGACCGGATTTGCTGAACGACTACCGCCAGCGCCTGCTCGAGAGCGTGGGTTCAGCCCGGCTCGATGGCGCCAAGGTGGTGCTGGATCTCTGCTGGGGTTCGGCGACGAGCTGCGGTGAAAGCGTCTTTCGTGAGTTGGGCGCCGATGTCACGGTGCTCCATGGCCAGCCCGATGGGACGCGGATTAACCAGGGCTGCGGCAGCACCCATCTCGCGGCCCTTCAGGCGAAGGTGATCGCGCAAGGTGCGGCCATGGGCTTTGCCTTCGATGGCGATGCCGATCGGATGCTCGCGGTCGATGGCCGCGGCCGGGTCGTCGATGGTGATCAGATCCTCTACCTCTGGGGCCAGGCCCTGATGGCTGAGGGCGCTTTGCCGGAAAACCGGATTGTCGCGACGGTGATGAGCAATCTGGGGTTTGAGCGCGCCTGGCAAGCCCAAGGCGGCGTGCTTGAGCGCACCGCGGTCGGCGATCAATATGTGCATGCCGCCATGGAGGAGCTCGGGGCGTCTTTAGGCGGTGAACAGTCCGGTCACATCCTTTCGGCCCGCCACGGCATGAGCGGTGATGGACTGCTGACGGCGTTGCAGGTGGCGAGCTTGATCCAGGCTCAGGGGGGCTCCCTGAGTGATTGGCTCGATGGCAGCTTCCAGCCCTATCCACAGAAATTGGTGAATGTCACCGTCCCAGATCGCAGCAAGCGCACCGGATGGGAGAACTGCCTGCCCCTGCTGAAGGAGGTTCAGGCCGCCGAAGCAGCGATGGCCGGCAGCGGGCGCGTGTTGGTGCGGGCCAGTGGCACCGAGCCGTTGCTGCGGGTGATGGTGGAGGCGGCTCAGCAGGCGGATGTCGACCATTGGAGTCGCCATCTCGCGGAACTCGCCGATCAGCACCTCAACGCTGCCTGAACGGCGAGCCGTAGGGCTCCATCACAGGCATCACCCTTGGGTCCCACCAAGGTTGCGCCTGGGCAGCGTTGCGCGAGGTCCGCGGCAAAGGCCTCACGCAGCGTCTTCAGGTGCGTAAGCGCACCGCCGCTGCAACACACCCGTGGAGCTTGCAGCTCGAGCGTTGTGACGATGCTGCTGACCATCTGAGCGAGGGCCAGGGCGGAGCGCTCGACGATCACGCGGCCATGGGGATCGCCGCTGCTGGCACTCGCGTCCACGACCGGAGCGAGCCGGGCAAAGCCTGCGGCACCAAATCCTTCGGCGACGACCGCGGCCTTCAGCTCCTGGGCAGTGCTGACTCCCAGGGCTTGCCAGAGCTGGTCTTTCAGCGCGGTTTCGCTCAGCCGGCCATCGGCCATTTGGACGCTGATCGCTAATCCATCGCGGCCAAGATCCATTGCTGAGCCCGCTCCATCCAGAAGCCAGCCCCAGCCGCCGCTGCGATGCCAGCGTCCTGAGCCGTTTTGGCCGAGGGCGATGCAGCCGGTGCCACTGATCACCAGAACGCCCGGATCGTTGTCCAGGGCACCAATGAGGGCGGTGTGTTCATCGCCGCTGACCGCAACAGAGGCCTTGGGCAGGTGGAGAGCATCGGCCGCCAAGGCTTCCCCTTGGCTCTGGATTGCGCTGCCCCGCTCAATGCCGCTGGCGCCCACACCGACGGCGAAGGGCTGATCGTCAGGCAGTCCGGCTTGCTGGAGTGCATCGCGAAGGCTCTGCTGCAGGGCCTCGCGGAAACAGGCTTCGCCGCCTGGGGCGGCCAGATGGCGAACTCCCGGTCCATATCCCTGGCCGATGGGGCTCAGCTCTCCATTGCCCTTGAGCCAAGCCAGCTTGCAGCTGGTGTGGGTTTGTCCAGCGTCAAAGCCAGCCAGCAGGGGGCCTTCAGCCATCACTGCTGCTGGCGTTTTGGCTGGCGCTCAATGTGGCCAGGCAGAACCAGCCTGTGAGTTGGACTTCCGGCCGGAAGAAGATCGTGTCGGTCGCGCCTTGAACGCAGAGCCCAGCAATGGCGGCAATGGCGGCGAGGGCAGGCAGAGCCCAAATCGACTCACCTTTGAGTTGGCTCAGACCAGCCCGCAGGCTGGCGAAGAGCAAGCCCAACGCGGCGAGCAGATTGGGGATACCCCCTTCAACCAGAAGCTCGAGCGGCACGGAGTAGGCGCTCAGGGCATTGAACTTGGGCTGTTGATAGAGGGGGTAGATCAGGTTGAAGGCGCTGTTGCCGGGCCCGATCCCAAGCCAAGGCCGCTCCTGGATCATCTCGATGGCCGCGAGCCAGACGTTGATGCGGAAGTTGTTGGAGCTATCCCCGCGGCCGGCCGCCAGGCTCATGACTCGGATCCGCAGGGGCTCGATTTGGGTGATGGCGACCACAAGCACGCAGACCGCAGCCGCGATCAGCAGCAGCGGGAAGAGGCGGCGCCAAAGGGGCGGCCAGTGGCGCGTCTGCCGCAACACCAGCAGCAGGACCGTGGCCCCAAGGGCTCCCAACATCCCAAGCCAGCCACCCCGGCTGTAGCTGAGGAAGAGGGCACTGCTGCCGAGCATCAGGGCACTGGCGGCAAACAGGCGTTGCGGCCAAGAACGCCAGCGCAACAGAGCAATCAAGGCAATGGGCAGGATCGGGATCAGGTATCCCGCCAGCAGATTTGGGTTCTCCAGTGGTCCGTAGACCCGGATCGTTCCATCGGCGACGGAGTTGGGATCCGCCCAGCGGGCCAGCTCACTGGTGTCGCCGTAGAGCTGCCGAATGGCGAGGACGCTGCTGAGCAGTTCACCTCCCAACAGAGCCGCCACCAGCCGATCCCACCAGCGGGGTGCCTGCGCAAGCAGCTGCCGCATTAGGGCATAGACCCCCAGGTAGCTGATCAGCTTCAGCAGGCCTTTGAACGCGGCAGGGGTGACCGGCGAGAACCCGGTTGCCAATACGGCGATGCCCAGCATCAGCAGGAGCCAACCGCTGATGCGGCCGATGCGGCCGGCGGGGAGAACGAGTGACCACATCAGCCAAAGCAACCCCGAGGAGAGGATCAACAGGCTCAGGCCCGCCCGCGTGACAAAGGGCATCGCCGCCATCAGCAGGCAGAGCACGATCCCGGCGACCAGGCTGAGTCTTGATCCGAGGGGCCCCTCGCTGGCACTGCCCAACGTCCCCTGCCATCGCAACAGCCAGGGGGTGGATGGCGCCGATCCTGCGCTCATGCCGAGGGGTGGGTTGATGTCTCGGGATTATCGGCGGCTTCCAGCCGTTGCTCCAGTGCTTCCAGGCTGGGTAACGGCGTTTCGTTGCGTTCGTAGAGCACCCGATACACCGGTAGGTCTTGGCCGAGGACGTAGGTCTCCCGTTCGGTTGGCACCGGTAGGGGGTTGCCTTCGCGCCAGGGTTTGGCGTCGTCCGCCGGTCGCTTGAAGCAACCGCTGGCTTCGGTGACGGCGACCATGGGCTCGATGACGTCCAGAATGTCGCTCTGCAGAAAGAGGCGCTTGCCCGGTTGCAGGGCCGCGGCGATCGCAAGCAGCAGTGCCGGTTGCAGCACCCGTCGCTTGTGGTGCCTCTTTTTGAACCAGGGATCGGGGAATTGGATTGAGACCAGATCCAATTGACCGGGTGCCAAGGCCTGCAGCCAGGCGCTGGTGCTGATGTTGGCGTTGCAGAACAGATAGTGCAGGTTGCCCAGGCCGAGCTGTTGACGGTCGGCTTCCGCGGCGGTGACCAGGGGACGCCGGATCTCAATTCCGAGGTGGTTGACCTGGGGCTGCTGCTGGGCGAGCTCTAGGAGAAAGCGCCCCCGGGCGCAGCCGATGTCGAGATGCACCGGTAGGCCGGGATCGGCGAAGAGCTCTTGCGGTGGGGGCAGCTCCAGCGGCAACTGGAAGAAGCGGCTCAGCGGGTTGACGTGTTGGCGCACCATCGGAAATCAGGGGGTGTTCGGCACCAGAAAGCCCCAGCTGGCGGTGTAGCCATGCAAGTGGGTCGCACCAGCGACGGGGCCGATTTCGCCATTGCAGAAGGCACCGCTGATGGGCACGGCCGGGAACTGTTGCCGGCACCCTTCCACATCCCCATTGGGGCTGCCGTACAGGCCTTCGCCACGGCCAAGGCAGGCAAACAGAAGTGCCGCCAGCGGGTCGGCGTTGCGGGTTTGCTGCCGCCCAAGCAGTTGCTGTTGTTCTTGCCGTGAGGTCTCGGCGTCACGCAGTTGAAACTGCACCTGTTGCCCTACCCGTAGCCGCTCGGCCACCGCGACTGATCCGGTGCGGGGGTCGACGCCAAGCAGGTTGCGCACCAGAACCGCGGGTCCAGGAGCAGGGGATCCATCGCTGGGTAGCTGGAAGTTGGTTTTGGCGACTCCTAGAAACAGTGAGTGCCGTACCAGTTCCTTCTCCTCTGGAGAGAGGCCCTGAAGGATTGTCTGCAGGCAGGCCACGGGGGTGTCCGCGTCTCCGTCATGGCTCAGGCGCAGCAGCACATTGCGCTCAGCCTGCTCAATCTCAAAGACCGGACCGATCGGCTTGCAGCCCTGGGCGACCACCGGATCAATGCGCCAGGCCCCTTTGATCAGGCAGCCGATGGCGCCGTTCACCACGCTGTCCCCGAGCAACAGGGAGCCATGTTGGGCGTTGTGTTGCGCGGCGATGCCCCCGATCTTCTGGGCTTCGGGGTAGGCGAAGTCCAAGCCGCTGATCACGTCGTTGATCGCCGTGCAGGTCGGATCAATGAACAGGAGCATGGAATGTCCGCCGTCTGGGACGACTCCCGCCCAGTCGATCCAGCTCTGCCGTGACCCGTCGAGATCGGGCAAGGCATCGCTTTTGAGCATGAAGAGCTCGATCTCTGTCTCGGGCAGAGAGAGCAGCGTGACGCTGATGGCGGGCTCGTTTTCGAGCTCTTGGGCCGAGCCCTCGGTGTTGGTGCCGACGACCCCGCCGCCACAGCAGCCCAGCCAGTGCTTCGCGCCAATCGCTTGCTGCAGCAGCGGCATGAACCGCTGGAGGTCGGTGGCGTAGGCGCTGGAGCAAAACACCAGCCCAAGGTCAGCCTGGCTGCGCTGACCGGCTTGTTTGAGCTGTTGAGCCAGATCGGCGATGGCGGTTTCCAGGGCTGGCTCACGGCTCAGCGCCGTCGTGCACTGCGCCTGCTGCGGCGCTGTTCGCCAGGGCAAAAATGGGGAGAGGCGAGCGGTCCAGGCCATCGGCGGACCTTACAGCCGCTTCCTTTCGCGGCAGGGCTGCAGATAATGGCCGTTGACTGAGTGTTGCTGCGTGCCAGATCTGCTGCTCTATCGCACCCTCGTCTGGCTGGATTACCGCCTGGCTGCGGTCTTCGCCCTGGGGTTGCCCCTGGTGCTGCTGATCTGGTCGGCGTTGAAGCGCGAGCAAGCGTTAACCCGCTTGATGGGCATCTATTGGAAGGTGGCCAGCCTGCTGCTGATCACCGTGCTGCTGCTGACCGACAACCGACCCCTGGGCTACTTGCTGGCGGTTTTGTCTCAGCTGCTGGTGGTTATCAGCGTCTGGTTCTGGGTGGATCTCAATGAGGAGTTGGCGGACTTGCCGCCCTGGCGCCCCTTGCCGTTCGTGGTGCGCGCCTGGCGCTGGGGGCTGAGTGTGTTTGGCCTTCTGGGCGCGGCCTTGAGTGCCGTGGCCTTGAACTGTGTCGGCGGTGGATTGACCAGGCCGATCTGCCAGGTGTGGCTTGAGGCCCCCGATGACTTGCATGGCGGTGTGGCCGGCTTCTTTGATTTCGTCTTTGGCGGGAGCTGGACCGCTGCAATTGCTGCCTTTGTTGGGTACGTGTCCCTAGTGGCCTACGGCGTCGGCCTGCTGCAGTGGCTGATTGTCCGCTTGCCCAAGCAGGGCCGGGTGGCCGGTGGTTTCTAGGGCACGGCCATGGCGTTGAAGGTTGCTGAGCTGCTGCTGCAGTTGGAGGAGATCAGCCGAAGTCGTCCTGATCGGGTCCTGCGTCTGCGGGGTTCCTTACCGGTTGCTGATGGTTTGGAGCCCTTTGAGTTGCTGATCTTTCGGGGCTTCTCCAGCAGCGTCTCCCACCCCACGGGTTTTGATCCCGATCAGCCGCTGCTGCCTGAAGCGGCCCGGATCGAGCAGACCGAGCTCTTGCAGGGCCCGCTCAACCCCCAGGCTGAGCAGTGCCTCTCCAGTGCTTCAGGGGCTCAGGCCTTCCTCGAGCCAGCCGCCTGGCTTTAAGTCAGAACACCGACGCAGCGGCCGCAGAGGGTTGGATGGGCGGCGTGCTCGCCAATGTCGCTTTCGTAGTGCCAGCAGCGCTCACACTTGTGACCGTCAGCTTTGCTGATCCGGACGGTGATTCCGTTCTCACTCGCTTCGGCCAGCACGGCGTCGGGGCTTGAGCCGCCGATCTGAAGGGCCGAGACCAGGAGCCAATCCGCCAGGTTGTCGACCTTCGGATGGGCGCTTTCGCTCAACCAGTGGAGGGCGGCTTGGGTTGCTGCGCTTCCCTCGCCCAAGTTGAGTTGAACCTGCGCTTCCAGGGAGGCCCCGAGCTTGGCTGCGCTGCGGCAGCTTTCCAGCTGCCGATTGACCAGGGCCCGCAGTTCCAGGATCTGGTTCATCGGTTGCTCAAGGGCGCTCTGACGCCACGGCTCTGGAGCCGTGGGCCAGCCCCGCTCGAACACCGAGGTTTCCGCGACGGAGTAGGGCAAGTTCTGCCAGATGTCCTCGGCCATGTGGCACAGGACTGGGGCGATCAGGCCGGCGAGCCGTTCCACAACGAGCGCCAACACCGTTTGGCAGCTGCGGCGGCGGAAGTCGTCGGCACCGCTGACATATAGGCGGTCCTTGGCGATGTCGAGGTAGACGTTGGAGAGGTCCACCACGCAGAAGTTCTGCAGGGCCTGGAAGAAGCGATAGAACTCAAAGCGCTCGAAATCACCGCTGACGCTGTCAATCAAGGACGCGGTGCGCTGGAGCATCCACTGATCCAGAAGCGGCAGTTCCTCGTAGGGAACGGCGTCTTGGCTGGGATCAAAGTCGTGGAGGTTGCCCAGCAGGTAGCGCGCGGTGTTGCGCACCTTGCGGTAGACGTCCGCCAGCTGTTTGACGATCCCAGGCCCCAAGGGGACATCGGCGGAGTAGTCGACCGAGCTCACCCAGAGGCGCAGCACATCGGCGCCGTAGGGCGGTTCCTGCTTCAGGTTCTTGCCGCCCGAGACCAGCACCGCTGGATCGACGACGTTCCCCAGGGATTTGCTCATCTTGCGGCCCTTCTCATCGAGGGTGAAGCCGTGGGTGAGCACCCGCTTGTAGGGGGCGTGTCCGTTGACCGCTACGGAGGTGAGCAGGCTGCTTTGGAACCAGCCCCGGTGTTGATCGCTGCCCTCGAGGTACAGGTCGGCTGGGTAGTGCAATTGGGGCGCCCGGCTGCTGGTGCCCTCGATTCCACCGAGCACGCCCGCCCAGGAAGAGCCGGAGTCAAACCAGACATCCATCGTGTCGGTGCCCTTGCGCCATTGGCTGGCTTCGGCGGCGTAGGCCTCAGGCAGTAGCCCAGTTTCGTCGCGCTCCCACCAGACATCGGCGCCGTGCTCGGCGATCAGTCCTTGGATGTGGCTGAGGGTGGCTTCATTGAGCAGCACCTCGCCGGTTTCACGGTGATAGAAGACTGGAATTGGCACGCCCCAGGTGCGCTGACGGCTGATGCACCAGTCCCCCCGCTCGCTGACCATCGCTTCGATGCGGTTGCGGCCGCTGGCGGGTAGCCACTCCACCTGAGCGATGGCATCGAGGGCGGCCTGACGGAAACCCTCCACGGAGGCGAACCACTGCTCCGTGGCCCGGAAGATGGTCGGTTTTTTGGTGCGCCAGTCGTAGGGGTAGCGGTGCTCGTAGCGCTCCTGCTTCAGCAGCAGGCCGGTCTCTTCAAGGGCGCTGATGATCGTGGGGTTGGCATCCTTCAGCACGTTCGTGCCGGCGAAGGGCCCGGCCTCTGCCGTCAGGTTTCCGGCTTCATCGACCGGGCAGAGCACGGGGAGTTTGTACTTGCGCCCGGTGTTGAAGTCATCGACGCCATGGCCCGGTGCGGTGTGGACCAGGCCGGTGCCTGCTTCGGTCGTGATGTAGTCCCCGCCGATCACAATCGGGCTGGTGCGCTCCAAGAGCGGATGGCGGTACTGCAGGCCTTCGAGTGCGGCCCCTTTGACGCTGACCAGGGGGTTGAGGGTCAGGCCCAGGCTGGTTTCGAGGCTTTCGCGCAGTTCTGCGGCGACCACCAGGTGGCTGGCGGCAGGGGCGGGGTTGTCACCATGGGCCTCGATGGCGCAGATGGCGTAGTCGAGGCGTTCATTGACGGATACCGCCAGGTTGGCGGGCAGCGTCCAGGGGGTCGTGGTCCAGATGGCCACCGCCAGACCGCCTTGGGCCGTCGCTTGATCGGGGCCCAGACCCGCTTGCTCGAGGGTGCTCGCCAGGCCGCTGGGGAGCTCGACCGCGGGGAAGGCCGCAAACACGCTGGGTGAGCTGTGGCCGTCGGGATATTCGAGTTCAGCTTCCGCGAGGGCCGTGCGGGAGCTGGGGCTCCAATGGACTGGCTTGAGGCCTCGGTAGATGTGGCCGGCTAGCACCATGGCGCCGAACACCCCGATCTGGGCGGCCTCGTAGTCCTTCTGCAGGGTTAGGTAAGGCTGATCCCAGTCGGCCCAGATGCCCCAGCGGCGAAAGCCGGCTTTTTGGCCTTCTACCTGCTCGAGGGCATAGGCGTGGGCTTTCTTGCGCAGGCTGACGGGGGTGAGCTCAGCCCGCTCGCTGCTCTTGAGCCCCTGCAGCACCTTGAGCTCAATCGGCAGACCGTGGCAGTCCCAGCCGGGGATGAAGCGAGCCCGTTTGCCCTGCAGCAGGGCGGTCTTATTAATGATGTCCTTAAGGATCTTGTTCAGCGCGTGCCCAACGTGCAGGGCGCCGTTGGCGTAGGGCGGCCCGTCGTGGAGCGTGAAACAGGGTCCCGTGTTCTCTTCGCTGAGACGTTCGTAGAGCCTCCGCTCAGCCCAAAAGGCCTGGATCTCAGGCTCGCGCACCTGTGAATTCGCCCGCATGTTGAAGGGCGTTTTCAGCAGGTTAAGGGTGTCCTTGTAGGAGATCTGCCCGGCGTTGGCGGAGGACTCGGAAGCAGTGCTGGCGGTCACAGCGCTTGGGGCAGCAAGGGTCGATTATCCCGCTTGGGGGCTGGATGCCTCGATCAGCGCGTCCACCTCCTCGAAGGAGCTCACCAAGGTGGGTGCAACAGCTGCTTTCACTGCAGGTTCGCTTTCGCTTTCGTCGTTTGCCTCAACGGTGGTTTCGCTGGGTCCTTCGTTGGGTCCTTTGGCTTCGCTCTGAGCTTCAGCGCGAACCCAGCGTTTGCTGGTCTTGCCCGGTTTGGGGCCACCTTTCAACGTGCTCAGCAGGGAGCCGCCGGTTGAGCTCAACACCGAAGCGGCCTGGGAGCTGCTGCTGAACAGCTCGCTCAGGCTGGTCTGCCAGCGCTCCAGGGACGCGATGCGCTGTTGCTCCTCGGGGCTGAGCATGCGCCAGCGGCTTTGAAGCACCTCGCTGCCGAGGCGAGCGATCAGTAGGCCTCCGCAGAGCACGGCCAGCATCGGTGAGCCGGTGAGCCGGTCTGCACTGGTGACCAGGGTCAGGCCCAGCAGGAGCACCACAGCTCCCCATGCGGCATCGCGAGGGCGGCTCAGCTCTGTTGCGAGCAGCGGCAGCAGCATCACCGTCAGGCCCACCAGCAGGGCAAGGGTTCCGCCAAGGGTGGCCAGCATTGGAATTGAGGCGTTGACCCCATTCTGGGCCGCTCTCTACAGTCATGCCCTGCCCACCTGGCGGAATTGGTAGACGCGCTGGTTTTAGGTACCAGTGGCTTCGGTCGTGGGGGTTCAAGTCCCCCGGTGGGCATCCGTTCGAGACGTCAGCTTTTCTAAGCTGCTCCTTAATTCAGTAGGAATGACGCAAACCTTGGCCCCAGCTGAGTCGAGAGAGCTTGGACGCCAAGAGGTGCGTGCGTCGGTGAGTGCTGTGCCGAGGCAATACCTCGATCCCCCGGCTCCCTGGAACCCGACGGTGGGATTGTTCCTCGGCGGCTATGTCCTCGCGGCTCTAAGCATTGCGGGCTGGTTCCTCTGGGGCTGGCCGCTACCGGTCCTGCTGGCCACGGGTTTTCTGGCTTTGCATCTGGAGGGCACGGTCATCCATGACGCCTGCCACAACGCGGCGCATCCCAGCCGTTTCTGGAATGCCTTTATGGGGCATGGAGCGGCGTTGCTGTTGGGCTTCAGCTTCCCGGTCTTCACCCGCGTGCACCTGCAGCATCACGCCCATGTGAACGATCCGAAGAACGATCCCGATCACATCGTCAGCACCTTCGGTCCGCTCTGGCTGATTGCGCCTCGATTTTTCTATCACGAGTACTTCTTCTTCCAGCGCAAGCTTTGGCGCGGACATGAACTTCTTGAATGGGGACTAGGGCGTGGCATCTTCTTCGCGATTGTGCTGGCTGGGATCAAATACGGCTTCATTGATTTCATTTTCAATGTCTGGTTTGCTCCAGCCCTAATGGTTGGGGTGACCCTTGGGTTGTTCTTCGATTACCTGCCGCACCGCCCCTTCTCTTCAAGGAATCGTTGGCACAACGCGAGGGTCTATCCCGGGCGTCTGATGAACTGGCTGATCATGGGCCAGAACTATCACCTGGTTCATCACCTTTGGCCGTCAATTCCCTGGTTTGAATACCGCCCCGCGTATCACGCAACCAAGCCAATCCTTGATGCCAAGGGTTCTCCTCAGCGGCTCGGATTGTTCGAGACCAAGGGTGATTTAACCAATTTCATTTACGACATCGTCCTGGGGGTGCGCAGCCATCGCCGCCGCCGCAGCAAACTCCGTCCGATCGCTGGACTGCTGCCCTCGTTCAGGGCCCGCCGCCATGTGGTCGCTCTCCTGCACCGTACGGCGGTTTCGCCCCGCCGCTGATCGACTGGTTTTACAGATCGAGCGCTGCCGTCAGCTTGAGTTTGGTCAGTCCGCCAGGATTTTGGGAACGCGGAAGAAGTCGCCTTCCCGTAGGGGCGCCTCATCCAGCAGCTGCTCGCGCACCTCGGTCGGCACCACGGTGTCTTCGCGGGTCACATTGACCACTTCAACGGCGCGGGTGGTGGCGGGAACGCCATCGGTATCGACTGCTTGCAGCTGGTCGACGTAGTCGAGGATCCGCTCGAGTTGACCGGTGTAGGTCGCGATTTTCTCTTCGGGCAGTTCCAGGCGAGCCAGCTTGGCCACCTTGCGGACGTCGTCGGCGCTGATGTTGCTCATGGGGTGAACCTAGCTGGCCGACTCGCTCAAAAAGCGCTCCAGATCAGTGACCAGCCCCGTCGCGGCCACATCCAAAAAGCGGCGACCGTCTTCGGCGGTGGCCAAGGAGGGATGGGATCCCATGCGGCCATCCGGGTGGCGGCGGCGGAAGTCCTCGGGGCTGTGAATTGGCCCGGCCGGGGCTGGGTCCGGCAGGGGTTGCTGCTTGCTCTCCAGGCTGGGCTCCAGTGCCAGGGTGATGGCGATTTCACTGGGGGTGGCGTGGTGTCCTTCCTTGTCCCCGTAGAGCTCCCTGGCCAGGCCCATGGCTTCTGAGGTCATGAACCAGTTGGCGAGCTTGCAGCGCAGTCGCCCGGCATTCGGAAGGCCGCGGGCCGCGGCAGTGCCGTAGGCCTCGGCGAAGGCGGCTTTGCAGGTGGCGATGTTCCCGCCATGGCCATTGATCACATAGATCCGCTCAAAACCATGGCGGGCCAAGGACAGGATCAGGTCGTGCAGGACCGCCAGCAGGGTGGAGGGCTGCAGGCTCATGGTCCCGGCAAACCCCAGATGGTGCTCTGCCATGCCGAAGGCCTGGGCGGGGGTCACCAGCACCCCCAGGCGCCGACCGACTTCAAGGGCCACCGCTTCAGCGGTCAGGGCATCGGTGCCGATGGCCCCGGTGGGTCCGTGCTGCTCGGTAGACCCCAGGGGAATGATCACCCCTGTGTTCTGCTGGAGATAGGCCTCCACCTCGGGCCAGCTCCGCAGCTGCAGTCGGATGTCTTCGGTGCAGTGAGCAACCACGGAGCTGCGGCGTGAGATTGGTTCAGTATCCCTAGGATTAGGTATCCGGCGGCGGCCCATGCTTCAGCGACGCCTTTACCGCTATCAGTGCGAGAAACGGCCCATCTGGGTGTTCTTGCGCGACCAGCAGCGCTGGATCGAAGAGGCACTGGTCGTTGAGCTTGAAGGCGACCTGGTGACCCTTCGCTACGACGCTGAAGACGACGACGAACTCCACAGCTGGGAGGAAACCGTCCGCCTTGATTCCATTGGAGCGGTCAGCACCCGCCTGGCGTACTTCAGTCGCTCCGCGTTGCCGGACGATCTCGAGACCACCTCGGACTGTCCTCAGTCGGAGCGGCTCTCCAGTGAGACCTAGGCGGCTCTAGTGGGCGGTGCCGTTGCCGTCGTACTTGTCGGTGTCGTAGTAGCCGCCCTTGGTCCCGAAGAACAAAGTGGCCAGCACGAAAAGACCGCTGCCGCCAATCAGGACCGTGGCAAGGGTGAAGCCGTCGGAATGCATCGCAGTGGCGGAGCCGATGGCTTGATTCTGGCGTCCGTGGCTGGGGCTTGCAGCGGCGGCTCGGTTAACTGTGATCTGCAGGTCGCGCGGATCTGATGGAGAAGCACCTCCCAGCCCTGCCCCACGCCTTCTTCTGCCGTCCAGCGGACGTCGTTGCCCCTGAGCTGATTGGTTGCAAGTTGGTGAAACGCCAAACAGACGGCAGCCTGCTCTGGGGTGTGGTGGTGGAAACGGAGGCGTATTCCCAGGACGACCCCGCCTGCCACGGCTACCGCCGCCGCTCCCCCAGCAACGAAACGCTCTTTGGTGAGCCAGGGCGTTTTTACGTCTATGTGAGCTATGGCATCCACCACTGCGTGAAGCGAGCCCGTCGCTCCAAGACCTCAGGCTGGGCTTGAAGTTTCAGCAGCTCCAACGGGTCTCCCAGCCAACTGCCAAGCCACTCCCAGAAAAATCCCCCGATTTTTCGCCCAGAGCACTCCCCCAGCTACGAAGGGCTACACGTGGACGCGGCTGTCTTGGCTGAATCAGTGGTGCAGCCGTAGCCCTGGTGTCAGCAGCGGCAGCAAAGCTTGAGGAAACCACCTTCTCTACGCAACAACAACGGCACTCTCCAGGTCCGTGTGCGGATTGATGGCAGGGATGCGTTTATCAACCGCCTGGGTCGCTGGGATGACCCTGTGGCAGTGGCTAAAGCCCACGCCATCGCCGCCCAAATCTGGAGCGACTACCAGCAGGGGAGCTTTGACCGCAGCCTGATGGCATATCAGCCGCTAGTGAATGGCAAGCAGGTGGGACTGCTGGAGGCAGTGAGGGTGCGGGCAGAGAGCAAACGCCAGGCTGCTGCCATTCACGCCCACAAGCTGCTGGAGCACTACGGAAAGCCCATCCGCACCAGAAGCGATGCAGAGGAGTTTTTGCGTTGGTTGAGAGAGGAGCGTGGCTTGAGCGACTGCACCATTGCTGGGTTGATGACCCACTACCGCCAGTGCAGCGGTGGCAATCGTCATCTCTTCTCTCACAAGCTCAAGTGGCAGCGGCGGTCAGTCCAGAGCGATGTGCTGAGCGTGGATGAAATCCAAGCTGTGCTGGCTGACCTGGAGAGCAATGAGCCTTGGTTTTACCCGTTGTTTCTGCTGTGGCTCAGCACGGGGATGCGAAATGCCGAAATCAGGGGCTTGACCTGGGATTGCATCCGCTGGGAAGAAGGTGAGGTGTTGGTGTGCAAGAGCTTGAGGCGTGATGGCTATTCCTCAGGTCAGCACAGCTGGGCAACGACGAAGACAGGGAGAGAGCGTGTGGTGCCCCTGACCGCACAGGTGCTGGAGGTGTTGAGACAGCACAAGGCTGAGATGGAGCTGCTGGAGATTTACGACCCTTATGGGCTGGTGTTTGTCGCCCCCACCAGCTACAGCAACATCTACGACCATCTGGTGGGTCGTGTGTGGAAGCGGTCGCTTGAGCGTTGTGGATTGAAGCCCCGCCGTCTCTATGCCCAACGCCATAGCTTCCTGTCTCACGCTTTAGCGATGGGAAACTCCCCAGCTGACTTGGCAGCGGCAGCAGGGCACTCCACCAAGATGCTGCTTGATACCTATGCCAAGCCAACAGGCAGATTGAAGATGCCGACTTGGCAGACAGCTTGAAACAAATACCAAAAAAGATGTTAAGAGCCAATCTATAAAAGTGGGTGCGTCAGGGCTTGATATACGGCGGAAATAGCAATAAAAACAAGCCTGCGTGATGTATCGCTCTTGTTGGCTTTGCCTGCAGATATTGGAGTGTCAGTCAATCCTCATATGACGACCCTGTAAAAGGTGCAACTCGCATAAATAACTAACGCCTGCAGTGCTTACTTGGTGGATTGAGAAGCAACCGCTGCGAGCAACTAACAGAAGAGATGCGCTGGATGCCAAGGAATTGGTGTCAGTGTCTCTGCGTGAGAAGAAGCAGGAGAAACTCAAGTGAAATCAATACAACAAGAAGAGCGCAGGCAAGCCCAACGCTTGAAACGGAATATCAAACACCTCATCAAAGGTGAGCTCCACAGCATCAACCCCTGGTGGCTCATCAGCTTTCACTACCGAGACCACCACAGCAAAGAAGATGAGTTACTCAAAGATGTCGCTGACCTCAAGCGAAAACTGCATCGCATCATCTACAAGAGCCGTGATAAGAGCATCAAGGGTGCTGGTGAATATCTCTACCCAAAGATGCTGTTTTTCCACGAAACCAGCCACCAGGGCACAGGTCAATTCCACACCCACCTGATTGTGGAGAAGTTGCCAGGGAGCCTAAATACCCAAGTTGAGATGGAAGCCCTGTTTCATAAGCGACTACCAAATAAAGTCAAGGCATTGTCTAAATGGAAATCCATAGATATTCAACGCATCAACCCACAGGATGATGACTACAGATGCATTAGCAGTTATTTGGGAAAACAGACCAACTTGGAGCTGATTGCCCTTGACCCATTCAACAGCGACCTATCACCCCAAAAGAAATGAGAAGAAACCAACTCACCATCACCTACCCAGAAGGCGATGCCCAACAACTCCATCAGGCACTGCTCCTGCTGAAAAGAAGCCAGCATCTCAATATCTCAGCATTCTGTCGTGCAGCGATTGCGGAGAAGTTGGAGCGACTGGAGAAAAACAAATGAAAACCATTGCTATTCGCCTGCCTGATGTGGAAGCAGCAATGTTGATTGAGGTGCAGAAGGTCAATCGGGCTTATAGAGACCTGCAGGGTCTTCTTATCAGTCAAATCCAACAGGAATACGCCAAGACCCCTAAGGGCAGAGCATCAAGGTGAAAGCCAAGATGCCCTCACATTCCAAATGTCACGCTCACCACGCTGCCTGCCACAGGGCTATTCCTTTCACATCACGCTGCGGTGCAACAGCCGTCAGTTTTTGATTGCTAAGGGATTGAGGCGGGATGTGCTTTTAGCAGTGCTCGCCAAGGCACAAGCCAAGGTCCCTCACAGGTTGTATGCCGTTTGTTTGATGGCAAATCACCTGCACCTGCTCATCAAACCTGATGATGCACGCCAACTGCCAAGGCTGATGCACTGGTTTGGCTGGTATTCAGCAATGGCACTCAATCGCCTAACGGGTCGCTGCGGGCACTTTTGGGAAGCCAGGTATTACGCCACTGCCATTGCGCCTAAAGACCACAGACGAGTGCTCAATACCTTGCGGTATATCCACGCCAACCCCAAAGCAGCTGGAGTGCGAAAGGGGTTTTATGACCCTTATTCCAACTACGGGCACTACGGCAGGTTGGCGAGTGATGGCATCAGCGAATGGCACCCAAGTTTCCTGCAACTGGCGCCAACACTGGAGGGATGCTCCAAGCGTTATGAGCGGTTTTGTCAGCGGTATCGTCATCACGCCAAAGGAGCAGCCAAGTGCCACTGGGGCTCAAGGATGCTGAAGCGATTGGTTGAGGCAAGAGGTCATCAAAGAAGCAAGAAAAATCGTGTATCGCCTGGGCAGCAGCAACTACCGTTTGCGTTTGATATGCGGCTCAACCAAATCCCTGACGAGTGGCACCAGATAGCAGTGAGATTTAGACGAGCCAATGGCATCCGTGATGGCGAAAGGGAGCGAAGTTATTGGTGAATGTGTTGAGGCAATAAGGATAGAAGTAGGGAGAAACATATTGAGGGAGGCTAGGGAGGCTTTGGTGTGTCTTGCGGTCTTGAGATGAGGCAAAGAATGCCGTGAGTGACCTGCCATTGGGCTAAGCCGAGGGCGATGGTGCCAGGTATTGGAGGCTGATTTGTTGGCTTACTGGTGTGAATAAAGAAATAAAAAGCCCCTGCGGTTGCAGGGGCTTTGGGTGGTTAGCCTATCACTTATCAATCAAAATGCTTAGTCCCGTCCTCTAATCGTCATCGCCGCACAAAATCACTAATTTCCGCATCGTGGTCTGCGCGGTATGCAATCGTGCACCCGCACATCCCTCTTGCTTGGAGTTGATGTTAGGGCAGTAACGGCAGCATTGGTTTTCGGTGTTTCTTTGCCAGGACCGCCATTCGTATTGAAACGCCACTTGATGTCAGCCGAAAACCGTGACTTGAAGGCACTGTCATAAGAGAGGTTGGTGCCAACCGTTAGTCCGTTGTTGATGGCATAGGCGAGGCGACCCAAGACACCAGAGCCATCTGCTGTATTGAGGTCACCGTTTTGGTAGTAGTAACCAACAGAAGCTTTTAGAGCTTTCGTGAGGTTGTAGCCCGCATCCAAGCCATAGGTATCAAGCGAGCCGCCTTGATAGACGGTGTTGAGTTGGGCGTTGGTGGTGCCAGTGGGAATGAGCGCATAGGCACTGAGTGCCCACTTATCGCTTACCGCTTCTGCATTGACGGCAGCCTGCTGGAAGAAAGCCGTGCGTGAGGCATAGACAGGGATGCCTGTATCGGCATCACCCGTGCTCATTGGTCGGGTGTCATAGCCCGCATTCAGTCCATACATCCAACTGCGGTCACCATTGAGCCAGCGATAGCCCAGGCGGGATGAGGTGGAAATGGTGGTGCCAGCAACGGTGGTGTTGATGATGCTGCTGCTGTTACCCCAGTCCGAGAAGTTGGCATTCGCCAAGACATCAGCAAAGAAGACGCTGTTGCTGCCGACCACCAGGGGAAGGAAGCCACCCAGACCTGCTTGGTTGGGGGTGCCAGCCGCTTGGGTTTGAGCCTGGACACCAACTTGTGGTGTGACGATGTCCTTGAGCTGAATGCTCATCACACCCAGGTCACTGGCAGACCCTTGGGCGACTTGTGCGGGCTTGGCGCTCACCTGCGGCATTGATGCCAGTGCCAGCGCTGCAGCGCCCGTGAGGGAGAGGCTCAGGCGAATGGAATGCTGCATTGCGCTCGCGCTCAACTTCTGGCGGGAGTTTCGCCAAGAAATGTCGCATTGCCACTGGGCTTAGAGCACTTCGCTTGGTGGCGGCAAGCTGGGAAAAGACAAGCCACTCCCATAGCCACCAAGCCCATCACCACCGATTTCCCCGCATTACCTAAAACCATCTTCTGCCGTCCAGCGGACGTCGTTGCCCCTGAGCTGATTGGCTGCAGGTGGAAGTGAGATTTAGACGCGCCAATGGCATCCGTGATGGCGAAAGGGAGCGAAGTTATTGGTGAATGTGTTGAGGCAATAAGGATAGAAGTAGGTAGAAGAGATATTGGGGACTGCTTTGGTGTGTCTTGAGTTTTTGGCTTGATTGCGATGGAGCGCTGACGGGGCTGTCCTCAGGTTGCGTTAATGACGAAAGTGCCAGGTATTAGAGGCTAATTTGCTGGCTTATGGGTGTGACTGAAGAAATAAAAAGCCCCTGCGTTTGCAGGGGCTTTGGGTGGTTAGGCTAGGCGCCTCAACCATGCTGGAATTCAATCATTAAGCTTAAAAAGGACATCTACTACCACCAATGACCATGGCAGACATAATTGCTTCGTTTTGTTAGCGCGGATAAGTTATGCTTGGGACCTATATAACGGCAGCTATACCAGTCGTGCACCCGCACATCCCTATTGCTTGGAGTTGATGTTAGGGCAGTAACGGCAGCATTGGTTTTCGGTGTTTCTTTGCCAGGACCGCCATTCGTATTGAAACGCCACTTGATGTCTGCCGAGAAACGTGACTTGAAGGCACTGTCATAAGAGAGGTTGGTGCCAACCGTTAGTCCGTTGTTGATGGCATAGGCGAGGCGACCCAAGACACCAGAGCCATCTGCTGTATTGAGGTCACCATTTTGGTAGTAGTAACCAACAGAAGCTTTTAGAGCTTTCGTGAGGTTGTAGCCCGCATCCAAGCCATAGGTATCAAGCGAGCCGCCTTGATAGACGGTGTTGAGTTGGGCGTTGGTGGTGCCAGTGGGAATGAGCGCATAGGCACTGAGTGCCCACTTATCGCTTACCGCTTCTGCATTGACAGCCGCCTGCTGGAAGAAAGCGGTGCGTGAGGCATAGACAGGGATGCCTGTATCAGCAGGACCCGTGCTCATTGGTCGGGTGTCATAGCCCGCATTCAGTCCATACATCCAACTGCGGTCACCATTGAGCCAGCGATAGCCCAGGCGGGATGAGGTGGAGATGGTGGTGCCAGCAACGGTGGTGTTGATGATGCTGCTGCTGTTACCCCAGTCCGAGAAGTTGGCATTCGCCAAGACATCAGCAAAGAAGACGCTGTTGCTGCCGACCACCAGGGGAAGGAAGCCACCCAGACCTGCTTGGTTGGGGGTGCCAGCCGCTTGGGTTTGAGCCTGGACACCAACTTGTGGTGTGACGATGTCCTTGAGCTGAATGCTCATCACACCCAGGTCACTGGCAGACCCTTGGGCGACTTGTGCGGGCTTGGCGCTCACCTGCGGCATTGATGCCAGTGCCAGCGCTGCAGCACCAGTGAGGGAGAGGCTCAAACGGATGGACTGCTGCATGTCGCTTGAGCTCACTTCTGGCGGGAGTTTCGCCACCACTAACCCCATTGCAACTGGACTTAGAGCAGTTGGTTGGTCGTCACCAAGATGAAGGGAGACCAGCAGCCACTCCCATAGCCACCCCTCCCATCACTCAGGATTTCCCAGCCCTGCCCCACGCCTTCTTCTGCCGTCCTGCCGAGGTGGTGGCACCTGAACTGATTGGCTGCAAGTTGGTGAAACGCCAAACAGGCGGCAGCCTGCTCTGGGGTGTGGTGGTGGAAACGGAGGCGTATTCCCAGGACGATCCCGCCTGCCACGGCTACCGCCGCCGCTCCCCCAGCAACGAAACGCTCTTTGGTGAGCCAGGGCGTTTTTACGTCTATGTGAGCTATGGCATCCACCACTGCGTGAACGTGGTGACCCACAGGGCCGAATGGGCTAACGGCGTTCTGCTCAGGGCCCTGGTCATGCCGGGCGAGCCGGAGCGGATTGCAGCGGGTCCAGCCCTGCTTGCGCGCCGTTTTGGCCTCGACCGCGGCCATGACCGCTGCCCGAGCCACCCGGAGCAGGGGCTTTGGCTCGCCCCACGGCACGCCGCGTTTCCAGCGGATGACCTGGTTCAAACCAGCCGCATCGGCATCAGCCAGGGCCAGGACACCCCTTGGCGCTGGTACCTGCGCAGCAGCCGCAGCATTAGTCGCCGCGCCAAGGGGGACCGCACCCCTGCGGTCGCTGAAGCCTGGGACGTGGCCTCTTGTCCCTCGGGCTTCTAGCCTGCAGTTGACGACTGCCGCAGACCTTGAGCGACTGGACCCACCGCCATGTGCTGGATCTGGCGGCCTTCTCGCTTGAGGATTACACCACTGTTTTAGAGCTGGCCCAGCGGTTTCGGGCTATGCCCACCAGTGGTGCCCGCAAGTTGCCGGCCCTGCAGGGCAAGCTCGTCACCACCCTCTTTTTTGAGCCCAGCACCCGCACTCGCAGCAGCTTTGAGCTGGCGGCCAAGCGGTTGTCGGCGGATGTTCAGAGCTTCTCTCCCTCCTCCAGTTCCCTGAGCAAAGGCGAGAGCCTTCTCGACACGGTGCGCACCTACGTGGCCATGGGCGCCGACTTGCTGGTCGTCCGCCACCGCTGCACGGGGATTCCGGCGTCCTTGGCCAACGACCTCGACCTCAGCGGCGAGCGCGTCGCGGTCCTCAATGGGGGGGATGGCTTGCACAGCCACCCGAGCCAAGGCCTGCTGGACCTGTTTTCCCTGGCGCGTCAGTTCAACCCTGAGAGCCCAACCCCCGAAGCGCTGCGGGGCCGGCGGATCGTGATTGTTGGCGACATCCTCCACTCCCGCGTGGCCCGCTCCAATCTCTGGGCCCTGACCGGGTGCGGCGCTGATGTGGTCCTTTGCGCTCCAGCCACCCTGCTGCCGCAGGCCTTCGAGAGTTTTGTTGAAGCCCCACCGCCGGGGCAGGCCAGTGATCCTGTGGCCAAGCGCGGCCGCATCAGCATCGAGCGCAATCTCGATCAGGCCTTGGTCGGAGCCGATGCCGTGATGACCCTGCGCCTGCAGAAGGAGCGGATGAACCAAAATCTGCTCACCAGCTTGGAGAGCTACCACCGCCGGTTTGGTCTCACCCATGAGCGCCTTCCAGGCAAGCTCCCGGTCCTTCATCCCGGCCCGGTGAACCGTGGGGTCGAGATGAGCGGAGCACTGCTCGATGACCCGTCCCTCTCCTTGGTGGAGGAGCAGGTCACCAACGGCATTCCGATTCGGATGGCCCTGCTCTATCTCTTGGCGGCCAGTTAGCTCAGAGCAGCTTGAAGCCCTCCAGCAGAAGGCCATAGCAAAAACCCATCCGGCTCATATCCAGCAGTTGCAACCCCAGGCGATTGCTGGTGTTTCGCAGCAGTGGGCCCCGCAGACGAATGGCCGCTTCGATGGCCAAGACGCAGAGCAGGGCGGCTGGGGGGTCGAGAAACGAACGCGCGCCCGTGAGAGTCGCGATGGCGTTGCCCAGGAAAAAGGTGCTCAGCAGCACGATCAGCAGCACCGAGAGTCGCCGCCAGGGGTTGCTCGCCCAGCGCTCCAGGCGCGGCCAGGCGCCACCAAGGTTGCGCTGCAGCCTTGTGCGTTGGGGTGGGGGCAGCAGGGTCAGGGGAGGCGCCTTCAGCAGGTTGGTTGAGGTTTACCGCAGGGGCATTAAAAAAGCCCGGGTTTCCCCGGGCTGAGCAGATCAGCTGATTTCAGCTATCGGCGTCTTTGGCTTTGCGGCTGCCCTTGCCTTCCAGTAATTCCAGCAGCGCTTCCATCTGGGCCATCACCCCACGCACCTCGCCTGCTTCAGGGAGCAGACCGTCTTCCATGACGCCTTGATGCATCTCGCGCAGTTCTTGGCGGATGTAACGCAGGTGGCTCACCACTTGCTCGCGCTTCGACTGCGACATGAGCGGGAAAGGTCTCGAAAGCTAAACCCTTTTACCCCATCGCCCTTTAGCAGAGACCGGGCCGCAGCCAGCACGCAAAACCCCACAAGGGTTCAAGGGCGGCTTACTTCTGGCCGAATTTGGCCTTGGCGTCGTCAAAAAAGGCTTCGTCGATCAGATCTAAGCCGGCCTCAGTGGCCATTGCTTCGATGCGCTTGCGTACGGCTGGACGCACAAAAAAAGGGATCTCCTTGAGTTTGACCTCTGCTTCTGGTTTCCAGTTCATGGCCAGATCCGTGCAGGGATTTCAAGGGTGGATGGAGAATAGGGGACTCGAACCCCTGACCTCTGCGGTGCGATCGCAGCGCTCTACCAGCTGAGCTAATTCCCCCAAAGACCAGGAAGGATCCTTGTCCTGGCCAGAACTTATCAGTCCTCAATGGCCATGACCGATTCCGCCTCCATCACCCCTGAGTTGATCGCTGCGCAGACCGAGGCCTCGATGGAGGAATTGGGGCGTCGTCTGGATGACGATGACTACCCCACCCCCTTTGCGGCGTTGAACGATTGGCACCTGCTGCGGGCGATTGCCATTCACCGTCCGGAGCTGGCGCGTCCCTACGTGCACTTGGTCGATCAAGAACCTTTTGATGAGGACTGAGCCCCTGGCCGATCCCCTCAAGGGACGTCGTGTGCTGGTGGGGATCAGCGGCAGCATTGCTGCGGTCAAGCTCCCACTGGTGGTCAGTGCTCTGGCGAAGCGCGGGGCAGAGGTGCGTTGCGTCTTGACCCCCAGCGCCGCGCAGCTGGTCAGTCCGGTCGCGCTTGCGAGCCTGAGTCGTCAGCGCTGCTACCTCGACGCGGACCAGTGGAGCCACACCGCCGCTCGCCCCCTGCATGTGGAACTGGCGGAGTGGGCAGAGCTGGTGCTGTTGGCTCCGCTCTCGGCCACCAGCCTGGGGCGTTGGGTCTATGGGCTCGGGGACACCCTCTTGGCGTCAGTGTTGCTGGCCACCGAAGCTCCGGTGTTGGCGGCTGCGGCCATGAACACCGCCATGTGGAGTTCCCCTGGGGTTCTCCGCAATTGGCAAACCCTTCAGCATTTCGAGCGGGTGTTGCCTTTGGGGCCCGCTGAAGGCCTGCTGGCCTGTGACCGGGAAGGGGCCGGGCGCATGGCCGAGCCCGCGTCGTTACTGCTCGCGCTGGAGTCCCTCGCGACCTGGGGGTGGCAGCGCGATTGGACAGGACGCCGCCTGCTGGTGAGCGCTGGGCCGACGCGGGAGTGGTTGGATCCAGCCCGCTGCGTGAGTAATCCCAGTACCGGGCGCATGGGGGTCTTACTTGCTCAGGCTGCGCGTCTACGCGGCGCTGAGGTGGATTTGGTGCATGGGCCCCTCCAGGTCGAGCCGGCCTGGCTTGAGGGTGTGCACTGCCATCCGATTGAGACCGGAGCCGAGCTTCAGGAGTGTCTTGAGGAGCTCCAGCCCCAGGCCAGTGCCATTGCCATGTCCGCGGCAGTCGCTGACCACCGTCCCAAGCAGTGCTTCAGTCACAAGCCCGATAAGCAGGCCCTCGCGCTCGCGATGGAGGCGGGCTGGGAGCCTGTGCCCGATCTCCTGCGTGCTCTGGTGGATCGTCGCCCCGCAGGCCAGGTGATCCTGGGTTTCGCAGCCCACACCGGTGATGTGCTCCCGCAGGCGCAAGCCAAGCTGGCGCGCAAAGGGTGTGATTTGCTCTTCGCCAACCCGATTGATGCGCCAGGGGCCGGTTTTGGCAGCCTGTCCAACGAGGGTTGGATCCTCGGCCCCGGTGCGGCAGTCGAGCGTGTTCAGCCGGCCAGCAAGCTCGCCCTGGCCCATCGGCTGCTCAGTGCACTGGCTGCCTCTTCAGGCGGCCAGGGCTGAGTCGTCGTCGTTCTGCAGCAGGTCCATGAAGGTCCTCAGCTGAAGCCTGGGGATGTAGGGCCAGCCGCCGCTCTTTTCCATGCCTTTCAACAAATTGAAGAGCTCTCCGCGATCGGACGGGAGGCTTGAGCGGAAGGCCCCGTCCTGGATCGTCCGATGCAGTTCCTCCAGGCGACGGAGCAGCAGCAGCAGGGCCTGGGCTTCTCCATCAACCTCGGCGGCCAGCTCCTCCAGGCTCTCCAGCTCTGAACTCAGCCGGGCCTCCCAGTCGCCTCGGACCAAGCTGTCGTCGATCTGGGAGGTGGTGCAGGCGTCGCTCATACAGGGATTAATTCAGCCGCTCTCGCATACAGGTTGTTGAGAGCCGCGACATGGTACGCGGAATGGGCGTTTTGCACCGGTAGTATCCCGATCGGGCGTACCCCATCCCTGAGGTTTTCCCCGCCAGACCGGTTTCTCCCCCATGCGTTTCCGTCCTTTGCTGGCCGTCGTGCTGGCCCTTTGTTTGACCCTTGTGACTGCTTGCAGCGGCGCAAAGGCTGTTGATCGGGCCGATCTGACCTACGACGACATCCACAACACCGGTCTGGCTAATGATTGCCCGACCCTCCCGGATTCCGCCCGCGGCTCCATCCCCCTCGACAGCAACACCAAGTACCTGCTGCGCGAGGTCTGCATGCACCCGGCTGAGGTTTATGTGAAGGGCGAGCCCGCCAACAAGCGTCAGGAGGCCCAGTTTGTGGCCACCAAGATTCTGACTCGCTTCACCACCAGCCTTGATCAGGTCTATGGCGACCTGGCGGTGACCGGCAACGGCATCAACTTCAAGGAGATGGGCGGCATCGACTTCCAGATCGTGACCGTGCTGCTGCCCGGTGGTGAGGAGGTGCCCTTCACCTTCTCCTCGAAGGAGCTCGACGCCACCGCTGACGGCACCGCCATCAGCACCAGCACCGACCTCAATGGCGCTTATCGCGTTCCCAGCTACCGCACCTCCAACTTCCTGGATCCCAAGGGCCGTGCGCTGACCACTGGCGTTCAGTACGCCCAAGGCCTGATCGCTCTGAACGGTCAGGACGACGAGCTGGCCCGTGAGAACAGCAAGCGCTACATCGACGGCACCGGTGAGATGAACCTCTCGATCACCAAGGTGGATGCTTCCACCGGTGAGTTCGCCGGCGTCTTCACCGCTGTTCAGCCCTCTGACACCGACATGGGCAGCCATGACCCCGTCGACGTCAAGATCGTTGGCCAGCTCTACGGCCGCCTCGAGAAGGCCTGATCCCTCTCCGGACTCAGAACGCTTGATGAGGGGGCTCTTCGGAGCCCTCTTTTTTATGGCTTCTCGGGTGCTCTGGGAGAATCGCCGGAATTGGATCCACTCCGCGCCGCCATGACCACCGCAGCTGCAGCACCCCGTCAGGGTTTGATCGCTCCCCACGGCGGAACCCTCGTGGACCTGCGGGTGCCTGCGGAGCAGCGCGAGGCGGTCAAGGCCGGCGTGGACCACGTGGTCGAGTGCTCCGACCGCAATGCCTGTGACGTTGAGCTGCTGATGGTGGGTGGCTTCTCGCCCCTGCGCGGCTTCATGCACCAGGACGACTACCTCTCGGTGGTCGAGAAGAACCGCACCACTAGCGGCCTCCTTTTCGGTCTACCGATCGTGATGGACACCGATCGCGACGACATCGCCGTCGGCCAGAAGCTGCTGCTGACCTACCGCGGTCAAGAGCTGGCCGTGATGACCGTTGAGAGCAAGTGGGAGCCCGACAAGGCCCGTGAGGCCGTGGGCTGCTACGGCACGTCCTCTCTGGAGCACCCGGCGGTGAAGATGATCGCCACCGAGCGCGGTCGCTTCTACCTGGGCGGTTCGATTCAAGGCCTGGAGCTGCCCGAGCGCGTCTTCCCCTGTAAGACCCCCGCTGAGGTGCGCGCGAACCTGCCCGAGGGCCAGGACGTGGTGGCCTTCCAGTGCCGCAACCCCATCCACCGTGCGCACTACGAGCTCTTCACTCGGGCCCTGGATGCCACCAATGTGAGCGACCAAGGTGTCGTGTTGGTGCACCCCACCTGCGGCCCCACCCAGGACGACGACATCCCCGGCGCTGTTCGCTTCCAGACCTATGAGCGCCTGGCCGCTGAAGTGAACAACCCCCGCATCCGCTGGGCGTATCTCCCCTACTCGATGCACATGGCTGGACCCCGTGAGGCGTTGCAGCACATGATCATCCGCAAGAACTACGGCTGCACCCACTTCATCATCGGCCGCGACATGGCCGGCTGTAAGTCCTCCATCAGCGGTGAAGACTTTTACGGCGCATACCAGGCTCAGGACTTCGCCCGCGAGAACGCTCCTGAACTGGGGATGGAGACCGTTCCGTCCTTGAACCTCGTCTACACCGAGGAAGAGGGCTACGTGACCGCCGAGCATGCTGACGCCCGCGGCCTGCACGTCAGGAAGCTGAGTGGCACCCAGTTCCGCCAGATGCTGCGCGGGGGCGAAGAAATTCCCGAATGGTTCGCTTTCAAGAGCGTTGTCGAGGTTCTGCGCTCAGCTGCCTGAGTCCGGTTAACATTCCTTAATCACTGTCCTCGATCGAGCGGAGAACCAAGTGAAGAAGCGCTGGCGCAATGCAGGGCTTTACGTCCTATTAGCCGTAGTGGTGATCGCCGTGGGTACGGCGTTCCTGGATCGTCCTGATCCCGCCAATGCGCCACGCACCCTGCGCTACAGCGACTTCGTTGAAGCCGTTGAAGCCAATGAGGTGTCCCGGGTCCTGATTGCTCCTGATCGGGGCACCGCCCAAGTGGTGGAAAACGACGGTCAGCGTGCCGTTGTCAACCTTGCCCCTGACAAGGATCTGCTCAAGCTCCTGGAAGGCCATAAGGTCGACATCGCTGTTGAGCCTTCCCGTCAGCCCCAGGCTTGGCAGCAAGCCGTGGGTTCCCTGATTTTCCCCCTGCTTCTGCTGGGTGGCCTCTTCTTCCTGCTCCGCCGCGCCCAGGGCGGTGGCGGGAACCCCGCCATGAACTTCGGCAAGAGCAAGGCCCGGGTTCAGATGGAGCCCGAGACCCAAGTCACCTTCGGTGATGTTGCCGGCATCGAAGGCGCCAAGCTCGAGTTGACCGAGGTCGTCGACTTCCTCAAGAACCCCGATCGCTTCACCGCAGTCGGCGCCAAGATCCCCAAGGGTGTTCTGTTAGTGGGCCCTCCGGGCACCGGTAAAACCCTGCTGGCCAAGGCTGTTGCAGGCGAAGCTGGGGTTCCCTTCTTCTCGATCTCCGGTTCGGAGTTCGTCGAGATGTTCGTCGGTGTTGGCGCCAGCCGCGTCCGTGACCTGTTTGAGCAGGCCAAGAAGAACGCCCCTTGCATCGTCTTCATTGACGAGATCGACGCCGTGGGTCGTCAGCGCGGCGCTGGCCTCGGCGGCGGCAATGACGAGCGCGAGCAAACCCTCAACCAGCTCCTCACGGAGATGGATGGCTTTGAGGGCAATACCGGAATCATCATCGTTGCGGCAACCAACCGCCCTGACGTGTTGGATGCGGCGCTGATGCGTCCCGGCCGTTTTGATCGCCAGGTGGTGGTGGATCGCCCCGATTACGCCGGTCGTCTTCAGATCCTTGGCGTCCATGCCCGCGGCAAAACGCTCTCCAAGGACGTCGATCTCGACAAGATCGCTCGCCGTACCCCCGGTTACACCGGTGCTGATCTCGCCAACCTTCTGAACGAGGCCGCAATCCTTGCCGCTCGCCGTCAGCTCACCGAAGTCTCGATGGACGAAGTGAATGATGCGATTGAGCGGGTCATGGCTGGTCCTGAGAAGAAGGATCGGGTGATGAGTGAGAAGCGCAAGCGCCTCGTGGCTTATCACGAAGCGGGACATGCTCTGGTCGGTGCCTTGATGCCTGACTACGACCCCGTGCAGAAGATTTCGATCATTCCCCGCGGCAACGCCGGTGGTCTGACCTTCTTCACCCCCAGTGAAGAGCGCATGGAATCGGGCCTGTACTCCCGTGCCTATCTGCATAACCAGATGGCCGTTGCTCTTGGCGGCCGAGTTGCCGAAGAAATCGTCTACGGCGAAGACGAAGTCACCACGGGTGCTTCCAACGACCTCCAGCAGGTCGCTCGAGTTGCCCGTCAAATGGTGACTCGCTTTGGCATGAGTGATCGTCTCGGTCCGGTCGCCCTGGGTCGCAGCCAAGGCGGTATGTTCCTCGGCCGTGACATTGCCTCGGAGCGTGACTTCTCCGAGGACACCGCCGCCGCCATCGATGAAGAGGTGAGTCTGCTGGTGGCCGAGGCTTACAAGCGGGCGACTGCGGTTCTCAATGGCAATCGCAGCGTGCTCGATGAGCTCGCCGAGATGCTGGTGGAGCGGGAGACCGTCGATGCTGAGGATCTTCAAGAGCTGTTGATCCGAAGCGATGTGCGCGTCGCCGAATACGTCTGAGGTCCTCCCCTCAGATCCTTCTGGTCTCCTGAAGGGATTGCACCGCCAGCCTGTGCTGGCGGTGCTTCGTGTGTCTGAGCTCCGTTCGGCTCAAGAGCAGCTGAGCCAACTGGTTGATGCCGGGCTGCGCCACGTCGAGTTGGCCGTGACGCTGACACCCGCCTGGGTGGAGCTTGCGGTTGACCTGCGTCAGCGCTTTCCCGCGCTTCGCCTCGGTGCTGCCTCGGTCCGTTGTCTCCAGGGCTTGGCCGCAGCAGAAGAAGCCGGTCTGGACTACGTGGTGTCCCCGATCCTTGAGCCTCAACTTTTGGCTCAAGCCCAGCAGGACGGCATCACCCTGGTCCCCGGTGTGTACACCCCATCGGAAGTGGCGAAGGCCCAGGCTCTCGGGGCGCCAGCGGTGAAGCTCTTCCCGGCCAGCAGTGTGGGCCCGAGCTATTGGTCTTCGCTTGCAGGTCCCCTGTCGCCATTGCCTTACTGCATTGCGGCTGGTGGGTTGTCAGCCATGGATGCACGGCTCTGGTTTGAGTCCGGTGTGGATGCAGTTGCCCTGGGGGGCAGCTTGTTTAAGACGTCTCTGGCTCCGCACGAACCGCCTCGATTGCGCCCTGGATTGACCGCATTGCTCGCATGGCTCGAAGAGCGAGCCGATGGCCGCTTGTTGTCAGATTGAGACCAGAGTGTTACTCATGAGATAGACGTCTTTCGATCTATGTCTCAACTCACCATCAAGTTGAGCGATAAAGCTGATGCTCTGATCGCTCAGCTCCAAAAGGAGATCTTCAATCGCCGCCGCAAGAAAGTCACCGCAGCCGGGGTTGTCGAGACCCTGGTTGAAAGCGGTGCCAAGTCGCAATCCGACAAGCGCTTCGCGACCTCCTGGAAAAACCTCATTTCCGATATTGAGAAAGCGGCCAAGCTCGCCAACGCCCATGGCGCCAAGCCTGGGAATCTCTCGGATGCGGAATGGGCACTGATCCTGAGCCATCGCAGCCGCAGCAGCATCAGCAAGGCAGCTCCGAAGAAAGCGGCCCCCAAGAAGGCCTCAGCTAAAAAAGCATCGCCAACCACCACCAAGCGGGCCGCCGTGAAGGCCAAGCCAGCCGCCAAGACCACCGCTGTCAAGAAAGCTGCCCCCAAGAAAGCAGCGAGTACTGCGGCTAAGGCGAAGGCCAAGCCGGCAGCAGCAGCTAAACCCAAGGTTGCGCCGAAGGCCAAGCCAGTCGCGAAGAAAGCCGCACGCAACCCGGTGAAGAAGACCGGAGTGACCCGAGCTGGCGGTTCAGTGGCAAAGCGGATGGCGAAAGCGGTCGGCCGTTTGGGCGGGGCACCCTCCACCAATGGCAGTAACGGAGCCGCTCAGCTGACCAGCTTGCGTTGACTCGTTCTCACCAGAGGCTGCACTGACCCTGCTGCCGCAGGAGGTGGTCAGCCAGTACGAGGGCGACCATCGCTTCAACCATCGGCACGGCCCTGGGCAACACGCAGGGGTCGTGCCGACCTTTTGCTTCCAGGGTCGTGGCTTCACCGAGAGCGTTGATCGTTTGCTGAGCCTTTCGAATCGTCGCTGTCGGCTTGAAGGCCACGCGAATCACGATGGCTTCGCCGTTGCTGATTCCCCCTTGAATCCCACCGGAGTTGTTGGTGGCGGTGTGCAGGGTGCCATCACCGGTGGGCAGGAATGCATCGTTGTGTTCGCTGCCCTTCAGCAAGGTTCCGGCAAAACCAGAGCCAATCTCAAAGCCCTTGGTGGCCGGCAGTGACATCACCGCTTTTGCCAGATCCGCCTCGAGTTTGTCGAAGACGGGCATCCCCAACCCGGCGGGAACACCGCGGACCACACACTCGATGACTCCGCCGCAGGAATCCCCTTCGCGGCCAATCGCTTCGATGCGCTCGATCATCTGCTCTGCCACAGCGGGATCGGGGCAGCGCACGATGTTGCGTTCCACGGCATCCAGGGTCACTGCGGCGGGATCGACTTGCGCTTCGATGTCATGAATCCGCTTGACCCAAGCCACGACTTCGGTGCCGTGGGCTTTGCTTAGGAGCTGTTTGGCAATGGCACCGGCGGCCACGCGGCCAATCGTCTCCCTGGCGGAGGCGCGTCCGCCGCCGCTGCGGGCCTGGATCCCGTATTTGGCTTGGTAGGTGGCGTCGGCGTGGGAGGGGCGGAAAGCCACCTCCATCTCCTTGTAGTCCTGCGGCCGCTGATCCTTGTTGCGCACCACCATGGCGATCGGGGTGCCGAGGGTGACCCCATCGAGCAGACCACTCAGGATTTCGACTCGGTCGTCTTCCTTGCGGGGGGTGGTGATTTTGCTTTGACCTGGCTTGCGCCGATCCAAGTCGCTCTGGATCGCCTCCAGGTCGAGTTCCAATCGCGGCGGACAGCCCTCCACGATCACGCCAACACCACCACCGTGGGATTCCCCGAAGGTGCTGATGCGGAAGAGGTCGCCGAAGCTGCTGCCCATAACAAGCTCACGATCCCACGAGCGTAAAGAGTCGAAGGCAGGCCCATACTGACCAAAAGCAGTGGCGTGGATGGCTCCGCCTTCCCTGGATGGGGCTGACCTCGAGATAGAAGTCCGTCCTGTTCTTCAGGCTCGTGCTGGCTTGGCAGAGGGCCCCCACTGGTGGCAGGAGAAGCATCGACTCGTTTGGGTTGATATTGAGGCTTCCACCATCGGCTTGTTGGATCCCACCACAGGCCGCAATCGTGACCTGTTCATCGGTAGTCATGTGGGATGTGCGGTCCCAACGGCTGGCGGGGATCTTCTGGCGGCCACGGCGACAGGGTTCTTGCGCGTTGATCCCAGCAACGGCGACTTGACTCCCCTGCATCACCCTGAGCAGTACAAGCCTGGGAATCGTTTTAACGATGGCAAGTGCGATCCCTGGGGTCACTTCTGGGCAGGCACGATGGCCTACGACTTTTCAGCTGGAGCTGGAGCGTTATGGCGTTTGGGAACGTCTGGCCATAGCCACTGTGCTTTGGACAATCTCAGCATCTCCAACGGATTGGCATGGAGCTTGGATCGCCGTTGGTTGTACCTGATCGACTCCCCCACCCTTCAGGTCATGCGCATTCCGTTGGCGCCTGATGGGCATCTCGCTGGAGCCGCGTCATGTTGCATTGAGATCCCTGCTTCGTGGAACTGCTTGCCAGACGGCATGACCATTGACGACCAGGGAATGCTGTGGATCGCTCTCTTTGGCGGTGGTGCCGTAACCCGTTGGAATCCTGCTAGTGGCGAACATCTCGCCACCTTGCGGTTGCCCTGCCAGCAGGTTACGTCGTGTTGTTTTGGTGGCCCAGCGATGGATCAGCTGTTCATCACCACGGCCCGCCGCAATTTGACGGAAGCAGAACTAAAGCAGCAGCCCTTGGCGGGGAGTCTGTTTGTTGCAGAGCCGGGGGTTTCCGGTGTTCCCGCAAGATCGTTTGCCGGTTGAATCCTTCTGCCTTTTCTGGTCTGCTTGCAGCAGGCGGCAGCGCTGCATCGCCACGGATTAGCGTCGCGGCCTTCAAGAGACCAATTGGGTGAGAAAAGAGGAGCGAGCGGCGCTGATCATGCAGCGCCTCGAGGAGCACTACCCCGAAACTCCCGTCCCCCTGGATCACAGCGATGCCTTCACGCTGTTGATCGCGGTGCTGCTCAGTGCCCAGTGCACCGACAAAAAGGTCAATGAAGTCACTCCTGCTCTCTTTGCCGCAGGACCCAATCCTGCGGCGATGGCACAGCTGGAGGAGCAAGAGATCCTTGGTTGTATTCGTCAGCTGGGGTTAGCCAAAACCAAGGCAAAGAATGTCAAGCGCCTCGCTGAGTTGCTCCTGGAGCGCCATGACGGTGAGGTGCCCAGCAGTTTTAAGGCCCTTGAAGCCCTCCCTGGCGTTGGCCACAAGACCGCCAGTGTGGTCATGGCCCAAGCCTTTGGTGTGCCGGCCTTTCCTGTTGATACCCATATCCATCGTTTGGCGCAGCGCTGGGGCTTGAGCAGTGGCCAGAGCGTCGCCCGCACCGAAACAGACCTCAAGCGTCTCTTCCCCAAATCCGCCTGGAACAAGCTGCACCTGCAGATCATTTTCTACGGGCGGGAGTTCTGCACGGCCCGCGGTTGTGATGGACGTGTCTGCCCCTTGTGCCAAGAGCTTTATCCCAACCGCCGTAAGCCCGTTCACTGGAATAAGGCGTAGCACTCCTGGCACATTGGCTCCAATGGTTGTCCCATTGGCAACAACAAAAAGCCCCCACCTTTTGGTGGGGGCTTCTGATTCAACCGTCCTCGAGGTTCGAGTAGAAGCTGAATCGTTTTTGGGGTTCAGCCTCAGCCGATGGCGGGAGCTTGCAGAGCCACAGGAGTGGACTCAGCAGCAGCCAGGTCGAGGGGGAAGTTGTGAGCGTTGCGCTCGTGCATCACTTCCATACCGAGGTTGGCGCGGTTCAGCACGTCAGCCCAGGTGTTCAGCACACGACCCTGGGAATCCAGGATCGACTGGTTGAAGTTGAAGCCGTTCAGGTTGAACGCCATGGTGCTCACGCCCAGGGCGGTGAACCAGATGCCAACCACAGGCCAGGCAGCCAGGAAGAAGTGCAGGCTGCGGCTGTTGTTGAAGGAGGCGTATTGGAAGATCAGGCGACCGAAGTAACCGTGGGCAGCCACGATGTTGTAGGTCTCTTCCTCTTGGCCGAACTTGTAGCCGTAGTTCTGGGACTCGCTCTCGGTGGTTTCACGCACCAGGGAGGAGGTCACCAGGGAGCCGTGCATGGCGGAGAACAGGGAACCACCGAAGACACCAGCCACACCAAGCATGTGGAAGGGGTGCATCAGGATGTTGTGCTCAGCCTGGAACACCAGCATGTAGTTGAAGGTGCCGGAGATGCCGAGGGGCATGGCGTCCGAGAAGGAGCCCTGACCGAAGGGATACACCAGGAACACAGCGGAAGCAGCAGCCACGGGTGCGCTGTAAGCAACGCAGATCCAGGGGCGCATGCCGAGGCGGTAGGAGAGTTCCCACTCACGACCCATGTAGGCGTAGATGCCGATGAGGAAGTGGAAAACAACCAGCTGGAAAGGACCGCCGTTGTACAGCCACTCGTCGAGGCTGGCAGCTTCCCAGATGGGATAGAAGTGCAGACCAATGGCGTTGCTGCTGGGGATAACAGCGCCAGAGATGATGTTGTTGCCGTAGATCAGGGAGCCGGCAACAGGCTCACGGATGCCGTCGATGTCGACGGGGGGTGCTGCCACGAAGGCAACGATGAAGCAGATGGTGGCGGCCAGCAGGCAGGGAATCATCAGAACGCCGAACCAACCCACATAGAGGCGGTTGTCGGTGCTGGTGACCCACTCGCAGAACTGGTTCCACGCAGAAGCGCCTTGGCGCTGCTGGATGGTGGTCGTCATGAGTACGGGAAAGAAAGGCCTCGCGCGAACGCTTGGCGGTCAGGGAAGGACAGGTCGGTAACCCGCCCTGCCATCGCCAATGTAACGGGTTTTTGCGCCACATTGCGACGCGTAACGCGTTCTCAGGCTCGCCGCGCCCCCAGCCCTGCTAATCGGTGGCATTAGTTCTGCTGCTTGCTCCGCCCCCCTGTGCTGCCTGACGCTGCTGTTACCTGGAGCCCCAGTGTCACGTTGGTGCCGACCCACGGCTGCTTCAACCAGTGCGGCTACTGCAGTTTCCGTGTTTCTCCGGAGCTGGCTGTCCCCTTGACGGTTGAGCAGGCCCAGCAACACCTCAGCCAGCGCCCCGCTGCCGCTGAGGTGTTGCTCTTGAGCGGCGAGGAGGCGCCTGGCTCACCGGGTCGTTCCGCTTGGTTTGCTCGTTTGCTGCATTTCAGTCAGCTCGCTCTTCACCAGGGGCGGCTGCCACACACCAATGCTGGTCCTCTCAGTTCGAGGGAGATGGCACGCCTCGGCCGCTGCAATCCATCCCTCGGATTGATGCTCGAAGGCCTCGGGCCGGCCTATGTCCCATTGCATGCCCATGCCCCCAGCAAGCGACTTGAGGTTCGAGTCGCTCAGCTCGAGCAGGCCGGTCGTCTGGGCATTCCTTTCACCACAGGACTGCTTCTTGGAGTTGGCGAAACCCGCGCCAGTCGGATCGAGGCCCTCGAGCTCTTGAGGGATTTGCAGCTGCGTTGGGGTCATGTGCAGGAGGTGATTCTTCAGCCCTGGCGCCCTGATGGCGTTTCAGCCGTTGCGCTCTCTTCTGAAGAGCAGGCAGATCTTTTGGAATTGATCGCGGTGGCCCGCGAGTTGCTCCCGCCGGAGGTTCATCTGCAGACGCCTCCCAACCTCTGGCCTTTAGCGGCGCTTCCCTCCGCCCTGGCCGCAGGCATCGATGACCTGGGCGGGATCGATCTTGCCGATGTGATCAATCCGGCCTATCCACAACCGACCATTGGGGAGCTTCAGGCGGTGGTTGAAGCGTCTGGCCGGCAACTCAGGCCCCGCACCTGTGTTCATCGCCGCTGGTGGCAGCGTTTGCCCATTGCCCTACGGACGAGAGTGGAGCGGATCGACCAAAAGCTCCAGCAACGTTGGGCAACAGCTGCTTGTTAGCGTCCAACTTCGCCATGGGCGTCGCAGCTTGAGACCACTACCGCCAGCTGATCAGCGGGTGTTGCTCGTGCGGCTCCCGTGCAATCCGATTTTCCCGATCGGCCCGGTGTATCTGGCCGATCACCTGCACAAGCAATTTCCCGCGTTGCCGCAGCAGATCCTTGATCTGGCGGCGGTCCCCTTGCTGGATGTCGAGGCGGTGTTGCTGGAGCGCATTGAGAGTTTCCAGCCCACGGTGCTGGTCTTCTCCTGGCGCGACATCCAGATCTATGCCCCAGTGGATGGCCGCGGAGGCAATCCCCTTCAAAACTCGTTTGAGGTCTTCTACGCCCTGAATCCTGTTCGCCGGTTGCGCGGCGCCTTGGGCGGTTTACGCCTGATGGCCTCGTTCTATGGGGAGCTCTGGCGCAATTTGCGCCTGGTGCGTCGTGGTCTCAAGCGGGCGCGGCGTTATCACCCTGAGGCGCAAGCCGTTCTAGGCGGTGGTGCGGTCAGCGTTTTTTATGAGCAGCTCGGCAAACGTCTCCCCCGGGGGACCGTCGTTTCTGTCGGTGAAGGGGAACCGTTGCTGGACAAGCTCCTGCGCGGGGAGTCTCTGGCGAATGAGCGCTGTTTCCTGGCGGGGGAACCGCCCCGTCCGGGCCTGATCCACGAGCAGCCCTCCGGGATGGAGAAGACGGCCTGCGACTACGACTACATCGCCTCAATTTGGCCGCAGCTCGATTGGTACCTCGACGGGGGTGACTTCTACGTCGGCGTTCAGACCAAGCGGGGCTGCCCCCACAACTGCTGCTACTGCGTCTACACGGTGGTGGAAGGCAAGGCAGTCCGGGTCAATCCCGTCGATGAGGTGATTGCTGAGATGCATCAGCTCTATCGCCGTGGGGTGCGCGGGTTCTGGTTCACCGATGCCCAATTCATCCCGGCTCGCCGCTACATCGACGATGCCAAGGAGCTGCTGCGGGCGGTGAAGGCCCAAGGCTGGACCGACATTCGCTGGGCGGCCTACATCCGAGCCGACAACCTCGATGCCGAGCTCGCCCAGTTGATGGTCGAGACCGGTATGGACTACTTCGAGATCGGCATCACCTCCGGCTCCCAGGAGCTCGTGCGCAAGATGCGGATGGGCTACAACCTGCGCACGGTTCTCGAGAACTGCCGTCTGCTCGCTGAGGCGGGCTTCCGGGAACACGTCTCGGTCAACTACTCGTTCAATGTCATTGACGAGCGTCCGGAGACGATTCGCCAAACCGTCGCCTACCACCGCGAACTGGAGCGCATTTTTGGTGCCGACAAGGTGGAGCCGGCGATCTTTTTCATCGGTCTGCAGCCCCACACCCATCTGGAGCAGTACGGCTTCGATCAGGGCCTGATCAAGCCCGGCTACAACCCGATGAGCATGCTCCCCTGGACGGCACGGCAACTGCTTTGGAATCCCGAACCGATGGGCAGCACGTTTGGCCGCATCTGTCTGGAGGCCTTTGAGCGCAATCCCGCCGACTTCGGTCGCACCGTGATGGAACTGCTTGAGCGTGACTACGGCGCAGCTCCACTCGAAGAAGCGCTGCGTGCACCAGTTGAAGGCCGCAAGGCCTTGGCGACGGCGACCCGCTAGCTCAGCGCCACCAGTGGCGACGCACCAGGATTAACCCCGCCAGCCCGGCCCAGCCCAGGAGGCCTCCGATCGGGTTGGGATTGGCCCCGCCGGGACCCAGGAGCCAAGCGGGGCCCATCGCCGGAACGCTGATCAGGCCGGCTTGCAGGGCAAACCAGCCCCCGACCAGTCCGCCGTGGAGCCCAACCGAGCCCCAGAGCGCACCGTGGTCGGCCCGCCGTTGCAGGGCCAGGGCAAGCCCCAGGAGCACCAGCCCCACCAGCAAGCTGATGGAATCGAAGCCGGGGAGCTGATACCAGGGATGCACCAGGGCAAAGAAGGCGGCCTGCAGACCGATGGCCCGCTGCCGGCCCCCGAGCAGTTCCAGCTCACCCCAGAGCCAACCCCGAAAGAGCAACTCCTCGGCAAAGCCCACCCCAAGCAGAAGGGCGATGGCATTGAGAAGTTGTCCCGCCGTGAGTTGTCCCTGCCATTCGCTCTTGCCGCTGAGCAGGAGGACCACCACCACGCCAAAAAGAAGTGCAGTGGCCTTCAGCAACCCACGAAGGAAGGCTCGTAGGCCCGAAGCGGCAGGGACGACAACCCCGAGCTCTTGCCAGGGATGCTCGATGCCCCAGCTCCGGCGCAAGCGCCAAGGGAGGGTGAGCAGCAGCAATAGCAGTGCCACGACAACCCCAGCAAGGTCCACCTGGTCAGGACGCCATTGCGGAAAGACCAACGCCAGCGGCCTTGCGCTCAGCCAACCCAGCCCGTAGAGCACGGGGACATAGAGGAGCGTTCCCCACCAGTGCAAGGTTGATCTGGTGGGGGCCTGCATCACTCTTCGGGTTCGATCGTGCTGCTCAGGCCCTTGGCCTTGAGGGTTTCGCTGTAAAACTCCGCCGGCTCGATGTCGCAGACGATCACCAGGCCCACCCCGGTGTTGTGGGCTTCCATCATCACGGCAATGGCGTCCTGCTCACTGAGGGAGGGCACCACCTGCCGCAGGGTGGTCACCACATACTCCATGGTGTTCACCGGGTCGTTGTGGAGCAGCACCTTGTAGCGGGGCGAGGGTTTGCGCACCCGCTCCGGCGCTTTCTCCATCACAGCGGCGCCGCCGCTTTCGCGGCTGGGCGTCTGAGTTGATCGGATCATCCTGATCAGCTCCGGCATGACGAGGTAGGGACTTTAGTCAGCTGTTCAGGCCGCAGCAGCAGAAGGGGCCAGGGCTTCCTTGATCCGGCGCATGGCTTCGTTGACGTTCTCGCGGCTGTTGAAGGCCGAAAGACGGAAATAGCCCTCGCCGGCGGCACCAAAACCACTGCCGGGGGTGCCGACCACGTTGGCTTGGCTCAGGAGCAGATCGAAGAAGCCCCAGGAGTCAACGCCTGCGGGGGTTTTGATCCAGACATAGGGGGCCTGCTCGCCGCCGTAGACCGTCAGACCCGCACCGCTGAGTTCGCGGCGAATGATGGCGGCGTTCTCCATGTAGAAGCTGATCAGCCCCTTCACCTGGGCCTGACCTTCAGCGGAATAAACCGCTTCGGCGCCGCGTTGAACGATGTAGCTGACACCGTTGAACTTGGTGCACTGACGGCGGTTCCACAGGCCCCAGAGTTCCACCTTCTCGCCATTGGCGGCGGTGCCCATCAGTCCACGGGGCACCACGGTCAGGGCGCAGCGGGTGCCGGTGAAACCGGCATTCTTGGAGAAGGAGCGGAACTCGATGGCGCAGTCCCGGGCACCTTCGATCTCATAGATGGAGTGGGGCAGCGAGGGGTCCTGAATGAAGGCCTCGTAGGCCGCGTCAAACAGGATCAAGGCGTCGTTGGCACGGGCGTAGTCCACCCAGGCCTTGAGCTGCTCCTTGGAGGCCACCGCACCGGTGGGGTTGTTGGGGAAGCAGAGGTAGATCAGATCCACCTTCTCGGATGGGATCTGGGCGGTGAAGCCGTTCTCGGCGCTAATGGGCAGGTAGGTCAGACCGCCGTACTGGCCGGCGTCATCGGCATCGCCCGTGCGGCCCGCCATGACGTTGCTGTCGACGTACACCGGGTAGACGGGGTCGGTGACGGCGATCCGGTTGCCGGCACCCAGGATGTCGAGGATGTTGGAGCTATCGCACTTCGAGCCGTCGGAGACAAAGATCTCCTCGGCGCTGATGGTGCAGCCGCGGGCCTGGAAATCGTTGGCCGCGATCTTCTCGCGCAGCCAGGCGTAGCCCTGCTCGGGGCCATAACCATGGAAGCCTTCACGGGTCCCCATCTCATCGATGGCCGACTTCATGGCGTTGCGGCAGGCCTCAGGTAGGGGCTCGGTGACATCGCCAATGCCCAGGCGAATGATCGGAGCGTTGGGATTGGCTTCGCTGAACGCCTTGACGCGGCGGGCGATTTCAGGGAAGAGGTAGCCCGCTTTGAGCTTCAGATAGTTGCCGTTGACCTGGGCCATCTCACCGAGGGGCCGCGCGGGCCCGGTTGTACTGGCCGGATTGTCCTATGCGGAGGGGGCCGCCTGGGGGTGCCTCTGCATACGATCAAGTCAGTGCCAAGGCCTGCTGCTGTGACCGCCGTTTTCGATGCACCGGTGGATTTCGATGCCTTGGTGGATCGCAGCATTGCCAAGCCGGGCCGCTATCTGGGCAACGAACTCGGGGTTCAGGAGCGCGACTGGGATCAGGTCTGGCCCGCCGCTGCCGTGCGCTGGGCCCTGACCTACCCCGAGATCTACGAGGTCGGCTCCAGCAATACCGGTCACATCATTCTTTATTCGATCCTCAACAGCGTTCCAGGCCAGTTGTGTGATCGCAGTTATCTGCCAGGCCCTGATCTTTCGGAGCGCTTGCGTGAGCGGGGTCAGCCCCTCTTTGCCGTGGAGAGCCGTCGGCCGCTTCCCGCCTTCGACATCCTTGGCTTCTCCCTGAGTTACGAGTTGGGGGCGACCAACATCCTGGCGATGTTGGAGTTGGCCCATGTCCCCGTGCGGGCCGCTGATCGCGGCGATCTGCCTCTTGCGGATCCAGACGCCCCTCCACTGATCTTTGCCGGCGGTCCCACCGCCACGAGCAACCCAGAGCCCTTCGCCGCCTTCTTCGACTTCATCGTTCTGGGGGACGGTGAAGAGGTGCTCCCAGAGTTGGGTCTCGTTGTGGCAGAAGCCAAGGCTGCGGGCCTGAGCCGCAGCGCTTTGTTGCGGGATCTCTCCCAGGTGCCGGGGGTCTATGTCCCTTCCTTGTATGGCCCGGGTTCCGATGGGGTCAGTCAGCAGCCGCTGCATCCGGGGGTGCCCAAGCGGGTCATGCGCCGCACCGCCACGCCCATGCCTCACTACGCCATGGGCCTGGTTCCCCACATCGAGACGGTGCACGATCGTCTCACCGTCGAGATCCGTCGCGGCTGCACCCGCGGCTGCCGTTTCTGCCAGCCGGGGATGCTGACCCGTCCGGCCCGGGACGTGGAACCGCAGGCCGTGGTGGAGGCCATTGAGACGGGCATGGAGCGCACGGGCTATTCGGACTTCTCCCTGCTTTCGCTCAGCTGCTCGGACTATTTGGCTCTGCCGGCGGTGGGGGTGGAGCTACGCAACCGCCTCGCGGATAAGAACGTCACCTTGACCTTGCCGAGTCAGCGGGTCGATCGCTTCGACAGCAACATTGCCCACATCCTTGGCGGCACCCGCCGGGCTGGTCTGACCTTTGCGCCGGAGGCCGGCACCCAGCGGCTGAGGGACATCGTCAATAAGGGCTTGACCGATGCAGAGCTGCTGCGGGGGATTCGTACCGCCATGGAGAGCGGCTACCGCAAGGTCAAGCTCTATTTCATGATCGGCCTGCCGGGTGAAACCGATGCCGACGTCCTGGGCATCGCCGAGACCTGCAGGTCGTTGCAGCAGCAGTGCCGGGACCTGGGGCGGTTGGAGCTCAACCTGACCATCAGTAATTTCACGCCCAAGCCCCATACCCCATTCCAGTGGCACAGCGTCAGCACGGCTGAATTTGTGCGTCGTCAGCAGCTGTTGCGCCAGGCCCTGCGTCAGTTGCGCGGTCTGAAGACGAACTTCACCGATGTGCGCCTCTCGGCGATGGAGGACTTTGTCGGGCGGGGGGACCGGCGCCTCGCTCCCGTGATTGAGGCGGCCTGGCGCGCCGGGGCGGGTTTGGATGCCTGGTTCGAAGCAGCGGATCGCACCTATCAGGCCTGGACCGATGCGATCGAGGCGGCCGATTTGGGCGGGCGCTACCGCGAGCACGAGATGGGGGAATGGAGCTCTGCCGAGGGGATGGACCCTGGTGATCTGGCGGCTTTCTGCGCCCAGCCCCTGCCTTGGGATCACATCGATTCAGGGGTGGAGAAAAGCTGGCTCGCGGAGGACCTGCGCAATGCCCTGGCCGCGGCAGTAGTCCCGGACTGTTCCTTTGACGGTTGCAGCAGCTGTGGGGTCTGTGGTCCCGATTTGGGCCACAACGTGGTGGTCGCTCCTCCTGAGATTCCCGAACCGAGCCCCCAGCGCCCCCCGGCTAGTGAGCGCGTGCAACGCCTGCGCTTCCGCTTTGCCAAGACCGGTTCCTTGGCCTTGCTCAGTCACCTCGATCTCGTGCGCCTGATGGAGCGCGCCCTGCGCCGATCGGCCTTGCCGGTGAGCTTTACCGGAGGCTTCCATCCCCTGCCCCGGGTTCAGTTCGCCTTGGCTCTACCCCTGGGTGCTGAGGCGGATGGGGAATGGATGGATGTGGAGTTCACTGTTCCATTGGAGCCCGAGTCGGCTCGCCAGCAGCTTCAGCGCCAATTGCCCCCTGGATTCGCGCTGCTTGAGGTCAAGCCCGTTGAGGTCTTTGGTTCAAGCCTGTCGCAGGAGCTCTCTGGCGCGACCTGGGCGGTCGAGATGCGTGTGGAGCAGGGGCATGCCATTGCGTCTCTCGAGGCTTGGCAAGAGGCGGTGTCGGAGCTGTTGGCAGAGGAGAGCTGGATTTGGGAGGACACCGACAAGAAAGGTCGGCCCCGGCAACGGGACCTGCGTCCCTACCTCGGGGAGCTTGAGCTGCTCCCCCGCTCGGCGGATGATCCGGACCGTCAGGTGCTGCACTACAGCGCCGTGGTCGATCCAGCCGGCCGCAGTTTGAAGCCGGAACAGCTTCAGCATTGGTTCTCGCGCAGCTTGGGTCGGCCGCTGGCGATGGTGGGCCTGCGGCGGCGCTCGTTACTGCTGCAAACCCCTTCTGGCTGTTGAAATCAAGCGTGCTAGTTTGCAAACAGGACGGCAGATCTTTGACCGAAGCCGGTTAGTCGATCTCTCCCTCGCCCAGCCAGCCGACGTTGGCTGAAAGCGATCGGAACCTCCTCAGCAGCTTTCACGAGTTTCCCTTCCTGAAAGTCGCTCTCGGCGGCGCTGTTCAGACGGGCACCAATTGGCACCCGCAACTTTTTCGCGTTCAACCTCGCTGGTTCAACGCCCTCACCTTTCGCCGCAGCCTCAGCCTCGGCGTCGCGTTCTGAGCTTTTCTCACATCCCACTGGCAGGAGTCTCCCGGCATCGGCGATGCCGCGATCAGATCTCTGTCTCAGACCAACGCACTGCGTTCGTCCAGTCATTTCTTAACCCCGCCTGCCTTGTGCAGGTCCTTTCCTGACCTTCCATGCCCCAGCAGATCGTCATCGCCGAGCAACTGCGCATTGCCGCCGTTCTCACCGATGAGCGTGTCGACGAGCTTGTCGTCGCACAGGGCCTTTACCAAATCGGCGACGTCTATCTCGGGACGATCGAGAACGTTCTGCCCGGCATTGATGCCGCCTTCGTCAATATCGGAGAGGGCGAGAAGAACGGTTTTATTCATGTTTCCGATCTCGGTCCCCTTCGCCTGAAGAAAGGCACCGTTGGCATCACAGAGCTGCTCGAGCCCCGGCAGAAGGTTCTCGTCCAGGTGATGAAGGAGCCCACCGGCACCAAGGGCCCTCGCCTGACCGGCAACCTCACCCTTCCTGGTCGTTTTTTGGTGCTGCAGCCCCATGGCCAGGGCGTCAATATCTCCCGCCGGATCACGGCTGAAAGCGAGCGCAATCGTCTCCGCGCCCTGGGTGTGCTGATCAAGCCCCCCGGTGCGGGTCTGCTGATCCGTACTGAAGCCGAAGGCATCAGCGAAGAGCTGCTGATCGACGATCTCGAGGCGCTGCTGCGCCAGTGGGAAGCCATTCAGACGGCGGCCGAATCCGCAACGCCTCCGGTTCTGCTGAACCGCGACGACGACTTCATCCACCGCATCCTGCGGGACCACTACACCCCTGAGGTGGCTCGGATCGTCGTGGATGCCCAGAACGCGGTCTCCCGGGTCAACACCTTCTTGGGCAGCGATCCCCATCAGGTGCTGGTGGAGCACCACAGCGAGCCCACCGAGATCCTTGAGCACTACAAGGTCAATGCGGCCATCCGCGATGCCCTGAAGCCTCGGGTGGATCTGCCTTCGGGCGGCTACGTGATCATCGAGCCCACCGAGGCCCTGACGGTGATTGACGTCAACTCGGGCTCCTTCACCCGTTCGGCCAATGCGCGCGAGACCGTCCTCTGGACCAACTACGAGGCGGCGACCGAGATCGCCCGTCAGCTGAAACTGCGCAACATTGGTGGTGTCGTGATCATCGACTTCATCGATATGGAGTCGCGCCGCGATCAGCTGCAACTGCTGGAGCACTTCACCTCTGAAGTCCGCTCGGATTCAGCCCGTCCCCAGATCGCTCAGATCAGTGAACTGGGCTTGGTGGAGCTCACCCGCAAGCGCCAGGGCCAGAACATTTACGAACTCTTCGGTCGGGCCTGTCCCAGCTGCGGTGGTCTGGGTCGTGTGGTGGTCCTGCCCGGGCAAGACACCCTTCAACCCCTGGCCAGCGTGTCGGGCTTGGTTCGCTCGGCTGCCTCGGCCCGTGCTGAAGCCTCGACCCCTGTGGCCCTGGAGGGCGGCAGCGGCGGCCGCCGCCGCGGTCGGGGTCGCGGTGGACGCAGCTCCGATGGGGACGTCACCACGGGTTACGAAGACAGTGGTTTGGTGGCCGCTGGCCAGGCTGATCCTGTCGCCACGACCAGCAGCTCGGAAGGCCACAACCGCCGGCCTGAGCCCGAACTGGTCGCTGTCCCGATGGAACCTGAACAGGAATTGGTCTATGGCTGGTTGGGTCTCAACCCAGCCCTGCTCCTGGATCCTGCTCCGAATCCCGACAACTTGATGGTTCGAGTGGTCCGTCCGGGGCAAGACGCTGATGCGGTCCTGGATGAGGCCCGTCAGCAGTTGGCCGCTGCTGGTCCCCGCCGCCGTCGCCGAGGTCGCGGTGGACAGAACGCCAACACCAACGGCGCGGTGCCCGCTCCGGTGGCCGTTGCTCAGGTCGAACCCACCGGTGTGGCGATCACGCCGCTCCCCACCGTTTCGATCACGGAAGTGGCGATCACGGAGGCCCCGCTGACCACGGTGGCGATCACCAATACATCGGCTTCGCCGGCCCAAGACGAGCCGGCTCCAGCCCGCACGGGCCGGACTCGCACCCGGAGCCGCAGTAGTGCCAGCACCTCCAGCGGTGCCGTGGCTGTCACCGAAGCTCCTGTGGCTGAAGCCGCTGTGGTCTCGAGCCCTCCGGCAGACGAGACCGACGACAACGGAGAGCCCCGTCGTCGCCGTCGCCGTTCATCGGCCAGCGACTGAGGCCTGCGGCGGCGATGCGGATCGCTGGCGTCGATGAAGTCGGACGGGGCTGTTGGTTCGGCCCTGTCTTTGCTGGGGCTGTGGTCTTGAGCGATCCCGCTCGAGAGACCCTGGCCGCGGCGGGTTTGACCGACAGCAAAGCGCTCTCGGCCAAGCGGCGGGCCCTGTTGGTCCCTTTGATCGTGGAGCTGGCGGAGGCGTGGGCTCTAGGGCAGGCCTCCGCTCAGGAAATTGATGGAGTGGGGATCCGCAGCGCCACTGAACGGGCCATGCTGCGGGCCTTGCAGCGCCTGGGTTCTCCGGCTCCAGAGCATGTCTTGGTGGATGGGAACCTTTCCCTGCGCCTCTGGGCTGGCTCCCAGGAGACAGTCGTGCGAGGCGACAGCGCGCACCTTGAGATTGCGGCGGCCAGTGTGCTGGCTAAGCAGGCCCGGGATGCCCTGTTGGTGCGATTGTCAGAGCGCTATCCGGGTTACGGCTTTGAGCGCCATGCCGGATATGGCACAGCACAACATCGGGCCGCTGTGCTCTCCCTCGGCCCAACAGTCCTCCATCGCCACAGTTTTCTGCGCAAGGTGCTGGCGGCTTAGGCCTCGACGCCTGCAGGGTTGATGGCGTGCTGCTTGCACCAGCGCTGAAAATCGCTGATCAGTTGCTGTCCCACCCGGGTTTTGATGCCCAGCAAGATGCCTGCCAGCAGTGAGCGTCCCGTGGCTTCCAGCACTTTTGCTGGGATCAGTTTCAGCAGGCTGGGTTGGCTGACACTCACCGCCAGGCTGGCCTCCCCAACCAAGGCGCCGTCTCGCGCTTCAAGCCATGAGCCCAGGCTGAGCTGGAAATCGTCGACGACTCCCAGCCCTTCGAGCTGACAGTCGATGGCTTCGAGCTCGATGCGGTTGGGGCTGCGGCGGGCTACCAGGTCCACCACAGGTTGAATCTGCAGTTGAAAGACCTGCAGCTTGGTCACCGTGTAGCGATAGCGCCCAGGTGCGATCTTGCTGAGCTGCTCGGCCTCGAGCAGGGCTTCAATGACCTGCTCCTCGTCGTCCAGGTAGGCAGCCAAACGCTGTGCGTTCTGCTGCACCGGCAACTGCAAGGCTTGGCTGGCACTGAAGGCCAGAGGCATCAAAGGTCGGCCGAGGGGCCATGATCCTATCGAGCACGGCCCGATCAGCCCCATGCGCATTGCTTTTCTTGGTCCGGTGGGCACCTATGGGGAGCAGGCGGCCCAGGCCTTCGCGCAGCTGGAGCAGTGGGAGACACCTGAACTGCTCCCCCAGACGGGGATTCGCGCGGTGATCCAGGCCCTGGCGGCAGGCCGGGTTGATGCCGCCGTGGTCCCCGTCGAGAACTCGGTGGAAGGTGGGGTCACCGCTTCCCTGGACGCCCTGTGGGAGCACCCCGAGCTGGAGATTTCACGGGCGGTGGTCCTTCCCATTCGTCACGCCCTCGTCGGGAGCGGCAGTGTCGATGGGGTCAGTGAAGTGCTCTCCCACCCCCAGGCCTTGGCGCAGTGCAGCCTCTGGCTGAGCAACAACCTGCCCAATGCCCTGCAGCTGCCCACCAGCTCCACCGCCGAGGCTGCACGAATGGTCGCCGGCAGTCATTTCCGGGCGGCCATCGCTTCCCAGCAGGCCGCCAAGGATCATGGCCTCAAGGAGCTGGCCTACCCCATCAATGATGTGCCCGGCAACTGCACCCGCTTTTTGCTGCTCCGTCAGGGGGAACGCAATTGGCATGGGGAGCTGGCCAGCTTGGCCTTCTCCCTACAGGCCAACCAGCCCGGTGCCCTACTCAAAGCCCTGGCATGTTTCGCGCACCGTGGCTTGAACATGAGCCGGATCGAGTCCCGCCCCTCCAAGCGGGAGATGGGCGAATACATCTTTTTTGTGGACCTGGAGCTCCCGGATGGACCGGAGCCCCTGCATCAGGCCATGGAGGAGCTCAGGCCCCTCTGTGAGCACCTGGCGGTGTTTGGTGCCTACCCGATGACCCAGCTCTAGGCCGAGGGTTTGCGGGTTCGAAAGACGCCGAACTGCATCATTCCAGTGGCGAAGCCCCAGTGCATCAGCAGCAGGGTGGGGGATTCCCGCAGCCCCATCAAGACGGCTTTGGGGCCAAGACCCAGGACGGCCCTGGGTCTGCGGACTCCTTCAAGGATCGACTCGATCCAAGAGGGCAGGGTCTCGCGGCTCCAATCGGCGGTTTCCACGAGGGCACCGCTGCTCCAGCGGCTCTGCTCAAGGTTGCGGCGAAAACCTGGGATGCTGGCGAACTCCGGGTGGGCCCACTGCACCAGGAGCTGGTGCATCACCCAGCGCTCCTTGCGGTTCAGGGGCTTGACCTCAGGATCGCGGCGGTTCCAGTCGGCCACAGCCAGCAGACCGCCGGGTTTGAGAACCCGCAGCAGTTCATCGGCGTAGCGCTGTTTGTCCGGCATGTGGGGGCCAGCTTCCACGCTCCAGACCGCATCAAAACTGCCGTTCTCCAGCTGCAGATCCAGGGCATTCATCACGGCGAAGCGGCAGCTCAGGCCTTCAGGGGTGAGTTGCTGGGCCCGTTCGATTTGTCCTGGGCTGATGCTGATGCCGAGCACATTCAGGCCGTAGTCGCGGGCCAGGATCCGGGCACTGCCACCGATGCCGCAGCCCACATCCAAGACGGTGCTGCCGGGGGGAAGTTGATCCAAGCCGCTCCAGCGCACCAGTTCGTGGACGAAGTCAGCCTTGGCGGCTCGGAAGTCTCTGGATTGCGGGGGGGAGCCGTAGTGGCCCAGATGCACGTGATCGCCCCAAAGCCGCTCGAGCAGTTGGTCGTCGGTCCAGCGGTCGTAGGCCTCAGCCACGCTGGCGGTGCTCTCAAAAGCACGATCTCGCGCTGACCAAATCGCCAGACCCACCAACAGCAGTACAGCCGCAACGGCGATCATGAGCATGACGCCGCTCGCCCAGGGGCTGAGCAGCGCCAACACGGCACTGGTTTGCATCTCAGTTCTCCTCGCTCTCGCCGGCCTTCAGATCCCTCAGGGTTGACTCCAAGACCGTTCGTGCGGCGAGCTGGCGGCGGGTCTCATCCAGCAGCTCGAACTCCTGGCGCAGCCGTTCTTCGGTGTTGGTGATCTCCAGTAGGGCTTGCTGTTGATCGGCCACGGGGCCCCCCAGGTGCGAGCCAATCCAATACGAGAGCTCCCTGGGTAAATCAGGCAGATCGTTGGGGAGGCTGGTGGGTTTACCCATCAATTTGCCGGTCAGCTCCACTACGTCCTTAAGAGCACTGCTGACTTCGCCCGAGAGATCCTGCAGTTGGGCGTGGTCGTCAGGCTGATCGTCTTCGATCCAGCTCACCAGGCCGACCTTGAAGGGGGCCTCACGGACCACCTCCAACAACCTGAAGCGCTGTTGGCCCATCGTGACGATGTAACTACGGTCATCGTCCTGGGTCTGGCACTGGAGGATCTCAGCGCAACAGCCCACGCTCGCCATCGTTCCTTCCTGGGGGTCCCAGCGGACCACCCCGAAACGCCGGTCGCTCTCCAGGACCGTGCGCAGCATCATCCGGTACCTCGGCTCAAAGATGTGCAACGGCAGCACTTCCTGGGGGAAGAGCACCACATCCGGCAGCGGGAACAGCGGCAGTTCTCTCACGGCCAGTTGCGTCACGTCGTTGCACCTGAGCCTGAAGAGGGCGAATGCTAGGCAGTGATGATTCGCCGTCGTGTGGTTCGAACACACAAAAAAACCCGCCCTGGGGCGGGTTTTGGGGATCCAGCTGCGGAGCCTAGGAATCAGAGCTTGACTTCGATGTCAACGCCGCTGGGTAGGTCGAGCTTCATCAGCGCGTCGATGGTCTTGGCCGAAGGGCTGTAGATATCGATGATCCGGCGGTGGGTGCGGGTCTCGAAGTGCTCACGGGAGTCCTTGTCCACGTGGGGCGAGCGCAGTACGCAGTAAATCTTGCGCTTGGTAGGCAGGGGAATCGGACCGATCGCAGTAGCAGCGGTGTGATCAGCCGTTTCGATGATTTTTTCGCAGGACAGATCCAGCATGCGGCGATCAAACGCCTTCAGGCGGATGCGGATCTTCTGCTGGGCAATAGCGGTGGACATGGAGTGTCTGACGTCGTTAAGCGTTCAACGGTTCTGGCTTGATCCTTGAAGGATGAAGGCGCAGGAAGGGAAGCGCTGGGTGCCGGGGAACCGGAACAAACCCAAAGCAGCTGGATTGTCGAGGTGCACGAGAGAGGGGTGGAGACCAGCTCCACCCCTCAACCCTAGATCACGGCCGAGGCCGGACCAGCAGGATCAGGCGATGATCTTGGAGACCACGCCAGCACCGATGGTGCGGCCGCCTTCGCGGATAGCGAAGCGCATGCCTTGCTCGATGGCGACGGGGCAGATCAGCTCGCCGGTCATCTTGATGCGGTCACCGGGCATCACCATTTCCACGTTGGAGCCGTCGTCGGCGGTGAAAGCGGTGATCTGACCGGTCACGTCGGTCGTACGGATGTAGAACTGCGGGCGGTAGCCAGCAAAGAAGGGGGTGTGGCGGCCGCCTTCTTCCTTCTTCAGCACGTAGACCTCACCCTCGAACTTGGTGTGAGGGGTGATGGAGCCGGGCTTCACGAGCACCATGCCGCGCTCGATGTCTTCCTTCTGGATGCCGCGGAGCAGCAGACCCACGTTGTCGCCGGCCATGCCCTCATCGAGCAGCTTGCGGAACATTTCCACACCGGTGACGGTGGTCTTGCGGGTGTCCTTGATACCCACAATCTCAATTTCCTCGCCCACCTTGACCACACCGCGCTCGATGCGGCCGGTGGCCACGGTGCCGCGGCCGGTGATGGAGAAGACGTCTTCGACAGCCATCAGGAAGGGCTTGTCGACTTCACGCTCGGGCTCGGGGATGGCGGAATCAACCGCATCCATCAGCTCATCGATCTTGGCTTCCCAATCAGCGTCGCCTTCGATGGCCTTGAGGCCGGAGACCTTCACCACGGGGATGTCGTCGCCGGGGAAGTCGTAGCTGCTCAGCAGTTCACGCACTTCCATCTCGACGAGCTCGAGGATCTCCTCGTCGTCGACCATGTCGCACTTGTTCAGTGCAACAACCAGAGCGGGAACACCCACCTGCTTGGCCAGGAGGATGTGCTCCTTGGTTTGGGCCATGGGGCCGTCGGTGGCGGCCACCACCAGAATGGCGCCGTCCATCTGGGCAGCACCGGTGATCATGTTCTTCACGTAGTCCGCGTGGCCGGGGCAGTCCACGTGGGCGTAGTGACGACCAGCGGTCTCGTACTCGACGTGAGCGGTATTAATGGTGATACCGCGCTCACGCTCTTCAGGAGCACCGTCGATGTCGGCGTAGTTCTGCACTTTCGCCTGACCCTTCTTGGCCAGCACGTTGGTGATGGCGGCGGTGAGGGTGGTCTTGCCGTGGTCAACGTGGCCAATGGTGCCGATGTTGACGTGGGGCTTATTCCTTTCGAACTTCTCGCGAGCCATGATGAAAAAGAATCGGGGGGTAAATGGGTAGGAAAAAGATCAGGAATTGCCCTGATTCTTGGAGATGATGGCTTCTGCCACGTTGCGAGGAACTTCCTCGTAATGGCTGAATTCCATCGAGAAGATACCCCGACCCTGGGTCATGGATCGGAGCTGGGTGGCGTAGCCGAACATCTCGGCCAGGGGCACCTTGGACTGGACCTTGGACTGCCCATCGTCGATGGACTGACCTTCAACCTGACCGCGGCGCGATGAGAGGTCACCGATGACGCTTCCAAGGAAGTCCTCGGGAACCTCTACCTCGACCTTCATCATGGGCTCAAGGAGTACAGGGTTGCACTTCTTGACGCCGTCTTTGAAGGCCATGGAGCCGGCGATTTTGAACGCCATCTCCGACGAGTCGACGTCATGGTACGACCCGTCGACCATGGTGACGCGGACATCGATCAGGGGGAAACCGGCAATCACACCGGACTGGCAGGTTTCCTTCATCCCGGCCTCAGCCGGACCGATGTACTCCTTGGGCACGACACCGCCAACGATCTTGTTGACGAATTCGAACCCGGTGCCCGGCTCGCCGGGCTCCATTTCGATCACCACGTGGCCGTACTGGCCCTTACCACCGGTCTGACGGGCAAATTTGCCCTCGCCCTTGGCGCTGCCGCGAATGGTTTCGCGATAGGACACCTGAGGGGCGCCGATGTTGGCCTCGACCTTGAACTCACGAAGCATGCGGTCCACCAGGATTTCCAGGTGGAGTTCGCCCATGCCGGCGATCACGGTTTGGTTGGTCTCCGGATCGGTGGAGACCCGGAAGGTGGGGTCTTCTTCGGACAGGGACTGGAGGGCTTTGGAGAGCTTCTCCATGTCGCCCTTGGTCTTGGGCTCCACAGCCACCGAGATCACAGGCTCGGGGATGTAGAGCGATTCCAGAATGATCGGATCGGAATCGACGCACAGGGTGTCGCCGGTGGTGGTGTTCTTCAGACCCAGAACAGCGCCGAGGTCACCGGCGCGCAGCTCGTCCACTTCCTCACGGTCGTCGGCCTTGAGCACGATCAGACGAGAAATGCGCTCTTTCTTGTCCTTGGTGGAGTTGAGGATGTAGCTGCCCTTTTGCAGCACTCCGGAATACATCCGGATGAAGGTCAGCTTGCCGAAGGGGTCGGCCATCACCTTGAACGCCAGGGCGCTGAAGGGAGCGCTGTCATCGGAGGGACGAACGGCCTCGTCACCGTTGGGGAGCACACCCTGGATCGGGGGCACATCTACGGGGGCAGGCAGGTAGTCGACAACGGCGTCGAGCAAAAGCTGAACACCCTTGTTCTTGAAGGCGGAGCCGCACAGCATCGGCACCAGGCCGTGCTTCAGAACGCCCTCGCGGATGCCCTTGGCGAGTTCAGCCTCGCTCAGTTCACCCTCTTCGAGGAACTTTTCGATCAGGGCTTCGTCGGTTTCGGCAACGGTCTCCATCAGGGTGGCGCGCCACTCCTCGACGAGATCTTTCATGTCGGCGGGCACATCGGCTTCCTCGATGTCCTTGCCGAGGTCGTCCTTGTAAATGAAGGCGCGGTTCTTGACGAGGTCGATGATGCCGCTCAGTTCACCCTCAGCGCCAATGGGAAGCTGAATGGGGACAGCGTTGGCCTTCAGGCGGTCCTTGATCTGACCGTGCACCTTAAGGAAGTCAGCGCCCGTGCGGTCCATCTTGTTGACGAACACCATGCGGGGAACGCTGTAGCGATCCGCTTGACGCCAGACGGTTTCAGACTGGGGTTGAACACCACCCACAGCACAGAAGACGGCGATCACACCGTCCAGCACACGCATGGAGCGCTCCACCTCAATGGTGAAGTCCACGTGACCAGGGGTATCAATGATGTTGATCCGGTGGTCGTTCCAGCTGGTGGAAATCGCAGCAGCGGTGATGGTGATGCCCCGCTCGCGCTCCTGGGCCATCCAATCGGTCACGGCGGCGCCGTCATGCACCTCACCGATCTTGTGCACCACACCTGAATAGAACAGGATTCGTTCGGTGGTGGTGGTTTTACCGGCATCAATGTGTGCCGCAATACCAATATTCCTGACGCGTTCCAGGGGAATAGCGCGAGCCACGGGGCAGGTCTCCGGAGGGTGGGATCGACAAAAAAGCGGGCGTCACTCTACAAGTCGGTCTCACCCGACCCGAGAAGCAGCAGGACCGCTCGCGGCCCTGCCGGTGAGGCTTAGTAGCGGTAGTGGGCGAAGGCCTTGTTGGCTTCTGCCATCTTGTGGGTCTCTTCCCGCTTACGGACGGCGCTGCCAGCTTCGTTGGCGGCATCCATCAGTTCGCCAGCCAGTTTCTGGGCCATGCTGCGGCCGTTGCGGGCGCGGGAGAAGTTGACCAGCCAGCGCAGGGCCATGGCGGTGCCGCGCTCCTGGCGTACTTCCATGGGCACCTGGTAAGTGGCACCACCGACGCGACGAGCGCGGACTTCCACGAGGGGAGTGGCGTTCTTCACTGCGGTCTCGAACAGCTCGAGGGCGTCACTGCCGGTGCGCTCGTTGATCAGCGTGAAGGCGTCGGAAAGAATCCGCTGGGCGGTGGACTTCTTGCCGTGCTTCATCAGCCGAGCAACCATCATGGTTGCCAAACGGCTGTTGAACTGAGGATCGGGGAGAACCGGGCGCTTCTCAGCGGCGTTGCGGCGTGACATAGAGCTAAGGGGAGGAAGTCAGAAACGAACGTCGAAGGAGATCAATCCTTGGGGGTTTTGGCGCCGTACTTGGAGCGGGACTGACGACGGTCCTTCACACCAGCGGTGTCCAGGGTGCCGCGAATGATGTGGTAGCGGACGCCGGGCAGATCCTTCACACGACCGCCGCGGATCATCACCACGGAGTGTTCCTGAAGGTTGTGGCCGATACCGGGGATATAGGCGGTCACCTCGAAGCCGGAGGTCAGGCGCACACGAGCCACCTTCCGCAGAGCCGAGTTGGGCTTCTTGGGGGTTGAGGTGTAAACGCGGGTGCAGACACCACGGCGCTCAGGGCAGGAGCGCAGTGCGGGCGACTTGGTCTTGCGGGTAAGGCGCGTCCGCTCACTGCGGATCAGCTGCTGAATCGTGGGCATCGAGGGCCGGGAGTTTTCGAGGGGCCGGAAGCGAGGTCGGGGAGCCGACCGTTTCGACAATCCGCCACATTACTTTGTCGAGGTGCTGGTACCCGGAGAGGGTTCGTCAGCGGGGCCAAAGGCCGCACCACAAGCGCAAACGCGGTGGTCACGGCCGGTGCGGATCAGAAATCCGCCCCCGCTGAGATCACCGCGATAGTCGAGCTCGAGGGTGTTGAGTCGCTCCTCCTGGTCGCCGGGGGCGAACAGCGTGATCCCATCGGCGCGTGCCACGGGAACGCCTGCCAGACGGCCGGGACGGATGCGAATCACCCAGCGCTCGCAGCTGCCATCCACCAGGTCAAGGTGCATCATCCCCGGGGTGCCGGCGACGGCCGCTTGGCGGCCGAGCTCTGCGGCAGCCGCTGCGGTGACTTGCATGCCTTGGCCCTTGGGCATGGCAAAAGAATGGCTGGGTCGAATCAGTGTGTCAGGGCGGGCTGGAGGCCAGCCTTGCGGGTGGGCGGTTCGGCATCGGTAGCGGTATGCGGGGGATCAGTCCAATGCCGTTGTGCACCGATCCGGCAATCCCGCGCCCCTTCACGGTTTGAACGTCCGCAAGGACCAAGCCGGTGGAGCTGCCACCGTCGAGGTTCAGGGCCTCCTTGAGACCTTGTTGCTTCAGCAGCAAGGCCGTCTCCATCAAGGTCGGACCGGCATTGTTCACCCCTTGCAGGGTGATCAGCCAGAGCTGGCGTCCATCGCTGGCAATGACGGTTCGCGGCGCCCCCTGGCGGATGAAGCCTGGGCTGAACCCTTCCGCCTGGCCATTGAGTGCCACGAGCCCTGAACGCAACAGCAGCGGTCCGCCGCCGACAACAAAGGGTTTGTCTCCAACGATGGACGTCGAGCGGCTGCTGAGGACCAGTCGCTCCCCCGGCTGCCAGTCGACCTTGACTCCGCCCCGGGCCACCAAGAGCACGTCACCGGTGCGCAGCGGGACCCCGGGTTGGGGAATGGCTTCGATGCGCTGTTGCACCACGCCATCGCGGAGCACGAAGCCCAGCTCCTGACCCGTTAAGGGTTGATAGCGAGGCCCCCAGTCCTCGGTGTAGCGAGCTACTCCCTTTCGGACATAGCCGCTGTTGAGGCTGACCAGTGACAGACGTTGTTGGCGTTGATCCAGCACGCTCTCCTGGAGCCGCAGGCGATCGAACTCAGGGAGTTCACCATCACCCCAGCCCACGGCCCCCCGGTTCAGGATTGGTCCTGAGAGCCATTGCCCGTTGTCTTTCAGTGCCCCCAAGGGAAGCCGGTTGACCCGATTGAAGAACCCTCCATTGATCGCAATCAGGGCTGATTCATTGCGGGCCAGCTGACTCAGGCTGCTCAGTCCCTTCATTCCGTTAGGGCGGTTCAGGGGGCGGATATCGACAGGCACCCGGCGGGGGTCGAGCTGGACGCTGTTGATCAGAACTTGGCGGTTGCCGATGCGGCCGACCGTTCGATTGAGCACCAGGCCTTGGCGTTGCAGCGTTGCCAGGGCGGTGTTCTTTGCATTGGCGCTGGGCCGATTGAGGGTGCTGAGGGCGGTGTCACCGGGTAGGTCGAGGACCAGGCGCCAAGGGCGCCCCAGGGTCAGACGCTCTCCATCTGCTTTCAGCAGCAGCCAGCCCCGCTCTTGGCGGGGGTTCAGCCCCAGCCGTGCGAGTTGCTGCAGCTGCTCTCGGTTGCTGTCGGCACTTATGGCCAGTTGGCCATCGTCGCTGCGTACCAGGGCCGGGGCGCTGAGGTCCAGCACCACCCGCTTGCCGCTGATCCCGTTGTCCCGGGCGCGCACCGCCTGAAGCGGACGGGCGGGCAGCTCCAAGCTCAGTTCTTTTTTCCCAAACGGCGCAAAGCGGACGCCAACCCGGCGCATCAGATCACTGACGGGAACGGCGACTTCATCCCCGAGGGACTTCTGCCGTCTCGAGGAGAGGCTGATCTCGGTACCAAACCACTCCAGCTGCAGGCCGCCTCTCTCGCCGCTGGAGCGATGGACTCCGAGTTGGTTCTCGAGAAATTCGAGGGTGAGCCACAGTTCGCCACGCTCGATGCGCCAGCGGGCTGGTTGGGTCAGGCCATTGGATCGAACCAGGGACCCTTCCGCTTGCCGAATCGGCCTCTCCTCGGCGGGCAGAGGCGGCGGCGGGAGCAGCGGAATCCCCGGATGCAGGGCTGCCAGAACGGGCATCAATGCCATGAAGCAGCCCACTGGGTCCAGAAACGCTAGCGAGGTTGCGGCGCTCCGCCAGGACTGACTTTCGCTGAAGGTGGTCCAGCTTTTAGATTCAGAAGTTCGCAGCGGGACCGCGGTTTAGGGCGATTCGTCGCCTTCCGTTCGGTTCGGCGGGACTGAAGGCCTTCAGAACAGGCCGTCGACCCGGCTGCTTCGTTACTACCGATAGACCTGTTGTCGCTGGGCTATGCCGCTGTCTTCTCGTCCTGTTTGGCCCCATTGCGACAGCCCCGCTCCGCTCGAGGTGGCTGGCGAGAAGGACGCTTGCGGCGTTGGCTTCCTGGCGAACCTCAAGGGTGAGACCAGCCACTGGGTGCTGAAGCAGGCCCTGCGTGGCCTGGACTGCATGGAGCACCGCGGCGGCTGCGGCGGCGACGGCGACTCTGGTGATGGTGCAGGCGTTCTCTGCGGCATTCCTTGGTCCTATCTCGAGGCGGTCTGGCCTGAAGCCGCCGGCACATCCGGCGCTACTCGGGGTTTGGGCATGGTGTTCTTGCCTGCCGAGGCCGGCAAGCGCGATCAGGCCAAAGCGTTTTGCGACGAGGAAGCACAGTCCTTGGGGTTGCGCAGCCTGGGCTGGCGCGCGGTCCCCGTCGACCCCAGCGTCTTGGGTCCTTTGGCCCGCGGGACCGCTCCGGTGATTGAGCAGTGGCTGCTCTCCGCGGAGTGCGACGGCGATGCCCTCGAAGCGTTGCTCTTCCGTCTGCGGCGCCGCTGTGGTGATCGCGCCCGCAGCGTCTGGGGTGCGGTGCCTAGCGACCTCTACTTCGCCTCGCTGAGCGGTCGGACCGTTGTCTACAAGGGCATGGTTCGCTCGGAGGTTCTCTCCGCCTTCTATGGCGACCTCCGCGATGAGCGCTTTGCAGTGAGCTTTGCGGTCTATCACCGTCGCTTCAGCACCAACACCCTGCCTCGCTGGCCCCTGGCCCAGCCGATGCGTCTGCTCGGCCACAACGGGGAGATCAACACCCTGCTGGGGAACCTGAACTGGGCTCGGGCCGCCGAAGCGGACCTTGATGCGGTTTGGGGCGATGCCGCTGCTGATCTCAAGCCGGTGGTGAATGCCGCCTTCAGCGACTCCGCCAACCTCGATGCAACCCTGGAGCTGCTGGTACGCAGTGGTCGCCCGATCACCGAGAGCCTGCTCACCCTTGTGCCGGAGGCCTTCCGCGATCAGCCTGCCCTGGCGGATAAGCCAGAGGTCACAGCCTTCTATGAGTACTCGGCCTGCACCCAGGAACCCTGGGATGGTCCAGCCCTGCTGGTCTTTGCCGATGGCCGCAGCGTCGGCGCCACCCTGGACCGCAACGGTCTGCGGCCCGCCCGTTACTGCATCACCAGTGACGGTTTTGTGGTGATGGGCTCTGAAACCGGTGTTGTGGAGCTCGAAGAAAGCCGGATCATCGAGAAGGGGCGTCTTGGCCCCGGCCAGATGCTGGCTGTCGACCTCGAGAACGGCCGTCTGCTCCACAACTGGGACGTCAAGCAGGAGGTGGCGTCGCGTCACCCCTATGGCCAGTGGCTGGCTGAGCATCGCCGCACCTTGAGCGCTTTGCCCTGGATGCAGGAGCGACAGCTGGGGGATCTCGAGCTGCTGCAGCAGCAAACTGCCTTTGGCTTCACCGCCGAGGACTTCGATCTGGTGATCGAGGACATGGCCGGTGCCGCCAAGGAGCCCACCTACTGCATGGGCGATGACATCCCCTTGGCGGTGCTCTCCGATAAGCCCCACCTGCTCTACGACTACTTCAAACAGCGCTTCGCTCAGGTCACCAACCCGCCGATTGATCCCCTGCGGGAGAAGCTGGTGATGAGCCTGGAGATGCACCTGGGTAAGCGGGGTTCCCCCCTCAAGCCCGATGCTTCAGCTGCAAAGGTTCTGCATCTCAACAGCCCGATCCTCAACGAGGCCGAGCTGGCGGCAGCCACCCAACAGGGACTTGCGAGCCGCACCCTCTCGACCCTGATGCCGATCAGCGGCGGACCAGCTGGCCTAGAGGTGGCGCTGGCCCAGCTCTGCAGCGACGCGGAAGCCGCAGTGCGCAGCGGCAACCAGATCCTGGTGCTCTCCGACCGTGGGATCACGGCGACGACCTCCTATATCCCGCCCCTGCTGGCGGTTGGTGCGGTTCACCATCACCTTCTGAAGCAAGGTCTGCGGCTGCAGACCTCCCTGGTGGCTGAAACCGCCCAGTGCTGGAGCACTCACCATCTGGCTTGCCTGATTGGCTATGGCGCCAGCGCGGTCTGCCCCTGGCTGACCTGGGAGACCACCCGCCATTGGCTGGCTCATCCCAAGACCCAGAAGCTGATCGAACGGGGCAAACTGCCGGCCCTCACCCCAGATCAGGTCCAGGCGAATGTGCGCAAGGCCCTGGAAGACGGTCTGCGCAAGATCCTCTCCAAGATCGGCATTTCCCTGCTGGCCAGCTATCACGGCGCTCAGATCTTCGAGGCGATCGGTGTCGGTGCGGATCTGATTGAGCGGGCCTTCAAGGGCACCACCAGCCGTGTGGCTGGCTTGAGCCTGGCGGAATTGGCGAGCGAGACCCTGACCTTCCACGCCAAGGCCTTCCCAGAACTCAATCGCACCAAGCTCGAGTTCATGGGCTTTGTGCAGTACCGCACGGGCGGCGAGTACCACCTCAACAGCCCGGAGATGACCAAGGCGCTCCACGCAGCCATCAAGCAGGGCCCTGGTTACGACCACTTCTCCACCTACAAGACCCTTGTGGAGAACCGTCCGGTCACGGCCCTGCGGGATCTGCTGGAACTGCAGCCCGCCGCCACGCCGCTTCCCCTCGATCAGGTCGAGAGCATCGAGAGCATCTGTGAGCGCTTCTGCACCGGTGGCATGAGCCTGGGTGCGCTCTCCCGCGAAGCCCACGAGGTGTTGGCGGTGGCCATGAACCGCATCGGCGGTAAGAGCAATAGCGGTGAGGGCGGTGAAGACCCAGCACGCTTTAACGTCCTCGGCGACGTGAATGCGGAGGGCCTCTCGGCCACCCTGCCCTCGATCAAGGGGCTCCGCAATGGCGACACGGCCTGCTCGGCGATTAAGCAGATCGCCTCGGGTCGCTTCGGGGTCACCCCCGAATACCTGCGCAGTGGCAAGCAGCTCGAGATCAAGGTGGCTCAGGGCGCGAAGCCCGGTGAAGGCGGACAGCTCCCGGGTCCGAAGGTCGACCCTTACATCGCCTGGCTGCGAAACAGCAAGCCTGGGGTGGCTCTGATCTCACCCCCGCCCCACCACGACATCTATTCAATCGAAGATCTGGCGCAGCTCATTCATGACCTGCACCAGGTGCACCCCGCCGCCAAGGTGAGCGTGAAGCTGGTGGCCGAGATCGGCATCGGCACTATCGCGGCGGGTGTCGCCAAGGCCAATGCTGACGTCATCCAGATCTCTGGCCATGACGGTGGCACCGGCGCCTCGCCCCTGAGCTCGATTAAGCACGCTGGCGGTCCCTGGGAACTCGGCTTGACCGAGGTGCACCGGGCCCTGCTCGAGAACGGCCTACGCGATCGCGTGTTGCTGCGGGCCGACGGCGGCCTGAAGACCGGCTGGGATGTGGTGATTGCGGCCCTGCTGGGTGCTGAGGAATATGGCTTCGGTTCGATCGCGATGATCGCCGAGGGCTGCATCATGGCCCGCGTTTGCCACACCAATAACTGCCCGGTCGGGGTGGCCACCCAGAAGGAAGCCCTGCGCAAGCGCTTCACCGGTCTGCCGGAGCAGGTGGTCAATTTCTTCCTGTTTGTGGCTGAGGAGGTGCGTCAGCTGATGAGCGTCCTGGGCGTGGCCCGTCTGGAGGACCTGATCGGCCGCTCGGATCTGCTGAAGCCCCGCGCCGTGCAGTTGGCCAAAACCAAGGCCCTCGACCTCTCCTGCCTGTTGGATCCCATCCCTCAGGCGGCTGATCGCGGCTGGTTGCGTCATGCCGAGGCAGCCCATGGCAACGGCGTGATCCTGGAAGATCAGCTGCTGGCTGACGCCGAGCTGATGGCCGCCATCGAGAACCACGGCCAGCTGGCCCGGACCCTGCCGATCATCAACACCGATCGCAGCGTCTGCGCCCGCCTCGGCGGTGAGATCGCGGCACGCCATGGCAACACCGGTTTCAAGGGCCAGCTCGACCTCACCTATGAGGGCGCTGCTGGTCAGAGCTTCGGTGCCTTCACCGTTCAGGGCATGAATGTGCGCCTGGTGGGTGAAGCCAACGACTACGTCGGCAAGGGCATCAACGGCGGTCGCCTCACCGTGGTTCCCCCTGCGGGCGGCAATGATCCCGGTGCTCAGGTGATCCTCGGGAACACCTGCCTCTACGGCGCCACCGGCGGTGAGCTGTTTGCCCTCGGCCGCGCCGGCGAACGCTTCGCTGTTCGGAACAGTGGTGCCAAGACCGTGGTGGAAGGTGCCGGCGACCACTGCTGTGAATACATGACCGGTGGTGTGGTCGTGGTGCTCGGCAGCACTGGCCGCAACGTCGGCGCCGGCATGACCGGTGGAGTCACGTTTGTTTTGGACGAGACTGGTGGTCTGCGCGATCGGGTGAACCCCGAGATCGTCGAGATCTGTGCCCTCAGTACCCCGGAGCAGGAGGCCATGCTCAAGCCCCTGCTGGAGGCTCATGTCTCAGCCACCGGCAGCACCAAGGCCGCCGCGATCCTTGCGGATTGGTCCAGCTGGAAGGAGCGCTTCAAGGTCCTCGTCCCCCCCAGCGAGAAGGCCAACGTCGGCTTGGCTGAGCGGCAGGCGGTGGCGGCCTAAGCCGCCGGTTCACCGTCCATTGCGTTCGGTTGCTGCACCAGGGGGTCGGCTGACCCCACCCCTTGGTTCGGCTGGCCCGACCGCTGCAAGCTGAGACCTTCCATAGCGTTCTGGCACCTGCAACGGAGCCATGCCTCCTGAGTTCGCCCAACCCTTTCAGCAGCTGTTCGCACGCCAGATGACACTGGCCTTGCTCGAACACTGTGTTCGCTTAGACGCCCCTGTGAGCCTGGTTAATCAACGCCTGGATGCGCTGGGCCAGAGCCCCGAGGCCCAGGCATTGGAAGCCGAATTTTTGCTGGATCCCTAGGCCTAAGCCAGCCCTAGCGAGGGTGCAGCTGCATCAGTCGCTGCACCTCACCGGCGTGATAGCTGCTGCGGGTCAAGGGAGTGCTGACCACCTGCAGGAAGCCCAGCTCTTGCTCGCCGTGGAGCCGGAAGCGCTCGAATTGCTCGGGGGTGACAAAGCGATCCACCGGCAGGTGCTTTGGTCCTGGGGAGAGGTACTGGCCGATGGTGACGATGTCGACCCGGTGCTCGCGCAGATCCTGCAGGGTCTCCATGACCTCCTCATCACTCTCACCCAGGCCCACCATTAACCCGGATTTGCTGTAGGCCTTAGGCCAGCGCTCCCGCACCTGCAGCAGCAGCTCCAAGGAGCGTTCGTAAATGCCCTGGGGCCTGGCTTTTTTGTAGAGCCGGGGGACGGTTTCGATGTTGTGGTTCAGGACATCGGGTCCGGCCTCCATGACCGTGGCCAGGGCGTTCCAGTCCCCGCAGAAATCGGGGATTAAGAGCTCGATGGTGGTCTGGGGAGAGCGCTGGCGAACGGCCTCGATGCAGGCCACGAATTGGCTGGCTCCGCCATCACTGAGGTCGTCCCGGTTCACCGAGGTAATCACCACATGCTTGAGGCCAAGCCGAGCGGTGGCTTCGCCCAGCCGCTCGGGCTCGGTCGGATCAAGGCTGCGAACGCTCTTATCGAAATCGATATCGCAGTAAGGGCAGGCCCGGGTACAGCCCGGACCCATGATCAAAAAGGTCGCTGTGCCGCCGGCAAAGCATTCGCCGATGTTGGGGCAGCTGGCTTCCTGGCAAACGGTGTTGAGTTTGAGATCCAGCAGCAGATCGGCCACCTCACCGATGCGTTCCCGCTGGGGAGCTTTAACGCGCAGCCAGTCGGGTTTCAGCAAGGGATCTTGAGCGCGCCGAAGGCACCAAAGGGCTTGCTGACTCTAGGAAGCGACTGGGCCACCATCTCCTACACTCCGCCCATCGGGATGTAGCGCAGCTTGGTAGCGCACTTCGTTCGGGACGAAGGGGCCGCAGGTTCGAATCCTGTCATCCCGATTCTCACTGCAGCTCAGCGCCTGGATACCCCCGCGGGGTAACCATCTGGCCAGATTCTGCGCGGCTGCTGCTGTTGCCCACCATCACCAGGGTGAGCATGTCCACCTGCTCGATGGGAAGGCTACCCAGTTCGTGCAGGGTCACCTGCTCGTCGGGGCGGCCCAGTTGGCGCGCCAGGACCACAGGGGTGGTCTCGGATCTGCCGGTGAGTAGAAGTTGCTGGGCGCGCTCCAGTTGCCAATCCCTGCCTTTGGAGCGTGGGTTGTACAGAGCGACAACAAAGTCGCCTGCGGCCGCTGCCTCCAGGCGCTTTTCGATCACAGCCCAGGGCGTTAGACGGTCGCTCAAGCTGATGGTGCAGAAGTCGTGCATCAACGGTGCCCCTGCCCGGGCTGCGGCGACCTGTAGGGCCGAGAGGCCGGGGTGGACTTCAAAGCTGGGTCGATCGGCTGGATCTAGCTCCAGCCAGAGCTCCAGGGCTAGACCGGCCATTCCGTAGATCCCGCTGTCGCCCGAGGAGATCAAGGAGACGGTCTGTCCCTCGCAGGCCAGTCTCAGGGCTTCTTTGCAGCGTTCCCGCTCCTGCGTGAGTTGCCCGTCACTGCGTAGTTGATCCGGCCGCCGCAGCGGTTCGAGCAAATCCAGGTAGAGCCCATAGCCCACCCAGACGCAGCTCTGACTTAAGGCCGCTTTGGCGTCGGGGGTTAAGAGGTCCAGGCGTCCGGGCCCACTGCCAATCAGGTGCAGCTGGCCGCGATGGGGTGCCCACTGGCTTGCGGCCTGGGCTAATGCTGCGGTCGCCGCCCCCTGCTCCTCGGCTTCGGCGCGGGTGATCTGTTTCTCCGCGAGCAGCCTCGCGTCAGGGCCCGCGGCGAGCAGGGCCGAGGCTTCTGCCACGCTGGCCGTCCCCAGTTCTGCGGCCACTACCGCGGATGGGTTGGGCACAGCCACAGGAGCCAGGCGTTCAGCGCTGAAGCAGCGCAGGGGCCAGCCGCGACGTTCCGCCAGCTCCAGCAGCGCTGGTTCATCGGCCTTGCGATCGGCACTGGCCAAGCCAGCGATTGCTTCCGGTGCGATCTGGTTTTGCTGGATCAAACTGTCGCAGCAGCGCTCCAGCAGGCTCAGGCTGGTATTGCGCTCGCAGCCCATGCCCAGCCAAACGCTGGGCGGGTGCCAGCGGCAGCCTCGCTCTGCCGTGATGCCAACTGAGAGCTCCTGTGTGGCCTGCTCTTGCCCTGGGGCCAGGCCCGGGAGCTCTTGCCAGCGGGGATTCCCCTGTAGGTGTTGGCTGGCCAGTGCTTCCCCCCGGGCGATCGCCTTCATCAGCTCGTTCCAGGGGCCGCCGTTCCGTTTCCAGCCCCAGGCTTGACCGAAACTGTCCAGGGCGACACGGCCTTCGCCATGGGCGGCTCCGGTGATCACCGCTTCTCCCTGGCAGCGGGCCGCCAGGGTCTGGGCTAAGGACTCCCCGCCTGCTTCGTGTCCCCCAAGCAAGGGGATCGCAAAGCGTCCGCTGGGATCGAGAACGACCACCGCCGGATCGCTGGCTTTGTCCCTGAGCTGAGGGGCGATCAGACGGGTAATGGCACCGCAGGCCCCGACGGCTACAAAGGCACGACTCACGCTCCAATTGGCCTGAAGCAGGGTCTGCAGTTCCCCGCTTTCCCAGTGGCTGCCATTGGCCGGGCTGGCCAGACGGTCAATGTCGCCTGATTGCAGTAGGCGTCGCAGCAGCGGCAGGCCGCTGGCGCTGAGGCTGAAACCCCAAATCAGGCTGTCGTTCATCCACCCAGCTTCGCCTTCAGGCCGCCAAAGGGGCCCTTGGGCTGGGCTTCGATCAGGGAGCCGTCGCTACTGACCAAATCTCGGGCCGAACCGCCCAGGCGACTACTGGGAGCCGTTCGTGGCTCCGTGCTCGCTGTCGCAGCAGGCGCGGGGGCAGCGCTTGGATCAGGTTCTGGCGCTGGAACCGGTGACGGCGCGGGAGTCAGCTTGGGACTGGTTGCTGGCGTGGGTTCGGCCTCGCCCATTGAAGCCGGCGATGGAGTCCGTGTCTCTGCGGCGGGTTGAGGTTCCTCGGGCTTCTCTGGGCTGGGTTCCGTCTTGGCGACCTCGGGCTGGGCCTCGCTGACTGGTGCCGCAGGAGTCTCCGGAGCTACTGCTGGGGGTTCGATTTCAGTCGCCTGCGGTTCGGCAGGTTCCGGCGGTGCGGGCTGAGGAACTGCTGCTTTCTCAACAACCACGGCGCCGCTGGCCTCGGGTTCGGGTGTCGGCGTGCCACTGAGGGCCGCGAGGGCTTCAGCGCTGAGACTGGCTTGCTGCCAACTGGGCTTGGGGCTGGTGTCGATGACTACCTCACGAACCACGCTGTTAAACGGCGGGTTTAAGGGATCACCCCGTCCATCCAGCAGTTCCAGTTGAACGGCATTGCTGCCCCGTTTCAGGCCCTTGAGCCAGAGGGGTGTCTGCCGATCCACCAGGAAGCTGTCGCCGTTGACGCTGACCCGCAGACGCCAACGGGCGTCGTCATCCCGGAGGTGCTGCAGCGGTGCGTCGATCAGCAGCCAGTCGATCAGAACCGGTTCGCTGTGCTGCAGGTCCGAAGGACTGGCCGCAATCAGTTGCGGCGAGCCAGAGCTGGGAAGTTGAGATGGATTGCGGGCGACCCGATGCAGGCGCAATTGCTGACTGGCGCCGGGTGCTTTGACCACCTCCCCCCAGGGCCGGGCGGCGAACACGGTCAGGCGATGGCTGCCTGGGCTGAGCTCCGGCATGGCAATCGCCTGGGCCTCTGTGTTGCTGCTAATCCGCAGGGGCGGCTGATCATCCAGTTGGACGACCAGGTGGGGGCCTAGCCCGTTTTTCTCGTCTTCATAGAGGGGCCAGTCCTGAACGTTGAGCTTCAGCGTCCAGGGACCGGCGGGAAGGCTGCTGTCATTTGCGGGGGCCAACACGTCGATCTGTGGTGCCCGGTCGTTCAACCTTTCCCTTAGTTGTTGAACTGCTCCTGGTGGGGCAACTTCCTGCAGCTCTCCACTCGGCTTTGAGCTTGTGACTGGGGAGACCTCGCTCCTGCTCCCTCTTGCGCTGGCGCCGGATGTGCAGCCACTGGTGACCATGAGCAACACCGCAAGCACCACGGCCGAGATGGCCTTCAGTGCTGACTGGCACATGCGATTGCCTCTCCCCACTCGTTCGGGCAAATGACTGAACACATTCTGCAGGTTTGCGGACTATTTGACCGGAAGGACTAATGCATTCTCGATAAATAGATCCCTTGAAATGGCCTGATTTGCTTAACAAGAGCGGGGTAATCTGAGAAAAATTGATGATTCTTTGCTCCCGTGAGAACTCAGTCCCTGACTGGCTCGGCTCCGGGTTGAACCTTTGTAACTGCCAGGCCGAGAGGCTTGGATTCCGCTTTTATACTTCCGCCAGCGGTCCCCGTATTGGGGCCCAAAGCGCCAGTCAGGAAGAGCGGTTTCGGCCTCGGTCGTAACAGGCTTTCTTGGCCCGGCGCCCATGGCGCGAGCTCCCGGCTTGCGTCCGTGGCTCCACTGGCGGCTCTTTGATTCGTCGAATTGCCTGGCCAGAAGGGTGGACCTCCACCTCGACCCCGTCCCTCGAGGAACCTCTCGATGACCATCAGCCCACCAGAGCGTGGGAAAACGGCGAAGGCCCAGGTCGACCGGGTGAACAACCCGGCCACCTTCGAACTGTTCGGTAAGCCCGGCCATTTCGATCGCAGCCTTGCCAAAGGTCCCAAAACCACAACCTGGGTTTGGAACCTCCACGCCAACGCTCACGACTTCGATAGCCACACCAGCGATCTCGAAGAGGTCAGCCGGAAGATTTTTTCGGCCCACTTCGGTCACCTGGCTGTCATTTTTGTTTGGCTGAGCGGCGCCTTCTTCCACGGTGCTCGCTTCTCCAACTTCTCCGGCTGGCTCGCCGACCCCACGCACGTGAAACCCAGTGCGCAGGTGGTTTGGCCTGTCTTCGGCCAAGAAATCCTTAACGGCGATGTGGGTGCCGGTTTCCACGGCATCCAGATCACTTCAGGCCTCTTCCACGTGTGGCGGGCCTGGGGCATCACCACTGAAACCCAGCTCATGGCCCTGGCCATCGGTGCTCTGGTGATGGCCGGTTTGATGCTCAATGCGGGCGTCTTCCACTACCACAAGGCAGCTCCCAAGCTCGAGTGGTTCCAGAACGTTGAGTCGATGCTCAACCACCATCTGGCCGGTCTGCTTGGTCTGGGTTCCTTGTCCTGGGCGGGTCACTTGATCCATGTGTCTCTGCCCACCACCGCGCTGATGGACGCCATCGATGCCGGCAGCCCCCTGTCGCTCAATGGCAAGACCATCGCCACCGTGGCGGATATCCCACTGCCCCACGAGTTCTTCAACCAGGACCTGCTGGCTCAGCTGTTCCCAGGTTTCGGTGCAGGCATCAATGCCTTCTTCACCGGCAACTGGGCTGCTTACAGCGATTTCCTCACCTTTAAAGGTGGCCTGAATCCTGTGACCGGCAGCATGTGGATGAGCGATATCGCTCACCACCATCTGGCGATCGCCGTGCTCTTCATCGTTGCCGGTCACATGTACCGGACCAACTGGGGCATTGGCCACAGCATCAAGGAGATCCTCGAGGGCCAGAAGGGCGACCCCCTGCTGTTCCCCGCCAGCAAAGGTCACGATGGCCTTTACGAGTTCATGACCACCAGCTGGCACGCTCAGTTGGCCGTGAACCTGGCTCTGCTGGGCTCACTGAGCATCATCGTCGCTCAGCACATGTACGCGATGCCTGCGTATCCCTACATCGGCATCGACTACCCCACGCAGCTGTCGATCTTCACCCACCACACCTGGATTGGTGGCTTCCTGATCGTTGGTGCTGGCGCTCACGCCGCCATCGCCATGATTCGCGACTATGACCCCGCCAAGCATGTGGACAACGTGCTCGATCGGGTGCTCAAGGCTCGCGATGCCCTGATCAGTCACCTGAACTGGGTGTGCATCTGGCTCGGCTTCCACAGCTTCGGCCTCTACATCCACAACGACACCATGCGTGCCCTGGGCCGTCCCCAGGACATGTTCAGTGACTCCGCCATTGCACTGAAGCCCGTCTTCGCGCAGTGGATCCAGGGTCTGCACGCCTCTGCTGCTGGTAGCACCGCACCTAACGCCCTCGCCGGCGTCAGCGAGGTCTTCAACGGCACCGTGGTTGCTGTGGGCGGCAAGGTTGCTGCCGGTCCGATCCCCCTGGGAACGGCCGACTTCATGGTCCACCACATCCACGCCTTCACGATTCACGTGACGGTGTTGATCCTGCTGAAGGGTGTTTTGTATGCCCGCAGCAGCCGCCTGGTTCCCGATAAGGCGAACCTCGGCTTCCGCTTCCCCTGCGACGGCCCCGGCCGTGGCGGTACCTGCCAGGTGTCGGCTTGGGACCACGTGTTCCTGGGCCTGTTCTGGATGTACAACTCCCTGTCGATCGTCATCTTCCACTTCTCCTGGAAGATGCAGAGCGACGTGTGGGGCACCGTCAACGCTGACGGTTCCGTGTCCCACATCACCAACGGCAACTTTGCCCAAAGCGCCATCACGATCAACGGCTGGCTGCGTGATTTCCTGTGGGCTCAGGCCGCACAGGTGATCAACAGCTATGGCTCCGCCACCAGTGCCTACGGTCTGATGTTCCTTGGTGCCCACTTCGTCTGGGCGTTCAGCTTGATGTTCCTGTTCAGTGGCCGCGGCTACTGGCAAGAGCTGATTGAGTCCATCGTCTGGGCTCACAACAAGCTGAAGGTTGCTCCCGCCATTCAGCCGCGGGCGCTTTCCATCACCCAGGGCCGTGCCGTCGGTGTTGCCCACTATCTGCTGGGCGGCATCGCGACCACCTGGTCGTTCTTCCTGGCCCGCATCATTGCGGTCGGCTGACCTCTCCTGACCTTTCCCAATGGCAACGAAATTTCCTTCGTTCAGCCAGGGTCTGGCACAGGACCCGACAACCCGTCGTATTTGGTACGGGATCGCCACGGCTCACGACTTCGAGAGCCATGACGGAATGACGGAGGAAAAGCTTTACCAAAAGCTTTTCTCCACCCATTTCGGTCACCTTGCGATCATCGGCCTCTGGGTTTCGGGCAACCTGTTCCACGTCGCCTGGCAGGGCAACTTCGAGCAGTGGGTCGCCGATCCGCTGCATGTCCGTCCCATCGCTCACGCGATCTGGGATCCCCACTTCGGCCAAGGCGCCATCACTGCCTTCACCCAGGCAGGCGCCTCCTCCCCGGTGAACATTGCGTACTCCGGCGTGTACCACTGGTGGTACACCATCGGCATGCGCACCAACGCCGAGCTGTACCAGGGCTCCATCTTCATGATGATCCTGTCGGCTTGGGCCCTGTTCGCTGGTTGGCTGCACCTTCAGCCCAAGTTCCGGCCTTCCCTGGCCTGGTTCAAGAACGCTGAATCCCGCCTGAACCACCACCTCGCGGTTCTGTTCGGTTTCAGCTCGATCGCTTGGACTGGTCACCTGGTCCACGTCGCCATCCCCGAATCCCGGGGTCAACACGTGGGTTGGGACAACTTCCTCAACGTGCTGCCTCACCCGGCAGGCCTGGCTCCCTTCTTCACAGGTAACTGGGGCGTTTACGCCCAGAACCCCGACACTGCCTATCAGGTGTTCGGTACCTCAGAAGGCTCTGGCACCGCGATCCTCACCTTCCTGGGTGGTTTCCACCCCCAAAGTGAGGCCCTCTGGCTGACCGACATTGCCCATCACCACCTGGCGATTGGCTGTCTGTTCGTGATCGCCGGTCACATGTACCGGACCAACTTCGGTATCGGTCACTCGATCCGCGAGATCCTCGAAGCCCACAACCCCCCCAACGGCACCCCTGGTGACTTGGGCGCTGGCCACAAGGGTCTTTACGACACCATCAACAACTCGCTCCACTTCCAGCTTGGTCTGGCCCTGGCTTCCCTGGGCGTTGTGACCAGCCTGGTGGCGCAGCACATGTATTCGATGCCGTCCTATGCGTTTATCGCCAAGGACTACACGACGCAGGCTGCCCTTTACACCCACCACCAGTACATCGCCATCTTCCTGATGTGCGGTGCCTTCGCTCACGGTGCGATCTTCTTCATCCGTGATTACGACCCCGAGGCCAACAAGAACAACGTTCTTGCTCGGATGCTCGAGCACAAAGAAGCGATCATTAGCCACCTGAGCTGGGTCTCCCTGTTCCTCGGCTTCCACACCCTTGGCCTCTACGTCCACAACGACGTGGTTGTGGCCTTCGGTACCCCCGAGAAGCAAATCCTGGTTGAGCCCGTCTTTGCACAGTTCGTGCAGGCCGCCTCTGGCAAGGCCATGTACGGCTTCGACGTGCTCCTCTCCAATGGCGCTAGCGCTGCTAGCAATGCCAGCGCCGCCTACATGGGTGGTTGGATGGACGCCATCAACGACGGTGGCAACGATCTGTTCCTGCAGATCGGCCCTGGTGACTTCCTGGTGCACCACGCCATCGCCCTGGGTCTGCACACCACCACCCTGATCCTGGTCAAGGGTGCTCTGGATGCCCGTGGCTCCAAGCTGATGCCTGACAAGAAGGACTTCGGCTACTCCTTCCCCTGCGACGGCCCCGGCCGTGGCGGTACCTGCGACATCAGTGCCTGGGACGCCTTCTACCTGGCTGTCTTCTGGGCCCTGAACACCGTGGGTTGGCTCACCTTCTACTGGCACTGGAAGCACCTCGCCATCTGGCAGGGCAACGTGGCTCAGTTCAACGAATCCAGCACCTATCTGATGGGCTGGTTCCGCGACTACCTGTGGCTCAACTCCTCTCAGCTGATCAACGGTTACAACCCGTTCGGCAGCAACAACCTCGCCGTCTGGGCTTGGATGTTCCTGTTCGGTCACCTGATCTGGGCCACCGGCTTCATGTTCCTGATCTCCTGGCGCGGTTACTGGCAGGAACTGATCGAGACCATCGTCTGGGCTCACCAGCGCACCCCGCTCGCCAACCTGGTGGGCTGGCGCGACAAGCCTGTGGCTCTCTCGATCGTTCAGGCCCGTGTGGTTGGTCTGGCTCACTTCACCGTGGGCTACTTCGTGACCTACGCCGCCTTCTTGATCGCCTCCACCTCTGGCAAGTTCGGTTGATCCCTTCGATCAACCCTTGACTTGCTCCCCTTGAGGGACGACCAAGCGCCCCCGGCTCTGCCGGGGGCTTTTTTTATGCCTGACCTCGACGCTGCTCAGCAGGGACTAACGCCCTTGTGATGAGCTGGTTCCTGCCATCAGCCAGGCCAGGCCCGCAAGCAGCAGCCAAGGCAGTGGCCTCAGCTCAAACAGAGCAGCGCTGATGACCAGCAGTGGCTGAAACAACCACTCGTGCACGCTCAGCAGGACCACCAGCAGCAGGGGCAACCAAGCCATGGCCGGTTAGTTGAGGAGCTCTCTGGGCATCACAGCACCCGCGCGGAGCAAGCGCCAATTGCCCCCGGGCTCCAGCGCAATCACAGTGCTGGCCTGACCTGAGGGGCTTGGCCATGGTTCGGGTGCCAACCGGTTGAGTTCAGGGAACTTCAGCTGCACCTCAGCCGCTGTTTTGCAGGGCTCCTCCCCGGATCGATTGGCACTGGTTGTTGCCAAGGGGCCGCTGATGCGCAGCAGGTTTCGTGCCTGGTCGCAGTCCGGCACCCGTAGGCCCAGGGCGGCTCCACCTGGATTGAGCAGCTCGAGCTTTTCGCCACCCGCTGGCACCACCAGGGTCAGGGCCCCGGGCCAGTGCTGTTCCATCAATTGGAGCCAGCTCTGCTCGGGTTCCAGGCCCAGGCTGCTGAAGAGCTGCTCGCCGTCCGCGCCCATCAAGATCACGGGCTTGTTCTGGGGGCGTCGCTTGATCCGCCACAACAGAGCAGCGTGCTCCGGTGTGGTGGCTAAGGCCGGCAGTGTGTCGGTGGGGAAGACTCCGGCTTGGCCTTGCTGCAGCGCTGCGGCAAAGCGGTCTTCATCGAGGCAGCCTTCCATGGCTAGGGACCCTCCTGATCTGAAGGCTTCTGCGCCCTGGCGAATCGTTGGACTCCTTCTAAGTCCGAGTGGGCCTGGGTTTTGACCAATCCCGCTTCCTTCAGCAAGCCCAGGACAGCAGAGCTCTGGTCGTAGTGGTGCTCCAGAAGCAGCCAGCCCCCTGGCGCCAGACATTGGAGGGCATCGCTCGTAATCCTGCGAATGGCATCCAAGCCATCTGCCCCTCCATTGAGAGCCAGCTCAGGTTCGTGATCGCGCACGACCGGCTCGAGTTCCGCCCAGACCGCAGCAGGGATGTAGGGCGGGTTGCTGACCACCAGATCCAACTGACCCCACTGGTCCTGGATCGCATCCCACCAGTCACCCTCTCTGAACTCCACGCTGTTGCTGTTGAGGATTCGTCTGGCGTTCTCCTCCGTCTGCCTGAGCGCCGCGGTCGAGCGATCAACGGCGAAGCCCTTGCTGCTTGGCAGTGCTTTGGCTAACCCGATCGCGATGCAGCCTGAGCCGGTTCCCAGATCAGCCCAGCTCACTTGTGATTGCTGTTGATCAGGTCTCAGGCAGGCCAAGGCCAGATCAATCAGTAGCTCTGTCTCTTGCCTGGGGATCAAAACCCCAGGGGCCACCTTCAGTTCCAGATCCCGCCAGGGGCACAGGCCGACCAGGTACTGGAGGGGTTTGCCTTGTTCAAGGTGCTCTTGCCAGATTTCCTCCAGCGTTTCCAGCCTGTGCTCCAGCGCCACCTTCGATTCGGGGTAGAGCCTGAGGGCTTGCAACTGCGGCCAGTGCACCCCGCCTTTGAGATCCAGCAACCAGTCGAGCGCACTGGCTTCTCCGCCTTGGCGGAGCATGGTCTTCCGCCAGTTCAGCAGTGATTGAGCTGTGACCGAATCGCCCATGCGCTCAGCCTATGCAGCGTCCCTTCAGCTGGGATGCCACCACAGGCCAGGAGCGCTGCGCACCAGTCCGGCCATCTCTAGCTGCAGTAGCCCTTGACTGATCTGCCCAGGGTCGAGGCGAAGGGACCGGCAGAGCTGCTCAAGGCTTGCCCCCTGGCCAAGGGCAGCCATCAGCTTTGCCTGACGGCTGAGCAGGCCAGCATGCTCCTGGGCTGTGGACCTTTCGCCGGACACCGCTAGCGGACCGGTTCCCAACTGGTTCAACAGATCTGAGGGGAGGAGCAGAGGTGTGGCCCCTTGGCCCAGTAGGCGATTGCTGCCGGCTGCACTGCTCCGTCCAGCATCCGCAGGAATCACCCAGAGGGGGATTCCCTGAGCCCAGCCCAACTGTGCGGTCTTGAGGGCCGTGCTTTGCAGCGGGCATTCCACCAGGACCATGGCTTGAACCAGGCCGGTCTCAAGACGTTTTCTCAAGCTGAAGTGAGCAGCCCGCACCGCTGTGCCCTTGGGCCATTCAGAGATCAACAATCCCTCAGCGGAGATCTGTTTTTGCAAAGGCGCCAAGGTGCGTGGCGAGGTTTGATCGAGCGGTGTTCCAAGGATGGCGATGGGTGTCCCGCCAGCGGACAGGCAACCTTGATGGGCCGCCGCCTGAACCCCTTCAGCCAGGCCAGCCAGCACCGGCCAGCCCCCCTGCGCGAGCGTTCGTCCGATCGCCTGGGCCATGGCCAAGCCATGTCTGGATGCGCGCCGGGTCCCGATGATGGCAATGGCTTGGCGTTCTCGCAGTGCAGCCCAGACGCTTCCCCGCCCCTCCCAATGCAGGGCCAGAGGTGGTTGCGCGATCTCTTCAAGGCAGCTTGGAAAGGCGCGGTCTCCAGGGAGTAGGCAGCGGCGGGCAGACCACTTCAGGCGTTGCGCGGGGGTTGGTGGATGGCTGACGGGTGATGGCCCCACCTGTTGGCGGTAGGCATCGATCCGCTCCAGATCCTGCGTGCTGGCCTGGGTTCCGCGGAGAGCATGCTCCAGTTCTTGTCTGGAGGCCTGCCAGGCCTGATCGAGATCTTCAAAGAGGTTCTCGAGGTGTTCGAGTCTTCGCCAGCCCACGCCAGGACAGCGGCTCCAGATCAAGCGCCAGAGGCGATGCGCCTCGCTGGGTTCCGCGCCAAGGCGGCAACTGCGGCCTTGGCCAGAGCAGAAGGGACCTCGCAGGAGCTCGCCCATACCCGATCGCGACAGTACTTCTGTACTATAGCGAGACCCGTGAGTCTGAGCCTGGGCCTTGTCTTAGGCGCTCTAGCGCCTGCCGCAGGTCGTCAGGCGCCTTGCGTAGTAGTCGCCTCTGCCCTGGGCCTTGGCTCAGGTCCACCAGGACCAGCTCCACGCGGGCTTCGGCGGCCAGGCTTCCATCTGCCTTGATGAAGACGCTGCGCCATGGGAGTTTGACGCCCTGTTGCGGTAGGACCCAGCTCTCGAGTCGAATGGATTCTCCATGCAGCAGGGCTTGCCGGTAGTCGATCTGTAGTGAGACCACCGGCAGTTCCAGGCCGCGCTCTGAGAGGTCGCTGTAGGCAAGTCCCGCCTGGCGTAGGGCTTCCACCCGGGCTTCCTCCAGCCAGGCCAGATAGCTGCCATGCCACATCACTCCGGCATGGTCGGTGTGTTGTGGCAGAACCGATCGCTCCAGGTGCCAGGGGCGCTGATGTTGCTGCTCCGTCACGGTCTCCGGCACAAGTCGGGGTTACGCGCAATTCAGCCATAGGCTGCCCCAACGCGCCCTTGGGATGTGTTTCGCAATCTTCTGATCGCCGATTCAGGCAAAGGCCACGTTGAGGAAATGGTGCGCATGCTGCGCGACATTCCCACCGTGCGTCAGGCCCGCATCAATCTGCTCCACGTTGTCGCAGAGCAGGCGGGTCAGGACTACGCCGAACATTCCCAAAAAGCAGCCGGAATCGTCGCTGAAGCCGTTCAGCGGTTGGGGCTCAACCCTTCTGAGGTCAACACGATCATTCGCCAAGGGGACACCAAGCAAACGGTGTTGAAGGTGGCTGATGAACTGGATGCTGACCTGATCGTCATGGGTTCTCGGGGTTTGGGCCGGCTCCAGTCGATCCTGAACAACAGTGCTAGCCAGTACGTCTTCCAGCTCTCGACCCGGCCGATGTTGCTGGTGCGCGACGACCTCTATGTGCGTCACATCAACCGTGTGATGGTGGCGATTGATGGCACTGGGGTCGGTGACGACGCGCTCAGGCTGGCCTGTGAGTTGGTGCGCGATGTGCCCGGGAGCAGCCTGACGGGTGTTCACATCAGCCGCCAGGACATCACCCCCTCTCGCGGTGGGCAAACCCCTGCCGATGAGTTGCTCGATAAGGCCGTGCAGCGGGCCCGGGGCTTTGGCGTTGAGATGAAAGCAATCCACGGCACCGGCGACATCGGCCGGGGTTTCTGTCAGGCCGCTGAAGAGCACAAAGCCGATTTGGTTGTCATCGCCTCTCAGGATCGTCGCCCTCTGGTGGCCCGCGGGCTGGTGGATATCGATCGCCTGTTGGGTTCCTCGGTCAGTGACTACATCCGTGTGCATGCCCCTGCGCCGGTCCTCTTGGTTCGGGAGCCGGAAGGCCGGAGCTGATGGTCACCGCTGCCTCCATTTGCTGCTGACCTGAAATAAGGAAAACCCCCAGGGCCCTTGGGCTCTGGGGGTGTTGGCTGTTGAGCCCGCTAGGACGCTGGGATCAAGAAAGCCTTGGACCCATCAGGAAGATGCGTCCAGGGTCAGTGGATGCGGGGCCGTGAGTTCAGCTCTGGCGGCTGCTGGTCTGGATGTAAAGGACAATCAGGAACACCGTCGGAACCAGCACGAACATCAGGCTGGCAACGAAGCCGAGGTCGTTGGTTTCCATCGCAAAAGTCTTGAGCTCGGTGACCGTATCACCGCCAAAGGGGGTTGATCAGGCCTCTTCATCCCTCGTTGTGGTTTCGGTCTCGGCAGCGGACTCCGTGACGTCCTCCTCTTGCGGTTCAGGTTCGGGCCAGGCGGTGGGCCCGGCCGGGAGAGGGCTGGCTTTGGCGGTCGCAATCCGAGCGTCGGCATCGCCAAAACGCACTTGTGGGCGGGTCAGCACCAGCACTGATTGCTGCACCAGGGTTTGGCAAGCCAATCGCCAGCTCTGGGGCCTCCGGCGCAGCTTCTGATCTTCAACGGCGGTCCGGCCGCTCAGGCTTCCGGGACTGCTCTCCTCCACGACGTCGACGAAGCAGGTGATGCACTGGCCACAGCCACCACAGTTCCCCAGCTGACCTTTGAGGCCATAGAGCTCTAGGCCTTCACGGAGAGCCACCTCTCGGAGGTTCTCGCCCGGATAGCACTCCACGTCCCGCCCTTCACGTACAAATCGAATGACGGGCATGGCGGATCGCTCGGAATCCGAACATTCTGAGGGAATGGATTGCGTTTTGTAACCGCGGCATCGCCGGAGAGGGCACTCCTTGTGGCTCCAGCGTCGTTTTCCCGTCACGGCACGTTTCAGCTCGGTGCGGTTCAAAACGTTCTGTCAGCTGAACCCCTTACGATCGCGAGCACGGATCACGTGTTTGTCGGCTCTTGCTGGCAAAAACTGATCGCGCTGACTTCCTGTTTCGGTTTTCTGAAGCGGAAGGCTGGATTGTTTCCTCGGACCTGACCCCCATGGGATTGCCCTGGTATCGGGTGCACACGGTCGTGATTAACGACCCGGGCCGTTTGCTCGCCGTGCACCTCATGCACACTGCCTTGGTTGCTGGCTGGGCCGGCTCCATGGCTCTTTATGAGCTGGCCATTTTCGATCCTTCCGACCCGGTGCTCAACCCCATGTGGCGCCAGGGCATGTTCGTCATGCCGTTCATGGCTCGCCTGGGCGTGACGGACAGCTGGGGCGGCTGGAGCATCACCGGTGCCACCGGTGTTGATCCCGGCTTCTGGAGCTTCGAAGGTGTCGCAGCTGCTCACATCGTTTTCAGCGGCCTGCTGATGCTGGCCGCCATCTGGCACTGGACCTACTGGGATCTGGAGATCTGGCTGGACCCTCGCACTGGCGAGCCTGCGCTGGATCTCCCCAAGATCTTTGGTATCCACCTGCTGCTCGCTGGCCTTGGCTGCTTCGGCTTTGGTGCGTTCCACCTGACTGGTGTGTTTGGCCCAGGAATGTGGGTCTCAGACGCCTATGGCGTGACTGGACACCTCGAGGCCGTTCAACCGTCTTGGGGACCTGAGGGCTTCAACCCCTTCAACCCCGGTGGGATCGTTGCCCACCACATCGCCGCTGGCATCGTCGGCATCATTGCCGGCGTCTTCCACATCACGACTCGCCCCCCCGAGCGCCTGTACAAGGCCCTTCGGATGGGCAACATCGAAACCGTGCTTTCGAGTGCCATCGCTGCAGTGTTCTTCGCCGCCTTCATCGTGGCTGGAACCATGTGGTACGGCGCTGCTGCCACCCCGATCGAGCTGTTCGGTCCGACTCGCTATCAGTGGGACCAGGGCTACTTCAAAACTGAGATCAACCGCCGCGTTCAGACCGCTCTGGACAACGGTGCAACGAAGGAACAGGCCTACGCCCAGATTCCTGAAAAACTCGCCTTCTATGACTACGTCGGGAACAGTCCTGCCAAAGGCGGTCTGTTCCGCGTTGGCCCGATGGTGAATGGTGACGGTCTGCCCACGGGCTGGCTTGGTCACGTGGCCTTTACCGATAACCAAGGCCGCGATCTCGAGGTGCGCCGTCTGCCCAACTTCTTCGAGAACTTCCCTGTCGTTCTGGAAGACAGCCAAGGCATCGTCCGCGCTGATATTCCCTTCCGCCGCGCTGAAGCGAAGTATTCCTTCGAGCAGACCGGAGTAACGGCCACCATCTATGGCGGTTCCCTCAACGGTCAGTCCTTCACTGATCCGGCAGACGTGAAGCGTCTGGCCCGCAAGGCACAGCTTGGCGAGGCCTTCGAGTTCGATCGTGAGACCTACCACTCTGACGGCACCTTCCGCAGCTCACCTCGCGGTTGGTTCACGTTTGGCCATGCCTGCTTCGCTCTGCTGTTCTTCTTCGGTCACATCTGGCACGGTGCTCGCACCCTCTACCGCGATGTCTTTGCCGGCGTTGATCCTGATCTCGGTGAGCAGGTTGAGTTCGGTCTGTTCCAGAAACTGGGCGACCGCACCACCCGTCGTCTGCCGGAGGGTTATGTGCCCCCCGCAGGCAGCACCCTTAGCTGAGCGCCTCGGAGGTAACCCATGGAAAGCTTTGCTTACATTCTGATCCTGGCGTTGGCCATTTCCACTCTGTTCTTCGCGATCGCCTTCCGCGATCCCCCGAAGATCGGCAAGTGATTCGACCCCGGTGAGTTTCATAGCCCCCGCCACAAGCGGGGGCTTTTTGCTTTGGACGCGCTGAATGCCGCAAATCAGCTCAGCGGCGGCTTTTAAAGCAATCTCATTTCGACTTATCTGGCTGTTGTTTCGCTGCTGAGTCTCACCGGTTGACGCGGGGAGTCGCTCTGTTGCTTGGCAAGACCCAAGTTGCAGCAGCCCTTCTCAAATGGAAATGTTCTGTCTAAACTTGAGCAACTTCTCCGGCGGAACTTCGGGCATGCAGTGCCCCTCCTGTCAGCACACCGATAGCCGCGTTCTTGAATCGCGTTCCGCGGACACCGGTCGCAGTGTGCGTCGTCGTCGGGAGTGCCTTAATTGCGAGTTTCGCTTCACCACCTATGAGCGGGTGGAGACAGTTCCGATCACTGTGCTGAAACGCAGCGGCAACCGCGAGGCTTTCAATCGCGGCAAGTTGCTGCATGGTCTGCTTCGGGCCTGTGACAAAACGGGACTGGAACCCAGTCGATTAGAGCTGGTTGTCGACGAACTGGAGTTAGAGCTCCAGAGCCGCAGCGGCCGGGAAGTCTCCAGTCGGGACATCGGTGAATTGGCCCTGCAGCACTTGGCGGGGATGAGCGACGTTGCCTACATCCGTTTCGCTTCGGTCTATCGCCAGTTCCAGAGCGTCGCAGATTTTGTGGCCACGCTGGATGGTCTGAACCGCAAGCCCAAAGGCAAGTCATTGGCTGCGGTGGGCTAGGCCTCGCTTGCGAGGGTTCTTCAGCAGCTGACCTCTATAGTTTTGGATTCCCTGCGCCGGTGGCGGCCGACGCATTGGTCCCTTCGCGCTGCCTCGGGCAGTCCGCCGACTCTCCATGACCGTGACCCCTTCCGATCTCAACACCAGCGAGACTGACGTGGCCGTAGAGGCCGTTGATCAGGACGTGGCCGTCGAGGCTGTCGATCAAGACGTGGTTGACGCTGCTGCTGAGCTCGACCTGGATATTCCGGAAGAGGTGCCCAGCGCCGACGACCCCAGCAGCCGTGCTGTGGCTCGCGACCTCGATGGCGTTGGCTTCACCCTGGACGAGTTCGCGTCGCTGCTGAGCAAGTACGACTACAACTTCAAGCCTGGCGACGTAGTAAAGGGCACCGTGTTCGCCATTGAGCCCAAGGGCTCAATGATCGACATCGGCGCGAAGACAGCCGCCTTCATGCCCATGCAGGAGGTGTCGATCAACCGGGTCGAGCACATCAGTGATGTGCTCGAGCCAGGCGAAGAGCGTGAGTTCTTCATCCTGAGCGAAGAGAACGAGGATGGTCAGCTCACCCTCTCGATTCGCCGCATTGAGTACCAGCGCGCCTGGGAGCGGGTTCGTCAGCTTCAGAAGGAAGACGCCACCATCTACAGCGAGGTGTTTGCCACCAACCGTGGTGGTGCGCTGGTGCGGGTTGAAGGTCTGCGTGGCTTCATCCCTGGTAGCCACATCAGCACCCGCAAGCCCAAGGAGGAGCTGGTTGCTGAGTTCTTGCCTCTGAAGTTCCTGGAGGTGGATGAAGAGCGCAACCGCCTCGTCCTCAGCCATCGTCGTGCCCTGGTTGAGCGCAAGATGAATCGCCTCGAGGTGGGCGAAGTGGTCATCGGTACCGTCCGTGGCATCAAGCCCTACGGCGCCTTCATCGACATCGGTGGTGTCAGCGGCCTGCTGCACATCTCCGAGATCAGCCACGAGCACATTGAGACCCCCCACACGGTGCTCAATGTCAACGATCAGATGAAGGTGATGATCATCGACCTCGACGCAGAGCGTGGTCGCATCTCCCTCTCCACCAAAGCCCTTGAGCCCGAGCCCGGTGACATGCTCACCGATCCTCAGAAGGTGTTCGAGAAGGCTGAGGAAATGGCGGCCCGCTACAAGCAGATGCTGCTTGAGCAGGCTGAAGACGGCGAAATGGCTTACGAGTGAAGTTGAGCCATGGCTGAGCTCCTGTTGCGTGGCACGGAGCTTGGAGCCATTGATGCGGTGCTGTTCGACAAGGACGGCACCCTCAGCATCAGTGAGCCCCAGCTACTCACCCTGGCGGAAGCCAGGGTTTTTCTCTGCTTGGAGCAGGTCAGCGTTGAGCGGCGTGACCCGCTGAAGGATTTGCTGCAGCGGGCCTATGGCCTGAAGTCCGACGCCATCTGTCCGGCTGGCATTACCGCGGTGGCGAGCCGAGATCACAACTTGATCGCCACGGCGACGGCTTTTGTTCAAGTCGGTGTTGGTTGGCCAGAGGCGCTGGCTCTCAGCGAGCAGGTTTTCGCAGAGGCCGATGCAGTTGATGCTCGCCGCACTGCGGACTCCCCGCTTCCCACAAGTTCCACCACTGAGGGGCTCTTCCTTTGGCTTGAGCAGTTGCAGGTGGTCGGGGTCCGTTGCGCCGTGATCAGCAATGACGACATGGCCGGCATCGAGCACTTTCTTGGAGCCCACGGCTTGCGGGGTTACTTTTCCGGGCTCTGGAGCGCTGAGCATCGTCCCCGCAAACCGGATCCCGCTGCGGTTCACGGGCTTTGCGCGGAGATGGGCGTTGATGTCAGCCGCTGCGCCCTGATCGGTGATGCCAATAGTGATCTGCGCATGGCGGTCGCCGCAGGAATCCCTCATCCCTTAGCCCTGGGCTATACGGCGGCCTGGAGAACCACACCCCCTTTGGCCGAACCCCATCCCTTGGTGCATGCCTGGAGCGAGTTGAGTGTCCGCCCGTCCTTCCCTTAGGTTGGCTTTTAACTAAGAACCCAAGTCTGGGAATGAGCCGATACGTCTTCACCTCCGAGTCGGTGACCGAGGGGCATCCCGACAAGATCTGCGATCAGGTGAGTGATGCGGTTCTCGACGCCCTCCTTGCTCAGGACCCCGCCTCCCGTGTGGCCTGCGAAACCGTGGTCAACACCGGTCTCTGCTTGATCACCGGTGAAGTCACGACCACCGCCAAGGTCGACTACATCAGCCTGGTGCGGGGTGTGATTCAGAAGATCGGCTATTCCGGTGCCCGTGCTGGTGGTTTTGACGCCAACAGCTGTGCGGTCTTGGTGGCCCTAGATCAGCAGTCCCCCGACATTGCCCAGGGCGTTAACGAAGCGGACGACCACGCCGGTGATCCCTTGGATCTGGTGGGTGCTGGTGACCAGGGCATCATGTTCGGCTTCGCCTGCAACGAGACTCCCGAGCTGATGCCGCTCCCCATCAGCCTGGCCCACCGTCTTTCACGGCGTTTGGCAGAGGTGCGCCACGACGGCACCCTCCCCTATCTGCTTCCTGATGGCAAAACCCAGGTCAGCGTCGTTTACGAAAACGACCAGCCTGTGGCGATCGACACGATCTTGATCTCCACCCAGCACATCTCCGAGATCGACGGGGTGAGCGAAGAGAAGGCCATTCGTGAGCGCATCTCAGCTGACCTCTGGGCCCATGTCGTCGAGCCCGCCACTGCGGACCTGACCCTCAAGCCCTCCAAGGACGGCACCCGTTTCCTGGTGAATCCCACCGGCAAATTTGTGGTCGGCGGCCCCCAAGGCGACGCCGGTTTGACTGGCCGCAAGATCATCGTGGACACCTATGGCGGCTATGCCCGCCATGGCGGTGGTGCCTTCTCTGGCAAAGATCCCACCAAGGTGGATCGCTCCGCTGCCTATGCCGCCCGCTACGTCGCCAAGGCCCTGGTGGCCGCTGGTCTGGCCCGCAAGGCTGAGGTTCAGCTGAGCTATGCCATCGGTGTTGCCAAGCCCGTCAGCATCCTGGTGGAGAGCTTTGGCACGGGTGTGGTCAGCAATGACGACCTCACCGCCTTGGTGCAGGAGCACTTCGATCTGCGCCCGGGCGCGATCATCGACACCTTCGGTCTGCGCAGCCTGCCTCAGCAGCGCGGTGGTGGCTTCTATCAAGACGTTGCCGCCTATGGCCACTTCGGTCGCAGTGATCTGAACCTCCCCTGGGAGAACGTCGATGACGTTGCTGCCACCTTGAAGCAAGCCACGGCCGCCCGCGCAGCCGCTTGATCTCCAGCAGCCTTGAGCCGCTGGGCCTGGGAATTGACCTGGGTACCAGCGGTTTGCGGCTGGCCCTGGTTGATCCCTCGGGCACCCTTCTGGCCGAGAGTTCGGGCGATTACCCCAGCAGTTTTGAGGATCCACTGGGCTGGCGTCAGGGGGTGATCGCTCTCTGCGCTGAGCTGCCTGAAGTTCTACGCGACCGGGTGAGCGCTGTTGCTGTCGATGGCACCTCAGGTACGGTCCTGGCCTGCGCAGCCAATGGTGAACCCTTTGGCAGTGCGCTTCCGTATTTCCTGGCCTGTCAGGAGCAGGGCTCTGCGTCGGCCGAGCTCGCGGGCAGTGCTTCGGTGCCCGCGGGCAGTGCCAGTGGCAGCTTGGCCAGGGTGCTTCGGTTGCGGGCTGAACGCAGGGACGACGGGGTCTTGTTTCGGCATCAGGCCGACTGGCTCAGTGGTTGGCTGATCGGGGATTGGCGCTTCGGAGAGGAGGGCAACAACCTGCGCCTCGGATGGGATCTTCGCCAGAGGCGCTGGCAGGGCGCCATCGGGGACCAACCCTGGAGTCGGGCCCTGCCGGAGGTGATTGCGTCGGGTACTGCTCTTGGGCCCTTGTCGCAGACCGCCAGGACCGCCCTGGGATTACCGGCTCACTGCCAGGTGGTGGCCGGTAGCACCGATGCCAATGCGGCTGTCTTGGCTGCTGATCCCCAGCCTGGTGACGGGGTCACGGTGCTGGGAACCACCCTGGTCCTGAAGCAATTTGCTGAGGAACCGTTGACTGGCCCTGGCATCAGCTGCCATCGCGTCGCGGGCCGCTGGCTCGTAGGGGGCGCGTCCAACGCCGGGGCCGGCGTCCTCCGCCAGTTCTTCTCCGATTCCCTACTTGTTGAATTGAGTCGTCAGATTGATCCGCGCAGTAGCAGTGGTCTGAATCTGCGGCCTTTGCCCCGGACGGGAGAGCGCTTCCCGGTGGACGATCCCTCCCTGGAGCCGATTCTTGAGCCCCGGCCCATCAGCGATGCCCTCTACCTGCAGGGCTTGCTGGAGGGCTTGGCGCGGATCGAGGCCCAGGGCTGGTCTGCACTGCAGCGTCTGGGAGCTGATCCGATCCAGCGTGTGATCAGCTTGGGCGGTGGTGCCCGCAATCCTCAGTGGCGCCTGATCCGTCAGGGCATCCTGGGGATTCCAGTGCTGAACCGCCCAAGCTGCACAGCAGCCTCAGGGATGGCCAGACTGGCGCTTTCTGCCGCTTGCCCTCCGTGAAGGAACGCCTTGCCTCTTGGCTCTCCATCGCTTTGTTCGTGGTTCTGGCGGGGTATGTGGGCTTCTCAGGGGTTCGCCTGGGCCTCTTGCTTTGGCAGCGTTTCGCAGGGGCTTAGGGCAGGGGTCAGAATCAACTCGCCCTGAACCGCGTCGCCATGTCCGCCGACCCTCTCACTCCCGCTGTGAGTGACCGGATTTGCAAGCACATGAATGACGATCACGCCGAGGCGGTGCTGGCCTACGCCCGTCATTACGGCGGTGTTGAGGCCCCTGTCTCGGCCAGGATGCTGGCTGTTCGTCCAGAAGTGATGGAGCTTGAGGTGGATGGGGCCAGTGTTGAGGTGTGCTTTGACCACACCCTGACCGACAGTGAAGACGCCCATCGCACCCTTGTTGCCATGTTGCGGGCCATGCCCAAGGCCTGAGTCGCTTGCTTGAACAGCCCTGAGGACGGGGGGCTGTGATCTAAGATGCACGGGTCGCGAAAGCGACGGGCCGGGATAGCTCAGTTGGTAGAGCAGGCGATTGAAAATCGCCGTGTCCCCAGTTCAAATCTGGGTCCTGGCATTCATCAAACCAATAGTTGACCGCGTAAGTCGGACATCTTTATGCCAATCAGCATTCCCGATAAGCCTGGCGAGCTTTTTGATAATGCCGATAGCTTCGGTATGGTTTTTGATGCTGCGTTCAAGCGGCAGGCCGATGCCGGAGGCCAGGAAAATCTGAGCCTGCAAGAGAAAAAAGATTTAGCGATCCAGGCCTGCTCCGATCATCCTTTTTTCCTGAGTAACCCCCAATTGGCATCCCAAGTGGCTGACTTCAGGCTGCGTTTATTCGGCCTCTAGTGCATTCTGATTAGACCTTCTGCTCGCACTGTTTAAGCGGCAAATTCATCCATAAAGGGCTGCTCAACCTCATCTGGGAATGGATTCTCTTCAAGGAATTCTTCCTCATTCTGAATCTCTTCGACTACCTCGGGACTCACAGCGTGCGCCGAGGTTGGGTTGGTGAGCAGGTCTTCAAGCCGGGCAATGCGCCGTTCGGTGCACTCAAGCGTTGCGGCGGTCTCTAGGTGCAGCCCTTCCGTCGGTTGGATCTCGGCCAGTTGATTGGCTTTTGCTTCGACGGCCCCGAGCCGTTGTTCAAGCTCAAGCAGTCGGAAAGTCAGCGATTCGCCAATGATGCTCAGTGCTTCCAGGCTTTGGCTCAGCGATGCGAGGACGTCTGGCTGTGAGCGGGCCTCAGGGTTGGCTGACGATCCTGCCGACATGTGAGGAGATCTGGAATTGGCTGGATGGTATCGGCTTTAGGGCAAGACGCAACCGTCTGGACTGCAAGTAGAAGGCGGTGCGCTTGCATTGTGACGACGTTGGATTTGGTTAATCCAAGAGAGTGTTATCCTGATTTTATTGATTTAAGTCAAGTGGCAGATCTTGCTGGTGAGCTAACGCAAATGCTGTCGGGCAGCTTTAGCAATCAAGCGCAGGCATTTGAAAACCCACCGCTGTATGGAAATATTCTCGTTCGTATTCGCCCAATTCCTCATCTTCAGGCCCATAGCCTCTTGCTAGAGCAGGCTTATGCGATTGCACCGAATGAACCTTATCGGGTCAGAGTGCTGCGGCCGGGGTATCTCGAAGATGGGACCCTTTCCATTTTGAATTTCGCGATCGAGTCTCCTGAGCGTTTTTACGGTGCTGTTGAGCAGCCAGCAAGGCTCGCCGAGCTTGTCGAGACTGATTTAAGGCTGCTTTCCGGTTGCACCTATTGGGTGGATAAGACCAGTGAAGGATTCATTGGAAAGGTTGAACCTGGCTGTCATTGCAAGGTATTTCGCAAAGGCCGTGATTCCTATCTGTTAAGCGAGTTTGAGTTGACCCCTCAAACGATGCAAACCATTGACCGTGGCTACGATCCTGACACCCATGAGCACCTTTGGGGATCAATTGCCGGCCCATTCCGTTTTGAAAAGCTTTGCGACTGGAGTCAAGAAATACCCCCCAGTTGGAATTAAGTTCGCTCTACGGACTCTCGGTTGAGCAATGAAGCGCCTTCTTGATTCCGACATTGACAGGCTTCGTCTGCTGTCCGGTGGAGATCGTGAGCTTCGGTTTGATCGAGACGGAGAAGTCCTACGGATCGATCTTCGAGAAGATTATATTCAGATGTGGCAAGACGAGGCCACTGTAAAAGGGAATGAAGCCAATCTATTTTTGGCTTGTGAGAATTCAGGCGGAAATCTTGAGGCGACAAAATTGACCTGGGTCGTCGGCTCTGCTATTCGTCCTGAGACGGTTCAGACCAAGGAGCAGTTCACAGAGATCCTCTTGAGCCTTGGTGTTTCCAAGAATCTTGCCTCCATGGCCCTCGAGCACTGCCCCGGTTTGATTGGCACGATTGCCTGGGCGCTTTATTTTGAGAGGCACGGATGGTTGACGGCAACTCCAATCTGCAATCTCTGATTCGTCGGGCAAAAGTCTTCAACGTCGACCTTTTCGGGGATCTTCCTGCTGATCTCCTGCAAATCCTTGTAGAGGCGAATCGCTGTAAGCATCAGCTCAGTGATCCTGAGTTGGCTTTGTTTTCGGTTTATTCCAACCTACCTTCTGATCAGTTATTAGCGCTGAAGGGTCTGGTTGATCCTTGTGTTCGTGAGGCCCGTTCAGCTTTGGCGCTGCAGCATCCCGAGTTGTTTGTTGCCGGTGGTGCTTTGGCAACTCCAGAGCGTGCCGAGGCTTGTTGGCGTGATTGCGAGAACTTCTTTCGTGTTGTGATTTACGCCGTTGCCGCAGCCCGTCCTCGCTTCAGTGATCAGCCGTCTATTGATGCCTTGAATGAGCTGTATCAGCTGATGAATGTTCCCACGGATGGTCTCGCTTTTGCTTTGAGCCAGTTGAGCGCGATTTCGAGCGCATCCTTTGAAGCGCTGTATGGCCGATCTCCTGTCTTGGCCTTGCTTCAAGACTCTTTTGATAATTTACATGAACTGCTTTTTGGTGGCTCTGTAAAGAGCTAAGAAGCTTTTTCTGGGAGCGGCCGGGGCCCATTGCACTATGGCCGCAGCGCATTGATGGTTCATGGCTCTGCCTCTCCTGGAAGCTCCTTTTACAACGCAGAACTCCCGGGTCCCCCTGAAGGCTTCCATGCAGGGTGGCAGTGCTCCTTTCGCTCAAGACGAGCGTAAAGCTCTCATTGAAAAGTCGTACAAGCAAATCTTCTTTCATGCCCTGAAGGTTGATCGAGAGCCTTATTTAGAGTCGCAATACCTCAATGGTTCGATTACGACGAAGGACTTTATTCGTGGCTTGCTTCTTTCGGATCGGTTCCTGAGCGACTACTACCAGTGCAACTCCAATTACCGCATGATCGACCAGGTCATCGGTCGTGTCCTAGGCAGGCAGGTTTACTCCAATGAGGAGCGGTTGCGCTGGTCGATTGTGATTGCTGAGCAGGGCTTCCCGGCTTTTGTGGATCAGCTGCTAGATAGCGACGAATACATCTCTAACTTCGGTTTTGATCGGGTTCCGTCCCAGCGCTCCAGGCTGTTGCCGGGTCGAGCCACCGGCGAGCTGCCGATCTATCAGCAATTCCCCCGCTATGGCTCGGATTGGCGCGATGCCATGGCCGAACGTGCTCCGGTTTCTGCTGAAGCTTGGGCGTCGTCCGGTCAGGTTTCAGAGGCTTGGGTCAATGGTCAGCCTCCGGCTTGGGCCCTGAAGGCGTGGCTCGCTGTGGCCGTGGTCGGTGGCGTCGAGATCACCCGTGTGTTGCTGACTGTCGCTTTGGCGGCTCTGCGCCACTCCTAATCTCTGCCAAGTCCTTAACGTTTCGCCCTCACTTCACTGAACCCAGTGCTTGACCTTCTGCAGTGGCAGCCCCCTGAAGACCTGCTGCCAACGGTCGGTTCTGCGGCTCCTCTTGATGCCAGAGGTGCCGATTGGAGTGGACGGGACCTTGCTGGGATTGATCTTCAGGGTGCTGCGCTCTGCAGGGTTGATTTGCGAGGGGCCGATCTGAGCGCCTGTGTGGTGGATGGGGCTGATCTACGCCTGGCGCGTTTCGACGCATTCACGCGCTTCCCTGAAGGCTTTGATTACCGCACCTCGGGAGCTGTCGGTCCTGGGGCCAAGCTGAATGGCGCTTTTCTGAACAGCGCGGATCTGCGCGGGTTGGACCTGCGTGGATGCAATTTGATGGGGGCTTATCTCAGCGGAGCAGACCTCAGTGGTTCGCTGCTGGATGGCGTTCGCTTGGTTGGTGCTGACCTGCGTCACGCTGTTTTACGGGGAGCGTCCTGTGTGGGCGCCAGCTTCTCGGGCTGTCAGTTGGACTTTGCAGATTTCAGGGCTGCCGATCTGACCTCCGCTCGCCTCGAGGGAGCAGAAACGCTTTCCGGTGCTGATTTTTCGGGCTGCTTGGGACTCGAGTCTGAGCGGGCGGCACTGCTGTCCAGGCCTTACAAGGAGTTGGACACCTGGAACCCGCTCACCCGTGAGACGACGCGCACCAGCCTCGGGGGCTAGGACTCCGTTGAGTCACGCAACATTGAGAAACAATTGGTTGAGCTTTATGAAGGCGGGAGCCCCCTGGTTTCCTTTGCCCTGAGGATGAGTCAGCTGATTCCGTCCGCAGCCCATGCCCTTCGGTCCTGCCTCTCTCCTTGGGGTTGAGCGCTTCTCTCAAGAGAGCGAAGCCCCCCTCGAGCTCATTCCTGGCGATGACGACGCCAAGAAAGAGCAGATCATCACGGCTGTTTATAAGCAGGTCCTGGGCAACGCCTACGTGATGGAGAGCGAGCGTCAGCTCGTCCCCGAATCCCAGTTCAAGCTGGGTGAAATCAGCGTGCGCGAATTCGTGCGCAGCATCGCCAAGAGCGAGCTCTACAAGGCGCGCTTCTTCGACGCTTGCCCCCGCTATCGCTACATCGAGTTGGCGTTCCGCCACCTGCTGGGCCGGGCTCCCGTTGATTTCCAGGAAATGAGGAATCACGCCGAGCGCCTGGACGCCAAGGGCTACGAAGCCGATATCGATAGCTTCCTGGACTCCGACGACTACCAGAACACGTTCGGCGAGTGGACCGTTCCCTATCAGCGCGGTTGGAAGACCGAAAGCTGCGGGACGATGCAGGAATTCACCTGGAGCTTCCAGCTGCTTCGCGGCAACAGCAGCAGCAGCCTGAAGGGTGACCTGGCTGGCATTTCCAGCAAGTTGGGCGGTGCCGCTTATCAGAACCGCCCGATGGCGGTTGTTCCTCCTTCTTCTGTGGAGTCCCAGGGCTTCAGCTTCCGTCCTGCGAAGAACCTGGCGGATGCAGCAACCCGTCTTGGCGTCGGTGCTTCCGACCAAGGCAAAACCTTCCGCGTCGAGGTCACGGCCTACAGCGCGAACAACGTTCGTCGCGTGTCCCGTTACACCCGCGGCAACCGTGTCTACTACGTGCCCTTCGACAAGCTCTCCGAGCAGTTCAAGCGCATTCACCGCGAGGGCGGAAAGATCGCAAGCATCACCCCCGTCAGCTGATCTCTAGGCCCTCGCTTCAGGGCGAGGGCTTTCAAAAGCTGGATGACTGAGCAGAGCCAACTGCCCAGTCATCGCAGGGAGCGACACCTGCCTTCTGAACAAGGATCTCCCCATCTCATCTTCCCATGCCTGCCAATCGTTCGAATTCCCTTGGCTTCGGTGCCACCCAGTTGATCGAGGGTCCCGTTTCCTACAGCCGCAACCGCATGCCATCGGCGGATGCGGCGTTGACCAACGGGTCTTTCCGTAACCAGGATCTTTCGCCAGCTCGCGACGAATTTGCTCCTGACGACGAGACGGCACTTGCTGTTGTGATTCGAGCGGCTTATCGCCAGGTCTTCGGTAACGTGCAGCCGATGGAGAGTGAGCGCTGCATCAGTGCTGAGTCCCGTCTGCGCCAAGGCGAAATCTCGGTGCGTGAATTCGTTCGCCAGCTGGCGAAATCCGAGTTCTACCGCGCTCGCTACTTCGAAGCGGTTGGTCCGCACCGCTCCGTGGAGCTGAGCTTCAAGCATCTGCTCGGCCGTGGACCATCAAGCGAAGCCGAAGTCACGGCCCAGGTAGCCCAGATGGCCACTGGGGGGTTCGAGGCGGCGATCGATCATCTGTTGGATTCAGACGAGTATTTCGCAGCCTTTGGCGAAGACACCGTTCCCTATGCCCGCAGCTGGGGTTCGACTCCTGGGATGCCCCAGGCGAGCTTTAACCGCATTGCAGCACTCGAGCAAAACTTTGCCGGTAGTGACACTGCGATCGGAGCCAGCAGCCAACTCCTCGGCAACCTCGCTAAGGGCAACAGGTTGTCGATCAAGGTTCCAGCGCAGGTGTACCGCAGCGCTGGCGGAGCTGGCGGTTTCACTGGAACGAGCAGCGGTCGCACGGCGTTTGCTCCGGTGAAGCGCGCTCTGTCTGACGGTGGAGACAGCGCTCCGATGCGTGGCGATCTGTATGTGGGCTTTGGTCTTGGTCAGCGCGAGCAGGAAGTGTTTGCTCGCACCTCCGGCGACTCCGCCGATCAGATTCAGGCACTGATGCGCTCTGCCTACCGCCAGGTGATGGGTAACCCCCATCTCATGGAGAGCGAGCGCAGCCTGACTGCGGAGAGCAAGTTTGCCGAAGGCCTCTCCAGTACCCGTGAATTTGTTCGGGCCATTGCCCTATCCGCTGAGTACAGCCGTCGCTTCTTTGAAAGCAACGCTCCTTACCGCTTCATCGAGCTCAACTTCAAGCATCTCCTGGGTCGTGCTCCCACCTCTCAAGCTGAGGTGAGCGAACACATTCAGCGTCTGGCCAATGAGGGCTATGAAGCTGAAATCAACAGCTATCTGGACTCTGCCGAGTACCAGGAAGTCTTCGGTGAGGACACGATTCCTTACCAACGGATTGCAACCGAAGCCGGTCGCTCCCAGGTGGCCTTCAACCGCCATCTCTCCCTGTCACAGGGCTATGCAGCGAGTGACACTGTTCAGTCGGCCTCCAGTCTCGTGGCATCCGTGGCCACGAATGGTGTCCCCACCAATTGGAGTAGCACCACCCAGCGCATCAATCGGGTGGCTGCCGCTTCAGGCACCACTGAACCCACTGGCAAGCGCTACCGGATCGTCGTTCAGGCGCAGCCCGCAGGTGGTCGTCAGCGCACTCCGAATGCCAGCTATCTGGTCTCGGGCAAGGACATGACGTCTCAGTTGGGCTACATCCATCGCCGTGGTGGGCGGATTGTCTCGATCACTGAAGTGATGTGATCAACCTCTGATCACCAACGCTTGATTGACCACCACATTCATTCCTTCCATGACTGATACCACTGCTGTAATTCGAGCTGCCTACCGCCAGGTCTTTGGCAATGCTCACTTGATGGATGAGGAGCGTTGCACTTCAGCCGAGAGTCTGTTTGTCAATGGCGATCTGACGGTTCAAGGCCTTGTCACGGCCTTGGCTCAGTCCGACACCTATCGGCGTTTGTTCCTCGAGAAAAACGGTCCCTATCGTTTCGTCGAACTCAACTTCAAGCACCTGCTTGGGCGTGCACCCCATAACCAAGCTGAGGTTAGTGAGCACGTTCAGCGTCTCGCCAATGAGGGTTACGAGGCTGAGATCAACAGCTACACCTTCAGTGATGAATACATCGGGGCTTTTGGCCTCGACCATGTTCCCTCGATGCGTGGAGCATCCACCCAGGTCGGTCAGAGCAACCTGAGCTACACCCGATCTGTCGCGATGGATTCTGGCTTTGCCGGCTTCGATGGCTCGAGGCAATCACGCTTGACCACAAGTCTGGGAACCGCCTCTGCACCTGCTGCTGGGCCCAAGCTTCCTGGACCTGGAAACCGTGATGGCAAGCGCTACACGATCAAATGGACCACAGCCGCTCCGGTGGGTGTGCGTCGCCGCTCCGTGCAGACCAGCACGGCTCCCTACAGCTCCTTGAGCACGGCCATTCAGGGGATTCAGCGACGTGGTGGGCGCATCCTTTCTATTGCGAACACTTAATCCTTGATGCCTTGGGCCGCGGTCCAGCCCTGTTCTGAACGATGATTGAGCCCGGAAGGTTGCCTTCCGGGCTTTTTTATGGCCCACCGGCGTTTCACGGTCCAACTCTGATGCCCTCGAATTCTCAGCGTCATCGTGACCAGCGATCCAGTGTTGAAGCCAAGGCTTCTGGCTCGGGGTCTCAGGCGGCTTCTGCCATGTCGATGATGGTTGAGTCGATGGTTCACATGGTTCAGAGTGCTCGCGACGGTTCTCCCTCCAGCTTTAACGAGCGGATCTAAGTAGCAACTGAATGAATCTGACGTCGTTTGTTGAGCGCAGCGCAGGAACCTGGCGCTCCATGCGAAGTGGTCATTCCCTTGCTTTTCAGCAATTCGAAGAGGTGCTCAGTCAGATCACGATTGAGCAGCTCACATCTCATGATCAACGGGTCCTGGACCTCCTTGAGTCCACCTCCCAGGATCCAGCGTTGATTCAGTCCCCCTTCCGAATGGAGTGGAGTGCCGAGAGCGACTGGGAGCCTGACGACCCTTCAGAGGTCTCGAGTGGCTCTTGTGTTCTCGTTCCTGTTCCTGAGGATCAGACCAGTGGCGCTCTGCTTCGCAGCGTCGGTTATGCCGAGGCAGAGCAGGCCATCTCTCAATACCGTTTTCTCTCTGATGGCACCTTTGTGTTGACCACAAAGTACGGCCAGTCCATTGCGGAAGAGCGGATCTGGTTTGTCTCTGAGCATGTGCGCTGCCGTTCATCAGTCCTTCGTACTTCGGAGGGTTCGGGAGTGCTGCAAACGTCGTTTGCTTCCGAAGTCCGGCGGCTCACGCTCTGATGCACGATTCGCTTCTCTTTGCCCGCACGCTCTGCGGTCACTACAGCAACCGTGCCCAGGCCCAGGCAGATCCCAGCAAGTTCGCCCATATCAATATCTTCTTTTTACCGCTCCCCTGGGATGTGCTTCAGGCACCCGGCTTCTATTCCGAGCAAAGTTATGACCACGATCCCTGGCGGCCCTACCGCCAGGGCGTCCACCGTTTACGGGCAGGTGAGTCTGGAATTCACATTGTGGAGAACTTTGGTATCCGTAATGCCGAACGAGTTGCGGGTGCGCCGCAACACCTTCCACTGCTAAATGAGATCAAGATTGATCTCCTGCAGCCGCGTTGCGGTTGCTCGATGCATTTCACAGGTGACTCCAAGCTTGGATATCAAGGTTCTGTTGAGCCGGGTAAGGGGTGCTTGGTCCCGCGCGATGGCAAGCTCACTTACCTCGTCAGCGAGGTGTTTGTTGATCAGTCGTCGTGGGCGAGTCGAGATCGAGGCTTTGACCCTGATACCGATCAGTTGGTCTGGGGTTCAGAGCATGGATTGCTGAAGTTTGAGCGGTTGGCTTTCCTCGCGGAACATCTTCAAGAAGACTGGCTCGTTGGCCTGAGCGATTAGCCGCCAGGGGGTTGTCTGATGCCGGTTTCTCCATCCGAGAACCAGTTGCGTGTATGGATTCGCTCCCAACACCTGATTTGCTTGGGAACGGACTTCATTTTTGAAACGGTGGATCAGGCTCAACTGGAGCGTTTTGAGCGCTGTCTGGTGGAGATCGGCGGTTCCATACGCACTGTTGAGGCCGTCGGGAATTGGCCGATGGGACCGAATCGTGCTTTCAAAATCCTTCGTGCCACAGCCAGTGTGCCCAGGCCTGGCGGGGAGAAGCTTGTGCAGTACTGGGCTTCCCGCGGTTCAAGCCAGACCCGCTACTCCGAGATCAGTCGCTAAACGACTCGATCCTTGCGGTGACAAATGGGTTCGGATCCTCTGTCCGGGTTGGTTGACGACCGAGCTGCTCCATCGCCATCAGTGCCGCATAGCGGCTTTCCCAAAATGGCGTCTGCTCGGGATCACTCCAACGCTCGAGCTCTTGACGACATCGCTCGGGTAGAACCGTTGCGAGAGTCAAAATGGCTGCCGGTTTTGATTTCATGAACTGCGGACGCAGCGTGTCCGCGGCATCCATCAGCCAGTTTCCGATTTCGCTTAGGGCCGCATCGGGCCAGTTCACCAGTTCTTGAAACAGGTGGATAAAGAAATAGTGGGCTCCATAGTCGTTGTGCGCTTCCTCCTCCCAGCGCTGCTTGATCAACGGCCAGATGGTTTCCGCGGATTGTCCCTTGAGGTTCTGGAGGGCGAGATAGCAACGGCTGAAATCCGTGCCAAAAAATTCCTGCAGAAGGAAGGCATGCTCTGGAGTCTGGTCATACCGATGCACCAACACAAGATCCTCTGGCTCATCCTGCAGGAGTCCATCAAGTGCAGTGGTCAGAGAAAGACCCCTGCACTCTTTGGTCTGTTCTGGCCACAGGGCTTTTAGGGCTCTTAAGCGAAAGGCTGGTGAGACAGGTGCTTTGAGCACACTTGGCAATAGCTCTATGGAACGTGCGTCAATGATGTCCTGGATCGCTGCCTGCCGGTCCATCTGGTTTGGCAGAACGAGGTGGTCCTCAATGGCCTCGAGATGCGCTCGTTCGTCGATCAGTTGTGCCAAGGCTGCTCGTGCGGCACCACGTACCCCTGGTTGGGGATCATCGATCAGTGTTCTGATGCGTTCGGCGGCCTCTTTGATCTTCAGGCCGGCAAGGCTTTGAATAATGACTCGCCTGTTTTGCCTTTCATCCTGAAGCAGGTTGGTGAGGCGTTGATGCAGTGTTTCGTCTTGACAGTTGAGCTGCTGCAGTGCCCAGGCACTGTTTTCAACGAGGTAAATATCGTCGCTATCCAGGCATGTACCAATGACAGGTATGGCCTGCTGTGCATTGAGCTGACCCAGAACTTCAACGGCTTTGCGTTGCGCGAGCTTGATGGATTGGCTCTCACTTGCCTGCTCTAGCAGTGTGATTAAGGCTTCTTCCGATGCATCGCCTGGGAAGTTGATCAGGTGAGAAGCGGCCATGTAGTAATCACTGGCCGCTTCTAGGTCCGCTTCTGCCAGTGTGAGGATGCGGAGAGCCTCCTCGTGCGATAAGCCCAGGTGGATGTTGTTGAAGCGACTCACCGACGCACCCTGCGAAGATCGCAGACGTTTAAAACAGAGTTGACTTTGGTTCCTCAGGGACCCGGACTGCGCTCTCGTTAAGAACTATCTACGGGCTGGCTCCCACTCCGCGGGGTTGGCAACCTGGACCCAGTCAGCTCGAGGCCCTATGGGACCGTCACTTTCCAATGCTTTGACAGTGACTACTGGCATTGGCACCCGTACCGAGCTTCATACCCCGCGGCATGTACGTGTTCCTCTGGGCGCCTTGTCGCAGGCCATGCGCGCCATGCGTCAAAACGGTTCTCCAGTGATCGCTGTCCAGCGCCATGCCCGGGATCTGATCGCGTCAGGCGCGGAGCAGACGCCTGAGCGAACCATGGAACGCACCGCGAAGACGGAGGCCAAGCCCCGGCGCCGCAGCCGCAAAAAGCAGGGTTAGCCCCGCTCTTCGAAGACACCATCAACGGGACGGCCTTGCTTCAGTCCGTCCCAATTAATGGCCTTCAGGAAGGCGTCCCCATCGCTGGTTTCGACGACGTCAACGCCCCAGCTCCCTTGTTGGAGAGGTGAGCCCGGCATCCCCTGGCTGTCTTTGCGTCCACCCAGTGCAAGCAGCTCATGGTCCTCTGCGTGGCCCATGGACTTGCGCATTGCACGCCAAGAGCGTGTTAGCTCCAGAGCAAGGGCGGCGGCGTCAAGCTCCGACTCGATGCGGACAAGCCAATGGGGGTGCTCCAGTGGCTCGGCGACGGCGATGTGTGGGCTGCTCACCTTTAGACCTTCTGCCAGCGCGTCAGCAGTCAGACCTGGCACTGCATCGGAGTGAACCTGCAGGTTGTGTGAGAGAACGAAGCAGGTCATGGCAGCTGGAGTGTGACGAAGACCATAAAGCGTGAATCTGGCGGTCGATAATTCAGGATCGCTTGATCCCCGTGCTCGTGCCCGAGGCCCACTCTCTATCCGTCAACGGGCAGCCCCAGCAGCTCAACGAACAGGAAGCGAGTCAGCTTGCAGAAGAGCTCAAGCAACAACTTCGCAGCGGGAACTTACCCCCGAGTGACACGGACGCCATCGAAAAAATGGTGGCTGGCCTAGGTGATCCGAGGGGCTTGATGCGCCTGACCTTTGCTGAGAGTCTCGGTGTCGTCGGCAAGGCAGCCGTGCCTTCTCTTTGCCGCGCATTGTCAGGCCATGACAGCGTCACGGTTCGACGAGCAGCCGCAAAGACGCTGACCTTGATCGAAGATCCCCGGGCGCTTCCTGTTCTGCTGGAGGCTCTCCGCAGCGACCCCGATCCAGTGGTCCAAGGGTCTGCGGTTGGCGCGATGGCGGCGGTCGGAGCTGAGGCCATTCCTCTGCTGCTGGACGTTTTGATTCATCCAGAGAGCACGGCCATGCAACTGGGGCTCGCCAGTTGGGCGCTTGCATTCGTCGGTGCCCGAGCCCCTGATGCCCTTCGGGACGCCGCCTCATCGGAGCATCCAGAAATTCGCTGTGCGGCGATCGCAGCACTCGGGGATCAGATCCAAAGCCTGGCGGATGACGTCGCTAAAGATCTTGTGGTTCGAGCCCTATCTGACGTCGATGCCGATGTTCGTGCCGAGGCGGCAACGTTGCTTGGCAAGCTCCATGACCCGGTCTGGGCTGCACCTCAGCTGGAGCCATTGCTCCAGGATTCAGTTGGTCAAGTTCGCAAGAACGCTGCGCTTTCCCTGATGAAGCTCAGGGCCACCCGATCGATTGATGTGCTTCAAAGCCGGTTGGACCAGGAGATCCAACCGGATGTGCAGTCCGTTCTGTCTCTTGCGATCAGTCAGCTCAAGAATCAAGAGGCCTGACGAGCCCGGAGGTCCCTGACCCGCATGATGGCTGAGTTGAGGGTTTCTTTGACGTAGCTGTCCAGCTTCTCTTCGTTGAGGAGAGTGTTGAAACCTTGCTCCACAGAGGGATCATCAATCTCCGCAAGGGCATTAATGGCCGCCACTCCCTGAGCGGGGTTCTCCCCGCGGCTCACCTCAAGGAGCAATGACACGGCTTGTTGCCCCACCTGACCGAGGGCCATCACCGATGCCACGGCGACAACGGGTGATTCATCGTTGAGTCCATCCCGTAGGACGGTCATGGCTCCTTCGCTGAAACGAAGTCCCGGATAGTTTGATGCGAGTTGTGCATAGGCTTTCACGCAGCTTGCACGAACCGTCGCCTCTTCCGTGGCCTTAAAGCAATCGGCAATGGGCTGCATTGCTGTCTCGCCAAATGATCCCAATGCCCGTACCGATGCTCTTCTCAGTCCAACATTGGGCTGACTGAGTAACCCAATCAATCGAGGGATGGCTTCGACTTGCCAACGCTCAGCCATGGCCGTAAAGGCTTGGGTTTGGATATAGGGATTCGGATGCTCTAGGTCTGCAAATAACTGGTCTAGTTCTTGGTTGCTCACGGTGATCTTGGGTCCCCCACTTCGTTTCCGGTCACCTTAATCCTCCGCTTCTCTTCTTCGCTTTCTTCACCCTTGAGGTGCAAGAAACCAAAAAAAAGGAGGCCCGAAGGCCTCCTGCACTCATCTGATTCGGTGAAGAGATCAGGAGAGGGCGTTGATGGCGTAGTCGAGGTAAGCCTTGAACTCGTTCAGAGCCTGGGGGCTCATGTCGCGAGGGGAGCAAGCCCGGTCGCGGGTGAAGGTCAGAGCTTCGACGTATGCAGCGGTAGGCAGACGCAGGGTGCGGTACACCTCACGAGCGCCAGCGATGCCCCACTCATCCAGAGGGCCGGTGCCGCCCACAACCAGGCAGTAGTTGATCAGGCGGAGGTAGTGGCCCAGATCGCGGTAGCACTTGTCCACCTTGGTCTGGTTCTCACCAGCCTCACCGGGCTGCTTGAGGTAGGGGTACTTGTTGAAGCAGGCATCGCCAGCTTCCTTGGTGACGGCGTCGAGGCCGGCAGCCAGCTTCTCAGCGGCTTCCAGGCGAGCAGCGGCGCGCTGAATGTTGCCCTGAACGGCCTCGAGGTCGTTCTGGGAAGGGAAGCGACCGGCTGCGTCAGCGGCGGTCACAACGGTGGTTGCAACGGATTTCATCGTTGAGATCCTTAGATGGAGGTTTGCGTAGAAAAGAGAGAGCTAACCCTCGTTGATTCAGCTGAGGGCGCTGATCACGCGATCGAAGTAGGAAGCAGCTTCGGCAACCAGTGCAGAGCAGTCGCCCTGGACGGTTTCCATCTTGCGGAAACGAGTTTCCACGGGGTTGGTGCCGGTGGTGTTGGTCTCGTTGATGTGAGCGGTCGAGGAGGCCTTCATGATGGCCACAGCACGCGCTGCGGACTGAAGGGGCACACCCAGAGCCACATAGGTCTCCTTGAGGCCGTTCAGGCAGCGGTCATCCAGCACGGATGCGTCGCCGGCCAGCAGGGCGTAGGAGATGTAGCGAAGAACGATCTCACCGTCGCGCAGGCAAGCAGCCATGCGGCGGTTGGGATAGCAGTTGCCGCCGGCTTGGATCAGGCCGGTGTTCTCGCAAATCATGCCGGTCACTGCATCGGAGACGATGCAGGAGGCGTTGGAGGTGATTGCGTTAACGGCGTCGAGGCGCTTGTTGCCTTCGGCGATGAAGCCTTTGAGGGCAGCGATGTCGCCACCGCCGATGGCAGCGGTTTTGGCGTCAGCGCTAACGACGGCGCGGGAGAATGCGTCGAGCATGAGAGAGCAGGACTTTTTGGGGGGGCTGAGGCCACCTAAAGCAGCTGACTCAAACGTTCGGCGGACCGTTTGTTTGGTGTCTGCTCCCGACGCGATTTCAGGTGAACTGAATTCTTGGCGGTGGTGACTTTGCTTTGGCCCACTGGGTCAAGGCACGAAGAGAACCTAAGGGCAATCCAGCGGCGGCTTCCCCATTTCGCCTCAGATACGCAAACCTTCTTTATGAACCATCCTCAGCTTCTGCTCATGTCCTGTGCTGCAGCGGGTCTGGCGGTTTTGGGTTGACCAATTGAGGCGTAATTGGTTCGGCTCTTCGGATTTATTTCAGATTTGATCTGTCGGCAACGGCAGGCCAGCCCCCCTCCTAGCTTCTCCGCACACGGCTCCTTTTGTGATGGACGCAACCCCTCAGGACATCCAGGAGTCCATTGAGCAGCTCATCGCCTATCGAGATCGTCTGCGCCAGGACGTCATTGCCATGGGGCAGAAGCTCAAGCTTCCCCAGGCCAAGATTGATCGCACCTTGGCGGACCACCCGGAACTCACCCGCTTAGAGGAGGTCCTTGGGCAGCTTCAAAGCCAGTTGGCCCAACCTCAAGCTTGAGTCGTGGCGGTTCCCTTTGTCGTCCCGATGTCCATGCGGGACTTCTTCTTGGCTAGCCGTGGCGAGTGGATGACCCGCCGCGCTGTCCATCATTTGGATCATCAGGACGACGAGTTCGCTGACTCCAACCTGATCATTGAGCCGTTTGATCAGCAGGACCCAGTGACTGCCAAGGTTTGCGAAAGTCTTGATTTTGACCTTGTTGCTGCAGCTGGTGGTGCTCGGTTTTGGTGGGAAAGCAACCTGAAAGAGAGCAGTCGTTCCGAGGATTACGCCGCAGTCCTTGTCGATGCTCCGAACCCTTCGGATCCCACCCGTGGCTTTTTGCTCAGGGACAAGGGATATGTGGAGAAGAAGCCGGTCTTGAGTGAGTACAGCTTTGCGGCGGACGGGCTGCTGACCATCACGACGCGCTACGACACCAACGTTGGTATTGAGCGCTGTTGGTTCGTCACCGATCAGGTACGGATGCGGGTGAGTTCAGTCCAGTTCCTTGATGGGGTCTCCATGACGACGTACTGCACCGAGTTCCGCTGCCCGTCATCCGATGACTTGGCTGCAGCTCGGCAACAGGCCCAGGCGCTCGTGTCGCACTACTCCACTCCAGGAGGGGCGTGATGTTTGATCCTTTTCTGGAGCATTTGCACGCCGGTCTCAAGGAGCGTGGTGCCGAGCCGCTTGAGGTTGAGCCTCAATTCGCCCTGAAGCAGTCGGACAAGCAAAGCAGCACCATCCGCAGTTGGCTCTGGAACGTCCCTGGATTTCGCCGTTGGCGCGTCACACGCCTGGACGCCGGCGACACCTTGCAGGTCCTTAACTCGGTTGCCTACCCGGACTGCAGCCTGGACCACCCGATTCTTGGTGTGGACTTGCTGTGGTTTGGGGCGCGCCAAAAGTTGGTGGCGGTTTTGGATTTTCAGCCGCTTCAGCAGGGAGAGGCCTATCTCCAGCGCCATTACAAGGAGTTGTCAGCTCTGCATGAGCGCTACCCCGACCTCAGTGGCGAGGAGACCATGCGCTCCTTTGACCCCAATCAGTATTTCTCGCCCTGGCTGCTGTTCTGTCGCGGCGGTGCCGAGGAGGCGCAGACCTCACTGCCCCCTGCCTTTGAGGGGTTCATGGGTGCCTACTGGCAGATGCACGATCGTGCCCGCAGCGAAGCCGGGCAGCTCACTGCCGAGGAGGTTGCTGACTTGCAGGTGGCGTACGACCGCTACAGCGCTGAGCGTGATCCCGCCCATGGCCTGTTTTCAAGCCATTTCGGCAAGCCATGGGCCGATGCCTTTTTGAGTGAGTTCCTCTTTCCCGCGCGCCTGTGAATCCGATGTCTGATCCTGCGGCCACACGGGCAAGCAGCCTCGACCCTGTTGCGCTCCCTGATTGGCGGTGGCAGTGGTTTCTGGATGAAGCGATTGCCATGCTGAAACCGCTTAACCCTGATCCGTATCCCATTGATCCTCAGTTCCTCACCCGCGAGGGAGTGACGGGATCCAAGGCCAAGCCTGTTCCTGTGGCCACCGCAACCTGGGCATGCCAGAGCGAGAAATTTCGTCAGGTCCGAGCGGCCTGTGTCTCAGCGGGGATGGCGGCCTCAGTTCTGAACTTCGTCATTAACCCTCGGACGCGCTACGACCTGCCTTTCTTTGGCGCTGATTTGGTCACCCTTCCCAATGGCCATTTGTTGGCACTGGATCTTCAACCGGTCGATCGGGGAGATCGCCAACACACTCAAGCGGTTTGGGAACAACTCCTGCCGATTTTCGAGCGTTGGAAGCAGGCTCTTCCTGACGGAGGCCCGATTCCCGAAGAAGCCCAGCCCTACTTCTCCCCGGGGTTCCTCTGGACACGGATTCCGTTGGGTCCCGAGGGTGATCAGCTGATCGAGACGGTCATTCGTCCCGCGTTCCAGGAGTACCTCCAGCTTTATCTCAGCCTCGAGGCGACGGCGACCCCAGTGTCTGCGGAGCGATCAGAACTGTTGTTGGCAGGCCAAAAGCGCTACACGCGATACCGCGCCGAGAAGGATCCCGCCCGCGGGATGCTCAGCCGTTTCTACGGCTCGGAATGGACCGAGGCCTACATCCACGATGTCCTCTTTGATCTCGAGGCTCAGTCCGTTTAAAGCAAGCCGATGGAATGAAGAGGCCCACGACCGCTGAGCAACTCGAGCAGGAAAGCGGAGAAGCCGAGCATTGCCAAGCGACCGTTCCAGACCTCTGAGCTGTTGTTCCATCCCCAGGCCCACTTGTCCTGGGGGTAGAGCTTGACCTGTGTGGGAAGAGCGGCGGCTTGATCGAGGTTGACTTCTGGTCCTTCTAGGGCGTGTTGGACGAGGTTGGCCAGACCGTTGATAAAGGACGGTGTGGTGTCGAGAGCGGGAACGCGTCGGAAGTTGGTGATGCCGGCTTCCGTTGCGATTTCGCGGTATTCGATATCGATTTCCTCGAGGGTTTCGATGTGCTCGCTGACAAAGCTGATCGGGACGACGACGAGGTCCTTGACGCCGGATTCACCGAGTTCGTTGAGGGCGTCGTCGGTGTAGGGCTTGAGCCATTCCACCGGCCCGACGCGGCTTTGGTAGGCCAGGGTGAAGGGATTGGTGTGGCCGAGATCAGCGGCCAGCTTGTCCATGATCAGCTGGGCGCAGGTTTCGATCTCCTTTTGATAGGGATCACCGGCTTCCTCGACGTAGCTCTTGGGAACGCCGTGGGCGGAGAAGAAGACGTGGGCGTCAGGGGGGTTGGGGCAGGCCTGGATTTCTTTGCCGATGAGTTCGGCCATGGCGCCGATGTAGCCGGGGTCGTTGTAGTAGCTGCGGATGCAGCGGATGGGGAGTTTGGAGAAGGAGGGATCGCCCTGACGCAGGCGTTGCAGTTCGCGGAAGCTGGAGCCGCTGGTGCTGATGGAGAAGTGTGGATAGAGGGGAAGGACGACGACCTCATCGATCCCATCGGCCTTGATGTCGGCGACGGCCGATTCGGTGAAGGGATGCCAGTAGCGCATGGCCACGTAGCTGGTGGCCTCAATGCCGCGTTGGCGGAGGGTGCTCTGGAGTTCGCGTGCCTGCTGCTCGGTGATGCGACGCAGCGGTGAGCCGCCACCGATGGAGCGGTAGGCGGCTTGCGACTTGCCAGCACGCAGGGAGCTGATCAACCAGGCGAGGGGCTTCTGGAGAGCGGGATTGGGTAGCCGGATGATTTCCGGGTCCGCGAAGAGGTTGTAGAGGAAGGGTCCGACGTCCTGAATGCGCTCAGGGCCGCCGAGGTTCAGCAACACCACGCCGACCTTGGCCATGCCCTGGTCCACTCACAAACAATGGAGTTGACCGTAAGAGGCGGGAAGCGGGTCAGGCGGAAAACCGCATGGACCTCAAGAACTTGTCATCCCTTCTGGCTCAAGCCCAGTGGGATGGCCCTGGTTAAACATTATGAACGCCTTCGCGGGTCTGCACTGGGGTGTGGCGACAATCACAGCGACGGGATGCGGTATGCCTCCCGGCAGACCCATCCATAGCGTCTGCAGTCCCCTCCCTCAGACGAAGCCCAAAGGAGTTAACTCATGTTCGACGCCTTCACCAAGGTTGTCGCCCAGGCCGACGCCCGGGGCCAATTCATCGGCGCCGGTGAGCTTGACGCTCTGGCCGCCATGGTTTCCGACAGCAACAAGCGTCTGGATGCCGTCAACCGCATCACCAGCAACGCCTCCACCATCGTGTCGGCCGCTGCTCGCCAGCTGTTCGCTCAGCAGCCCGCTCTGATTGCTCCTGGCGGTAACGCCTACACCTCTCGCCGCATGGCTGCTTGCCTGCGCGACATGGAGATCATCCTTCGCTACGTCACCTACTCGATCTTCACCGGCGATGCTTCCGTGATGGAAGACCGCTGCCTGAACGGTCTGCGTGAGACCTACCTGGCCCTCGGTACCCCCGGTGCTTCCGTCGCCGCTGGCGTGAACCTGATGAAGGAAGCCGCCATCTCCATCGCTAACGACAAGGCTGGCATCACCCAAGGTGATTGCACCGCCCTCATGAGCGAGATCGGCACCTACTTCGACCGTGCTGCTGCCGCTGTTGCCTGATCTGGCACCAGTTCACGTCCACCCCTCTCTTTCTCCGTCATGAAGACGCCTCTCACCGAAGCCGTTGCCGCAGCTGATTCCCAGGGTCGTTTCCTGGGCAACACCGAAATCCAAGGCGCTTTCGGTCGTTTCAACCGCGCTAAGGCTGGTCTCGAAGCTGCCAAGGCTCTGACCGCCAAGGCCGACACCCTGGTGAACGGCGCAGCTCAGGCTGTGTACTCCAAGTTCCCCTACACCACCCAGATGCAGGGTCCCGCCTATGCCGCTACGGCAGAAGGCAAGGCCAAGTGCTCCCGCGACATCGGTTACTACCTCCGCATGGTGACCTACTGCCTCGTGGCAGGTGGCACCGGCCCCATGGATGACTACCTGATCGCTGGTCTCGACGAGATCAACCGGACCTTCGAACTGTCCCCCTCCTGGTACGTCGAAGCTCTCAACTACATCAAGGCCAACCACGGTCTGAGCGGTGAGGCTGCAACCGAAGCCAACAACTACTTCGACTACGCCATCAACGCTCTGATCTGATCAGCGCACGATTGGCTTTCGAGACCCCCCAATTTGGGGGGTCTTTCTTTTTGTCTTGTGTTTCCGAGCGGGTTATGTCGGCTCCCTCCTCCACAACCTTTGAGATGGCTGAACCCATCGACGAAGCGGAGGCTTTGCGGCGGTTGCGGGCGACCGATGACCCCTCCGCTCAGTACTACGCCGCCTGGTGGCTGGGTCGTCATCGCAGTCAGCACCCAGACACGCTCCCGTTACTACTGGCCGCGATGCGTCAACGGCGGGCTCGCCAGCTCGGTGATGGTGTTGAAGAGAATGCCGTCGCCCGCAATGCCACCCGTGCCGTCGGCAAGCTTGGCCCGTCCGCGCGTGAGGCGATTCCGACCCTCCTTGAACTGCTCGACGACCCTGATTACGGCTTGAGGGAAGCTGCGGCTCGCTCCCTGGGTGAACTCAAGGCCAAAGCGGCATTGCCTGCTCTGCTGGCGCGATTGCAATCAGGTCCTGAAGTCGCTGGGGCCTGCTCGTTGGATTCGGCCAATCTGGTCGAACCTTGCGAAGCCCTGTTGGAGGCCATTGGTGACCTTGGAATCTCAGGTGATGGGGTCCTTGAGGTTCTGGAGTCGTTTTTGACCCATGAGCGTCCTGTCGTTCAAAGTTCGGCTTGTAGATCACTGCTTCAACTCACCAAAGATTCCCGCTGGGGTGAGCGACTGAAGACGCTGTTGTTGCATCCGCAGTTGCAGGTCAGACGTGCTGCTTTGATGGACCTCGGAGCGGCTGGTTGGCGACCCGCGACCCAAGCGATTGCCGAGACGCTGGCTGAAAACAGCCTCAAACTCATTGCTTTGAAGGGTTTGGTTGAGTCTGTGCCCAGTGACAGCTTCGATGAGGAAATTTTTGACGTGATGGATGGGTTGCTTTAGATGCTGTCTGACCCCATTCAATCCAGAACGACTGTCGATCAATTGATTGCCAAGGTGCAATCGGCTGATTCTGCTGATGCACTTTTAAGCGCCGTTGAGTGCTTGGCCGAAGCAAAGGATCCCGCAGCAACATCCTGTTTGCTGGAGATCTTGGGCTTCAACAATCCAGGGGCAGCCGTTGCAGCGGTCGATGGTCTCATCGCCATCGGAGAACCTGCTGTTCAGCCGATTCTTGCGTCGCTCAGGACCAATAACTATGGGGCTCGGGCATGGTCTGTCCGCGCCCTTGCCGGAATTGGCGATCCTCGCGGGATTGAGGTGCTCGAGCGAGCCTTGGCTACGGATATTGGGCCTTCAGTCCGGCGTGCAGCAGCCTCCGGTCTGGGACGGCTCGATCTCAGGCCTCTGTCTGACGATCAGGCGTCAGAGCTGGCTGAGAGAAGTCTGCAGGCGCTGCTCGCTGCCTGTGGAGACGGAGAGTGGATCGTGCGCTACGCGGTCGTTGTTGGTCTAGAAGGCTTAGCTCTTCATCAAGCCAAGCGCTTCTCGGACCTCAGCCTTGATGCCCTCAGGCGTGCGCTGACTGGCCTGGCAGCAGGATCTGATCCACTTTCGCCTGTTGTGGTTCAGAGGCGTTCCGCCTTGGCACTGCATCGCATTGACCACTCTGGAGACCCCCATGGCTGAACAACGTCTGCTCTTTGTTTGCCTCGGCAATATCTGCCGCTCTCCAGCGGCTGAGGGGGTCTTTCTGCACCAGATCGCCCAGGCGGGCCTGGAGGAGCGCTTTGTGGTCGACAGTGCCGGTACCGGTGGTTGGCATGTGGGCAACCCGGCGGACCGTCGGATGCGCGCCGCCGCCGAGCGCCGCGGCATCAACCTCCCCAGCCGCGCCCGTCAGATCGAGCTAGCGGATTTCAGCAGTTTCGATCGCATCCTCACCATGGATGACGACAACCTGCGGGCTGTTCGGTCGTTGGCTGGTGAGCTGGGCTCCCGACCTGGCCTTGCCGTGGTGGAACCGATGACCAGTCATTGCCGCCGCTTCAGCGACAAGGAAGTCCCGGACCCCTATTACGGGGGTGAACAGGGTTTTGAGCACGTCCTCGATTTGCTCGAGGATGCCTGCTCAGGTCTGCTAGAGACCCTGATGCGCCCCTAACTGGGGTCAGGCCAGGCGTCGTGGGGGACGCGCTCGCGGAAGAGATCCACCAGCCGTTGAATCACCGCCTCGATGGCCATGCCATCGGTGATCAGCTCTATCGCATCCTCCGCCTGGGTCAGGGGGGCCACGGCACGGGTGGAGTCCAGGTGGTCGCGCTCAGCAATCTGAGCCTCGAGATCAGCCCGCTCGGGCACCTCAAAGCCCCGTTGCTCCAGATCAAGAGCCCTGCGGCGGGCCCGCTCGGTCACGGTGGCGGTCAGAAACACCTTGAGTTCCGCGCCTGGGAAGACGGCTGTGCCGATGTCGCGCCCTTCCGCCACCAGCCCCCCGCGAGCTCCCATCGCCTGTTGCTGCTGGGTCAGGGCCTCGCGAACACAACCATGGGCCGCGACCACGGAGACCTGGGCCGTGACCTCGGGTGAGCGAATGGCTTCGGTGACATCCACCCCATTGACGCGGACCCGTTGGCCGTTGCCGGTGCTGCTGAGCTGGAGGTCGAGGTTCGCCAGCAGGGGAGCCACCTGTTCGGCTTTGGTGGGGTCGACGCCGCGGTCTTGCACCAACCAGGTCACGGCGCGATACATCGCCCCGGTGTCCAGGTAGATCAGACCAAGCCGTTCGGCAAAGGCGCGGGTCACCGTGCTTTTGCCGGCTCCGGCAGGGCCATCGATGGCAACGATTGGGGCTCGGCTCATGAGGAAGACGTGGTCAATCAGTCGGCTGGGGCCGCAGTGGGCAGCCACTGCCAGCAAGGTGAGTCCGTCTAGACGGGATTGGGCCTGGAGGCACAGAGGCTTCACGGCCTCCACATAGTCCACCACCATGCCCGCACCCTCCAGGGCCTGATGAACCTCGGCTTGCACCGCCGCCAGGGCCAGGCCTGGCTCCTGCAAGCAGCGCGTTGCCGCCCGACGCAGCGCTTGCGGGAGCACGGCAGCTTGACGGCGCTCGTCGCTGGAGAGGTAGCGATTGCGGGAGCTCATGGCCAATCCATCGGCCTCCCGCAGGGTGGGGCAGCCCCAGACCTGGACCGGGAGGCCCAAGTCCCTGACGACCCGTTTGAGGATGACCAGCTGCTGCCAGTCCTTCTCCCCGAGCAGTAGGACCTGGGGGCGGATCAGGGACAAGAGCCGAACGACGACCGTGGCCACTCCGTCGAAATGTCCCGGTCGGTGCCGGCCGCAGAGTCCCGCCTGTAGAGATTTGGGCGGTTGAACCCGGGTCAGCTGGCTTTCGCCCTGGGGGTAGATCTCTTCAACGCTGGGAGCGAAGAGGGCATCAGCTCCAGACTCCTGGGCGAGCTTCAGGTCAGCATCCAGGCAGCGCGGGTAGCGCGCGAAGTCTTCGTTGGGCCCAAATTGCAGCGGGTTCACAAACACGCTGGTGAGGACCAGGGGCCTGGCTTCTCCAGGGCCCTGTCTGCCGGCTCTCTGGATCAGGCTGCCGTGGCCGGCATGCAAGGCGCCCATGGTGGGAACGCAGCGCAAGGGCCGATCCCCAGAGATGCCGCGCCAGGCTTCAAGCTCGGCGCGCGTTTGCAGCAGCTGCACAGCGAGGGGGCGAACCCTACTGAGCTTGCAGCACCTCGAGCTTCACCTGGGCGATTCCACTGGAGACCAGGCCGAGCTGGCTTGCGGCACCGTGGGCCAGGTCAATGACGCGGCGGCCGTGGAAGGGGCCCCGGTCGTTGATGCGAACAATGGCGCTGCGGCCGTTCCAGAGGTTGGTCACGCGGACCTTGGTGCCGAACGGCAAGGTTCGGTGTGCGGCGGTCAGGGTGCCGGGTCGGAAGACCTCGCCGTTGGCGGTGCGGTTGCCGTAGAAACCGGGGCCATACCAACTGGCTTCTCCGGTGCTGACGGCACGGACGCGGGGCGCGGATGGAGCCGCGATGGGAAGAGCTGGAGCAGCAGGCTTTTTCAGTGCTTCCGACTCGCTCCCGGGTGTTTCAAGGCTGCGCAGGGCAACGGCCTTGGCCGCGGGGATCTCGGGGATTGCTGGACTCTTGATGGCCAGAACCGGATTGGCATTGCTGCTCCCAGAGAGCAGGAGCGCGAATCCGCCGAGGAGAGAAAGACGACGCATAACAACCGGAACACCTAGTCGCGGGAGGGCGACTGGCTGTGCTTCAACTCGTTGGCAGTGGCGACAGAAACGCGCAGTTTCTGTTGCGAATGCGTGGAGGTGTTCCTTGGGGCTTAAAAGGTCAGTCGGAAGTTAGCCGGCTTTGCATCAACGTCTCCTCACACTTTGGTTCGGTTGCATTCATCAGGATTGGCAATCTCGCTGAAAAACTCTCTTTTCATCAGGGCTTAGGAGAAATGAATTGCCGGGCTCCAATTAGCAGGAGTCATTGCTTTGATCAGTGCCGCTAATCAAGTCTTGGTGCGATTTTGAGATCGTCCACTTGTTTTTGGGCTTCGGGGGTGGCTGACGGGGCAGGATCAGAAGAGAGATGGGCCGTCTAGGGCATGGACTACCGCACCGCTGGCGTTGATGTGGTGGCTGGGCGCGCGTTTGTGGAGCGCATTCGCTCAAGCGTTGAATCCACCCGCAGGCCCGAGGTGGTCGGTGGTCTGGGCGGCTTTGGCGGGCTCTGCCGCATTCCTGAGGGGATCAAGAAACCCCTGTTGGTCTCGGGGACCGATGGGGTGGGGACCAAGTTGGAGTTGGCCCAGGCCCATGGCCGTCACCACGGCGTTGGCATCGACCTCGTCGCGATGTGCGTCAACGACGTGGTGACGAGCGGTGCCCAACCTCTGTTCTTTCTCGACTACATCGCCACCGGGAAGCTGGCGCCCGAGGCCATGGCTGAAGTGGTGGAGGGCATCGCCGACGGCTGCCGCCAGAGCGGCTGCGCTCTCCTGGGCGGTGAGACCGCTGAAATGCCCGGTTTCTATGGCCCCGGGCGCTACGACCTCGCCGGCTTTTGCGTCGCGGTGGTCGATGAGGACGCCCTGATCGATGGCAGCCGCGTTCAAGCGGGCGATCGCATCGTTGCTGTGGCCAGTAGCGGTGTCCATAGCAATGGCTTCAGTTTGGTCCGCCGGATCCTGGAGGCCCATGGGGTAACCGCTTCCACGCCGCTGGAGGGCGCGGGACTGCCGGTGCTGGATGCCCTGCTGGAGCCCACAGTTCTGTATCCGTCGCTTGTTCAGCGCCTGCTGCAGGACGGGCTCGATCTCCACGGGATGGCCCACATCACTGGTGGCGGACTGCCGGAAAACCTGCCGCGGACTCTCCCTGCCGGAGTCCATGGCCGCATCGACCCCAGCAGCTGGGAGCGTCCCGCGCTGTTCCGCTGGTTGCAGGAGAAAGGTGAGGTGCCGGAGCGGGATCTCTGGAACACGTTCAACCTGGGGGTGGGCCTGGCCCTGGTGCTGCCTGAGGCCCAGGTGGAGCGGGCCATTGGCGTTTGCCAGCAGGCTGGGCACCGTGCCTGGTTGCTGGGCAGTGTGGAGGCTGGAGAGGCAGGCGCCGAGCCGTTGGCGGGTTTGCCGTACTAAGCCGCGATCTGGACCTGCCAAATTGCTTCAGTCGCGCCAAAACCAGGCAACTGCTCTCGAGTTGCTGCCTAGGTTCCACGCAAGCTGTTTTGTGGTAGCTCCGTAATTCAGTTCTATTGACCGTTGTTCAGATGTCTTTCTGTTCAAGGTTCTGTTGTTTATAGGGTTGTTTGAGATGTCTTTCAGCGCGCAGTCTTCTGCTGCATTTGTAGGTAATTCGGGGCGGATGACCCGCCGCCGTAGTTCCGCCGGTCCCGTTCCCCCGAACCGTCCCCTGCGCCGCGACACCTATCCCGGCCGCAGCAATGTCCGACCCACCTTTTTGACCCTGCGGGATCACGGCAAGGTCTTTGTCGCAGATCTCCCCCGCCTCTCCGATGGTCAGCTGGCTCACGTCGGCAAGGAAGCCAAGGAGGTGATGGAAAGCCTGTGTCGCCGCCTCGAGGAGCTCGATCAGCAGCTCGATCTCAACCCCCAGGAGCAGGAAACGCGGATCCGTGCCGCGACCAAGCGGGATGTCACGGAACGCTTTATCCGGGCCGTCGAAGAAGAGCAGGAACAGCGCCGCAGTAATCCGGCCTTGAAGGCTGCCGCTGGTGAATCCCTGGCGCGTGCCTTCCTTGAGATCGCACGGCACCGTTTGCCTGGAGCCACGTTTGACTCGCTGTTGCAGGAGGCCCTCTCCGCCTGTGATGAAGGCTCCGGTGAGCCGGCAGAAGAGGCTCAGCCTCAACCGCCTGAACCCGTAGCTCCCGAGCCTCCCCGTGCGCGTGTGGTGCCCATGGTCCGTCGGATCGAGACCCCGCAGTCGCCTGAGCGCGAACAAATGACGGTGGTCCTGACCCCTGATCCTTCCCCGGAGATGGGCGGAGACTGAGCGCTAGGCGCTCTGGAAGGGATTGGCCGGCATCCGTGTCGCTCCTTCCATCAGGGCAAGTTCATCCAGGGCGGCCCGTTCCTCGCCCGTCAGACTCCAGCTGCGGGCGGCCGCTGTTTGCTCGACCTGCTTCGGAGTGCGCAGCCCTGGGATTGGCATGGCCCCGTGGGCTCGGCACCAGTTCATGGCTACGGCCGCCAGGCCTCCCGGACGATTGGCGGCGATCTCTGTCATGGTCTGGCGTAAGGGGCTTAGCGAGGTCTCCAGGCGGCGGAAGAGGTTGCCCCGGGTTCCTTTGGGGACCTGTCTCGGGTCCCCTGCACTTCGGCCAAGGAGGCCGAGGGCCAAGGGGCTGTAGGCAATCAGCTCAATCCCTAGCTCCCGGCAGGTGGTGATGATTCCTCCGTCTTCGAGCGGTTGAGGTGCCAGAAGGGAGAACTGCACCTGCAAGCTGCTGATCGGAATCCCCCGCCCTTGGAGCTGCCGGTGGACGGTCCGCAGGCGCTTCGGCCCCATGTTCGAGAGCCCCAGGCTGGCGACCTCTCCCCGCTCCACCAGATCCGCCAGGCCGTCAATCAGGGCCGGTTCCTGCCAGGGGGCGTAGCGCGCTGTGCTCCAGTGCAGCTGCACCCGTTTCATCTGCCCCTGTAGGCGCCTCTGCGAGGCGGCAAAGGCCTTGGCGTAGCCATGCCGACCGAGGCGCCAGGGAAAGGGGGCCAATTTCGTGGCAATGCAGAGCTGCTGCCGCTGAGCGGTGCTGGCTTGCATGGCGAAACGCCCGAGCAAGAGCTCGCTGCGGCCGTTCAGCCGCCCGGTTCCATAGGAGTCCGCTGTGTCGAAGAAGCGGAAGTCCAGCTCCAGGCAGCGCTGAAAGGTTTGCTCCAGCAGGCCGTCGTCCCGCTTGGGGTCGTAGCCCCAAAGGAACTGGTTGCCCCAGGCCCAGGTGCCAACGCCAATGCCCGGTTGGTCCGCCTCTCTTGTCATGATCGAGCCATCGCGGACTTGCACTGTGCTGAATTCTCTGCCCGGCCCGGCTGCTGAGCCCAGCGCTCCGCCGCCGAAGGCAGCGGAGACCTCCCCTGATCAGAAGGAGGACCCCGTGCTCTGCGGTCACTGCGGCCGCACGGCCAGCAATGGCTTGGTCTGCATCGGCATGTGCGTGGCGGATTCCGGCTATTGAGCTCGGCGCGCTTGCTGCTGCTGGTCTCCTGGCTAGGTGCTGCTGCGCCCGCTTGGGCCGCTGAGGAGAGGCAAGAGGGATTCGGGCGTTGGCAGGTGGATCCCAAGCGCTGTGAGCTGGCCCTCTTTGGACAGGCTCCGCGGCCCTGCCGCAGCTTGCGGATCGATCAGCGCAATGCCTCGGTGCTGCGCTTCAGCCTGATTGCACCGGTGCCGGATCAGGAGCTGCTGCAGGAGGTGAGCTTTGTGGGGGAGAGGGCCAGCTCCGCTGCGCCCCTGCGCTGCAGTGACGGGGTCTGCAAGCTTGATGGCTCGGTGCTGTTGCGCGTCAGGCTGCTGCGCTTGGCGCAGTTCAACCCCCGGGGGCTGGTGGTGGGCTTCCCGAAAACCCTTCCGGTGGTTGGCACCTGCAGCATCGACGGCCTTGAGGCCCACTGCGATGCCCAGACGCGCTTTGGGGAGCGGTGGTCGGCGGACGCGGTGCTGCGCTGAGCCTCCGGGCACCGAAGCTCTGCGCGATTCAAAGGCGGCACCCAGATTCGAACTGGGGGTAAAGGATTTGCAATCCTCTGCCTTACCACTTGGCCATGCCGCCGCTTGGGAGCAAACTCCCAGGGACGGATCGTATCAGTCACGGGATGCCTGGCCGCCTGCTGGTCCTGAGCAACGGCCATGGGGAAGACCTGATCGCCCTGCGGGTGATTCAGGCGTTAAAGCAGCGGCGCCCCGACATCGAGGTGGCGGTGCTGTCGATGGTGGGTGAGGGTGCCGCCTATCAAGGGGCAGAAGCGCAGGGGCTGCTGCGGAGGGTGGGCCCTCGCCGGCAGCTGCCCAGCGGTGGCTTCAGCAACCAGAGCCTGCGGGGCCTGTTGGCGGATCTCTGGGCTGGGGTTCTGGGCCTTACCCTGCGTCAGTGGTGCTTTGTGCGCCGTTGGGGCAAGAGCGGCGATCCGGTCCTAGCGGTGGGGGATCTGCTGCCCTTGCTGCTGGCTTGGGCCGGCGGTGGGCCCTACGGCTTCATCGGAACCCCAAAGAGCGATTACACCTGGGCCAGCGGTCCGGGGTCAGCGGGTCTGGCGGCGATTTATCACCGCCTCAAAGGCAGCGAGTGGGACCCCTGGGAGTGGGCCTTGATGCGCGGGGCCCGCTGCCGTATGGCGGCGATGCGGGATCGGCTGACGGCCCGTGGCTTGCGGCGCCATGGCGTGGCCGGCATCGCGCCGGGGAATCCAATGATGGACGGCCTGGATCAGGGGGGCCTGCCGCTGGCCCTTCGGGATTGGCGACGTCTGCTGCTGCTCGGCGGTAGCCGAATGCCCGAGGCGACCGGCAATCTCAAGCGCCTGCTGGAGGCCCTGGCTCAGGTGCACTGCGATGGGCCCCTGCTGGTGCTGGCCCCGACAGGCTCCCGTCCGGCTCCCCACGAGTGGGAGTTGCTGCTGCAGGGCCTGGGCTACGAGCCCATCGAGCCTCCCGAGGTCCTCGCGGAGCTCGGGGCGGCGGCGGTTTGGGCCTGCGGACCACGCCTGCTGTTGATCGGCCCCGGCTGTTTCTCGCGCTGGGCCAGTTGGGCGGAACTGGGGCTGGCCTCCGCGGGGACGGCCACCGAGCAGCTGGTCGGGCTGGGGATCCCGGCGCTGTCTTTGCCTGGCCCAGGCCCCCAGTTCAAGCGGGGTTTTGCCGAGCGCCAGAGTCGCCTGCTCGGTGGTTCGGTTCGGGTCTGCCGGTCCCAAGCCGCCTTGGCCCAGCGGGCGGAGGTGTTGCTCAGCCAGCCTGACCTCGCCCGTCAGCTGGGCGCCATCGGCATCCAGCGGATGGGGCCAGCGGGCGGCAGCGCCGCCCTGGCGCGGGCCCTCGAAGAGCGCTTGCTGGGGGGTGAGGAGGGCGCAACGGGATGATGGTGGCCTGACAACTGACGCGTTGCTTCGCCCCATGGCTGCTCCCCAGGACAAGGACTACGCAAAAGCCTGCGGACAGCTCGCCAGTGCCTTGAGCATCAGCATCGCCTCGGCCCGCCGCAAGGTCGATCTGGTGGCGGCCAAGGAGGGGATTCGCGACAACGCTGGGCGTCTGCTGATCGCCCAGCGCCTACTCGTTGAAGCCCAAGGGGTGGGCCACGAATCGCGTCAGCTGCTGGATGTGCTGCTTGAGGCGGTCAAGGAGGAGGAGAACTACCTCGGGGATGACTGAGCCCCTCGCTTAGGAGCGGTGCTCGAAGATCGCGCCGAAGCGGCCGCGATCCAAATCAGAAATGACGGGAATGCAGGCAAAGCAGCGCTGGGCCAGAGCCAGGCGGTCCTCGCGTACCAGCATCTCGATCAGCCTTTCGCGGGCGGCCAGGAGATAGCGCACGTCATTGGCCGCATAGGCCAGCTGCGCTTCGCTGAGCTCCTCCACCCGGCCCCAGTCGCTGCTTTGGGCTCCTTTGTCGAGTTCAACGTGGCAGAGCTCGTTGACCAGGTCCTTGAGGCCGTGGCGATTGGTGTAAGTGCGGGCAAGGCGGCTGCCGATCTTGGTGCAGAAGATTGGAGTGACGTGGATGTCCAGGCCTTCGGCGAGGGCGGCAACGTCAAAACGGGCGAAGTGAAAGACCTTCTCGATCGCGGCTGCTTCCATGAGCTCCTTGAGCAGCGGTGCTTCGCTTTGGCCGCGGTGGATGCGGATGCAGCAGACGTTGTCCTGCTCATCGCTGATTTGCACCAGGCAGAGGCGGTCGCGGCCATGGATCAGGCCCATGGCTTCGGTGTCCACCGCCAGGGCGCTGGAGGCTCCGAGCAGGGCATGCCATTCCGGTGTGAGATCGCGGTCAAGGACGCCGAAGCGAGCAGGGCTAGATCCCGCTGCAGGGGCGGAGACGGCGGAGGAAGCGCTGCTCAAGGGGTGGGGCTCAACTGCTCACCATCGTCGCGGACCAGGAGCAAATCTCAAGATCATCTGTCGCTTTTGCGTATCAAGCTGAGATCGCGCTAGCAGGTGGTTAGCGCGTGGCCCTCTCCATCAATGCGTTCTCGCCCCTTGCCCTCAAGGTCTGGTCTGGAGTCCATTCGGGCTTTTTTCGAGCGTCCCCCCGTTCAGCACCTGAGTTTGGAGCTGGCGGTCTGCTGGATTTTGGAGCGGTTGCTCGAGGCCGACACCTATCCAACGGCTCTGATGCAGGACCTCTCGTCCTCCCATCCCAAGTTGCGGCTTTCAGAGACCGTGTTGCAGCAGGCTTTGGGCTTTCTGGATCAAGACGGCGCGATCGCCAGTTACGCCAAGCGCTGCCCCAGTCGAGGGCGCCCGAGGCGGATGTTGCACCTTCTGGAGACCCGACGCAGCGACGCAGAGCAGTTGATGGCGCCATGGCATCACTGGCTCGACGAGAATGAGCGAAATCTTCACGCCAGCAGCCATGCCCCAGTCCCTGGGATCCACCCTGCCCCTCACGCTGCTGCTGGTCATCGGCCTGGTGTTCTTTCTGCGGGCCGCCAGCAAGGACCGCACGACCGTCGTTGAAATTCGCTCCTCGAAGCCCCCGTTAGAGGTGCTTCCAGCCCTGGCGGAGTGGCTGCAGGGCCGGGGCTGGGTTGCCGAAGAGGCCAACCCGGAGCGCCGCCTGCTCAAGTTCTCCGGTCAGGTCGAGGCCAGTGGGTCCTTGGCACTGCTGCTCTCCCTCTTGGGAGGGGTCGGCGCGGCCTGTCTGGGCTTGGTTCTGTGTCAGCTGCTGCCCTCCCTGGCCTGGTGGCCCCTGCTGCTCACCCTGCTGGGGCCCTTGGCGGGGGTGGTTTATCGCCGCCGCGCAGCTCGCGCTGAGACCGTGGAATTGCGATTAATCAGCCACGATGAGGCCACGGGGAGTGCTTTGCAGATGCGGGCGCATCGCGATGAGTTGATTGCCCTGGAGCAGGAAATGGGGCCTCAACTCGGGCTCTTTGGCGTCGGTGATCTGATGCATTCGCCGATCTGAGCCAGGATGGCCTAATGAGGTTTCCCCGGCGCCGCACGCTGCTGTTGGCCAGCCTGGCTGCCGCCAGCTTGGCTTTGGCCGCTGACGCGCAGGCTCCGGCTCCAGCCCCTGGTGCCGCGGATGCCCTGACCGGGCCTCGCGGTCGTTTGGGGCGTGATTGGATTGGGGCCCGGCAAGTCGCCAGTACGGTCCCGATCTTGGTCATGGCTGGCCATGCCGATTCCCAGAAGATCCCCGGCTCTGGGACCTCGGGCTATTCCGTGGATATCCGCGGAGCCCGGCCGATGCAGCCCGGCATCCGTGACGAGCTCTATTGGAATTTGGAGGTTGCTCGCCGCGTCGTTCAGCTCGGCCGCCAGCGCGGCCTAAACATCCGCTTCTATGATCCTCCGGCGCGCACGATCATCAATGGCGACGATCCGCGTACGAATTGGAGTGTGGGCAAGGCCCACGCCGAAGCAGGGGGCTATGCCCTCGAGATTCATTTCGATGCCTACGGGCCTGATGGCATTGGCTCTGGAGTGATCCCTGCCCTGCATCGCCCCTTGAGCTCATTGGATGAAAGCTTGGCGGTCGCTTTTGGGGGCTATCCCCTGCGCTTCCGTGGTGGATTGGGCGGTCCGAAACGGGGCATCACCCTGCTGGAGATCGGCAAGCTCGAGGCTCCGCTTGAGCCTGCCCTGCGCAATCCCCGCAGTCGCGATCAAGCCCTGGCGGTGATCAGTGAACGGGTTGTGGCTGCCTTGGAGGCTGGTTTAGGCCGCCACCGCTTGGTGGCGGCACCGCCGCCGGTCTCAGCTCACGGCGCCGTGGGGTTGGCACCGACCCAACAGTGAGTCGTCCCCGAGCCAGTTCTGGGGCTTGGTGAACAGGTCGGTAAGTAGAGCCTCGCGGCTGCCAGCCTCGGCCTTGTAGCCGTATTCCCAGCGCACCAGGGGTGGCAAGGACATCAGGATCGACTCGGTACGGCCATTGGTTTGAAGGCCAAAGATCGTGCCCCGGTCGAAGACCAGGTTGAACTCCACGTAGCGGCCGCGGCGATAGAGCTGGAACTGACGCTCCCGATCTCCGTAGAGGGTGTTCTGCCGTTTCTCGATGATCGGCACGTAGCTGGGCAGGAAGGCGTTCCCGCAGGCACTGGCCAGGTTGAACAGCTGCTCCCAGCTCTGCTGGATCTGACCGACGCCCTGACCGGCGGCAGCGGCCGGGCCTTCGGGGGCTTGGCCCTTGTAGAGGACACCCCGAGGATCTTGGTAGTCGTAGAAGATTCCGCCAACACCGCGGGTTTCATCGCGGTGCTTCAGATAGAAGTACTCGTCGCACCAGGGCTTGAACACCTGGTAGTAGGCGGGATTGACGCTGTCGCAGGCGTTCTTGAGGGTTTGGTGGAAGTGCTGGGCGTCCTCAAGGAACGGGTAATAGGGGGTGAGGTCCGCGCCGCCGCCAAACCACCAGACCGGACCCGCTTCGAAGTAGCGGTAGTTGAGGTGGACGGTGGGGATATAGGGATTGCGGGGGTGCAGCACCATCGAGGTGCCGGTGGCATACCAGCGGTGACCTTTGGCTTCGGGGCGTTGGTTGAGGATCGAGGGGGGCAGCTCGGTGCCCTCCACCTCGGAGAAGTTCACCCCTCCCTGCTCGAACACCCGGCCGCCTTTGATCACGCGGGAGCGGCCCCCACCGCCTTCCGGGCGAACCCAGCTTTCCTCTTCAAAGCGTCCGCCGCCGTCGAGTTGCTCCAGGCCAGCGCAGATCGAATCCTGCAGGCCCATGACTAGGCCCCGGGCCCGCTCCCGGGAGTTCGCGGGGGGCGCCTCAAGAGCGACGGGGCTGGAGGTTGCCGAGGTCTCACTCGCCAGCTTGGCCTTGGCACGGGACAGCAGACCCTTCAACATCGATGCTCGCGCCGTGAGGCATGGGGATTCGCACCACCTTTTCAGTCCAACCCGCCGCTGCACAAGTTTTCGAGAGGGTTCGTGATCCCACCCTCTGGTGTTCTGGGGATGCCTGAGCTGGCCAGCGCTTTTAGGATCCGGAGCACCGTGTAATCGCCCGATGGCCAGCGCAGACCAGGCCCTGACAGAGGCCCTCGCCGCCCTCGAGCCCCTGAAAGACGCCGGGACCGGCCGCAGCCTTCTCGAGCTGCAGTGGATCCAACAGGTCCGGGTCCAGAACAATCGCGTGGTCTTTCAGCTCGCCCTGCCCGGCTACGCCGCGTCCCAGAGGGATCGGATTGCCGCCGATGCGCGCGGTGCCCTGCTGCAGCTGGGTGGCATTGAAGACGTGCAAATCGAGTTGACCCAGGCGCAGCAGCAGGCCTCACCCCATGCCGGTGCGCCCATCGGGGCTGCGGGCCATGGCGGCGGTGGCCCCGAGCGCCAGGCCATCCCGGGCGTCAAACAGGTCATCGCCGTCAGCAGCGGCAAAGGGGGCGTGGGCAAAAGCACCGTGGCGGTCAACCTGGCCTGTGCCCTGGCTCAGACCGGTCTCAAGGTCGGCCTGCTCGATGCCGACATCTACGGCCCGAACGCACCAACGATGTTGGGGGTTGCCGATCAAACCCCCCAGGTGCGAGGCAGCGGCAACGAGCAGGTCTTGACCCCCATTGAGAGTTGCGGCATCGCCATGGTTTCGATGGGGCTGCTGATCGATGCCCATCAGCCCGTGATCTGGCGCGGCCCGATGCTCAACGGCATCATTCGCCAGTTCCTCTACCAGGTGGAGTGGGGCGAGCGGGATGTGCTCGTGGTTGACCTCCCGCCGGGCACCGGCGATGCCCAGCTCAGCCTGGCCCAGGCGGTTCCCATGGTTGGCGTGATCATCGTCACGACCCCTCAGATGGTCTCCCTGCAGGATGCACGCCGTGGCTTGGCAATGTTCCAGCAGCTCGGCGTTCCGGTGCTGGGTGTGGTGGAGAACATGACGGCCTTCATCCCTCCGGATGCACCGGAGAAGCGCTACGAGCTCTTTGGCTCCGGTGGGGGGCAGTGCCTGGCGGATGAGAGTGGTGTGCCGCTGCTGGCCCAGTTGCCGATGGAGTTGGCGGTGGTGCAGGGCGGAGATGGTGGTCGCCCCGTGACCGTCAGTGCGCCGGAGTCGGCAACGGCCGCCGCCTTTGCCGCGCTCGCGACACGTCTTCCTGTCACCGTCCGCTGATGACGCTCTCGGGCTTCTGGGATCGCCGCCGCGGAGGCCTGCTTTTCAAACGAGATGGACGCAGGCGTCGCTGGTTTGCTGGCGTCGACAAAATTCTCTGGTGGATTCCCCTGGCGATGATTTTCATCGCCGGATTCCTGATCGCCAGCACCCAGCGTCAAGCCGGTTACGCCGATTGGTACCAGCACTGGGTGACGGCCGCCGTTGGTTTGGTCATCGCCCTGCTGCTCGCCAAGGTCCCGGTGGAGCGGATCAGCCGCTGGACCTGGCCCATTTACGGGGCCATGGTCGCCAGCTTGATCGCCGTGCGCCTGATTGGGGTTAGCGCTCTGGGTGCCCAGAGCTGGATCAACATCGCTGGCTTCAATGTGCAGCCGTCTGAATTCGCGAAGATCGCGACGATCCTCCTGTTGGCGCAGGTCCTGTCGCGCCACCCCGTTGAGCGGCCCGTGGATCTGGTTCGCCCGGTCGCGACGATCAGCATCCCCTGGTTCCTGGTCTTGATCCAGCCCGACTTGGGTACCTCCTTGGTGTTTGGGGCGGTCCTGCTAGTGATGATGTTTTGGTCGGGAATGCCGGGGGCCTGGGTGGTGCTCTTGATCTCCCCGGTGGTCACCTCGGTCCTTGCCGGGGTCTTCCCCTGGTCGCTGATGCTCTGGATTCCCGCCATGGCGGTGGTCGCGTCGCGCTCGCTCCCTTGGAAACGCCTCGCCCCCCTGGCGGTGCTGGCCATTCAGGGGTTGTTCGCCGTGGGGACCCCGTGGCTATGGAACAACTTCCTGCAGCCGCACCAAAGGGACCGCCTGACCCTGTTCCTGGATCCCAACAAAGATCCCCTGGGCGGGGGCTATCACCTCCTTCAGAGCACCGTGGGCATTGGCTCAGGAGGCTGGTTCGGCACCGGTCTGCTCCAAGGCCATCTGACCCTGCTGCGCTTCATCCCTGAGCAGCACACCGATTTCATCTTTAGTGCTCTGGGGGAGGAGACGGGCTTTCTGGGTTCTGCTCTGGTGGTTCTGGGCTTCGTTGCCTGGATCTGGCGCTTGTTGCAGATCGCCGGCCAGGCCCGCACGGATGTGGGGTCCTTGGTGGTGATCGGCGTGGGGGCGATGGTGATGTTCCAGGTGGTGGTGAACATCAATATGACCATCGGCTTGGGTCCGATCACAGGGATCCCTCTGCCCTGGTTGAGTTATGGCCGATCAGCCATGTTGGTCAACTTCATTGGCCTAGGCCTGTGCGCCTCGGTGGCCCGGGGGATTAAGCAGCCGGCCAAGCGCCGCTGATGGCTGCTCTGGAGTGCAGTTTTGAAGCGGTGCGGCGCCAGTTGGCCCATCGGATGCCAGCCGGTCGCTGCGATGAAGACAGCGTGCGGCGGCAGTGGTGGGCCGCCTTGGCGACGCTCCAAGAGGATTTTTTGCTGCCCCTAGGGGCGCAGCCCGGGGTTTGGTTGGCCTCTCCGCTCCCGGCCCTTTATGAACCCACGCTGCTGCAGCAGTTTCAGGGCTGGGTCTGGGCTCCACCCGAACTCAAGGACCTGCTGCAGAACACCTCCCCCTTGTTGCCGGCCGCGGCGGCCACCCCTTCGGTCAGTGGGGGGTTTCAGCGCTTGGCCCTGGAGGACAGCGATGGCACGGATCCCCTGTTGGTGCTGATCACTCCGAAGCTGCAGATGGCCATGGCCCTGGTGGGGCCAGCCCAGGAGCGTCAGCTGGTGGTTCGCTTTGACCCTCCAACCCTCTCAGCAGCGCTATCGCTCTTGGATGAACGCCTGCAAGACAGCGATCCGCAGCAGGGGCAGGCCCTGCGCCAAGCGATTCAGGCCCTGGGTGGCTTGCATAACGACGAGCAGCTGGCGCAGCTGTTTTGGCCCCGCTTGGCGGAACGCTTGGCGGCGATGGCTCCAAGCCTGACCCTGCAGCCCTTGGTGCACCGCAGCAGTGGCACCGAGAGCAGCCCAAGCCCCAGCAGTGAATTGGCCCTTCTGGAGGCCTTGACCCACGAGGTCCGCACACCCTTAGCCACGATTCGCACCCTGATTCGTTCCTTGCTGCGGCGCGGAGACCTCACAGATTTGGTGCGCAAACGGTTGCACCAAATCGATGGGGAATGCAGCGAGCAGATCGATCGCTTTGGCTTGATTTTTCTTGCGGCTGAGCTGCAACGGGAGCCGACCAGGGCTGCGCCCGCCCATGCCTTGGCCCGGACCGATCTCAGTCAGCTCCTGGGTCAGTTGGAAACCGGGTGGAGGCAGCAGTTGCAGCGCCGCGGCCTGCACTTGGAGCTCTGTCTGACCCCGGAGCTCCCTTCGGTGCTCTCCGATCCAGCGCGCCTGGAAACGGTCTTGGGGGGGCTGATGGATCGCTTCAGCCGCGGTCTGCCCGCTGGAGCGGTGGTGCAGCTGAGCCTTCAACCCGCCGGGGCCCGTCTGAAGTTGCGGCTGAGTGCCGCCGCCTTGACTTCAAGCGAGGGTGAACAAGACCTGCATCAGCGTGTGGGACCTGTGTTGAGTTGGAACCCAGGGACCGGCAGTTTGCAACTGAGCCGTCAAGCCACGCAGCGCCTGTTTCACAGCCTGGGAGGACGGTTGGCGGAGCGCTCTGGAAATGACCTCACGGTCTTTTTCCCAGTGGCCTGATTCAGGGGGCATTGTTGACGGGTGTGAAGAGAGGGGCGGCAGCTTTAGTTCGCCTGAAAACACGGTGCTAGCTTCCGATTGAAACGGTCTGCGGTCTGCCGACACCCCCTCCGGAACAGCCATGACATTGAGCGGTCAACTCCCGAAGTACATCGGCAGCACCGGCGGTCTGCTCAACGCCGCTGAGACCGAAGAGAAGTACGCCATCACTTGGACCAGCAGCAAGGTCCAACCCTTCGAGCTGCCCACCGGTGGTGCTGCTCATATGAATGAGGGCGAGAACATCATGTATTTCGCTCGCAAGGAGCAGTGCCTGGCCCTCGGTACTCAGCTGCGCACCAAGTTCAAGCCCCGGATCGAGGACTACAAGATCTACCGGATCTTCCCCGGCGGCGACACCGAGTTCCTGCATCCCAAGGATGGTGTGTTCCCCGAGAAGGTGAACGAGGGTCGTCAGATGGTGGGTCACAACGCTCGCCGCATCGGTGAGAACGGCAACCCCGCCAGCATCAAATTCACCGGCAAGAACACCTTCGATTCCTGATTTAGGACCTGCACTGCTGCAAGCAGCGGTCGGTGCTTCAACCTCTATAAAGGCGGGGCTAAGCGCCCCGTTTTTTTTGCCTGCCCGTCGTCGTAGTGATGCCCTCTCCTGACCGCGCGACTGTTCTGGCCCAGGCCAAGGAGGGCAGCAATTACATCCCGATTTGGCGCACCTGGCCGGCGGATCTGGAAACGCCCCTGACCACTTGGCTCAAGGTGGGGGCCGGCAGTGCGCACGGCGTTCTGTTGGAGTCGGTTGAGGGTGGTGAGCAGATTGGCCGCTGGAGCTTTGTCGTCAGTGATCCGCTCTGGACTCTGAGCGTGCGCGGTGAGGCGGCTGAACAGTGCTGGCGCGATGGGCGCCGCAGTGCCCTCAGCGGCAATCCTTTTGATCTTCTGCGGGACACCCTGGCGGCCTATGACGCCCCAGCGGTCCCTGGACTGCCCCCCTTGGGGCAACTCTTTGGTTTTTGGGGCTACGAACTCATTCGTTGGATCGAACCCAGCGTTCCGATTCACCCCACCGATCCAGAGGGGCCGCCCGATGGGTGTTGGATGCTCGCCGATAGCTTGCTGGCCTTCGACCAGGTCAAGCGTCAGCTCACGGCGGTGGCCTACGTCAATCTCCAGGACGAGCCCGACGCCACGGCGGCCTACGACGCTGCGGTGGCTCGCCTGGATGCGCTGGAGCAGCGCATGCATCAGCCCCTGCCCTCAGGCGTGACACCCCTGGATTGGCGCGATGACGCGGCGGTGGATCTCCCCACCACCAGCAATCGCAGCCGCGATGAATTTGAGGCGGCCGTGCTGACGGCCAAGGACCACGTCGCCGCTGGGGATGTCTTCCAGCTGGTGATCAGTCAGCGCTTGGAAACACCGGTCGAGCGGGACCCGTTTGAGCTCTACAGGAGCCTGCGGATGGTGAATCCGTCTCCCTATATGGCCTTCTTCAATTTTGGAGGCTGGTACCTGATTGGCTCAAGCCCGGAGGTGATGGTGAAGGCGGAGCCCATGGCCGATGGCAGCGGCCGGGTCAAGGCCTCCCTACGGCCAATCGCCGGCACCCGGCCGCGGGGCAGCAACGAAGCCGAGGACTTGGCGCTTGAGAAGGATCTGTTAGCCGATCCCAAGGAGCGAGCCGAGCACGTGATGCTTGTCGATCTTGGTCGGAACGACCTGGGTCGCGTCTGTGTGCCGGGCAGCGTCAGCGTCAGTGAGTTGATGGTGATTGAGCGCTACTCCCACGTGATGCACATCGTCAGCGAGGTGGAAGGTTTGCTGGATCCAGGCCGGGATGTTTGGGATCTGTTGATGGCCTCTTTCCCCGCGGGCACCGTCAGTGGCGCTCCGAAGATCCGGGCGATGCAGCTGATCCATGCCCTAGAGCCCGATGCCCGGGGCCCCTACTCGGGGGTCTACGGGGCCATGGATCTCAGCGGAGCCTTGAATACAGCAATCACGATTCGAACCATGGTGGTCTTACCGGATGGCGAAGGGCGCTGGCGCGTGCAGGTCCAGGCCGGCGCCGGTCTGGTGGCTGATTCGGTCCCGGCCTCGGAATACCAGGAGACCCTGAATAAGGCCCGGGGCATGCTCAAGGCCCTGGCTTGCCTGGCATGAGCTCCCCCCTGTTGCTCAAGGGCTTTGAGGTCGAGCTCTACACCGGCCGCCCGGACGGCACGGTGGTGGGTTGCTCCGCTGAAGTGGCATCGGCCCTGGAGGGCTTTGTCACTGAGCCCGACTGCCGAAACCTCGAATACATCACGCCCCCCGAGGCCAGCTACGCCACGCAGTTGGAGTTGCTGCTGGAGCCCCGTCGCCGGTTGCGCCCTTGGCTGGCCCAGCGCGGGCTCACCCTGCTGCCAGGCAGCACCTTGAGCACGGGGGATAGCCAACGCTTCGAGCGCTCGGACCCCGAGAACCCTTATCACGCCTACATCGAGTCGTCCTATGGCACTCGGGTGGTGACGGCCAGCGTGCACATCAATCTCGGCCTGACGGATCTCGATCAGCTGTTTGCGGCCTGTCGCTTGGTGCGTTGTGAAGCGGCGTTGCTGCTGGCCTTGAGCGCCTGCTCGCCGTTTGTCGATGGGCAGGTCACGGGTGCCCATTCCCAGCGTTGGTTGCAATTTCCGCTCACACCGGAGCAGGTTCCCCTGTTCCTGAACCACGGCCACTACATCGCGTGGGTGGAGGAGCAGCTGCAGCTGGGCACGATGCAAAACGTGCGTCATCTCTGGACGTCTGTGCGCCCCAACGGCGAGCGACGCCCCTACGACCTCAATCGCTTGGAGATCCGAATCTGTGACCTGGTCGCTGATCCCCAGTTACTGCTGGCGCTGACGGCCTTTGTGGAGCTGCGTCTTCACCAGCTCCTGCGGGACTCCTCAGGCTGCGACCCGCTCTTGGCGAGTGGTTTGGACCCCCAGGCCCTCGCGGCCTTAGCGGATTCCAATGATCAGGCCGCAGCCCGCAGCAGCCTGGACGCTGAATTGCTCCACTGGCGTGATGGATCGCCGATCGTGGCCCGCGATTGGATTGCTGCTGAGCTCGATGGGATGCAGGCCCTCGCCAGTGAGCTGCAGCTTGCTGAGCTGCTCACGCCGCTGCAACAGGTCTTGGCCCAGGGCAATCAGGCGATGCAATGGCTCAACTCCCATGCCCAGGGTGCGTCCGTGGCGGAGCTGATTGCCTCGGCCGCAGCGGATCTTGAGCAGCTGGAAACCCGTCTTGGTGCCCTAAGCACCAGCCCCGAAACGGGCGCTTTGGGATGATCATGCATCGCACCCCTGCCGAAACCGCCTCTATGGGGCCCACCCTCGCCGCAACTGAAGCCTCTGCTCCTGCGGCTGAGCCTCGGGTCACCCGCCTGCTTGGGGACCGGTTGGAGTTGGTTGAAGACCTCTGGCAGACGGTGCTGCGCAGTGAATGCCCTGCCCCTCAGGCAGAACGCTTGCTGCGGATGAAAGAGCTGAGCAACCGCATCGATGGCGGAGCTCCCGATCAGGCTTCTGAAGCAGCGACAGAGGGGATCGTGCAGCTGATCCGGGATATGGATCTCTCGGAGGCGATTGCCGCTGCCCGCTCCTTCTCCCTTTACTTTCAGCTGGTCAACATCCTCGAGCAGCACATCGAGGAGGACAGTTATCTCGCCAGCCTGAGGCCCCACCACGCCGAGGAGCTGAGCGATCCGTTTGTTCCGCCCCTGGCGAGCCAGACCTCGCCCGCGACCTTCCGTGAGCTGTTTACGCGTCTGCGCGGTCTTGGGGTGCCGCCGGCTCAGATTGAGCAGCTGCTGCAGGAGCTCGATATCCGCCTGGTCTTTACCGCGCACCCCACGGAAATCGTTCGCCACACCGTCCGCCACAAGCAACGCCGGGTGGCCTCCCTGATCCAGCAGCTTCAGAAGAGTCAGCTGTTGCATCCCGAGGAGCGCGACAACCTGCGCCAGCAACTCGAGGAAGAAATCCGCCTCTGGTGGCGTACCGACGAACTGCACCAGTTCAAGCCGTCGGTCCTCGATGAGGTCGATTACGCCCTGCACTACTTCCAGCAGGTGCTGTTTGAGGCGATGCCTCAGCTGCGCCAGCGGATTCGCACGGCCTTGGGCTCTAACTATCCCGACGTGCTACCTCCGAGCGATGCCTTCTGCACCTTCGGCTCCTGGGTCGGATCGGACCGCGATGGCAACCCCTCGGTCACCCCTGACATCACCTGGAGGACGGCTTCGTACCAGCGCCAGTTGATGCTCGATCGCTACCTGGCCGCGGTGGAAGACCTCCGCGATCAACTGAGCATTTCGATGCAGTGGAGCCAGGTCAGTGCGCCCCTGCTCGAATCCCTCGAGATGGACCGACTCCGCTTCCCGGAGGTCTACGAAGAGCGGGCCGCCCGCTACCGGCTTGAGCCCTATCGCTTGAAGCTCAGCTACGTCATTGAGCGGTTGCGGCTCACCTTGTCCCGCAACCAGCAGCAGGCTGCTGCTGGTTGGGATGCACCCCATGAACCGAGGCCGGCCCAGCCCGACTTTGGCCACCAGGGCGCCATGCCCGCTCCCCCGGCACCGGAGTTGCACTACGGGACGGTCGATGAGTTCCGCACCGATCTGGAACTGATCAACGAGAGCCTCCAAGGCACCGGACTGAGTTGTGAGCCGCTCGACAACCTGATTGCCCAGGTGCACACCTTTGCGTTCTGCCTGGCGAGCCTGGACATCCGCCAGGAGAGCACCCGCCATAGCGATGCCCTTGATGAGCTGACCCGTTATCTGCAGATGCCAACGTCCTACGGGGAGATGGATGAGGAGCAGCGCATCAGCTGGCTGATGGCAGAGCTTCAGACCCGCCGGCCTCTGATCCCTGCGGCTGTGAAGTGGAGTGCCTCGACGGCGGAAACCTTCGACGTGCTGCGTGTCGTACAGCGCCTCCAGCAGGAGTTCGGGTCACGGATCTGCCGCACCTACGTGATCTCGATGAGTCACACGGTCTCCGATCTTCTGGAGGTGTTGCTGCTGGCCAAGGAGGCTGGCCTGGTGGATCCGATGGCCCAGCGTTCCGATCTGCTGGTGATCCCCTTGTTTGAAACGGTGGAGGATCTCAAGGCCGCTCCGGATGTCATGGAGCGCCTCTTCAAGGAGCCCTTCTACCGCCAGCTCCTGGCCAGCTCCAGCCCCACCGGCCGGCCGCTCCAGGAATTGATGTTGGGTTACTCCGACAGCAACAAAGACTCCGGCTTCCTCTCCAGCAACTGGGAGATCCACCAGGCCCAGATCGCTCTCCAGCAGCTGGCCAGCCGCCACGATGTCTCCCTGCGCCTGTTCCACGGCCGCGGTGGTTCCGTCGGACGGGGGGGTGGTCCGGCCTACCAGGCGATCTTGGCTCAACCCAGCGGCACCCTGAATGGCCGCATCAAGATCACCGAGCAAGGGGAGGTCTTGGCCTCCAAGTACTCCTTGCCGGAGTTGGCCCTCTACAACCTGGAGACGGTCACCACCGCGGTGATTCAAAACAGTTTGGTGACCAGTCATGTCGATGACACTCCGGACTGGAACGCATTGATGGTGCGTCTGGCGGCCCGCTCCCGCAGCCACTACCGCTCACTGGTCCATGAGAACCCCGATTTGGTGGGCTTCTTCCAGCAGTGCACTCCGATTGAAGAGATCAGCAAGCTGCAGATCTCCAGTCGTCCTGCCCGTCGCAAGAGCGGCGCCAAGGACCTCTCCAGCCTGCGCGCCATTCCCTGGGTGTTTGGTTGGACCCAAAGCCGCTTCCTGCTCCCCAGCTGGTTCGGGGTGGGTACGGCTCTGCAGGATGAGCTCAGCGAGGATCCCGGCCAGATGGAGTTGTTCCAGCAGCTCTATCAGCGTTGGCCCTTCTTCCGGATGCTGATCTCCAAGGTGGAGATGACCCTCTCGAAGGTCGACCTGGATCTGGCCCACCACTACGTCCAGTCCCTGGGTCGCGCGGAATCCCGTGAGGCCTTTGAAGAGATCTTTGCGGTCATCGCCCGCGAGTTCGTCTTGACCCGGGACCTCGTTCTGGGGATCACCGGCCATGGGCGCCTTCTGGATGGTGACCCAGCCCTGCAGCTCTCGGTTGAGCTGCGCAACCGCACGATCATTCCGCTCGGCTTCCTGCAGGTGGCCCTGCTGCGTCGTCTGCGGGATCAGAACCGCCAGCCCCCCATGAGTGAAGAGGCGGCCAGTGATGACGGCCGGACCTACAGCCGCAGTGAGTTGCTCCGCGGCGCTTTGCTCACCATCAACGGCATTGCCGCAGGCATGCGCAATACCGGTTGAGGCACGGCTGCGGTGCTCGACTCGCTTTTGATCCCCTTCCGCTCACAGCCCCAGCCTCCGGTTTTGCCCGAGGGTTACATCCTTGATGGGCAGCAGACCCCAAGCGGGGGGGAGCTGAACCGTCTCCTGGTTCAGTGCGGGGACCCCCAGCGGCTGGACGAGCGGCTGGAGCAAGCCCTGGCCCGCAGCAACTGGCAGTTCAGCGTGCGCAATCCCAGTGGTGTGTTGGTGGGTTTTGTGCGAGCCACGAGCGACCTCGCCCTCAACGCCAATCTTTGGGATCTCTCAGCCGATCCGGTTGACCCTGCGCAGGCCCAGGTGTTGTTGGTGATCGTCCATGCTGCGATGGCCCGGCTGCGCCGCGAATTGCCCGGTTGCAGCATTTCGGTGGCGGCCCCCAGCGTGGCCCTCGACGCGCTGAAGCGAAACGGATTTGTCGTGGACCCCGGTGGCATTCGGGCCATGGGTCTGCGCCTCTAGGCAACAAAAAACCCCGCCGCGGCGGGGTGGTGTCGGTGACTGGTCTGGACCTGTTCACGAGCATGGAGGGACTCGAACCCCCGACCCTCAGAACCGGAATCTGATGCTCTATCCAACTGAGCTACATGCCCATACGCCCTGAGCAAGTTCAGTTGCTCAGATGGGTCGTGTGCAGGCAGCAGACCGCCGTCACCGCCTTACCTTACTGGTCAGACGGCCCCAGAAACCCATTCGGCTGCATCGCCTGGAGCTGCGTCAGTTCCGTAATTACGGAGAGCTGAGCCTGACCCTCGAGGCTCCGCGGTTGCTGGTGATTGGTCGCAATGGCGAGGGCAAATCCAACCTGCTGGAAGCGGTGGAGCTGCTCGGGAGTCTCCGCTCCCACCGCTGCAGCAGCGACCGGGATTTGATTCGCCAGGGGGAGCGTCAGGGCTTGATTGCTGCCGACTGCACAGGCGGAGATCGCTTGGAGTTGGAACTGCGCCGCCAGGGGGGACGACAGGCCCGGCGAAACGGAAAGGTGCTGGAGCGTCAGCACGAGTTGATCGGCCCCTTGCGCTGCGTGGGCTTCAGCGCCTTGGACCTGGAGCTGGTTCGAGGTGAACCGGCCCTGCGACGGCAGTGGCTCGATCGGGTGGTGCTGCAGCTGGAGCCGGTCTATGCCGAGTTGCTCAGCCGCTATGGCCGGCTTCTGCGTCAGCGCTCCCAGCTGCTGCGTCGAGGGTTCCCCCAGTCGCAGCTCGATGGGCTGCTGGATGCGTTTGATCAGCAGATGGCCTTGATCGGAACGCGGTTACACCGCCGGCGGCTGCGGGCCCTGCGGCGTTTGGAGCCCCTGGCCCAGAGCTGGCAGCACCGCCTCAGCGATGGCCGTGAGCTCTTGGGGTTGCGGTATCGCCCCGGCAGTCAGCTCGAGGGGGAGGAGGCGGAGGCGCCCTGGCGGGACGCCTTGGCTGAGCAGTTGCTTCAGCAGCGTCCCCAGGAGCTGCGACTGGGCCAGTGCAGCGTCGGTCCCCATCGCGATGAGGTGGCGATGGAACTTGGGGGCCAGCCCGCCAGACGCTATGGATCAGCGGGACAGCAGCGCACCTTGGTGCTGGCCTTGAAGATGGCTGAGCTCGAGCTGGTGCATCAACTCTGGGGCGAGCCCCCGTTGCTGCTGCTCGATGACGTCCTGGCGGAGCTGGATCCCGGACGGCAACAGCTGCTGCTGGAGGCGGTCGGCGAGGGCCATCAGTGCCTCGTGAGCGCAACCCACCTGGGTGCCTTCAACGGCGGATGGCACCAGGGTTCTCAGGTGGTCACGGTTGAGGCAGGAGCGGTGCTCCCTGGCCAGTAAAGTCTTGAACTCTTTGCCTCACGTAGATGAGCCAAGCAGCCTGTCTCCACCCCAACCCGGGATGGACTGGAGCTGAGACGTTCTCCGCTAGCCCCCAAGCACCCAGTGCCACCGACATGGTGGGTAAACACTGCATTCTCGAGCTGTACAACTGCGACGCTGACAAGCTCGACGACGAAGCTTTCATCAGGAACGCCCTCACCATCGCTGCGAAGCGTGCTGGCGCGACCCTGCTCAATCTGATCACCCACCACTTCCAACCTCAGGGTGTGACGGGGCTGGCCCTTCTGGCCGAATCCCATATCTCGATCCATACGTGGCCTGAATCGGGCTACGCCGCCGTGGATGTGTTCACCTGTGGTGATCACACCATGCCGGAGCGGGCCTGCATTGTGCTGAGCGAAGAGCTCAACGCTGGTAACTACAAGCTCAAGAGCTTCCGCCGCGAAACCCCCGTAGCTGTGGCTGATGCCGAACGGGAACCCGATCTCGTGGCGGCCTGATCGCGACTGGACGCTGAGCCCTCCCGTAGTGGAGGGCTTTTTTGGGCCTACGCATTGGTGGCGCGCCCGGGGGTGATTGGTTGTAATGCCGCCAATCTCGATCTCTCCCCCATGCAGGAGATCACCTTTGCGGTTGAGGCGGCCCTACTGACCGGCGGCAGCCTGGCGCTGTTGGCTCTGGCCTCCCGGGTCCCCGCTGCAGCGGATCAAGCCATCGCGGCTCCGGAAGAGCCGTTAAGGGCCCATCGCCCCCCGTCTCCCCGTGGAGAGTTGGAGGGGCAAACGGTGGTGCAGCTGCAGCAGCTCGCCCGCGCCCGCGGGCTCTCCGGCGTCAGTCGCCTGCGCAAGGCGGATCTGATTGATCAGTTGCTCAGCGCTTGAGGGCCCGATTGAGCTTTCCGCTGACCAAGCCCTCGAGATCCAGGCTGACGGCGCTAAACCCCAGGGCCAGTAGGGCCTCGACGACGGCGCTGCGGGTGGGTTCTGCCACCAGGCGTTGCAGGGCTGAAGGGGGCACTTCGATGCGGGCGGTTTCCCCTTGGCTGCGCACCCGCAGCTCCTGAAATCCCCGCTCCCGTAGCCAGGCTTCGGCGGCGCCCACCCGCTGGAGCCGCTCGGCGTTGATGCCTTCGCCGTAGGGGAAGCGCGAGGCCAGGCAGGGCTGGGCTGGCTTGTCCCACCAGGGAAAGCCCAGCGCACGCGAGAGGGCACGCACCCCCGCCTTGTCGATCTGAAGTTCGGCCAGCGGCGAGCAGACCCCCCGTTCGCGGGCCGCTTCGATGCCAGGGCGATGGTCGCCGAGGTCATCGCGGTTGACGCCATCGAGGACGGTGGAGGAGCGCCAGGGTTCGCTGAGTTGCCCCACCAAATCAGCAATCACGCTGTGGAGTTCGCGCTTGCAGGCGTAGCAGCGGTTGTCGGGGTTGCTGCTGTAGGCGGGATCGCTGAGTTCAGCGGTGGGGAGCTCCTGCTGCTGGATGCCCATCCAGGTCGCCTGCTGCTGCGCTTCTGCGCGTAGATGGGGAGCGAGGGCCGGTGAGATGCCGGTGACCGCCAGGGCGCGATCCCCCAGTTGTTCAGCTGCGATGGCGGCCACCAAGGCGCTGTCGACTCCGCCGGAGTAGGCCACGATGGCCGCTGGGAGCGATCCGATTCGCTGCCGCAGAGCCTCCAGGGCCTCCGCTAAGGAAGGCTCCAGTCGTTCAACGATGGGGTGCCCTGGCTTCAAATCACTCTCGTTAGGATCCAACGGTAAGAGGCGCGTCGATGGCTCCGCAGGCAACCTCTGCCAGCTCCACCCGCAGCACCGGGCGCGGCATTGGGATCCGGACCGCCGCCGATGGAAGCGAGCGCAGCCGCGGCCAAGTGCACGTCTACGACGGCGAAGGGAAGGGCAAAAGTCAGGCGGCCCTGGGCGTGGTCCTGCGCACCATCGGCCTGGGCATCTGCGAGCAGAAGCAAACACGGGTTTTGTTGCTCCGCTTTTTGAAGGGGCCCGGCCGCTCCTATGACGAAGACGCGGCAATCGAAGCCCTGCAGCAGGGTTTCCCTCACCTGATCGATCAGGTCCGCACCGGCCGCGGGGAATTCTTTGGCGTGGATGAGGTCACCCGCGTCGATCTCCAGGAGGCTCAGCGGGGCTGGACCATCGCCAAGGGGGCGATCGCCAGCGAGCTCTATTCGGTGGTGGTGCTCGATGAGCTCAACCCCGTGCTGGACCTCGGTCTGCTGGACACCGAAGAGGTGGTCCGCACCCTCTCAGCCAAGCCCGCGGGCATGGAGGTGATCGTCACCGGTCGCGGCGCCCCGCGTCCCCTGGTGCAGATCGCTGATCTCCATTCGGAGATGCGCGCCCACCGCCGCCCCGACACCCCGGAGCTCGAGGAGCAAACCGGTGAGCCCGTGTTGGCCGGCCTGGAGGGGGTCGAGGTCTACACCGGCGAAGGCAAAGGCAAATCCACCAGTGCCCTGGGCAAGGCGCTGCAGGCCATTGGCCGCGGCATCTCCCAAGACAAGAGCCATCGGGTCTTAATCCTGCAGTGGCTCAAGGGCGGTAACGGCTACACCGAGGACGCGGCCATTGCGGCCCTGCGCGAGAGCTACCCCCATCTGGTGGATCACCTGCGCTCCGGCCGTGATGCCATCGTCTGGCGCGGCCAGCAGCAGCCGATTGATTACGTCGAAGCGGAGCGGGCTTGGGAAATCGCCCGCGCGGCGATTTCCAGCGGCCTCTACAAAACGGTGATCCTCGATGAGATCAATCCCACCGTTGATCTCGAGTTGATTCCGGTCGAGCCGATCGTGCAGACCCTGCTGCGCAAGCCGGCTGAAACCGAGGTGATCCTGACCGGGCGCTGCAAGCACCCACCGGCCTACTTCGATTTGGCGAGCGTCCACTCCGAGATGGTCTGCCACAAGCACTACGCCGAGCGGGGCGTGGACCTCAAGCGCGGCGTCGATTACTGATCGCGGGCCATGAAAAAAGCCCGGGGTAACCCGGGCTCAGGTCCTGTGGTTAGTAGCGGGGGACCGAGCTGTCCACCTCTTGGCTCCAGGCATCGATGCCGCCGGCCACGTTGATGCCCTCGACGCCATGGCGCTTCAGTGCGATCAGGGCCTTGGCACTGCGGCCGCCCAGCTTGCAGTGGGCATAGAGCTGCTTGCCTCTGGCGAGCTCCTTAATGCGATCAATCGCGGTTCCGTTTTCGATTTGATCGAGGGGAATGAGCTGGGCGCCAGGAATGACGGCAATCTCGGCTTCGGGGGGATTGCGAACGTCGATCAGCACCATCGAGGAGGTGTCCCCATCGAGCAGGGTCTTGAGCTCGCTGACGCTGATGCTCTCGACGGAGCCGGCTTCCTCTTGGCCAGGGGCGGTGCCGCCCACACCACAGAACTCCTGGTAGTCGATCAGCTTTTCGATCACCGGCCGCTCCGGGGTGGGACGCAGCTTGAGCTCCCGGAACTTCATGCCGAGGGCATCAAAGAGCAGCAGCCGGCCGCTGAGGGTGGTGCCAATGCCAGTGATGATCTTCACCGCTTCGGTGGCTTGAATCACGCCGATGATTCCGGGCAGAACGCCCACCACGCCCCCTTCAGCGCAGGAGGGGACCATGCCCGGCGGCGGGGGCTCGGGGAAGAGGTCGCGGTAATTGGGGCTCTCGCTATCCAGGTTGAACACCGTGGCCTGGCCTTCAAAGCGGAAGATCGAGCCGTAGACATTGGGCTTGCCCAGCAGCACACAGGCGTCGTTCACCAGGTAGCGGGTGGGGAAGTTGTCGGTCCCGTCGCAGACGATGTCGTAGGGGCGAACGATGTCCAGGGCGTTCTCGCTGCTGAGGGCCGTCTCATAGAGATCCACCTGGCAGTGGGGGTTGATCTCGAGAATCCGCGCTTTGGCCGATTCGATCTTGGGCTTGCCCACCCAGCTGGTGCCATGGATCACCTGGCGCTGCAGGTTGGAGTGATCCACGACGTCGAAGTCGACGATGCCGATGCGGCCAACGCCGGCTGCGGCCAGATACAGAAGGAGTGGTGAGCCCAGGCCGCCGGTGCCAACGCAGAGGACAGAAGAGGCTTTGAGCCGCTTTTGGCCCTCCATGCCCACTTCCGGCAGGATCAGGTGGCGCGCAAAACGGGCCACCTCATCGGGGCTCAGCTCGATGCCGGTGGTGTCAAGGGGAAGCATGGAGTGCCGATCGCTTTCCAGCTCACTACTTTCCCAAACGCTGGTCCCCTGCGGCCAGCCCCTGCCATAAAGGCAATTCGCGTGGTTCGCTCGGACCCTCCTCCCCTGAGATCCACCAGGCCCGCCAAGGGTTCTGCTCCAGGCCCGAGAGAATGAGCATCAACGTGGGTCCGAAACAAAGCTCCAGGTCCGTGGCCGACGGGATGGCGGGACTGGTGGGGTGGCTATGGGCGGCACCGATCACCTGCAGTCCTTTCTCCCTCGCCCAGCGTTGCGCCAGCAGCTGCTCCCTTGGGTCGAGCTTGAAGCGGTGATCCCGTTCCTGGGCGGGCTCCCAGCTGTTGCAACAGGGCCAAACCCGATGCAGCTCCAAGGTTGTGCCATTGGTTTGGCCCAGCAACAGAGCGCATCCCTCCTCGGGGCAGGCCGCTTGCAGGGTGCGCTCCAAAACGATCAGGCAATGACCATCGACGCGCAACTGGTCTGGCGCTTGGGCAGTCACCCGGATACCTTGTGTCGAGGTTTTTAATCCAAGCCCATCCTGATGACCGACGACAGCAACGATCTGAAGGAATCGGCCACCCCCGCTGCAGAAGAGGCCGGCGCCAACTTCACCGAGCGCTACACCGAGGTCCTGAGCAAGGTCAACGAGACCCTCGACAAGGTGGACTGGAACCAGATGGGCCGCATCGGTAAGGGTGTCGGCGTTCTGGTGATCGTCATCGTTGCCCAGGTGCTGATCAAGGGCGTTCTCGACACCATCAACCTTCTGCCGGTTGTTCCTGGTCTGCTGGAACTGCTGGGTCTGGTGGTGGTCGGTCAGTGGAGCTGGAAGAACCTGACCACCAGTGACAAGCGCACTGCCGTGATCAACAAGGTGCAGGGTCTTCGCAAGGAATACCTCGGCTGAATTCAGCAGCTGACCAATCGCTGCCGTCAGTGCCACTCGCGCAGCAGCGCGGTGATGCTGGCGGCACTTTGCTGCCAATAGCCACCGCCAAAGAGATTGGCGTGGTTGAGCAGGTGATACAGGTTGTAGAGCTCGACCCGCTGCTGGTGGCCCTTCTCTAGGGGCCATTCTTGTTCGTAGCCCGCGAAGAAGCTGCGGGGGAATCCGCCGAAAAGCCGGGCCATAGCTAGATCCACCTCCCGGTCTCCGCGGTAGACGGCGGGGTCAAAGATGCTGCCCCGACCGTCCTGGAGCAGGGCGGCATTGCCGCTCCAGAGGTCGCCGTGGACCAGGGCCGGCTCAGCGTGGTGCTCCTCCAGCCAGAGCGGGACCCGCTCCAGCAGCTCCTCTGCTCCATGGAGCGTCTTGCCCGAGGCTGCCGCCCAGCGCAGCTGGGCTCCCAGCCGCTCTTCGGCAAAAAAGCGTCCCCAGCTCTCCCCCCAGCGGTTGGTCTGGGGACCAGAGCCGATGAAGTTATCGCGCTCCCAGCCGAAGCGTCCGTCATGGCCCTGCAGGCTGCCGCGGTGCATCCGGGCCAGGCCCGCACCCAGGGCCCCCCAGGCACCGGTTTGATCGGCCGGATGACCAAGTTGCAGCCAATTCAGCAGCAGAACGGCCTCCGTTCCGGCCAGGCCCAGGCCGCAGGGTTGCGGAGCCAAGAGCCCTGACTCACCCTGCTTGATGGCGCTGCTTAGGGCCTCCAGGCCCTGGGCCTCGGCGTCCAGTACTGGCAGCAGCGCGGCCCGGTTGGTTTTGGCGAAGAGCTCTCGCCCATCGGCCAGGGTCAGACACCAGGCGCTGTGGATGCAGCCACCACCCACCGGCGAGCGCTCCAGTAGTCCCACTCCCGTTGTGGCCTCGATCCAGTCGGAGAAGGCCTGCGGGCTGGGCACGACGCGGTGGAGGTAGGGGCGCTGCCAGCATGCCGCGATGGGCAAATCCTGTGATGTCGCAGTGGTCGGGGGGGGCATCGCGGGCCTGACCGCCGCCGCTCTGCTGGCTGCCGAGGGCCTCCAGGTGGAGTTGCTGGAAGCCCACAGTCAGACGGGCGGCTGTGCAGGCACCTTTCGCCGCGGTCCCTATGTCTTTGATGTGGGCGCGACCCAGGTGGCGGGCTTTGAGCCGGGGGGCATCCATCAGCGCCTGATGGCCCATTTCGGGGTTCCGCTCCCCAAGGCCACACCCCTGAATCCCGGCTGCAGCGTCCAGCTCAGCGCCGCTGAAGACCCGGTTCGGCTCTGGCGGGATCCTGAGCGTTGGCGTCTGGAGCGCCAACGCCAGTTCCCTGGAAGCGAACGCTTTTGGTCCCTCTGCGCCTTGCTGCACAGCAGCAATTGGGCCTTCGCGGCCAAAGATCCGGTGCTGCCGCCTCGGACCCTCTGGGATCTGCGCCAGCTGCTGGGGGCTGTGGGGGCCGGCACCTTGGCCAGCGGACTTTTCACGACCGCCACGGTGGCGGACCTGTTGGTCCTCAGCGGTTGCGGGGGGGATGCGCGCCTGCGCCGCTTCCTCGATCTCCAGCTGCGCCTCTATTCCCAAGAGCCGGCTGATCGCACGGCGGCCCTCTACGGGGCAACGGTGTTGGCGATGGCCCAGGACCCGCTGGGGCTTTGGCATCTCCACGGTTCGATGCAGCAGCTCTGCTTGGCGCTTGAGCAGGTGCTTGAGGCCAACGGGGGGAGCCTGCGCTTACGCCACCACGTCAGCCAGCTGCGCCCTGGTGCCAGCGGCTGGCAGCTTCGCGGCGAGGGGCCTGGTCAGAAGCCCTTTGCACTCGAGGCGGCCGATGTGGTGTGCACGCTGCCGCCCCAAGTGCTCCCCCAGTTGTTGGGGGAGGCCCTGCCTGCGGCCTACGGCCGGCGCATTGCCAGCTTCCCGGATCCCTCTGGGGCCTTGGTGCTTTATGCCGCGGTGGATCGCGATCGGCTGCCGCCAGATCTTGGTCTGCATGCCCAGCTGGATTGGCAGGACCCTGGCAGTGTCTTTCTCTCCTTCAGCGCCGAGGGCGATGGACGGGCCCCGGCGGGCCAGGCGACCTTGATCGCCAGCGTCTTCACTCCCGCCAAGCCCTGGTTTGGCTTGCCTGAGCCGGAGTATCAGCGCCAGAAGCAGCAGGCGATGGCGGGAATTCAGGCGGCGCTTGAGGCTTTCTTCGGCCTGAAGCCCGAGGACTATCGCCACGCTGAGCTGGCCACACCGCGGGGCTTTGCCGGCTGGACTGGCCGCCCCTTTGGCTTTGTCGGTGGCTTGGGGCAGCACCCCAGTCGTTTTGGCCCCTTCGGTCTGGCCAGCCGCAGTCCCCTGAGCGGACTGTGGCTTTGTGGGGATGCGATCTATCCCGGTGAGGGCACTGCAGGGGTGAGCCTCTCGGCCTTGATGGCTTGCCGGCAGCTGCTGCAGAGCCAGGGGCGCTCTTTGGATCTCAAGGCCTAGAGAAATTCAGGCCGCAGGGTTTGGCAGTGGGTCAGCTGCTGCTTCAGGGTCTCCCACTCCTCCCCATCCACCAGGGCCTGCAGCTGCTGCAGTTGCCGTTGGTACTGCTCCAGGGCCGCCAGGACCGCGGCGCGGTTGGTACGGGCCATCAAGGTGCCCAATTCGGGATTGCCGCCGCCGATGCGGCTGGTGTCGGCAAAGCCACTCGAGGCCAGGGCCCGCACGAGGTTGCCGGCCTGGGCCGCGCGTCCCCCCTGATCGGCGCTCTGCAGCAGGGCGGCACTGACCAAGACGGGCATGTGAGAGATCAGGGCGACGGCCTGGTCATGGGCCGCGGCTGGGCATTCCAGCCAGTGGGCTCCTGCGGTTTCAGCGAGCTCTCGGATGGCCGTCAGGGCGGCTGGATCGGTCTGCGCTGTTGGGGTGGCGACCCAGGGGCGCCCTTGGAAGAGCCCGGTGAGACCGGCTTCGACGCCTGAGTGGGCTGTGCCCGCCATTGGATGGCTTGGCACGAAACGCCCGTGAAGTCTGTCCCAGCACTCCTGGATGGGCTGTTTGACCGATCCCACATCCGTAATGACCGCGTCCGCCGGCAGAGCCGCCACCAGGGCGGGGTCGGGATCCAAAAGGCGGTCGAGCGGTAAGGCCAGGATCACCAGGGCGCAGTCCTGGAGCACGGCCGGGCTGGTGTCGATCTGCTGGGCCAGCCCGCGTTCCCGGGCGCGCTCAGCGGTGCTTTGGCGATGCACCAAGGCCCGGACCTCGAGCCCCTGGGCTTGTAGATCCAGGCCTAGTGATCCTCCGATCAACCCCAGGCCCACGATCCCGATGGGTCGCTCTCGCCAGTGGGTTGCCATCGCTGAACAGATGTCTCGCCCCAGCTTCCTACGATTCGCGGATGTTGGAAGCCAAGGCCCACCAACAGCTCAAGGCGCTCCTTCGTCAGGAGGGGGAAACCCGCTGGCCCCACCACCTCACCTTGAGTCGGCTGGTGGCCCGCAGCCTGCGCCGCTCGGATCAGACCCTGGTGCGTCTGGCTCCGGGCAGTGATCCCAGCTGGTTACTGGGCCTGCTGGTCCCCTTGGCTCTGCATAACAACCCCGTGGTCCTGGTGGTAAGCCCCGGCCTGCGGCAGCGCCTGCTGACGGTCGAGTTGCCCCGACTGCAGGCTGTCGGCTTGAACCTGCCCTGTTGGGAAGGGTCCACGGCGCCTGATTCGGCGCCCCTCTGGTTGCTGCAGCACGACGCCCTGGTGGCGGCTTGGCGCAGCGGTCAACTGGAGGATCGTCAGCTGGTGGTGCCGGAGGGGGAGCTGCTGCAACCGCTGCTGCGGCAAGCCTTGGACGTGGTGATTGAAACCGGGCACTGGGAGCAGTTGCGCCGCAGCCTCCCGGCAGCGGCGGCCAGCCTCTTGCAACTGCACGAACGGCTGAGCCGCCGGGTGCTGGCCCGTCCTTGCGGTCCCCATCAGCGGGTACCCATCACTCCTGAGGATGAGGCGCCCTTGCGGCAGTTGCTGGGGATCCTGGCCCCCCTTCCCGACCCCTGGCCCCAATGGCTTGAGACCGCCGGTGAGAGTTGGACCAGTTGGGCCTCAGTCAATCCAACGCTGTTGCAGTGGACCCTGCATCGCCAACCACTGGATCCCTGCACGGTGATGCCGGGGCTCTTCAGCGGCCGCGGTCTAGTGGTGGTTGGTCCCTGGCCGCAGCCTGCTCCTTCAGGGCTTGGCTTTGAGCCCCAGGTGGAGGTCAGCCTTGCCGATCCGCCACTGTTGGATCCTTTGCCCCTGTTCGCTCCGCAGGGGCAGGCGCTGCCCAATGCCCCCCACTACCCCAGTCACCTGCTGGATCAGTGCCGCCGGTTGGTCTTAGGGCAGGCCGGCCTGACCGTGGTGTTACTCGATGACGAGGGCCTGAGGCTCGGTCTGACCAGTGCCTTAGCGGCTGAGTTCGGCAGTCGGGTGGGCCATGAGCTCACCGCCCCAGAGGCCAATGGTGTGATCTGTTGCAGTTGGAGCTGGTGGCTGGAGCATCAACAGCGGTTGCCCTTGCCCTGTCAGTTGGTGGCTGCCACCCTGCCGATTTCCAGCCTGGAAGACCCGCTGACGGCGGCGCGGGTCGCGGCGCTGCGGCTGCAGGGCCGCGATTGGTTCAGGGAACTGCTGCTGCCGGACGCCCTCGGCCGTTTGCAGCGCTCGATCGCTGGTCTGCGCCGCAATGGTGGGCGTCTGGCTGTTCTGGATGGGCGTTTGAAGCGGCGGGGGTGGGGGCGGCAGGTGCTCGATGCGCTGGAGCCCTGGGTCGCTCTGAATCGTCTGCTCCCCAACTCCTAGTGGCGGACTGCCCGTAGCCTGGCTCCGTCGCGCAGCACAGCAGGAATGGGAGAGGCCAAGCGTCGCTCGGAACAGGGTTTGCCCCCCCGTGAGAAGAAGACCCCGAAGGCCAAGGACACCTCGCCCCGTATTGCCCCTTGGCTGCCCTTAACCCAGCGTCAAGGTGAGCAGTTCGTCTCAGTCACCACCCGCGGTGCCTGGATTGGCATTGGTGCGTTGGTGTTGTTTTGGTTGACCGTGCGCTTTCTGGGCCCCGCCCTGGGCTGGTGGACGCTGGCGGACGGCTAATTGTGAGGGAGCGAACGCTTTCACTCCCTCAAATCTGAAGAAAAGATTAGGATCGATTGGATCTTCACTTTTGGGCGGTCATGTTCGCTCGTCTGGCAGAGCAGTACCGATCGGTTGTTGAAGACTTGGTGATGAGCCTTCGTGCTCTTGCTGAAGGGCTTCAACGCCAGGGCATCGCCGCCACTTGTTATGTCTGCGGTGATGGCCTTGATGGCCAGGGTGCATCCTTTGTCGCCAGCCTGGGCGATCAACACATGGTGCGTTTTCTGGTGTCGGACTTCGGGATCAGCTGGGTGGAGTCCCGCAACGGCCATGAGCTGGTCAAGCTTGAGGGTGCCGAAGCTATCCAAGAGCTCGAACGCCTGAGCGCCAACCTTCGCGCGCTTGTTCAGCCAGCTGCGGTTGAAGCTCAGGTCTCCTGATTCGGCGGTTTTTCAACCGTCCTCAGCAAGAAGCCCCCGGGTGGTCCACCCGGGGGCTTTCTTTGTGCCTGCTGGTGTTCAGCTGGCGGCTGGCAGTGCCTGCTCTTTGCTGCTGCTGGCACTTCCTGAGGCGGCCAGCTTGGCGGCCGCAGTGGCAACGGGCTTCAGCGAATCGGTGGTTTCACTGAGTTTTTGGCGCACCTTCACTTCGATGGCGTCTTTCTCGGTGTTGTTTTGCTCGAGCCAGGTGATGGTGTTGTCACGCCCTTGGCCGATGTTGTCGCCCTCGTAGCTGTACCAAGCACCTTTGCGCACAACAACGCCGTGCTCTTCGGCGAGGTCCAGTAGGCAGCCCACGGTGCTGATCCCGCGGCCAAAGAGGATGTCGAATTCCGCAATCCGGAAGGGGGGCGCCACCTTGTTTTTGGCCACCTTCACCTTGGCGCGGATGCCGAATTCTTCGGTGCCGCGCTTCAGGGTCTGGATGCGACGGATGTCAAGGCGCACCGAGGCATAGAACTTCAGGGCATTGCCACCGGTCGTGGTTTCGGGGTTGCCGTAGGTCACGCCAATTTTCTGGCGCAGCTGGTTCAGGAAGATCACGGTGCAGCCGGACTTGCCGATGTTGCCGGTGATCTTGCGCATCGCCTGGCTCATCAGTCGGGCCTGGCTGCCAACGGCGAGGTCCCCCATCTCGCCCTCGATTTCAGAGCGTGGGGTGAGGGCGGCCACCGAGTCCACCACAACGATGTCAACGGCGGCGGAGCGCACCAGTTGGTCGACGATCTCCAGGGCCATCTCACCGGTGTCCGGTTGGGAGACCAGCAGGTTCTCGATATCCACTCCGAGGGCCGCGGCATAGACCGGGTCCAGGGCGTGCTCGGCGTCGACGAAGGCGGCCACGCCTCCGCGGCGCTGCACTTCGGCAATGGCGTGCAGGGTGAGGGTGGTTTTGCCTGAGCTCTCAGGGCCGTAGACCTCCACAACCCGTCCTTTCGGGTAGCCACCACCCAGGGCGAGGTCGAGGGTCAGGGCGCCGGTGGGGGTGGTCTCGATCCGCATGCGCGAGGCATCCCCCAGGCGCATGATCGAGCCCTTGCCAAAGTTGCGCTCGATTTGGTTCAGAACCAGGCCAAGGGCCTTGTCCCGCTCAGGGCTGGAGGCGCTGGTGCTCTTGTCGTCGGCAGGCATATCGCGAAAGGGTTGTAGGAGCGGCCGCGCAGCTGGTGGGCCAGTTCGGTGGAGCCATCCTGGGCGACCTCAATGAAAGAAGTGCCACCCCAGGCGCCAGGTGTTTCACCGGAGCGAAACCTGACTTGTAGTACAGGCGTACCCTAGCGGCTCAGGGCCAGTGCGCCAAGGGCTCGGCAAAGCCTTCGGGTTCCAGCAGTGTGATCCCGTCCGGAAGCCGTTCCCGGTCGAGGGGGCCCAGGTAGCCCCAGGAGACCAGAAAGCAGCGCACCGCCTCCAGTCCGGGTGTGCTGCGAACCGTTTCAAGGGTGACCCGCCGGTCCTCGACGAACCACAGGGGACGTCCTTGCTCCCTCAGGCGGAGCAGAACCTCGGGCTTGGTTCCTTGCTCATGTCCATAGACCGCCTGGGGTTGGAGGCCGTAGCCCGTCAGCAGTTCTCGCGCGAACTCTCCGCCTTTGGTGGTGAGAACCAGCCAGGGGCTGCCTTCGGCTTCGAGGGCGCGCAGTCGTTCAGGGACGCCTGGATAGGGGCTGTGTAAGGCCCGCCAGGCAGGGGTGTCCTGTTGGATGGCGTCGCTGCGCAGGTTCTCGAGGGCGCTTTGGAGCTGCTCCGCTGGGAAGCCCCAGCGGTTGAGGGCGCTTTGCGTGTGGTCGTCGTAGTCGCTGAGGTAGTGGGCAACATCGAGGTCACTCCTGGAGAGCTCGAGGGCCACCAGAACCATTTCCCAGCCCTTATGGATCAGCGGCCGCAGCGCGCTGAAGGCCTCTGGCGCAAGCTCGGGAAGCTGGCACTGGGGTGAGAGAAAAAGCGCGGCCCGGCGGGCGCTCCACCAGTACTCCCTCATTCCGTCCACAAGGACGCCATCGAAATCAAAAACCAGCAGCGGTTGGAGGCTCATGACACTCCAAACCCTTGCAGTGGCTTGGCTCTTTAAAAACTGGGCCGCTAGGATTCGAACCTAGGAATGGCGGGACCAAAACCCGCTGCCTTACCACTTGGCGACGGCCCAACGCGCTGCGTGTGAACCCCCAGGAACTGGCGGTGTCATCAGCACTCAGATAGTTACCCACAACGGGTCGACCTTCGTCAATCTCGCTGGGCCATCTCGGCCCTCTGGCTCAGCGCGGGAAGAGCCTGAGGCGCTGCTGGCTGCCGCTGCCGAACTCCGCTGAAGTCAGTTGGTAGCGGGCCGCCAGTTCCGCTTGCATCCTCCGGATGGCCTCTGTTCGGGGCAGCAATTCCACCGGCTGGCCTTGGGGGAGGACGACCTGTTCAACGGCCAGGCGGCATTCCTCGAGGGCTTCGAGGGCATCGTTCCTGGGGCTGGCCCCTTTGGACCTTCCCGTGGCTGCGGTGTCTTCAGGACGATCCTCGCGGCGGTGCAGCAGCCTCTCGAGCCCGCGCTGAATTTGGGACAACGTGTCGGCCTTGATCACAAGGATCGGCAGGCCGGCATCCTGTGCGCGCCTGCGCAGTTCAGGGCGGTGGCCCAGCTGTTGCCGGGCCGCGAGAACCACGTCGGCTTCCTCCACCTCCTCCACCAGCTGCACGGGGAGGCGCCGGCTGCGGATGGCCTGCTCAATCAAGGGTTCGCTCAGTCCTGCGTTGAACAGATGCAGGGGCAGCGGTTGGGGCTGGGTTTGTCCCTGGACTGCTGGTTCGGTTTTGGCGGGTGCTTCCGGGTCAGGGAGGGGACGCAGGGCCAGGGGCGGCTGGGCTGTGGCCCCTGGAGATTCCTGCGCGCGCTGCAGCGGCGCCGGCCTGGGGCTAACGCTGGGCGCCAGTGGTTCGCTGAGCAGCAACTGCCCCTTGGCGTCGAGCTGCCGGACCTGGGGACGCGGCAGCTGACCGCGCAGCAGCAGATCCACTGTGCGGGCGACATCGCGATGCACCAGCCAGCGGTCGCGGCTGTGCATTTCCACCGCCAGGGGGAAGGTCGGTTCTGCGGCTCTCTCCAGGACCGTCTTTTGGGTTCGGCGCCGGCGAGCCTCCTCATCGCCAAGGGTGACCGATTCGATCCCTCCCACCAGGTCGCTGAGGGTGGGGTTCTTGACCAGATTGGCCAGCTCGTTGCCGTGGGCGGTCGCCACCAACATCACGCCACGTTCAGCAATGGTTCGAGCCGCCTGGGCTTCCAGCTCAGTTCCGATCTCATCGATGACGATGACCTCGGGCATGTGGTTTTCCACCGCCTCGATCATCACTTGGTGCTGCAGCTCCGGCCGGGTGACCTGCATTCGGCGAGCCCGGCCGATGGCGGGGTGAGGAATGTCCCCATCACCGGCGATTTCGTTGCTGGTGTCGATCACCACGACCCGTTTGTCCAGCTCATCGGCCAGAACACGGGCGATCTCGCGCAGTGCGGTCGTCTTGCCGACGCCGGGGCGCCCCATGAGCAGCAGGGACTGACCGGAATCCATCAGGTCGCGGACCATGGCCACGGTTCCGAAGACCGCTCGCCCGACCCGGCAGGTCAGCCCAACGACGTCGCCTGTGCGGTTGCGAATGGCGCTGATGCGGTGCAGGGTTCGCTCGATTCCAGCCCGGTTGTCGCCTCCAAAGGATCCGAGTTGTGCGACAACGGCGGCCAGGTCGCTGCGCTCCATCGGGGCCTCCCCGAGCGGCACGGCGCGGCCTGGGTATCGGGCCTCTGGGACCCGGCCGAGATCCAGCACGACCTCGAGCAGTTGGTCGCGGGCCTCGGTTGGGGCCAGAGCCTCTCGTACGGCCTCGGGGAGAACCTCGAGCAGCCGATCGAGGTCGTCGGTGATCCGTTGCGGGCTGATCGGTGCTGAAGCCATGGGGGCGTTCTAGCGATTAGCGCTCGAGCCAGGGTTGGATTAAAGCCTTCACGCTGCTGCTGGCGACCGCTTCGAGCTCAGGGATCTGCCTGAGGGGCTGACTGCGCTTCTCCGCGTCCTGCAGCCAGGGTTGAAGCAGGCTGCGGGCCATCCCGCCAAAGGCCACCCCGGCGACCTTGGAGTTGGAGCCCACCAGTTCAATGGTTTTGGCGTTGGTGCCTCCGGCCAGTTGCAGCGGGCCTGGCGGTGCCCAGGGGGTGATCGCCTCCAGCAATTTCACGGCGGAGCGAGCCGTTCCCGCTCCGACATCGCCGCTCATGGGCCGGCCATCGAGCTGCCAGATCGGTCGGTAGCCCGCCCGGCGAAGGGCGCCAAAGCGAAGCCAGAGTTCGGCGGCGAGTTCCGGTGGGCTAAGTGCTGGGACCTGCTGGCTGCCGGCGCCCCGCTCGAGCCCGCAGCTGACGGCCACCCGTTGGAGGGGAATACCGCTGGTTTTGAGCTGGCTCAGGCGGGCTTCGAAGGCCGTTTGCCGCCCCCCTTGGGTGTGCAGCTCAACGGCATCGGGGGCAATGGTCTGAAGCAGGGCGGGCACCTGTTCGGAGCTCAGCCACTGTTGGTCTTCCTCGATGAGCCCGAGAGGGCAGGCCGGAAGGCAGCGGCCACAGCCGTAGCAGCGTTCAGTGAGGATCCCGCCGTGATCCCCAATGGCCAATGCCGGACAGACTTTTTGGCAAGGCCTCGGGCAATCGCTTGGACAGCGGCTGGGTTGAAAGCTGGCTTTGCGGAAGTGGGGGTCTGCCCCATCACTGAGGCTGACCATCAGCCAGGGGCGCTGGGCTCCCCGGGCGAGGGCCCAGTCGATCCCACGTTTTGCGGCATCAGCGACACCGGTGTCGGCGGCAATGTCGATGCAGTGGATTCCCGCTGCGGTGTAGAGCGCGCAGAGGTCCTCGATGGCCGCAAGGTCCTGGTTGCCGGCACCACAGATCAATTTGACCCAGCGGCCTCTCTGAAGGGCCGCGTCTGGGGTCAAGCGGCTGCGGTCAGAACGGAGCTCAAGGGCTGCCAGCGGAGGGCGCGGGCACCGCCCATCTCCACCACGATCTTCAGCCTGGGTTCGCGCTCGGTCAGGTTGATCAGCGCTTCGAGCTCACCGGTGGAGAGGACCTGGCCCTCCAGGAGCCAGAGCAGCACCGGGGCGTTGCCCTCAAACAGGTGACCCAACTGTGGGGTGGCCATCTGCACCTCGCCAACGGCCGCGCCCCGTCCAACGCTTTGGTGTCCCAGGTGGGGCGGACGGACGCCGTGGGACTGGAAGAGGAAGGCTTCCGGGTCTCCCAGACCACGGGCCGAGGTGATCTGAGCGCGATAGCCGGCGGCCCGCATCCGGCGGAGCAGTCGGGTTTCGGCACCACCTTCCAATGGGGCGTAGAGCGCAAGGACGCCCGCCCGCTCCAGCTCTTGGCGGAAACCGCGGCCGGTGAGCAGCAGGGGCATGGGGCGGATCAGCGCTGCAGGAAGTCTGGCAGCTGATCGCAGGGGAGGGGGGATAGGCGCTCAGGTATGGTGTTCGCTTGTGCAATTGCAACTGTGCCCGTCCGCTAGCCGGGCCTCCAGGGCAATGCACAAGGTCGCCAGTGGTGGCGGCCTTCCCGGGCCCGTGTGGCTCTTCTGAGTCGCCGGGATACTGCTCAACCTTGAAGCTGCCTCTGGCTCCTTCTTCTGAGCAAGTCCCAGCCCCCACTGATTCGAGTCGCTAGCTCCGCCGCATTGGTTCTCTGCAGTTCCGGCTCCACCGGAAATTTCAGCTCCATCGGTTTCTTGCGTCACTCGATTCAGTAACGCCGCTCCCCGCGAGTGGTGGTCCAGCTGGCGTATCTCCCTCCTTATGTCCATCGGCATTCTTGGGAAGAAACTGGGCATGTCCCAGTTCTTCGACGACGAAGGCAGGGCTATCCCGGTCACCGTGATCGAGGCAGGCCCTTGCCGCATTACCCAACTCAAAACCGACAGCACCGACGGCTATACCGCCGTTCAGCTCGGCTTCGGTGATATCCGCGAAAAGCTCGTCAGCAAGCCCGCTAAGGGTCACCTGGCCAAGTCCGGGGACGAGCTGCTGCGCCATCTGAAGGAATACCGCGTTGACACCGTCGACGGCCTGGAACTTGGTGGTGACGTCACCGTGGCCGCCTTTGAGGCGGGCCAGAAGGTCGATGTGAGCGGCGACACAATTGGTCGTGGTTTCGCTGGTTACCAAAAGCGCCACGGCTTCAGCCGCGGTCCGATGACCCACGGTTCGAAGAACCACCGCGAGCCTGGTTCCACCGGCGCCGGTACGACTCCCGGCCGTGTGTATCCCGGCAAGCGCATGGCTGGCCGCTACGGCGGTAAGCAAATCACCACCCGCGGGCTCACCATCCTCAAGGTGGATGCTGAGCGCAACCTGCTTGTGGTGAAAGGCTCGGTTCCCGGTAAGCCCGGTGCCCTGCTGAACATCCTCCCCGCTAAGCGGGTGGGCTCTAAAGCCGCGAACTGAGGAGGACAGAGATGGCTAACTGTGTTGTTCGCGACTGGCAAGGCAAAGAGGCCGGCAAGGCCAGCCTTGACCTGAAAGTCGCTAAGGAAAGCTCCGCTAACGATCTGGTGCACCGCGCTGTGGTGCGTCAGCTCGCCAATGTCCGTCAGGGCACGGCCAGCACCCTCACCCGTGCTGAGGTGGCCGGCGGTGGCCGCAAGCCCTACAAGCAGAAGGGCACCGGTCGCGCCCGTCAGGGTTCGATCCGGACTCCCCTGCGTCCCGGTGGTGGTGTGGTCTTCGGGCCTAAGCCCCGCAGCTACACCATTGCGATGAACCGCAAGGAGCGTCGTCTGGCTCTGCGTACTGCGCTGATGAGCCGCGCCGCTGACATCACTGTGGTGAAGGGCTTTGCTTCGGGTCTCGAAACCCCGAAGACCAAAGAAATCACCGCTGCCCTGAGCCGCTTCGGCATCGCCGCTGGCTCCAAGGTGCTGGTGGTGCTGGATGCCCCCAGCGAGGTGGTGCGCCGCTCCGTGCGCAACCTCGAAAAGGTGAAGCTGATCGCCGCTGATCAGCTCAACGTGTTCGACCTGCTCCACGCCAATTCCTTGGTGGTGAGCGAGGAAGCACTCGCGAAGATTCAGGAGGTCTACGGCGATGACTGAACGCTTTCAAGGTCGCCTGGCGGATGTGATCCGTCGGCCCCTGATCACTGAGAAGGCCACCCGTGCCATCGAGCTCAATCAGTACACCTTCGAGGTGGACCATCGGGCCGCTAAGCCCGACATCAAGGCTGCCGTCGAGCAACTGTTCGACGTCAAAGTCGTTGGTGTGAGCACCATGAACCCCCCTCGCCGCTCCCGCCGCGTGGGCCGATTCGCCGGCAAGCGTGCCCAGGTGAAGAAGGCTGTGGTTCGCCTTGCCGATGGCAATGCCATCCAGCTGTTCCCTGAAGCCTGAGGGGTCTGAAGAACTATGGGAATCCGTAAGTACCGCCCCATCACCCCCGGCACCCGTACCCGTGTCGCCAGCGATTTCGCTGAAGTCACCGGTCGCGGTCGTGAACGGGGCCTGGTGGTGGCCAAGCACCAACGCAAAGGTCGCAACAACCGCGGTGTGATCACCTGCCGCCATCGCGGCGGTGGCCACAAGCGCCTCTATCGCCTCGTCGACTTCCGCCGCAACAAGCACGGCGTGGTTGCGAAGGTGGCAGCAATCCACTACGACCCCCACCGCAACGCCCGCCTGGCTTTGCTCTTCTATGCCGATGGCGAGAAGCGCTACATCCTGGCTCCGGCTGGCGTGTCCGTGGGCTCCACCGTGGTCTCCGGCCCCGATGCTCCGATCGAGACCGGAAATGCTCTGCCCCTCTCGGCCATCCCCCTGGGCTCCAGCGTTCACTGCGTTGAGCTCTACGCCGGTCGCGGTGGCCAGATGGTTCGTACCGCAGGTGCCAGCGCCCAGGTGATGGCGAAAGAAGGTGACTACGTCGCCCTCAAGCTGCCCTCCACTGAGGTGCGCCTGGTCCGCCGTGAGTGCTACGCCACCCTCGGCGAAGTGGGCAACTCCGAGGTTCGGAACACCAGCCTCGGCAAGGCCGGCCGTCGCCGCTGGCTGGGTCGTCGCCCCCAGGTCCGAGGCAGCGTGATGAACCCCTGCGATCACCCCCACGGTGGTGGCGAGGGCCGCGCTCCGATCGGCCGTTCTGGTCCTGTCACCCCTTGGGGCAAGCCTGCACTGGGCCTCAAGACCCGCAAGCGGAACAAACCCAGCAATCGGTTTGTGCTCCGGAAACGTCGCCGCACCTCCAAGCGGAGCCGTGGCGGACGCGATTCCTGATCAACCTCACCGCTTTGCTGTTCGTTTAAACCGCTATGGGACGTTCACTCAAAAAAGGTCCGTTCATTGCCGACAGCCTTCTGCGCAAGGTTGAAAAGCAGAACGCCGCCGACGACAAGTCCGTGATCAAGACCTGGTCACGTGCTTCCACGATCCTGCCGATGATGATCGGCCACACCATTGCCGTGCATAACGGCAAGGCCCATGTGCCCGTCTACGTGACTGAGCAGATGGTGGGCCACAAGCTGGGGGAATTTGCGCCAACCCGCAACTTCCGCGGCCACATCAAGGACAAGAAAGGAGGCCGCTGAGGACATGTCCAACACCTCATCCACTACCGCCCAGGCACACGGCCGCTTTGTACGCGGTTCCGTGTCCAAGGTTCGCCGGGTCCTCGACCAGATCCGCGGTCGCAGCTATCGCGACGCGCTGATCATGCTCGAGTTCATGCCGTACCGCTCCACGGGTCCGATCACCAAGGTCCTGCGTAGTGCTGTGGCTAACGCCGAGCACAACCTGGGTCTGGATCCCGCTTCCCTCGTGATCTCCTCCGCTACGGCGGATATGGGTCCGGTGATGAAGCGTTATCGCCCCCGTGCCCAGGGTCGCGCCTACGCGATCCAAAAAAAGACCTGCCACATCAGCATTGCTGTGGCTCCTGCCGCCTGACCCCCGAGGACACCGATCGATGGGACACAAGATCCATCCAACCGGCTTGCGCCTGGGGATCACCCAGGAACACCGGTCCCGCTGGTACGCCCCCAGCAAGACCTATCCGTCTCTCCTGAAGGAAGACGATCAGATTCGTAAGTTCATCCACAAGAAGTACGGCGCCGCTGGCATCAGCGACGTTGTGATCGCCCGTAAGGCCGATCAGCTGGAAGTTGAACTGAAAACTGCCCGCCCCGGCGTTCTCGTCGGTCGCCAAGGCAGCGGTATCGAAGAGCTGCGCAGCGGCATCCAGAAGACCATTGGTGATACCGCCCGTCAGGTGCGGATCAACGTGGTTGAAGTGGAGCGCGTTGACGCTGACGCCTTCCTGCTGGCTGAGTACGTCGCACAACAGCTCGAGAAGCGTGTTGCCTTCCGTCGCGTCATGCGCATGGCCATCCAGCGCGCTCAGCGCGCCGGTGTCCTGGGCATGAAGCTTCAGGTCAGCGGCCGCCTTAACGGTGCAGAAATTGCCCGTACCGAGTGGAGCCGTGAAGGTCGTGTGCCCCTGCACACCCTCCGCGCCGACATCGACTACGCAACCAAAGTGGCCACCACCACCTATGGGGTGCTGGGCATCAAGGTTTGGGTGTTCAAAGGCGAAGTGCTTCCTGGTAGCCAGGACAAAGTGCCCGTGGGTGCAAGTCCGAAGCGCCGCGCTAGCCGTCGGCCCCAACAGTTCGAAGACCGTTCGAACGAAGAGTGATCAGGAGGCCTGAACCATGCTGAGTCCAAGACGCGTCAAATTCCGTAAGCAGCAGCGTGGCCGCATGCGCGGTGTCGCCACCCGTGGCAACACCATCGCCTTCGGTCAGTTCGCTCTGCAGGCCCAAGAGTGCGGGTGGATTACCTCCCGTCAGATCGAGGCCAGCCGCCGTGCCATGACCCGCTACGTCAAGCGGGGCGGAAAGATCTGGATCCGGATCTTCCCTGACAAGCCGGTGACCATGCGCCCCGCCGAAACCCGGATGGGTTCCGGTAAGGGCAACCCGGAATTCTGGGTGGCTGTGATCAAGCCCGGTCGCATCCTCTTCGAGATGGGCGGTGAGGACATCACCCCCGAAATCGCGAAAGAGGCCATGCGCCTGGCGCAGTACAAGCTGCCCGTGAAAACCAAGTTCCTGACCCTGGAGGATCAGGAAGCTGCCCAGGCTGCCGCCGCGGCCGCCACCACCGTGGAGTCCTGACCATGGCCCGTCCCGACATCGCCGAGGTGCGCAAGCTTTCCGACGGCGACATCACCACACAGATCGACGACACCCGTCGCGAACTGTTCACCCTTCGTTTCGAGCAGGCCACGCGCCGCCTCGAGAACCCGCACCGCTTCAAGGCCGCCCGCATCAAGCTGGCCCAGCTGCTGACGGTGCAAACGGAGCGCAAGAGCTCCGCCGCTTCCTGATCCCCTAAGTAACCGTTATGGCAACCAAGGAAAGGGTCGGCACCGTCGTCAGCGACAAGATGGACAAAACCGTGGTGGTGGCGGTGGAAAACCGCTTCCCCCACCCCATCTATCAAAAGACGGTGAGCCGCACCAAGCGCTACAAGGCGCACGATGAGGCCAACACCTGCAAGGTGGGTGACCGCGTCCGCATCACCGAAACCCGTCCCCTCAGCCGCACCAAGCGTTGGTCCGTGGCCGAGGTGCTGAACAACAACAGCGCCAGCTGAGGAGATCCCCCGATGATTCAACAGGAAACCTTCCTCAACGTCGCTGACAACAGCGGCGCCAAGCGCATCCAGTGCATCCGTGTGCTGGGTACCAACCGTCGCTACGCCCACGTGGGCGATGTGATCGTGGCCGCTGTCAAGGACGCCATGCCCAACATGGGCGTGAAGAAGTCGGACGTGGTCAAGGCTGTGGTCGTCCGCACCAAAGCCACCATGCGTCGCGTCAACGGCAACTCAATCCGTTTCGACGACAACGCTGCCGTGATCCTCGGCACTGATAACAACCCCAAGGGCACTCGCGTCTTCGGTCCTGTGGCTCGCGAACTGCGTGACCGCAACTTCACCAAGATCGTGTCCCTCGCTCCGGAGGTGATCTGAGATGGCCACTGCCACCCCAAAAGCCAAAGCTCAGGTGCGCACCAAGATGCGCATCAAACAGGGCGACACCGTTCAGGTGATCAGCGGCAAGGACAAGGGCAAGACCGGTGAGGTCCTGCGCACCCTTCCCTATGAGAACCGTGTGGTCGTGCAGGGCATCAACCTCCGCACCCGCCACATGAAGCCCACCCAGGAAGGTGAAACCGGTCGCATCGTCACCGAAGAAGCCTCCCTGCACGCCTCCAACGTGATGCTGTATTCCACCGATAAAAAGGTGGCCAGCCGCGTGGAAATCGTGGTGGAGAAGGACGGCACCAAGAAGCGCCGCCTCAAGAAAACCGGCGAGATCCTCGACTGATCTCATTTACATCGACCTTGTCCGCCTTCTGACCAAGACCAGAAGCGCATCTCCTTTCCCCGTCATGTCCCTTAAACAGAACTATCGGGAGAAGATCCAGCCCAAGTTGCTTAAGGATCTCAGTCTCTCGAACATCCACGAAGTCCCCAAGGTGGTGAAAGTCACCGTCAACCGGGGTCTCGGCGAAGCCGCCGCCAACGCCAAGGCCCTCGAGGCCTCGATCGAGGAGCTGGCCACCATCACCGGTCAAAAGGTGGTCGTGACCCGCGCCAAGAAGGCTATTGCTGGCTTCAAGATCCGTCAGGGCATGCCGATTGGCGTGGCCGTCACCCTTCGCGGTGACCGCATGTATGCGTTCCTCGAGCGTCTCATCAACCTGGCTCTCCCCCGCATCCGCGATTTCCGCGGTGTGAGCGAGAAGAGCTTTGACGGTCGTGGCAACTACACCCTTGGGGTGAAGGAGCAGATCATTTTTCCCGAGATCTCTTTCGACAAGATCGATGCCATCCGGGGCATGGACATCACCATCGTGACCACTGCCCGTAACGACGAAGAGGGCCGGGCCCTCCTCCGCGAGATGGGAATGCCGTTCCGCAGCAACTGAGCCCTCTTCGGACCCGACCTATGGCTAATCACGACCCGATTTCCGACATGCTCACCCGCATTCGCAATGCGAGTGAGAAGCGTCATCAATCCACCAAGGTGCCTGCCTCGCGCATGGCCCACAGCATCGCCAAGGTGCTGCAACAGGAAGGCTTCATCGCCGAAATCACCGAAGAAGGTGAAGGTGTGATGAGGCACCTGGTGCTGGAACTGAAGTACAGCGGTAAGCACCGCCAACCGATCATCCGCACCGTGCAGCGCGTCAGCAAGCCTGGCCTGCGCATCTACAAGAACACTCGTCAGCTCCCCAAAGTGCTGGGCGGTCTCGGCATCGCCATCATCTCCACCTCCAAAGGTGTGATGAGCGACCGCGACGCCCGCAAGCAGGGCGTCGGTGGCGAAGTGCTCGCTTACGTCTACTGATTAGGGGGATTGATTCATGTCTCGTATTGGTAAATCGCCGATTCCCGTTCCGGGCGGCGTCACCGTCAGCCTCAACGGCCTTGACGTCAAAGTCAAAGGCCCCAAGGGCGAACTGAGCCGCACGCTGCCTGATGGCGTCGCGATTGCTCAGGACGGCAGCACTCTTGTGGTCTCCCCCTCCAGCACCAGCCGTCGCTCCCGCGAGCGTCACGGTTTGTGCCGGACCCTCGTCGCCAACATGGTCGAGGGTGTCAGCCAGGGCTTCACTCGCAAGCTCGAAATCGTCGGTGTGGGTTACCGCGCCGCCGTTCAGGGCAAGAAGCTCGTCGTCAGTGCTGGTTACAGCCACCAGGTCGAAATGATCGCCCCCGAGGGCGTGACCTTCGCCGTCGACGGCAACACCACCGTGATCGTCTCCGGCCCCGATAAGGAGCTGGTTGGCAACGAAGCGGCCAAGGTTCGCGCCATCCGTCCCCCTGAGCCCTACAAGGGCAAGGGCATCAAGTACGAGGGCGAACGCATCCTCCGCAAGGCCGGCAAGACCGGTAAGAAGTGAGGTCTGCTTAAGCGTTTTTACCCAGTACTTTCATGTCCACCCTTTCCCGCAAGCAGCAGACACAAAAGCGTCACCGCCGTCTGCGCCGCAATCTCTCCGGCACCGCCATGCGTCCGCGCCTGGCCGTGTTCCGCTCCAACAACCACATCTACGCTCAGGTCATCGACGACGTCGCGCAGAGCACCCTCTGCTCTGCGTCAACCGTCGATAAAGAGCTCCGCAGCAACGTCACCATCGGTGCCACCTGCGATGCTTCTGTCGCAGTCGGTCAGCTGGTCGCCAAGCGTGCCCTCGCCAAGGGCATTCAATCGGTGGTCTTCGATCGTGGCGGCAACCTCTACCACGGCCGTGTCAAGGCCTTGGCTGACGCCGCCCGGGAAGCGGGCCTTCAGTTCTGATCCCTGCTCTCACCATGACCGAAACCAACAACACCCAATCCAACGCCGTCCCAGCGGCAGCTGACGTACCTGCAGCGGCCGAAGGCCAGCAGCAGGATCAGCGTCGTGGTGGTCGCGGCGATGGCCGTGGCGACCGTCGCGGTGGTGACCGCCGTGGTCGCCGTGGCCAGGAGCGTGACTCCGAATGGCAAGAGCGCGTGGTTCAAATCCGCCGTGTCTCCAAGACCGTGAAGGGCGGTAAGAAGATGAGCTTCCGGGCCATCGTTGTCGTCGGCAACGAGAAGGGCCAGGTGGGCGTCGGCGTCGGCAAGGCCGGCGACGTGATCGGTGCTGTCCGCAAGGGCGTCGCCGATGGCAAGAAGCACCTTGTGAAGGTGCCCTTGACCCGTCACTCCTCGATTCCCACCTTGAGCAACGGTCGCGACGGTGCCGCCAGCGTGCTGATTCGCCCCGCTGCCCCTGGTACTGGTGTGATCGCGGGTGGTTCCATCCGCACGGTGCTGGAGCTTGCCGGCATTAAGAACGTGCTGGCCAAGCGCCTAGGCTCCAAAACCCCCCTCAACAACGCCCGTGCCGCCATGGATGCCCTGGCCGGCCTGCGCACCCACAAGGAGACCGCCAAGGAGCGTGGCATCTCCCTTGAGCAGATCTACTCCTGAGGCCCGCTATGACATCGCTCAACCTCCAAACCCTCAAGCCGCAAGCCGGCTCCCGTCGCCGCAAGCTGCGTAAGGGTCGCGGTATCGCCGCTGGCCAAGGTGCCAGCTGTGGTTTCGGTATGCGTGGCCAGAAGTCCCGTTCGGGTCGCCCGACCCGTCCTGGCTTCGAAGGTGGTCAGATGCCTCTGTACCGCCGGGTGCCGAAGCTCAAGCACTTCACCGTCATCAATCCGAAGAACTACACGGTGATCAACGTGGCGAAGCTGGCCGAGCTCAAAGCCGGTAGCACCGTTAACATCGACACCCTGGTCAAGGATGGCCTGGTGACCAACCCCAAGCACCCCCTGAAGGTCCTGGGTAATGGTGATCTCAGCGTGAAGCTGACCGTTCAGGCGGCCGCTTTCACGGCGTCTGCCCGCCAGAAGATCGAAGCGGCTGGTGGTACCTGCGAAGAGATCTGATCTCCGCTTGTCCACGGCCCATTAAGGTCAATGCCGTCTGGTGATCGGATCGATCACTAGGCGGTTTTTTCTTGTTCGTCTGCACCTGCCATGGTCGTCAGCCGGGGGCGTAACCCCAGTGCCGGTGAAATCCTTACGCAGCTGGTTCAAGCCAAGGACCTGCGCAACAGGGTTCTCATCACCTTGGGGCTTCTGCTCCTGGTGCGTCTGGGCATCTATATCCCCGTGCCCGGGATCGACCGCGCAGCCTTCCAGGCGTTCGCGGCTCAGGGCGGGTCTCTGCTGGGCTTCCTCGACATCTTTACGGGAGGTGGCATCTCCGCCCTCGGTGTCTTTGCCCTGGGGATCCTTCCCTTCATCAACGCCTCGATCATCATTCAGCTGCTGACTTCGGCTCTACCCCAGCTGGAGGATCTGCAGAAGAACGAAGGTGAGGCGGGCCGCCGCAAGATTGCCCAGTACACCCGCTATGTCGCCCTCGGCTGGGGCCTCTTTCAGAGCATTGTCTTTGCCCTGATCCTCAGGCCCTATGCCCTGCCGGGGACACCGGATTTGGTTTTCGTCGTTCAAACGGCGATTGCCCTTGTCACCGGTTCGATGGTGGTGATGTGGCTCAGTGAGGTGATCACCGAGCGCGGCATTGGCCAGGGCGCGTCCCTGGTGATCTACCTCAACATTGTCGCGACCCTCCCGAGGGCCCTGGGCTCGACCATTGAGCTGGCCCAAACCGGTGGTCGTGAGGCTGTTGGAGGGATCGTGGTTTTGGTGGCGGTCTTCCTGATCACCATCGTTGGGATCGTCTGTGTTGAGGAGGGAAGTCGCCGCATCCCGATTGTCAGCGCCAAGCGACAGGTCGGCGGTGCGGGGATCTCCGCTCGCCAGAGCTATCTCCCGCTGAAGCTCAACGCTGGCGGTGTGATGCCGATCATCTTTGCCTCGGCTGTGGTCTTCCTCCCACTTCAGATCGCCAACTTCAGCAAGAACCCAACGCTGATTCAGATCGCCAGTTTCCTGAGCCCCAACAGCAGCACCCCGTGGGTCTATGCGTTGTTGTTCTTTGGCTTGATCATTGGTTTTTCGTTCTTCTACGCCACCCTCACGGTCCGCCCAGTTGATGTGGCCTCGAACCTGAAGCGGGGTGGTGTCGCCATCCCTGGGGTCCGCCCTGGTTCGGCCACCACGGCCTACCTGACCGGGATCCAAAACCGTTTGACCCTGCTGGGTGCTCTTTTCCTGGGCGCGGTCGCCATCGTGCCCTCCGCGGTTGAGTCCGCCACCCGCGTTCAGACCTTCCAAGGCCTCGGAGCCACCAGCCTGCTGATCCTGGTTGGCGTGGCCATCCAGACCGCCAAGCAACTGCAAACCGCTGTGATCTCGCAGCGCTACGAAGGCATGGTGCGCCAGTAGTTCCTCTCTCCCCTCGTTTTTCTTTTCTTCCTGCCATGAAGCAACGTCTGCTGTTCCTCGGCCCCCCTGGCGCGGGTAAGGGCACCCAGGCCCAGAAGCTGGCCGAGAGCCAAGGCCTGCTCCATCTCTCCACCGGAGATCTGCTTCGCGCTGAGGTCGCCGCCGGCAGCGACCTGGGCAAGGAGGCCGAGGCCGTCATGGCCCGTGGTGAGCTCGTGAGCGATGCGCTGGTTCTGGCGATCGTCCGTAGCCGACTGCAGAACCACAGCGGCGGCTGGCTTCTTGACGGCTTCCCCCGCAATGTGGCCCAGGCCGATGCGCTGGCCAGCTTGCTTGAGGAACTGGGCCAGCAAATCGAGCTGGTGGTCCTGATGGAGCTCGATGACGGGGTACTGGTTCAGCGCCTGCTCTCCCGCGGCCGGGCCGACGACAACGAGGAGGTCATCCGTCACCGTCTTGAGGTTTACCGCGAGCAAACCGAGCCTCTGATCGCTTACTACCGCGAGCGCGGCCTGATCGCACCGGTCGAAGCGGCCGGCACGGTCGAGACTATTGCCGATCGGATCGCAGCCCTCTTGGGTTGACCCCTGTGGTAAGGTCGCTGTTTGGAATTTTGGAGAGACCGCTCCCATGAAGGTGCGTGCCTCGGTCAAGAAAATGTGCGACAAGTGCCGCGTGATTCGCCGGCACGGTCGGGTAATGGTCATCTGCGCCAACCCGAAGCACAAGCAGCGCCAGGGTTGATCCTGCGCTGACCTTGTCCCGGTCCTTTGGACCAAACAATCAGCTTGATCGTCCTCCTCAGCCTTTGCTGAAGAGCTGCGCAAGCCTTTCCCCTGCTCACCCCCAACGTTTTCTCAGTGGCTCGTATCGCCGGCGTTGATATTCCTCGCGACAAGAGGATCGAAATCGCCCTGACCTACGTCTATGGAATCGGCCTGACCACGGCCAAGAAGATCCTGGCCAAGACCGGTGTCAACCCCGACACCCGCGTCAAGGACCTGGATGATTCCGACGTCCAAAAGCTGCGCGGTGCAACCGAGAGCTTCACCCTCGAAGGCGACCTGCGTCGTCAAGAGGGCATGGCCATGAAGCGCCTGCAGGACATCGGCTGCGTCCGTGGTCGCCGTCACCGCGTCGGTCTGCCCGTTCGCGGTCAACGCACCCGCACCAACGCCCGTACTCGCCGCGGCACTCGCAAGACCGTGGCCGGTAAGAAGAAGTAAGCCTCAGCTTGCTCTAGGCCTTTGGCTCCATAGCGCCTGCCGCTCGGCCCCCATGGTGCCGTCGTCACCAGGTCGCTCCTTTAGACCCCCGATCACCTCCCTGCCTCTGCAGGGCTTTACTCATGGCCAAGCCCGCCAAAAAGTCTGGTTCCAAGAAGACGAAGCGCAACGTCCCCAATGGCGTTGCTCACATTCAGAGCACGTTCAACAACACCATCGTCTCCATCACTGACACCGCAGGTGAAGTGATCTCTTGGAGCTCCGCTGGTGCAAGCGGTTTTAAGGGTGCCCGTAAAGGCACTCCCTTCGCTGCCCAAACCGCCGCCGAAGCAGCTGCCCGTCGCGCCCTTGAGCAGGGGATGCGCCAAATCGAGGTGCTGGTTCGCGGTCCTGGTTCCGGTCGTGAAACCGCCATCCGTGCTCTGCAGGTCGCTGGTCTCGAGATCACCCTGATTCGTGACGTCACCCCGCTGCCCCACAACGGCTGCCGCCGTTCCAAGCGTCGCCGGGTCTGATTCGACGCATCGACTAGCCCCAGAGGGGGTCCATCCACCTATCTGAGCTTCAGACCGTGTTGCAGTACCAGATCGATCGGGTTGAACACCAGATCGCTGACGATCGTTCCCAAACCGGCGTCTTCGTCATTGGCCCGCTTGAGCGTGGCCAGGCGACCACCCTGGGCAATTCCTTGCGCCGCATGCTGATGGGCGCCCTTGAGGGCAGTGCCATCACCGCCGTGCGTATCGCTGGTGTGAACCACGAATACGCCACGGTTCCCGGTGTCCGTGAAGACGTCCTCGACATCCTTCTCAACTGCAAGGACGTCGCCGTCAACAGCCGTAGCCGCGAATTGGAGATTGGCCGCCTGGTGGTCAATGGCCCTGCCACTGTCACCGCTGGTGACCTCCAGTTCTCCTCTCAGGTCTCCGTGATCGACCCCGAGCGTCCGATTGCGACCGTTGCCGAGGGCCACAGCCTCGAGCTGGAAGTCCACGTCGAGCGTGGCGTCGGTTATCGCCCGGTCGACCGCCGTGTCGAGGACACCAGCGCCGTTGATCTTCTGCAGATCGACGCGGTGTTCATGCCCGTCCAACGTGCGAACTACACCATCGACGAGACCGCCGTCGGCGAAGGCGGTTCAGCCCGTGAGCGCCTGCGTCTGGAGATTCAGACCGACGGCTCCCTGACGCCTGATGACGCGATGGCCCAGGCCGCCAACCAGCTGATCACTTTGATTCAGCCCATGGCGACCCTGACCATGGAGGAGGAGCAAAGCCAGGAGCCCGAGCCCTCTGCCGAAGCTCAGATCCCCCTGGAAGAGCTGAATCTCTCAGTTCGCGCCTACAACTGCCTGAAGCGCGCTCAAGTCAACTCCGTGTCTGACCTGATGGGCTTCAGCTACGAAGACTTGCTCGAAATCAAGAACTTCGGTTCCAAGTCGGCTGACGAGGTGATCGAGGCCCTTGAGCGCATCGGTATCTCCCTGCCCCAGAGCCGTACTAGCGCCTGATCGCGTAGCACCTGTCTCTCCCTCGTTTCATTCGATTTAGTCATGCGTCACCAGTGCCGAGTCCCCAAGTTGGGGCGCCCCGCCGACCAGCGCAAAGCCATGCTTCGCGCTCTGACCACCCAGCTGATCCGTGAGGGTCGTCTGACCACCACCAAGGCCCGCGCCAAGGCTCTCCGTGATGAAGCCGAGCGCATGATCACCCTGGCCAAGGACGGCAGCCTGGCCGCCCGTCGCCGCGCCATCGGCTACATCTACGACAAGCAACTGGTGCACGCCCTGTTCGACAAGGCCCAGGAGCGTTACGGCGACCGCAATGGCGGTTACACCCGCATCATCCGCACGGTCCCCCGCCGTGGTGACAACGCTGAGATGGCGATCATCGAGCTCGTCTGATCTCAAGAGATCCTTCGCTTGATCAGCACGACCGCGCGGAGGTTTGTCCTCTGCGCGGTTTTTTGTTGCTCTAGAGGCTTCAGCCTTGACCGAAATCACGCCAACAGAGCACTTCAGGCGGATCGCCCTCTGTCTTCAATACGACGGCTCGGCCTACTGCGGCTGGCAGCGCCAGCCGCGGGATCCCAGTGTTCAAGAAACCCTGGAAAGGGCCCTGGCGCAGTTGGACCCATCCGGTCCCGCGACCGTGGTCGCGGCGGGACGGACCGATAGCGGTGTCCACGCATCAGCTCAGGTTGTTCATTTCGACTGCGCTGGGCCGATTCCCGCACACCGTTGGCCGGCGGCCCTGAACGGGAGGCTTCCGGCCAGCATCCGTGTGCGTTCTGCCGTTGAGGTGGCTTCGGACTGGCACGCCTGCTTCTCGGCGACCTATCGGCGCTACCGCTACACGATCTACAACGCCCGTATCCCGAACCTGTTCTTGGCCCCCTGGAGCTGGCACCGCTACCAGTTCAGGCTTGATGAGGGACGGATGCGAGCGGCCCTTGAGGACATGCTCGGGGCGCACGACTTCGCGGCCTTCGAGCGCGCCGGTAGCGCCCGCACCCACTCCCGCACCACCCTGCAAGAGGTCGCGGTTGTGCGTCGTGGCGATCTACTCGAGGTCGAGCTCCAGGCCAGCGGTTTCCTTTACGGGATGGTTCGCCTGGTCATGGGACAGCTCGTGGCCGTGGGTGAGGGCCGGCTCAGCCTGGAGGCCTTCAGTCGCCGCTGGCGCAGTCAGGCCCGTGATGAAGTCAAAGAAGCCGCTCCGCCGCAGGGATTGTGCCTGCTGCGTGTGGGCTACCCGAGTGAGATCTTCCACAGGGCTGCCTGGTACGATTGTCAACCGCGGTATTTGCTGGAGGGCTCTGATGCACCGCCAGCAGCACCGGGTCAGTCCTTGCACTGACTGGGTCTGCCGGTCTCAGAGTTGACCTGCCGATGTCCATCGGCGGCCAGCCCCTGCCTGTAAACCCTGTCCCCAGTAGTGGGGATCGGCGAAGCGGTAGGTTCACTCAACGAGCGATTGACACCCGAGTGATCGGGTGGCTGCCGTCATTAGTCGAGACCCACAGTCCAGACACCCTGTCCAACCCCACCCGCCTAAGCGTGGTGATGGGGTCCTATCCGAACCGGCCCGCCGGCGCGATGAACAAGACTCTCGTCCCTCCCCAGGATTCCTCAGCCCGCCAGTGGTATCTGGTGGACGCTGAGAACCAGACCCTCGGCCGGCTTGCCACCGAGGTCGCTTCGGTTCTGCGGGGTAAGAACAACCCCAACTTCGCTCCTCACATCGACGCCGGCGATTTCGTCGTGGTGATCAATGCTGAGAAGGTGAAGGTGAGCGGCAACAAGGCTTCCGACAAGCTCTATCGCCGCCACTCCGGTCGCCCCGGTGGCATGAAGACCGAGACCTTTGCTGCACTGCAGGCACGGATCCCCGAGCGGATCATCGAGAAGGCTGTGAAGGGCATGCTCCCTCACAACGCTCTCGGACGTCAGCTGTTCCGCAAGCTGAAGGTCTACAAGGGTGCTGAGCACCCCCATGCCGCCCAGCAGCCCAAGGCTCTGGCCCTCGATCCCGCCGCTTCTGCCGCTTCCACCAAATGAGCACCTCCAAAGTCGTCTACTGGGGAACCGGCCGTCGTAAGACCGCCGTGGCACGCGTTCGCGTCGTTCCAGGTAATGGCACCGTGACCATCAACGGTCGTCCCGGTGACAACTACCTGAACTACAACCCCTCCTATTTGGCGGCCGTCAAGGCTCCTCTCCAGACCCTGGGTCTGGGTTCTGAGTACGACCTGCTGGTCAACGTTCGTGGCGGTGGTCTGACCGGCCAAGCCGATGCGATCAAGCAGGGCGCTGCTCGTGCCCTCTGCGAACTGTCTCCGGACAACCGCAAGCCCCTCAAGACCGAGGGCCACCTCAGCCGTGACCCCCGCGCCAAGGAGCGTCGTAAGTACGGCCTGAAGAAAGCCCGTAAGGCTCCTCAGTTCTCCAAGCGCTGATTGCGCTTTCGCCCCTCAGCCCCTTACCCGTCATGCCGAAGGCCGACATTCATCCCACCTGGTACCCCGATGCCAAGGTGATCTGCAACGGAGAAGTGGTGATGACCACTGGCTCCACCTCTCCCGAGATCCACGTCGACGTCTGGAGCGGCAACCATCCCTTCTACACCGGTACCCAGAAAATCCTGGACACCGAGGGTCGTGTGGATCGCTTCATGCGCAAGTACGGCATGGGCAGCGCCGCTGGCGCCGATGCCAATGCCGATCAGAAGACCGAAGCTGCCGCTAAGGCCTGATCTGTCACTCACGCGCGACGTGATTTTTGATTCCTCAAGCCGGATGCTCCAGGGCGTCCGTCTTTTTGCTGGCTTGAGCCGCCCTCATGGATGCTTCCTTCCTGCGTGAACGTCTGGAGACGGCACGCACCACCTTTGACACCCTGGAGCGTCAGTTGGCAGACCCGGATGTGGCTGCCAACCCGGCTCAGCTGGAGCCCATCGCGCGCGAGCGGGCCCGGCTGGAGCCCCTGGTCTTGGGCTACGACCAGCTCTGCCAATGGCGCAAACAGGAACAAGACGCCAAAGAGCTTCTGAAGGAGTCCCGCGGGGACCAAGAAATGGAGGCCCTGGCCCCGGAGGAGCTCAGTGGTCTGGCTGTTCAGATTGCAGCCATGGAAGAGCAGCTGACCTTGGCGCTGCTTCCCCGCGATCCCCGGGACGAACGCAGCGTGATGCTGGAGATTCGGGCCGGGGCAGGCGGTGATGAGGCGGCCATCTGGGCCGGTGATTTGGCACGGATGTATGAGCGCTATGCCCAGAGCATCGGCTGGAAGGTGCAGCCGGTCAGTGCCTCAGAGGCGGAACTCGGCGGATACAAGGAATTGATCCTGGCGATCCAGGGCGACAGCGTCTTCAGTCAGCTGAAGTTCGAGGCCGGCGTACACCGGGTGCAGCGGGTTCCAGCCACTGAATCCCAGGGACGTGTTCATACGTCCACCGCGACGGTGGCGGTCATGCCCGAGGCCGATCCGGTTGAGGTGCAGATCGACCCGACAGACCTGGAGATCAGCACGGCCCGCTCGGGTGGTGCCGGCGGCCAGAACGTGAACAAGGTGGAGACGGCGGTCGACCTGTTGCACAAACCCACCGGGATCAGGGTGTTCTGCACCCAGGAGCGCTCCCAGCTGCAGAACCGGGAACGGGCCCTGGAGATCCTGCGGGCCAAGCTCTATGAGCGGGAACTGGCCGAGGCCAATTCCAAGGAGCGTTCCGCCCGTCTTGCCCAGGTGGGCAGCGGCGATCGCAGCGAGAAGATCCGCACGTACAACTACAAGGACAACCGCACGACGGACCACCGTCTCGGCCGCAACTTCTCGCTCGAGCCGGTGCTGCAAGGTCAGCTTGCTGAGCTGATCGGTGCCTGTGTCTCAGCTGATCAACGGCGTCAGCTGGAGGAATTGGCCGATCAGGCCAGCGGGGTCAACTAGCGAGCGGGGCCTTCCAGCCTTCGACGTACTTGGCCCATTCCCGGTGTCCCCCAATGGCCATTTGCCTCTGGGCTTCAAAGACCGCACCGCTGATCGGCCGCCTGGGCGGAGAATGTAGGGGCATGCTCGCTTCCTTGGGCGTGCGGTTGCCCTTGTGGACGTTGCAGCGCAGGCAGGCCGTGGTGACGTTGTCCCAGCTGTGACTGCCGCCGCGGCTGCGGGGCATGACGTGATCGATCGAGAGCCGCTCGCTACTGCTGCCGCAGTACTGGCAGCGATGGCCATCGCGGTGGAAGACGTTGCGGCGGGTCAGGGGGAGCGGCCGGAAGGGGACCCGCACGAACTGCCGCAAGCGAATCACCGTCGGTAGGCCCAGGCCCGGCCTGAGTTGCCGCCCCGGTGAGTGCTCCAGCCCTTCGGCCTTTCCCTTGAGGACCATGACCGTGGCTCGCCGCCAGCTGGTGACGTTCAGGGGCTCGTAGGAGGCATTTAGAACCAGAACCGAGCCCATGGGAGCGCTGCCTGGGGGTGTTGCGCTGGGCAACCCCGTAATTTCTATGCATGCTAGGTGCACTGCCAAGGGCGGATGGTTGACGCATCGCCTGCTGCTGCCTTTGAGGACCCTGCGGCCGCTGCCTTGGCGCCGCAGCCCCACCCGAGACAGCGCGCCTGGGTGGAAATCGATGAGGCGGCGATCCAGGCCAATGCCGATGCCCTGAGGCGCTCTCTCCATCCCGGCTGTGCCCTGATGGCCGTGGTCAAGGCCGATGGCTATGGCCATGGCGCCGTACCGGTCGCCCGTTCGGCAGCAGCTGGCGGGGCTAGCTGTTTTGGTGTCGCCACCCTGCAGGAGGGGGTGGAGTTGCGTCAGGCGGGGCTGGATCAGCCCGTGTTGGTGCTCGGCAACCTCAGCCATCCGGATGAATTGCGGGCCTGCCTGCATTGGCAGTTGATGCCCACCCTCAGCGGCATGCGTGAAGCTCTGCTTTGCCAGAACCTGGCCAGCGGCAGCGGCCGCCAGCTGGCGGTTCATCTGAAATTGGACACCGGCATGACCCGTCTGGGGGCGCCCTGGGAGGAAGGGCCGCGCTTGGTGGAAGCCATTCAGGGCCTCGATTCGCTGGAGATGGCCGGGGTTTACTCCCATCTGGCCGGAGCCGATGCCCCCGGCGACGGCCTGGATGCCCTGACGGCTACCCAGCAGCAGCGCTTTGATTCGGTGCTGCTGGGCCTGCAGCAACAGCAGTTGGCCCCTGGCTGCCGCCATCTGGCCAATTCCGCTGGCACCCTGCGGAGCTCCCAGTTGCACTACGACCTCGTGCGGGTGGGGCTGGCCCTCTATGGCCAGCGGCCATCTGATCACCTGGGCGGCGAATTGACCCTGCAGCCGGCGATGCATGTCCGCGCCCGGGTCAGCTTGATTCGTGAGGTGCCGGCCGGGGTTGGGGTTAGCTACGGCCATCGCTTCATCACCCAACGGCCCAGCCGCTTGGCGGTGGTGGGGATTGGCTATGCCGATGGCGTCCCGCGGTTGCTCTCCAATCGCCTGGAGGTGCTCTTCGCCGGGCATCGGCTCCCCCAGGTGGGGGCGATCACCATGGATCAAATGGTGCTGGATGCCACCGATGTCCCTGAGCTCGAGGCCGGCAGCGTGGTCACGTTGTTGGGAGAAGAGGCGGGGGAGCGGATCGATCCCCAGGCCTGGAGTGAGCCGATGGGAACCATCCCCTGGGAGATCCTCTGCGGTTTCAAACATCGCCTGCCGCGGCTGCCCCAACGGGCTGTCTGCGGTGCCAGCGCCTGATAGTCTTTGCGGGCCGCTGGAGAGGTGGCTGAGTGGTTGAAAGCGGCTCCCTGCTAAGGAGTTACAGGAGGCAACTTCTGTCGAGGGTTCGAATCCCTCCCTCTCCGTTCCAAGCCCCAGTCCGACCCCGGGCTGGGTTTTGAGTTTCTAGAGCTCGAGCAGGCGCCGGCAGAGTTCCGGCAGCAACCTCTCGTCCTGGGCCCGCTCGGGACCTTCGCTGAGCACCACCACCAGCGCCGAAGCCTTCCCCTCGACCTCGATGTAGGCGGCGTCGTGGCGGGCCTGGCTCATCCAGCCGGCCTTGCTCCAGAGCCGGGCGCCTTCGGGCAGGCCACCGCCCAGAAATCCATCCACCTGGTTCTCGGGGTCCGCAGCTCGCTCCCCCTGATCCAGGCTCCGGGCCAGCAGCTCTTGCATGCGGCCGCATGCCGCCGGTGACAGCAGTTCTTGGGCCATGACCGCCTGCAGAACCCGTGCCGTCAGGTTGCTGCTTAGGCGGTTGCGGTTCTCCAGCTGGGGCCCATAGGACTGGCGCTCCCGTCCATAGGGGCCATCCCCCCAGGTCTTCTGGCAGGCGTTGTTGCCCGGCCATTCGGGCCAACCCAGCTCATCAAACCAGCGGTTGATCAGTTGGCGCTGCTGGCTCCACTGCTCGAGGGGCCCAGCCGGCAGTTCCGGGCCGCTGCAGGTACCCGTCAGCAGGTCCACCACAAACCCGGTGGCGTCGTTGCTGGAGTCCCGGATCATGTCGGCCAGGGCCCGGCGCAGCTCGGGGCTGTCCTCGATGAGCTCCCGTTGCAGCCAGGCCTCGGCGGCCAGGAGATAGAGGAGTTTCACCACACTGGCTGGATAGCGGGCTTCCTCCCCGCGCCAGTGGGTGCCCTTGCCCTCTTCAGCGGAGCCGTTGCGCAGGGATTGCCCGTAGCAAATCCAGGTGACCGAGAGCTGCTCGCTGAGTCCCGGCCGGCCGTCCTGTTCCAGGCTCCTGATCGCCGCAGCCAGTGCTTGCTCCATCTCCCCATCAGGGCAGTAGAACGCCATCGCAGCCACTCGGGGTCATGGCGAGGTTAAGCAGGTTGTCCGTGGGAACACCCGTGGCCTTGGAGTTGCTGGATCCGGGGAGCTGTTGGCGGATCGATGCGCCGCTCAACCTCTACAGCCATTGGTTTGGTGCGGGGCTGGCCACCCAGGCCTGGGCCGGACGGTCCCTAGAGGTGCTGGATCAAGCCGCGCCGACGGGCCAGCGCATCCGGGTTCGTCTGCTCGAGGACGGCTACCCGGGCTGGATCGATCCGCGGGACCTCCTGGGCCATGCCCGCTGCATCCAGGGTTTTCAACCGCAGCTCCTCTGCCAGGCGGCCATCGCGGAACGCTTGCCGGCCGTCTTGGCCTTCGCTGAGGCCGCGCGGCAGCAGGCCAATCACTACCTCTGGGGCGGGAGCCTCGGCCCTGATTTCGACTGCTCGGGGTTCACCCAGGCCGCCTATGCCGCCGCGGGTGTTTGGATCCCCAGGGACGCCTACCAACAGGAGCGGTTCTGCCAGCCCGTGGCGGTGGCCCCGGGTTGCTACAGCCAGCTGCGGCCTGGGGACTTGATCTTTTTTGGACGTCCCCAGCGCTGCACCCATGTCGGGCTCTACCTCGGGCAGGGCCGTTACCTGCACAGCTCCGGCCGGGAGCACGGCCGTGATGGCTTGGGTCTGGACGGCCTTGACCTTCACTTGATCGATCCGGTCAGTGTTCACTACCGCCAGGAATTGCGCGGCGCCGGTCGGGTGGTGCGCTGCCACGACGGCTCCACCCTCCCTTGATGCCCATGCTTTGGTCTCTGCTTCTGGTCCTCTCCCTGACGGCCCTGGGATGGGTGCTGTCGCGGCGCACCCCTTGGGGGCGTCAGCTGGGGATGACGATGGTGGTGCTGCTGTTGGGGCTGCTGGTGAGCAACCTCGGCGGCGTGCAGTTGCAGGCCGAGGCGGCGAGCTGGGTGAACGGTCCGCTGACGTCACTGGCGATTGGCCTGCTCCTGCTTGCGGTCGATCTGCGGCGTCTGTGGCCCCAGGCCAGGCAATTGCTCGGACCGTTTCTGATGGCGGCCCTGAGCACGGTGATTGGTGTTCTCTTGGGGGCCTGGTTGCTGCATCCCCTGCTGGGGGACGAGCGGGGCGTCTTGGCGGGGATGTACACCGCCACCTTCACCGGAGGCAGCCTGAATTTCGTCTCGGTGGCCCGCACCTTGAATCCGCCGGAGACCCTGTTGACCCTGGCCACCGCCGCTGACTATGTCGTGTTTGCGGTTTGGTTTGCCGTCAGCACCTGGCTGGGGCTGCGGGCCGACACCCCCATGGAGGCGGCCTCGACCGATGCTGCCCCAAGCGATCAGCCGGAGCGCTCCTGGTGGCTCGCCGCCCTCTGGGGCTTGGCTGTGTTGGTGTTGGCCCAGGCGCTCAGTGCCGTGTTGCCGGGCGTCCCCTCGATCCTGGTGTTGACCACGGTGGCTCTGCTGGTGGCCCAGCTGCCGGCGCCCGCCGGCCGGCGCGGTTGCTATGGACTCGGTCTGCTCTTGATCCAGCCCTTCTTCACGGTGATGGGCCTGAGCTCCCCGGTGGCGGGACTCCTGGGGGAGGGCCTGCCGGTGCTGCTCTACGCCGCCTTGGTGGTGCTGGTGCAGGCCCTCTTGCTGCTGCTGGTTTTCCGCCGCTGGCTGCGGTGGCCCTTGGCTGAAACCCTTGTGGCCTCCCAGGCCTCCATCGGTGGTCCCAGTACGGCCTTGGCCCTGGCGACGGCGATTGGACGGGCCGAACTGGCGGTGCCTTCGGTGGCGATTGGTCTGCTGGGCTACTTGCTGGGGACCTACCTGGGGCTCGGGGTGGCTTGGTCGCTCCCCGGCTGAGCTTTTTTCAAGGGCTTTCCTCTAGGTTCCAGCGAACTTGAGCCGTCCCCTTGAGCAGCGCCAGCGTTCCAGAACTCTCGATCGTGGTGCCTCTGTTCAACGAGGAGGAGAGCCTGGCGCTTCTGGTGGAGAAGCTGCTGCTGGCCCTGCGTCCCTTGGGGCGTTCCTTTGAGCTGGTGTTGGTGGATGACGGTTCGTCCGATCGCACCGCCGAGGTCTTGCGTCAACAGGCGGCTGGGGCCGCTGAAGTGGTGGCGGTGTTGTTGCGACGTAATTACGGCCAGACCGCGGCCATGGCTGCTGGTTTTGATGCCAGCCGCGGGCGCTTGATCGTCACCCTCGATGGGGACCTGCAGAACGATCCGGCCGACATCCCGATGCTGCTGGAGCGCCTGGAGCAGGGGTATGACCTGGTCAGCGGTTGGCGTCACCAGCGCCAAGACCACGCCGTTAGCCGGCTGCTGCCCAGCAAGATCGCCAATGCCCTGATCGCGCGGGTGACCGGGGTGCGGCTGCACGACTACGGCTGCTCACTCAAGGCCTACCGCCGCGAATTGGTGGAGGACATGAACCTCTACGGGGAGCTGCATCGCTTCCTGCCCGCCTTGGCCTTCATTGAGGGCGCGCGGATCGCGGAGGTGAAGGTGAACCACAACGCCCGGCAGTTCGGCCAGAGCAAGTACGGGATCGATCGCACCTTCCGGGTGCTGATGGATCTGTTCACCGTCTGGTTCATGAAGCGCTTCTTGACCAGGCCGATGTACGTCTTCGGCTTCGGGGGCCTCAGCGCGATGGCCATCGGCGCGCTCCTGAGCGCCTATCTGCTCATGGTGAAGTTGGGGGGCGCAGAGATCGGCAACAGGCCTTTGCTCTTGGTGGCCGTCTTGGCCCTCATTACCGGGGTGCAGCTCTTCTGCTTTGGCTTGCTTTCAGAGGTGCAGATGCGCACTTATCACGAGAGCCAGGGCCGCCCGATCTATCGCATCCGGGAGACGTTGCGCGGCAGTTTGAGCGGTTGAGCCACGGCGACCGGAGCGCTGCTGCGGCCGCGGAAGTTGGTCATGGCTTCAGCGGCGAGCTGGGCAACAACCTGATCGGCATCGCGCAGGCCGCGGCGAATTAGCGGCAGGGCCTCGCGGTGGCGCCAGAGCTGGCAGATCGCCATGGCGGTGCGGCGCTGCTCACCACCTGCGCGGAACTGCTGCTCGAGTTGCTTCAGCAGCTCCCCGCGGCCGCGGCGATCGCTGGCTGCCGGAAGCACAACCATGGCGCTGCTCGCCTGAGTTGTGGAGTCGTTCCCTCCACCAGGGATGACCAATTCCATTTGGCCGCGGTTCAGGGCCGCAATGGCGGAAGCATCGGTGGAGCGCAGGATATTGCGCTTGGGCCGGCCCAGGACCCAGCAGGCCGCCACGACACCTGCGAGGACGATTCCGGTGAAGGCCTGGGTCATGGCTCGGCGCGGCTGGTTGGTCTGAACTTTTATGTCGCCCCTGGAGGCCCCGAAGAGCAGCTCCGGCAGGGCTCCTTACAGTGCCGAACGGTAGCTGTATTGGCCCACGCTGATGACCGGAGACTTCGTCGCCGCCTGGATGCCCTCGGTGTTCGTGCCCCTTGTCGGGATCCTGGCTCCTGCTGTGGCCATGGCCCTGCTGTTCAACGTGATCGAAGCCCGCGACTGAGTTGTCGCCGCTTTATTCCCGAGCCACCTGACGTTCTTCCCCCGATGACCGTGACCCCCGTGGCCGACCCCTGCGTCGGCAATCTGGCCACTCCCGTCAACAGCAGCTACTTCAGCCGCGCTTTCCTGGGCGCGCTGCCTGCTTATCGCCCCGCCCTCTCTCCCAACCGTCGCGGTCTGGAAGTGGGTATGGCCCATGGCTTTTTCCTTTACGGCCCCTTCACCATCTGCGGCCCCCTGCGCGCTACCGAGTACGCCAGCACCGCTGGTCTGCTGGCTGCCGTTGGTCTGGTCTCGATCCTGACGGTCTGCCTCTCGATTTACGGCACCGCTGGCCGCGGCCCCAACGTGCAGCCGGCTGACGCCACCATCGACAACCCACCTGCTGACCTGTTCACCAAGGCTGGCTGGGCTGAATTCGCTAGCGGTTTCTGGCTCGGCGGTTGCGGCGGTGCTGCCTTCGCTTGGTTCCTGGCTGGAACCACCATCGTGGCTCCCCTGGTGAAGATTGCCGGTGGCGTCTGGAGCGTCGGCTGAGCCCAGCCCGATCCACGTCCATTCACTCTTTGCCCGCCAGATCCTTTGGGGTCCGGCGGGCTTTTTGATGCCTTGCCGTTCGTTGGGGCCATGGCTATCGAGTCAGTAGAGCTGTGGTGCTGTGATGACGCGTTGGCCTGCTTTGGTTCTTGCGGCGACCCTCTCGGCTCTGCCTGGTGCAGCGATGGCTGAGCCCCTGCCGCCGCCGATCGGTCCACTTCCTTCTTCCGATCAGACCGATCAGGGTTATCCGGGGGATGTGGAGAACGCCCTGAGTGATTTCACGCGTTTTCAGTGCGATTTGCTGTTCTTTCTGACCCCACGGCAGAACTGCCCAAGCGATTAAGCATCGAAATCTGCGTTGTGTAATCGCCTGAACGACACGCCTGGTTTCGGCGCGGCTAAAACAGTGCTGTAGCAACCGCTACAAAACGTTCACCTCGGCACCTTTTGGTTGCCTGAGGCGCAGTTCGATCCAGGCCATGGAACGGGGACCTGGGCTGACTCCGAGGAACTACCCATGACCCTCACCTATCGCGGCCAGAAGTACCAGCAGAACAAAGAGGCTGTCTCTTCCAAGCATCCTCAGCTGAACTACCGAGGCCTCAAGTACGTCAAGTGATTCCCGCTTGATTTCGATGCTTGAAGCCCCGCATTTGCGGGGCTTTTTTGTGTCAACTGAGTCGGTAGTGGTGAGAGGATGAGCGGCTCTTTTTCGTGCTGCTACGCAGCCCGTTCATGCCGCAGCTGATGGCGTTCCGGCGAGGCCTTCTCCGGGGGCTTCTGGTTCTTTTGGTTGGGGCGTTATGGCTTGTTGGCTTGGTCCAGGTTCAGGCTGCTGAAGTCCTGGAGAAACCCGCGATTCCCGGTTGCAGTCCAGATCCTCAGGTCATTGCGTTGGCTGGTGAGCCGGTGCTTGAAGTCCGCCGGCCTCCCGCTGGGGAGTCCTTGCGCGCCTATGGCGAGCGTCAGGAGGAAGCCCTGCTGGAGATCGCCAAGGACTACGCGCTGCAGCCGTCCCGGCTCCAGCGTTGGGAGGATGAGCCGTTCTCGATCATTGGCTTCAAGTCGCCTGGGCTTGAACCGCGGGCGGTGATCGCCGTCGATGACAAACAGGCCCGTTGTTTTGAGCTGAGTCGCGAGGAGCTGGCCAGTCGTTATCTCACGACCCTGCAACTGGCGATTCGCCAATACCGGGTCAATCACTCATTGACCTCGTGGTTGAAAGCCACGGCCCTGGCGGCGCTCTTCCTCGGTTTGTACCTGGGCTGGATCCGCCTCCAAAGCGCGGCCAATCGACAACTCCGTGCCCAGGTGGATCGCGGAGCAATGTTCGGGGTGCCGTTCAGGCGCTTGAAGCGGTTCCCTCTACCGATCGGGGCGGAGCGACTGAAGGCGCTGTTGCAGCAGATCAGGCAGGTGGTGCACTGGTCCCTGCTGGCTCTGGTCACCTACCTACTGGTGCCGCTTTTGCTCGCCTTCTTCCCGCCAACGATGGCAATGTCGAAGGGGCTGCGCGGTCAGATCCTCCAGTTCATCGGTGGGGTTCTTGATGGCGTGGTTGAGGCGATCCCTGGTCTGGTTTCCGTCGGTTTGATTTTGGGGATCACGTTTGTCCTGGTCCGGTTGAGCGGGGCTTGGTTTCGGGCTCTGGATCAAGGGCGAATCGCCATCCCAGGCTTCTATCAGGAGTGGGCGAAACCGACGGCTCGGATCGTGTCGATCCTGCTGGTGCTCGCCGGATGTGCGGCGGCCTTCCCCTACATCCCCGGATCTGGAACCCGGGTCTTTCAAGGGGCCGGTCTGTTTCTGGGTGTTCTGGCCGCCTTGGGTTCCAGCGCCATCGCCAACAACGTGATCAGTGGCCTGATGCTCATCTACACCCGAGCGTTTCGGGAGGGGGACCGCGTTGAGATCAACGGGGTGACTGGTGTTGTGCAGGAGCGAGCCCTCTTAGTCACGCGGATTCAGACCCCGCGGAATGAATTGGTGAGCATCCCCAATGCCACCGTGATTGGGGCCTCCGTGGTGAACTTCAGTTTTTCCCAGCGGGAGATCAAACAGCCCATTGCCATCGCCACCTCGGTCACCCTCGGCTACGAGGTCCCATGGCGAACCATCCATGCCCTGATGTTGCAGTCAGCCCGGGAGACCACCGGGGTCAGTGATCTTCAGGAGCCCTACGTCCTGCAAACCGCTCTCAACGACTTTCATGTCAGCTACGAGGTCACGGCCTTCGTGAGTGATCCGTCCCGCTATCGCGAGTCCCTGTCCGAATTGCACGGACGCCTGCAAGATCGCTTCGCCGAGGCCGGGATCGAGATTCTTTCGCCCGCTGTTCAAAGCCTGCGTGGTTCCGTGGCCGTGAATGCTCCGGCTTAATCCAGTTGGCTCCTCCTGAATCGGAGTTGGCCAAGGAATGGTGTGGGATAAGCCGGCTAACGGATTTGAACCGATGGCCTTCGCTTTACAAAAGCGCTGCTCTACCACTGAGCTAAGCCGGCAACAGGGACTGCTCCCTCGCCAGAGCTTATCGCTCGGTCATGGACCAGAGCAGCAGCTGGGTGCGGTTGCGGCAACCGGTTTTGCTGAGGAGTCGTGAGAGGTGGCATTCGACCGTGCGCCGGCTGATGGCCAGGGCGGTCGCGATCGATCCGTTGCTTTTGCCGCGTCGCAATTCAGAGAGCACGCGCCGCTCTGCTGGGGTGGGTTGAAGTCCTGCGGGGGCAACCATGGGGAGAGGTAGCTCCCCTCAGCTTTCCCAACAATCAGCCCTGGCTGACGACGGCCTCTTCGGCTTCGCTCTCTTCTGCTTCGGCTGTAGGGGCTTCGTTGGTTTCCTCTGCCTCTGCTTCGTCCTCGGTTTCGGCCGGGGTGGGTTTGAAGATGGCCCGCCGGATCGGCAGGTTGGCCACCAGGGCGGTCACGCGGTCCTCGGTCTCGAGGCTGACATCGCCTTCGCTGAGGTCGATCTCGACGTAGCGGCTGACCACCTCGAGGATCTCGCGGCGCATCTGCTCCAGCAGTTCTGGGTTCAGGTCGCTGCGGTCATGGGCCAGCACCAGCTGCAGGCGCTCCTTGGCCGTCGTGGCGCTGGCGGGCTGACGCCCAAGCAACTTGTCGATGAATTCGCGCAGGCTCATCAGTTCAGAAAATCTTGGTTTGCATCAGGCGGCTGAGCTTGGCGCGCAAGCCTTGCTTCACCTTGGAGGGATCGATGAGCGGCACGTCCTCACCGCAGATCCTCCGGGCGATGTTGCTGTAGGCCGTCGCGGCGGGGGAGTTGGAGCCGTTCAGGGTGAGGGGTTCACCGCGGTTGGTGCTCACGATCACCTGCTCGTCTTCCAGCACTAGGCCAAGCAGCGGCAGGGCCAGGATGTCGGTGACGTCATCCACCGCCAGCATTTCCTGGTTGGCCATCATCTTCGGGCGAACCCGGTTGAGCACCATCTGGATGGGCTTGATGCCCCGGGTATTGAGCAGGCCGATGACCCGGTCGGCGTCCCGCACGGCGGACACTTCAGGGGTGGTGATGACGATGGCTTCCTTGGCAGCAGCGGCCGCATTCTTGAAGCCGTCCTCGATGCCTGCCGGGCAGTCGATCAGCACGACGTCATGGATCTCGCCGAGCATCTCGGCGATCGTTTGCATGTCCTCGGGCTTCAGCCACTCGAGCATCCGCGGATTTCCCGCCGGCAGCAGAGCCAGGTTGGGCTCCTGCTTGTGCTTCACCAGCGCCTGCTCCAGGCGGCAGGTCTCAGCGAGAACGTCCTGGGCGGTGTAGACGATCCGGTTCTCGAGGCCCAGCAGGAGATCAAGGTTGCGCAGACCAAAGTCGGCATCCAGCACGGCCGTGCGCATGCCCTGCCTGGCTAGAGCAATGCCCAAGTTGGCGGTGAGGGTGGTTTTGCCCACACCCCCTTTGCCTGAGCAGATCAGGATGAAGCGACTACTGGAGGCCACAGCGCACCGAAACGTGGATGAAGGTTAAGGCCAATTCAGCCGTTTCTCTCTAGACATCAGAGGTCATCTCTGGGCCGCCATGGCAGCCAGTCAGCGTCTTCTCGTGATGCCCGATGACGGGGTCGAGGCAGTCGTTGCATTGATCGACCAGGCCCAGTCCCAATTACTGATCAAGCAGTTCAAGCTGCAGAGCGAGGCCGTCGAGCAGGCCCTGCTTCGCGCCCAGCAGCGCGGTGTGCAGATTCGCGTGATGCTCAATCCCCATACCTCCGGCGGTGACCGGTGGAACGACGAGGCCTATGCCTTGCTTGAGGGTTGGGGTGTGGAGGTGGCCTGGACCAGCGAGCGCTTCCCGGTCACCCATGAGAAATCCATGGTGATCGATGGCCAGGCGGCCCTGATTGCCACCTTCAACCTCTCGGACAAGTACTTCACCGAAACCCGTGATTACGGCGTGGTGAGCCATGACCCGATGGTCATCGAGCAGGTGGTGGCTGGGTTTGAAGCGGACTGGGAACGCGTGGCGTTTGATCCGCGCCTGGATGTGGGCTTGGTTTGGAGCAATGTCCACAGCCGCGGGCAGATGGCCCGGGTGATCGATAGCGCCCAGGAGTCACTGCGGATTCAGCACCCCAAGTTTGTGGATGCCGTGATCCTGGAGCGGCTGGTGGCTGCCCAGCAGCGGGGGGTGAAGGTGCGGGTGCTCTGCGGCGGCAAGCACGGCCTGAGCGATTGGGATGTCTATGACACCTTCAGCTCCCTACGGCTGCTGGAGCATGCCGGGGTCAAGATCCGGCGTCAGAAGCTGCCGAAGCTGCACGCCAAGTTGATCCTGGTGGATGAGCAGGCCGCCCTGACCGGCTCGATGAACATCGACCGCAGTGCCTTTGATCTCCGCCGGGAACTGGGCATCGAGGTGGATGCGCCCGATGTGATTGCTCGGTTGTCGGAGACGTTCAACGCCGACTGGGAGGCAGCCAAGAAGTACAGCGCCCCCGATCCCCTGGATCCGGCATATCACGAGGCGGGAGAGCTGCCGCCCGACCCCCACTTCGTGCACGACTGATGCCTCCCACCCATTGGCAGTTGTTCTGGGGCATGCAGCAGGTCGCTCTCTCCTCCTTTGGCGGCGGGCTCTCGGCCTGGAGCGAGCGGATCGTGGTTGAGGACAAGGCCTGGATGACCAAGCAGGAGTTCATCACCGGTCTGACGGTGGCGCGCCTCTTCCCCGGGCCGAACCAGATCAACATGGCGATCTACATCGGCAGCCATTTCCGCGGCTTAGGCGGTGCCTTGGCGGCCTTGGCGGGAATCCTGTTGCTGCCCTTCAGCGTCTTGATGGGCCTGGGGCTCGCCTATTACTACCTGCACACGTCAATGGCGATGGATCGTCTCCTGGCGGGAGTGATCACGGCGTCCGCAGGGATGGCCCTTTCGATGGGCTTCAAGATTGCCGCTGCCTATCTCCATGACCGCGTCGCGCTCTTGTTGGCGGCCATCAGCTTTGTGGCGATGACCGTCTTCCACGTTCGCCTGGTGCCCCTGGTGCTGGTAGCGGGTCCCTTGGCGATGGCCTGGTACTGGCCGAGAAAGCCATGACCCTGCTTCTTGCTGCGGCCTGCCAACCAGCCCATCTGGGCGATTGGCGCAACCTGATCGCCGTGATCTGGGATTTCCTCAGCCTCTCGCTCTTTTCCCTGGGCGGTGGGAACACGCTGTTGGCGGAGTACCACTACATGGCGGTCGATAAGTACTGCTGGCTCAGCTCCCAGCAGTTCGCCGAGATCTACGCCATTGCCGAAGGGGCCCCGGGCCCGAGCTCCATGATCGTGGGCTTGCTTGGCATGGGAGCGGCCTTTGAGGAGGGGCCGCTCTGGGCGCTGTTTAGTGGGGTGATGGCGGAGTTGGCGATCCTGCTGCCCTCCACTTTGTTGATGGTGATCGCGGCCTTGAGCTGGAATCGCTTCAAGACCTCACCCTTTCGGCTGGCCTTCGAGCGGGCGATGGGGCCGATCACCTTGGGCGTGCTCTTTGCCGTCGGCCTGAAGATCCTGCGCATCTCCGATCACGACACGCCGGCCTATGCCGTCTCGGCGGTGGTCTGCTTCTTGATGCTGCGCACCAAGATCTCCCCCCTCTGGTTCATGGCCGTGGCTGCTGGCCTGGGGGCGTTCGGCTTGGTGAACCGTTAGCCGTCCTGGGGCCAGAGCGGTTCGGCCGGTCGGATGGCAATTACCCCCTCGATCAGCAGGGCTTCCTCACTGAATCCTGGAGGAGGAAGGTCCTCAGGGCCCCGCGCTACGGCATTGGCAATCCGCAATTGCAGCGGCCGCAGCTGCAGCGCCACGATCCGGGCGGTCGTGTTGCCCGCTTGGCCGGCATGGGCAATGCCGCGCAGCCTTCCCCAGACCCGCACATCCCCGCCAGCGCTGACCCTGGCCCCCGGGTTCACATCCCCCAGCACCAGCACTGAGCCGTCGACCTGCAGGTGGTCGCCCGAGCGGAGGGTGCCCCGGTGGATGGTCAGGTCCTTGGGGTCCTGCCCAGCTCGAGTCGGCTCCCGTTGGGCGTCGCGGATCAGGGCGGTCTCCAGTCCAAGCGCTGCGGCAGGCACCAGGCTGAGGGCCTCCCGGGATTCGACGCGCACCAAGGACCAATGGGCTTCTTTGAGCTGCTCGGCAATCGCTTGGAGTTCTGGCAGGGTCAGGAGGCGGTCCTCACAGAACAGCGCCGCGGTGCCCATGCCGTCTGCAGCCCCCAGCTGTGAGCGGATTTCCTCGAGAGGCGAAGCCTCAGCCTTGCGAAGGGGCCTGAGGAGGAAGCGACGGGAGTCAGCCTGCATGGCGTGCAACTTAGGGATCTCCAGCCGCAACTTCCAGGGCCAGGGCCTCGCGGATCGCGGGGGTGATCTCCGGTGGGTGAATCAACCAGGCGGTTTGGGTCGGTTGGATCAAGCTGCGAATCAGGGGTGAGCGCTGCTCGATGGCTCCCAGCTGATGGCCATCCCAGAGCCGCAGTCCACCTTTATATGGGTGATACCCGTGGTTGCTCTGCTGGTGCAGTCCGCAGCAGAGGTCTGGGCGGAGTCCGGCTGCCTCACTCAGGGTCTGTGCTCGTGCCAGCAAGGCCAGGCGTCTCTCCTGCGGGAGTTGGCTCAGATCCGAGGCCCGCAGCAGTTCTCGGTTGAGCACGCGCCGGCAGAGCTGTTGGAGCGGGGCCGGTCCCTCCTCCAGCCAACGCTGCAGGTGGTAGCCCGTTCTGACATCGTCATTACCCAGAAACGACTCGAGATCCAGAGCCTGGGGGTCCCAGAGCCAGTGCTGCATCACGGCATCGGCCCAGATCTGAGCCGGACCCAGTTCGCGTGCGACCGCGATGGTTCGGTTCAGCAGCCAGTTGCATACCACATTCAGGCGGTGGTTGTAGACGCTCCGGTACATCAGGTTTCGCACGACTAAGTAGTGCTCCACCGCCATGAGTCCTTTGGGCTGCAGCGCCAGCTGGCCATCGGGGGCCAGGGTCAGGCTGGCGAGGATGCGCTCGAGGTCGAGTACCCCGTAGCTGGCCCCGGTGTTGTAGCTGTCCCGCAGCAGGTAATCGAGGCGATCGCAATCGAGCTGACTGCTGACCAGGGCCTTGATCGCTGGATTGCGGTAGCGGCCATGCTCGAGCAGGTCCGCCACTTGATCAGCGGTCCCCGGCGCAAAGGCCTCGAGGGGATCCCGCAGTGAGGGGTGCTCGCGGATGAGGCGACTGGACCAGCTCTCATGGTGCAGTCCATACATCTCCTCCCCGGAGTGGCTCAGCGGGCCATGCCCCACGTCGTGCAGCAGGGCCGCGGCGTAGAGCACTCCACGGTGCTCGTCCAGTTCCGGATGGTTGCGCCCCAGGTTCCCCAGGGCTTGGCGGGCCAGATGCAGAACCCCCAGGGAGTGGGTGAAGCGGCTGGACTCGGCTCCGTGGAAGGTCAGGTAGGCCGGTCCCAGTTGTCGGATGCGTCTGAGGCGCTGAAAGACCGGCGTGTCGACCAGATCGATCGCCAGGGCTTCCGCCGGCTCCCGCCGAGACAGGCGGATCGCCCCGTGCAGTGGATCGTGATAAGTGCGGGCGCTCATCCGGCCTCGATCTGATCAGCCAGTTGATTGACGGCCACCTCCAGCCAGGTGTCTCCATCCCCGCCGGGGTTTAAGGGTTCAGGATCTGCCAAGCGCTGGTTGGGCTCGATTCCGAGGTTCTGGATGTCCCGGCCGCTGGGGGTGAGGTAGCGGGCCACGGTGATGGCGAGCCCACTGCCGTCACCGCCCAGGCCGATCAGGCTTTGGATCAAGCCTTTGCCAAAGGTCCGGGTGCCCAGCAAGGGAGATCTCTCATCGTCCTGCAACGCTCCAGCCAGGATTTCACTGGCACTGGCGGTTCCGCCATTCACCAGGGTGAGCATCGGCCCGCCATAGAGCTGGCCGCGGCTGGCCTGCTGGGCATCGCTGAACCCATCACGGTTTTGGGTTTCCACAATCGGGCCCCCATCCAAAAAGACGTTGGCGACGGCCAAGCCCGCGCTGACCAATCCCCCCGAGTTGTTTCTGAGATCAAGGATCAGGCCGTCGATGCCCTGGGACTGAAGGCTTTCCAGTGCTTTGGCTAGCTCCTGGGGGACCGGCTCGGCGAATTGGGCGATGCGGATGTAACCCAACCGATGTCCTGAAGATTGGATCAGGCGACTGCGGACGGGCTGCAGGTCCACCTGCCGGCGCTTGAGCTCCACTTCTTGGGTTTTGCCTTTTGGGGTGATCAGCTCCAGAAGAACGGAGGTGCCTTCCTTCCCCCGCAGACGAGCGGCGGTGGCTTCCAGTCCCAAATCCGCGGTGCTCAACCCGTCAACTTGGCTCAGCACGCTGGCACTGCTGATCCCCGCCTCGGCGGCGGGGGAGCCCTCGAGGGGGGCTATGACGACGATGGCCGTGTCGTCCTGTCGAATGCCCAGCTGCAGTCCGACGCCACTGACGCTTCCTTCTGTATTGGCTTTGAGGGTGAGGAAGTCAGCGGGTCTGAGCAGGCGGGTGTAGGGATCCCCAATAGGGGCGAGCATCGCTTCGATGGCCTCGTAGGCATCGGTGCTGCTTTGGATTGACCGCTCCAGGGCCTTTTGCCGCAGCCGCTTCCAATGAATGGTTTCGAAGCGGTCTGGATCGACGTAGCTCTGGTTGACCAAGCGCCAGCTCTCGACCACAAGTTGTTGGCCATCGTTGAGCGCCAGGGCAGGGGTGGCGGTCAGCCAGAGGCTGAGAATCCACGAAAGCGCAGTGGCGGCAATCGATTTCAGCTCACTTGAGCGCCGCTGAATCGGTTTTTGTGGCGGTGATGTCACAAGCGGCGGCGCGCTCACGTGCGGCAGGAGGAGATCGGTAGACTCTGCCAACCAAACCCAATCGCTGCATGGCGAATTCCTCACCCGCCGCTGGCGGAAAGTCATCGCCCGTCTACGACTGGTTCAACGAGCGCCTGGACATCCAGGAGATCGTTGACGATGTCGCGTCGAAGTACGTACCGCCCCACGTCAATATTTTTTATTGCCTGGGCGGCATCACCCTGGTCTGCTTCCTGGTTCAGTTCGCGACCGGCTTCGCGATGACCTTCTATTACAAGCCGACCGTGGCTGAGGCCTACGCCTCGGTTCAGTACCTGATGACTGACGTCAGCTTCGGCTGGCTGATCCGCTCCGTTCACCGCTGGAGCGCCTCGATGATGGTGCTGATGCTGATCCTGCACGTGTTCCGCGTGTACCTGACCGGCGGCTTCAAGCGTCCCCGTGAGCTCACCTGGATCACCGGTGTGACCATGGCCGTGATCACCGTCTCCTTCGGCGTGACCGGTTACTCCCTCCCTTGGGATCAGGTCGGTTACTGGGCCGTGAAGATCGTTTCGGGTGTTCCCGCAGCTGTCCCCGTGGTGGGCGACTTCATGGTTGAGCTGCTCCGCGGCGGCGAGAGCGTTGGCCAGGCCACCCTCACCCGCTTCTACAGCCTTCACACCTTCGTGATGCCTTGGCTGCTGGCGGTGTTCATGCTCATGCACTTCCTGATGATTCGGAAGCAGGGCATCTCCGGTCCCTTGTGATCTCTGCCTAGTGATCGCATTGTTGCGATCCCTGACGGCTCTCCATTGACGGCTCCGCCAAACCCAGGGCGGTTTCTAGCCTTCCTTCACTGGGCAATACACGACCTTCACGACGGTCACTCTCATGCACATCCTTAAGAAGCCAGATCTCAGCGATCCCAAGCTGCGGGCCAAGCTCGCCAAGGGCATGGGACACAACTATTACGGCGAGCCGGCCTGGCCGAACGACCTGCTCTACATCTTCCCGGTGGTGATCCTGGGAACCCTGGCCTGCCTGGTCGGCCTGGCTGTCCTCGACCCCGCGATGCTGGGAGATAAGGCCGATCCTTTTGCCACTCCTCTGGAAATTCTTCCTGAGTGGTACCTGTATCCCGTCTTCCAGATCCTGCGTGTGGTGCCCAACAAGCTCCTGGGTATTGCTCTGCAGACCATGATTCCTCTGGGTCTGATGTTGGTGCCCTTCATCGAGAGCTTCAACAAGTTCCAGAACCCCTTCCGTCGCCCCGTGGCCATGGGTGCCTTCCTGTTCGGCACCGTGTTCACGATCTATCTGGGCATCGGCGCTGCTCTGCCCATCGACAAGTCCCTGACCCTGGGCCTGTTCTGATCGAGTGGGTCTCTCTTCAGCCTTCAAGCCCCGGCGTTAAGCCGGGGCTTTTTTTGTGCCCGATCTCAGGGTGTGTTGATGTCGAGCATGCCCACGTCTTCGGTTTTGACCCGCAGGAGGTGGTGGAGCAGTAGGAATCCGACGATGGTCCAGGTCTGGTAGGTCCGAGCCTGTTGACCGACCCAGGTGCCAGTGGGGCCATCGAAGTACTCGGCCCACTGCTGCCTGGGCAGTTGGTTGAGCTGCATCCAGTAGCACTCTTCGAGCATGGCCTGCATTTGCCCCATCAGCAGGACATCGGCTGTTGGATGGAGTTTTTGATGCAGGAGCACGGCTCCGCCGAGGTACCAGAGCAAGCTGGGCCAGTGGCCACCGTTGTGATAACTCCAGGGCCAGTTTTTGGGGTCGGATCCGGTTTTCTCACTCCACTTGTCACCCTCGAGCGGGGGATGACAGATGCGCATCGGCATTTGCGCCATGAGGGCCTCGCGGTTGTGCAGGACCAGTCGGAAGAGGGCCCGTTGCTGGGGTGCGGTGATCAGGCCAAACAAACAGCCCAGAGAATTGCCCAGGCTGTAGAAGCGGAAGTCCGGCCGGCCAGTTCGCATGTTGCCGATGAGATACCCCCCGCGGTCCTCCAGCCAGTCCTGTAACCAGGGGGGAATGACCCGTGGCTGGACGTTGAATTCGTTGAGGGACTGCTGTTCGCCGTATTGCTCTGTGGGCCGGCGACGCAGGACCTGCATGGTCTTGCTGGTCACCCAGTAGTGCTTCAGGAGGTATCGGCGCAGGTCGTATTTCCACTGTTTGGTCAGCACCAGGCGCTGTTCCAGTAATCGGCTGTTGTGGCTTTTCTGGGCCAGCTCCATGAGTTGGCAACAGCAACCAAGGCAGCCAAACAGCAGGACCTCGACCTCGAGTGGAGCGCCCCAGACGTCCATGGGGCGATCAATCATGAAGGAGCAGTCCGGCACGAAGAGCACCGGAGTGCCCTCAAAGGTGGGGTGAAGGACCAGATCGAGCAGCAGCTGGATGCCCCTCTGGACTTTCTGGCTGGAGCCGAACTCGTAGTCCTTGCTGCGTTTGACGTAGAGCCAGCAGAGGACAGGCCACCAGAGGCTGGCATCAACACTGGTAATTCGGCCGATGGAGCGTTGCCCGTAGTCGGCCAGGAGTTCTTCGCCTTGCTCAACAAAGCTGGTGGGGAAGACGCCGCGGGTCTGGTAGGTGCTGCTTTGCAGCTCCAGGGAGATATCGAGGAAGTTGCGAACGATTTGGTAGCGGCCTTTCAGCAGCAGGTAGAGCATGACTGGGACGTTGTCCCGCAGGAAGACCTCGTCGTAGTTGAGGGCGTCACCTCCACCTCCTGGATGGGAGAGGGCTGCCACCGATCCAACGAGTTCGCCTCGGATACGAACCAAGGTCCGCTCGAAATGCTCTTCTGCTGCCGCGACGACTGCTTCTTCGCGGGAGCTAGGCCTGACGCGAAGTCGCTCTTGGCTGAATTGCTTAGCCAAGATTGACCTCCCGCTTGTCGCGGCTCTCTGCTCAAACCCTAGAAATGGTCTGGGCTTTCGTCATCCCGGTGTGCCTCGCTTGACCCCAGGGGGGTGAGTGGTGTTATGTTTGTGTGCTGCGAGCAAACCGCGAGGTGAGCGAGCAGCGAACTGGAAGCCGAGGAGACTTGGTGATGTAGGTTCGATCGGCGGCAGTGATGCCGCTCTGAGCTGAAAGCTGGGGAGACCCGGTGATGTAAGTTCAACAAGCGGTCGAGAGGCCGCGGACCGATAACCCGAGAGACCTGAGAGGGTCGAGCTGAGAAGCGTGTGGTTGTTGGAGCACCTGGACAACTGAACGTTTAGGAACTGACGCTTTCACTGCGTTAGTCGCGAGCTGAGGCTGAGAGGCTGAGGTGAGTGGTTAACGAAGATGCAGTGAGGGTGTGAGGTCCCGTCAAAAATTATTTAGTTGTGGAAGCTTGCTGCTTGCATGATTGTCGACTCTCACGGTTGACGGTTGTGTCGGTGTGCAGTGAGTGGAGCAACGACCGGATCTGAGATCCTGGAAAGTCTGAACGAAAGAGATTTTGTTTTGCACTCTTTGAACGCTTCTGTCAGAGGAAGTGGCATCAACTGCAGCAGTGCGCCAGTGCTGACTGTGGGTGAAGCAAATCAAATTGAGACTGTGAAAGCAGTCAATAGGATTTGATCTACAACGGAGAGTTTGATCCTGGCTCAGGATGAACGCTGGCGGCGTGCTTAACACATGCAAGTCGAACGAACCTTCGGGTTAGTGGCGGACGGGTGAGTAACGCGTGAGAATCTGCCCTCAGGAGGGGGATAACGGTTGGAAACGACCGCTAATACCCCATATGCCGCGAGGTGAAATGAATTTCGCCTGAGGATGAGCTCGCGTCTGATTAGTTAGTTGGTGGGGTAAAGGCCTACCAAGACATCGATCAGTAGCTGGTCTGAGAGGATGATCAGCCACACTGGGACTGAGACACGGCCCAGACTCCTACGGGAGGCAGCAGTGGGGAATTTTCCGCAATGGGCGAAAGCCTGACGGAGCAACGCCGCGTGAGGGATGAAGGCCTCTGGGCTGTAAACCTCTTTTATCAAGGAAGAAGATCTGACGGTACTTGATGAATAAGCCACGGCTAATTCCGTGCCAGCAGCCGCGGTAATACGGGAGTGGCAAGCGTTATCCGGAATTATTGGGCGTAAAGCGTCCGCAGGCGGTCTGTCAAGTCTGCTGTTAAAGCGTGGAGCTTAACTCCATTTCGGCAGTGGAAACTGACAGACTAGAGTGTGGTAGGGGCAGAGGGAATTCCCGGTGTAGCGGTGAAATGCGTAGATATCGGGAAGAACACCAGTGGCGAAGGCGCTCTGCTGGGCCATAACTGACGCTCATGGACGAAAGCCAGGGGAGCGAAAGGGATTAGATACCCCTGTAGTCCTGGCCGTAAACGATGAACACTAGGTGTCGGGGGAATCGACCCCCTCGGTGTCGTAGCCAACGCGTTAAGTGTTCCGCCTGGGGAGTACGCACGCAAGTGTGAAACTCAAAGGAATTGACGGGGGCCCGCACAAGCGGTGGAGTATGTGGTTTAATTCGATGCAACGCGAAGAACCTTACCAGGGTTTGACATCCTGCGAATCTCTTGGAAACGAGAGAGTGCCTTCGGGAACGCAGTGACAGGTGGTGCATGGCTGTCGTCAGCTCGTGTCGTGAGATGTTGGGTTAAGTCCCGCAACGAGCGCAACCCACGTCGTTAGTTGCCAGCATTTAGTTGGGCACTCTAGCGAGACCGCCGGTGATAAACCGGAGGAAGGTGTGGATGACGTCAAGTCATCATGCCCCTTACATCCTGGGCTACACACGTACTACAATGCTACGGACAAAGGGCAGCAAACTCGCGAGAGCTAGCAAATCCCATAAACCGTGGCTCAGTTCAGATCGTAGGCTGCAACTCGCCTACGTGAAGGAGGAATCGCTAGTAATCGCAGGTCAGCATACTGCGGTGAATACGTTCCCGGGCCTTGTACACACCGCCCGTCACACCATGGAAGTTGGCCACGCCCGAAGCCGTTACTCCAACCCTTGTGGAGGAGGACGTCGAAGGTGGGGCTGATGACTGGGGTGAAGTCGTAACAAGGTAGCCGTACCGGAAGGTGCGGCTGGATCACCTCCTAACAGGGAGACAAACAACGATTTTGATGCCTGAGTACTTTTATTCTTAGGCCGAAATCCTGTCACCTTAGGTCGATCGGTACCTCAACTTCAATCCTGTGAGTCGAAAGACTGCATAACGATTGATTTTTAGTTCCTAAACGTTGTCTAGGTCACCCCATAGAGGGTTCACTTCCTGGGCCATTAGCTCAGGTGGTTAGAGCGCACCCCTGATAAGGGTGAGGTCCCTGGTTCAAGTCCAGGATGGCCCATTCCAAACTCCATTTTGGATCCTTTGGGGGTTTAGCTCAGTTGGTAGAGCGCCTGCTTTGCAAGCAGGATGTCAGCGGTTCGAGTCCGCTAACCTCCACTAACATATCTGAACTCCAAAGCCAGGAAGAGCTTCTTGGTTGGTGACTAGACGTTGTTCGCTGAATGATTCCACTGGATAGCCAGTCGTATTCAGCCTCAGCTCATTCGATTGACACGGTTGTGTTGATTTGGTTGAGCTGATGCTGAGTTCACTCCTGAAAGGGAGGGGATTTAGCAGAACCTTGACAACTGCATAGGTGAGTCTGGAAAGACAAAGCATCTCATAGAGGCTAGTTCGAAAGAGCTAGTGATTCTATTTTTTGAGAGCCGAGACCTTCTAGCGTTCTTCCCAATCCGCCGAGGAGCGGGGAGTTTGATCCTTCTTTCTAACTGATGAGTGAGCAGAGCAATCTGTTGATTGATTAAGAGAAAGTCGAGAGAATGGGCCTCAACAGCCTGAAGCGTTAGGAGGATAAATTGGTCAAGCTACAAAGGGCTCACGGTGGATACCTTGGCACACAGAGGCGATGAAGGACGTGTTTACCTGCGATAAGTCTCGGGGAGCTGGAAAAACGCTTTGATCCGGGAATTTCCGAATGGGGCAACCCCTAGAACGGCCAGCTGAATCTATAGGCTGGCGCGAGCCAACCCAGCGAACTGAAACATCTTAGTAGCTGGAGGAAAGGAAAGTAAAAACGACTCCCTAAGTAGCGGCGAGCGAACGGGGAAGAGCCTAAACCGATAGTTTCGACTATCGGGGTTGTGGGACAGCAACGTGTATCAGGGATGTTAGAGGAAGCGTTTGAATGGCGCGCCACAGAGGGTGAAAGCCCCGTATTCGAAAACTGAACTGAGCTAGCTGTATCCCGAGTAGCACGGAGCACGTGGAATTCCGTGTGAATCAGCGAGGACCACCTCGTAAGGCTAAGTACTCCTGTGTGACCGATAGCGCAACAGTACCGCGAGGGAAAGGTGAAAAGAACCCCGGGAGGGGAGTGAAATAGAACATGAAACCGTGAGCTTACAAGCAATGGGAGCCCTACTCATAGGGTGACCGTGTGCCTGTTGAAGAATGAGCCGGCGACTTATAGGCACTGGCAGGTTAAACCGGAAATGGTGGAGCCATAGCGAAAGCGAGTCTGAATAGGGCGATTGTCGGTGTTTATAGACCCGAACCCGGGTGATCTAACCATGGCCAGGATGAAGCTTGGGTGATACCAAGTGGAGGTCCGAACCGACTGATGTTGAAAAATCAGCGGATGAGCTGTGGTTAGGGGTGAAATGCCAATCGAACCCGGAGCTAGCTGGTTCTCCCCGAAATACGTTGAGGCGTAGCGTCTAGTGCTCCAGCAGGGGGGTAAAGCCACCGTTTCGGTGCGGGCTGCGAGAGCGGTACCAAATCGAGACGAACTCTGAATACCCTGTGTGTAACTAGGCAGTCAGACTGTGGGGGATAAGCTCCATGGTCGAAAGGGAAACAGCCCAGACCGCCAGCTAAGGTCCCCAAATCAACACTAAGTGATAAAGGAGGTGGGATTGCCGAGACAACCAGGAGGTTTGCCTAGAAGCAGCCATCCTCAAAGGAGTGCGTAATAGCTCACTGGTCGAGCGATCCTGCGCCGAAAATGAACGGGGCTAAGTGTTGTACCGAAGCTGCGGATTAAACTTGTTTAATGGTAGGGGAGCGTTCTATGTGGGGTGAAGCGTTAGCGTAAGCGGGCGTGGACTGCATAGAAGTGAGAATGTCGGCTTGAGTAGCGAAAAAATGGGTGAGAATCCCATTCCCCGAAACCCTAAGGGTTCCTCCGGCAGGCTCGTCCGCGGAGGGTTAGTCAGGACCTAAGGCGAGGCCGAAAGGCGTAGTCGATGGATAACAGGTCAACATTCCTGTACTGATCATGTTTTGGGAAGGAGGACGGAGAAGGCTAGCCAATCCGGATGTTGGTTACCGGTCCAAGCGTTCGAGGCGTTGAGAGCTGGCGAAAACAGCTTGAGCTGAGGCGTGAGTGCGAGCTGCTACGGCAGCGAAGTTGGTGACGTCAAGCTTCCAAGAAAAGCCCTATACCCGTTAAGGCATGATTACCTGTACCCGAAACCGACACAGGTGGGGTGGTAGAGAATACCGAGGGGCGCGAGGTAACTCTCTCTAAGGAACTCGGCAAAATGACCCCGTAACTTCGGGAGAAGGGGTGCCAGCGAGAGCTGGTCGCAGTGAATAGGCCCAGGCGACTGTTTACCAAAAACACAGGTCTCCGCTAAGTCGCAAGACGATGTATGGGGGCTGACGCCTGCCCAGTGCCGGAAGGTTAAAGAAGTTGGTCAGCGCAAGCGAAGCTAACGACTGAAGCCCCGGTGAACGGCGGCCGTAACTATAACGGTCCTAAGGTAGCGAAATTCCTTGTCGGGTAAGTTCCGACCCGCACGAAAGGCGTAACGATCTGGGCGCTGTCTCGGAGAGAGGCTCGGCGAAATAGAATTGTCTGTGAAGATGCGGACTACGTGCACCCGGACAGAAAGACCCTATGAAGCTTTACTGTAGCTTGGTATTGTGCTCGGGCTCGCAATGCGCAGGATAGGTGGGAGGCTTTGATCCATTGCTTGTGGGTGATGGTGAGCCACTGGTGAGATACCACTCTTTGCGAGCTAGGGTTCTAACGGTTACCCGTTATCCGGGAACCGGACAGTATCTGGTGGGCAGTTTGACTGGGGCGGTCGCCTCCTAAAAGGTAACGGAGGCGCGCAAAGGTTCCCTCAGGCTGGTTGGAAATCAGCCGACGAGTGCAAAAGCAGAAGGGAGCTTGACTGTGAGACCTACAAGTCGAACAGGTACGAAAGTAGGCTTTAGTGATCCGACGGTTCTGAGTGGAAGGGCCGTCGCTCAACGGATAAAAGTTACTCTAGGGATAACAGGCTGATCTCCCCCAAGAGTTCACATCGACGGGGAGGTTTGGCACCTCGATGTCGGCTCATCGCAACCTGGGGCTGAAGTCGGTCCCAAGGGTTGGGCTGTTCGCCCATTAAAGCGGTACGCGAGCTGGGTTCAGAACGTCGTGAGACAGTTCGGTCCATATCCGGTGCATGCGCAGGAATATTGAGAGGATTTCTCCCTAGTACGAGAGGACCGGGAGGAACGCACCTCTGGTGTACCAGTTATCGTGCCAACGGTAAACGCTGGGTAGCCATGTGCGGAGTGGATAACCGCTGAAAGCATCTAAGTGGGAAGCCCACCTCAAGATGAGTATTCCCATGGCTTAAGCCAGTAAGGTCACGGGAAGAACACCCGTTGATAGGCTCTATGTGGAAGCGCAGTAATGCGTGAAGCAGAGGAGTACTAATAGACCGAGGGCTTGACCAAATCTCATCTCTCAAAACACAAAGGCCGTCAGGTCACTGTGGAGAGCTTTGACTTCCAGAGCGACTGCCTGAAGCCTGCGAAAGCAGGTAAAAGGCAGACTCGTAACCTATGCAGTTCTCAGGGTTCACCTGAGAGCGAAGAACTATCCTGGTGTCCATGGCGCAGTGGAACCACTCCGATCCATCTCGAACTCGGCTGTGAAACGCTGTAGCGCCGACGATATTTGGGGGGTAGCCCCCTGAGAAAATAGGTCGATGCCAGGTAAAACATTCGCTCCAATCACTCAATCCATGCTGTTTGTCCTTGAATGGGTAAGCCATGGGTTGAGACGAGAAAACCACCCCCACAAGGGTGGCTTTTTTGTGTCTACACGACAGCAGCAGCTGGGGTCGTTCGGGCTGAGCCTCCTCTGAAGCTCTAAAGCATCAAAAAAAGAAAGCCGCCGGAGCTAGTGCCCTGGCGGCTTTTGCAGTCAAAGCAGTCGCCAACCCAACTCAGGAGCGGTGCACGTGCACCTGCTTCCAGCTTCCGCCAAGCTTCTGCCAGATCCGCGTCTCGCAGCAACGCGCCGTCAGCGGATCTCCATTCACCAACTTCTGCGTCAGCCGGGTGTAGCTCAACACCACTGACTCATCGCTCAGCCAGCGCAGATGCGGGCGGGCCATGGTCACGTTGACCGCAGGGGCGGGTTGGGAGGAATCCCCGGGAAGTTCAAAGTAATAGCGATGGAAGGGAAGGCCTTCAACCAGGTGCCCTTCACTCTCGGCTTCGAAGCAGCTGACGTCGTCTGCGCAGAAGTTCGAGTAAGCCTGCCAATCCCCGGAAGCCACGCTATTGAGCATGGATTGATTCAGTTTCAGGATCTCTTGATCGAGCTCGCTAAAAGCCATCTCCAGGATTCAGGCTGCTGTAATCACTAATCCTCGCAAAGCGTCCGGCCTGGCGGGCTGGGTTTCCTTCTCGATCGCTAAAGAGCGTCTTCATTCCCGATGCATCCGCTGCCTCAAGTTCCTGAGTGGAGTCACTCATGAAGAGCACATTGGATGGATCTGTTTGCATTGCTCTTGCGATAGCGATGTAGCTCTCCTTCGCTTGTTTGGCTCCAGTCTTGGTGTCAAACCAGTAGCTAAAGAGCTCCCTCAGATCTCCGGCTTGGCAATGGCCATAGAGCAGCTGTTGGGCCGGAACCGACCCGGATGAATACACAGCCAGGGTGAATCCATCGCGGTGCCAGCGTTTCAGGGCTTCTGGGACATCGTTAAAGAGAGGCGCTACCAGGTCGCCTGAAGCGTATCCGGATCGCCAGATTTGTCCTTGGAGATCTTTGAGTGGAGTCAACTTGATATCGCGTTCAATCAGTTGCCTCAAGTACGCGCTAATGGCTTCGTTCGAGAGGGGCGATGCGCTCTCCTGTTGCTCCAGCAGGGCTTTGGCCTCAAGGTGGGTGTCTTCTTCCCAGGCGGCCTCTACTTCGCGTTTTAGTCCATCGATTTCGGCGTCTTCCCGGTGCTCTTGGAGATAGCGCTCCATTGATGCGCTCGCATAGGGGAAGAGCACCTCGGAGACAAAGCTCACTGGGCAAGTCGTTCCTTCGATGTCTAAGAGAATGTGGCTGATACTCATTGCTTACTTCGCCAGAATCGAGTCCAGTAGAAGTTGCCGCCAGCGCTGCTCCAAGAGGAACTCGAGAATCTCTAAGTGCCTCATCGCGCTTCCCAGATTCCGCCCCCAGGCGTAGAGCCCATGGCCGCCAATGAGGAGCCCATGGGGTGCATCACCTAAGACCGATCTGGCGAGGGCCGATAGTTCTGATAGGTTCTGATTGTTCGCCAGGACTGGAAGATCCACAGTGCAGTCGTGGGTCTTGATGCCATCGAGGCCTTTCAGCATCTCCAGGCCACTGAGCTCAAGACTCGCTTGCATGCGGTTCCCAAGCCGTAGGGCCCACTGGGAGAGGAGTGTCCCGGCCTGCGAATGGGTATGCAACACAGCCCCAGCTGCGCAGGTTTTCACGATTTCGAGATGCAGGGCTGTCTCGGCACTGGCTTTGCCGTTGCCCAAGACCACATGGCCTTCCCGGTTCACCTGAATCAGATCAATCGGAGCGACTGATCCTTTGTGGACTCCGCTTGGGGCCATCAGTAGGCGTATGGGGTCGGCCTCGAGCACGCAGCTGAAATTGCCTCCGGTCCCGTCACACCAACCGCGCCGATGGATCTCGCCCATCGCTCCGCATAGGGCCTTGGCCAAGGCGGTGGTGTTGGCATCGGGCATCGGCACGTCCAACTCAGGCGGTCTCTCCACCCTGGCAGGAGGGGCACCAGTGGCTACTGCGCCCGCCCAACTTGTCACGCCGGATTGGGGTCCCGCAGACCCGGCAGGGTTCACCGGTGCGCCGGTAGACCCAAGCTGCATTGCCGTAGTTCCCATTCGTTCCGGTCAGATCCCGGAAGTCACTGAAGGTGGTGCCGCCGGCCCCAATGCTGGTGGTCAGGACCTCCACGAGGGCAGCATGCAGGCGCTCGAGCTGCTTGGGCTTCAGTGCGCCTGCCCGCTGCTCCGGGGCAATGCGGCTCATGAAGAGGGACTCATCGGCGTAGATGTTCCCGACCCCGGCCACCAGTGACTGATCCAGTAGGGCGGTCTTGATGGCGCGGTTTGATCCCTGGAGCTTCTCGCGCATGTAGCTGGGCGTGAAGTCAGGGCTAAAGGGCTCCGGTCCCAGGCGTTTGAGTCCGGTCATCACCGACTCCAGTGGCTCACCGGGAGGCACCCACCACATCTCTCCAAAACTGCGCAGATCCACAAACCGCAGCTCCTGGCCTTGGGGATTCCAGAACCGCACTCGCGTGTGGGTGCAGGGTTCCTTGTCCGTCTCCATCCAGAGGAACTGTCCAGTCATCCGCAGGTGCACACCCCAATGCCCAGCATCCGCGCCGGATCGTCTGAGGCTTGCCATCAAATATTTGCCGCGCCGCATCCACTGATCCACGCTGCAGCCCTCCAGGGCCGAGCAGAACTGCTCTGGAACGGGTGGTGATGCGATGGCTCGGGCCCGCAAGACCTCGACCCGTTCAATCGTGAAGCCGTGGGTCTGGCGCTCCAGTCCGCGCCGCACCGTTTCCACTTCAGGGAGCTCTGGCACCCGTCTGCACAGGAGAGATCAGGGCCACAGACTGCCACGGAGGCTCCAACAGCAAAAATCCCCGACCTGAACACAGGCCGGGGATTGATACGTGGCTTTAATTCTGAGGATCAGGCCTTCTCGAGTTCGCTCTCGGCGAAGTTGTTGGTGTTGATGCCGCCTTCGGAGCCGCTGACGCCGTTGTAATTCACCTTCTCGAAGCGCACCACGACGGGGTAACGGATGCCGGAGGTGTCAATGGAGGCAACGGTGCCCACATCGTTGAACCAGTAGGACTCAGGACGCTTGATGCGCACCTTGTCACCGCGGGAGATGGCCATCGCTGCGCTGTAAAGGGGTGGCTGTCATTGGGAATTTACCCGTAGCGGGAGTCCTGAAAGCTGGCCCGTCACGAAACGTGGCACCATCGATCTCTCACGAGCGTTTCCCCATGGCCGAGGCCCCCTCCTTCAGCCTCGAATTGCCTGATCCCGAGAGCGAAAGCATTAGCTCGATGGAGTTCATGGCTCGGATTGAGGAGGCCTGGGCGATTTGTGACCGCTTTGATCTGCAGACTGAGATCTGGCGGGGCCGGATCCTTCGCAGTGTTCGGGACCGGGAGCGCCGCGGCGGTGATGCCCGCGGAGGTGGCTTCCTGCAGTGGCTCCGTGAGCAGGAGATCAGCAAAACCAGGGCCTATGCCCTGATTCAGTTGGCGGAATCCGCCGATCAGATGCTGGGTGAGGGGGTGCTCGAGGAGACCAGCGTCAACAACTTCTCGAAGCGTGCCTTCATGGAGACGGCCCAGTCGGATCCCGAAGTCCAACTGATGATCGGAGAGGCCGCCAATGACGGCCAGCAGATCACCCGCAAACAGGTTCGCCAGCTGACCGACGAGTTCACGGCAGCCACCAGCCCCCTGCTGCCGGAGGAAATTCGTCAGCGCACGGCTCAGAACTTGCTCCCGCCCAAGGCCGTTGCGCCCTTGGTCAAGGAGCTGGCCAAGCTCCCCGACGAGCAGCAGGAGGATCTCCGCAAGGTCCTGCGGGATGAGCCCGAACTCGAGCGGGTGAAAGATGTCACCAGCACAGCCCGGTGGCTGAGCAAAGCCTCGGAAGCTGGACTGGCTGTTCGCGCCTTTCAGCAGGGGGAGCTCGATCTGGATAAGGCCATGCAGGAAGCCCTTCGCCTCGATGCCTTGGGATTGCTCTCCGATGCGGTGGGCCAAGCCCAAGCGTTGGAGTCGGCCGTCCTCAAACTCCACACCAGCTGGCGTCGACTCAATGGATTGCAGGAGCGCCTCTGGGTGGAGAGCGGCAGCAGCACCCCCCACCTGCGTGAGCTCCTGACGGCCCTGCAAACGCTTAGTGGCAACACCATGCGTGTCTCCCTTGGGGAACTTGCAGGGGGTAAGAGGGTGCGGCTGCAGCTGGTGGAGGAATCGCCTGATCAGCTCGAGGCTCCGACCATTGCGGTGATGGCCCAGGCCGGCTGAGATCCGGTTGATGAGCGATCCCCTTGAGTCGGCCCTTCAGGAACACTTCGGCTGGTCGGCCTTTCGTCCCGGCCAGCGTCCTGTGATTGAAGCGATGCTCGCTGGGCAGGATTGCCTGGCGGTGCTCCCCACCGGGGCGGGCAAGTCCCTCTGTTATCAGCTGCCGGCCCTAGTCCGAGAAGGCCTGGTTTTAGTCATCTCCCCGCTGGTGGCCTTGATGGAGGACCAGGTTCAGCACATGCAGCGACGCGGGATTCCTGCCGCTTGTCTGCACCGAGGCCTGGACCCGATGCGCCGGCGGGATCTGTTGCAGCGGGTGCGCAGCAACCGGCTGCGCCTCCTGTATCTGGCCCCTGAACGTCTTCAGGTGGAGGCCACCCGGCGGTTGCTCGAGGAGATCCACGAGGAGGGGAAATTGGTGGGGCTGGCCATCGATGAGGCCCACTGCATCAGCGCCTGGGGCCATGACTTCCGCCCGGACTATCGGCGCTTGGGGCAGTTGCGCCGGCTCTGTCCCGGTGTTCCGGTGGTGGCCCTGAGCGCCACGGCCGCTCCCAGAGTCCGCGCGGACCTGATCCGTCTGCTGGAGCTTCGGCGTCCGCTGATTCAGGTGCGCTCTGCCCGGCGGGAGAACCTCTCCTATGTCATGCGCCGTCGTCCGGCTGATCCCCTGCCAGAGGTTCTCAAGGCGGTGGAGGAGGCCCGTGGTGCGGTCTTGATCTACGCCCGCACCCGGCGCTCCGTGGAGAGCTGGGCCAAGCGCCTCAGCGAGAACGGAGTCGAGGCCATCGCTTATCACGCCGGCATGGATCCGGAGAGCCGCGCCCTGGCTTTGACCCATTTCCAGGACCACGACATGCCAGTCCTGGTGGCCACAGTGGCGTTTGGGATGGGGGTGGATCGGCCGGATGTCGGCCTGGTCTTGCATCTGGATCTCCCCGCTAGCACCGAGGGCTATCTCCAGGAGTCGGGCCGCGCTGGTCGTGATGGTCTCCCGGCTCGCTGCATCGTTCTCTTTGATCCCGATGACCGCTCCAGCCTGGCCTGGGCCATTCGCTCCTCCGCTGAGGAATCAGGCGATCCCCAGGACCGGACACGGGCGGAGCTTTCCCAGCAGCAGCTTCGGCGGATGGAGGCGGTCGCCGAGGGCTCAGGATGCCGGGAGCAGGCCCTGCTGCTCTCGGTTGGTGAGTTGGTCTCCCCCTGCGGTCGCTGCGATCGTTGCAGCCAGACACCCCGTTGGAAGGACTGGTCCGATCAGGCATCCCAGGTACTCGAACAACTGGATCAGCGCAGCGGTGTGGACCTGCGCAGCCTCGGTGACGACCTGGCCAAGGCCGAGGGGGACGAGGTGGACCAATGGCGCTGGTTGGCACGGCGCCTGGTTCAAGAGGACCTGATCAGCGAAAGCAATGACGGCAGTCAGCGCCTCTGGCTTAGGCCTGCGGGTCGACGCTTCCTGCGGCAGCCCTGGACGCTGAAACTGGCGGCCTGATCAGCCGGGCTTGGCCCTGCAGAGATCCGTGATCAGCTTCTGCTCAAAGTCGCTCTGGGGGGCATCCCAGGTTTTCCAGGCTCCCGATTGGCCGGTGGCATTCAGGCGCTTGGCGTTGCAGTTAATCGCCAGGTAAAGGGGCTGCCCGTCGCTGTTGAGGCTTGGCGCCACGTAGCTGCCGCCCATGGCCTGCCAGTTGGCCCAATCCACCTGAAGGGGGCCGTAGCTCCGCCAATCGGGCGAGCTCCCTGCAGCGGTTTTACTCGAGGGCTCAGCCTTGGCCGTGGTTGCGGTTGGCTTGGTCACCGTTGCCTTGGCGATTGCAGGTTTGGGGGTCTCCGCTTTCGCCGGTTCTGCCTTCTTCTCGGGCTGAGCCACAACGGCTGTGGTGGTGGTCGTTGCCGCGACGGTGGTGGCCACCGAGGGCTTGACCTTCATGGGTTCGGCTTTGGCGACTGCGGGCTTGGCCGCCTCGACCTTCGCGGGCTCAGCTTTTTTGACCGGCTTGGATGCTGCCGCCACCGCTGGCTTGGGCTTGGGTTTCGCTGCCACTGGGGCAGCCGCCGGACGAGGCTTCGGCTTGGGCTTGCTGGCGCTGCGCAGGGTCAGGGTGCTGCCCGCCATCACCTGGTTGGGGTTGCTGATGCCGTTGATGGCGATCAGTCGCTGCATCGAGACGCCATAGCGATCGGCGATCGATGAGAGGCTTTCCCCAGGCTGAACCTGGTGGGTTTTGGCGTTTTTATTCACAGCCACCCGAGGACGGGCGCTGGCGCCAGGCACCTGGATGCGGCTGCCGGCCCAGAGGTCATTCGCATCCCGCAGGCCATTGAGTCGGACCAGGCGATCGACGCTGGTGCCGTAGCGATCGGCGATCTCTGAGAGGGTCTCGCCTGCCTTGACGGTGTAGTTGCCCGAGCCACCACCGCTGTAGACGTTGCCGGGAACCTTGATGCGGCTGCCGGCCCAGAGGTCGTTGGCATCCCGCAGGCCGTTCATCTCCATCAGCCGATTGACCGAGGTCCCGTAGCGGTCGGCAATTTCAGAGAGGGTCTCACCGCGCTTGACCACCACCTCGCCGGCCAACCCCGGGAGGGGAAGCAGAAGGGCCAGGGCTAAAGCGGCGGCAGAGCGGCGGCGCATTGGGTCTAACAACGGTCGACTGGGCGCACCATACGGGGCCTGGAGGCGGGCGCTAGTCCCCCTTCCATAAGGCATGGAAATGGCTTCACCCCAGGAGTCGTCGAATCAAGGGGAGACGTCCGGCGTAGGGGGGGTAGCGGAAGGGGAGATCGAGGGCAAAGGGCCGGCGCAGAACGCTGCGGCGGTGGGAAAACGCGTCGAAACCAGCTTTGCCGTGATAGGCCCCCATCCCGCTGGCGCCCACGCCGCCAAAGGGGAGTTCGGGAACCCCGACCTGCATCACCACATCGTTGAAACAGACCCCGCCGGAGCTGGTGCGCCGAAGCACGGTCTCCTGGTGCTGCTTCGAGCGGCTGAAGAGATAAAGAGCGAGGGGCTTGGGGCGTTGGTTAATCCACTGGATCGCTTGTCCCAATCCATCGACCTCCAGCACCGGCAGCAGAGGTCCGAAGAGCTCTTCCTGCATCAGTGGATCCTCGCGATCACGCACCGCAACCACGGTGGGGGCGACGCGCTTCCGTTCTGGGTCGCAGGTGCCCCCCAGCAGGATCTGGCCCCGCTCTCGGGCGCGCTCCAGCAGCCCACTCAGTCGCTGGTACTGGGCGGCATTGACGATCGAGGCCAGGTCGCTGGAGTGCAGCGGCTCTTCGCCAAAGCAAGCCGTGATGCGTTCGCCTAGGGCCTGGATCAATGCTTCTCGGATACCGCTCTCGACCAGGAGGTAGTCAGGGGCGATGCAGGTCTGACCCGCATTCAGGCACTTGCCCCAGACCAGCCGGCGACTGGTGACCTCCAGGTCCGCATCGCTGAGGACCACCGCCGGGCTCTTGCCGCCGAGCTCCAGGGTGACCGGGGTCAGGTGTTGAGCTGCGGCGCCCATCACGATCTTCCCGATGCGCTCGCCGCCGGTGAAAAAGATGTGATCAAACCGTTCAGCCAGTAGGGCCTGGGCGGTGCTCCCGTCCCCTTGGACCACCTGGACGATCTCAGGCGGGAAGGCCTGCTCGATTAACGCGCTGATAAGTTGCGCGGTGGCAGGGGCGTGCTCAGAGGGCTTGAGGATGGCGGTGTTGCCGGCTGCCAGGGCACTGACAAGGGGCTGAAGTGCCAGGTGGAACGGGTAATTCCAGGGTCCAATGATCAGGACACAACCCAAGGGCTCGGCGATGACCTCGGCTTGTCCTGGCCGTTGGCTCACCGGAACGCTGACCTTTTTGGGGGCAATCCAGCGCCGCAGTTGGCGGCGGCAGAGGTTGATCTCCTGGCGAACCGCGACGACCTCGAAGTAGGCCTCCACATCGGGTTTGCCCAAGTCACTAGCCAGGGCGGCCAGCACGGCATCGCTATTGGCGCTGAGGGCGGCATCGAGGCGATCGAGCTGCTCGAGGCGCCAGGGCAGTGGGCGGGTGGTCCCATCGCTGACCAGCTGACGCATCGCGGCGATGGGGGCAGTCAGCTGGAGCACAGATCAGCGGGCGGGTCGCCGGATCACCCTATGGAAAGCAGCCGAAACCCCGTGGTTAGGGCTTGGATGACTTCGCCATGAAGCCCTTGCTGGGGGGCTCTTCTGCGGTGGTGGCTGTGATGACTGGGGGGCCTGAGAGTTTGGCTTCGATCCAACGGGAGAGGACATAGATGCCGATGAACATCGGCACATAGATCACACCGGCGCTGCGTTGGTCCAAATCCAACTGGCTGACAACAGCGACGCCAGCGCTGCTCAGAGCGAAGTAGATCAAGACCCGGCGCAGAGCGATCGACTTCAGCATCCGTTGAGGGTCACTTCGACGTTCAGCATTTCACGCTCTCTGGCTTGCTCTCAAGCTGCCGATCAGAATCGCCTTGTTGGCGACGCGGCTGCTTGTCTTCCACGATCAAGCAGCGCAGAGATTGTGGAGGGGTTCCGCTCAAGAAAGACGTCGGATTGGTCTGGGCAAATGACCAGGCCTTGGCCTCAAGACTGCCATGAAGCTGACAGTGCTTCATCACGGCTTGAGGCCTGATTGTGTACATCAGCTACGCGCAATCCTGAGCCCGCGTTGACAGGCGCAAAAAAAACCGGCTCGAGCGCCGGCGGGTTGACAAGTCTGGTGCCACTTGACTTGTCGGTGTTTTGGAAGCCCTTGACGAGACTTGAACTCGTGACCTCTCCCTTACCAAGGGAGTGCTCTACCGCTGAGCTACAAGGGCATGTGGAAGGTGGGCCGGGTTGGATTTGAACCAACGTAGGCAGAGCCAGCGGATTTACAGTCCGCCCCCATTAACCACTCGGGCACCGACCCGAACCACACCCCAAGAACTTACCAGCCGGTGGGGCCTCTCTTGGCACGCTCCCTACGATCGCCGCAGTGGACCTTGACCTTGGCCGGCTCCGATGCACCTGTTGTTGCTGAACGGCCCCAACCTCAATCTGTTGGGGCAGCGTGAGCCGGGGCTCTACGGCGCCGACACCCTGGAGGCCATCGAGCAGCGCCTGAGCGCTGAAGCCGCTGCACTCGGCTCCGAGCTCAGCTGTTTTCAGAGCAACCATGAAGGGGCTCTGGTGGATCGGATCCATCAGTCCCGCGGTCAGGTGGACGGGATCTTGATCAATGCCGGGGCCTTCACCCACACCTCGATTGCCCTAAGGGATGCGCTGCTCGGGGTGGCGATTCCTTATGTGGAGCTTCACCTGAGCAATGTCCATGCCCGCGAGGACTTCCGCCACCACTCCTATCTGGCGGATCAGGCGCTGGGGGTGATCAGCGGTTTTGGTCCGGCCAGCTATTCCTTGGCGCTTCAGGGTTTGGTGGCCAAGCTGCGGGGCCAGGCATGACGGTGGTCTTGGAGAGCCAGGTGGCGCGGGTCAAGTGGTTGACGGCCCCCAGCTCAGAGGCCTGGCTGGAACAGGCCATCAATCGCTCGGATCTGGTGCTGATCGACCATGCCCACTGCGAGCGGAAGGCGGCGGGGGTGGCCCTGCAGTTGATGTTCCGCTACCCCTCCGATGAGCAACTGGGTGAGCAGCTCAGTGGCCTGGCTCGCGAAGAGTTGGAGCACTTTGAGCAGGTCCTGGCCCTGCTGCAGCACCGTGGGATTCCTTTAAAGCAGCTCCCGGCTCCGGCCTACGGCTCCAGCCTGACGGCCCAGGTCCGCAAGGCTGAACCCCAGCGGATGCTGGACACTTTTTTGGTGGCTGGCTTGATCGAGGCCCGCAGCCACGAGCGCATGGCGCTGCTGGCGGCCCATAGCCCCGACCCTGAATTGAAGGAGCTTTACGGCGAGCTTTTGGCGAGTGAAGCACGCCACTTTGGCCTGTATTGGGTGCTCTGCGAGCAGCGCTTTGGCCGGGAGGTCACGGTGGAGCGGCTCCAGGAGCTGGCTCAACTGGAAGCCCAGGCCCTCAGCGGCAGCTTGGAGCGACCGGAGTTGGTCCGAATGCATTCGGTTGGCATTCGGGACTAACTCAGGCGGGGGAAGCGATCGGCGATCGGGTCGCCGCTGAATTGCGCCACCCAACCCTCTGGGTTGTCGAAGAAGCGAATGGCGCAGAAGGACGGCTCTGCCCCCATGTCGAACCAGTGCTTGGTGCCGGCGGGAACGCTGATCCAGTCGTCGGTTTCGCAGAGCACCTGCAGCACCTCCTGGCCGATGTGCAGGCAGAACAGCCCGCGGCCTTCGACAAAAAAACGCACCTCGTCTTCGGCGTGGGTGTGCTCCGAGAGGAACTTCTGTCGCAGCGCCTCGCGATCGGGGTGATCCGGTGTCATCCGAATGGCATCGACGGTCGGATAGCGGCCCCGCGTCTGCACCGCCTGGATCTCCTGGGCATAGGCGGCCAGCACGGCCTCGGGGCCAGCACCCGCTGGAAGCTCCGCGCGGGCTGGCCAGCGCTCAAAGCCGATGCCGCGCGCGGCAAGTTCAGCGGCAATCACCGCCGGATCGTTCGTGGTCAGATTGGGCAGCTGAGCGGCCTCGCCCGTGGCCTCGAACACCTGCAGGTCGCTCATCGCTCTGCCCGCTTAGTTGCCTCAGCCTAGAAAGGGGCCGACTGAGCCCCCCGCCCATGCGCTCCAGCCCTGTCGTGGCAGCCAAGCCTGGGGTCACCCTGGTGGGAGTCGGTCCAGGTGATCCCAATCTCTTGACCGTGGCGGCAGTCCAGGCCGTTGCCTCTGCGGCCGTTGTGGCCTACCCGGTGGCTCGCCCGGATGCCGAGGGCATGGCGGCACAGATTGCCGCGCCTTGGATGGCGGCCGAGCAGCGGCGCCTGCCGTTGTTGTTTCCGATGGTGGCCGAGGCCGAGCCGCGGCAGCAGGCCTGGCGCGAGGCCGCTGATGCCTTGGCGGCGGAGGTGGAGCAGGGGCTGGCGGTGGTCTTGCTCTGCGAGGGGGATGCCTCCCTCTTCGCCAGCTGCTCCTATGCCCTGCTGGCGCTGGCCGATCGCCATCCCTCGATACCTGTCGCCGTGATTCCTGGGATCACAGCGGCCGCTGCGGCCGCGGCGGCGGCTTCAGCCCAGGGCATGCCCTGGCCCTTGGCCCTGCAGCAGGAGGGGCTGATGATTCGCCCCACCCCAGAGACCCCCGAGGACCTGGAGGCGTTGCTGGATTGGGCCCAGGGCCAACAGGTGGTGCTGGCGCTGCTCAAGTTGGGCCGCCGCTGGCGCTGGGTGCAGCCGCTCTTGGAACGTCGCGGCCTGCTCAGCCGCAGCCTCTTTGCCCAACGGGTGGGCTGGCCTGATCAGCTCTTGGCCCCTGCTGATTCGATCCCAGCCGATGAGCAGCCCTACTTTTCACTTCTGCTGATCCGTCAGGGTTGGCCCAAGGTTCTGCCCTGAAGGAGCTGCTGCCATGAGCACCATCGACTGGTTCGCCCTGCTGCACCCGGTGCTGGTGATCCTGTTCGTCTACCCCTTGATGGGGGCGACGGTGCGGCTGGGATTGCTGGTGCGCGAGAAGCGCTTGGGTATTACCAAGCAGCCGGAACCTGTGCCCCAAGAACACGCGGACCATGGCCTTTGGCTGACGGTTGGGGTGGTCGTGGCGGTGTTGATTGCCATCGTCTATTCGTTCAGCAAGGCCTATCTGGAGGCCGGTGCAGACTTCAGCGGCGGCGCCGGTCGCTACGGACTCCTGCTGCTGGTGTCGGCCGGGACCCTGGTGGCCCTAGCGGCTCTGCTGCGGGTGCACCGGGCGATCTGGCGGGCGAGTTTTGCGCTGCTCTGCTGGGCCGGGGTCCTGGGCCTGGGCAGTCAGGCTGAGATCTGGCGTCTCTCCGACAATCCATTCAGCGCTGGGTTCTGGAGTTCCCACTACTGGGCGGGCGTTCTGCTGAGCGGTCTGATGCTCTTCACGCTCTCGGCCCGGCCTGAGATCAAGCGAAATCCTCGGCTGAGGCGGCTGCACATCAGCGCCAATGTGCTGATCCTGCTGTTGTTTGCAGTCCAAGGGGTCAGCGGCACCCGCGACCTCCTGCAGATCGGCGGCCACTAGGCCGAGAGGGCCGCGGCGGTTTGATCCAACAGGGCCACCGCTTCGGCGGGTGTGGGCGCCCGCATCAGGGCGTGCCGCAACTGGGGCGCTCCGGTGAAGCCGTTGCAGGTCCAGCTCATGTGCTTGCGGGCGATCAGCAGCCCGTGGTCGCCCTTGGATGCCACCAGGGCCTGCAGCTGTTCTTTGGCCAACAGGACCCGCTCGAGGGGCGTGGGTTCCTCTGGAATCGGTCGGCCGCTGAGGGCCGCATCGATCTGGCCCACCAGCCAGGGGGCCCCCATGCTGCCCCGGCCCACCATGACTCCATCGGCCCCGGTCTGCTCCAAGCAGCGCAGGGCATCGGCGGAGGAGTTGACGTCGCCATTGGCAATCACTGGGATGGCGAGGGCCCCTTTGACCGCGGCGATGGCGTCCCAATCGGCGCTGCCTTTGAAGGCCTGTTCGCGGGTGCGGCCATGGAGGGTCAGCAGCTGGGCGCCGGCGCTCTCGAGTTGCTGGCACCAGGCCACGGGGTTCAGGTCGCTTCCGCACCAGCCCAGTCGGGTTTTCACGGTGACAGGAATCGAGACCGCCGCTGAGACGGTCTCCACGATGCGGCTGGCCAGATCGGGTTCGCGAATGAGACCGCTTCCGCCGCCCTTCTTGGCGATCTTCTTGACCGGGCAGCCCATGTTGATGTCGATTAGGAACGCTCCTGCGGCTTCCGCCCTGCGGGCCGCATCGGCCATGGACTGGGGCCGGTGATCAAAGAGCTGCACGCCGATGGGGCCCTGCTCGAGGGCGAGTTCCTCCACCTTTTGCAGGCCATGGCCCAGCTCCAGGCTGGTCGCGTTGACCATCTCGGTGAACAGCAGGGCGTCGGGGGCCCAGCGCCGCACCAGACCGCGGAAGATGCGATCGCTCACCCCGGCAAGGGGTGACTGCAGGACGCGGCAGCGCAGCAGGCGTTCTGTCCCCCGGCCGGGGAGCTGGAGCGGTTCGCAGGAGCGGGCGGGCGTGATCATGGTGATCCGATTCTCGGACTCCAGGTCGATGCCCGTCCCCTACCCCCTCAGCCGGGAGCTCTTGGAGGCGGTCCTGGAGGACCGCACCAGCGACCGTTTTGTTTGTGAGTTGATCTGGCCGCGCTTGGGATACGAGCAAAACGGCGAGGGGATCTGGAGCGCCGGCCCAGGGACGGAGGCCAACTGGCGGGAGTCCTTCCCGATCGAGCCCCAGTTCATCGCCGAGCGCCCCGCCAGCGTGGCGCTGACCCGATCGGTCCCCAAGCCCTACAAGCAATTGCTCAAGGAGCAGTTGGGTTTTGGCGGTTACAAGATTGGCGGCCTCTACCCCCGCCGGACCCGCAGGGCCACCGCCGTGAACTGGCTGCTGGCTGATCTGGCGGAGCGGGGGGAGCCCCTGCCAGCTAGCGGGCCAATGCCTCCGCTGTTGGATCAGCCGGCTGATCCGGTCCAGGGGCATCCAGGCGATCTGCCGATTGCCTGATCCCAGGGCTCGCGGGAGCCTGATGGGCAGGGAGGGCCAGGACCCACAGGCCCACGATTAACAGCTCCAAGCTCAGGAGCTGCAGGATCCGACTGGTCGACCCTCCCCGCATGGTCAGGCCTGGATGCTGACGGGAGTTCCCTTCGGGGTGTTCTCAAACAGCCAGCGGGCATGGGGGCTGGGGATCCGGATGCAGCCATGGCTGCGGGGGACGCCAAACGCTTCGTTGGCCTTCTCTTGCCAGGGGGCCCCGTGCATGCAGATCATCCCGTTCTGGGTGATGCACATGGCCCAGGGGACGTTCGGGGCCACGTAGTCCCGGCCGCGCATGGTGACGCTGCGGTACTTGTCGTAGACCTGGCCGAGCCCCATCGGCGTGGGCGTGGCGCCCTTGCCAGTGCTCACCAGCACCGTGCGAACGAGCTCCTGTTGTTGGTTGTAGACGTAGAGCTTCTGGTCGGAGAGATCGACCACGATCGAGGCAATCAGTTCCACCATCGCGGGAGACCGCCGTCGGGCGGGGGACAGAACACCCTTCCTCTAGCGAGACTCGTGCAGTCTTGTTTTGAGACTGGCGGAAAGATTTTCGCTTCTGCCGGCCTGTAGGGTCGAGGTAAGGCAGTTGTTGCGATAACTCTTTGGCGTTGCCAGTCGTTGCCATTATTGGCCGCCCCAACGTGGGCAAATCCACCCTTGTGAACCGCCTCTGCCGCAGTCGCGAGGCCATCGTTCACGACGAACCGGGTGTGACCCGAGACCGCACCTATCAACAGGGGTATTGGCGGGATCGCCACTTCAAGGTGGTCGACACCGGTGGTTTGGTCTTCGACGACGACAGCGAATTTCTGCCGGAAATTCGGGAGCAGGCCAACTTGGCCCTCTCGGAAGCCTCGGTGGCGGTGGTCATCGCTGATGGTCAGCAGGGGTTGACGGCGGCGGACGAGTCCATCGCTGAGTGGCTTCGTGGGCACAACGTTCCGGTGCTGCTTGCGGTCAATAAATGCGAGTCGCCCGAGGCGGGTCTGGCCATGGCGGCTGAGTTCTGGAGCCTGGGTCTGGGTGAGCCCTACCCGATTTCGGCCATCCACGGGGCCGGCACGGGGGACCTGCTGGATCAGATGGTGGACCACCTGCCTGCCGCCGAGGAGCTGGAGGGGGAAGAGCCCATTCAGATGGCCATCGTTGGCCGTCCCAACGTCGGGAAGTCCAGCCTCCTTAACGCGGTCTGTGGTGAGAAGCGGGCGATCGTGAGTCCGATTCGCGGTACCACCCGCGACACCATTGACACCTCGATCGAGCGGGAAGGGAAAGCTTGGAAACTGCTTGACACCGCGGGCATTCGTCGCCGCCGTTCGGTCAGCTACGGGCCGGAGTACTTCGGCATTAACCGCAGCTTCAAGGCGATTGAGCGCTCCGACGTCTGCGTGTTAGTGATCGATGCCCTCGATGGCGTGACTGAACAGGATCAGCGCCTCGCTGGCCGCATCGAAGAAGAGGGCCGGGCTTGCGTGGTGGTGGTCAACAAATGGGACGCCATCGAAAAAGACAGCCACACCATGCCGGCCATGGAAAAAGAGCTGCGGGCCAAGCTCTATTTCCTGGATTGGGCCCCGATGCTCTTTACCTCCGCATTGACCGGTCAACGGGTGGAAAGCATCTTCGCGATTGCGGCCGTTGCGGTGGAGCAGCACCGCCGCCGGGTCAGCACATCGGTGGTGAATGAGGTGCTGCGGGAAGCGGTCAGCTGGCGTTCTCCGCCCACCAGCCGCGGTGGTCGCCAGGGCCGCATCTACTACGGCACCCAGGTGGCTGTTCGTCCCCCAAGCTTCACGCTGTTTGTGAACGACCCGAAGTTGTTTGGGGACACTTACCGTCGCTACGTCGAACGGCAAATCCGTGAGGGTCTGGGCTTTGAGGGGTCGCCGCTCAAATTGTTCTGGCGCGGCAAGCAGCAGCGCGATGCGGAGCGTGATCTGGCCCGGCAGCAGGCCAAGGGACGCTGAGCTTCTGATTCAGCTTCAACCCTGATGGATTGGTTGCGGCAAATTCCCATCGGCCAATACGTCGATGGGACCGGTAGCTGGCTGCGGCTCCTGGATGCCCGCTTGAAGCTGGGCTGGACGGTGGTGTTTTTGCTCACCCCGATCCTGGCTGGGCCCTGGTGGCGCTTGTCCCTGGTGGGTCTCTTGCTCGTCTTTACGGCCTTGAGTGGTTTGCCCTGGCGCCTCTGGCGCCGCACTCTGCCCCTGTTGCTCGCTCTCTCGGTTTTGGTGGGGGCGCTGGCCACCACCCTGCCGACGGGATCGCTGGCACCCGCGTCCTTAAACCGGCCTCCCCAGGAGTTGGCACTGGGAGCTGATCAGCAAGGGATGCGTTGGGAGCTCTTGCGGCTCGGCCCGGTGCAATTGGGGCCGCTGCCACTGGGTCCCTTCGTGGTGACCCGCCGCTCGGCGGAGCTCGGGATTAACAGCGCCACGCTGCTCTTCACGGTGATTCACAGCGCCAACCTGCTGCTCCTGACGACTCCGCCCGAGGAGTTGGTCTGGGGCTTGAGCTGGTGCATGGCTCCCCTGGCTCGCCTGGGGGTCCCGGTGGAGCGCCTGGGCTTCACCTTGCTGTTGTCCCTTCGATTTCTGCCGCTGGTCCAAGAGGAATTCCAGAACCTTTTGCGCTCCCTGGCCACCCGTTCGGTCAACCTGCGGCGGCTCGGCTTCCAGGCCTCGGTCGCTCTGGTCTTGGCCTTGGGTGAGCGCCTGCTGGCTAACGTTTTATTGAGGGCTGAACAGGGGGCTGAAGCCCTCTTGGCCCGGGGCGGTCAGTGGATCGCGCCCTCGCAACTCCTGCGCTCCCGGCTGCGGGCTCCGCTTCTTCAAGCCCTGGGTTGGCTTGGTTTGCTGGCTGTTCTCGTTCTGCGCTGGCGCTTTGGTGCGCTTTGATAGGCGGTTGGCCGACCTAGGCGTGTGAGTAACGAGCGCTATCTCAATCACCCCACTTTTGGCCTGCTGTATCGGGTCGCTGAGACCGGTGAAGGCCGCGAGCTCTACGCCACCCTCTATGCCCAGAGGATGTTTTTCCTGGTCACGGTGCAGGGCCGCAGCGTGGAATTTGAGGTCATCCCGTTGATGGATGCCCGCCATCTGGCCGAGCAAAATCTCAACCGCGCGCGAAGGGAAGGTCCCGAAGTGCATGCCGGCTGGAGAGAATTGTTCGACAAGACCTTCATCTAGCTGTTGGGCCTTTCCTCTGCTGCAGCCCGTCTTCAGGCTCTGAACGAGCAGTTGCCCTCCCACACCCGCCTGCTGGCGGTGAGCAAGGGGCACCCCTCCAGCAGTATTCGCGAATTGGCGGAAGCCGGGCAGCGGAGTTTTGGAGAAAGCCGCCTGCAAGAAGCCACAGCAAAACAGCAGGAGCTGGCCGATCTTGAGGGGCTCGATTGGCACTTCATCGGGCGTCTTCAGGCCAACAAGGTGCGGCCAGTGCTGAAGCAATTCAGCTCGATTCACTCCGTGGACTCCCCGGCTTTGGCCGAGCGGATCTCGCGGATTGCAGGAGAGGAAGGCCTCAATCCATCTGTTTTTCTGCAGGTCAAACTTCGGCCAGACCCCAACAAAGGGGGGCTCACGGCTGATGAATTGGAGCGGGAATGGCCACGGCTTCAGCAGCTGCCCAACCTGCGGATTGTGGGGCTGATGACCATGGCTCCCCTCGGTCTGGAGGCGGAGCAGCGGCAGGAGCTTTTTGCGGACTGTTCGGCTCTCGCCCAGCGCATCGGACTGGCGGAATTGTCGATGGGAATGAGCGGCGATTGGCCCGAGGCGGCCGCCGCCGGAAGCACCTGGGTCCGGGTGGGTTCAGCCCTCTTTGGTCCGAAGCGTTGAAACCGGCATAAAAGCCAACAATGATCCGCTGAATCCCTTGTCAGCACCCGCGTGGGACGCTATCTAGGTTAAAAGCCAAATCCGAGGTTTCACGGTGTCGTTGTTCTCCCGCCTGCGTGCAGTTGTCTCCGGAGACGATTACCTCGACGGTTACGACGACGACGATCTGGATTACGACCAGGGCGAGATGCCGGAAACCAGTGGCTCGACCCCCTCTGGTGCACTCGCGCTGACCAGCGATTTCGATGCCGTTGATCCCTTCGCTGGGAGCAATGTGATTGGCATGCCCGGTATCTCTACCTCGGCGGCGGAGGTCACCCTGATGGAGCCCCGCAGCTTCGATGAGATGCCTCGCGCGATTCAGGCCCTGCGTGAGCGCAAGACCGTGATCCTGAACCTCACGATGATGGAGCCTGACCAGGCTCAGCGCGCTGTGGACTTCGTTGCCGGCGGCACCTTCGCCATCGATGGCCATCAAGAGCGCGTTGGCGAGAGCATCTTCTTGTTCGCTCCCAGCTGTGTCACCGTCACCAGCGCCGGCAGCGAAGAAGCCTCGGCTCCCACGGTTGTCTCCCGCGACAGCGTGGACGAGCCTCAGCAGGACATCGCCCCCACCCCCGCTTGGGGCCGCGAGTACGGCGCGAACGTCGGTTGAGCAGCACCTCCCCCACATCCTTCGGGGTGATTGGCCTGGGCCGTATGGCCCAGGCTTTGCTGTTTCCATGGCTGGAGAGCGGACTGGTGCCGCGCACAGCGGTGCGAGCAGTCGTTGCTTCCCAGGCCTCGGCTCAGCGTCTGCAGAACGAGAACCTGCGCGTGAGTGTCGATGGCCAAGAGGCCTGGGCGGCTCCGGTGGTTCTGCTGGCGGTCAAGCCCCAGCAGCTCGAAGCCGTGGCAGCCGCAGCACCGGCTCCCGCTCCGGGCACATCGCCCCTATTGATTTCTGTGTTGGCGGGGGTGAAGCTCGAGCGCCTGCAGCGGCTCTTCCCTGGCTGGCGGGTGGTGCGCTCGGTGCCCAATACCCCCTGTTTGGTGCGCGCTGGTCTCACGGCACTGGCCTGGGGGGAGGGTGTTGAGGCCGAGCAGAAGCGCTGGTTGCTGGAGTTGTTCGCCCAGGTCGGGGAGGTGCTGGAGCTGCCCGAAACCCAGCTGGATGCATTCCTCGCTCTGACCTCCTCAGGACCGGCCTTTGTGGCTCTGGTGGCTGAAGCCATGGCCGATGGGGCGGTGGCCTCGGGATTGCCCCGGGTTCAGGCCTTGCATCTGGCCCACCGGACCTTGGCCGGTACTGCCGCATTGTTGCAGGAGCAGCAGTTGCACCCTGGTCAGCTCAAGGACATGGTCACGAGCCCAGGCGGGACGACCATTGCGGGAGTCCGCGCCCTTGAGCGTGCGGGTCTGCGCTCCGCTTTGATCGAAGCCGTGGTTGCGGCAGCCGAGCGCAGCCGAGCCCTGGGCTAGGCCTCTTTCTTTTTGTCCCCGAGTCGGGGCTCGGTGCCGGCGGCGATGCGGCTGAGGTTGCTCCGGTGCCTCCAGATCACCAACACCGCCGCCACGACCGAGAGGCTGAGGTAGGCCGGACGAATCGCCTCGCCGAGGGAGGCGAAGCGCGCCAGCATCAGCAGGGGCAAGCTGAGGGCGGCCAGCACGCTCGAGAGCGAGACAATCCGGCTGAGGCTGATCACCCCCAGGAAGACCCCGAAGCAGGCCAGGCCGACGGGCCAGGCCAGGCCCAGCAGCATTCCCAACCCAGTAGCCACGGCCTTACCGCCGCGCCAGCCGAGCCAGATCGGCCAGATGTGACCAGCCAACGCCGCTAAACCGGAGGCGACGACCCACCAATCACTCAGGGCGTTGTAGCCATCAGGCTGGAGCAGGGCCTTGGCCAGCAGTACGGCGGCGGTTCCCTTGAGCACATCGATCAGGAACACCACCAGTGCGGGGCCCTTGCCGACTTGGCGTAGAACGTTTGTGGCTCCGGTGGAGCCGGAGCCCAGGCTGCGAATGTCGACGCCTTTGAGCCAACGCCCCGCCAGGTAGCCACTGGGGAAGGAGCCCAGGAGGTAGGCAAGAACCAGGGTGAGCAGAGGCGCGATGAAGAAGTCGGTCACAGCAGGCTGTCCTCCAGGGCGAGTTCGGTGGGGCTGCCGGCAAAGGCCAACCAGACCGGGAATTGCAGGATCGGGATTTCGACGGCGGGCTCTGCCGCATCGACCACGATGAAGGGGAGTTCACCTCGCTCTTCCAGGCGGTCGGCCCGTTCGATCAGGGCATCGGCGCGCTCGAAGAGAACGATGCCGCTGTTGGGCCCAAAGTCTTCGCGGTTCAGCCCGAGGCAATCCTGCAGGCCCCGGCGCCATTCGCCCAGCCGCTCGGGCATCCCAGCCAGCACCAAGGTTTGAAAGCGTTCGCCGTAGAGCTCACCCAGGATTGAGATCGCTGCGGCGGTCGCTAGGGCATTGCGGTTGCGGCTGCCGCAACTGGGCTGGGCGCCTCGGCCGCCTTGGGCCAAGAACCAGTCCTCCAGCAAGGACGCTCCACCGGGTTCGAGGCTCCGGCGCAGCTTCCAGGGATCCGCATAGAAATCCGCCTGGCCTTGAAAGGCTGCCAGTCGATCGCGGATCAGCGCTTCGTCATGGCTGAACAGCCCCGCTGGTGCAGGAGCTGGGGTCTCAGCTGCCGCTGCTGCCTGTGCCTCGGCGGCGGCAGCCTGATCCAAAGGGGAGGGTTGCACCACCAGGGGTTGCACCACCAGCTCCATTTGTTCGGCGGACACCGCTAGTTCTTGGAGGGCTCCCACGAGATAGTCCTGGAAACCCTTCACCCGCCGGGCGATGGAGTCGGATTGCCCCGCGAAGCTGCTGTTGATTTCCTGCTGAAGCTGATCCCTGCGGCCCGTGAGCTCGCTGATCTCCTGCTGCAGGGCCTCGCGCTGCTGACGCAGTTCGTTGGTGGCGAGCTCCTTCCAGTCCTCAGGCTGTGGGGACGTTGGGTTGGTGGCCTCGTCGCTCATGGCTGGGCGATCACGTGACGGTTGAGCTGCTCGCGCAGGCTGTTGGCATCAAATAACACCGGCAGGAAGTGAATGCTTTGCTGTTCACGGAAATAGAACAGCACAGGGAAGGGCTCCCAGAACAGCGTCCAATTCAGCCACTCGCTGTATGGAAATCGGCGCAGGACGGTGTTCCCGCGCCAGACGATGAGGGCCTCGGCGCAGAACTGCAAGCGCAGGATCTGGCTCTGGATCAGCAGGAAGAGACCAAAGACACTCACTAGCGCTGCGGCCCAGATGTTGATCAGAAGGCAGGCCACGCCCAGGATCAGGACGCCCAAGGGCACCCAGATGCGCGGGGCCAGGATGGCTCCCTGCTCTGGGTTGGGGCCGGATCCAGTCACGGTCGAAGGGCTCATGAGCCGAAGAGCAATTGGGTTAAGACCACGTCCACCAGCGAGACAGTTACCAAGATCATCACCACAGCACCGGTGGTGCTGGTGCCCACTTCCTTGGGGCCACCCCGGGTGGTGAGACCCCAGCCGCACGCGATCACAGCAATCTGAAGGCCGAAGACCACGGCCTTCAGCAGCATCGCCGGCAGGTCGGAGGGCTGCATCCAGCCCCGAACGGAGTTCCAGAAGACATCGGGCGGGATGTTGTAGAGGATGGCGCTACTGACCTGGCCCGACCAGATCGCCACCGCAAAGAAGGCGAGGCATTGGACCGGGGTCATGACGATCATCGCCAGCAGGCGCGGGACCACGAGGTACTGGACCGGGTCGGTGCGCAGCATCGTGATCGCATCGATCTGCTCGGTGACCTTCATCGTCCCCAGCTGGGCGGCATAGGCCGTCGCCACCTTGCCCGTCACCAGTGTGGCTGTGAGGATCGGAGCAATTTCCCGGGCGAGACCCAGGGCGAGTATCCCGCCCACGGTGGATCCGGCCCCCTGTTTAACCAGCTCGGAGGCGGCTTGGATGTTGAAGACCGTGCCGGCCGCTAGACCCGTGATCAAGATGATCAGGAAGCTGCCGGGGCCAGCCTCCATCAATTCGGCGATCAGGTCATTGGGGTTGATCTGGCCCTTGGCCAGGGCGGAGACGGCTTGACCACCAATCAGCAGGCTCTCGCCTAAGCGGGTTAACCAGCGGGGGAGAAGCCAGGCGGGAAGGCGACGGGCAGGCATGCGACGGAGTGACTAGCTGGCTTCAAGATGCAGGCCCCTCTCGGGCCAGCGGCGCGTCACCACTAACCCAAGAACCACCAACACTGCGGGAATGATGCCCATGCACAGCCGGATCGCCACCAGGGCGCTGGTCGGTTGGGCGGTATTGGCCAGGGCTTCGTCGTAACCGCTGGCGCTGAGCACCATGCCCAGTAGGGCGATCACCGCACTTATGCAGACCTTCTGGGCCAGAACCATCCAGGCGGTGTATTGGCCGGCCGGCTTCTCCGGATCGGCATCAATCGCATCGGGCAACAGGGACCAGGGAATGAGATAGGCGGTGGAGGCCCCGACCCCAGCCAGGACGATGGAGAGGACCAGCAGAACCAGCTTGAGCAAATTGCTGGCGGCCATGACCGGCAGGGCCGGATTGAGGGGTTGCAGCACCATCACCAGCAGGCAACCGGCAACCCAAAGCAGCCCCCCTTGGCGCAGGGCTTGCAGGCGTCCAGCCCGATGGGAAACGGTGTTCCAGAGCCAGAGTCCCCCGAGGGAACTGAGCAGGAACGGCAAGAGGATGAGCTTGCTCAGCCCCTCGGGCACCTGAAGCACCACAGGCAGGAAGAAGAGCGAGACCGCTTGCATCAGCTGCAGGGAGCACCAGAGCAGGAGGTAGAGGCCCAACACCATGAGGAAGCGGCCGTTCTGGGCAACCCGCCTGAGCAACTTGCGGGTGGTGCCGGGGGTGGGTTCGGGGCGTTGGCAGTTGCGGGCCGCCGGTAACAGGCCCCAGCCGCAGAGCAGGCCAGAGGCGCTGATGATCACGCCGGAGACCAGTCCGACGGGTAGGTAGGAGGAGGGATCACCCAGGTTGCCCACCAGGACCCCCGCCAGAAGCGCGGCGGTGATCGTGGCCAGGATCGAGCCGGTGAAACGGGAGGTGTTCAGCCGAGTGCGCAGGCCGACGTCGGTCGTCAGTTCGGCGGCAAGGGCTGTGTAGGGGAGGTTGACGCAGGTGTAGAGGCTATTGGCGACCACGGAGACCACCAGGAACACCCAGAACTTGGTCCAGATGCTCTCCCAGGGCGGCAGCCACCACATCAGGGCCATGGACGCACCCAGTGGCACGGCGCTCCAGAGGATCCAGGGGAGCCGAGGGCCGAGTTGGGTGTTGACGGTCTTATCGCTTAACCAGCCGACGATCGGGTCGTTGACGGCATCCCAGAGGCGACCGAGTCCATAGGCCAGGCCGGCGAGCCAGGGGGGGAGGCCTGCTGCGACATAGAAGCGCAGCAAATAGAAGCCGATGAGGGAAGCGCCCATACCGGTTCCCACGTCCCCCAGGCCGTAGGCCCAGAGCAGGCGCTGCCTGGGGCGGCCCCGCAGATCGACGGCATCGCTAGGGGCTTGAGGCGTGGCGGCCAAGGACGCTGTCCCGAACGCAGGTCATAATGCTCCAGTCAGCGCGAAACCCGTTCCGCTGGCATTCAGCATCAGACGCTTCTAGTGCGTTTGTACTGCTGCGGGCTTAGTTTAGTGGTAAAACCTCAGCCTTCCAAGCTGATGATGCGGGTTCGATTCCCGCAGCCCGCTTTTCTCTAGGAGCAGCTTTGCTCCACCAAGAGCACCAAGCTGCGGCTTCTCAAGGTCTGGGCTGAACCGCTCCAGGGTTGGGGGTCCGCTGGCGCGGCATCGGCTTCAGCGGTGTTGATGAGTTGGAGCCAACCGCTACTGCCCTTGGGGACTTCGAAGCTCAGGTCCTCGGAGTAGGCGTTCATGCCGCACCAGACCAGGGGGCCGCGCTGGCCATCATTCAGGCTCCAGGCCAGGGTGTGGGACCAGCTAGCCCAATCCGGTTGTCCGAGCTTGGGACCGTGCCACTGCCGAATGAGATGTCCTGGCTGATCGAAGCGAGTGGACTTGGCTTCGGCGTGGGGCACCTCCGGATTGAATAAATCAGCCCACCTGTGGCGGATCTGAATCAGGCGCTGAAGGAACTCTTTTAGAGCGAGATCCTCAGCGTCCGGCATCCAATGCATCCAACCGAGGATGTTGTTCTGGCACCAGGTGTTGTTGTTCCCGCCTTGGCTGCGGCGCACTTCATCGCCCATGAGCAGCATCGGCACCCCAGGGGAGAGCAGCAGCGTGGCCAGCAGGTTGCGCACTTGCCGATTTCTCAGGGCCTGGATCTCGGGATCACTGCAGGGCCCCTCGGCGCCGTGATTCCAATTGTTGTTGTGGTTATCCCCGTCGCGGTTGTCCTCGCCGTTGGCAAGGTTGTGCTTACCGCCGTAGCTCACTAGATCATTCAGGGTGTAGCCGTCATGGGCGGTCAGGAAGGTGATGCTGCGCCCCAGGACCGCCGGCTGACCGCCGAAGAGATCGGGACTTCCGCTCAGCCGTTGTCCCATCGCCCAGCAACTTTTCTCATCCCCTTTCCAGAAGCGTCGGACGTCATCGCGGAAGCGACCGTTCCAGCTGCCGATGCGCCTCGCTGGAAAATCAGCCAGGCGATAGAGCCCGCCACAGTCCCATGGTTCGCTGACCAGCTTCAGATCCGAGAGCTCTGGATCGGCTTCGATCTCTTCAAACAGCGGAGGTTTGTCCAGCGGAGCGAGCTCTTCACCGCGGCTCAGGGCGATGCCGAGGTCGAAGCGGAAGCCATCGACCCCGAGCTCTAGGGCCCAACAGCGCATGGATTCCAGAATCAAGCGCCGCACCAGAGGGCGGTTCGCGGCGATGGAGTTGCCGCAGCCGCTGACATCCATGTAGTCGCCTTTGGCGTTCTGGTGGTAGTAGAGCCGATCATCGATCCCGCGCCAGCTCAGGGTGGGGCCCGCCTGGTTGCCCTCGCAGGTGTGGTTGTAAACCACATCCACCAGCACCTCGAGACCGGCCTGATGGCACGCGGTCACCAGTTGACGCACCTGATGGCGGATCTGCAGTGGATCGTCTCCCTGCTGGTAGCCGTGATGGGGTGCCAGCCAACTCAGGGGGCTGTAGCCCCAGTAGTTCATCCGCCCCTCGGGAGCGTCATGGGGATCGAAGGCCATCACCGGCAGCAGTTCGATCGTCGTGATCCCTAGTCCCTTGAGGTAGGGAATCAGTTCGATTAATCCCAGATAGGTCCCCTGCGCCTCCTGACTGACGGGGCTGCCCTGGCCGCGGCTGAAGCCCCCCACGTGCAATTCATAGATGAGGGTTCGCTGCCAGCTGTGGCGCGGTCTCGGAGCAGCGCGGAAATCAAAGCGATCTCGTTCGGTGACGACCCCCTTGAGGCACTTCGCCGTGTTCGGCATTCCTCCGAGGGCATCGACACGCTTGTAGACGTCCCACCCCGCGATGGCACGGGCGCAGGGATCCAAGAGCAACTTCGAGGGGTTGTACCCGTGTTGGCCCGGTTGAAGGGGGCCAAAGACCCGGTAGGCGTAGCAGCAGCCGATGCCGACGCCCTCCACCTCGACATGCCAGATGTCGCCGGAGCGGTGCGCGCTGTGGAGCTCAATCGTCTGCTCCGGTTCGCTGGCGCTCCCATCGCGAAACAGCAGCAGTTCAATCCGGCTTGCACTGGGGGCGGCCAGTGAAAAGTTCACCCCCCTGGGTGTGGCTTGCGCCCCAAGGGGCCAGGGCTGTCCGAGGTGGATCGAAGCCAACGGATCCTGCGGGCTGCTGCCACAAGCTAAAGGTGGTCGAGCGGATGTGGCCTGCCATGAGTGAGGAGAACCCCAAGCTGGCTGCATCCGGTTCGGTCTTTGCCGAGCCCTTGCCAGAAGGGCGTCCGCCTCGCCAGGTGTTGGAAAACCTCTGGTTGTTTGCCCCCAACCGCGACACCCTCGGGGGCTCAGCCTGGTGGCTTGAGACCCCGGAATTGCCGGAATGCTCCGGCCTTCTGATCGACTGCCCGGGTCTGAACCAGGCCAACCTCGCTTTCCTCCAGCAGCGCGGCCCAGGCCGCATGGTGTTGACCAGCCGTGACGGCCATGGCCGCACCCGACGTTTTCAAGAAGAGCTGCAGTGGCCGGTCTCTCTGCAGGAGCAGGAGGCCTACCTGTTACCTACCGTGACCGGACTCGAGCCCTTCGCGTCAGAGCACTGCCTGGGCCGCGGTTACAGCCTGCGCTGGACCCCTGGTCCTACCCCCGGTAGTGCCGTGCTGCTTGCCGATACGGCGTTCCATGGCGGGCCGTTGTTGTTCAGCGGGCGGCTGCTCAGTCCCGTTGCTGCGGGTGAGGCCCGTCCGTTGCGCACCCGCCGATCGTTTCATTGGAGCCGCTGGTTGCGCAGCCTTGAGGCCTTGCAGCTCTGGTTGCCGCGTTCCACTCCCGTTGGCTTGGCCAGTGGGGCTGGCTTGGGAGCGCTGCGCGGAGAGGCGTTGATTGCCGATGTTCAGAAGCAGTTGGAGGCCCTGGACTGGGCTGCCCTGCGGTGCCAAGAACCCATCTAGCGGGCTGCTCGCGGGGGCACAAAACCGCCCGAAAGCGCTGATTTCGGCAGCAAATGTGGCAAAAACGGTATGGGAAAAGGGGTTTTGAGGTTGCCGCCCCTTGCCAACCCCCATACCATTGGCGCGCTGAAACCAGTGGTGGCGGGGCTTTATCACTCCGCCCTGCTGCTACTGAGCCCAGAGGCTTCCATCCCGATGAACAAAGCTGACCTCGTCAATCTCGTGGCTGCTCGCACCGAGTTGACCAAGACCGACGTGGCCCAGGTGGTCGACGCGGCTATCGACACCATCATCGATTCGGTTGTCGAAGGCAAAAAAGTGTCGATCCTGGGCTTCGGCTCCTTTGAGCCCCGCGAGCGTTCTGCCCGTCAAGGCCTGAACCCCAAGACCGGCCAGAAGATCAAAATTCCTGCCAAGCGCGTCCCTGCCTTCACCGCCGGCAAGCTGTTCAAGGATCGCGTTCAAGGCTGATCCAGCAGCTACGTCTACGCCCGTCTCACGCGGCGTAGAGCAGAGGGCGACCTTCGGGTCGCCCTTTCGCGTGTTGGGGTCCTAGCGCTTGTCCATGTCCGCCTTGCTACCCACCCACCTCAGGACCCTGCAGGCCGAGGTTGCTGATCTGCGGGCAACGGCTCGCCGGGGTCGCTACGCGCCCTCCCCCACGGGGCGACTGCACCTGGGCAACCTCCGCACGGCCTTGCTCTCGTGGTTGATCACCCGGCTGCAGGGCGGGGAGTGGTTGCTGCGGATCGACGATCTCGATACTCCGCGCAATCGTCCGGGCGCTGAGGCCAGCATTCAAGACGACCTGCGCTGGCTGGGTTTGTTCTGGGATGGCCCGGTGCTGCGCCAAAGCGAGCGTCGCGGTCTCTACGCCTCTGTCCTGTCGGCGCTGCGTCGTAGCGGTCAGTTGTATCCCTGCCGTTGCAGCCGCCGGATGTTGGCTGATGTCTCAGCTCCCCACGGCCGATCGGGGGTCTATCCCGGTTTCTGCAGATCCCTCACTCCGCATTGGGGCCTGAAGGATCGACGGCTGCCGAGCTGGCGTCTGCGTTTGGAGCCGGGCTCGCTCCAGTGGCAGGAGCAGCTGGGCCCTGAGGGCTGCTTAGACGCTCTTAGGGAGGTGGGTGATGTGGTCCTGCGCCGGGCTGACGGCTTCTTGGCGTATCACCTGGCGACCGCGGTGGATGAGTGGGCCCTGGGTATCACTGATGTCGTCCGTGGTCTTGATCTTTGGCCGGCCACGGGTCCTCAGGTCGCTGTTCTTGAACAACTGGGCGTCGATCCGCCGCGTTACTGGCACCTCCCCCTCTGGATGGATGCCCAGGGCCAGCGCTTGTCCAAAAGAGACGGGGGGCTGGGGCTCGCGCTTTGGCAGGACCAAGGCCTGAGCCCAGATGTTGCGATCGGCCGCCTGGCTGCCTCATTGGAGCTGGTGCCCGCGGGAGCCAAGCTCAGCGCTGAAGAGCTTCTGCAGCAGAGTCAGTTGGAGCGCCTGCGGCGGCTCTTGCGCCAGCCCCAGGTCGTGTCTTTTGGGGTCGAGTCTTAATGATCCCTTCGGGATCGAACCCCCTTGCCGCGACCAAAGTGAACCCATCACTAGGAGCGGCCCATGGCCAGGTCCGAGGAGCGGGGGGACAGGACTGAGAAACAGGGTTCTCAGCCCTGTCCCAGTTGTGGTGGCAGCGGGATTCAGCGCACCCAAGCTGCCGGCTATCGCACCTGCTTGCAGTGCGTGGGCCAGGGCACTCTTCTGTTGATCAGCGCTTCGACTTCTGCCGCCAGATGAAGAACGCTGCAGTCGCGACAACCACCAACAAGGGTGTGGCAGTCAGCAAGAGCAGAGCAACGGAGGTCCAGTCGGTGTACATCGCGGCGAAGGCGCAAGCGGCGCCCATCCTCTCAGGCGCTCTGCTCGTTCTGACCTGTTGTTTCTTCCCTGCTTTGGCCCGCTCTGGGGTGGTCTTCGATGACTGCCAGCCCACGCCCGATGGAGGGGTGACCTGCGATACCCGGCCGACGGGAAACACCCTTTTGGATGACGAGGCGGCCCGCTACGGCCTCTTCAATGAAGCCAGTCCCGGCTGGGCTGAATTTGACCCCTACCAGGGCTATGACGACATGTTTGGCGGGAACGAAACCTGATGAGCCCCAGCTGAGACAACGCTCAGACCAGTGAGCCCCCGCCGAGCTCTCTAGATTTGGGGTGATTCTGTGGCGAACGGGTCGTGCTGCACTTTTGGTCGCCGAATCTCGATCCAGAGCACGGCCGCAATGGCCTGCACCCTGAGCGCTATGTGCTGCGCTTGGTCGACGGCCAGGGCTTTTTGGCGATCGGGACGGATGGTCAATCCTTGGTCGTGGTGAGCTCTGCCGCTGAGGCCCATCAGTTTCATGTGCATGAGGTGGCCGTGGGGGCTGCCCAGGAACTCAATGCAGAAGGCCGCGGTCCCCTCGATGTGGTGAAACTCGAGGAGGCTCCGTAGGATCCGCCGCATCTTGAGTTCGCTGAGCCAGCCCCTGATGGAGCTCACCTACCGCCCCCGCCGCCTGCGCCGTTCCCCTGCCCTGCGGGCCATGGTGCGGGAGACCTCCCTCAGCCCCGCCGATTTCATCTATCCACTGTTTGTTCACGAGGGGGCCAGCAATGAGCCGATCGGCGCCATGCCCGGCTGTCAGCGTTGGAGCCTTGATGGGCTGGTTCAGGAAGTCGGTCGTGCCTGGGAGCTGGGGATCCGTTGCGTGGTCCTCTTCCCCAAGGTGGCCGATGGCCTGAAGACTGAAGACGGGGCCGAGTGCTTTAACGAAGGAGGACTGATTCCCCGGGCGATCCGCCGCCTGAAGGAGGTCCATCCCGGGATGGCGATCATGACCGACGTCGCCCTGGACCCCTATTCCTGCGACGGCCATGACGGGATCGTCAGCGGTGAAGGGGTGGTGCTGAACGACGAAACCGTGGCGATCCTCTGTAAACAGGCCGTCGCTCAAGCCCGCGCTGGTGCTGATCTGATTGGTCCCAGCGACATGATGGATGGCCGTGTCGGCGCCATCCGCGAAGCCCTCGATGAGGAAGGCTTCGAGCACGTCGGCATCATTAGCTATACGGCGAAATACGCCTCGGCGTACTACGGCCCCTTCCGCGAAGCCCTGGATTCAGCACCACGCGCTGTGGCCAGCAAGCCCATCCCCAAGGACAAGTCCACCTATCAGATGGATCCGGCCAACGCCCGCGAAGCCATCACCGAGGCCCAGCTCGATGAGCAAGAGGGCGCCGACATCATGATGGTCAAGCCCGGTCTGGCCTACCTCGACATCATTCACCGCCTCCGGGAGGAGAGTGAATTGCCGATTGCGGCTTACAACGTCAGTGGCGAGTACGCCATGGTCAAGGCGGCCGCCGAGAAGGGCTGGATTGATGAGCGTGCCGTGGTGCTCGAAACCCTTCTTTGCTTCAAGCGCGCTGGTGCTGACCTGATCCTCACGTATCACGCCTGTGATGCAGCTGAGTGGATGCGCCAGGGCTGAAGCCGGCTCTGATCGCAAGCACGTCGGGGCAACCTCCCTAGGGTTATCGCGTTGACCGCGGGCTGCCGCGATGGGGCTGCGCGCGTTACGCCACCTTCTGCTCGCCATTGCCGTTCTCCTGCCGGTCTGTGCTGGTGCGCGGGAACAAAACATCCCGCCGGCGCTGCTGCCGCTGGTCAAGAGTTTTGAGGCCTATGCCCGGGACCTCGATCGCCTGGATGGGGTCCTGAAGCTCGCCCCAGCGGATGTTCCCGCCGCCCAGGTCACCCCAGAGCTGCTGCAACAGCTGCGCCCCCCCCCGCCCGGAGCCTTGCCGGCCCAAGTGGAAGCCGTTGCCGTTGAGCAGCGGCTGCGGCTGGATCTCCAGCAGGTCATCGCTGTGGCGGTGCAGAACGATCCGGTGTTGCAGGAGCAGATCGCCCGCGTGCAGGAGCAGCAGGGCTGGTTGAAGTCGGTCCGTGGTCGGCTCTACCCGATCCTGGGACTGAACCTTGGCGGCGGCTACAGCCAGCAGAAGGTGGGCAGCCTCGCCTGGCAGGGCAACGAGAGCATTTACGGAGTTGATTCCGCCTTCTATGTCCCCACAGGCGGGTGGGCGCGCACCCAGACCAATGTCGGGGATGGATTTGCCCTGCTTCAGCTCGACTACGAGCTGCTGAGCTTCGAGCGCAACGCTGCCCTCGCTGAAGTCAAGGCGGAGCTCCAGGCCTCCCAGCAGCGCTACGGCAACCGCCTGCGGCAGCTGCAGCTCAATGTGAGTGAGGCCTACTACCAGCTGCAACTGGCTGACCAGTTGCGCCGCATTCGTCAGGTCGTCGTCGACAACGACACCGTCATCTACGACCAGGTCATGGCGATGAAGATCGCTGGCCTGGTGCCCCGGGTGGATCTCTTGCGGGCTGAGGCGATGCTTCAGCAGAGTCGCTTTCGCCTGCAGCAGGCCGACGCCCTGCGGCTGGGTCAGCAGCGGCGCCTGAGCAATCTGGTCAATACCCCCTTCCAGATCACCCTGGAGGCGAGTGAGGCCGTCCGCCTCCAGCCGCCCTGGCCGTTGGACCTGCAACAGACCATCGTCCGAGGCTTCCAGGACAACCCCCAGCTCGAGGCCCTGCAATCAGCCCGCACAGCGTTGCTGCGTCAGGCGGATCGCCGGGCTGCAGAGTTGCTGCCGCGGCTCGGGTTGTTTGCTACGGGTGGCTACCTGGCGGCCCAGTCCACCTCGCCCTTGGTGGATCTGCAGGGCTGCTGCAAGGGTCCGGCCTACATCCCAGGTCTGAATGCGCAGAGTGGGGAATGGGCCGCTGGGGTGAGGCTCAATTGGCGCCTCTTCGATGCAGGCATCACCTCTGGTGCGGTGGCTGCGAGCCGCGCGGCGGCGGGGCGCACCCTGCAAATGGAGGCGGCCGAGCGCAATGCGATTCGCCAACGCCTCGAATCGGCTTATTACGACCATCGCGCCGCCCTCAGCCAGATCATTGCGGCGAATGCCTCCTTTAGGGCCGCTCGTGAGGCCTACCGCGATAGTCGCGCCCGCTTTGAGTTCGGCCTGGCGGATTACACCGACCTGGCGGACACGATTCGGTCACTGACGACGGCCATGGAGCAGCAGGCCGAAGCGATGACCTTGGCCAATGTCAGCTATGCCCAGTTGCTGCGGGAGTTGTTGCCTGTTCCCACCACGCTTGATGCGCCGGTGAGCTTGCCGATCACTTTGTCGGCCGCGCAGGATTGATCAGCGTGTTCACCGTCGCATGGGAGGTCGCTCCCGCACGCAGGGGGTGGCGGCTGTTCTGCTCCATCAGGATTCGCACCGGGAAGCGCTGCGGCACCTTCACCCAGTTGCCCGTCGCGTTCTGTGGCGGCAGCAGGGAGTAGTAGGCGCCACTGCCCGAGCTGATGTTGATGACCCGGCCCTTGAAGGTCACCCCCGGATACATGTCGAGCTGCACCTTGGCGGGCATCCCATCGCGGATCCGGTGGATTTGGGTCTCGAGATAGTTGGCGTCCACCCACCAGTGGTTGTTGTCCACGAGGGTGAACATGGCCTGACCTGGTTTGACATATTGACCAGTGCGAATCGAGAAGTTGTTGCTGACATATCCGTCCATCGGCGCGTAGTAGCGGGTGTAGTTCAAGTTGACCTTGGCGTTGCCCAGCGCGGCTCTGAGGGCGCGGATGTTGGCTTCCTGCTCACCGATCTGTTTCTCCAATCGGCTGATGTCGAGGTTGGCGCCCTTGACCTTGGCCCGTGCTTCGAGTTTCGCGGCTTGAAATTCCTGCTCCTTCTCTAAGGAGACCACCTGTTGCTGTTGGAGGTAGGCGTAACGCTGCTGGTTCAGGTCAATCAGCCATTGGCTGGCCTGTTGGTCCTTTAGGGCTTGCTTGGCCTGAAGGCGCTGTTGCTCAAGGGCTTCTTTCTGGGCGATGGCGGCATCGAGTTGATGCTGTTGTTGATCGACACTCAGTTGAAAGGGAAGCGGGACGATCTCATAGAGCAGCTGCCCCTCTTTCACGAAGGCATTGGGCTCAGTATTGACCGTTTTGATGTAGCCCTCCACGTAGGGAGAGACGGTCACTGTGTAGGCGTGGACATAGGCGTCGTCGGTGTAGGGGAAGAAGTAGCCGTGGATGAAGTACGAGGCGAGGCTGGTCGCCACCAGCCCGATGGCCCCACCGGCGATCAGGCGGGTGCGCTGTTTTTTGCGGGCAGCCTCTTCAGCGCTGACGACCTTGCTCTCCCCTGCGGGTTGTGCCGCTGATGCGCTCACGCCCGGCTCGCCTCACTATTTGCGGAGGCTAGGGCTGTTCCTTCGTTTTGGCTGGTGCTGTGGCCTGGGGGCTTCGGTGGAGCTGGGGCAGCACGCAGAGCACCAGCAGGACGAGCCCCACCATGGTGGCGATGTTGATGAAGTTCACCACTTCGGCCTGTTGGGCGATGGCTTTGTTGAGCACCTCGAGGGAGCCTTGGGACCAGAGGTTGCCGCTGATCCCCATGGGATGCCCGTTCAAGGGTTCTTGGAAGGTCTCCAGCCCCCAGTTGGATCCGTAGATCTGTTCTCGAAACCGTTCCCAACTGCCTTGGGTGCTGACGGTGCGGATGGCGGAACTCACACCGCCAGAGAGGGCCTTGGAGATGTTCGTGCAGAAGAACAGCACGGAGCTGGCGCTGGTCATCAGTTCCGACGGCATCGTCGAGAACGACATCTGAATCTCGAGGCAATTGATCAGGGCAAAGCAGATCCCCACCAGGATCAATTGCAGGGTGACGTTGTTGTTGCTCTGCTGGGCTGAGGTGTAAGCCATCCAGAGCGCCGTCAACGCAAAGGTGAAGATCGCTGCCGAGCAGAGTTTCTTTTTGGCGGGGATGGTGGCGGCAATGAGATGGGGGCTGGCCCCCGGAGTGACCATCAGGCCCGTGAGGACCGCCGCAACGACAAAGGGCAGAAAGGACCAGGCGTAGTTCTCAATGGTGTTGTTGACGACAACCATCAAGAAGCGCGGGACGATCGCAAAGACCATGAACAGAAAGAACATCACGGAGCTCAGGTTCACGGCGCTCACGCAGTAATTGATGTCCTGAAAGATCTTGAGGTTGATCAGTTTGGGGACCGTGGCCACGCGCCAGCCAAAGAGCCCGAGCAACAGCAATGAGCTCCAGAGCATCACCACATAGATCCCGCTGCTGAACCACTCCCGTTGGTTCCCCACCACCAGCGAGAGGCTCAGGAGCCCAAAGCCACCGGCCATCAGCCCATAGCCCAGCCAGTCGATCTCCGCTTTCGGGTCGCCCGGGGTCGCGGGCATCAACCGCAGGATCACGGCGACTGCGGCCAGGGCCGCCAGGCCCAGACCGGCGTAGAGCGTCCGCCAACTGAGATACCAGGTGACGAAGGCTGAGAGTGGAATGCCGATGGTGGAGCCCGTCACCAAGGCCAGAGCCACCAATCCCTTGCCCATGGGCGTGTATTTCTCCCCCAGTTGCCCGCCCAGGTAGCCCCCTGCTGCCGCCGGGATCACCCCGGCTCCGAGTCCCTGCAGTACGCGCATCGCGATGAACAGCTGCGGATCGGTCGCGACGGAGCTGAGCAGGCAGGCGATGCCGAAGACCCCAGGCCCAACCGTGGCGATGGCCTTGGCCCCGACCCGCTCTTTCAGGCTGCCCAAAAGGGGCATGATCAAGGCGGCTGGCACCAGAAAGGCCACTTGAAACCAAACCGCGAGATAAGGCGTGCCTCCCACATCGCCGCTGACATACATGTGGGCGGGCACACCGATGGAGTCGGTGGAGAAAAACACCAGCTCCAGCGCCAGAAAGCAGATCGCCACCACCCCGCGATTGGTGGCCCAGAGGCTGCTGGTCAAGGGGGTCGATCGGTGCTCGCCCAGTGTTGCCACGCCATCCGGGGCCTGCACGACAGAGAATGGAGCTAATGCCAACGGATGCCATGGCCGTCTCCCATCGCCTTGGCCATGTCGCCCTGCGGGTGCAGGACATGGAGCGGGCCAAGCGCTTTTATCTCGACTTAGGTCTGCGGCTGACCTGGGAAGCCGACGACTGGTGCTACGTCCAGTGGCCCACCGGAGAGGGCATCGCTCTGCTCAGCCCGGACTACAAGGCAGCGGGCCCCCACTTCGCTTTTCACGTCCAGAACCGCTCCGAAGTGGACCAGGTGCGTGAGCAGCTGCTGGCGAAGGGGCACGCCTGCGGCCCGGTCCATGACCACCGCGACGGCACGGCCTCCTTCTACATGCAGGATCCAGAGGGGAACTGGTTGGAGATGCTCTATGAGCCCGCCGGAGGGCTGCCCTCCAATATCGGAGCTGAGCCGATTCCTCTGACCTACTCGTGACGGCTGAGCTGCACGCCCCAATCCAACAGGAGGCTCTGGATCTGCTGGAGTGGCCGCGCCTCGCCCAGCACGTCTCCAGCTTTGCCAGCACCAGTGCCGGTCGCTTGGTGGCGGCCCGGCTGCCCCTGGCCAAGACCCGCCAGCAGAGTGTGGGCTGGTTGGCTGAGACGACCGAGCTGCTAGCGCTCGATGGTCTGATCGAAGGGGGGCTGAGCTTTCAGGGGGCCGCTGATCTGGACCACACCCTGCAGCTCTGTGCCAAGGGGGGCGTGGCGAGCGGTGATGACCTCTTGGCCGTGGCCACAACCTTGGCGGCGGCCCGGCGCCTGCGTCGTCAGATCGATGATCCTGAGCTCCGGCCGGTGACGACAGCCCTGGTGGAGCCCCTGCGCACCCTCCCGGAGCTGGAGCAGCGCCTGCGCTTCTGCATTGAAGACGGAGGGCGGGTGGCAGATCGCGCCAGCCCTCCCCTCTCCGGACTGCGCCGCCAGCTGGCGTCGGTGCGGATGGAACGCCGTGATCGTCTCAATGAGCTGATTCGCCGCTACGCCGCGCTGCTGCAAGACAACGTGGTGGCTGAGCGCAATGGTCGGCCGGTCCTGGCGGTCAAGGCTGGTGTCGGCAGTCAGTTGCCAGGCCTTGTGCATGACAGTTCCGCCTCGGGGAACACTGTCTTCATTGAGCCTCAGGCGGTGATTCCCCTGGGCAATCGGATCCGTCAACTCGAAGGGGAGGAGCGCGAGGCAGAACGGGCGGTTCTCCGAGAACTCAGCGCCTTGGTAGGGGAAGAGCAGCCGGCGCTCGAACACCTTCAGCAGGTTCTGATTCAGTTGGATCTGGCCTTGGCCCGGGCCCGCTACAGCGCCTGGCTGGGGGCGGTGCGACCCGAGCTGGAAGCGGATCCCCTGGCTCCGCTTCAGCTGGAAGGCCTGCGTCATCCCCTCTTGCTCTGGCAAGAACGCCGCCAAGGCGGCCAAACGGTCGTTCCCGTCAGCGTTCGCGTGGACACCAGCCTTCGGGTGGTGGCGATCACCGGTCCCAACACCGGTGGCAAGACGGTGACCCTGAAAAGTGTGGGCCTGGCGGTGCTCATGGCGCGGGCCGGCCTGTTCTTGCCCTGCAAGGGGTCTCCGCGGTTGCCCTGGTGTCAGCAGGTCCTCGCTGACATTGGCGACGAGCAGTCGCTGCAGCAGAACCTCTCCACCTTCAGTGGCCATGTGCGCCGAATCGCTCGGATTCTCGAGGCCCTGCCTGCCGCCGGCAGTGATCTAGCGACCCAGCCCGGAGCCCAGCTGGTGCTCCTCGATGAGGTGGGGGCCGGTACTGATCCCACCGAGGGAACCGCGCTGGCCATCGCCCTGCTCAAGCAATTGGCGGACCGTGCCCGGTTAACGATCGCCACGACCCACTTCGGGGAGCTCAAAGCGCTGAAGTACGACGACCCGCGCTTTGAGAACGCCTCCGTCGCCTTCGATGTCGAGAGCCTCTCGCCGACCTATCACCTGCAATGGGGGATCCCGGGGCGCAGCAACGCCCTGGCCATTGCCACGCGACTGGGCTTGGACGGCAGCGTCTTGGAGGCCGCGCAGGCCCTGCTCGCCCCCCGGGGAGAGGGAGAGCTCAATCAGGTCATTGCCGGGCTGGAAAGCCAACGGCAACGGCAGCAGGACGCGGCGGAAGAGGCGGCTTCGCTGCTGGCCCGCACCGAGCTGCTGCACGAAGAGCTCCTGCAGCGCTGGCAGCAGCAGAAGGAGCAGAGCGCAGAGCTCCAGGAGCAGCGTCGACAGCAACTGGAGCGCTCGATCCGCGATGGCCAAAAGGAGGTGCGCCGCATCATTCGGCGCCTGCGTCATGGCCGCGGCCATGACAGCAGCGAACTTGGAGAATCAGCGCGTCGGGCTGGGCAAAAGCTCAAGCAGCTCGAGCAGCAGCATCGCCCGCTACCCGAGCGCCGGGACCACAAGGGTTGGCTCCCCAAGGTTGGCGATCGCGTTCGGGTCCTCTCCCTGGGCAAGGCGGGCGAGGTCCTCTCCCTCAGTGAAGGCGGCCGCGAGCTCAGCGTCCGCTGTGGGGTGATGCGCCTCAACCTTGAGCTCTCCGCCATTGAGGGGCTGCAGGGTGAGAAGCCGGCTCCGCCCGAGGCCCAGGTGGCGATCCGCAGTCGCCGCAATCCCGCCAGCCGGGGGCCGGAGGTGCGCACCGAGCGCAACACCATTGATGTGCGGGGGATGCGGGTGCATGAAGCCGAGGCCGCCGTGGAGGAACACCTGCGCGGAGCCAATGGCCCGGTTTGGGTGATCCACGGAATCGGGACCGGCAAGCTCAAGAGAGGTCTGAGGGAATGGCTCTCCAGCGTTCCCTATGTGGAGCGGGTCACCGATGCCGCCCAGGGCGATGGCGGCCAGGGCTGCAGTGTGATCTGGGTGAAGTAACGCCCTAACCCAGGGACGGCAGCACGGGCTCGGGGCCCGCGGCGGGTTCGGCGATCGGCTCGGGCGCCATCGGGATGGCCTCCCCGTTGGCGTCAAAGAACCGCCAGCCCTTCGGATCGATCTCCAAGTGAACGGTCTCCCCTGGGGTCAGGCGCTCGCTGGGTTCAGCCCGCAGCTGGACCAGGTGGCTTCCCTCCTCCAGACGGCAGGTGAGCAATTGTTCGTTCCCCAGCCCCTCCACGTGGCACACCTCGGCCGGCAGGTTGCGGTTCGTGGCTGGGGCCAAGCGCAGGTGTTCAGCCCGCAGGCCGCCGGTGAGGGTCTCGCTGCCCCCAGCGTCCTGCCAGTGCAACAGGGCCTCCCCACTGGGGCCTTCGGGGAGGAAGCGCCGGTTCCCGAGTTGGAGCTGGCCTTTGCCCGCAACGGTGATGGGCAGCAGATTCATCGCCGGGCTGCCGATGAATTGCGCCACAAACAGGTTGCTGGGCCATTGATAGAGCTCCGTTGGCGTCCCGAGTTGCTGCAGAGAACCGCGGTTCAAGACAGCAATCCGGTGGCCCATGGTCATCGCCTCCACCTGGTCGTGGGTCACATAGACCGTTGTGGTTCCCAGTCGGCGCTGTAGTTCGACGATCTGCGCACGGGTTCCCGTGCGCAACTTGGCATCCAGATTGCTCAGCGGCTCATCCATCAGAAAGACGGAGGGCTGGCGGGCGATGGCGCGGCCGAGGGCCACCCGTTGTTTTTGACCGCCGGAGAGTTCCTTGGGCATCCGATCCAGCAGATGCTCCAGCTCGAGGGTGCTCGCGACCTCCTGGATGCGCCCCTCAATCCGTTGCTCCCTGCTCGAGGGAACCCGCAGGGCCTGGGGCAGGGTTCGCCCCGCTCGATGCAGGCTGTCTTGGATCTGCTGAACGGTCGTCCGTTGGCGCTGGCGCCGCAGGCCAAAGCCGATGTTGTCCGCCACGCTCAGGTGGGGATAGAGGGCGTAGCTCTGAAACACCATCGCCACATCCCGCTGGGAGGGCCGCAGATGGGTGACCTGGCGCCCCCCCACGACGATCTCGCCGCCGGTGGGGCTCTCCAGTCCAGCGAGGAGGCGTAGCAAGGTGCTTTTGCCGCAGCCGGAAGGGCCCACGAGGACCAAAAACTCACCATCACGGATGGAGAGATCCAGCTGTCGCAGCACCTCGACCGCCGCACCGCCTCGTCGCGGTGGGTAGGTCTTGCTGACCTGCTGGAAGCGAACCTCTGCCAAGAACCGGCCTCACGGCGGCCCGATCTTAGGGTTGGTCAAATGCAATTCATTGATCAGGCTCGGATCTCACTGCAGGCAGGACGCGGCGGCGATGGGATTGCCGCTTTTCGCCGTGAGAAGTACGTCCCCGCCGGTGGTCCCTCCGGTGGCGATGGCGGTCGGGGTGGGGATGTGTGGCTGGAGGCCGACCCCAACCTGCAAACCCTTCTGGATTTCAAATACAAGCGCCTGTTCGCCGCTGACGATGGTCGTCGCGGAGGACCCAACAAGGCCACGGGGGCCAGTGGTTCACCCCTGGTGATCAAGGTGCCCTGTGGAACGGAGGTGCGCGATTCCCGCACCCACATCCTGTTGGGAGACCTCACAGAGAAGGGTGAGCGCCTGCTTGTGGCCGTCGGTGGCCGCGGCGGCCTCGGCAATGCCCATTACCTGAGTAACCGCAATCGTGCTCCGGAGAAATTCACCGAGGGTCGCGATGGAGAGGAGTGGCTGCTTCAGCTGGAGCTGAAGTTGTTGGCAGAGGTGGGAATCATTGGCTTGCCCAACGCCGGCAAGAGCACGCTGATCTCAGTCCTCTCCTCGGCTCGGCCGAAGATTGCCGATTACCCGTTCACCACCCTGGTTCCCAACCTGGGGGTGGTGCGGCGCCCCAGCGGCGATGGCACTGTTTTTGCTGATATCCCCGGCTTGATCGCGGGGGCCGCCCAGGGCGCCGGTCTCGGTCATGATTTCCTGCGCCACATCCAGCGCACCCGCCTGCTGATCCATCTTGTTGATGCCAGCTCAGAGGATGTATTGAGAGACTTCCAGGTGGTGCAGCAGGAGCTGGCCGCCTATGGCAATGGGTTGGATGAGCGACCCTGCTTGGTGGCTCTCAACAAAACAGAGTTGCTGCTGGATGACGAACTGAAGGAGCGCATTCAGCTGGTTAGCGACCACTGCGGCCAACCGGTGCTGGATGTCTCAGCTGCGACATCGAAAAACTTGGATCAGCTCTTGTCGCGTGTTTGGAAAGAGCTGGGGGTGTGAGCCAGGAACACCAAGGTGCCCTGGCTCACGTCCGAAGCTTTGAGGCTCAGTCGTCGTAGACGAGGCACTCAGGCGCGTCGGGGTTCAGGTCGCAATAGACCTCCATGGGGCTGGGGTCTTTCTTTTCGTCTGGATGGTGGTTCTTGTATTCCTCGAGGCCCTTCACTTCGTCCTCGAGGTGACGCACCTTGCTTTGATCACCAGCAGCTTTGGCTGCTTCGATCTCGCTTTTGTCCTTAGCGATGTGCTCGTCGATCGTGTTCATTGAATGAGGCCGGAGAGATCAGGCTGCTCGACGTCGGGCACACCTTACGGGGTGTCTGGCGGATACGGAGCCATTTGTGATCGGCTGCTGATTTCGTCTTTGGCTTTTCTTCGCGGCCGGATGGGAGAGCTCTGGCTAGCAGAGGGCTAGTGAAGGACTTCGAGATGGCGCGGATCACGCAGCGACATGATCGTCACTTCATGGACGAGTCCGGTCGTTTGTTCTGGATCAACGGCCCTGACCATCACTGTTACCTCTCCGAGCAGAGGCAGTGGCGCGATGGTCTGACCTTTGAAGACACCCTGGAGTGGAAGCAATGCTCCCCGACCGGGTTGGTCAGTCAGCGCTTTCATTCGTTGCAGGCTGCCTGCGAGGCCTTTGAGCACAACCAGATCCAGTGGACCTTGGATCTTTACCTGCGGCACATGGGTGATGAGATGGCCCTGCAGCGCAGCCTGAGTGATTACAAGCCAACGGCGATGAAGGAGGCCGAGGCCCGCTCTGGCCGCTGCCGCCAGCAGCCCTGGTTGGGTCAGGGCGCTCCACTGATGCGATGCGATCTCAGTGCAAGGCCATCCCGCGGAGCAGCGGAGCTCCTCCCCCACGCCCATCGCCGCCGGCGCAGTAGCGCCTCTATCCGGGCATCTCGCTGAGTTCGAGCCAGCGTTCTTCGCCTGTGGCGATGTTCTCCAAGAGGCCGGAGAGCTCTTCGCTCAGGGCCTCGAGGGCGGCGTAATCACTGCCGCCCGCAGCGAGGAGTGTTTCGAGCTCCTCCTTGCGGACCTCCCAGAGGGGGAGGTTCGTGTCGAGCTGCTCGAGTTCACGGTTCTCCTTAAAGCTGCGGCGCCTGACCTTCGCTGGCTTGGCCTTGGGCGCAGGTTCCTCCTTGGGGGGCGTTGGTGCTGGAGTGGCTGTTGCTGGTCGACTGGCGGATTGCCGCTCGAGATAACTGCTGTAGTTGCCCTCAAAGCGCTGCAGCTGGCCGTCCTCGAAGCTGAAGAGCCGATCGACGGTGCGATCAAGGAAGTAGCGGTCGTGGGACACCACGACGACACAGCCGCGGAAGTCCTCCAAGAAATCCTCAAGCACCGTCAGGGTCTGGACGTCCAGGTCGTTGGTGGGCTCATCGAGCAGCAGAACGTTGGGAGCCTCGATCAGCAGGCGACAGAGGTGCAGTCGGCGGCGCTCGCCACCTGAGAGCTTGCTGACGGGTTGGTGTTGTTGTGCGGGAGGGAAGAGAAACCGCTCCAGCAACTGGGAGGCGCTCAGGGTGGATCCATCAAGCTCGACGCTGCTGGCGGCCTCTTTGACGACGTCAATGACCTTTCGCTCCCGGCCGGCGGCATCGATCTGATCGAGCACGGCGTGGCTGTGCTGGTCGAAGTAGGCGAGCTTCACCGTGGTGCCCAGCTCCACCCGTCCGCCTTGGGGGGTGCGTCGACCGGCAATGAGATCCAGGAGGGTTGATTTGCCGGAGCCATTCGGCCCGATGATTCCGATCCGATCCTCAGGGCTGAAGTCGTAGCTGAAGTCCCGAAGCAGTGGTGTCTGGCCGCTGGTCTGGGCCTCCTCACTGGCCCAGACCAGCACGTCCTCGGCTTCGATCGCACGCTTCCCCAGTCGCCGTTGGTTGCTGGTCAGGCTCAGGTCCCCCTTGGTTTGGCGCTTGGGGGCCTCCTGCATCGCCTCGATCCGTTGGATCCGCGCTTTTTGTTTGGTGCTTCGCGCTTTGGGCCCCCGCTTGAGCCACTCCAGCTCGCGCCGCAGAACGCCTTTGAATTTCGCTTCGCTGGCGGCAGCTGCCGCTTCTTCCTCGCTTTTACGGGCGAGGTAAAAGGCGTAGTTGCCGCTGTAGTTGCGGGCCTCGCCGCGGTCCACCTCCACGATCCGGTTGGTCACCTGATCAAGGACATAGCGGTCGTGGGTGATCAGGACCAGGGATCCGCTGAAGCGCTGCAGATAGCCCTGGAGCCATTGGATGCAGTCGGCGTCGAGATGGTTGGTGGGCTCGTCCAGCAGCAGGACATCGGGGTCGGCCACCAGGGCAGCGGCCAGCGCTAGGCGTTTGCGGTAACCACCGGAAAGATCCCCGACCCGCCGTTGGGTGTCGCCGATTCCGAGCTGTTGCAGGACTTCGCGGATTTGCTGCTCCAAGCCCCAGGCTTGGCTTTGGTCCATCCGTCCATTGAGTTGGCCCAGCTCCGCCAGCAAGGCGGCATCGTCCTCGCCTAGCTCGTGGGCGGCGGCCAGAGCCTCGCTGACTTCGGTGTAGCGGCGCAGCAGTTGCATCTTCTCGCCGCTGTTGGCGAAGACCTGCTCGAGGACACTCCGCTGCGGATCCATCTCCGGCTCCTGGCTCACCAGGACGATCCGGGCTTGTGGCAGAACCCGGCGGCTGCCTCCGCCGGTGGGCTCAAGCCCGGCCAGGACACGCATCAAGGTGGACTTACCAGCGCCATTGGGGCCGATCAGTCCCAGGCGCTCCCGCTCGCCGATGTGCAGGGTCAGCCCGTCGAAGAGGGTGCGGATGCCGAAGTCCTTACGGACATCCACCAGGCTGATCAGGCTCACAGGTTGGGGGAATGCCGCTGCGCTTCCAGATAAGCAAACACGCTTTTGTCGCCCACATCGGCCGCGGCATCCATCGGGAATTTCCGCAGGGTCAGCACCAGCAGTAGAGCGGCTTCGATCGCCAGCAACGTCGCCGTGACTTCGGGGCTCAGGAGGCCGCTGAGGCGCCCCAGTAGCGCCATCGGCAGGAGCAACGTCACGCCGATGGCCTCAGGGCGGCGGAAGCAGAAGAATTCCTTGAAGCCGATTCCCGCGAGGGCGGCAAAGAACGGCCCCACCGCCCAGATCCAACGGCTGTCCATGGTCAGTGTTTCCGCCATGCCCTGAGGACCGGCGCTAAGGAGCAAGGCCAGAAAGCCCACGCATCCCACCAGCCACAACCACTGCAGGGCACGGTGCAGCGGACGCAGGTAGATGTGAATCCAGCGCAGGGCCAGGCCAACCCCCGCGGCCAGGGGGAGGAGCCAGGGCCAGATCCAGGCCCCTCCCAGCTGCTGCCATTGGATCAAGAGCGCGGCTTGGGCCACCGCGGCGGCGAAGAGGGCCAGCCGGTACCCCAGGACCTCGCGGCGGTCCGTCTCCGTAATGCTGTAGGTGCCATAGACACCTTCAAAGACCGGATCGGCTGGGGCGCTCATGCTGAAACGGTTCCTTCCACCAGTGTGGCCAGGGCCGGGCCTGCAGGCACGATCCCCGAAGGATTGAGGGGAAACAAGGCGCCGAAGTAGTCCTCGCGCCAAGCCTGATCGCAGCAGGTCTCGGCCACACCAGAGAGAGCGAAGAAGCGTTGCCGCCAGCGCCAGAGCCCTGGGAATTGCCAGAGCGGCTGGCGGCTGACCCCAAAGAGTGGGGCGTAGACCAATTCCAGGCGGATCAAGGTGGGGAAGAGCTGGACATCCGCCAGGGTCGGGGTCTCGGCGCAGAGCCAGGGCGAGGCGTTGGGGCCAGAGAGGGTGGCTTCCGCCTCGGCCAGGGTCTGAAACAGCGCCGATTCAGCACGGTCGTAGGCCCCTTGGTTCCTGGCAAATCCGCAGCGGTAGACCCCGTCATTGACGCTGTACTGCAGTCGCTCGCGCCAATCCTTGATGGCTCGAGCGTGGCTGGTTGGCTCCAGGTCCAGCACTCCTTTGGGGGCAGGCCAACTGTTCAGCAGCTCCATCAGGCGAGCGCTTTCTCCCACCACCACAGCTCCGGAGTGGCGCTCGACCAGGACAGGCACAGTCGCCCGTTGGTTGGGGTCTGCCCCTGCGGCTCGGTAGAGCTCCTGGAGGGTCTGGCAACCGCGAAAGGGCGTACTGAAGCGCCAGCGCCCTGCCTTGGGGTCAGGCTCCACCACCAGCAGATCAATGCTCTGCTGCAGCTGCCTGAGCTGCCTGACGAGCCAAGCCCGATGGGCCCAGGGGCAGCTTCGGCCCACGATCAGCACGTGGGCGCCCGGCTCTCCGGCCGATTGAGGAAGCTCGGGTTTGGCTACAAACGCCCCAGCCGGACGCCTGTAGTTCCCCTCGGGATCGGCGGGACCCAGGCCGCCCATCAGCTGCTGCCACTGCCAATGCCAGCCGGTTCGGGCCGCTGCCACAACGGCAGGGGGGATGGCCATGGAGGTTCGGAACACTTCTGCCAGGCTGGCGCAGCTGCGGGCTGGAGAACAGGGGATGGGTCGGGCTCAGGTGTTGGTGGTGGCGGGCACCCATGGCAATGAGCGCAATGCTCCGGCCTTGCTCGAGCGATGGCGGAGCGAGCCCCAGGCCCTGAATCGCGCTGGACTGCCTGTGCAGTTGGTCCTGGGTAACCCAGTGGCCCTTGGGGCGAATCGCCGCTACATCGATCGCGATCTCAACCGCTGCTTTGCCCCAGATCTGCTCGCCAATCCCGCCCTCCAGCAGTTGGAGATGCAGCGAGCGCGGGAGCTGCTGGCGGAGTTCGCGCCGACGGGCCCCAATCCCTGTGCAGTGGCGATTGATCTGCACAGCACCACCAGTGGCATGGGGAATTCGCTGGTGGTCTACGGACGCCGTCCTGCCGACTTAGCTCTGGCGGCGGGGATCCAGGGGCGCCTGGGTTTACCGATTTATCTGCATGAGGCGGATGCGGCTCAGACCGGCTTCCTGGTGGAGCGTTGGCCCTGCGGTCTGGTGATTGAAGTGGGCCCCGTGGCCCAAGGACTGCTCAGTGCCTCCATCCTTCGCCAAACCCAGCTGGCCCTTGAGGCGGCCTTGGCGGTCTTGGCCGAGGCGGCTTCCGGAGTGCTTCGCCTGCCCGCTGGGCTTCAGGTCTACCGCCATTGCGGCAGCGTTGATCTACCCCGGGACGGGACTGGGGAGGCCATCGCTTGTGTGCATCCGGCCTTGGAGCGGCAGGACTGGAAGCCGCTGCGGCTCGGGCAGCCCCTCTTCTGGAACCCTGCTTTGAAGGGTTGTCCGGCTGACTGGCGCTTCGATCCCGATGCCCTGGGCTTCCCTGCAGAGGCCCATTGGCCTGTCTTTATCAATGAAGCGGCTTACGGCGAGAAAGGCATTGCCTTCAGCCTTTGTCGCCGGGAGCGCTGGTCCAGTGATGCTGCCTGGCTTCAAGCCTTGCAGGCGCTGACGGCGGCCTAACCGCAGGCCCAGGTGCCCTGTTCCTTGGTGCAGGGCAGGTCGCTGGTGCTTCCGTCAGCCCAATAGATCCGCAGACGGTCATCGGCGCTGTCGGTTCGGAAAGTCAGCGACTTGACCGGACCGGCCGGGGCTTTGCCGGTGGGGTCGCTGGTGTCCGCCCCGCCGGGATTGGCTTGCCTTTGCTCCAATTGCTGCAGGCGCAGTTCCAGTCGATTCAGGCGTTCGTTCTCGGCTGAGTTGGTGGGCCGTTCTCCCCATTGGCAGCCCGGCAGCACGAGAGCGGCAGCAAGCAGCAGCAGGGGTAGGCGCATGACGCTGAGGGTGTGACAGGCGACTCCTAGCAGCGGTTTTGGGGCTTGGCTACCCGCCTGGATGAGGGCGCTGCGCAAGATCCCTTTACAAAGCGCGCAAACTTCCTTTACATTCGCTCGGGCAGCCCGTATGGGTCGCCCTAACTACCGCTCCAACGGCTAGTCCGTTGAGGCCTTTCTTTCCCGTACTCATGACGACCACCATCCAGCAGCGCCAAGGCGCTTCTGCGTGGAACCAGTTCTGCGAGTGGGTCACCAGCACCGACAACCGCCTCTATGTGGGTTGGTTCGGCGTTCTGATGATTCCCTGCCTGCTGGCCGCCACCATCTGCTTCATCGTTGCCTTCGTGGCAGCACCCCCCGTCGACATCGACGGCATCCGTGAGCCTGTTGCCGGCTCCCTGATCTACGGCAACAACATCATCTCTGGCGCTGTTATCCCCAGCAGCAACGCCATTGGTCTGCACTTCTATCCCATCTGGGAAGCTGCCAGCCTCGACGAGTGGCTGTACAACGGCGGTCCTTTCCAGCTGGTTGTTTTCCACTTCCTCATCGGCATCTACGCCTACATGGGTCGTGAGTGGGAACTCTCCTACCGCCTCGGCATGCGCCCCTGGATCTGCGTTGCTTACAGCGCACCCGTGGCTGCTGCTTCCGCTGTGTTCCTGGTGTATCCCTTCGGTCAGGGCTCCTTCTCGGACGCCATGCCCCTCGGCATCTCCGGCACCTTCAACTACATGCTGGTGTTCCAGGCTGAGCACAACATCCTGATGCACCCCTTCCACATGCTTGGTGTGGCTGGTGTCTTCGGTGGTTCCCTGTTCTCCGCCATGCACGGCTCCCTGGTGACCTCCTCCCTGGTGCGTGAAACCACCGAGAGCGAGTCCCAGAACTACGGCTACAAGTTCGGCCAAGAGGAAGAGACCTACAACATCGTGGCTGCCCACGGTTACTTCGGTCGCCTGATCTTCCAATACGCCTCCTTCAACAACAGCCGCAGCCTGCACTTCTTCCTGGCTGCCTGGCCTGTGGTTGGCATCTGGTTCACCGCCCTGGGCGTGAGCACCATGGCGTTCAACCTGAACGGCTTCAACTTCAACCAGTCGATCCTGGATTCCCAGGGTCGTGTGCTGAACACCTGGGCTGACGTGCTGAACCGCGCCAACCTCGGTATGGAAGTGATGCACGAGCGCAACGCTCACAACTTCCCCCTCGACCTGGCTGCTGCTGAGTCCACTCCTGTGGCTCTGCAAGCTCCCGCCATCGGCTGAGGCTGAACCCCACCAACGATTCAGCTTCTACTCGAACCTCGAGGACGGTTGAATCAGAAGCCCCCACCGCAAGGTGGGGGCTTTTTGTTGTTGGAACCCTGAATTTTGCGTGGAGATCCTTAGCTGACGCTCAAGGTCAGGGCAATGGCCCTTCCGTAGGCCTTTCATTGCGTTCAGATTCCGATGAGCACGCAGCATGCAAGCGGTCACCACCTGAACGTCACGCTCGGGGATGGCCTCTGGGATGCGCTGCACGCCTTGGCGGACCGAACCGGTGAGAGCGTCAGCCACATCGTCCGCCGCTCCCTCGCGGACACCCTGGACGTGGATCACCACACGATCTATCAGGTCTCCACGTCTGGAGCCCTGGTCCAGGGGGTCTATCAGGGGTGTGTCCGGGTCGCTGACATCAAGCGCCACGGGGATTTCGGGCTTGGCACCTTCGATGGTCTTGATGGCGAGGGGATCATGCTCGACGGCACCTGCTGGCAGGCCCGCAGTGACGGATCGGTGCGGGTCGCTCCTGAGGAGGCCTTGGCTCCCTTTTGGGCCACGACGTTTTTCGCGGCGGACCGCACCGCGACGTTGCCGTCGGTGGTCAGTTGGGAGGACCTCACGGCGCAATTGGATGCGCTGCGCCGCAGTGACAATCTCTTCTGCGCGATTCGGGTCGAGGGCACGTTCGAGCGGATCCACTACCGCGTGGCCTGCAAGAGCGCCCATGGCACGGATCTGGTAACCGCCACCAGCCATCAGGCGGAGTTCACCCAGCGCGGCATTCGCGGAAGTCTGGTGGGGTTCTGGACCCCCAGCTATGCCCGCACGATCAATGTGCCCGGCTATCACCTCCATCTCCTGAGCGATGACCACCAACACGGCGGTCACATCCTCGATCTAGAGGCCAAGGACCTAATGGTGCAACTGCACATGGACAACCACGTGCATCTGGCTCTGCCGGAGACGCCGGCTTTCCTGGAGGCTGATCTCAAGGGGGATCCCGCTGAGGCCCTAGCCAGGGCGGAGAGCAAGCACAGCTGAACCCTGGGCCAGGGTCGCGGTGAGGGCCGTGTCCACACTCAAGGTCCGCTCCCCCAGATGGACGGGGCGGGCACCGTTGGCTTGGGCGAGCTCCAGCTCGAAGGGAACAAAGCCTCCTTCCGGCCCGATCATGACCAGTGCTGGTGTGCCGGCGTACTGCCCGAGGGGCTCCTGGGCGCCCATGTCGGTGATCAGGCAGGGCCGTTCTCCAGTCAGTCCAGGCAGCTCGTCTTCGATGAAGGGCCTGAAGCGTGGGTGCAGGTGAACCTGTGGGGCGATGGTGTCACGGGAGCGCTCCATGCCGGCGAGCAGCGCGTCCTCCACCTTGCTGGCCTGGAGCAGGGGGCTCTGCCAGTAGCTCTTCTCGACCCGCGCGCTGTGGATCAGGTGCAGGTGGCTGATCCCGAACTCCGCGCATTGGCGCAGGATGCGGCGCAGCATCTTCGGCCTGGGCAGGGCCAGCACCAGATCGAAAGCGTGGCGCTGGGGAGGTGGTTCGGAGAGGACCGTGCTGAGCACCACGCCATGGGCATCGAGGGATTCGATCAGTCCCTGGCCGCAGGAACCTCCAAGGCGGCCCACTCGAAGGGTGTCCCCTGCACTGGCGCGAAGCACCTTGCGGATGTGGGTGGCCCGCTGGTCCTTCAGCCGCACCCGATGCTCGTCAATCCAGTCCTCAGGTCTCAGCAGGACGATGTTCATGGCCGGTCAGCAGCCGATGTCTTCGGCCCAGAGCTCAGGCTTCTGCTCCTGCATGGTTCGCATCAACTGCTCGCAGCCTGGATCATCGAGGCAGCTCACCTCGATGCCGGCCTGCTCGAGCCAGGACTCAGCCCCTTGAAAGGTGGTGCGTTCGCCGATGACGACCCGCCGAAAGCCCAGCAGAACGGCGGTCCCAGCGCACATCGGACAGGGTGAGAGGGTCGTGACCAAGGTCAGCTCACGCCAATCCCGGCGACGGCCGGCGTTGCGGATGCACTGGGTTTCGCCGTGGCTGGTGGGATCACCGTTTTGGACCCGTTGGTTGTGCCCGCGGGCCACGATCGTTCCATCCTCTTGGGCCAGGACAGCACCGATCGGAATGCCCCCTTCACTCCAGCCCCGCTCCGCCTCGGCTCGGGCCGCATCGACGAGACGTTGCATCGTGCTGCGATCGATCACACCTCCGTGCCGTTGGCTCAAGCATGGCGAGGGGATCGCGCTTTGGCTTTTGGCATGACGCAGGACAACCTCGCTCAGTGGGATCTTGAACGCCACAGCGTTGCTGAGATCGTTGCAGCCCTCGATCTGCAACCCCACCCGGAGGGTGGTTGGTATCGCGAGACCTTCCGCAGCGGCCTGAAGGTGCGCCGCGCTGATGGCGCTCAGCGTGATGCCTTCACCCAGATCCTGTTTCTGCTGGGGCCAGGGGAGATCAGTCGCTGGCATCGGGTGAACCACGCCGATGAGAGTTGGTGCTGCCTGGCTGGCGATCCCTTGGCGCTGCTGATGGTGGGACCTGCCCCGGAAGGCCTGCAGGAATGGCGTCTTCTGCCGGGGTCAGCGCAAACCGTCGTGGTGCCCGCCGGCGTTTGGCAGGCGGCACGGGGCTTGGGACGTTGGAGCTTGATGGTGTGTGCAGTTGCCCCTGGTTTTGACTTTGATGACTTTCAAATGCTCAGTGAACTTTCGCCCTCTGAACATCCAGCAGCTGCACTAGCTGAGTATCGCTAGCCCCCAGGGCTGCGGTGATGCAGCGAGAAGAGCCATCAGCGCAGATGTCTTGCTGTGACTGCTTGGTCCTATCTCGTTTGAGAGCGCCAAGGCTTGAAAAGCCGGAGATCGGACTTGAACCGACGACCTACTGATTACGAATCAGTTGCTCTACCACTGAGCTACACCGGCAGCCCAGTGAAATTAGCATTCAGGCTTCGATGCCTGAGCTGCGCGGATGCCCCCTGAATCCCGTCCCCCCTTGGATCCGGCCCTGAAGGCTCGCCTGCTTCAGGAGGCACGGACCCCGTGGCGTGGCTTACGGCGTGGGCTCTGGTTGGCTTTCACGGCCTCGGCGGCGGTGGGCCTGGCCACGATGGCGATGCGCTCTGCTGGCGGAGATGTGGTTTCTACCTCTGATCTGTTGATTCAGGTTTCGGCCCTAGCCCTCTTCGGGCTTCTCCTCTGGCGCGACCGCTCCCCCAGCATCGACGACTGACGCCTCTTCGCTGTCGTCTTTGGCCGGGGCTTCCTCAGCATCCTGGTCGTCCTGGGGTGCTTCGGGACCGACCTCTTCCGCCTCGGGCTTTGCGTCGGCTTCTAGTTCTGTGTCTGAGTCTTCGGCTTCCTCTTGGGGAACCTCGACGTCGGCTGAGACGACGGCTTCGGCGCTTGACTCGTGGGCGCCCTCTTTCTCAACGGCCTCTGGGTCAGTCTGCAAAAGCTCTGCAGCCGGTTCTGGGGATTCTGCGGGGACGGCCACCGTCTCGGCAGGGGAGTCGGTCTGATCGGCTTCAGGGGCAACAGCTTCGGGTTGCTCTTGTTGGTCTTGCGGTTCGGCCTTCGGTGCTTGAGCCACAGGAGCCGCGGGTTCCGCAAAGGCCAGCGGGGGGAGAAGCAAGAGCGGAAGCCCAGCGTTGAGGCGTTGCTCGGCAGCCTGGACTTGGGTCAGGGGCAGGGTTTGATCCACCAGGCCGGCGGGCCTGCTCAACATCCAGATCGCTTGGATCACCTGGGCCCATTGCCACTGGATCAATGCCAAAACGGGGATGCAGAGCAAGAGCACCACCAACCTCGGACTGCTCGAGAGGGGAGACCAGGCCCAGGCCATCCCGGCATGGCTGTCGGCCCACCAGGTCAAGGGCAGTAGCAGTGCAGCACCCAGGGCAATGACAACCTTCAGAGGCAGTGCGGTCTGCAGTGCACTGAGACGAAACTGCTCCGGACGTCGACCGCGAAGGGGCACCTTCAGGATCAGCAAGGACCAGAGGTCAGGCGGCAGTCGCCAGAACAAAACGGCACTGCCCAGAGCACCGATCGCCCAGGTCAGTAGGCGTTCAAATCCTGGGAAAGGCCCGGGGTCAGCTCCTGCAAACAGCAGGAACAGCAACAGAATCTCGAGCGGCAAGGCCGCGAGCCCGAGTAGCTGGAGCCACAGGAGGGGTTCGCGTCTTGCCGGATTCACGATTAGTTGCTGAGGGTGCGTCGCTGTGTGACCAGTTTGAAGGCTTCCACCCGATCGCCTTCCTGCCAGTTGGCAAAACGATCACAGCCGATGCCGCATTCGAAGCCGGTGGCGACTTCCTTGACATCGTCCTTGGCACGGCGCAGCGAGTCGAGGTCTCCCTCGAACATCTTTTCCTTGCCGCGCCAGACCCGCACCTTGCAGTTGCGCTGCAGTTTGCCGTTGGTGACGTAGCAGCCCGCCACGGCGCTCTTGCCGATGGTGAAGATCGCGCGAACCTCGGCTTCGCCCAGGGACTCTTCCACCAGCTCGGGCTCCAGAAGGCCTTCCATGGCCATCTGAATGTCCTCGAGCAGCTTGTAGATGACCTCGTAATCACGCACGTCTACGCCGGTGGCGTCAGCGGCACGCTTTGCGCCGGGGGCCATCGAGGTGTTGAAGCCGACGATCACGGCGCCGGAGGCCGCTGCCAGGTCGACGTCGGTTTCGGTGACTTCACCCGGTGCGGAGAGCAGAACGCGGACCTGGACCTCTTCTTGGGGCAGTTGCTCCAAGGAACCGAGGATCGCCTCGACGGAACCTTGGACGTCGGCCTTGAGGATGAGGTTGAGTTCCTTGAGTTCCCCTTCGCTGGCCTGGCCAGACATGGAGGCCAGGGACACCCGGCGGGAGGCCATTTGTTGGGCCAGGCGGGTGGCGCGGGCTTCGGTGGCGCGATCGCCGACCACAGCACGGGCTGTCTTTTCGTCGGTGTAGACCTCAAATTCGTCACCAGCCGTCGGCACTTCGCTGAAGCCCAGGGCTTCAACGGCATAGGAGGGGCCGGCTTCTTTGACACGCTTGCCGTTGTCGTCAACCATGGCGCGGACTTTGCCCAGGATCGGGCCCGCGGCCAGCACGTCGCCGGTGCGCAGGGTGCCGTTCTGGATCAGCAGGGTGGCCACAGGGCCCTTCGCCTTGTCGAGGTGTGCCTCGATGACGGTGCCCCGAGCCATGCGATCAGGGTTGGCCTGAAGGTCCTCCACCTCGGTGACCAGCAGGATCATCTCCAGCAGCTTGTCGATGTTCTCGCCCTTGATGGCGCTCACCGGCACCATCACGGTGTTGCCGCCCCAATCCTCAGCCACCAGTTCGTGGGAGGAGAGTTCCTGTTTGACGCGATCCGGGGAGGAGCCTTCTTTGTCGATCTTGTTGATCGCCACCACGATCGGCACCTTGGCGGCGCGGGCGTGGCTGATGGCTTCCAGGGTTTGGGGACGCACGCCGTCATCGGCGGCGACCACCAGCACGGCGACGTCGGTGACCTTCGTGCCGCGTGCACGCATGGCCGTGAAGGCCTCGTGGCCCGGGGTGTCGAGGAAGGTGATCTTCCGCTGCTCCCCAGCGTGGGGAACTTCGACTTGGTAGGCACCGATGTGCTGGGTGATGCCACCGGCTTCACCGGCGGTGACACGGGTTTTGCGAATCGAGTCCAGCAGGCTGGTTTTGCCGTGGTCCACGTGGCCCATGACCGTGACCACAGGTGGGCGACGGATCAGGTGAGCCAGGTCGCTCTCTTCGATCATCTCGACCGTCTTGGCGGCCGCTTCTTCGACGTCGTCCTCGAGAACGGGGACACCGAATTCCTTGGACACCGTCTCGATCGCTGAAAGATCGAGGGTCTGGGTCACCGTGGCGATGATGCCCTTGAAGAAGAGGCTCTTGATGATCTCGGAGCTCTCGACGCCGAGCTTGTCGGCCAGCTCCTGCACCGTGAGGTTGCCCTCCGGCACCACCAGCATTTCGGGCCGCTGTTGCTTGGCTTCCCGTGCTGCCCGCAGCTCCATCGCACGGCGGCGCTGACGCTGACGTGCCGTTTCCTTGCGGCGTTTGCGGGCCACGACGGTCGGCTTGGGTTGCCCCGCGCTGGCGCTGCGGGGTTTCGCAGGGCGTGCGAGGGAGGCCTGCAGCACCACTGCGTCCGTGTCACCGGCGTATCCGCCGGTTTGTGCGGCCAGGGAGTCGTCGTTCTCGCCAATGATGTGAACCCGCTGGCGCTGCTTCTGGGGCGAGCGGCTGCGCAGTGCATCCAGACGGGCGCTGTCGTCCCAATCGGGGCGGCGGGGACGGGCACCTCCCGGGGGTTGGGGAGCGCGGAAGTTGGGGCGCCGGGGTGCCGAAGGAGGAGTCGCTGAGGGCCGAGCTGCATCACCGGTCGTGCCACCCGGGGCACCCGCAGGAGCGCCGGGAGCACCAGGGCGCCGTGGTGGCGGTGCACTGGGCCGTGCTCCGGGCTTCTGGAGCTGCATGAGCTCGCCTGGGGCCACTGGCTTCCGCATCCCGGGCATGCCAGGACGGGTCGGGGGTGCGGGGCGATTTCCGCCGCCAGGACTGCCCACATCGCGACGGATGGGCTTGCCCACCAGTTCCACCTGAGGGCGGGCTGGTTTCACGGGCTTGCTGCCTTGGCCCACCCGCGTTGGCGCAGGCGCACCAGGGCGAGTGGGCATCCCTGGACGCTGGCTCAGGGCCGGACGACCGGACGGTGTGGAAGGACGCGCACCGCCTTGACCGCCTTGAGGACGGCTGACCAGTTGGGGGCGACCAGCCCCTCCGCCTGCAGGGCGGGCGGGAGCGCCAGGGCGCTGTGGGCTGCCGGCAGCAGGCCGGGATACAGGAGGGGCTGGCTTCCGAGCCGGCGGAGCGCCTGCGGGGGTTTTGGAGACGATGGCCGGAGCAGGACGGCTCGGGGCGGGAGCGCCGGGACGGCTGGGGGGGGCACCAGCAGCCGGCTTGACCACAGGCTTTGCCGCGGTGGGCCGGGCTGGAGGCGCTGAAGGGGCGGCTGGACGGCTGGGAGGCGCACTGGCCGCGGGTTTCGCGGCTGGCTGAGCCACAGGCTTGGCAGCCGCAGGCTTCGCAGCAGGAGCAGGTGCTGCAGTGGGCCGGCTGGGGGGAGCTGTGGGTGAAGCTGGGCGAGCTGGAGCAGCAGGCTTGGCGGCCTGAGGCTGGGGCCGAGGAGCAGGGGACGCAGCCGGAGGCTTAGCCGGAGCAGGGCTTGTCGCAGCCGGTTTGGTCGCCGCGGGTTTCGCGGGCGCTGCCGGTGCGGCAGGGGCAGCTTTCTTCACCGAAAGGATGGCTTTTTTGGGTTCGGCCGCTGCCGGAGAAGCCTTGCTGCCGTTTCCGCCACCTTTGATCAGGCTGCGAATCTGCGCTGCGTCGTCATCGCTGATGGAGCTGCTGTGGCTCTTCGCTGCGATCGACAGTTTCTCGGCGGCATCGAGCACATCCTTGTTCTCAAGGCCCAAGTCCTTGGACAGCTCGTAAATCCTGACTTTGCCGCTGCTGGTCATTCAGTGCTCCAAGTGGTCGGGGGCAACACGTGCCACCGGGCCATCACCCACAGTGAGGCCACTATTTATCTTGCCTCAGCGCCTGATTAAGAGGTGGCATTCAGGCGCTGCTCCAAGGCCGAGTAGATGGAATCTGACACTTGGCACCGGAGTGCCTTCTGCAGACGTTTGCGGCGCTTGGCTTCCTCAAAACAGCTCTCAGTCGGGCAGAGGTAGGCCGATCGGCCCATTCCCTGGTCAAGAGCCATGCCGCCCTCGGCAAGGCGGATGACCCGCAGCAGTTGCTGGCGATCCAGCAGTGCTCGGCAGGTCACACAACGCCTGAGGACGGACTGTTGTTTCACCGGGCTCCTTCCTCGTCGCTGACGTCCTCGGTGACCTCTTCGGCTGCCTCTTCGACAACCTCTTCGGCGACCTCTGCAACGGCCTCTGCCACGGGCTCCTGCTCGTATGCAGCTTCGTCATAGTTGGCCTGGTCGCCGTACTCCTCTTCGTCTTCGGGCAGCGGATAGAGCTCCCGGAGACGGGCATCCTCCTCGGCACGGAGGGCGTGTTCAGCCTCCATCCGGGCTTCGGCTTCGGCCTGAAGTGCCTCCTCTTCTTGGCGCATGGCGATCAGCTCTGAGACCTTTTCGTCCTCAGATGTCTGGTCGTACTCGGTGCTGTTCTTGATATCGATTTTCCAGCCGGTCAGGCGAGCAGCGAGGCGCACGTTCTGACCCTCACGGCCGATGGCCAGGCTGAGCTGATCGGGGGGGACCAGGACGTGGGCGTGCTGTCCTTCCGGATCCACCAGGCGCACCGCTTCAACGCGGGCGGGGCTGAGGGAGTTGGCGATGTACTGGCCGGGGTCATGGGACCAGCGGATCACGTCGATTTTTTCGCCGCGCAGTTCGTTGACGACCTGCTGGATGCGGGAACCACGGGCACCGATGCAAGCGCCCACGGGATCGACCTCACGCTCAACGCTGTCGACGGCCACTTTCGTCCGGGGACCCACCGAGCGGGACGGGGGGTTGGCCTCTCGGGCGACTGCGACGATGCGGACGGAGCCTTCCTGGATCTCGGGAACCTCGTTCTCGAAGAGATAAACCACAAGGCCGGCGTTGGCTCGGCTGACAAAGAGCTGGGGACCCCGGCGGGGGATTTCGCTGACTTCCTTGAGGAAGACCTTGAAGGTGGCGTTGGCTCGGTAGTTGTCGTTCGGCAGTTGATCGCGGCGGGGCAGTTCGGCCTCCACTTCGGGGCGACCCAGGCCGCTGCTCACGGCCATGATCACGCTCTGTCGCTCGAAGCGGATCACGCGAGCAGTCAGAACGGGATCTTCGAGGTCGGCGAATTCCTCCTGGATCATCCGGCGCTGCTGATCGCGCAGCTTCTGGGCCAGAACTTGTTTGGTGGTGGCAGCGGCCATCCGACCGAAGTCTTCTTTCTCGGGGGTGACATCCAGCACCACCGTGTCACCGGCCTGGGCGTCTTCGGCCACCTGCATCACCTCTGCCAGGGCGATTTGGTGGTCTTCGCTCTCGACCTCTTCCACGATGATCTTCGAGGCCAGCACCCGATAACCCTCTTCATCGAGGTCCAGGGCGACATCAAAGTTAGAGAAGTAGTCCTCTTCGAAGGGGTCTTCACTGATCCCTAGATAAAGGGTGCGCCGGTAACGCTCATAGCCCTTGAGTAGGGCTTCACGCAGGGCTGCTTCCACCACCGCAGGGGGCAGCTTCTTCTCTTCGCTGATGTCCTCGATCAGGTTGGAGAGACCGGGGAGCAGGACCAGTGCCATGGCAGGTGGTTGGGTGCGGAATGGAGAGGGGGAAGGAGGGGGTTAGGCCTCTTTGGGTGTGACCAGCTTCACGCTGATCACGTCAGGGCGCGGGATTCGAACGGTGCGTCCGCGGACATTGAGGAGAACGTTCTCCCCATCGCGTTCGAGCAGGAGGCCCTCACGCTCGCTTTCGCCCCCCGATTTGGCGTCGCGGTAGCGGATCGAGACCGGGAAGCCGCGGAAGCTGCGGAAGTCGCGATCGTCGTTCAGCTCCTCGCTGACACCCGGACTGCTGATTTCCAGGACATAAGCGTCCTCGAGCAGACCACTGTTCTCAATGGCGTCGCCCAGCACTCCGCTGAAGCTGGCGCAGTTGTCCAGGCTGACGTCTCCGCCATCGGCTAGACGCAGCTGAACCAGCAGCGTCATTGGGATCCGGTGGGTCAGCAGTTCAAGGCCGCAGACCTGGAATCCAGCAGCTTCCGCCACCTGGCTAGCCAGGTTTTGGAGGTCGAGGAGCAGGGGATGCGGCAAAGCCTGGACAGTGAACAGGGGAACGGGCAACCCGTCCGGCACCTGCAGTGATCTGCTGTCTGGCTGGTCAGTGGCTCCCAAGGAGACGTCACTGCTCAGTCAGAGGTGCCCGCCGGGCACAAGCAAACCCTACGCGATCGCCGTCGGAGCGTCAGGCCCCCATGCCGCTGAGATCTGCGGCCGGGGGTTCCATGTAGGAATCGCCAGGCTGGGTCTCTCCCCTCAAGCTGGGGTCCTGATTCAGGCACTGCGCTTTCTGTTCATCGGTGCGCAGGAACTGGCAAACCCGTGCGTAGAGCTTGGAGCGGGTGGAGGGCTGGCCTTGGCTGAAGTGCACCTGCTCGACTCCACCCACGAGGCCCTGGATCTCCACTTGGCAAAGCGCGCAGCGTTGACGGGTGCCCGAGGGAATAGCGGCCATGCCAGCTCGTGAAAGAAGGGGCAACTTAGGGCGCAAGTCCCGGTCGATTGGTGTGCCAGGCCTCCTGCAGTTCAGCGATCCCCATCTGTTGGCAGACCCAGGTGGTTATTGCCGCGGTCGCCCCTCCATGACTTCCTTGGTCCATGGCCTCAGGCAGGCCCTGGTTCAGATCGATCGGCGACCGGATCTGCTCTTGATCACCGGAGACCTCTGCCAGGACGAGAGTTGGGGTGGCTATCGGCGTCTGCTGGACGCTTTGGATCAGTTTGAGGCGCTTCAGCAGGTGCCCTTGGCCTTGACCCCGGGTAACCATGACCATCTGGCCTTGCTTCGCGCGGCCTTGGGACGGCGGGCGGTGATCGCCCCGGCGGCCCTGAACTGCGGTGGCTGGACCCTGCTCTTGCTCTCGACCCACCGCAGTGGTTGTGTTGCGGGTTCCCTCGATCCTCGGCAGCTGGCCTGGCTGGAGCGCCAGCTGGCGGCTGCTCGTCAGCCCGTGGTTCTGGCCCTTCACCATCCCCCGGTGCCAATCGGGGACCCTGGACTGGACCCGATCGCGCTGCAGGATTCGGGGCCCCTTTTGCAGTGCCTCCAGCAGGCCCCGGTGCTCAAGGCCGTTCTGTTTGGCCATGTCCATCAGCATTGGCAGGGGGAACTGCCTCGCGCCGGTGGCGGCCCTCCGATTCCCCTTTGGGCGTGTCCTTCGTCGCTGGCGCCGTTTGCGGCTGTGCAGCCCTGCCCCTTAGGGCATTCGGATTGGCCAGGGGGCCGGTGGCTCACCCTGCAGGATTCCGCAGAGGTGGTCTCGACCCTGCTGCGCTGGTCTCCTTTGGAATCTGCCTAGCCTTGGCGGACTTTGGGGGTGTCGCGGATCGTGGTGCGCTTTCTGCTGGCCCTGGCGCTCGTGTGTTCGGCGTGGCTCCCGGCGGATCCGGCCTGGGCGGATTTCGGGGGCGCCTCCAATCGCAGCTTTGTCTCGGCTGCTGTGAAGCGTGTGGGTCCTGCGGTCGTGCGGATCGATACCGAGAGAACCGTTCCTCGAATCGGCCTGGATCCCTCTTTCAGTGATCCGTTGCTGCGGGAGATGTTTGGCGATCAGATCCCCAACAGCCGCGAACGCGGTCAGGGCTCTGGGATCGTGATCGATGGCCAGGGCATGGTCCTGACCAATGCCCACGTTGTCGATGGTGCCGAACGGGTTGAGGTGACCCTGGCCAGTGGTGAAGAACTGGAGGGCTCGGTCTTGGGCATTGACCCCGTGACCGATCTGGCAGTGGTCCGGATCGCCAAGACCCCGGGCTTGAAGTCCGCCCCTCTAGGGGACTCCGGTGCACTGGAGGTGGGGGATTGGGCGATCGCTCTGGGCACGCCTTACGGCCTTGAGCGCACCGTCACCCTGGGCATTGTCAGCAGCCTGCACCGCAACATCACCAGCCTGGGTTTTTCGGATAAGCGTCTGGAGTTGATTCAGACCGATGCGGCGATCAACCCGGGCAATTCCGGTGGCCCACTGATCAATGCCAGCGGCGAGGTCATCGGCATCAACACCCTGGTGCGTTCGGGCCCTGGGGCCGGACTGGGCTTTGCGATCCCGATCAACTTGGCCAAAGGGGTTGCGGCCCAATTGAGCCAAGGGGATTCCGTGCTGCATCCCTATCTGGGCCTGCAGCTGGTTCCCCTGAATCCACGGTTGGCCCGCGACAACAACGCTGACCCCAATGCTCTACTGCAGCTTCCCGAGCGGGATGGGGCGCTGGTGCAACGGGTGATTCCAGGTAGTCCTGCCGAGCGTGCGGGCCTACGCCGCGGAGACCTGGTGGTGCAGGCGGCGGATCAACAGGTCCGGGACCCCGGGGGGCTGCTTCGCTTGGTGGAGGCCTCCAAGATTGGAGATGTCCTGGCGATCCAGGTGTTGCGCGGTGAGGAACAGATGGATCTCTCGATCCGTCCTGAGGCGATGCCGCATTCGTGAGGCCTGAGCTACGGTCGCCGGTCAGTGAAAACGGCGTGATGGCGGATCTGCAGGATCAAATGAAACAGGCGGTCGCTGCGGCTGCCACCGAGCAGATCCAGAGCGGCATGGTGGTGGGCCTGGGGTCAGGTTCAACCGCGGCCCTGATGATTCAGGCCCTCGGCGCCAAGCTCAAAAGCGGCGAACTGCAGGACATTGTTGGGGTCACGACCTCCTTTCAAGGAGAGGTACTGGCGGCCGAGCTGGGTATTCCGCTGCAGAGCCTGAATGCGGTGGATCGAATCGATCTGGCCATCGATGGTGCCGATGAGGTGGATCCCTCCTTCCAGCTGATCAAGGGCGGTGGCGCCTGCCATGTTCAGGAAAAGCTGGTGGCGGTCCGCGCCAAGCGCTTCGTGGTGGTGGTGGATTCCACAAAGCTCGTGGACACGCTCAACCTGGGCTTCCTGCTTCCTGTCGAAGTGATGCCCGGTGCCTGGCGTCAGGTTCAGGGGCAACTTAAAGAGATGGGTGGTGATGCCCAGCTCCGCATGGCGCTCAAGAAGGCCGGCCCGGTGGTGACCGATCAGGGCAACCTGGTGCTGGATGTCAAGTTCAGCGGCGGCATCGGCGATCCCGTCAGCTTGGAGAAGGAGATCAACAACCTCCCCGGTGTCCTGGAGAACGGCCTGTTCGTGAACATCACTGACCAGGTGCTGGTCGGTGAAATCACCGATGGCGTCGCTGGCGTTCGGGACCTGGTCAAGCGCTGACACGCGCTCGCTGGTTTAGGCGTTAGGTCAGCCGGCGGCGGACGGACTCCGCGTGGCTGTGGAGTCCTTCACTGTCGGCCAGGATGCCAACGGCAGTGCCAGTGGCTTCCAAGGCTTGCCGGTTGAACTGAATCAAGCTGGTGTGGCGCATGAAGGTCTCCACACACAGGGCTCCAGCAAACCGGGCCGTCCCCGCGGTGGGCAGGGTGTGGTTTGGGCCGGCCAGGTAATCGCCAACGGCTTCCGGAGTCCAGGCCCCCATGAAGATGGCCCCGGCCTGTTGGATTTGGTCGGCCAGGGGCTCAGGGTGCTCCACCTGCAGTTCCAGGTGTTCTGGAGCGAAGCGATCGCTGAGTTGGGCTGCCTCGTCCAGGTTCGAGCAGACCACGATCAAGCCCCAGTCGTTCAGGGCCTGGCGGGTGATGGTGGCGCGGGGGTGCCCCTCTAGTTGCTTCTCGATGGCTCCGGGGATGGCTTGCGCCAGGTCCTCGCTGGTGGTCAGCAAGATGGCTGCCGCCAGGGGGTCATGCTCCGCCTGGGCCAGCAGATCGGCCGCGACATGGTCGGGGTTGGCGCTCCCGTCAGCAATGACCAGCACTTCGCTGGGGCCGGCGAGTGAATCGATGGCCACCCGGCCATAGACCGCTTTCTTGGCCAAGGTCACGTAGAGATTGCCCGGACCGCTGATGACGTCGACCCTGGGGATGGATTCGGTGCCATAGGCCAGGGCTCCGACGGCTTGGGCACCTCCGACCCGGTAGATCTCATCGATGCCAGCCAGATGGGCTGCGGCCAAGACGGTGGTGTTGATCCGGCCGTCTGGACCGGGAGGGGTGACCATGACCACCCGCTGGACCCCAGCGACCTTGGCGGGCACGGCGTTCATCAGAACAGTGCTCGGGTAGCTGGCGCGGCCACCGGGGACATACAGACCGGCCCGCTCCACCGGCCGCCAGCGGCGGCCCAGGCGTTCACCGTGCTGACCGGTGATGGCCAGATCGTTGGGGAGTTGGCGTTGGTGAAAATCCAGGATCCGGCGGTGGGCCAGGCCCAGGGCCTCCTGCAACTCCGAGGGTGTGGCGGCCCATGCCGCCTTGATCTCCTCTTGGGGCACGCGCAGGGGGTCAGGGCGCACCCCGTCGAATCGCTCCGTCAGCTCAAAGAGGGCGGCATCGCCCTGGTGCTGGACCTGCTCGAGGATCGACTCGACCCGTTGAGCAACGTCGCGGCTTTGACCACTTCCGGTGCGCTCGGCAATGGCCTCAAGCCGTTGACCGGCTTGCTCGGCATCCCGGAGCAGCTCAATCTGCAGCTGCGCGATGGACTCGGCACGGCTTGGAGGGGAGCTGGCGGTCACGAAACCGTTGTGCTGCGGTGACTCTTCAAGCTAGTTGCTCAGCTCCTGGAGAGTGGTTGCCAGCCAGGGGGTAAGCTTGCCTACTGCCGAATCAGCGCCTTACCGTCTGTGGCCAATAACAAGTCGTCGAAGAAACGCATTGAGATTGCTGAGCGCAATCGTCTGCACAACCGCACCTACAAGTCTGCGGTCCGCACCCTGATGAAGCGTTGCTTCACTGCTTGCACGGCTTACACCCAGGAGCCTGGCGACGCCGCCAAGCAGGCCGTCCAGTCGAGCCTCAGCGCTGCTTTCAGCAAAATTGATAAGGCCGTCAAGGTCGGCGTGCTGCACCGCAATAACGGTGCCCATCAGAAATCTCGTTTGAGCGCTGCTGTCAAGAGCGCGATCGAGCCCGCAGCGAAGGCCTGATTTTTTAGGTTGGATCCAAGGTGACCCTTGGATCCATGGCAGCTGCCGTTGCTCTCGAGAGCCTTTCGGCTCCTTTGATTGATAGCCACTGCCACATCGTCTTTCGAAATTTTGACGAGGACTTGGAGGAGGTTGCCCAACGCTGGCGGGATGCCGGTGTGGGTCGCCTCCTTCACGCGTGTGTGGAGCCCTCTGAAATTCCGGCGATTCGAGCGCTAGCGGATCGATTCCCTGAGCTCCGCTACTCCGTCGGGGTCCATCCCCTGGACCCGGAACATTGGGCCCCGGATACGCAACAGGTGCTGCGCGAGGCGGCGCAGGCCGACCCCAGGGTTGTGGCGATCGGAGAGCTCGGCCTGGATCTCTTCCGCGACAAAAATCTCGAGCAGCAGCTGGCGATGCTGCGGCCCCAGCTCGATCTTGCCGTGGAGCTGGATCTTCCGGTGATCATTCACTGCCGTGATGCCGCCGAGCCGATGCTGCGCGAGTTGCGCGATCGTGCGGATCGAGGCGCCTGTCCCAAAGGCGTGATGCACTGCTGGAGCGGGACCCCTGAGGAGATGCAGGGCTTTCTTGAGCTTGGCCTCTACATCAGCTTCAGCGGAAACGTGACCTTCCCGAAGGCCACCGACACCCACGCTTGTGCCCAGGCGGTTCCGGCTGAGCGCTTCCTGGTGGAGACCGACTGCCCGTTCTTGGCCCCGGTGCCGCGACGTGGAAAGCGCAACGAACCGTCCTATGTCATGGCCGTGGCTCAGCGGGTTGCAGAGCTGCGCCAGGACTCTCTGCAGGCCGTCGCCTTACAGAGCACCTCCAACGCATGTGCGCTGTTTGGCCCTGCTCTTCACAATGTATGATGTTTCATTGGCCTGGCAGCGAGTCGTGATTTATCCGTGCTCGTTGCAGCCCGAGAGCGCTTACCAGGGATCTGGTGAGTTAGCCCATGACCAGTGGTGCGTTGTCTTTCCGGTGCGAGTTGTCGTTTCCTGCGGTGTTCAAGCGATCTGAATAGGCGCCTCAGCTGGCCAGCCGTCCCCTTCGGGAGCGGCTGGCTCTGTCGTCTGTGTGGTGGTGTCGCGCTGACATCCCCTGATCTGTCTTGATCACCGCCTGGTTCTGAAACTTCTGTCCAGGCCCTCCGTTCCGTTTCACCCGTTCCTGCAGGTTCACCGCATGAGCAGCGCGATTCAGGTCGCCAAGACCGCCACTTACCTCCCCGATCTGGTGGAGGTGCAGCGCGCGAGCTTCAAATGGTTTCTGGAGAAGGGCCTGATCGAGGAGCTGGAGAGCTTCTCCCCGATCACCGACTACACCGGCAAGCTTGAGCTGCACTTCATCGGTAGCGAGTACCGCCTGAAGCGCCCTCGTCACGACGTTGAAGAGGCCAAGCGCCGTGACGCGACCTTCGCGTCCCAGATGTATGTGACCTGCCGCCTGGTCAACAAGGAGACCGGCGAGATCAAGGAGCAGGAAGTCTTCATCGGGGAACTGCCCCTGATGACCGAGCGCGGCACCTTCATCATCAACGGTGCAGAGCGCGTGATCGTGAACCAGATCGTGCGTTCCCCCGGCGTCTATTTCAAGGACGAGCAGGACAAGAACGGCCGCAAGACCTTTAACGCCAGCCTGATCCCCAACCGTGGTGCCTGGCTGAAGTTTGAAACCGACAAGAACGACCTGCTGCACGTTCGTGTCGACAAAACCCGCAAGATCAACGCCCACGTGTTGATGCGGGCCATCGGCCTGTCCGACAACGACGTTCTCGACAAGCTGCGGCACCCCGAGTACTACCAAAAGTCCATCGAGGCGGCGAACGACGAAGGCATTGCCTCGGAAGACCAGGCCCTGCTGGAGCTCTACAAGAAGCTGCGTCCGGGTGAACCCCCCTCGGTGAGCGGTGGTCAAACCCTGCTGCACAGCCGTTTCTTCGATCCCAAGCGCTACGACCTGGGCCGGGTTGGTCGCTACAAGATCAATAAGAAGCTGCGCCTGACCATCCCTGATGCGACGCGCACCCTCACCCCTGAGGACGTGCTCAGCACGATCGACTATCTGATCAACCTTGAGCTCGATGTGGGTGGCGCCACCCTTGATGACATTGACCACCTCGGTAATCGCCGCGTTCGCTCCGTGGGCGAATTGCTGCAGAACCAGGTTCGCGTCGGTCTGAACCGCCTCGAGCGGATCATCAAAGAGCGCATGACCGTTGGTGAGACCGAGAGTCTGACCCCTGCGCAACTGGTGAACCCCAAGCCCCTGGTGGCGGCGATCAAGGAGTTCTTTGGCTCCAGCCAGCTGAGCCAGTTCATGGACCAGACGAACCCTCTTGCTGAGCTGACCCACAAGCGCCGCATCAGCGCCCTCGGCCCAGGCGGTCTGACCCGTGAGCGCGCCGGCTTTGCTGTGCGTGACATCCACCCTTCCCACTACGGCCGGATCTGCCCGATTGAGACCCCTGAAGGTCCGAATGCAGGTCTGATCGGCTCCCTGGCCACCCACGCCCGGGTGAATGAGTACGGCTTCATCGAGACCCCCTTCTGGAAGGTCGAAGACGGGATCGTTCTGAAGCAGGGCGACCCCCTCTACCTCTCGGCTGACCTCGAAGACGAGTGCCGCGTTGCCCCTGGCGACGTCGCCACCGATGCGGACGGCCGGATCAAGGCCGATCTGGTTCCCGTGCGCTATCGCCAGGATTTCGAGACCGTGCCCCCCGAGCAGGTCGACTACGTGCAGCTCTCACCGGTTCAGGTGATCTCCGTTGCAACCTCGCTGATCCCCTTCCTCGAGCACGACGACGCCAACCGGGCCCTGATGGGCTCGAACATGCAGCGCCAGGCCGTGCCTCTGCTGCGCCCTGAGCGTCCTCTGGTCGGTACCGGTTTGGAGACCCAGGTCGCCCGCGACTCGGGGATGGTGCCCATCACCACCGTCAATGGCACGGTGACCTTTGTGGATGCCACCGCGATCGTCATCCGTGACGAAGAGGGGAACGACCACACCCACTACCTGCAGAAGTACCAGCGCTCCAACCAGGACACCTGCCTGAACCACCGCCCGATCGTCAAGCTCGGCGATCAGGTCATCGCTGGTCAGGTCCTGGCCAATGGTTCTGCCTGTGAGGGTGGCGAAATCGCCCTGGGTCAGAACGTTCTGATCGCTTACATGCCCTGGGAGGGCTACAACTACGAGGACGCGATCCTCGTCTCCGAGCGCCTGGTGCGCGACGACCTCTACACCTCGGTTCACATCGAGAAGTACGAGATCGAAGCCCGTCAGACCAAGCTTGGACCTGAGGAGATCACCCGTGAGATCCCCAACGTCGCCGAGGAGAGCCTGGGCAACCTCGACGAGATGGGCATCATCCGCATCGGTGCCTACGTCGAAAGCGGCGACATCCTGGTGGGCAAGGTGACCCCCAAGGGTGAGTCCGATCAGCCCCCTGAAGAGAAGCTGCTGCGCGCGATCTTCGGTGAGAAGGCCCGCGATGTCCGCGACAACTCACTCCGCGTTCCCAGCACTGAGCGGGGCCGTGTGGTCGATGTCCGGATCTATACCCGTGAGCAGGGCGACGAGCTACCGCCCGGCGCGAACATGGTGGTCCGGGTCTATGTGGCCCAGCGCCGCAAGATCCAGGTCGGCGACAAGATGGCCGGCCGCCATGGCAACAAGGGCATCATCAGCCGAATCCTTCCCCTGGAGGACATGCCCTACCTGCCCGATGGCACCCCCATTGACATCGTGCTCAACCCCCTGGGTGTGCCGAGCCGGATGAACGTTGGACAGGTGTTCGAGTGCTTGATGGGTTGGGCTGCGTCCCACCTGGATTGCCGCGTCAAGGTGGTGCCCTTCGACGAAATGCATGGCCCTGAGACCTCCAAGAACACCGTCCAGGCTTATCTCGAGGCGGCCAAGTCACAGCCCGGAAAGGACTGGGTCTATAACCCCGACAACCCCGGCAAGATCCAGTTGATCGACGGGCGGACCGGCGAGGCCTTCGACCAGCCCGTGACCGTGGGTTATGCCCACATCCTCAAGCTGGTTCACCTGGTGGACGACAAGATCCACGCCCGCTCCACCGGTCCCTACTCCCTGGTCACCCAGCAGCCCCTGGGCGGTAAGGCTCAACAGGGCGGTCAGCGTCTTGGTGAGATGGAGGTCTGGGCCCTCGAGGCCTATGGCGCCGCCTACACGCTGCAGGAACTGCTCACCGTCAAGTCCGACGACATGCAGGGCCGTAACGAGGCGCTCAATGCCATCGTCAAGGGCAAGCCCATCCCCCGTCCTGGCACCCCGGAGTCGTTCAAGGTGCTCATGCGCGAGCTCCAGTCCCTGGGTCTCGACATCGCGGTGTACACCGATGCGGGCGAGGAAGTCGACCTGATGCAGGACGTGAACCCTCGCCGCAGCACCCCCAACCGACCCACCTACGAATCCCTCGGCGTCGCGGATTACGACGACGACTGATTGCTGATCAATCCGGCCCACCCGTTTGGGTGACCGTCAGATCCCTTCGTTTCTTCAGATCTCCGCGCGCTCTTAGGTCATGACCAACAGCAATCTCCGCACCGAAAACCACTTCGACTACGTCAAGATCACGCTCGCCTCACCCGAGCGGGTCATGCAGTGGGGGCAGCGCACGCTGCCTAACGGTCAGGTGGTGGGCGAGGTCACCAAGCCCGAAACCATCAACTACCGCACCCTGAAGCCCGAAATGGACGGGCTCTTTTGCGAGAAGATCTTTGGCCCCTCCAAAGACTGGGAGTGCCATTGCGGTAAGTACAAGCGGGTGCGCCACCGCGGCATCGTCTGCGAGCGCTGCGGTGTGGAGGTCACGGAAAGCCGGGTGCGTCGTCACCGGATGGGCTTCATCAAGCTCGCGGCTCCGGTCTCACACGTTTGGTACCTGAAGGGCATCCCCAGCTATGTGGCCATCCTGCTGGACATGCCCCTGCGGGATGTTGAGCAGATTGTTTATTTCAACTGCTACGTGGTGCTCGATCAGGGCGACCACAAGGACCTGACCTACAAGCAGCTGCTCACCGAAGACGAGTGGCTGGAGATTGAAGACGAGATCTACGCCGAAGACTCGGAGATTGAGAACGAGCCCACCGTTGGCATCGGTGCTGAGGCGCTCAAGCAACTCCTGGAGGATCTCGATCTCCCTGTTGTTGCCGAACAGCTCCGCGAGGAGATCGCTGGTTCCAAGGGCCAGAAGCGGGCCAAGTTGATCAAGCGCCTGCGCGTGATCGACAACTTCATCGCCACCGGTGCCCGTCCTGAGTGGATGGTCCTGGACGTGATCCCGGTTATCCCCCCGGACCTGCGCCCAATGGTGCAGCTCGATGGCGGTCGTTTTGCGACATCCGACCTCAACGACCTCTATCGCCGTGTGATCAACCGGAACAACCGGTTGGCTCGCCTGCAGGAGATCCTCGCCCCTGAAATCATCGTCCGCAATGAGAAGCGGATGCTGCAGGAGGCTGTGGATGCCCTGATCGATAACGGTCGCCGCGGACGCACCGTGGTGGGTGCGAACAACCGTCCGCTCAAATCACTGAGCGACATCATTGAGGGCAAGCAGGGCCGCTTCCGTCAGAACCTCCTGGGTAAGCGCGTTGACTACTCCGGTCGTTCCGTGATCGTGGTGGGTCCGAAGCTGAAGATGCATCAGTGCGGTCTGCCCAAAGAGATGGCGATCGAGCTGTTCCAGCCCTTCGTGATCCACCGTCTGATCCGTCAGAACATCGTCAACAACATCAAGGCCGCGAAGAAGCTGATTCAGCGTGCCGACGATGAGGTGATGCAGGTGCTCCAGGAGGTGATCGATGGTCACCCGATCATGCTGAACCGTGCACCAACCCTGCACCGTCTCGGTATTCAGGCCTTCGAGCCGAAGCTGGTGGATGGCCGTGCCATCCAGTTGCACCCTCTGGTCTGTCCCGCCTTCAACGCTGACTTTGACGGGGACCAGATGGCCGTTCACGTGCCCCTGGCGATCGAGGCGCAGACCGAGGCCCGCATGTTGATGCTGGCCAGCAACAACATTCTTTCCCCTGCAACGGGTGACCCGATCATCACGCCGTCCCAGGACATGGTGTTGGGTTCTTATTACCTCACCGCTGAACAGCCTTCGCTCACCAAGCCTGAATTCGGTGACCGCAGCCGCACCTTCGCTGGCCTGCGTGATGTGCTGAATGCTTTTGAAGACAAGCACCTGACCATGCATGACTGGGTCTGGGTCCGCTTCAACGGTGAAGTCGATACCGAAGGAGAAGCCAAGGAGCCCCTCCAGCAGGAGACCCTTAGCGATGGGACTCGGATTGAGCAGTGGAGCTTCCGTCGTGATCGTCTCGACGAGGACGGTGCTGTGATCAGCCGTTATCTGTTGACCACCGTCGGACGTGTGGTGATGAACAGCACGATCATCGATGCGGTGGCAGCCGCCTGAGATCCCGGACGTTTTCAACCCCTAACTCCCCTTCATCGCGCGCAGCCATGACCGCCACCCCCTCCAAAAAAACCAGCAAGAAGTCCAGCAAGAAGTCGTTAAAAGCCGCGGCTCCGGCTCCCGCAAACGCTCCGTTGAGCAAGGCGGCTCCGGTCTTCCGTAACCGCACGATCGACAAGAAGCAACTGCGGAACTTGATGGCGTGGGCCTACAAGAACCACGGCACCGCGGCCACCGCCTCCTTGGCTGACGAACTCAAGGATCTCGGTTTCCACTACGCGACCCAGGCCGCCGTCTCCATCTCCGTGGACGACCTGCGTATTCCAGGCGAAAAGGCCCGTCTGCTGGAAGAAGCTGAACAGCAGATCACCGACACCGAAGAGCGCTACCGCTTGGGTGAGATCACCGAGGTGGAACGTCACACCAAGGTGATCGATACCTGGACGGAAACCAACGAGCGTCTGGTTGAAGAAGTCAAGAAGAACTTCAACGAGAACGACCCGCTGAATTCGGTCTGGATGATGGCCAACTCTGGGGCCCGGGGAAACATGTCCCAGGTCCGTCAGCTGGTGGGCATGCGCGGTCTGATGGCGAACCCGCAAGGGGAAATCATCGACCTTCCGATTCGAACCAACTTCCGCGAAGGCCTGACGGTTACCGAGTACGTCATCTCCTCCTATGGCGCCCGTAAGGGTCTGGTGGATACGGCACTGCGGACCGCTGACTCCGGCTACCTCACCCGCCGCCTGGTGGACGTTGCCCAGGACGTGATCGTCCGCGAAGACGACTGCGGTACCACCCGTGGCATCCCCATTAACGCTGACGAAAAGGGCCGTTACGCCGCCAAGCTTGTTGGTCGCCTGGCCGCTGAGCCCGTTCTCGATGGCGAAGGCAATGTGATCGTCGATCGCGACGGCGAGATCGACGCCGTGATCACCGCCCAGATCGAAGCAGCCGCTGTGCAGACCGTGGTGGTTCGTTCACCGCTGACCTGCGAAGCCGCCCGTTCGGTTTGCCGCAAGTGCTACGGCTGGGCCCTGGCCCACAACCAGCTGGTGGACCTCGGTGAAGCTGTTGGCATCGTCGCTGCCCAGTCCATCGGTGAGCCTGGAACCCAGCTCACCATGCGGACCTTCCACACCGGTGGTGTGTCCACCGCTGAGACGGGTGTGGTCCGCTCTCAAATCGCCGGCACCATTGAGTTCGGTGCCAAGGCCCGCGTGCGTCCGTTCCGGACCCCGCACGGCGTGGAGGCTCAGATCGCTGAGACCGACTTCACCTTGACCCTGAAGCCCAGCGGCAGCGGCAAGACCCAGAAGCTCTCCATCACCGCGGGTTCCCTGCTCTTCGTCGCCGATGCAGCCGAGGTGGCTGCTGACACGATGCTGGCTCAGATCTCTTCCGGCGCTGCCGTGAAGAAGAGCGTGGAGAAGGCCACCAAGGACGTGATCTGCGACCTGGCTGGCCAGGTTCGCTACGAGGACGCCATCCAGCCGAGGGAGGTCACCGACCGCCAGGGCAACAGCACCTTCAAGGCTCAGCGTCTCGGCCGGATGTGGGTGTACAGCGGCGACGTTTACAACCTGCCGCCCAATGCTCAGCCGGTGATCGAGGGCAACACCAATGTCACCACTGGCGAAGTGCTGGCAGAAAGCCGTCTGGTCAGTGAGTACGGCGGTGCGGTTCGTCTGCGCGAGAGCGCTGGCGACTCCCGTGAGGTTCAGATCGTCACCGCCAGCCTCACCCTGAAGGACTGCAAGCTGCTGGGTGAATCCACCCACGCCGGTGAGCTCTGGCACCTCGAGGGCAAGGACAACATTCGCTATCGCCTGAACACCCACCCCGGCACCAAGATTGGCAACGGTGAGGTGATCGCTGAACTCGCGGACGATCGCTTCCGTACCCAGACCGGCGGCATCGTGAAGTTCGCCCCTGGCCTGGCCATCAAGAAGGCGCGTAGTGCCAAGAACGGCTACGAGGTCAACAAGGGCGGCACCTTGCTCTGGATCCCGCAGGAGACCCATGAAATCAACAAGGACATCTCCCTGTTGATGATCGAAGACGGTCAGTGGATTGAAGCCGGCACCGAGGTGGTGAAGGACATCTTCAGCCAGACCGCGGGCATCGTCTCCGTCACCCAGAAGAACGACATTCTTCGCGAGATCATCGTTCGCTCGGGTCAGCTGCACAACGTCTCCGACGCCAAGGTCGTTGCGCGCTACAGCGACGGCAAGATGGTGAACCCTGGTGAGGAGATCGCCAAGGGTCTGAAGGCCGAGGCCATGGTCTTTGTGGAGGCTGTGGATACCCCCGAGGGTGGAGCCCTGTTGCTGCGTCCGGTCGAGGAATACCGCATTCCCGATGCAGCACACCTGCCCGATCTCGGTAGCGTCACCCAGAAGAATGGTCCCAGCCTGGGCCTCAAGGCCACCCAGCGTCTGGCCTTCAAGGACGGCGAGCTCATCAAGAGCGTCGAGGGCGTTGAACTGCTGCGCACGCAGCTGATCCTCGAAACCTTTGACACCACCCCTCAAATGACGGTGGATGTTGAGGCCGTCCCGGATAAGCGCGCCAAGACCATCGAGCGCCTCCAGCTGGTCATTCTCGAGAGCCTGCTGGTCCGTCGCGACACCCTCTCTGATGCCAGCCACGGTTCCACCCACACCGAGCTCTCCGTCAATGACGGCGACAGCGTGAAGGCTGGTGAGGTGGTTGCCACCACCCAAATCCTCTGCAAGGAAGACGGTGTGGTTCAGGTCCCCGCCGTGATCGAAGGCGAGCCGGTCCGTCGTTTGATTGTCGAGCGCTCGAGCGACACCCGCATCATCGACCTGGGTTCTGCCAAGGCCGAGGTCAAGCCGGGTCAGCGCTTCGTCGATGGCGACCAACTGGCTAAGGGTGTTCCTGCTCCCTGCTGCGGTCAGGTGGAGAGCGTGGACGGCAGCCAGGTCACCATCCGCCTGGGCCGCCCCTACATGGTCTCGCCCGATTCCGTTCTGCACGTTCGCGATGGAGAACTGGTTCAGCGCGGTGACTCCTTGGCTCTGCTGGTGTTTGAGCGCCAGAAGACCGGTGACATCGTCCAGGGTCTGCCTCGTATTGAGGAGCTGCTGGAAGCCCGCCGTCCCCGTGAATCGGCTGTGCTCTGCCGCAAGGCCGGCACCGTCGAGATCAAGCAGGGCGACGACGACGACTCTGTCACCGTCACGGTGATCGAAGGCGACGACTCCATCAGCGAGTACCCCATCCTTCTCGGCAGGAATGTGATGGTCAGCGACAGCCAGCAAGTCACCGCTGGTGAGCTCCTGACCGACGGTCCGATCAACCCCCACGAGCTGCTGGAGTGCTTCTTCGAAGACCTGCGCAGCCGCAAGCCAACCTTGGAAGCGGCGATGGAGGCGATCTCCAAGCTGCAGTTCCGCCTGGTGCAGGAAGTCCAGAACGTCTACAAGTCCCAGGGCGTGACCATTGACGACAAACACATCGAGGTGATTGTTCGTCAGATGACCAGCAAGGTCCGCATTGAGGATGCTGGAGACACGACCCTGCTACCTGGTGAGTTGATCGAGCTCCGTCAGGTGGAGCAGGTGAACAGCGCCATGGCGATCACCGGTGGTGCGCCTTCGGAGTTCACTCCGGTGCTGCTGGGTATCACCAAGGCCTCCCTGAACACCGACAGCTTCATCTCCGCGGCCTCCTTCCAGGAGACCACCCGCGTGCTGACTGAAGCTGCCATCGAGGGCAAGAGCGATTGGCTCCGCGGCCTCAAGGAGAACGTGATCATCGGTCGCCTGATTCCTGCAGGTACCGGTTTCAGCGGCTTCGAAGAGGAGCTGCGCGCCGAGGCCGGTCCCCATCCGGACATCCTCGACGAGGACGCGATGAACTACCGCCGTCTGCAGAATCTGCGCCCCGATTACACCGTTGACATGCCGGCAGCTCCCTCTGCTGCTAACGCCGGTGCTCTGCTCGATGATCCCTCCGATGCGGACCTCGAGGCCACCCGCAGCCGCCATGGCATCGAGGCCAGTGCTAGCACCACCGCAGCCTTCACCCGCCCCACGGTAGAGGAGGGCCTTGAGGAGGAGCTGATCGCTGACCCTGAGGCCGTTCAAGGCCTCCAAAATGAGGGCCTGCTCGCCGACGAGTCATGATCCAACCCAAGCTCGTTCCCCAGCGCCGTCTACCGCGCTACGGCTTCCACACCCACACCGAACGACTCAACGGTCGTGTCGCGATGCTCGGCTTTATTGCCCTGCTCGTCGTGGAGTACAAGCTTGGGCACGCTCTCCTGATTTGGGGTTGATGCCCCAGTCAGGAACGCCACCTGAGGAGGCCCGTCCCCTGCTGGGGATGGGCCTCTCTGCTTTGGAGCACTGGGCCAAGCAGCACGGCCAGGCGGCCTTTCGCGGCCGGCAACTCCACGACTGGCTCTATGCCAAAGGAGCCCGTTCCGTTGAGCAGGTCTCGGTGTTGCCTAAGGCGTTTCGCGAGGAGCTAACCGCGCAACCCCCTTCTGGTGCCTTCGATTGGATGGGCCGTTCGCGGGAGCTCCATCGCAGTGTCGCCAGCGATGGCACGACCAAGTTGTTGCTGGGCACCCACGATCACCTGAGCATTGAGACCGTCGGCATCCCCGCTGAGGGGCGCCTCACCGTTTGCGTCAGCAGCCAGGTGGGATGCCCCATGGCCTGCCGCTTTTGCGCCACCGGTAAAGGAGGCCTGCAGCGCTCCTTGGCGGTCCACGAAATCGTGGATCAGGTCCTGAGCGTCCGTGAGGTGATGGACCAGCGTCCAAGCCATGTGGTGTTCATGGGCATGGGTGAACCCCTTCTCAATGTGGAGTCGGTCCTCGCTGCCATTGATTGTCTCTGCACTGACCTGGGCATGGCCCAGCGTCAGATCACCGTCAGCACCGTTGGCGTTCCGCGCACCCTGCCCCGCTTGGCTGAGTTGGCCCTCGAGCGCCTGGGGCGCGCTCAGTTCACCCTGGCGGTGAGCTTGCACGCACCGGATCAGCGGCTGCGAGAAGAGCTGATTCCCACCGCCCATGCCTACCCGATCGAGGCATTGCTGGAGGACTGCCGCCGCTACGTGGAGATCACCGGCCGCCGGGTCAGTTTTGAGTACATCCTCTTGGGGGGCTTGAACGATCAACCCCGCCACGCGGCGGCCCTGGCCCAGCTGCTGCGCGGCTTCCAAAGCCATGTCAACTTGATCCCATACAACCCGATTCAGGAAGAAGAGTTCCAGCGCCCCACCCCCCAGGCCGTGGAGGCCTTCCGTCGCTCCTTGATGGATCGACATGTGGCCGTCAGCGTTCGTGCTAGCCGCGGATTGGATGCCGATGCCGCCTGTGGTCAGCTGCGGCGCCGCCTCGAAGGAAGCCTCGAGCCCGCGTAGCCGTACCCGGTCAACTGAGGGAGACTGCCCGCAGTGAAGGGCGTCCATGACCCGCATCGACTGGGCCATCGTCATCGGCTACCTGGTGGCGAGCCTCTTCGTTGGCCTCTGGCTGGCCCGCCGGAATCGGAGTGAGGCCGATTACTTCGTCGCGGGTCGTCAGCTCAAGGGTTGGTTGGCTGGTGCCTCGATGGCGGCCACGACCTTCTCGATCGATACGCCCCTCTATGTGGCCGGTCTGGTGGGGGTGCGCGGTCTCGCCGGTAACTGGGAGTGGTGGAGCTTCGGCGTGGCCCATGTCGCCATGGCTGTGGTGTTCGCTCCGCTGTGGAGACGTAGCGGCGTCCTGACGGACGCGGCCCTAACGGAACTGCGTTACGGCGGGGCAACGGCCGCCTGGTTACGCGGCATCAAGGCGTTTTTGTTTGCCCTGCCGATTAACTGCATCGGCCTGGGCTATGCCTTTTTGGCCATGGCCAAGGTCAGCGAGGCCCTGGGCTTGGCGCCCACTCCTCAGGCCAAGGTCACCCTGCTGGCCATCGTGGCTCTACTGGTCTTGATCTACACCGCTGCGGGGGGACTCTGGGCGGTCGTGGTCACGGACCTGCTCCAGCTCGTCCTGGCCTTGATGGGGGCCATCGCGGTGTCGGTGGCGGCGGTCCATGCGGCCGGTGGCATGGATGCCCTGCTGGAGAGCATTCGCGGTTTGGCTCGGCCGGAGTTGCTTTCTCTGGTGCCCTGGCAGGTCGAGGGGGGACGACTGCAGTGGCTCGATGGCGCTGGGATTTCGATCGCCACCTTCAGCTCTTATTTGGCTCTGCAGTGGTGGAGCTTTCGCCGCAGCGATGGCGGTGGCGAATTCATTCAGCGGCTGCTCGCGACCCGCGATGAGCATGAGGCCCGCACCGCCGGTTGGGTCTTCCTCGCGGTGAACTACGTCCTGCGTAGCTGGCCCTGGATTGTGGTGGCGTTGGCCGCCGTGGTCTTGCTGCCCAACCAGACCGACTGGGAGCAGAGCTATCCCCTGCTGGCGGTGCAGCTGCTGCCCCCCGTGGCCCTGGGGTTGGTTGTGGTCTCGCTGGTGGCTGCCTTCATGAGCACCGTCAGCACCTCGGTGAATTGGGGGGCGAGCTACCTCACCCATGACCTCTATCAGCGCTTTGTTCGGCCTCAGGCCAGCGAGAAGGAACTGCTCCTGGTTGGTCAGCTGGCTTCGGTGTTGCTGGTGGTCTGCGGTGTGCTGACCGCCCTGATGAGCAACAGCATTGGCACGGTCTTCCGTTTGGTGATTGCCATGGGAACCGGACCGGGAGTGGTCCTTGTCCTGCGCTGGTTCTGGTGGAGGGTGAATGCTGCGGCTGAACTGGCGGCGTTGCTCGGGGGTTTCTTGATTGGCTTCTCCACCTCCGTCGTGCCCGTTCTGCGCATTGACGATTACGGGATTCGTCTCCTGGTCACCACGCTGCTGACGGCGGTGCTGTGGCTGCTGGCAATGTTGGCGACCCCGCCGGAATCACCGGAGGTTCTGGAGAGCTTCGTTCGGCTGGTCCGTCCTCCGGGGCCTGGTTGGACCCAGTGGCGCCGCCGCACGGGAGTCACTGCCGATGAAACCCTGTCAGGCCTGCTGCTGTTGTTGATCGCCGGTTGTGCCTTGCTCTTTGGTGCCCTGCTTGGAATCGGTGGCTTCCTGTTGAAGCTGCAGTTCTGGGGTTGGGGTGGTTTGGTTCTGGCGGTGGTCGGTGCGTTGTTGCTGCGCCGCGGCAGCGGTCGTGTGCCGGCGGAGGGATGATGGCCCTACCGCTCAGCCTGATCCGTGCAGTTTCTTCGCTCCACCCTGCTTCCAGCCGCCATCGTTTTGTTGTTTGGCCTGGCCCTGTTTGCAGTCAGTGCCCGCATCTGGCTACCCGGCGATATGGCAGCCCCCGCGCCGGTTGGCTGAGCTGCTGAGCGGGGAACCAGGGCCACTACGATTGGCCTATGGCAGCCTCTCCGCTCGAGTCTTCGAAGGGCTCGTCAGACCTGGATTTCGACTCTGAATTACTAGAGCGAGAGCTCGCAGAAGAGGATCTTGGCGATCCTCTCGACGAGCTGGATTCAGGAGAGGCCTCCCCCGCTGATGCAGCTGCGGAATGCGACCTTGGACTACGCCTGCTCGAGGGTGGTCACGATGAGCAGATGCAGGGGTTGCGCATTTTTTGTGAGCACCGCGATCCACGGGCGCCGGCCAAGCTTCTGCCGCTTCTTGACGCCAGCTGTCCGATTCTTCGGATGAGTGTTGTTTACGCACTCGGACGAAATCCTTCGGTGCAAGCGCTGACGCCCCTTCTCCAGTTGCTTCAGAACGACAGCAACGGATATGTGCGTAAAGCAGTGGCCTGGAGTCTGAGCAGCTACCCAGACGCTCCGATCATGAACCCGTTGATCAGGGCACTGGAGACAGATATTTCTGCGGTTCGCCTCTGGGCCGCCAGTTCCTTGGCCGATGCTGGCTCCACAGGCCTGGCCAAAGCGGATCAGGCCGCGGGGCAGCTGCTCTTGGCTCTCAAAATTGATAGCGAGCCGGTGGTGCGCAGCAACAGCGCCTGGTCCCTGGGTCGCCTCTATGCCGATCTGGTGGAACCCCGCCAAAAAGAGGTGGTGGAGTCCCTGCTGAACGCCATGCTCCATGACGCTGACTTGGCCGTTCGCGATGAGGCCCGGATGGCCCTGGAGCAGCTGGAGAACCCCCTGGTTCTGGAGCGTCTGCAGACCCTGGTGGATGAGGGACTGCTGGCATAGCGCCTTGTTCCACTCAGCAACCGGCTCTCGCGGCTAGCATCACCAAGCACCGCCCGTGTCTCGGGATGGCCCAGCAGACGATCCGCTTTCGCATTCGGCCCGATGGCCGCGTGGAAGAGGTCGTGGAGGGCATCGCCGGCCACGGCTGCGAGCAGCTCACCGAGCGGATTGAGGACAAGTTGGGTGTTGTTCAACAACGCCAGCCCACCTCCGAAGCCTTCCAGGGCCAAGCCACAACAGTCCGGCCCGAGCAGACTCTTTCGTCCCAGGTCTCCTGATGTCGCATTTCAGCACCGTCAAAACAGAACTGCGCGATCGCTCCGCTCTGATTGATGCCCTGAAAGATCTGGGCCATACCCCCATGGAGGGGGAGTGCCAAGTTCGTGGCTACCGCGGTCAAACCGTGACTGCCGATCTCTCGATCCCGACTGAGGGTGCCGGCGACCTGGGTTTTCGTTGGAATGCCGCCACGGGCAGCTACGAGCTCGTGACTGATCTCGACCTCTGGAGTCAGCCGGTTCCCGTCGAGCGCTTCCTCTCCAAGCTCACCCAGCGCTACGCCCTGCGCAGCATCCTGGCCGCCTCGGCGCAAGAAGGATTCCAAGTGGCCGAGGAGCGCCAAGAGCAGGACGGCACGATTGAGCTCGTCGTCACCCGCTGGGACGGCTGACGCCTCGGTAGGACTCGGCCGTGGGGATCGATCCCTCCATTGCGTTTTCCGCTGCAGCGGCCCCGGCCATTGAGCGCAGTGGCGTGGAACCTGTCCTCGGTGGAGCCCTTCGCCAGAAAGCGGTCTGGGTTGATGAGGCGGTGTGCATTGGTTGCCGCTACTGCGCCCATGTGGCGGGTAACACCTTTGTGGTGGAAGCCGATTGGGGCCGCTCCCGTGCCATCCGTCAGGACGGCGACAGCACCGAGACGATTCAAGAGGCCATCGATACCTGTCCTGTCGATTGCATTCATTGGGTGAGTTACGAGGAGCTGCCGGAGCTTCAGGAACAAACCCGTCATCAAGAACTCCAACCCCTGGGTTTACCAACGCCGGTCCGTTCCCGGCGTACCTTTCCGAGGCGGGAGCCCCATTGATGCTTCCGACACGGCGGTTTGGCCGCACCGAACTGGCCATGCCGGTGTTGTCCCTCGGTGGGATGCGCTTCCAGCAGAGCTGGTCTGATCTGCCGCCGGATCAAATCACCGCCAAGAGTCAGGAGAATCTGCGGGCCACCCTCTCAGCGGCCGTGGACCATGGGTTCCACCATGTCGAGACGGCGCGGCATTACGGCAGCTCGGAACGCCAGCTGGGTTGGTTGTTACCCCAGGTCCCCGATCCAGAGCGGATTCTGCAAACCAAGGTCCCACCCCAGGACGATCCTGAGGCCTTCGAAGCCGAGCTCCAGCTGAGCTTCGAGCGCTTGGCTGTTGATCGGGTGGATTGCCTGGCCATCCATGGCATCAATCTCCCTGAGCATCTGCAGGCCACCCTCAGGCCGGGTGGCTGCATGGAGGTGGCCCGGCGTTGGCAGCAGGACGGCCGGGTCGGTTCCGTGGGCTTCTCCACCCATGGCCCCCTCGAGCTGATTGAGGCGGCGATTGACAGCGATGCCTTCGACTACGTCAATCTCCATTGGTATTTCATTCGCCAAGAGAACGGCCCCGCGATTCAGGCGGCCCGCTCCCATGACATGGGGGTCTTTGTGATCAGTCCCACCGATAAGGGGGGGCATCTTCACAGCCCCTCAGCGCGACTGCTGGAGCTGTGTGCACCGCTGCACCCGATCGTCTTTAACGACCTGTTTTGCCTGACCCATCCCGGGGTTCACACCATCAGTGTTGGTGCGGCGCGGCCGGAGGATCTGGCCTTGCATCTCGAGGCGGTGGCGTTGCTGCCCCAGGCCGCTGAGCTGTTGCCTCCGATTGTGAGTCGTCTGCAGGAGGCACGTCTTGCGGCCCTCGGCCAGTCCTGGATGAGCAGTTGGCAGCAGGGATTACCGAGCTGGCAGGACACGCCCGGTCAGATCAATCTCCCAACCCTGCTCTGGCTGCACAACCTTCTCGAGGCCTGGGATCTGCAGAGCTACGCCAAGGCCCGTTATGGCTTGCTTGGTGCGGCCAGTCACTGGTTCCCAGGTGCCAATGCGGATGCCCTCGACCAAAGCGTCTCTGAGGCACAGCTCAAGGCGGTGCTTCAGGCCAGTCCTTGGGTTGAGCAGATTCCAGGGATCCTGCGTCGTCTGCGGGAGAGGGTGGGGGGAACCCCTGTCAAGCGCTTGATGCAGGACGACTAATCGCCCAGCGGGAACTTGCTCGGGATCCCCACCGCCCGGGGGTAGGTCTTCGGGCAGGTTTCGGTTGGGCTCAGCAGGATCGCCGTCCGCTGTCCGCGCTCTGCCGGCAGTTCTTCTTGGCGGCAGGACTGGATTTGGGCCTTGAGCTGCCTGGCGGCCTTCTCGAGTTGGGTCTGATCCTCAGGCCCCCACTGTCCGCGATAGAGCAGGGCCTGCCCCCCAGGGGCCAGTAGGGGAACGAGATATTCCGCCACCACCGGGGCGGCGGCGACCGCGCGGGCCATGGCTAGATCGAATTGGCCGCGGCAGCGTTTTTGCCGCCCCGTGAGCTCGATGCGCTCGCAGCGCAGGTCCACGCGATCCCCCAGACCGAGGCTCTGGGCCATCGCTTCGACGGCCTGGGTTTTGCGCCCCACCGAATCCACCAGGGTCAGTTGCGCCTGGGGGAAGGCAATCGCTACAACGAGGCCCGGAAAGCCCCCGCCCGTACCCACATCGATGCAGCGCAGCGGGGCATCGGGGTTCTGCCGCAACTGCGGCACCAGCGGCCAGAGGCTGTCGAAGATCTGGGCGATCCAGAAGTCGTCCCCCTCCACCAGCCGCGTCAGGTTGACCCGGCTATTCCAGTCGCGCAGGACGTCCTGGAGTTGGACAAACCGCTGCAGCTGCTCGTCGCTGGGTCTCCAGTGCAAGGCCTCCCATAGTGCGTCTGCTGGAGCTGGCATCCCCTGGGCTGATCTCGTCACACTCTCTAGGATCCTCCCCAACCGGTGTCCTGCGTTGGCGGCTGCCAATCATTACGAGCTGCTGGAGGTGCCCAGCGAGGCGTCCACCCAGGAGTTGCGGCGGGCCTTTCGCAGCCTGAGCAAGCGCTACCACCCTGACACCACTGAACTGCCCGAGGACGAGGCCAGGGAGGCCTTTCGGCGCCTCCAGCAGGCCTATCTCACCCTCAGTGATCCCGAGCGCAGGCGCAGTTACGACGCCACCCTGCGGGGAACACTTCGGGTGGTCCTCCCCCAGCCCTCGGTTCGGACGGCGCCGAAGCCGGTTCCGGTCCGCCGCCCCCTCTCTGGGGGCGAGTGGTTCGCCCTGCTGCTGCTGGTCTTGGCGGTGGCCTTCAGCCTGGTCCTGGGCGTCGGCCTGGCCTGGTCCCGCGGGGTTGAATTCCTCAAGCCCCCCAGCTGGGTTGCGGATGGTGGGCAAACTGAGGCATCAAGTCCGCTGCTTGTGGATGTCGGATCTGCCGCCACCTCAGACCCCGCTGTACAACCACCCTCTGCCGGTTCTGGAGCGTTGGCTGGCTGAGCTCGGAGGGATTCAGCGCGGTCACCACTCCTGTGAATGGGACCTGACCACCCTCGACTGGCGCGCTGAGTTGGTTTTGGGTGCAGAGGAACTCACGGTGCGCTGGGGAGAGGGTGCTGCGGCTGTGGAGCGCCACTTTCCCTATGGCTTAACCCGAGCTGACGTGCAGGCTGCGATTTTCGCGGGCCCTTAGAGCCGGCGCTTGCAGACCTCGCTTTCCTTCTCGCTGAGGGTGGAGAACGGTCCGCAGTTCACCCAACGCACGAAGGACAGTTCGATGTCGGTGAAGAGCACCAGGATCCCTGCGCAGAGGGCCGTGACCGCAGCGATGACCGCGACAGAGGAGGGTTTCATGGGCGGCTCGTGACCCCCATGAGCTTATGAACGAGCTCCAGGTCCTGCCACTGCTGTTGCAGCGCCACGGCATCGAGGCTTGGTAGCGGTGGTAGGCAGCCCAGGACCGGAATCCCCGAGATGGCCTCGAGGGTGGCCGCATTGTTGGGATGGGGCTCCCCATTGAGCAGGATCCCGAGGATCGAGAGATCCCTGCTGCGTAGGGCTTCGATCGAGAGCAGGGTGTGGTTCAAGGTGCCCAGGCCCGAGCGCGCCACCAACAGCACCGGCAAGGTCCAGCGTTGCAGCTGCTCGATCTGCAGCCAATCCAGCCGCAGCGGCACGAGCAGGCCGCCGGCGGTCTCCACCACCAAAGGGCCTTCCACGGCGGGTAGGGCCAGCCGCTCGCACTGAATGGGTGGATTGTCCCCGGGTTCCAGCTCGGCCGCCCAATGGGGGGAGACCGGGGCCTGGAAGCGATAGGCCTCAGGCAGGACCCGTGCGTCTGGAAGGCCTAGCCAGCGCTGAACCCGTTCGCGGTCCCCTTCACCGTTCTCCAGACCGCACTGGACCGGCTTCCAGTAGGTCGCCTTCAGGCCCTGCACGACGAGGGCGCTGACCACGGTCTTGCCGACATCGGTGTCTGTGCCGCAGATCACCAACCGCTGGTCCGCGCCGAGAGGGGTATGCGTCATGGCTTTTGTCCCAGGAGCAGCAGCACCTCCCAAACAATGGCCTCCTCCGGGCCGGGCCAGGCCCGCAGTAGGCGGCGGAGTTGTCCTGGATTCAGCTGGGGACTGCGGCTGGCCTGGGCGCCGATTGCTTTGATCTGCTGCAGGAACCAGAGTCCGCCCCGGTTGGGACGGCTAAAGCGGAGCACCTGGGCTTCCTTCAGCTCCAACCGTTGTTGGGCGCAGGCGATTAAGCCTTGCGCGCTGGGCAGCTCTAGGGCGGTGCAGGGGACCCCGGCACGCTCAGCGGCCTGGTGCCAGAGGGAAAAGCTTCCGGAGGTGGGAAGCCCCAGGATCAGCCAGCCCCCGGTTTGGAGTTGGTCGCACCAGTGCTCCAGCTGCTCCTCAGGTTGCTCGAGCCATTGCAGGGCAAAACTCGAGACCAAGCCCGCGGGCTGCTCCAGGATCGGCGGGAGACCTTGGTTGAGGTCCCATTGGACCTGCGGGGCGTTGTCGCTGGCGCCCTGCTCGAGTAGGGCGGAGCAGGCATCGATACGAAGCCAAGGACCTTGCCCCAGGGTGGTGGCGAGGGCCCGGCTCAGAAGCCCACTGCCTGCCCCCAGATCAGCCAGGGGACCGGGGGGAAAGCTCACCCCATGGCGGGCGCTCAGGCCCGCCAGGCGTTGGGCGACAGCCGCCTGGAGGCGCGCGCGATTCGGGTAGCGGCTGGCTCCTTCGCTGAAGCAGCCGCGGACCGCCTCGCTAAAGCACGGTTCCGGCGAGTCAGGCCTGGACATCGGCAATCCAATCCAGCACGGCGTCCGGCAAGGCGGGATCGATCAGGGAGTGCCCCAGGTCGCTGCGTGTCCACACCGTGGCATGGGGCAGTCCTTGCTTGAGTTCTTGTCGGCTGGCGGCGGTCACGATCTGGTCCTGGGCGGCCTCCACAATCAGCACGGGGATGCCGCTGGGGAACCCGGCCGGAAGGCCGCCGGTGGAGCCCAGACGAGCGAGATCCTCAAGCAGCCGGGCCCGCCCTTCGCTGCTGATGCCCTGCTCGAGGGGCCCCTCTGGCAGCAGTGATCTGGACTGCGGCGCCGCAGCCTGTTGCAGGAAATCCCGCAGTTGCTCCTGCTCCTCCCCGGCCTGGATGCGGCGCGCCATGGCCCGCAGGGCCGCGCTGATCGCTCGCCCCTCTCGGCCTTCGGGGACAAAGCGTGTGAAGCTCGCCAGCAGGACGGCCGCTGTGGCCTCACGCCAGAGGGCCTCGCTCAGCAGATGGGGACCGAAGGAGTGGGCAATCACCACCCGCTGCTGGGTTCCAGAGCTCCAGTTGGGCTGCAGGGGGGATTCCCTGCCGTAGCCCCGTTCCCCGCAGCAGAAGGACCAGCCCCGCGCAGCAGCGCCTGCCGCCCAGGGGGCCCAGCTGCGGTGATCCCCAGCCCAGCCGTGCATGCCGATGAGTTGGATGCCGCTCATGGTCTCCCGAGGGCCTTGATCAGCCGAGACAAGGTGCCGGGGGGGCAATCGTGGCGAAGCACCAGTCGTAATCGCGCCGTCCCAGCGGGGACGGTGGGGGGGCGGATGGCCACGCTCAGGAGGCCTGCCTGCTCGAGCTGCTCTTGCAGCGCTAGGGCGCGGCGGTCCTCCCCTACCACCAGAGGCAGGATGGGGCCGCTCCCCAAGGGCCTTGGCCAGCCGGCCGCCTCGAGGGCATCACGCCAGCGCTCAGCCCGCGCCAGCAGCGCCAGGCGTTCAGGCTCTCGCTCCTGGATGGCCCGTAATCCTGCGGCTGCCGCCGCCACCAGCGGCGGTGCCAGGGCTGTGCTGTAGCGAAATGGCCCGGAATGCTGCAGCAGCCAGTCCCCCACCGTGGCGTTCCCCGCCAGGAAGGCTCCACCAGAGCCGAAGGCTTTGCCGAAGGTGCCGCTGATCAGGCTGATTTCCGGGATCCCGTAGCCCAGGCCGCGGCCCCCTTGGCCGAGTATCCCAAGGCTGTGGGCTTCATCCAACAGCAGGGCGGCCCCATGGGTTCGGCAGAGCTGCGCCAAGGCGGTGACATCGGGCGAGCTGCCCTCCATCGAAAACAGGCTCTCGCTGAGCACCAGCAGCCGGCGCTGGGGGGCATCACGCCTGGCCCGATCCAACTGGTCTTTCAGGTCGGCGAGGTTGTTGTGCTGGAAGCGCCGCAATTTGGCGCCCGTGGCTTGGATCCCCACCAGCAGGGAGTGGTGAATCAGGCGATCCGCGATCACCCAGGTGTGTCGGTCCGCCAGGGCCTGAACCGCGGCGATATTGGCTTGGAACCCGCTGGGATAGAGCAGGACTCGCTCGCGTCCCAGCCAATGGCCTAGGGCTTGCTCGAGCTCGGCGTGGACTGGGCGTGTGCCGCTGATTAAGCGGGAGGCCCCGGCTCCAACTCCCACGGCCTCGATGGCCGCGGTGGCGGCCTGCTGCAGGGCTGGATCGCGGCTGAGACCGAGGTAGTCGTTGCTGGCTAGATCCAGTAGGGGCAGGGCCTCACCGGCAAAGGTGGCCTGGCCCGCCGGCTCCAGGCTGCGGAGACTGCGGCGGCGCGCCGGGGGGAGGGCCTCCAGATCAGCGGCCAGGGGTGCCAATGGATCGGCTGCGTCCATCGCCCCAGCTCTGCCCTCGGGTGAATGTCCTCAGTTTGCCGGTTTGGCCGGAGCCCATAGGATCTGCTAATGCCCAGCAGCAGCGCATCGGCCCCCGGCACCCCGGCCCAGTCCACGGACGTGCCGCCGCTCGAGCAGCTGTTTCCCTTCAGCCTCGATGACTTTCAGCTGGAGGCGATTGAAGCCCTGAACCAGGGCCATTCCGTGGTGGTGAGTGCTCCCACCGGCTCGGGCAAGACCTTGATTGGTGAGTACGCGATTCATCGCGCCTTGGCCCACGGCCAGAAGGTCTTCTACACAACGCCGCTCAAGGCCCTTTCAAACCAGAAACTGCGGGACTTCCGCGAGCAGTTCGGGGCTGAACGCGTCGGCCTGATGACCGGCGACCTCACCGTGAATCGGGAGGCCTCAATCGTGGTGATGACCACGGAGATCTTCCGGAACATGCTCTACGCCGAGGCCGAGGCGGGTGATGACCCCTTGGCCGACGTGGAAGCCGTGGTGCTCGATGAGTGCCACTACATGAACGACTCCCAGCGCGGCACGGTCTGGGAGGAGTCGATCATTCACTGCCCTCCGGTGGTGCAGCTGGTGGCCCTCTCGGCGACGGTGGCGAACGCCGGGCAGCTGACTGACTGGATCGAGGCGGTCCATGGGCCGACACGCTTGGTCCTGAGCGACTTCCGGCCGGTGCCGCTGCAGTTCAGCTTCTGCAGCGCCAAGGGCCTTCATCCCCTGCTCAACGACGAGGGCACCGGCCTTCACCCCAATTGCAAGGTCTGGCGTGCCCCCAAAGGCCGCAACCGCCGTGGACCCAAAACCCCCAGGCCTCCGCAACCTGAGGCTCCACCCCTGGGCTTCGTCGTGGCTCAGATGGCCGATCGGGACATGCTCCCGGCCATCTATTTCATCTTCAGCAGGCGCGGCTGCGATAAGGCTGTTCGCGACCTGGGCAAGATCTGTCTGGTGAGTCCTGACGAGCAGGCCCGTATTCAGGAGCGCCTCGATGCCTTCATGGCGGCCACCCCGGAAGCGGTGCGCGATGGGGGCCATGACGATGCCCTGCTGCGCGGGATTGCGGCGCACCATGCCGGGGTCCTTCCGGCGTGGAAGGAATTAATCGAGGAGCTCTTCCAGCAGGGACTGGTGAAGGTGGTCTTCGCCACCGAGACCCTGGCGGCCGGCATCAACATGCCCGCCCGCAGCACCGTGATTTCCGCGCTGTCCAAGCGAACGGAGCGGGGCCACCGCGCGTTGATGGGCAGCGAGTTCCTCCAAATGGCGGGCCGGGCCGGCCGCCGCGGTCTCGACTCCCAGGGCTATGTCGTCACCGTGCAGAGCCGCTTTGAGGGCGTCCGGGAGGCGGGGCAGCTCGCGACCAGTCCCGCGGACCCGCTGGTGAGTCAGTTCACCCCCAGCTACGGCATGGTTCTCAACCTGCTGCAGCGCTATGAGCTCTCCAAGGCCAAGGAGCTGGTGGAGCGCAGCTTTGGTCGCTATCTAGCGACCTTGGATCTCAGCGAGGACGAGGCCCGGATCACTGAGCTGCGCGAGCAGCTGGGTGACTTAAGCGGGACCGTCGAGAACGTCGATTGGGAGGATTTCGAGGACTACGAGAAGCAGCGTGGCCGCCTGCGGGAGGAGCGCCGTTTGCTGCGAATCCTGCAGCAGCAGGCCGAGGAAACCTTGGCCCACGAACTCACCTTGGCCCTCCGCTTTGCCAGTGAGGGAACCCTGGTCAGCCTGAAGGCCCCCGTCCTACGCGGCCGTGTCACGCCCGCTGTGATCGTTGAGAAGCAGCAGGGCTCAGGCCAGTTCCCGCTCCTCTGCTGCCTCACCGATGAGAACGTCTGGGTGCTGGTGCCCTGCAGTGCGGTGGTCAGCCTGCACGCCGAGCTCACCTGCCTGCAGGTCAAGGATGTGGCCATACCTGAGCTGCATCGGCCTGGGGAGCTACGCCATGGCGATCAGGCCAGTGGCGGCTTGGCCTTGGCCGTCGGACACATGGCCGGTCGCCACGACATGGTCACTCCCCAGTACGACCTGGCTGGTGAAGTCCAAGCCCAGGCCCATCTGGTGCGCGAGCTGGAGCTGGCGCTGGAACTGCATCCGGCCCATGGCGCTGGCGATCGCAAGAAGCTGCGCAAGCAGCGCTTCCGCATGGAGGAGTTGGAGGGGGAGATCGCTGAGCGGCAGCGCATCCTGCATTTCCGCGCCAATCGCCATTGGGAAACGTTCTTGGCGCTGATCGAGATCCTGCGCTTCTTCGGTTGCCTTGATGGTGATGAGGGCTTGGATCCGAGCGAGGTGGGCCGGACCGTGGCGGCCCTGCGGGGGGATAACGAGCTCTGGCTGGGGCTGGCGCTGATGAGCGGCCACCTCGATGAGCTGGAGCCCTCCGACCTCGCGGCTGTGCTTGAAGCCATCTCCACGGAGGTGAACCGCCCGGACCTCTGGAGCGGCTATCCACCCCCGCCGGCTGCCGATGAGGCGATGCACGACCTGCGCGGGATTCGCCGCGAACTGCAGCGGCAACAGGAAGCAGCCAAGGTGGTGATGCCGGTCTGGTTTGAAGGCGAGTTGATGGGCCTGGTCCATGCCTGGGCCAAGGGCGTCAGCTGGAGCGACCTGATTGCCAACACCTCCCTCGATGAGGGTGATGTGGTGCGGATCATGCGCCGCACCGTGGATCTGCTCGCCCAGATCCCCTACTGCGAAGCCATCAGCGAGCAGCTGCGCAGCAATGCCCGCGCTGCCCTGAAGGCGATCAACCGTTTCCCAGTGCAGGAACCGATTGATGGGGGCCATGCGAAGGGTGGGGGATCCAATCCCGCCACCGCTCGCCAGAACGACCCCAAGGATGATCCCTCGGTGCTCAATTCCGTGGCCTGAGCACCAGCCAGACGATGAGTAAGAGCCCGGCCGTGCTGCCCACCGTGTAGAGCCAATCGGCGTAGGGGGTCCAGAACAGGGCGAAGGCTGCAGTCATGGGCATCGGTAGCGTGGCCGCGTGATGAATCCGTCCCGCATCCGCATCCTGGCGGTGGGCAAGTTGCGCAAGAGCTGGGTGCTGGAGGGGGCCTCCACCTTCCTCAAACGCCTACCGGGGCTGCAGGTCCTGGAGCTCCGGGATGCCGGGATGGCCAAGGAAGCAGAGGCCATCCTGGCGGCCCTGAAGCCGGACGAGCGCTTGGTGATCCTCACGGAGGAGGGTCAAACCCTGGATTCGGTGGCCCTGGCCAGGCGGCTGGAGGGCTCCGGTTCGGAGCGCCTGGCGTTTGTCATCGGGGGTGCCGAAGGCCTTGACCCGGCGTTGAAGGCCCGCGCCAGTTGGCGCCTGAGCCTCTCCCCGTTGACCTTTCCCCACGAGCTGGCCCGGTTATTGCTGCTAGAGCAGCTCTACCGGGCCATGACGATTCAGCAGGGCGGGCCGTATCACAAGGCCTAGGGGGATGGACTAGATCCCCAGGCGCTTCCAGATCACATCCAGGTTGGCCTGGTGCAGATCAGTGGAGAAGCACTCCGCCAGTTGCTCGGCATTGAGACGCGAGGTCACATCGGCGTCGGCCTCCAGATTGGCCCGGAAGTTGCCGCCGTCGGTGTTCCAAGCGGTATGGGCGTTGCGCTGCACGATCCGGTAAGCGTCTTCGCGGCTGATGCCGGCTTCCACCAGGGCCAGCAGCACCCGCTGGCTGAAGACCACACCGCCGTAGACGTTCATGTTGCGGGCCATGTTGCCGGGGTAGACCCCGAGACCTTTCACGACTGAGGTCATCTCCCGGAGCATGAAGTGCAGGGTGACTGAGCAGTCGGGCAGCATCATTCGCTCCACGGAGCTGTGGCTGATGTCCCGCTCGTGCCAGAGGGCGCAGTTCTCTAGTGCTGCTACGACATAGCTGCGCAGCACCCGTGCCAGGCCGCTGATCCGTTCGCTGCGAATCGGGTTGCGCTTGTGGGGCATGGCGGAGCTGCCCTTCTGCCCCTTGGCGAAGTTCTCTTCGACCTCGAGCACGTCGGTGCGCTGCAGGTTGCGGATCTCGGTCGAGAAGCGCTCCAGAGCGGCACCCACAAGGGCCAGGGTCTGGATGTATTCCGCGTGGCGATCGCGGGAGATCACCTGGGTGCTGGCGGTGTCGGGCACCAGGCCGAGCTTGGCGCAGGCGATTTCCTCCACCCGGGGGTCGGTGTTGGCGTAGGTGCCCATGGCGCCGGAGATCTGGCCCACGCTGACGGCGGCCTCCAGGTGCTCCAGACGCTCCTGGTTGCGGACCACCTCAGCCAACCAGCCAGCCACCTTGAATCCAAAGGTGATTGGCTCACCGTGGATGGCGTGGGAGCGGCCGATCATCACCGTGGTCTTGTGCTCCCGAGCCAGCACCCGCAGGGCCTCAGCCAGTAGGTCGAGTTCCTGGCGCAGCAGCTTCACGGACGCCTTCATCTGCAGGGCGACCCCGGTGTCGAGGACATCGGAGCTGGTCATGCCCACGTGGATGTGGCGCCCGGCGTCACCCACATGCTCGTTGACGTTGGTGAGGAACGCGATCACGTCATGGCGGACCTCGGCTTCGATCTCGAGGATCCGCTCGACGCTGAAGCTGGCTTTCTCTTTGATCGTGGCGACGGCTTCAGCCGGGACGCGGCCCAGTTCGCAGTTGGCTTCGGTGGCGGCGATCTCCACATCGAGCCAGCTTTGGAACTTCGCCTGCTCGCTCCAGATGGCGCCCATCTCGGGCAGGGTGTAACGCTCGATCAAGGCCGCGCCTGGCTCACATCAAGACCAATGTATGGAATGGCCTTTCGGGGCCTCAGGCGACGCTGGTGAGCTTGTGGTGCTCCACCTCCCACTGCACCAGGGGGCCCCAAGCTTGTTGTTGGACCCAGCAGCGGCCGCCACGGCAGCGCAGCACTTGGAACGGAGGTAGGTCTCTGGGTTGATTGCGCAGTTTCACGAAGCTGCCGGGTTGCAGCAGTTCGACCACGTTGTTCGGAGTACGGGCCAAGGTGGTCCACCTCGTTTGAGACATCCTCAGGAGTGTTCCCGGGGAAACCCTTTCACTACCGGTTTTTATTCCGTTTCGCTTTGAGCTTTGTGATCAAACGGGCGTGCGGCACGATGCAGAGGTGCTGGGCCGCTGCCCGATGGGTCGAAAGCGACGCTTGGATTTGCAGCTGGTGGAGCTGGGGTTGGCGGCCTCACGTCAGCAGGCGCAGCAGCTGATTCGTGCCGGCAAGGTCCGCAGTGGTGATCGGATCCTCGACAAGCCCGGTCTGGAGGTTGTGCCGGAACTGGAGCTCCAGGTCGAGCAGCCCCAGCGCTTTGTCTCCCGGGGTGGCGAAAAGCTTTTGGCGGCGGTTGAAGCCTTCCCCTTGCACCTTGAACAGAGGATTTGTCTGGATGGGGGCATCTCCACCGGCGGGTTCACCGATTGTTTGCTGCAGCACGGTGCATCCCGGGTCTATGGGGTGGATGTGGGCTACGGCCAAACGGCCTGGAGCCTGCGCACCGATGAGCGCTTGGTGCTGAAGGAGCGCACCAATCTGCGCCACCTCCAACCTGAAGATCTCTATGGGGAGGGTGATCTTTGGCCTGATTTGGCGGTGGCGGACGTCTCCTTCATCCGCCTGGCCCTGGTGCTTCCGGCCCTGGGTCGTTTGTTGCAGAGCGCGAGGCGCGAGGCGGTGCTGTTGGTCAAGCCCCAGTTCGAGGTGGGGAAGGAGCGTGTTGGCAAAGGCGGTGTGGTCCGTGACCCCCTGGCCCATGCCGATGCCATTGCTGGGGTGATCGCAGCGGCGGCAGCCGAGGGGTGGCGCGGCTGCGGTGTGGTGGCTTCACCGATCACCGGGCCTGCGGGCAACCACGAATATCTGCTCTGGCTGCGTTCCGGTGAATGGAGTGACCAAGAGAAAACCTCCGAAGCACCTCCCGATGGGGTGTGCATTCGGAGGTTGGTGGAGCAGACCTTGGCCAGCTAACTCAGATGGCGCTGTTGTCCTTGTCGCCGGTGCGGATTCGGACGACGGACTCCACGGAACTGATGAAGATCTTGCCGTCGCCGATCTCGCCGGTGCGGGCGGCCTCTTGGACGGCGCTGACAACGGTGTCGACGCGGGCGTCATCCACCACGATCTCCAGCTTGAGCTTCTGCAAAAACTCAACGGTGAATTCAGAACCGCGGTAGCGCTCGACTTGGCCCTTCTGGCGACCAAAGCCGCGCACTTCGCTCACGGTCATACCGACGATGCCGGCATTCACCAGGGCCAGCTTCACGTCTTCGAGCTTGAAGGGGCGAATGATGGCCTCGATTTTTTTCATGGCTCAGGGCTGGAGTAAGGGAATTCTCTCAGGAAAATCTGACGAGGGAAGGTTTTTGAGGACCTTCTGAAGGCATTACGGCCCAGTCCTGGCGTCGACGATGTGACCGTTGATACCGCCGTGGCCGAAGGGCTGCGATGCGTAGCATCCAAAGCCAGGATGAGCGCTTGGATGACTGCGACCGCAACAACCCGTACCCCTCTCTACGGAGAACGTGCCATTGCTGAGGCGGAGCTGATCTGTTTCGACAACCCCAGGCCTGCGCGTCCCTACGAGGTCTCGATCACCCTGCCGGAATTCACCTGCAAGTGCCCGTTCTCGGGGTATCCCGATTTCGCAACACTGCGTCTGACCTATCAACCCGGTCCGCGGGTGATGGAGCTCAAGGCGATCAAGCTCTATGTCAACAGCTACCGCGACCAGTCGATCTCCCATGAGGAGGTGACCAATCGCATCCTGGATGACTTCGTTGCCGCCTGCGCTCCGGTCTGGATGCAGCTGGAGGCGGATTTCAATCCCCGTGGGAATGTCCATACGGTGATCCGGGCCTGCCACGGGACCCGTCAGCCCTGCTGAACCTCCGCGATCAGTACCGGTAACTCATTGGCCAGGGCTGTCAGGTTCCGGTTGCAAAGACCGGCGACATGCAGCTTCTGGTTGCCGGCCTCGGCGATGGCCCAGATCTGACGCGTCGCGATCAGGCTCAGGGCGCCACCGGCCAGGGCGATGGCAAATCCGCCGTAGACCAGGGGTACGCCGGGGTCCCGCTTGAGCAGGATTCCGCTGGCCGGGATCACTCCAGCCACCCGCAGTGGGATCCCTTCCACCTCAACGGCCTCCCCACCGGGGATCAAGGTGGCCAGGACGTCAGCGTCGGCGGAGTAGGCCGTCACTGGGCCCAGCTCACTGGAGAGGGCCAGCAGCACCGGGTTGCTGCCATCGGGCCGCGTGGGCAGCACGATCCCCCAGACCTGCTCCCCCAGTTGGGGAAAGCTCTGGAGCGGCAGCTCCAGGATCGGACTTCGACCGAGTTGTACCTGCAGTGCGGAGAGCGCCCAGTCCGCCTGATACAGGGTCATGCCCCGGTAACGCAGCGGATGGTTGACGCTGATTTCCTCGTTGGAGGGGGCCTCGGCCTGTCCTTGGCCCGGGGTCAACTTGAGCTGGGAGCGGAACTGCTCCGGCCGTCCAGCCGGGTCCCGCTCCACGCCAAAGCGCTCCAGGCTGACGCTGACCTGGGTCTCACCGCGGCTGTTCAGCAACTCCAGTTCGTTGCCCGGGGCGAGAAACCGTTCAAGGCGCTGGCCACCAAGGGAGCCCCAGGCGGCCCCAACCATGAGGACGACCAGACCGGCATGGACCAGCAGTGGGCCGACCCGACCCAGGACCCCTTTGCGGGCGGCCAGACGGTCGCCATGGGGTTGCAGTTCCCAGCCACGGTCCTGGAGCAGGACCTCGAGCCGCGCCAGGCTGGCCTTGGGGTCGCTGACGGCAATGGTCTCTGCCAGGGTGAGTTTGCTCAGCTGCCTTGGGGTCTGGTAATCGATCCAACGCAGGGCGGCCTGCAGTGCCGGCCACTGGCGCCGCCAGCTGCAGAGGATCAGGGCGAGTCCGAGCCAGGCCAGCAGGGCCAGGAACCAGCTGCTCGAGTAGACGTGATCGAGCTGGAGCGAGAGGATCGCGTCGCCGTTCAGCAGGCCCAGCCAGGGCTCAGGGTCGTAGACCCGGTGGTACAGCTCAGCGGCTTCCTTCTGGGGCACAAAGGTTCCCAGTCCGCTGGCCGCAGCGATCAGGATCAAGAGGCCAATGGCCACCCGCAGGTCTGAGATCCAGGCGATCAGTCGCTTCATCAGTGGGGTCAGGAGGGCCGGTCGGATGGAGAGGTGGCGTTAGGTCCAGCGGGCCAGGAGGGTCAAGCAGCCGCTGAGCAGCAAAACCACCCCGCTGATGGGCGGCACCCACTGGCCGATGGACCGCAGGGACAGCAGGCGTGGTGCCCAGGCCGCCGCGGTGCCCGCCACGAGGAGAGGCATGACCTGTCCAGCGGCAAAAGCCGTCAGTAGGAGTGCGCCGGTCAGCGGGGTCGCCGATTGCGCGATCCAGGCCAGCAGGACAGCCAGGACGGGTGTGGTGCAGGGGGAGGCGGCGAACCCGAAGGCCAGGCCCGCGGCGATCGGCGCCAGGGCCGGTGGGACCCGTTGCCGCCACTGCTCTGGATCCGGTCCCGTTGGGAGCTGCAGGGGCACCAGACCCAACAGATTCAGCCCCATCAGAACCGCCAGTAGGGCCACGAGGGTTGGCACAAAGCCCGGCACCTGGCCATAGATGCGGCCCAGGGCACCGCTGCCCAGCCCCAGCAGGACCAGGGAGCCGACAATGCCACTGCAGAAACTCAGGCTGCGGGCCCAGGGACGCTGCGCACCGCCATCAAACCCAGCCAGGTAGGCCAGCGTGACGGGTAGCAGAGAGAGCGAGCAGGGCCCCAAGCTGGTGATCAAGCCGCCGGCAAAGACCAACCCCACGGTGAGAGGTCCTGGGTGGGCCAGGGAACTGCTCAGCAGCTGCTCACCACTGCGGGCCCAATCCGCTAGGGCCTGAGCCAGCATCAATGGGTACGCAGCGCGGGGGGTCAGCCTATCGGCACGCTCTGCCGCTTGGCTTGAAGTCGGCGCTTGCGATGGGGCTTGCTGGGCTCCAGGCCTGCCCCCTCAAGGGAGCAGCGCAGCAAGAGTCCAGCGGTGAGCAAGCTGGACAGCAGGGAGTTGCCGCCGTAGCTGATCATGGGCAGCGGCAGGCCGGTGGTGGGCATGGCCCCACTGGCCACGGCGATGTTCAGGATCGATTGGCCCACCAGCAAGGTGGTGCAACCGATGGCGACAAGTCGCTGCTGGTTGCTTCTGCAGCTCAGCGCGATTCGCAAACCGACGAAGCCAAAGAGCAATAGGAAGACCAGGAGCAAGAGGGAGCCGACGTAGCCGAACTCCTCGGCAAAGACCGCAAAGATGAAGTCCGTCGTTTGGATTGGTAGGTACTGCAGCTTTTGAGTGGAGAGGCCATAGCCCTCTCCCCAGAGACCACCGGATCCGATCGCCAGGAGGCTTTGAACCAGCTGATAGCCATCCCCTTGTGCATCGCTCCAGGGGTTGAGGAAGGAGGTGACGCGAATGCGCTGGTATTCGTTGATGGAGATGCTTCCGACCGCCACCGCCAGACCAGCGCCAGCGGTGCTGAACATGGCCCAGAGCGGAAGGCCCGATCCCAGGGCCATTAACCAGAGCAAAATCCCGCAGAGGGAGGCGGTACTCAGGTTTGGCTGCTTAAGGATCAGCCCCAGGGTTACCGCAAAGACCCCCAGCCAGATCAGCTTTTGATCGCTGGAGATGCGCCTCCAGTGGGAGAAAAGGGAGGCCCCTTGGAGGACCAGAAAGGGTTTGATCAGTTCAGTCGGCTGGATCTGAATCGGACCGATGACCAACCAACGGCTGGCACCGTTCACCGTGCTGCCGATGACCAGGGTGAGGGCCACCAGAACGGTCCCGATCAGCAGGACCGGACCGGCCATGCGTAGCCAGCGCCTGAGGTTGATGCTGATGCCGGCATAGAGCAGGCCCCAACTCACCAGCATCCACAGCGCCTGACGCTTGAGGTAGTAGCTGGCATCACCCATCTCCCGGGCGGCCACCCACCAACTGGCGGATCCCAGAACGGCCAGGCCGAGGAGGCACCAGATCGCGATCATCCCCAGCAACAACCGCGCTTCTGCCGGCCAGTGCTCAAACGGCACGGGGAGCAACGGTCGCTTTGCGGCCAAGGAGGTGCGGAAATCAGACACTGACTATCCCGTATTTCTTGTGCGCTTGCCAACAAAAAAGCCCGGCGGAGCCGGGCTTTTGGAGAAGGTTTGGACCTGAAGAGCTCAGTTGCCCAGATTCACCTGACGGCGACCAGCAACGAGTTCGACTTTCAGGATTTTGCCTCCTTGCTTCATGATCCGCTGCTGTTCAGCGAACCAGCTTTCATAGGGCACCCACTTGGTGAAGAAGGTGTTCTGCAGCTCACGCTGAGTACGGGTCTTCTCGGGAGAAGGGATGCAGGCGGTGATTTTGAAGAGGCGCATGGCTTGATCCTCAGGTGTGCCAGAGGCGGGGATCAGTTACCCAGGCCGGAGCTGATGTAGTCGAAGTAGACGCCCATCTCACGGCCGGCGTCAGGACCCACCAGGGAAGCGGTGACTTCCTTCATGGCTTGGATGGACTGAACGGTTGCGCCGATGGGCACGCCCAGGGAGTTGTAGGTCTCCTTAAGGCCGTTCAGAACGCGCTCGTCGAGGATCGACGTATCACCGGCCAGCATGGCGTAGGTGGCGTAGCGCAGGTAGTAGTCCAGGTCGCGGATGCACGCTGCATAGCGACGGGTGGTGTACATGTTGCCGCCCGGACGGGTGATGTCCGAATAGAGCAGCGCCTTGGCGACAGCGTCCTTGATGATGGCGGAGGCGTTGGCGCTGATGGTGGCAGCAGCGCGAACACGGAGCTCACCGCTGGCGAAGTACTGCTCCAGGCGCCCCATGGAGGCGCTGTCGAGGTACATGCCCTGAACGTCAGCTTGGTTGATGACGTTGGTGATTGCGTCTTGCATGGGTTCTTGGCTGAGGGGCGGTTATGTCAGGGAGTGAGCAGCCTCAGGAGAGGGCGCCAACGACGTAGTCGAAGTAGAAGCCGGCTTCTTCGGCGTCTTCGCCAGTCAGAAGACCCATGGCGGCAATCTTCATTTCCCGAACGGACTCCGCAAGAGCCTCGAGGGGGGTGCCGAGGGAGCGATACATCTCTTTGGCGCCGATGATGCCGATCTCCTCGATCGGGGTCACGTCACCTGCGATCAAGCCGTAGGTCACCAGGCGGAGGTAGTAATCCATGTCCCGCAGGCAGGTTGCGGTCATGTCTTCGCCGTAGGCATTGCCGCCGGGGGAGATGACGTCGGGGCGCTTCTGGAACAGAGCGCTACCGGCGGTCTTGACGATGCGCTCGCGGCTCTCGCTCAGAACCTGAGCGACCCGAAGACGACGCTGGCCACCGCTGACGAACGATTTGATCTGGTCAAGTTCGCCAGGGCTGAGATAGCGGGCTTCGGCGTCCGCGTTGATGATCGAGTTGGAGACGATGCTCATGCAGTTCTGCCTCGAAACAAGCGGCCGCCTTGCGGAGACCGGTATCCGGTGGGTGGGTGAAGGGGGTGATCCAAGTTGGATCGTGCCTCAGGGTAGGAGCTGAGGGTGACTCTCGGAGTCAGTTGGGCGTCCAGGTTTACAACGGTCAACACTGACAGTTGTAAGTGGCGCGCCCGCTCTGGAGACGCCAAAGATTCTCAGCCGCAAAGCGACCCGAGGCCGGCAGCGGGTAACAGTTCTTCACGCCGCCTGGGTATTCCTGAGATCCCCTGCAAGAGAGCGGTTCTTGCTTGTTTTATGACTATTGAATTTCCATAAAAAACCGCCCTCATTTGTTGTGAGAGCGGCACTGGTTTAGTGATGCTTAAGGATTTTATATGGCTGGATTAGTTCTTCAATCGCTTTAAATCTTGTCGCTCGTGGGTGGGTTCATTCCAGCATTTCCTCGATAGAGAGCTGCTGTCCGTTGGATTGTGGCCTGGGTGGTCCCATTCGCCGTTTCCAATCCGCTGACCCTTGGGATTGAGGAGTCGCGACCGGCAAGAAGTGCCTTGATCGCCGCCGGTTGTCCGGACGTGGCCCGGGTCTCAAGGAAAGCGGTGGTCTCCTCGGGAGTTGTTGCTCGGCCCAAAAGGGCGAGACCCGCTGCGGATGCAGCCCGCAGAGGGGCCATTCGAGACAGGCGGTTTTGGAACGCCTCGGCCATGGCCACGGATTCGATGAATCCATTCAGGTCGATGTCCCGGTTGCGCAGTTGGGACTCGGCGGTGACAAGCCGCTCAGACTCCAGGGGGATCCTGTTCAGTAGCTGCTTGTAGGTGGCGTTGATGGCTGCTGTCAGCTCTGACTCAGTGCTGTTTTTGCTGAGTTTGGTGGCGGCAGCGATACCGCCGCGCTTGAGATAGCCGCTGGCATCACTTGTGCGAAGCGCGTTGGCCATCCTTGAGATGGGAGCTTCGCTACCAGTCGAGGCCGGCGGCTTCCAGGTGACCTGTCCGGGAGTGCCCGCGCCCGTAGGCGTTGAAACAGAGAAGGGTGTGCGTGTCCCTTGCGTGCGCATCAGCCCCGCCCAACGGGTGTCGGGGGCGTTGGTGCTGACCTCGGCGCTCCAGCTGCCGCGCACGGTCTGCTGGCGGTTAACCAGATTGCGAGCGGTGATGTCCGCTGTGGTTCTCAAGCTGTCCTTGACCCGAGCATTGGGTCGCTGTCCAAGGCTCAGATCCGGTTGAGCAATGGCATCGAAGTCCGTATTAAAGGTCGGGACGCGGCGTTGGTTCAGATCGCCAGGGGTGATGAAGCGCTCATAGGGAACAGTGTCCAGACCGAAGGCTTCTTGATACTCCGGGCTGTTGACCATGGCATCGACTACGCCATAGAAGCCCTGGCGTGCTGCCACGTCGAAGTAGCTGTCGATTTCCCAGCGTCCGAAGGTTGGCCGGCCGAGGATTCGGCGGTGCATCACTTCGACGGCCTTACAGATGTAAAGACCACTCCAATAGCGGCGGCGGAATGCATCGCTGCGTGCGACCTCCCGCACAAAATCTTTGAGGCCGATATCACCGTTCTCAAGCCGGTTTTCGGCTGTCTCCACCCGTTCACCGGCGTAACCGGCGTTGCCCAGGATCTGGACGTAGACAGCCTTGATGACGGACTGGGTGCTGGATTCGGTGAACCTCACGCTGGGACGCCCTTGGATGCCACGGCGCGGAGTGGAATTTCCACCCGTTGCGATCTGAGTCAGGCGACGGGTCTTCGGGCCCACCCGCCTTGGAGTGGCGCTTCTGAATTGCGGGCTATTCATCTGCCCTGGTTGCTTCATGCCGTTGCCGACAAGAAGGCGACGGGTGTCGTAGCTCAGCGGAGCAGGACGCGTCGCAACCTTGGCCGTACCTGAGGGGAAGATCGCCCCATAGCTGAGGCCCAACGGATCGTTTCCACCGCCGTAGGGATGCTGGTCGGCGAAGGGCTGCCGGTAGCTGGCGTAGAGGGTGATGTATTGCGGTGCACCCTCAAACGGTGCACTGAAGCGGAAGAGCTTTCTGTTGGATCCCCAGCCAGCGCTCTCTTGGGCTTCTTCGCCGAGGTCACGCAGATAGGGAACGGTCTCTTCACCAAAGACCTGGGCGTACTCCATCGAGTTGACCAGGGAGTCCACGAGGCCATGGAGACCTTGCTCGCTGACGATGCTGAAGTAGCGGTTGAACTCTTCGCGTGAGCTAAGGCCTCGGCCGAGGAAATGACGGAAGGCCAGCTCAACAGCACGGCTGTTGGAGAAGGGGCCAAAGAACTGGGTGCGGTACTCCTTGCTTTTGCCAAGCGCGCGGATGTACTCGCGCATGCTGATGTCGCCCTTGGCGACCTGGGAGGTTTCGACGGAGCAGGGATCTTGGCTGTAGGCCTTCGCGATGTCGCGCTCGAAGACTTGCCGGTAGGCGGCCCGGATGACCTCGGCTTTTTGAGCGCCACTCATGGCCGGCTTCATGTTGAAGCGCTGAACATTGCCCTGAGCCGCCAGCGCGTAGATGGCTGGTAGCTGGAGGCCCTGACTTTCGGGGCTGCCCAGGCGCTGGCGGGCCGAGGGAGTTGGGACGGCCAGCTCCTCGAGCAGCACGTTGAAGCAGCCGATCAGGAGCTGGCGGGCTTCCGGCAGATCCTTGAGCAGATCTGCTGCACCGGCGCGCATCTCTTGAAGAGCGACGTTGGTGGCCGCTAGGGAGCAGCCCTTTTCAAGGACATCCCTAAGCCCACGCGTGTTGACCCTCAGGATGCTGGGGTCGCCAGCGACGACGGCATAGCCCACGTAGCGGAGGAACCAGGCCATGTCGCGGATGGATTTCCGCATCCGCTCGGTGCCGTAGATGGCCACCGAGATTGGATTGAAGCCGGTCGGCAGGATCACCCGAACGTCGGCATCACTCCCGCCACCGTCCAGCAGTCGAGTGAGGAAATTGCCGCGCTTGGAGGTATCGCTGGTGCCCGTGAAGGTCTGAACCGAGCGCTGGAAGGCCGCTTGGTCGGCTGCCAGGGGAGTTTCCGAACCCGCTGCGACGGGGGTCAGTGGTGCATCGAGATAGGAGAGCGGGGTGCCACCGGCAAAGATCCGGTTGGCGGCTCGGGCCACGATCGCTTCGGCGTTGGCCGAAACCCGACGGGCTGCCTCAACGCGGAGTTGACCGCTCTGGAAAAAGTTCGTCAGGTTGCTGAGCTCGCCTCCATCGGGGAAGCGGTCCTGCTGCTCCGCCTGACGGACGCTGGAAAGCGGCAGGGTGTCGTAGCGCTGAGGAGCAACCCTGCTGCTGCCGCTGCTGGCGGTCACAGTCATGGACGAAAGCGAACCTGGCCTGGGCACGTTACGGCTGCCCCTCTGGCGTCCTGGCAGGCCATGAACAAATGTTTGCAGCCCGTTGTGGGTTTCCTCCGGCTGGGACGGCAGGACATGAAATGCTCGGCCTCTGCGGATCCCCCCTTCAGACCCGCTGCCAGCCCATGACCCAGGCCCCTGCCGATGCCGCCACCCCGGTGGTGAGTGACTTTTACGACCGTTTCCCCTATCCAGGCGATCCGCTGCAAGACGGCCCACCGCCTGGATACAACTGGCGCTGGTGTGTGGACGCTGCTTACTCCGCAAGTACCGGTGCCCTGCCGCCGCTGCGCCCTGAGGGCGAGCCTCTGCGGATCCTCGATGCCGGTTGTGGGACGGGGGTCAGCACCGATTACCTCGCCCACCTCAATCCAGGGGCTCAGATCCTGGCCGTTGACATCTCGCCGGGCACCTTGGAGGTGGCCCGGGAGCGCTGCCGGCGCTCGGGGGCTTTTGAGCAAGCCCAGGTCCGCATTGAAAACCGGAGCTTGCTGGACCTGGCTGGAGAGGGTCCGTTCGACTACATCAACTCCGTTGGGGTGTTGCACCACCTGCGGCAACCGGAGGCGGGCTTACGGGCCCTGTCCCAGCTGCTCAAACCCGGCGCTTTGCTGCACCTGTTCCTCTATGCAGATGGCGGTCGTTGGGAAATCCATCGCACCCAGCGGGCCTTGAGCGCAATGGGTGTGGGGACGGGTGAAGAAGGGTTGCGTCTTGGTCGTCAGTTGTTCAGCGAGCTTCCTGAGCACAACAGGCTTCGTCGCAATCATGAGCAGCGCTGGGCCATCGACTGCGCTGCCGACGCGAACTTCGCGGACATGTATCTCCACCCACAGGAGACCAGCTACAACCTGGAGCGCTTGATGGCCTTTGTGGCCTCAGCTGATCTGCAATTTGCTGGTTTCTCCAATCCAGGGGTCTGGAACCCCGCTCGCCTCCTGCAAGGAGAGTTGTTGGAGAGGGCTCAGAGCCTTCCCCCGGAGGCGCAATGGCGCTTGGTTGAAGATCTGGATCCCGACATCAGTCACTTTGAGTTCTTTCTCAGCAAGGGGCCAGTACGGGAACAGCGCTGGGACGAGGACAGCAGCCTTCTCTCCGCCATTGGCTGCCGGAATCGCTGCCTCTGGGGGTGGCCTGGCCGCGCCCTACTGGATTCCGACATGGCACCCCTGGACGTGAGTGCCGAGGGGTTCACCCTGTTACAAGTGCTCGAGCAGTCCCCTCCGGACACAGCCATCGGTCAGCTCCCATTGGACTGGTCGACTGCTCAGATCGCTTCTGTGGCAAGGGAACTGCAGAGGCAACGGGTTCTGCTGCTTCGTCCAGTCCAGGGCGGAGCAGCGTGATAGATTCCGCGCGCCTTTTCAGAGCAAAGGCGCCTTTGTTGGCTCTTTCACCGCCTCAACCCGATTCGGACTCTCCTCGAGAGGTTTCGATGAACCTGGGGCACACGGTGGACCAGTCGATGGAGGTCACCTCTCTGGAAACGGAGTTGAACCAGGCTGATGGCGCTCTTGATGACCCAATGGTCGTCGGAGCGGATTCTTCCCTGGACGACTTCGACCGACTTCAGCGTCGCTTGATCCTGGCCACAGTTTTGGTTGCTGCTTCTGCAGTGCCCATCACGGCTCTGATCTTCGACCTTCACACTGCCATCAGCGTGCTGATTGGCGGCCTCGGTGGAGCTCTCTACATGCGGCTTCTTGCCCGCAGCGTCGGAAAGCTTGCTCAAGGTTCAAAGAAGGTTGGAAAGCTTCAGCTGCTTGTCCCCGTGGTGCTTGTGATGGCAGCGATTCGTCTGCCTGAGCTCGAGATCCTGCCAATTTTTCTTGGCTTTCTCCTCTACAAGCCCGTCGTGATTTTTCAGGCTCTCTCAGATCTTTGAGCGCCTACCTTTTTCAACGTCGCCAAAGCGACACCGAACGCTGACCCAATGGGTTCCTTGCCACTCGTTCTTCCTTTAGCCGAATTGGAGGTGGGCCAACACCTCTACTGGCAGCTTGGGAATCTCAAGATTCACGGACAGGTGTTCCTGAGCTCCTGGGTTGTGATCGGAGCCCTGCTGGCCTTCATCTTTGTGGGCACCCGCAAGATGGAGCGCGATCCACGCGGTGTCCAAAACCTCATCGAATTCCTCTGGGATTACATCCGTAACCTCGCCAGAGAGCAGATCGGTGAAAAGGCTTATCGGGATTGGTTGCCCTTCGTTGGCACCCTCTTTTTGTTCATCTTCGTGAGCAACTGGGGTGGAGCCCTGGTCCCTTGGAAGTTGGTCCACCTCCCGAACGGTGAGCTTGGTGCTCCGACCGCTGACATCAACACCACTGTTGCTCTGGCTCTGTTGGTGTCACTGGCCTACTTCTATGCAGGCCTGAGTCGGAAGGGTTTCCGGTACTTCGAGTACTACGTGGAGCCCACTCCGATCATGCTTCCTTTCAAGATCATCGAGGACTTCACCAAACCTCTGTCCCTGTCCTTCCGTTTGTTCGGAAACATCCTTGCGGACGAGTTGGTTGTCGCAGTTCTTGCGTTCTTGGTCCCCATCCTGGTGCCCCTGCCGGCCATGTTCCTTGGCCTTTTCACCAGTGCAATCCAGGCTTTGATCTTCGCGACCCTCGCCGGCAACTACATCGGCGAGGCTGTCCACGAAGAACATCACTGATCTCTGATCAGTCTTCAGGTCAGTTCGGGGTCACCCGATCTGCCAAACTCTCTGCGCGCAGGTCCGGCTCGATCCGGGCCCATCTTCGGTCTCACCAGATGTCCCAGGCGCAGGGATAACGTCCCGGTCCCAATCCGCGCTCTCCCAGCGCCCTACATCCTTAGTTCCACCATGGATTCCATCACCTCTGCAGCGTCCGTGATCGCCGCTGGTCTGGCTGTCGGCCTCGGCGCCATTGGCCCTGGTATCGGTCAGGGCACCGCTGCCGGCTCCGCTGTTGAAGGCATCGCTCGCCAGCCCGAGGCTGACGGCAAGATCCGCGGCACCCTGCTGCTGTCCCTGGCCTTCATGGAAGCTCTCACCATCTACGGCCTTGTGGTCGCTCTGGTGCTGCTGTTCGCCAACCCCTTCGCTGGCTGATCGCGTCTGAGGTGAATTGGACCGGACAGCCGTCCGGTCCATCCAACCTTCGCCTCAGACCCCTGTCTTGCGTCCGCTCTCTTCCGCCCGCGCCATCGCCTCATGACCAGCTGGCTTTTGCTAGGTGCAACGGAGGGAGGTCTCTTTGACCTCGATGCCACCCTGCCCTTGATGGCAGTACAGGTGGTTCTCCTCACCTTCATCCTCAACTCCCTGTTCTTCCGTCCCGTCGGTCGGGTCGTCGAAGAACGCGAGGGTTACGTCATCACCAGCCGGGCCGAGGCCAAGCAGAAGCTTGCCCAGGTCGAGCGACTGGAAGCAGATCTTCGTGATCAGCTGAAGGAGGCCCGAGTGGCCAGCCAGAAGCTGATTCAAGAAGCGGAGCAAGATTCCGACAAGCTCTACCGGGATGCACTCGCTGCTGCGACTGCTGATGCGAATGCTTCCCGTGAGCAGGCTCGCCGTGAGATTGATGCTCAACGCGAGTCAGCTCTGAGTCAGCTCAAGTCTGACGCCGACAAGCTCGGCGATCTGATCGTCGATCGTCTGCTGGCTGCAAAATGACTCTTCCAAGCCTTTTCGCCTCCCACGGCAGCTTTGGTCTCAACTTCGACCTGTTCGAGACCAACATCATCAACCTCGCGATTGTCATTTTCGCGCTCTACAAGTTTCTGCCTAATTTCCTTGGCGGCATTCTTGAGCGCCGTCGCGCGATCATCCTTGCTGATCTGAAGGACGCTGAAGAGCGCCTCAGCTCTGCGACTGCAGCTTTGTCCCAAGCCCAACAGGATCTGGCCGCTGCCCAGCAGAAGGCCGATCAGATTCGTGTTGACGGCAAGGCTCGCGCCGAAGCCATCCGCCTTGACTCTGAAAAGCGCACCATCGATGAGATGGCGCGTCTTAAGCAGGGCGCTGCTGCGGATCTCGATGCTGAGGCTTCCCGTGTCAGCAATCAGCTCCGCCGTGAGGCAGCCCGACTGGCCATCGAGAAGGCTCTCGCCACCCTGCCGGGCAAGCTCAACGCTGATGGTCAGGCAAAGCTGGTGAATCAGTCCATCAAAACGTTGGGGAACGCCTGATGCCGCTGCTCAACACCGTCACGACCCCCTACGCCGAGGCTTTCCTTCAGGTGGTCGAAAGTCGGAATGAAGCCGACGAGGTCATCGAACAAGCCAAGGCTGTTCTTGCCCTTTGGAACGACTCGCCTGACCTCCGGGAAGCCATGGGTTCTCCTGTTCTGGAGGTGGCCGCCAAGAAGGCAGCCATTGAGAAGCTCTTTGCTGATCAACTCAAGCCCTCTTTCCTCAATCTGCTGAAGCTGCTGGCCGACCGCCAGCGCATCGGCATGCTCGACGCTGTGCTGGATCGCACGCTCGAGCTCTACCGCGAGCAGCGCAACATCGCTCTCGCTTCTGTCACCTCTGCCTCTGCTCTCAACGAGGAGCAACAGGCTGAGCTCAGCAAGAAGGTTCAGGCCGTGGCCGGTACCGACAAGCTGGAGATCAATCTGAGTGTCGACCCCAATTTGATCGGCGGTTTCGTCGTCAAAGTCGGCTCCAAGGTGATCGACGCCAGCCTCGCGGGTCAGGTGCGTCGCCTCGGACTGGCGCTGGCCAAGGTGAGCTAGCTCCGCACCCGAACCCCTTTCTCACCCCTCGTCCTCAACCCCAACGCCTCCCATGGTTTCCATCCGCCCCGACGAGATCAGCGCGATCCTCAAGCAACAGATCGCTGATTACGACAAGTCGGTTTCCGTCAGCAACGTCGGCACCGTGCTGCAGGTCGGCGACGGCATCGCCCGCGTCTATGGCCTTGAGCAGGTCATGGCCGGTGAGCTGATCCAGTTCGAAGACGGCACCGAAGGCATCGCTCTCAACCTCGAAGACGACAACGTCGGCGCGGTGTTGATGGGTGAGGGTCGCGGCATTCAAGAGGGCAGCACCGTCAAGGCCACCGGCAAGATCGCCTCGGTGCCCGTTGGCGACGCCCTGCTCGGCCGTGTGGTGAACCCCCTGGGCCAGGCCATCGATGGCAAGGGTGACATCCCCACCAGCGAGACGCGCCTGATCGAATCGATGGCGCCTGGCATCATTCAGCGCAAGTCGGTGCATGAGCCCATGCAGACCGGCATCACCGCCATCGACGCGATGATCCCCATCGGTCGTGGCCAGCGCGAGCTGATCATTGGTGACCGCCAGACCGGCAAGACCGCCATCGCGATCGACACGATCATCAACCAGAAGGGCGAAGACGTTGTTTGCGTCTACGTCGCTGTGGGTCAGAAGGCTGCTTCTGTGGCCAACGTCGTGGAAGTGCTCCGTGAGAAGGGCGCCCTGGACTACACCGTGATCGTGGCTGCGAACGCCTCCGAGTCCGCCGCTCTGCAGTACCTGGCTCCCTACACCGGCGCTGCCATTGCCGAGTCCTTTATGTACAAGGGCAAGGCCACCCTGGTCATCTATGACGACCTGACCAAGCAGGCCCAGGCTTACCGCCAGATGTCCCTGCTGCTCCGTCGTCCCCCCGGTCGTGAGGCCTACCCCGGCGACGTCTTCTACTGCCACAGCCGTCTGCTTGAGCGCGCCGCCAAGCTGAGCGATGCCATGGGCAAGGGCTCCATGACCGCCCTGCCGATCATCGAAACCCAGGCCGGTGACGTCTCGGCCTACATCCCGACCAACGTGATCTCGATCACGGACGGTCAGGTGTTCCTGAGCTCCGACCTGTTCAACTCCGGTCTCCGCCCCGCCATCAACGTGGGTATCTCCGTGAGCCGGGTGGGAGGTGCTGCCCAGACCAAGGCCATCAAGAAGATCGCCGGTACCCTCAAGCTCGAGCTGGCTCAGTTCGACGAACTGGCGGCCTTCTCCCAGTTCGCTTCTGACCTGGACGCCGCTACCCAGCAGCAGCTGGCCCGTGGTAAGCGTCTCCGCGAGATCCTGAAGCAGCCCCAGTTCAGCCCCCTGATCCTGGCCGAGCAGGTCGCTGTCGTTTACGCCGGCGTTAAGGGTCTGATCGACGAAGTTCCCGTCGAGTCCGTTGTTCAGTTCTGCCGCGAACTCCGCGAGTACCTGAAGAGCAACAAGCCCGAGTTCATCACCAAGATCCAGACCGAGAAGCAGCTCAGCGAAGACGCCGAGGCCATGCTCAAGGACGCCATCAACGAAGTGAAGTCTTCGATGCTGGCTGCGGCCTGATCCCTGACGGTTAATCCGGAGAGTCCAAATCCATGGCCAACCTGAAGGAGATCCGCGACAGGATCAGTTCCGTTAAAAACACCCGGAAGATCACCGAGGCCATGCGTCTCGTGGCAGCTGCCAAGGTCCGCCGGGCCCAGGAACAGGTTCTGCGCAGCCGTCCGTTCGCTGACCGACTTGCACGCGTTCTGGAGAACCTCCAGACCCGTATGCAGTTCGAGACTGCCGATGCGCCGCTGCTCGAGAACCGTGACGTCCGCACCATCACCCTGCTCGCCGTCACCGGCGACCGGGGCCTGTGCGGTGGCTACAACGCCAACATCATCAAGCGCACGGAACAGCGTCACGCTGAGCTGAAGTCTCAGGGCTATGACGTGGATCTGGTGTTGATCGGCCGTAAGGTCGCCACCTACTTCCAGAACCGCGCCAGCCAGTACACCATTCGCGCCACCTTCATGGGGCTCGAACAGGTGCCCAACGCGTCTGAAGCCGGCAAGATCGCCGACGAGGTGCTCGCTGAGTTCCTCTCTGGCACCACCGATCGCGTCGAGATCATCTTCACCAAGTTCATCAACTTGGTGAGCTCCAAGCCTGTTTCCCAGACGTTGTTGCCCCTGGACCCCCAGGGCATCGCCAGCGCGGATGACGAGATCTTCCGTCTCACCACCCGTGATGGTCAGCTGGGTGTTGAAACCGGCAAGGTCAACAATGACCAGCCCTCGCTCCCCTCTGATCTGGTGTTCGAACAGAGCCCCGATCAGCTGCTGAACGCCCTGCTGCCTCTGTATCTGCAGAACCAGCTGCTGCGTTCCCTGCAGGAAGCGGCCGCCTCCGAGCTCGCCAGCCGGATGACCGCCATGAACAACGCCAGCGACAACGCCAAGGCCCTCGCGAAGTCCCTGACCCTGGACTACAACAAGGCGCGTCAGGCCGCCATTACCCAGGAGATCCTGGAAGTGGTTGGTGGCGCCGCAGCCATGTCCTGAGCTTTTTTGCTCTGTTGTCTCCCAAGCCCTCCCTTCGGGGAGGGCTTTTTTTGTGGCTGGAGTGCGGCATCGCAGGATGACTACAGCGCCTGCCTGTCATGACGCTTTCCTTGCAACCGCTGTTCCCGTTGGCCCTAGCCACAGCGCAGCTGCCCTTGGATCCCATGGATTCCGTCCTGTTGTTGCAGGACGCCTTGGCCTTGCGCGGGGAGGAGAGCGGTAACCCCAATCCAGGCTGTGCCTGGACCGGTGACATCAACGGTGTCTGGCAGGTGCACCAGCTCCCGGCCTTTGCGGCCATCACTGAGCTGGTGCGGCGGCATGCCTGGGAGTACCTGGCGCAGCTTGGTTTTCAGTGCGACCAGGTGGCCCTGCATATTCAGCGGGCCTGGCCGGTGGTCAGTGAACCCGGGCAGGTGGTTGGCCGGCACCACCACCCCAATGCCCACCTGAGCGCCATCGTCTATCTCAACGGTGATGGATCGGGACGGAGCGGTTGCTTGCGTCTTTACCCCGCCGGTCAGTGCAATGAGCTGGTGCCGGGCTTGGCGGTGGGCCATGGCGGCCCCCTCGACGGTGCGATCACCTGGAACGCACCCCATTTCGATTTGGCACCCAGGGCTGGATTGCTGGTGCTCTTCCCTGCCCAGGTCGACCACGCCGTGACGGCCAATGAGGACGACGATGACTTCAGGGTGTCCTTGGCCTTTGATCTGGCCCTCAGCGCTCCCCTCTGCGATCAGCCAGGGGCGGCCCCCCCTGAATACCTGGCCCCCCATCCGCAGCAGTGGAGTCCGCTGAGCGAGCCGTGATCCTGGACAATGGGGACCTTCTGGACTGAGCAGCTCCATCCATGGGCGAGACCTACACCGTTGTCTGTGAACTCAACGGCGCTAGCCATAGCTTCAGCTGCGCCGCCGATCAGACCGTTCTCGCTGCTGCTGAAGCTGCCGGCGTGCCTGTCCCCAGCTCCTGCTGCTCCGGTGTCTGCACGACCTGTGCGGCCGTTGTGAAAGAGGGTTCTGTGCATCAGCCCGACGCCATGGGCGTCAAGGCAGATCTGCAGGAACAGGGCTTCGCGCTGCTCTGTGTGGCCTTCCCCCGCAGCGACCTCAAGGTGGTCGCCGGCCAGGAAGATGCCCTCTACGAAGCGCAGTTCGGTCAGTACCAAAAGTGAGTCCAGGGCTCTCTGGTTTTCGCTCCCTGGCGCTCACGCTCGTCTGTGAACCTGGTCCGCTGTTGCCGCAGATCGAGGCTGCGTTGCGGACCCACGGCGTGCCTCTGCGCTGGGCGATTACCGAGGCGGCCTGCCGGCCCGATGGCGGGCGCCAGCTGACCCTCGAAGCGATGGTTTACCAGCCGGCCCTTCTCGTATGACCCGTCCTGGGGAGCCCTTGCCCACCTTGATGGTGGTGCCCACGGGCATTGGCTGTGAGGTGGGTGGCTACGCCGGTGATGCGGTGCCCGCGGCCCGGCTGTTGGCGGCCGCCAGTGGCTGTCTGATCACCCACCCCAACGTGATGAATGGGGCCTCGCTCTATTGGAGCGACCCGCGTATTCACTACGTCGAGGGATCCAGCCTGGATCGCTTTGCCTCGGGTGAGCTGGCGCTTGAACCGGTTCGCAGCCAGCGCATCGGCCTGCTGCTGGATGCCGGGATTGAGGAGGAGCTGCGCCTCCGCCACCTGCAGGTCGCCGACGGTTGCCGCGCCAGTCTGGGGCTGAGCGTCGGACCTGTCGAAACCACCTCCGCCTCGATCGGGGTGAGCCTGAGCCAAGGGGAGAGCGGGGCGAGCTGGGGACAACTGGAGCGCCCCGATGTCTTGCTGGAGGCCGGGGAACGCCTGCGGGATGCTGGCGCCACGGCCATCGCCGTGATTGCTCGCTTCCCCGATGACCCTGATAGCGACGCCCTGACGGCCTACCGCCAGGGGGGCGGGGTGGATGCCTTGGCTGGCGCGGAGGCGGTGATCAGCCACTGGCTCAGCCGTCAACTGAACCTGCCCTGCGCCCATGCCCCAGCCCTGAGCCCCCTGGAGATTGACCCCCAGTTGGACCCTCGGGCAGCGGGAGAAGAGCTCGGCTACACCTTCCTGCCCTGCGTCCTGGTGGGCCTGAGTCGGGCCCCGGCGCTCTGGCCTGCGGCCCAGGCCCCCGCGGGATCGATTCGCCCCGATCAGATTGGCGCCGTGGTGGCCCCGGCCGGTGCCCTGGGGGGTGCGGCGGTCTTGGCCTGCGCCGAGCAGGGTGTTCCGGTGATCGCGGTGGAGAACCCTTGTGTCCTCTCGGTGACAGCCGAGGCCCTGGGGATCGAGGTGCTCCGGGCCTCCAGCTATGGCGAGGCGGCTGGTTTGCTGCTGGCCCTGCGGGAGGGGATCAACCCCCAGGCCCTGCAGCGTCCGCTGGGGCGGCTGGGCTGATGGCCGGCTTTGGCCAGCCGGCTGAGCCCTGTCCCTGCGGCGGGGAGCGCTACGCCAACTGTTGTGAGCCGTTCCACCTGGGCAAGGTACGTCCGGTGAGCGCGGAACAGTTGATGCGTTCGCGCTACAGCGCCTATAGCCGGGACCTGATCGACTACCTGATTGAGACCCATCCCTCGGAGCTGCCCCAGGCCCAGCGGCGTCAGGCGCTGAAGGCAAGCAACCGCGGGGTGCGTTGGACTCGGCTCCGCATCACGGCCACCGAGGCTGGAGAGGCGGGCGACCTCACTGGCACGGTGACCTTTGAGGCCCACTACCGCCAGGCTGGGCACACCAATGTGCTGAGGGAGTGCTCCCGTTTTGGCCGCCAGGGCGAGGTGCTCGAGGGCCGTTGGCTCTACCTGGACGCTGAGGCTTGATTGACGCAACGGTCAAAACACTCTGTATCGCAGGCCTTGATCGGCAGAAGCAAAAGAAAAGCCCCCGTCGTTGAACGGGGGCCGTCTGCTCTTCGGTGCCCCTCCCGGGGGCTGCAGATACTCTCCGGCCCTACTTGACGATCGCCATAGCCCCATTTGGGGGCAATTCAGTCCCAGGCAACCTCAAGACTCCAGTGGCACTGAGGCTGATCAGCTCTGGTTATTGATGTGATCGCTAGAGGCGATCACCAAAAGGGTTCCCTTCTGATGGGCACCACTCATAACTTCAGGTGCAACAGCCCGCATGGGCCGTTCTGCATCCCCGCTCCAACGGCTAGTCCGTTGAGGCCTTTCTTTCCCGTACTCATGACGACCACCATCCAGCAGCGCCAAGGCGCTTCTGCGTGGAACCAGTTCTGCGAGTGGGTCACCAGCACCGACAACCGCCTCTATGTGGGTTGGTTCGGCGTTCTGATGATTCCCTGCCTGCTGGCCGCCACCATCTGCTTCATCGTTGCCTTCGTGGCAGCACCCCCCGTCGACATCGACGGCATCCGTGAGCCTGTTGCCGGCTCCCTGATCTACGGCAACAACATCATCTCTGGCGCTGTTATCCCCAGCAGCAACGCCATTGGTCTGCACTTCTATCCCATCTGGGAAGCTGCCAGCCTCGACGAGTGGCTGTACAACGGCGGTCCTTTCCAGCTGGTTGTTTTCCACTTCCTCATCGGCATCTACGCCTACATGGGTCGTGAGTGGGAACTCTCCTACCGCCTCGGCATGCGCCCCTGGATCTGCGTTGCTTACAGCGCACCCGTGGCTGCTGCTTCCGCTGTGTTCCTGGTGTATCCCTTCGGTCAGGGCTCCTTCTCGGACGCCATGCCCCTCGGCATCTCCGGCACCTTCAACTACATGCTGGTGTTCCAGGCTGAGCACAACATCCTGATGCACCCCTTCCACATGCTTGGTGTGGCTGGTGTCTTCGGTGGTTCCCTGTTCTCCGCCATGCACGGCTCCCTGGTGACCTCCTCCCTGGTGCGTGAAACCACCGAGAGCGAGTCCCAGAACTACGGCTACAAGTTCGGCCAAGAGGAAGAGACCTACAACATCGTGGCTGCCCACGGTTACTTCGGTCGCCTGATCTTCCAATACGCCTCCTTCAACAACAGCCGCAGCCTGCACTTCTTCCTGGCTGCCTGGCCTGTGGTTGGCATCTGGTTCACCGCCCTGGGCGTGAGCACCATGGCGTTCAACCTGAACGGCTTCAACTTCAACCAGTCGATCCTGGATTCCCAGGGTCGTGTGCTGAACACCTGGGCTGACGTGCTGAACCGCGCCAACCTCGGTATGGAAGTGATGCACGAGCGCAACGCTCACAACTTCCCCCTCGACCTGGCTGCTGCTGAGTCCACTCCTGTGGCTCTGCAAGCTCCCGCCATCGGCTGAGGCTGAACCCCACCAACGATTCAGCTTCTACTCGAACCTCGAGGACGGTTGAATCAGAAGCCCCCACCGCAAGGTGGGGGCTTTTTGTTGGCTTGGTGAGTCGGGATGCCCCCGACCCAATCTCCTCGCCACCGAGCAGTGGGTCGCCGAGCCGTTGCTGCAGCCCATAAAAAATCCCCCCGGGCAGGTATCCGGGGGGGTGGACTGACGTTTCGCAGTCATCGTCGTCCGATTCCGTTCAGCTCAGAACCCCCATATGGGGGTAATCGTTGGATTTCAGTGGAAGCCGTCCGCCATCACTGAAAGAGAGGCGCATTTGACCAGCGCCATCTGAGCGGGGGCAACTGAGGTCAGGCCTGCTCCTGGGTTTCAGGCTGAGCCTTCTCGCTTTGATGAGACTGACGAATAAAGCGCTTCCGCTGGGCGCTGTCCTCAGGACTTTGGTCCAAGGGAACAAGGTGCCAGCCACCGTTGAACCGCGTCTCTCTCTCTGGTGCTGTCATACGAAAAACCCCCCGATCCAAAAGAAGTGCGGGGGGTCGTCTTTCAGGCACCCCCCTTTCGGGGTTGGTGTCACTTTCGCCTTGCTCAAGGCCATCCAGATAGCCCCAAATAGGGACAACTCTCCTCTTCGGGAAAGGGAGGGATGCTGGGTCTTAGTTCAGGCAGGCCATCGGATGACGATTGCCCACCCCCAGAGCTTTGGCCACACCGGGATGGCAGACGGAGCCGCCGACGGTGTTCAGGCCTGAGACCAGCTCGGGCCGGTCGGTGACGGCTTCGATCAGGCCCCGCCCAGCGATGGCCAGGATGTAGGGCAGGGTGACGCTGACCAGGGCTTCGGTGGAGGTGTAGGGCACGGCGCCGGGCATGTTGCCGACGGCGTAGTGCTGTACGCCATGGATGGTGACCACCGGATCGGTGTGGGTCGTCTCCCGGCTGGTGGCGATGCAGCCCCCCTGGTCGATGGCGACATCAACGATGACGGAACCAGGCTGCATGCGCTGGACGAGCTCTTCGCTCACCAAGGTGGGTGCACGATCACCTGGTCGCAGCACCGCACCGATCACCAGGTCGGCGCTGGGGATGAGACGCTCCAGGCGACCGACGCTGCTGACCAGGCTCACCATCCGCCCTTGGCGCGCCGGCTCCAGTTGCCGTAGCCGCTCGGGGGAGAGATCCAGCAGCAGGACCTCCGCATCCATGGCTGCTGCGACTCGGGCCGCATTCCAGCCGACACTTCCTGCGCCAAGGACCACTACTCGGGCTGGACGAACACCGGTGCAGCCGCCCATTAAGACCCCACGGCCGCCATGGGGTTTCTCCAGCAGGTGGGCGCCGACCTGGGCCGCGAGCCGACCGGCGATTTCACTCATCGGCGCCAGCAGGGGCAGGCTGCCGTCGGAGAGCTGAACGGTCTCGTAGGCGATGGCCGTGGTGCCGGCCTCGATCAGGGCTTGCCCGACAGCGGGGTAGGCGGCGAGGTGCAGGTAGGTGAGGAGCACCTGATCGGCGCGGAGGAAGGGAAATTCCTCTTCCTGGGGTTCCTTGACCTTGACCACGAGGTGGGCGCCCCAGGCGTCCTCGCGGCTGACCAGTTCCGCACCGGCGGCGATATAGGCCGCGTCCTCAATGCCGGCCCCAGCTCCGGCGTCGTGCTCGACCCGGACCGAGAGGCCATGGCTCACCAGCTCGCGAACGGCATCGGGGGTGAGGGCAACCCGCTGCTCATCGGGTTTGACTTCCCGTGGCACCCCGATGCTGGAGATGGGTGCGATGGAGCAGGCCATGGAGCGGTCGCAGGCTTGCGGTGACCTCAGCTTGGCGAGAAGCGCAGCACTTGGCCATGCCTCTCAGCGTCCACCCTTTTCACACAGTGGTGAATGCCATAGCTCACATAGACGTAAATGCGCCCAGGCTCACGATTCAGCTCTTCGCTGCTATCGGCATTCTCCAACCGCTGCCGAAGGCCCGCTGACTGAGCTTGATCACCGGTGGTGCTTGGCGTCGCTTGAACTCGGCTCGGCGCAGCAGACCCATCACCCGCTCGGCGAGAGCAGGATCCGTGCCCTGTTGGCTCAATTCTTCGGGGCTTTGATGCTCCTCCAGCAGAGCCTTGAGTAGCGGGTCGAGCACGGCGTAATCCGGTAGCGAATCGCTGTCCTTTTGATCGGGGCGCAACTCGGCGCTGGGCGGTTTCTCGCGAATCGCCGCTCCAATCAGTTCCCCTTGTGCCGGCAGTCCCAGCTCCTGGCGCACCGCCTGGGCGGCCTCGGAATCGATCCAGTTGCAGAGATGAAACACGGTTGATTTGTAGAGGTCGCCGATCACGGCGAGCCCCCCATTCATGTCGCCGTAGAGGGTGCAGTAGCCCACGGCCAGCTCGCTCTTGTTGCCCGTGGTCAGCAGCAGTTGCCCCTGTTGATTCGCTACCGCCATCAGCAGCGTGCCCCGGATGCGCGATTGCAGGTTTTCCGCTGTCACGCCCGCCGGCGTTCCCCCCAAGGGATCGCTCAAGGCAGCATCAAACCCCCCCATCAATCCCTCGATTGGCACGGTTTGGGTGTTGATGCCCAGCCGCTTGGCGAGGTCCAGGGAGTCGTTGATCGATCCCTCGGAACTCCAGGGGGAGGGCATCAGTAGCGCCTGCACTTGTTCTCCGCCGAGGGCCGCCGCCGCCAGCACAGCCACCAGGGCGGAATCGATGCCGCCGCTCAGGCCCAAGAGGGCTTTGCCAAAGCCGCATTTGCGCGCGTAATCCCGCACCCCCAGCACCAGGACCCGCAGCAGCAGTTCTTCGTTAGGGGGGATCGCCGTCTCGCCAGCGGCGGCGCCGACTGTCCAGCAGGCCAGATCCGCTGCGCCGAAGGCCAGCTGGCAGCCCACCACTCCGTTTGTGGTGGTGACGAAGCTTCCGCCATCGAAGATCAGCTCGTCATTGCCTCCCACCTGGTTGACGTAGATCACCGGAGCGCTCAAGCGCTGGGCGGCGCTCTTGGCCAGCGCCCGGCGCAGTTGGGGTTTGCCTTGGCCGAAGGGGGAGGCCGAGAGGTTGATCAGCAGGTCCGGGCGCAGTGCCGCCAAGTCGCCGACGGGATCACCCCCCAGGAGCCGTTGGTTGTGCAGCTGTTCTTCGACCCAGAGGTCCTCGCAGATGGTCAGGCCCAGGCGCCAGCGGCGGTCGCCCCGTTCCAGCTCCAGTAGGCAGGCTTCCTCGGCAGGGCGGAAGTAGCGCCGTTCATCGAAGACGTCGTAGCTGGGCAGCAGCCGTTTGCGGGCCACGATCCGCCAGGAGCCCCCTTCCACCAGGGCCACGCTGTTGAACAGATCGGGCTGCTGGCCATCGCGGACCGTTTCACTGACCCCCAGCAGCAGTGCCTGCTTAGCCGGGAGATCGCGGGCGAGGTCATCGAGCACGTCGTCCTGCCGTTGCCGCAGGGATGGCCGCAGCAGCAGGTCCCGCGGGGGATAGCCCCAAAGCGCCAGCTCCGGCGCGACCACCAGATCGGCTCCGTCTGCGGCGGCGCGGTGGCAGGCCGCCAGCAGTTGGGCGCCATTGCCGCTCAGGTCCCCCACCAAGGGATTGATCTGGGCCAGGGCGATGCGCATTAGGGAGCGATCTTTGAGGTCAGGCCATAGAGATTGTGCTTGAGCAGGACGGGCCAGAGCGCCTCGGGGATCGAGCTGCTCTCCTGGCCGTCTCGAATGGCGGAGCTGGCCGTGGCCGGCACAGGCAGCTCGAGCAGCTCGACCTGGGCCCCCAGCTCCCCTAGCCGCTCGAGGGCGTTGGCCGCCATGGGCTGCCCCTGCCGCGGTACCACCGTCAGGCGGCAGCGCTGCAGCAGGTCCTTGGCCCGATACCAGCTGGGGATTTGTCCGGCCAGATCCCCGCCCACGACAAACACGGGCTCCAGATCCGGCCAGCGCTTGGTTGCTCGCTCCAGGGTTTCAATCGCCTTGGGGCTGCTCAGCTCTTGGGCTAGTTCGATCTGGGGGGTGCCCAGGCTGTCGATCAGGGTGCCCAGCAACTGGGCCCGGAGCTCCAGGGGGGCCCCGTGCTGCTTGAAGGGGTTGTCGCTGGCCCAGGCCGCCACTTGGCCGTAGCGCTGGGCGAGGCCGAGCAGCAGCGCCCGATGCCCCTCGGTCGGTGGGTCGGCACTGGTGCCAAAGAGGGCCAGTTCGCGCCTGCTCACGGCAGCAGGTTGCCGGAGGTGATCGCGCCCCCACCCAGGCGCTGCCACTGCTGCAGCCAGTCGCGCACCTGGGGGTCCTGACCGGCCAGGCGCCGCAACAGCGAAGCGGGCCGGAAGCGGCCCCGTTGGGCGCTGCGCAACAGCTCAGCGGCCGCCAAGCGTCCGGTGAGGCGGGTGCTGTAGACGGCCAGGGCGGCTTGGGCCATGGCCACCGGCGCGGCAGGGGCCAGGCTCAGTCCACCGCTCAGGGGGGCCGCCAGGAGTAGCACCTGCCGCAGTCCCCCCAGTAGCAGTTGGATGCCCAATTGCGTCCCCCCTAGCAGGGCGTTCTGGGCGGAGAGCCGCGTCAACAGGGCCCGGGCCCCGCTGCTGCTCATCTCCAGGTCATAGAGCTTGCAGAGCTGCAGCACCAGGGCAGTGTCGATGGCAAAGCCGCCGGCGAGATCCAGCAGTAGCAGGGGGTTGGCGGCCACTCCCGTGGCTTTCATCGCCGCATAGCGACCAATCAGTCCCTGGGCTGCGGCCTTGCCGCGCTTCAGGCGCCAGGCGTGCAGGCTCTGGCTAAAGCGGTCCGCTGCCCTGAGCCCATTGAGGCCCAGCAGCAGCGAGCCCTGGTCCTGGAGGAGCTCCAGCAGGGCCGTGCGCAAGGGGCCGATCCGAGCCGGTTCTGGTTCGCTGCGCACCCGGCCCCCCTCCAGCAGGACCGCCCGCCGCGGGGCGGCGGCCACCGGCAGGATCTCGAGGTGCTGCGCCTGGCGGGGGAGGCGGGAGCGGATGCTCTCGATCAGTGCCGCCCGCTCGCCGCTGGGCCAATTGTCGATTCGATTCAGCACCAGCAGCAGCGGTTTACCGGCGCTGAGCAGCTGCTCGATCGCTTCGGACTCCGGCGTCGTCAGATCGCTGTCGAGCACCAGCAGCACCAGATCGGCCCCAAGGGCGACCCGGGCCGCCAGGCGGTGCCGGGCCCGGGCGGCAATCTCATCTATGCCTGGGGTGTCCACCAGCTCGACCTGGCTCAGATCGGGAACCTTGATCCCCCAGGCTTCTCGCTGTTGGCGGCGCGTGCAGCCATGGGCCACATCCGTTGCAAAAACGCTTTTCTCCAGCAGGGCGTTGAGCAGGCTGGACTTGCCAACGCCCACCCGGCCGAAGACCGCTACCCGCAGCCGGCGCTCCTTCAGGGCCAACAACTGTTGATCCAGGGTCCGCAGTTCCGGCCCCAGGAGCGAGCGCTCTCGGTCGCTCAGGCGCAGGTCTCCCCGCCACTGCGAGAGCAAGAGGGCGCAGCGTTCAGCGGTGGAGGGCTGAGGCAAGGGCAGGGGCCTGGTCGCCATGCATTGAAGCGGTTATGCCATCGTCGCGCTCAGCACCGCTCGCTTCCATGTCGCTCGCTCCGGACGTCTTTGCCCAGCGCCGTGCTCGTTTCTTTGAGGCCCTTGGTGGCGCCGCCGCGGTGATTCCCGCTGCTCCGCTGGTGACCCACCACGCCGACTGTGAATGGCCCTTTCGCCAGAACAGTGACTTCTGGTACCTGACGGGCTTCGATGAGCCCGATGCGGTCGCGCTGTTTTTGCCCCATCGGCCCGAGGGGGAACGGTTCGTCCTGTTCGTGCAGCCCAAGGAACCCAGCGCTGAGGTCTGGATGGGGTTCCGTTGGGGCTGCGAAGGGGCCGTGGATCGCTTCGGTGCCGACCTGGCCCACCCCCGCGAGGAGCTGGCTGAACGGCTCGCGGATTACCTGCGCGGCGCAGAAGGCATTGCCTTCCGGGTCGGCAAACACCCCGAGGTGGAGCCCCACGTTCTTCAGGCCTGGGCTGGCCAGCTGGACCGGGCACCTCGCAGCGGAGCTGCGGCCCTGGGTTTGGTCGCTCCTTGCCCGCTCCTACATGCCCTTCGGCTGCGCAAGAGCCCCGAGGAGATCGCGCGCATGCGCGAAGCGGCCCGTATTTCCGCCGAGGCCCATGAACTGGCTCGCCAGGTGGCTCGCCCGGGGCTCAACGAGCGGCAGGTGCAGGGGGTGATCGAGCAGCACTTCTTCGAGCAAGGTGCCCGGGGCCCGGCCTATGGCTCGATCGTCGCGGGCGGGGATAACGCCTGCGTTCTGCACTACACGGCGAACAACGCCGTTCTGCGTGATGGCGATCTGCTCTTGATCGACGCCGGTTGCTCCTTGAACGACTACTACAACGGAGACATCACTCGCACCTTCCCGATCAACGGTCGCTTCAGCCCTGAGCAGCGCGCCCTCTACGAACTGGTGTTGGCCGCCCAAGAGTCCGCCGTGGCCGCCGTGGCTCCGGGGCAGACCGCTGAAGCGGTCCACGACACCGCCGTTCGCGTCCTGGTTGAGGGGTTGGTTGACCTGGGCCTGCTCCGCGGTGAGGTGGACGGGATCATCGAGCAGGGGGCCTACCGCCACCTCTACATGCATCGCACCGGCCATTGGCTGGGCCTCGATGTCCATGACGTCGGTGCCTATCGCTTGGGTGAGCACCATGTGGCCCTGGAGCCCGGCATGGTCCTGACCGTGGAGCCCGGTCTCTACGTCAGCGACCGCCTGCCTGTCCCCGAGGGGCAGCCGGAGATCGAGGCCCGCTGGAAGGGAATCGGCATCCGGATTGAAGACGATGTGGCGGTGACCGAGCACGGTCACGAGAACCTGACGGCCGCAGCCCTCAAAGCTCCGGCCGCCCTGGAGCGCTAGGCGATCGCCTGCTCTAAGGCCGCCAGTACATCAGAGGTTCTGGCGATGACCGCATCAGCGCCAGCCGCGCGCAGCTGCTCCTCATAGGCACCACGGCGGTGGCTGTCCTGTAGGTGCGGCGGGGCTACTCCCAGGCTGATGAAGTGCTGCCCCGACCTTGCTTGGCGAGCCCGCACCACGGTGGTGACGTCGGCCACGGTGTCCCCCAGGTAGGCCACGGGTACCGATGCCGGCGCCAGTGCGCTGGCGAGTCGCAGGAAGCCGCTGGGATCGGGTTTGTCAGGGGCATCCCCCATGGCGATCAGGGGCGGCTGCTGTAGGCCCAGGCGGGTCTCTAGTACGAAGCGGGCCGAGGGCGGCTCGGCCCCACTGACAAAACCCCAGCGCACATTCGCCGCCGAGAGCTCGGCAAAAAACGCGGACTCCACCAGCAGGGGTTCGTTGCGGATGAAACCTGTCCAGGCCGCAGGGTCGCCGCCTGGATCCCCGCCGAAATAGAAGTCGTTGAACACCTCCACCAGCGCTTCAAACGCTGGGAGCTCCTGTTCGCCTTGGCGGCGCAGCAACTCCAGGGATGCCTCCCAGTCGTTGTTCCAGCAGCCTTCGGCCTTGAGGGCATCGATGCTCTCGGCGTGGGGGCGTGTGCCGCTGTAGTGGTGCACCGTCTCCACGATGGCCTTGCGGTAACTGCCCCCCACATCGCGGATCACACCATCGATGTCGAACAGGAGAACAGCGCGCGGACTCAGGGGTCTAGAGAACAGCGGCTGGTAGGTTAGTTGTTTGTCATTAAGCCTTGAGCGCGGACACCATGAGCACCGAGAGCGCTGAAAGCGCCGTGGCGACTGCCGCGACGGAGGGTTCCTCGACGGAGACCACCGAGGGCCGTCCGGTGCTGAGCGGTGCCAGCGCTGCCCTGGCTTCCGCCACCATCGACGAGAACGGCGTTCCCTCCGGCCGTACCCCGAAGGCCGATGAGGGCCGCTTCCTTCTGAAGATCCTCTGGTTGCCGGACAACGTGGCCCTGGCCGTTGACCAGATTGTCGGTGGCGGTCCCAGCCCCCTGACCTCCTACTTCTTCTGGCCCCGTGAGGATGCGTGGGAAACCCTGAAGTCCGAACTGGAAGGCAAGAGCTGGATTACCGATAATGAGCGCGTCGAGGTCCTGAACAAGGCCACCGAAGTGATCAACTACTGGCAAGAGGAAGGCAAGGGCAAGAGCCTCGAAGAGGCCAAGCTCAAGTTCCCCGACGTCACCTTCTGCGGTACCGCCTGATTCGCGGCTACCCCTTTCGTTTCAGCCCCCGCACTGCGGGGGTTTTTTTGTGCCTTCAACGGCGCGGACTGACCACCTGATCAAAGCTGCTGGCCGTGATGAGCCCCGGTTGGGTGGCGGTGTCCACGGTGAAGGATCGTGATTCCGCCTGGCTGGTGCCATCGGGATAGACGAAGGTCACGACACCCTGGAGGGTGATCTTGGATCCATCGCGGCTCACTTCTTGGAGGCTGTCCACGGCCACCCGTTGGAATTGGCTGAAGAAGGCGGGGTCGAACTGATCGGCGGCCTGGGGGCTGAACAGTTGCTTGGCCGCAGCGCTGTTTCCCAGGGAGATGTCGTCATAGAGCTGACGCACGGTCTCGATGGCCTGGTTCAGCTGGAGTTGGGCCGGATCCGGCTTGGGTTCAGTGGTGGCCGGCTCCGGTTCCGTTGTGGTGGGCTCGGGCGCGCTCACCAGCGCCGGCGCCGTTGCGGTGGATGGCGTCAGGGATCGGTTGAGCAGTACCAGCCAAGTCAGGGCGCCGACGACGCCCACCACCAGCACCCCAGCGATGAAGCTCAGCACCGCCACCAGACCGCTGTTGGAGCGCGGAACGGCCGTGATGGGCTGATCAATGACGTCGTCTTGGACCTCAATGCTGGGGATCGCCTGTCCATCGGGGGCCAGGCCCAGCAGGCCCCGCAGGACCTCGGCCATCCGCAGGCAGAGGGCCGGGGCGAAGAGGGCGTCGAGTTCCTGCTGCAGCCGCAGGTTGAGCTGGGTTTCCCCGGGAAGGGGCGGCCGCTCGGCCGCGGCCTCCTGGAAGGCGGCGGTTTGCACCAGGTGCTTCAGGGCCGGCAGCAGCAGGAGTTCGCTGTCCCCGCAAAAGTCGCTGAGCAGGGCCTGGTAGCGGCGCGCATCACTGCTGATCCCCCGCTCAAAGTCCGCCAGGATTTGGCGCCGCAGCTTCACGCCGAGCTGGTAGTCGTTCATGGTCGCGCCGGGGCGCGGGATGGCTCTTGAGTCTCGCCTGCCGCCTTCCATTGCGCCCGCAGGGCTTGCTCCAGGGCTGGGCAGACCTCCAGGGCGGATTGGGTCGCTGGGGCACTACGGGCAATGAGTGCGCCCAGGGGATCCCGCTGGGGATGATCCAACAGCTCCCGTGCCTTGGCCGGTGAGCTCAGCAGCGCCTGGAATTGCTGGCGCCGTTGCTTGAGGCTGGCCTCAATGCGCTCGGGATGCCCGCAGAGCTGCTGGATCTCGAGGGTTAGGGGATCACTGGGCTTCAGCCACCACCACCAGAGGCCGGCGCCCAGCACGGCCGCGGCAACGCCCAGGCTGGCCAGGGATGCGCTCCGCTGGATGTTGGCTGGGACGCTCCGCTGGGCGATGGCGACCGAGACGTCATCCCCGCTGCCTTGGGCCGTGATCTCCTTCAGTCCCTGGGCCAGGGCCTCCCCTTCGATCTCCAGCATCTGGAGGCAGAGCTGCAGGAAGTCCGCATCGGTGGCGCAGGACTTGCGGATCCCATCGGTGCAGAGCACCAGAGCCGTTTCGCTGGGGTGGGGGTGGAGTTGAGCCCGCGCAGTCCAGGCGCTGAGGGCGTGGCTCTGGCAGAGGCTGAGGGTGGCTTCGCCGGAGGCTTGGGCCAGCTGCTCTTGGTTCACCAGGCTGGCCTCCCCACCGGCTTGGATGGCCACCAGATCCCAGTCGCCGATGCCGGTGCAGCCCCACCACTGGGGCGTCAGCAGGACCATCCCCAAGGTGCAGCCGTAGAGGGAGCTGGAGAACGACGCCTCCGCTGCCTCGGCCTGACTACTCCAGTGCTCCTCGATCGCGCGGAGCCAGCGCTGCTCGATGGCGGCCGGCAGCTCCCGCTCCAACTGCTGGCGCCAACCCTGCTCGTCCTTGAGAGAGAGTGCTGAGGCGACCGCCACCACTGCCTGCTCTGCTGCCAGACAGGCCAGTCGGCTGCCCACGTCACTGAGGCGATAGCGGCTGCCGCCATGGCCATCGGAGACCAGCAGCAGTTGGAGGTCAGGGCTGATTTGGCAGACCTGGGAGGCGTCTTGGCAGGGCTTGCTCTGACGCCGGTGGGCGGCGCCGATGACGCTGCAATGGCGGGCGGCAGACCAGGCGCGCATCACCACACCAGGGGCCCGACATCATCGAGGGGATCCAGCAAGGTCGGGGGCAGGTCCGGCAGGGGGATGTTGCCTCCCGCGTTCGGCGCGTCATCCAGCCGGCTGGCGGGCATGGAGGCGGCTCCGACAACAGCGGTGGAGGCCCACTGGATGTACTGCGCCAGGGTGGTGGCATTGCTGGCCTGCAGCGGGCGCCGCGGGGATTTCCCGCCACCGCTGGGCTCTGGCCCGATGAAGTGCTGGAGCACCTCCAGGTCGGCGTCATGGCCCATGGCGATCGCCAGGCGCACGGCCTTCTGCGCCCAGGGTTCGCGCATCAGCCTGGCCAGGCCTGCATCGAAGTCGTCCGTGGGTTGGCCATCGGAGATCAGAACCAGGACCGGCGGCAGGGCCCGCTCCTCCATGGGCGGGGACTGCAGGACGCTGGCCACCAACTCCAGGGCTTCCCCCATGGCCGTGATGCCCCCGGCCTCCAGGTCACGCCACTGCAGCTCCTGCACCGGGGTGGGTTCGGCTAAGTGCCAGGCGGCGCCGTCGGCAAAGCGCAGGGCCCGCACCAGCACCCGCGCCTCCGGGTTTTGCTCGGCCACCTCCGCCATGCCAGGGAGGGACTGGCGGATCGCCTGGTTCAGGGCCTGCATCTTGCCCTGGGCGGCCATGGAGCCAGAGCAGTCGCAGAGGTAGATGAAGTGCAGCGGGCGGTTGCTGAGGCGAACGTTGGGGAAGGGCATGGCTTATCTGCGGATCGGGGTGATCGGCCCGGCCGGGGTGCTGAGCTGCTGCAGGGCCGCGACATTACAGGTTTTGCCCGGCTCCACTTCGAGCCGTTGGCCATTGGGCAACTGGCCCTGCCAGGGGGCTTCGCTGAGGTTGCGTAGGCCCACCACGGCAGCGTCCGTGGGGTGGGCGACAAGCAGGGCCAGGGGCTGATCGAGGCGTTCGCCGCGGCGTCCATCGAAGTGATGGGGATGCAGGGCATTGCCCGGGCAGGCTGCCACCCGCCCCTGGGGCAGTTGCAGCTGCAAGCCCCCTGGGTTGCTCTGACCGCAGCTCCAGCAGGGGCCGTCTTGGAAGCGTTCTTCGCCGCAGTGGTGGCAGAGCTGCCGTTGATCCAGGCAGCGCGCGAGCTGCTGTTTCCACTGCCCCGTCAGCGGGCGTTGGCTGGGTTGCCGTAGCCCCGCACCGAAGCTCGTCTCGAAGAGTTGCTGGAGGCTTCGCGGATAAATCGGCCAGGTGATCAGGGCCGCGGCGTGTTCCTCAGGGTCCGGGCGGTTCGCGGGATTCTCTGGATCAAAGATGAACAGGGCCTCCTCGCCGTAGAGCCGGCGCCGGGCGGGTTCATCGAGGCAGCGGATCGCCAGTTCCTGTTGACCGCGGAAGGGGTCGTGGCGGGTGAGCAGCCGAAAGAGCAGCACGGCCAGGCTGAATTGATCGGTGCTGGCACTCGGCTTGGCGGCACCCAGCAGCACCTCTGGGGCCATGAAGCCCGGGGTCCCGAGCACGCTGCCGGTGCCCTGGCAGTCGACCGCGACGTTGTCGTTGTCGCAGATCAAGATCGCCCCATCACTGGGCCTGAGGAAGAGGTTCCCCAGGGAGATGTCCTTGTAACAGAGCCCCTTGAGGTGGAGTTCGTGGAAGGCCGTGGCCAGGAAGAAGCAGGCCCGCAGGATGTTCTGCAGGCTGATCTCCATTCGCCCGCCGGCATGCAGATGGGCCCCTTGAAAGCCGCTGGGCCGTAGGGGCATCAAGTAGCCGAAGCCGGGCTCTTGGCTCCGGATCAGGGGGAGGCTCTCGGTAGTGGGCTCCAGCAGGGCCATGGGCCAGAGGAAGTCCCCGTTGGGGGCCCCCAGGCGAATGCTTTGCTGCAGCCGCTGCCGCAACAGCGGGTCGCGTGCGATGCAACTGGGGAAATACCACTTCAGGGCGAGCGCCTCAGCGCCGCAGCGCACGGCGTAGACCTGCCCTTGGGTGCCGCCCCCCAGGCAGCGCTCGATCTCCAGGGGCTGCTCCAGGCCATCGAAGGTCAGGTGGGTCCCCAGCGGCAGCAGGGTGTTCATCGGGCCTGGGCTCCGAGGGCCTTGCGGATGCCGTTGCGGTGGGCCAAGGCGGTGCGGCGGTTGGCAAAGCCATGGCGCAGGGCGCGTCCATCGCGGAGCACCACCACCAGGCTGTGGTCCTTGCGGGACCCCAGCAGGATCCAGCCGGCCAGGGCACCGATCTCCAGGGGCCAGAAGACCAGCGGGAAGGGCAGAAGCAACAGGCCCCCAAGGCAGAGCAGCAGCCACCAGCTGAAGACGTGGGGATGGCGGGGCAGGCTCTGCACCCCCGCTGAGAGGATCTCGGCAAGCTCTACCGGCTCCCCATCCACATCGATCCGGCGGGGCGCTGCAGGTTTGGGTTGGGCTGGGGCGGCCGCTGGCTTGGTCGGAGTGGCCGCGATCAGCTCGAACTGCAGCACGGGGCCCTGGAGTCCGAGCCGGATCTCATCACCGTCCTCGAGCTGGCGGCACTGTTGAATCCGTTGCCCTTCGTGGAAGGTCCCGTCGTTGCTCTGCCACTCGCAGACCAACCAGCCCTGGGTTTGCGAGAACCGGACCACGGCGTGGTGATCGGAGACCCCGCTCTGGCTGGTGAGGCAGAGCCGGTTGCTTGCGGCCTTGCCGATGGTCAGGGGTTGTTTGGGATCGAGGGGCGCCGCTTTGCTGGGATCGCTCGCGAGCACCAGCCGGGCTTTGGGGGCGCTCATCGCTCCCCTCGCCGGCGGGCCCACCAGATTCTCCAGTCATCGCGGAGGTCGTTCCAGAGGCCGCCATCCCCCTCGCGATAGGGAAGGACGCGCCCGGGGAAGAGGACCGCTTTGCTGGCCAGGGCCAGGGCCACGAGCACCATCAACAGCAGGATCCAGCCGGGGATCGCGCCAACCCAGGTGAAGGCAAAGAAGGCCCGCAGCGCATAGAGGCCGATCGTGATCGCCAACCAGAGGCGAAAGGGCTCCCAGGGGTCCCGTTGACGCTGCACCGAAGGGGGCTGACGTTGGCTGGTCTTAGCCTATGGCCGGACTGCATCACCCGCCTGAGCACCTCCCCTCGCTTGGATCGCCTTGCCTCGCCGGCCGTTCGTGAGGCGTGGGCAGCATTCGCCCGGGCAGCCTTCCGCGGACCCTGGCGCGAGCGTCCCGATGCGGTGCGCCGCACCCTGCCGGCGCTTCTGCAGCACCAGGCCCGTCTTGAGCTCTGGGTGAAGGAGCAGAAGCTCCAGGAGCTCGACCTCGAGACTCAGCGCTATCGCCTCGGCCGTGACCCCTCCTGCGAGCTGCCCCTGTCCGACCCGGCCCTGAGCCGGGTTCACGCGATCCTCGAGCGGGAGCGTCCCAGCGATCGGGACTTTGCCTTGGAGGACTTTGGTTCCTCGAATGGGCTCTTCCACCGGGACCGGCGCATCCGCTGGATTCAGCTGCGCGACGGGGATGTGGTGCAACTGGGCTCACCGCTGAAGGGCCAGGCGCCTGAGCTGCGCTACGTCCACCCCCGCAGCCCTCTGGAGCAGGCGGTTCGCCTGCTGGGCATCAGTGCCCTGGCGGGTTCTGCCCTCTTGGTGAGCGGCATGCTCCTGGCGGCCAGCATCGGCGGTGGCTCGAGGATCCGGAGCATTGAAGGCCCGGTCAAGATCTTTGCGGCCAATGGCCAGCAGGTGGACGCGAAGGAAGGCTCCTCCACGGCGCTGCCGTCCTTGCAGTCCTACCCCTTGCATCTGCGCCAGGCCCTGCTGGCTTCAGAGGAGGCGCGGTTTGGCTGGAACAGCGGCATTGATTTGTTCGGCACCCTGCGCTCGGCGGTCCTGGGGAGCGGAGGCGGAAGCGGCCTGACCCAACAGGTGGCCCGCATGGTCTACCCAGAGGTGGGGCGGGATCTGAGCCTCACCCGCAAGCTTCGGGAGTTGTCGGTGGCCTTGCAGCTGGAGGTGGGCTTCAGCAAAAACCAGATCCTCAAGCTCTATCTCGATCGCGCCTATCTGGGCCTGGGGACCGAGGGGTTTGAGCAGGCCGCTCAGCTCTATTTCCGCAAGTCCGCCAGCGATCTGGACGTCGGACAGTCGGCCTTTTTGGTCGGACTGCTCCCCAGCCCCAACGGCTACAGCCCCTGCAATCTCAAGGATCCCGGGGCGGGCCTCGAGCGCCGCAACCTGGTGCTGAAGCTGATGCATGAGCAGGGGTGGCTGAGCGATCAGGGCCTGGTCGATGCCCAGCGGCGGCCCCTGAACATCGACCCTTCGGCTTGCCGGGAGTCGAGCTTTAGCAGCTATCCCTTCTTCAGTGACTACGTGATCGGGGAGCTCGAGGGCACCCGCTTCGGGCTGAATCTCAGGGGTTCCGATGCGGCAGGGAATTACGCCGTGGAGAGCACGATCAACCCCAAACTGCAGCAGTTGGGGCAGGAGCAGCTCAGGCGTTTCCTGGAAGGACCGGCAGCTTCGGCGGGCTTGACCCAGGGTGCCCTGATCAGCCTGAACACCGAGACGGGGGACATCCTGGCCTACGTCGGCGGCGGGGACTACAGCCGCTCGAGTTTTGATCGGGTGCAGGCCCTGCGCCAGCCCGGTTCGACCTTCAAGCTCTTTCCCTTCCTGGCCGCCCTCGCGGCGGGCGTCTCCCCCTCGGCGTCCATCTCCTGTGCCCCCCTGGACTATGTCGGGGGCTGCCGCCAACGGACGGGGGCCATGAGCGTGGCGGCGGGGCTGGCCGGCTCGGAGAACGTGGTGGCCTTGCGCCTGGCGGAGCGGGCAGGGTTCTCCCAGGTGCTCAAACTTGCGCGCCGGCTCGGTATTACGACGCCGCTGGACGCCGACTACAACACCATGCTGGGCGGCCGCGAGACCTACCTCTATGAGATGGCCCGGGCCTACGCCGTGGTGGCCAACGGCGGCCGCTCGGTGCCGGTGCACGGGGTCAGCCGCATCTACGACCTCGGGATTTGCCGTTCGATCAAGAGCCTGGATCGTTGCCCGGCCCGGGGTGTGACGACCCCGATTGGGGAGCGATCCCGCCAGCTGCTCCGGCCGGAGGTGGCCGCGGCGATGGACCAACTGCTGGCTGGGGTCGTCCAGGGGGGCACCGGCCGTGCGGCCGCTGTGATCCCGGACGCCCGTGGCAAGACCGGCACCACCAACAACGGCGTGGATGCCCTGTTCATTGGCTACTCCCCCTCGCTGAAGTTGCTGACGGCGATCTGGATGGGGAACGACGACAACCGTCCCGCCTCCGGAGCGAGCGGTGGTTTGGTGGCGGACCTCTGGGGTCGCTACATGCAAGGTGCCGCTAGAGCCATTCCTGCAGCCGGCTGATCAGGGCCCAGAGCAGGCCCAGGATCAGTCCCCAGCTGCAGCTGGAGGCCAATAACCGTTGAAGGGCCGTGCTGTCTTCACCGGATTGTTGGCGGGGCAGTTGCCATCCCAGTTGCAGGGCACCCACGAGCAGCAGCAGCACCCAGGCCGGAATACTCAAGCCCAGGGGGCGAAAGACCAACAGCTTCCAGTGCAGCAGGCTGGAGCCGGCCGCCAGACCAATCAGGGCACAGACCGCACCTGAAGATCCGCTCCAGGTGCGTTGGATGGTCCAGCGTTCGGCGCAGATCGCGGCCAGGGTCAGGCAGGCCAGGGCCGTGAGGCTGTAGCGCAGGATCACCTGACCTAAGGGCAGGGGCGAGTTCCCCAGAACGATCAGCAGCACGGTCAGATTCACCGCGGCCTCCACGCCGTTGCCATGCACCCAAGGAGCACTGATCCAGCGCCAGACCTCCCTTGGCCTCGTGGCTTGCTCGCTGCTGAGACTCCAGCGATGTCTCAAGGGTTGGCGCCAGGGCCCGATGCTCAGGCTGGCAAGGCCGAGTACCAGGACCATGCCACCGCTCCAGCCCCAGCCATCGAAGATCAGCCGGTCCAGTTCTTGCCCAAACCAGCTCAGCACCAGCGCGCCGCAGGCTGAGAGGACCAGCCCTGGAGCGAGGGGTTCGAGCCGGCGCAGGGTGGGCCTGAGCTGGCCCTCAACCGCTTGAGGTTTCGGCGCTGACGGTGGTGAGGAGGGTGCGCTTGGCGGCGGAGCTTGGCCACAGGCCGCGTTGAGCAGATCCTCCAGCTCGGCCTGGACTTCCGGTGAGTAGGTCTGCCGAATGTGTGCCACCAAGCTTGCTCGGGCACTGGCTTGGCTGGCGCCTTCCCCATGGAGCAGGTGCAGCAGCAGGGGTTGGTTGGCGAGGTCCCGGATCGGCCCCTTGAGGCCGTCCTCAGCACCCAGGGCATCGATGAGGCGGTTGGCGATTGCCCGCCCGCTCTTCAACGCCTCAGGGTTCTGGATCAGCCATTGGCGCAGCTGCCTGCCGAGAGTTGTGCCGAGGCCCATGGCTTGGGATCTGTGGGCTGAGCATAAAAAAGCGCCCCCGAGGGGGCGCTTAAGCACTGAACACGCGTCTGAGCTCAGTTGTTGATCGTTGCAGCTTGAACCCGAGCGCGGGCGCGGGAGAGGGCCTGTTGGGCCTTCAGCTTTTCAGTGCTGGCGGCTTGACCTTCGAACTTGGTCGCGGCGGCGGTGGCCGCTTCCAGTTCTTTGTTGGCTTCATCAGCATTGATGGAGCTGCCGAGTTCAGCGGTGTTCACCAGAACGGTGACTTCATCCGCTTCGATCTCAGCAAAACCACCTTGGAGAGCAATGGCTTTCCAGTCGTTGTTCTCGCGAACCCGAAGCACCCCGTAGTCGAGGGCGGTGAGCAGGGAGACGTGACCGGGAAGAATGCCCAGTTGGCCTGTGGTGGAAGGAAGGATGACTTCGTCGGCGGGGCCGTCGAAGACGCTCTGGTCTGGGGCCAGAACGCGGAGGGTGAGAGACATCAGCTAACGCTCCGGATCAACCTTTGGCGTCGGCTTGGATCTTGGCAGCCTTGGCCTTCACTTCGTCGATGTTGCCCACCAGATAGAAGGCAGCCTCGGGGAGGTGGTCCAGTTCACCAGAGAGCACCATGTTGAAGCCCTTGATGGTGTCCTCAAGCTTCACGTACTTGCCGGGCATGCCGGTGAAGATCTCAGCCACGAAGAAGGGCTGGGAGAGGAACTTCTCGATCTTGCGGGCGCGGTCCACGGTGCGACGGTCGTCTTCGGACAGTTCGTCCAGACCGAGAATCGCGATGATGTCCTGGAGCTCCTTGTAGCGCTGCAGGGTGGACTGCACAGCGCGGGCGGTGCGGTAGTGCTCATCGCCCACAACGGCGGGCTGGAGCATGGTGCTGGTGGAATCAAGGGGATCCACAGCGGGGTAAATGCCCTTGGAGGCCAGACCGCGGCTGAGCACGGTGGTGGCGTCCAGGTGGGCGAAGGTGGTTGCCGGTGCGGGGTCGGTCAGGTCGTCCGCAGGGACGTACACAGCCTGAATCGAGGTGATCGAGCCTTCCAGGGTCGAGGTGATGCGCTCCTGGAGAGCACCCACGTCGGTACCGAGGGTGGGCTGGTAGCCCACAGCCGAAGGCATGCGGCCCAGCAGAGCTGAGACCTCAGAACCGGCCTGCACGAAGCGGAAAATGTTGTCGACGAACAGCAGCACGTCCTGCTTGTTCACATCGCGGAAGTGCTCAGCCATGGTCAGAGCCGAGAGACCCACGCGCATGCGGGCGCCGGGGGGCTCGTTCATCTGGCCGTAGCAAAGGGCCACCTTCGACTTGGACAGGTCATCGGGGTTGATCACGCCCGATTCCTTGAATTCCTCGTAGAGGTCGTTGCCTTCACGGGTGCGCTCGCCCACGCCAGCGAACACCGAGACACCGCCGTGCTCTTTGGCGATGTTGTTGATCAGCTCCTGGATCAGCACGGTTTTGCCCACGCCGGCACCACCGAACAGGCCGATCTTGCCGCCCTGGCGATAGGGAGCCAGCAGGTCGATCACCTTGATGCCGGTCTCGAACACCTGGGGCTTGGTTTCGAGGTCGGTCAGCTTGGGAGCTTCGCGGTGGATGGGGGCGGTGGCGGTGGTGTTCACCGGACCCTGTTCGTCAACGGGCTCGCCGAGCACGTTGAAGATGCGGCCCAGGGTGGCTTCACCCACAGGCACGGAGATGGAGGCGCCGGTGTCGATGGCGTCCATGCCACGCACCAGACCGTCGGTGCCGCTCATGGCCACGGCACGCACGCGGTGGTCGCCGAGCAGCTGTTGAACCTCTGCGGTCAGAGCAACGTCTTGACCAGCAGAGTTTTTGCCCTCAATGCGGAGAGCGTTGTAGATCTTTGGCAGCTTGCCGGCCGGAAATTCAACGTCGATCACCGGTCCGATCACCTGCCGGACGATGCCTTTGGTGCCGGTGGCAGTAGCAGCAGCCATTTAAAGGAGAAGTCGCAGGACGCGCAGCGGGATCATTCCCGCTTGAAGCGGCGCAAACATACCACCGCGACCCCGGGCCCCGTCACCCCCCCGTCGCGCTGTTCGGTCACCCGCCCCACGAGATGGTTGTGAACTCGTGAAGCGAGCCCATAACTTGGCACTCAAGGGATGTGAGTGCTAACTCGCGTTCCCAGGCGTGAACACGCCGCGACCCTGGCAGCGTCTCTGGCGCCATGCCAATGGTTTCGCCACCCAACTCGAATTCCATCCATGGCTGCTGTTTCCCTCAGCGTTTCCACCGTCAAGCCCCTCGGCGACCGCATCTTTATCAAGGTCTCCGAGTCCGAAGAGAAGACCGCCGGCGGCATCCTTCTGCCTGACTCCGCCAAAGAAAAGCCCCAGGTGGGCGAAGTGGTGCAGGTGGGCCCCGGCAAGCGCAACGACGATGGTTCCCGTCAGGCTCCTGAAGTGAGCATTGGCGACAAGGTCCTCTACAGCAAGTACGCCGGCACCGACATCAAGCTCGGCAGCGACGAGTACGTGCTCCTGTCTGAGAAGGACATCCTGGCTGTCGTCAGCTGAGTCCGAACACTTTTCCCTAACCCCACTTTCCGCGAGAACCGCCTCCCATGGCTAAGCGCATTATTTACAACGAGCAGGCTCGCCGCGCTCTGGAAAAAGGCATCGACATCCTGGCTGAGTCCGTTGCCGTGACCCTGGGCCCCAAGGGCCGCAACGTCGTCCTCGAGAAGAAGTTCGGCGCTCCTCAGATCATCAATGACGGTGTCACCATCGCCAAAGAGATCGAGCTCGAGGACCACATCGAGAACACCGGTGTTGCCCTGATTCGTCAGGCCGCCTCCAAGACCAACGATGCCGCCGGTGACGGCACCACCACCGCGACCGTCCTGGCCCACGCCATGGTCAAGTCCGGTCTGCGCAACGTCGCTGCTGGCGCCAACGCCATCACCCTGAAGAAGGGCATCGACAAGGCCGCTGAATTCCTGGTCGAGAAGATCAAGGAGAACGCCAAGCCCATCAGCGACTCCAACGCCATCGCCCAGGTCGGCACCATCTCCGCTGGCAACGACGAGGAAGTCGGCCGGATGATCGCCGATGCCATGGACAAGGTTGGCAAAGAGGGTGTGATCTCCCTCGAGGAAGGCAAGTCGATGACCACCGAGCTGGAGGTCACCGAGGGCATGCGCTTTGACAAGGGCTACATCTCCCCTTACTTCGCCACCGACACCGAGCGGATGGAAGCGGTTCTGGAAGAGCCCTACATCCTGCTGACCGACAAGAAGATCGGTCTGGTCCAGGATCTGGTGCCCGTGCTCGAGCAGATCGCCCGCACCGGCAAGCCTCTGCTGATCATTGCTGAGGACATCGAGAAGGAAGCCCTGGCCACCCTCGTGGTGAACCGTCTGCGTGGCGTCCTGAACGTGGCCGCTGTGAAGGCCCCTGGCTTCGGCGATCGCCGTAAGGCCATGCTCGAGGACATCGCTGTCCTGACCAACGGTCAGCTGATCACCGAGGACGCCGGCCTCAAGCTGGAGAACACCAAGCTGGAGATGCTGGGCACCGCCCGCCGCATCACCATCAACAAGGACACCACCACCATCGTCGCCGAAGGCAACGAGGTGGCCGTGAAGGCCCGCTGCGAGCAGATCCGCAAGCAGATGGACGAAACGGACTCCACCTACGACAAGGAGAAGCTGCAGGAGCGTCTGGCCAAGCTCAGCGGCGGTGTGGCCGTGGTCAAGGTGGGTGCCGCCACCGAGACCGAGATGAAGGACAAGAAGCTGCGCCTGGAAGACGCCATCAACGCCACCAAGGCGGCCGTTGAAGAGGGCATCGTTCCTGGCGGTGGCACCACCCTGGCCCACCTGGCTCCTGCCCTGGATCAGTGGGCTGCCTCCAACCTCTCCGGCGAAGAGCTGATCGGCGCCACCATCGTGGCTTCCGCTCTCACGGCTCCCCTCAAGCGCATCGCTGAGAACGCTGGTGTGAACGGCTCCGTGGTGGCCGAGCACGTCAAGAACAAGCCCTTCAATGAGGGCTACAACGCCGCCACCGGCGAGTACGTGGACATGCTGGCTGCCGGCATTGTCGATCCCGCCAAGGTGACCCGCTCCGGTCTTCAGAACGCTGCCTCGATCGCAGGCATGGTTCTGACCACCGAGTGCATCGTGGCTGACATGCCCGAGAAGAAGGAAGCAGCTCCTGCCGGCGGCGGCATGGGCGGCGGCGACTTCGACTACTGATCGCCTGTCGGGGAGAGACTGACCTTCTCCCCTCCAACTCTTCAGTTATCGCAACGCATGTGGGGCACATCCGTGCCCCTTTTTTGTGCCTGTCGAGCGGTGCTGATCCGAGGCAACCCAGCTCTTCTGTATAGATACTGCAATGCAGATCTATGCAGGAGGGCTGTTTTCTGTTTGCGGGAGGGCGACGCGTCGAAGGTGGAACAACTCCGCCGCTGAACCGGGAAATAGATCCAAGAGGAGAGGCGTATTGTTCTTGCTATATGAATCTTGGTTGTGTCGCGTCCTGGTGCCTTCGCTGCGAACTTCAGGCCTGACGTCTTGGATCGCTTTAGGGATCTCTGCCGGCGTCAGGGCAAGCAGTACACGAAGGTTCTCGAGCGTCTTGCTCAGGTGTATCTGGAGACCGAAGGTGCCGTGCTGGATGGAGCGGCCTCTGCTGGGCTGGCGGATCCCGACAAGAAGAAGCGGCTGGTCCAAGTGGAATCACTCCAGAACAAGCTTCTGGAAGATCTCTTGAAGCGTGTGGAGGTCCTGGAGAAGCAGAAGGTGAAAACCGACTATGAGATTGAGCGTGTTCAAAAGAGCGTTGCGTTTCTGCGCTCCGGTCTTCAAGAACCTGGTTCCAAGGGCTGAACGGTTAAGGACTCGTTGTGCCTCGTGTTCGAATGAAAGTCTGAGTTCTCTGGTCCTTCATGCTCGCTTTTCGTCGCTGGTTGCGTGAATTCACGGAGTTCTTCTTTCAGAAGGGCAATGCCCTGAATCTGGCCATCGCGGTGGTTGTGGGCACGCAGTTTCAGCAGATCGTCGATGCGCTCACGAAAGATCTCTTGATGCCCTTGGTGAATCCATTGATTCGCAATGGCGGCTGGGAGAAATGGGTCATCCCCTATGCGGGGGGACAGCTCCTGATTGGTCAGGCGCTGAATGTTCTGCTCAATTCCCTGATTGTGGGATGGGTCCTGTTCTTGATTGTCAAAGCGATCAACCGCTCCCAGCGCGTCGCTACGGCAGGAGTGGATCGCCTGCGCGCTCAGCAAGGCGATGGGAAGGAGGTCTGAGCAGAGGGCGGCGGCGGCCGCTTTGGGATCCTCTGACAATGTTCATCGTGAACAGTTTGTGTCCCGGCCTGTCTAAAACGGTATCGGTCATCACCGAATGAGTTCGCGTGCCGTTTCTTTCGCGACAGCGCAGATTGCTGATCGCTGCCCTCACTGTCCCTGCGCTTCAGTTGCTGGCGGGTGCCTTTCTTCCGGCTCAGGCTGCGGAGGCGGCTCTCTCTAGTTCCGACAACACCCTACTGCTGATCTCAGCGGCGATGGTCCTGTTGATGACCCCTGGCCTGGCTTTCTTTTATGGCGGCTTTGTCAAGGGGCGCAATGTCCTCAACACGATGGCGATGAGCTTCGTGATGATGGGCATCGCCACCTTGGTCTGGGCCAGCTTTGGCTTCAGCCTGGCTTTCGCCGATGGTGGGGCGGCCCAGGCAGTGGTGGGTAACCCCTTCACCTTTGCTCTTCTGGAGCGTCTTCCTGAGGTCTGGGACGGTTTGGCTGTTCCCGGTCTGACCTTTGCCCTGTTCTAGGGGATGTTCGCGATCATCACGCCGGCCCTGATCTCCGGCGCCTTGGTGGAGCGCATCAGCTTCCGCTTCTGGTGTCTCTTCACGCCGATCTGGCTGCTGTTGGTGTATTCCCCTCTGGCCCACATGGTCTGGGGCGGCGGCTTCCTGGGCAAAGACCTGGACTTCGCGGGTGGCACAGTCGTGCACATCAGCTCCGGTGTCTCGGCTTTGGTGCTGGCGGGGTTGATCGGTGCTCGCCGTCAGTGGCCCAAAGCGATTCGCCCTCCCCATGACGTGACCCAGATCCTGCTGGGCACCGGACTTCTCTGGTTTGGTTGGTTCGGCTTCAACGGCGGCAGCCAGTTGGCTGTCGGCGGTGCGGAGATTCCATTCACCACGACCCATGTGGCCGCCGCTGCTGGTTTGGTGGCCTGGTCCCTGGTGGAAACCTGGCGCGATGGCAAGCCCACCGCCGTGGGACTGGCCACCGGTGCTGTGGCTGGTCTGGTGGGTGTGACCCCCGCCGCTGGTTTTGTGACCATTGGCTCGGCCATGGCGATCGGTGCGATCACCGCGGTCCTCTGCGCGGCCTCGGTGCAGCTCAAGGTGAAGCTGCGCTTTGACGATTCTCTCGACACCTACGCGGTCCACGGCGTGGGCGGCACCGCCGGTGCTCTGCTCACGGGTGTCTTCGCCAACGCGGAGCTGATCTCTTCCCATCCTGCCGGGCAGGTCTTGGCCGAACAGGGCCGTGGAGCCCTGGTGCTTGGCCAGCTCCAGGCGGTGCTGGTGGCCTATGGCCTGGCGGCCATCGGCACCCTGCTCATTGCTGGAGTTCTGCGTGGCCTCGGTGTTCAATTCCGGGTGAGCGAAACCGCCGAGAACCTCGGCGTTGACGTCGCTGAACACGGCGAAGAGGCCTACGCCGAGCGGGTTGGTTCCCCTCAGCTGTTCTGAACGAAGAACCAACAAGCAAGCCCGGGGTGCAGTGCAGCCCGGGCTTCTTGCTGTCTGGGTTTAGGCGTTGGCCTTAAAGCTCAGTGCCACGCCGTTGTTGCAGTAGCGCTTGCCGGTGGGGCGAGGGCCGTCATTGAAGACGTGGCCTTGATGGCCGCCGCAGCGCTGGCAGTGGTATTCCGTGCGGGGCACGATCAACTTGAAATCGACGCTGGTGCCGATGGCATTGGCCAGCGGCTCCCAGAAGCTGGGCCAGCCGGTGCCGCTGTCGTATTTCGCCTTGGAGCTGAACAGCGGAAGATCGCAGCCGGCGCAGTGGAACACGCCGGCGCGTTTTTCGTCGTTCAGGGGGCTGGAGAAGGGGCGCTCGGTGCCCTCTTGTCGCAAGACCTGATAGGCCGCTGGAGACAGGCGTTGTTTCCACTGGGCGTCGCTGAGTTGCCACTGCGGATCACCGGCTTTGGCGGCCGCTTCCGCTGGTTTGCCGCCCACCAGAAGGGCCAAGGAGGCGAGCAGTCCCCGTCGTGTCATGGATTTAGAGGCCTTTGAACCAGCCGGCACTGAGGGCCGTGGCCAGTCCCATGAAGATCGCCAGCAGGGTCCAGGTGATGCGATTCAGGGTTGCCTCAGCGCTGCGCGCGCTGCTGAACATGGAACTGCCGCTCGAGGCCAGTCCCCCCATGCCATCACCCTTGGGGCTGTGAAGGAGCACGGTGATGACCAGCAGTGCACCACTGCTAAGCCAGATCCAGGTGAGGGAGGTTTGAATCATCGATGCAGCCTAGGCAGTGACTAGATGCCGAGGGTCTGAGGGATGCGGCTGGGCTGAGATGGGCTACCCAGGGGTGTGATCAAGGAGGTGCCAGTCATCCGGCTTGGCTGCTCCAACCCCAGGATCTCCAAGAGGGTCGGGGCCACATCGGCCAGTCCACCGCCACTGCGCAGTTCCACGGCGGTGCCATGGCCAGGGATCTTGCGCTTTTCACCCTCCACCAAGATCACCGGCACGGGGTTGGTGGTGTGGGCGGTCCAGGGCAGGCCATCGGGGCCTTCCATCAGCTCGGCATTGCCGTGGTCCGCGGTGACGATCAGGGTGCCGCCCATGCGGTTGGTGGCCTCCAGCAGGCGGCCGACGCTCTGGTCGACGGCACCGATGGCTTCCACGGTGGCCTCCATCGCGCCGGTGTGGCCGACCATGTCGGGGTTGGCATAGTTGATCACCACCAGGGAATAGATCCCCTTGTTGATGGCGGAGATGCAGTTGTCGGTCAGCTGTTCCGCTGACATCGCCGGGGCCTGGTCGTAGGTGGCGACCCGCGGCGAGGGGACCAGGTGGCGGTCTTCTCCGGGGTAGGGCTGCTCGATGCCACCGTTCATGAAATAGGTGACGTGGGGATATTTCTCGGTTTCGGCGGTCCGGAACTGACGCAGGCCGGCCTCCGAGACCACCTGACCCAGCAGTCCATCAAGGGACTCTGGTGGGAAGGCCACGCTCACCGGTAGTCCCGCTTCGTATTGGGTGAAGGTGACGACGTTGAGGTCGGGAATGAAGGTCCGCTCAAACCCATCGAAGTCATCGAGCACCAGGGCTTTGACCAACTGGCGGACCCGGTCGGGGCGGAAATTGAACACCACCAGGCCGTCCCCGGATTGGATCGCTCCCGGCGCTAGGCGGGTGGGTTCGAGGAATTCGTCGTAGATCTCATCGCCGTAGGACGCGCGGAGCACCTCCTGGGGCGATTGCTCGGTGATCTCAGTGTCTTCGGTGAGCAGGCGGTAGGCCTTTTCAGTTCGCTCCCAACGGCTGTCACGGTCCATAGCCCAATAACGCCCGCAGAGGGTGCTGATCCGGCCAATACCCGCTTTTTCGATCTGGGCTTCGATCGTATTGAGGAACTGCTCAGCGCTCTGGGGAGGCGTGTCGCGGCCATCGGTGATGGCGTGAATGCAGACCTCCTTGAGGCCGCGGGCTTTGGCCCATTGCAACAGGCCGCCCAGGTGATCGATGTGGCTGTGGACCCCGCCGTCGGAACACAGTCCGATCAGGTGCAGGGTCTTGCCGCTGCTGCGTAGCTGATCGGCCAGGGCATTGAGTTCAGCATTCTCAGCAATGCTGCCGTCGCGAACGGCCTGGCTAATGCGGACGAGCTCCTGGCGAATAATCCGTCCGGCCCCAATGGTCAGGTGTCCGACTTCCGAATTCCCCATCTGCTCGTCCGGCAGGCCGACTTCGGAGCCGCTGGCTTCGATCAGGGTGTGGGGATAGGCATGCCAGAGGGCATCCATGACCGGCGTTTGCGCAGCCCGGATAGCGTTATGGATGTCGTCGTGGCGGTAGCCCCATCCGTCCAGGATGCACAGCACAACCGGGGCAATCGCACCCTTCTGGGAGGAACCTGAAGGACCGGCGCCTGGTGACGCCGCTTTGTGCGAGCCCGATTCGGTGGACGGTATGACTGTCACCCGATAAAACCCCGCCTTTCCCTGCACGACCAGATAGATCCAACCTACCTCTTGCCTTGCGCTGAGCCAGTCCCCAGCATGGTTGCGTCAGCTTTTGGCTACACCAGGGGTTGTCCATACCGTCGCTCGCCCCTCTCAATCCCATGGCAGTCGATCGCGTTGAAATCTTGTCCGCGGTTGAGTTGGGAAGGACCCTGAATCGTCTGGCCTCCCAGGTATTGGAGAGCGTCGATGACAGCCGCGATCTGGTGCTGTTGGGGATTCCCACCCGGGGGGTGGCCTTGGCTGAGGTCCTGGCCCAATTGCTCGAGCAGCTCTCGGGCCATCCCGTGGACTGCGGCAGTGTCGATCCCACCTTTCACCGGGATGACCTGGATCGGGTGGGCACCCGTCTGGTGGCGCCCACCTCTTTGCCCTCCAGCCTCGATGGCAAAGAGGTGCTGCTGGTCGACGACGTGGTCTTCACGGGGCGCACCGTGCGGGCTGCCCTGGAGGCGCTGCAGGCCTGGGGGCGTCCCCGCCGCGTCTCACTGCTGGCGATGGTGGATCGCGGTCACAGGGAGTTACCGATTCAGCCCGATTTCTGCGGTCGGGTGGTTCCCACGAATCGGCAGGAGCTCATTGCCCTTTGCCTCAAGGGCATCGATGGGGAAGAAGGGGTGTTCCTGTTGAAAGGGGAGCCCGAGGACTGACCCTCAGGCCACCGCCTCGAGTTCGTCGGCGCGGAAGTGGGCGCGGAACTTCCCGAAGGCCACGATCACGGGCATGGTCGGGCTGATGGTGCGGCCCTTGTAGTCGTTCAGCACCTGGAAGACTTCGCCCTGCTGGCCCTTGAGATCGAAGGCCTGGCCGCGGTGCTGAGGGTGGTGGAAGACCACAACGCTCTGGCTGACCGTGACTTGATCTCCTGCCTGCATGAAGAGGGCCGCTGAAGTTGGGCCATCCTGTCACGCGTGATTAACGCCTGCAGGCCGTTTCGGGACCGTCTTCAACGACCTCTCCCCCTAATTCCGAGCAGGCCTGGCTGAAGGCTTGCCAGTCATCCAGTCCCTGCTTCAGCTTTTGACTCACCAGGCGGTTGAGCTGCGCCTCGGGAACGTTGGAGCCCAGGCCGCGATGGGAGTCGTGGTCACCATGGTCACGCTTGCGGAGCCCCTCGATCCCTGCTTCGACCTGTTTCCGCAGCCCTTGGGTGCGTTCGCGCCACCAGGGGTGCTCGATGCGATTGAGGGCGTCAAGCGCTTCCCACCAGCGCTCTTGAGGGATGAGCCGGGCGGCTCGGTCCTTTTGGAAACGGTTGCGGCTCCAGTCCTCCCGCAGTTGATCGCCAACTGCTGTGCCTTGGGGGTTCTGGTCGGCATTCAGGCTCTTGAGGACCTCTAAGGCCTGATCCAGTTGACCGCGGCGATAGAGGCCAAGGGCTTCGTTTTCGAGTTGCTTCTGCCAAGCCAGTAGGCGCTGTTGGTCCTCTGGGGTGCTGTTGCCGGAATTGACCAGTAGGCGCTGCAGTTGAAGCGCCTGGGCTTGGCGTTGTGATTGCCAGAGCTGCTCGGCTTTGAGCCGCCGGCAGTGGCTGAGTTCCAACGGTGCCTGGCCTCCGAGCCAGCGCAGGGCCAAGAGCTGCTCGCCATAGAGCAGGCAGTCATCCAAACGCCCCGCCTTGGAGGCTTGCTCGAGGCGGGCTGGGAGTTGTTTCTCCCACCAGTAGGCCGCGCCGACCCCCGATGCCACCAAGCCCAAGGTGAGCACCAGCCAAAAACGCGGAAGCCGGTGTCGGCGGATGGCCAAGAGGCGCGTCAGGAATCCAACTCCGTTCTATGGAGCTGCCTCCCAGTGATCACGCGGCCAGGGGCAGAGCTCGAGCCGGCCTAGCGGATGGCCCCCAAATCCATGGCGCTCTGGCGGGTCTGGGTTTGCAGATCCAGGCTTTCGACCTGCAAGTGACAGGCCGAATCAATCCAGAACCGCAGCTCTATTCGGTCCTCCCCCGGGGTGCCGCAGGGGGTCAGGGGGATCTGGATCGGTGTTTGCGCCCAGGCTTTGACCCTGGCGGCTCCTGCGCTTTTGCGGCGCAGAACCGGGAGGCCATCGACAAAGACCACCTCGCTGCGCTCTTCCGCCTGGGGCTCTCCGAGCACCAGCTCCAAGGCGTTCTGTTCCGCTTCGCTGCAGGAGAGGCGTATCACGAGAGGTTGCTCGATCGGCCAGCTCTGACCAGCCATAAAGAGGGGGTGCCAGCGGTGTTCAGCGCTGCGCTGATCCCAGCAGCGCAGGGAGACCCCTTGGCTGAGGACGTCTTTGATGCGAACTCCGGGGGTCAGGCTCAAGGCCCCCAGGGCGACGGCTTCAACGGGACGACTCCCCCGAAGGGGCGTGCCCGGGAGTCGCTGCTGGAGCCACTGGCGAATCAGAGGGATCTGGGCACTGCCACCAACCGGCAGGATCGCGTCGATGTCCTCGCTTTGGACGCCCGAGGCCCGGGCGGCGGCCAGGACGGTCTCCAGCAGTTCATCCAGCAGGCTCAAGAGCCCTTGGTCCTCCAGCAGTTGTTCGAGGTCCGCTCGCTGCAGGCGCAGGGGGATCGCGTTGGACGCTCCCACGGGGGTCCAAAGGGCGAGGGCTTCCTCCTGAGCGCTGAGCTCGCATTTGAGCCGTTCGCAGACCTGCAGCAGTCCCCGTGGCGGATGGGGCAGGTCAGGGCAGAGGTGAGCGGCGATCCAGCGGTCCAGATCGCGTCCACCGATCGCCAGCCCGGCTTTTCCCAGGACCTCTGCGCACCGCAGCGTTTGCTGGCTGCTGTTGAGGTTGCGCCCGCCAAAGCGCAGCAATTGGGCGATGGGGGCGGCCCGGCCTTCGCCCCCGGGAAGCGCCACCAGCGATAGATCGGTGGTCCCCCCTCCGACATCGACCACCAGGACGCGGCTCCCTGGGGCAAGGCCCGCGCCGATGGCCGCAGCGGTGGGTTCATCGACCAAGGCCACATCCGGGACGTCCATGGCCTCGACGGCCTCCAGCAGCCATTGGCGGTAGCCCCGATAGCCATCAATCGGGGCGGTCAGCACCAGGCGATCCGGTGCTAGATCCTCCGGCAGATGGGACCAGATCTGCTCGAGCAGCAAGCGTCCGCTTTGTTCCGGCGTGAGCCAGCTGTGATTGGCCTCGCTGCTGGGTTGGGCAATGAGGCGTTTGAAATCCCGCTGCAGTTGGGGCCCTTCGCGTTCCAGGAAGCCCCCTTCAACGACTTGCCGACCAATCAGGGGCTGACTGGCGTCCCGCTCGGTCAGCCAGATCAGGCTGGGGATGGCCACGGGATCCGCGCTGCTGAAGGGCGGCAGGGGCAGAAGGCGGGCGGCCTGATCGCTGGCGCCTTGATGGGCCACCACCGTGGTGGTGCTGCCGAGGTCAATGGCAAGGGTGCCGGCCATTGGCCAAAGCTGAAGGGAAACTGCCGTCTATGAGGGTGACGCAAAACCAGACTTCATGGTGAGACAAGCGGGACTTGTCTTGGATCATGGAGCGGGTTGCTGTTGCCCTGTGGTCGTTCTATCGGGAGGACCCCGAGCAGGCGCGTCGCTTGGATCCCCTGCTGGCCGCGCGGCTGTCCCGTGGTTGGGGTTCCTTGCGGATCGAGTGCAGGGATCTTGCCCACCGCGCCATGGTGTGCGGTGTCATCGATCTGCTCAGGCCGCCGCTTGAGGCGCTGCAGTTGGCTCGGGAGATTCGTTTGGTGGTAGCAGGTGAGGAGCCAATGGTCTTTCCCGTCAGCGTTCCCTTGTCCAGCAGTCTGCTGACCTACGATGAGTACATCGGCGAATAGTGCATGTATCTCGGCGTCAACGTCAGCCCCAAAGAGCTCGCGCAGCGCGCTGAGAATCTCGTCCGGCATTCCAGCAACCGCTACCTGACCACCGTTCGCATCGCTTTCCGCGCCAAGCAGCGCCGATTCGATGATTTCGACGGACTGCTGGAGGATTCGATGGTCAAGCCCGTGCAGCGGGCCATCATCGAGCTGAGCGACGAGCAGGATCAGCCTGACCTGCTGCCCGGCTAGGCCCCAGCCTTGGTTCCCACCCCTGTTGGAGGGTGACCTTGATTCAGCGTGAAGGAGAAGGGTGGCGGTTGGCTTGGGATGCCGGCCGTCACCCTTTTTCAGTGCTGATTGGTGGTGAAGGCTGGGCGGCCGAGCTCAATGAAGCTGAAGCCTTCAGCCTCCGGGATGGCCTCAGCGATCTGATCGCCCAGCACCGTCAGTTGATCGATCAGTTGATGGCCGAAGAGGCGATCGAACTGGAACTCGAGCGGGAGGGCTGGTGGATCTGCCTCGATGGCGATCGCCAGGGCTGGACCCTGCGGGTGATGCTCAGCCCGGAGTCCGGGCAGCGGGCGATCGAGGGCAGCTGGAGCCGTGAGGCCGCCGCCGGCTTTACTGCGGCTCTGGCGCAGCTCCATGGCCAGCCGTGAGGGCGTGCAGGGCGCAGTAATCCAGTCCATCCAGTCCGGCTCCAGTGGCCCGTTGCAGCAGGCGCAGTAGTCCCTCAAGCCCTTCGCTATTGAGCCCCGTGGCTTGGGAGGCCTCCCGGAAAAGCGCCAGATCCTTACGCAGGTGGGCCGTGGGGAAATTGGGGTTGCCGTAGTCGCCCTGGAGTTCCCGCTCCAATTTCTTGTCGAAGGTCGGGGCATAGAGGGCGCTCCCCCTGAGGATCTCCATGAAGCTCTCCACCTCAACTCCGCTGTTCTGCACCAGATGCAGCGAGAGGCTGAACGCATGGGTGAGGCTGGCGATCAGCTGGTTGAGAGCCAACTTGCAGGCCATGGCACTGCCGACCGCCCCGAGTCGCCGAGGGGCTTCGCTGAGCTGGTTCAGGATCGGTGCGGCCGCGGCAAAGACCTCTGGCTGGCCACCCGCCATCAGCTGCAGGCGACCGACAAGGGCCTCCGGTTTGCTCCCCAGGACTGGGGCTTCCAGGTAGCGACCGCCCCGTGCTTCCACTTCGGCGGCCAAGGCCTGGCTCTGTTCGGGAGCGATCGTGGCCATCTGAATCACGCAACGCCCGGCCAGCTGCTGATCCAGCTCTTCCAGGAGCAGTGCCTTGGTGCTGGGTCCATCGCTGAGCACTGTGATCAACCAGTCCGCCTGCCCGGCGACCTCCTGGGGTGTGGAGGCACTCCGGGCCCCGGCCTGAATCAAGGGTTGGCAGCGCTCTGGTGTGCGGTTCCAGACCCAGAGCTCCTGATCACCCTCCAGCAGGCGACTGGCGATGGCTCCCCCCAGGAGGCCGGTTCCAAACAGGGCGATGGCCATGGCTTTTGGGGTGAGATTGCCAATGAGATCATCGCTCTGATCAGGACTGCTGATCAGCGTTTTTCTCCCAGGCGCGCGCGCGTCTTCCCCAGGGTTTTGCACGGTTTTTCCACAGCCCAAGCCCGAGAGCGGGCAGTGACCGCGGTGGCCTGGGGAGAACGGGAGTGGAATCGGCAAGGCCTGTTGACAAGCCCTGGGGGCCCCGCAGCGACGTCCCCCAGGCATCCATGGACGGGGCTGAACCCCCTCTGGCGGCAGGGATCTAGGCCTGAGAACGCCTGGGAATACCCCCGTCAGGGCGCTGTTGACCGTTCCCTCGTGTTGTGGGGAACTAGTGCTCATCGACCGCAGGAACGGCATGGAAGCAACTGGCACGGTGAGCATGTGCGCTGAGGTTCCCGAGCCCCTGCTTCAGTCCATGCAGGGCTTCATTGAGGCCCACCCCAATTGGGACCAGTACCGCCTCTTCCAGGCCGCTCTGGCGGGTTTCCTGGTGCAGAACGGGGTGCAGACCCGCGAGATCACCCGTTGCTATCTGGCCAACCTCTTCCCGCAGCAATCGCGCTTCAGCGAGCCCCTCGCCTGATCCGGCGCCACTGGACGTAGCTGTTGGTCACGGTCGTGGCCATCAGACAGAGGGAGGGCACGACCACCACGCAGGTGATCAGCAGGCCTGAGCCATCCCAGATCAGTTCGCTCAAGAGGCCCAAGGCGAAGGGAAGCCCGGTGATGGCGAGTAGAACCCCCGCTAGGGCGATCAATCCAGGCCCTTGGTGCTCGAGCAGCACGAAGCCGGCTCGAAAGGCCTTGGTGGCCCCAAGCCCTTCAGCCACCACCAGACAGGCATTGAACAGTTGGCTGAGGGCCAGTCCACCCCCCAGGACAACACCAATCACGAGGGGGAGCGGAGCCAGGGGCTGCGCCACCAGCAGCAGGAAGGACCAACCCAAAAAGCTGATCAGCACGATCAGGCTGAGGGCTGCGGTGAGGCGCAGGACCCCTCGGGTGATGTGCCAGCTGCAGGCTCCGTGCCAGCGGAAGAGGGAGCTGGCCTGGGGTGCCAGGCCGCGACTGAGGTCCAGCCCCGCTCTGGTGAGGCCATCGATCAGCCAGATCAGGCTGATGGCATAGAGGACGATCCCGATCAAGTACAGCAACACCGCGAAGACGGCGTTGCCGACGCCATCCCCCAGACCAAACACGGTCCAGCCGAGCAGGTGCAGGCCAAACAGGCTGGCCGTAAATCCCAGAACAACCCGCGGGTGAGCCCTCAGCTGGCTGAGGCTGTCGAGCAAGGCTCGCCCCGGTTGGATCTGGGGTTGCTTCAAAGGGGACCGAGGAGGGCCAAGAGTCGCTCTGCGCTGGGCTCGGGAACCGGCAGGATCGAGAGGCGATTGCCTTGCCGCACCACCGGCAGCTCCTCAACACTGAACTGCTCCCGCAGGTCATCCAGGCTCAACAGGGAGCCAAATGTGCCGACGTACTTCAGGCGAACACAGTCCCAGCGGGGTGCTTCCGGTTTGGATTTGGGGTCGAAGTATTTGTTCTCTGGATCGAATTGAGAGGGGTCAGTGATCCCGGTCTCAATCACTTCCATCATTCCGACAATGCCCGGCGGTTTGGCATTGGAGTGATAGAAGAAAGCACGATCACCGATGGACATCGAGCGCATGAAATTGCGCGCTTGATAGTTGCGAATGCCATCCCAGAGCGTTGTGCCCTCTGCCTGGAGATGCTGGATGCCGTAGACATCCGGTTCGCTCTTCATCAGCCAGTAGGCCAAGGCTGCTCGTCCCGTTGGCCGCGAGTGTAGGGCTGTTGTTCAGGCCCCTAGAGGCTGTTGGTCAGGGAGCGGAAATGCTCGCCGCGCGCTTCAAAGTCGCGGTACTGATCAAAGCTGGCGCAGGCCGGTGAGAGCAGCACGGCGCGGCAGTCTTCCCCTTGGCTGAGCTGCTGGGCGGCTGCGACCGCTGCTGCTAGATCGTCGCAGCATTGGACAACTCCTGTGTATTCGCCGGAGAGCAGGAGGTCTTGGAAGTGGGACTGGGCGGCGCCAAAGAGCACCACGGCTGTGGCCTTGCGTTGGAGTGCAGCAATCCAGGCGCTCGCATCCCCTTGTTTGGCCTCCCCGCCGGCCAGAGCGACCAGGGGACCCTCGACCGCCCGCAGGGCGACTTCGGCGGCGTCGTAATTGGTCGCTTTGCTGTCGTTGATCCACTGGACCCCATTCAGGCGGCGGATCAGCTCCAGGCGGTGGGGGACACCGGGGAACGCCCGGAGGGCCGCTTCCATCGATGGGCCGCTCAGGCCCAGCTCCAGGCCCACGGCCACAGCCATCAGCATGTTCTGGCGGTTATGGGCCCCAGGCATGGCCAGGGCAGTTGCATCCAGCAGGGCGCCGCTGCTCTGCATGACCTGATGCCCCTCAACCCAGAGCCAGGGATCGATGCCTTTGTTGAGGGCCGCATCTCTCGACTCCGCCGTGATCCAGCGGGCACTTGACCAGGAGGCGGCATGGGCGCAGAGGTCGGGGTCATCGGCATTCAGCACCTGGATCGCCGAGCGCTCCAACAGCCCCCGTTTGATGGCCCGGTAGTTCTCGAGGGTGCCGTGGCGCTCAAGGTGATCGGGGGTCAGGGTGGTCCAGAGGCCGATGGCCGGTGCCAGCTCCGGTGCCGATTCGATTTGATAGCTGCTGAGCTCCACCACCAGGGCTTGGGGGGTGGTTTGACCGTCTTGGAAGCGCTCCAGCGCTAACTCCGCGGCGGAGTGCCCGACGTTGCCGCACATCGGTGCATCGATGCCCCCCCGCTCCAGCAGGTGGGCCACCAGGTGGGTGACCGTGGTCTTGCCATTGGTTCCGGTGATGCCGATCCAGGGGATTGGTCGGCTGGCCTCCCAGGCGGTGCTGATCTCGCCGTTCGTGGGGATCCCCTGCTCCCGAAGCCAGTTCAGGGTGGGGTGATCCCAGCGGATGCCTGGACTGACAATCACCCGCGCGCAGTCCGCCAGGAGCGGTTCAAAGCTCTCTGGTGCCAGGGCCTTGCCCAGTTCGACCACGATCCCTTCGGCGCGCAGGTCCTCGGCTTTGCGCTGATGTTCGGGCCCATCGCCGCTCTCCAGCACCAAAACGCTGGCCCCTCGGCGTGCCAGCAAACGGGCCGCACCGAGACCCGATCGGCCCAGCCCGAGAACCACGGTCACTGGCATGGCCTGATGCTCGAGCACCGATTAAAAAGTGGGCGATACTGGAATCGAACCAGTGACTCCTACCGTGTCAAGGTAGTGCTCTACCTCTGAGCTAATCGCCCTCAGAAGCCTTTCGGCTTGAGGAACCTAGCAGTCGGTGGATCAGCGTCTTTGCATGGCCAGGCGCCAGCGTTCCCGCTTGGTGGGCTGAATGTCCAGGATCTCCAGCTCACCGCGACCATCGAGTCGGATCCTGTCGCCCTGTTTGAGCTCTCGGCTCGGGCTGGTCACAACAGCCCAGTTCACCCGAACCGCCCCAGCGCGAATCCAATCGGCCATCTTGCTGCGGGAGACCCCAAGGCCCGCGGACGCGACGGCGTCCAATCGAAGCGAGGCCTCCACACTGCTGAGCTGTTTGGGGGTGCGGCTGGCGGGGAGCTGCAGGTCGCTGATTCCCGTGGGTTCAGCGCTGACCTCAACGCTGCGGACCTGCGCGGTTCGGCCCTGCCAGGCTTCAGCCACCTCCCCCCGCAGGATCAGCTGGGCTCCGCGGTCGCCCCGCATCCAGATGTCCCCCAGGTCCCCGGGTTGTGCTCCGGCAGTGATCAGGCCTTGACGCACATCGGCGGGTTCGGCCGGGTCAAACAGGAAGTTCCCGCTGATGACCAGCCCCTGCAGTGGGGCCGCCGGGAGTTCACCATCGCTGATCTCCACGCGACGCAAGAGCAGCCGACGGCGCTCCGCCTGCGGCCAGCCGCCGTCGCTGGCGAGGGTGAGTTCGGTCAGGCTTCCGAGCCGCTGAAGCGCCTCTTCCAAGAGGTCGGCTGCAAGGAAGTCACTCCACAGCGGTTCCCAGGTGCGTAGGGCCTGCTCCGCCAGGTCGATGAGCTTCCCCATGGCCTCGGGGTTGCGGCAGCCTTGCAGCAACTGATCGCGCGGCAGCATCAGCGTGGCTCCTAGTTGTCGCTGAGTCGCACCACGCTTTGAGGCTTGGCCTCCTGCAACCTCGTCCAGGGCACCTCAACGCCGGTTGCGGTCTCGAGAAGCAGCAGCCAGTTGCCCTCCTCCAGGCGGTTGCGCAGAGCGCGGATGCGGTCGTCGCTGTCCGAGCTGACGCTGGCTGCTGCGGCATAGCTACCCATCAGGCCTGAACCCAGACCCAGCAGTCCGCCAATCAGGTGGGATCCCACCTCGCCGGCAAAGGCGAAGGTGTCCAGGTCGGTGATGAAGGTGAAGGTCACCCCTGCGAAGAATCCAAAGGGCATCAGCCAGGTGGCCATTCCCTTTTGACGCCGTTTGCGGGCAATGGAGGGGTTCAGCTCGTCCACCTCCGCCATCGCGGTCTCACCCGCACCCACAGCGACCAGGCGCGCCGGGGCAGGGCTGAGGGAGGCCAACTGTTCTTTGAGCTGGTGCAATCGCTTTCGCGACGAGAGCACCACCACCACGCTGCTGCCCACGGGGTCACGCTTCAGACCAGCCGATTCTCCACGCTCCGGCCCGCCGTTGTGGCGGCTTCAAGGTCCCTCTCTACACTTCACCTCCGGCCGCTCCACCCCGCCGGGTCATGACGAAGGTTCTGGTATCCGATCCCATCGATCAAACAGGGATCGACATCCTGTCCCAGGTGGCTCAGGTGGATGTGCGAACGGGCCTGCCGCCCGAGGAGTTGAAGTCGATCATTGGCGACTACGACGCCTTGATGATCCGCTCAGGAACCACGGTGACCGCCGACATCATTGAGGCGGCCTCCAAGCTGCGGATCATTGGTCGCGCTGGCGTCGGGGTCGACAACGTCGATGTCCCAGCAGCCACCAAGCGCGGCGTGATGGTCGTGAATTCGCCCGAGGGCAACACCATCGCGGCGGCCGAGCATGCCTTGGCCCTCATGCTTTCGCTCTCCCGGCACGTCCCCCACGCCCATGGCAGCACCATGGCTGGCGGCTGGGACCGCAAGAAATACGTCGGCAACGAGCTCTACAAGAAGAAGTTGGGCGTGGTCGGTCTTGGCAAGATCGGCTCCCACGTGGCCCGGGTCGCCAAAGCGATGGGCATGGACGTGATGGCCTACGACCCGTTCGTCTCGGCCGAGCGGGCACAGCAGATGCAGGTGCGTTTGCAGGAGCTTCCTGCGCTGTTCGCTGAGGCCGACTACGTCAGCCTCCACCTCCCCCGCACCCCAGACACCGAAAACCTGGTGAATGCGGAGTTGCTGCGGACGATGAAGCCCACCGCCCGCATCGTGAACTGCGCCCGCGGCGGAATTATTGATGAAGCCGCCCTGGCTGAGGCGGTCGAGAACGGCGTCATCGCCGGCGCCGCACTGGACGTCTACGCCAAGGAGCCCCTCGCCGCCGACAGCCCCCTGCGCAAGGTGAGTGAGCGCCTGATCCTCACCCCCCACCTGGGCGCCTCCACCGAAGAAGCACAGGAGAACGTGGCGGTTGATGTGGCTGAGCAGATCCGCGACGTCCTGCTTGGTCTCCCGGCCCGCAGCGCCGTGAACATCCCTGGCTTGAATGCTGAGGTGATGGAGCGCCTGAAGCCCCATCTGCAGCTGGCTGAGATCCTTGGTCAACTGGTGAGCCAGTTGGCCGGTGGTCAGATCAGCGAGCTGGAGGTTCGCCTGCAGGGCGAATTCGCCAACCACCCGGCCCAGCCTCTGGTCATTGCTTCCCAGAAGGGTCTGCTCTCCACCGCCCTAGGCGATTCGATCAACTTCGTGAACGCTGGGCTGGAGGCCAAGGAGCGTGGGATTCACGTGGTGGAGGTCAAAGATGACGCCGCCCGCGACTTCGCCGGTGGTTCGCTGCAGCTCAGCGCCAAGGGCGCCAACGGCACCCACGTCGTGACCGGAGCGGTCTTCGCCGATGGCGAGCTTCGGGTGACCACCATCGACGAGTTCCCGGTGAGCGTGACCCCGAGCAAGCACATGCTCTTCACCCGTCACCGCGACATGCCGGGGATCATTGGCCACATCGGCTCAGTTCTGGGCGAGCACAACGTCAACATCGCTTCGATGCAGGTGGGCCGACGGATCGTCCGTGGTGATGCCGTGATGGTGCTCAGCCTGGATGACCCCCTGCCTGCCGATCTGCTGGCTGGGATCCACGCCATTGAGGGCATTCAGCAGGCACACCCCGTCACCCTGTAACCCCGATGGCCTTGCCTTGGTGGCGGCTTGAGCTGCTTGCGCTTCCAGAACTCGAGGAATCGCTGATCTGGAAGCTCAACACCCTTGGGATTCCCCGGGTGGCCGTGCGTCACCGCCCTGAGCACCCCCAGGAACGGCAGTTGGTGGCCTGGTTGCCGGCCTCCGATTGGCCGGAGAGCGAACGCCAGCAGCTCGAGCAGGCCCTCCAGCCCCTGGCGGACACCTTTGGGTTGACCCTCCCGCCCATCCACTGGTTTGAACAGGATGACGAGGACTGGAGCCTGAGCTGGAAGCAGCACTGGGAACCCGATCCGGTCGGCCAGCGCCTCTTGATCCTTCCCGCCTGGCTAGAGCTTCCCCCCGAGTACGCCGATCGGCAGGTCATCCGGATGGATCCCGGCAGTGCCTTTGGTACCGGCAGTCATCCCACCACCCGGCTCTGTTTGGAAGCGATCGAGCAGTTGGCCGATGAGCGAGGTGGAACCCTGAGCCCCATGCGCGTGGCTGACCTGGGCTGCGGTAGCGGCATTCTGGGCATCGCCGCCCTGCTTGAGGGCACCTCGTCTGTCGCTGCGGCTGACACGGACCCCCTGGCGGTTCGGGCCACCCGCGACAACGCTGTGGTCAGCGGTTTCGCTGAGCAGCTCCAGGTGGACCTGGGCTCCATTGAGCGCTTGGCCGAGATGCTTGAGGGGCGTCCTGCCGACCTGCTGCTCTGCAACATCCTGGCCCCGGTGATCGAAGCCCTCTGCCCAGCGTTCGACACCGTCCTGTCCCCCGAGGGGCTGGGCTTCCTCAGTGGGCTGCTGGTGAGTCAGGTCCCCAGGTTGCAGGAGGTTTTGGCGGAGCAGGGGTGGAGTGCAGAGCTCACCGCCCAGCAGAGCCAGTGGGGTCTGATGACCATCAGGCGCTCCTGACGAAAATCCAAAACCGGGGCTTGTCGCATAAGTCACGCTGATGTGTGCCCTTGGTTCCCATTGGGCTTCGCCTTGAGATCCCCTCGAAAGCCCAGGAACTGCCCTTGTCGGATGTAGGAAGGGTCCGTCCTACAGGGCCTGGATTTTTTCTCCAGGAGCCTGTGAGCCCCAATCCTTTTCATGGCTTCCTACAAGGTCACCCTCATCAGCGAGGCAGAGGGCCTCAACAAGACCATCGAGGTTCCTGACGATCAGTACATCCTCGACGCCGCTGAAGAGCAGGGCATCGATCTCCCCTACTCCTGCCGTGCTGGTGCTTGCAGCACCTGCGCCGGCAAGATCACCGCTGGCACCGTCGACCAGTCTGATCAGAGCTTCCTCGACGACGACCAGATCGAAGCTGGTTTCGTCCTGACCTGCGTGGCTTACCCCACCAGCGACTGCACCATCAAGACCCACGCCGAAGAAGAGCTGTACTGAGCTCGACTCGGGGCGTGCCCGTTCACGCCCCGTCTCTTTGTGTTCTCAGAACCACCCTTCGGGGTGGTTTTTTTGTCTTTAGTCCCTGCCTGCCGTTGTGACTGCCTCAGCCTCGGGTTCAACCCCTCCTCAGGTGCAAGAGGTTTATGCGCCGGGCAGCGAGCACACCAGCCCTGGTGCGCAGTACAGCTTTCGGGTGATTGGCCCCTGCTGCCGTCTGTTTGATCGAGAAGAGCTGCCTTGGCCCTGTTGCCGGCTCTCCTGGCGCAGCAAGGAGCCCAGTTGGCGACGGGTGGGTAAGCGCTTCGTTCCTGACCTGGCGGCACGCCGTTGCCCCTCCTATGCGGTCGAGCTGCTGCAGCCAGGCTCAAGACCCACCCAGACCGTTCTCACGCTCTTCTCCCAGCGCTTAAGTAGTCCCCTGCAGGAATGGTGGTACAGCAAGCAGCCGACCTCCTGTGATCCCAGCAACCTCACCCCGCCGGCAGTCTCCTGAGATCTGACCACAAAAAAGCCCCGCCGAAACCGGCGGGGCTTTGCTGTGAGAGGAGTGGAAGCTGGATCAGAAGTAGATCTTGCCGCCGCCCCACTGGGGGCCCAGCACTTTGGGTGCCGTCAGGATGAAACCGGCCATCAGGCGCAGGTCTTCATCGTTGAGATCGCGCATTTTTACGAAGACGTCGCTGCTGCGGATGCTGGGGTGCACGTCAGCAATGCTGTATTCGCCGTCGTAGCTGGTGGGGTCCTTCATGAACTCCACCAGGGCATCAACGTTGTCCCGGGCCGGAGTGGCGTTGGCCAGGGTCTCGGGATCCAGGCCCACGTTGTGGTTGGTCTTGGTGATGCCACCGGCGTGGCAGATGCCGCAGCTGTCGTTGAAGATCTTGCGACCCGCGTTGACTTCCTGCTCGCTGAAGCTCACCGAGGTGCCAGCGGCATCAGCGGGAACGGTGAGCTGCTCAGCGGTCCACTGGGCGGCCTGGGCAGGGCCGGCAAGACCCACCAGCAGAGCTAGGGGCAGAAGCATCAGCCGGGCCAGAGACCGGAGAGCAGAAGAGAAAACAGAGGCCATCGAAAAAGCTGGCAACGTGGCGTATAGAACGCGCCTGAGCTCTTGTATCACGGCCGGCGGACCCGCCGCTTGGCCGAGCCCAAGGCACTCACGAACTGTTGCAGGCCTAGGCCTCTTGGGGGGCGACCTCAAGGGTCAGAAAATCCTTCGCGAGGAGCGTGTTGGGGAAGATCGCCTGGGCTTCGGCCAAGAGGTCATCCGGGGTGACCGCGTTACCCGGCACATAGCGCGGGCTCAGATGGGTCAGGGCCAGCTGCTTGACGCCCGCGGCCAGGGCGGTTTGGGCCGCCATCGTGCTGGTGGAGTGCTGCTTGGCAAAGGCCATCTCGGCCTCGGCATGGGCGAAGGTGCTCTCGTGGATCAGCAGGTCAGCGCCGGCAGCCAGCTCCACCGCTGCCTCACTGAAGACCGTGTCGGTGCAGTAGACGACGCTGCAGCCGGGGCGGTCGGGGCCGCACAGGGATTCCCCGTTGATGATCCGGCCGTCTTCCAGGGTGACGTTGCGCCCCGCCTTGAGCTCGGCGTAGATCGGCCCGGGTGGGATTCCTAGGGCTTTGGCTTGTTCCACATCGAAGCGTCCGGGCCGGGGCTTCTGGTCCACCCGGTAGGCAAAGGCCGGCACCCGGTGGATGAGCGCGGTGCAGCGCACGGTGATGTCGTCGTCATCCAGAAGCAGGGCACCGCTGCGGGCCGCGTCTTTCACCCGATGGCTGCGCAGGGGATAGCCAATGCGCATCGAGGAGGTCCGCATCACCCCCTCGAGGTAGTCGCGCAAGGGATCCGGTCCGTAGAGGTCAATGCCGCTGCAGGTGCCGGCTAGCCCCAGGCTGGCCAGCAGGCCGGGCAGGCCAAAGGTGTGGTCACCGTGCATGTGGGTGATGAACACCCGGCGCAGCTGGCTGACCCGCAGCTCACTGCGCAGGAATTGGTGCTGGGTTCCCTCGCCGCAATCAAAGAGCCAGAGCTCAGCCCGCTGCGGTAAGCGCAGGGCCACTGCCGACACATTGCGGGCTCGCGTTGGTACTCCCGAGCTGGTGCCGAGGAAGGTGACCTGCACGGCCGGTGTTCTCCCCGGTCTCTCTGGGTTGATCGTGCCATGGCGGGGCTGGCACGGCCCGCCTGGGCTCGTCACAATGGCCTGCCCTTTCCCCTTGGGGACGATGCCGCATCGCGCCCATCCCCGAGTCATCGCCTTGGTGGCGGGGATCTGTGCTGCCGTAGCTGTGGCGCCCCTGCGGGCGGCTGAGCCCTGGTTGCGGGTGTTGGTGCTGGAGGCCCCAAGCTTGCGCGTGAGGGCGGCTGAGCCCTCGGGTGGACTACGGGTTCTTGATGGGCGTGGTCAGCAGTTGGGGCTGGAGCCACCAGGGGCCGAATTGCGCTTCGAGGCCCGGCGGCAAGACAAGGAGTTGTGGTTTGAGGCGGTGCCCCAGGCCCAGGGATCCAATCGCGACCCAGGTCTGTGGCTGGGCCAGCGCCACTACCGCGGTCGTCTGCAGCTGCGGCGCCAGGGCCCGCAGCTGCAGGTGGTGAATCACGTCCCTGTGGAGACCTACCTCCCCAGCGTGGTTGGCAGCGAGATGCCAGCGAGTTGGCCGGTCGCGGCCCTGAAGGCCCAGGCGGTGGCAGCCCGCACCTATGCCCTGAAGGCCCGCAAGCCGGCCTCGGCCTTCGACCTCAAGGCGACCGTGGCCAGCCAGGTCTACAAAGGGGTTGAGGCGGAAACCGCCAGCACCTGGGGGGCGGTGAACCAAACCCGGGGGCTCGTCCTGACGTTCAACAACGCTCTGATTGATGCGGTCTTCCACAGCAGTAGTGGTGGTTCGACCGAGAGCAGCGGGGATCTCTGGATCCGCCAGATGCCTTATCTGGTCAGTGTCCCCGACTTTGACCAGGCCTCACCGGTGCATCAGTGGAGCAAAGCCCTCGATGGGCCGCTGCTGAAGCGGGCTTTCCCCGAGCTCGATCAGGTCCTGGCCATCGAGGTTCTCTCCACGACGCGCACCGGCCGGGTCAAGCAGGCTCGCGTGGTCGGCCGCGGCGGGCAGCTCCTGCTCAGCGGTGCCCAGCTCCGCAGTCGTCTGGGCCTGCGCAGTACCTGGGTCCGCTTTGAGTTGGCTCCTACGCGTCCATCCCGCGTTGAACCCTTGGGTTTGACAGCCAGCCATGCCCCCCTGGGCTGGCCTTCCCCGCCCCCGCCGTTACCAGCGTTCTCCTTGCCCCAGGCCCGCCCGCTCCCAGGGGCAGCCGTGCAACTGGTGGCCGTCGGCCGGGGCTATGGCCATGGCATCGGCATGAGCCAGTGGGGGGCAATGGCGATGGCCCAGCGGGGCGAGAGTTTTGACGCGATCCTTCGCCATTACTACCGAGGCGTTCAGCTCGAGTCCTATGGAGCCCTGGCGCGACGGGCCCGACCTCAGCCAGGCTCAAAGCCGGAGGCATGGCAGGCGATGGCCCCCCGTTTGTGACCAGCCAGCTGATGACCCTGACGCTGGTCGCCGATGCCGCCGCCGTGGCGGAGCTTGTGGCTGGCCGTCTGCTGGAGGCTCTGCGCTCCAGGGGCAACCTTGGCCTGGCCACCGGACGCACGATGCTGCCGGTCTATGGGGCCTTGGTGCGGCAGTTGCAGCAGCTGCCAGCCCAGGAGCGCCAAGCGCTGTTGGCCGGGTGGAGCAGCTTCAACCTGGATGAATATGTCGGTTTAGGGGCTGAGGATCCGCGTTCCTTTGCCGCCTTCATGGACGCCCAGCTGGGGGTCCCTCTTCAGCTTGCCCCCGGCGCCCTCCGGATCCCTGATGGCCGGGCGCCGGACCCCCAGTTGGAGGCGCTCCGCTACCGCCAGGCGCTCCAGCGGGCAGGGGGCATCGGCTTGCAACTGCTGGGCTTAGGGGGCAATGGCCATGTGGGATTCAATGAGCCCCCCTGCGGACCCGAGATGCCCTGCCGCGCTCTGGCCCTGAGCCCGGCGACCCGGGAGCAGAACGCCGGAGCCTTCGGGGGAGATCCGGCCTCCGTCCCGGATCAGGCGATCACCCTGGGGACCGCGGAGATCCTGGGGGCCCGCTCCCTGCTGCTGGTGGTCACAGGAGGCGCGAAGGCTGAGATCCTGCGGCGGACCCTGCAGGATCCGCCCTGCGATCAGGTCCCCGCCAGTTGGATGCAGCGGCATCCCCAGTTGGAGGTCGTGGCTGACCCTGAGGCTGCTGCCGCCCTCAGCTGAGGGCGGCCTCCATCAGGGCCTCGTCCGCCTCGAGGTTGGAGGTGACGCTCCGCACGTCGTCCAACTCTTCGAGGGCATCGAGCAGCTTGAGGCAGCTCGCGAGGGCTTCTGGATCCTCCAGGTGGCACGGCGTTTGGGCCACCCATCGGTGCTCCCAGCTGGTCACGGGTAGTCCTGCGCTGCGGAGGCTGTCCTGGAGGGCCTCCAGCTGCTCGAACGGGCCGATGATTTCGGCCCCGTCGGCATCGATCTCGTAGCTGAGGACCTGGTCCTCGAGGCTGAGCAGGTGCTCGAGCAGGCTGTCTTCCTGCAGGTCGGCTTGGCTGAGGCGGACGACGCTGCGGTGCTCGAAGAGGTAGCCAACGCAGCCGGTCTCCCCGAGGTTCCCGCCGTTTTTGTTGAAGGCCAGGCGAATCTCAGCGGCCGCCCGATTGCGGTTGTCGGTCAGGGATTCGATCAGGACGGCCACGCCCCCCGGCCCGTAGCCCTCGTAGCGAACCTCCTCAAATTGATCGGCACCGCTCCCCCCCTGGCCGGAGCCTTTGGCGATGGCGCGCTCGATGTTGGCGTTGGGCACCCGGGCTGCCTTGGCCTTTTCAATGGCGGTGCGCAGCTGGAAATTGCCGGCCGGGTCCGCTCCGGCGCGGGCCGCCACCATGATTTCCCGGCCCAGCCGGGTGAAGACTGCCCCGCGCTTGGCATCCACCACGGCCTTGGTGCGCTTGATTTGGGCCCATCGGCTGTGGCCGGCCATGCGTGAGTTCGGAGTGAGCTAGCCCGCAGCGTCGAGCACGAGCTTGGGTTGCAGTTGCCCGGGGGAGGCGACCCGGGCCATACCCGCCAGGTTGCCATCTGGATCCACCACCACGACGGGGCTCTCGAGCGCCCAGCCGGGGTCACAGGTCTGGAGCCGCCCGCAGCGCCAGCCCGCCAGCCCGTTGTCGTCCAGCTGGTGTTGGGGCAGATGGCCGAGTACCTCCAGGGGGCTGAGCAGCGCGGGTGGCTCCCCCTCCAGTTGCTCCAGGGTCACGCTTTGCTCCAGTCCAAATCCGAGGGCTCGGGTCCGCCGCAGTCGCGCCAGGCTGCCGCCACAGCCCAGGGCCTCCCCGAGGTCGCGGGCTAAGGAGCGGATGTAGGTGCCAGCGCTGCAGTGCACCTCCAGTTCAATTTGGGCCTGCTTTGGATCCCAACCCAACAGGTCCAAGCGGTGAATGGTCACCGGTCGGGGGGGAAGATCGGGGCACTGGCCGACGCGGGCCAGTTTGTAGGCCCGTTCTCCATTGACGTGGACCGCTGAGACCGCTGGAGGGCGCTGTTGGATGGCGCCGCGGAACGGGCCTAGGGCGTCGTCAATGGCGTCGCGGCTGAGGCCTGGCACAGAACGCTCCTCCAGGACCTGACCCTCCAGGTCATCGCTGTCGGTCCTGACCCCCAGTTGGACGATTCCCCGATAGGTCTTGTCGCTCTCGAGGTAGGGAAGCAGCCGGGTGGCGGGGCCCAGGGCAATGGGCAGCACCCCTGTCACCGCCGGATCCAGGGTTCCGCCATGGCCCACCCGTTTGAGCCCATAGGCCCGGCGGATTCGGGAGACACAGCTGTGGGAGCTCATCCCCGCCGGCTTGTCGAGTACGAGAAAGCCGCAGGTCAACGCTGGATTGAGGCGAGCACGTCGCAATGGTGCCACCGTGTGGCGCAGCTGATGGCGCTCAATGCCCGTGGACGAGGCTCTGCAACAGCGCCGGGAGCTGGCCTTTCTGGTCTTGTCCGGTCTTTTCCTTGGAACGATGGGGATGTTGAACATCCTTGGTCTGACGCGCTTTCTTCAGCTCGGTCAGATTGGCTCGTGGCCCGTGGTGGTGGCGGTTGGAGCCCTCCCCTATCCGGTGACCTTTCTCTGCACCGACTTGATCAGTGAAATCTGGGGCGAGCAACGGGCCAATCAGTTGGTCTGGGTCGGGCTGCTTCTGAACGGTTGGATCGTCCTGGTGCTCTGGCTGGGCGGCGTATTGCCGGGCCTGCCCGGGGCGCCGGATGACACGTTTTTTGCAGTGCAGGGGTTGGCCTTTGGCGCGGTCGGGGCCTCCATGGCGGCCTATATGGCGGCCCAGTTCACGGATGTGCGTCTGTTCCATTTCTGGAAACGCTTCACCGGCGGCCGGGCGCTCTGGTTGCGCAACAACGGCTCGACCTTGGTCAGCCAGCTGGTGGATACGACTGCGGTGGTGCTCATTAGCCACTACGCCGCCCATGTCCTGCCCGTGCGTTCCGACCTGCCGGTCGCTCCGCAGCTGGTGAGCTTCATTGCCAGCGGTTACCTGTTCAAGGCCTTGGCCGCTTTGATCGACACCCTGCCCTTCTATTGGCTGACGGCCTGGTTGCGCCGTTGGTTGATGGTCCCGGGGGCCGGGGCGGAGTTGGGCCCTGAGCAGCGACCTCTACGGTGATCAGCCATGACCGTCACCGCCGCTCTCTCCCTCGATCATTTCCTCGCCGGAGGCTTTGATCTTCGCCAGCATCTGGCGGCCCATCTCTCGCTCTCGCCGGCTGAGCTAGAGCGGCAACTGCCCTTGGCCACCGAGGCCCTGGCGGCAGCGCATCCTGGGGCCTTTGATCCTGACCAGGCGGGGAGCTTCTACGAAAACGAGGTGGGCCATGCCCACCTGCTGGAACTCGCGGCTTGGCACCTCAGCAGTGCGGACTACATCGCGGACACCTTGCGTTTGCAGGCGATGTTTGCCAAGGGTCAGGTTCTCGATTTCGGCGGTGGGATTGGCACCCATGCCCTGGCGGCTGCGGCTCTCCCCGAGGTGGAGGCGGTCTGGTTCGTCGACCTCAATCCCGCCAATCGAGCCTTTGTCACGGACCGGGCTGAGCGCTTTGGCTTGGCGCACAAGCTGCGCTGTTTCCGGGACCTGGGGGATGCCGCCCTCCCGGCCCAGTTCGACACGGTGGTCTGCCTGGATGTGCTCGAGCACCTCAAGGATCCATCGGCGCAACTCGAGCAGTTCGCTCAGCGGATGGGCCCCGAGGCCATTGCCCTACTCAATTGGTATTTCTTTCAGGGCTTCAACGGCGAGTACCCCTTCCACTTTGATGATCCGGCACTGGTGGAGCGGTTCTTCCGCACCCTGCAGGCCCGCTTCCTCGAGGTGTTTCACCCGTACTTGATCACCACCCGCGCCTACCGCTTGGCCTGAAGCCAGCCCATAAAAAAGCCGGCACCAAGGTGCCGGCTCAGGAGCGCCTAGGAGTTGGCTTCAGCCGACGGCCACGTTGATGCGCTTGCGGGTGCGTAGGCCACGCTTGATGGTGTCGAAGCTGACCACGCCATCGACGAGGGAGAAGAGGGTGTCATCAGCGCCGCGGCCGACATTGCTGCCGGGGAGCACGGAGGTGCCGCGCTGGCGAATGAGGATCGAACCGGCGCTGACGGATTCACCGCCGTAGCGCTTGACGCCAAGACGCTTGGAGTTGGAGTCGCGGCCGTTACGGGTGGAGCCGGTGCCTTTCTTGTGGGCCATGGGGGAGGAAGCTCAGGGGTTCAGGAAAAGGGTCTGGAGGATCAGGCCAGTGCTTTGCCGCCGACGCTGATGGACTTGACCATCACGCGGGTGAGCTCCTGACGGTGTCCGTTCTTACGGCGGGTCTTCTTCTTGGGGCGCATCTTGTAAACGATGATTTTCTGGCCGCGGCGGTGAGCCATCACCTGAAGCTCAACGGTGGCCCCTTTGACGTAGGGCTGACCAACGCTGGCGGCCTTGCCGTCGTTGACGAGCAGCACGTTCTCAAGGGTGAGGGTGCTGTCGACCTCGGCGTGGATGCGGTTGAGGTCGTAGTAACGGTTGGGCTGGACCCAGACCTGGGTGCCCGACGTTTCAACGATGGCGTAAGGGCCGGTTTGCGAATCAGTGCTCATGACGAAAGGGGCGCGGTCAGGCTGGCGGAAGGACACCGCCAATTCGGCCTGCCACGGCAATCGGAAGACAAACAACGAGTTTCGCCGCTCGAGGCGACTCCCGTCAACACTGTGGTCACGTGCGAGGGCTCTGACTACGGCCGATGACTCAGCCGGCGCTCACCATTGCATCGCTGCTGTCGGACCCGCGGTTGGTCAAGGCCGCCACCACCTGGCTGAAGGGCGAGCGTTATCGACTGGAGGATCTGGGCTCCCTTTCTGACCCCATCGCCGAACTGATGCAGCGGCGGGATGCCTTTGATGTCGTGCTCTTGCAGCAGGGGGTCACTGCTCCGGATGCCCTCGAGGGCTTGCGGCAGCAAGGCGTACTGCTGCCGGCGGTCGTCGTGGGGGAGGTCAGCGGTCGCGTGGACTATCACGAGGCGGAGGTGCATCTGCCCCAGGACCAGCTCGAGCAGATCGTCTACAGCCTGGATGCGGCGGTCTCGCGCTTCCTGCGCAAGGGGATGTCCGCTGGGCATGAGCCCGGTGCTGAGTCGGCCTCGACTCCATTGTCTTGGCGGCTTCCCAATCGCCTTCAGGGCCGATTGGGCTACTTAGGGGTCTTCTATAAGCGCGACCCGTCTCTCTTTTTACGCAATCTGCCCCAGGAGGACCACAGAGAGTTGCGCCAGTCGTTGCAGCGGGGCTATCGCGACGTCCTGATCAGTTACTTCAAGGACCCTGCGGCGGCCAACCAGGCGATTGAAAGCTTTGTCCACAGCGCCTTCTTTTGTGATCTGCCGGTCAACAGCGTTGTTGAAATCCATGTGGACCTGATGGAGTCCTTTTGGAAACAGCTACGGCTGGAGGGCCATAAAAACGACTTTCTTCAGGATTACAGGCTTGCGCTCTTGGATGTCATGGCCCATTTGTGTGAGATGTACCGGCGTTCGATCCCTCCCGATATCCCGTTAGCAGAGCCGCCGCCTGATGAGGCTGTTGGTTAGTTCTTTCCCCATTCCATTTGACCTGAGGAGGTGATTTCAATGAGTCCGCGCAAGACCTACATCTTGAAGCTGTACGTGGCGGGGAACACGCCCAACTCCATGCGTGCGCTCAAAACCCTGCGCAACATTCTGGATACGGAGTTCCAAGGTGTTTACGCTTTGAAAGTCATTGATGTGCTCAAGAATCCGCAACTGGCCGAAGAGGACAAGATCTTGGCCACACCCACCCTGTCGAAGATTCTGCCGCCTCCGGTGCGCCGGATTATTGGTGATCTGTCAGATCGAGAACGGGTTTTGATTGGTTTGGACCTTTTGTTTGAGGAGCTCAGTGACGAGGCTTTGTCCGAGTCCTTGATTGATGGGGATGCGACGGGGGATCTTGTGTGAAAACCAACGTTGAACTGACAAAGAATGGCTGCCATCGCCATCAATTATCCCTAAATTGCCAGTAGGCCTACCCACCCCATGCAGGACCCCATCCCACAACCCAACAACCTATCGACGGTTCAGAAGCTCCCCACGGGGATTGAGGGTTTTGATGATATTTGCCAGGGGGGGTTGCCGATTGGTCGCTCGACGCTGATCAGTGGCACCTCGGGTACAGGTAAAACGGTCTTCTCGCTCAACTTCCTCTATAACGGCATTCGTCAGTTCGACGAGCCTGGAATCTTTGTCACGTTTGAAGAGTCGCCGCTCGATATCCTCCGTAATGCCGCGAGTTTCGGCTGGAATCTTCAGGAAATGGTCGAGCAGGATAAGTTATTCCTGTTGGATGCCTCCCCTGATCCTGAGGGACAGGATGTCGCCGGTAGCTTCGATCTCTCGGGTCTGATTGAGCGGATTAACTATGCGATCCGCAAGTACAAAGCCAGGCGCGTCGCGATCGATTCGATTACGGCCGTTTTTCAGCAATACGACGCGGTCTCGGTCGTGCGTCGCGAGATATTCCGGCTGATTGCCCGACTCAAAGAGATCGGGGTGACGACGGTGATGACCACTGAGCGGATCGATGAGTACGGTCCGATTGCCCGCTACGGGGTAGAGGAGTTCGTCAGCGACAACGTCGTGATCCTCCGCAATGTCCTGGAGGGTGAGCGGCGCCGGCGCACGGTGGAAATCCTCAAGCTGCGCGGAACCACCCATATGAAAGGGGAGTTCCCCTTCACCATGGGCTCCCATGGCATCAGCATCTTCCCACTGGGGGCGATGCGACTGACCCAACGCAGCTCCAATGTGCGGGTCAGCTCTGGAGTCCCGCGCCTCGACGAGATGTGCGGAGGGGGCTTCTTCAAGGACTCGATCATCCTGGCGACCGGTGCTACCGGTACCGGCAAGACCCTGCTGGTCAGCAAGTTTGTTGAAAACGCCTGCGCCAACAAGGAGAGGGCCATCCTGTTTGCCTACGAGGAATCGCGGGCCCAACTGCTGCGCAATGCCACCAGTTGGGGCATTGATTTTGAAGAGATGGAGCGACAGGGACTCCTGAAAATTATTTGTGCCTATCCGGAGTCAACGGGTCTGGAGGATCATCTGCAGATCATTAAAACGGAAATCAGTCAGTTCAAGCCCTCGCGCATGGCGATTGACTCCCTCTCGGCCTTGGCGCGGGGTGTTAGTCACAACGCCTTCCGTCAGTTTGTGATCGGTGTGACCGGCTATGCGAAGCAGGAAGAGATCGCTGGCTTCTTTACCAATACCTCCGAGGAGTTCATGGGAAGCCACTCCATCACGGACTCCCACATCTCGACAATCACCGACACGATCCTGTTGCTTCAGTACGTTGAGATCCGCGGTGAAATGGCCCGTGCTCTGAACGTCTTCAAGATGCGTGGCTCTTGGCACGACAAGGGGATTCGTGAATTTGTGATCACGAGCAATGGCCCCGAGATCAAAGATTCTTTCTCCAACTTTGAGCGGATTATTAGCGGCGTCCCGCACCGCATTAACCACGATGAGCGCAGCGAGCTCTCGCGAATTGTGAAAGGGGTTGGAGAGGATCAGTTCTAGATCCCAACGCCTAAATCGCTTGAACTCCTCCTTTCAGCTTGAAGTTGGAGTTCTGTATCGTCCGCGTCCTCAAGGGGAAGGTCGAACCAGAAGGTCGTGCCGACATTGAGCTCGCTGACCATGCGGATCATGGTCCCGTGTTTTTCGAGGATGCCCCGCACGATCGAAAGGCCCAGGCCCGTTCCGATTTCCGTGTGAACGGCGTTTTCGACCCGATAAAAGCGATCAAAGATTTTCGCTTGATCTTCGCGGGAGATCCCAGAGCCCGTATCGGAGATCTCCACCCGGAGCTTTGGCAGTGGTGCGGTCAGCTCGCAGGCGGGATTGTCCGGGTTGGCGGCGGTGCTCGGGTCAATGGTGCAGACGTCCGGCCAGAGGTAGGCCCGGAGACTGAGGCTTCCTCCGGCGGCCGTGAACTTCAGGCCGTTGCCCACCAAGTTGTCGAAGACCTGGAGGAGCAGATCCCAGTTGCCCCGCACCCTGGGCAGATCGTCGCTGACGTGCAGTTCGAGCTCGACGCCCTTTTCCTTGGCATTTAATTTGTAGTTGCGAAGGGTCTGCTCCATGGTTGGGGCCAGCTCCACCGCTTCCATGGACCAGGCGCGATCGCTCTCCAGACGGGAGAGATCGAGAACGTCATTGACCAGGCGGGTCAGTCGATCGGTCTCGGCGTTGGCAATGGCGAGGAAGTCGCGCCGGTCCTCCTCGCTGAGCTGCTCGCCCATGTCATGGAGTGTTTCGACGTAGCTCTTGATGTTGAACAGCGGCGTCCGCAGTTCATGGGAGACGTTGCTGATGAAACGACTCTGGGCTGCGTTGAGCTCCACTTCCCGGGTGAGGTCCTGGATCGTGACGGCGATGCCCTTGAGGGTTTCACCACTGGCATCGCGCACGGATTGCAGAACGATGCGCAGGGTGCGAGGCGGCTCGCCAAAGCTGCAGCGCACATCACTGCTCTCTTTGTCGTTCTCCAGCAGGCTCTCGAGCGGAGACTGAAGCTCGACATTGAGCCCCTCTGGCAGTTCATCCATCAGGAGGGTGCCTTCAAGATTGCGGCCCTCCCAGCGGAAGAGTCGCCGGGCCGTGGGGTTGACCAACACCACGCGCCCTTCTGAATCCAGCAGCAAGGCCCCGTCGGCCATGGTGGCGATCAGGGACTGCTGCTTGACCTGGGCGGCGGTGAGTTCCTCGATGTTCGCTTCGTTGTAGGCCTCGAGCTGGGAGGCCATGTCGTTGAAGCCGTCCAGTAGTTCTCCCAATTCCCCGCCAACGGGCAGAGCAATCCGCGCTTCAAAATCCCCCCCGGCGATGGAGCGAACCCCCCGCAGTAGCTCCTTCACCGGTTGGGTGATGGTCAGGGCGTTGAACACCGCCCCCAAGATCACCAGGATCCAGATCGAGATGAAGACCGCCACCGTCACCTCTCGGCTCAGCGCTGCGCTGGCCAGGGCCGCTTCGTTGGGGTTGATGCCCAGGGCCAGCACGCCGAGATAACGCCCACCGGCGACCAGGGGCACGAAGACATCGGTGACCTGCCCATCCGGGGTCAGATGTTGACGAATGAGCGGGTTCTGCGGACGCCGGGAGAGTTCGCCGGGTAGCTCCAATTTGCGGCTCAGCAGCAGTTCACTGCTGCCGGTGGTGCCACTGATCGGGATCCCCAGGTAGATGACCCCATCGGGGTCGGCGAAGAAGATGTAGCGAAGGCTCCGGCTGGATTTCCAGAACCGTTCGGCAACCGCCGCCAGCTCCCGGTCGTTGCCCTGGGCGACCAGCGGCGTGACATTGGCAGACAGCAGTAGCCCGAGATCTCGGGCATAGCGGGTGTCGCTCATGCGTACATCCGCCTGGATGCCGTTGAGCGCGAAAAAGGTGATGGCCGTCATCACCAGGCTGACCACCAGGGTGGCGGCTGCCAGCAGCTTGGTCTGGAGGCTGAATTCCGCCCACCAGCGCACCAGGCTCTGCCACCAACGGCGAGGGGCAGGCGTGGTGGGGCTGCTGGTCAAGGTGCTGAGATCGGCGGCGGCAGCTTAGTGGTTGCGGACCTGGTGGCCAATGTCGCGGCGGTAGGTGATGCCCTCAAAGTGCACCTGCTCGAGCCCGGCATAGGCCTTGGCAAAGGCGGCATCAAAATCGCTCGCTTGCGCCACCATCGCCAGCACCCGGCCCCCATTGGTGTGGCAGACCCCAGCGTCGTCCAGGCGAGTTCCGGCATGGAATAGCTGTCGATCGGCGCCGTTCTTCACTGCGCTGGAGATGGGGTCACCCCTGCGGATTTCCCCTGGATAGCCCTGGGCGGCGGCAATCACGCAGGCGCTGCACTGGTCGGCGATCGTCAAGGTCGGTGCCTTCTCAAGCTGCCCGGTGGCGCAGGCCAGCAGGACCGCAGCAAACTCCGGCCCCATCAGCGGCATCAAGGTCTCGCACTCCGGATCGCCGAAGCGACAGTTGAACTCGATCACGCTGGGCCCGTTCTCGGTGAGCATCAGGCCGGCGTAGATCACCCCGCGGTAGCTGATGCCACGGGCCTGAAGGGCCGCCAGGGTTGGTTCGAGGACCCGTCGCTTGACCTCCTCTAAACCGGCTTGATCCAGGAGCGGTGCCGGTGCATAGGCACCCATTCCTCCGGTATTGGGTCCAACGTCACCCTCGCCAATGCGTTTGTGGTCCTGGGCCGGGGGCAGCAGCACCATGCGTTCCCCATCACTGAGGGCAAAGACCGAGACCTCGGGGCCATGGGTGCGCTCCTCCAAGACCAAGGAGGCTTCGGCACCGAAGCGTCCAGCAAAAATCTCCTCGATGGCTGCGCGGGCTTCCTCCACGCTCTCGGCCACGGTCACCCCCTTGCCGGCGGCCAGTCCATCGGCCTTCACCACCAGCGGCTTGCCTTGGCTCTCCAGGGCGCTGAGGGCTTCCTCTCGACTGTTGGCTTTCCAGTAGCCCGCCGTGGGGATTCCGGCCTCCACCATCAGCGCTTTGGCCCATTGCTTGCTGGCCTCCAGCTGGGCGCCGTCCGCTCCTGGGCCAAACACGGCATGCCCGGCTTGGCGCAACCGATCCGCCAACCCAGCGGCCAGGGGGGCTTCGGGCCCCACCACGACCAAATCAATCCTTTGATCCTGGCAGGTCTTCAGCAGGGCGTCCTGATCCCCCTCGCTGATGGCCAGTTGGATGCAGCCCTCGAGTTCAGGGGTTCCACCGTTCCCGGGCGTAACCCAGACCTGCTTCACACCCGCGCTGCGGGCGAGCGCCCAGGCCAGGGCGTTCTCCCGTCCACCCCCTCCGACGACCAGCACGTGTTGCGGGGCAGCGGTCGCGGTCATGGAGGGCTGGAAGCGAGTGGTCAGTTCGGTAATCACAGCGGTGAGCTCCCCTAGGTTGTCCCCCAGAAGACCGCTGCCGGTGCCTTTCCTTCTTTACTCGCCGGTGGGGGCGCGTCGCCGGTGGCCTTTGACCTTGGGCTTGGCGCTCTTCCCTCTGCTGTTGGCTGCGGCTGGGCCCGCCGAGGCGAAGTTGCCCTTCATTGGCGATCTCTTTCGCGCCCAACCCAAGCCGAAGGTTGAGGGACCGTCGGCTCCGGAGATTGAGGGGAGCACCCCAGAGGCCGAGTTTCAGGCGTTGCTCAAGACCGGAGACGTGCGGGCTTTGAACCTGGCCTGCCAGGAAGCCGCCAGCTTTGACTTTGTGACCCGCCTGCGGTTGCTTCAGGAGCGGCTGCTGACGGTGGCGCCGCCGCCCCAGCCCTTCCCTGTGGTGTTGATGAATGCCAATGCCCTGCTCAGTTGCAGGGCCCCTGATGCGGCGCTGGATGTTCTCAACCGCTTTGGCCCTTCCCCCGGTCAGGAGCGTGAACAGTGGTTGGTGCAGCGTTGGCGTGCTGCCCAAGCCGGCTTGCATCACGGTCTAGCGGCACGCCTTCTGGAGCAACTGACGGCGGCCGACCCCGAGCGTCTGGAAACTCTGGCCTTGCCCATTCGGGTGAACGAGGACGGCACGGTTGTCACGCGGCCGGCTCTCGATCTGTACGTGAACCACCTGCTTGCCCTGGATCGCCGCCAAGAGGCGGCAGCCCTGCTGCTGGCCGGACGTCGTCCGGGGCAGGTGGCCGCTGAGCGCCTCAGTCAAGCGGTCGCTTTGCTGTCGCAACTGCCCCTGGCGGAACGCGATCAGCTGATGGAGCGGGCCCTGGATCAGGCGGCCGCCGCACAGGCCTGGGGAATGGCCATTGCGTTGTTGGAGCAGCAGCGCAAGCTGATCGAATCGGAGTCCCCGGGTGTGGTGGCTGAGCGCTCGCGAGCACGCCTGAGCCGCCTCAGCCAGCGTCTGGATGACGCCTACAGCGCGTGGGCCATTACGCGGGAAGATTCTGGACAAAGCGCCAGGGCCGACGCGTTGCAGCAGCAACTGCGTTCCCCCCGCGACCCCGGAGGCCACGCCGCACCGCAACCATGACCGCTTACACCCTCGGATCTCTGCTCTACGAAGGCAAAGCCAAGCGCGTTTACCAGACCGATCAAACTGACTTGGTAGCGGTCGAGTACAAGGACGACGCCACCGCCTTCAACGCCCTCAAAAAGGCCCAGTTGGCGGGCAAGGGCTTGATGAACTGCCAGATCTCAGCGCGGCTGTTTGAGTTGCTGGAGCGGGAGGGGATCGTGACCCACTACCTCTCCTTGCAGGAACCCAACTGGATGCTGGTCAAGCCGGTTCAGATCGTTCCGGTGGAAGTGGTGGTGCGCAACATTGCCTTTGGTTCTCTCTGCAAGCAGATGCCGATCGAGCCGGGCACTCCCTTGGACCCCCCGCTGCTGGATCTCTATTACAAGGACGACGCCTATGGCGATCCGCTGCTGACCGACGCGCGCTTGGAGCGCCTCGGTGTGCTGAGCGCTTCTCAACGCCAGGAGCTTGAGCATCTGGCGATGGCGGTCAATACGTCCCTGCGTGGTTTCTTCGCGGAGATCGCCCTGGAGCTGGTGGACTTCAAGATCGAGCTGGGCTTCACCACAGACGGTCAACTGGTGGTGGCCGATGAGATCAGTCCCGACACCTGCCGGCTCTGGGATCGCAATGTCAGCGGCGACGCCCAAGAGCGAATTTTGGACAAAGACCGTTTCCGCCAGGATCTTGGCGGTGTGGTCGAGGCCTACGGGGAGGTTCTCAAACGGGTCCAAGCTGCCTGCCCACCACCCCGTCTAGGCAAGTAAGTTCGGCGGAATTTGCGGTTCGCCGCACCAGTCCCCGTTCCATGGCTGCACCCCGCAACGGCAACAAGCACGCATGGAGCCTGGGGCTGGCACTGACGTTGCCACTGGTGGCTGGTGTTGGCCCGGTGTGGTCGCAGGACAAGAGCCCCGAACCTGAGGATCCTGCTCCGGTCGATCAGCCTGCGTCTGAGACGCCGACTCCAAGACCATCGCTTGCACCCAGTGCCAGTGATTCGCTGGCCCCAGCGGCTCCCGCGGAGCCTCAGGTTCTGATTAGTGAGGTGGTGGTGCAGGGGGCTGAGGGCCACCCTGAGCAGGAGCGGATGGAGATCGCGGTTTACGACGCGATGGCCACACGCCCCGGTAGCCGTGTGACCCGCGCTGAACTGCAGACCGATTTGTCTGCGATCTATGCCAGCGGTTGGTTCTCCGATGTCCGCATTCAGCCGGTGGACAGCCCCCTGGGAGTGCGGCTGGTCGTCACCGTGGTACCGAACCCGGTGCTGAGCAAGGTTGAGCTCGAGGGTGTGAGCGAGACGACCAAGCTTCCCGAGAACCTCTTGCCCGAGATCTTTGCTGCGGACTACGGCAAGACCCTGAACCTCAATGCCCTGCAGGCCCGCATTGCCGAGCTGCAGAAGTGGTATGCCGATCAGGGCTATTCCCTCGCTCGGGTCACCGGCCCGACCCGGGTCAGTCCTGGCGGTGTGGTGCAGTTGCTAGTGCGTGAGGGCACCGTGGCCGGCGTTGAAGTGCAGTTCCTCAACAAGGAGGGCGACAGCACCAACGACAAGGGCCAGCCGATCCGCGGCAAAACCAAAACCTGGGTGGTGACCCGGGAAATATCGATCAAGGCCGGCGACACCTTCAACCGCCGCCAACTTGAAGAGGACATCAAGCGCCTCTATGGCACCGGCCTGTTCGGTGATGTGAAGGTCACCCTGCGCCCGGTGGCGGGGGAGCCGGGTGCCGTCACCATCGTTCTGGGTGTCGTGGAGCAGTCCACGGGCTCCCTCTCCGGCGGTATTGGTTACAGCCAAAGCCAGGGCATCTTTGGCCAGATTCAGCTTCAGGACAGCAACCTCTTTGGTCGCGCATGGGACCTGGCCTTAAACGTCACCTACGGCCAGTTCGGGGGCTTGGCGGACCTGTCCTTCACCGATCCTTGGATCAAGGGCGATAAGTACCGCACGGCCTTCCGCACCAAGGTCTTCCTCAGCCGGGAAGTTCCCCAGGTGTTCCAGAGCCAGCAGAACGGCAACTTCTACACCGTTTCTGATGTCTCCCAAGGGTTCTTCGACGCCCCCAGTACAGCCCTGGCCTACCAGAGCAACTCCACGGTTTTTGCGGGGCCCTATGCCTCGCCCACGGCAGCCAAAGCGGCGAATCCCCAGCTGGGCGACAACAACAACTGGTTCCAGCTCGATGGCAACGCCGTCGCGATCCAGCGGATTGGCGGTACGGCCTCCTTGGCCCGTCCGCTGAACGGTGGAGACCCCTACAAGAAGGCCCCTTGGAATGTGGTGGTCGGCTTGAACGCGCAGCAGGTCAAGCCCATCAACTTTGCGGGGGATGCGATGCCCTACGCCGCGGCCTCCAACAACTTCACGGGCAATGGCACCACCACCGCCAGCAATGTGATTTGTGTGGCCTACAACTGCGAAAACGGCGCCACCACCAACCAGTTAGTGGGTCTGCGCCTGGCGGCCTCGATGAACACCCTCAATGATCCGCGGAACCCCACCAAGGGCAATTTCCTGAGTGTCGGCACCGAGCAGTTTGTCTCCGTCGGCCAGGACTCCCCGACCTTCAACCGTCTTCGGGCGAGTGCCACCCACTACATCCCGGTGAATTGGCTGAAGTTCTACAAGGGCTGCCGTCCGAAACCCGGTCAAAAGGAAGACTGCAAACAGGCCCTTGCCTTCCAGGCCTCGGTGGGCACCAACCTCGGCAACATGCCCGTCTACGAGGCCTTCTGCTTGGGTGGCTCGAACTCCGTTCGCGGTTACTACGACTGCGATCTGGGCGTCGGTAAGAGCTTTGGTGAGGCGACGGTGGAATACCGCTTCCCGATCTTCAGCATCATCAGCGGCGAGGTCTTCATTGACGCCGGCAGCACCTTCGGCAGCCAAGCCAACGTTCCCGGGAACCCTGGGACCCTGCTGGACAAGCCAGGCGATGGCGTCTCCCCGGGTGTCGGTGTGATCGTTACCACCCCAGTTGGCCCCCTGCGTTTGGAAGTGGCCAGCCAGGACTTCACCGATGAGTGGCGCTTCAACCTCGGTGTGGGTTGGAAATTCTGAGGCTGATCCTGTGACCACTTGGCCCAGCGATTACAGCCAGTCATGGACCCTGGCTCAGCCCGTGGAGCGCTCCGGTGTGGGGCTTCACAGTGGAGTGCAGGCCAGGGTGCGGCTCGAGCCCGCCGAGCAGCCTGGTTTTTATGTGGGTTGGCTGAACGCGCCTGAGCGTCCCCACGTGCGTCTACAGCCTTCGCAGGTCTGTGAAACCCAGCTCTGTACCGCCTTGCAGTTGGGCGAGCAGCGTCTGGCCACGGTTGAGCACCTCTTGGCCGCACTGGCCGGCGTTGGGGTGACCTCGGCCTTGATCCTGGTGGATGGTGAGGAGATCCCCCTCCTGGATGGTTCGGCCCAGCCTTGGGTTGAGGCCCTAGCCGAGGCCGGTCTGCGTTGCCTGGGTCCTCGCCCCGAGATCGCTCCCTTGGCGGCACCGATCACCCTGCAGCAGGGCCAGAGCTTTGCCACGGCTCTCCCTAGCGATCGGCTGCGCTTGGGTGCGGCGATCGAGTTCCCCCATCCCGCCATCGGCCGGCAGCTCTTCAGCCTCGAACTCACCCCCCAGGCGTTTGTGGAGGACATTGCCCCCGCCCGCACCTTTGGCTTCAAAGATCAGGTGGACCAGCTGCGAGCCGCCGGATTGATTCAGGGCGGTGCGTTGGATAACGCCTTGGTCTGCGACGGGGAGGGTTGGCTGAATCCCCCACTGCGTTTTGCCGACGAGCCGGTGCGCCATAAGCTGCTTGACCTATTGGGCGATCTCGCCTTAGCGGGACTGCCTTTGGCCCAAGTGTTCGCTTTCCGTGGGTCCCACGGACTGCATACCTCCTTGGCTGCCGCTCTGGTTTCTTCTCGCTGAGTCTCTTGTCTTCACCCGTCACCCCATCCGCCCCTGTTCTGACCAGCGAGCAGATCCAGGGGCTGCTGCCCCATCGCTATCCCTTCGCCCTGGTGGATCGGGTGATTGAGCACGAGCCTGGTAAGCGGGCGGTGGCGATCAAGAACATCACCTTCAACGAGCCGCAATTCCAGGGGCATTTCCCCGGTCGCCCGTTGATGCCCGGGGTCTTGATCGTTGAGGCCATGGCTCAGGTGGGTGGCCTGATCGTCACCCAAATGCCGGACCTGCCCAAGGGGTTGTTTGTCTTCGCTGGGATCGATGGTGTGCGCTTCCGGCGCCCAGTGGTTCCCGGTGATCAGCTGGTGATGACTTGCGAACTGATCTCGCTCAAGCGACAACGGTTCGGGAAGGTCAAGGCGGAGGCCACGGTCGACGGACAGTTGGTCTGCTCCGGTGAATTGATGTTCTCCTTGGTCGACTGAATTCCCCCCATGACTCAGGCCGTTATGAACGGGGACAGCACCCGAATCCATCCCACCGCCGTGGTGGATGCCAAGGCCCAGATCGATGTGGGCGTCGAGATTGGCCCCTATGCGGTGGTGGGCCCCGAGGTGTCGATCGGCTCAGGCACGCGGATCGGTCCGCACGTGGTGCTCGACGGTCGCGTCAGCATCGGCAAAGCCAACCGCATCTTCCCAGGGGCATCCATTGGCGCTGAACCTCAGGACCTCAAGTACAACGGTGCGCCCACCGAGGTGGTGATTGGTGACGACAACGCCATCCGCGAATGCGTGACCATCAACCGCGCCACCCATGAGGGAGAGCAGACCCGCATCGGCAACAGCAATTTGCTGATGGCCTACAGCCACCTTGGCCATAACTGCGATCTGGGCAATCGGATCGTGATTGCCAACGGTGTCGCTGTGGCTGGGCATGTGGTGATCGGTGACCGTGCCGTGATCGGTGGCGTGCTGGGCATTCACCAATTCGTCCACATCGGCACGATGGCGATGGTGGGGGGCATGAGCCGCATTGATCGCGATGTTCCGCCCTACGCCATCGTCGAGGGTCACCCCGGTCGGCTGCGGGGCTTGAACCGGATTGGTTTGAAGCGCAGTGGCCTGACCGAACTCGATGGCGGCGCTCAAGCCAAGCAACTCCAGCAGGTTTGGGCTCAGCTCTACCGCGGCGATGTGGTGCTGGCTGAGGCCATCAAGGGGGTGCGTGAGCAGACCCTGTTGCCCCCTGCTGAAACCCTGGTGAGCTTCCTGGAGGCCTCGATTGGCCCAGGTCGCCGAGGCCCCCTGCCCGCCGGGCGTTCATGAGGCGACTGCTGATCAGCACCGGGGAAGTGTCCGGTGATTTGCAGGGTGGCCTGCTGGTCAAGGCCCTGAGGGAGGAAGCGGATTCCCGTGGTCTGGAGCTGGAGGTCGTCGCCCTCGGCGGTGAACGGATGCGCCGGGCTGGAGCCACACTCCTGGCGAACACCATGGCGATGGGAGCCATTGGTCTCTGGGAGGCCCTGCCCTTGGTCTGGCCAACCCTGCAGATCCAGCGCAGGGTTGATCAGTGGTTGCGGCAGTCCCCCCCCGATGGCCTGGTGCTCATCGATTACATGGGGGCCAACGTCAACCTGGGCCTGAAGGTCAAGCGTCGTCTGCCCGGCACGCCGATCCTTTATTACATCGCTCCCCAGGAGTGGGCCTTTCGCGTTGGAGAAGGGGGCACCACTCGGTTGATCGGCTTCACCGACCGGATCCTGGCGATCTTTCCGGAGGAGGCCCGCTTCTATGCCTCCCGTGGCGCCGATGTGACCTGGGTGGGTCACCCCCTGATCGATACCTTGACCCACCTGCCCAGCCGCGATGAGGCCCGCGCTCAGTTGGGGCTGCAGCCGGGTCAGCGCCTGCTCCTGCTGTTCCCCGCCTCGCGTAAGCAGGAATTGCGCTATCTGCTGCGGAACTTGGCCCAAGCGGCAGCTGAGTTGCAGCGTCGCTGTCCGGGACTGCAGGTGGTGGTTCCTGCCGGCCAGGCGAGTTTCGAGCCTGTTCTGCGGGACACGCTCGAGCAAGCTGGGGTCAAGGCTCGCGTGATTCCGGCGGCTGAAGCCGATGCCCTGCGTCCCGCACTCTGTGCTGCGGCGGATCTAGCCCTGAACAAATCCGGCACGGTCAACCTGGAGTTGGCCTTGCGGGGCGTGCCCCAGGTGGTGGTTTATCGCGTGAGCCGGCCCACGGCCTGGGTGGCCAAGCAGATCCTGCGCTTCAAGGTGGATCACATCTCGCCGGTCAACCTGGTGGTGGGCGAGCGCCTCGTGCCGGAGTTGCTTCAGGACGAGCTGACCCCAGAGTCGGTGGTGGAGGCGGCCCTTCCCTTATTGGAGGACCCCGCCGCCCGCGAACGGGTCGCTGAGGGCTATGGCCGCATGCGCGCGCTCCTGGGAGAGCCCGGCGTCACACGCCGGGCGGCCGCGGCGATCCTGGATGCTCTCCCCGGGGGACGCGAGTCATGATTCCGCGCCTGTTGTCCGCCTGTTTGGCCGTCAGCCTGCTGCTGTTTGGCCCCTGTGCATCAGCCTTGGCGGCTACGGAAGAGGCGGTCTTGGCCGGCGGCTGCTTCTGGTGCCTCGAGCACGATCTGGAGGATCTGCCGGGGGTGATCGATGCCGAGAGCGGCTATAGCGGCGGTCAGCTTGAGAACCCCAGCTACGGGCAGGTCAGTTCCGGTGGAACCGGTCACCAGGAGGTGGTGCGCGTCCGTTTTGATCCACAGGTCATTGGTTATCCCACCTTGCTTCGGGCCTACTGGCGCAACATTGACCCCCTGGATGGCGGCGGTCAGTTCTGCGATCGAGGCGGTTCCTACAAGCCTGTGATCTTTACCGAGGGGGACCAGCAACTCAGCGAGGCGAAAGCCAGCCTCCAGTCCGCAGCCACCGAACTGGGCAAGCCCGCTTCAGCGATCAAGGTGCAGATCAAACCCCTGAAGCGCTTCTGGCCCGCTGAGGGTTATCACCAGAACTATGCAGTGAACAACACGGTCAAATACAACTACTACCGCTGGGCCTGCGGCCGCGACAGGCGCTTGGATCAGGTTTGGGGAGCACAGGCCCGCAGCGATGCTCCCTGGGTGGTTAGGGGCTGACCGAGGCAGGGCTCAATGCTGAGGAAAAGCTAAAGAGATGATCGAGGGAAATTCGGTTTTTGCGAGTGCTGATACGGCTTTTGCGACTTTTTCCTCTTGGCGACTGGAATTACTCTGGATCAGTCTCGAATGCAGGTTTTGTATGTATCTGCTGACGATTCGCGATGGTCTCGTGACACGTCATATCGGCCCCTATGCCACTCCGAAGCAGGCTTCGGACGATCTCGATCGCCTGTTGAAGCTCTTTGGTGATCGGGCCCGCTGGCAAATCCACGCCCTGGAGGAGCCCGCGTCCCTCCGTGGCGATGCCAGCGCTTCGGTGGCGACGGCCGCCTAACTGCGCGGTTGGTTCTGTCCTGGGTAGCCCCGCAGCAGGCCGCTTTCCACCATCAGCCCCACGGCGGCCACGATGGCCACCAGGCTGAGTGTGCCGTACCAGAACCAGGGGCCGTGGGGCTGTCCCAGGGCTTGGAGCGTGCGTCGCTGCACCGCTTCGCCGAACAAGCAGAGGCCCGCCGGCAGCAGCAGGACGCTCAGCTGTGCTTTGACGTACCACCGAAGTTTGGGCACTGCCATGCTGCAGGTTGGGTCGCTCGCAGGGCAGCAGCCTAGGCGGCGCCCCCGGCAAGGACCCAGTTGACCAGGGTGCGAACGCCAAAGCCGGTCGCACCAGCGGGATCCAGGCCGCGGCCCTTATCGCTCCAAACGGTCCCAGCGATGTCCATGTGGGCCCAGGGGATCTCCTTGTTGACGAAGTCCTGCAGAAATAGGGCCGCCGTGATGGAGCCGCCAGGACGGGGCCCGGTGTTTTTCATGTCGGCCAGGCCGCTCTTGAGGCCAGCGCGGTAAGAGGCGCGCAGGGGCATCCTCCAAAGGTTTTCTCCGCCCTCCTCTCCAGCCTGAACCAGGGCCTGGGCCAGGCAGTCGCTGGGGGACCAGAGGCCGGCGATTTCATCACCCAGAGCGATCACGCAGGCCCCGGTCAAGGTGGCCAGATCCACCACCGCGTCGGGTTCCAACTTGCAGGCGTAGACCAGGGCATCGGCCAGGGTCAGCCGCCCTTCGGCGTCGGTGTTGTTGATCTCGATCGTTTTGCCGTTGGACGCGGTAACGATCGCTCCAGGGTGGATCGCCCCGCCGCTAATCATGTTTTCGCAGGCGGCCACCAGCATGTGGACCTCGATGCCGGCGGGTTTCAGTTCAGCGATGGCTCGCATGGCGCCGAGCACCGCGCCGCTGCCCCCCATATCGAACTTCATCATCTCGATCTGGGAGCCGGCGGTTTTGAGGTTGTACCCGCCGGAGTCAAAGGTCAGGCCCTTGCCCACCAGCACCAGTCGCCGCTTGACCTCCCCTTGGGGGACATAGGTCAGGTGAATGAACTTCGGGGGAAGATCTGACCCCTGGGCCACGGACAGATAGGAGCCCATCCCCAGGGCTTCGCAGTCCGCCCGCTCGAGCACCTTGAGCTGCAGACCAAAGTCGCGGGCGATGCCGGCGGCGGTCTCCGCCAGGGCGGCCGGGGTCACCACGTTCGGCGGGGCGGCCACCAGTTCACGGGCCAGTTCGACGCCGCTGCAGATGGCCTGGCTGCTCGTGGCAGCGCCTTGGCAGGGGCTCAGCTGGTCGGCAGGTAGGCCGAGCAGCTCCACCTGGGTGGGTGGTTGGGTGGGTTCTGCTTCGCCTTTGAAACGCTGGTCCCTAAAGAGGATGAGCCGGACCGCTTCGGCCATGGCTGAGGCTGCCGCAACCGGGGGCAACCCCTCGAGCGGGAGGGCCAGACCCACGCTGCTTGCGCCGCTGCCATGGGCCGCTTTGGCGCCGAGGGCGGCTGCTTTGCGCAGCTGCTCCAGGTTGAACTCCGCGGCAGCACCCAGGCCCACGAGCACCAGGGTGCTGGGCTGTTGATTGAGCAGCTCAAGCACCAGGCTTTCGCCGGGTTTGGCCTTGAAGCGGCGACGCTCCATGCGCTCCAGCAGGACGTCGCCAAAGCGAGCTTTCAGCAGGTCCCGGCTGCTGTCTCCAGGAGCATCGCTGAACAGACCCACCACCAGGGCCTCCCCCGTCCAATCGCGGGCGGTGGCGCTGCTGCAGCGGATCTCCATGGCCATCTCAAGCTCAATGGGCGCGATGGTAGATCGATCAGCCCGGCTCAGCTGTGAAGGGGGTCGCCCACCGGCCGCGGGTTTCTTTGTTGAAGGGAGGCAGCCAGTGGCGAATCAGGGCTTGCTCGAGTGCTTGACGTGCCCTTCGCTCGCTGGGGGCGTCGTGCCAAAAACGGATGCTGGGTTGGCTTTGCAGGTTGGCCTGCTGCAGGGCCTCGCCGTAGGCCGCCAGGTAGCCCTTGCAGTCGTGCTCGCCTTTCCAGCGTCGATCGGCTTGCTTGGTCTCCCCTACGTAGAGCAGTAGGGCTCCCTCGAGATGGGGCGGCCGGTCCACGACGAAATAGAGGGCCGCTCCATCGAGTTGGCGTTCGGGCCAGCGCCAGAATTGCAGGTGTTGTGGGGCCAATTGCAGCGGGTCGAGTCGTTGCACCGCGGCGGCGCCAATGCTGCTGCCGCCAAAGAGATCCATCTGGCCTGGGGCGAGCTGACGGCCGCTGGCCACCGCCTCAAAGCGGGGGCGTTGGTACTCCAACAGGCGCTGCTGCCAAGCGATCAGCTGGTGCTCCTGCAGGGGGAGGACCCCGCCGCTGCTGCCGACGCTGGCAGGGGAAGCACCAAAGAGTTCGCCTTGCCGTCCCATGCCCTAGGCCGAGCGGGGGAGTTCTGGGCCAGCGCTGCCTTGGCCAAAGCGGACCTTGCCAATGAGCTCCTCCACCACGGCGGCGGGTAGTTGCAAGCGTTGTTGCAGATCCGCCAGGTCCTGGAAGGGGGCGCGTTGGCGCTCCCGCAGCAGCCGTTGACGCCGCTCGGGCCCCAGTTGGGGCAGTTGCCGCTCCAAGGCCTGGGCCGGAGCACGGTTCAGGTCGATCAGCAGGGGCCTCAGGGTGGTTGGTGCCCCATCGCCATACCAGCGGAATTGCAGCAGGGGCTCCCAAATCGCGACCACGGCGGCGGGGAGATCCAGCAGGCGCTGGAGATCCTCCGGGCCGCTGAGTTGCACGCCCCCCTGCTGCAGCCGCAGCAACAGGTCGACCTGATCCCGCTGGATCTGGGGCAGGCGCAACCAGTCGCTTGCACTGGCGCGGTTCACATCCAAGCGCCACCCCAGAGCGGCCGCATGCAGGACCTCCTGGGCGTTAGCCAGCCGCAGGTTGGGGTTGTGCTCGAGTTTCAGGGCGAGCAGGTCTTGCTCGACGCGCTCCTCCAGGGGGAGTGGTTCCGGCGCTGCGGTGCTGGCCGGTTTCTCGCGCCGGGGCAGTTGTCCGGCCGCTTCCAGCAGGCTCCGGGCCAGAGGATCCAACCAGTGGCCTCGGCCCATGGCGGTGTCGGGTGCGGCGGAACCGCCCGACCTTAACGAGGGTCTGGCCACTCGACCAAGCCCAGTCGAATTCCCTGCACTGCGGCCTGGATTCGGCTCTTGGCGTTCAGTTTTTGGAAGATGTGCCGGATGTGGTCTTTCACTGTCTCGAAGGAGAGGTGCAGGCGTTGGCCGATGCCCTGGTTCTCGGTTCCATCGGCCATGAGTTGCAGGATGTCCACTTCCCTTGGGGTCAGCTGAGCCAGAGGATTGCCTGGGCCCTCAGCAAAGGCTTCGAAATAGCTTTTGCTCAGGTTGCGGTCGAGGTAAAGCCCTCCGGTCTGCATCGAACGAATGGCCGCCAGGAAGCTGCCGAAGCCCAGGTTGCTCTCGAGGCAGAGCCCATCGCAGTTCGCCTGGAGGGCCTGGTGAATGGCCATCAGTCGCCGGGGCTGAGTCACCACCATCAAGGTTGTGGGCGGCTGCGGCAGGGCTTTGGCCTGGGCCACCAGGCTGCCGCCGTTGCCCTGCTCGAGCCGGTCGGTGCAAATCAGCAGATCCGCCTGCTCCTCAGCCAGCTTCTCCAGCCCTTCGCTTTGGGTGGTCACGGCCCCGACGATCTGGGGACCCGGTTGCAGGGCCGCAATCAACAGGGTTAGGGCGAGTCGGGACCCGCTGCAGACCACGACACGGGATTGGCTGAGCAGTGCGTTGCTAGCGGCCAGGTTGCCCCGCACGGCCTCAAGGGAGGGGGTGTAGTCCATCGCGAAGGAGGGCGCACTGTTCACTGTGTGCATGGGCGGCGGACTTGGCAGCCATTACGCCTATCCGCACTCGTCAGGGCGGGCTGCGCTCAGCACAATCGTTGGGCCCACCCGGCCCAGCGTGATGGCGTTCTTTGAATCCGAGATCGTTCAGGAAGAAGCCAAGCGCCTGTTCGGCGACTACCAGCAACTGATGCAGCTGGGCGGGGAGTACGGCAAGTTCGATCGCGAAGGCAAGAAGCTGTTCATCGATCGGATGGAGGAGCTGATGGACCGCTACCGCGTGTTCATGAAGCGCTTTGAGCTCTCCGATGACTTCCAGGCCAAGCTCACGGTGGAGCAGCTGCGCACCCAGCTGAGCCAATTCGGGATGACCCCCGATCAGATGTTCGAGCAGATGCAGCGCACCCTGGATCGGATGAAGGGGGAGCTGGAAGCCGAAGCCTGAGCCCCGTCTGCGTACGATCCGACCCCAGATAGCAGGGCGGACATGGCCAAGGGCGAGTGGGGACTGCCCCAGTGGTTGGAGCGCGGTGTCGCCGACCTATTCCCCATTGGTACGGAAGCCAGCGATGCCGACCAGCAACTGGCGGCTCGCCTCGCCGAAGCCGAGAAGCAGGGGCGGCCCCTACGGATCAAGCTCGGCATTGACCCGACGGGAAGTGATATCCACCTCGGTCACTCGATCCTGTTCCGCAAGTTGCGGGCCTTCCAGGATGCGGGCCACACTGCGGTCCTGATTATTGGAGACTTCACCGCCCGCATCGGTGATCCCACGGGCAAAAGTGCCACGCGCGTCCAGTTGACGGCCGAGCAGGTCGAGGCCAACGCCCGCACCTATCTCCAACAGCTGGGTCAGGGCCAGGATCCCGCCCGCGCCCTGCTGGATTTCGAGACCCCGGGTCGCCTGGAGGTGCGCCGCAACAGCGAATGGCTCGCCTCCCTCGATCTGCCCAAGGTGATCGAGCTGCTGGGGATCTCCACCGTTGGCCAGATGCTCGCCAAGGAAGACTTCGCCAATCGCTACGGCTCCGGCACCCCGATCTCCCTGCACGAATTCCTCTATCCGCTCCTGCAGGGCTACGACTCCGTGGCGGTTCAGGCCGATCTGGAACTGGGGGGCACAGATCAGAAGTTCAACGTGGCCATGGGCCGCGACCTGCAGCGCCATTTCGGCCAACGCACCCAGTTCGGGATGCTCCTGCCGATCCTGGCGGGCCTCGATGGCGTCCAGAAGATGAGCAAGAGCCTCGGGAACACCGTCGGCCTGGCGGAGGATCCGCTCTCGATGTATTCCAAGCTCGAGAAGGTGCCCGATGCGGCGGTGGAGGAGTACCTCACCCTGCTCACCAACCTGGATCTGGCGGTCCTGCCCGAGAACCCGCGGGAGCGTCAGAAGGCGATGGCCCTGGAGGTGACCCGCCAGCGTCACGGTGAGGCTGCGGCCCAGCAGGCCCAGGCTGATGCGGGCAAGTTGGTGGGTGGTGCCAAGGGCAGCGGTGCGGCCGATGCCGAGGTCCCCGAGGCCTCACTCGCCCAGGTGAACTTCCCGGCGAAGGCCTTCTACCTGCTCAGCGCCGTTGGCATCTGCTCTAGCAGCAGCGAAGCGCGCCGCCAAATCCAGGGCGGTGGGGTCAAGCTCGACGGCGAGAAATTGGCGGATCCCAACCAGGAATTTGCCGCTGCAGCCGAGCTCGAGGGCAAGGTGCTGCAGCTGGGCAAAAAGACCTTCCGGCGGCTGGTGGCGGGTTAGACCGCTCTCTCCACACCCTGTGCAATCCGGCTGCCCTTGGCTGCGTTTGGTTGGGTTTTGTGATCTAGAGGTTCCGCAGGACCTCTAGATCCTCCGCGTCAAGCGGTGTGGGAATGCCGTGCTCGAGCAGTTCTGCGAAACCACCATCCCGGCTGAGCACCGTGATCAGATACACACGCCCCGGTCCCGGATTCTCCAGGTCGTGAACGGCGTCGCCGGGGACGCTGACAAAGTCCCCACCGCTGGCGGTGATGGAGGAGTCACCCAGGTGAAACACCACGTTCCCCCGCAAGACAAAGAACAGCTCCGCCGCCTGGTGATGGCTGTGGGCCGGGACCCGGTCGCAGGGGTCATGCACCTCCAGGAACTGCGTGCAGCCACCCGCTTCCGGCTTGCTGAGCAGGGCGAGGCGGCAATGGTCATCGCTGCCCAGCCGGTAGCCCTGGAGCTGCTCGGGATGCAGGACCCTTGGACCCATGGGCGAGGCAAGCCATTGCCCCCATGCTGGGTCTCCTGCCTGGAACGCGCCAGGACACTTCGTAGCCTGAGATCTCCATCGAGAGCAGATCTCCCGTGACCAGGCCTGCTGCCGAGCGGATCATCGTTGCCCTCGACGGGATGGCCCCGGATCAGGCCCTGGCCTTCAGCCGAGGGGTGCAGGGCTTGCGCTGGGTGAAGGTGGGCCTGGAGCTCTTTGTCCAGGCGGGACCTGAGGTGGTGGCCCAACTGCGGGATCAGGGCCTGCGGGTTTTCCTCGACCTAAAGTTCCACGACATCCCCGCCACCATGGCCGGCGCCTGCCGGCGGGCCGCTGCCCTGGGCGCGGAGCTGATCACTGTGCATGCCTGCGCCGGTCGTGAAGCCCTGCAGGCGGCGCAAGCCGCGGCCAGCGAGGGCGCGCAAGCGTCGGGTTTGGCCTCCCCCACCCTGCTGGCGGTCACGGTGCTGACCAGTTGGGAGGAGCAGCGGCTGCAGCGGGAATTGGCCATTGATCAGACCATTGCCGAGCGGGTGCCATCCCTGGCGCAGCTGGCGGCAAGCGCCGGCATTGGTGGTTGTGTCTGCTCGCCGCTGGAGGCCTCCAGCCTGCGGGCCCAACACCCGGAACCGTTTGCCTTGGTCACCCCAGGGATTCGCCCCAAGGGCAGTGCCGTGGGGGATCAAGCCCGGGTGCTCGGCCCTGCAGAGGCCATCGCCGCTGGCGCCTCTCAGCTCGTCATCGGTCGGCCGATCACCAAGGCCGAGGACCCCTCGGGGGCCTTCGCAGGCTGCTGCGCCGAGCTGGCCTAGGCCAGGACTGAACCGGTGGGACTGAGCTCGCCGTAGAGCCGCTCCAATTGGTCGATGTTTTGGGTGAGGGTGTAGCGCTCAAGGGCCCGCTGGCGGGCGCGCCTTCCCAGTTCTGCGGTGAGGACCGGTTGGTCCCGCAGCACCGGCAGGAGGGTCCGCAGCTGCGTCGTCACCCCCTGGGTGCTGATCACAATGCCGGCGCCGCCCTCGAGCACCTCCCCATCGGCCCCCGCATCGGTGGCGACGCAGGCGGTGCCACTGGCCATGGCCTCCAACAGGGCCAAGGAGAGACCCTCCACCAGGGAGGGCAAGAGGAAGACCTCCGCCAGCTGCAGCAGTGCCAAGCGGACCTTCTGGTCCGGTTCATGGCCCCACCAGAGGATCCCGGCGTCCTCGCCGTAGTTCTGCATCAGGGATTGGCGCATCGGGCCATCGCCCACCACCACGAGCCTGCAGCCCCTGGGCTGGACCAATTTCCAGGCCCGCAGTAGAGCTTCGACGTTTTTCTCCGTGGCGATCCGCCCCATGTAGAGGAAGACCCGTTGACTGGCGAACCGCTGGCGCAGTTCCTCGAGGGTTTCCGAGGGGGCTGCAGGGTTGCTGGGGCTCCAGCGCTGGGGATCGACCCCGTTGGGGATCACCGCCAGGCGATCACTGGGAACCCCCAGCCGCATCAACACATCGGCCTGCAGCTCCGAGAAGACCACCACCCGGTCGTACTTGGCGAGGGATGGGGCGTAGAGCTGATAGGTGAGCTGCTGGGTGCCGGCGCTCAGGTTGCGCAGGCTCGCGTCAAAGGGTGGGTGGAAGGTGGCCACCAGCGGCAGCCCAAGCTGTTGGCAGAGGTCCGGCAGCCTGAAATCCAGGGGAGAGAGGGTCAAGCTGGCGTGCACCAGATCCGGCCTGAGCCGCTCAAGGGACTCCCGCAGTTCCCGCTGCGCCCCCGGCGAAGGAATGGTGTAGACCTGCGACTTGACCAGGTAGGGCAGGGCCACGTCAGGGCTGGCCGTTCCTGAGCTGTCGAAGTGAATAAAGCTGATCTCGTGGCCCCGATCCCGTAGGGCCTCGGTGGTGGTCAGGCCGTAGGTGACGTTGCCGCAGAAGGGTGACTTTTTGCCCAGCCAGGCGATATGGGCCACGCAGCGGCTACTCGACCAAGAGCCGAAACTAGCAGCGTTTCCACGGCTGCTCGAGCAGCGCAGCGGCCACGGCCAGGCCCGCCAAGGCCCAGAGCACCGGCAGCAATCCATAGCGGCTGACGATCGCTCCAGCCAGCACCAGAGGCAGGCTCAAGGCGATGTTGATCAGGTTGTTCTGGAGGCCAAAGACTTTGCCCCGCATGGATTCCGGGGTGTCCTCTTGGATGGTGGTTTGGGCGGGGATGGCCAGCAGGGCGGCCCCCACGCCGAGTACCGTGCAGAGGGTCAGGGTGAAGCCCAGGTTGCCGCGGAGCTGACCGAGCAGCACCAGGCTCCAGGCGATCGTTCCCAGGCCGGCGGAGGCCAGACGGCGGCGGTTGAAGCGATGCCCGACCTGTGCCACCGCAACGGCCCCTAGGGCCAAGCCGATGCCGCTCATGGCCAGCAGGGTGCCGAATTGGGTGGGCCCCAACTGACGGATGGCCGAGGCCAGGCTGATGGCCAGGACGTAGAGCGCCGCCAGCAGGCTGTAGAGCAGCACCAGCTGGAGCATGGCGCTGCGCACGCTGGGACGCTGCTTGAGCACCTCCAGGCCATCGGAGATCTCGCGCCAGATGTTCTCGTCGTGGCTACGCCGCGGGGTTTCCTCGACGCGGATCCAAGCGATCGAGAGGGCGGCCAGGCCGTAGCAGAGGGGTAAGAGGGCGAACTCGCCGTTGGCGATGCCCAGGGCACCCAGGCCGTATTTCAGGGCCCGCAGGATCGGATCACCGAGGGCAAAGCCGACGATCGTGGCCGCCATGCTGGTCGCTTGGTAGAGCGAGTTGGCAGCCAGGAGCTGGCGCGTTGGCACCAGCATCGGGATCGCGGCCTGTTCCGCCGGTGCAAAGAATTGGGTCAGCACCGACTCCAAAAAGGTGATCACCAGCAGCGCCCAATAGCCCCAGCTCAGTCCCAGCCAGTGGGGACCATCCAGCAGGCAGAAGGGAGTCAGCAGGGCGAGGCCGGCGCGGATGCCATTGCTGGCCACCATCACTTCGCGTTTGCGCCAGCGATCGGCCCAGACCCCCGCCACCAAACCAAGCACCATCGCCGGGATGGTGTTGGCGACGTAGATCCCTGTGGCCAGCAGGGTGATCCACTGGGCCCGGCCCTCGATGCTGAGGTTGAAGGCCCCTGCGGCTTCCACCAGTGCCCCGCCCTCTGGCGGTGTTGCCCCGGCCCAGTACTGGGCGATGAGGAACACCATCAACACGATGTAGAACTTGTCCGCGAGCTGGCTGAAGATCTGCCCAAGCCAGAGCTTGCGGAATTCGGGCAGGGCTAAAACCCCTTGGAGTCCCGTGTTTTCTCCTGGAGACCGCGGGTCTTCGCTCACGTTCTTCAGGACCTGTCGGCTAACGATGATGCCCCATCGCTGAAGCACTGTCTCAGCATTCGCCAGGACCGGGCGCTGCGGCTGAGGTGTTCTCGGCACCAGAGCTCCAGCAGTTGCAGCAGCCGCAGCCAGACCCATTCCGGTCCCATCAGCTCTCCATCGCGCCTACGGGGCAAGGCGGGCCGGAGCAGCCGTTGCAAGAGAGCTAGCTCGGAGGCATTCAGCACCATCTGGGCGCCAGGGACGGCGCCAAGGACAAAGCCCTCACTGGGCAGCAGGCTGCAGCGCCACTCCCAGTTCCCCAGGGGTGGATCCAGGGGGGCCCCGCTACGGCAACACTCCGCCAGGGGAAGGGCATAGCCCCCCAGGGCCAGCAGGTGGGTCAGCCCTTGGACGCTGATGGCCAAGGCCTCGAGGCTGTCTTGTTTCTCCTTCACCACCAACTCCAGGCGGGCGAGTTGCACCAGCAGGTCCTCCAGCACCCCATCGATCGCATCGCCGCTGGGGACCAGGAGGAGAGCCACCTCCGCCAAGCCTTGGGCGGCGGCCAAGGTCTCCAGCCGCTCCGCCAGGTTGGAGAAGTTGCGCAGGACCCGCAATTGGCGCACGCGCTTGAGGCCGCTGCGTCCCCCCACCTGCAGGCTCAGGACTGCCAGGGGCACGGCGGCAGCGAGGGAACTCTTGGGCTTGCGGGCACCGGGGGCCGCAAGCCGGACCAGGCCCTCTTCGTTGCTCAAGAGTGTGATCAGCCGGTCGCTTTCCCCCAGGGGGCTGCTGCGCAGGACCAAGCCCTCAAGCCGCTGCTCTGGGCTCACGCTGCCTTCGCCCGCAGGGCCTCCATCAAGGCCACGCCACGGCTGGTGCCCAGTCGACTGGCCCCGGCTTCCACCAGTGCATAGGCCTGCTCGAGTCCGTTGATTCCGCCGGAGGCCTTGATCGCGGCTCTGCCTCGGGCCAGATGCTGGAGCTGTTTGACCTGCTCAACGCTGGCCCCAGGGCCAAAGCCGCTGCCGGTTTTGAGCATGTTCGCGCCGACGTCGATGCTGGCTTCGACGGCCCACTCCAGGACCTCTGGGGAGAGGCGTCCCACCTCCAGGATCACCTTGAAGGGCAAGCCCAATTCCGCGATGGGGGCGAGGTCATCGCAAAACAGGCTGCTGTTGCCATCGGCCAGGGCACCGAAGTCCGGCACCACGTCGAGTTCATCTGCACCCGCTGCAGCCGCCCATTCCGCTTCCTGGCGCTTGATCTCCGTTGGGATTGCGCCGAAGGGGAAGCCAATCACGCTGATCAACTTGGGGCCCCTTCCGCCGCTGGGGCCCAGCCGTTCGCGGGCTAGATCCAACCAGCGGGAGGCCAGGCAGACCCCGGCAAAGCCGAAGTGCTTGGCCTCATCGCAGCAGCGCAGGATCGACTCGCGGCCCTGATGGGGATCCAACAGGGCGTGATCGATCAGGGGAGCGAGATCGGGCAGGTCGCGCACGGTCAGCTGGCGCCGGGTATTGGTCTCCAGTGTCTGCGATCAGGCCTTGGCCTGAATCACGCCGAAGCCCCCGTGGTTGCGCCGGTAGACCACCTGCAGCTCGCCACTGCTGGCATCGCGGAACAAATAGAAGTTGTGGTCGATTAATTCCAGTTGGTGCAGGGCATCCTCGAGGCTCATCGCTGGCATCGGGAAGTACTTGCGGCGCACCCCCCGGCTTGGGAGACCGGCTTCTTTGCCTTCCAGCAGCGAGCCGCTGACACTGTCATCGCCGGCCATCTCCACCACGCTGGGGGTCTCGCTGGCGTGGTGGCCATGGCTGTGGTGGTGGTCGCCGTGGCGGTCTTTGTAGCGACGCAGCTGCCGGGTCAATTTCCCGGCCACCAGATCGATGCTGGCGTAGAGGTTTTCGCTGCGTTCTTGGGCGCGGATCACGGTGCCGTTGGCAAAGACCGTGACCTCTGCGGTTTGTTGCGGAACCCGGGGATTGCGGGCCACGGAGAGATGCACGTCCGCCTCTTTCACCATCCCGTCGAAATGACTGGTCGCGCGCTTGAGTTTTTCTTCTGTGTACTCGCGGATGGCTGGAGTGATCTCCAGATTGCGGCCGTGAATCACGAGCTTCATCCCTTGCCTCCTGGGCGATGGACCCGTTTAAACGCTAGGAACGGTCAGTGATTTCAACCACGGCCTCGCCCGCTCACGACGCAATCTGTTTCGAGCCCCCTGGCTGCGTCCCGTTCGCGCTGGGCTGGACTTGGCAGCAGCAGTTGCAACGGCGCCTACTGGAGAACCCCGATGGGCCTGAGGCGGTGCTGCTGCTGGAGCACGAGCCCTGTTACACCCTGGGTCGCGGTGCGGACCCGGCCTTCCTGGGCTTTGATCCAGAGGATCCCCCCGCACCGCTATTTCGGATTGATCGGGGCGGTGAGGTGACCCACCACTGTCCGGGGCAGTTGGTGCTCTATCCGGTGCTCAACCTGCAGCGGCATGGCGCTGATCTGCACCTCTACCTGCGGGAGCTGGAGGGGGTGGTGATCGATCTGTTGGCGGAGCTCGGCCTGGGGGGCGGCCGCATTGATGGGCTGACGGGGGTCTGGCTGGAGGGCCGCAAGGTGGCCGCCATTGGCGTGGGTGCCCGCCGTTGGATCAGTCAGCACGGCCTGGCCCTGAATGTCGAGGCGGATCTCTCGGGTTTTGCCGAGGTGGTGCCCTGCGGGATCGCTAACAGGGAGGTGGGTCGGCTGGTGGATTGGCGCCCCGAGCTCTCGGCGGCTGTCCTGCGGCCGCGGCTCCTGGAGACCTTTTCGCGTCGCTTTGGTTTGCAGTTGCGCCCTCCAACCCTGCAGGAGCAGCTCCAGGGGTGGTAAGACCGGGACCAACTGACTGGTGTCCCCCATGCCCCTCGCCGAGATCAGCTGGACTGGCAGCCGCCACGATCAGCGCGCCTTGGCCGAGAGGCACGACTGGAGTGCGCTCCGCGGCCTCGACCAGCTCTGGGGTCAGCTGGCTGAGCTCCATGGCGAAGCCCCGGCCCTGGAGGCCCCCCACGCCAAGCCGCCGGAGCAGCTGAGCTTCCGCCGCTTGCATCAACAGATCGAACAGGCCGCCGCTGGCTTCGCTGCCCTTGGCGTCCGGCCTGGCGAGGTCGTGGGTTTGTTCTCGGAAAACAGCCCCCGCTGGCTGGTGGCGGACCAGGGCCTGATGCGTCTTGGGGCCGCGGATGCGGTCCGCGGTAGCGGCGCACCAGTGGATGAGCTGCGCTACATCGCCGCCGACTGCGGTGCGGTGGCCCTGGTGTTGGAGTCCGCGGATCTGCTGCAGCGCCTGCAACTCAGCAGCGAGCTCCTCGGGCAACTGCGCTTTGTGGTCCTCCTGCAGGGGGAGCGCGGCTCGGTGGGGCCGGTGATTCCCTGCTTCACCTGGGACGAACTGATGGCCAAGGGGGCCGCAGGCCCTGCTCCGGCTTGGCCCGAAGGCGGCGAAGAGCGCCTGGCCACCGTGCTCTACACCTCAGGCACGACGGGCCGTCCCAAGGGCGTTCCCCTCAATCACGCCAATTTGCTGCAACAGCTCCGCACCCTCGGGGTGGCGGTGGCGCCGCGCCCCGGTGATCGGGTGCTGAGCGTTCTGCCGATCTGGCATGCCTATGAGCGCAGCGCGGAGTACTTCCTGCTCTCCTGCGGCTGCCAGCAGACCTACACCACCCTGAAGCAACTACGCCCGGACCTTCAGCGGGTCCGGCCCCACTACCTCATCAGTGTTCCCCGGCTTTGGGAAGCTCTGCTCAGTGGCTTCGAAGATGCGCTCGCGGCAATGCCGGCAAGCCGCGCCAAGTTGCTGCGCTCGGCCCTGAGCGTCAGCCGATTCCACTGCCTCTCCAGGCGTGTGGCGGCCGATCGCACCCTGGTGCCCGAGGGCAAGCGCCGCCGGGTGGCCGCCGCCGCCGGGGCCCTGCTGAGTTGGCCCCTGCATGGGGTGGCCGAGAAGCTGTTCTGGCCGAAGGTCCGTAGCCAGCTGATCGGGGGTCGCCTGCGGACGGCCATTAGTGGCGGTGGTGCCTTGGCCATCCATGTCGATGGTTTCTTTGAAGCCATCGGAATTGAGCTGCTGGTGGGCTACGGGCTGACCGAAACCAGCCCAGTGCTGACCTGCCGTCGTCGCTGGAATAACCGCCGCGGCAGCTCCGGGCAGCCGTTGCCTGGCACCGCCATCAAGATCACTGATCCTGAAACCGGGGCGGTTCTGGCGATTGGTGAGCGGGGCAAGGTGCTGGCCAAGGGCACCCAGGTCATGGGGGGCTACCTGGGTAAGCCGGAGGCCACCGCGAAGGTGCTTGATGCCGCGGGGTGGTTTGACACCGGTGACCTGGGCCATCTCCTGGCCGACGGCACGCTGGTACTAACCGGCCGCGCCAAGGACACGATCGTGCTCAGCAGTGGCGAGAACATCGAGCCGGGTCCCCTGGAGGAGTGCCTGGTGGCCTGTTCCCTGGTGGAGCAGGTGATGCTGGTGGGCCAGGACCGCAAGGCCCTGGGGGCCTTGGTGGTGCCGAAGCCGGAAACCCTGGAGGCCTTCGCCAGTGAGCAGGGATTGCCTGCAACGGACCCCGCCCTGCTGAAGGCCTTGACCAGCCGGCTGAATCGCCGCCTGCAGGCTCGGGTTGGAGCCCGCCCGGATGAACGGTTGGCGGGGGTCGCCCTGGTGGAGCCCTTCAGCATTGACAACGGCCTTCTGACCCAAACCCTCAAGCAGAAGCGCGACCGCATCGCCGATCGCGACGCCCGGGCGATTGAGGCGATCTATGGCCGATAGCGCTGAGGGCGGGGCCGGGAACCCGCCCGCCCCAACCGTTGTCGGTCTTGGCTGCTCCTGACAGGCTGGGCGCCACGATTCATCTCCCATGGCCGAGGGTTCCCTCTCCGTTAAGCGCTCCATCACTGTCCGCGCGGTGGTCACCCCCCGCTGGAAGGAGGACGCCGAGCGGGAGATCAGCGCAGCCATCGCCAACAGCGACGCCCAGCTGGGGCAGCTTGAGCAAGAAGGGCAGCAGCTGGTGGAGGCGATCCGCAGCCAGAGCGCTAACCCCCTCGATCCCCGGGTCCAGGAGCAGGTGGGTTCTGTGCAGGAACAGGTCGCGGCCAAGCGCGCCGAGCTGGAAGAGCAGAAGCGTCAGCTGCTGGAGCAGCAGCGCCAAGTTCGCGATCTGGAGATGGAGCAGATCGTCGAGCAGGGCCAGCTCGACAGTTTCACGGACGTGAAGGTGGGCGACAACCTGGTGGAGAAGCTCCAGGTGGCTGTGGTCGTGCGCGATGGGGTGATCGAGTCGATCGAAGGAGCCCTCTGAGGCGCCCCCGGAAGTCGCTGCCGCTGAGCCGCGTAAAATCCCCCTCAATTGAGCGGCAGACCTCCGTTGGCCACCCACGAAATCTTCATGCCCGCCCTCTCCTCCACCATGACGGAGGGCAAGATCGTGGAATGGCTCAAGAAGCCAGGTGACAAGGTCGGCCGCGGTGAGTCCGTCCTGGTTGTCGAGTCTGATAAGGCCGACATGGACGTGGAGTCCTTCAACGAGGGCTACTTGGCTGCGGTGTTGATGCCCGCAGGCAGCACCGCACCCGTTGGTGAAACCATCGGTCTGGTGGTGGAAACCGAGGCTGAAATTGCTGAGGCCCAGGCCAAAGCCCCCAGTGCCCCTGCCGCCGCTGCAGCTCCCGCCGCAGCCGCTGCTCCTGCTCCTGCCCCTGCACCGGTCGCGGCTGCCCCAGCCCCCGTTGCCGCTGCACCGGCCCCAGCTCCCGTGAGCAATGGCCGCGTGGTGGCGAGCCCTCGGGCCAAGAAACTGGCCAGCCAACACGGCGTGGCCCTGGAGACCCTGCGCGGCAGCGGCCCCCACGGCCGCATCCAGGCCGAGGACGTCGAGCGGGCCCTGGGGCTGACCGTGGCGGTCCCCCGCGTGGCCGAGGGTTCAGCACCTGCCGCGAGCGGCAGCAGCAATGGCGCCACTGCTCCCGCCGCCGCCCCTGCGGGTAACGCCTTCGGCCGCCCCGGCGAGAGCGTGGCCTTCAACACGCTCCAGGGCGCGGTCAATCGCAACATGGTGGCCAGCCTGGCGGTGCCGACCTTCCGCGTCGGCTACACCATCACCACCACCAAGCTGGACGCCTTCTACAAGCAGGTCAAGAGCAAGGGCGTGACCATGACGGCCCTGCTGGCCAAGGCCGTGGGCGTTGTGCTGGCCCGTCACCCCCAGGTCAATGCCGCCACCAGCGCCGATGGCACCGCCATGGTCTACCCGGCTTCGGTGAATGTCGCCGTGGCTGTCGCGATGGAAGACGGTGGCTTGATCACGCCAGTGCTGGCCAACGCCGACAAGACCGATATCCACTCCTTGGCCCGCAACTGGGCGGACCTGGTCAGCCGGGCCCGTAGTAAGCAGCTGCAGCCTGAGGAGTACAGCACCGGCACCTTCACCCTCTCGAACCTGGGGATGTTCGGTGTGGATCGCTTCGACGCAATCCTGCCCCCAGGCACTGGTGCAATCCTGGCGGTGGCTGCCTCTCGCCCCACGGTGGTCGGCGGTAAGGACGGCTCGATCCGGGTGGCCAATCAGATGCAGGTGAACCTCACCTGCGATCACCGCGTGATCTACGGCGCCGATGCGGCTGCCTTCCTGAAGGATCTGGCTCAGCTGATCGAGACCAACCCCGAGAGCCTGGCCTTCTGATCAGCGACGATCAGCTGCTCTCGAGTTACGTCTTCGACCTACCGGAGACGTTCATCGCCCAGCGCCCCGTGGAGCCCCGCCATGCGGCGCGCTTGCTGGCGCTCGAAGGTGCAGAGGGCTGCAGCCATCAGATGGTCTGGGATCTCCAGCAGCTGCTGAAGCCCGGTGATCTGCTGGTGGTCAACAACACGCGGGTCCTGAAGGCACGCCTCCAAGCCCGCCGGCCCACGGGCGGGGCGGTGGAGTTGCTGGTGCTGGAGCCCGTGGGGGGCAGCGATTGGCTCTGCCTGGCCAAGCCGGCCAAACGGCTCAAGCCGGGGGAGATCCTGCAGATGGAGCACCCCGGTCAGGAGCCAGTGCCTCTGGCGATCGTGGCGGTCGATCCCGACACCGGAGGCCGGGTGGTGCGCTTCCCGTCGGAGTGCACCACCCCTGAAGCGATTGAGGCGCTGCTGGCGCGCTATGGCGAAATTCCCCTGCCGCCCTACATCCACCAGCACTCCAGCGACGACGACAGCCGCTACCAGACCCGCTTTGCCTCCCGGCCTGGAGCAGTGGCGGCCCCCACGGCGGGCTTGCACCTGAGTGATGAATTGCTCGAAGCCCTGGAGGCGCGAGGGGTGCAGCGCACGACCGTGACCTTGCACGTGGGCCTGGGCACGTTCCGTCCGGTGGAGACGGAAGACTTGACCCAGCTGGAGCTCCACAGCGAGTGGGTGGAGGTGTCGGAGGCTTGCGTGGAGGCGGTGGCCCAGTGCCGTGCCCGCGGCGGACGGGTAATTGCGGTTGGAACCACCTCGGTTCGCAGCCTGGAGGCGGTGGCCCAGCTCCATGCGGGTCAGCTGCAGCCCCACGCTGGACCGGTGAACTTGGTGATTCAGCCCGGCTATCGCTTCGCGGTGGTTCAGGGGCTGCTCACCAATTTCCACCTGCCGAAAAGTTCGCTGCTGCTGCTGGTTAGTGCCCTGGTGGGACGGCTGCGGTTGCTGGCCCTCTACGAGGAGGCCAAGGCCGAGGGCTATCGTTTCTTCTCCTATGGCGACGCGATGTGGATTGCTCCGGAGGCAGTCCTGGAGAGCGCCCGGCCATAAAAAAAGCCCCCGCTTGAGCGGGGGCTGGCGATGCATCGCTGCGATCAGGCGGCGGCCAGGTTGGCGGCCACAAAGTCCCAGTTCACCAGCTTGTCGAGGTAGGTGCTGATGTAGTCGGGGCGGCGGTTCTGGTAGTCCAGGTAGTAGGCGTGCTCCCAGACATCCATGGTCAAGAGGGCCTTCTGGCCATGGGCCAGGGGCAGATCGGCATTGCCGGTCTTGGTGACTTTCAGGGTGCCGTTGTCGAGGACGAGCCAGGCCCAGCCGCTACCGAACTGGGTGGCGCCGGCAGCCTTGAAGGCTTCGACGAACTTCTCAAAGCTGCCGAAGTCAGCATTGATCTTGTCCAGCAGAGCGCCGCTGGGGGTGCCACCGCCATTGGGCTTGATGCACTGCCAGTAGAAGCTGTGGTTCCAGACCTGGGCAGCGTTGTTGAACACACCGGCCTTGCTGGCGTCGCCGGCCACGGCGACGATGGTGTCCTCGAGGCTCTTGCTCTCCAGATCGGTCCCAGCCACCAGGTTGTTCAGGTTGGTCACGTAAGCGTTGTGGTGCTTGCCGTGGTGGAACTCAAGGGTTTGGCGGGAGATATGGGGCTCGAGGGCGTCGAGGCCGTAGGGCAGCGCGGGCAGCGTATGAGCCATGAAACGAGGGATCGTGCTGTTGGATGCCCGGCCAAATGCCGGACGGCGGCGGCATCCTAACGATCGTTTGAAGTTTCGTAAGTCGCGGGAACCGCACTGCTGGCGTGGTTCCCGCAAGCGCGATCAGCCCTTGATCTCGAGCAGTTCCACCTCAAAGATCAAGGTGGCGTTGGGGGGGATCACGCCACCGGCACCCCGCTCGCCATAGGCCAGATCGGGGGGGATGACGAGCTTGCGCTTGCCGCCCACCTGCATTCCGGCGACGCCTTCATCCCAGCCCTTGATGACGCGACCGGCGCCCAGGGGGAAGCTGAAGGGGCCGCGGCCGTAGCTGCTGTCGAACTCCTTGCCGCTCTCGAGGGTGCCGCGGTAGTTCACCAGCACGAGCTGACCTGAGGTGGCCTCAGGGCCGTCACCGATGACCAGGTCGGTGATGCGCAGACCGCTGGGGGTCATCCGTTCTTTGGCCGCAACCATTTCTCCTCCGAGGGCAGACGCCCCACTGTCGGCGATGACGTCGCTGGCCATGGTGAAGAGGCTGGGGTTGGGGTCCTCGGGATCGAGCTCGATCTGGCCGCTGAAGCTGGCTGGGGCTGGGGCGCTCGCCACCGCCTGTTGCATGGCTGGCTGGCTGGGGGCTGCGTTGACGGTGGAGGGCGCCACGATCTGGCTGACCAGTGCCAGCAAGAGGCAGCCCACGCAGACGGCTGAGCTGATCAGGATGTCCCGCATGGCTGGATCAAAGAGGCATCAGTTGGCGATTCTCGCCTAGTCGCTCCTCAGTCCGGGATCTCCAGTTGGGATTGCTTCTGCCGAAGCTGTTGTTCCAGCCGATCGATGCGCCCCCGCAGTTCATCCACCTCCCGTTGCCGGGCGAGGCCCAGGTCCTGCAACAGGTGATCGAGGTTTCGCTCCACCTGGCGTTCGGTCTGTTTTTCCAGCTCGGGGTTCTCCCCGCGCAGGCTGGCGAGAACGTCATCGACCAAGGCGCTGGCCTGGTTTGGATCGAGTCGCCCACTGCTGACCCAGGCCTGGGTGACGCCCCGCAGGCGCTCGGCCACAAGGGAGGTGGTGCCAAGGCCTCGGAAGAGCAGTTGCTGAAGGGTTCGGCTGGGATCCATGAACCCGCAGGGGTGCGCTGATTGCACCATGACGCTCTTTAGGGTCAGTGGCCATGGCAGAGAACCGGCGACTGGTCTGGATTGGTGCCCTGCTGGGCGGCCTGCTCGCAGGTATGGCTCTGCCGCCACTGGGTTGTCCTCCTCTGCTTTGGATTGCCCTGCTGCCGCTGTGGGGTTTTGGTCCCGGGCCGGCGGCCCTCTGGGCCGGAACCGCTGTATTGCTGAGCCATCGCTGGCTGCTTTGGCTGCACCCGCTGGATTGGGTCGGGGTGCCCCTGCCCTTGAGCCTGCCGCTCTGTGTCCTGCTCTGGCTGCTTCTGGGTTTGCTTGGTGCGGGGCTGGTGGCGCTCTGGCGAGCCCTGGTGGGACGGTTGGGGCCCGGCCGTTGGTCAGTGGCCCTCCTGGCCTCGGCTCTGTGGGGGTTGGGCGAGGTCTGGATGGCCAAAGGACCCCTGTTTTGGCTGGGGCTGGGGTCGGTGGTCCTGCCTGGTGATCGCGCCCTGGCGGGCTTGGCCCAGTGGGTTGGGGCCGGGGGATTGGCGGCGTTGCAGTTGCTTCTCGCCTGGGGGCTTTGGCGCTTATTGCTGGCTTGGTGGGATGGGCGCCGCGGTCTCTGGCGCGGCGGGTTGACCTGGCTGTTGGCGGTCGCCCTGCTGCATGGCCTGGGCTGGCAGATGCTGCAGCGCAGCTCCCTTCCAGACCCTGAGGCCCCGTGGCTGTCGGCGTTGGTGCTTCAGCCCGATATCCCCACCCGGGAGAAGTTCAGTTGGACTCAGCAGCGAGCCCTGGAGCGGCAGCTGCGGGAGGCCCAGGCGGAAGCGGAAGCCCAGGGCGCCGACCTTTTGGTGCTGCCGGAGGGGGCTTTGGCCTTGGGGCAAGGCCTTCCTGCTCCAGGGGCTGTGGAGGTGCTGAGCGGCGGCTTCCGCCAGGAGGAGATCGAGCTGCGCAGCAGTGTTCTGCTCTTTCCCCCTCAGGCGCAGGAAGCCGAGGGAGCCATCGACAAGCATCGCTTGGTTCCGCTTGGGGAATGGGTTCCCGGCGGTGCCCTGTGGCGTTGGGCTGGGTTGTCGGCGGTCGGTGGGGTGGAGCCGGGGCCGGCCTCGCGCCTGCTGCAGCGCCCTCAGGGTGATGTGGCTGTCGCCATTTGCTACGAGATTGCTGATGGTGCGGGCTTGATCGGTGCCAGTCGGGCTGGGGCTGGCTGGATCTTGGCCAGCGCCAATCTCGACCCCTATCCCCTGCTGTTGCAGCAGCAGTTTCAGGCCCTATCGCAATTGCGGGCCATCGAGGCCAGTCGCTGGCTCGTGAGTTCCGCCAACACGGGGCCGAGCCTGGTGGTGCGGCCTGATGGAGCCCCAGGACAGGCCCTGCCGCCAATGCATGCAGGGACGCTGTTGGTGCGGTTTCAGGTCAGGTCAAACCAGACTCCCTATGGCCGCTGGGGGGAATGGCCACTGCTACTGACGGCCGGCGCCGGGCTCGCCGCAAGTCGGTCTCGCGTGAGACAATCTTGAGACTTGCTTAAGGCGCCTTTTGGTTTCCTTCCGCTCTGGTCTTCTTGGTCTGGGCTTGGCGGCCGCCTCCGTGCTGCCGTCTCTGCCTGTGCGGGCCACTGATCAGGGGGATGCGGCGCTGGAAGCCGTCGCTGCACTTGGGGTTGTCGTGATTCGCCGGGCTGAGTGCGGTGGGCCGCGTCAGCTCGCGACTTACAACATGGGAGCCAACGTTCTCTGCCTGTCCCACTCCCTCGACCGTGACCCACTGAAACGGGCCAAGGTGATTCAGCACGAATTAGTGCATGTGGTGCAGGACTGCCTCGATGGGCTGGAGACGCCGACCTCGCTGACCTTGGCGGAGGGGCTGCGCTCCAGTGGGCAGCTGAGTGGCGAGCAGGTCAATGGCTTTTTTCTGCAGCACCTGCGCAAGCAGGGCAACTTGGACCATGTGGTGGCCTCAACAGCCCAGCTCCCCTTCGAGAGTCGGCAGCGTGAGTTTGAGGCCTACGCGCTACAGGCCGATCCGCCGATGGTGGCGCATTTATTAAAAGCGACCTGCAGGCTCTAATTCGTTGCGCCGCGAAGGGTTTTAGAGAGACCTTCTCATCGCCTTTGCTGCGGCAATGTGTTGGATTGTGATGCTCCTGCTCTAGGTATTCAGCCGCAGGTTGTTGTGCCTAATTCGCGAAAAGTGTGGCATTTATACCTGGAAGAAAAAGGGTGACCAGGGCTAGGACGAATGGAGTTACCGCTGTTGCTGTGACCGCTTATCCCTGTTGCGCAGCCTGTAAGAACTTCATCATCGCTGGCGGCATGGGGGTCTGCCGCTGTTGGCGGATGACGATGAGCTTGAAAGAAGCCGAAGTGCAGGTGAGCTGTCCGTATTGGGTGCGAGCCGTGGCGGTGGAAGATCCGTACGAGGCCTTGGATTGAGTGCTGCCCTCCACCCTGGGGTCGCCGGCCTGCACCTGAGACAGCGCTTGCTGGCTCAGGGCTGAAAACCGGAGAGATTTGGCTGGAAGAACGCCCCTGTTCCTCAGTCTGGGTCCAATGAGACCGGAGATGAGAGTGGCGGGGTTTGCGGTTTTTCGGGTCGAGTCGTTGGTTGGCCTTCGCGGTTGTGCTGCTGGGGCTTGGCATGCAGGCTTCGCCGGTCCGGGCTGAGCGGCTGAAGTCGATTTCCCTGCTCCGGGGGCTCTTGCTCCGGGCTGGAACGGAGACCTTGGTGGCGAGAGATTGTCCTCAGCAATTGATGGGCGCCTTTGTCTTTGCTCGCAATGCGGTGGTGTTGTGCGCCAACAACCTCAAGGACGACCCGGAGCGTGTCTGGGAGACCTTGGCCCATGAATCCGCCCATGTGATGCAGCACTGCCGGCGTGAACCCATCTTTGAAAGCGATCGCTTGGGCCTGGATTTTCTGGTGGCCCATCGCCGCTCACCGGATTTGTTCAAGGCCGTTGGTCAGTACCACCCGAGTCAGCACCGCAGCGAAATCGAGGCGCGGATTGTTCAAGGCTTGCCGGCAGAGGAGGTGATGAATCTCTTCCGCCGCGCCTGCGCGGATCGCTTGCTTTAGCGCCGACTCAAGATGAGCAGCTGTAGTGCGAGAGCCCCCCGGCGTTAAAGAACTCGCGGGGTTTGAGCCGGTCGTAGGTCGCGGCGAGTTCCGCTGGAGGGGTGACGTAGGGATCACGGAAGACCGCCTGCAGCTCTTGGATCAAACCCAGGTCGCCTTCGGCTGCGCGCTCGTAGGCCGGCGCCACTAACCATTCGCGCCAGGTGATCTGGGGATTGGCCCGCTGCATCGTCGTCCTGGCGTCATCGGGGGCGCTGATCTGCCCATGCCAGCGCTGCAGCCACTCAGCCCAGCGTTTCTCCAGTTCCGCGTCGATTGGCACATAGAAGGCGGGTTTCAGCGCATCCACCTGCTCCGGGAGGCTGGAGAGTTGGCGGAAGGCCAGGGTGTAATCGGCCCTGGAGCTGGCCAGCAGTTGCAGCAGATCCTTGAGGAGGTCGTCGTCGTAGTTGGCCAGTCCCAGCTTTCGGTTCCACATCGCCTCAAGTTCACTGCGCATCGCCTCCGAGAAGCCATCGCGCAGCTCATCGAGCTCAGCCAGCGCCCCCGCGTCGTCCTCCAGCAGTGGCCGTAGGGCAGACCAGAACATTTGGTAGTTGGCCTCTGCGGCTGCCGGTTGGTTGAAGAAACAGAAGTGCTCACCGCCGCCGGTCCAGGGCTGGAAGCGGGGATCAAACAGCTCGCAGAAGCCGAAGGGGCCGTAGTCGAGGGTGTAACCCCCGGCGGCGCAGTTGTCGCTATTGAAGTTGCCCTGGCAGTAGCCCACGCGAATCCAGTTCGCCACCAGGGCCGTCAGCCGTCCGCGGAAGAGCCTGGCCAGCTCCAGCACCTGCTGCTGGAAGGGCAGAGCCGCGTTGATCTCTGTGCGGTAGTTGCGCTCGATCAGGTGCCTGGTGATCTGTTGCAGTTCCCGTAGGGCTCCGGGGTGGGCCTTGCTGCGGACCCGGCGGGCAAAGAGCTCCAGCTGGCCGACTCGAAGGAAGGACGGTGCCACCCGGGTCGTGATTGCGGCCGGGTTGTCGACCATCACGTCCGGCTCAAAGGAGCGCGATTGCGGGGAGTACCAGGGCCGCCGCACGCCTTCGGCGCGGGACATGTAGAGGCTGAGGGAGCGGGTGGTGGGCACCCCCAGGGCGTGCATCAATTCCTGGCCGAGAAACTCGCGAACGCTGGAACGCAGCACGGCCCGACCATCGGCGCCGCGGCAGTAGGGCGTGGGGCCGCCCCCCTTTAGCTGCATTTCCCAGCGCTTGCCCTCAAATAGGCCTTCAAAGATCGAGATCGCCCGGCCGTCGCCGTAGCCATTGCCAGTGCCGAAGGGGCACTGCTGGATGTATTCCGTGCCGTAGATCGAGAGGGCATAGCCCGTGGCCCAGCCATAGGGCCGCATGGCTCCCCTGGTGACGCGGCTGTCACCGGAGAAGAGCCGGCGGAAGTCCTGGTCGTTGGCCAGGCCCTCGCTCAGGCCCAGTTCTGCGAAGAGACTGGAGCTGTGCGCGACGTATTCCGGCGATGGCAGTGGCGTGGGGGTGACGGGGACGTAGTGCCCGGAAAAGACCTGCCTGGGCCGGTGGTCATCGCCGTCGCTGCTGGCCTCGGGATCGACTTGGAGGGACTCCAGCAGGGAGTAGTCGACCTGATCGGCGAAGGCCTCAAAGCTGTCGATGGTCCGGCATTGCCCGGCGTCCGCGGTGATGCTCATTGATCTGGTCCGTGAGCAACTGAATTACGGATTAAGTAAGTATTGGACGAGAAATTATTTGGCACTTTGGAAGCCAGTTTGTTGAATCGAGGATGTATTGAGTTGTCGATTATCAACACGCATTGGCGAAAATAAAAGTAAATTGCCAGCAACTAATCCGGCGGTAGTGATTAAGGCTGCCAATTTTTCGAACGTTTCGATCTTCACCCGGACCTATCCGTTCAGAGTATTTCCTTTGACTGCTCAGCATTAGCCGCAGCTTCTTCGAGGTCATTCCAGGTCAGCCCTGAAGCATTGAGCGACAATTTGATTTCTTGTTCAAGCATATGTGCCGAATCAAGATGATGAAGGTACTTGATATATTGAGGTATGAGGAGCGCGAGCGTTGGCGTTGAGTTGGTCACGTCAAGATTGTTTTGTGCTCAGATTGATACTAGCGATTAGAACATCGACATGGCCTTGATCTTTGCGATCTTCTTGGGTTCAAGTCCGTCAAGCTCCGCCACTGTGACCAATCCTCGTTTGACCATCTCGGCGAATGCGAAGAGTGCCGTACCTGGGTCGAACTGAGACCGCCCTTCTAGCCCGTGGCGCTCGATGCTGAGAAAGTCATGGAGAGCGTACAGAGATTCGATGTCAGACAAATTGGAGGACTTGTCTTGAATCTGTTTGATGAGCTCTGACTCGGCTTTTTTGTTGCCGCTTGCGAAAGCTGATTTCGCTATTTCGATTTCAGTTGAAGTCCATTCTGAGTTGTTCATGCTGGCTGGTGAGACTCAAGGGAGGAATGTGGTCTGAGTGCGCATAGACTATGGGTTATGGCTTCATTGCCGCAAGCCTTGGAAGCTGGTACCACGGAATGAATGGATTCTCGTGATGCTCCCGATGATATCCGAAATTATAACAAGTTATGAGGGAAAGTAGCGGAGGGAAGTTGCTGCTTCTGGGAGTTGCTGAATCACTCTCCAGGCCTGGTCGGTGTGGCAACCATATGCCAAAAGTGAAAAGCTGTATGGAGCTGATGATTAGCGGGATTACACTGAAAGCTATTACATTTTTAATAGAGTAGCCCGATAGCACATACGTTAAGGCCCAACTTGAAGTGAGCCAAAAGAGTGAATGTCTGTTGACGTATGACCGAAGAAATCTGAAAAACCAGCTGAGGAAGCCAGCTTCAGTCTCGAGTCGATAGTCCGGGTCTTCGGGAGTTTCTGGTGAACTGTGGTGAAGAAGATGTTTGTGCTTGCAAGAGGAATAGTTCAGTCCTGCATACAAAAACAAGGCCATAGTCCCGACGGCTTTGTTCAGGCGTGGCCACTCCGGAGAGAGTGTGTTGTGCATGCTGTCGTGGGCAATGATAAAAAGGCCAGTATTCAAAAAAGATCTGATGCTAATGAGCAGCAGAGCGATTTCAACGCTGATCTTTCCTATCTCTGCACCAGTCGAGATGAATGCCACTGCTAGCCATGGCAATAGGATTGCCATGGCATGGGCGAGGCCAAGTGACTTCTTGCGCAGCGATGTCAACGATTGCCGAGCTTTAACAGTTCTGCAGGGTTAGCAAGGAGATCAATGGCTACAAAGTAAATCTTGTCGTTTTCGTCCAGCAGGAATCGCCATGCGACGTTCATCCCAACTTCGCTACCGAACCATGGTGTCTGGACTTTGCCAGTGACCTTGATTTGGTTAAAGCCAGATTCAGCAGGTTCACCGAATCCCCCCTGTGGCATCAGTTGAAGATTTTGACAGTCTCTCTTGAAGAACTTCAGGATTGCTTCTTTGCCAATGATTGGACGTTGGAAGGGAGGTTGCAGTGCACCGTCAGGCAGGAAAAGTTCAATGAGTGCATCAAAATCATTCGAGTTCAGCAACTCCATGTAGCTCAATACAGTCTGATTGAGTACACCGGGGATAAAGATTTGCTGGCGCTCTGATTGGGGTGTGGGAATGACCTCAGGTTCGCTGGCAAGGTTCTCGTCATCCTTTGCAGGATCGAAGCCCATGTCAACAACAAAGTTGCGAAGGATGCTGATCTGTTGTCCTTGCTCAACCTTCTTGAGAGATTCGAGAACGGAGTTTGCGTTTGCAGAGAGTTTGTAGCCCTGGGGTATCGCCGCAACTGTTCCTTTCCTCATTAATTCGCCCAGCTCGTACCAGAAGCCCAGCTTTACGTTGATCGACCAGTTGGCATATTGCCTACCTATGGGCATGTCGACCTTTGTCGCCAGGTCGCACATCACTTTGCTTTGCTGATCGGCAGACATCTCTGAGATCTCTTTCAGCGCGAGCTGGCAAAACTGCATACGTGCAGCTCCGGGTGCCGCCACGGTGATGGTTTTACCCATTTCTGTGTAAGCAAACCAGATCAGTGCCAACTGATCCTCTGCGCTCAGCAGCTGATAACGGGCAGTGATAGCCGGAATGACATCGGCCGTTTTGGTATCGGGGAATATCTTGGCGGCTTTATCAATCGTGAACATCTAGGCGTGTTACAACTTTGTAACAGTATAACACACGCTCGCGGTTCTATCGGCTGTAAATCGGCGGCGATCCTGCTTCTGTTCGCCCATGGCCTGATCAGTTTCTCAATTTGATGATCACCCGCATCCGTGGATTTGCGTATCAGTTCACTGTCCAGCAATTGTGTTGATCTCTGGGGTTGAACTGAAGTCCCTCTTTCTTAGATCGTTCTAGGCCTTCTCCTCAGTGATCATGGCTAGGGCCTTTGATGAGCACCAAGCCAACAAAAAGCCCCCACCTTGCGGTGGGGGCTTCTGATTCAACCGTCCTCGAGGTTCGAGTAGAAGCTGAATCGTTGGTGGGGTTCAGCCTCAGCCGATGGCGGGAGCTTGCAGAGCCACAGGAGTGGACTCAGCAGCAGCCAGGTCGAGGGGGAAGTTGTGAGCGTTGCGCTCGTGCATCACTTCCATACCGAGGTTGGCGCGGTTCAGCACGTCAGCCCAGGTGTTCAGCACACGACCCTGGGAATCCAGGATCGACTGGTTGAAGTTGAAGCCGTTCAGGTTGAACGCCATGGTGCTCACGCCCAGGGCGGTGAACCAGATGCCAACCACAGGCCAGGCAGCCAGGAAGAAGTGCAGGCTGCGGCTGTTGTTGAAGGAGGCGTATTGGAAGATCAGGCGACCGAAGTAACCGTGGGCAGCCACGATGTTGTAGGTCTCTTCCTCTTGGCCGAACTTGTAGCCGTAGTTCTGGGACTCGCTCTCGGTGGTTTCACGCACCAGGGAGGAGGTCACCAGGGAGCCGTGCATGGCGGAGAACAGGGAACCACCGAAGACACCAGCCACACCAAGCATGTGGAAGGGGTGCATCAGGATGTTGTGCTCAGCCTGGAACACCAGCATGTAGTTGAAGGTGCCGGAGATGCCGAGGGGCATGGCGTCCGAGAAGGAGCCCTGACCGAAGGGATACACCAGGAACACAGCGGAAGCAGCAGCCACGGGTGCGCTGTAAGCAACGCAGATCCAGGGGCGCATGCCGAGGCGGTAGGAGAGTTCCCACTCACGACCCATGTAGGCGTAGATGCCGATGAGGAAGTGGAAAACAACCAGCTGGAAAGGACCGCCGTTGTACAGCCACTCGTCGAGGCTGGCAGCTTCCCAGATGGGATAGAAGTGCAGACCAATGGCGTTGCTGCTGGGGATAACAGCGCCAGAGATGATGTTGTTGCCGTAGATCAGGGAGCCGGCAACAGGCTCACGGATGCCGTCGATGTCGACGGGGGGTGCTGCCACGAAGGCAACGATGAAGCAGATGGTGGCGGCCAGCAGGCAGGGAATCATCAGAACGCCGAACCAACCCACATAGAGGCGGTTGTCGGTGCTGGTGACCCACTCGCAGAACTGGTTCCACGCAGAAGCGCCTTGGCGCTGCTGGATGGTGGTCGTCATGAGTACGGGAAAGAAAGGCCTCAACGGACTAGCCGTTGGAGCGGGGATGCAGAACGGCCCATGCGGGCTGTTGCACCTGAAGTTATGAGTGGTGCCCATCAGAAGGGAACCCTTTTGGTGATCGCCTCTAGCGATCACATCAATAACCAGAGCTGATCAGCCTCAGTGCCACTGGAGTCTTGAGGTTGCCTGGGACTGAATTGCCCCCAAATGGGGCTATGGCGATCGTCAAGTAGGGCCGGAGAGTATCTGCAGCCCCCGGGAGGGGCACCGAAGAGCAGACGGCCCCCGTTCAACGACGGGGGCTTTTCTTTTGCTTCTGCCGATCAGGGTCGTCGTCAGTCATGCGCCAGATTTCTGGCTGTTTTGGCTTCTTAGGCCAGACACCTCGGCACTAAAAAACCCGGTCCAAGACCGGGTTTTGAAAAGTGGAGCCAAGGAGACTCGAACTCCTGACCCCCTGCATGCCATGCAGGTGCTCTACCAGCTGAGCTATGGCCCCTTTGGATGTCGATGGACTCGCCTGACGCTGGTCGTCAGGGATGGCCGAGAGGCCGCGTCTTCGATGCAGAGAGCTTACACCGCAGAGGGTTTAAACCTGGCGCCAGACGGCAACGAGCTTGCCTTGGATCGCCACTTGGTCGGCATCCACCAGGATCGGTTCGTAGGCGGGATTGGCGGCCTCCAGGCGCACCTGGCGACCATCGCGGTGGAAGTGTTTCAGGGTTGTTCCGCTGCCGGGTACCAGGGCGCTGACGATCGTGCCCTCGCGCAGGCGGCTGGGCTCTGAGACCGGCTCCATCAGCACCACGTCGCCATCGGCGATGTGGGCATCCACCATGGAGTCGCCGTTGACGGTCAGGGCAAACAGCCCGCGGGTGGCCAGAACTGGTTCGAGCTCGAGTCGTTCCTCGACGTCATCAAAGGTTTCCACCAGGCCTCCGGCGGCTACGGCGCCGAGCACTGGGATACCACCGCCCAGGGCATCGCCCAGGAGTTGCAGGGTTCGGGCCTGGCCTTCCTTCCAGGTGATCCAGCCTTTTTGCTGAAGGTGGCGAAGACGACTCTGGATCGGTGCCGGGGAACGGAGCCCCATGGCCTCCATCATCTGGCGGATTGAGGGGCTGTGGCGGTGTTCGCCGATGTAGTGGGAGAGCCAGTCGTAGAGCTCTTGCTGGGCAGTGGTCAGGGGCTCAGGCGATCCAGCGGGCACCGGCAATGCATTTGTTCGTCAATACATTTGTACCGCTGGAGGCTGGCTTTGGCAACCGGCGCTCAGGACAGCAGGGCCGCCAATAGGGCTTGTTGCGCGTGCAGGCGATTTTCTGCTTGATCGAAGATCCGGCTGCTGCTTCCCTCCATCGCCCCGGCGCTGATTTCCAGGCCCCGATAGGCGGGCAGGCAGTGGAGAACGATGGCTTTGGAATCGGCCTCGGCCACCAGTTCTTCATTCAGGCACCAGCCGCTGAAGGCTTGCTCGCGCTCGCCCTTCTCCTCTTCCTGGCCCATGGAGGCCCAGACATCGGTGTAGAGCGCGTGGGCGCCGCGGACGGCGGCCACCGGTTCTTGGATCACCTCGATGCTGCAGCGACCTCCAGCCAGGTCGCGGGATTGCTGCAGCACAGCAGCGTCGGGCTCGTAGCCCTGGGGGCAGCCCACGCGGATGTTCACCCCCAGCAGGGCGCCGCAGAGCATCAAGGAGTGGGCAACGTTGTTGCCATCTCCTACGTACGAGAGGGTCAGTCCTTCGATTGAGCCGAAGGCTTCCTGCAGGGTCAGGAAATCTGCCAGGGCTTGGCAGGGGTGCTCCAGGTCGGTCAGGGCATTGATGACCGGAACTGAGGCCCAGTGGGCATATTCCGCCAGCTCCTCTTGGGCAAAGGTGCGGATCGAGAGGGCGTCGACGTAGCGGCTCAGCACCCTGGCGGTGTCAGCGACGGGCTCACCGCGGCCCACCTGACTCACCTGGGGATTGAGATCGATGGTCTGGCCGCCCAGGCGGGCCATGGCCACGCTGAAGCTGACCCGGGTGCGAGTGGAGGCTTTGCTGAAGATCAGGCCCAGAACTTTCCCGCTGAGATCGACGCGGGTGCGGCCGGCCTTCAGATCCGCCGCCAGCTCGAGCAGGGCTTGGGTTTGCTCCGCACTGACATCGGCTGACGAGAGGAAGTCTCGTCCGCTGAGTTCGGAGAGGGAGGGATAGCCGCTCAGTGCAGCCATGGGCCCGTCTTCAAAGAACCCTTATCTGAGATGACGGGCCCCCGCGTCAACCCCTTGGGGCTCAAGCAATCGCTTGAGCGTCCTCGGGCATCACGCTGCTGGCGAGCAGATCCTTGAGGTCGTCCCCTTCGATCACCTCTTTTTCGAGGATCTGTTGGGAGATGCTCTCCATCAGCTCACGGTTTTGGCGAAGGATCGAGAGTGCCCGGTCGTGGGCCCGGTCCACCAGGGTGCGCACCTCCTTGTCGATCGCCTGGGCGGTGGCATCACTCACCGAGCGGCGGGGGTTGTTGGCCCCGCCCAGGAAGCGGCTGCCGCCCTGCTTGTCGTAGGCCAGGGGGCCAAGGATGTCGCTCATGCCATAGGTCCCGACCATCTGTTCGGCGATGTCGGTGGCCCGTTGCAGGTCGTTGGCTGCACCGGTGGTGACCTCACCAAAGACGATCTCTTCAGCGCTGCGGCCCCCGAGCAGGGTGGCAATTTGCCCTTCGAGGTCTTCCTTGGAATTGAGGAAGCGCTCTTCGGTGGGCAGCTGCAGGGTGTACCCCAATGCGGCCATGCCGCGGGGAACGATGGAGATCTTGGCGACCTTGCTGCCGCCGGGCATCAGGTGGCCAACGATGGCGTGGCCGACCTCGTGATACGCCACCACCTTCTTCTCGTCAGGCTGGAGGACACGGCTCTTCTTCTCGAGGCCGGCCACGACCCGCTCGATCGCCTCGTTGAGGTCACCCTGTTCAACGGAGGTCCGCATGGCGCGGGCGGCCAGCAGGGCGCCTTCGTTCACCAGGTTGGCCAGGTCCGCACCGGCAAAGCCGCTGGTGGCCTGGGCGATCTTGTTGAGATCAACGCCTGGGGCGAGCTTCACCTTGCGGGCATAGATGTCGAGGATGGTCTTGCGGCCGGAGAGGTCGGGGCGGTCCACCAGCACCTGGCGGTCGAAACGACCGGGGCGCAGCAGGGCGGCGTCCAAGGTTTCCGGTTGGTTGGTGGCTGCCAGGACGATGACGGGCTTGTCCTTGGCGGCGAAGCCATCCATCTCGGTGAGCAGCTGGTTGAGGGTCTGCTCGCGCTCGTCGTTGCCTCCGACGACGCCCATCGAGCCCGCACGGCTCTTGCCGATGGCATCGAGTTCGTCAATAAAGATGATGCAGGGCGCTTTTTTCTTGGCCTCTTCAAAGAGATCGCGCACGCGGGCTGCGCCGGCGCCGACGAAGAGTTCGACGAACTCTGAGCCGCTGATGATGAAGAAGGGAACCCCGGCCTCACCGGCGACCGCTTTGGAGAGCAGGGTTTTACCGGTGCCAGGGGGGCCCACCAGCAGCACCCCTTTGGGAATGCGTGCGCCGATCGCCGTGTAGCGGTCGGAGGACTTCAAAAAGTCGACGATCTCGGTCAGTTCCTCCTTGGCCTCATCCACACCAGCCACATCGGCAAAGGTCACCCGGGATTCCTCGTCGGGGACGTAGACCTTGGCTTTGCTCTTGGTGAAGCTCAGGGCGCCCTGGGCTCCGCCCATGGAGCGGCGGGCGAAGAACTGCAGAACCAAGATGAAGATCAGGGGCGGCACGATCCAGCTCAGGGCCGTCGTGATGAAGCTGGGCTTCTGAGGCGGGGCGGCAGCAAACTCAACGCCATGCTCCTCGAGCCGCTTCGGCAGATCCATGTCGAAGATCGGCGTGGTGGCGAGCACCGAGGGTGCGTCGTCCTCTGGAGGTGACTTCAGCTCGTAGCGGATCTGCTCTTGGGTGATGTAGGCGCGGCTGACGTTGCCGTCGTCCACCTGGCTGACGAAGAGTGAATAGGGAACTCGGGGCACCTGCTGCATGCCCTGGTTGGGCAGGAAGCTGCTCACAAGCAGCAGCACGCCAAAGCCGATCAGCAGCAGATTGACGAGGCCGAAGCGCCGGTTCGGGGGCGTGTCGTCCTTGCGGATAGGCATGCGACGGGTGCGCGTTTGCCCCAAACTAGGCTTGCTGACAGGCCCCAGTGGGGGGTGAGAACCGAACGGGAGCGCTCCAGGCCATGTGCGGTCGTTACTCCCTGACCTCCCGGCTCGATCAACTGCTCCCCAAGCTGGGCGGCACCCTGCCCGATGGTTTGCTGGCGCACTACGCCCCACGCCCCCTGATTCGCCCTGGGGAACCCGTGCTGGCCCTGCGGCAAGAACACGGTCAGATCAGCCCCGCCCTGATGCTTTGGGGCCTGCTGCCGGAGTGGAGCAAGGATCCGTTGAATGGGCCACGGCCCTTTAACGCCCGCTCAGAGACCGTGGCGGAGAAGGCCAGCTTTCGTGGGGCCTGGCGGCACCGGCGTTGCCTGTTGCCGGCCGACGGTTTCTACGAGAAGGGGCACCGGCTTGCCCCCATCGATGGACGTCCGTTTTGGCTGGCAGGGATCTGGGATCGCTGGATCGGCCCCGATGGCAGCGAAGTGGAGACCTGCTGCGTGCTGACCACCACGCCCAACGCCTTGGTGGCGCCGCTGCATGACCGCATGCCGGTGATCGTTCCAGAGGGCTTGGAAGAAGCCTGGATGGAGCCGGTGGATGGTCCTGGCCTGCGGGCCCTGGAGCCCTTGATGCAGGGCTGGTCCCCGGAGGGTTGGGTGGCGGAGGGGCCGGTGAAAGCCAAACCCAAGGTGAGTTCTGATCAGTTGCCCTTGTTTGGTTGATCGCCAGACTGGGCCATGGCCCGCAGGAATCAACGGCATCTCGGCTACCGCCTATTGCTGGCGAACTGCCTGACGGTGATCGGCTGCTTGATGCTGCCCGAGGGCATGCGGCAGTTGGCGGCCCTCGGTTATCTGGCGTTCCCATGGGTGCTGCTGTTCAGCCTGGGTTCGCGGGTGGAGCCCGGCCGTTGGTCACGGCAACGCACCCGGGCCTATCGCCTGCTCGCCGTTCTGACCTTTGTCTCATCGATGGGCTGGTACTTCACCAGTGCCAATGCCTCCCAGGCGGGCTTCCCGCTGCTTTTTGTCTGGACGCTGCTGGTGGCCTGGAGTTGCGAGCGCTTGATCCGCAACCTCGCGAAGGAACGCTCCATCAGCCGTGATGTCCTGATGGGAGCTTTGGCGGGCTACCTGCTGGTGGGTCTGGCGGCGGGACTGCTATTTGCGGTGCTGGAATCACTCGCGCCCGGCAGTTTTGTGAACACCGTCGCTTCGGACGTCTCGCTGCTGCACGGGCACCACGGTGCAGCGGGGCCTGCAGCCAAGATTTTTTCGCTTGATTTTGCTGAGCTGAATTACTACGCCTTCATCACCCTCACCACGACGGGGTATGGCGACATCAGCCCAGTGACGTCCCAGAGCCAGATGCTGAGCGCGATGGTGGCGGTCTCTGGGACCATTTATCTGGCCCTGGTGATGGGTCTGTTGATCAGCCGTTACACCGTTCAAGACGCGGAGGAGGAGATCGCCGAAGAGCTGGACGAGTCCTAGCGCTGCAGCTCGATCAACCAGTCATCGCCGAGCGGCCGTAGTCGTTGCTGGCCCCAGGGCTCGGCCTGGTTGACATCGACCAAGCCCAGGTCGCCCAGAGGAGTGCGAGCTGCCAGCCCTCCGAGCAGTTTCGGAGCGATCACCCCCGCCAGTTGCTGAACGCAGTCGTCCCTTAGGGCTGCGGCTGCCAGCTCAGGTCCGCATTCCCAGAGGACTTGATTGCAGCCCCGCTCGGCCAAGAGCTCCATGGCCGCCTTGGGCCCGCAATCCGGCAAGGCCAGATGCTCCACCCCCAGACGATCCAGGTGGTGTTGCTGGTCCGCGGGGGCATCAATGCCATGGAGCACCAGAGTGCTGGCGCTGTTTTGATCCCAGAGCTGGGCAGTGCTGGGCAGATCCAGGCTGCGGCTGAGGACCACCCGCAGCGGTTCGGGGCTGCGTTGACCGCGGCTGGTGAGCAGGGGGTTATCGGCGCGCACGGTCCCCCCGCCCACGAGGACCGCATCGCATTGGCCCCGGAGCTGGTGCACCCAGGCGCGCGCCGGCGAACCCGAGATCCATTGGCTTGAGCCATTGGGGAGGGCGGTGCGGCCATCGAGGCTCATGGCCCACTTGAGAATTCCCCAGGGGCGTCCGGTCTGCACCCGCTGGATGAAGCTGCGGTTGAGGGTTTGGGCCTGGTCCTCGCAGACCCCGCTGATGACCTCGATGCCGGCGGCCTGGAGCTGGGCGATGCCGCCACCGGCGACCCTTGGATCGGGATCAGGCATGGCCACGACAACGCGGCTGACGCCAGCGGCGATGAGGGCTTCACTGCAGGGAGGCGTGCGGCCGCGGTGGCAGCAGGGCTCCAGCGTGACGATGGCGGTGCCGCCCTGGGCGCGCTCGCCCGCTTGGCGCAGTGCATGCACTTCCGCGTGGGGCGTGCCCGCCTGGCGATGAAAGCCCTCACCGACCAAGGCCCCCGCGGCATCGAGCACAACGCAACCCACGAGCGGGTTGGGGCTGGTGCGACCAGCCCCAAGGGAGGCCAGTTGCAGGGCCCGCTGCATCCAGAGCCGCCAGGGGCTGCTACTCATCCGGCGTCGCGCCAGCTCGGCAGGCTGCGCCATTCACCGACCACAAAGGGAGGGACGGGAAGCTCCACAAACACCCCGGGGAGCTCCAAACGCAGGGGCCGGTTCTGGTTCAGGTCGGCCAGCAGCGGATTGAGGTCAAACTCGGCCGCGGCATCACGGCCATCGACGGCCAGCTTGGGATTGGCGGTGGTGATGTCCTCGAGCTCCCAGGTGCCCCTGCCGGAGTGCACGATCAAGGAGGTGGGGTGATCCAGGCGGACCCGGCCGGGGTAACCCACGATCCGCAGGGTCACGGGGCCGCCGGGGGGGCCGGACCTGTAGGCCACGGCTTGCCAGCTCTGGTAGTCGAGATCCCGCAGGCTCTCAAGGCTGCGGACGATCTCGGTGCCGTTCTCATCGGGGTGCAGGTGCACCTGGGCGTTGGCGGGTTGGCCCAGGCCCAAGGCGAGAACGCCGCCGATCAGCAGCGAGAGCGCAACACGAAGAAGGGAGCCGAACGCCATAACACCATTGCTCTGAAGCCAGCGTATGGAACCGAGTTGTGGTTCCGCTTAGCTCGCCTCCGCTCCCGGGATCCGCTGCCAATCGGTGTGGGTCGCCCAGATACCCCAGATCGCCATCGCCCGCAGGTAGTGGCAGGCGCGGAAGGTGTTCACCGCCGTGATCGCTTCGGGGGTGCGGAACTGCAGGCCCCCGGAATAGACCTGGTTGACCACCGCTGAGGTGATGGCCAGGGCGGTTTCGGTCTCGCCCATCAGCCGGAAGTAACTGGCGATGCCGAAGTTGATCCCGGTCCAGACCTCCAGGGGGTGGGTGCCGTTGGGGTCCAGGGGGGTGCCATCGCGGCGCAGGCCATTGGCGACCCCAAGGCTGCCGCCTTCGAACTTTTCGAAGCAGGACTCGCGGACGGCGTTCAAGGTGCTGCGGCTGTTGGCCTCGCTCACCACCGGTTCCAGGCCCAGCAGGCGGGCATAGAAATCACCGCAAAGCTGATCGGCCATCACCACCGGCGTCCCGCTCTCGGCATCGATGTCGTAGTACTCGCCGTTCCAGAGGAGCGTGTCGAAATTCCCTCGCGCTTGCGCCAGCCAACCGCTGAACTCCTGTTGCTCAGCCGAGGTGTCGAGTCCCGTGCTCAGTTGCAGCTGTTGGGCGATCGCCAGGGCCGCTTCCAGGGCAGCAATCCAGAGCGCGCCGCAGTAGGCGCTGACGCCCTTGAGCGGCCAGTCATCAAAGGTCTGATCGGGAGCGCCGCCGTTGTCGGGTAGGCCGTCGCCATTGATATCAAAGGTCTTGAGGTGGCGCAGTGCTTCCACCGCCGCCGGCCAGCACTCCGCCAGGAAGCGCACGTCCTCTCCGTTGGGGGCGAGCTTGAAGGTGCGCCAGACCTGCAGGACGTAGTCGCTGGCCAGGTCCTTCCAGAGGTTGCAGTCTTGGTAGGCCGTGTAGTTGGTGGCATCCCAGGGGCGCTCATTTGGGGCCCCCAGGTCATGGGGAGTGGCTCCCTTGACCTTGCGGGCGGCTTCGACGCGGCCCTTGCCCTGGGTGAAGTACCAACCGATCGGCCGCGGGGTGGCATCGGCCGCGGGGATGGCCCGGGCAAAACTGCGAAGCACCGCCTTATCGAGTTCCGGCCAGAGCTGTAGCAGCGCCAGGGAGCCGTAGAGCCGCACGTCCAGGCTCTCGTACCAGGCGTAGTCCAGGCACTCGAGCACCCCGAAGCGCCCCACGGGGTCTTCACTGCTCGCGGCACTCCAGAGGCTGCCGCCGCTGCAGAGGTCGTAGAGCTCGTTGAACAGCGCCATCCGCAGCGGCTCGGGCAGATCACTGCGCTCCAGCACCGGCTGCTGCCAGGTCTCGATCTGCGCTTTCCATTGGCGCCAGTTGTTCAGGCCTTCAGCGGCGATGGCGGCAGCATTTTTGCCGCTTGTGCCGAAGAAATCGGTGTAGCGGCGCAGGGCGCTGGTGCCGGTGGCAAAGGCCGTCACCGGCAGATCCCAGCTGATCACCACGGGGATCTCAAGGCTCTGGCCGGGCTCCAGCCGGCAGCGCACCGCCAGGGCCGCACTGACCGGTTCAGCGGCTCCGCTGCGGCGGTTGTTGTTGCTCTCAGGGATGGAGCCATCACGGCTGAAACTGCCCCAGAGCTCCGAGCCGTCCTTGCTTGGATTCCAGCGGCTGCAGCGCTGGATGCTGACCCCCGGCTGCTCGCTGGTGGCGATGCACCACTGGCCCTCGCCTTCCCGCACTGGGCTGGAGACGTCTCCGCCCAGGACGACTCCCTTGAGGTTGCCGTCCTCGACCCAATCATTCCGCTGCCCCTCGCTGTGGCCGATGGCCGGGGCGTAGTTGTGCTCGGGGCTCCCGTCATCGCGGAAGTGCACCTCCGCTGAGGAGTCGGTGTTGGTGAACCAGCCGCAGGTGTTGCGCCAGCTGAGCATCAAGGAGAGATCCAGCGGCTGGCTGCTGGGGTTGCGCAGGGTCCAGACAAAGACCGCCAGCGGGTAGCTGGTCTGCTGGTAGTTGCCCGGCAGGATCGGGCTGAAGGCTTGGCAGCTGACCTCGGCGTCAAAGACCCCTTGGTACTGGGTCCAGCTCAGGGGGTAACGGGCGGAGTAGGTGCCGGTGTGGGTTGTCTCGGTGCACGCTGGATACCAATCCCAGCTCTGCAGCGGTGCGCTGGCCTCGGGCCCGGAGTCATCACGACTGGGCTTGACCGCCAGGGCATGGGCCCGGCTGCTGCTGCCGTTGTCCTCAAACAACGAGAACTGGCAATCGGGCAACACCCCGAACCAATGCTCGCCGCCATCGAGATGCCAGAGGTTGAAGTTGCCGTCGGGGGCGCGGCCGATGCAGCCCGCGCCGAAGCCGCCTAAGGGCATCCCGTGGTTGGGGCCGTCGTCGAGGTTGCTGGCGTAGCGGACGGTGTAGGGCGTCTCCCAGCCCTGGCCAAAGGGGCGGCTCCAGCTCGCGGCTGGAGGCTGCCAGGTCGGGGGGCGCTTGGAGCGACTGAGGCCGGCGCGGCGCAGCAGAGACTTCAGGGCGGACAGGCCGAGGCGCGCCATGGGGCAGCTAACAGTGCCGCCAGCTTGTCAGAGTTGAGAGGGGTTGGCCCGTTCGTTGGCCTCCTGTTCCACCAGGGCATCGAGGGTGGCGGCTGAACGCACCAGGGACTGGTAGCGCTGCACCACGCGGCGGTTGCGCTCCAGCCATCCAGCGGGGTTGCCTTGGGCTACCGCCAGGCTGCCGCTGTTGTCGTCATCGAGCAGGTCGAGGTCGCTCTGTTGCGCGATCAGCGCGACGACCAACTCATGCAGGCGTTGACGGCGATCAGAGGGGTTCATCGCTCAGCAGCAGAATGCATCCATGATTGAGGTGATCGGCACCGACGCGGGCGCTCCGGCATCACTGCCCCTCGACAAGCAACAGCTGTTGCGCCAGGCCGCCCTGGTGGCGGCTCCCCATCGCCTGCATGAATCGCTGCAGCGTTGGGAGGGTTGGAGTGGCGCCCCACTCATCGCGAGTGATCAGCCTGCTGACCTGATCGATCAGCTCCAAGGACAGGAGCAGGCCGTGGTGCTGGCCAGTGGTGATCCCCTTTGGTTTGGCATTGGGCGCCTGTTGATCCAGGGTCTGGGGGCAGAGCGGCTGCGTTTCCATCCCTCCCCCTGCTCCCTCCAGCTCGCCTTCTCCCGGTTGGCTCGCCCCTGGCAGAACGCCAGCTGGATCAGCTTGCACGGGCGTGACCCAGCGGCGTTGGCTGCGCGCCTGCAGCAGCGCCCTGAAGCCCTGGCGGTGCTGACCGACCCCAGCCGCGGTGGGGTGGCGGAAGTGCGGGAGCTGCTGCGGGCCTCCGGTCTCGAGCAGGCCTATGGCCTTTGGCTCTGTGAGCGGCTCGGACATCCAGAGGAGCGGGTGCAGCGGCTGGCTCCTTTGGCGGCGCTGCCCGCGGATCTGGATTCCTTGCACCTGGTGGTCCTGCTGGCGGAACAGCCCGAGCCCCAGCCGCCGGAGTCCCTGCCGCTCTTGGGCATTGCCGATGGGACCTACCTGCAGCACCCGGATCGACCTGGGTTGATGACCAAGCGTGAGGTCCGCATTCAGCTGCTGGCTGACCTCGACTTACCGGCCTCCGGGGTGCTCTGGGATCTGGGGGCCGGGGTGGGCTCCATTGGTCTTGAGGCCCTGCGGCTGCGGCCCGGCTTAGACCTCTGGGCCCTGGAGCAGCGCGGCGGTTCGGCGGCGTTGATTCGCGCCAACGCCGAGCGGCTGGGGGTGACTCCAGCGGGGGTGATTGAAGGCCGGGCACCGGGGGCCTTGGCCGAACTGCCGGATCCCGACCGGGTCCTGATCGGTGGTGGTGGGCGCGATCGGGTGGCGCTGCTGCAGGCGGTGCTGGCTCGGTTGAACCCCTGCGGCATCGTCGTGATTCCCCTGGCCACCGTGGAGGCCTTGGCGGAACTGCGTCCGGTCCTGGAGCAGGCCGGTCTGGCGGTCGCCATCAGTCAGCACCAGGCCTGGCGCGGCGCGGCCCTGGCGGATGGCACACGCCTGGCGCCCCTTAATCCGGTGTTGATCCTGCGGGGCCAGAAGCGCGCAGGGGGCTGATCACCACGGGCATGCCAATGCGGATCCCCAGTCGCTTGGCTTCTCCGGCTCCGAGCTCCACCACCCCATCTCCAGGGCCTTGGGGGCCGTAGCTGCGGCAGGGCAGGTTCGGGCAGGGAGTCGTGTTGGCCTCAATGGCAATGACCCGGTTGCCATTAAGGAAGACCATGTCGAGGGAGGCCGGGGTTTTGTGCATCCAAAAGCGCAGGGGTTGTGGCTTGGGGAAGGGAAACCACATCCCCCGAAGCGGAGCCAAGGGCGGTCGGCCCTGCAGGCCCAGTCGCTGCTGCTCTTGGCTGCGGGCCACCTCCAGGGCAATGCAGGGCTGTTTGTCCTGCAGGCACCACTGCGCCTCAATCGGCAACTGTTGCGGAGGGAGGGCTGGGGTTGGCATCGCTTCAGCCCAGCTGGGGCGGACCGTCGCTGAGGCAATAGCCCCGGCCGCGGACGGTGTGGATCAGGCGCTTGCCGCCGCCGGTCTCCAGCTTTTGACGCAGGTAGCGGACATAAACCTCAATCACGTTGCTCGCGGTGCCCTGCTGATCTCTCCAGACCGTCGCCAGGATCCGCTCGCGGCTGACCACCTCGCGGGCGTGCTGCATCAGCAGCTCCAGCAGCGCGTACTCCCGCGCGGTTAGGGCGATGCTCTGGCCGCTGCGGCGCACCTCGTGGCGGCTCGGGACGATCGTCAGGTCCCCCAGTTGCAGCAGATCCCGAGGTGGCCGCTGCTTGTCCTGCAATTTCAGGTGCACCCGCAGCCGGGTCAGTAGGTCACTGGCGCCCGCAGCAGACAGCCAGAAGTCGTCGCCTCCCTGGAGCAGCACCTGGGAGCGGGCCGCGACGCTGTCTTCCACGATGTCCAGCAGCATCGGAATGGATCCCAGGCTTTGGCGTAGCTCCGGGATGCGTGCTCCCCACTCGGCGGAGAGCACCACCAGTTCACAACTGTCTTGGGCGGCCTGCTGCCGGCCGGCCTCGCCGATCAGAGGGCGATAGCCCGATGCACTCAGTCGCTCGGCGAGGGCTTCTGGCGTCTCCCCCAGCAGCAGGACGGCGGCGTCGTTCATCAAGCGGCGCTGCCGGGTTTCGCCACGTGGGGCAGGCCCCAGCCGAGCTTGTTGCGCAGCACCTGGAAAAACTCGTGGTCCGCCAGGCGCACAAAGCGCACGGGGTGTTCGCTGCGGCGAATCAGGACCCGGTCTTCCGGCCAGACGTAGCAGCCGGCGTTGCCGTCCACGACCATCATCAAGCGCTCGGGTGTGGCGGGGAAGACCGTCACCGGTTCGTGATCGCTGAAGACCAGGGCCCGGGAGGCCAGGGAGTGGGGGGCAATTGGGGTGAGCTGGAGCACCGGGCAGTCGGGACTGATCACCGGTCCGCCGGCACTCAGGGCATAAGCCGTGGAGCCCGTCGGGGTGGAGAGGATCACGCCATCTGCGGCGATGTCCACGGGAGCGTGGCGGCCAACGGCGATCTCGAAGTGGCACATCGAGGTGATCGGTTCGCGGTGCAACGCCATCTCGTTGAGACAGAGCAGCTCCCAGCGGCGCTGGTCCCCACGCATCACGGTCACCACCAAGGTGGTCCGCTCCTCCACGGTCCAGTCTCCGGCGATGACCTGCTCGAGGGCTTCCTCCAGCTTTGGCAGGTAGGTCTCGGCCAGGAAGCCGAGGTGGCCGGTGTTGATGGTCAGGATCGGCACGTCGATCGGTGCCGTCATCCGGGTGGCGGAGAGCACCGTGCCATCGCCCCCCAGCACCATCGCCAGATCCATTCCGGCTTGGAAGTGGGACGGGACGCAGGCGGTATGGCCTTTGCTGCGCAGATGTTGCTCTGGATTGGCGAACCCCACCATTCCAGCGGCGCTGCTGGCGCGCAGGACGTCGTAGCCCGCCTGCTTCAGGCGGGCCTCAATGGTGTCGGCAGTGGACAGGGCCAGGTCCTTGCCGTCGTTAATGATCAGTCCGACGCAGGGCAAAGAGCGGCTCAGGTGGTCCCCCCAGAGTTTATGGGGATCAGAACTGTTCGAGGAAACGCAGGTCGCTGGTGAACAGGCGACGGATGTCATCGATGCCGTGGCGCACCATGCAGAAGCGCTCCACACCGAGGCCCGCTGCGAAGCCGCTGTAGCGCTCGGGGTCGATTCCCATGCCCTGGAGGACGGCCGGATCGACCATGCCGCAGCCCATCACTTCCAGCCAGCGACCACGCCACTGCACATCCACCTCGGCGGAGGGTTCGGTGAAGGGGAAGTAGCTGGCGCGGAAGCGCACCGGCAGATCGCCGAAGAACTGCTGAAGGAAGGAGGTCACCGTGCCGCGCAGGTGGCTGAAGTCCAGACCTTCATCAATGGCCAGCACCTCGACCTGGTGGAACACCGGGGAATGGGTGGCATCGACGGCGTCGCGGCGATAGACGCGGCCAGGGGCAATGATGCGAATCGGCGGGGCGTTGTTCTCCAGGTGGCGGATCTGCACCGGGGAGGTGTGGGTTCGCAGCAGTTGGTGATCACCCAGATAAAAGGTGTCCTGCATGTCCCGAGCCGGATGGTGCTCAGGGATGTTCAGGGCCGTGAAGTTATAGAAGTCGCTCTCGATCTCAGGCCCTTCCTCCACCTGATAACCGAGACCAGAAAAGATATCGACGATTTCTTCGATCGTGCTGATCAGGGGGTGGCGGTGGCCCACCGGCGTGAAGCTCGCCGGCATGGTCACGTCCAGGGTCTCGCTGGCGATCCGCTCGGCCATCGCCGCACTCTTCACAGCCTGCAGGCGTTCGCTCAGCAGGGTTTGGACCTGCTCTTTCAGCACGTTGGCCCGCTGACCCACCACTGGCCGTTCATCGCCGGGCAGCTTGCCCATCGCCCCCAGCACCCCGGAGAGGCGGCCCTTCTTGCCCAGCAGACCCACCCGCAGGTCTTCGAGGGCAGCGGCATCAGCGGCGGCAGCGATCTCTTGGGCTGCTTCGGCCTCCAGCTGATCGAGTTGATCGGTGAGCTGCTGCAGGCTGACGGTGGCGCTCAAGGATCGGCTTCAACGAGCGCCGACTTTAGGTAGACGCCTGTTTCAAGCCCCCTAGCCTCGGGCCAGGCGAGACGGCACCGTGCGGATCCTGATCAGTAATGACGATGGTGTCTTCGCTGATGGCATCCGTGCCTTGGCAGCTGAAGCTCTTCGGCGAGGTCACCAGGTCACGGTGGTCTGCCCCGATCAGGAGCGTTCCGCCACGGGCCACGGTCTGACCCTGCAGTCCCCTTTGCGGGCTGAGCGCGCCGATGAGCTCTTTGCCGATGGCGTCACCGCCTGGGCCTGCAGCGGCACCCCAAGCGATTGCGTCAAGTTGGCTCTCTTTGCTCTGTTGGAGGAGTGGCCCGAGATGGTCCTCTCGGGGATCAACCACGGCCCCAACCTGGGCACCGACACCATGTATTCCGGCACGGTCAGTGCGGCGATGGAGGGGACCATCGAAGGTCTCCCTGCCCTGGCGGTGAGCTGCGCGGATTACAAGTGGCGGGAGTTTGAGGCCTCCGCCCGCATTGCCCTGGACGTGGCCGAGCAGAGCCGCCGCGAGGACTGGGACAAGGGGATGCTGCTGAACCTCAACGTCCCGGCCCTGCCGATGGAGTCCATCGGGCAACTGCGTTGGTGCCGCAAGGCGGTGCGCCGCTACACGGATCAATTCGTCAAACGCACCGACCCGCGGGGGCGCACGTATTTCTGGCTGGCCGGAGAGGTGGCCAATGACCTGGAGGCCGAGGTGGCAGGTCCCAAGGAGTGGCCCATCGATGTGGCCCATGTGGCCCATGGCGGTGTCTCACTCACGCCGCTGCAGCCCGAGCTGTTCTGGCGCGGCGACCTCTCAGCCCTCAAGCAGCCTCACTTCGTCCGATAAATCCGCTGCAGGAACCAGAGCGAGAAGATCAAGCCGATGGTGTGGGCAAAGAGCACCTGGGTGTTGCTCAGCACCGAGAGCATCTCGATCGAGGTGATCGGATAGCCCACCAGGCTGCGGGCGCTGGTGCCCCCCACCGGAGAGCCAAAGAAGCCCGGGGCCTGCAGCGAAGCCTGAACAAACAAGCTGCCCGCTAAGGACTGGTAGCCCACCGAGGCGAAGACCAGCCCGAGCACATCCGCCAGCAGTCCCCGTTTGATGAGCTTGCCGGCTTCGCTGCGGCTGGGTTTGGCCGTGCTGCCCAGGGCCCGGCCAAGGCGCACCGTCAGCCAGCCCTGCCAGAGGCTGTAAAGCAGCACAAAGAACGAGATCGTGGTCAGGGAGAGGCCCGGTCCCAGGCCCAGGGCACGCTCGGAGTTGCGGGCCAGGCTGCCGCCGATGTTGTTGAAGAGCAGGACCCCCACAACCACAATCCCAAGGGCGGTTTGCGTCCAAAACCGGATCCAGGCCATTCGCCTCAGCCCTAGGGAGAGCAGCTGAAAGTCGAGGCGATCGGCCATGGGACGTGGGGGGATGCCCAAACCTGCCATGGGAGGATGCCTCTGGCGAGGCTTCAAGCGCTTTTGGTTGTGATTGCAGCGCTCCAGCTCCTCTCGATTTCTGCTTGCGCAGGCCAGTGATACCGCTGCTCGATCCAGGGCAGGCCAAGCGCCCCACGGCGGTGGCTCTGGGCAGTTTTGACGGCTTGCACCCGGGCCATCGCAGCGTGATCGCGGCCGTCACTGAACGAGCCGCACAGCTGGATCTTGTGCCAACGGTGGTCAGCTTCTGGCCCCACCCCCGTGAGGTTCTCTTTGGTGAGGCCCGCCTGCGGCTGGACCTGCCCGCCGAGAAATTGGGCCTGCTGGAGCCCCTGGGGATCGAGCAGTTGGTCCTGGTCCCCTTCACCAAGGAGCTGGCGTCGCTTTCCCCCGAGGCCTTTGTGCAGCAGGTGCTGCACGAGCAGCTGCAGGCCGGCTTCGTGGTGGTCGGCGAGAACTTCCGTTTTGGGGCGGGCCGCAGCGGCAACACCGAGACCCTGCAGCAGCTGGCCGCGGAACGGGGTATCGAGGTCCAAATCCAACCCCTGCTGGCGGAAGGGGAGGAGCAATTCAGCAGCAGTCGCATCCGCCGCGCCCTAGCGGTGGGGGATCTGCCGGAGGCCACTCGGCTGCTGGGCCGTCCCTATCGCTTTGGCGGGACCGTGGTCAGTGGCCGCGGCTTGGGCCGTCAGCTGGGTTGGCCCACCGCCAACCTGCAGGTGGACGGCCGCAAGTTTCTGCCCCTTGAGGGGGTTTATGCCGCTTGGGCCTGGCTCGGTGAGGAGCGGCTGGCGGCGGTGATGAACCTCGGGCCCCAGCCCACGGTGGATCCCACGGCTCCCTCGGCGGTTGAGGTCCATCTGCTCGGCCGAACCCTGGAGCTCAACGGCAAAACCCTGATGGTGGAGCCGGTGCGGTTGCTGCGAACGCAGCAGCGCTTTGAGAACCTCGAGGCCCTGGTGCAGCAAATCCAGCGCGACGCCGAGTGCGCGGCTGGGCTCTTGGACTCAGCTGGCGGGGTAAGCGTTGGTTAGGCCCCAGCTGATGAAGGCGACGATCGCCCCCAGCAGCAGAATCCCTGAGATCAGCACCACCATCGGGCTGTCGGATTCGCCCTGGGCCATCGCCATTCCTGTTGGATTGCGCCTCAAACCTAAGCAGAGAGCCCTGCCCGTGCAGACGCCATGACCACACCTGAACAGCCGGCGGCGGTGTTGCGGTTGCTCGATGCCAACCTCGATCGCGCCCGTGAGGGGCTGCGGGTGATCGAGGACTGGTGCCGCTTTGGCCTCGATCGAGCGGATCTGGTGGCCCGCAGCAAGGACATGCGCCAACGCTTGGGTCGGCTGCATGACGAGCGCTACAAGCAGGCCCGCGACGCCGCTGGCGATGTGGCCACGGGTATGGCGCATCCCGCCCAGCGGGAGCGGGAGCAGCCTCAGGCGGTGGTGGCGGCGAACTGCGGCCGCGTCCAGGAGGCCCTGCGGGTCTTGGAGGAATTCGGCCGTGGCGTGGATGATCGCCTGGCTGAGGAGGCCGCGGCGGTTCGCTACGCCCTCTACGACCTGGAGGTGGATGTGATCCGAGCGAGTGCAAGCGGGCAGGAGCGGCGTGAGCGCCTTCGGGCTGCGCGTTTGTATCTGGTGACCAGTCCTTCGCCCCGGCTGGAGGCCGTAGTGGAGGCCGCGCTTGAGGGGGGTGTGCGTTTGGTGCAGTACCGCGCCAAGGACGGAAGCCTGGCTCCCGATGGCCAACCGATGACCGATGCGGTGCGCCTTCAGCAGGCCCAGGCGCTGCGGCAGCTCTGCAGTCGCCACGGCGCTTTGTTTCTGGTCAACGACCGCATCGACATCGCCCTGGCGGTGGATGCCGACGGCGTGCATCTCGGCCAGGGCGATCTCCCGCCGGCCCTGGCCCGGCAGCTGCTTGGCCCTGAGAAGTTGATCGGCCGCAGCACCCACGCCCTGGAGCAGTTGCAGCAGGCCATGCGCGATGGCTGTGACTACGTCGGTGTCGGACCGGTCAACGCCACACCCACCAAACCTGGCCGTCAGCCCGTGGGATTGGATTACGTCCGGCAGGCCGCAGCAGAGAGCGCCATTCCTTTCTTTGCCATCGGTGGGATTGAGAAGGGGAATCTGCCGGCGGTGTTGGCCACCGGTGCCACCCAGGTGGCTGTGGTGCGTGCGATCACCGAGGCTCCTGATCCGGCCCAGGCCGCCCGTGAACTGCTGGAGGCGCTGCAGGGATGATTCAGGTTCGCGTCAACGGCGAAGCCACCAGCTGCCCGGAGGGTCTGAACCTGGTGCAGATGCTTGAGCACCTCGGCTACAGACCCCAACTGGTGGTGGTGGAGTTCAACGGCGAGATCCTGCCGCGGGCCCGCTGGGCTGAACAGCCGGTTCGGGAAGCCGATGGTCTGGAGGTGGTCACCATCGTCGGCGGGGGTTCTTAGATTCCATCGAGCTAGAGCTCTGCCGTGGCCGCTTCACGTCCCTCCTCGCTCGTGCGCCGACTGCTCAGCGGCTTGATGGTTCCGGCCCTGGTGCTCACACTCCTGCTGGCGTTGCCGCAGGCCAGCCAGGCAGCGAGCGGCGGTCGGATTGGCGGCGGCAGCTTCCGTTCCGCTCCGATGCCCCGTAGCTATGGCGGTGGCGGCTACCGCGGCGGCGGTTATCAGCGGGGCTATGGGGGCGGCTTTGGCTTCCCCTTTGTGGTGCCCTTCTTCTTTGGTGGGGGCGGCCTTTTTGGCTTCTTGATCCTGATGGCCGTGGTGGGCCTGCTGGTGAATGCGGTCCGCGGTGGCGGCGGTGGTGGTGGCGCCTCCCTGCCGGCTGGCATGCGAGGCGGTTCGATCGATCGTGCTCAGAGTGATGGGCCGGTCTCGATCGCCCAACTCCAGGTGGGGCTGCTGGCCTCGGCTCGGGAATTGCAGCGCGATCTGCGGGAGCTTGCGGGCAGTGCTGACACCAGCACCAGCAGCGGCCTGCAGCGGGTCTTGCAGGACAGCACCTTGGCCCTGCTGCGTCAGCCTGATCTCTGGGTCTATGCCAACGCTGAGGTGGGGCAGGTTCCCTTCCAAGCTGCGGAATCCACGTTTAACCGCCTCTCGATGACCGAGCGCAGCAAGCTGCGCAGCGAGGTCACCAGCAATGTTTCCGGGACAGTCAGCGCCAACACCGGCAGCCAGGCTGGTGACGCTGATGCTGTCAGCGATTACATCGCCGTCACCCTTCTGGTGGCCAGCCGCAGTCGCCTCACCCTCAAGCCAGTGAATGGGTCCGAGGAGTTGCGCGAGACCCTACGCATCCTGGGCTCGGTTCCCTCCAGTCAGCTGTTGGCCCTGGAGGTGATCTGGCAGCCCGATGGGGCCGGCGATGTCCTCAGTGCCGATGAGCTGATTACGGCCTATCCGCAGCTCAAACATCTTTAATCTTGCCTCTTTTGATTTCCTCAAGATTTGAGGAATTAAAGAAACTCTTCGGCTCCTGATCGGCTGAAGCGGTTGTTGATCGTCGGGCGGAATAATCTCTAAGGTCTGAGAACTTCTTTTTTCATACGTGTCCACCCCGCGCCACTCCACGGAGACCTCTGCCATGAAGTGGCATGCCAATGGTGAGTTGGCTGGCGTGGATCTGCAGGCGCTCCTCAGCCGTTTGAACAAGGTGGAGAGTGAAGAGTGCGCACGGGAGCTGGAGTGGCTCAGCCGCCGCGACGAGGTCTGAGAGCTAGTCCGGCGCTCTTGGAGAGCCAATCCTGAAGGTCGGCCGCAGATTCGTCTCAGCCCGGTTGCACGGTTCAGGGCTGCTCACCACACTGCGGTGCACCGGCGTTGCGTGCATGGCTCGGCGATCGATGCAGTGGGTCAACACCCCCGTGTTGATGGAGGCCTTGGACCGCTATGAACAGGGGCGCCTGCCCCGCTCGATGCGTCTTTGGGTAGAAGCGGTGCTGGAGTTGGAGCGCCCGCTTACTGCTCCGCTGCGGCCCCACTGCTGAGCAGGATCCGCAGGGCTGCCATCGCGGCGCCATAGCCGTTGTCGATGTTCACCACGCTGAGGCCTGGAGCGCAGCTGGCCAGCATTCCGTGGAGGGCTGCCTGGCCGCCGGCGCTGACGCCGTAGCCGACGCTGACGGGAACCCCGATCACCGGTTGGGGCAGCAGGCCAGCGAGGACCGTGGGCAGTGCTCCTTCCATGCCGGCACAGGCGATCAGCACCCGGGCCTGGCGCAGTCGATCGAGTTGGTCCAGCAGGCGGTGCAAACCCGCCACGCCCACATCCAGCACCAGCTCGCAGGCAATCCCGTGCCACTGCAGAGCGAGCTGCGCTTCGGCGGCGACTGGGAGATCACTGGTGCCGCCGCTCAGGACCACCACGTCCCCCAGCGCGGGCCTGGCGGCTGCAGCTGAACCGAGGCTCAGACAACGCGCGTCCGTGTGGAACTGCAGCTGCGGGTCATTCGCGAGCAACGCGGCGACGGCCTGGGCCTTGGCGGTATCCACCCGGGTGGCCAGGGCCAGCTCGCCGCTTCGCTGCTGCCGCACCAGGATCGCGGCGATCTGCTCGGCGCTCTTGTGCTCCCCCCAGATGGCCTCCGCCATCCCGAGGCGTTGGCGGCGCTGTAGATCCAGCCGGGCCTGCTCGCTCATGCAGCCGGGATCAGTTCCCCTTCAAAGACCAGAGGAAAGGGATTGCCTTGCCGCTGGCCCGTGGCTTTGCGGGCGAGTTGCTCAAAACGCTCTTGCACGGCCTCCACCTCGGCTTCGGGGATCGCTTTCCATTGCTCTTTGCTGGCCCAGCGGATGAGCAGCGTGCCTTCCTCCCGTTCGCTGTCCCAGAGCAATTCGCGGCCCAGGAAACCGGCTTGCTGTTGCAGCCACGGTTCCCAACTGCCCTGCTCGGCTTGCATCCAGGCGGCGCGACCCTCCGCCGGCACCTTGATCCGTAGGTGCTCAACGACGACCACCTCCAGTTGACCGCCGGGCTGGTCGTTGGTGGCAATCGCCACGTCGGGATGGCCAGCCAGCAGCATCGCCAGGCAGAGCGCGAGTGCGGCGACCCTAGCGAGCAGGCTCATGGTTTCTGCAGCAGGGCCACGGCCTGGCAGGAGATGCCCTCCTCACGGCCCTCGGCGCCGAGCTTTTCATTGGTCGTGGCTTTGACGCCCACCTGATCGGGCTCCACACCCATGCGCGTGGCGATGGCACAGCGCATGGCTGCGATATGGGGCTTGAGCTTCGGGCGCTCGGCAACCACGACGGAATCGACGTTCACGACACTCCAGCCCCGCTCGCGCACCAAGGCCACGACCTGCTCCAGCAGCACCAGGCTGTCGGCACCCTTCCACTTCGGGTCGTCGGGGGGAAAGTACTTGCCGATGTCCCCCAGGGACAGGGCCCCAAGCAGGGCATCCATGATCGCGTGCACCAGCACGTCGGCATCGCTGTGGCCATCGAGTCCCAGGCCGGCGGGATGGTCCAGCCGTTGGCCGCCCAGGATCAGCGGCCGACCCGGCACCAGCCGGTGGATGTCGTAGCCGTTGCCGATGCGGAGTGGCATGGGTGCCGGTTGCGCTTGGTTTTGGAACCTAGGCGCTCGGCAGCACCTGCAGGTTGGTGCCGTCCCGGCCCATCACCAGCACCTGGCTGCCGGGCTGAAGCGCTTGCCCAGGCTCCAGGTTCTCCGCTGCCCAGCTTTGGCCGTGCCAGAGCACCCGACCCTGGTCACTTCCTGCATCAAAGCCACTGATGACCTCGGCGTACTGGGCCGCGTCGCTCTGGCGGATGGCCCGCTCCCGCTTGCGCGCGGACCAGCGCTGCAGCAGCAGAAGCAGGGCGAGCGAGCCAGAGGCAAAGAGCAGCAGCTGCAGCCCCAGGTTCAGGGGCAACCAGGCGCAGAGCAGCGACACCAACAGGGCGGCCAGGGCCGCGGCGAGCAGTCCGTCGAACTCCACCCCGAGCCACTCCAGGGCCAAGAGGGCCAAGGCAACCAGAAACCAGAGCAGCGCAGTCACGGGGTTGCGATCAGGCACCTGCTGCCTAGCTTGAAGCTGACTGAGCGATTGGGCCAATGGAAGCGCTGTTTGGCTTGCCGGCCCTGGTGGTCATGGCCTTTTTGGGGCTCAACAGCATCAAGGTCACCAGCGGCGGGCAATCCCGTCTGGTGGAGCGGCTGGGGAAGTACGACCGGCAGCTGCAGCCGGGGCTCTCCTTGGTGCTTCCTGTAGTGGAGCGGGTGGTGAGCCATGAGTCGCTGAAGGAGCGGGTGCTCGACATCCCGCCGCAGCAGTGCATCACCCGCGACAACGTTGCCATTGAGGTGGATGCGGTCGTCTATTGGCAACTGCTGGAGCACGAGCGGGCCTACTACTCCGTCGACAACCTTCAGGCGGCGATGGTCAACCTGGTGCTGACCCAGATCCGGGCTGAGATGGGCAAGCTCGATCTGGATCAGACCTTCACGACGCGCCAGGAGGTGAATGAGGCGCTGCTGCGGGAGTTGGATTCCGCCACCGACCCCTGGGGGGTGAAGGTCACCCGTGTGGAGCTGCGGGACATCCAACCCTCCCGCGGCGTGCAGCAGGCGATGGAGCAGCAGATGACCGCGGAGCGGGAGAAGCGCGCCGCGATCCTGCGCTCGGAAGGCGAGAAGGAGTCCCAGCTGAATGCGGCCCGGGGGCGGGCTGAAGCGCTGGTGCTCGATGCCAAGGCCAAGCAGGAAGCCCTGCTGCTGGAAGCGGAAGCCCAGGCCAAGCAACAGGCTCTCTTGGCTCAGGCCCGCGCCGATGCATCCACCCGTTTAGCCAAGGCGATTCAGGCCGATCCTGAGGCGGCGGAAGCGATGCGCCTGCTGCTGGCTGGCGATTGGATGGCGATGGGCGAGCAGATGGCCCAGGCCCCCGGGGGCAGCGTTTTGATGGTGGACCCCCAAAGCCCGGCAGCCTTGATCTCCGCCCTCAAGGGTTTCCAGCAGCAGCGTTAGGTCTGCTGCTCCGCTTGCCAGCGGGCGTAGAGATCAGGTCTTCGCTCGCGGGTGCGCTCTTGCTGCTGCTGAGCGCGCCAGCGGGCAATGGCGCCATGGTCACCGCTGCGCAGGACATCTGGAACGCGCATGCCGCGGAAGTCCGCCGGGCGGGTGTAGTGGGGGTGCTCCAGCAGCAGCGCGCTGTGGCTCTCCTCCTCCAGGCAGGCCTCGGTGCCGACGGTGCCCGGCAACAGGCGAACCACGCCGTTGATGATCGTCATCGCCGGCAGTTCGCCGCCGGTCAGCACGAAGTCTCCGATCGAGACTTCCTCGTCGGCCAGCGAGCGAATCCGCTCATCAAATCCCTCGTAGTGGCCGCAGAGGAAGACCAGCTGGTCATAGTCCGCAGACCAGCGGCGTAGGTCCACCTGGCGCAGGGGTTGCCCCTGGGGTGACATCAACAGGGTGCGCCGGCGCGGTTGCACCGGGATCGACTCGAAGGCGGCAAAGACCGGCTCCGGCTTGAGCACCATGCCGGCACCGCCGCCATAGGGCTCGTCGTCCACCTTGCGGTAGCGATCCGTGGCGAAATCCCGCGGGTTGTGCACGTGGAGCTCAGCGCGGCCGGCGGCGAAGGCGCGGCCGATCACCCCAAGACCCTGCAGCGGCGCAAAGGCCTCCGGGGTCAGGCTGACCACATCGAGACGCATCGCTCAGGCGGCGGGCCGGCTGACCCGGCGGATTTCAGAGCTGAAGCTGGCGCGTCCAGGGGTGCCATCGGCCGGCTGCTCGATGGTGGAGCGCAGGCGCAGGTTGGGCTTGTTGAACCAGATCCGCTCGCGGATCTCGCTGTCGCCCTGCTCCAGGATCAGCTCCAGGCTGCAGTCGGGCCAGAGGGTCCAGCGGCCCTGCTGCTCCCCCGCTTGGAACTGGCCATCGGCTTGGAACTGAAGCTGCTTGGGTGTCTGGTCCTTGGGCCCCACGCTCAGCCCCCCCGGGTTGCCCTCGAGGTGGCGGACCAGCAGCTCCCCGCGCTCGCTGCTGTGCCACTCGTCGCCTTCTCCGGTGTCGCTGTCATCACCGAGGAGGAAACGGGATCGCAGGCACATCCACTCGCCTTCACAGAGGTGCAGGAAGGCTTCGATTGAGTCCGGAGGGAAGGAGGCGTTGTCGCTCATTGGGCGATTCTCTCAGCTGTCGCCGCGGTACCCCAATTCCGCCAGGCGTGATGAGCTCCGGCGCCAGTTGGGAACGACTTTGACAAAGAGCTCCAGGTAGACCGGTCCAGAAATCAGCTTCTGCATCTGCTGCCGGGCGCCGGTGCCGATTTGGCGCAGCATCCGCCCGCCCTTGCCGATCAGGATGCCCTTCTGGCTGGTGCGCTCCACGAGGACCGTGGCCAGGACCGCGGTGCGTTCCTTGTCATCCACGACCCGCTCGATTTGAACGGCGACCGAGTGGGGGATCTCTTCACGGGTGTGCTGGAGGACCTGCTCGCGGATGAGTTCCGCCAGCAGCAGCTGCTCCGGTTGGTCACTGACCGCATCGGGTGGGTAGAGGTGCGGCCCTTCGGGCAGTTCGGCCGCTAGGGCATTGACCAGGGCCTCGGTCCCATCGCCATTCAGGGCGCTGACGGGGTGCTGGGGCCAGCCGGGAACGAGTTCGCGGTAGCTGGCCTCCAGCTCGGCGGCCTGGGCCGGATCCACCAGATCGCATTTGTTCAGGGCGACCTGGACGGGCACTTTGGTGCGCTCGAGCAGCTCAACGATGAAGCCATCCCCGCGGCCGGCGGCCTGGCTGCCATCCACCAGCAGCAGCACCTGATCGACTTCACCGATGGCGCCGCGGGCGGTTTGCACCAGGCGCTCCCCGAGGAGGTGATGGGGTTTGTGGATCCCAGGGGTGTCCACCAGGACCAGCTGTGCCGTGGGGGTTGTGAGGATCGCCCGCAGCCGGTTCCGAGTGGTCTGGGCTACTGGAGAGGTGATGGCCACCTTCTCCCCGACCAACTGATTCATCAAGGTGGACTTGCCCACGTTGGGCCGTCCCACCAGGGCGACAAAGCCTGAGCGGAATCCTTCGGGGCTCTGCCCCAGGGTGAAGCCCTCGGCCACGGCCTCGGCCGGCAGATCACTGAGATCTGGGAAAGGCGGCAGCTGGTCGTGTGACTCCATAGCCTCACCTTGGCAGTTCAACCTCCCCCATGACTGAAGCCGCCCCGCTGGAGCCCACGTTTCAACAGGCGATGGAGATCACGGCCCAGTGGCTCGGGCTGTGGGAGAACGGCGAACTCAGCGATGAGGTGATCGGCGATCGGGTCTCTGAGCTGGTGGCCAGCCGTGATGGTGCCCGGGGCTTCTTTGTGGTGTCCCTGGCGGGGGATTGCCCGCTGATGGATCGCTTGCCGGACGCCGTGGTGTTCGCCCTGCGTCAGGCCGGCGATGGGGTGGTGGACCTCAGTGCCCGCAACCTGGCCATGAGCACGGCGATGGCGCTGCATCACGAGCGCAATGCCGACGCGGCTCAGCAGGCGGGATCGGAGCGGGTGCAATCGCGCTGCACCGAGTTGCTGCGGCTGCTGGATCCTGAAGCGGTGAAGGCGCGGCTGGAAATCTTGCTGGAGGCCACCGATGGCCGTGGTGAGGACGTGGCCTTTCTCAAGCGCTGGGGCTACGACGCCGGGCAGACCGCGGCGATTGCTGAGGCGATCTTGGCTGTGGCCGAGGGCTAAGTCTTTGCTTTCACGGAGCCACAAAAAAGCGCCCCGTCTGGGGCGCTTGGCTTGAAGGCGTTGATCTGGATCAGTCGCGGCGACCGCCACCGTTCAGGGCGATCACCAGACGCAGGATGAAGATGAACAGGTTGATGTAGGTCAGATACATGCTCAGCGCACCGGCCAGGTGCTGGTCGTCGCTGTAGGTGCGGGGCATCGTGTAGAAGTCCACGAAGGCCGCGCCCACGAAGATCACCGTGCCAAAGCCGGCGATCAGCAGCTCCATGCCGCCCATGCCGAAGCCGGGCACGAAGATGCCGCCGATGATCTGGACGACCATGGCGATGACCAGGCCGAGGATGCCCAGGCCGACGACACCGCTCAGGGCCTGACCGACGCTGTCGCTCATGCGGCGACCCATCACCGAGGCCGCCACAAAGGTCACGCCGGTGGCCAGGGCGGCGGTGCCGATCGCACCGATGCCGGCGGTCCCAATGGCCAGGGCCACGATGCCGCTCAGGGTGAAGCCGGTGATCAGGCTGTAGGCCGCCATCAGCGGCAGGGCCGTGCTGTTGTTGGCCTTCAGGGCCACGTTCTGAGCCACGAAGAACAGAACGAAGTTGCCAATCAGGGCCACCCAGAACAGGGGCATGAAGCTGGCGGGGTTGCTGGCCAACAGGGCCAGGCCGCCCATCACGCCACCGGCGGTGAGCACCATGCCGCCACCCACGTAGGGCAGCGCCTTATTGACCACGTTGGGCCCCACGAGAGCGCTGGATTGCGCCTCGCGGATGGCCTCCTGGAAATTGCTGCTGGCCGGCATGGCACAGAGGATGACTGGCCTCATCCTGCCAGCGATCTCAAGGTTGTGTGCCTTGAAGGGGTGTGGATCCCCCGACTAACGCCGGGCGCGGGCTGCGTCCCGGGCGGCGTAGGCGGTCACCAGGCGCTGCACCAGGGGATGGCGCACCACATCGGCGGCACTGAGCCGGCAGACCGCGATGCCCTCCACGCCGTCGAGAACCTGAGCCGCCTCGATTAAGCCGCTCAATTGACCTTGGGGAAGATCGATCTGGGTGGGGTCACCCGTGACCACCATCTTCGAGCCTTCGCCCAGACGGGTCAGCACCATTCGCATCTGAGCGGGGGTGGTGTTCTGCGCCTCATCGAGGATCACGAAGGCTTCTGCCAGGGTCCTTCCGCGCATGTAGGCCAACGGGGCGACCTCGATCACGTTCTTCTCGATCAGCGCCGCGGTTCGCTCCTGACCCAGCAGGCTGTGCAAGGCGTCATAGAGGGGACGCAGGTAGGGGTCGACCTTCTGCTGGAGATCCCCTGGTAAAAAGCCCAGTCGCTCGCCGGCTTCCACGGCGGGGCGGGTCAAGATCAGCCGCTCCACCTTTCGTTCCTGCAGGGCCCGAACCGCCTGGACTGCAGCCAGGAAGGTCTTGCCGGTGCCAGCGGGACCGAGGGCGAAGGTGAGGTCGTGGCGCTCGATCGCCTCGACGTAGGTCTTCTGTTTAAGGGTGCGTGGCCGCAGCAGCTTGCCGCTCTGGCTGCGGGCTAGGACCTGTTTCCCGAGCTGTTGGTGCTCTTCCCCTCGGCCGGTGTCCAGGGCAGAGAGGGCTGTTTGCACATCCACCTGGGTGATGCTTTGTCCTTCCTGCCAGAGGGGACGCAGCAGTTCAACCAGGCCTGCGGCCCGCTCCAATTGATTGGGGCGGCCTCGCATCTGCACGGAAAGACCCCGCAGCACCAAGGAAGCACCAGTCAGGGCTTCCAGGCGATGCAGGGTTGATTCAGCTTCACCAGCCAGGGCCATGGCGGCGTCCTGGTCGGGAAGGTCGATGGTGAAGGCCGTGAGGCTTTCAGCCTCGGGCATTGGGGGATGCCTCAGGCTTCGGTTGCTTCTTCAGCGGGAGCCTCTGCAGCGGCAGCGGCAGCGGCTTCGGCGGCCTTGGCTTCTGCTGCTTCCTTAGCGGCCTGCTTGGCAGCAGCCTCGCGGATGGCGGCCTGCTTCTTCTGGCCGACGACCACAGAGGAGCGCACCTTCTTCTCGATCAGACCGCCGCGCTCGAGCAGGGTTTGAACGACCTCGGTGGGCTGGGCGCCCTGGGCGAGACGGGCACGGATGGCCTCAGTGTCGAGACGGGTCTCCTTGGTGCGGGGGTTGTAGAAGCCCAGCTCCTCGAGGGGACGACCGTCACGGCGTGAGGTGCTGTTGCAGGCCACCAGGCGGAAGCTCGCTTCCCGCTTTTTACCGAACCGCTTCAGGCGGAGCTTGATCATTGTGGCCTTGCCTTACTGACTGGATAAAGGTGCGGTGATTCCCCAGGGAACCGCGCGCAAACGACAACAATACTCTCTGGGGTGACGTCCCTTAGAGCTGGCCGAAGCCCTTGCGCTTCTTGGCGGGTTTCGGGGCTTTCGGCATCCCACCGCCACGGCCACCGCGGCCGGCGGGAGCGCCGCCCATGCCCGGCATTCCACCCATGCCGGGGAAGCCGCCCATGCCGGGCATTCCCGGCATGCCGCCACCGCGGGTCATCTGTTGCATGAAGCCCCGCATCTGCTGAAAGTTCTGCAGCACCTTGTCCACATCCGCGGCGGTGTGGCCACTGCCGCTGGCGATCCGGCGCCGGCGCGAGGGATTTGCGGCCAGCAGGTCGGGGTCGCTGCGTTCGGCCTCCGTCATGGAGCTGATCATTGCTTCGATCTTTTTGAGCTGCTCTTCGCCCTGCTTGAGCATCCCGTCGTCGATCTTGTTCATCCCCGGGATCATTTTCATGAGGCCGCCCAGGGAGCCCATGCGCTTGATCAGGCGCATCTGCTTAACGAAGTCAGAGAAGTCGAAAGTGGCTTCCTGGAGCTTCTGCTGCATCTTGGCCACATCGGCCAGCTCGACCTCCTTCTGGGCCTTCTCCACCAGGGTGAGGACGTCGCCCATGCCGAGGATGCGGCTGGCCATCCGCTCCGGGTGGAAGGGCTGAAGCGCCTCAACCTTTTCCCCGGTACCGATGAATTTGATCGGGGCGCCGCTGACCTTGCGGATCGAGAGGGCCGCGCCACCGCGGGAGTCGCCGTCGAGCTTGGTGAGGACCGCACCGGTGATGCCCACCTGATCGTGGAAGGCCCGGGTCAGTTCGGCGGCCTCCTGGCCGATCATCGAATCCACGACCAGCAGCACCTCATCGGGCTGCACGGCCTCGCGGATGCGGACCATCTCCTCCATCATCGAGGTGTCGATCTGGAGTCGGCCGGCGGTGTCCACCAGGACGGTGTCGAAGCCCTCGTCTTTGGCCTTTTCAAGGCCAGCGGCGGCGATTGCTTCTGGCTTGGCATCGGTGCCCAGGCTGAAGACCTCAACGCCGATCTGTCCGCCCAGGGTTTTGAGCTGCTCGATGGCCGCGGGGCGGTAGACGTCGGCGCCCACCAACAGCGCCTTGCGTCCTTTCTCTTTGAGGTGGAGGCCGAGCTTGGCGGTGGCGGTCGTCTTGCCGGCGCCCTGGAGGCCGGCCATCAGCACCACAGCTGGGGCGCCTTCTGTTCCAGCGCCGGCCAGGGGAGCGTTCTCGCCGCCCATGGTGTCCACGAGTTGCTCGTGCACCACCTGAATGAATTTCTGGTCGGGGCTGACGCCTCGCACCACCTCAGCCCCTAGGGCCTTTTTGCGGACCTCCTCGACGAAGTCCTTGACCACCGGAAGGCTGACATCGGCCTCCAGCAGGGCCCGGCGCACATCCTTGAGCGCACCGTCGATATTTCCCTCATTGATCGCCCCCTGACCGCGCAGGTTCTTGACGGCATCTTCAAACCGTTGGGAGAGCTCGTCGAACATGGGGGGGCCTGTGATCGACTGATCGTAAAAAGCGACCGTCTCGAGAGCGGGTCAGGAGACTCAGTTCTTGGCGGTGGGCTTGTAGGCGACCAGCTGCCAGCTGCCGTTTTTGCGGCCAAAGACGTAGGTGTTGCGCAGGGTCATCTCTGGGGTTCGGCTCAGAACTTTGCCGGCCTTGGTCCGGAGTTCATCGCTGTAGGTCAGAGCCACCTGGGCCGCGATGCGCACACCGGAGCGCTCGCTGATCTTGAAGCCGGTGATGGTGGTGTTCACCGTTTCGGTGGCGCCGCGCTGGCGGTTCGCTTGGGCCTGGCGTTGAAGCCGCTGGATCTGATCGGGGCGGGCCAGGTCGGCCAGGGTCTCGCTCGGTGCATCACCGGCGAGGACCGCGGCTTTTTCGCTCAGCCAAGCCTCGAGCAGGCCCTGCAGTTGGCTGGCGCTGGGATCGGGATCGCTCAGGGGGAAGGGGTTGGCCTGGGCCGGAGCTGCGGGGGCTGTCGATTCAGGCTGAACAAGGGCCGCATTGCTGCCGCTGGTTGCGGTCTCCACCTCGGCTCCGCGGGGCTTCAGCGCCACCCAGCCGCCAAAACCAAGGGCCATGACAACCACGGCCACACCAACGGGCCGCCCCCAGCTGGGGAGTTCCTGCAGCCGCTCATTGAGGCTGCCGAGTTGGGGCCATTGGAGTTCGGGTAGAGCCGGGAGCCTCCAGCGGGGGCCATCCCAGAGCTCATCGTCGCCCTCCTCCTCCTCGTCGAGGGTCTCGAGGTTTGTCGGGGTTTCGCTGCTGCTGCTGAGGTCGAAGCTCGGCCAGTCCCCGAAGGCAGTGCTGGTCTCTGTCGCAGCCGGCACCTCGAAGCTGGGTTTGGCGTTGAACTGGCGGCCGCGGATGCGGTCCTGTTGGTCGATGTAGGCCTGCACATCCCGGTCCGCGAACCAGGCATCGAGGTTGGCGTCGATGTCGATGTCCCGGAATCCTTCCAGCACTTCTCGTGTCAGCCAGTCGCGGCAGTAGGCGCAGAGGCGGGCCAGTGGGTCGTCTCCCTGCTCCATGGCCCACTGCTTCAGGGCGGCATCTGCTCCCAACTCGAAGAGACGCTCCGCTTCATCCACCTGACCGAGCAGCAGTTGCTGGCAGGAGAGGAAGACCTCAATGCCGGGTTGGCCGCTGTTTTTTAGACGCTCGTAGGCCTCCAGGATCCGCTCCGGTTTGCGCTGGGAGAACCCTGAAGCGGTGAGGGCAAAACTGGCCAGGAAGTCGGCCGTGGCGGAGCCTGAATCGCCCCAACGGCTGAAGAGCTCCACCTGTTCTTGGGCCGTCAGGAATTGACGGATCTGCTTGAAGAACGGCTGGAACTCGCTTTGGGGGAAGGTCAGATCGGTATGGCCCTCGAGGCCTCCTCGCTGCTGCACGAGTTGCTCCAGCAGGGCGATGCCCTGTAAGCGGGAGGTGCTGGCTGAGAGGTCGCGGCTGATCAGGTCGAGGACGCGATAGGGGAGAAGCTCCTTGAGGTCCTGCTCGAGCTTGCGGCGTTGTTCGGCCTGCTGACCCATCCGTTGGAGCAGCTGCAGACCCTGCTGCAGGGTGAGCGCGGCCGCCTCATAGCGGCGTTGATCGCGGTAATCCCGAGCGGTGCCCTGGCAGGCCAGGCCGGCCAAAAGGGTCAGGTCCGCTTCGCGGCTGCTGCCCAGGGCGGGGGCTTGGGGCGGCTGCAGTCCGCGGGAGGCGCTGTCGAAGGCCTCCTGGGATTGGCCGGCCTCCATTAAGAGGAGAAGGCCGCCCACTTCACGGGAGGGGGGAATCTCCAGGGCGGCGATGGAGCCGTTGGCGTTGTCGGCGATGGCCGTGAGTTCCCGCTCGTAGGCCTGGCGCCGGGTTTCGTCGCTCAGGAGGTCGGCGCTGGCTTCCAGCAGTTCGGCCCTGGCCTGGAGTGTGTCTTGGGTAAAACCCTGGTCTGGAATGCGATCAAGACGCTGCTGCAGGGTGCGCAGCACGCTCTGCCGGTCGGAGCTGGCATTCACGCCGAGCAGGCGGAAGTGGTCGATCGGCAGTTCCAAATTGAGCTCGGATTGGCGGGCGCTAATCGGACGTGACTGTAGGCAGAGTCTTCGGTTTTGGCCGTCCTTCGTGCACCTTTTGGAGATGGACCCCGTACAGTCAGGCCAGCATCAGAGTCCCCGGAGAGCAGGACCTCAGCCATGACACAGGCCGATCTTGGACAGGGCGTCGCCACCAGTGGTGCTCCCTCCTGCTCAGCCGATGTCAACCAGGTCGGCTTGCATGCCGAGCGGCTGATGAACCTCTACCCCTCCACGCCGGCAACGGTGACCCGGGATGAGGGCCTGATGCTTTACCGCGACATGACCCTCGGCCGGCGCTTCGAAGACAAGTGCGCCGAGATGTACTACCGCGGAAAGATGTTCGGCTTTGTTCACCTCTACAACGGCCAAGAGGCCGTGAGCACGGGGGTGATCAAGGCGATGAAGATGCAGCACGACTGGTTCTGCAGCACCTATCGCGACCACGTCCACGCCCTCAGCTGCGGCGTACCGGCCCGCGAGGTCATGAGCGAACTGTTCGGCAAGGAGACCGGTTGCAGCAAGGGCCGTGGCGGCTCGATGCACCTGTTCTCCAAGGAGCATCACCTGCTGGGTGGTTACGCCTTTATTGGTGAGGGCATTCCCGTTGCCCTGGGCGCCGCCTTCACCAGCCGCTACAAGCGTGATGCGCTGGGCGATTCCACAAGCGACGCAGTGACCGCCGCCTTCTTCGGCGATGGCACCTGCAACATCGGCCAGTTCTACGAGTGCTTGAACATGGCGGCGCTCTGGAAGCTGCCGATCATCTTTGTGGTCGAGAACAACAAGTGGGCCATCGGCATGGACCACAACCGCGCCACCAGCGACCCCGAGATTTGGCGTAAAGCCGCTGCCTTTGGGATGGCCGGTGAAGAAGTGGATGGCATGGATGTCTTGGCCGTCCGCGGCGCTGCCCAGCGGGCGATCGAGCGCGCCCGTGCCGGTGAAGGCCCCACCGTGTTGGAGTGCCTGACCTATCGCTTCCGCGGTCACTCCCTGGCGGACCCCGACGAGTTGCGGGCTGAGGCCGAGAAGGAGTTCTGGGCCCAGCGCGATCCGATCAAGCGTCTGGCCGCTCACCTGATTGAGCACAACCTGGTGAAGGCCGAGGAGCTCAAGGTGATCGAGATGGAGATCGACGCCGAAGTGGCCGATTGTGTGGAGTTCGCCCTGGCGGCTCCTGAGCCCAAGCCGGAAGAGCTCACCCGCTACATCTGGGCGGAGGACTGATCTCCCCTTCGTTAGAGCCCGTGCAAACGGGCTTGCTCGTTTGCAGCGCGGAAGACCAGGCCGTGGCGCACCACCAGGGGCTTTAAGTCGTCGTAGCCGCCTCCGATCACTGTGGCGATTGGAATGTTTCGCCGCAGGCAACTGTCCATCACCAGGCGGTCACGGTTCAGTAGGCCCTGATCACTGAGGCGAAGCCGACCGAGCCGGTCCTCAAGGTGGGGGTCGACCCCAGCGTTGTAGAGCACGAGATCTGGTTGCTGTTGATCCAGCAGGGTCGGGATTAGATCGCCAATCGCCTCGAGATAGGCGTCATCTCCAATTCCATCGTCTAAGGCCAGGTCGACGTCGCTCTGTTGTTTGCGCAGCGGGAAGTTGCTGCCGCAGTGCACCGAGAGGGTGAAGACCCGTGGCTCCTGGGCAAAGATGGCGGCGGTGGCATCCCCTTGATGCACATCCAGGTCGATCACCATCAAGCGCTGGACCTGCCCTTCAGCCAGCAGAACCTGGGCGGTGACGGCGCAGTCGTTGAAGATGCAGAACCCGCTGCCGTGGTCGGGGTAGGCGTGGTGGGTCCCCCCGGCTAGGTGGCAGGCGACGCCGTGTTCGAGGGCCAATCGGGCCGTCAGGAGGGATCCCCCCACCGCCAGCCAGGTGCGCTGCACCAATGGGGTCGTGGCTGGCAGGCCGATGCGGCGCTGCTCGGCCGGGAGCAGTTCCCCGCGGGCGAAGGCCTGGTGGTAGCGGCGGCTGTGGGTGAGCTCAAGCCAGCGCCGCGGCACCGGTAGGGGCCGATGGATCTGCTCCTCCCGCGCAATTCCCTGCTCCTCAAGCAAGGCGCGCAGGAGTTTGAACTTCGCCATCGGGAAGCGATGGCTACTGGGCAAGGGGGCTGAATAGGCCGGGTGATAGACGAGCGGTAGTCGCACCGGGCGTTAACAGTCGTCGTCGTCGAACTCTTCGTCGAAGAGCGAGTCCCGCAGCAGGCGATCCACCAGCAGCCCCATGTCATCGAGCTGGAGTTGCTGCATCAACAGCTCCAGTTCTTTGATCACCGGCTCAGAGAGACGCAGGGTGATTGGAAGGCTGTCTTCTCCGCCGAGCATTGCGGGTGGGCGATGGCAGTGCGAAGTCTGGCGGAAACCGGGCTACAAAGGAGTGCAATCAAGGGATCGCGATGGCTCCAGTCTGGCTGGTGATCTTGTTCTGGTCCGGGTCTGTTCATGGCGGCACGGCGATGCAATCGCTGCCGATGAAAACCTTCGCCGACTGTCAGAAGTCCCGCGACATGCTGATGGCCCAGCTCAAGACGAGCCCAGTCAGCAAGAGCAAGGCGCTCAATAGCTTCTGTATTTCCGGCTCAGAACTGCCGCCGGCCGCTCCAGTGGGCCAGACCCCGGAGTCCTAGATCGCCGTCGGCATGCGCCGAGTGAGGTGACGCAGCTTGCGCAGCGCTTTGAGCTCCACCTGGCGTACCCGCTCGCGGGAGACCTCGAGCATGCGGCCGATTTCAGCGAGGGTGTGGCGCTCTTCTCCTTCGAGGCCAAAGCGCAGTTCAAGCACCTGACGCTCCTGGTCGGTCAGGTGGGTCAGCCAGCGGCCCAGTTGCTCTTGGTGGATGCCGCGCTCTACCTGATCCAGGGGCTCGCTGTTGGTTTGATCGGCAATCAGGTCACCGAGGAAACTCCGGCCCTCTTCGCCGTTCACCGGGGCATCCAGGCTGGAGGTCGTCAGGGCTTGGCGCAGCAGGGAGTCGAGCTCATCGAGCGGCATGTCCATCTCTTCCGCAATTTCCTTGCGGCTGGGCATCGCACCGAGCTTGTGGGCCAGCTCAAGGCTGACTTTGCGAATGGCGGTGAGGCGTTCAGAGAGATGAACCGGTAAGCGGATGGTCCGCGATTGGCAGGCGATGGCCCGGGTCATGCTCTGGCGGATCCACCAGAAGGCATAGGTCGAGAACTTGTAGCCGCGGGTGGGATCGAATTTCTCCACCGCGCGCTCAAGGCCCAGCGAACCCTCTTGAATGAGATCGAGGAGCTCGAGGCCTTTGCCTTGATATTTCTTGGCGACGCTGACAACAAGCCGCAGATTTGCCTTCATCATGCGCTCTTTGGAGCGCCGGCCCACCCGCATGATCTTTTTCTCATGGGTTGTATAGCTCTCTCCTTTGTCTTCTTCTGCAAGTCGCATCATCGCTTGCACTTGATTGCCTAATTCAATCTCTTCCGCCGGGGTCAGCAGGGGGACACGGCCAATGGTCGAGAGGTACCAACTAATGGGATCGCTACTGCGACGGCGACTGCTGTTGGTGTTGGAGCTGGTGGCGGTTGCCATTGGGGCTCCTCCCGAAACGTTGGGAAAATCTCCTACGGATTTTTTTGAAACTGTTGGGATTTCAGTAACGCTTCAGCTTTGAGATACGAAAAATCACACCACTTTTGAGACTCGCTTGCACCACTGGCCTGTTCAGATTCTGTTCACAATTGTGGATTTCGTTTTTCTCTCCATCGCGGCCAACATTTCGGCAATACGACTTGGCGTTGCCCCTCCGATTCCATGCTGCTCACTGGCTCGCTGCCCGGCCGTGGCATGGGCGAGGGCTGCGAGTGCCAGCAACGAACCACCTGCGGTGGCCCCGCTCGCCAGGGCCAGGGCGCCCAGTCCTCCGGCATAGCCCGCCAAGACATCCCCAAGCCCAGCTCGGGCGGCATGGGAGCAGGCGCTGCTGAGTTGCCAGCGCTCACCAGTGGGATCAGCAATGACACTGCGGGCGCCCTTGAGCAGCACCGAGCAGCCGCTGCGTTGGGCCGCTGCCGCGCAGGCCTCCAGGGCGGGCTGCCCAGAGAGATCAGGGAAGATCCGCTGGAACTCACCGCCATGGGGGGTGAGCCAGGTGGGGCCGCGACGGCCCAGTAGCCATGGGACAGCAGGGCGCTGGGCCAGGCGATTGAGGCCATCGGCATCGAGCACCAGCAGGCCAGGGAAGGTTTGGAGCTGCTCCCAGATCCCGTCGTCTCCAGGGTGATTGCCGATGCCCGGTCCGAGGACCACCGCATCGAGCCGCTCCAGGGCTGAGGGCGGCAGCGCACGGAGATCCAGGGACCCATTGCTGTGGCTGGGAAGCCGCGCCGAGAGGACGGCATGGGGGAGTTGGCACCAGAGCCGATTGGCCACAGCCTCTGGCGCCGCGGCCCGAAGGCTGCCGGCACCACTGGCGCTGGCCCCTTCGAGGGAGAGCAGGGCTGCTCCTCGGTAGGCGTCGCTGCCGGCGATCAGCAGCAGCCGCCCTCGCTCGTATTTCGCGGCCGCAGCAGCTGGTGTGGGCCAGGGGGCACTGCTGAGGTCCGCTGCGCCCAGGCTCCGGGGTTGATTTGGGGGCAACGCCTCCAGCAGGGCCCTTGGAAGTCCCAGCTCGATGCGCTCCAGATCCCCCACCCAGGCCAGGGCGCTGTCTTGCACAAAGCCCTGTTTGATCAGGCCAATGCTCAAGGTCAGCTGGGCGGTGGCGGCGGCTTGCCCCAGCGGTACCCCTCGATCGGAGCAGAGTCCCGTCGGACCGTCGATGGCGATCAGTCGATCGGCCAGCTGCCGTTGGCGCTCCAGCAGCAGTTGCTCGAGCTCAGCCCCAGGGGGCTGGCTTTGGCCGATGCCAAAGAGGGCATCGATCCAGAGGGCTGGATCGCTGGGCTCGGGCGTGCCCTCCAGCTTGGGGATCCCCAGCCAGAGGGCCTGGCGCAGGTGGCTTTCGGTCAGGGGCTTGCGCCGCTCAAAGGGACACCAGATCCGCACAGCGATGCCGGCCAGGTGAAGCTCACGGGCGATCACCAGGCCATCGCCGCCGTTGTGGCCGGGACCCACCAGCACCAGTGCGCCACGGGATTGCAGGTCTGGCCAGACATCGGGTTGCTGCAGCCGCCTGCTGATGGCCAGAGCGGCCTTCTCCATCAGCGCCTCCACGGGCATGCCGTTGGCGAAGAGCACCTGCTCGAGTTCGGCCATCTGCTGGCCGCTCACCAACAGGTGATCGGCGTCGCGGGGGGGCCAACAGAGCGGGGCCAAAACAGCACTGGCGGCGGCAGTTCCATGATGGAGAGAACAGCCACCGTTGGCATTGGCGCGCTTCTCCGCTGTTCCCGTTGCATCTGAGGCCTCCGTGGCGGCAACGGAGGCGGGCGCCCTGGCGATTGAGCGACTGCGCCAGTGGCCCGGTGAGCACCGGGTGGCTGTGGGTCTCTCTGGTGGTGTCGATAGCTCCTTGACCGCGGCCCTGTTGGTGGAGGCCGGTTGGGAGGTGGAGGGCCTGACCCTCTGGCTGATGAGCGGCAAGGGGGCCTGCTGCGCCGAAGGCCTGGTCGATGCCGCTGGGGTCTGCGAGCAGCTCGAGGTGCCGCACCACGTGGTGGATTTCCGCGAGCACTTCAAGGAGCAGATCGTTGATTTCTTGGTGCAGGGCTACGAGGCCGGCGTCACACCGCTTCCCTGCTCCCGCTGCAACCGCGAGGTGAAGTTCGGGCCGATGCTCCAGTGGGCCAAAGAGGAGCGCGGTATTGAGCGGATCGCCACGGGCCACTACGCCCGGGTGCGCCACGGCGATCAAAGCGAGAACGGTCGCCATCAGCTGCTGCGCGGCTTGGACGAGCGCAAGGACCAGAGTTATTTCCTCTATGACCTGCCCCAGGAGGCCCTGGGGCGGTTGGTGTTTCCCCTGGGCGAGTTGACCAAGCCCGACACCCGCCTTGAGGCGGATCGCCATGGGCTACGCACGGCCCAGAAGCCCGAGAGCCAGGACCTCTGTCTGGCGGACCACCACGGTTCGATGAAGGCCTTCCTGGATGCCTACCTGCCGCCGCGCCCCGGGCAGATCGTGCTGGCCGATGGCCAGGTGGTGGGCGAGCACGACGGCATTGAGCACTTCACGATTGGCCAGCGCAAGGGTCTGGGGGTGGCCTGGAGTGAGCCACTCCATGTGGTGCGGCTGGATGGGGCGATGAACCAGGTGGTGGTGGCCCCCCGCCGGGATGCGGCCCGCGGTGAGGCGGTGGTGGGGGCGGTGAATTGGGTTTCCATCGCGCCACCCACCGAGCCGCTCGAGGTGGAGGTGCAGGTGCGCTACCGCAGCGGTCCCCAGCAGGCCCGGCTGATTCCCCTGCCGGAGACCGAGGTCGATCGGGCGGCGGATCGGCCGCATCGCTGCCGCCTGGAGTTCGCCGAGGAGCAGTTCTCGATCACCCCGGGTCAGGCGGCGGTCTTCTACGCCGGTGAGATGGTCCTGGGCGGCGGCTTAATTCAGCGCGATCACCAGTAGGGGTCTCAGTTCGCTTCCGCGCCACTGAGGATTTCGCGAACTCGGTCTCGGATCCTGGGAAATTAGCGATAGGCCTGCCAGACCTCGTCGAGGTCCACCTTGTCGTAGGCATGGATCAGGAGATCACGCATTCCGGCCATGCCGCGCCAAGGCAGATCGCGGTTCTGTTCGCGCAGTTCTGAGCTGATCCGTTTCACGGCTTCACCCATCACCTCCAAGCATCGGATCAGGGCGTCCTGTAAGTAGTCGGTTCGCTCTAAGGCATCGAAATCCTCAATCGGAAATCCCAGGGCGCGCTCGATCACCAGTAGGGATGTCGTTGAGAGCGTCTTGATCCGATGGCTTCATGCCAGTGGAATGGCATCGGCTTCGACGCGATCACGCAGGCTCGGCTTGAGGTTGCGCCGGCGGATCAGATCGACGTTGTGCTGGAGCAGGCTTTCCAAGTCCTGTTTGAACTCCGCGTGCTGAAACAGGCTGGTGCCCTGCGGTAGATCAACCAAGAGATCGATGTCACTGGTTTCTGTCGCCTCATCGCGGGCCACAGACCCGAACACAGCCATGTTGGAAGCGCCATAACGCGCTGCGATCAGCCGCAGTTTTGGAGTGAGGGCCTGGAGTTCTGAAAGCCGCATCTGCTCTGCTGAGCGCGATTTAAGCCTATGGGGTACCTCTAAACCCGTCCTGTTGGCGATCACCAATAGGGGTCGCTGGAGAGTTCCACCTCGATCGCTCCGCTCTTGCTGGCGGGCACGGTGGCGATGCAGGCCCGCACGGTGTTGCCGTTGACCTCGATTTCGCAGGCGCCGCAACTCCCGCCGAGGCAGCCGGTGGGAATCGAGAAGCCGGCCTGCCGCGCGGCCTCGAGCCAGTCGGATCCCACGACCGCTTGGGTGCTGGAGCCGTTCGGCCATTGGATCTGCACCTGTTTCATCGCAGCAGGGGCTCCAGGTTGACGTGCTGTTCGAAGGCATCGGCGAGGCGATCGAGCAGGGCCTCCCGCTGACGGCTGTGGTGGGGTTGCCGTTCGCTGAGCAATGGCAACCCTTTGCGCGCCCTGAGCTGGTTGAGCCAACGCCGCCTCCAGGGGCCGCTCTCGAAGACCCCGTGCAGATAGGTCCCGACAACGTTCCCCGCGACCCAGCCCAGGCCCGGTTCGGCGGCCAGGGCCGTGCAGGGCTCGAGCTCAGAGGTCGCCCCCCGGTGCAGCTCAAAGCCCTCCAACAGGGCGGCCTCGGCAGCGTCTGGCCAGAGGGCGGGGCTGCTGCATTGGCGTAGGGCCTTAGCCTCCCCAAAGACGGTGCGTAGCGGCAGCAGGTTCAGGCCGGCGTGGCTGGAGCCGGCGCCGCCTTCAAGGCCCTGGGGATCGTGGAGTTCGCGCCCCAGCAGTTGCATGCCGCCGCAGATGCCCAGGACCGCCCCGCCCTGCTGGGCGTAGGCCGAGAGCTGTTCCCCCAGGCCGCTGCTCTGCAGCGCGCCGAGGTCCCGCAAGGTTTGCTTACTGCCCGGCACCACGACCGCGTCGGGGCGGCCGAGCTCCTGGCCAGGGGCAATCCAGTTGAGCTGGACCGTGGGTTCGGCCTCGAGGGGATCGAGGTCGGAGAAGTTGCTCAGGGAGGGGAGCTTGAGCACGGCGATTTCGAGCTCGGCTCCGCGTTTGCGGCCGCGGCGCTCGAGCAGATCCAGGGAGTCCTCCGGCGGGAAGAGTTCATCCAGCCAGGGCATCACCCCGAGGACGGGGATGCCGGTGTTGGCCTCGAGCCAGCGGCGGCCCTCATCGAAGAGCTCGCGGCGGCCGCGGAAGCGGTTGATCAGCAGGCCGCGGATGAGGGGGCGCTCCACGGGACGCAGCAGGGCCAGGGTGCCGACCAACTGGGCAAAGACGCCGCCTCGCTCGATGTCCGCCACAAGGATGCAGCGGGCCCTCAGGTACTGCGCCAGGCGGAGGTTGGTGAGGTCCCGGGGTTGCAGGTTGACCTCGACCGGACTGCCGGCCCCCTCCAAGACGAGTCGCCCGCCGGGATGGCTTGCCTGCAGATCGCCGAGGCCCTGGCGGATGGCGGCCCAGCCCGGCCGGAACCAATCGCGGTAGTAGTGCTCGGCGCGGCAGTTGCCGACGGACTGCCCGAGGTGGATGACTTCACTGGTGCTGTCCCCCTGGGGTTTGAGCAGCACCGGGTTCATCGCGCAGGCGGGCTCCAGCCCCGCCGCCCAGGACTGCAGGGCCTGGGAGTAGGCCATCTCGCCGCCGGCCTGGTCCACCCAGGCGTTGTTGCTCATGTTCTGCCCCTTGAAGGGCAGGGGGGTCTCACCCCGGCGCCGCAACACCCTGCAGACGGCGGCCGTCATCAGGGACTTGCCGGCACCGCTGCTGGTGCCGAGCACCATCAAGGGGTTGGGGTTCGGGGCGTTCAAGGCACCTTGCTGCTGTTGGCGTCAAACCAGGCGAGCAGATCAGCCCAGGGCAGTTCTGCGGCGGCCAGACGACGAATCATCAGAACGACATCTTCGTTGGAGGCGGTGAAGCGGAATCCGTTGAGTCCCAAGAACACAACTCCAACCAGAAATCCGCTGCGTTTGTTCCCATCGGCAAACGGATGGGCTCGGGTCAGCGCTTCGGCATAGGCCGCTGCGAGTTGAGGAATCGTTGTGAGCTCGCCGTAACTCCAGCGTTGCTGCGGGCGGGCCAAGGCTGCCTCCAGTGCCGTGGCGCTGCGAATCCCTTGCAGGCCGCCGTGCTCGAGGATCTGCTGGTGATGCATGGCCCGAACGGCAGTGGCTGGAACCCAGGTGGGCTCAGGGCCTTTGCTCATTGGGCTAACTCACGCAACGCGGGCTGAAATTGCTTGGCTGCTTCCGAGGCGAGGGCTAGTGCCTGTTGAACCGTCGGGTCAAACGGGGTCAGCAGGATGCCGTCTGCGGTCTCGATGGCTTGCACGCGATCCCCTGGCTCCAGGTGGAATCGCCGGGCCAGTTCTTTGGGGATCGTGGCGCTGACGGAGCCGCCGGACTGCCGAAGGGTGACTTCCGAGGCCATGGCGATTGCTGCAAGTAGCACAGAAATGCTACTGGGGCGCAAAGCTTCTCTCTCAGGGGTTACCTCTGTTCCCTCGGCCTTGTTCTTCCAGCAAAACGGCTAGGTCTTCATTCAGTTGGTTCCGGCTTCTGGGGGTATCTGCGAGCTGGAATCGGATAAGCGCAATACGGCGTCGAGTCGCTCGTTCCCTTTCCTCAGTCTTTCGGTTTCCAGCCTCAGCCAGGCGGTCTCTTGTTCGATTTGGAAGACGGGACGCCAGTTCAGCATCGCCAAACAGCGCCGCCAGAGCGGCAGTGTGGAGAGATACTCCGACCTGCTCATCCAGCGGAAGGGTTGAGTCGTGGAAGAAGGCTCCATGGCCGTAGTTAGTTGGCGATCAACAGACCACCCGCAACCAGGGTGGCTAGGGCTTGTTGATCCAGTAGGGCTAAAGGTTTCATCACGCTAACGGCGCTCCCTGGCCCCGTTGCTTGATGCTCACTGCCATTGCCTAACCGCGGCATCCGTGAAATCACGGAAAGACGGATCTAGATCACAACCGTTGCGACAGACACATGGGCTTCGGGGACAGGCGCTGCATCCTTTGCAAGCCCGTCGAGATGGAAGCGAATGGCTGAGCGGATCTCTTGCACAACGGCTTGGCGCGTTGAACCTGTGGCCACACACCCTGGTAGGTCGGGCACGTAGGCCGAGAAAGTCTCCCCGGCGGGCTCAATGACGACGGCAAACGATTGCTTCATGGCTAAAGCCTCGGCCAGTGCTGCTTGACCCAGTGGCGCAGGCGGGAGGGGAGGCTGGCACGGGGGATCTCCCCGGACCATTCCGAGAGGACGACCCGTCCCAGGGGGGTGAGGCGGACCCGTTCGGTCAGTCCCTGGCCATCGACCTCGCGTCGGAGTACGCCGAGCTGGATGAGCCAGATGAGCAGGTCTTCGCAGTGGTTGGCGGAGAGGCGCTGCTGGCTGAGAACCGACCAATCCGCGCGGGCGGCCAGCTGGGTGCTGCTGAGGGCCTCCTGTTCGAGTTCTTCGTAGAAGCGGCGCCGAAAGGGGAGACAGCGCACGGCCCGCTTGGCCCGGACCAGGGCCCGTTGCTCCTGCTGGCTGAGGCGCGGCTGCATCAACGGGGGCGCTGGGGGTCTGATCATTGTGGTCATCGGCCGGGCCGGGCCGCCGCACACCCTTGCCAGAGTGGTTCGAGCTCAAGGACTGGTTGTGCTGCTGTTGGCCTCTGCCTCCCCCGCCCGCCGGCGATTGCTGGAGCAGGCCGCGATTCCCCACCGCGTCCAGGTCAGCGGGGTCGATGAGGAGGCCATCCACCACCCCGATCCGGCGCAGTTGGTGCAGCTCTTGGCCCAGGCCAAGGCGGGGGCGGTGCTCCAGGGCGGGATTGCTCCAGGCATCTCAGCGGTTCTGGGCTGCGATTCGGTCTTGGCCTTTGAGGGGGAGGTCTTCGGCAAACCGGCTGACCCGCAAGAGGCCATCGCCCGCTGGCAGCGGATGCGGGGGGGCTGGGGCGAGCTGCACACCGGCCATGCCCTGCTGAATCCAGCCGGGGGGGAGCGGCTGGCAACGGTGACCACCAGGGTGCTGTTTGCCGATCTAAGCGACGCGGAGATCGAGGCCTATGTGGCGACGGGTGAACCGCTGCAGTGCGCGGGCGGCTTTGCGCTGGAGGGCCGCGGCGGCTGCTTGGTGGAGCGACTGGATGGCTGTTTCTCAAACGTCATTGGCTTGAGCCTGCCCCTGCTGCGGCAGTGGATGCGGGCGGGCTGAAGCCTTGCCGAAACCCACTGTTGCCATTTTTCTTTCGCCGTAGCTATTGCGAAGACAAGGCCCTCCTCACACACCTGGCCATGAAGACCTTCGCGCTTGTAGCTGCATGCAGCCTCCTGGTTGGTAGCGGATTCACGCTGAATGCCAACGCCATGGAGCCAATCCAGCTCTCCACCGCTCTCCAGAACGCCGACCATGGACTCCTGGACGAGCAGGCCTACATGGAGGACGCCTCGGCCCGCTACAGCGTGGAAGTAGCGGACGATGAGCTGCTGCCCCTGGAGTTCAAGAAGCCCGCAGGGCCCAAGGGCTACAACGTCCTGAACCTCAGCTTCTGAGGTGCTGAGGGCTGGCAGTTCCGCGAGACCTCAGCAGAATTCAGGGACCTTGCCCCCGGCTGATGGCTCGACGTTTAAGCCTGAGCCTGGCTCTGCTCGCCGCGGCGTCCCTGGCCGCGGGGACGGCCCAGGCCCAGAGCCAACCCTGCGCGAACGCCAACAGCACCGTGGAGATGTCGCTCTGCATCGCCAAGGTGCTTGAGCAGAAAGACCGTGAGCTCGCGGTGGCCATGCAGAAGGTCGCGAGCGACGCCAGTGAGATGCCTGGCGGTCAGTTCCCCACCCTCTGGAAGGACAACCTGACCGGCTTTTTTAAGACCAGTGCTGATCCCGAGGACCAGCTCGCGGCCTTTCAGCAGGCGCGGCGCAATGCCTGTGTCTACATGAACTCCATTGCCTTCCAAGGCACGGGTTTTGGCATCTTCGTCAGCAACTGCGAGATCCGCATGACCGATGCCTTGATGGAGTCGCTGAACTAACGGCTCTTCGGATCCTCCTCTAGACCATTCATGCCCAAGAGCAGCTGCAGCAGCTTGCGGCTGATTGTGCTGAGCTCCTGTAATTCCTTCAGGGTGCTCAGCACGAGTGGGCGTGTTTCTGCGAGCACCTGATTGGCCTGATCGGATGTCGCCTTGGCGCTTGCTCCGGTTGCAGTGACCTGTCTCAAGGTGTCGCGCAGTGAGGGTGCTGTTGCTTTGGTCTCTTCGTGAATGGTGAGGCTCAGATCGTTCATGCCTGATACGGCCTTGCGGACCTCGGCGAGTGTGTCGGGAACATCCTTGGCCGTGAGTTTGGTGGTGTTGTTCAAGGTGGCCTGCAGGGCCTTCTGGGTTTGATGGAGATCCACCATCAGGCTGCTGATGGCCGGCGGTTGCTCATAGGGCAGCGTCGTGTCGCGCATCCCATGCTTCTCCAGGCTCACCGGCCAAGGCTGGGGGTCTGGGCTGACCACCAGGAAGTGCTCTCCAACCAATCCCTGCTGTCCTTGGCTTGCTGTGCTGCGGGGCCCCACCAACGGCGCAAATTTTTCCGCGATCTGGAATTTGACCTGCACCTTGGCGTTGGGGAGCATCTCAAGTGAGCGCACCTGCCCCACCTGCATTCCTGAGATCTGAACCTCCTGGCCAGGCTTGATGCCATTGGCATTGGCCGCCACCAGTCGCAGATTCAAAAAGCGCTGACCCCAGTGCTGCTCGCGCGCCAATCCAACGAGAACGGCTCCAAGCAACAGCAATCCGGAGCCGAGAAAGAGCAGTTTCTCGTGGCTGCGAGTTGGCGGACTGGGGGTTGTCATAAGGAGGCCGCCCGCAAATTGATGGGATCCAAAATCGAGATCCAGAGCAGCTTCAGGGCAAAGAGAACCATCAGTCCTTCCATCAAAAGGTTGCTGACCATCAAGGCCGGATGCCGTTGGCGTTTCAGTTCCTGATACCCCCGCCATTGGCTCCAAGCGCGAATGCAGGCCAAGAAAAAGGAGCAGCGCAGCATCGCCCGCAGCACATCCTTGAAGGCCACGCCGCTGAGCAGGGCCCGCGCTTCGCCAATCAGATCATTGCGGGGGGTGGTCAGGGCTCCCGCGCAGAAGGAGGAGATCAAAAACAGCAACAGCAGCACGGCCGCCAGGAGTGCTGAGGCCGGGACGCGCTCACCAGCCAGGCCCTGGATCCGCGGCGCTCCACCCGATCCAGCCAGTTCGGCATCATCAGGGCCATCCCCAGCAGCGAGACCACCAGCGGTCCGACCAACTGCAGCACCAGCATGGTCAGCAGTTCCAGGCTGAAGCGACTGCTTTGCCCCAGGGGGCCGGCGCTGAGTTCGACCAAGCCCGCACCCACAACCATCCCTGACAGCAGGACGGGGCCACCGCAGCGCTGACCGTTGCGCTCGGCGGTGTTCAGCACACGCCAGATCTTATCGCGTTGGACCTGGCTCAGCACCAGACCGGACCCCATGGCTCCCCATGATTGGCGACGGCCATGGCAACGTCTACCGCTGTGTCCTCAGCCGATAAACAGTGCCACAAAAGGCATAAAAAAAGCCCCCGCCAAACGGCGAGGGCTGAGGGACGATCGCTGAAAGGATCAGTCGAGGTCAGGCATGGCCAGGGTGGGCTCAGCCTTACGGTCGATACCCTTCTCAAAGCCAGCAGCAGCAGCGCGAGCGCGGCCGGCGTGCCAGAGGTGACCCACCAGGAAGAAGAAGGCGAGAACGAACTGAGTCGCAGCCAACCACTGACGGAGGTTCACGAAGTTCACCGAGTTGGGCTCGGTGATGATGCCGCCCACGGAGTTCAGAGACGCGTTGGGGGCGTGGGTCATGTATTCAGCCGCGCGGCGCACCTGCCAGGGCTGAATGTCGTTCTGGAGCTTGTCGAGGCTCAGGCCGTTGGGGCCACGGAGGGGCTCCAGCCAAGGACCACGGAAGTCCCAGAAGCGCATGGTTTCACCACCGAAGATGATCTCGCCGGTGGGGGAGCGCATCAGATACTTACCCAGACCGGTGGGACCCATGGCAGAGCCGATGTTGGCGCCGAGGCGTTGGTCACGCACCAGGAAGGTGAAGCTCTGAGCCTGGGAGGCTTCGGCGTTGGTGGGGCCGTAGAACTCCGAGGGATAAGCGGTGTTGTTGAACCAGATGTAGGCCGAAGCGATGAAGCTCATGAAGCTCAGAGCGCCCAGGCTGTAGCTCAGGTAGGCCTCACCGTTCCAGATGAAGGCGCGACGCACCCAGCCGAAGGGCTTGGTGACCACGTGCCAGATGCCACCGAAGATCAGGGTCAGACCCAGCCAGATGTGGCCGCCGATGATGTCCTCCATGGAGTTCACACCGATGATCCAGCCCTCACCGCCGAAGGGAGCGCGGAAGAGGTAGCCAAAGACCACACCCGGATCGAGGGTGGGGTTGGTGATCAGGCGAACATCGCCACCACCAGGGGCCCAGGTGTCATAGACGCCGCCGAAGAACATGGCCTTGAAGACCAGCAGCAGGGCGCCAACGCCAAGAAGAATCAGGTGATAACCAATGATGTTGGTCATCTGGTTCTTATCCCGCCAATCCTGGGAGAAGAACGAGGAGTAGTTCTCCAGAATTTCGGGACCACGCAGGGCGTGGTACAGGCCGCCGAGGCCGAGCACGGCGGAGCTGATCAGGTGCAGAACACCAACGACGAAGAAGGGATAGATGTCCACAACTTCACCGCCAGGGCCCACGCCGTAGCCGAGGGTGGCGACGTGGGGGAACAGGATCAGGCCCTGTTCGTACATGGGCTTGTCGAAGGTGAAGTGGCTCACCTCGAACAGCATCATGGCGCCAGCCCAGAAGACCATCAGGCCTGCGTGAGCGACGTGGGCGCCGAGAAGGCGACCGGAGAGGTTGATCAGACGGGCGTTACCCGACCACCAGGCATAGCCGGTGGAGTCGAGGTCCTTCCCGCCGATCCCGGAGAGAGAAGGATTAGAGAGCGTTACCACGGGGCAGAACCTCTTCAGGGAAGACGAAGTTTTCGTGCGGTTGGTCCGCGGGGGCCATCCAGGCGCGCAGGCCTTCGTTCAGAAGAATGTTCTTCGTGTAGAAGGTCTCGAACTCGGGGTCCTCAGCAGCGCGGATTTCCTGCGACACGAAGTCGTAGGCACGCAGGTTGAGGGCCAGGCCAATGATGCCGATGGAGCTGGTCCAGAGGCCCATGACGGGCACGAACAGCATGAAGAAGTGCAGCCAACGCTTGTTGGAGAACGCGATCCCGAAGATCTGGCTCCAGAAGCGGTTGGCGGTGACCATCGAATAGGTCTCTTCTTCCTGAGTGGGCTCAAACGCCTTGAAGGTGTTGGCCTGCTCGCTGTCCTCAAACAGGGTGTTCTCCACGGTGGCGCCGTGGATGGCACACAGCAGTGCGCCGCCGAGGATGCCGGCCACGCCCATCATGTGGAAGGGGTTCAGGGTCCAGTTGTGGAAGCCCTGGAGGAACAGCAGGAAGCGGAAGATCGCTGCCACGCCGAAGCTCGGAGCGAAGAACCAGCTGCTCTGGCCGAGGGGGTACATCAGGAAAACACTGACGAACACCGCAATCGGGCCGGAGAAGGCGATGGCGTTGTAAGGACGGATGCCGACCAGGCGAGCAATCTCGAACTGACGCAGCATGAAGCCGATCAGGGAGAAGGCGCCGTGCAGGGCCACGAAGGTCCACAGGCCGCCGAGCTGGCACCAGCGCACGAAGTCGCCCTGGGCTTCTGGGCCCCAGAGAAGAAGAAGGGAGTGGCCCATGGCATCAGCCGGGCTGCTCACCGCAGCGGTGAGGAAGTTGCAGCCCTCCAGATAGGAGCTGGCAATGCCGTGGGTGTACCAGGAAGTGACAAAGGTGGTGCCGGTCAGCCAGCCACCCAGTGCCAGATAGGCAGTGGGGAACAGGAGCAGACCCGACCACCCGACAAAAACGAAGCGGTCGCGCTTGAGCCAGTCATCGAGGACGTCAAACCATCCCCGCTGCGGCGCGCGCCCTACAGCGATCGTCATGGGTGGGAAAACCGCGAGCTGTGGGTTACCGGGCGATGGTAACAACGTTCATTGGTGCTGCGAGAGGGGTTTTGACGGGCTGACACGGCACGTCACCATTGCATTTTGGGTATATGTGCCTAGCTCCCTCCCGGAGCGGTGCGCGAGGGAGCGAAGATGGCAGACCATCGGATCCTGCCCTCCATGGCATCGGCCTCCGCCGCCAAGGCTGCCCCGTCCTCTGATCTGCTCGAGCAGGCGGTGGTCGGCTCTCGCCGTCTCTCCAATGTCTTGGTGGCTGCTGTGGTCAGTACCGGTGGCCTTGGCTTTCTCCTCACCAGCGCTTCGAGCTATCTGGGTAAGGATCTGCTGCCCATTGGAAACCCAGCGGCCCTCGCCTGGGTGCCCCAGGGTTTGGTGATGGGCCTTTACGGCATTGCCGCGGCTTTGCTCTCGACCTACCTCTGGGCCGTGATCGCCATTGATGTTGGCGCCGGCAGCAACAGCTTCAATAAAAAGAGTGGAAACCTGACCGTCACCCGCCGTGGCTTCCGGGAGTTGATCAGCGTCACCACACCCCTCAAAGAGATCCAGGCCGTCAAGATCGATGTCCGCGATGGCTTGAATCCCCGCCGTCGTCTCGCACTTCGGATCCAGGGTCGCCGCGATCTGCCCCTGACGACCGTGGGTGAGCCAATGCCCCTGGTTGAACTGGAGCGCGGCGGTGCTGAACTCGCCCGTTTCCTCGGTGTTCCCCTGGAGGGTGTCTAAGCGATGGTCCGCTCGATTGTTCTGGCTCTGCTGCTAGCCCTCAGTCCCTTTGGCTTGGTGGCCTGCGCGGCCCCCTCGCCGACTGCGAACTATGGCTGCGGTACATCCGGCGTGCCTTGCCTGAAAGGCAAAGCCCTGGTGGAACTCAAAACCAGCAAGGGCGTTGTTGAGCTGAGCCTGGATGGCGCTGAGGCCCCTCTGACAGCGGGCAACTTCGTTGATCTGGTTCGCCGCGGCGCCTACAACGGCACCATCTTTCACCGGGTGGTCAAAGAGCCGATTCCCTTTGTCGTCCAAGGCGGCGATCCCCAGAGCTCGAAGCCCGATACCCCTGTCTCAGCCCTAGGCACCGGCAGTTTCATCGACCCCTCCAGCGGTCAACCGCGGTTCATCCCGCTGGAGCTGTTGTTCGAGGGCGAGTCCAGCCCCCGTTACGGCGAGATTGTGACGAGCCCCACCCAGCAGCAGCGCCTGAAGCTGCCCCACGAACGCGGCTCTCTAGCCATGGCTCGCTCCAGCGACCCCAACTCGGCGAGTGCGCAGTTCTACATCTCGCTTCGGGCGTTGCCTGAATTGGATGGTCGCTACGCCGTGTTTGGCCGGGTGAGCAAAGGGATGGATGTCGTCGATCAGATCAACCAGGGCGATAAGTTGATCAGCGCCAGCGTCCTCGAAGGGGGAACGCTGGTACGCGATGCCGACTAGGCCGGAACCCGCTTATCCAAGCTGGTGACCTTCAGATAGGCCGTATTCACTCCGGAGGCACGCTCCAGAGCGATGCGGCCGGTGCGGGCAATTTCCAGGATCCCGTAGCTCTCGAGGACGTTCGTAATCGCGACGAGCTTGCCGGGGTCGCCCACCACTTCAATCACCAGGGCGCTGTCGGCCACGTCCACGACCTTGGCGCGGAAGACCTGGACCAGATCAAGGATTGCCGCACGGTTCTCAGGCGGTGCCGAGACTTTGATCAGCATCAGTTCCCGCTCCACTGAAGGGATCGGGGTGAGGTCGGTGACCGCCAGCACATTCACCAGCTTGTCGAGTTGCTTGGTGAGTTGCTCCAGGGTTTGTGCGTCACCATCCACCACCATGGTGAGACGGGATTTGCCGCGGTTCTCCGCCGGGCCAACGGCCAGGCTTTCGATGTTGAAGCCGCGACGGGCGAACAGACCAGCGATGCGGCTGAGCGCACCGGATTCGTCTTCCACCAGCACCGAGAGGGTGTGCTTCATGCCCAGGGCTGTTCGCGTGGCTGACCGGTACCCAAGTTACGTGCCAGCCAGGTGATCACCACGGTGTTGAACAGGTCAGGCCGCTCGTCATGGGGGCAGTGGCCCAGCTCCTGAAGCAACTGCAGCTGCAAATCACTTTTGTGGGGCTGCAGTTGTCTGCTGATTTGCGGCGGGACCAGGCGGTCCTGGCTTCCCCAGAGCACCAGCAGCGGCTGCTGCATGCGCTGGAGCAGCGGAGCGGCGGTGGCTTCCCGGGGCCTGAGGGCCATGCCGATGCTCATGGCTCTCAGGGCCTGGGCCGCCTGGGGGCGCAGGGCTGGACGGGCGATCAGTCGCCTGAGTTCGCTATCCACCGCGCCTTGGTCCTGGTAAGCGCTGCGTAGCCCCAGATCCAGTAGCGGTGTCCGGGCGATCAGAGGCACCAGGAGCTCCAGCGGCAGGATCCGGCAGAGGACGACCACCACCCGGCGTTTCCAGAGACGGCGCCAGGGGGCCCGCCGCCGCCTCAGGGGCAGGAGCAGCGTGGGGTCGGGCAAGGGAGCGGCCACCACTCCCTGCACCCAAGTGGGGAAAAACACAGCACAGGTCACGGCCACCAGGCTCCCCAAGGAATTGCCCACGAGCACGGCCGGTCCTTGGACGACCTGCTCGAGGAACCCCTGCAGCTGCCGTGCCCAAAGCCGGTTATCAAGAGGCCTGTGGCGGCGATGTCGTGGTTGGCTGGAGTCGCCAAAGCCCACCAGGTCAATGGCATAGACGCACCAGCCGGCCTCGGCGAGCGTCGCGGCGTTGTGGCGCCAGTGACCGCTGGCAGCACCAAAGCCATGGATCAGGACCAGGGCGGGGGCATTCCGCTCTCCGATGACCCGCCAATGACAGGTGTGGCCCTGCCAGTGCCAGCTTCCGTGCTCGCCCCAATGCACTCCCGCAGAGGCAGGCTGGAGATTCAATCGCGGTGGCGCAGTCACAGTGGCCGACACGGCTAGCCCAACTCACTATTGCGAAGGAGCGGCGCAACTGCTGCTGGGGCCTGGCTTTTTTCGGCCGCAATCGCGCCCGTCCCGGGATGCCGGGGTGCTGCTCAGCCGTTGGCTGACCCGGGATCGGCCCGGGCGGGTGCTTGATGTGATGGCCGGTTGCGGGATCCGGGCCCTGCGCTACGGGCTGGAGGGACGGGCCCAGGAGGTTTGGGCCAACGACGCCGATCTCGATCGCTTGCCCTTGCTGAAGGGCAACCTGCAGCCCCTGCAGAACGGTCGTCTGGAGATCAGTGCCCGCACGGCCCAGCACCTGTTGGCCGATTGCCTGATGCAGCAGCGCCGCTTCGATCTGCTCGATCTCGACGCCTTTGGCTGCCCCACAGCCCTGGTCCCCTTGGCTCTGGAGGCCCTGGAATTTGGTGGGGTCCTTTACCTGGCGAGCACCGACGGTCGCTCCCCCACGGGCCACGACCGACCCGCGGCCATTCGCTCCTTGGGTGCCGCAGCTCGTGCCCATCCCTCCAGCTGGGAGTTGGCCCTGCGCCTGCAGCTGGCGGTGGTGGCGAAGGCGGCCTGGGCCATGGGCAGAGGGATTCGGCCCCTCTTTTCGTTTAGTGAGGGCCGGACGTTTCGCACGGCGATTCAGCTGCTGCGACGCCCGGCGCCCCGGGAGGAGGAGCAGCTGGGGCTTTGGGCCTATTGCCACCGCTGCGCCGAGCAGTCTCAGCAAAGTCTGCTGCGGCTGCGCCGCTGGCCTGGCTGTGGCTGCGGCGATGACCCGGCGGCGCCCCTGGCGATTTCGGGCCCCCTCTGGTTGGGCCCCCTGCAGGATCCTCAGGTCCTGGGTGAATTGCTTCAGGAAGCCCAGTCACTGCCCAAGGAAAGCCTGGTCCCAGCGAGCCGGCGCCTGCTGGAGGGACTGCAGGCCGATGACGGCCTACCGGTGACCTGTTGGCCGGTGGATGCCCTGGCCAAACGCCTGGGGAGTGGTCCGCCTCGGTTGGATGCGCTCATCGGCTGCCTTCGGGCTGAGGGCTTTGAGGCCAAGCGCTCAGGGGTGATGTCTGCTCAGTTCCGCTCCAATGCGCCCTTCTCGCGCGTCGTGGAGCTGGCTTCTGCGCTAAACAGGTAGGCGTTACGGCTTGGGTTCATGGCCTCGGAAATCTTTGGCACCGCAGCGCTGTTCTGGATTCTGATCCCCCTGGGTCTGGTCGGTGGTGCCTTGCTGCTGAAGCTCCAAGGCGACAGCTGACCAGGGACGCGTCTGAATCGCCGGCCGGTTCGGCTCGCCTTTAGGCTCGAGCGTCTCTTGAGTCAGCTCGATGCAGGTCCTGGTGATCGGTGGAACAGGAACCCTGGGTCGCCAGATCGCACGTCAGGCCCTGGATGCCGGACATCAGGTTCGTTGCATGGTGCGCTCCCCGCGCAAAGCAGCGTTTCTGCAGGAGTGGGGCTGTGAGCTCACCCGCGGAGATCTGCTCGAGCCTGACAGCCTGGACTACGCCCTCGAGGGTCAAGAAGCTGTCATTGACGCCGCGACGGCTCGAGCCACGGACCCTGGCAGCGTCTACGACACTGACTGGACAGGAAAGCTCAACCTCTTGAATGCCTGTGAGCGGGCTGGGGTGAAGCGCTTCGTCTTTCTGTCACTCCTTGGTGCTGAGAAGCACCGGGACGTCCCTTTGATGGACATCAAGCACTGCACCGAGCAGGCGCTGATTGATTCCGATTTCGATTACACGATCCTCCGGGGTGTCGCCTTTATGCAGGGACTGATCAGTCAGATCGCGATCCCTGTTTTGGAAAATCAGACCGTCTGGGTGAGCGGCACGCCGACTCCGGTTGCCTACATGAATACCCAGGACCTGGCGCGTTTTGCGGTGGCGGCCCTGAGCCGTGCTGAGACCAGCCGCAAGGCTTTCCCGGTGGTGGGGAACCGCGCTTGGAGCACCGGTGAGATCACCCAGATGTGTGAGAAGTACTCCGCCAAGAGCGCCCGGGTGATTCGGGTTCAGCCGTTCCTGCTGCGCTTGATGCAGGGCATCAGTTCGTTCTTCGAGCCGTCGGTGAACGTGGCCGAGCGCCTGGCCTTCGACAAGGTGATGGGTGGTGGCGAAGCCCTGTCTGCACCGATGGAGGAGAGCTACGCCGCCTTCGGTCTGGATCCCGCGGAGACCACCGAGATGGAGGCCTATCTCAAGGAGTACTACGACACGATCCTGAAGCGTCTTCGGGACATGGAGGCTGACCTGGACAAGGACGCCAAGAAGAAACTGCCCTTCTGATCCAGTAAGCACTGGCGACCTGACTGGTTCGCTTGTACTATTGATTGACGATTGAGGTTTTACGGTGGCTATTGCTCAGATCAAGAACCTGCAGCGCCGTCTCGGTTTGCTTGAGCAAGAGGCCGTTGATGAGGTGAGCCGCGCCTGCGGCAGTGATCTCTGGCAGACCGTCGGTTTTGACGTGGTCGACAGCATGGAGGATGCTGACCGCCGTGCCCGCGCGAACTACTACTACGGGCAGCTGCAGGTGGTGCGTGAGCTGAAGGACGCTCTGGGCTAGAGATCTTGGCGATTCCGGCGGTCGGCCCAAGCTGCCGACTTGTTATCTCTAGTTGTTACCCGTCTGAGGGCGCAAGGAAGCCTTGATCAGGTTTCTTGATAGTCGCTTTTCTTTGCTTGCAGGGGTGCTTTTCCCTTATTGAGGCTCTCCATTACCCCTCAGGGGGTAGTTGCCTTGGGCCTTAAGAGAACAAGTGCTCAAAAATCCGAGGAAAAACCCCCCGACCTGCTGAGACAGGGAGCTTCATGACACGTCCTGTCCTCAGCAAGAGCGCATAGATGCTCCTTGCAGCCCTAGCCAGCGTCGTGATCGCCTCCTGTTACGACGGGAATACCTGCCGCCCCCTTAGCGGTGAGCGGATCCGGCTGGCCTGCATCGATGCCCCAGAGCTCGAAGGACGGAGGGCCAACCCATTACCTGCCAAAGCCTCAAGGGACTACTTGCGATCGCTGGTGCTCGGCAGGACCGACAACCTGCGCCGGATAACGACCGATCGGTACGGGCGCACCGTTGGAGAGCTCTTCGTGGGTGGAACCAACGTCCAGCAGCAGATGGTCAGGAGTGGCTACGCAGCGATCTGCTGGAAGTACGCAGACCAGTGGTCTTGGACCAGGTAGGTCCGAGGACTTGAGTAAGCCGATCCCTGATGAAGAGAAGGACTTGCATTGGCCTGCGCCTCACCAATGAGGGCTAGACCAAAAGCAGACACGGAAAGGCTGTGGAACCACTCACCGATGGCGTCCTCATCGTTCTGTTCCTCTGGGCAGTAGCGGCGGTCATCCGCAAGAAGACGGCAAAGGAGCCAGACCCTTTCTGCCACGTCTTCTTTAGAGAAGCCGACGAGCACCCGATGAGTGACTGCTCGTAATTCGAACGGGGCGCAGCTTGGTAGCGCGGGTGCTTTGGGAGCACTAGGTCGCAGGTTCGAATCCTGTCGCCCCGATTGATGTCCTGGGTTCAGCCTCGTGTACGAGGTCCCCAAATCAGTCCCCACCTTTAGGCGTAGGCCCCCCTTGCACTGACGGCAACACCAAGGCCATAACCACCATGGACACGGTTCCGGCGGATGCCTAAGCCTGATTCCTACCGTCCAAGGACGATAGAAGTTTTTAATGCCCCATGCATTTCCGGGGATCGTCGATAATCTCACAGTTGCAACCGCTCGATGGCCTCTAAGTTTTTCCACGTACACCATGAATTCCGAGCAGGAAAAGCTCATTCATGGTGGGAGAAAGCACAAGCGGCTATGGCTCCCGACGGTGGCTGGGACGCCGCCGTAGCAATGAACTTGGAGGCCGGCTTCTACAACCACTCCTTCTGTCCAGTTGGCCCCGAGGGGCCTGCCTTTTGTATCTGGGAAGTAAGGGACGGCATTTCTGCTGAAGAATTTCAGGAGTTTATTGATGGACCAAATGGCGTGAACTTTGGGTTGAACGCTTGGATGAACATCTGCCGCGAGATTGACGTGGAGATGGCCGGTCAGACCCCATACCCCAGAAAGTTCTAACCATGAACTTTGCGGGCCTGACGGCCCTTTTTGGCTGCCCCTTGCATTGACGGCAACACCAATGCCATAACCGCTGAGGACACGGTCCGAGAGAACCCCGTGATCCGAGACGGGGGAGTGCCAAGCTCCCCCAACTCAACACTCCCCGCTACTGAGCAGTGGGTCGGTGAGCTGTTGGCGAGCAAGAAAAAAGCCGGTCACCAACCGGCTTTTTCTCCCTGTGCCTGCATGACACCCCTTTGTTATGGCTCATACCGATACACAAAAGCTAGGAGCAATGTTCAAGGTGCCTCAAGCAGCTGCTTGGTCTGCAGTGCCCTGGAGCGCTTTTTCCTGAAGTCGGTGGACAGCGTCGAGAGCTTCATGAGCAGGCCAGCCATGAACATCCATCAGCTCTTTCACCAAAGCGTCGGGCCCGTTGGTGATGCCCTCATTCAGGTCGGAGACAACCTGATGATCACGGGCAAGCGCATCCAACCGAAGAGATCTCAGTTGATGCGAGCTCAGTTGGTCCATACCTCACTCAACAGCGGCCGCGTCCCTTTGGGGTAGTCGCCAAGTAGGGAAGGTGGCCGCCCTGGGCGGAAACGCGGCTTGGAGTCAATGCTCTTGGCTGTCCCAGCGGACCCGCCGATGAGCAGTGCATAGAGCGCAGCGGCAGGCTGACTTTTCGCCTAACCAGCATGCATAAGGGGTCTTAGGCCAGAGGAGTGCGAGGTCGTCGTCGCTTGGTGTGTTGTTGAGGCTGTTCAGGGTTACTGCCATGAACCAATCGTGCACAAAGATCGAGGAACACGCCGTGATGGGTCTCCAGTGGGATCGACTTGGACTCCTGTGGTGACGAAGGCCATAACTGCCCAGGAGACGGTTCTCGCAAGAGCCGTTGTCCGAGACCTGGGGCGAAGTGCATTCGCCCCACCTCACGCCTTCACTTGACTGGAGAGTGATCTGGGGAGTGATTACATCCCTCAAAAGCCGATAGGGTCTCACCCCTGAGAAATATGTGAATGCTGTCCGGTCTCTTAAGCGTTGTTTTTGCCGCACTGTTCTTTGTTCAAGTTCCCCAGTGGGACAACGACTGGACCAAGTGTTCCGTGGCTGTTCCCGACACGGCCTGTCACTGGTACGTGGTCAACCCAGACAACACCTTTGGCAAGGGCTTCAGCTGGATAACAGCGCCTGAACTCGACGTCGAGGCACTTCAGTACGTTGCTATCCAGCATGACTTCACCGTGCAAAGCGGCTACCAGACCACTGTCGAGCTGATGGATGCGTCGTCTTCGGTGAAATACGGCGACGACTACTGAGTTCAATGGCCAGTTCAAGCGGCTCAGCTCTTGGAGGGCTTGTCAGTCCCAGAGCCCACGTGCAATCGATCAGTTGATTGCCTCCGTCCGCCTTGCTTTCTGCATCTCAGCCTCCAGCAGCATCCATTCCGCTGCCGTATGACGCGTCTTCCATCCATACCGCTCGCATAGCGCGTTGCAGTAGTCCCCGATCCGCAGGATCGTCTCCAGGTCAACGCGGCTAAGCCTTTCCTTAGCGACCACGTTACGGTCACTCCAGTTCACCACCTGAGCGACACGCTCCCGTAGTCCATTCATCTCCAGCTGCCGATGACCCCTCTCATTCAGTGAAATGAAGTCATCCAGGTAGCCGTCATCCATCAAGTTCTGAAGGCTTGAGCGACTCCGATATCCCAGCTCTCTTGCTGCCGCTGCAATGCTCTTAATGGCCACTACTAACTAGATCTCAGTGCCTAAACCAGGCTAAGGAATTTTGAGCTGACGCTAGATGAAACGCGCGCCTTCGGATGCCCCTCATGCATCAAGGTTAGAAGGACCCAGCTCAAGCCACCTTCGCCTACTCAGAAGTTTTTGGACTTCTTCGTTTAGGCAGAAATAGTGATACACCAGAAACGATCAAGGCAATTGTCAATAGGCCAAGAATTACTGAGTAGTAGGGCTGCAAGCTAATTGGTCCGAACCGGCCGGTATGCAGCTTTAACAGCCGGAAGGCATCGATACCTTGATCAAGCAAGCCGCTGTAGACCGAACCTGAAAGGGAAGTAATGAGGAGTGGTACCGCCGCTACAGGCACGATCACTCGATGAATGCGTCGAAGATTCACTGTTTTCGCAATACTTGGTGGAGCGAGGCCTCGTCAAGGCATGGCATCCATTTCCCTTCATTCATATGTGTGCCTTCACACCCAAGCTCGTGAGCTCTTGTGGCAGCCTCCGCGCGTGATGGATACATGCCCTTTGGGTGCGACCACAACTGCAGAGGCAGCAGGATGACTCCGATCCCGATGATCAGACGAAGCAAGGCCTTTAAGCGGCTGCAGCCAGAATGCCCATTGTCGATGCCAAAGGGCAAGAGAAAAGGCGACCCGAAGGCCACCTCATGCACTTAAAAAACCAGCCCCAGTCCTGAACGTCAGGTAATCGCGTCCTTCATCGCAGCGAAGCTTTCAGGGTGTCTGACGGCGATATCGATCGACTGCAGCGCTCGGATGCCAGTCGTGCCCTTGGCGAAGTCGGCATCATCCGTGAGCTCGACGCGTTGGTCGGACTTTCAGCTTATCGTCAGCAGCCCCCTGACAACAGCTCAACCCTGTCAAGGTTGGAGAGCAAAGGCTTTTTCTTGATTCCATGGCGGCTTTCGACCACAGCACCCCCTTCATGCTCTTGGCTCGTATCCACGTCAAGGAGGGACGTGTTGATGAGTACTTGGAGTTGGCACGTGTTACCGATGCTGCAGTTCAAGCGAGCGAACCCGGAATGCTGCACCACACTTTCGATCAAGATCCAGATGATCCAATGGCATTCGTCTGGTCAGAGGTCTATGCGAACGATGCAGCCTTTGCCGCTCATGTCTCAAACCCCCCCGTTCAGGAGTATTTGCAGAAGCATGCAGAGCTTGGCGACGGCTTCAGCGTTGAGGTCTACGGAACTGTCGGCGATGAGTGCAAGGCTCTGATGGAGTCGTTCGGGCTCCCACTAAAAATCTTCAAAACGATGCTGGGTTACAGCAGGGTCTGATTAATGGCTGAGCCCTTGCACTCCTAGGTCGATCAGAGCCATAACCACTGAGGACACGGTCCCCGCAGGCACTGTGATCCGAGACGGGGGAGTGCCAAGCTCCCCCAAAACACCCCCCGCTACTGAGCAGTGGGTCGGGGAGCTATGGCCTGATTTCGCAGGCGATGCCGTAACTCCACAGGATGAGACGTGGGCTGCTCAATCCATCCAGCCATGGCTAGCAGCGCCCATTCGACGAGAAATCCCCTCACGTCGCTTCTTCCCGAAGCCGCAGGACCTGCTTCGCATTTGAGGAGCTGTTCAGACGGTAAAGATCGTGCATCGCACGAATCTTTCTGGGACTTAGCTCCAGAATCTTCCTCGCGGGTGCGCCATCCCTTGGGTTACGAGCACCGCCAAAGACGCAACTCTCTAGAGACGGTTACTGCAAGCGCAGTTGACAGAAACGGGGGTTATCGAGAAATGCATCTCTAATAGATGTGGAAAAGAGAGCATCCACTCAAAAAGAAAAAGTAGTCATAAATACCGAAAGAATCAACGAAATCACATCGACAACAGGTCATAAACTTTAGAAGCCGTTTAAGAACGATTTTGAAGCTCATGCGCCAAAAGATTCTGCATCAGGAGAGTTATCGCTACACCCATTAAAGCGAGAGAGATTCCCATCTGCCTGTCTGAGGCATCCGCTACTTCTTTCGAAAGCTCTAGGTGCTGACCCCATTCGAAATGCATAAAGGCCCTACAGCTACTGACAAAGTAAGCCATAAGAATCTGTTTTCGAGTTCATAAGCGCGCAATGCGTAAGGCTGCTAAACACAGTTTGTGTCTGCGGATGTTGATGCAGCAACCAAGAGCGCAGCATTTAATACCATTTGCACGACAAGCAACTTCTGGTCACGTTATGTTTCAGGTGTGCCTGGTGTACTCCATGAAACAGTTATCACTCTCAACCAGTCAGCACTTTGAGATAGAGCGCTTTAGTCGCGAAATTGACCAAACTGAAGACATCGACAGCTTGCAAAAACTCGCAAAGACTTTATTGAGGGCCTGGATCCAGCAAAAAGCTGTAACCAACTGGGCTATCTCAGAGTCAACCCAAAACCTAGGGAGCAAATAAACACCCAAGTTTTCAACCGAATTATTTTTTCCCATTAGTAGTTCTTTGAGATGACTAAAAGCATTGCCATTATTGGGTGTGGATATGTTGGTGGAGACGCTGCAACCGCTCTTAGATACTCTGGATACAGGGTTACTGGTACATCCCGATCAACGCAGGGACTGATCGGAATTCGTGACATCGTCGATGAGGCATTTTTGCTGGACATTTCAGATGAGTACTTTCCTTCTTCTTTTCTTGAGCATCAGGACGCACTCCTTGTCTCAGCAGCTCCAACTCGTAATGGCGAAGGATATGAGTCGCTATTCGGAAAAGGGATAAGCAACCTTGCCAATGCGTTGCGTAATCGTAGGAGTAGCACCCCACTGCAGCTTATATATATAAGTTCTGCTGGAATATACGGTGACTGTGGAGGTGAGATGGTAGACGAGTCTACTGAGGTGGACTGCAGTCATCAGGTAAATAAATTGCTAGTAGACTCTGAGAAGATGCTTCTAAATCTGGGCAGACAAGACGTTATTTCCTGCATATTGAGGCTGGGCGGAATATACGGTCCAGGACGTGATATGGTCTCATTGATAAAGCAGGCGGCTGGCAGTCAGATACACAAGAACGGAGATGACATGCAGTCATGGACAAGCATAGTCGATATAACGAGGGCGATTAAGTTCGCCCTCGAAAACAAATTGCGGGGTATATACAATATTGTTGATGATGCCCGGCTTACTCGTCGTCAACTTTCGAACAAGGTTTGCGAGGCAGAAGGACTCCCTCCAGTTTTGTGGGCAAATACAAATCTTCCAGGTATGAGAGTATCAAATGCCCTCGTGTCAAATCAAAAGATAAAAGACGCCGGCTTTGAGTTCTCTTCGCCAAAAATGTTTGTTGAAGTAGCTGCTACGCATTTTTAGCCCTCGCCACACGTATTAAGTCTTGCAAGTATGTCGCTTCACGTCTCCCGCTAGCAATATTGCAGTACTCAAGATAGCATGTACAAACTATTTAGTCACCTTGGGAACTATAAGCTATGTTTAGGGCTACACGTGCTACGAGCAGAACCTCTACTAAGTCATTAGCCTCTGCCTCGTCGACAAAAGCAGATTGCAGTGCTGCTATTCAGGCTGCACAAGGTAGAGCGAATAAGAGCCGTTCCCACCAACGCAACCTGTGATGCTCATCAAAGTCGATGCGCAGCTGTTGAAAATGTGAAGGCTGCAAACATCCGACCTCCAAGCGAAAGCCACCATTTGGCAAGCGCTCAGGAACACCGCATGCCAATCCATCATTAAACACTCCTTGTAGCTCTGCTTGAAGAAAGGGTTCGGGATCCCACCGGACAAACTCTGGCGCTGATGACAAGCCAGCAACCCCAGAAAACGGATTGAAGCGTTCGACAACTCCAGAGCATCCATCCAAAGGCTTCAATAACGCACTCATCGAGTTGGCCTGGCGCCTTGACGGTTCAAGCTCCTTACTGAGCTGACAACGGAATGCAACCGCACCAATGGCATTGAGACGCCAATCACAGCCATCCTGCTTCCAAAGCAGCACCAGCATCGAGCGCGATCGGCCGTGAAAAAAATTGATTTCGTGGCCAAACCGGCCCAGATCATCGGAAACCTCCAGACTCGACTGGCCCCCAGCACCTGCAAATTGCCAGCAGGCTCCTGAAGCGTTGTAAGTGGATCGACTCAAGGCATACTGCGCTGCACCACCAGGAGCAAAGAACAGCCCAGTGCCTTCCCAAAGACCATTATCGGCATCCTCGAAGCTGATTGCGTACCGGGTGTTGGTCACGACGCTGGTGGGTTGCCGGAAATCAAGCTCGCCATCGTCTCGACGGACATACCAATGACTGTTCCCTTGCCACACCCCCTCAAAGTTGATTCGGTTGAGTTCCCACTGATCCGTCATAACCGGTGTATCTGAGCTAAACGACGTGAATAGAACTCAAAACAACAATGCGTCCGTAGGAACTTACACAAGCCAGGAAAGTGAAATTTGACCACATAGGAGTGTCTATACTCTTTCAGTTTTGAGGAAACCTCCGAAGTAATGGTATTAGTAGGCGGGCTAAATTTCTGCATCGCAGTAAAGCTTTCATCGACTGAAACCCTCGGGTACCAGTCCGCCCCTTTTCCACATCGGCATCGTCAGCGCTTGTCGAGCTGTTTCTCCAGAGCAAGAGCCAGGGGATCTGTTGCTGAACTTGGCTTACGGCAAGCTTGCGTTTGATTAAGCCACCAAAGCTCGTAATCCTTGTGGTGACCAGCCATGTCGTGAATGGGTGTAGCAACTGCTCCTTGTACTGACTACGAATCTTCAAGTAGGGATGGAGAGCGCCTCTTGACGAAGAGATCGCTCAGCGCCCCTGCTGTCGCTCTCAGGGGCTTTTCTGAATTTCGAATGTCTGAAGGTCACATTCCTCTCGCGCTAACGGTGATTGGCGCGCCATAAAGGCCAAGAGCCGCAATCTCTTCGTCAAGGCATGGCGGCTCAAGGGGGTGAATCGCCGGTTCACCCCTCCCCTCTTGCGTGATGAGCGCCACCAAGGCCATAACAGCTGAGGACACGGTCCGAGAGAACCCCGTGATCCAAGTCAGTGGTGTGGCCATACGCCCCCAACAACCCCCCCGCTACTGAGCCGTGGAGCGGGGGGGGGGTGTTTTGGCCGCCAATAAAAATCCCTTTGCCCACAGGAAAGTTTCAGAGGGAATGATCATCTGGCCCCTCCTTTCGGAGTTGTTGCCACTCAACAGCAACCCAGTGGATTGGGGATAGCCCCGAATGGGTTCAACTGAGATCCGGCACGCTCTTGAGTTTGGGAGTGCCTGACCAGAGGAATGCTCATCGGAACATCGGAACCTCGGAACGGCCTGCCCCTCAAGGCATGCTGCCCTCACTATCGGAGGTTCGCCCTCGCAAGGAAATGCGCATAAAGCCTGATTGCCCTCTGCCCAAATCAAACCGATGGTGGGTACATCGATCTCGGAGGCGTTCATGGACGACACTCCACCCACCCGGCAAGTAGGAGCGGGCTGACTGAAGGCGCCTGCTCCAACAGTCTTCTCAATCAGTGAGCGGGTCTTCTAGAGCCTCCAGCGATGACGTAGGCGTTAGCCAGACACTTCAACTGCACCGACACAGGTGCCCCCGGAGATGCATCTGCTCCACACCTGGATACTTGGCCCCAGGTGACCTCCCTCAGCAGCTCCGAACCCATCTTTCGTCCATTAAGCATTGGGTATATCCCATGCATGAACGACCTAGGTAGGCCGTCTCTTCCTGCGAGGAGGGGCGGCCTTTCTTTTGCCTTCCCGTGGCCTAAGCGTTGACACTGGTCAACACTTAGGCCATGCAGCAATCTTCTGGGAGTACGGCTTTTGCCTCTTGCCTAGAGGCTTTATACAGTTGAAGATAAAAGCAGCCCAGATGGGACACCATGCTTGTATTCACTATTTGCCTTACAGCCACTGCACTTATCTGTCTCTTTGCGGCAGAGGTTTTGCTCCTTGAACGCTGGCTGAAAAGTGGAATATAGATTCGAAACTACTGTCAATAGAGTTCCCAATTTCCTCTCTTAGGTAAGGAATATACCGCTTTACTGGACCTCGAGCCTGATAATCGCGTTGAGATCATCAGCGGCTTTGCGTGGTAGTGAATGGACTCCACCACGCTTATCAGCCGATCAAAGAACATGAACTGGAGTTGCTCCTTCCCCGAGATGCTGAGTTCAGCAGCATAAATTCGGAGGATTCCGGCCTGGTGGGGATGAAATCCGCTGGGCTGACGCGGAGAAGGTCACTAGTGGGCGGACTCCCCAGATTTGCGTCGATCTTGTACCAACTCTGATGCGGTGGTGGTAAGAAGTCTGCCCATCTCGTTATTTGCCCTCTAAGGCCATCTCCTACTACCAAGAGATGCTGTTCGTTCGCTAGGGCCGTAAGGGGGCAAGGTCATCGCCGAGTCCGCGGTCTAGACCTTTTCAGCTGCTCTAGCTATGGCTAGGGCACCTCAGCCTTGCCGCGATGCCGGGATCTCTCGCTTCTGTGCATGTATTGAGTGCGGAGGAGGTGATCGCTGCACTGGAGACTGATTTCGTTTGTGGTCTAGCCCAAGAGGAGGCGGAGGCACGCCTTCAAAAGGAGGGACCCAATAGGCTCAGTCCAGCTCCGCAGAAGCCGTTATGGCTGCGCTTGCTTCAGCAGTTCGACAACCCGCTGCTGATCACACTGCTCCTGGTTGGAGCCATCAAGCTGTCGATTGGCGACCCCCAGGATGCGCTGGTGATCATCAGCGTCACCTGCATCAACGCCGTCATTGGCACGGTGCAGGAAGGCAAAGCCGAGAGTGCCATCGCGGCCCTTGCTGAGAGCGTCCGCACGGATGTTGTGGTGCTTCGAGACCGGTCCCTCCAGCGCTTGGATTCAGAGCTGTTGGTGCCAGGGGATCTGGTTCAGCTCGAGGCTGGTTCGAAGGTCCCAGCGGATCTGCGGCTCCTCACGGCCCGGTCGCTGGCAACCGATGAGTCAGCCCTCACCGGCGAGTCTTTGCCTGTACAGAAAGGGACGGAACCGTTGAATCCTGCTGTGCCCCTCGCTGAGCGCAGCTGTATGGCTTATGCGGGGAGTTTTGTGATCGCAGGCCAGGGAACTGGAGTGGTGGTCACGACGGGGGATGCCACTGAAGTGGGCCAGATTTCCGCGTCCTTGAATCGCCCTGTCAATCTCTCCACGCCGTTAACCCGCAAGTTGTCGGGTTTCAGTCGAACGTTGTTGAGACTGATTGTGCTGCTGGCTGCTCTGACCTTTGCGGTTGGCCTGGCCCGAGGCAGAGATCTTGCGGAAATGTTTGACGGGGCGGTGGCGTTAGCCGTTGGCGCGATTCCTGAAGAACTGCCCGCCATCATCACCATTATTTTGGCGATTGGCGTTCATCGCATGGCTAAACGCCAGGCCATCATCCGCAAGTTGCCCGCGGTTGAGACCCTGGGCAGCACCACGGTGATCTGCTCCGACAAAACCGGGACTCTCACCCAGAACCGGATGACCGTCCAGCATGTGTATGCGGCCGGAGTGTTGCAAGCGCTGCATGAGCTTTGGCCCGCTGATCAGCCGGCTGGGGGGCTAAACGTTGCCCTGCACGAAACACTTCTGGCTGGCCTCCTGTGCAACGACGCCCGCGCGAGTGGAGCCTGTGGATGGGTTGGCGATCCCACCGAGACGGCCCTGTTGGAGGCGGCGCAACGGGTGGGGATTAGTCATGGTTCAGCCCACGATGACTACCCCCGTAGGGATGTCATTCCCTTCGAATCAGAGCAGCAATACATGGCCACCTTGCATGGCCAGCAGCGCATCTTGTTGAAGGGATCTGTGGAGGCCGTTCTTCAGCGCTGCTCGGATGAGTTGGATCAGCACGGGGAGCACAGGGAGCTCAACGCATCAGCCATTCAGGAGGCGGTTTCGGCGATGGCCGGCCAAGGCGAGCGCGTGTTGGCGTTCGCTATCGGCCAGGGGGGGCCTAGACAGGAGCAACTGGAGCATCACCACCTCAATGGCGACCTGACCTTCTTGGGTTTGCAAGGGATGCAGGACCCCCCACGCCCTGAGGCGATCCAAGCGGTAGCTGCCTGCCGGTCGGCTGGGATCAGGGTGAAGCTGATCACTGGAGATCACCTGGAAACAGCCGTGGCGATTGCTCGGTTGATGGGCATCGGCGCGTCCTCGGAGATCAAGGCCATCGGTGGAACGGCTCTTGATCCTTTATCGCCCGATGCACTTGCTGAGGTGGTCGAGTCGGTGGATGTCTTCGCGCGGATCACCCCAGCACAGAAGCTGCATCTGGTTGAGGCGCTTCAGGCCAATGGCGAGGTGGTGGCGATGACCGGCGATGGGGTGAACGATGCCCCTGCCCTCAAGCAAGCTGACATCGGTATCGCCATGGGCCGAAGTGGGACCGAGGTCGCGCGTCAGGCGGCTGACATGCTCTTGATTGACGACAACTTCGCGACGATTGAGGCGGCCGTTGAGGAAGGACGCGGCGTCTATCTCAATTTGCGCAAGACCCTGGCCTTCGTTCTCCCTGTGAACGGTGGCGCTTCGATGACCATCTTGATGGGAGCGCTGCTTGGAACAGCTCTGCCTGTGAGTGCCTTACAGGTGTTGTGGCTGAACATGATTTGTTCACTCACGATGTCGATCGCCTTGGCTTTCGAGCCTCACAACCCCGCCTTGATGAGCCAACCCCCACGCCGGCCGGAGGAACCCCTCTTAAGTCCGGGATTAATTCGCCGTGTGCTTCTGGTCTCCCTTTTCAATTGGTCTGTGATCTTCGGGTTGTTCTTTTGGGGCGAGCAGCAGTTTGGTGATCTGCCGTTGGCCCGCACCATGGCCGTCCAAGGTTTGGTCCTGGCGCATTTGGTCTATCTGTGGAAAATCAGTCACTGGCGCAGCCTCTGGCCGATCCCCTGGTCGAAAGTGAGAACCTCGCCGGCGGTGCCTCTCGGAGTGATGGCCACGCTTGCTCTGCAGTGGCTCTTCAGTCAGACGGCTTGGATGAATGCGTTCTTTGGAACGCGACCACTCAATGCTTCCCTCTTGCTGGTCTGTGCGTTGCCGATGCTGTTCATGATCCCGGTCTGCCGTCTTGCTGAGGGGTTGGACCCCACTGATCTCATTCACCCATCTTCCCGGCCGGCCTGAAGATTCGCTTCTCAGCGAGGCTCAACGGAAGCGTGATCGGCAGGGATACGCAGGCGTCGTCCATGACAGTGAGATCAGTGCCGGAATGGCGCCCGGAGTGATCTGGTCACGGCAAGAAAGAAGCCACCCGGTGAAGGTGGCCCGTAAACCATGTTCTACACAGATAGAAGCGGATCCCACGGAAGGAGCAATGGGTACTGCTGCTCATATCTCAGGGCACAACAAGCATCCAGGCATAGATGGGGTAGGGAGCCGGGACACCGTTGCGGGAGTGAACACGAACTCCCTGAGTGAGTGCGACGGACACAAATGTCGCTCTCGATCTTGTTATCGCTCTGTCCAGCGTGGGCGGCCATGGGCATTACCGCGCTTGGTCCTGCTGACAAAAGCGATCCCCGTGGGATCACATAAAAAGCTGGGGTGCCACCCCCAGCCTGAAGTCCCCAAGTCATGTCACGAACGCATCAATTGCAACTGCACCAATAGCCGTTGCCCTCGGCAGGTCAACTCAGACAGGAGCGGTCACAGATACTGTCTGCTCCGCTCGCCTACACCGCAGTTGATCTAGCGAAATCAGGCAGGCAGACAGGGGTTACGGCCAGATGGCCAGCCAAGTGTCGGCTCTCTCAACGGCCACCTGGTCGGAGAGACCTGCTTGCCCGGTTGGCTCAAATGCAGGCACGGGAATGGAAGAGAGCAGATACGGCTTATGTCTGCTCCCGTGACATCTCCATGAGCTGGAGCGATCCCCCCGAATCGGGCAAATTTGCTCCAGTTCAAACTCCTCAGCCGCGCCAGGTGGGCAGGCCGCCAGCCACCAGGGTGCCGCGATGACGCCAAAGCGCCTCCGGCGACACCTGAACGCCGTGCTCCGCCGCCAACCTTGCCGCCGCTTCCGTTGACTCTGTGGCTCGCAGGGCCTGGGCAAAGCCGGAATCGGCCTGCAGCATCTCCTTGAGCTGATGCAACGCCAACGCCGAGGGATTCTCAACCCCGGGTGCCGGCAGATGACAGGTGGCCATGGGACCTCCTTCTTGGGATGAGTCCAGCCTAGGAACGACTGACTGGTTTCGGCTCAGTTGTATTCGCCAGGGATCTCGTTCTTATGGACGGTGACCCGATCGAATTTCTTGCCTGAGACCCGCAGCAGTTCATCACCGGAGAACTCAAAGCCCAGCTTCAGGCCGATCTGGGCGACGTCATCGGCGGTCGCAGCGGCCAGCACCTGCTGCTTCAGGGGTTCATCGGCCTGCAGGCGTGCCAGAAAGGCCTTGAGTTGATCGAGCGACATGTCTAGTTGGCAGAGTTGTCGTTGCGCAGTCGTGTGAACTCCTGATCAATCTGCATCACGTGAGCCAGAGGTATTGGCAGATTCAAAGAAATCACTCGGCAATCAGCAATCCACTCCGGACAGCTGCTTACCAGGCCGAAGTAGGCGTCAGAGAAGGTGGAGCAAGGTGTTGTCTATTGGCTGATTCTCCTCGATCTTGGCCAATCCCGATGCCCCCATTAGGGGGTATCGGTACCTATGGGTTTACCAGAAGAGTGGTCTCAACCAAAGTCGAGGGTGCAGAGATGACCTGCCTCACGCCACAACGGTTAGAAGCACATCAAAACCGACCTGATTGCATTGGATCTACGTGTATGAAGTGGACATGCAACGGTGAGTTGTCCGATGTCGACCTGACGTTGATCATGGAAAGGCTGGCCGTTGTCGATGCCAATCTCTCGGTCATGGATGCGTGTTCTTTGGAAGAACAGCACTATTGACATGGCTCAGGCTTCAGTAGCTATTGCTTTTTCTAAAGCTTGGGCAAAACGTGGGCGAAAGCTCCTGTTTTCGCGTCTGAGCAGACCTAGGCCATAACAGCTCAGGGAAAGGCAGGTGCAAGCACCGTGACCCGAAATGGGGGAGTGCCATAGCTCCCCCACCTCGCACTCCCCGCTACTGAGCAGTGGGTTGGGGAGCTCTTGGGCGCTACTCCTCTTCTTCTTCCCAGCGTGAGCGTCGGTGAGCAGCGCACAGCTCACACCTGCACGGCAATACAAAGTCGCCCCCCATCCAGCAGTTGTAGGGGGTTTTCGGCCACAAAAGGGCTAAATCCTCGTCGCTAGGACGGGTGCTGAAACTCGTTTCCATTCTCGAAGCTTGCACATAGATCGGCGATCGCGCCGTCGACCGCTATGAGCCAGGGAGCCATTGCCTGATTGCACGGGCGTTGCCATTAATCCAATGGACGAGATGTGAACTGTCTCGAACCGAACGGTGGTCATAACCCCCTAGCCACTTCCACATCCTTCCGATGCGGCGCCTTTGAAGCCGGGGGAGCTGTAGCGATTAAGCAGCCCTGGACTCACCCAACCTTCACGTGATCCATTGTCCAGCACTCCGTGGCGCCGCCTGAGAACAGGCAAACCATGGTCTGGTCAGGGTCGATGACTCTGTAGGTAGAGCCATCCGCGAAATTCTTCAGCCGTGCGTGCAAGTGGGCAAGGTCGTGGTCTGGATGTTCTTCGGTTTGCCTCCAGCCTTTGCAGGTCAGTCTTTCGATGGAGAACACGTTCGTGCCTGTGGAAGGGATGCACAAGGTCGATCAACGCGGCTGACTTGGGTAAAAACAACTGAATCTCCTTGGGATCACACCACCAATGGAGGTCAAAACGGTGTCATTGGCGTCAAAGCGCTATTGCTGGTGCGAGCTGGGTGAGCAGTTCCTGTCATTGGTTGCAGGAATTTATGACGTCATTACCTTGCGTTTCTCGTCAATCACGAGGACATGGCATTCGATCGAACAGATCCAACGCTTCGGGTTATTCAGGCTGCCAAGGAGCGTGCCAGAGCAGTACTCAATGAAAAGTCCCCAAAGCTCACAGTGCTTGAGAAAGCGATGTGGCTAAAACTCAAAACAGAGCAGCAGCATGCAAATGACAAAGCGGCCTGAGCTGTGAACTGGCTGCTGTTGCTTGTGATGGGGACGATTGCTGTAGGAACAGTTATCGGAACCACGCTGCCGGCGTTATGAGCTGCCTGTGGTTCCGGAGGCCGGAGCCCCACTTGCACTCGTGCCAAGCGATCTGGCACTAAAAATAGATGCTTTTTGCGCCTGGGCAGGTCGGCTTCCTATGAAAAACCTTCGCTTTTGATGAAGAGAGGCAATCCCCGGCAGGTTGATGCGACACGAGATGCGTTCAGTTCGCATAAACACGTACATTCCCGCAAATTTAAGTGGCATGCCGAGATTGAGGCGTTTCTCGCCGTCAAGCCATCGCTTACCGGGGCACTTTTTTGTACTGGAGCAGGATTGCAGCAGCCTCTTCTCCGTCCGCTGGGCGTTACGCTAGTCCTGGACAAATATTGCTTCCCGCTGTCTGCGGGTCGGTCCGTAGTACTTGCGAATCGTGAGGGGATAATCGCCGAAGGATCGCTTCGCAAGGCCCAAGGCAACCGCTTCGTTGATAGCCACAAAATGAATGCGCTTCTCGCCGCTAGGGGTATGGGCGGTTATGTCAAACCCGTGCATGGCCTCTGGCAAGTTGAATCAGTTCTCTTCTTAAGCACTTTCCTGCGTCACAACAACAAGTTTCCGAAAAACTTCTCCTTCAGCTTGAAACTGGCAGAAATAAAGCGGTCGGGGAGCAATGGCTACCAAAAAAAGTGTGTTCTCCAGGACATGGGCGGTTTTCACTACTGCTTCTCGATCTGATCCACGAGAGCGTTTACCTGACCTTCGTCACCTCGCTGTGACCAAGTTCCACAGAGACCAAGCCGAGCTGACTGGCTACATGCTGGACCGCTGGGATCTGCACGGTGTTCCATGCACCTGTGCTGAGTGCACCACTGATTACGAGACCCTGCGCATGATGCAGCTGGCTCAAGACCAGGAGTTTCTGAGGAGTCCATCCTGACCATGGACATCGAAGAAGTAGATGAGCGACTCGTCGCTGGCTGGCATGTTGATCGAGATGAACTAGAGCCGAGTCCGCAGGACAGTGGGCAACGCAAAAGATTTCTGCGGTTAGTTCGCCCTCGCCAATGTGCCGACATTGCTGAGGAGTGACTGCTCCATCTCCGTGACGGAGGTCCTTCACTTCAACAGCTCCCTGCTGCGAGATCTGAGCTGGAAAGCTGTCTTGGCCCATGCCAAACGCTGGTTAGTTTCGGTTGATACGCACGTATTTGCTTCGTTGCGGTCAGTGTGCATGCGTCAGGAACTTCTCCATGACCTTTTTGATGCACTGGTCTTTCAAGACCGGCTATCACGAAATTGCCGCCAAAAAGTTCATTGCGACATGTGCCCCTTTCCCCGAGTGCAAGTCCTGGAAACGCTTCCACGCACCTGGCTCGGTAGAAGGTTGGATTCTTGTTGAGGCGGACGACGCATCTGCCTGCTACGAGCATGCGGCTGAGTGGGCTGAGTGCCTGGATTGGGAGGTGACTCCACTTCTGTCTGACGAAGAAGCTGGTCCGCTAATCGCCAAGGTCTACTCGTAGTCCTTGTAGGGGCGATGCCTGACGCAGTCGCCACGGTCTCAACACTCCCCGCCACCTAGCAGTGGTCAGCGGGTCTGTCACTCCATAGGCAATCCGCTGTGCACAGCGAGAAATAGAGATCGCACAGGACATCTCCGCATTGCCTCCATGAGCTTGAGCGATCCCCCCGAATCGGGAGAATTTGCTTCAGTTCAAACTCCTCAGCCGCGCCAGGTGGGCAGGCCGCCAGCCTCCTGGGTGCCGCGATGACGCCAAAGCGCCTCGGGCGACACCTGAACGCCGTGCTCTGCAGCCAACCTTGCCGCCGCTTCCGTTGACTCTGTGGCTCGCAGGGCCTGGGCAAAGGCGGAATCGGCCTGCAACATCTCTTTGAGCTGATGAAACGCCAACGCCGAGGGATTCTCAACCCCGGGTGCCGGCAGATGACAGGTGGCCACGGGGCCTCCTTCTTGAGATGAGTCCAGACTAGGAGCGACTGACTGGTTTCGGCTCAGTTGTATGCGCCAGGCATCTCGTTCTTATGGACGGTGACCTGATCGAATTTCTTGCCTGAGACCCGCAGCAGCAGCTCTGGCCTCCATCGACTGGCGACGGAAGGTCTGTTCTCTCTTGGCAGTCCCTTCAGGTGTGGGGGCCATCACTTTGCTCCAAATTCCGAGTGTGACTTCATCCAATTCAGAAGCAGCTCGATCTCCTCTGTCTTGGCATCAGCTTTCAACCTGTTGGCTCTCCGCCGTGGCGTGTTCCAACTTGATCCCTAGGACCGGACAGACCTCAGGAATCTCGATGTCTGAGTGGTCAATGTCGAAAGGAATCTGCTGCTCCCGCGCACGTTTGCGGGCCCTGGTCCAGAGGATTCCAACACGGGTATTGGACAGACCTCGCTGAACCTCACGGTGACAGTTGCAGTTGGCTTGGCCAGCTCCAAAGTTGCTTTTCTGCCACCACCCAACGGTGCCGCAGACGACGCACATGCATTGGATCTCCCTCTTGCTGCTGCGACCGGTATTTCGATCTAGAGCCTTGCGGCAGGGACCAACCACTTCCAATTTGTTGATCCTTGTGCCCACCGGAATAACCACCAGCTAGGGAGCCATGCAGTTGCGGCAGGTGGTGCGTGAGCTGAAGGACGCTCTGGGCTAGATCGTCAGAGCTCTGATCGGCACGCCGCAGGAATAAAGGTGTCCTGGCACCAGGGCCACCAGAGCGAGTTCTCCGTCGTCATGGCAGGCCTTGCTCTTGGTCACAAAGGCCGCTGCGTCGTTTGCCCCCCAGACCAGTTCACCTTTCGCCTCTTCCCGGTATTCGACCCAGAGCTCGGCGAATTCCTCTCCGTCCTCTCCATTGAGGAGGAGCTGAAGCGCGTTCTCTGGTCCGACCTCTTCATGGAGCACAAAGAGCTGTTGGATGAGGGGGTGGTCCACGGTCCGGGAGATGCGCAGTACCGATCCGATCGTGCCGATTGCCGTCTCGTGCACCCGGGTGGGCAGCTTGCGGGCATCAATAACCGCTACGGGCAGCGCTAGGGACCAGCTCGCGTGAGCTTCGGCTTTGCGCGCGATGTCCGCCAGCTCGTCGCGCACGCTCTCCACAAGAGCCTGGATGCCGCCGTCATTCCCCATGGCAGCAGTGTCTCGCATCGGGGCTGCCGAGGGTTAGAACGATGCGGAGCTCCACCCGCTTCCCATGCGCCGTTTGATTGCCGCTGCCGCGTCGTCTGTGTTGTGCCTGGCTCCCGCATTGGCGCAGGAGCATCACCATCACCATCACCATCACCATCACCATCACCACGAGATGCCAGCTGGTGGTGCAGCTCCTAAGCCAGGCGCTGCTCATGCCCACGGTGATGACTTGGGTCCCGCTGGTGCGACCTATGACCTGCGCTGGCTGGACGCCATGGTTCAGCACCACACCGGTGCATTGCGCATGAGTGAAGAGCTCTTCAATGTGGGCGAGCCGGGCATTGGTGCGTTGGCCAATGACATTTGGTATGAGCAGGCGCGGGAGATCAAAGCCATGCGGCAATGGCGCAAAGAGTGGTATCCCGAGGCGCCGATTTATCCGGTGGCCTGGCGCTCTGGTGTCAATCCAGATGATGTCGCTGAGCTGCCGCGCATGACAGCTGAACAAATTCAAGGGATGCAGATGATGGGCACCAAGCCCACTGAGGCCAACAGAGTGGTCTGGTTCCTCGAAGGAATGTTGATGCATCACGGTGGGGCCTTACAGATGGCCCATGACGCCCTGAAAAAATCAAAAACAACGGCAATTCAGCGGCTGTCCCAGCAGATCATTCTTAGCCAAAGACACGAGATCAATCGTCTGCGTCAGATGCTCAAGCATGAAGGCTTGAATAAGCCTGAATATCGTCAGTTCGACCCGTTGTTCTCGCTCAAGGCTCAAGGTTGATGCTGCCCCAAGCATGCCTGTCTATCGCGGTCTCTGTGGTGATTGCCCCAGCTCTGGTATGGGCGCATAGCAAAGGGATCTACGCCACGAAACAGGCTGCATTGGAGCAAGCCTCCCAATTGCGTTGCCAAGGTGCGCATCAGAACAAAGGGGCTTGGATGCCTTGCCTGGATGAGGCTGATCTGCATCGTGCCCAGCGCAGGCAATGAAGGCTCGCAAGATTCACCGGCTGCTGGTGCCCATCGCGGCCTTTCCCCTGTTGCTGACGGCGTTGTCCGGGTCGATCTATAGCGGCTTGTTGGAGCAGGGGGTCGATGCGTTCTGGCTACTCAAGATTCATTCCGGGCGCTTCGGCCCGCTCAACCTCCAGCCCTATTACTCCGTGCTCCTCGGCTTGCTCACGCTGGTGCTGATCATCTCCGGGGTTTGTCTGATGCTGCCCCGGGCGAAAGCAAAGGGTTGAAGCCATCACTGTGCGGCCTCGCTGGCTCGAGTTAGGCGGCGCGTTTGTGCGGGCAACCACGCCAGAGCGTCGATTGCGGCAGAATCACGCTGTTCCAGGCAGTACAGAACAGTCCTTCGGGAACAAATTCTCGGCAACCACGGCAACTGCTGAGCATGTCCCCGTAGTGCATCTTGCGCGGAGGGTCTGTAAAGGAAGAGCGGAGCATCGTGATTCGCCTCACGGTCCCTCAAGGCTCTTGCTCTGGTCACTGCCGTGGCTATTCCCCAAATGGGGGCAATGGGACTTGGGAGGCTCCCTAGGCGGCAAGATCCTTCTCTTGTTGCTGACGCAGGCGACGGGCCACCAGCTTCTCCTTTTGGCGCAGTGCGTTGAGTTGCTCTGTTGAGACACGGGGGTTGTGGACCTCCCAGTCCCGATCGGCGGCGGCGGCGGCGTCTCCCTGGTCTGCGCTGCTGGGAACGCGTTGTTCCATCGATTGGCTCTGCAGCTTCAACCACTCCAGCATTACTCGCGGGAACCTTGACTGGGTCTTAATGCTTGTGTAAGGCCGGGTATTTCTGCTCTGGACGGCTTCTTTTCACCTGTCGTAGGAAAAGAGCCACAGCCAGAGGAGGAGACCATGGCTGATCACAGGCACCCAGAGTCAGGAAGCTGCGAGCGCCGGACCTGCTTGAAATGGCAGCCCACAGGTGAGCTCTCCGAGCATGACTTCGCCAACTTGATGGAGCTACTGCTCGCGGCAGACGAGGAGCTCCATGCCGATGATCACTGCGATCTCCAGAGCGCCTAGTGGAGGCCGTCCTGGAGCAAGTCAGAGCAGGACGGCTCGCTGTTCCTGCTCGCAGGCTCGAGCCAGGTCTTCGCTGAGGACGAGAAGGGCGATGCCCATTAGGGCGAGGGCCGTGCCGCAATCTTTCGTGCTGCAGCGTTCAATCAGCCGGGCCGCTTCGAGGTGTTGGCTCCAACTCAGCTGCATGTGAGTGAATCTGCAACCCGTTCACTATCAATCCTGCTGCTGCGCCTGCGTGGCTCTGATTACAACGTGAAACACTGACAATCGCGCCACCTGGTAGCTCTAGTTACGTCGTGCCTGGTTCAAGCCGATACCTTTCCATCAGTGATCGGTTGAAGGCGCAATGTCCAACTCGATTGAACTCACGGTTGGTCAACAGTTTGAGATTGAGCGGTTCAATCGCGCTCTCGATGCCACAACGGATCCTGATCAGCTCCGCAGCTTGGCCAAGCAATTGATGCAGGCTTGGCAGACCCAGAAAGCAGCGACGAAGTGGGTTGTTGAGCAACAGACCGGACTGCCCGATTAGGACAGCCAGTCCAGGGGGAGTGAGAAGGTCAATACTCCGTGGGTTTTAGCCGTGGGTCCTGGGGTGACGGCAACACAGGCCAATTCACGGTCGTTCCAGGCTTCCCGAGATTTCGCCACAAAGGCCGCAGAATCGCCCACGGACCAAACTGCATGGCCTTTTTCTTCGCGTTCTTCTCTGTAGCGCTCGTAGATCTCGGTGAAGGCCTCCGCATCCGAACTATCGAGGAACTCCGATAACGCATGCTCGGGGTCACTCTCTCGGGCACGCTTCAGAAAGGCCTGAAGCAAGGGGCTATCGAGGGCGCTACTGGCGACAAGCACCGAATTGATCGTGCCCACATGGGTGGTGACGACTTGAGGGGCCGCGTTGCGGGCATCAATCACCGCGCAGATGGTCGAGAGGGACCATTCCCGTTCAGCTTTGACCAAGGTGGCTGGGGCTCGCAGCAGCTGACGTACATCGCCAATGAGGTTTTTGACGAACTGCTCAGATTCCCCCATCGCCCAATCTCCCCCTTTGGCAGACCGTAGCGATTGCGGAGCCTGGATGAAGCGACTAGGACTACCGGGTTCCGCCCTGATTCCGGCGAATGCTGGTTTTGAAAATCACGAACGCCTCCAACGTGGTCGCGGCCAAAACCAATCGCTTCTTTGAAGCTCTAACGCCCGACCGCCTCGACCAGAAATTGGTGGAGGAGCAGGTGATGAAGGGGTTGATTGAGCAGCTCAGGGCGGAGGGGATTGAGGCGGAGGTGGCCTTGGTGGATGGCCTTGATTTCGGGACCAAGGGGGTTCTGGTTACCGAGCGGCTACGCACCAAGCACCGCGAACGGATCTAGCGCTGCTGGCGCCACAACCAGAAGGCCCGAATCAATTTCCGGTGGGGCGGGGTGACATCCACCATTGGCCGTGGGGCGGCCTGGCGGTAGAGGTTTGCGAAGAAGGGCTCAAGCGGTGTCCCCTGGAATGGATTGCTTGGCTGGGACGCTGCCGTCCGCTCCGCTTCCTTGCGCAGCCGCCTGAGGGTGGGGATCAGCATCAGGCTGACCACCAGGGCCATGAGCAGCAGATAGGGCAGCAGACTGGCGAGCCAGATGGTGGCGACCACCGCCGCAAGGCCCTGCAGCAGAACGGTGATCCAGCGAGGACGTTGGCGGCCAGGTAGCTGTTTCACGGCTTTCAGTCCTTGAGCACCGCGTGAAAGGCGCAGACCTTACCCAGGCTGTCCTCGTCGCAAAAATCGATGGTGTTCCGGGAGCGCTGGAGCCGCAGTTGTGAGGAGAGAATCGCGGTGACGATCAGCAGGGCCCAGAAACTCAAGACCGCTGCTGTTCGAAGCAGATCTCCGGCGCTTCTCAATGCTTAGCTGCTCCCGGCATGGCCCTTGTGCTGGGCTGTGCCTTGTAGAACCACAGCGACCTCACGGATCAACTCTCGCACTCCGTAAAGAGCGAGGGCGATCACAATGCCCGCAACCAGTAGGGGGACGGCGTAGTCCATTGGGAATAGCGCGCGTTTCCCCTGTCTTATCTCCGGAATTTGGCTTTGGCGACGCCTCCCTTTCCTCCTCCGCCAGCGCGGCCCGACTTCCCGCCACCGGCGCGGCCTCCCCGGCCTGACTGCAGCAGGGATTGAAGGCGTTGCTCCTCGCCCTCATTCACGGATCTCCATTCGCCTGGGGCTAACCCCTTCAGGCTGAGCGGTGGGCCTCCATCCATCAGGTCGATCGCCACCCGCAGCAGCCGCAGGGTGGGAAGCCCCACCGCAGCGGTCATCCGCCGCACCTGGCGGTTTCGCCCCTCCCGCAGCTCCAGCTCCAGCCAGCTCGTGGGGATGTTTTGACGGACGCGTATAGGCGGGTCCCGCTCGGGCCAGCCGGGGTCCTGGAGTGCTCGGGCTTGGGCCGGGAGGGTGCGTTTGCCCTGAATGACCAGCCCTGAGCGCAGGGCTGCGAGTGCTTCGTCGCTGAGGAGTCCCTCCACTTGGCTCCAGTAGCGGCGCCAGTGACCCCAGGCCGGATCGGTGAGCCTCTGTTGCAGTCGCCCGTTGCTGGTGAGCAGCAGCAGCCCCTCGCTGTCGGCATCCAGCCGCCCAGCCGCATAGACCCCGGGGACCTCGATGTGATCCGCCAGGCATCCCCATCTGCTGCCGTCCTCAGGTGTGAACTGACTGAGGACGCCGAAGGGCTTGTGAAAAAGGAGTGTGGTCAGAAGCTGCGCTGTTTTCAGCTCAGGAAGCCTGGCGAGCCTTCCAGAGGTTCACAACCCCAATCGAGATCAGGAGCAATCCCAGATCCATCGAAAGAGGGGGGAGAACCATGCCGGCTGCCACAACAATTGTGAGGGCTGACCCTAGCGACAACTAAGCTACGGAGAGCACCTGGGTTGGCCACTAGCAGCAGCGCATGATTGAGACCTCCGGCGTCATCGAGAAGGAACAGGGCAACGGGTTCTACCTGGTCACCCTCGAGCAGCCCGCTGGCCACCAATGCCTCTGCCGCGCCGCCGGCAAGCTGACCAAGTTCCGCATCAAATTGCTGGCTGGCGACAAGGTGCTGGTTGAGATCAGCCCCTACGACCTGAGCCGCGGTCGCATCACCTACCGCGAACGCAACGCCAACGCCGGTCCCCGTCCAGGTGGCAACCGTCCTGGTGGTCCCCGCCGTCGTTAATCCATCAATCTCGAAACCCTGGGCCTGTGCCCAGGGTTTTTTGTTGTTGGGGTTACTCAGAGCAGGCTTTCGATCGCCGCCTTGAATTCACTGCGCTGCTTGACCCCACGGAACTGCTGCTTGAGCTCCTTGTTTAGGAAGACCTGAACGGTGGGCGTACCGCTGACGCCGGCCTGCTGGGCGATCTCCTGCTCCGTCTCGATGTCGATCTCGATGCCCTGGGCCTGTCCCCCCAGTTCATCGAGAACCCGCTTGAGCTGAGGCTTGAGCACGTGGCAGGGGCCGCAGGTGGGTGAGGTGTAGACGACGACCAGGGGCTTGGTGCTGTCGTGGTAAAGCTTCCTCAGGGCGAAACTTCCCTTCTGCCAGAGGGCATCAGCGCTGTAGTTGGCTTCGTCGCTGACCGCGGTGCGCTTGGTTTCGCCGACCTCGGCTGGATCGACAGGGTCATGGCTAACGGTGACCGCGAGATCCTTCTCCGTCAGCCAGCGCTCTGCCGCCAGAGCGGCCTGGCAGCCACTTCCGGCGGCCGTGATCCCCTGGCGCCATTCCGCATCAGCGACGTCCCCGGCGGCATAGACCCCCTCAAGACTGGTTTCGGGACGACCAGGCTGGGTGATCAGGTAGCCCTTGCTGTCGGTGCTGAGCTGCTCGCGGACCAGGCGGGTGTTGGGGGTGTGGCCGATGGCATAGAACAACCCGCGCACGGGCAGGTCCTCGCTCGGGCCGCCGTTGGTGTCCTTGAGCTGGATGGATTCGAGCCAGTCGCCACCGCTGCAGTCCGCCAGTTGCCGGTTCCAGTGGACCTGGACCTTGGTATTGGCCAGCACGCGATCGGCCATGGCCTTGCTGGCCCGAAGCTTGTCGCTGCGAACGATCAGATGAACGCGGCTGGCGTATTTGGTCAGATAGACCGCTTCCTCGCAGGCGGAGTCGCCGCCTCCGACGACTGCCAGTTCCACATCGCGGAATTGCGGTGTCGCGCCATCGCAGATGGCGCAGGCGCTGATGCCAGCGTTCCAAAAGCGCTGCTCGCTGGGCAGGCCGAGACGATTGGCACTGGCACCCGTGGCCAGGATGACGGCGTGGGTCTGGATCGTCCGGCCGTCCGCCTGAATCCGGAAAGGGCGCTGGGAGAGGTCAATCGAATCGGCATCAGCTTCCACCAGTCGGCTGCCCCAGCGCACGGCTTGGGCCTTGATCCGATCCATGAGTTCTGGCCCGAGGATCCCGTCGGGGAAGCCAGGAAAGTTCTCGACATGCGTGGTGGTCATGAGCTGACCGCCAGGGATGCCCCCATCCTGGAAACCCGTGATCAGCACTGGGCTCAGATTGGCGCGTGCGGCATAGATGGCCGCGGTGTATCCCGCCGGACCTGACCCCACGATGACAAGGTTTTCAACCGATCCGGGTGCACCAGCGGCCATGACCTAAGGCGGAATGACTTCGCTTTAGTTTAGGGATCGATCGCGGCTGGGTTGGGTTTGCAGCCCGGGTGGCTGCCCGCAGAACCCATTGAGCAGAGCAAATAAAGAGATTGCTCTAAAGATTCTCTTTAGATTTCAAGCAGGCCGTCGGATTCGCTGCTGGTTTCGCTCTCTGGGAACTTCTCGAAGTTGGGGACCATCAAAACTTGGTCCTGAAGGAGTTCGGGTTGGTCGTCAGAGCAGAGGATCCATTCCCGGAACTCCTCTGTCAGGGCGTAGCTGTCTTCGTAGAGCTCGCGATCATCCAAGCAAGCAATGCGAGTGACCGCCCAATTTGTTGCGACGGTGATCCGCCGTTGGATTGAACCGTGCATGGTTCCCCTTGCGGTTGAGACCACGTTGACAGCTCAGGTGCCGCCTCCAGTGGTTAGTACGCACAACGTCGCATTAATTGCTGCATATTCGATGTAGTCATTGATGCATCAAGAAGTCGGGTAGGCGTGGGCCACGCACGCGAATTACCCCTCCGGCTCCATCCTCCACGGCCTGCAGCGGCAGGCTGGCGCCTCGGCTTTGGCCACTTGCTTCTTCAACAGTCTCGTTGTTCTTGGGTCGAAGGATGTAGGGCTCGCTGAGGGACCAGGTGCGGGCGTACTGCATCAGCAGCGGATCAGCCGGTGCGAAGACGTAGGACGGGTGCCTGGGGACGGTTTCGGCGAGGGCGCGCTCACCGTTCATTCGCACAGCCCTCGTGATGGCCTGCACGAAGCGCGTGCGGGTCACAACGGTGGTCAGATAGGCCACCACCCGCAGCCTGGGGGCGTCGAACCCCTCGGCGCACATGTCAATGCTGACCAGCCAGTCGGAGTCCCCGGCTTTGAAGCGCTCCATTCGCTCGGGCGCCTCAGGGTCTTGGGAGTGCACCAGCTGAACCCGGTCCCCCTCCTCCTCCAGCAGCCCACAAATTCTGCGGGCATGGGCGATGTCACGGGCCACCACCAGGCCGCCAGCTTCCGGGTGCTCCCGCCGCACCGCCTCGAGCCGTTTGCGGGCATTCAGCAGAAGACGTAAAGCAATGCTGCTGCTGTCCCCCAGGCGGATGGCCCGCCGTAGGTTCCGCGCCCGCCAGCTTTCCCGCTCTTCCTGGGAGAGCGGTGAGCGCTCGGTGTCCCCCACTTCCCCCCGACGGCCATGGTCCACCCAGCCGTCCTGGAAGCGGAATTCCAGGGGGCGGACATCACCGGCTTGGATCAATTCCCGGGGCTCGACGCTGAGGTCGGGAGCAATCTGCTCGACCCATTCCTGGCCGTCATGGACCTGAATCCGCCGGGCTGCGCAGAAGCCGAGGTTGTCGGCGCGAAACGGTGTCCCGGTGAGCCCCAGCCGTAGCTGAGCGCTTTGGCTCAGGCGGCTAAAGGCGTGGCCCCAGGCCGTCGCCTCCGGTTCCTCCGGGTCAACCCCCAGGTGGTGCACCTCATCGGCAATGGCCAGCCAGGAACCCCAGTCCCAGTGCTGGAGTTCCTGCTCGAGGGACTTCAGGTTGCGCCCAGCAGCCTGATAGGTGATCAGCAGGCCATCGCTGTCCGCAAGATCGCTGGCGCTGAGTTCTGGTTGCCAGTCCTTGAGCTTCAGGTTGAGGCGCTCCGCCGAGGAGATCCACTGGGCGGCGATGGAGCTCCGATGGCAGAACACCAAAAAGCGAGCAAGCCGGCCTTCCCGGAGCAGCCGCTCGAAGCTCAGCAGGGCCCCCAGGGTTTTGCCGGCCCCAGGCCCGGCGTTGATCAGGACGTCACTGCCCTGACGGGTTTCCAGTCGGCGCCGCAGCAGTTGGATCAGCTGGATTTGCCACTGCCGCGGCTGCAGGTTGCTGAGCGGCCGCGGCTCCACTGCTGCGGACTCCTCCGCAGCGGCAGGAGCGCGCTTGGGGACGCGCAGATCAAACGACAGCGATGGCATGCCGCCATTGTGTGGGGATTCGGCCAAAAAAGTTGGGCACTTCTACCTATTCGCATCGGCGCTGGAGGCACTAACTTCCGGCCATCACCCGCTCCCGGGCTTTGCCCCTGTTGCCCATGGATGAGCGTTCTTTGTTTTCGCTGAGCACCGATGAGCTCCGGCAGCGCTTCGAGCTGGCGCTGAGTTTGGAGTGCGATCTCGATCCCATGATCCTTCGGGCCCGCATGCTGCGCCGGCAGGGCTCCAGTCCCCACGCCCGCTGCTTAGAACAGGAGCTCCTGCCTCTGTTCTGAGACCATGCGTGTGGCGGTCACTGGCGCCTCCGGCAAAACCGGTTGGAGAGTCGTCGCCGAAGCCCTAGCCCGTGGTTCCGAGGTTCGAGCGATCGTCCGACCTGACTCGAGTCTTCCGCCGGGTTTAGAGGGAGCCGAGATCCATCGCCTCCACTTGAGTGATGGCGCAGCCCTGCAGGAGGCCCTGCGCGGCTGCGACGCCCTGGTCATCGCTACAGGTGCCCGTCCCAGCATCGATTTGCTGGGTCCCCTCAAAGTGGACGCCCTAGGGGTGCGTCAGCAGCTTGAGGCTTGCCGCAGCGTGGGGCTCAAGCGCGTGGTGCTCGTCAGTTCGCTCTGTGCGGGTCGATGGCTGCACCCCCTCAACCTTTTTGGGCTGATCCTGGTCTGGAAGCGTCTGGGTGAGCAGTGGCTCGAGCAGAGCGGGCTGGACGTCACGATCGTTCGTCCCGGTGGCCTGAAGGAAGCCGAGGAGGACCTCGCCGCTCAGCACCTGCGTTTCTCCGGCGCGGATCAACAGCAGGACGGCAGTCTTCCGCGCCGCTTGGTGGCCCGGGTTTGCCTGGATGCCTTGGAGGCTCCGGCCAGCGTCGGACGCATTGTTGAGATCACGAGTGCGGTCCCGGACTCTCCCGCGTCTGAACCCCCTGCGCTTGCCAGCTGGTTGGCTTGAGAACGCTTCCGGCCGTATGCGAATCTGCCTCAACCCAGGGTCGAGACATTGATTCGTGTTTTAGTGCCAAGGGAGTGCCGACCTGGTGAAACCAGGGTTGCGGCCACTCCCGAAACCGTGCGCCGTCTGGCGGCACGCGGCTGCACCTTTGCCATCGAGCGCGGCGCTGGTCAGGCCAGTGGTTACGACGACGCGTCCTATGCGGACGCCGGTGCTGCACTGGTGGACCCCAGTACTGAGCAGTGGTCCCAAGCCGACGTGGTCCTCGCTGTCCAGGGCTCAGATCTGGCCCAGCAGCGCTCCGAACTTGCTTCGCTGAAGCCCGGCGCTCTGCTCCTTGGCCTACTGGAGCCCCACGGCAACGACGCCCTGAAGCAGCGCTTTGAGGCCGGTCGGGTGACCGCACTGGCCCTGGAGCTGCTGCCTCGGATTAGCCGGGCCCAGAGCATGGATGTGCTCTCCTCCCAGGCCAATATCGCTGGCTACAAAGCGGTTCTGCTCGCTTCGGCAGCGCTGGATCGCTACGTACCGATGCTGATGACCGCCGCCGGCACGATTCAGCCGGCTCGGGCGCTGATCTTGGGCGCCGGTGTGGCCGGCCTCCAGGCCCTGGCGACGGCCCGTCGACTCGGCGCTGTGGCCTACGTCAGTGACGTGCGCCCCGCCGCCAAGGAGCAGGTGGAGTCCCTGGGTGGCCGCTTCATCGATCCCCCTGAATTGGATCAAAAGCCCGGTGAATCGGGTGGCTACGCCAAGCAGGCCACTGAGGCGTTCTTGGCTGAGCAGCGCCGTCAACTCACCGAGCAGCTGGCCCTGGCTGACATGGTGATCTGTACCGCCCAGGTGCCGGGCAAGAAGGCCCCGCGTCTGATCGACGACGCGATGCTGCAACACATGCGCCCCGGCAGTGTTGTGGTTGACCTGGCAGTCGCTCAGGGCGGCAACTGCGAAGGCACGGTGCCTGGTCAGACCGTCTTCCGTCACGGCGTTCAACTGGTCGCCGGTGACGGGCTGCCCTGCAGCGTGGCCAACCACGCCAGCGCCCTCTATTCCCGCAACATCGCCGCTCTGTTGGAGCTGTTGCTCAACACCACCGCCGAGGGGGCTTCCTCGGTGAATCTCGATCTCGACGATGAGATCGTCTCTGGCTGCCTGTTCAGCCACAACGCCCCTGAATCTGCCGGAGGTGCTGCATGAGCAGCCTGAATGAAGCCCTGTGGGTGCTGCTGCTCGGCAGCCTCCTGGGTCTGGAACTGATTGGCAAGGTGCCCCCCACCCTGCACACCCCCCTGATGAGCGGTGCCAACGCCATCAGTGGCATCACCGTGCTGGCCTCCCTGACCCTGATCGCTCAGGCCCAGGGCAATCCCGGGATGCTGATCCTCGGCGCGGTCTCCCTGGGCTTTGCCCTGTTCAACGTGATCGGGGGCTTCCTAGTGACCGACCGCATGCTCGCCATGTTCAGCCGCAAGAAGTCAGGAGCACGCCGATGAGTGGCCTCGCGCTGTTTGGTTATCTGATTGACCTGCTGGCAGTCCTGCTGCTGGCCCTGGGCCTCAAGGGCCTCTCCAAGGTTCGTTCCGCCCGCTCCGCCAACGGCCTGGCTGCCCTGGCCATGGGCTTGGCAGTGGTGGGTCTGTTGATTCAGCTGCAGCCCGCACCGGTGGCGTGGCTTTGGATCGCAGTCGGCACGGCTGCCGGCGGTCTGCTGGGTCTGCTCACCGCTCGCCGGGTGCCGATGACCTCCATGCCGGAGACCGTCGCCCTCTTTAACGGCTGCGGTGGCATGGCCTCCCTGCTGGTGGCCATTGCCGTGGCCCTCTACAACTCCGCTGAGTCGGACATGGTGGCCCTGGTGTCCATCGTGATCTCTGTCTTCGTCGGTTCGATCACCTTCAGCGGCTCCATCGTGGCGATGGGCAAGCTGCAGGGTTGGATCGATACCCCCGGCTGGACCCAAAGCCAGGTGCGCCATGGCGTGAATATCGCCATCGCCGTTGCGGCCCTGGTGGGTGCCTTCGCCCTCCCCGGTGACCCCGCTGGTTCCTCCCTCTGGCTGCTGGTTGTGGCCTCCAGCCTGCTGGGCATTGGCGTGACCCTGCCCATCGGCGGCGCCGACATGCCCGTCGTGATCTCGCTGCTGAACTCCTATTCCGGCGTGGCTGCCGCTGCCGCTGGTTTCGTGGTGGGTAGCCAACTGCTGATCGTGGCCGGCGCCATGGTTGGTGCCGCTGGCCTGATCCTCACCCAGGTGATGTGCACCGGCATGAACCGCTCCCTGGTGAGCGTCCTCTTTGGTGGTGCCCTCGGTGGCAGTGCCCCCGTTGGCGGTGGTGGCGATGAAGCCGGCTACAGCCGGATCGTCAGCTGCAGCCCCGAGGAATGCGCCATGGCCCTCGAGAGCGCTGAGCGCGTGGTCTTCGTTCCTGGCTACGGCCTCGCGGTGGCCCAGGCCCAGCACGCCCTGCGTGAGCTGGCGAAGATGCTCGAAGCCAATGGCTCCGAAGTCAGCTACGCCATTCACCCGGTGGCCGGCCGCATGCCGGGTCACATGAACGTGCTCCTGGCGGAAGCCGATGTCCCCTACGAGCAGCTGCTCGAGATGGACACCATCAACCCCGAGTTCCCCCGCACCGACGTGGTCATCGTCTTGGGCGCGAATGATGTGGTGAATCCCGACGCCAAGAACGACCCCAATAGCCCCCTCTACGGCATGCCCGTTCTCGAGGTGGACGGGGCCCGTCAGGTGTTCGTGGTCAAGCGCAGCATGGGCGCCGGTTATGCCGGCATCAAGAACGCCCTCTTCGAGCTGCCCCAAACCGCCATGGTCTTCGGCGATGCCAAGGCAGTGCTGCAAGGTCTCTGCGCTGAACTGCGTAGCCAGGGCGTCGGTAAGGCCGCTTGATCCGGTCCTCACAATCGATCAGCATCGGGGGTCCTCCGGGCCCCTTTTTCATGGACGGTGAGCCTCCCTTTCAGCCTCGCTTTCCCTGGTGGAACGGTGATCTGCAAACCCTCAGGGACAGCTTCCGCCCGATCGATCTGCCCGCGGATCGAGGCCACCCCCTGCCCTTTGATGTGGGCAATGGCGACCAACTGCTGGGCAAATGGGACGCCCCCCTGACAGGGGAGCCCCTGGGGTTGGTGCTGTTGATGCATGGCCTGGGCGGATCCAGTGAGCGCGGCGGGCTCAGGCGAATGGGGGACACCCTCCAGCGCTCCGGCTTTGCCGTGCTTCGCCTAAACATGCGGGGTGCAGGCTCTGGACGGACCCTGGCCCGTGGCACCTATGCGGCCAATAGCAATCGCGATCTGCTGCCGGTGTTGCGGCAGGCCCGGACCTTGGCCGCCGGCCGCCCTCTCTTGGGGATGGGGATTTCGCTGGGCGGGACCAAGCTGCTCAATGCCCTGACCTCCACGTCAGTGGAGCGCCGGACGGCAGGTCTTGATCCCCAGGCGCCACTGCTGGATGGGCTGGTCACCATCAGCTCTCCGGTGGATCTCGAGAGCTGCTCGCGCCAGATCGAACGGCCCCGCAACCGCATCTACCAGCACTGGCTCTTGAAGCGGCTGGCGGCCCAGACCCTGGCCGACCCCTTCGGGGTCACGGCCACCGAACGGCAAGCCCTCGAGGGACCCCTGCCGAGCATCCGCGCCTTCGATGCGGCGATTACGGCTCCCCGTTGGAGCTATGCCTCGGTGGATGACTACTACCGCCAGGCCAGTCCCCTCTGGCGCCTGCAGGAGGCCCGCTACAGAAGCCAGCTGCCGCCCACCTTGCTCATCCATGCCGAGGATGATCCCTGGGTGCCCGTGGAGCCCACCCGCACACTCGAAGCGATCCAGGACGAGCGCTTCCAGGTGCTGCTGACGGCCAAGGGTGGACACAACGGCTTCCACGGCCGCGGTGGCTGCTGGACCGATCAGCTCACGGCCCGATGGTTTCAGCGTTTGCTGGGCTGAAACGGCATCCGTTTGACGATCCAGTCCTCGATGGGAGTACCGCCGATGACGTGCTCCTTCAGGATCCGCTCGATGCGCTCGGCAGTGACTCCGCCGTAGACGATTCCTTCGGGCCAGATCAGCAGCACCGGCCCCTCGGCGCAGATGCGCAGGCAGTCCGCCTTGCTGCGCAGCACGATCCCTTCGGGGCGCGCTGGATTCTCCAGGCCCCACTCCCGCACCAGGCGTTTGAGGGCATTCCAGCTCGCGATGCCGATCGCTGGATCAGGACTGCAGAGCGCCTTGGCTGGGGTGGCGCAAAGCAGCAGGTGATGGTGGATCAAGGCTGGGTCAAGGCTGGGTCAAGCAGAGACGGCTGCAGCTTCACGCACCGCCTGCCGGGACCAGGCGTCGACCACCAGCACATCGTCCAGAGAGGGATGGGCCGTGAGATCGGCCTTGTGGCGATCGCAGACCACGTCGATCAGTTTCGGGATGTCGAGGAAGTGGATCCGTTCCTCCAGGAACAGGGCCACGGCCTGTTCGTTGGCGGCGTTCATCACCGCGGGCATCGTTCCACCGGCTCTGCCGGCGGCATAGGCCAGCTCCATGCAGGGGTACTTGGCGGGATCGGGCTTGCGGAAGGTCAGTTGACCCACTTCCGTCAGATCCAGGCGGCGCCAGGGGGTCTCGAGGCGCTCCGGCCAGCTCAGGCAGTAGAGGATCGGCAACTTCATGTCCGGCCAACCCAGCTGCCCCAGCACGGAGGAATCCGCCAGCTCCACCATCGAGTGGATGATCGACTGCGGGTGAATGACGATCTCGATGTGGTCGTAGTCCAGGCCAAAGAGGTAGTGGGCCTCGATCACCTCCAGGCCCTTGTTCATCAAGGAGGCGGAATCGACCGTGATCTTGCGCCCCATGCTCCAGTTGGGGTGGCTGGTGGCATCGGCCACGGTGGCCTTGTGCAGATCAGCCGCGTCCCAATCGCGGAAGGCACCGCCGCTCGCGGTCAGCTGAATCCGGCGCAGCCCTGGGGTGGGAACCCCCGTGGAGAGGCGTGCGGTGTCGGCCCAGGGCGTGCCCTGCAGGCACTGGAAGATGGCGGAGTGCTCCGAGTCGGCGGGCAGCAGGCGCGAGCCGCTCTTGGCCAGTTCCGGTAGTACCACCGGACCGGCCGCAATCAGGGTCTCCTTGTTGGCCAGGGCCAGGTCCTTGCCGGCGCGGATCGCGGCCAAGGTCGGCAGCAGGCCAGCGCAGCCGACGATGCCGGTGACCACGAGGTCAGCGCTGGACCAGGCCGCAGCCGTGCAGAGTCCGTCGGAGCCACCGACCAACTCCGGCAATTTGGCTGGCCGCTCAGCGGGGCCGAGGGCCTGGAGGCGTTCTTGTAGGGCGGGGAGTTTGGCCTCATCCGCCAGGGCCACCACCTCAGGGGCGTGCTTCTGAATCTGGCGGATCAGGAGATCGAGGTTGTTCCCGGCCGTCAGGGCGACCACGCGGAAGCGATCGGGAAACTCCTCGACGATCTCCAGGGTTTGGGTGCCGATGGATCCAGTGGAGCCGAGCACGGAGAGGGCTTTCACGGCGGAGCTCCAGGGGTCTGCGGCCAGTTTCCCATTTCCAGGCGCGTAGCGTTGCCGGCACTCCTTTGATCCGCGATGGCCGAGCAGAACCCGGCGGCGCCCCAGCGCTGGCCCTACGTCCTGGGATGTGGCTTCGCCATGGGGGCTGCCGATGTGGTTCCGGGGGTTTCCGGAGGCACCATGGCCTTCATCCTGGGGATCTACGGCACCCTGCTGGAGGCCATCTCGGGCTTTGATTTCGAGCTTCTTGGCCTGCTGCGCCGCGGTGCTTGGGCAGAAGCGGCCGCGCGGGTGCACTTGGGGTTCTTGGTGCCCCTGCTGGCCGGTCTGCTCGGCTCAGTTCTGGTGCTGGTGCGCCCGATCACCTGGCTCTATGTGAACCAGCCGGTTCTGCTCTTTGCCTTCTTCTTTGGCTTGATCCTGGGCTCGATCGTGCTGATCGCCCGTCATGCCCATTGGGGGGCCGCCGGCCTGGTGGCGATGGTGATCGGTGTGGTGGCGGCGTTGGTCCTCGTGACCCGGACTCCGGTGACCATGCCCCATGACCCCTTCACGATCTTCTGGAGCGGTGCGGTGGCAATCATGGCGATGATCCTTCCCGGTGTGTCGGGCTCCTTTCTGCTGCTGGTGCTGGGGCAGTACCAGCACGTGATGGAGGGGGTGAAGGCCTTGGATCTGGCGACCTTGGTGCCCTTCGCCCTGGGCTGTGCGACGGGACTGCTGCTGTTTGTGCGTCTGCTGAGCTGGCTGCTGAAGCGCTGGCATGGCCAGACCGTCGCCCTGCTGATGGGCTTCATGGCCGGTTCCCTCTGGAAGATCTGGCCCTTCCGCACCGTGCTGGAGAGCACCACCAACGCGAAGGGCAAGTTGATCGTGTTGCGGGACGCCCTGGCGGCGCCCCCTAGCGGTTCGGCCTTCGCAATGGCCCTGTTGCTGATGGGCCTTGGGGTGCTGCTGGTGCTGGGTCTTGAGCGGGTTCAACAGCGCATGGGAGCCGCGGAAATGGGGGGCTGAGGCCGCTCCCTTGCCGCGCCGGGGAAACTGGGGGCTGCTTGCAGTCCCTTGAATGGCCCCCGGTGATCGCGGTCATCCCCCCGAGCAGTGGGGGTCCTCCCTTGGTTTTGTTCTGGCCGCGGCGGGGAGTGCCGTTGGCCTGGGCAACCTCTGGGGATTTGCCTACCGCGCCTCCCAGGGGGGCGGCGCGGCGTTTGTGCTCCTGTACCTCTTGATCGTCTCGGTGGTCTGTCTGCCGGTCTTGGTGGCCGAGATGGTCCTGGGGCGCAGCACGGGCCATGCCCCCCTACTGGCGCCGATCACCGCCGGCGGGCGCCGCTGGGCCCCGCTGGGATGGCTGTTCATGGCTGCCGCGGTGGGGATCCTCAGCTACTACGCCGTCTTGATGGGCTGGACCGGCCGCAGCCTGGTCCATGCCCTGAGTGCTCCGCTCCCGGCCGATATCCCCGCGGCTGAACGGTTTTTTGCCGGCATCAGCAGCGGAGGGGACGCGGTGTTGGGGCACCTGATCAGCCTGGCCCTCACCGGGTTGGTGGTGGCCGCTGGCATCAAGGCCGGCATTGAGCGTCTGACCCGCTGGGCCATGCCGCTGCTGTTCGTCCTCCTGCTGGCCCTGGTGATCTGGGCTGCCTTTTTGCCCGGGGCCCATCAGGGCTACAGCGGCTTCTTGCTGCGTTGGGACACAAGCAAGCTCACGGACCTGACCACGATTCGCAACGCCTTCACCCAGGCCTTCTTCTCGATCGGCACCGGAATCGGAGCGATCTTGGCCTATTCGACCTATCTCCAGCGCCGCAGCCCCATTCCTGGGGAAGCGGTGGCTGTGGTGGGCATGGACACTGCCGTCGGCCTGATGGCGGGCTGCATCACCTTCCCGCTGGTGGCCAGCTTTGGCCTGGTGGATGTGGTGAGCGGCAGCACCGTGGGCACCCTGTTCATCAGCCTTCCGACAGGGCTGTCTTCCCTGGGTGGCGGCGGCCGGGTGGTGGCCGCGGTGTTTTTCCTGTTGGCCTACGTGGCCGCGATCACCTCATCGGTGTCCCTGCTGGAGGTCCCGGTGAGTTCGCTGATGGATCGCCTGGGCTGGAGCCGCTCCCGGGCGGTCTGGCTGATGGTGTTGCTGATCGCCGTCATCGGCTTGCCGTCCTGCCTGGATGTCGCGGTGCTCGAGCGGATGGATGCCCTCTTCGGTGGCGTCTGCCTGATCGCCGGTGGCCTGCTCATGGCCCTGCTGCTGGGCTGGCAGGTGCCCGATCGCTTCCGCAGCGATCTGATCGAGTCGGGGTCGTCGCCGGAGCTGGTGCGGCTGCTGCGCTGGGCCCTGCGTTGGATCTCCGTGCCAGCCATCAGCTTGGGTCTGCTGATCTCGATCATCGACTTGGCCAAGAGCTGGAGCGCTTCTGGCGCTTAACTGATCCCAGCTTTTCTCGTCCTATGGCCATCGGTCCCCAGTGGCTCCAGCGCTTCAACTTCATTGAGCGGGCGAAGTTGGAGCGTCAGCTGTGGGAGGCCTTTGAGCGGGGCGAGCCGATCGAGACGCTGGTGGAGGAGTGTGAGCCGGGCTTTCAAAAGGAGGTCTGGAGCACCACCGCCACCCGGATCCGCAAGATCGAAAAAATGATGCGCGATCAGCAGGCTCCGAAGAACTGAGGGTTCACTACTCGATCACTTGCGCCTGCCGCACCGCCGTTGGCGGACCTTGGCGGTTTGCGCCAGGTGCCCAGTGCCGTAACTCCAGGCGGTTGGACGGCGCCAAGCTCATGTCCGTACGCCAGCCGCTAATCCACTGGATCACAACGGTGTCGCCGTTGAGGTGCCAGACGCCACCCGATTGGGAGTCAATGCTGTTGAAAGCCAGGCCATTGGAGAGCAGCGCTGCCGTGTAGGGAGGGAGCCCTGGCTGTGCCGGCGGGAAGCTGTAGACCCCCACAGCATCCGCCGCTGCCCCCTGGAGCTTGACCGCGGTTCCGAAGTTGGAGGGTTGTTCGCTGCGGGATTGGCCCGGGCTCCAGGCCGAGTGGCTCAAGCCGCTGGGGCTGACATAGATCCAGTCGCTCCAGCCATCGCTGTAGTCGACGCGGATGCCATTCCCCCAGCTGCTCCACTGGCCTAACTCCCGGAATTCCGCATCCCTCAGCTGCGTCGAGCCGGCGTTCGGGACCCCTGCCGTGCCGACGGTGCTGACGGCCTTGCCATCGGCGTAAACCCGCACATTGAACAAGTTGTTGCGGCTGTCAGTGAGGGCCCAAACCCCAACGAAACGGCTGATTGCTTGCGCTTCGCTTGCGGCTGGCTCTGCAGCCAAAGCAGGGGGCTGCCCCGGAAGACCCAAGACGGCGCAGAGGCCAAGTCCACCGAGGGCGGTGCTGAGGTGCCGCATGAGCGATCCAATCAACCTTGGGCCAAGTCTGCTGAGCGTTCAGCTCCTCAGCCATTCGGTGATGCCGCCGGGTTTGTCGATCAACTCGATGCCCTGGGCCTTGAGGTCATCGCGGATCTGGTCGGCTGCGGCGAAGTCCTTTGCGGCCTTGGCCGCTCTGCGCGCTTCGATCTGGGCTTCAATCGCCCGATCCTCGAGAACCCCTGTGGCTCCCGCGGTCTCTTGCGGTTCGTGCTGGAGCCCAACCACCGCGGCGAGCTCTAGCAGCAAGGCCAGTTGCTGCTGGCTGCTGGCCTGCTCGAGTTCGCTGCTCGCGCTGGCGTCACCGCGCTCGATCCGGTTGGCCAGACCCCGCAGCGGTTTGGCGAGCTCAAACAGCACCGCCAGGGCGGCGGAGGTGTTGAGGTCGTCGTCCATGGCTGCAGCAAAGCGCTTTCGGGCCTCCTGCAATGGGACGGGCAGCTCGGACTGCGTCCGAGGGGTTCCAACGGTCAGGCCCAGGGCGGCGTTCAGACCCTTCCAGCCGGTGGCTGCGGCCTCAAGGGCCTCGGCGGTGAAGTCCAGCGGTTTGCGGTAGTGGGCCTGGAGGGTGAACAAGCGCAGGGTCATCGGCGAGACCCCGGAATCCAGTAGCGCCCGGATTGTGGTGAAGTTGCCGAGGGATTTCGACATCTTTTGGCCGCCCACATTGACCATGCCGTTGTGGAGCCAGTAGTGGGCTAGCTCCTTGCCGGTGGCTGCTTCCGATTGGGCGATCTCGTTCTCGTGGTGGGGGAAGACCAGGTCCGCGCCACCGAGGTGGATATCGATGGTCTCCCCCAGTTCCTCGCGCACCATCGCTGAGCACTCGATGTGCCAGCCCGGACGGCCCTGGCCCCAGGGAGAGGAGAAGCTGGGCTCCCCCGGTTTGGCTCCCTTCCAGAGGGCGAAATCGAAGGGATGTTGTTTGCGGGCTTCTTCCGCGCTGGCAACCCGACCAGCGGCGTTGTCCTGCTGCTGCTCGAGATCGCGGCCGCTGAGCTTGCCGTAGCCGGCATGCTTCATCACGGCGAAGTAGACGTCCCCATCGGCGGAGTAGGCGGCGCCCTTGGCCTCCAGTTCGCTGATCAAGGTGCGAATCGCATCGAGGCTGCGGGTGGCCCGCGGCATCCGGTCGGCCGGGAGGATGTTCAGTCGCCCCATGTCGGCGACAAAGGCGTCGATATTGCGCTCGCTGACTTCCTCCATCGAGGTCCCCTCCTCGCTGGCACGGTTCAGGATCTTGTCGTCAATGTCGGTGTAGTTCTGCACGAAGGTCACCGCATAGCCGCTCCAGCGCAGGTAGCGGCGCAGAACGTCCCAGGCGATGTAGCTGCGGGCGTGGCCCAGGTGGCAGAGGTCATAAACCGTGACGCCGCAGCAATAGATGCTGACCTTGCCGGGCTCGATCGGCTTGAACTCCTCGACGCGGCGGGTGAGGGTGTTGGTGAGCCGCAGGGTCATTTCGCTTCCATCCAGTTGGGGCCAATACCGGTCTCCACCACCAGGGGCACAGACAAGGTCACCGCGCGCTCCATGGTTTCACGCGTGAGGGTCACCACCTGATCGAGGGCCTCCGGCGCCGCTTCCAGCACCAGTTCGTCATGCACCTGCAGCAGTAGGCGCGCCGGCAGGGCGCTTTCCGCTAACCGTTGATGCAGCTGCACCATGGCCAGCTTGATGATGTCGGCGCTGGAGCCCTGGATTGGGGCATTGGCGGCGGCTCGGAGTTGCTGGGCTTCCATGCCTCCGCGGCGTGCCACGTCGAGTTCGATCTCCAGGGGGTCCTTGCCGAGGTGGCGGCCCAGGCCGCTGGGGTCAAAGGCAAAGGGGCGACGGCGCCCCAGGATTGTTTCCACGTAACCGCGGCTGAGGGCCAGGCACTCCTGCAGTTCCAGGAAGGCAAAGACCTTCGGGTAGCGCTGCTTGTATTTGCTCAGGAACTCCTTGGCTTCGGCCTGGCTCACACCGGTCTCACGGGCGAAGCGCTGAACGCCCATCCCGTAGATCACCCCGAAGTTGATCGTCTTGCCCAAGCGGCGCTCGTCGCTGCTGACCTCCTCCTTCTCAAACAGAAGCCGGGCTGTCAGGGCATGGACGTCGTCCCCGTTTTGGTAGGCCTCCACCAGCACCTCCTCGCCAGAGAGGTGGGCCAGGATCCGCAGCTCGATCTGGGAGTAGTCGGCGCTGATCAGGGTCCAGCCGGCCTCGGGCAGAAACGCTTTGCGGATCCGCCGGGAGAACTCGGTGCGAACGGGGATGTTCTGCAGGTTGGGGTTGCTGCTGGAGAGCCGTCCAGTGGCGGTGACCGCTTGGTTGAAGTCCGTGTGGACTCGCCCTGTCTCAGGCTCCATCAGGGCCGGGAGCGCATCGACATAGGTGCTCTTGAGCTTGCTCAAGGTGCGGTGCTCCAGCACCAGGGGCACCACCGGGTGGGCCTCCTCCAGCTTCTCGAGCACCGTCGCGTCGGTACTCCAGCCGGTCTTGGTTTTGCGTGATTTCTTGCGATCGAGCCCGAGGCTGTCGAACAGGAGCTCACCCAGTTGCTTGGGTGAGGCCAGGTTGAACTCGGTACCGGCGGCGTCCTTGGCTTCCGTCTCCAACCGCTCGAGGGTTGCCTTGAGCTCCCGGCTGAGTTCACCGAGGTAGTCGGTGTCGATTCGAATTCCGGTGGCTTCCATCTGGGCCAGCACCGGCTCCAGGGGCAGCTCCACCTGATCGAGCAGCTTCGCCAGAGGTTGACCCATCGCCTCCAGCTGTCCCCGCAGCAGTGGGGTCAGGCGGTAGGTGACATGGACATCCATGCCGCAATAGAGGGCGGCCTGGGCCATGGGGACCGCCGAGAAGTTGGCGCCCTTGGGGACCAGTTCGCTGTAGCTGGTGGGCAAGAAGCCGAAATTGCGCTGGGCCAGGAGCTCCAGGCCATGCTTGGCGTTCGCATCCCGCAGGTAGTCCGCCAGAAGGGTGTCCATGACGACTCCGGCCAAGGCCAGGCCATGGCGCAAAAGGATCAGCCGGTCGTACTTGGCGTTCTGCAGGGTCTTGGGGTGCTCGGCGCTGCTCAGCCAGGGGGCCAGGGCCCCCAGCACCTGATCGAGGGGCAGTTGGGGTGGATCGCTGAGTTCGGCCTGATGGCCGATCGGGATGTAGGCCAGATCGCTGAGGCCCTCGCCCCAGCAGAGGCCGAGGCCCACCAGTTCGGCTTGGAAGGGATTGAGGCTGGTGGTTTCGGTGTCGAGGGCCACCGGGCTCTGCCGGTCGCTGGAGCCCAGCAACCGCTGCACCAAGGCCTCGAGGGCTTCGGTGCTGGTGATCAGTTGGGGCTCCAGGGCTGGGGGCTCGCTGCTGCGATGGCCGCTCTCCTGGAGTGGTTCGGGTGGGGCGTCGGCCGCGGCTACCGGGTCGGCTGTGGTTGTGGTTGTTGCCGCTGGGGGGTCGTTGGAGAAGACCGTGGCGAAGCTGTTGACCTGCCGCCGCAGGCTGAACAGTTCCAGCTCCTCCAGGCTTTCGGCCAGGGAGTCACTCTTGACTGACCCCAGGGGAAGACGCGGGTCTTTGGGGAGCGGGATGTCTACCAGGATTTCCGCCAGCATCCGCGAGCGGTAGGCGTTCTCCCGGTCATTGCTGAGCTTGCCCAGTAGGGCGCCTTTCAGCGCTCCCTTGGGATCTTTGGCCTTGGGGCCTGCGGCTTCGAGCTCCTCCAGCGCGGTGTAGATCCCATCGAGATCGCCGTGGGCATTGAGCAGGTTGATGGCGGTCTTGGGGCCCACCCCTTTGACTCCGGGGATGTTGTCGCTGCTGTCGCCCGTGAGCGCCTTGAGGTCCACCACCTCTTCAGGGGTGACTCCCAACTTGGCCACGACGCCGTCGCGGCGAATCTCCAGGGGGCCGCTGCTCTTGGCGTAGGGACCGCCACCCATGTAGAGGACGGCGATGTCGCGCTCGTCATCCACCAGCTGGAAGAGGTCACGATCCCCCGAGAGGATCCGCACCCTCCAACCGTCGTTGGCCGCACGGTTGGCCAGGGTTCCCAGGACATCGTCGGCCTCGTAGCCGGGTGCCATGCAGAGGGGGATATCGAGGGACTGCTCGAGGATCTGCTGCAGGTTCCCCAGGTCCTGGAAGAAGTGTTCTGGGGCTACGTCACGATGGGCTTTGTAGGCCTCGTCAGCTTCATGGCGGAAGGTGGGTTCAGCCGTGTCAAAGGCAATGACCACCCCTTGGGGGGCCAGACCTTTGCAGTTGTCCAGCAGGGCCTTGAGAAAGCCGTAGGTGACCGAGGTGGGGATGCCCTCTTTGGTGCTCAGTCCCCCTTCCCCTCCTTTGCTGAAGGCATAGAAGCTGCGAAAAGCCAGGGAGTGGCCATCCACCAGCAGCAGCAGGGGTTTGAGGGTGGTGCCGCCGGTCAAAACGCCCTGGAAATCGAGTGGACCCAGCCTGGCAGAACGGGCCGTGCTGCCTTGAGTCCCTGCGGCCGTTATCGCTGGTGGCTCGAGCGGCAGTGGCAGCCGCGGGCCCCGCGCCTGCTGTTCATCGGCCTGAATCCCTCCCGGGCCGATGGTCAGCGGGACGATCCCACCCTGCGGCGCTTGATCGGCTTCGCTCAGGCCTGGGGCTATGGAGCACTGGAGGTCCTGAACCTGTTTTCACGCATCTCCGCCACTCCGGCGGTGCTCCGGCGCAGCGCCGATCCGATCGGCTCGCAGACCGACCAGTGGTTGCAGCAGCGCCTGAGGGCCCTGACGCCTGCTCCAGGGTCTGCGGTCTGGCTGGGCTGGGGGAATGGCGGACAGTGGCGGGGGCGGGCTCAAGCGGTGTTGCCCGTTCTGCTCGAGCAGGACGTCCCGCTCCTGGCCCTGGGCCTGACCGCCAGCGGTCAGCCGCGGCATCCCCTCTATGCGGCCAAGGCTGCGCAGCCGCTGCGTTTGGCCCATTCTGGGGAGGAGCTTCGGCCTGGTTCCGCCCTCCGATGACCCGTAACCCAAGCCGCTACGCGATCCATCTGCTGCTGTCCGGGGGCCATGAGCAGGTGGTGCACTTCCCCAGCCTGGACGCCTTTCAGCAGTGGTACGGAACGGTGCTCAATGCCGGACCGGCCGATGCCTTCATCAATGTCCCGATCACTGAGCTTCCCGGTGAGTACCTGGTGGTGCGCCCCAGTGCGGTGAAGGGGATCCGAGTGGAGCCAGTGTTTGGGGCCCTCGATGACGATGACTTCTGAGCTGATCTGGGGCTTTGCCTTCTTTGCTGGGGCCCTGGCTCAGCTGCTGGCCCGCCTGAGTGGCTGGCCATCGGTGGTGTTGCTGCTGGCGGCGGGCCTGTTCATCGGTGATGCCGGGCTGGATTGGGTCCAGCCCGAGACCCTGGGGGGAGGGCTGGAGTCCTTGGTGGGGCTGCTGGTCAGCTTGGTGCTCTTCGATGGCGGCCTGAATCTGCGCTTGGCCGGCCGGGACCTGCAGCGCACGGTGTTGCAGTTGGTGCTGACCCGTGGCCTGCTCGGGCTGGTGGGTGGCGCGCTCTTGGCCCATGAACTGGCGGGGCTGCCTTGGCCTTTGGCCTGGGTCTTTGGTGCCATCGCCCTGGGAACGGGGCCCACGGTGATCACTCCCCTGGTGCAGCAGATGCGCCTGGTGCCGCGGCTCGCCAACGTCTTGGAGGCTGAGGGGTTGATCTTGGAGCCGGTGGGGGCGGTGTTGGCCCTGCTGCTGTTGCAGTTAGCCCTGGGTGATCTGTCCCAGTGGGATCAGGTCCTGCCGCTGTTGCTGCTGCGCTTGGGTGGTGGGGTGTTGATCGGCAGTCTCTGCGGCTGGCTACTGGTCCTGGTGCTGGAGCGCCTGCCGAGCGACGCAGAGGGTCTCAAGTTGCAGCTGAGCCTGGGGGTGTTGTTTCTTTTGGTGAGTGGCACCCAGGCCCTTCTGCCGGAGGCGGGGTTGCCGGCGGCGGTGTCAGCGGGGGTCGTGGTGGGCCTGCTCCTGAACGATGAAGCGAGCACGCTCGATGCGTTAATCGCCCACCTGGCGCAGCTGGCGATCACGGTGCTGTTTCCGCTCTTGGCAGCGGATCTCTCCTGGGGTGAGCTCTCTCCCCTGGGCTGGGGCGGCGTGAGTTGTGTGGCCGCCTTGATGCTGTTCCGTTGGTTGGTGGTTCAGGCCGGTTCGGTGGGCCTGCCGGGTCTGAACTGGAGCGACAAGTTGATGCTCAGCTGGGTCGCGCCGCGGGGGATCGTGACGGCAGCGGTGGCCAGCCTGTTTGCCCTGAAATTGAGTGCCGCCGGCATCTCTGGCGGTGGCGCGCTCAAGGGCCTGGTGTTCCTGACCATCCTGATCACCGTCGCCGTGCAGGGACTCTCCGCTCCCCCACTGGCCCGTCGCCTGGGGCTTGTTGAGAGTGACCTAGAGGCTGCGCTCGATGCGAGCTCTGGCCTCGCCGCTGGGTTGGAGCAGCAGCCAGGTGGTGAGCAAATCGGGACCCTGGAGGCTGCCGAGTAGGGCGGCCCGCAGGGTTTTCATCAGCACCCCTTTCTTCACGCCGGCATCAGCCACGGCCTGACCCAGTAGTGCTTGGGCGGCGTCAGTGCTCAGGGGGCCTTCGGGGAGGTGCTCCAGCAGGGCCTTGAGGGCAGGACGGGCCCCTTCAACCTCGAGTTGCTTCAGGGCGGCTTCACTCAGTTCGGGCCGCTCAAAGAAGGGCCGGGCCTGATCAACGCCGTCCTTGAGGGTGACCAGCGATGGGCCCAGGAGGCCGCAAAGCTCCTTCAGCCAGTTGGCGTCGCTGTGCTCCCAGCCCAGGGCATTCCACTGGGGTTGCAGTTCCGCCAGCAGTTGCTCGGGGCTGCGTTCGTGCAGCACCTGGCTGTTGAGCCAGTTCAGCTTGTCCCAGTCGAAGCGGGCTCCGGCCTTGTTGACCCGATCGAAACCAAAGACCTTGGCCGCGTCGGTGAGGTTGAAGCGCTCCTCCATGCCCTCCGGTGGGGACCAGCCCAGCAGGGTCATGTAGTTGGCTAGGGCTTCAGCGGTGTAGCCCTGTTCGCGGAAGTCATTGACCGAGGTGACCCCGTCCCGTTTGGAGAGCTTTTTGCCCTCCTTGTTGAGGATCAAAGGGGTGTGGGCAAATTCGGGGACCGCCGCGCCAAGGGCCGCATAGAGCAGCAGCTGCTTGGCGGTGTTGGCGATGTGATCTTCCCCGCGGATGACGTGGCTGATCACCATGGCGGCGTCATCGACCACCACCACGAGGTTGTAGAGGGGATCACCGATTTGATCGGCCGGAGCCCGGCGGGCAATGACCATGTCTCCGCCCAGGTCGCTGCCGGACCAGCGCATGGCACCACGGACCAGGTCGTTCCAGGTGATGACGGCATCGTCATCAATGCGGAAGCGAATCGTGGCTTCACGCCCCTCGGCGATGAAGGCCTGCTCTTGCTCGGGGCTGAGGTTGCGGTGCCGGTTGTCGTAGCGGGGAGCGCGGTTTGCTGCCGCTTGCTGCTCCCGCATCGCCGTGAGTTCAGCTTCGGTGGCGTAGCAGCGGTAGGCCTTGCCGGAGTCCAGCAGTTGCTGAATGGCGGCCCGATGGGCATTGATTCGCTCGCTTTGAATCACGGGCTCAGCGTCCCAGTCGATTCCGAGCCACTGCAGGCCCTCAAGGATGTTGGCGGTGAACTCGGGCCTGCTGCGTTCCTTGTCGGTGTCTTCGATCCGCAGCAGGAACTCGCCACCGAGATGACGGGCGAAGAGCCAGTTGAAGACTGCCGTACGGGCGGTGCCGATGTGGAGAGTTCCAGTCGGGCTGGGGGCGAGACGCACACGGACCGCCGCTCCAGTTCCAGTCACTGGCGTTGACCTCAAGGTGGAAACGGGACTGACGGGATTCGAACCCGCAACTTCCGCCGTGACAGGGCGGTGCTCTAACCGGTTGAACTACAGTCCCTTGAGTGCTCTGAGAGCTCTCTACGTCTGGGATTTGCGTTCCCAGCCGTGCCGCGTCAGCGACCACAAAAGTATCCGTTGTCGCCCTGCCCTCCGTCAACACACTCAGCGATGAAGACGGCAAACCTTATGAACTGGCCCCGGGTTTGAGCCATAAAAAAGCCCGCCATTGGCGGGCTTTTCAACAGTGATGAGCGGTGCTCAAAGTTCAGGGGCGGAAACCGGCGGGTTCGATCAGGCGGACCTGATTGCCGCGGGCAGTGAACTCACGGCCTTGATCGCTTTGGACGACCACGCGACCGCCGGATTTGACGCGGATCACCCGGGCACGAACCCAGCCGAGGGCGGCAGATTCCAGAACCTTGACGACATCACCGGGCTGTAGATCCAACTCCATGTCCGGAAACGAGAGACTGCAGGTAGGGGACATCGAACGCGCCGTGGAGGACTTGAACCCCCGACATCAGGTTTTGGAGACCTGCGTTCTACCAACTGAACTAACGGCGCAGGGCCGATGTCCCCTCGAAGACCACTGAAGTTCAGAGGTCTTTAGTGGCCACAACAGAACGAAGTGGCCGTGGTGCTGAAGGCGATTGGCCTCAGCGATCGAAGCGCTGCTTAACGCGAGTGGCTTTGCCCACCCGGTCGCGCAGATAGAAGAGCTTCGCCCGGCGCACTTTACCGCGACGCTCCACCTTGATGGAAGCCACCTGGGGGCTGTGAATCATGAAGACGCGCTCAACGCCGATCCCTTGGAAGATGCGGCGAACGGTGATGGTCTCGTTGAGGCCGCCGTGGCGCTTGGCGATGATCACGCCCTCGAAGGGCTGAACGCGCTCTTTGTTGCCCTCGGTGATGCGAACGCCGATCCGGACGGTGTCACCGACATAGATGTCGGGGAGTTCCTTGGGGTTCTTAGCGATCTGCTCGGCCTCGAAGGCCTGCATCAGAGCGTGGGCACTGAGCTTGCCCACGGTTGCTTTTGCAGCAGCAGGCTTTTCGGCCACAGCCACGGCGGAGTCAGTTGCAGCCTCGTTGCCGGCGGCTTCCTGGGTCTCTTCGTTCTTGATCTCGTCAGTCATGTCCTTGGAATCCGCTGCCATCCCAGCTCCGTGAAACGCCTGGCCAAACAACCAGTGTACTGGCTCAGGGTGCCCCCGGATCTCGGGGGCGAAGGCGCCACAGCCGGCGGATCGCCAGGGTGGAGCCCGTCACGAGCATCCATAGCAGACCGAGGCCATTCAGCAGGACGTAAATCGGCTCAGCAGCTGGGCCCAGCCATTCCCCTTCGTGCAAGACCATCAGCCAGTGCACCTGGTCTCGACCGAAGCCCCCCCAGTCTTTGAGCAGCCGGTAGGCCATGCCGCTGCAGACCGTCAGCAGGAGTGGAAGCACCACCACGGGCGCCAGCGCGGCATGCAGCCGTCGCATCCAGGCCAGGGTCGCTTTCATTGGGGCAGGGCCAGGGCTGTTGGTGGCAGCACAGATCAGGCCTCAGGTTCTAACTTGCGGAGAGCAGGCCTGCTCTGGCGCGATGAACCTCTTTGCTGATTTGCTGGCCGCCACGCAGAAGGATCAGGGTCAGGTGCCCCAGTCGGTGGCGACCCAGACCGGTCCTCGGATTCAGAAGAGCCGCCGGGGCGTTGAAGTGAAGAGCGCTCGCGAAATCGAGACGATGCGCCAGGCCAGCCGGATCGTGGCCACGGTCCTGCGCGAGATCATGGAGCTCGCCCAGCCGGGCATGACCACCGGCGATCTCGATGCCCACGCGGAAAAGCGGATTCGCGAGATGGGGGCGGTGCCCAGCTTCAAGGGCTACCACGGTTTTCCCGCCAGCATTTGTGCCTCCATTAACAACGAGGTCGTCCACGGCATCCCCAGCAACAAGCGGGTGATCAAGGCCGGAGACTTGGTCAAGGTCGACACCGGTGCCTACTTCGACGGCTACCACGGCGACAGCTGCATCAGCCTCTTGGTGGGCGAGGGGGCTTCAAAGGAGGCCCAGGACCTGGCGCGCGTCGCCCAGGAGTCCTTGATGAAGGGCCTGGCCACGGTGAAGGCCGGAAGCACCCTGATGGATCTGGCTGGTGCCGTTCAGGACCATGTCGAGGCCAACGGCTTTGCCGTGGTGGAGGACTACACCGGCCATGGCGTAGGCCGCAACCTGCACGAGGAGCCCTCAGTCTTCAACTACCGCACCCGGGAGCTTCCGAACATGAAGTTGCGGCCCGGGATGACCCTGGCGGTGGAGCCGATCCTCAATGCAGGAAGCAAGATCTGCCGCACCCTGAAGGATCGTTGGACCGTCGTGACCGTTGACGGCAGCCTTTCGGCCCAGTGGGAGCACACGATTGTGGTGACCAGCGACGGCTGCGAAATCCTGACGGACAGGGACTTCTAAGACCGGCTGCTGACCACGCGGAAATAGGCCCAGCGGCTCAAGGTGGCCAAGGGCATCAAGAGATAGGTCAGGGGGTTGGGAGTCACGATCACCAACCCCAACCCCCAGTGGGCCTGCCGCAGAATTTCGCGGGCGACAAAATCCGCTGACATCAATCCAATCGGATTGAGAGCAGATCGGAATGGTCCCAGGACCAGGCGGCGGATGCGGAAGGTTTCACTGGCCAGGTCCAGGCTGCGCAGACTGAGAAGTTGGCCCTGAAGTCGCTTGCTGATCTCATAGAGCGGGCTGAGCGCGGCTTGGATCTCGGCTTCTGAGGTGTTGATCCAGATCTCGCGGGGAGTCTTGCCGTCGTCCTGCTGGGCAAACAGCTCCAGCAACCTCCAGCTGCTCAGGGCATTGACCTCCAATGAGCGCTCGATGGCGTCGGGGCTGCGCTCGCCATGGCAGTTCACGCCATGGTTGATCAGAAGAATGTCGACGCGTGCCAGAACGCCGCTCAAGGCCTGCTCCTGGCCGACGCTCCAGCGCACCTGCTCGAGGGGTACGGGGTCACCATTGCTGCGCTCCAGGCGCAGCGGTTGATCGCTGCTGGTCAGAGCAATTAGCTGGGCACCGGCTGCATCTAGCTGCAGCAGTAGGGCGCGCCCCAGGCTGCCGCTAGCTCCAGTGATGGCAACGGTGCGACCTTGAAAGCGCGTCAGTCCCATGCAGCGGTGGGCGATGGCCTCAGCTTGCGCCATCCTCGGTGCAGAGGACGTTGCTGGCATGTCGGCGGGGCTGGTGGCCTTGTTCGCTCCCTATTGCCAGGGGAGCGAGCGCCCGGAGGAGCTGGAGCAAGCGCTCGAGACATTGGCCCGCGGCTCCTGCTCGGGGGTGCGTCAACTCAAGCCAGACGGACAGCGGCCCTTTCGCCTGAGCTGGACAGCGGGGGTGGCCCCACTGGAGCCAGCGCAGCTGCAGCTGGTGGTGGAGGCTGATCCGTCTCGCCCGTCGCCAGCGTTGCCGGGGGCGACATATTCCTGTTCTGTGGCCACCTCTGCGCTGGTGCTCTGGTTGATGGATCGCACGGGACCAGAGGGGGCGAGGGATCTGCCGGACAGCTTCTGGCAATGGTTGTTACTGGGTCTTGAACCCAGTCCAAGTCCCGGTACCCCTTAGATTCAATACAACAACTGGGGTCACATGGTCCAGGGCAATGCGGCGAATCACGCTTCCCCCGCCCTGCTGATCGGTTCCTGTGCGCCCTTTAGCGGCAAATCGGCGGTGGTGCTTGGCATGGCCCGCCAGCTGCTGCAGCGGGGGGTCAAGGTCCGGCTTGGTAAACCCCTGGCTGACAGCGCAGACGGGTCGGCCCCCTTGATTGACGACGATGTGCGCTTCGTTGGTCAGATTCTTGGTTTGAAGGGGGACCAGCTGGTTCCTTCGGTCCATCTCAAGGACGCAGAGGCGGCCCGCGCGCGCCTGTTGGATGGGGACCTTCAGCCCGGTGCGGGTTTTCAGCAGCTGCAGCAGCAACTGCAATCCTCTGCGGATGATCTGACCCTGATGGAGGCCTCGGGCAGCCTCAATGACGGTCGGCTCTATGGGCTGAGCCTGGCCCAGGTGGCGCAAGGTCTTAAGGCCCCTGTGCTCCTGGTTCATGCATGGGAGGACAGCAGCAGCGTCGAGCCGCTGTTGGCAGCCCGCGATCAGTTGGGAGATCTCCTGGCTGGAGTGGTTCTGAATGGCGTTCCCCCCGCTCAGGTCACAGCCCTGCGCTCCGATGTGGTCCCCGCGCTGGAGCGGTTGGGGTTGCCGGTGCTGGGGGTGATGCCCCGCTCGCCCCTCCTGCGCAGCGTCACCGTTGAGGAGCTGGCCCGCCGGCTCGATGCCCGCACCCTCTGCTGCCCGGAGCGGCACGATCTGCTGGTGGAGACCCTGTCCATTGGTGCCATGAACGTGAACTCCGCCATGGAGTTTTTCCGCCGCCGCCGCAACATGGCCGTGGTGACCGGCGCGGACCGTACCGATATTCAATTGGCGGCACTGGAGGCTTCAACCCAGTGTTTGATTCTCACGGGGGCTGGCGACCCGCTTCCTCAGCTGATCTCCCGGGCGGAGGAACTTGAGGTTCCGTTGCTCAAGGTCGATCACGACACCTTGACCACCGTTGGTGTGATCGAAAATGCCTTCGGCCAAGTCAGGCTGCATGAATCGGTGAAGGCCACCTATGCCTTCCGGCTGGTGGAAGAGCATTGCGATTTTGAGCGGCTTTTTAGTCGTCTACGACTGCCTGTTGCTGCATAAACACTGCTAATTTCGAAGCGTCAGCTGGTGTTTTTGCGTTGACCCGGTCTCTCGATTTGCCTGCCCTCGACCGGATCGACACCCTGGCTCAAGAGCTGGCGATGCTTCAGGACCGGAGCAAGCGTCGCATCGCGATCCTCGGAAGTCGCCATGTTCCGGTGGTCTCGGTTCACTTGGTGGAGTTGGTGGCCCGCTCCCTCGCCCAAGAAGGGCACAACTTGATTACGTCGGGCTCCCAGGGCGTGAATGCGGCTGTGATTCGCGGCGTCCTTGAAATTGACCCATCCCGCCTGACGGTGCTCCTGCCGCAAAGCCTTGACCGTCAACCCAAGGAGTCACGCGATCAGCTCGATCGGGTGCTGCATCTCGTCGAGAAACCTGAGAACGACGAGTTGCCGTTGCCGATGGCCAGCAGCCTTTGCAATCAGGAGATCATTCGCCGCTGCGATCAGCTGATCTGTTTCGCCTTTCACGACAGTGAAACCCTGCTGACGAGCTGCCGTACGGCTGAGGACATGGGCAAGGTGGTCAGCCTGATGTACTTCGACTGACCCCTTCTTCCAGCAGGTGTCAGTTGGCTGCTGCGATGACGGCCTGTAGTCCCTCCCAATAGAGCAGGCCTGCGCAGGTCATGGCACCGGCCCAGCAGAGGGAGCGAACGGGTGGCAGGTTGGCGACATAGGCGGCGATGTACCCCAGTCGCAGGGCGGGATAGATCCAGGCGGCGGCGATCGCCACCGGCGAGCCGACCCCAGCGATCAGGCAGATCAACGCTGCCGGTGCATAGAGGGTGAAGGCCTCGAAGCTATTGAGGTGTGCCCAGTTGGCCCGCTTGCCCCAGTCCGGCAGGCGCTCCGCCATGGCCCTGGGCGCGGCGAGGTCGCTCAGTTGGAAGTTGGCCTTGGAGCGGGCTGCGCCGAGGGGGACCAGGCTGGAGACCACAACACCGGCGCTGAGGAAGAGCGACCAGGCAAAGGCGGGATGCATCAGGGCCACAGGGCTTGGGTTGCCTCCTTTTCTAGGGTGGTAGAGGTTCACCCCGCGCGACCGCATGGCCTCCAGCTACTCCTTCGACGTCGTCTCCGATTTCGATTGGCAGGAATTGGTGAACACCCTGGACCAAGTGCGCCGCGACGTTTCGACCCGCTACGACCTCAAGGATTCCGGAACTGAAGTGGACCTGGAGGAAACCAGCTTCACCATCACCACCGCGAGCGATATGTCACTGCAGGCGGTGGAAGATGTGCTGCGTCAGAAGGCGACCAAACGCAATCTCTCCCTGAAGATTTTTGATTTCCAAACCCCGGAGCCCGTGGGCGGAAACAAGGTCAAGCAGGTGGTGAAATTGCGCAAAGGCCTGAGCCAGGATCTTGCGAAAAAGCTCAGTAAAACCATTCGCGACGAGCTCAAAAAAGTCACCGTCGCCATCCAGGGTGATGCTCTGCGCGTGACGGGCAAAAGCAAAGATGATCTGCAGGCGGTGATTCAGCTGCTCAAGGATCAGGACGTGGAAGTGCCCCTGCAGTTCCAGAACTACCGCTAGGAGGGATTCAGCCGCAGGGTGTGATTTCAGGCCAGCGTTGCCTTAACTCCTGCACGTGTTCCCTCAATCGTTCCGTTAACAGCTCGACCTGAGGTCTTTCGGCGAACTCCCGCTTGCACACCAAAACATCCCCGGACTCCAGCGGCAGCGTGAGCGGAAGTTTCACCAGGCTTCCACCCAGCAGGTCCAGGGTCATGGCTGTGGCGTAGGCGATCGTGAGTTCGGCTTCGTTGCGGCCCTCCCACTTGTTGATGTCGTAGCGCTGCATCCGCACGGGCGAGGACCAGAGTCCGACCGCTTTGAGTGCAGCCTCCACCTGGGGATAGGCCCCGCGGGGGAGCGCCAGGCTGGGGAAGCCCTCGAGATCGTTAAAGCTCAGCTGCTTGTGTTGCAGAAGCGGATGGTTGGGGGCCACCACGCAGTGCACCGGCATGGCACTGAGGGGCAGAGTGCAGAACTCGGGGTCGTCGTTCTCTGGGACGTCCGGCTTGGCACCAATCCAGGCGTCGACGATCCCCAGGCGCAGCAACTCCAGGTTGCGCGGGACGCCAACGATGTCGCACAGCCCGACCATCCACCCTGGCGGGCTGGGTTGGGTGATGAGCGGTTGCCACCAATAGGCGGCCTCGAGCCGCAGGGGGGCTAGTCCCTTCCAGCGCGCCAGTTGATGCACCCTGCGCTCGGCATTGAGCAAGGGGGCATCACTCAGTAGATCCCACTCCCCATCGCATTTTTTGCTGGAGACCTCAAACATGGTCTGGGCCTGCTTGGCGCGGCGGGAGATGCTTGGTTGACTGAGGGACAGCTTCTCGGCAGCCGCGTCACCGGTCCTGAGCCAGAGCAGGCCATCGAGCGCCGCAAGGGTTTCCAGATCAACCAAGCGTGAGGCCGCATGGGGAGTCTTTCTAAACTCGCACCCCAGAGCGCTTTCAGCTAGCCGATGACCCGCTCAGGCTGGCGTTTTTGGATTGATCGAGGCGGCACCTTCACCGATGTGGTGGCCAGCTCTCCGGTTGGGGCGTTGGAGGTGTTCAAAGTCCTCTCAGAACAACCCGATCAACCCGGTGACCCGGCGGTCCGGGTGATTCGACAATGCCTTGGCCTGAGCTCTCCGGACCAGGGCATTCCTCCGGGTCTGGTGGCCGAGGTGCGGTTGGGGACCACCGTGGCCACCAATGCCTTTTTGGAGCGCGCCGGCGCCCGCACCCTGTTGCTGATCAACAAGGGCTTCGCTGATTTGCTGGCGATTGGCGATCAGCACCGACCTGATCTCTTTGCCTTGGCCATTCGCCGGCCCCAGCCGCTTCAGGGGCGAGTGATTGAGGTCCAGGGCCGTTTGGCCGCCGACGGCCATGAGCTTCAGCCCCTGCTCTTGGACGAGACGCTCAAGGCTGCCGTTCAGAAGGCGAAGGCTGATGGCTACAGCAGTGTTGCCGTGGCTTTACTGCATAGCACCACCAATGGGAGCCATGAGCGGCAACTTGGCTCCTGGTTGGAGGCCTTCGGCTTTGTGCAGATTGCGCTCTCCCATCAGGTCAGTCCCCTTCCCCGTCTGGTGCCGCGGGGGCAAACCACGTTGCTTGAGGCATCAGTGGGACCGGTCCTGCAGGGCTACCTGAAACAGGTGCAGGAGGCCCTCGGGCCCGATGTGCCGCTGCGGGTGATGCAGTCCAGTGGCGTCTTGGCCGCACCCGGCGCACTGCGCGCTAAGGACACGATCCTTTCGGGGCCAGCCGGTGGCTTGGTGGGGGCCGTGCGCACGGCGGCCCTGGCGGGCTTTGGTCGCATTGTTGGTTTTGACATGGGCGGGACGTCCACCGACGTCTGTTATTGCGATGGCCCGTGGCCCCGCCTCGATCAGGTGGAGCTTGAGGGGTTGCCGATTCAGGCGCCGATGCTGGCGATTCACACCGTGGCCGCAGGCGGTGGTTCCCAGTTGCAGTTCGATGGGGTGCGCTTGCGGGTGGGCCCCGAGTCGGCTGGGGCTGATCCCGGGCCGGCTTGCTATCGCCGCGGCGGGCCCCTGACCGTGACCGACGCGAACCTGTTGCTGGGGCGCCTGCAGAGCGATCAGTTCCCAGCGGTGTTTGGTCCCAGGGGCGATCAACCCTTGGATGGTGCTGTCGTGCGCCAGCAGTTCGAGCGCCTCGGTGAGCGCTTGGGCTGTTCGGCGGAGGCGGCGGCCGAGGGCGCCCTGGAGCTCGCCCTGGAGCGGATGGCGGAGGCGATCCGCCGCATCTCGATCCAGCAGGGCCATGACGTACGCGAGGCGGTGCTCTGCTGCTTTGGCGGGGCTGGCGGTCAACACGCCTGTGCCTTGGCGGAGCGGTTAGGGATGCAGCAGGTGCTCCTGCACCCCTTCGCTGGAGTGCTGTCGGCCTACGGGATTGGCCTGGCCGATGAGGGCCAGGTGTTGGAGCAGTCTTTCGGGCGACTGCTCGATGCCAGCAGCCTGGCGGAGCTCGAGGGAGTCACGGCCGAGCGGATCAGCGGCGTCCCAGCCGGTGCCCAGCTGCAGCGGATCCTGCAGTTGCGCTTGCCAGGCCGGGATCAGTGCTTACCGGTGCCCTGGCCAAGACCCTGCCCCGGTGCTGAGCATCTGCGGCAGCACTTCATCGCGCAGTTCCAACAGCGCTATGGCTACCTCCCCAACGGCGATCCACTGGAGGTCGTGGTGGATCGCCTCAGCCTCGAGTTCAGCTGGCCCGGAGCAGCTGTCAGGTCTCAGCCCAGCTCCACCGCTGCACAAGGTGCCGAGGCGGGAAGCCTTTCGGTCTATCTCGATGGCGCCTGGAGGACGGCCGCCCTCTGGCAGCGATCCCAGATCGCTCCTGGTCAGCTTCTGCAGGGTCCGGCTTTGATCTGTGAGACCACAGGCACCAACCTTTTGCCTGCTGGCTGGAGTGCCTGCTGCCTGCCTGGTGGGGAACTGCTGTTGAGCTGTGATCAAGAAGCCCGCCCCAGCAGCAGCGCCGAGCAGGTGAAGGATCCGGATCCCGTCACCCTGGAGCTGTTTGGCCATCGCTTCATGGCGATTGCCGAGCAGATGGGGACGCGTCTGCAGCAGACCAGCGTCTCGGTGAACATCAAAGAGCGCCTCGATTTCTCCTGCGCCTTGTTCGACGGGCGCGGACGCCTGGTGGCCAATGCCCCGCACATCCCTGTCCATCTCGGGTCGATGGGCGAGAGCGTCTTGGCCTTAATGCGGGCCGTGGAGCACGGGGATCTTGAGCCCCTGCAGCCGGGTGATGCGGTGGTCTCCAATAACCCGTTCAACGGCGGCACCCATCTGCCCGATCTCACGGTGATCACACCGCTGTTTGCCCCCTCCGGTGGGGATCAACCGGTGGCCTTCGTGGCCTCCCGCGGCCATCACGCGGATGTCGGAGGGATCACACCCGGATCGATGCCATCCAGTAGTCGTTCCATTGATGAGGAGGGTCTGCTCTTCGACAACGTTCCGCTGGTGCGGGGCGGGAGATTGCTGGAGCAGGCCTGGCGTGATCGCCTCGCCCAGGGCCCGTGGCCGGCTCGCAATCCCGATCAGCTCTTGGCGGACCTGCAGGCGCAACTGGCCGCCAACGACCTGGGTGTGCAACGCCTGTTGGCCTTGATGGGTTCAGCGGGAGGGGAGCGGGTCCTGGCCTACATGGGCCATGTTCAGGACCAAGCGGCCGCGGCTGTGCGCCAGGTCCTGAGCCGACTCTCCGATGGGGAGGCGCGGGTTCAGCTCGATGCGGGCCCTGAGATCGTGGTGCGCTTGCTGGTGGATCGCCAGGAGCGCAGGGCCCGCATCGATTTCAGCGGGACCTCCCCTCAGATCGAGGGCAATCTCAATGCTCCATTGGCGATCACCAAGGCCGTGGTGCTCTACGTCTTCCGCTGTTTGGTGCGCGAGTCCATTCCGCTCAATGCCGGCTGCTTTGATCCCTTGGAGCTGGTGGTGCCCCCGGGCTGTCTGCTCAACCCCAGCCCGCCAGCGGCCGTGGTCGCGGGGAATGTTGAGACCTCTCAAGCGGTCGCCAATGCCCTCTTCGCAGCGGTGGGTGTCCTGGCGGCTTCCCAGGGAACGATGAATAACCTGAGCTTTGGCAATGCCAACTGCCAGTACTACGAGACGGTTTGCGGCGGAACTGGAGCTGGTAACGGGTTTGCGGGAGCCGATGCGGTGCAGAGCCACATGACCAATTCCCGCTTGACGGATCCGGAAATCCTGGAGCAGCGCTTGCCGGTGCGGCTGGAGCAATTTGCGATTCGTGCTGGCAGTGCCGGAGTGGGCCGCTGGCCTGGCGGCAACGGCGTTCTGCGGACGATGACAGCCTTGGAGCCCCTCACCGCTTCGCTGTTGTGCGGCAGTCGTCTGGTCCCTCCCTTTGGTTTGGCCGGGGGGGGAGCTGGGGCTTGCGGTCAAAACAGCCTGCTGCGGGCGGGTGCCCAGCAGATGGAACCCCTGCCCGGCTCCACGCTGGTGGAGTTGCAGCCTGGTGATCAATTGCAGATGGCGACCCCCGGTGGTGGGGCCTACGGAGCGATCGACTCATGAGAAAGCGATCTCGCGTCGCGGTTGGGCTGGCCTCGGTCGCCTTGGCCCTTTCCAACCCAGCCCAGGCGAACCTGCTGCAGGAGCGCAGTCAACGCTTCCATCCGGTGGAGTCCTCCGCCGGGATCGTGGCAGCCCAGGAGGCCCAGGCTGCGGCGGTCGGGGCCCAGATCCTGCGGGAGGGCGGCAACGCCGTGGATGCGGCCGTGGCCGCCTCCTTTGCCCTGGCGGTGACCTTGCCCCAGGCGGGGAACCTGGGGGGCGGAGGGTTCCTGCTGCTCTGGTTGCCCAAGCGGGGGACTATTGAGACCTGTGCGGCAGCGGCCAGAGGACCCCAGCTTCCCGAAGCCATGAACCTGGGCCGCGGCGAGGCCGTGGCTCTGAACTTCCGGGAGAAGGCCCCGCTGGCGGCCAGGCCGGACCTGTTCTTGAACGCCGATGGAACGGTCAATCGCCGCCTGGCCCTGCGCAGCCTCCTCAGTACGGGGGTGCCCGGCACCGTGGCCGGTTTGTCACAGGTGCAGCGGCGCTACGGCTGTCTCTCCCTGGCAGAGGTGATGCAGCCGGCGATTCGCCTGGCTGACCAGGGCTTTGTGGTGGGGCCTGAGTTAGGTGCCTCCCTGCGGGTGGCGGCGCCGTTTCTGAAGAACGACCCCAGCAGTGCCGCACAGTTCTTCAAGGCCGATGGCACGCCCTACCGCCCGGGCGAGCGACTGAAGCAACCTTTGCTGGCGGCGAGTTTGCGCTGCATTGCCGAGCAGGGCGCCAGCTGCTTCTACCGCGGTCGCTTGGCCCAGGCCATGGTCGCGTTGATGCAGGCCCAGGGCGGTCTGATCAGCCTTGAGGATCTCGAGCGCTACCAAGCCCCCTGGATGCGTCCCCTGCAGGGAGAGCTGCGGGGGCATCCCGTGTTGACCATGCCCCCACCGAGTGGGGGAGGTGCCACCTTGCTGCAGCTGCTCAAGGTCCTGGAGCCGCTGCAGCTGCAGAGCACTGGACTCAATAGTGCTGCGACGATCCATCGGATGGTGGAGGCCATGAACCTGGCCTACCGGGATCGCAATCGACTACTGGGTGATCCTGATCAGGTGGCGATGCCCCTGGATCGTCTCCTCAGCGATCGCTATGCGGCGGCTCAACGTCGACGGATTCGCTTGGACCGTCACCGCCCTGCTACCGAACTGGAAGCGGAAGCGCTGCCGGTCTATGGCGGCACCAACACGACTCATCTCTCGGTGGTGGACCGTGATGGGGGGCTGGTGACCACGACCACGACCTTGAACACGGCCTATGGAAATGGCATCTCCGTTCCCGGCGCCGGATTCTTGCTCAATAACGAGATGGATGACTTCACGGCCAAGCCCGGGGCGCCCAATGCCTATGGCCTGCGTCAGGGCAGTCAGAACGCCATCGCTCCGGAGCGCCGCCCGCTCAGTTCGATGACCCCCACCCTGGTTTTCCACCCCGATGGCCGGCCGCTCTTGGCCACGGGCAGTCCAGGGGGCAGTCGAATCATCACCACCGTTCTGCAGGTGCTGCTGAACCGGTTGGTGCATGGCCTCAACCTGGCTTCAGCCGTAGCGGAGACCCGGATCCATAGCCAACTCTGGCCCGATCAGATCAGCACAGAGCAGGGGCTCAGTCCCGACACCTGGTCGCTGCTGGAGCAGCGGGGCCATCAACTTCAGCTGCGCCCGGCGATGGGGTCAGCGAACTCCGCGGAAGTCCGCTATGCCGACGACTCCGAGGCCAAACCCGTCGGCAGCTGGGGCGTGGCCGATCCGCGTCGACCCGACGCGGCGGCCGTGCCAGAGAGCCCTTAGGTACGCAGCATCGAGGGCAGCCAGTTGACCAGAGGCGGGAAGCAGAGAATCAGCAGCAACACGGTCAGCTGAACCCCGATGAAGGGCCAGGCCCCGCGATAAATCGATTGCGTGCTGACCTCCTTTGGGGCGACCCCCCGCAAGAAGAACAGGGCAAAACCAAAGGGGGGCGAGAGGAATGAGGTCTGCAGGTTGGCTCCGATCAGTACCCCAAACCAGAGCAGGGCCTCGGGGCCAAGCAACTGCCGCGCGCTCGGGAGGAGCAATGGCAAGACGATGAAGGCGATCTCAAAGAAGTCGATGAAGAAGCCCAGGCCAAAGATCACGGCCATGCTCACCAGCAAAAAGCCGGCTTTGCCCCCCGGCAGGTTGAGCAGCAGATCGCTGATCAGTTGATCGCCGCCGACGCCGCGGAAGACCAGGCTGAAGGCGGTCGACCCCAGCAGGATCGCCATCACCATGGACGTGGTGCGCAGGGTGTCGTCGCAGACCTGACTGAGGCCGCGGCGGTTCAGTCCCCCCTCCAGGGCGGCGAGGGCCATCGCCCCGACGGCGCCAATGGCGCCGGCTTCGGTCGGGGTGGCCAGGCCAAAAAAGATGCTGCCCAACACCAGCAGGATCAAACCCAGGGGCGGCAGCAGCACCCGCAACAGGTGCCAGCCGCCCGGCTGCTCGGAGCTGGAGTCAGGATTGAGTGCCGGCGCCAGCTCGGGCTTCAGGCTGCTGATGATCACCACGTAGAGAGCGAAGCCCGCGGTCATCAGCAGCCCGGGGATCAGCGAGCCCAGAAAGAGGTCGCCAACGGAGACGCCCAGCTGGTCGCCGAGCACCACAAGGACGATGCTCGGTGGAATGATCTGGCCCAAGGTGCCCGAGGCGGCAATCACTCCGGTGGCCAGGGAGCGGTCGTAGCCCGCTCGCAGCATCACGGGCAGGGAGATCAGCCCCATCGTCGTCACCGTGGCAGCGACGACACCGGTCGTGGCTGCAAGCAGTGCCCCCACCAGCACCACTGCCAAGGCGAGGCCGCCGCGGACGCCCCGCAGCAATTGCCCCATGGCCACAAGCAAGCGTTCAGCGATGCCCGAGCGCTCGAGCATCGCCCCCATGAAGACGAAGGCCGGAATCGCCAGCAACGTGAAATTGCTCATGATCCCGAAGATCCGCTGGGGCAGGGCCGTGAGGAACTGGGGATCAATCACCCCAAAGGCCATTCCCAGCAGGGCGAACAGCACCGCGATGCCGCCCAGACCGAAGGCCACCGGATAGCCGCTCAACAGCGCCAGCACCAGCGCGATGAACATCGCTGGCCCCAGCACCTCCCCTGGGAAGAACGTGATGACGTAGCCGAAGGCCTCGACTTCCATCAGCGCTCGCGCCTCAAGCGCAGCACCTGGGCGAGGCCCTGCAGGGTCAGTAAGCCGAAGCCCAGGGGGATCAGGCTTTTGATCCAGTAGCGCGGCAGACCGTTGGGATCGGGGGACTGTTCCCAGATCTGCCAGGACTGCACGGCGGGCAGCAGCGAGACCAGCAGCACCATGACCGCAAAGGGCAGGAGCAGCAGCAACGTGCCGCCCAGTTCAACCCGCCGTTGCTTGCGGGCGGACCAGCGGCTGTGCAGCACATCCACACGGACGTGGCCATTGCGTTGGAGCGTGTAGCCCAGCCCCAGCAGAAAGGCGACGGAAAAGAGGGCCCACTGGGCTTCGATTAAGGCGTTGGAGCTCAGGCTCAGACCCAGAGCTAGGCCGAGGTACCGCCCGACCACATTCCAGGCCCCGACCACCAACATCAGCAGGATCGACCAGCGGCCAATCCAGGCGGCTCCCTGGTTGATGCGATCGATCTGCTCGGGCCAGTCGAAGCGAGCCATCAGTTGGGCTGCCGGTAGATGAAATTGGCGTAGGAGAGCTGATTGATCCGGTTCCAGGCCCAGACCTGGTCACGGAAGGTTTGCCAGCCCGCGTAGGTGGTTTTGAAATCCTGGTTCGTGCGCGCCGTGTCGGCGTAGAGCTGCTCGCTCGCTTCTTGTGCAGCCTTCAGGATCGACTCGTCGTAGGCGCGCAGTTGAGTCCCGCCGGCGATCAGCCGTTGCAGGGCTTGACCGTTCAGGCTGTCGTAGCGGCTCAGCATCGAGAGGTTCGCCTCGTAGCAGGCCGTGCTGAACATCGCCTGGTAGTCCGCAGGCAGCTCCCGCCAGGCCCGCTGGTTGACCAGGGCCGCCAGGGTTGGACCCGGCTCCCACCAGCCCGGGTAGTAGTAAAAACGCGCAGCCCGCTGTAGGCCGAGTTTCTCGTCGTCGTAAGGACCGGTCCACTCCGCCGCATCGATGGCACCGCGGTCAAGGGCCAGGTAGATCTCGCCGCCGGGGAGGACTTGAACATTCACCCCGAGGGAGGCCATCACCTTGCCGCCGAGCCCAGGGATGCGCATCTTCAGACCGCGCAGCGACTGGAGTCCCTCCAGTTGTCGTTTGAACCAGCCACCCAGTTGGGCCCCGGTGTTCCCCGCCGGAAAGCTGAGTACACCGAAATCGGCGTAGAGACGGTTGAGGGCCTCGTTGCCGCCGCCTTCGTAGAGCCAGGCGTTCTGCTGCTGTGCCGTCAGGCCAAAGGGCATGGAGGTGCCAAAGGCCAGTGCTGGGTTTTTACCGACGTAGTAGTAACTGGCGGTGTGGCCGCACTCAACGGAGCCGTTTTGCACGGCGTCGAGGACCTCCAAGCCAGGCACAAGTTCCCCGGCTGCATAGGGCTCGATTTGAAAGTGCCCCTCGCTCAGTTCCGCGACGCGGCGGCTGATGGTTTGAGCCCCACCAAAAATCGTCTCCAGGGAATGGGGCCAGCTGGTGGCCATGCGCCAACGCACCTGGGGACGCACGATCCCCGATGCGCTATCGGCTTTGCGGATGCGACAGGCGCCCAGCAGTCCGGCTGCGCCTGCGGTGCCTGCTGCTGTGGCCGCAGCGCGCAGCAGGCCCCGCCGTTGCATCGTCAGGCCACCGCGGCGAAGCACTCGCGGAAGGCCGCGATGGTGACGTCGATGTCCTCATCGGAGTGGGCGAGCGAGGTGAAGCCGGCCTCGAAGGCACTCGGGGCCAGGTAGATCCCGCGCTCGAGCATGGCGCGATGCACCCTGCCGAAGCGCTCAGCATCAGCGGCTTTGGCCTCTTCGAAGTTGCGCACGGGGCCCTCACAGAGGAAGAAGCCGAACATGGCGCTCACCGAGCCACCGGTGATGGGCAGGCCCGCGCTGCGGGCGCCGTCCATGATTCCGTTGATCAGTCGGCTGGTTACGGCTTCGAGACGCTCGTAGCTGCCGGGTTGCTTCAGCAGTTCCAGGGTTTTGATCCCGGCGGTCATGGCCAGGGGGTTTCCGCTGAGGGTGCCGGCCTGATACATCGGGCCAGCAGGAGCCACCATGCTCATGATGTCGGCGCGGCCGCCGTAGGCACCCACGGGCAGGCCACCGCCGATGACCTTGCCCATGGTGGTCAGGTCAGGGGTGACGCCGAACTTGGCCTGGGCACCGCCGTAGCTGATGCGGAAGCCGGTCATCACTTCATCGAAGACCAGCAGGGCGCCGTTCTCTTTGGTGACCTCGCGGATGCCTTCGAGGAAGCCTGGCTCGGGGGTGATGAAACCGGCGTTGCCGACGATCGGCTCGAGGATCACACCGGCAATTTCGCCGGGGTTCTCAGCAAAGAGCTGCTTGACCGCTTCGAGGTCGTTGTAAGGAGCGGTGAGGGTGCTGGCGGCGGTGGTGCGCGGCACGCCAGGGGAATCGGGCAGACCCAAGGTGGCCACACCGGAGCCGGCCTTCACCAGGAACATGTCCGCGTGGCCGTGATAGCAGCCTTCGAACTTGATGATTTTTTCGCGGCCGGTGAAGGCGCGCATCAGGCGCAGCACCGACATGCAGGCTTCCGTGCCGCTGTTGACGAAGCGCACCATCTCCACTGAGGGGACGGCGTCGATCACCATCTCCGCCAGCTGGTTCTCCAGCGCACAGGGGGCGCCAAAGCTGGTGCCCTTCTCCAGTGCGTCGTGCAGAGCGGCGATCACCTCGGGGTGAGCGTGGCCGCAGATGGCAGGGCCCCAGCTGCCGATGTAATCGATGTAGCGGTTGCCGTCGACGTCCCAGGCGTAGGCCCCTTTGACGCGGTCAAAGACGATCGGTTGGCCGCCCACCGAGCGGAACGCGCGCACGGGTGAACTCACGCCGCCTGGCATCAGCTTCTGAGCGGCACTGAAGAGTTCCTGGGACAGGGTGGTGTTGTGCACAGGTGCCGAGACAGGAGCCGAGGTCAAAACGGAATCCGCAGACTGGATGGGGGCTCGAGACCCCAATTGGGCCTTAAGCGTCGCCCATCCTTACGCAATCACCGCCCCAGCGGTCGAGACCGTGCCAGCTCGTTAAGGTCGATGGGCGTCCCCACAATCGCTGTGAATCCAGACTGGGGCTTGGTTGAGCGTCGATTGAGGGCCCTGTTGCCCGCGCGCTCGGTGGTGGCCAAGCGTCAGGAGTTGCTGGCCTACGACTGCGATGGTTTGACGCTGCACCGCCACCAACCGCCCTTGGTGGTCCTGCCGGAGACCACCGCTGAGGTGGCTGCGGTGGTCCGGCTCTGCAATGAGTTGCAGGTTCCTTTTATTGCTCGAGGTAGTGGGACAGGCCTCTCGGGTGGGGCTTTAGCGGAGCAGCCCGCCCTGGTGATCGCCACCAGCCGTATGCGCCGGGTCATTGCCATCGACCTCCCCAATGAGCGCATCACGGTGGAGCCTGGGGTGATCAACAGTTGGGTGACCCGCGCAGTGGCGGGTGACGGTTTCTATTACGCCCCCGATCCCTCCAGCCAGGTGGCCTGCAGCATCGGTGGGAACGTCGCCGAGAACTCCGGTGGTGTGCACTGCCTCAAGTACGGCGTCACCAGCAACCACGTCCTCTCCATGGAGGTGGTTCTGCCTGATGGCAGCGTCACGACCTTGGGCTCGGGGATGGCGGAGACCCCAGAGCTCGACCTTCGCGGCGTCTTTATTGGTAGCGAAGGGACTCTGGGCATTGCGACGGCGATCACCCTGCGCCTGCTGCGGCAACCCGCCTGCGTGGCCGTGCTGTTGGCGGATTTTGCCTCGATGGAGGCGGCAGGAGAGGCCGTGCGGCTGGTCACCGCCGCTGGGGTCCTACCGGCAGGCATGGAAATCATGGATCGACGCTGCATCCACGCGGTCAACGATTTCTTTGGGGTGGATGAGTACCCCCGCGATGCCGCTGCGGTGCTGTTGGTGGAACTGGATGGTCATCCCCTCGAGGTCAAAGAGTCTGTGCAGATGGCGGCTGATCTCTGCCGGGAGGCCGGGGCGGGCGGCGTTCGCGAGGCCTGGAGCCAGGAGGAGCGGGATCGGCTTTGGAAGGGCCGCAAGAGTGCGATCTCAGCCCTGGGCCGTCAATTCCCCAACTACTACCTCCAGGACGGAGTGGTGCCGCGTACGGCCCTGCCCCGGGTCTTGGCGGCCATCGAACGACTCAGTGAGGAGCACGGCTTGGCGGTGGCCAACGTCTTCCATGCCGGTGACGGCAACCTCCACCCCCTGATTCTTTACCGCTCGGATGAGCCGGGGGTGAACGAGCGGGTGACCGCCTTAGGGGCGGCCATCTTGAAGCTCTGCCTCGATGCCGGCGGCAGCATCAGCGGCGAACACGGGGTGGGCAGCGATAAGCGCTGCTACATGGACTGGATGTTCAGCCCGGACGATCTCGAGACGATGCAACTGGTGCGCCGGGCCTTTGACCCCGATGGACTGGCGAATCCTGGGAAGATCTTTCCCACCCCGAAGACCTGCGGCGAGTCGGCTCGCCGCTGGGTCGAGCTGAAGGAGGAAGGCCGCAAGCTCCCCGATGGGGTCGAGCTCTATTAGGGCCAGCTCTCGTCGTCGTCCTCCTCTTCCGGCGGCCAGGCCAGGTTGACGACGACGGGGGCATGGTCACTGGGTTGGACGTTGCCGCGCGGCTGTTTGTCGATGACGCAGCCGGTGGCGCAACCCAGCAGCTCCTCAGACAAATAGATGTGGTCGATCCGCCAGCCCAGGTCCCGGTCCCAGGCACCGCTGCGGTAGTCCCACCAGCTCCAATGGCCGCTGCCCGGCTCGAACACCCGAAAGACGTCCGTTAGTCGATCACCGAGGGCAGTGCACAGGGCCGTCCGCTCCGGATCGCTGGCCATGATCGTTCCGCTCAGGCGCTCGGGGTCCGGCAGGTCCCGATCTTCCAGGCCGATGTTGAAGTCCCCCACCATGCAGAGGGGATCACCCTGCTCCTCCTGCACCGCCAGATAGCGCTGCAGGCAAGCAAGCCACTCCAGCTTGTAGGGGTATTTCTCGCTCTTCAGGGAGCTGCCATTGGGGACGTAGAGGTTCAGGACCCGCACCCCATCGAGTAAGCCGCTGATGACCCTTTTTTGCTCACTGAGCTGGGGTGCTTGAGGGTCCTCCGGCAAGAGGGCCTCGAAGCCGACTTGGACATCCTCAAGCGGTTCCCGGCTGATCAAGGCCACGCCGTTGTAGGCCTTCTGTCCGCTGATGGCGCAGTGGTAGCCGATCTCCTGGAAGGCCTGCAGCGGAAAGAGGTCATCGCTGACCTTGGTTTCCTGCAGGCAGAGCACATCCGGTTCGTTGGCCTGAAGCCACGCGAGCACCTGATCCAGGCGGGTCCGCACCGAATTGACGTTCCAGCTGGCGATGCGCATCGGAGGGATGTGGCTTGGGGCTGCTCCTAGCATTCCCGCCAAGCCGTTCGACGGATCAGCCATGCCTCGGGGACTCGCCAGCTGCCTCACCTCGGCCTTAATCACTGCAGCCGCAGTGCTGTCCCCAGTGGCTCAAGCCCAGTCCAGCAACTCCAACCTCGCTCCCGAGCCGAGCGTCTTTGACCAGGGACCAGGTGGGACCAGTCGCCAAGGCGGGTCGCTGCTCGACAGCACAAACCCGATCGATTTGATGAACAAGCTGCGGCGCAGCACGGCGATGGATGACGCCACCGATCCCGGAGATGCCATTGATGCGGCTCTCCGCCAGCTCGATGCCCAGTCGGTGACCCCTAACTCTGGGGCTTCTTCTCCGTTGGTGACGGCTCCTTAGTCGTCGTCGCTGCCTTCTTGCTGTCTCGGAGACTTTCAAGTCCCCAGCTCGCCGCCACCCGATCCAGGCGGGGATCCTTTTTTTCGGGTTGCCTGGCTTGGGCTTGAGCCAGGGCCTGTCCAGCCCCTTGGAGGTCTCCTTGGTCTTGCTTCAGCAAGGCCATGGCCAGAAGTGGCCTGGGATCACGCGGGAAGTCCTTGGCGAGCTGTCCATAGAGGGCCAGGGCGTCTGCAGTTTTCCCTTGGCGCTGGCGGAGATCGCCCAACAGCAGTCCCAGCCCCAGCTTTTGCGGTTGGGGAGTGGGTTTGCTGCTGGCCTCCAGCAGGGTCTTGAGTTGGGCTTCAGCCTCGGCTCCGCGCCCTTGTTCCAGTTGAAGAAGGGTGAGCAATTGCAGGGCTTCAATCCGATCAGGCTTGAGGTTCAGGATCTGGCGTAACTCCCGCTCGGCCCCAGGGCGGTCGTTGCTGTTGCGGCGGAGCTCGGCCAAGAGCAGACGCAGCTGCCAGTTTTGAGGCTGCTGATCGGCGAGGTGCTCCAACACCAGGCTGGCCTCTTGGGACTGGCCTTGCTGGATCAGCAGGTCCACCAGTCGCTGTTGATCGGCGGCGCTCGCTGATCCCTCCCCGAGGCGGGCTTGAAGCAGGGCAATTTGCCTCTCGCTGCTGCCCTCTGGACTGCCTTGGGTTTTCAAGGCTTGGTGCTGACCCAGAAGCCAGCCGCCGGTGATCGAAACGGTCACCAACCCCGATGCCACCAGGGCGATCAGCACGCCATCGCGCTGGTTGGGGCGGCCTCGTGCCGGCATCGAGGAACCTGCAAGTTGGGCTCAGTCTGGGGCCTTTTTGCAAGCTCGGTACATTGGCCTACGGGCGATGGATTTCACGAGCGCCCAGAGGGTTTCAGCCACGATGCGTCAACACCCCATTTCCCCGGTCACAGAGCCGATGCAGTACCGCGCCATCGGCGTGGTGCGGGGGACCTACGTGCCCGCTGATGCAGATCAGCTCACCCGTGGAGTGATTCAGACCCAGGACGGCTCCGAGATTGATGCGGTGGTCTTGGGTCGCGTGCTGACGCTGATGCGTCGTCACTTGGACTTGAGCAAGCCCCACCTGTGGGTGGCCTATCCCCGTTTCCGCGATCCCGATCAGCTGCATCTGCAGTTGGTGGGTGTCTGGGAGCCCAGCACCCTCTCCCCTGAGGAGAGCGCAGAGGAGGAGGCCGATGATCTGCCCGAAGGCGATGGTTACTTCTCCGTGCGCGGTGAGCTGATCTACACCCGTCCAGAAGACGGCGACTTGGTCGTCAAGATCCGCCAGCAGCCAAGGCCCGACGGTCGCCGCCCGACACCCTTCAAGCTGCAGTTGAAGGGCCAAATGGATCCGGCCCATCTGCGCCATTTCGTCTCTTTGGATCTGCGCCGTGAGGGGCAAACCCTGCAGCTTGAGAACCACGAAGTGATCGCTCCGGTGCCCCAACGGGCTGGCCGTGGTCGCGGCGGTGCCCGTGGTGGCCGCCGCTAGGGACCAGGAGCGGCCATGACCCAGCCGCCGCTGCATTTGGCTAGCTCCGATCAAGGTTCAACGGCCGCACTCAGGGCCGGTGTCGCCGTTGCTGGCGTCAGCGTGATCTCCGTCGCGGGCCCAGTGCTGGGCCTCTCGCCCTGGCTGATTGCTGGAGCCGCGGGCGGGGCACTCACGGCGCTCACCGTCGATGCGGCCCGTTTTGGTGGCCTGGGGGGGCATCTCCTTGCGGAGTCCCTCCCCTTCGGCTTGGGCCGCTCCAGGCTGCGGCGCATTGCTGTGCATGAGGCGGGTCACCTGCTGCTGGCGGGAGAGAACCAGCTGCCGGTGAAGCAGGTCTTGGTGGGCAGCCGCGCCTGTTTGCGCCATGGTTTGCGGGTGAATGGCAGCACGGAATTGGAGCCCCCCGCCCAGGTGAAGATGCCGTTGGAGGACTTGCGGCGTTGGAGCCGAGTCCTGCTGGCTGGGATGGTGGCGGAGGTGGTGGAGTACGGAGGCTCCCGTGGTGGCGCCGATGACCGGGCGCTGTTGGGTCGCCTCTGGGGCCTCTCTGGCCACGATGTGATGACGGCCCAAAACGAGCAGCGTCGCGCCCGCCGCGAGGTGCAGCAGTGGCTCGAGCAGCACCGCGAGCAGCTGCAGGCCAGCGCGGAGCAACTTCTCCAGGAGGCCTAATGGGATCCCTGGCGGTGGTCGATTGCCCGACGGGATTGGCCGGGAACATGCTGCTGGCGTCCCTGTTCGACTGCGGGCTGCCAGAAGAGGTGGTCCATCAACCCCTGGCGGCTCTGGGGTTGGGCGGGCTCTATCGCTTGACGCTTGAGGAGCGCCGCAGCGCTGGCATGCGCGGTTTGCATCTGGAGGTGGAGCTGCTCGAGCAGCAGCCCCCCCATCGCCACTGGGCCAGCCTGCGGGAGCAAGTGCAAACGGCCGAGTTGGCCCCAGCACTGCGGCAGGCGGTGCTGAAGGTGTTTGGTGTGTTGGCGGAGGCTGAAGGTGCCGTCCATGGCTATCCGCCGGAGCAAGTGCATTTCCACGAGGTGGGAGCCCTGGATGCCCTGGTGGATGTGGTCGGTGTCTGTGCTGGGTTGCAGTACTTCGGCGTTCAGCGCTTGATCTGCAGTCCGCCTCCGGCGGGCCACGGCCAGGTGAACAGCGCCCATGGTCTGTTGCCGGTCCCAGTGCCCGCCGTTTTGGAGCTGGCTACGTGCCATGGGGTTCCCCTGGCCAGTAGCGCGGGGTTTCCCCCGGCGGAACTGACGACCCCAACTGGCTTGGCCTTGATGGTGGCCTGGGCGGACAGCTTTGCGCCTGCGCCTGCCTTGCGCCCCACCCGGCTGGGGATCGGTCTGGGTTCTCGGGAGTTGGATCGCCCTAATCAGTTGCGCTTTCTCCTCGCCGAGTCGGCTGACTCCGTTGGCGTTCAGCCCGAGTTGCAGATGGTGGTGCAGCAGCAGGCCCAGATCGACGATGCAACCGCAGAGGATTTGGCCTTCCTTCAGGACGCCCTGCGGGAGGCCGGAGCGTTCGAGGTCTTCGCCCAGTCGGTTGCGATGAAGAAGGGGCGCTTGGGCAGCTTGATTACGGCCCTGGCCTGGCCGGAGCAGGCCGAGGCCCTGCGAGCGATCTGGTGGCGCTATGGAAGCAGCCTGGGGGTACGGGAGCAGCTTCAGCAGCGCTGGGCCCTGCCCCGACAGGTCGAACAGCGGCAGACGCCCTGGGGACTGGTGCGCTTTAAGAGCTCCATGCGCCCCGATGGAAGTGTGCTGTGCAAGCCAGAGTTGGAGGACTTGATTCCCTTGGCTCAGCAGCGGCGGCTGCCCCTTGATCAGCTGCGCTCCAACCTGCTCCAGTGGCTGGAGGCGCAACGGTGATCCGGCGGCTGAGAACTCTCTCCCTCCCAGGGGGCGCCCGGCTTTGGGTGAGCGCCTCAAGCGTTGCCTTTCTGGCCTCTGCGGTGGTCTCCCATGGCCGTCAGTTGCTGCAGCTGAGCCTCGATCGTCAGTCTTGGCTTTGGCTGGCCTTGGGCTTGGGCATCAGCGCCTTGAGCCTGGTGGTCAATGGCTTGGCCTGGGGAGTGGTGCTGCGTTGGTTGGGGGCTGCTCCGCGTTGGACGCCGGTGGTGCTGTTGTTTCTGGAGTCCAACCTGCGCAAGTATCTGCCTGGCGGGGTCTGGCATCTACTGGAGCGGCTTCGGGCTCTGCGCTCTGGCGGCCCTTGCCGGCAACCCCTGAGCGGGCGTCAAGCCCTCGGGGCGGTCCTGCTCGATCCGCTGCTGATGGCCGTGGCGGCGTTGTCCTTGGTGGCCTTGGGGGGTGGTTTGGCCCTGTTGGCCTTGCTGCCGCTGTTGGCTTTGATGCCCCGTTGGCTCAATCCCCTGCTGGAGCGTCTGGAGCGCCGCCGCGCCAAGGCGCTTGAAGTGGATCCTTCTGGCCTCACCCCAGGCAGCCTCCGCCTGCCGGGCTATCCCTGGTGGCCCCTGGCGGCTGAGCTGGTCTTTGTTCTATGCCGCTTTGGCGGTTTCGCCTGCTGCGTTCAAGCCTTCGACTTGGCCTTCCAGCTGGACTGGACGGGTTGGTTGGCGGGCTTTGCCCTGGCTTGGACCGCAGGTCTGGTGGTTCCCGCTGCTCCCGGAGGATTGGGGGTGTTTGAAGCGGTGTTGGTGCTTCGCTTGGCGGCTTCTGTTCCTGAGGCGCCGCTGTTGGCCGTGGCCCTGAGCTATCGCCTGGTCGTCTCGTTGGCGGATTTGCTGGTGGCCGCCGCCGCCCGCAGGGACCTGGCGGCACTTCGCAACAATGGGTATTGTTGAGAAGTGCCCTGAGAGAGCGTCGTGCCCGCTGGTCCTGTCTCCCAGGTGCAGGCCGATGCATTGCGCAGCTCCCTGCATGATCGCGGGCAGCGTCTGACGCCCCAGCGCCAACGGGTCTTGACTTTGTTTGAGCGCCTTGGGGAGGGCAGTCACCTCAGCGCTGAGGAGGTCCATCAGCGCCTGCTCAAGGCGGATGAACGGGTCTCACTGGCCACGGTCTATCGCACCTTGCGGCTGCTGAGCTCCATGGAGCTGTTGTGCGAATTGGAGCTGCCGGAAGGGGGCCGGCGCTTTGAACTGGCCAGCGATGAGGCCCACCGGGACCATCACCACCTGGTCTGCGCCCGCTGCGGCCACACCGAAGAATTCGAGAGCGAAGCGGTGCTGCAGGCTGGTGGAGAGGCCGCGGCTTTACACGGCTTTCAACTGCTGAATTGTGTGTTGAACGTGCGCGCTCTCTGCCCTAGCTGCGCTCAGCAGGAAGCCGAGGGATGACTAGCGCCGGTTGACGCGAACCGGGACGAGCGATGGCTGCATCAAACCACCGCCACCGTTGTCATCGTCGGAATCGGTGGCGAGCCAAAAGATCAGACCGACGAGCCCCAGAACGGTCGTGAGTGCAGCGAACTCGGCCATCCAGGGGGATGCGGTTCGACACACCATAACGGTGTTTTTCGCTTCTGCTGTCGCGGTTGCTGCAGCTCAGAGGGGAGCGATCGCCAGCAGGCCGCCAGCCAGCGCCAGCAGGCCTGCCCCAAGGCTGACCTGGCTGCGTTCAAACCGCTGGCTCAGCCAGGCGCTGGTACCAACCACAGCCACCGAGCTCAGCAGAGCACCGGCCCACCAGAGGGAGGTGCCGCTGGACTCCAGGCCGTGGAGCATCGCGTGGAGACCAAGGCCGCCAGCAACGGTGAGCGCCAGCACCTGGCGGCCGCAGCTGCCCCGCAGCACCAGGACCAAAACGGTGGCCACGGCGGAGACCGCCAGGGCTGCCAGCACTTCGGCTCCAGGCAGTTGGCCGCCGAAGCTGCCGAAGACCGAACCGATCAGGGCCCCAGCCAGGGCATAGATCAGCAGTTGGCGGCCGGCCTGGGCGGCGCAGAGGCCCACGGCCACCAGCATCAGCAGGTGGTCCAAGCCCAGCAGGGGATGCAGGGCTCCGCCCAACACTCCATGGTCGGCGGTTCCATGGGCTCCGGCTGGCAGCACCGACAGCAGGCTCAGGCCCAGTCCGGCGGCGGTGCTGGTCAGCAGCGATCGGGTCAGTTTCGAGGTCATGGCAGATCCGGTCCGCGCCGGTGCTGAGGTTGAAGGAGGAGGCGCGGCGAGCGTTCTGACTGGAGAGCGCGAGGCTCCCATCACAGCTGCGGGACAGTGCCGGATTCGCGCCGGACTTTCCTCGTTGCCTTCCTGGGCTGAGTCCAGGAAACCGCTGATCGGATTATCGCTTCAGGAGAAACCCTTGCCGGCATCTTTCGCGACGCAGGCCTGAAGTTGCTTGCGGATCTTGGCGTGGTCGAGGTTTTTGCCGATCACCACCAGTTGGTTTTTGCGGTCGCTGGGCTTGCTCCACTCGCTGTCATCGATGGAGAAGCGCTTGCCGGCCAGGTGAAAGACGTGTCGCTTGCTGCTCTCGTTGAACCAGAGGATTCCCTTAGCGCGGAACACCCCGGCGGGGAGCTGGTTATCGAGGAAGTTTTGGAATTTACGCAGCGAGAAGGGACCTTCGCTGCCAAAGGAAAGGGATGTGAATCCCTCGATGGCGAGGTGATCCGCGTGGGAGTGCTCGTGGGAATGGTCGTGGCTGTGATCGTGCTCGCAGTGACCGTGGTCGTGATCGCAGTTGCTGTGGTCATGGGCATGGCTGTGATCGTCGGCATGGTCGTGCTCATGCACGCAGTGGCCGTGGTCGTGGTCGCAGTCGTCGTGGTTTTGCTCCGCAGTGACCTTGTCGCTTTCGAACAGGCCCACGCTGAGCAGCAGCGGCAGGTTGACCTCGCCTTTCACCGAGCGCAGGATCCGGGCATCGGTTTTGATCTCCCGTAACTGGGCTTCCACCTCGTTGAGCCGCGCTTCGCTGACGAGGTCGCATTTGTTGAGCAGCAGGATGTCGCCGTAGACGACCTGGGCGCGGGCGACCTCCCCCTCGAGGATCTCGTCGCTGAAGTTTTCGGCATCGATCAACGTGATGATCGAGTCGAGCCGAGTCTGATCCCGTAGATCGCTGCCAAGGAAGGTCATGGCTACGGGCAGGGGATCCGCAAGCCCCGTGGTTTCCACCACCAGGTAGTCCACGGGATCTGGACGATCGAGGATGCGATAGACGGCCTCGAGCAGCTCACCATTGATGGAGCAGCAGATGCAGCCGTTGCTCAGTTCGACCATGTCCTCGCCGGTGGCGATGATCAGGTCGTTGTCGATGCCAATCTCCCCGAACTCATTGACCAGCACCGCCGTTTTGACGCCCTGCTGGTTGCTGAGAATGTGGTTGAGCAGCGTGGTTTTTCCCGCTCCAAGGAAGCCCGTGAGGATGGTTACGGGGAGCCCGCTGGGGGCCTGATCCATCAGGCTGCTGCTCATGGTGAAGGCTGCTTGCTGCGGCTTCGATCGGTCCCCTCAGTCTGGGACGTGGCCTGCAGCTTTAGAAGCCGCTCAAGCCGCAGGTCTCCCGATAGGTCTGCGCGATTGCTTGGTTCTTGGCTGAGCTGGTGAGGTCCTTGTAGGACTGGGCCGCGGCTTTGGCTCCAGTCCCATCCCCATCGGAGAAGGCATCGAGCATGGCGTTGATCACACCCAGTTCCTGTTGCTCGAGTACGAGATAGCGCGCTTGGGCGCTTTTGCAGGGGCCGTCCTGGAGGCTGGCCTGAATGCTTTGTAGGGCGTCGGTGTAACGCGTTGCGGTGGCTCGGATCTGCTGGATCAGAGCCTCATGGTCGTGGTCGTCTTCGGGATCAAAGCGTTCCGGAGCTAACGCAATGCCCTTCAACAGGTGGCCTTCGAGGGCTGTGATGGCGCCTTCGTTGTAGGCGAGGAGTTCTTTCTGTTGGAGGCTCATCGCCGTGGAGTCAGCGCTGGGTGATTGGCAGGCCGTCAGGGCCAAGAGGCCTGCGGCGATGAATCCGGCATGGGCTCCAGAACGTCTGAGGGATTGCATCAGCAGCGGAATGACAGGCCTTGTCCACAGCCTGATGACGGCGCAACGGCATGGCAACGAGACATCAAATCGCTGAGACTGAGAACTGTTATCATTCTTGGAAACGTGTATTGGTCTTGGTGCGCTGCTCTGCGCTTGTTGCCGGAATGAGTCTTGCCGCCGGTGTGACCGCTCTGGCCGTTCGTCCCGTCGCTGCTGTTCAGCAGATCCCTTCTGTGGTGGCGGCCAACGGAATTCTTTGCGACCTCGTTCGCGTCGTGGCTGGATCCACGGTCTCCGTCGCTTGCTTGGTCCCGGATGGAGCGGATCCCCACGACTACCGCTTGAGTGCCAGGGATCGCTCGAAGATTCAGTCGGCTTCGGTTGTGTTCCTCAATGGATACCGATTAAGCCCTGCGCTGGAGCGCATTGGGCAGCTGAAGCGGACGGTCAAGGTTGCTGAAGTCGCCGTGCCGTCCAGCCCATCTCGGGATCCACATGTTTGGCATAACCCTCTTCAGGCGGTAGCGATGGCGAAGGTGGTTGCCGTCCAGCTCAGGGGCAGCGTGTCTGGAGCGGCCCGTGCCTCGGTTGATGGCCGGCTCACGCGAGTTGCCTCTGTGCTGCAGCAATTGGATCGCTGGACTGCAGCTCAGTTCGCCACCGTTCCCAAGGCCCACCGAGTTGTTCTAACGGAGCATGATGCGCTCTCTTCTCTGGCCAGGCGCTACCAGGTTCGTTATGTGCCTTTGATGGAATCATTCTCATCCGGTGGGCCGCTTCGTCCCAGCAGTCTTCGCGAGATCTCTATGGCTGTGAAGGCATCAGGAACGAAGTATCTGTTTTCAGAATCAAGTGCAACGTCGAAAACGCTGCGTCGCATTAGTAAGACCTCGGGTGTCCCTGTCTATCGGAAGCATCTTGTCGTGGATGGAGTTGCAAAGCGGAAGACCTATGTCGGTACGTTTGTTTCCAATGTCTGTGCTCTGGTGAGTGCGCAAGGGGGGCGTTGCGACCGTGCGTCTGGTGATCAAATTGCATCTCGCTGGAGTGCAATTTAGTCGTCTTGCTGAATCCTTTTTCCTTTCGTTGAAACTTTTGCCATGGGCATGACGCATCTCTGCTCGTTCATCTCTCTTCTTAAGCGCCTTCCCTGGACGGCGAGCTGCATCCTGACCCTTTCGGCGCCCGCTTTTGCCCATGGCGGTCCCGGTGGTCAGGATCTAAAGCCTGGTGAGTTCAAGGCTTCTCCAATCATCACCATCGAAGGGCATGGTGGGCTCGAGAACAATGTGCAGGGACCACCGAGGCACTACGCCATCGATGGGCTCTACGGAACGGTTCTCGAGTGGGGGCTTGAGAACAAAGGCAGTTTTGCGATCGAAGCCGCCATTGGTCCTGCTTTTGTGTGGGGTGAGGCTGAACACTTCTATGGCCAAGTTCATGCCCATGGTTCCCATGAGGATGAAGGGCATGATGATGATCATGGTGAGGATGAGGCGGAATCATTTTCGTCGGCTAGCCCCTGGCGCCGGACTGATATCAAGGGTTATCTCTCCGCCCGGTATCAACCCACTGGGAATCTTTCGTTTCAGGCAACCTGGAAGCCCTATTACATCACCCGAACTCAGACGCAGGATGGTCTCGAAGATGAGTTGGGTTTAAGGAATGAGGTCCAGGTTGGTGCTCTCTATGCCTTTGGTGATGGTGATGTCAATTTCGCTTTGGGCGATGGCCTTGAAAGCGTTGTCGACGGCGTATTTGTTTCTGCCTACAACAACACGGGCTGGGACAGTGATGGGACGTACCTCGGTAATTACACCGACGCTTGGGCAGGCTTTGGGTTTAACTATGACCAGCTCAATGTGACCCTCTCGGGAGGCCCCCGCTTCTACACCCCTGGTCGCTACGCCAACCTTCCCCAGCGCACGGACTGGGGTGGTGAGATTGAGTTTGAATACCCCATCACGGACAATGTTGTTGCTTTCGCTCACTGGGAGGCGGTCTATAGCTCCGAGGGCGGCGAAGGTTGGGGAATTGGATTCCAGCATCACATCGGTACTGGAGTGACCCTTCGCTTTTAGGGGATTGCGCAGAGATCCGACTAGCTTGAGTTAGAGACGCTTGACCGGCTTGCTTCGCGTTCAAAATCTCTGCGTCCATCGCGGTCCGCAGCTTGTCCTGGAGGATGTCTCGTTCAACATCAAGCCTGGGTCATTGACGGCCTTGGTTGGGCCGAATGGGGCTGGTAAAAGCACTCTTTTGCATGCCCTTGAGGGGCAGTTGCCGGCATCGTCTGGCGTCATGGAGTTGGCTGGCTGTCCACTGACGCCCGCCTTGGCTCGACGTCAGATCGCCCTCATGCCGCAACGGGGAGCCATTGATTGGACCTTTCCGATCACGGTCCATGAATTGGTGGCCCTTGGCCGCTTGTTGGGTCGTCGTCCGGGCTGTTGCGATGTGGATGCGGTTTTGCAGCGGGTTGGCCTTGCAGGATTAGGGACCCGTCGATTGGATGAGCTGTCAGGCGGACAGCAGCAGCGGGCGCTTCTCGCCCGAACGCTGTTGCAGCCCGCCCAGCTCTTGCTTCTGGATGAACCCTGCGCGGCAATTGACCCCCCATCACGCACAAATTTGCTGCAGGTGATGCGTCAGCTGTGTGATTCAGGGTTGACGCTGCTTGTGAGTAGCCATGACTGGGGCAGTGATTTGGATTGCTACGACCAAGTTCTCGTTTTGGATTGCGCGCTTCTTGCCCAGGGTGCCCCCGAGACGGTCAGGAGCTCATTGGGTGATTTGAGAGTGGGGCATCAGTGCTGCGGTTAGTCCCGTTGGCGGGACTTGCACTGTTCGCACAGCCCAAAAAACTCGAGGGTATGAAACAGCAATTCGAAGCCATGTCTGTCAGCTGTGCCGAGGTCGACATGATGAACGGGGCAGCTGTTGAGGACAGCCGTTTCACCGCAGTCCACGCAGGTGATGTGATGTTCATCCCGTCCCAGCGGCGCAAAGAGGGCTTCCCCGCTGGGCAGATGCCTGCAGCGAATCTGTCCGCGTTGCTGCAGTTGGCGCAGGTGTCTGTAAACCGTTGCCAGTCCCATCGGACTGTTGCTGGCCCGCAGACGGGCGTGCAGGTCCTGTCCCGACAGCTCTTGATCGGCATCCTCCAGGTGCTGAATGATCAGCTGCTGCCGCTCGTTAGTCCCGGCAGCCTGGGAGGGCATGCGCTTCCACTTCGGAGGTGTTCCTGATCCTATGGCTGACTCTTGGTGGCTCTTTCCCTTCACCATCGCTCTTGTGGTGGGCATGCTCTGCCCTCTGGCAGGAACAGCACTCTTGGTGCAACGACGGCTGTTTCAGGTCAACCTGATTTCCCATGCTGTGCTGCCCGGACTGGCCATTGCCCTTTTCTGGGGAATTGAACCCGGCATCGGCGGCCTGATCAGTGGGGTGTTATTTGCACTGGTGGCGGAGCGCATGACCAGTGCTTTGCCCCAGGAAGATCGCTACAGGGAAGCAGTCCTCAACTCCGTGTTGGCCGGATCGCTTGGTCTCGGTGTTCTCCTGATTCCTTTGCTGGGGATCCGCGTCGATCTTGAGGCTGTCTTGTTCGGGGATCTTTTGGCCGCTGGCCCCCGTGAGCTCATCCAAAGCCTCATGGCCTTGGCTTTGATTGTGATTCTGTTGGCGGGGCGTTATCGCCAGTACGTCTATCTCGGCGTCGATCCTGTTGGAGCCCAAGCCGCAGGGCTCCAGGTCACAGCCCTGCGCTTTTTGCTGACGTTGGTTGCGGCCGCAGCGGTGGTGAGTGCCGTTAGCGCAGTGGGCATCGTCTTGGTTGTCAGCTTGATGGCAGCTCCTGCATTACTGGCTCTGCCCAAGGCCAGGAGTTTGCGGCAAGCCCTGCTTCGATCGGCCCTTTGGGGATTGGTTTTGTCTGGCGGTGGGTTTGTATTGGCGGTGCAGGAATCGATCAATCTTCCGCCGGGTCCTGTGATTGGTGTCGTATGCATGGCAACCCTGCCATTGCAGCTATTGCGCAGGTAACCAGAATGCTTGCTTGATGGGCTTATCGATAATGCTTAGTTCTAAGTCTGACGCTTGAAGTTCTGCTGCACGTCCCCACTTCTGCTTTGGATTTCTCAGGGTTAGAAGGAGGACATCCCGTGTTGAATCCAATTCAAAATGGCTCCGAGTTTCAAGCTCCCAGCCTTTGAGCTCTCGCTGGTTTTGGATGACCCCAGAACGGCTCATTGCAATCACCCTTGGGGTCTGTGTGTTCTTGACTGGATCCCAATGGGTCAATAACAGCCAGATCCTTTCCCCGCTGCGTTCGCAGGCTGTTCCCATCACGGCATCCAGGCCAATCCAAAGCTGCTTGGGTGCTTGTCCAGGCTCTAGGAGCTCGATGGATTGACGGTAGTCCGGCCATCGACGCACCAGCAGAGCTCGCCCTCCTGTTGGACAAAAACTGCTGAGGTCCCGACTCCCTGGGAGGAACTGCCGACGTTGAGGTCGTCCAGGAAGGTTGCTCAAAACCAGCCCATCGGCTTCTGGTGCAATCAGTGCGCCTCCTCCTGGAAGAAGCTGAGCTGTCCCTGATGCTTCAAGGTCGAGGCGTCTTCGCTGCCCATTGGCTTCCACCAACGTTGTGAAAGAGCGTGCAAAGCCAGGAGCACCCCACTGCACTAACAGATCCCCTGTGCTGTTGGTGCTGAAGTGGGTGAAGGTCAGTTGAGCGTCGAGAAGTTGCTTGAGTCCTTTGACTACAAGTTTTGGAGTCTTTGATCGATAGACGGCTTGTTGTTCTAATTCGAGGAGCCAGGTCTGTTCAGTTCGCTCGCCACTGGTGCTGAAGGCAATTCCTGAACCATTGCCGAGGGGGGTGACCGAGGAGATGGGCGCGTTCGCTCGGCTCAAGGTCCTCCAGCGTCCATCGCGCTGAAGAATGTCCAGGCGATCCCCCTCTGGTCCGGGTGCGACCACAAGCAGCCTGGGCCTTGGATCCCACCAGAAGCGTTCTGGGGAAATGGCAATCCCACGTTGATCCTCTCCCCGAAGGACGACTTGTAGGGGACCTGCAATGGTTTGGCCGGGCTCAAGAAGCAGACGCAAGAGGTTGCCCGCCCCAAGCCATTGGCGCCTCATCCTGGGGCTGAGTTCGCTTGCCGACGCAACGCTGTTGCGTTGCATGGGACGGCTGAACTCAACATTGAGAGCTGCAGGTCCAGAGCTCAGGGTGCTCGAGTCCAGCTGGCGCACATGGGGAGGACGCTTCAGCAGGAGCTGCTGCTGAACGGCGGCTAGAGCAAGACCAGCTCCGAGTAACCAGCTCAGCTGCTTCATGGCTCTAAGGGTTGCTCAGGCCTTGGAATGGATCGGATTTGCTCAGGGATCACAACGCTTTGGCTGGATCCATTGCTGGTGAACTCCATGCCCATCTGCCCGCGGATGAGGAGCCATTCGTCGCGTTTTGGTCTGTAGGTCTCAGGCCAACGAATCGGAATGCCGATCGGGGTCGCATCGGCTAAGCAGCAGCGAACAGTGAGGCGACCGAGTTGTGGCATTCCTCTGGTTGGTTCGTAAACAAAGCCGCTGATGTTGACGGGATCGCCGACATACAGCTGGGGATCCGGTTGGCTGCGCAGAAGCCTGACCCAATCCGTCAGCGTTCGCTGGGATGGGGGTAGGACAAATTCCAGTTCTGCAGGTGAGGCCAAGGCTTCACTGCGGTTTGCCGCCAGATCGCTAAAGGAGGGGTTGGGAGGGGCGATCAAAACAGCGATGGCCATGGCGCTGCTGAATATCCAAGCCTGGTTGGTCTTGGGCGACTCCAGCGCCTGACCCGGCCTGAGGAGTTGCTGAATGGCCAGAGCGAGCAGGGCGAAACCGCAGAGTCCCACGAGTGGGTGGAACACTCCTCGCAACAACAGATCTAAACGTCCGCTCAGGGTGCTCAGCACCAGCACGGCCCCCCAGAGGGCCAAGGTGATTGGGCGGATCAGAGCAGCCACAGGTTGACCCATTGCCCAATTAACAACACAACAACACTGGCTCCGATCGCGGTGACGGCGATCGCCTTGGGTCGCATGATCACTCCAAATAGTCCCAGTAATTTCAGGTCGACAACTGGACCTAAAACCAGAAAAGCCAAGAGCGCACCGGGTGTGATTTGCGCAGCAAATCCCAGGGCTAAAAAGGCGTCAACGCTGGAGCAGACCGAAATCACAACGGCCATCAGCATCAAGCTGAGAATGGAGAGCGTTGGCGATCCCCCCACCGCCAGCAGCCAGCTGCGAGGCAGCAGGGTTTGCACGGTGGCGGCGATCAGGCTGCCGATGATCAGCAAGACAGCCAGGTTGAGAAACTCCCGCGTGCTGTGCTCGAGCACCGTGGTCAGGCTCGGACGATTCGGTCTTGCTTGAGGGGGTTGAGTGGGTGTGCCGAGCACACCACTTTTTCTCTCGAGCAGGCTGGCCTCCGCTAAGGGTTGGCTGAGCCGGCGCTCGGCGAGCAGGCTTGATTCAAGAAGTTGTCCCTCGGGCAGTTTCTGGAGCAATCCAGAGAGGACCACCGCGACCAGCAGCGCTCCCAAGGGGCGCGCTGCGATCAACCAGGGCTGATCGGGGAATGCCGCCCAGGTGCTGGCCAACACAATCGGGTTGAGAACAGGGGCTGCAAACAAAAACCCCAGTGCCGACCCCATGGAGGCCCCCCCGGCCAGCAGTCGCCGGGCCACCGGGACATTGCCGCATTCGCAAGCAGGTAAGGCAAAGCCCAGGGCGGCTCCGCTGAGTGGAGCCAAGACGGCCTGCTTGGGCAGGCGCTGCAGCCAGCGTCCGCCTGGTGCGACCCAGCGCGCCAGGCCTGCGATGAGCACCCCGATCAAGAGAAAGGGCAGGGCTTCAATCAAGAGGCCCTGGAAGATGGCCCAAATCGTCGCGATTCGAGCCAAGGGCGAGAGCAGCGGCTGGGGTCCTTAGTTTTGCCCAGCCAAGGCCGCTGGGGAACCTCCAATTCCAGTCACCTCGGCGCTGGGAGTGCTGGGTTGTTGGGCGATGTCGCTGTAGAAGCTCGTGTCCAGGTTGCTCAGCAGTGCCGGTCGGTTGGTCTCGAAGTGCAGGTGGGGGCCTGTGGTCCAGATACCGGTGTTGCCGCAAAGCCCGATCAGGTCACCCCGTTTGTAGGTCCCTGGCGCCTGGGTGCTGTGCAGGTGGCTGTAGCTGGTTTCGAGGCCGTTGTTGCCCACCAGCACCACAGTGTTGCCATGGGTGTGGCTGCGGACCACCGTGGCTACACCGTCATGGGCCGCGCGCACCGGAGTGCCAACGGCGCAGGCGATGTCCAGGGCTGGATGTTCCGCGTGGGCGTCTTGGGTCACAACCCCTGGCATGGGATTGAGCAACTGCAGTGCTGGAACCAGGAGTGCAACGGGCAAGAAAAAGCTTTCGCGAAATCGAAAGCGGATCTTAAATTACGACCCCTGAGACTTGAATGTCGTCTATGCGACAGGATCGCGTTTCAATGCGGGTGTTCGTTGCAGGGCATCCAGCCAGAGCCCATGGGGTGGGCGCCGGAGCAGCCGAAGTCCTGGGCCTTCTTCAGGGCCTGCTGCTGGCTGGGGTAGATGGTCAGTGCCTTGGATGCGGGCTGATGTGCATGCTCTGGGCTTGGGCTCAGGGTCCAAAGGCCCATGGTGTTCAGCCCCGCGACGGCCACCCCCATGCCGACGAGGCAGGCATTGAGCACGCCCATGCCCACGACGCCCAGGCTCACCACGCCCATGGGAACAACACCAATGCTCACCACTCCCATGGGCACGATGCCGATGGACACGATTCCGAGAGGCGCAATGCCAATGGCCACGCGTTTTGGTGGCTCCGAGCAGCTTGCAGGGCTGAACGCGCGGGTCTTGGTCGGACGTTCAGGACTGCTGACCATGGGGCGCTCGAGCGGTGGCGCCATCCTGCTGGGTTTTGATCAGTCCTCCCGGGTTTCGTTGTTAAACCATGTGGGGACGTCCGCGTAGGAGGCGGCGTTCTTTTCGTTCTCACGCGCTTCGACCTTCCAGCAGCAGCTGCGGCCGCCATCGCGGGCCTTCAACAGCGTGTTGGCCCAGTCCCAGACCAGGGCGGCACTGGCTTCCATGCCGACGTTGTCCATCACCCGCAGATCCAGGGCCCCCTGCTCGTGGAGGCCCTGCCATTGCTCCAAGAGCGGGTCGTCAGCGTTGACCAAAAAGGTGTGGTCAAACTGCTGCCTGAGGCGTTGCTCCAGTTCGCTCAGGCTGGAGAAATCCACCACAAAGCCGTTCTCGTCCAGATCCTTGGCCTGGAACCAAAAGCAGAAACTGCGGCTGTAACCGTGCACAAAACGGCAATGACCGCTGTGTCGCCACTGCCGGTGGCAACAGGGATAGCCGCTAAAGGTTTTGCTGCAGGTGTAGGCGGCGGTCATCGCCAGTGGGTGCTGGATGTGGGTCTTGAGGGAGGATCGGGTGAGATGGATCGGCAGCCCTTGCAGGCATCATTTCAGGCCACAGATCCGGCCTTCATCAGCTCCCTTCGTTTTAACGAGGCAGGCTTGATCCCGGCGGTGGCGCAGGACTGGCTCGATGGGGCGGTGTTGATGGTCGCCTGGATGAACCAAGAGGCGATTGAGCGCACCCTGGTCAGCGGTGAGGTGCATTACTGGAGCCGCTCCAGGCAGGAGCTCTGGCACAAGGGGGCGACCAGCGGCCATACCCAGGCCTTGCGGGGACTCCGCTACGACTGCGACGCCGATGTGTTGCTGCTCACGATCGAGCAGAAGGGCGATGTGGCTTGCCACACCGGGGCCCGTAGTTGCTTTTACGACGACGGCCCGAGCCCGACGGGCGGTGGCACCAGCGCCGCTCCCCCGCCCGCCGATGCCTGCACGGAGTTGATGCGGGTGATCGAAGGCCGCCGCGATCAGCCCGAGCCCGGCAGCTACACCAACAAGCTGCTCGAGGGCGGTGACAACCGGATCCTCAAAAAGATCGGGGAGGAGAGCGCCGAATTTGTGATGGCCTGCAAGGACAACAGTCCTGAGGAGATGGCGGGCGAGGCGGCCGACATCGTTTTCCACCTCCAGGTCGCCTTGGCCCACCACGGTGTGAGCTGGCGCCGGGTGCAGGAAGTGCTGGCGGCCCGCCGCGGAGCACCCCGCCGCGAGTAGGGCTACTTCAGTCGAACGGGGCTCCCGTGGCGGAGCCCAGAGCGGTTGCTCAGAATCACACGATCCGCCGCCGAGAGACCGCTCAGGACGGGATAGCGATCGCCCTGCAAGGGTCCCAGGCTGACGCTGCGCTGAAGCGCGACTTTGCTGCCCGCCGGTAGGCGCTCGATGCTGGTCAGCGGCGTTTTGCCGGGATCCTTCTTCCATTGGGCCGGGGTCCCAACCACAAAGACGAAGGTCTGGCCGAACTGACGCGTGATCGCCTCAAACGGAACGGCGAGGTGGCGCTCGGCGCCAATGATCAAGCGGGTTCTGAGCCGCTGGCCGTCTCGAAGCGTCCCCTTGGGGTTGTTGATCTTGGCCTTGGCCAGAAGGGTCTGACTGGTGGGGTTGATGTTGGGGTCAATCATCGTCAATCGCCCCTTGGCAACGGGGCGTTGACCCTGTCCATCCAGCAATTGCACTAGTTGGCCGCTCGCCAGACGGTTCGCCTGGGCCGCCGGCACGTCGATGCGGGCCTGTAGGGCCTCGTTGCGGATGATCCGGCTAAAGGGACTACCCGCCTGCAGGACATCCCCCGCTTTGACACTCAGATCGCTGATGACCCCTGCGATGGGAGCGCGCACATCTTTGTAGGAGAGATCCGCCAACTTCGCCCGAAGGGCTTGGCTGGAGCCGATCGCCTTGGCTTCGAATTCATCGCGCTGCAGGGCGGTTGCCGCACCCTCTTTCACCAGGCCTGCAAAACGTTCGTAGGCCAGTTGATCGCTCTTGCTTTGGGCTTGAAGGGCGGAGACATCCGCCTTCAGTTGGGTTTGATCGAGCACCAGCAGAAGTTGTCCCGCCTGCACGGATTGCCCTGACTGGACGAGCACCCGTTGGATGCGCCCGCCGGCCTGGGCCGCGAGTTCGATCTCATCGGTGGCCTCCAGGGTGCTGACGGTGTCGATGCTTTGCACGAACACTTCCCGCTCCAGCGGCGCCGCCTTGACCTTTTGCGCCGGCCGCCCTGCAGGGGATCCGCAGCCCCAGAGAGCGAGAAGTCCAAGGGTGGCTAGACCCGGCCAGAGCGATTTAGGCATGCGTTCTCCGGGCCTTGAGTTGGAGCTCCCAGCCCTTGATCAACCTGTAGCTACTGGGGACGACAAACAGGCTTAAAACAGTGGCCACCAGCAGGCCAAAGAAAACCACGGTGCCGATGCTGATGCGGCTGCTGGCGCTGCTGCCGCTGGCCAACAACAACGGTAGGAATCCCGCGAGGGAGGAGATGGCCGTCAGCAGAATCGGCCGCAGCCTGGAGCGGGCGGACTCGCGGATGGCCTGGTCCAGGTTCAGCCCCTCCCGCAACCGTTGATTAGCGAATTCCACGATCAAGATTCCGTTTTTGGCTGCCAGGGCCACCAGGACCAGCAGCCCCATCTGGCCATAGACGTCGAGCGGCAGCCCCCGCAGCACCAGGCCCCCCAGCGCCCCCAGCAGGGCCAGCGGGACGGTGATCAAGATGATGAAGGGGTCCAGCAGGTTCTCGTAGAGGCCGGCGAGCACCAGCCCCATCACGAACACCGCCAGGGCAAAGACCCGGAAGGTGCTGCCGCCTGAGCGTCTCTCTTCCTCGGCCAGTCCCCTCCAGGCCAGGTCGGTGCTGCGGCCGCCGAGCTGCTGTTGCAGCCGCTCCAATTCCGCCATGGCTTGCCCGGTGCTCACCCCAGAGGCCGGCAGGGCGCGGATGCTGATGGAGCGCACCAAGCGGCTGTGGTTGATCGTGCTCGCTCCGCTCGAGGCCTCCACCTGAACAAGCTGGCCGACGGGAATCAGCGCTCCTGTTTTGGAGCGCACCTGCAGAGCCAGGACGTCATCGAGATTGCGCCGTCCTGAGCCATCGAGTTGAACAATCACCCGGCGGACCTGGTCGCCCTCAAAGCTGTCGTTGACATAGCTGCTGCCCAAACTGGCCTGCAAGGTGCTCACCAATTGGCTCAGTTCCACCCCGAGGGAGGCCATCTGCAGTCGATCGGGCTCCAGGCGCAAGAGCGGTGAATCGGCGCTGAAGCGGGTTGAGACCCGCTCAAACAGACCAGTGGCATTCGCGGCTTGGATCAGCCGTTGGGCCTCCCCAGCAAATTGCTGCAGGGACAACTGCCCATTGCTGGTATCCAGTAGCTCCAGCTCCAGGCCCCCTTCGCTGCTGAATCCGCGCACGCTGGGCGCTTGGCTCACGATCACCGTCGCCCCTGAGATCTGTTGTCGCAGTAAACGGTTGAGCCGTTTGGCCACCGCTTCGGTGCTGGGACGGCCAGGCCCTCGCTCACCGATCGGTTTGAGCCGCAGAAAGAGCAGGCCCTTGTTGGGGGTGCTGTCGCCGAAGGACCGTCCGGCATAGAAATTGCCGGTTCGAATCGCCGGGTCCGCCGAAGCCAGTTGTAGGACCTGGGTCATCACGGCCTCGGTGCGCTGCAGCGAGAGCCCCTCCGGCAGGACCACCACCCCCCTCAACTGCCCGTTGTCCTCCTGGGGAATAAAGGCCGTGGGCCTCCAGCTCAAGCCCAGGGCTGTGACGAGAAGGCCCACCAAGACGCTGGCCATGACGCGACGGCGGAGCTTCAGGGAGCCCTCCAACCAACGGCTGTAGGGCTCCTCCAAGGATTCAAGCCAGCGCCGGGGCGGATCAATCCAACGCAGCAGCCAGGCGGGCTCGCGCTGCTCGGCATGGAGCAAGCGGCTCGCTGCCACCGGGGTAAAGCTGATGGCGTTGAACGTCGACACGGCGATGGCCGCACTGATGCTGATGGCGATCGGGGCATAAAGGCGGCCCACGCTTCCCTCCAGACCGATCACCGGGAGGAAGACCACCACCAGCACCAGAGAGGTTGCGACCACCGCTCCGCCGAGTTCGGCCATGGACTCACGGGCAGCGGCCAAGGGGGAGGCCCCCGCTTCCAAGCGGCGTCCGATGTCCTCGCTGACGACGATGGCGTCGTCCACCACCAGGCCCGAGGCCAGCACCATTCCAAACAGGCTGAGGGTGTTGATCGAGCCACCGGCCAGCTTGATCAAGGTGATCGATCCGAGCAGGGAGACCGGGACGGCCAGGGCGCTGATCAGGGCCAGGCGACTGTTGCCGAGCCCCAGCAGTAGGGCAAGGAAGACCAGCAGGACCGCATCCCTGAGGCTGCCCGCGGTTTCGCCAATGCTGGTGCGAATCGTCTCCGCTTCGTTGACGATCAGCTGTAGATCAATGCCCGGGGGGATATCTGGCTGGAGCTCCTCCAGGGCCTGCTCCACGGATTCGCTGACGGCGAGGGCATTGGTGCCATCGCGTTGGTAGACCCCAATGGCGACTGCGCTGCGGCCCTGGAGGTTCGTGGCGACGGCGTCATAGCTCTCGCTGCCCAGGCTCACCCGCCCGATGTCACTCAGGAGAACGACCCCGCCCTCGGGCCCCTCCCCAACGACCAGTTGCTCGAGTTCCGCTCTGCTGCGGAGCCGTCCCTCCATCTCCAGTGGGAGGGTGGTGGCCTGTCCGGGAGGCATGGGCGCTTCACCGGTTTGCCCCAGGGCAGCCAAGACGTTTTGGGCCTGAAGGGCCCGTTCCACATCGTTGATCGTCAGTTGCCGCTCGAGCAGCGCCGCGGGATTCAGCCAGAGCCGGAAGGCCAGGGGGCTGCCGCCAAAGAGGCGGACATCGCCGACCCCCTCGACCCGCTGCAGCCGTTGCTGCACGACTTGACTCACCCAGCCGTTGAGAAACTGCGGCGTGTAGCGCTGGGGATCAGCGCTGAAGCTCAGGATCATCAAGAGGTCATCGGAACTGCGTCTGACCTGAACGCCGAGGCGGGCGACCTGGGCCGGCAGTCGTCGAAGGACCTGGGCGATTTCGTTTTGGGTGTTGACCTGGTTGAGCTCGGGGGAGCCGCCGCGGAAGTTCAGCTGAATGCTGCTGCCGCTGCCACTACTGCTTGAGCGGATGCTCTCCAGTCGCTCGAGCCCATTGAGTTGCTGCTCGATCAGAGCCGTGACACCCTGCTCGACCACCTCCGGGCTTCCCCCGGGGTAAGAGCTCCGAACACTGACGCGACCAGGGGCAATGCTCGGCAGGTTTTCCACCTGTAAGCCGCTCAAGCTGAGGGCCCCCATCAGCAGCAGGAGCAAGCTCAGCACCAAGCTGAACACGGGCCGTCTCAGGAACAGATCTGAGAGGGTCCGCCTCGGCGGAGTCATGGCTGGGTAGAGGGCAGATCAGCCTGGTTCAGCCCCGGCTGTTCTTGCAACCATCTGAGGGTGGCCCGATCTCTGGGGCTCAGTTCCAGGACGGGGATTGGCCCGGCTTTGACGGCCAGGGCATCGCCGGCTTGGTCGCTGTGGCCCCAGAGCCCGAAGGCGTGGCCTAGCTCATGGAGGCTGGTGGCTTGAATCGCCGTTTGGGCTTGCCCGGGGCTGATCAGCACCGTCACCAGGGGCTCCCGCTGCCAGCGCTGTTCCCGCTGCACCTCCCGCAGTTGGAGCAGCGCCCTGCCGTTGCTGGCGCGGTTGTTCAGCCGTGGAGGTCGGCGCCGCTCCACGAGGACCTGGGCCCGCAGTGGATCGGAGACCACTTGGATCGGTAGCTGGTCCTGCCAGGTGCTCAGGGCGGCCTGCACGGCTTGGTGCCAGCGCTGCTCCCAGATGGCCCCAGGCCCCTTGGCGCTCACGGGCTCAACCCAGACGCACCAGTGCGGGCGGCTTGGCCAGCCTGCGGGGGTGGTCTTGAGGCGACTGCTGTAGCCAACGCCGTTGTCGCTGACGGTTCTCGCCTTGATCAGGAGCGGCCCCTGGCTGGACCAGGGGCGCACTTCGGAGGCCAGGGAGCAGGCTGGAGGCGGAAGCTCCATCGCTGGGATTAACCCGGCAGCCCGACGCCCCGGGCCATCAAGGTGGCGAGGAAGGGGATCAGGGCGAAGCCCACCAATTCAATGTTGAGGATCCAGGACAGGCGTTTGGCGAGGGCTTCGCTGACCTGAGGCAGCTCCCCTTTGCGTAGGGGGATGGCCCAGAGGATGTAGGTGACGGTTGGGTAGAGGGAGAGGCCACCAACGGAGAGATAGAGGCCGACCTTCCACCAGAACAGCGGATTCTCCGTGTAGAACTCCGAGCCCTGACCGAAGTACATCACCCGAAGGATGCCGCTCACCAGCAGGGCAAGCGCGGCCATTCCGTAGACCACATCAGTGATCACCATCAAGGTGGCGTCCTTGCGGTTCGGGTTGGGCTGGATCAAGCGACGCTCCAGCACCAGGGCGCCAAAGCAGAGCATGAAGCTCAGGTAGTGGACGTAGGCCACGCCCGCTCGGGTGAGAACGGTCGGTGCGATGTCGGCGATCAGAGCCGGGGCGGGCATGGCCTTGGGCTGTACGTGGCTTTAGACCGTAGCGACTGAGCTCCTGAGCTGGTTCTGCTCATGCTTTGGAAGCCAATCTGTAGTTGCGAAGTGAATCTGAATTTGGGAAGGAACTTGGAAACTTGGAAGCTTTTTAGTGGCTTTTTTTATTGAGTAAAAAAGCCCTTAGGTTCAAATCAGCAGAACCCGCAATCATGGCCAGCTCGCTGAGTGCTTTTTTGGGTGAAATTGGTCGTCACCAGTTGTTGACACCAGAGCAAGAGCTGATGCTTGGCCGCAAGGTACAAGCGATGGTGCAGTTGCATGAGCGCTGCACCATGGCTGGTGGTGTTGGCGAGGCCTGCGCCTACAACGACATCGAAAAGCGAACGATGCGCGTTGGCGAGCGGGCGAAAGATCAGATGATTACGGCCAACCTGCGCTTGGTGGTCAACCTGGCAAAGCGCTACCAGGGCAAAGGACTTGACCTGTTGGACCTCATCCAAGAGGGAACCCTTGGGTTGACTCGGGCGGTTGAAAAGTACGACCCCACCCGTGGCCACCGGTTCAGTACTTATGCCTACTGGTGGATTCGTCAGGGCCTGAACCGTGCTCTCTCGACCCAAAGTCGCACGATTCGCATTCCTGTCAATGTCAATGAAAAGTTGACACGTTTGCGGGCGGCGAAGGCTCGCTTGATGCAGCGCAATGGAATGGCGCCCAACTCTCAACAGTTGGCGACAGCAATGGGCCTGCCTCTTGATGAAATTGAAGATTTGCTCGGTTGTGAGCTCCGTAGCGTCACCGTCAGCCTGCAGGGCATCGTCAAATCCAAATCCGATCCCACGGAGTTGGTGGATGTGTTGCCGAGTGAGGACCTTCCGCCGATGGAGCGTTGCGAACTGGCTGAGCGCAATGCCGCGGTCTGGAAGCTCTTGGATCAGTCAAACCTCACCCCGAAAGAGCGCACCGTGGTGATGTTGCGCTTTGGTCTCGATGGCAGCCATGAATGGCGCACCCTCGCGGAGGTTGCTCGCTTGCTGGGCTGCAGCCGTGAGTACTGCCGTCAGGTCGTCCAGCGAGCTCTGCGCAAGCTACGCAAAGTTGGAATCCAAAGCGGATTGGTCGATGTCAATTCCGTCGTGCAGTAGGCCTGCCTTCAGAATGGTGTGATCGCTTGAGGTGACACCAGTCCATGGCTGTCGATCCTGCTGCCCAGCCCATTGATGCCCAGGTGCTGGGCAGCACGGAGGTCGATGAGGGCGCGCTGCGGCGGTTGTTGCGCCGTGCCGGCCGTGCCATCGCCCGGCCAGCCATTGAATGCTTAGAGCTGATGTTGGATCCAGGCACACCGCCTCAGGTCCGGCTGACCATGCTGGCGGCCCTGACTTATCTGTTTGTGCCGGTTGATCTGATCCCCGATTTCATCCCAGCAGCGGGCTTCAGTGATGACCTGGTGGCCTTGACCGCCCTGCTGGGTCTTTGCACAAGTCACATGAGCGACCCCATTCGGATGCGGGCGCAGCGCAAACTGGATCGCTGGTTTCCCCCGACGCGCTGATGGCTGCTCTCACCTCTGAGCAGTTAGATGAACTGCAGTCCTTCATCAAGGACTGGCTTCGCCATAGCGGCCGCACCCAGTCCGACTTGCGGCGGGCACTGCGGGCCAGTTCGATTCGGATGCCGGTCTTGCTCGATGAGTTGGATCGCACCTACCGGCGGGATGGCTTGGTGGGGTTGGCGGAACGCCTTTGTGACATCGAGGCGGTCTGGCAAAGCGAGGATCAAGGAGACGTTGGGCCTACTGAGACCTCACCCGCTGTCGAGGACTCCTTGGGGCAACTCGATCTCCTCCTGGAAGAAATCCGACTGGAAGTCGGAGACGGCTGACGGCCGCCTCGACCCACGTCACAGTGGGTGCACGTTGCACCGTTGAGATGTCCCGCACCCGTTGGCTGGCCTGGGCTTCCGCCGTTGCCCTGGGCGGGGCCTGCCCCGCGGCCGTTCAGGCCCAGTCGGAAAGCTTCCTCTGGGGGCCCGGCAGCAATGTGGGCCCCGCCACCACGGTCGAGCCCAAAAACTGCGTGACGGCGGCGGACGGAAGTATCACCTGCGACACCAAACTGGTGAACCCTCCGGGGGATACTCCGGCGAAGCCCCAGTACACGCCCTTTCGCAATTGAAGTCTCTGTTTTGTGATCGCACCTTCCTGAGAGGGATCTCAGGGTTTGAGCGCGCGCTGGCCAAGGTCCTCTCGGTCACCCTCACGGTGGTCCTAGTGGTGGCGACCCTGCAACTGTTGATTGTCCTAGGCAGCGACCTGCTGGATCTCCAGGTCAACTGGACCGGTGAGGGCCTGGTGGGTCTCCTGGATCAAGTCCTGGTGATCTTGATTGCCGTGGAGGTCCTCCAGAACCTCACCGCCTACCTGCGGGAACACGTCGTTCAGATCGAGTTGGTGCTGGTGACGGCGTTGACGGCGGTCGCCCGAAAGGTGATCGTCTTCCCTCCGGGGATGCAGAAGGACCCGGCTGTGCTGATCGGCTTGGGGGTGGCGATCGTCTCCTTGGCGGCGGCTTACTGGCTGGTGCGTCAATCGCACCTCAAGCGTCCGCCGACCAGAACAGAGCCAGCCACACCGTCCCAGGATCCGGATCGGTTGCCGTAACCCGATGCCGGCGGTGCGGTGCGATCAACAGCGCATCGCCGACGCAGAGGTCCCGAGGCAACTCTTCGTCTTCAAATTGCAGTGAGGCGCTCCCCTGGAGCACCAGAACCCATTCACTGTCCTCCTGGTCGTACCACCCTTCCGCTGGGCTGCTGGCCTGACAGGAGTGAATCCGCTCGAGGCGCCAATGCTGACCGCTGGCCAGTACATCGGTTCGCTCCTGGCCTGATGTGGGGCAGTCCCCCCGCAGCAGATTCGGTTGATCCGTGGGTCTCGGTTGTTTGGGGCTGCTGTCCCCCCAGCGCCGGCCGATCTCAAAACCGAACTGGGCCGCCAGTTGGACCACATCGTGGTGATTGCTGCAGTCCTGCAGCGCTTGCCGAACCTCGGGCTGGGCTTCGCTCAAGGCCACGAAGGCATTGAGTTGCTCAATCTTCTTGAGGAACTGTTGGAGCTGGGCTTCGGCCATCAGCTCAGTATCGGTTTCAACCCTTTGCTCAGGTTGAACCGCTCGAAGCTCACCCCACGGATCAACAGCTCTTCTCTCCAGCGGATCCGCCAGCCGAGCTTCAGCAACAGCGGAGTGGAGATCAGGCTGGCTTCGGTCTGTAGCTCCAAGAGCTCGTCCCGCGCTGCTCGCGCTTCCACGGCCTCAATCAGGGCGCGTCCATGGCCATGGCGTTGGGCCCGGGGGTGGCAGTAGAGCAAGGCCAGGCGCTGGCGGGGATCCCGTAGGGCAAAAGCGACGATTCGGCCATCGTCCTGTTCGCTTGCAAGCGCATGGCCACGCTGAAGCTGTGTACGAATGGAAGACCCTTGACTAGCCCAGGCCTCTCTTTGTGCCTCGGTGTACAGCTCCTGGTCGCAACTCAGCACCGCCTGCTGATAAATCCTGATCGCTTCACAGTGCTCCTCCCTGCGTAATTCTCGGATTCGATGCATCGAGGGCTTTGTTAGTCAACACCTTGCCGAATTCTGGCTTGATTTGATTTTCTTGGATCTGGTCGCTAGCTAAACCGTGCTGTATGTTGCATCAGTATCCGGCTAAGACCCTTTACTTCAATGCTCACCGGTTCCGATCTGCTGGCCAAGGTTAAAGAGCTTGGCGATGTAAGTAAGTCCGATATCGTTCGTGCTTGCGGTTATGTCTCCTCCAAGAAGGATGGCGGTGAGCGCCTGAACTTCACCGCTTTTTACGAGGCACTGCTGGAGGCCAAGGGCGTTGAATTGGGCGTCAGCAGCAAGGTTGGTAAAGGCGGTCGCAAGCTCAGCTACACCGCCACCGTTCAGGGCAACGGCAACCTGCTGATTGGTAAGGCCTACACCGCCATGCTTGATCTGCAGCCCGGTGACGAATTCGAAATCAAGCTCGGTCGTAAGCAGATTCGTCTGATTCCTGCCGGTGGTAGCGACGAGGACGAGGAGTGATCGTCGGCCTCAACGGCTGAGATTCACTTCGACTCCAGACGCCCCCTCGAGCGATTCGAGGGGGTTTTTTTGTGCCCAGTTCAGGACGTCTTGATAGTCCTCAGGATGGCAGCTCAGCAGGATGAGTTGAATGCCTTGCTCCATGCCGCGATGCAGCATCGATTGCAATTGCGCTAGCCGCTGCCGGTCGGTGTTGGTAAAGGCATCGTCGAAAACCAAGGGCAGAGCGCCGTCATAGGCACCCATCAGGACTTCGGCCATGGCCAGTCGCAGGGCTCCAGAGAGTTGTTCGCGCATTCCTCCACTGAGCTGCGCAAACGCATAGGCCTGGGTGTCTTGCAGCAGTTGCAATTGCTGGAAGCCATGTTTGGGATTGAATTCCAGTAGGGCCCGTTCTGGCCCTGTATTCAGCAGAACCTCGAGGTAGGGATTGAGGGCCGAGCAGAGCGGTTCGCTGTAGCGATTGGCGAGTTCCGCCTGGGCCTGGTGGAAGTGCTCCTGCAGCAGTTGCAGGGCTTGGGCTTCACGCTCCTGGTTGCGCCTGTCCAGTTGGGCGTTTTCCCAGCGGGCCTGGGCCAGCTCCAGTTGAGCGGTGGGGTTTTGGGCTCCGAGGCTGGCGCAGAGTTGCTCGTTCTGTCCCCGCTCATTCAGCAGCTGCTCTTTCTCCTGGTCGAGCTGCTCGAGTCGCTGGGCCGCCCCCAGAGATCCGGGGCGCTGGTGCTGCAGTCGTTTTCGCTCACTGTCGATGGCCGTCAGTGCGGCACGCCGCTCTAGCAGCTGTTGCTCCAGACGCTTCAGCCGCTCGGCGACGTCCTCGGGGGACTCGCCTTGGGATTCCTGTTGGAGTCGCGCGTTGAGCATGGCTAAGGAGCCTCCGAGTTGCTCGAGGCGGTTGCGGCGTTCCTCCAGTTGGCGGGCCTGGGTTTCTTCCTGTTGCCGCTGCTGTTGTTGGTGTTGTTGCTGGCGGTCAAGAGCGGTGTCTTGCTGCTGAATCGCCTGGCGCAGTTCTCCATCCAGGCCTTCGAGCGCCGTGGCGTCCTCCGGCAGTCCCTCCTGGCTGTCCTGAGCGATGGTTTGCTCGAGCTCATGCTGCCGCGGCAGCAAGGCGTTGAGGCGCTCACTCAGCCCAGACCAGGGGATGGCCTTGGCGGCGTTGCGCAGGTTGATGAGATCCCGCTCGAGGCTGCGTCGTTGTTGCTCAATCGTCTCCGCCGCTTCGCTGTTGGCGGCCCCCAGCCGTTGCGCCAGGAGCTGGCATTCCTTGCGGCAATGCTCCAGTTGGGCTTGGGCCTGGGGCAAGGATTCGCCGCCACCGGGACTCACCCTGAGGCGAACACCGTCGCCGACCTGCAGGTCGCTAATGCTGTTGAGCTGTCGCCTCTCCCCGGGTTGGATCGCTTCTCCGGCGAGCTGGATGGCTTGATTGCTTTGGAGCACTTCGATGCTGGTGGCCATGGCCTCCAGCCGCGCCTCCGCTTGGGCGGCGGCTTGCTCGGCCCGCCGGAAGCCACGTACCTGTTCCGCATCGATCGGCGGCAGTTCGGCCAGGGTTTGCTTCAGCCGGGAGGCTTCCGACTGCAGGCGGTTCATCTCCTGCTGGTGGGATTCGAGCTGTTGACGCTCCCGCCGCAGTTGCTGGAGAGCAATGCGTTGTCGAATGGCCTCCTGCCGGACCCGCAACTTTTGCAGCTGCTCCTGAGCTGCAGCGATCTGCTGTTCGTCCTGCCGCCGTTGGGTTGTCCTGAGTTTCTGGTGCTCGTCGGACTCGGCCAGTTGCAGTTGGAGAAGGAGCTGCTCTTTGCGTTGCTCCTGTTGGGTGCGCTCGAGTTCCTGCCGTTGCTTTTGCTGCTGCTCGAGGGTGTTCCGTTGCAGCAGCACGGGCTCCAGTTCTGCCTGCAGCAGTTGTTGTTGCTGCTCCAGTTCCCGCTCCCGCAGTAAGTCCGGCCGCAACTCCTGATCAATGGTCCTCAGGCGTTCGGCGATGGTCCCCAGCCGCTCCATGGCCTGCTCGAGTTCGCGTAGCTGCTGCCTGGCCTCGTTCAGCTGCGCAAGGCAGTCCTGTTCCTTCTGGATGACCTGGGCCAGCGGGGAGCCGGCTTTGATGCGGCCCGTTGGGGTGAACAACTGGCCCAGACGCTGCTGGAGCTGCTCGACGACCTGGCGATCAAGGGAGGACTGCAGGGTCCCCAGATCGGTCTTGGACTGGAGCTGTTGGAGCAGCCGCTCGTAGTCGTAGCTCTCGGGTTTTCCCTCCAAGGGGTTGAAACCCGAGTCCCCCTGCCGCACCCAGAGGTGAGCCCAGCGTTCTGGAAGTTGGGCGATCCGCCGTCCTTCGATGGGCCCCTCCAGACCCAGCAGGCGCGCCAGCTCCTCTTCCGCCGCGGGACCGCTGAGGGCTTGACCCTGCTGGTTGCTGAGCTGACAGGTTCCCCCGGCGCCGGCGAAGCGTTTACGCAGGCTCCAACGCTCCCCGTTGGCGGCAAAGCAGAGCTCGATTTCCGGCAGGCCGCCATGGGTTCGCGAGCGGAGCTCCTCGACCCCGCGACCGGTGGCGGTGGACCGTAGGAACAGGGTTTTATGCAGCGCCTCGACGAGGGTGCTTTTGCCGGATTCATTGACCCCGCCAATCAGGGTCAGTTGGCGACCAAAGGTCAGCTGCAGATCCAGGTGTTGACGGACCCGTTGCAGGCGACAGGAAAGCAGGTGCATGGCTCAGTCCCTCGCGCAGCGGTGCAGTTCGGCGAGGGCCAGCTGCAGCAGCTCGCGCCGCTCCTCCACGAGCGCGGTGTCGTCCAGTTCGGACTGCAGGCGATGGGCGACGTTCGCAATTAAAGGGTCGCTGGGCCGTTGGCTCAGGGCCTTGAGTTCGGTGGGATCTGGGGTCAGCGCGCAGCGCCCCCGACGCTTCAGGCGCAGGAGTTGGGCCTCCAGGCGCTCGATCAGGGCGTCGTAGCGGCGATGGCCCGCGAGACTCAAGCTGCCGCTCTCCTCCAGCAGCAGCAGATGCTGTCCGGGCTCGTCGCCCAGGAGCCCCTGCAGCTGAACTTCAAAGCGTTCCAGCTCGTCGTCGCTGCTGAGCCGCACCGCTGCGGCATGCCACTGCAAGGCTGCGGTGGGCACTGGTGTGACCTGGGGGAGGCCGCCCCGTTCTGCCCGGACCGCCAGGACGACTCCATCGCGGTAGGCGTCATGACGAGGAAAGCGATCGGGTTCAGGGGTTCCGCTGTACCAGCACTTGGCATGGACCTGTTTAAGACCGTGCCAATCCCCAAGGGCGACGTAGTCGAGCTGCTCGAGCAGACCGTCATCCAGGCGCAGTTGGTTCAGGGCGCTGGAGGTGTTCTCCTCATCGGCATCCAGGTCATCGGAGCTGAAGCCATGGATGGAGCCGTGGGCCAGCAGGAGGCGAGGACGGTCGTTGGGCAGCGATTCCCAATCGATCGATCGCACCCAGGCCGTCGGGTCCTGGCTGTCACTGCGCCGGAGGAGGGGGCAGGGCAGCACAATCGCCTGCTCGAGCACCACCGGTCTGCGCTCCAGGAGCACCTGGATGTTGGGGGCCCGCCGCTGGCACTCCTCCTGGAAAAAACGCTGGTGCCAGACGCTGCCTGGGGCACCGTGATCATGGTTGCCAGGGATCACCAAGACAGGACAGTCCAGCCGGCCGAGGGCTTGGCAGACGGCGCTGATGTCGCTGCTGCTTGGTGTCGGTGAGTCGAACAGATCCCCTGCGACCAGTAGGAAAGCAGCGTCCTGATCGAGCGCGCACAGGCCGATTCGATCGATGGCCGCGATCCGCACTTGCCGCAGTTTGGCCCGTTTGTCAGGGTCCTCGACCCGGGCGTAGGGCTTGCCGATCTGCCAGTCGGCACTGTGCAGAAACGACAGCATGCATGTGGGGAGTTGTGGGGCTATTTCAGCGCGGCCCCTGGGGTCGTGGGCCGGTCAGACTGACGCTTGGTGCTCTGCGCCCCCTCTGTGCTGAATTCCATGACGCTCTCTGCCCTGCGCCGGTTGCTCTTGGCCCTGGTCTTGGTTCTCGGGTTGAGCGTTTCAGAGCCGGCCTGGGCTGACGGCGCTCAGCTGTTTGAACTGCACTGCGCGGGCTGCCATCTCAACGGCGGCAACATCATTCGCCGCGGTAAGAACCTGAAATTGGCGACCCTCGAGCGCCAGGGCATCGCCTCCCAGGAGGCGATTGCAGCGATCGCTTCCCAAGGCCAGGGGCAGATGAGCGGGTATGCGGAGGCTCTGGGAGAGGACGGTGTCCAGCAGGTGGCCGAGTGGGTCTGGCAGCAAAGCCAGGCCGGCTGGCCGAAGGCTTGACCTAGAAGGCCTGGATCCAGGGGTGGACCTCGAGGGCTGTCCAGATTCCCTGGCGCCAGTAGACGTCGTCATGCAGCAAGTCCTCGACCTGCTGCTTGGACTCCGCCTCGTAAATCCCGAAGACGTGGCTACTGGTCTCGGTGGGGCCGAGGGTGATCAGCAGCCCGTCATCCTTTTGGCGCTGCAGGCCGGCGAGATGTTCCTCGCGGTAGGGGGTTCGTTTGTCCAGCGCGTTCTCGCAGTAGGTCCCCCAGAGAACAAAGCGCACGGATCAGTTGGCGTGTCCCAGCAAGCTACAGCCAGCCCCCGGCGAAGATCGGCTGTTGGATCTTGGCGGGCAGTAGGACCGGCCGGTTGCTGGGTTCAGCGCCGGCCTTGTCGCTCCAGCGCACCTTGCAGCGGAAGGTGCCGTCCTGGACCTTGAGGACATATTGCTGAGGCACGGCCTGATCGGGCATCAGGTATTGGGCCTGGTTGCAGGCGTCGACCTCTGAGATGTTGGAGGTGAACTCACTCCAGCCGGCTTGGGCAGCGCTGGGGGCTAGGAGCAAGGCAGCGCCCAAGAGGCCGCGGGAGAGGCGGGTGCGCAGCGCCATGTGGAATGGTCCCCAGCTGGATCGAACTGAAGGAATTCTGCCGTGCGGATCCAGTGCTGGATGGTTAGTGGTCGAGGGCTTGGCGCAGTTGACCACAGAATTCAGCGGCCGCAGCGGCGACATCTCCTTGTTGGCTGTGGCTTTCCGCCATCACTTTGACCAGGGCGCTGCCGACGATGGCGCCATCGGCTCCCCAATCGCGGACCTGGCGCGCCTGTTCGGTTCCGGAGATGCCAAAGCCAACGGCCACGGGGGTCGGACCCATCCCTTTGAGCTGCTGCACGAGGGTGGCCACCCGGTTCTCCAGGGTGGTGCGCACGCCGGTCACGCCGGTGACGCTGACCAGGTAAGTGAAGCCGCGGCTGGCCTGGGCAATCCGTGCCATGCGATCAGTCGGAGTGGTGGGAGCAACCAGCAGCACAAGATCCAGCCCTGCGGCTTCAGCAATGGCCGAGAGTTTTTCGGCTTCTTCGAGGGGGAGATCAGGGACCACCAGTCCTGCTGCGCCGGCGGCGGCGGCGTCGCGGCAGAAGTTCTCCATCCCGCGGTTCAGCAGCGGATTGCTGTAGGTGAAGAGGATGACCGGAATCGAGAGCTCGCCCTTGAGGCTCTGCAGCATCTCCAGCACACGACCAGGGGTTGTTCCGGAACCCAGAGCTCGGCTCGCGGCGAGCTGGATCACTGGACCATCCGCTAGCGGATCGCTGTAGGGAATCCCCAGCTCGATCATGTCGGCACCTGCTGTCTCCAGGGCCAAGAGGGTGGAGCGGGTTTGGGCCAGATCAGGGTCGCCTGCCATCAGGAATGGCATCAAGGCACAACGCTGTTCCGACTTCAGCTCCTGAAAACGCTGCTGGATCGGGGTGCTGGTGGTCACGGCAGCGTGAGATCTGCTGCTGAGCCTATGGCCTCAGCCCTCGGCCTCTTGGGCCAGCTCCCGCATCAGTCGTTCCTGTTCCTCAGGACTCAGGGCATCGAAGCGTTTTTGCAGCTCTTCATCGGTCGCGGCGTCATAGACCGAGCGGTAGCGGCGACGCTGCTCCATGTAGGTCATGTTTCCGCTCACGACCCGGAAGAGATAGGAGCCAGTCCAGACCAGGACGATGACCACCAAGAGAGCCTGGGCGGCAATGCCGGCACTGAAGCCTTCAAAGCCAGCCGCTTGGAAGGCCCAGTACCCGATGCCCCCTATGCCAAAGATGGCCAGGCCTGCCAGAAGGGCTTTGCCCCGCGTAATCCCAGATCCCATTAAGTGTTGCCCTGGCCCTGCATGCGCAGGTTCACAAACGGTGCGAAGAGGATCAGTCCAGGGAAGAAGAGGAAGACCAGTCCATAGACGGCTGTGCGCTCGATCTTGCCCATCAAGGTCCAACGCTTGGTCATCCAAGTCATGAGGGCCAAGGGCACGGCCACTAGGTAGGCACCGGCGAGGGCCCCATAGGCGGCCAGCACCAGCAGGGTCTCATTGGAGAGGGAGCTGAGGAACCCGGGCAGTGGCACGGCGATGGTGCAACGTCTCGGTAAATCTAAGATGGGCGGCGCCGGGACCATGGCGGAATTGGTAGACGCAGCGGACTTAAAATCCGCAGACGGCAACGTTGTGAGGGTTCAAGTCCCTCTGGTCCCATGCGTTGCTCTTAGTGGGCTTCGCCGTTCATCCAGCTGATCCAGTTCGCTGAAATCTCCTTCGGGCAAACCGCTTCGCATTCGAGGTTGCTGCTGCAACTACCAAAACCCTCGGCCTCCATGGCTGCCTGCATCGCTTGAGCCCTGGATCGCCGTTCTGGTTGGCCTTGGGGAAGTTGAGCCAGATGTGCCAGTTTGGCAGCCGTGAAGAGGCTCGCCGATGCATTGCGGCAGCTGGCGACGCAGGCCCCACAGCCGATGCACATGGCTGTTTCAAAGGCTGAGAGGGCTTGCTCTTGCCCGATCAACATTCCGTTGCCATCCGGGGCCTGGCCGGTATTCACCGAGCAATAGCCACCTGCGGCAATGATCTGATCGAAGGCCAAGCGTTCGACGCCCAGGTCTTGGATGAGGGGGAAGGCCGCTGCGCGCCAGGGTTCCAAGGTCACGGTCTCTCCGTTCTGGAATTGCCGGACATAGAGCTGACAGACGGTCGTCGCCCGTTGGGAGCCATGGGCCTGGCCATTGACGAGAAATCCGCAACTTCCGCAGATTCCCTCCCTGCAGTCGTGCTCGAAATAGATCGGCCTCTCTCCACGGCGAATCAGTTGATCGTTTAGCTGATCCAGCACCTCAAGCAGCGATAGATCGGGGCTCAGCCCTTGGACGGGGTAGGTCTCAAAATTGCCTTTGGTTTGACGGTTCTCTTGGCGCCAAATCCGCAGCATGAGTGAGAGGGGCATTGTCATCGGTAGCTGCGGGTGCTGGGCTGCAGGGCCGTAAACAGCAAGGGTTCGCTATGGCGTAGCGGATCGGCGCCTTTCTGGTATTCCCAAGCGGCGATGTCGGCGAAGTGTTTGTCGTCTCTGAGGGCTTCTCCCTCAGGGGTTTGGTGCTCTTCACGGAAATGGGCCCCGCAGGATTCCTCACGGGCCAGCGCGTCCCGCAGCATGAGTTTGGCGAGGCCGAAGAAGTCACCCAATCGCAGCGCTTTCTCCAATTCGACATTGGGCCCAGAGGTGCAGCCCGGGATTCGAACTCGATGATGAAATTCTTGTTCGAGCTGATGGACTTCTTGTAGTCCCTCTTGCAAGCCGGCGGCATCACGACTAATGCCACAGCGCTCAATCATTGTGAGTCCCAGTTGACGGTGGAATTGATCGACGGGAGTGTCTCCTTCGTTCGTCATGAGTGAGTCGATCCTTGTTTGTGCGGCTGCTCGGGCAGCACGGAAAGATTCATGCTCCTCATTCACTGCTGGGGTGGGGTGACTGGCGAGCCATGCGGTCACGGTCGCTGGGGCGATGAAGTAGCCATCGGCAAGGCCCTGCATTAAGGCACTTGCCCCAAGGCGGTTTGCTCCATGTTCAGAGAAGTTGGCTTCTCCAAGCACGAAGAGTCCAGGGATCGTACTCATTAGGTGGTAGTCAACCCAAAGCCCTCCCATGGTGTAGTGGGGGGCTGGGTAGATCTTGAGCGGTTTGGAATAAGGATCCTCACCGCTGATTCGCTCATACATTTCCAGCAGGTTGCCGTAGCGCTTGGCGATCACATCACGACCGTTCTGTTGAATTGCATCGCGGAGGTCGAGGTAGATCGAGCGACCGGCTGGTCCAACACCTTTGCCTGAATTGCAGAGTTCCTGAGCTCTGCGGGAGGCCACATCCCGCGGCACCATGTTTCCGTAGCTGGGGTATTGGCGCTCGAGGAAATAATCCCGTTCCGATTCCGGAATGGACTCTGGATCTCTGGTGTCATGACTCTCTTGCGGAAGCCAGACGCGACCGTCGTTGCGCAGGCTTTCGCTCATGAGCGTCAGCTTGCTTTGGTAGGGGTCACCACTTGGAATGCAGGTTGGGTGGATCTGCGTGAAACAGGGGTTGGCAAAGAGTGCTCCCTGTTCATGGGCCCTCCAAATGGCACTGGCGTTGGATTTCAGGGCATTGGTTGAGAGAAAGTAGATATTGCTGTACCCACCGGTGGCCAGCACAACAGCATGGCCTGTGTGAGTTTCAAGGGCGCCACTCAGCAGGTTCCGGCAGATCACGCCACGGGCGACACCATCGATGCGAACGAGTTCGAGTAGATCGCGTCGGGGTAAGAGTTCAATGCGGCCAAGATGGACTTGCCGCATCAAGGCCTGGTAAGCGCCATAGAGAAGTTGTTGACCTGTTTGCCCCCTCGCGTAGAACGTCCGGCTCACCAATGAACCACCGAAATTACGGGTGGCCAACGTCCCGCCGTATTCGCGGGCAAAGGGAACCCCTTGAGCCACGCATTGATCAATGATTGCGCTGCTGATTTCGGCCAAGCGGTGACAGCCTGCTTCGCGAGCGCGAAAGTCTCCGCCTCGGACGGTGTCCCTGAACAGTCGGCTCACGCTGTCTCCGTCAACGGAGACAGGACGGGCTGCATTGATTCCGCCTTGGGCGGCGACCGAATGGGCGCGGCGCGGACTGTCGTGAAAGGTGATCACCTTCACGCGGTATCCCTGTTCAGCAAGTGTTGCTGCCGCCGATGATCCCGCTAATCCAGTTCCCACAACCAGGACCGTCAGCTCGCGCTTGCGCAGCGGGCTGATGAGCGGGAGCTCTTCTTTTGTGCGTGTCCAGGCGTCGCTGAGAGGACCACTAGGAATACGAGGATTCAGTGCGTACATCGGAGTCATCCCAGCAGCGCCAGCCAGCTCGCTGATCCCGCAAAGCCAAGGCCGAGCAGTAATCCCGCTGCACGGGCGCTCTGGCGGATGGCCTCAGCGTTCTGTGGCGTCAGTAACCCCAAGCTTCGTTGCGCCGATTCTCCGCCCTGGGCGATGTGCAGGCTTAGGGCGAGACAGGCCAGGCCGTAGAGCACCAGCGTGAGGGGGGACTGGAGGCTTGCGCTCAAGTGCACTAGCTCGAATCCAGGGGCAGGTCGCGGAAGACGCAGCTGTTTGAGGTGGACTGCGATGAAGAGCAACAGGGTGAGACCACCGATTGGTTGCAACCGAGCGCTCCAGCTCCCCAGGGGGTCCCCGCGTCGACTGATGAGCAGGGCGTGGTTGCCAGCCTTCCAGTTATTCAAGGCCTTGTTCAGGCTGAGGCTTGCATGCACGCTGGCGGCAGCGAGCAGCAGGCCTTCCAGAAGGGGAAGCCACCAGCTTTGGTGGAGTGCGCTGGCATAGCGCTCGAACTGCAGCGGTGCGACTGGCGCAATGGCTACGCCGATGAGATGAGCGACCAGAAAGGCCATCAACACCAGCCCGGAGCCAGCAAGGAGCACGCGGCGGACCATGGCAACACAAGGCTGTCCTTGAACGCTAGGCCGCTCGCCTCCGCTTCATGACAGTTCAGCTGACATTTTGAAAGGCCGCGGCCAGGCTGATCACTGTTGAGCACTCGCCTTTAGTGGTTCTGCGCACCCGCGAGTTGATCCGCAACCTGCTGCAGTTGTCTCTGCTGGGTGTGCTGGTGGGTGTGGCCTGCTGGCCGTTCAACATGCTCGACCGCTGGCAGGACCAGCTGCTCAACCTGCTGCCAGCCTTCAGCGGCGAAGAGTGGACGCCCGCGGCGTTGGCATTGGCCTGCTCACCGCTCGTGGTCGTGCCCGTGCTGCTGCTCTTGCAACAGGGGATTTGGTCGCGGGGAGCCGGCTCTGGCATTCCGCAAACCATGACCAGTATTGAGCATCCCGCTCAGGCGTCCGCCCTGCTCGGTTGGGCGCCCAGCCTGCAGCGCTTGGCGCTTTGGGGTATCGCCAGCTTGGCCTTGTTGCCGATTGGCCGGGAGGGACCGGTGGTGCAGGTTGGCGCCTCCGCGGCTCACTTTCTGCGTAAGCGTTTCCCCAACTGGTTCTATGGCTTGGGGCAGGCCGAGCTCTTAGCTGTGGCCGGTGGCGCTGGTTTGGCCGGTGGTTTCGATACGCCGCTTTTGGGGGTGGTGTTTGTCGTCGAGGAGTTCATCAGTGCGTTCTCCTCCACCTTGATCTGGCCCGCCATGGTCGTTAGTGGCATGGCCGCCTCCTTCAGCAACCTGGCCGGTCAGCCGATGTTTGCCTTGGGCACCGTCGGGGTGGAGCCGATGGAATTGGCCCAGGTGCTTTGGGCTCTTCCGGTTGGCTTGCTCGGTGGCTTGGTGGGGGCAGCCTTTGCCCGCTTGCTCTTGGCTGGTACGCGCCGCGGTGTGGGGTTGGCTCGCCGTTATCCGATTCGTCTGGGCCTTGGGGTCGGTGCCTGCCTGAGTGTCTTCCTGCTGGTGAGTGGCGGAACCGGCGGCGGAGACGGGGAGTTGCTGATGGGCCGCCTGCTGTTTGGTTCATCCAATGGCGTTGAGCTGCCCCACGGGTTGTGGACCGATCTGATGACACTCCTCTTCCGAGTGATTGGTCCGGTTTTGGCCCTCTCCACAGGGATTCCCGGCGGATTGATTGACCCTTCTTTCACCTTTGGTGCGGTGATGGGCCAGGTGATTGCAGATCTTGCCGGTTTGCCCCAGCTCTTTTTGGCCTTGGGCATGGTCGCTGGGCTTTCCGGTGCGACCCAGCTACCGGTGATGTCGGTCCTCTTTGGTATTCGCTTGGCGGGCGATCAGCAATTGCTGCCGGGTCTACTGGTCGCTTGCGTCTTGGCGGCCTACGTGAGCCGTCAGTTCGTCACCAAGCCGATCTACCACGCGCTGCATGCTCTCTCCGGGGACGCTACGAAGACGTCTCCGTAATCACCAGGGCTGAGCGCTCGCGGGTGGCAATCATCCAGAGCCATTTGGTCAGCAACGTCAACCGGCTTTCGTTCGCAGGCATGAAGGCCAAATGGGCGAAGCCCCAGAGGATCCAGCCCAGGGTGCCGCTGAGCTTCAGGCCCCTCAGGTTGGCCACGGCAAAGAGCGGACCGACCACCGCCATGCTGCCGAAGTCAGTGAATTGGAAGGCAGGATTGGCTTGGCTTTGGCACTGGGCCAGGATGTCCTTGGCCACCCATCCCCCCATCTGCACGGCCGGGCCAGCCATGCCGGGTAGGGGTTTGCCATCGCGGGTGTGGCTGTAGCTGCAGAGGTCACCGATCACGCGGATCTCGCCGTGGCCCTTGATCGAAAAGTCGGGCTCCACCACCACGCGCCCGCCCCGGTCCACTTCGCAGCCGGTGCGTTCTGCGAGCATCTTTCCAAGGGGTGAGGCGGCGACACCGGCGGTCCAGCAGATGGTGCTGGCCTCCAGGCTGACCTCGCCATTCGGGGTGGTGACCACGACCTTGCCGTCGCTGATGTCCTTGACACGGCCCCCCAGCAGGAGCTCGACGCCCTTGGCTTTGAGGTGCTCCCCAGCCGATTGGGAGAGCTGCGGATCCATGGCCCGCAGGACCCGATCACCCGGATCGACCAAGGTGACGTTGCAATGGGTGGGATCGATCTGCATGAAGTCCCGCTCGAGGGTGTGCCGCATCAGATCGTTCAGGGAGGCGGCGAGTTCACAGCCGGTCGGGCCTCCGCCGATGACGACGACGGACTGCAGCCACTTGCGCCGCTCCAGGTCAGGGGTTTGCTCGGCTTCCTCGAGGGAGCTGAGAACCTGGCGCCGGATGGCATAGGCATCCTCCAGGGTCTTCATCGGGATGGCTTCGCTGCGCCATTCGTCATGGCCGAAGTAGCTGCTGGTGGCCCCGGCTGCCAGCACGAGATGGTCGTACTTGTAGCGGCGGTTGTTAAAGACCACCTCCTTCTCATCGGTATTGATGTCATCCACTTCCCCCATCAGGATTTGGATGTTTTCGGATTCGCCCAACATCACCCGTAATGGTGAGGCCACATCGGTTTGGGAGACCAACCCAGAGGCCACCTGGTAAAGCAACGGCTGGAACAGGTTGAAATTGCGCCTGTCGATCAGGGTGACGCGAATGGTTTTCCCCGCCAGCACGTGGGCCGCCCGTAGACCGGCGAACCCACCTCCGACGATCACCACATGGGGTGCGCTTCTGAGGAGTTCAGATGCTGGGGTTAGCTCGAGAAAAAAACGTTCGGGAGCCATCATCCAACGGGTGCTGGCTTCAAGCTATCCGTGGTTTTCAAAGCTGGCCTAGAGCCCTAGCCGCACTTTCACGGAGCCTTCCGGTTTGACCTGAACCTCCATCGGTTGGTCTTCGCCCACCCTGACCTGCATGGGTTTCTTCTCACTGACCTCAACCCGGATGGGTTTGGGGTGGCTCATCTTCAGCTGAATCGGTGCGGCTTCTGTCATCCGAACCTGCACCGGTTGCTGCATCAGCAGCTCGTGTTGCATCGTCCCGCCCACCGCTAAGGGATTGTCAAAGTTCACCTGCAGCCGCAGCTGAATCGGATGCTTGCTGCTCCGAGCGAGCAGGACAAAAACCATGGCTCCAAGCAGGAGCACGGTGACAGGCCAACGCAGATCCAACAAACGCTTGTCCATCGCGTCAGTCAAGCGCGCTCTGAAGGATTAGTGCTCAACGTCGTCCCAATAAGTCATCCCAACTGGGTGCACTGCTGCTGGATGGAGGTGAGAGGGGTCTCTTCTGATGAAGAGCGCGCTCGCCGTTTTGGTGTGGTTGGTTGGCCTGTTTAGGTGCGGTTGTTTGTTCTTTGAGTTGGGGCATGGAATCAAACCGGAATGGGATATCAATTCACGCAGCAGTTGCTGTGGCCGCAAGATAGTTCGGATTGTTTGACTGGACCAGCTGCTGATGACAACCCAGCCTGTCGTCATCCTGGGCGGATTTTTGATTGGTGTTGAGGCCTATGAGCCGATGCGCTGTTGGCTTGAGGATTCCCTACAGCAGCCTGTTGTTGTCGTTCCTGCGACGCGGCTGGATTGGTTATTGACGGCAACAAGCTGGGGTTGGCGTCGTCTGCTGGATCGCACGGCTGCCCTGGTGGAGACCGCGGCTGGGCAATCCACCACGGGCAAGGTGACTTTGATTGGCCATAGCTCGGGCGGGGTGATGTTGCGCCTGCTGCTTAGCTCAGATCCCTGGATGGGACGCTGCTATGGCGCCCAGCGTTGGGTCGATCGCCTTTACACCTTGGGCAGTCCCCACACGGCGCTTCGGCCCACGGCGATGCGCGCCTTTGTGGATCAGCGCTGGCCGGGAGCCTTCTTTGCTCCGGCCGTTGACTACGTCGCCGTGGCGGGGGAGTTGGCCTTGGAGGAGGGCTTCGACTTGAGCCGTCGGGTGGCCAAGCGCTCGTACACCGCCATCAGTGGCAAACCGGAGGCCCCTGGGGACGGCTTGGTTCCGGTCGGTTCAGCTTGCTTGGACGGATCTCAACAGCTGGTCTTGCCGGGAGTGGCCCATGGCGGAGCCTTTGGACCGCGGTGGTACGGCACTCCAGAGGTGGTGGAGCGCTGGTGGAGGGGTTGATCCAGCTGGATCAATTCATAGGACCAATGACAACTGAGGGCGGCCAAGAGGCTTTGGCGATCTCCAAAGATCCGGAGCATGTTCGTTGCTTCGCTCCGCCAAGGCTGGGCCCAGCTGAGGAAGGCGCTGCGGCAAAGGATGCGACCGGGTGCGCCAAAAAGCACAGCTAGCAGTAGCGGCCGGCGGCCTGATTGCGTCAACCTGGGTGGACCTTGCCCGATCGAAGCGATGCACCGTCGCGCGCTGCTGCTGCTCTTGGCTGGAGCGGCCACGACCACCGTTGCGGTTGGACACAGTTGGGCCCAGGTGGCGACCCCGCCCCCCCTGAGTACGACCCGCTTCTTAGCGGTGGGTGATGTGGGCAGTGGCAATGTCCACCAGCGGGCCGTGGGCACTCAGATGGCTGCGGTTCATCGCCGCAAGCCCGTCGACCTGGTGCTGCTGGCGGGGGACAACATCTACCCCTCAGGAGACATTCGCAAGGTTCAGTCCACCTTCTTGCGTCCGTACGCCGCGTTGCTGGAGGCCCAGGTGCCCTTCCATGCGGTCTTGGGGAACCACGACATCCGCACTGCTAACGGCAATCCCCAGGTGGCCTACAAGCCCTACGGCATGAAGGGGCGCTTCTACAGCGTCCGCCGCGGCGAGGTCGAATTTTTCATGCTGGACACCAACGGCAATGCCCCCTGGACGTCCCAGTTGTCCTGGCTGCGTTCGGCCCTAGCCAAGAGCAACGCCCCCTGGAAAGTGGTGGTGGGGCATCACCCGATTTACTCCTCGGGTCTCTACGGCAACAACCCGGGACTGCGGGGCAAGTTGAGCTCCTTGATGCAGCGCCATGGGGTGCAGCTCTACATCAATGGCCATGAACACCACTACGAGCGCAGCAAGCCGATCGAGGGCATCACCTATTTGATCGTCGGCGGTGGCGGCGCTTATCTCCGCCCGGTGATTGCCAAACCCCAATCTGCCAAGGCGGTCAGTGTCTACAGCTTCGCGGAGTTGGAGGCGGGGCCCGACAGCTTGACCATCCGGGGCTGGGACCGCGACGGCAAGCTGATCGACCAGGGCGTGATTGCCCGGCGTTAACGCTGCTCCAGTCGCTCCAGGCTGGGGATCAATGCGGCAGCAGCGATGAGCCCCAGGCTCAAGATCAGCAGGGCCGGGATCAGGGCGGCGCCCACCCGTTCATCACTGGCGTACTGGTAGACCCGCACCGCCAGGGTGTCGAAGTCAAACGGCCGTAGGGCAAAGGTGAGGGGGAGCTCCTTCACCGTGTCGACAAAGACCAGCAGGCTGCCCATCAGCAAGGGGCCCCGCAACAGCGGCAGATGGATGCGCTGAAGCACGCCCCCCCAACCCTGGCCGAGGGAGGTGGCGGCTTCATCGACGCTGGGCGGGATCCGCTCGAGGGCAGCGTCGAGGCCGCCTTTGGAGACCGCGAGGAAGCGATCGACGTAGCCCCAGGCCAGCAGCAGCAGAGGCGCCAGGGCCAAGGGACCACCAATCAGCATCAGAGCCAGGGCCAGAACAGTTCCGGGGATGGCGTAACCCAGCCCCGCTGCGAAGCTCAGTCGGCGGATGCCGGCGTTTGGAATCCAACGTTTGGCAATGGACAGCACCAGGCTGACGATCACCGTCAAGACGGCCGCGACCAGGGCCAGGCCAAAGGAGCGCAGCCCGAGCTCCAGCAGTTCGGCGCTGTCCTCGCCTTGGAGTTGGTCCCAACTGAAGGCCGCCCAGACCAAGGGAAGCCCCAGGCTCAAGAGTGGTGGAGTCAGGCAAAAGAGTTGGCTCAGCCAGCGCTGATGCCCTTGAAGAGTCCAGCGCTGTTCCGGTTCACGGCCTGCGCTGATGGTCCAGCAGCGGCTGCGGCGTCTCAGGGTCCGCTCTGCACCCACCAGCAGGCCGACGATCACCAGGGCCATCAGGGCCAGGGCGACCGCTGCTTGGGGATCCCCCTCTTGCTGCCAGCGCATCAAGATCCCGGAGGAGAGAGTCGGTACCCCGAGCAGCTGCACTGCTCCGAGTTCGTTCACCACTTCCATCCCGGTCAGGGCAACTCCCGCTCCGATGGAGGGCAAGGCCATCGGCAGGGCGACCCGCCAGAAGCTTCCCCAGGGGCCCACCCCGAGACTTCGGCAGGCCTCCAGCTGCCGTTTGCCACTGACAGAAAAGCTTTCGGTGGAGAGCAGGAAGACATAGCTGTAGGTGCTCAGCACCATCACCGCCAGCGTTGGGCTGAAGCCATAGATGCGGTAGCCGAAGCGACTGCCCAGGTCAATCAAGGTGGCCGCCAGCAAATAGCTAGGAGTGGCCAGGGGCAGCAGCTGCGCCACCCGCAGCAGGCGGCGTCCGGGAAACTCGCATCGGGCGGTCAGCCAGCCCGTCCCTGTTCCCAGTCCAGCGGCCAGCGCCCCCACCAGGACCACCAATCCCAGGGTGTTGCTCACCTGAAGCGGACCTTCCTCCCCCAGGCCCAAGCTCTCGATGCCAGCGCCGCTGAGGGCAAACCAAGTCAGTCCGACCACAGGGGCCAGCGCCGCTGCACAAACCAGCAGCACCCCCACGCTGAGCAGGCTCCTCTGCGGCAGTTGTCCCCGTGCCAATGCTTTGCCTGAGGCTGCGGGGCAAAGCCTACGGGGCAGGGATGTAACCAATGTCACAGCACGAGGTGGCGAATGATGGGCCCCTCTCCAGAGGGCGTTGAGGCTGGGCATAGTTCCAGAATTGCTACCCCTTCTGGCCTTGGCGTTTCAGCGTCTTCGTTCCTCCATCTCGCCTGAGCGCCTGGCTTTGGCCACCTTGCTTGGGGCCACGGCAGGGGCTGCGGTGCTCACCTCCCTGGCGAAGGCCAACAGCCAGGAAATCGGGGTCTACTCCGGCCGGCACTACAACACCGATAAGGCGCTCTACAAGCAGTTCACCCAGAAGACGGGGATCAAGGTGAAGTTGCTGGAGGCGAAGGATGACGCCTTGATTGAGCGGATCAAGCGGGAAGGTGGCAACAGTCCTGCTGATGTGCTGGTCCTCGCCGATGCGGCCCGCCTGGATAAGGCTGCCGATGCCGGGCTGTTCCGTCCCAGCCGTTCCGTGTCCCTTAACCGAGACGTCCCCGCCAACTTGCGGGATGCCAAGGGGCTTTGGTTCGGTTTGACCCGCCGGGTCCGGGTGGTGGTGGTGAACCCCAAGGCCGTGAACCCAGGCAGCATCCGCAGCTACGCCGACCTGGCTAACCCGGCCTTGAAAGGTCAGCTCTGCCTGCGCAATCGCAAGAGCGTCTACAACCAGTCCCTGGTGGCTGATCAGATGATCCTGCGGGGTGACAAGGCTGCATCGGCCTGGGTCAAGGCCATGACCGCCAACGTGACGCAGCCTTACTTCAGTTCGGATACTCCCTTGATTCGAGCGGTCGCCAATGGCCAGTGCGGCGTCGGCCTGGTCAATTCCTATTACGTCGCTCGGATGTTGGCTGGGGGCAACGGTTCGTCCGATCAGCAGTTGGCGAATCGGGTGACGGTTCGCTTCCCGGATCCCGCCCACGTGAACATCACCGGCGCCGGGGTGGTCAAAACCTCCAAGAACCCGGAAGCGGCATTGCGCTTGATCGAGTTTTTGGCGTCGCCGAGCGGTGGTCGCGGTTACGCGGAGGCCAACAACGAATACCCCCTGCGGGGCTTTGGCAACAACGCGGTCCTGAAGCGCCTGGGGACGTTCAAGGCCGATGGCGTTTCGGCGCAGCAGATGGGAGCGAAGAACAAGGCTGCCGTGGCCTTGATGCAGGCCGGCGGTTGGCGCTGAAGCGGTAACCCGAAAGTCTGAATCTCAATAGCCAGTCGTTCCCGCGGCTGGCTTTTTTGTTGCTACGAACACAAAGCATTTGCAGTTGGCAGCTGCTATTGAGAATCGCTTGCAAAAGGGGGCGCTTCTTGTTTATCTTGCGACGCATTCGCAACTAGCCCGTTTTCGGGGGTCATGTCCTTCCGCTTCCTCCCTGATGCCCCTGCCAGTGCCGTGCGGATGCCGGTGGGTCAAACCGTCTTGCTGGACCCCGCGCTTCACGCCGGCGGGAGCTGCATTGAGGTCCTGGAGGGCATGGCCCGTGTCTATTGCCCCTGTGAGGAGACCGAAGGGATGACCTTGGCCTTCTTGCAGCCTGGCGATCAGCTCCGCACCGATCGGCTCTGCAGTGAGGGTGTCTGTGTGGAGGCCTTGACCCCGTTGGTCTTCAGCAGTGACGCCCAGGCCGCGGGTGGTAGCGGTTTTGATTCCGTCAATGAGTGGACCCTGCAGCTGCTGCGCATTCGCCACCTGGGTACGGCTGAGCAGCGCTTGCATGCGCTCTTGAGCCTCTTGGTTCATCGTCTGGGTCGCCGCTGCGGCGACTGGTGCGACCTTCCCTTCCGCTTGACCCATGACCGGATTGGCGAGCTGATTGGCGCCACCCGGGTCACCACGACCCGGATGATCTCCAGGTTTCGTCAGGCCGAGCTGCTGGAGGCGCCAGTGGGGGAGGGCGGCCTTCGTCTGGCTCCTGCTCTGGTCGACTCTGCCCCTCTTTCAGGAGGGTTCTGACTCATGCAGCACATCCTTGACCCTCGGATCTCAATTAGCGCTTTGGGATCGCTGTGCCGCGAAGCACAGGGCTTGAGGTTGCGTTTGGTCCGGATCGACGAGGACCAGGAGCGGTGCCAAACCCGGGCGCTCTGCCTTCGGTTGCAGCGGGAGTCCGAGCACTTGCTCTCGCGTTTGGCCGAGCTGGGCCGGATCGCCACTTGGTTGCAATCTGCGCCCGTGGCAGTTGATGAATTGAGCCTGGCTCTGTTTCAGGAGTTGTGCTGGCGGCCGTTGCCCCGTCGTTAGGCCACCGAGGCTGGTGTGCTCTGGCCGGCGGCCAGTTCTCCATCGATGACCAGGAGCGCCGCGGCGTCGGAGTGCGTGAAGGCAATGCGATCCAGCAGGTGGGCCGCGCGATTTTCCGCATCGATTTGCCCCTGAACCATGGGATCGAGGAAGACGGTGGTGCGGACATCGCCACTGCGCTCAGCCATGGCGTAGAGCTGATGCAAGGAGGTGGTGACCTCGGCTTCCATTTGGAAGATGCCGCAGAAGACCTCTTCGACGCAGCTCCAGCTCTGGCGCGGAGCGTTGAGGGGTTCAAGGGCGACTGACTGGCCGCGGGCAATGAGATAGTCCGCAAACAGGCCGGCGTGGTGCTGCTCTTCGGTGGATTCTTGTTTCAAGAAGGCGCTGAAGCCCCGTAGGCCGCGCTCAGCAAACCAGATCGAGAGCGCCCAGTAGGCGGTGCTGGCTTGGCGCTCCATGGTGAGGTGCTCTTGGAGGGCGCCGAGAAGATCGGCGGCCATCGGCTGAGCCATGGCCCGCCCAGCTGGCCCACGAGCAATCGCTTGATTGCTATCTCCGCGAACGATGGATTGGGTCATGCCTTAACGGGCGGAGCTAGCTGCAAGCTACGGGCTCCATTGGGGTCATGCAAATCGGCCCTGACAATGGCCACTGCTTGCGCAAAAGAGAATCGATTGCAATAAGATGGGTCCATTGAGATCCAGCTCGTTTCGACCTGATGGCCCAATCCATTGGCCCTTCTTCGGATCTGCCTCTTCAGCCCCAGCGCAGGGTTGAGGCCTGCGCCAAGAAAAAAGGCTGCAAGCAAAAGAAGTGCTCGAAATGGAAGGGCGGCAAGTGCCGCTGCGGAAGGGACTAGGCCGTTAGGTGCCTCTTGCGCTGGGGGCTGATCAGTTCTTCCCTGGCGAGTGCCTCAGGGGACTGGCGTTTCCAGGCCTCGACCCCGCTGAGAAGGGCTGAGGCCATCAGCAAAAAAGAGAAGCCGCGCCGCAGATGGCGATCGCTCAGATGGGGGGGCAAGCCGTTGACCGACCACAGCCCCCGCTGCCCCCCCCCAGTAGTAGAGGGATGAGTAGAGGCAGGCTGGCCTGCGGCCAATGGCCGAGAGCGGCCAGGGCTACCAGCGCATTGACGGCGATCAGCAACAGGCTGGTGCCGCTGGCCAGTGCCATCGGTAGGCCCGCCAGCAGAACGAGCGCTGGAACGATCGCGAAGCCCCCGCCGACGCCGGCGATGCCCGTGAGAAGGCCGATCAAGAGACCCTGCAGCAACAGAAGTGGTTCGGCCGCTGGACCTCGGCCTCGATGGGGTTGGGCTTGGCTCCGGAGGAGAAGCCATGAGGCCAGGACCGCCGCAATGGCAAAAACGCTGAGTTGAACGGCTTCTGGGATCAGGCCAGCTTTGACCCAGCTCCCACCGATCCAGCTCCCGGCGAGGGCCGGGAGCCCCAGGAGTAGGGCCTGCCTGGGGGCGAACTGGCCGCGGCGCAGGTAAGGCCCCAGATTCGCGAGGGCCAGGATCATCACGACGATTAAGGAGAGCGGAACGGCCTCCCGGGTGGGCAGGGCGGCCCCAGTGACCAACAGAGGCAACAGCAGGATTGAGCCCCCGGCCCCCAGGACGGAGAGCAAAAAGCCAATCAGACCTCCCCCTAGTCCCAGTAGGACAGCGGCGCTCAGGCTGATCACAGGGACACCCGGTTCCAGGGCATCACGGCCAGCAGCCTGGCCATGCCGCAGAAGCCGCTGACACCGGCGAAGGTCAGGCCTGCACCCACGAACCAGGTGAGGGCAATCCAGCCGGGAGCAACGGTGTTGCTGAGGATCAGGCCCAGCAGGATCAGCGATCCAGCGGCGATTTGCACCTGACGCATCAGCGGCAGGGGTGCATTTTTGAGTTTGCGTAAGGGGAAGCCGGCCCCTTGCCAGCTGGGCAGTCCCCCCTGCAATTCGCTTAGGGGGTGGGGATGGCCTTGGGCCATCAATTGGCTCAGGCCGCGATTGCTGCGTTTGCCGCTTTGGCAGACGAGCACCAGAGGGCCCTGGGGAAGATCCGCTTGCAGGAGTCGATGGAGTGGGACGTTCAGGCTGCCGCTGATGTGACCGCTGGCGTACTCCATTGGTTCGCGGACATCAATCACGCTGACGCGTTTGGCGGTGAGTTGATCGGCCAGGTCCTGGGCGCTGATGGCTTGGGCGTGGGTCATGGGATCGGGTGCTGTGGTGCGAATGGCGATTCAGTGGTTGATGGAGCCAATGAGCGGGTAGCCCTCGTCGCTCCAGCACAGGAGGCCGCCGCGGAGATTGGCGACCCGCTCGAAGCCGGCCTTCAGGAGCTGTTGGGTCGCCAGGGCTGAGCGACTCCCCGCATGGCAGACCACGACGAGGGGGCGCTCGCAGGGCAGCTCCCCCTGGCGCTGCTCCAGCTCCGGCAGCGGGATGTTGAGGCTGGTTTCGATCCGGCCATCCGGCCCGTCCACTTCGTCCTCAGAGCGGACATCGAGAACGGTGACCTCGCTGCTGTGTTCAGCCAGCCAGCTGGGGAGGAGCTCGGGTAACCCAGCAAAGCTGCGCTGAATCGGGGCCCAGTGCTGAACGGGCTGCTCCCCTGGCGGCTGGCCCGAGCGCATATTCCCGGGGAGGGCGATGGCGATCTGGCCCGGATGGGGGAGCTTCATGTTGGTCATGTGGCCAACGAAGTCCCGTTCATCGGCTCCCCCACCTAGGCGTGCGTTGAAGGCTTTCTCCTCGGCGACCGAGGAGAGCGTGCGGCCGGTGTAGTCGTGGCCGGGGTAGAGCAGGCAGCTGTTGGGCAGGCTGAAGATCTGCTCGGTGATCGAACGCCAGAGGGTATGGGGGTCTCCCTGCTGGAAGTCGCAGCGACCGCAGCCTCGAACCAGCAGGGCGTCGCCGGTGAAGGCCGCCGACTGGTCGTCGAGGACGTAGGTGATGCATCCATCGGTGTGGCCAGGGGTGCTGCGCACGTCCAGGTGCCGACCGCCAAAGCTCACCTGATCCCCGTGCTGAAGGGGGAGGGTGACGTTCTTGGCTCGGGTGGCTTTGGCCAGGCCGATGGCGCAGCCGGTGGCTTGCTGCATGAGCCAGCTGCCGGTGACGTGATCCGCGTGGGCATGGGTATCCAGGGTGGCGACCAGCTCGATGCCCAGCTCTCGAATCAAGGAGAGATCCCGGTCGTGTTGTTCAAACACGGAGTCGATGAGCACGCCCTGCCCGGAGGCGACATCGGCCAGTAAGTAGGTGTAGGTCCCTGTCGTCGCATCGAACAGTTGGCGATGCAGCAGGGGGTGCCCGCCTGCTGCATCCAGGAGCGCGATCGGGGATGGCGCGATGGAGACCATGAGCCCCTCTTCAGTCTTGTATGACTATAAGCGCATAAAGCCTTTGTGGTCACGTTGCCTGCTTCTGGCCGAAGGCTTGGACGACGGCGCTCTGGCCTTGGTGGAGGGGGCCTTCTTCGATCCAGCGTTCGGTTTCCTGTAGTTCGAGCCAGGTCAGCCCTTGGAGTTCCTCTTGGAGTTGCGCCGCTGTGATGAGCAGCTCCGGGTTGGGTGGTCCGCCGGTTCCGTGCTGAAGCTGGCCTGGGTTGTAGGCCTCGAGGATCAGGTGCCCGCCGGGCTTCAGGGCGTCAGCTGCGCGCCTGTGAACCAGGGCGCGCAGTTCCGGCTCGAGGTGCATCCAGATGGCGACAACGAGATCGACGCTTTCGGCTTCGGGGGTGAAGTCCCGCAGATCTCCGCAGCTGCAGAGGAGTGTTACTCCTTTTTTCTGTGCAAGCTGTTGGGCTTTCTCCAGGCCGATCGGGCTGAGGTCTTGGGCGGTCACGCGATGCCCCTGTTGGGCCAGATGAACCGCGTTGCGACCACCCCCTTCAGCCAGGCAGAGGGCATCCCCAGGGGGGAGAGCTGCCGCCTTGGCTCTGAGGAAGTCGTTGGGCTGGGTTCCGTAGGCGTAGTGGCTCTCGCGGAAGCGCTGATCCCAGAACTCCTGATCCATTGACGAGGTCAGGCATAATGCGTCTATCGTCATACAGCATTGCGATGGGTGCCTCGGGCGCAATGCCCTCCCAGGGGTTGCTGGAGGAGTTCAGTCAGTTTTTTCGGCTTCTGAGCGAGCCGGCTCGCCTGCAGCTGCTCTGTCACCTCAAGCTGGGTCCAACCGATGTCGCCTCATTGATCGAGGCCACGGGGTTTTCCCAGTCCCACATCAGCCGGCAGCTTGGTCAGCTGCAGCGGGCTGGCTTGGTTCGCTGTGAGCGCGAGGGGACGCGCACGATCTGGCAGGCGGATGGCGATTTGGTGGATGACCTCTGTTCCTTGGTTCAGAACAGGCTCAGGCAAAGGCTTCAGGCCCAGCTGGATCAGCTTCAATCGGCCTAAGGGCGGATTGAGCTTGCGCGTCCTGTTCTCAATGCTTAAGCGCCCCTTGATTTTTGTTTGATCGGCGGTAATCGGCGTAGGTTGGTCTTCTTCGGTAAAGGGGGCGATGCAGGTCACGCACCGGTCTGAGGACAGCGTCCAGATCACGATGAGCCGCGAAGAAGTGGCGATGCTTGTCGATCTCTGCCATGCGGCGGCCTTCTCCGACCTCCTGCCTCAGCGCCGGGAGTCCCAGGTTCGGGTTCAGCGGTTCGTCTGGGACGTGCAGAACACCCTCTTTGATGCGGCCCAGTCGGTTTGGCGGGCCAAGCGTCACTTGACCATGCCGGTGCCGTCAGCTCAGCGCCGCTCGTCCGTGGCGGCCTGAGGCCTAGAGCTTCTCAAGCAGTTCTTCGGCTAATGCCTCAGCGCTGCTGAGCGCCCCCTCGATCCGGCCAAAGCCGTCACCTGACAGGTTGTCGCCGCAGAAACCGATGGCGCTGGCAGGGCAGACCCGGTGGCTGGGGTCCAGGCCTGGAGCGATGGGGAAGGCGGCTCCCCAACGCATCAGTTGTCTTGCGGCTCCTTCGAGCGGCAGTTCAGTCAGATCCGTGAGGGCCTGGGCAAGGGCATCCAGCACACGGGTTTCGGCGGAGGGACCGGGTTTGGCCCGCAGCAGTTGGGCCGCCGATGAGCGTGAGCCGTAGATATCGAGATGGTCTGCGGCAAAGGCGGGACTGGATTCCGCCACAACCGCACAGCGCCCATCGGCAAGCGGTTGAACGCTGATCCGGCGCAGTCCCCAACGCTCCTGTGCGGTTGGGGTGCATTGCAGTAGTCGCCAAGGAAGCGCAAGCCAGGCGCTGGCGGCCTCCTGGGGAAGGGTCACCAGCAGGTTGCAGCTGGCTTGGGCGTCGATCGAGGCCAGCTGGGCTTGGGCCGCTTCTAGCTCGGGGTCAGCCAAACTCCGGGCTGCTTGCTCAAGCGGGATATCGTCCCAGCCAAAAACCTGCTGACTACGGGGATGGGCCAGGAGGGTGCCGCTCAGCACAAGCCAGCGGGCCTTCACCAAGGCCCCTCCCGCGTCGTCTTGCAGGGTCCAACTCAGAGCGGCATCCAAGCGCTCGGGCCTCAGGTGGCGTACCAGCGTTCCAAAGCGTCTGCGGAGTGATCCGCCCTGTTCCATGGCCAGCTCCAGCAGCTGTGCACAGAGCTGATCCATCGCTCCATGGCCCTGCCAGAGCGTGCCGTCGCTGAATCCATCCTCAATCGCAGAGCCCAGTGTCCGCTCTGCATCCAGGCTCCGAATGGGTCCGCGGAAGGGGCTGATCGCAGCACGTTGCGCGAGTGCGTTCAGCAGGCGAGGAGGGGTCTGGGCTCGAATGTTGAAGAGCGGCGCCCCATGGTTGATCCGCAGGTCTGGGTCCTGGCGGGAATAGCGGGTCGCGGCACGCCCCCCGGGCCCCCGGCCGATCTCCAGCAGTTCGATGGAACCGCGCCAGCCACGGCTACGCAGCGATGCCGCAAGCGCACAACCCGACACCCCTGCGCCAACGATGGCGAGATCAGCGTGCGGGGTGGCAGAGGGCAACGGGATGGAGCAGAACTTGACCATGCTGGGTCTTTGCTTGGGCTGTCGTGGCGGAAGGGGCGGATCAATCCATCACGGCCGCGGCTTTGCTGGACGAGGAGGGGCGCGTTCGAGCGCAGGGAACGGGCCTCCAGGCGGCGGACCTGCTGGGCTGCTGGCAGTTGGAGCAGGTCTGGCCCAAGGGGAAGCGCCAGGCGGCCCAGTTCTCCGGTGTTCTGTTGCGGGGCCTGGCGGCGCAGTTGGAGATCCGGGAGCAGGGCGGGGACCTGCAACTGCGCAACAGCGTGCGGCTGGGCGGGGTCGAACTGTTTTTCGAGGGTCCAGGAACACTGACGGGGCGACGCCCCCTGCTGGAGTTCCAGTTCCTGCGCATGGGATTACGCGTCGCCGGCCGGCAGTGGTGGGGGCGTGCGCTGCCTGCTCCGTCTCCCCAGCGGATGCCCTTTTTTGCCTTGATCTGCCGTGATTCGTCCGGTTGGCTGGCGGCCCGGGGGCGTGGGGGCGGTCTCGCCCAATGGCGGCTCTCTCGCCAAGATGGGCGGAGTTGAGCGCTGGATGGGCGATGGGGTGCCCCCGCTGCGGGAGTTGGTCGGTGAAATCCGATCGGAGCTTGGGAGGCCGGATGGTCTGCGGCCGCTGCGGCACTCCCCTCGATGGGGTTGCCCAGCGGGGCCGGGGTCCGATGCCCAGGCTCTCCGGGATGACCCGTCAACCCTGGCGTGTTGGCTTGATTGCCTTGGTTGCTTTGGCCGCACTGTTTGCCGCCTGGAACCCCCGCCAGCCTGTTCCTCAGCAACGCACCCCGGCTTCCCAGGGGTTCCTCTGACCGGTCAGGGTGGGGGTGTTAGCGCGAGTGCTTATCGATGGCCGATGCCCCCTATTTGATCGTCCTGGCGTTGCTGGAGCAAGGAGGACAGAGGGCGATGCCCTTGCAGGGAAAGTCCCTGCGTGAGGCCTTGCCGGCAGGCTCTGATCCGGGCGAGGTGGGGCGCCAACAGGCCTTGGATTTGTTGGTTCGCATCTGGCAGCGCAGCGACCAGGGCAGCCTGCGCCGCGCTGCCGGTGAGCAGAGTCTGTTGATGGTCACCGTTCCCATTGAGTCACTGCAAGATCAGCTGCCGGCCCTGAAGGCCCAGTGGCTGAGTGACGGCGACACCGCGGCTTTGATTGCTGCCTTGAACCACCTAGGCAGTGGACTGTGGTCGCTGACCATGGAGCACCGCCAGCCCCTGGCCTATCAGGCGTTGGGGTAGGCGTTCAGTTGTATTCGCCGGGCATGTCGTTCTTCAGGACGGTGACCCGGTCGAATGTCTTGCCAGAGACCCGCAGCAGTTCATCGCCGGAGAACTCAAAGCCCAGCTTCAGTCCGATCTGGGCGACGTCATCGGCGGTGGCGGCTGCCAGGACCTGCTGCTTCAGGGATTCATCGGCCTGGACGCGTGCCAGGAAAGCCTTCAGTTGATCGAGCGACATGGCAGGGCCGGGCCGACGGGCGCACCAGTCTCCCAGAGCCTCAGAGCCAGTGATGGGGGTAGTGCTCAGCACCCGGCTGGAGGCGGCTGTAGGCCACGGCGATCAGCATCATTACCAGCGAGCCACTTAGCACGGGCATCCAGATGAAGCTGGGTTGAGCCTTGAGCAGGACCCCCAGCAAGGCCACGGCCCCCGCCGGTGGATGGAGGCAACGCAGCACTTGCCCCAGGGCAATGGTCAGGGCCACGGCCAGACCCATGACCCAAGGGCCATCACCAAGGGCCATGACGCAGCTGACGCTGACCACGGCGGCCAGGGTGTTTCCCAGCACCACATTCCGCGGTTGAGCCAGGGGACTGGAGGGGTGGCCAAAGAGCAGCACGGTGGAGGCGCCGAAGGGTGCTACGACCAGCGGGTAGTTGCTCCAGAGACTGATCAAGCCCAGGGCTGTGATCGCCAGCAGGGCCCCCAGCCAGGAACCGATGACCTGGCGCTGCTGGAAGCGAGGTTGATAGTCCCGTCCCCGTTGACGTTCTGACTGGATTCGCTTCCAGACCATCTCGTCTTCAGCCCAGATAAGGGTCCAGGAAAGACAGCGGTCGATTCATGGTTGCGGAGAAACCCAGCATTCCCCGATCCAGGTGCTGATACAGCAGAGCGTCGTCAGCGTCCAGCAGGTAAGTAGCGCCGCGCTGGGTGATGAAGTCGTCCTGGGGGACATAGGTCCGCCACTTCCCCAGCACCTCGGTCATGTTCCGCAGGCGGACGGTGGCCAGCTCAAAGGGCCGCTGGAATCCGTCGCCACCCGCCAGTCGGAACAGGGGACTGTCAAACCGTTGCGGCGCTGTGCGGTCGCCCGTGTAACCACGAAAGACCTCGTTCAAGGTTCCCGGGGAACCAATGCCGGCACACATCAAGAGCAATCCAGGCCAGGGGCCGCCTGGGGTCTGTAGGCCGGCGTAGAGCCCAAGACCGCGGTGCAACCTGGGTTCAGCCTCCACCTTGAGGTTGTTCCGGGGAAAGCCGGTGAATTGGCAGAACCGCTCGGCTCCTGCTGCATCGCCAATGCCAATCGCCAGGGTCTTGATTCCCGCCTGCTCCAGCTTGGGCAGGGCCGGCGCCAGGGCCTGGGCGTATTCGAGCGAATCGAAATCCCCCAGCTGGGTCATCAGGATCACCAGCCGCTTGGAACCGGACTCCATCCCAGGGATCGAGCGGAGGGAGTCCAGGAGGACGTCGGGCGCGTGCATGGGTCGGAGGCGATCGCCTGAACGTCCCCTCAGCCTCGCTGATGGGTGGGGCGAGATGCACCTCGCCCCGGTTGAGGCGCGTCTGACGAAGAGAGCAGCCTCAATCCATTGATGCCATCAACCCTGGCGATTGACCACGATTTTTTTTGTGCCGTGACGAACCAGGCGGAGTCATAAAAAACTCCGCTGGTCGGCTGACCGGCGGAGGTGCGTCTCTTCGTCAGAAGCGCAGTTCTTTCCTACGAACGCGACCTGCCCCAGCGCCATGGGTATTTGTTCCCGCTGCAGACTGGGTTCGGCGTGGCCGCAAAGCCCCAGATGTCTCCACAACCCGAACGGGCCAAGCGTGTTTCGGTCAGTCTTCCCCCCGACTTATACGGGCGCCTCGCGGCCTTGGCTGAGGAGGATCGTCGATCGGTTGCGAGTTGGGCGGCTGTCCAGTTGGAGTTGGCGGTGATCGAGGCCGAAGAGAAACTCCGCCAGGGACGAAAACTGAAGGATCGCCTGGAGGACGAGAGCCAGCGATTCACCGCTTGGTATCGGGATGAATCCCTCGCTGAGAAGAAGGCCGGCTGACGGATCCACCACAATGGCCAGCAGGGGAGACCTGGACATGCGTCGTCAACGTTGGCTGCTGTTGATCGCAGCGCTGGCCTGCATCGGGAGCCTGCTGCTCTGGATTGCTGAGATTGATGTGGGGATTGAAGAGTCCCTCCCTGCCCAGCCCCCAGTCGCTTCCCCCTCGAATCCATGACCGCTCTGTTCTCCCAGGTCCTGCTGGTGCTCACCCTGGGTCTGTTTCACGTGGTCGGACCGGTTCCTGCGGATCTAGGGGTGCAGAACGGCTCGCTTTCCCCCTGTGCCAGTCCGGCCCATTGCGCCCGGGTGGATTGGACGGTGGCTGATCCGCAGGCTGCACTGAAGTCCTTGGTGCCTGTTGTTGCAGCCACACCTCGGACCGAGATCGTTGAGCAGGGCAATGGCTACTTGCATGCGACGGCCAGCAGCGCTCTGTTCGGTTTCGTCGACGATCTTGAGCTCTATGCCGACTCCAGTCGTGGGGTGCTTCAGGCTCGCTCGGTGTCGCGCTTGGGGGATTCCGACCTGGGGGTGAATGCCGGCCGTCTGAAGGCTCTGGCGGATCAGCTCAGGGATTAAGTCGCTCCTCGCTCCAGTCCTGCTCCAGACGCCAGCGGCGTCGCTGGTGGGGATGGCCCTTGAGCTCCAAGAGCTCCACCTGCTCCACCTGGATCCGCACGAGTTCAAAACTCTCTGGCTGCGGGACCTCGTCGCTGAGGGCCTCAGGAAACGGTCCCAGCGGATCAAAGGGTGCCCCAGGTTGGGGCCAGCCCCAGAGGCTGCGGGCGCCGGGTTGGAGTTGCTGCCAGTGCTGATCCCGGGCGCGTTGATCGGTCTCGGCGCCCAGGGCCAGGCGATGGCCTCTGAGCCGAAATTGTGATTTCGCTTTCGGCAGAAGCCAGCAGAGCTCGACCCTGGGTTCGTGGGCGAGTTCAGCGCTTTTCTCGCTGCGGCGATCCGTTAGGAGGTCCAGCTGGGATGGGCCGCCCCAGCCGCGGAAGACCAAGGTGCGCACCCGTGGTGCTCCATCGCTCCCAAGGGTGGCCAGCTGCAGCCAGCGGGCCTGGGGCGACCGTCCTTCCCGCTGGCGGGCTCCCCGCAGAAGTGCCCTCCAGGGGGGCAGCGCTTCAATCATGCGGCGGCTTCACATCGGTATCGGGCGATCTCACCGCCACCGCGCTTCCGTTCAGCAAAGTCCGGGCGTTCTGGATCTGCGGCCTGCCACCACCAGTGCCCATCGGTGTAGCTCGGAGCTCCGGCGTTGTTGGTGCGAGGGAGTTGCAGACTGACGCCGCGCCAGGCGATCACCACAAAGGCCCCGGGGACGGTTCCGCCAACTGTGTTGGGAATCTCGGTTGCATCGACGGCCCCTTGGTGGACCTCTGCGGTGAGTGGATCCCCCTCGCAGACGTACTGCGCGGCGATCGCGGGGTACGGGAGAAGCAAGAGCAGCAGCGCCAATCCCAGGTTGAGCAACGTGGTCACGGCAGGGGCAGAGCGGTCATCAGGATGGCGCAATGAGCCTGACCCTGGTGTACGACGGCGGTTGTCCGTTTTGCCGGCACTTCGCGTTGCGTAGCGAGCTGGTGGGTGGGCTTCCGGATCTGGTCATTCGCGATGGGCGAGGCGATCACGCCCTGCGGGCCGAGCTGAAGCAGCGGGGATTGGATCTGGCCCGGGGGGCCGTGCTGCTCGAGGGCAATCAGGCCTGGCATGGGGCCGAGGCAATCGCTCAACTCTGCAGCCGTCTGCGTCCGAGCGATCCCCTGTTGGCCCTGCTGCGTCAGCTCTTCGCTGCACCGCCCCAGGCCCGGCGTCTCTATCCCCTTTTGCTCTGGGCTCGGCGGCAGGCCCTGCAATGGAAAGGTCTGCCTGAGGATCCCGATCAATCCCCAGATGAGGATCGTCGCCGGCCCTACGGTCAGTGAGCGCCCACTGCCCAGGCATGCAAGACGTCGTTCAGGCCTATTACGGCAAGGAACTGCAGAGCACCGCTGATCTCAAGACCAGTGCCTGCTGCGATGCCGATGCGGTCCCGGACTGGCTCAAGCCCCTGCTAAGCCGGGTCCATCCTGAGGTGAGTAGCCGCTATTACGGCTGCGGTTTGGTCTGCCCGCCGCTGCTGGAGGGCTGCCGCGTTCTGGACCTCGGCAGCGGCAGTGGCCGCGATGTCTATCTGCTCTCGCAGTTGGTGGGGACCTCCGGTGAGGTGGTCGGGGTGGATATGACCCCTGAACAGTTGGCGGTGGCTCGGGAGTATCTCCCGTTCCACGCCGATCAATTTGGCTATGCCAATGTCCGCTTCCTCGAGGGCCAGATCGAGCGACTGGAGGAGCTGGATCTGGAGCCCGGAAGCTTTGATGTCATCGTCAGCAAATGCGTCCTGAACCTCTCCACCGACAAGCCGGCGGTCCTCCGGGGTATTCAGCGGCTGCTCAAGCCCGGCGGCGAGTTCTACTTTTCAGACGTCTACGTCGATCGACGTTTGCCTGAGTCCGTTCAGCGCCATCCGGTGCTCTACGGCGAATGTCTGGGTGGGGCGCTCTATTGGAATGATTTCCTGCGGATGGCCCGCGGGGCGGCTTTCACGGACCCGCGCCTGGTCAGCGACCGTCCACTTGAGATCACCGAGCCCCAACTGGCGGCCCTGGTGGGTGAGGCCCGCTTCTATTCCGCGACCTACCGGCTCTTCAACATCCCTGAACTGGAGGATGCCTGCGAAGACCACGGTCAGGCCGTCATCTACCTGGGCTCCATCGACCAAGCGCCCACGCGGCTGGAGTTCGACAAGCACCACAGCATCGAAGTCGGGAAGGTGTTCCCGGTCTGCGGCAATACCTATCGGATGCTGCAGCAGACCCGCTTCGCCCCCCACTTCCAGTTCATGGGCGATTTCGAGCGTCACTACGGCCTGTTTGAAGGCTGCGGTTCAGCCATTCCCTTTGATCAGGACCGTTCTGCGACCGGGGCGGCCGCCAGCTGCTGCTGATGGCCAACGCGCCGGGTCCCTTTACCGTCAACCACCGCTGCATCGATTGCGGCACCTGTTGGCAATTCGATCCGCAGCACTTCGCCCCCACAGGCAGTCGCTCCCAGGTCATTCGCCAGCCCGAGGGAGCGGTGGAAACGCGCCAGGCCCTGCTGGCGCTGCAGGCCTGTCCGGTGGCGGCCATCGGCACGACCGCGGAGCTGCGCCAGCAAACCCCCATCGATGGCTTCCCTGCCCTGGTCACCCGCCACGCGGCTGGTGACGTGTACTACTGCGGCTGGGCGTCGCGCCGCAGTTTTGGTGCCAGCAGTTGGCTGGTGGTCCGGCCCGAAGGCAATGTCCTGATCGACTCGCCCCGCTGGAGTGCCCCCTTGGCTCGGCGCATCTCCGCGTTGGGCGGCCTTCAAACCATGGTGTTGACCCACCGCGACGACGTGGCCGATCACCAGCGCTGGGCCAAGGCCTTTGGCTGCAGTCGTTGGATTCACCAGGCCGATGCCGATGCCGCTCCAGGGGCTGAGCATCAGGTCAGCGGTCTCACGGCCGTGGCCCTCGATGGGCCGATGCAGTTGATCCCCTGCCCCGGGCACACGGCGGGATCCATGGCCGTCCTGCTGGGTGAGAGCCGGCAGGTGCTCTTCAGCGGTGATCACCTCTGGTGGCGTCCGGCGCAAGCGGTCGTTGTCGCTTCGGAGCGTTACTGCTGGTGGGATTTCCAGGAGCAGCTCCGCTCGGTGGAACGCTTGCAGGAGCTGGATGTGGCCTGGCTCCTTCCAGGCCACGGCCATGCCCACTCGTTTGCGCCGGGGGAGTGGCGGTCGGCCTTAGAGCAGACCTTGGCGTTTAACCGAAGAAGCCCTTGCTGTTGAGCCACAGTCCCAAGGCCAGCATCGGTACGAAGACGGCCCCAGCGATCTGAAGCTTGATGCGCATGGCCGAGGGCTCAGCTTTAGCGGGCTTGGGGGCTGGTGCTTTGGCTTTGGCTTTGCTTTTGGCCACGGTCTACTTGCTGCGTTGCATGAGGTTCCCTTCTACCGGTCCGCGGCTCCTTAGCGGGGATCGATCTCTCCGCTGACCCAGTAACGGACCCGTTCGGGATGGCGCTGGAGGTAGGAATCGACCGCGGCTTGGGCTGTTCCTTGATGGGCTTGCAGGAGGATCTCTGCTAACTCCGAATCGGGGATCCGGAAGCGCGTCAGGAAGTCCGTCACTGAAGGAGCGATGGCACTCAGGTCTTGGCGGGCGATGGCGTGGATCCACTCCGTCCCCCCAAAGGCCCGTTGGGGATCCTCCAGAAAGCGCAGCTTGTAGCGGGCAAACATCCAGTGGGGCGTCCAGCTGGTGACAATCACCCAACGCTGATCACGGATCGCCTGGTCCAGCACGGCGGTCATGGCTGCACTGCTTGATGCCACCAGGCGCATGTCCGCTAAGCCGTAGTCCTTTAAGGCGACTTGGGAGAGTTGATTCAAACCTGATCCAGGATCAATTCCCTGGACCTGGTTCTTGAAACGCGCGGCCACCGAGGGCTGGCGCAGGTCGGTGATGCTGTTGACGATGTTCGAGTCGACGTAGTCGGGGACCACCCAGCCCAAGCGACCGGAGTACATCGGACCGAGGTCCAGGACCCGTTCTCGGACCCGCTTCCAGTAGTCCTCATGGGTCAAGGGCAACCAGGCCATCAACATCAAATCCAGATCGCCTCGGGCAACGGAGGCATATTGGATGCCGATGTCGGCTAGCACCCGCTCAACCGGCCAATCCAGGTGTGTTTCGATCAGCTGTTTGGCCATCAAGCTGATCACCTCGGCATCCGCCCAGGGCGACCAACCCAGGCGCAATGGCCGACGTTTCGCTCCGGTTCCCGTTTTCTGCGCTGTGCGATCAAGCAGCGTCCCGCTTGGTTCGGATCCGGGACTGCCTGGGCGTCGGCTCAACTGAATCATGCTGGCCAGGGATAATCCGGCGATCCCCATGCCTGCGACGAGCGCGGCTCGCCGCCTCAGCCGTGGTGCGTCACTCATCGGCCTCTCCTTTGACTGCTGGGGGAGAGCCCCTGACTCAAGCGATCCAAGATCACAGCCAAAATCACAACTGCGATTCCGCCTTCAAACCCGAGCCCAACATCCAGTTGCTGGATGCCCCTGAGCACCACATCGCCCAAGCCGCCTCCGCCAATCATCGAGGTGATCACCACCATCGAGAGGGCCAACATGATCGTCTGGTTGACACCGCTCATCACGGTGGGCAAAGCGTTCGGGAGCTGCACCATCCAGAGCAGTTGAAGATCCGTGCAGCCAAAGGAGCGGCCCGCCTCCACCAAATCCGCCGGCACCTGGCGAATCCCAAGGTGGGTTAGCCGGACGACCGGAGGCATTGCGAAGATCAAGGTGGCGATGATCGCGGGTACGGCTCCCGTGCTGAAGAGCATCACCGCCGGAATCAAATAGACAAAGGCCGGCATGGTCTGCATGAGGTCCAGCCCAGGCCGGAGCAGTCGCCAGATCCAGGGCTGACGGGTTCCCAGAACACCGAGGGGAAATCCCAGTAGAAGGGCCAAAAGGGAAGAGGCCAGCACCAGGGCCAGGGTTTCCACCATGGGCTCCCACAGCCCAAGGGCCAAGACCAGGTTCAAGCCCAAGAGGCTGAAGAGGGCAAACCCGCCACTGACCAGGCGCCATCCCGCGAGGGCAACACCCAGTGCAAACAACCATGGCGCGGGGAGTGCCAGCACCCTGTCCAGTCCGATCGCCAGCGCCTGGATGCCCTGTTGAACAACGGCAAAAAAGCCCTGGCCATGGTCAAGCAACCACTCCACGGCAGCATCGACGCTCTGGCCCAAGGGTCCGGCCTGCTCAAGGCTCGCGAAGAGAGGCATCAAGGGGAGGCTCATTGCTCGCTCTCCCGCAGGGTCTCCAGCAGGCGCCGAGGCGTTACGACACCCAGCAGCCGTCTGTCGCGATCAAGAACGGGTGTTGGCCAGGGGCTGCGGGCGACCGCCGCGATGGCTGCGTTCACGAGCAGCTTGGAATCCAGCGCTCCTGCAGCATCGGCTTGGATCCAGCCGTCCTGGGGGCTTATGACCCCAAGGAATTGCCCCGCTTGGTTCAGCCCAAAACACAGTCGCTGATGGGCCGTGGCGGCGGGAGCTGCACCCCCAGGCAGGACCATGCTCTCTGGGCAGGGCTCGAGGATGTGCTCGAGGTTCAGCACGGCCCCCCGGTCGACGCCCTTGAAAAAGGCTCGGACCTCGGGGCTGACCGGAGCCGTGAGCAGCTCCAGGGGAGTGCCGCATTGGAGCACCTGTCCTGATTGCATCAGGGCGATTCGATCGCCAAGGCGAATCGCCTCATCGAGGTCATGGGAGATGAAGACCACCGTGCGTCGATGTTCGGCTTGCAGGTCCAGCAGCAGGTCCTGCATATCCCTGCGGATGAGGGGATCCAGGGCGGAGAAGGCCTCATCCATCAACAGGATGGGGGGATCGAGTGCGAGGGCCCGGGCCAATCCCACCCGTTGTTGCATGCCCCCGGAGAGTTGCGCCGGTTTCTGGTTGAGCTGATGTCCTAGACCCACGCGCTCAAGCGCCCTTCTGGCCGGAGCGAGCCGCTTGGCCTTTGGCAGGCCTGCGACTTCAAGTCCAAAGGCCGCATTGTCGAGAACGCTTCGCTGGGGGAAGAGGGCGAACGACTGGAACACCATGGCCATGGCTTGCCGGCGCAGGTGGTTCAGTTCTCTCTTCGAGAGCTTGGAGAGGTTTTGACCGCGGACTTCGACCGAGCCCGAGCTGGGTTCGATCAGTCCGTTAATCATCCGCAACAAGGTCGATTTGCCTGAGCCCGAGAGGCCCATGACGACAAAAATCTCGCCCGGTTGAATTGCCAGGGATACCTGCTTGACGGCGGCATCGGACTGGCCTGGAAAGCGTTTGGAGAGGGCGTCGAGCGTGATCGCTGAAGACACGGTTCTCCGACGCACTTCGGAAACGCTAGCCATGCATTGGCAGTGCAACAGGAATGACGCAAGAACTCAGGTCTTTAGCAAGTTCAAATATTTGCTCGGATGGCCTTTGCTCACTTTGATGTCGGCGACAGCACTACACCGTCGATCTGTCATACGCCGCTGTTTGCGCTGACAGCCCTGGAGCTCATCGATAGGTTGCGGCCATGGCTCACTTCATGGCTTCGTGAAGTGTGTCCGGAGGCCTCGTTTGAGGTGATCCCCCAGCCCTCTTGCTGAGCTCTGAACGGTCTGCGCCTGTCAGTTGCTCCCCTGGTTTGAATGACAACATCCCCTCGCATCAAGACCTCGGCGGCCCATCGGCCAAAGTTCGTTGGAGCGAAGGATGAACAGCGTTTCGGTGCGGTCCCTGAAGCTGTTCGTGAGACCGATCACTATCAACAGGAATACATCGAGCAATTCGCTGATCGTTGGGATCGGCTGATTGATTGGGAGGCCAGAGCGCAGGCTGAAGGTGACTTTTATATCCGCATCCTTCGCGAGCACGGCGCAAAGTCAGTGCTCGATGTCGCTACTGGAACAGGCTTTCACTCGATTCGGCTCCTTCAGGAGGGGTTTGACGTGGTCAGTGCCGACGGGAGTCCCAACATGTTGGCCAGGGCTTTTCGCAATGCCCGTGACCGCAATCAGTTGTTGAGGACAGCTCAGGCCGATTGGCGCTTTTTGAACCGTGATATTCACGGAACCTTTGATGCGGTGATTTGTCTGGGTAACTCGTTCACCCATCTCTTTCGCGAAAAAGATCGTCGTAAATCTCTGGCTGAGTACTACGCCGTCTTGAAACATAACGGTCTCTTGATTCTTGATCACCGCAACTATGACCGCCTCTTAGAAGGTGGTGCGGCGGTGAAGCAGGGGAAGGGAACTGTGTATTGCGGAGAAGATGTATCCGTGAGTCCAGACTGTGTCGATGAGGGCTTAGCGCGCTTTCGCTATGCCTTCAGTGATGGAAGCACCTTCCACCTGAATATGTTTCCACTTCGCTATGGCTATGTGCGCCGGTTGATGCGGGAGGTTGGCTTCCAAAAGATCACTAGCTATGGGGACTATCAGCGCAGTAAGGACGATCCCGACTTCTACGCCCATGTCGCCCATAAGGCCTACGAGATCGATGGCGATACGACGGTGATCTAGTCATGACTCAGACGCATTTCTCCGCCGCAGAGCGCACGGCTTCGGACTATTACGACAGCGCCGATGCCGATCGTTTCTATGAAGAGGTTTGGGGCGGCGAAGACATTCACATCGGCCTCTATGCCTCGGAGGCCGAAGCCATCGCTCCGGCCAGTCAGCGCACGGTCAACGCCTTAATCGAGCTGATCGGTACCCTCCCGAGCGGGGCCACGGTTGTTGATTTGGGTTCGGGATATGGCGGTGCTGCCCGGCGTCTCGTCAAGGAGTTCGGGGCGCATGTCGAAGCGATCAACATCTCGGCCGTTGAAAACGCCAGGCATCGCCTGCTCAACCAGAGCGCCGGATTGCAGGACCAAATTCAGGTGCACGACGCGTCCTTTGAGGACGTCCCCCTGCCCTCGGGCTGTGCCGATGTGGTTTGGAGTCAGGATGCGATCCTGCATTCCGGCAACCGTCAGCAGGTGCTGCAGGAGGCGGCGCGGTTGTTGAAGCCAGGCGGGGTGATGGTCCTCACGGATCCGATGGCCGCCGATGGGGTGGAGACCGGTTCCCTCAGCGCGATCCTCGCCCGCATTCACCTGCCCGACATGGGCTCACCGGATCGCTATCGGGCCTGGGCCAGTCAGGCCGGCTTGGTTCGGGAGGTCTGGCAGGACCAGACGGCGATGTTGATTCGCCATTACAGCCGCGTCCGCGAGGAGCTCCTGCGCCGTGAGCAGGAGTTACAGACCAAGATCAGCCCGGAGTACCTCCAGCGCATGGCCGCTGGCTTGGGCCATTGGATTGAAGGGGGACGCCAGGGACGCCTGAGTTGGGGGCTGATGCGCTTCCGCAAGCCCCTGCAGGAGGCCTGATGGAGTCCTTCGCCGGCGCGGTGGTGATTTTTGTGGTGGGCGGTGTCGTCACCTTGGCCACCACCGTGATGGTGATTCAGGGCCATCTGCATTGGCGCGGCCGTGATCCCTGGGGGCAGGGATAAGTGATGACTTCCGGCCTCACTTTTGCGGTTCAGCCCTTCTTGGCCCCAGGTATTGCCTGGGCCCTGGTGGTCATCTTTTCGGTGCTCTGGATTGCCCTCGGGGTCTCCTGGGGACGGCGTGGTTCAGGTGATGCCGATGACTACATGCTGGCCGGCCGCAACATCGGTTTGGCCCTGAGCACGGCCACCTTGATGGCCTCCTGGGTGACCGGCAACACCACCTTGTTGGCGCCGGAGTTTGGTTACCGGAACGGCCTCTGGGGGATGTTCAGTTACGCCCTGGCCGGTCTGGGCTTGGTCCTGTTCGCGCCGTTGGCCCTGCGGATCAAAACCCTGATGCCCAAGGGGCGTACCAGCGGCGATTTCATTCGTCTGCGCTACGGCCGCGCGGCCTGGTGGGTCTTCATGGTGATCACCGCGATCTACACCCTGGGCTTCCTGATGACCCAGGCGATGGGGGCCGGGATTCTGCTGGAGGCCCTCTCGGGTTTCGACTACCGCCTGGGGATGGTTCTGGTGATTGGCGTTTCCACGATCTACACCCTCTATGGCGGCATGCGCGCTGTGGTGGGAACCGACTTCATTCAATCCCTATTGATCATGGGGCTGCTGGTCTTGGTCGCCCTGCTGGCGCTGCAGCAGTTCCCGGTTTCTGAGCTCCATCGCGCCTTGGCGGCGGAACACCCGGAGCGACTGAATTTGCTCTTGCCGGCGGGTTTATTGATCGCTTGGAACTCCGCCCTTTTCTCCATGGGCGAGGTCTTTCACAACAACATCTGGTGGTCGCGGGTTTTCTCCAGTCGCGCCTCCGTCGTCTTCACGTCATTTGTGCTGGGCGGATTGGCCTGGATGACGGTGCCGCTGGTGACCGGCTCCATTGGCCTGGTGGCCTTGGCCCAGTCGGTGGAACTGCCCCAGGTGAACATGCTCTTTCCGGTGGTGGCCTCTCAGCTCTTGGGGGCAGGGGGTGCGGCCTTGGTCTTTGTGGTGGTCTTTGCCTCGTTGACCTCCACCTTGGATTCCCTGCTGGCTTCGACGGCGGATTTGGTGGCCGAAGACGTGGTCTTCAAGCTGCTGAATCCCAACTTGAGTGATGCCCAGTTACGGCAGGCCACGCGCATGGTGGTCTTGGGCCTGGGGCTGTTGACCTTGCTCCTGTCCTGGCCGCGGCTTGATTCTTTGGCGTCGGTGCTGTTCTTCACGGGTGCCCTCGTGGCCTCCACGATTTGGCCAGTGGCCTACGGCCTGTATTGGCCCAGCGCGAACCGTTGGGCCGCCATTGCCGCGATGGTCTCTGGCAGCGCCGTGGGTTTGGGTGCCTATTTCCTGATCGCTCCCTACTGCGCGGCTTTGCTCTCTGCAGCGGTTTCAGCAGTGGTGATGGCTGTGGGGACCCAGCTGCAGCCCGAGCGCTTCAACTGGCTCACACTGAAGGAGGGATAGGCCATGGAACGGTTCCGGATGACAACCAGCTGGGCCCTCTCCCTTGCCGTGTTGGCCTTCCTGTTGCCCGTTGCCAGGGCCGGCGACTCGAGCGTGCCACCGCGCTGGCTTGCGGATTTGCCCTTGCTGCAGTTGCTCGTCTACGGAAGTGTTGTGGGCCTGGCCCTCTCGGTGCTGATCCTGTTGATCATTTGGTGGAAAGAGTGGAGGCGCGGTGATGTTTGGTAGCACCTTCCTTTTGACCTCCGGCTGCAACTCAACCCTTAATTGCGTAGTAATCGCTACACAAAAGGCCTCCGTTTTGAGCCTCTTGAATTTGAAGAAAGTGATGTGGCAGGGTGGATTTTGGATTGAGACTCAGTGCGACCAACTCCGCTGTGCTGCTTTGCGGCAGTGGGCCTGGGTCCCCTAATCGCTATGACGACACTCTCTTCCCTCACGACGAGCGCCGGCGTCGACGCATCCCTGCGTTTTGAGCCCATGGGTCCGGATGTGTTCGGCGCGGCCTCACCCCAGGCGCTGTTGGGGGCGATTCAAGAGGACGGCGAGGCACTCCAGGACCTGGTGGGTCAGCACGTGATCTCGATCCAGCCCTTCCAGCCCGAGACCCTGCTGCAACTGTTTCGTTTGGCGGCCAAGTTCGAGAGCAATCCCGACCGCTACACGGCCCACAACACGCCGCTGAAGGGAAAGATCCTGATCAACGCGTTCTACGAGCCCAGTACCCGCACGCGCTTGTCCTTTGACAGCGCCTGGCACCGGCTCGGCGGTGACTCGATCAACATCACCGACCGGGCTACCACCGGGTTGGCAAAGGGGGAGTCCTTAGAAGACGTCGCCCACATGTTCAACAACTACGGCGATTGCATCGTTCTGCGGGACAACGACTCCCAGGCCATCTATTCGATGACCGACACCCTGCGGATCCCGATCATCAACGCTGGTAATGGGATTGATGAACATCCCACCCAGGCCATGGCCGACCTTTACACGATTCTCAAGTGGCGTCCGGCCTTGGCGGCCCCTGAGGTCCCCGCTGATCAGCGGGCGCGTATTGGCGTGGTTGGCATCCCCAGCCGAATGCGCACGGTGCGATCGCTCCTGCGGATCCTCTCCAAATTCCCGCAGATGGTGGAGGAGTTGGTCCTCATCCACGACCCGGCCAAGAACGCTACCGATGAGTTGTTTGATCCCGGGCAACTGGAGGAGCTGCAGCAGGCGGGGCTGAAGGTGCGCTGGACCGGTGACCTGCAGGCCGAGATCCCAGGGCTGGATGTCATCTACATCAATGCCATCGCCTGGGTGGGCGATAGCTACGAGGTGCACGGCAATGCCTTCCGGCTGACTCGGGATCTGCCCTACAAGCCAGACGCCATCGTTCTGCATCCCCTGGCTCGAGGGCCGGAGCTCAGCACCTGCCTCGATGACACCCCCCACAACTGGTACTTCAGTCAGGCCCGGGGAGCGGTCTTTTTGCGGATGGCGCTGCTCACCTGCATGGTGGGCCGCACCAACCGGGTCATGGATGTGATCTGAGGAGGTACGCGCATGTGTGGAATTGGCGGTGTCTTCAGCACTAGGGCGGACCAACCCGTTGATCCGCAGCTTCTGGTCAACATGGCGGCGATCCAGGAGCATCGCGGTCCTGACGGCTTTGGCTATCGCACGCTCGATGCAGCTGGGGTGGGCTTTTGCCACGCCCGCCTCTCGATCATTGATCTCAACGAGACCAGGGCGCGCCAACCGTTCCTGAGCGGAGAGCCGGGGTCGGGAGCGCGGGTCTTGATGGCCCACAACGGCGAGTTCTATGACTTTCAGCGGATTCGCGCCGATCTGACGGCCCGCGGCGTTCGCTTCAGCAGCAAGAGCGATTCCGAGATCCTGCTGCGCCTCTATCAACAGCAGGGTTTAAAGGCGACCCTGCCTCAACTCCGGGGTGAGTTCGCCTTCGCGATCTACGACGAAGCCGGTGATGTTTTGCATCTGGTCCGGGATCGCTTCGGCATCAAGCCCCAGTACTGGACGATGACACCCCAGGGCTTGGTCTTCGGCTCCGAGTTGAAGGTGCTGTTTGCCCATCCGGCGGTGGAGCGCCGCTTCACCTCGGAAGGGCTCTTCCACCAGTTGATGCAAACGATGGTCCCCGGGACCACGGCCTTTGAAGGGATTCACCAGGTGCCGCCTGGCCACGGCATCAGCGTGCGCCGCCAGAACGGCAGTCTCCAGGTCGAGACGTGGAAGTACTGGGATATGGACTTCCCGCGCCAGGGCGAGCGGGACAGCAGCAAGAGCGAGGCCGATCACATTGAGGCGATTCGCGCGGCGCTGCTGGAAGCAGTGGAGCTGCGGATGGTCGCCGATGTGCCGGTGGGTTGCTACCTCTCCGGGGGCATCGACAGTTGCTCCATCCTCGGGCTGGCCGCCGCCGTGAGCCAGAGCCCGGTGAAGGCCTTCACCATTGGTTTTGACGACGCCCGCTACGACGAGTCGCCGATTGCTAGGGAGATGGCCGAGGCCACTGCGGCCGAGCAGGACGTCATGCGTCTGTCGGGCAAGGAGCTCTACGGCTGGATGGAGCGCACCCTCTGGCACACCGAGCGCACGATCTACAACACCTTGGCGGTGGCGAAATTCCTGATGAGCCGCCACGTCAACCAGGTCAACTACAAGGTGGTGATGACCGGGGAGGGCTCCGATGAGCTCTTTGGTGGCTATCCGGCGTTCCGCCGCGACATGTTTCTGCATGGTCTGCAGGACCTGCCTGAGCAGGAGCGCAAAGTCTGGGAAGGCCTGCTGCAGCAGTCCAATGCTCTGGTGCAGGGGGCGATGTTGGCGGCGGATCAAGTGGATGATCCGGACCTCGATGCGGTTGTGGGTTTCACCCCCAGTTGTCTCCAACCGTGGTTGGCCTGTGCGCCGCTGGTGCCGGCCCTGCTGGCGGACGCCCATCGCCAGGCCCTCAGCGGCTATTCCCCGGGCAAGGCCATCGCCAAGACCCTGGATCCCGAACAACTGGAGGGACGCCATGCCCTCGACAAGGCCCAGTACGTCTGGATCAAGACGATGTTGGAGGGCCAAATCCTGACCTGGGGCGGTGACCGGGTGGACATGGCCAACTCCATGGAGGCCCGTCCGGCTTTCTTGGATCACCACCTCGCCGCGGCGGCGGTTCAGGTGCCGCCGGAGTTACGGATCAAGGGCAAGACGGAGAAGTACGTCCTGCGCGAAGCCATGGCCGGCTTGCTGCCGGAGGTGCTCTACAAACGCGAAAAATTCGCCTTCATGGCTCCGCCGGCCCACACCGAGCCCGAGAAGTGGGAGCAGATGAAGCAGTTGGCCAATGACTACCTCAGCGATGAGGCGATCGAGGCCGCGGGACTACTCAGCGTCGAGGGTGTTCGGGCCCTCTTCGCCCGCCATGACGACCCGTCGACGACCGATGCCGACCGGGTACAGATGGACGCAATGATCAACCACCTTCTCGGGGTGCAGATGCTGCACCGGATGTTCATTGCCGCGGATGTGCCGGCCCAGGCCCGGGCCAAGGCCGATGCCCTCGGCTGGCACCCAGCTCAGGAGGCTGCGGTCGTTTGCTGACGTTCATCCCGTAACGGTCACAACCGTTACGGGGCCTCTGGGACCTCTCCTGGATGGTGGGGGTGCTCTTTTGAACGGAAAGGTCTCCGGTTGGTTCTCTCTGCCCCGGGCTTAGACACCCTCGTCACCACCCAACAGCGGCGGCCTACTCCAAATGCCATGCGACTGCTGGCGTCTTTGGAGGCCATGGCGGAGTTGGGACTGCAGCCTGATGGTTCGATTTGCCGTCGCGGCTTCAGTGCAGAAGATCGCCAGGGCCGCGAACGGCTGAGCGAGTGGATGATCGATGCAGGCTTGAGCCTGCGGATCGATGCCGCTGGAAATCTGATTGGCCGGCTTGAGGGCCTGGATCCAAGCCTCCCGGCTCTGGTCACCGGCTCACACCTCGACACCGTTCCAACGGGGGGCCGCTACGACGGCACCCTCGGAGTCTTGGCGGGCTTGGAGTTGGTTCGCTCTCTTCAGGATGCTTCGCTTCGCCTCCGGCATCCCTTTGAGTTGATCGTCTTTGCCGACGAGGAGTCCACGATGGTGGGCTGCAAGGGGATGGCCGGCACCGCTAGCGGTGATCCCAGCGATTACGCCACCAGCAACGGTGAGCCGATCCAGCGGAACCTGGCCCGTCTGGGGGGGGATTGGGAACGGCTTGCCAGCGCCGCCCGCAGTGATGACGCGATTGCAGCCTTTATCGAACTGCATGTGGAGCAGGGGGCCGTGCTCGAGCGGCGTGGGGACAGCATTGGTGTTGTCCAGGGGGTTGTTGGACAACGGCGTTTCACGATTCGGGTGAGCGGCCAGGCCAACCATGCAGGCACCACGCCGATGGGTCAGCGTCAGGACGCCCTAGTGGCTGCTTCCCAGGTGGTCTTGGCTGTTCAGGCCCTGGCCCTGGAGCATCCCGGTGATCCCGTGGCCACGGTTGGCAAGTTTGAGGTCTGGCCGAATGCCGCCAATGTCGTTCCCGGCGAGGTGCAGTGCAGTGTTGATCTGCGTGATCTGGATCCCGAGGTGTTGTCCTCTTTGACGGCAGAGCTGCAGCGGCGCCTTGCCTTCATCGCTGAGGCGACCGCTTGCAGCGTGACGATGGACCCTCAGTTTTCCGTCGACCCCACTCCGGCTGCCCCGGCGCTGATGGACGCGATTGCCGACGCGGCCCGAGAACTGGGCCTCTCCCACAGCCCGCTGCCCAGTCGTGCCAGCCATGACGCCCAAGAACTCGGCCGGCGTTGGCCCATGGGCATGGTCTTTGTCCCCAGCCATCGGGGACTCAGCCATTCCTCGGCGGAATACACCAGCCTTGAGCAGTGCGTGGCCGGGACATCGGTGCTGCTTTCGGCGTTCCTGCGACTCGACGCGCAGCTTCAGGGATGACCTTCTCGATCCTGGCGCGTGATCCCTCCAACGGCCGCTTTGGAGTGGCCGTGGCCACCTGTCATCTCGCCGTTGGATCGACCGTGCCCCACATCCGCTCCGGTGTCGGCGCCGTGGCCACCCAGGCCCATACGAACCCCCACCTCGGCATCTGCGGTCTGGAGCGGATGGAGCAGAACCGCGATGCGGAGTCGGTCTTGGCGAGCCTGTTGCGGGATGACCCCCAGATCGAGCACCGCCAGTTGCATCTGATTGATGCCTGCGGCCGCACGGCGGGTTGGACCGGTGGGGCCTGCGGTCCCTTCGCCAGTCATCGCTGCCATTCCGATCTGGCCGTCGCGGGGAACTTGCTCAGCGGTGAAGGGGTTCTGCTGGCGATGGAGGAGGCCTTTCTCTTGAGTGACCCCTCTTGGAAGTTGGGGCGACGCCTCCTCACAGCCCTGCGGGCGGGTGAGGAGGCCGGTGGAGATCTGCGCTCCACTCATGCCACCTCTGCTGCCCTACAGGTCAGTGGTGAAGCCGCTTTCCCTCTGTTGGATCTGCGGGTGGATTTCGAGGAGCACGCTGTTGATTCTTTGACTGCGCTGTATGAGCGCAGTCAGCAACTCTGGGTGCAGCAATGGCGTGATTCCTTTGCTGAACTTCCCAATCCCGCTAGCAAGGCCTTAAACCGAACCGTCGCTCCACTGTTTGGGGAGGACTCTTCGGTTGCTTAGGCGATGAGTTGGCGAATCATCCGTGCCCATCCATCGGCGTGGGGCGCAGGAGCCAAGAGATAGCGCTTCTGCTCCAAGGCACGGCGAAATGCCGGGTGCGGTCCATCAGGGCCGGGGACAACGACAGCCACATCGCAGGCCTCTAGCAACGGGATGTCATTGGGCGAATCACCCAGCCCCAGCACTCGCGGCCTTTGGTCACCAAGGCGTTGCTTCAGGCGGGCCAACGCTCCGCCTTTACTCACGTCAGGTCCAAGTAGATGGCCCATGCGGTTCCCCTGCACCACGCTTAGACCGAGGGCATCGGCAAGGGCCGGTAGGCGTTCCCGCCCTTCAGCGGAGGGGGGGACAAACGGCACACTCCAGCAGCGCCGCTGGGCTTGGGCCAGAGCTTCACCGGCGAGGCCCAACAGGCGTAGGCCTTCACTTTCGCTGAGGTCCTCCAGCGGGAGCAGGGATTCCCCCAGCAACGCCTCCAACTCATTGAGGCGAGGCCTTAAAAGGCTGTGGTGGATGCCCAAGGCTTCTTCCCACTCCTCACCGCTGGCGGCCTCGCCATGGATCGCTCCTCCATTTTCGACGATGAACGGATCGCGGAGGCCAGCGACTTGCCGAAAGCCCCGGACCTCTTCTGCGGTTTTGCTTGTGCAGGGGATCACGGGGATCTGTCTGGCTTGCAGCCAGCGCAGGGTCTCTTGGGCTGGCTCCCAGCTGTAGCTGTGGTCCATCAACGTCCCATCCAGGTCGGTGACGATCCACCAGGTGTTGGGCTGACTCATCGGTTGCTGATCCAATAGACGCCAAAGGGTTCCAACTCCAGTTGGCGCTCGGTCTTCACCGTTCCAGCCGGATTGAGGTGATCGATCCATTCCTGCGGAGTGGACGCATCCCAGAGCGATGCCAACACGAGCGATTGGCGTGTGGAGCTGAAGTTGTGGATAGCCCACAGACGCGCGTGCGCCAGGCCCCGCTCCAGGATCACAAGATCGGAGCGGCCGGTGCTGAGTACCCGCATGGGTGCGTCTGGCTCCAGGGCGGGGAGGTTGGCTCGCTGACCCATGGCGTATTGCAGCTGGGCAATGTTGCTGCTGGCATCCTGTTCAGGGTCTTGGAGTTGGTGTTGCAAGGTCGCAGCTTTGAACTGCGGCCGGTTCAGGTCCCTCCGATGGCCGCTGGCTTGAAATCGCGCGGTGTCGTTTGGGGCGGCAAGCAGGGCTGGCAAATAAAAGGCAGGCACCCCGGGGAGGGCCAGCTTGAAGCGCTGGCTGAGCAGGAAGCGTTCCCGTTGCCAGCGCGTCGGATCCCGGCCGGGATCTGCCATTGCACTCCACCAGCTGATATTGATTTCGTAGGGAACCTCTGTGCCATCACTCAGTCGCCGGTGGCTGATTAGACCTCCCCGTTGTTCGCATCCCGCCAGGAGCTGCAATAGCCGGGGCTGATCCATTAAGCCCTCCAGCGGCCGAAGCCCGACCCCGTCATGGCTAGCGCTGAAGTTCAGCAGGTTGGTGCCATCGGGGAGATTCGGCCACCCAGCTAGCCAGCGGTTGAGGAGATCGCAGCGCTCGCTCTGGCTGGCCTCAAGCAACAGCGGTGGCAGGGGGAAGTTGTAGGCGAGGTGCGCCTCTCGGCCGGATTGCAGATAGGAGAGGTTCTCTGCCTCAGGGACGTTCGTCTCGGTCACTACGGCGCCCGCCGGATAGTGGGCTTTCTGCAGTAGGCGCAGCACTTCAACGATGGCGTGAGCTTGGGGCCGATGGATGCAGCTGGTGAAGGGCTCCTTCCAGACGTACCCAACCGCGTCTAGCCGCAACCAGCCCACGCCGTGGCTGAAAAGACGTTGCATCAAGCGATTGAAGTGCCGGAGGACCTCCGGCTCCTGCCAATTCAGGTCCACCTGGTCGGGGCCGAAGGTGGTCCAGACATGCTTACTTCCGGTCCTGCCGGCTAGACGGCTGATCAATGGAGAACTACGCGGTCTGACGACGTCAGACCAGCAGGGATCGGGACTGGCTTGAAGGATGCAGGAGCGCCCGGGTTCCTCGTCTTGGAGGCATTGGTGTACCCAGGGATGAGAGGCCGAGACGTGGTTTAGTACGAGGTCTGCCATCAGGAGGCGTCCGCGGCTCAAGGCTGCGAGGTCTTCCCAATCACCGAAGCGCGGCTCGAGCTCATCGTGGCTGGAGATCGCGAAGCCCCCGTCGCTGCTGGAGCGCCAAAACGGCAGCACATGGACGATGGAAGACAGGGAACTCAGCGGGCCATCGAGCAGCTGCCGCAGGAGAGGAAGGCTGGTGCGATCGGTTTCGATCACCGAATCGGCGTAACAGATCAGGACGCTGGTCGAGGCCTTCCAAGGCGGCTTCGCTTGGGTGTGCATCTGCGGACCGATGGGGCCGGATTGCAGCAAATGAGACGACAAGCTTTTGATCTCGTTTGAAGACTGTCCCGGGTAAAGACCGCTCAGCAACAGTTCCAGCTGTATTTGCCGGTCGAACCCAACCACCAACGCTCCCGCCACTCCCCCACATATCGAGCAGCTGGCTTTTAGGTGTTGTCGCATTGATTACTGCATGGACTTCCAGCAAGGACTGATCACCACAGTTCACGACTACGGCTTCTCAGGGGCGGCCCCCGATCTGTTCCACCAGCAGTTGCGTGATCGCCCCACTGCTCTGCTACTTCCTTGCTTGATGGAAGAGTTTCGCCGCCCTGCTTTGCGCCTGATTCGTGAGGTGTTGACCGGGCTGGAAGGACTTCAATCGCTGGTGATCGCCCTTGCGGCGAACTCCGTTGAGGAGGTCTTGGAAGCCGAGGCGTTCTGGGCCGAGATGCCTTTCCCCGTGCACGTGCACTGGACCAATGGCCCAGCGGTGATCGAGCTTTTGAAGTCGGTCAAATCCTTGGGCTTGGACGTGCTGGTCCCCCCTGGCAAGGGGTGGGCTGTTTGGCAGGGCCTCGGGGTGGCCTGCCGTCAGGCCGAAGTGGTGGGGCTGTTCGACGCTGATATCCGCACCTTTACGCCGGATTATCCCAAGCGGATGCTTCAGCCCCTGTTGGATCGCTCAACAGGTGTCGCTTATGTCAAAGCCTTCTACAGCCGACTTTCCCTTGAAACCCACGCATTACAGGGCCGGGCGACTCGTTTGTTTGTGGGTCCCCTTTTGAGCAGCTTGGAGCAGATCGTCGGCCCCCTTCCCTACCTCCGCTATCTCCAGTCCTTTCGCTATCCCCTGGCCGGGGAGTTTGCCTTCACCACTGATCTGGCGATGAACCTTCGCATTCCCTGCGATTGGGGCTTGGAGATCGGTCTTCTCTCTGAGGTCTACCGCCATGTCGCCATCAGCCGGATTGCCCAGGTGGATCTGGGGGTCTTTGACCACAAACACAAGGACCTGGGCAATACCCCAGATGAAGGCCTTAAGCGGATGGCCAGCGAAATCCTGCGGACGGTCTTGCGTGCATTGATGGAGCATGAAGGTTGCAACTTGCTCAGCGAGCAGCTTCCTACCTTGGAAGCGCTCTACCGCCGGGTGGGCCAGGACCGGGTTCGGCAATTTGGGTTGGATTCAGCCATTAATGGTCTTCCCCACGACCGCCATGGTGAAGAGCTCGCTGTTCACGATTTTGCTCAGTTACTTCGGCCGGCAATTACAGATCTGATGGAGACTCCATCGGTTCAGCAACTCCCCAGTTGGTCACGGGTGCTGAGCTGTAGTCAGGATCTGCAGCAGGCCTTGGCCGCGGCTGGCCAGTGCCGTTCAGCGACTGTTTTGGGGCGTAACGCTGACTACGTCAACCCCAAGCCGAATACGGCTCAATTGGCAGAGTCATTCGTCGCCGCATGATGGGTTCGATTGAGATGTCGCCTTCATCCATCACGCCTCAGGTCAAGCTCCATTACTGGACCAATGGCGGGGCCCAGAGCGTTGTGGTTCCCCTTGATGAGGAGGTGAAGCGCCATCGCCTGCTGCTCTCCCACGGGGCTGTTCTGCTTAAGCGCGAATTGATCGCTGATTGAGCCAAAAAAAGGCCCCGCCAAAGGCAGGGCTGGTCGGGATTCGTACCAAGGGTGTGACCTTGTTTCCACGCCTTGGGGCGAATCCACTCCTCACACGCACCAACTGTCGCTAGCGGACTGGCACTGTGCCAGTTCTCTTTAACCACTTGTTCAACCGCACAGCCTGTGGTTTGCTCGCGTACAAAAAACCCCGCCAGAGGCGGGGTCGGGTGGTGTGAGGAATGGTGCAACCTGTGCAGGAAGACCATGCCGCCGGCATGAATCAGTGGAGCGCTGGTGGCCGCTGTTCCACCTCGGCGGTAATCCTGATCTAGCCACGATCGTTGCAGTTGGCAGCACTGCGTCTCCCTAGTTGCTGACGACCAAGTTCTGGGCTGAGCTGCGGCGCACCAGCTCAGCGAGCGTCAGCATGTCGGCTCGATGGATCAGGCCGATGCAGCCTCCGGTTCCACTGTTCCAGTTGCGGCCGGCGCTGGGATCGAGGTGGATGCCCAGGACGCGCCGGCCCGTCGTAAAGAGAGGCTCGAGGCCGATCCAGACCGGACCGAGCTCTCGTGGGTACTCCAGGCCGAGGGGTTCCACTGCGCCGATGACGTACTGGCCCGGGGGTAAGGGTGCCTCGCTGCCCATCTGGTGTCGGTTGGCCCCTTGGAATTCCGCGCGTCCACTGACTGCCTCGAAATGCCGCACGGGTTGTCCAGGGATCTCGACCCTCAGGTCCCAGATCGGATCGCCGGTGCGAGGCAGGCGGCGGTTGGTGCGCTCAAAGGTCAACCTTGGGCTTGTGCTGAGGGCCAGGTCTTGGGCCGTGGCGGGCTGAAGAAGGGAGGCCAGGAGCGCGCATCCGCCCAGCAATTGACCGAGACCGCGACCCATGGGACTCACCTGTGAGATCGAGGTGTCCTAGGGGGGCTTTTTTTTCTCTCACCAGATAAAAACCACTTGTCCAGTCGGCTCAAGCCTGAGGGCTGACAGTGCCGTCTGCGGTGGGCAGGGTGAATTCAGGCGGTTCGTGTTCTGTGGTGCCCATGGAGATGGAATTGAGCCAGGTCCTCAAGCAGTGCCAACACCTCGTCAATCCCTATCGGATCCAAAACGGGGATGGATTTCGACTGGAGCAAATCGACCCTGGCGACACCCTGGATCTGCCCACCGATAAGAAGGGTGCCCGTGAGGCCTTAGAGCAGGGCGTTGAGATGCTCTCGGAGCTTCAGCAGCGGCTCTATGCCCAAAACAAATGGGCGGTGCTGCTGGTCTTTCAAGCGATGGATGCCGCCGGCAAAGACGGAACGATCAAACACGTGATGAGTGGCGTGAATCCCCAGGGCTGCCAGGTGTGTTCCTTTAAGGCTCCCTCCGCTCTGGATCTGGACCACGACTACCTCTGGCGCGCGAACCAATCCCTGCCAGAGCGAGGGCGCATTGGCATTTTTAACCGCAGCTACTACGAGGAGACCTTGGTTGTCCGGGTCCATCCGGAACTGTTGGCCAAGCAGTCTCTGCCGCCTGCATTGCTGGGGCCAAAACTCTGGAAACAGCGTTTCGAGGACATCCGCCACTACGAGCAGTATCTGAACCGGAACGGGGTGGTCGTTCTGAAGTTCTTCTTGCATCTCTCCAAGAAGGAGCAAAAGCGCCGCTTCCTGCAGCGATTGGAACGGCCCGAGAAGAACTGGAAGTTTTCAGCGGCTGATATTCGCGAGAGGGGGTTTTGGGAGGACTACATGCAGGCCTATCAGGAGATGATTCGCGAGACGGCGACAGCCCAGGCTCCGTGGTATGTCGTGCCCGCCGATCACAAGTGGTTCACCCGTTTGGTGGTTGCTGCTGCCGTGATTGAGCGCCTGGATGCCTTGGACCTGCGCTATCCCGAGGTCAGCCCTGAGGCAAAGCAGGCCTTGGCCAGGGCTCGCGAGCAACTGTTGTCGGAATAGGTGCTGCGCATGTGGTAGCGATCCGCTGACAGAGCGGCTGCTGGGCAAGGGGAGTCGGTGACGATGGTCCCCATGGCCAGCAGGGGGAGACCCGTGACGCAACGCAACTTCACCGATAAGAGCAGCAACCAACGTCCCCTCGGCTGGCTTCGTGATCTGATCCCCTCAGGGATCAAGCTGAAAATCAAGCAGTCGGTCCCCGGGATCGCACCATCAGCGATTGGTCAAATCGAGGTCTCTGAGGGGCTGCCTGAGGTCACCACTCACGTGGTCTTTTTGCCTCGGGATCCCCAGTGGGCTTATTGCTTCTGGTCCATCGCTGCCGCGGATCGCAAAAAGGCCCAGCGGGCAGGGGCGACCCAGCTCTGCATCCGCTTGGCGGATGTCACGGGCCTGGCCGCTGAGCAGTCCCACCCCCACACCCTCCAGGAGTTGGTGGTGGACGCGAACGCCAGCGAATGGTTCGTGCCTGTTCCCCTCGATGGCCGTGACTATCGCGTTGAGTTGGGCTACCGCCTGCGCTCTGGCGGTTGGTACTCCCTGGCCTTCTCTGCGGTGGCCCAGGTTCCTGGTTTGGAACCCTCCGAGCGCATCGCTGATGCCTTTGTGCCCTTCTCCCTTGAGGCTGGCCCGACCGCTGTGGCTGAAGCAGTGGTCGCTCCCGTCATGGGTGCAGGGGTGCAGCACGAACAGCACTACCAGCGCGCGACGCTTCCCACCCGCAGCCGCCGCGTCGGCTCAGAGGTGCTGCATGAATACGACCTGGATTCCCCGGGTCCTCTGAATGATTCCGGTACCGGTGTCTGGGCAAGCGGTCGCAGCGAATCAGGCACCGGTGCCGTGCGTGAGCGGTCCTTCTGGTTGGTGGCTGATGCTGAGCTGATTGTCTACGGCGCGACGGATCCCGCCGCAAGCCTGTTCATTGGCGACCAGCAGGTTCAGCTTGAGCAAGACGGCAGCTTCCGCATTCATGTCCCCTTCCGAGATGGCGAGCAGCTCTATCCAGTGCGCGCGATCGCTGCGGATGGCGAGCAGGAGCGCTCGATTTCGATGGAGTTTGAGCGCCGCACTCCACACGCTCGGGTGAACACCGCCGAAGAGGCTCAGACCGAGTGGTTCTAGGCCGATAGGGGCGTCGCCAGGACGGATCAGAGCCTGCTTGGACTCTGCTTTTCGACAGGTCTCGGATTCTCTCGCTCTCCCCTCCGCCGGTGCTAAAAATTTCCAGTTCTGAATGCTCTGGAATGGATTACCTCGTGCTTGCCTCTGCCGTTGCTCCCCGAGGCGTTCCCGTGATCTTGCCGGCCATTGGTGGTGCTGGCTTGATTGCGCTTCTGGTCTTCTTCCTGTCTCAGGCTTCGGCAAAGAGCTGAGCGATCAAACCAAGCCGCAACGTTCAGCGTTGCGTTGCGGCTCCTTCTCCAGTGACGTCGTCTTGGGGTCGTTCTGGAACGGGCTGAGTAAAGGTCAGGACGCAGTAATAGCGCGTATTGCTGTAGCCGATCTCCACGTCATTGCAGCGACTGCTCGTGACCACTGCTCCGGTAGGGAGTTTTGACATGGCCTCCTGCCAGGCCTGCTGACGGCTCAGGGGAGACTGCGCTGAGACCGATCCTTCTGCGGCCAGTCCCTGTGCTCCCAAACCAAGCAGTGCGGCGGCGGCGAACGCCGTGCTGCAGTGGCGCCAACCGATCATCGGGGTTCAGCGGCTCTCCCTAGAGATAGCCACGGATGACTCCAGTCCGTTAATCCAGCGTCGACCAGAGGGGACCAAGGACCGTTCCACCTCGACCCAGGGGAACCCCCCTTGACTGCAGTCGATGTCTTCGGCCATCCCGTAGCCCAGTCCGTCGTGAACCTCCTCGAGCGCCTGGGGAAAGCTCAGTGTCTTGATCGAGGCGTAGACCAGCGCGATCGCGTTGACCTCACCAGGGCTGCTGCTGCCGTTGGCATAACGCTCTCGAAGCGCTTGTGCAGAGTGCATGGACTTGGCCTTCCCCTGTCTTCCCAAGGCTGGCAGCGGATGGCTTGGCTAGCCAGGATTCAAAGCCCGACATTCGAAAATCGTTTCCTTGAGGCTGCTGTGGTCACGAGCCACCGATCCGCTCCCCTGCATGGCCATGCTCAGGCGCGATTCCAGTCCCAGTAGGGCTGTGTAGCAGCGCAGTTCGTTGGCGGCATCCGCGCGGTTCTTCAGTTGATGGGAGGTTCCCAGTGCTGCGCTGCAGTCGGCCCGAGAGGTTCCGTTCAAGCAGCGGATTGCCGCCTGTTGTAAGCCCATCAGAGACTGGGCTTGGGCGGCTTGGGTCGCCAAAAGCACAAGGCTGAGGATGCCCAGCGGCAGGGGCCAGCGGCAGTTCAACGGGGGATGAGCTGGTGAACTGACCATAAAGAAGCCGGTCCCTGTTGGAACCGGCTTTCTCAGTCTTGAATTGTGGTCGGAGCTGCTGAGGGAAGTCACCTGGGGCCAGGTGTCCAGGTGTGGGGCGGTGTACTCCAGGAGGGCACCTGAGACGGTGCAGGTTGGAGTGTCCAGCTGCGGGGCAGAGGACCCACCCACGGTTTCGAAAGACTGTTGGAGCAGGGGCCTTCAGTCAGCTCGCTCCTGGGTTCTGGCGGGGTGGAGTGTCGTCCATCAACGCCTCCGAGATCGATGTCATCAGCATCGATCTGCTCTTGAGAAGGCGCAATGAGGCTTAATACCCATTCCCTAGTGAACCGGCGGGGCCTCCTCGGTGTGGTCGTTTTGCCAGCGGGTCAGGGTGGCTGGTGAGAACTTGTGTCCATGCTTGCGGGCAACAGCGGCCACGCAGCTGTTGTTTGAGCCGCACTTGTCGAGCTCGCGCTGCATGGTGGTGTTGCCCTTGGCTTTACGCATGAACAGTTCAAGTTGGTGTCTTGACATGGCTAATTCCATGGAAAGATCGTCCTACCGCTAGCGATTGTCTGCTGACGATCCTCAAGAGTTCAGCTTCTCTTTGCGTTCCTAATCAGGCATCTTTGTTGTCTCTGTTCAGAGAAAAATCATCTGGTCTGGTTCCTTTCTCTGGCCATCGGGGGCTCTCTCCCTTGCCCTGATCGGTAGGGTCGTGGCCATGAACGTTGCTATTCGTCCGGCCACGCTCTTGGGTGGCTGTGCTGCTTTCGTCGCCTTGCTCGCCGGGTCCGTCACCGCGGCGGAGACCGATCCCTATGCCCGGTTCATGGGCCATTACGCGCAGGTCTTAAAAGCTCAGGAATCCGGTGATCTCTACAGCCTTTGCCGCTCCATGCAGGCGATGGATGGGCTGTTGATTGAACACTTCGCGGTGTTTGAACAGCGGGATCCCAGCACCGACTGGATGGAGGTGCGAGCCTCTTACAAGCCCGTGCTGGATGACCAGTGTGGCCAGGTCAGCGTTCCGCAGAAGAGCAAGCCCAAGGTCAAAGAGCAAGCTCCTGAACCGCAGACCTAAGGATCAGTCGTCGGACTGCAGAAAGCGAGGAGCGAATCGCCAGGCGAGCACGAGCGTGGCGAGGCCGTAGCCAACAAAGGTCGTCGCTTGACCGAAGCTTCCGGTGGCGTAGAGCTCTCGCTCCAGCAGGACGTAGTCCATCAAGGAGGCCACCGTTCCCCACAGGATCACCCAGACCGAGACATAGGCGATCCCTTTGAGCGTGCGTTCCATGCTCACCACATCCACTCGTCGGGGGAAGGGATTCCGCTCTCGCGGCGAACCCGCGCAATCCGCTCGAGAGCGCGCTGCTGTTCTTCACTGCGGCTCATCCAAGGACGGATCCGATTGGCCGCCTTGCTGGCATCCAAGGCCGAGGGCAGCCGTGTCAGTTTGTAGTTGACCCCGTTGTGGGTGGTGGTCTCCTTCATGGGGCTATCGGTTCAGCCAGAGCTTGATCGCGACCGTTGCGGCAGCAGCAGCCAGGATCCAGTAGAGCCAGGTCAGGTTCAGCACCGTCGCTAGCACCAGGCCGATCACAAAGAAGACCAGGAATCGGCCGAGAGTCATATCTGCTGCTGTATTCAGCTTGAGGAACTGACCTTAACGCACTGTGCCGGTTGCTCTTTCAGCAAAAGCAACTGCCAAAAAACAAATGGAACTGCCGAAGAGCAACCCGAGTTGTTGTGCAGCTTTGGCAGAGATCTGCTGCAGTTGTGATGTCAGGTCCTGTGTTGGTTGTAGGCGCGGGCCCCGTGGGGCTCACCCTGGCGCTCGCCCTGAGACAGCAGGACATCGCCGTTCGGCTGGTGGACCTTGCCCCTCAACCCAGCGATCGCTCCAAGGCCTTGGTGATCTGGCCGAGCCCTGGAGCTGTTGGATCTCCACGGCTGCGTCGAGCCTTTCTTGAAGGCTGGCATTCAGGGCCATGGCGCTCGGATTCAGGTGGGACAGCGCTTGCTCGTTGCACTCTCCTTTTCCAAGGTGCAGAGTCGTTTTCCCTATGCCTTGATGATTCCCCAGAACCGCACAGAGGCGGTTCTGGCCCAGCTGCTGGCGGAGCGGGGGGTGCAGGTTGAACGTCAACTGGAACTCACCGACTTCGCTGCATCTGAGAGCGGTGTATGCGCCGAACTCACCCGCGCTGACGGCAGCAAGGAAACGATGCAGTGCAGTTACCTGTTGGGCTGCGATGGTGCCCACAGTGTTGTGCGCCACCGACTGGGTCTGGCCTACAGCGGTGAAACCCTCGAATCGAACTGGGTCCTGGCGGACGTCAAGCTTGATGGACCTGCGGCTGCCGATCAGGTGGCGGTGGTCTGGAACCCCGATGGGATCTTGGCGCTCTTCCCGATCGTTGGGGATCGCTTCCGCATCATTGGCGATGTCTCAGGAGCGGAGGCGGCTGATCCCAGCCTGGAGCAGGTTCAAAGCCTGGTGCAGCAGCGCTTGGGATCAGGCTTCCGCGCCCACGATCCGATCTGGTTGAGCCATTTCCGAATCAACGAGCGCAAGGTCGATCGCTACAGCGTCGGACGGGTCTTTTTGGCCGGGGATGCGGCCCATATCCACAGTCCAGCGGGGGGGCAGGGCATGAACACCGGGATGCAGGACGCCTTCAATCTGGCTTGGAAGTTGGCCTTGGTGATTCAGAACAAAGCGGGGATGCAGCTGCTGGAGACCTATTCCCCTGAACGCAGCCGAATTGGCGATCAGGTGCTGCGCAATGCCTCTGTTTTGACTCGGGTGGCCCTGCTGCGGCAGCCCCTGCTGCGTCGCTTGCGCAATCTGCTGTTCTCGAACCTGGGCCGCAGCCGCCGTCTCCAAGGCCGGTTCGTGCAGCAGCTCTGTGAAACCGATCTGCACTACCGCGGCAGCGCCTTGTCTCCGGTCTTGGCTCGCTCAGGACCGGGATTGCAACCCGGGGATCGCACGCCTGACCTGCCTTGCCAGGCCCCCAGCGGGGAGACCCGGCTTTATGAGCTCCTTCGTAGAGGTTGCTTTGTACTGCTGTCCGTTGGCGCTCCCCTGCCGTCCCTGGAGCTCTCTTTGGCCAGGGATTGGGTGGTCCCGGCTAGCGCTGAGCCCCGGCCCGGGTATGCCGCTGGCAGGACCTACCTGATCCGACCGGACGCCTATCTCTGCAGCTGCACCTCCAGCGCTGATCAGGATGACCTGCTGGCGCTTTGGGATCAGTGGCGCTGAGCCGCTTTTCGACGACTTGCATCGAGAAGTGGAAGACTTGATTAAGTCCGGACAACGGATATTCGCATTTGATCAGTTTTGGGTTGATCAGCAAAAAAACCATGTTCTGGCCTTTCCGGACTACCTCTTCCATCGGTGTCGATCTGGGGACGGCGAACACCCTGATGTACGTATCAGGCAAGGGAATTGTCCTCGACGAACCCTCTGTTGTCGCTCTTGATTTAGAGAGAGGCGTCCCACTGGAGGTGGGAGAAGGCGCGAAACGCATGATCGGTAAAACCCCCAAAGCGATTCAGGCGATTCGCCCCCTGCGCGATGGCGTGATTGCTGATTATGCCGCCGCTGAGCTCATGATTCAAACCTTCATGCGCCGAGGCAATGCCGGTAAGTCGACCGCGCCTCGGATGGTCGTTGGAATCCCCAGCAGCATCACCGATGTAGAGCGCCGGGCTGTCCGTGAAGCCGGAATCACCGGGTCGAAAGAGGTCTATCTGATCGATGAAACGGTGGCCGCTGCCATTGGTGCTGGGCTGCCGATCACCGAGCCCGTCGGCAGCATGATTGTGGATATCGGAGGTGGTACAACCGATGTCGCGGTTTTGAGCCTGGGCTCTCCGGTGGAGAGTGAGTCGATCCGAATTGCTGGTGATGAAATCACCGAGAGCATCGCCGATTACTTGAAGAAGACCTATGGCTTGGTGATCGGTGAAGCCACCGCCGAGAAGGTCAAGATCAGCATTGGCTCTGCCCATGCGAATGCTCGCAATGATGATCGCCACATGGAGGTCAGCGGTTTCAACAACCGCACCGGACTGCCCGAGAGCATCACCGTGACCGCTGGTGAAATTCGCGAAGCAATCCAACAGCCCCTGGGTGCCATCGTTGACACGATCAAGCGTGTCTTGGAAAGCACTCCCCCTGAGCTCGCCGCTGATGTTCACGCCCGCGGCATCGTGCTCGCCGGTGGTGGTGCCTTGATCCCGGGCATTAGCGATTTGATTACGGAATCCACGGGTATCTTCACCATCGTTGCCGATGACCCGCTGCACTGCGTGGTTAATGGCTGTGGACAAGTGATTGAGGATTGGCAAAACCTCAAGCGCTGCACCAGCGCTGATTCCTGAGGTCTACTCCGGCCTCAAAGCCAAGGCCCCCGGGGTTCTATCCCGGGGGCCTTTTTGTGCCTCAGCTGACTTGAGCAAGGGCCAAGAGTGCCAGCAATTTGTCTTCTAACTGGTTAATCCGCCTCCACTGCGCGGTGCCCATCGTGCTGGGTGCTAGTTCAGAGCGCAGGTCGTCTAGCAGGCTCAGGGATTCCCGGGTTGCGACCTGGAGGGACGTTGTCTTGATCTTCATCAAGGATCCGCAGTCGAGCCCATCAAACAAGTCCCGAATGCGCCGTCAAGGGTGGCTCGGGTGGCAGCGCTCCCTGTTGTTTTCCTCATGCCAATAGAGCAGAACATTGGCCCGATGCAATCCGCTGACGGTTTGACAAACCCCTGAGGCCCAGCAGACCCGATAGTCGCCATCGCTGAGTGCCTCAATGGTGGACCCCTTCGGGGTGATCACCAGGATTCGTTCTGGATTGATCGCGCAACGCTCCATCGCTTCGTCGTTTCGTCGGTGCCCTGGGATGCAAAAGCCCCCGGGTGGTCCGAGGGCCATCGCTGGCGGGGTTTCGGGTTCTGCCCCTGCCACCGGTCTTGTCATGGCTCAGGTCGACTGGCTAAGGCAAGCCTTGGTCCTCGCCAGTGTTTTTTCGCCTGCGCGAGTTATTTAGAGAGTGTTAGGCCTGGTTCATGGACCAGATCCAACGACCAGAATTCGAGACTGTGCTCTCGACCCTTCACCAGAGTTTTGCTGGTGAGCGTGGCGTCGGCCGGGCCTTTTGGGATAAGGGCCTGATCGAGCGCGTGGAGTCCCACGCTCTCACTCCACATCGCCTCAAGGAGGCTTGTGGATTGGTGCGTTCTTACGACTGGGCAGAGCGCTATGTGCTCGAGGCCTCGGATCTGCATGAGGCCTGGAGTCGATCCCTCGAGGTTCTGACCGCCACCAACAATCTCTTGGCTTGGGCCTCAGAGTTGGGGTTGATTTATTCCCGCTCCACCAGCTGTGATTGAGGGGATTCCAAGGACGCCGCTAGAGCGTTGAGCGCCACTCGCTGAGCAACTGGTAGCGCCATTCCGGCCTGATCAGTTCGCTGCGAAACACCGCGAATTGGTGCTGCGGGAAATCTGCCTCAGCCATGGCCTTGGCGTGCTGCCGATTTTCAGCGACGACATGAAACCGGCCGAAGTCTGCCGGCCCGGAGTGAAAGACCTCATAAATGTGGTTCATCGCGTCCTTGGTCTCTGACCTAGGCCTAGCAACGCAATGGGAGCGATGTCAGTCTTTCAGCTCAGGTACCAGCGCACGAGCGCCATGACCTGGCCGGCAGGGCCATAGCCGGTGAGCCATTCACCAATCAGCGCGGCGGCGAAACCGAGCATGGCGACTCGGCCATTGAGTCGCTCGACGCCACTGAGAGCCGAGACGTCCCAAGGCCTTGGTGACGTCATGCTCTTGCCGAAGGACTCAACCGGTTCGTAGCGGAACTCCTGTTTGTTCATCTCGAGCGGGTTTGGCTGACTCAGAAGCAGAAGGGAAGGTACTGGGTGTGGCAGGTGGCGTAGCCGTCGATCAGAGGACCAAGGCCGATCTGGTGAGCAATGCCCTGACCGGTGAGGCCTTCAGTGATGACTCCGATCACGATGCCCAGCATCGCCATCCGGCCGTTGAAGCGCTCGACGTCTTGGAGTTGTTGCTGGTGGATGGACTCTTCAGCGCGGTGCTGGCACCACTGATCAGTGACTTGGTTGTTGTTCATGGTTGTTGAGGGGTGGGTTGAAGCAGAGAAGCGGCGATCCAGCTGGCAAAGAGAAGCAGTGCGGTCAGTGCCATCGTTATTTGCGGGTGGGGCCCAGATCGGTGGGCCGAGAGAGAACGAACACCACCCCTGCGGTGAGGAGTACACCCACCACAACCATCGCTGTGATGGCCATTCCGTAATCGGATTCCATGGCGGTGTTGCGAAACGTAAAGCGACTGTAACCGTTTGTAACCGGCCTTGGCAAGCCGTCCGGATCGCCTCGACAGTCCCATCAGTTGATGCGCCTCGGTCTTGTTCCGCTTCCTGTTCAACCTCCTCTGGTTTGTCCTGGGTGGTTTGGTGATGGGCCTGGGTTGGTGGTTCGCAGGCTTGCTCTGCGCCATCAGTGTCGTGGGCTTGCCCTGGGCCCGCTCTTGTTTTGTGATCGGGAACTTTTCCTTCTGGCCCTTTGGTCAAGAGGCAATCTCACGCCACGCTCTAACGGGCCGCCGCGATTGGGGGACTGGGCCCCTGGGGAGCGTGGGGAACGTGATTTGGTTTCTAGTTGCGGGTTGGTGGCTGGCGATTGGTCATCTGGCGTCAGCCTTGGCTTGCTTCTTGACGGTTGTGGGCATTCCCTTTGGGCTGCAGCACATCAAGTTGGCGCTGATTGCCTTGGCTCCCATTGGGATGACGGTCGTTCCGAAGCGTTGAGCTCGGTTCGTCCCAGAGGGAGGCTTTGAGTAGGCCTGCGATTCCCCAGATCAGTTCAATGGGATCGGTGAGGAGCGGCACGGAAGCAGGGCTGGGTCCCTCTCCATAGCGACGTCAGTGCATCTGGGTTGGGGGAGGCTGGGTTCTGTTCAGCTTTTGCTGCCCCTTGTGTCGCTGGGCGACTCTGTGGCTAGGACGAGGGTCCACCTCTTGCTTGCCATGCTTCGGCGCTATCAGGTCTGGAGCTGTAACTCCTCCGCCGGTGGCACGCGCTCAGTGCAGGCGGAAAGCCGTGAGCAGGCGATCGCCCTGGCGCGGCGTTCCCATCTGAGCGGGCCCTTGGTGGCGATTGATGCGGAGCTGATGGAGTTAGCGCACCCGGCCGCTCGTGAAGGAGGCGACCATCCAGGCCATCAGGCTCAACACGGCGGCTCCAAACGCCAGAAAGGCCAATAAGACGTGTTCCATGGCTCCCTTCTAGGACGCATGCCCGTGAACCGTTGCTCGTGGTTAACCCCTTTAGCCCTGGCTGTCCTCTGCAGCACCCTGACGCTTGAGGTCAAGGCCCACGATGACCATGGCGCGGGGGCCCTTGGTGTCGAGGTCACGGAACTCGCCAACTCCAGTCGGGAGTGGGATGGACAGACCTTGCCTCGCTATCCGTCCGGTCAGCCCCAGATCAAGGTGCTGAAAATCACGATTCCTTCGGGGGTGCGTCTGCCGCTGCATTGGCATCCCGTGATCAACGCTGCTGTGGTTCTCAAGGGTGCCTTGACCCTGGAATTACTCGATGGCTCTAGTCACACCTTCCGTCAGGGAGAGGCCTTGGTTGAGGTGGTCAATACCGTCCACACCGGGCGTGCCCTGGGGACTGAACCGGTGGAGCTCGTGGTCTTTTATGCGGGCGTAGAGGGTTCCCCTACGACGGTTTTGACAACGACGGCCCAGCCCCCGCATTAGCCCCAAAGGAGCTGGCGGCCTGGTGCCACATCAGCAAGGTCGCGAACTCGCGGTTGGCGCGCTCGCTATCGCTGGTGCACTGCTGCCGGAGCCAGGCACAGCGCGCCAGATGCGCTAAATCGGAGGCCGGAAGGCTGATGGGGACTTCCCTTGCAGTCGCTTAAGCCTGCCAGATTTGCCTGGCTTCTGCCGCGTCGGTTGGTGTTTTGACCAGGCAGGATGCAGCTGTTGCGGCGAGGCCGGTGAAAGAGATCAGTCTTTGGGAATGGCTCCTGCGCCTCTCCGGCAGGGTTGCGGCTGTCTCTGGGGTGATTGGCCTCATCGTCTGGCTCACTTGGGTGATGCTCGACGTGAAAAACATGCAGTCGGGCTTCACGCTTCCGTATTGAGGACGCCTGGGGTTGAGGGGCGGGCCCGCTCTGTCGGGCCCGCGTTCTCATGGATGCTGACGGCGCAGGGTGTCTTCCTCTGCGGGCGCCAAGGCGCTCCGCCAGCCCTGTGATCTTGGCCTCGCTTCGAGCTGGGGCAGCGTGCTCATTGCTACAACCAGATCTTTAAAAATGCTGAGAAACGCCAGCCAGAACCATCTGGGGCGGCTGACTCACGGGGGATCGCTGGGCTGGTTTGATCATCATTCCCCCAGCTCGAGTGTTGCCCATGGCTGATTGGACGCCTACCCCTGAGCAGCGGGATGGAGTGATCGCGCGCACGCTGGAGTTCTTCCGCGATGAGTGCGACGAGCTGCAGCAGGAGCTGGGTTGCCCTGGTGAATTCATCTCCGAGTTGCTCACGGCCTTGGCGCAGACCTACGCCGAGTGAACTGCCCCCATCTGGGGGTAGGCCCTCCGCCTTCGGCGGTTCGAGAGTGAATCCATCAGAAGACAGGAGGGCGTGATGAAAGCCCTGAACAAGCCTGGAGTTGGTCAGCCAGGGCCCAGCGATTGCCTGGGTTCCACCTGCATGAAGTGGACGGCTAGCGGCGAGCTCTCGGAGCTGGATCTCCATCGGGTGATGGAGCGCCTGGCCCGCGTGGATTGCAACCTGGCCGAGGCTGACCGCACAACACCAAAGCGCTAGTGCGGGTGTGCTGGCGCTAGGGACAATGGCAGCAGCTTTTTTCAGATCGCCTGCGTGGATACGGGGGTGATTCGAACGGTGAACCCCCATAGCGTCACTGGCGTTGTGAAGCCCTCTTCCCCCAGCAGATGTTCAGCGGCTTGATCCTGGTCCCGGTCCTGTTCGCCTTTTTTGGCTTGTCAGAAGACGACACCGACCAGTTGTTTGGTAAGCCCAGCGACGGGAGGCTGCCGGCCCATGAACGCTGTCTCAAGGCCAGTGATTACCAGGGCTGCATGGATTATCAGCGGCGCCAATCTGACGATTAAGGATCCCGCTTAGGTCACCAGGTGGGTGGCAAGGTCGATGGCCAGCCAGGCGGCGGTCAAGGCGACCAGTAAGGGCAGAACACCTTTGAAGGTGTCGATCACCTCATGGCGGAGGTGGCCTTCGGGGTGGACCTGATGCTCAGGCGATCGAATCATTTCGGCCTGGAGGGTGGAACTCCTCCAGGGCTAAAAACGTCGACGCTGCGTTGGCATGAGCACATTGGCTTAGATGGTGGCGCTCCAAGGTCCGGCAGTCGCCCTTGCAACAAACCCTCCAGCGTTCGGCGGGAGCGCTAGAGGGTTGTTGTTGGGGGCCTCAAGGGGGGGCGGCCCCCGTTTGGAGAGCGGGTTGGTACTCGACCGCCTCCAGACCCTTTATGGCTCTGTGCCTTCGCGAAAGGCCATAGGCACATTGACGGGTTTTAAAAGATGCCCAGGGTCTTTTTCTTGCAGTAGCCCGCCCCGATGTTCATCCAGCCGGAGCGGCAGGGTTGGCCATTGGTGGGTGCCACTTGGTAGTAGATGGGCGAGACGCAATAGCTACCCAGGTCGTTGACATAGCCGAGTGGGCATTGGTCGTGCCCCGCGGCCTTGGGAATCCGCTTTTGTGCCCAGCTCGGGCTCGGGGCTGTCAGGGCAACCAGCAGCAGACAGCTGCCAGTCAGATTGAGGGACGTGCGCTTCAAGGGGCCAGGTTCCACTGGGATCAAGCTAGGAAGCCTGCTGGGACCCGGCCGCAAGCTGATGGCTGCGGGCGCAGAGCAGCGCCTCCTGCCTGGTGAGGCACAGCTCCACGCCGATGAAACGGGTGACGGCGAGCCGTCCGAGGCGTTCCCGGTAGCGCTCCTGGGGAGCGGCGATGATCACCCGTCGTCCCTGGCGTGTGGCATCCCGGCAGACCGCATCGATGGCTAGCGACGCCGTGACTCCCAGATGGGAGACGGCTGTGAGATCCAGGATCAAGGTGGCGTAGGCGGCGCTCTCTTGAAGCAACTGGGTCAGGTAGCGGCTGGCACCAAAGCTCAGGGGGCCCGCAAGGTTCAAGAGCGCGACTTCACTGCCAGCCTCCCGCAGGAGGGCTTGCTCCTCGGCATTGAGTCTGAGGGCGGAGGGGCCGTTGGGATCGCCATCGCCGCCGGCGATCCGTTGGCTTGTTTTGTGCAGGGCATCGGCCTGGTCCTTGATGGTGATCACGTTGGCGATCGAGACCCCGATCACCACGGCGGTGACCAGGTCCCAAAAGACCGTGAGCAAGAGGACCAGCCACATCAGCCCCGTGGCTTTCCAGGAGAGGCGTGGGGCGCGCTTCAGGAAGCTCCAGTCCACGATCTCTAGGCCCACATGCAGCAGGATTCCCCCGAGTACGGCCAGGGGAATGCCAGCGGCGAAGGGGCCCGCTCCCAGGGTCACGATCAGCAGGGCCATCGAGTGCACCATCCCCGAAAGGGGAGTCCTGCCGCCGGCCTGCACGTTGGTGACGGTGCGCATTGTCGCGCCGGCTCCAGGCAGGCCCCCCACAAGGGCGGCGGCCATGTTTCCGAGCCCCTGGCCGATCAGTTCACGATCGGAGCGGTGTTGGGTGCGGGTGATGTTGTCGGCGACCAGGGAGGTGAGCAGCGAGTCGATGGAGCCCAGAACGGCGAGGGTGATGGCATAGCCGCCCAAAAGCCGAATCTCATCGAAGCGCAGTTCCGGCCAGCGCAGGGTCGGCAATCCCTGGGGTATGGCACCCAGGCGGGGGATGGATTCCTCTGGCAGCAGGGTGCTGAGCGCCGAGATCAGGACCAAGGCCACCAGTGGAGCGGGGATCCAGCGGTTCCAGCGCCGGGGGTAGGAGCGGATTAGTGCAAAGGTCAGACAGCCGACCAGCAGGGCTAGGCCGTTCAGGTTGGGGAGCTGAGCCGGCAGCGCCGCCAGGATCTGCGGGATCGTGCCCTTGAGGTTCAGCCCCAGCAGGATCGGCAACTGGAGCACCACCACGATCACGCCGATCCCTGACATGAAGCCCGAGATCACCGAGTAGGGCATCTGCACGATGTACTGCCCGAGGCGAAACACCCCAAACAGCACTTGCAAGATGCCAGCCAGAAGCGCCACGGTGAAGGCCACGGCAAGGCCGGCTTCTGGCCCGTACCGACCAACCAGTGCCGTGATGACCGCGGCCATGATCACGGTCATCGGACCGGTGGGTCCTGAGACTTGGGAGGGGGTTCCGCCGAGGGGAGCGGCGATGAATCCCAAAACAATCGCGCCCCAAAGGCCCGCGATCGCACCCGCTCCGGAGGTCAGGCCAAAGGCCATGGCCAGCGGTAAGGCCACCACGGCGGTGGTGATGCCACCGGTGATGTCTCCTCGCCAGTTCTTCAGCCAGGGTTGGCTCCAGGTGCGACTGAGCCGCCAGACCCTCGACTCAGGGGGCTCGCGGAATGGAGAACGCATGCTGCTGCCGCCGTGAGTCCTTCAGGATGCCAAGGCTGGAGTAGCCGTCAGCTGCTTCGCATGGAGCTGTGGGGTGGGGGCCAGGATCAGCAAAGAGAGGCCCCCGAGTTGGAGAGCGGCGACAAGGCGATCGCTTCCAGCATTGTTATGACTCCGAGCCCTTGGCTCCTGTCATGAGTGGAAGTGCTTAGACGCACTAGCTGTCAGTTGCTTTTGGGAGAGGGCCTGGGCGGCATGGGGCGCTTGCGAATCGTCAGCGGGCGATTGCCGAATTGCCGCCTGGCCAAGGTGAAGGCATGGCCCTCGCTGAAGGCAATCAGGTGCAGTTCTGAATCCCCATCGGGGAAGTGAACGGTGAGATCAAAACAGGGCACAACAGATGCCGATCAGTCATATCTCCACGTCGTAGCCATGGGGGATGGCTGGTGTCAGCTATTCAGGCACTTCGCTCTCTTTTTGGTGGCGCGGCTGATAGCCCTGGGCCTGGGCTAGGTAGCGCAACCAGACCTGGCTTTTGCGATCGGGCATCCCTGCTGCTCCAACCAGGCCCAGCGGCCCAAAGAGCAGGCCGGCCCAAAACCAACGGGCTCCCCGCCTGGCTTTGGCGCGGGCGATGGAGGCGGAGATGAAGCCGCAGGGCAGGCAGACCATCAACAGGCCGATGACGTAGCCCATGGCCGAATGCATCACTGCTCTTCTCTTAGCAACAGTTCCTGGATGTCTTCAGGGGACGCTTGGATGGATCGAGCGCTGAGGGCCTGATGCCAGCACTGCAGAGCGGATGGGTTGAACTCGCTGTTCTGGCGTTGGTCTTTGTGGCGTTGCAGATCTGGTGGCTCAGCGCCATCACCCGCCGGCGGCGTCTGGCGCGGCCGTTGACAGAGCAGGAGTTTCGCCAGGTGCTCGAGCGAATTTGGCTGAAGCGATCCCCTACTGATCGCTCCTGATCGCACAGGTCAGGGCGCAGGCGTGCTGGTCCTCGACCATGCGCCGGAGCTCGTGATCCCGCAAAAGCAGCATCAGCCGGGTCCCTCCCATTCCTCCGATCGCCGTGCCCGTTTGCTCGCTCACCCACGCGCCCGCCGACTGCAGGTCGGGGAAGAGGGTCGGGCACAGCCTCATCAGACGACCAGCCAGGCCTGTGCTAATCCAGCGCTCATGGGCTGAGCGTTTGACCTGCTCCTGGATGTTTTGGGCCATGGTCATGGGGAGCAGGAGGAGACAAGGATTGGAAACTCACCTCTTGCATCCGGACTAATCGGCTCAAGCCGCCGCCGCCCAGGGAATTAATACCTATTCCTTTCGTTTTTCTTCCGAATTGTCCCCGTATGGGGCGGCTTGAGCCCTCTTCAGGGCTTTGGCTGGCTTGAGCCAGCGTGATTGGGGAAGGGGTGGGTGCTGCTGTGGTCTCCCCCCTCTCCGTAGTGCTCTAGGTAGGAGAGCCCCACTGTGCGCAGGAGCATTCCACAGGCGTGGGGATCGGCGCCGTACTGCTTCTGCCAGTGTTCGACCAGCGCAACGACGTCTTGATAGCCGCTGTTGAGGAAGTCCTCAGTTGGTTCCCAGGGCACGGTTGTACGGACGGTGGAAGGCGAGTGTTTTCACAGCTTCTCAGCAATTCGAAAAGGCGCGCTGTCTTGTCATGAGCTGTGGTCATGCGGCCTCTGGGCACCATCCCACCTGGAGTTCTCGTCTGGTGAGCCAGTGCTGGCACTTTTTAGTTAGGTGTTCGCCTTGGTCAAGCTGTTTGGATTGAAGCTTGCAGCCGAGCAGGGTTCGGCAATGGGCGTCGGTTCCGTAGGTGAAGTGCTGGCAAGTGATGCAGACCCGTCCTGATCGGGAGGCCCGCAGCAGCTTGGCCTCCATGAATTCCCATTCGTCCATACGCTTCGTGCGTGGTACACCTGTACTACTCCTGGTTGGGGTTTGGCGCAAGGGCTGTGCCTTGTCCTTGCCGATTTGAAGCTTGAGAATGAAGCACTTCGCGGGCTGACGATGGCGACGGATGGATTGGCCGAGCGCATCGACGCGATTTTTGAACGTCATATGGACGCGGAGCTGGCGGGAGATTTGGATGGCACGTTGGGGACGATGAGCGCCAATCCCCATCTGGTGAATGTCCCGACCATGGTTGGTGGTTCAGGGGCTGAGGGTGTTCGCCGTTTTTACGCCAAGCGGCTCGTTGGACAGTTTTTCCCGCCCGATGTGATCTTTACGCCGATCACGCGCACCCATTCGCCGGAGCGTCTGGTGGATGAATTGGTGATTCGCTTCACCCATACCCACCGCATCGATTGGATGCTGCCGGGTGTGGAACCCACGAATCGGAGGGTCGAAGTGGCCTTCGTGGTGATCGTTGGGATTGAAGGAGAGACGGTCAGTTACGAGCACATCTACTGGGATCAAGCCACGGTCCTTGTTCAGTTGGGGTTGTTGCAGCCAGAAGGTCTACCCGTGGTGGGACAGGGCGCCGTCGCCAAACTGTTGGACCCGTCCTTGCCGGATCCGTTCTTCAACGAGGCTTGAAGCAGAGGTGTGGGATCGCTGATCTCTGCAGTGACGGCAACAGTTGCGGATCGTTGTTGCCGTGACATTGGTTGCAGTCGACCGAGTCCTCATGCTTCGGATGTTGACGTTTGCCGCCAGCCTGTTGGTGCTGAAAACGGCGATGGAGCTCTGGCTGGCTGAATCGCTCCTCAGTGCAGCTCCTTCGCAGCGTTCTTTGGCCTAGGTCGGGGCCAGCGCTGCAAACAGCTCCCGGATGGAGTCGAGGTCCAGATCCGTGTTGATCAGGACCGAGGTTTCGAAGTCCTCTTGAAAATCGCTCAGGCTTTGCTGAATTTGCTCGGAGGTTCCCTCGCCGGGCATTGGGGCAGTCGATTGGCCTTGATCATCCCGAGACAAGATCCGCCAGAACGCGAGCACGCACTGCTGCCCTGGTGTCAGCTGGGTTCCTCCGAGGGACCAGGGGTAGACCGAGGCAACGTCTTTGATCTGTTGCCAGCTCGAGTGGCTGCTGAGCTGCTCATCAACGCTGGAGAGCGCCTGCAGAAAGTCTTCTTCCGACATGGCTCTGCTCGGTTGCTCTTTGCATGTTGGCTGTCTTGGGCCAACGCAACAAACTCCCCAGCGGCAGGTGGAGAGGCGCGCACTGGAGGGTTGTGGATGGGGCGCGTTGCACCGCACCCCTGATGAGGACGGTCCGTGACGTCGAGCCTTCTCCACTGCAGTCATGACTCAGGTGGGGCTGGAGCGGCAAGGGAGGCGATCGACCTTTGTCAAAATCGGGAGATCGCAGACGAGCTCTCCAGTTGGCGCCCTATTCAGGAACCCGTATCCAGGAAACGCCGCAGGGTCTGAGTTATCGCATCGTCTATCAACGGCGTGGTGGTCTGCCCATTGACTGGTTGGATACCGATGGTGATCCGTTGGAAGGGGCAGATCGTCTGAGAGCCCAGGAGGATTCGGCCAGGTTCTTGGCTCAGAAACGCAACACCTTCACCCGCTTTCTGCGGGCTTTCATTGCCGTTCTCTTGGTGGTGTTCAGCTTCAGTCCGGGAGCTTCTCCTTGGATGTTGACCATCGGAGTCTTGCTCTACCTGGAGATCGCCATCAAATCCAAGGAGCGGGTCGGGATCTACAAGGGAATCGCTAGGCAGATTGAGCAGAGGCTCTTTGCGATCGATCAACTGAGCCAGTCAGAGCCTTGAGCAATGGCTCCTAATCTTGCGGGAGCTTGATCAGGATCCATGGGTTTGCAGCTGCACTCCGCAGAGTTCCTGCACGACGACGGAGTGACCTACTGCATCAAGCGCGAGTCCCTCAATCAAGACTTCACGATTTACCAGAAGCAGGGCGGCGAGTGGGTGGATAGCGGCCTGGATCAAGCGGTCAAGGAGCTGAACTTCTCAGAGTTCAAGCGGTTGGGACTGCTGATCAAAACAATCATGGATCAGGACAATTGGATCGCTTGAACCTCCAAAGGCGGAGGCCGCCCCTCCCGGATGGAAGAGACGGCCTAGTTCGCTCGTTCATGCATGGGATGACCCGCTTCGTGAGAAACGAAAGAGTGGGTCGGAGCTGCTGAGGGAGGTCACCTGGGGCCAGGTGTCCAGGTGTGGAGCAGTTGTTTCTCCTAGGGCACCTGTAGCGGTGCAGATGGAGTGCCGACAGCTCAAACGAACACGCTTGTTTGATCTGACGGCCCGCTCACGGTTTGAGAAGACTGTTGGAGCAGGCGCCTTCAGTCAGCTCGCTCCTGACATCTGGTTGGGTGGAGTGTCGGCCATCTGAGGCGTCTCCGATCTCGATGGCCCTAGCTTCAGCCAGATGGAGGGGCAGTGCAATCGGGCTTAATGCCCATTGCCTCGCGGGCAGGAGCGTCCAAGAATGGCAGGTTGCTTGCCCAAGATGACTGCTCTGGGCTTCGCTGGTGCGCGATGAACCGCAGCCCGAGTCGAGCACGTCCGCCGCGTCAGCGTCCCAGACCTCCCCTGCGGCGTTGGTTGGCTCGCTGGAGCCTGCGCATGATCAAAATCGCCTTGGTTGGGCTGACCACCTGCGGCTTGGGATGGGTCTGGCTTGCGATGTACCTGTATTACGAGCGTTTCAAGCGGAGGCGCCTACCGGCTTCAGGCCCACTGCAGCGCTGAGCGAAGTGCCGCTGACCTGTTGTTGGACGGCGAGGGGAAACCGTGATTTATTCAGGCAAAGACGAATGGTCATGCTTGAAACCCACGTGCTCACCTTCTCGATCAATAAGCCTTTCGAGGAGTGGGTCACGACCTATGACTCCTCTGCGTCGCTTCTGGAGGCAGCTGGGATCAAGTGTCTGTTTCGAGGGGTGAGCAAGGACGACCCGACCCAGGTCTGCGCCGTGATGCAGGCTGAAACCGGCGTGATGGAGCAGTTCATCGCGGAGAACGCCGAGATGATTGCGTCCTCCGGCCACATCCTTGAGAGCACGATCAGTCAGGTCTTTCTTTAGGGGGAGCTGCCTAGAAGCCGCGCACGCCCTCAATGCATTTGACGCTGGCTTTGGGCTGCCATTCGGTAATGAGCTCAGCGTTGGCCCTGCACTGCTCCATGTTGGCTTGAGCAACCTTCTCCAGGGCGGCCGTCGTCCGATGCGGTGAGTAGGTCGCCCAGGTGATGATCAGCCAGGTGATGGGCTCCATGAGGATGGCAGCGTTTGCTGAATCCTGGCGGTTGTGGTCTGTTGTCGTGGCTTAATCCCTAGTGGTGCCAGGCGACAGGGTTGCGGCACTCCTGATCCTTGACCACTTCATAGGCCTGCCATAGCCCTTCCACTTCGGCGCATTTGAGGTTGCGGTCGCAGACCCGATAGCGACCGTTGCCGACCGCATCAATCGTGGAGCCGCGGGAGGTGCGGCATATCCGCTTGGGCTCTGCCATCACTGTTAAGCATGAAAAATTGGTCCTAAGGATGATTCTTTCCGTGCGGTCAGGAGTATTTCGGACCGTGACGTGATGCTCCACCAGCTCTTCTTTGTTCCTTCCAAATCGGAGGGCAGCTACCTCGACTACTTCTGTGCTGTCGACAGCGATCCGGCGACAACGGAGATACCGGTGCGGTTTCAGATGCTGAAACAGACTTCTCCCGCTCCTTTTGACACCCTTAAGGAGAACGACTGGGGTCTTCCCCTGCCTGTTGCCTCCGCTGCAATCAGCTGGCGTGAATGGAGTAGAGCGTGATCCCCATCGCTTTAAGGATGAAGTAGCCCGTAAAGCCGAGAACATTCAGGCCGATCACAAAGGCCCAGACGCCCCATGGTTGTTGCTGATCGAGCTTCATTCCCAGACGGCTGCTGGCTTCAGTGTGACCTGCAGCCGACAGCTCCCCGATCGGGGGCCTTGTCGGGAGTGTTGGTTGGGGGGCCGGAATGGGGCCCCCCGTATCGGACAACGGGGGAATGCACTCGCCCGTCTCCTCAGCGGTTATGGCTCAGGATGTTCTTGGGTGTCAACGCAGTGCGTTGTCAGCCGCCAATGGGTCAGGTTGTCCTTCGGTGATGGCCACGGAGCGGTGGTAGATGGCACTCGATCGGTCACCGGCTGATTCCATGGCCCGGCGCATGGACCACCAGTACTGAAGGGTTTCTTCCTTGGTCCACACGGGGGTTTGCAGATCACCCATGGCTAACCCAGGCGGCAGCCGAGATTGATCGTTCCCTCGTCGAGAAGGCGCCCAAGCCGCAGGGCGACGGCGGCCTCATGGCGGTTGAAGCCGGCCTGGTGGTCAGCAATCCAGGAGACCTCGGCCTCGGTGAGTACCCCTGTGGCCATCGAGCTCAGGAAGACAGCGCCTAGCGACATGAGAGACCTGTAACGAAGTCTTTACATTCTGTCTGGCGCGCTCCTGGGCCGCGAGCGGCCTCAGTAGCTGTTTTGCTTCAGGGCGGAAAAGCGCGAAGCGCTCTCCCAGGACCCTGGTGCCGCCTTTTCGCGAGGCTTTCCGGCGTTCTGCAACTGCACTGCGGCGGCACCGGCGACGTAGCAGGCGGCGAAAACGGCGATGAACCCCATGGCTCTTCTTCAGTTGCCTGAGGGTCCCTGAATTCCTCTAGGCCGCGCGTTCGTCCCGAACAGTTCTTTTCTGTTCGGTATTTCTACTTAGGGCTTGGACGATTCAGGCACCTCCTTTGGGCCTTGATCGCTTGCGCACCACAGCAACGGTGGCCCAAAGGAACAGCAGGATGAGGATGACATCTGCAATTGGATCCATCGAACTCCCTCGTCTTATTCACGTTGTAGCTGGGAGTTCAGGGCGTGGAGGCGGGGACTGAGGGGTGCTCTCTCGTCATCCCACCCCTGCCCCTTGGCTTGGTAATCCCGAAGTCTTTCTGTTAATTGATGCGAAAAGTCGCGTATCAATCAACCTTGAGCATCCACTAGATGCAGGGGTCCATGTTCACGATCGAGCTCCTCACACGCCAGGGCTGGAGTCAGACGGAGACGCATGAACAGCGAGAACTTGCTGAATTGCAGGCCATGCTCAAGAGTCAGGCCGATGGAAAGACTTACCGCGTCACAAGCCCTGAATTGAGCATTTTGTGCGTGTTTACCCGGCAGGGCTCGAGCTGTTGGGAGCTCGATCAGCCCGTTGCCGCATGAAGGGATTGCTATGGGAAGGCCGCCCCTCCCAGGTGGAAGTGGCGGCCGACCTCGCTCGTTCGCGCATTGGATCAACGGCGAAGGACAAGACTGAATTGGTTTGGAGCTGCTGAACGGGGCGCCTGGGGCCAAGCTTCCAAGTGGCGGGCCTTCTTGCTCCTGAGGACACCTCTCTGGGTGTGGATGGAGCGTCCCCCGGTCATTGCCGAGATTGAGGACGGGCCCGTGGGTGGATGAGAAAACTGTATGGAGCAGGGGTCTGCAGTCAGCTCGCTCCAATCGTCTTCTGAGGTGGAGTGTCGTCCAAAACGCCTCCGAGGTCGATGTGCTCAGCATCATTCGGATTCATCACCGATGCAATCGGACTAAATGCCCATTGCCTCGGCGGCCAACCCGTTTGAGAGTGGACCCCTCGTCCTTGATTTGAGTCTTCGCTTCGAGAGAGTCGATATGGGTGCCCATTGCAAAGACAAGTTCCACGCGTTCTGGAACCGCTTCCAGAGCAATCTCAAGACCAATCGTTTTCCGGTTGAGCTGGGCGAGGCCGGAACCGCTCGCCGCGCGGCGGAGGTTGAGCGGATCACGCGCAAGCAGACGCCACCAATCGACATTCGTTGATAGGCAAGGTTTTCGAGAGGCGCAATTTTCTTTCGCGCAAGATATTCCACCGCCGGGATTTGTGATGACGGCTACATTTCTTTGGTTTTTTGTAGCTAATTTGTCAGTCTTTTGTGACGCATTGGGTTCAAAGCTGAAGACAAGGAGTGGCTCTAGGACCTCTTGAGCATGGCATTCCCATATCGGGAAGGGTTTGTTTGCAGAGTCTTCTCTCTCTTCATCCAATGTTGAAATTCGTTATTCCTCTTGCGGGTGCCAGTTGTTTGTTCCTGGGCCTTTCCGCTCAAGCCAATCCCCAGTCGCCCATTCCCCTGAATTCTGATGAGTCTGGTGTGGCCTATGGGCCTGCCGTATTTGTCCCTCCCCATGGCGGACCGCGGATGACGGCCCGTGCTGTCGGTTACGGCTTTGTTCGCTCCAACACCCTGCTGCCCCTGGGCGGTTCTGAGGTGATCGACAACCCCGTGCCTCAAAATCTCGCTGATTTGTCTGGTTGGTCGAACGATCAGCTTCAGGCTGGTCTCCAACAGGAATACGACGTGGATGTGGCCGCAGTGGCTCGCTTCCTGTATTCCCCTATGGGTGAGCAGTTCCTGAAAGAGAGCATTCAGGAGAACAACTACACCCCCTACTACAGCCAGCAGAACAGCCTGCAGGCCGTGCGTAGCGCCATCATCCTTGACTCTGCCGACGGCAAGCTGTCGAGCTACGGGATGATGAAGATGTTGCCCACTGACCAGCGCCTGCAGGGCTCAATGAAGGTCTGTGATGTGAACAGCATCGAGAACAGCCAGCAGGCCACCTCGCTGCTCAGCTGGTACGTGAACACCCCGGCTTGCATTGCGGCTTACACCGCTGAAGCACCCGAGCCGGTGCAGCAGCCCGTTCGCGGCCTCTGGTAAATCCTGGGCAAAATCTGTGCTGCTGAAGCGCCCTGTTGGAGGGCGCTTTTTTTTGCTCCTTCATGAACCACGCGGCCTTGTCTGGGTCCTTGCTTTCAAGCCTCGGTTGCCCCAGAGTTTTCTGTGACTCTCCCATCGCGACAGGGAAACGCATGGCCAGCTTTTCGTTGAGATCATTGGTCGCTCTGTCGGCTTTGGCATCCATCACCTCTCCGGTCTGTGCCCAGGACGTTCAGCAGACCTTCGACAAGATCGATCGTTTGCAGAAGGAAGGACCTTCTCTTCAACGAGCCATGAATCTGGCGCGCACCAAGGCAGTCAGCCTGAACGGTGGTCTACGCCACTATGTGCCAGCTGCATGCATGTTCTCGACAACTCTTGCAAGGCAGAGTTGCCTGATCCAATCCGACAGCTTGGGGTTCGTTTTCAGGTTCTCCGGCGGATCTCCCGGTTGGCAGGCGGAGGGCCGTTCCCCTTCTGTCACCACTGAAGTGTCAGTCAGTGCCGATGGCAAAGCGCTGTTAAACATTCAGAACTTGATGAACTAAAAGGCTTGCCCGCCGTTTCCTTGGTGTTGACCAGCCATTGACCTGAGCTGGATCGCTTCCCGATGGCGTTTTGATCGATCGGAGGCATAGAACGCATCCGGCAGACGACGGATCTGTGCCTGGTCACTGGTGACTCAGTCTGCCGAGTGCGCGAACACATGGATTAGCGCACCGTGATACATCCATGGGGTGTATTTGTTGCTACAGTTTTCTCCACGTTCGTCTCCTCTGGGGATGCATGATTTGGCAGCAGGGAACGGGGCTGCCATTTCGAGGCTCACGCCATGAACACACTCGCCCTCATTCGCGCTCAGATCCTCAAGGCCAAGCGTCTTGAGCAGGCCCAATTGGCCGGTTTGGGTCGTGGGGTGGTTCCGATTTTCTGATCGTGTCCACGTGAATCCAAAGCGCCCTTTCTGGGCGCTTTTTTTGTTGCATAGTCTCTCGAGGGTCAGGTGATTGCGAGCTCAGTGCCGTGGGCAGGACCCTCACTCTCCTGATCGGCCTTCCAGGCACTCTGTTGAGAGGCTTGAAACGAATTCTTCATACCTCAAGTCAGCGATGGTTTATCCAGTCCAGTCGATGAATCCGATTGCCAAAACGTCGAAAGGCCCACGTTGAAGCGGTGCATCGATCGAGCACAACAAAGCCCCCGGGCCGACAAGACCGGGGGCTTTGCAGGGTGCGTGGTGGCGACACCAAAGGCAAGCTAACGATCACTCTTGGTCGATCTCGGATCCTCTGCAGATCTGACGCGTTCTTCCTTCAGATGTGTGCACTCGAGATTCCCCAAGGGCTTTGAGCCGGTTCCTGGACAGAGTCGGCCAATGCTTTGACAGCCATGGGGACCTTTCTGCTTGCCGTCCCCGATGGCGAGACTCTCAGCCAGCACGGACTTGCCGTTAACGTTTCTTCACATCCGCCTTGGAGGCTCGATGCTTTCGACTCTCTTCCCGCTTGCTTACGCGGCAGCTGGAGTTTTCCTGCTTGTTCGGGCGTTTGGAATGATGCGGTTGGCGACCAGCGCGGGGCCTTCAGCCCCCAGTCGATCGCTGGATCGGACGGGCCGTCGAACGGTGCACCCAGAGCTGTTGAACGAAGACGGAGAGATCACCAAGGAAGAGCTTTGGGCCGTTCGTTTTTCGGACATGAAAGGCATCGCGTCCTCGGAGAGCTGACCATGACGATTGATGCTCGCTGCAAAGAGCAGCGGCTCGTTGCAGATCAGCTGCTCATGGACTTCAAGTGCACGGCCCCGGGGTCGAGGGAGCAGCTGCGGGCCTTGAATATGTTGAGCTTTTTGATCGGAATGTGGGGTGATTTTCTCAAGAGTGAAGAGAGAAGGCTCAAACTTGCCTCAACTCTCAAGATCACGTCAGCCATCTAACCGTGGTCCCAGGCGTGTTCCTTTGAAGTTGGGGTCACTCAAAATCGAGCAGAGGACAGTTGTGCATTCTTTGCACATCGGTATGTGACGAGACCCTCAACAGGGCCACATCGCTTACCTATCCGCTGCACGATGGAATCAATCATCAATGTCAATGCAGAACATTACACCTGGAAATTCAGAGACCAGCATTCCCCTTGCCATTGTTGGGGCTTTTGTAGCGGCAATACTTTTACTGGGTGCTGTTTTTGTTGTTCCCGCGGGTCAGGTCGCTGTTGTTACGACACTTGGCAAGGTCAGTGACCAGCCAAGGCTCCCAGGCCTCAACATCAAAGTCCCACTTGTTCAATCGATTCACCTCTTTAATGTCCGAACTCAGGTGAAGCCTGAGGCTTTCTCGACCCTGACGAAGGATCTTCAGGTGATCGAGGCGACGGCTACGATTAAGTACGCAGTAAAAACTGAAGAAGCGCCTAGAATCTATAGTACAATTTCTGTTGGTGATGATGGAATCTATTCGCGTATTATCCAGCCTTCTTTGCTCAAGGCTCTAAAATCTGTTTTCTCTAAGTACGAGCTTGTTGAGATTGCCACGGACTGGAACACTATTTCATCAATTGTAGAAGACAGTGTTGCTAGGGAGCTCCAGAAGTTTGATTATGTATCTGTCAAAGGCCTTGACCTTACAGGCTTGAAGATCGCCGAGGAATACCGCTCTGCTATTGAGCAAAAGCAAATTGCCGAGCAGCAGCTGCTTCGAGCGGAAACGGAAGTGAAGATCGCCGAGCAAGAGGCGATCAAGTTCGAAACACTCAACAAAGGACTAAACGAACAGGTTCTCTACAAGCTCTTTCTCGACAAGTGGGATGGAAAGACGCAAGTCGTGCCGGGTCTTGGCTCCAGCACTCCACCCGTGATTGTTGGGCGCAGTTAAACACTGCGCTGAACTGCGCTGACCGTTACTTGTTCAAGCGCGTTGTGGATTCTTAATCCCTCTGTTGGCTAAGTGGTCGTAGTGAATCACCTCTCAGGCGTTTGAGTGGAAGCGGCTCTTAGTGGCGTGTTGAGCGTTCAAGCTGTCGATTGGTGCCGTAATTGCCGCAGTTTCGCTTCAGAAAACTGCGATGTCGATCAGGGTTGCTTTTAGTGGGTTCGGCGGTGATGTTCCGTGCTTGGCGCCCGTTGTCTGGCGTTCTGAGGCGAGCATCTGTCCTGCGCCAGGATTGGTGTAGACGCCAATTGGAACAGCGCTTTTGCTGCCGTTACCGAGGTTTGACCCCATGGATCCAACCAAGAACACCAATTGCAATCCCAACAAGTTCACAGCAGAGGTGGCAGCGCGAAGAGCTGCAAATAAGAAGCGACTAGCGCTCAAATCCAAGATCCAGAGGATCACTCCACTGCCCCCACCGCCCCGTGAGTGGATTGAGGCTCAATGCAACGGCAAGGGGGTGATCTTGGAATCTCGGCCGCGGTCTGCGCCAGTTCGTGGAACAGGGCCGGAGGGACTTCGATGGTGATCCAAACGAGATGACGGCGCAGTTGATGCGGTCTGTCAATCCCAGCACTTCCGAGTCGAGATTGAAAGCCTCCGCTTCTCGATCATTGGCTCGGGAGTGTGCCCCCGTAGACCCTGTTTTCGATCGAGTTCAGGGCTGCATCTTTGCGGAGTTCAGATGGTGATCGAATTGAAATGGGATCGCACCCACGGAGAGCTTGCCTCTAGGAGCGCCCCTGCTCACGCTGGAGCTCGTGGTGACCTTGATCGGGCGCCATTCCTGCCCGATCAGGTTTCTCTATGGGAAGCCTTGACCGATAGCCGCAAGGAATGGGCGATGGTTCCACTGGCGGATTACAGCAAGCGTCTCGATGACCATCCTGTCTTCCGTCGGGGGCAGGTTGCTGAACTCCTGGTCCGGCTTCAGCAGCGCTTAGACAAGCTGCCCAGCAGTATCGATGCTGATGAATTGATCGAGCTTCAAGCCGGTGATCTGTTGCTGATCACACATCTGTTATTGAGGCATCAAGCATGAGGCTCACTCCTGCGGAGGTTGAAATCAACAGCCACCTCGAGGCGGCGTGGAACGCTGCCGTCGATGCCATGCTTCAGCAATGCACGCCAGAAGAAGCAGCACGGATTCAGCTTTGTCTTGAGCACCCCAGTGATGGGACGCAAGCGCTCATCGATGACAGCTTTCATTCATTGGCCATTGGACTGTCGGATGCGATGTGTGTTGTGCTGAACGGTCTGCTCTATCCCGACGACACTGACCCGTAGAGAACATCGGCCACCGAAGTCAATCCCGGCCTTTGGCCCTAAGCAAAGGCTTGGTGCTCCTAGTGACTCAACATCCCAGCTCGATCCAACTGATCCGCGTGCAGCTCAAGCCAGTGGCAAGCCAAGTTCGATAGCGAACGACCTTGAACATCGCTCTGCTTGAGCATCCGCTCATAGAGCGCCCAAGGCACGGTGATGGTCACGCGCTGCGGCTTTCGGATGGCCAGCTCGTAGCGACGAGGGTCCAGCACTGTCTTGGAGGAGATGGCGAGACGACGCTCCGGGGACATCGTGAGTGAATGAATCCTGAAGGAACTATTAAGGGTCAAGTGGTTATTGATCAACCCTTTTTCGAAGCGGCGACATAACCGAAAAGCCAATGAGACACTGCAATTGCTATCGCGCTGCCGTTAAGCCTCTAGCGAAAATGTAGTCATATCCAGAAGCTTGCAACAAGTGCATACTCGAAAGTGCTGCACACTGCTGCGGAATTGCCGCATCGGCAGTCTCGTGAGACTCGGCAGAGGCCCTCTGGGTTCTTGGGTCCGTAGAGGTTTCCCAGGCTTGGTTGTTGAGCGCCATGATCCAGGTGGTGACGACGGCGATCGGCTCAATGGGCTGGCAGCGGCGTGCTGTGTGTGATGCCTTGAGAGGTCGTTGCTTTGCTTCCTTCGTCTATTGGTGCTGCAGTCGCTGCCTGTAGGACGGGGCTTGTCAGCCCTTTGTTAGTGCTTTTGGCGGAGATTGCTTCTCTTGGGCTGTTGCTTGAATACAACGCTACAAAGAATATTTATGCGAGAACTGCATAAATGGTGAGTCGCCATTGATTTGGTGTGCCTTGGTGACTACATTCACCCGATCGCGGGGTGGGCAGGTGATCTCTGTTGACGACCTGAAATGTCTAGATATGCAAATATGGCTTCGTTCTGGCGAGGAATGTGCAAAGCGTCTCTTCGTGACGCAAAGTACTATCTCTCGTCGAAACGCTGAAACACAAAAAAACTTTAGGGATCTGGCTTAAGAGGGATCAGTTCGGCGAGTGGCAAGAACAGGGTGATACAACTTTCTTGGATCTCGAAAGAGAAACGCACCAACTCTATCGATTGACTCGTGATGATGAACGGCTTCGACTTGAAGCAACGTTTTGGGCTGGTCCGGCTTTAGCTACGCCAGAGCCTGCAGGGTGGATGAACGGTGTCTGGGATCATTTGGGAATGGTTCGGCCTCTTCGCTTGCTCAAGAAGGGAATCATCGACGCGTGGATCGGAAGCTATCAACCTGATCTCCCTTCGCAAGACGATCCTGATTTTTGCGTGATTGACCTGTGCACAACTCCGGTCAGGCTCGTTGCTAATAAGCTGCACCCCTTGGCTAACAAAAAAGATATCTCCCGGGAAGACCTTGAGGCCTTCCCGGCGCTGTCGCTACCAGATAGCTGGTTCCCGCGCACTGAAGAGTGCCTACGGTCGCATGGCTTGTGGTCGACAGAAGCTCGAATGAAGCGATACAAAAGGCATCTGTGGGACGGCCAGACGGAGGATCAGGCCACCCTTTGCTATGCCACGTGCTTGGGCCTGGAGGTCATGAAGGATCTCACCGTCCTTGATTATGACCTCAATCTCCTGAGTGGTGAGAGCCTTGTTGTCAAAAGAGCTTTAATGGATCAACAAAGAATTCGGGATCTCGTTTCCTGTCTTAAAGAGCGAGTCTTGGAAAAGTCGGCTGTTCATAGTGACTTAATCCCTTGTTTCTGATTGATTCTGATCCCGATATCCTCTTCGCGGTTCAAAGGGTTGGACGTTGGGTCCAGGGTCAGGCTGGGATCAGCCCTGAGCATGCAATTGATTCGCAGCTGAGGGCGAATCGCGCCTCCTGAGGCGGAGTGGATGCTGCTTGAGGCGCTAATGAAGGGGATGTTCTCTCATGCCTGTGTGTGAACCTTAAATTCTCTCGTTTCGCCTGAAATCGTCACGTCAAAAAACCAATCACTTCCATCTGGGCTTCTCCGATTGACTTTCCATTGTTCAATGCGTTCACCTTGCAATGCCAAGTTCAGAGCATCGCCGCTGCATCCCGAGCACTCCACTTCTCGTGAATCAAAGTCAGTCGCAGACACCAAAAAAAGACGTTTCACCTGTGAACGCTCTTGTGAAGTTCTAGTCCAAGGTCACTGCTTTATGCGGTGGCCGAGCTTGAGTCACTGACGCTCTCAAGCTTTAAAGGATCTGGGAAGCCAAGAGCGATTGTTTTGGCACGCTCGTAGAACTTGCTGTCAGTCGCTCCCGAATTCTCCAGCTCTGCAGCCAGCTTGCGCCAGTTGTTCAGTTCCTCTTGATCCATCGGACTTAAAGCTGTGGCGGCGACGCTAGCGAGTCAGCCACGCCGTCATGGTTAAAGCCCAATCCCCCTGCTTGTCTTGCTCCAGGGCAGATCGGATTATTTGCCGCAGTCGCAGCCGCACGCACCTGTTGGGTGGCAAGGTTCATTGTTTGGATGACCTAAGGCGCAAGCCTGAGAGCAGTAGCTCAGGCCATTGCGAACAACGGCTCCAACCTCAGGGACATCACATTTGCAGCGTGGGCAGGCGCATTTGGTCAGTACGGCGGGCATCTCTATCTGGCGGCTAACTCCGTTCTAAGCCAGGTCCTGCTGTTGCGACCATCAGGGTGTCGCGATGCCCTGACCTCTGTACCTCTGATGGTGGAGCTTTCGCCGCATGCTGGCCCCAAGGGACCAGCTGCCATCCCTTCTCCTGTTGTGGACGCGGGTCCCATCCACGGTCACAGTTTGAGTGAGTCACCCACGAACTCATGGCGAATCCAAGGGATCTGATCAACGCTCACCTCTATCCCGTGCTCGCGGCGCTGGCAACGCTCTTCCTTGGGATAGGAATGGTTAACACCATTAAGGCCAACCAAAAGCTTGGTGTCATTGCTGAGCAGGCAGCTCTGTTCAATAGCTGCGTCGCTGTTCATCTCGAAGAGAACAGCGCTTACGTCCCTGATGAAGTTGTTAGCCACTGCAACGGCGGGGCGGAGCCAACAGTGCGCTGAGCCATTGCTGCTGGTGGTGGCGCAGCCGCTAGGACGAGCGGGGTGGTGAGGACCAGCTCAGGCTCGTGGGCTGCGCACTTTGACGGTCATGGCCGATCAACTCTTCAGGTTCATCAGTAGTTGTGCTCAACAGTTCCATGTCGCCATGAGCCATGACTAAGGGGTGTCATGCAGGCACATTGAGGGAAGAAGCCGGGTTGGTGACCGGCTTTTTTCATGCTCCTGAAGCGCAAGTGCGCATGGCGAGCTTGACGCCCCGAGCTAGAACGTCTGTACTAGCTCGCTTCCGATGGCTTCTGATCCGCTGTTCCTTCAAGTCCAGGCTGGCGATTGCGTCCTGGTCGAGCCCCATGGGGCCGAGTGGTGGGTTGGTCAGGTCCTGCACTGCGAGGGTGGAGCCCGCTGTCAGGCCAACTCCTTCTTCCAGATCGCTGATGTCGACACCGGCCGGATCCAAACCGTGAACCCCAACATCGTCACGGGCATCGTCCGCAAGGGGAAGATGGAGCCGGTGGAGTCGCAGGCGCACAAGCCGCGAGTTCTTCAGGCCCGCAATCGGCAGAGCAAGTCCACTCAGGCGCCTGCCAATGCTGTCCACCGGACAGTGGAGATCAGCATCCTCGGCAAGGCCATCTAGGAGAACCACTCGAGCCTTTGCCCCGGGCCTTCGATGGGAAAGGTGCTCTACCGCCGCACTCGACCTACTCCGTATCCGACTGCGAGGCCGGCAGCGCCGCTGGTGAGTCCAATGGCAAGTGCTCGCCGGTCGACTTCGCTCATCCGGCCAACGCTCACAACAGCTACCGCGCTGAGGATTAAGCCGATGACTGCAACGGCTACCGCCTCGAAGCTGCCTGACTTCTGGGCCTTGCCGCTGGACGGCCCTGTTTTGACAATCGCCTTGCGCGTTTGACCTTGTTCCTTGTCAAGTTCGCACTGGAGGTCGCGGATGTCCTTTTGAGGGTTTGTGCTCACGGGGGGCGTGGCCTGTGCCCCCAGCCTTGCTGCCCTCTGCCCAGATGGCAAGAAACTTAGAGAGTTGGCGACTCGCGTGCGAGCCGCGCTGGAACCATTCAAAGCATTCAGCCTGTAAGGGCAGTTGTGGACGCTCTGCACCCGTAATAGCGGTGTCGAGTTGTGGATCACCGGCAAGAAATCCAAGGGTGAGCACACCGCTGCGGAGTGGATGCTGCTCGAGGCTGAGATCAGGAAAGCCAGGCGCACGGCTTGGCGCTGTTTTGGCTGGCCTTGGCGAATGACCCCATATGGGGCTATCGGTGTTGCGCTGACCAGATCGACAGTGACTTCAACCTCGAGAGGGGGGAGCCTGAGATACGCCCCCCCGCACTTCTTCTTTTGATCGAGGGGATCTCGTATGACAGAAACAGAAAGCGAGGCGCTATTCAACGGTGGCTGGAATGTTGTCCCCTTGGACGTCAGCCCAGAGGACAGCGCACAGCGAAAGCGCTTTATTCGTCAGTCTCATTTAGGTGCAAAAGGTCGCCCTCAACCCCAAGAGCAGGAATGACCTCAGTTGCCCACCGCATGAGGTATGGAGAGGTGCTTTCTGGCATCTTCTTGGTACTGACTCTGAATGACTTGGCAATTTGACCCCATTTGGGGCTATCGCCAACACGGCCATCAGTTTTTAACTGGTATGACTCCGAAAGGAGGGACCTGATGTTCATCCCCCCTGACACTTTCCGGTGGGCAGGGGGATTTTTATTGACGGTCACAACAAGCCCTCAGCGGAACTGGTGGGTTGCTGAAGGGCTCGCCGGTGGCATGGCCGGATGGACTCCGCTCAGATGGAGGTGCTCAAGTGCGCCTCTCTTTCAGTTATGGCTGAGGGCAGTCAATGCAATGAAGTGATTGCCCCTATATGGGGGTATCGGTATGTTCTGCTCTGTCCAAGGATTGCATCACCAAAGAGGAGAGGTGTCATGGCTCCATCCTCAATCAAAAATCATCCACAGACTTGTGACGGTAGAACATGCCTCAAATGGTCTCGTGATGGATCTCTGTCTATCAGAGATAAGCAAGAGATCTTAAGACGTCTTTGTGCGCTTGATCCTGAATTCTCGCGCTCTACAGATTGCATGAGCCTTTCAGGACCGACTGAATAAACCATGGAATTACCCGCTGGCATCGCTAAGAAAATCTCTCACCTGGAGGATTCCGAACATGAGTTAATCGCTGCGCTCAATCGTGTCAGAGAAGAGAAGGCGAGGTTGGTCTCTTTGCTCGGCAAGCTTCCTGGTCATCAAGCTCTTCCCTTGGGAAGTCTGGCGCCTGCGTCAGCTCCCTAATTCACTGCCCAGTTGTCGGAATTATTATCGGGTGTGCGATGGCGAGCTCTTCCTGTTTGGAGAGTGCTCGTAGGGCTTGTTCCATCTCCACTGTTGTGACGGCTGACTGAGATGTAGAGCGACAAGAGCGTATGGACCCAACACTTTTGGCTTGATTTGACCAGGCCCTAGGTGCTTGTGCTAACGGCCTTTCTCTCGCTTGAACGTGTAGCAGCCTCCGTGGTAGCCAGTAAACGGCTGGGAGTACGTCACCAACTCCCAGCCGTCATCGCCGAGCTCGTTCATCACCCCACCAAGGGTGATGTCCGGACGCGGCCTTGATCTGAAGATGATTTGTCGTTGATCAAGCCAGAGCTCTTCGATTTCTCCTGTCCAGCTTTTGCCTCGTGGGATGAATCGCAGTTGCGTGTACTCCCACTTCATGTGCGGATTGCTCAGATGAAGAGCCCATCTTCCCACTTCGCACGATTCCAAGTGAAGTGGATTGCAACTCCTGCAATATCTCCCAACGCCACCGCTCGTCATTCGGGAACGTTGTGGTGTAGCCGTTAAGCGATACCTTCTCTTGGATCGGGGCGCGACGACAACTGTGTCCTCGGTGGTTACGGCCTTGGTTGCCTCAGCGGTGCAGGCATAAAAAACGCTCCTAGCAGGAGCGCTTGGGTTGTGTTTGGTGGCGGTGCCTCTAGGACAAGCAGGGCGGTAAGGACCGGCTCTGGCTCGTGGACGGCGCACCAAGACTTTTATCGCCGACTTCAATCGTGAAGGGCATCGGTAGTTCTGCTCAGATTTTCTTCGTACCTTCAGCGTGGACGCCTTCTTGCTGATGACAGCCGCTGTCGTCCATGGGAACAGGGTGATCAGGACTTGGTCGGTGAGTGGCTCCCTTTCAGCGGCAGAGGTGCAGGCCTCGTCGTGCCGCATGTGAGTGGTGTGCGGTGGCCGAAGCGTCTTATTCGCCCTGTCTCGCTGAGGCGCCGACTTGACCTAGAAACTCCATGAATATGTATATCAAGTAGTCGTAACTGTGGGCTATTCTTTATCTGAAATCTTTTCGGCGAGTAGCTTTGCCGCTAACTCTTCAAGGGTGACGCCAAGCTCCTCAGCCTTGGCGCGCAACCAGTCATGCCCGCCCTTTTCGAGTTGTACGACGATCTCAGCAGCGCGATCCAAGTCGTCAGAGGCCACTAGTTGACCTAGATTGTATAGCTAGCCTCTCAGGCCAAGCTTCTCTTCGAGTCTCGAAAGGCGCTCTTCGACGTTCAGCGCCTTGTGCTCTGCAATGGCCTGTTCGAGAGTCTTGGATACAAACTCAGTGGTGGTCAGGCCTTCTCGGATCGAATGAGATTTGATTTTCTGAAGAAGGTCAACATCAATTTTGATGTTCAGCTGGACTTTTTGCATCTGCTGACTCTGTCTCCCCAACGCTAGCGGGGTGAGTCCTTTCACCTGGAGCCCTCGCCCACTTTCCATCGCGAAAGGGCTTTGCTTTGATCGAATGAAGTCCTGAAAAGGATTTGACTTAGGTCGCTTCAGGAGTGCAAGACAACTCTCCAGGCACCAGTTGGGGGCCAGATTGGGAACCTCGCGTACGAGGTTGAACCCAAGCAATCAATCGGGGCGACAGGATTCGAACCTGCGACCTAGTGCTCCCAAAGCACCCGCGCTACCAAGCTGCGCCACGCCCCGTATGAGTGGAGCTTACCGGTCGATCCGGAGGGCTGGCAGCGTCGGCAGGTGCCGTTACAACGGGCCCGCAGTGTTCTCCCCTCCATGGGATTCGACCCGGTTCGAGCTGTTGCTGTTGTCGTGGGGTTGGTCGTGGGCGCCTTGCCCCTCCGCGCTGCTGACCTCCCCGAGAAGCCCCTGCGCATTCCCGCTGACACCCCTGTTGCCGACCTGACACCAGAGCTGGGAATCACCGGGGCGATGCCGGATGCCTTGGCCTGGCCCCTGCGCCCCGGTCAGCCGATTCGGGTGGTCTATCCGCTGGCGGTCAAAGCCAGTGAGGTGGACCCCTACGGCTGGCGCTATTCCAGCTCCCGTGGGGTCTGGCGGATGCATGCCGGCCAGGACCTGGTGGCTCCCGCTGGGACCCCCGTGCTGGCGATGCTTCCGGGCCGCGTGGTCCTGGCGGAGCCGATCGATGGCTATGGCCTGACCGTGGTCCTGGACCATGGCCGCGGTTGGCAGAGCCTCTATGCCCACCTGCAAAGTGCCAACGTCCGTCAGGGCGACTTTTTGACGGCCGCCTCCACCCTTGGCTTGGTTGGCCAGAGCGGCCGAGCCAGCGGTCCCCATCTCCATGTGGAGCTGCGCCAACGTCAGGGTGAGCAGATGCTGGCCCTCGATCCCACTCCTGTTCTGGATCAGGCCACACGCCTGCTGCCGCTTGCTCCGCCCCCCTTGGCGGAAGCCCGCGTTCAACCTTGATCACGATTGAGCGCCCGGGCCTCAGGCTCCACCATGGCTCTGCCTGGCTCCAAGCCCATGGGGTCGAGACCGCGGCGCTGCGTCAGTGCCTGGTTCAAGAGATTCCTTGGGAGCAGCCCCTAGTACGGGTCTTTGGCAAGCAGCACCCCACGCCACGCCTGACCTGCTGGATGGCCGACCCCGGCTGCAGCTACCGCTACAGCGGCCAGGTGCAGCCGATTACCCCCTGGACTCCCTCAGTGCAGGCGCTCAGGGATCTGTTGGAGCACGAGTTGGGGGTTCGCTTCAACAGCCTGCTGCTCAATCGCTACCGCAGCGGAGCCGATCGCATGGGCTGGCATGCCGATGACGAACCGGAACTCGACAACAACGCTCCCATCGCCTCCTTGAGTGTCGGTGTACCCCGCGATCTGCGCTTTCGGCCCCGCTCTGCGGGCGAGGCGCCTTTTTCCGTCTGCCTTGATGACGGTGATCTCTTGGTGATGGATCCGCCCACCCAGGCCCACTGGCAGCACGCCCTTCCGGCGCGCGCTCGGGTCAAGACCGAGCGGATCAACCTCACCTTTCGGCGGATTCAGCCCAGAACGGCGATGCAGTCGATTTCCACCCGGGCGGCCTTCGGTAGTGCCGCCACCTCGACGCAGGCCCGAGCCGGTGAGACCCCCTCTCCGAAGACCTCGGCGTAGAGCGCGTTCACCTTGGCGAAGTCGCCCAGATCGGCCAGGAATACTGTGGTGCGCACCACCTGCTGAGGCGTGCAGCCGGCTTCCTTGAGTACCGCCTGCAGGTTGCTCAGCACCTGCCGGGTCTCCGCTTCCACATCACCGCCTCCGACCATCGCGCCGGTGCTCGGATCCAGGGCGATCTGGCCGGAGCAATAGAGCATCCCACCAGCCTTCACGGCTTGGTTGTAGGGGCCCACCGGTGCTGGAGCTGCTGCGGTTGTTACCGCCTCAATCGCTGGAAGGGTCATTGCACGAGAGGATGTGGCGCCGAGCCTATGGCGAACCCGCTGAATGCCCCCTGAGATGCCCAGTCCTGATCTCCCCCAGGAGCCGCAGGTGGAGCTCAGTGGTCTCTGGCATCGCTACAGCGGTCCCGCTTCCAACGGTGACTGGACGCTGCGCGACATTGACTTCCAGCTCAAGCCCGGCGAGTTGGTGGGTCTGCTGGGGCCCTCGGGTTGTGGCAAGACCACGCTGCTGCGGCTGATTGCCGGCTTTGAGAAGCCCGAGCGCGGCTCCGTTTCGATTGGTGGCCGCCCCGTGGCTGGTCAGGGACGTTGGTTGCCGCCCGAGCGCCGCGGCGTGGGAATGGTCTTTCAGGACTACGCCCTCTTTCCCCATCTCGATGCCTGGCGCAACGCCTGCTTTGGCCTCAAGCGCGGCCAAGACAGCAGCCGAGCGGCCTGGCTGTTGGAACTGCTCGGCCTGAAGGGCCTTGAGCGCCGCTATCCCCATGAACTCTCCGGCGGGCAGCGGCAACGCCTGGCCTTGGCCCGCGCCTTGGCTCCTGGCTGCTCCTTGGTGCTCCTGGACGAGCCCTTCTCCAACTTGGATGTGGAGGTGCGCTTACGCCTGCGCGCTGAGCTCCCAGGAGTCCTGGCCCGTTGCGGCGCCAGTGGTGTGATCGTCACCCACGACCCTGAGGAGGCGATGGCGATTTGTGATCGGGTGGCTGTGCTCGAGTCCGGGCACCTGCATCAATGCGCCAGCCCTCGGGATCTGGTCACCGCCCCGGCGACCTCCTTTGTGGGGCGCTTTGTCCTCCAGGGGAACCTGCTCCCGGCTCAGGTCCAGGAGGGCCAGTGCGAGACGCCGATCGGAGTCCTGGATCCGGTGGATCAGGCCGCGACAGTTGGACCGGCCAGTGCCTCAGAGGTCCTGGTGAGCCAGCAGGCCATCGAATTGGTCCCGGACGATGACGCCGAGGCCTGGGTCGTGGGCAGGGAATTCCTGGGCCGCGAATGGCTGTACCAGGTGCAGCTCAACGACCTGCGGCTGCGCCTGCGTCTGCCCCTGGATCTCAATTACTCCCGCGGCCAGCGCTGTCACCTGCGCCTGCGCTCGGGTGAGCCGGCCCGCCTTTACCCCAGCGGGACAGCTCTCATCGCCCGCGGCTGAGCCCTAGCCGCGCCACAGATCTTTGTGGCCGCGCAGTTGCCGCAGGGCAGCGGCGTTTTTGGCCCGCATAAACAAGTTTGTGGCCTGCTCAAGGCCAATGCTGCTGGGAATGGTGGGACGTCCCTCGCTTCGAAGCTGCTGGACAAACGCAAGCCGCTTTCGGATGGCTTCGTTCTCGGGTTCCACTTCCGCGGCCCAGCGCAGATTGCCTTCGGTGTATTCGTGGGCGCACCACACCCGGGTGTCGGCCCCCAGGGCGCTGAGGCTTTGCAGGGAGCTGAGCATCTGCTCCGGCGTGCCCTCAAAGAGTCGCCCGCACCCACCGGCAAACAGGGTGTCGCCGCAGAACAGCTCCGGCGCTTCCTCGGCCTCGGGCTCCAGTGCATAGGCAATGTGATGGCGAGTGTGGCCGGGCACCTCGATCACCCGCAGCCTTCGTCCCAGCAGCATGAACTGATCGCCCCCCTGGACCCCTTGGGTCTGCAGCGGGATCCGCTCTCGATCAGCGGCACTGGCGATCACGGCCGCCTGGGGCCAGCGCTGCAGCAACCCCGGCGCCCCGCCGATGTGGTCGTTGTGGTGGTGGGTGTGCAGGATGGCCTCGAGCTCCAGGCCCCTCTCCTCCAGCCAGGCGACCACTGGCTCGGCCACCGCTGGATCCACCACCGCAGCACCGCGGCCGCCGCCGTGCAAGACGAACACGTAGTTGTCGTTCAGGACAGGGATCAGCGAAACCGTTGTGGCGGCATGCATCGTTAAAGTCCCGGTTCTGGCTGCCAACCATGATCACCGTCGCGCTGGCCAAGGGAGCCCTGCTGAAGGACTCGGTTCGCCGCTTCGCAGCCGCTGGTCTGGATTTCGCGGCGGTGCTTGAGCCTGGAAACCGCCAGCTGATGGTGCCCAGCGTCTGCGGCCGGGCCCGGGCCCTGTTGGTCCGTAATGCCGATGTCCCGGTCTATGTGGCCTACGGGCAGGCCCAACTTGGGGTGGTGGGCTACGACGTCTTGAAGGAACACCAGCTGCCTGTCGCTCAGTTGGTGGATTTGGGTTTCGGTGGTTGCCGGATGAGCGTGGCTGTGAAGGCCTCCAGTCCCTACCGCCGTGCCAGTGATCTGCCGGCCCACTGCCGCATCGCCAGCAAATTCACCCGCTGCGCAGAAGAGCATTTCGAGGCTCTGGATCTCCCTGTGGAGCTGATCCATCTGGCGGGCTCTGTGGAGCTGGGTCCGATCACCGGCATGAGTGAAGCCATCGTCGATCTGGTGGCCACGGGGCGCACCCTTGAGGAGAACGGCTTGATTGCCATCGAGGATCTGTTCCACTCCACCGCTCGTCTGGTGGGCCATCCACTGTCCCTGCGACTCGATTCCGGCCCGATCCAATCGATCGTTGATCAGATCGCCAGCGCAGGCGCCTGATGGCCAAGCGTGATCGTCAGCGCCTGGTGCGTCTTCTGCCCTACCTGGGGCGGGACCGAAAACGCCTCCTCCTCACCGTGGTGCTTCTGATCCCCGTGGCGGGGGCAGCGGCGGTTCAACCCCTGCTGGTGGGGCAGGCGATTTCGGCGTTGCGTCAGGAGCCCGTTTTGCCCTGGCTGCAGGCCCTGCCCCTTTCGGCCCAGTTGCGGACACTGGTTCTCCTGCTTTCGGTGGCGGTCTTGATCCGCCTTGGCCTGCAGGGGCTGCAGAGCTTCAACGTCCAGGCCGTGGGGCAACGCCTCACGGCTCGGATTCGCAACGACCTATTCGCCCATTCCCTCGATCTGTCGCTGCGCTTCCATGACCGCACCCCGGTCGGCAAATTGCTGACGCGACTGACCAGCGATGTCGATGCCCTCGCTGAGGTCTTCGGCAGCGGCGCCGTGGGTTTGCTTGCTGATCTGGTGACCCTGATGGTGATCGCTGGAACGATGGTGGCGATCGAACCCCGCCTGGGGGTGCTGCTGCTGGCTGTGCAGTTGCCCGTCACCTTGACGATGCTCTGGCTGCAGAAGCGGTATCGCAAGGCCAATTACCGAGTCCGCGAAGAACTTTCTCAGCTGAATGCGGATTTGCAGGAGAACCTGCAGGGTCTGGAGGTGGTTCAGATGTTCCGCCGGGAATCCCACAACTCAGCCCGCTTTTCCCGCACCGCTGATGCCTACCGCAGTGCGGTCAACGGCACGATCTTTTATGACTCCTCGATCTCGGCTCTGATCGAGTGGGTTTCCCTCGGGGCGATTTCCCTGGTGCTGGCCCTGGGGGGCTGGATGGTGACCGCTGGAGCCATGGGCCTCGGCACCCTGACCACCTTCATCCTTTACTCGCAGCGTCTGTTTGATCCCCTGCGCCAATTGGCAGAGCGCTTCACTCAGATCCAAGGGGGCCTGACCGCCGTGGAGCGGATCGGTGAATTGCTTGAAGAGCCCGTTGAGATTCAGGAGCTCCCCCTCAACCAGCGCTCCGCCGCCGCCATCCGTAGCGGTAGTGATTTCAGTAGTGCCGGTGAGGTGGTCTTTGAAAACGTCTCTTTTGCCTATCGGCCTGATGATCCGATCCTGACGGATCTCTCCTTCCGCATTGCCCCTGGGGAGCATGTGGCTCTGGTGGGACCGACCGGTTCGGGCAAGACCACGGTGATCCGTCTGCTTTGCCGTCTGTACGAACCCCAGCAGGGCCGGATCCTGCTGGATGGTGTCGACATCCGGGAGTTGCCCATCCCCACCCTTCGCCATCGCTTGGGGGTCGTTCTCCAGGACACGTTCTTGTTCAGCGGCAACGTCGCTGACAACCTCCGCCTCGATGGTGCGGTCAGCGATTCGGAGCTCGAGCGCCTCTGCTTTGAGCTGGGGCTCGAGCCCCTGCTGGATCGACTCCCTTCCGGTTTGGCCACGGAGCTGCGGGAGCGCGGGAGCAACCTCTCTTCCGGTGAGCGTCAGCTGCTCTCGGTGGCGCGGGTGGCGATCCGCAACCCATCGGTCTTGGTCATGGATGAGGCAACGGCGTTTCTGGATCCCTCCACCGAAGCCACCCTCCAGCGGGACCTCGACAAGTTGCTGCGCCAACGCACGGCCATCGTCATCGCTCACCGCTTGGCGACCGTTGAAGCAGCCCATCGGATCCTGGTGCTCCAGCGCGGTCGCCTGATTGAAGAGGGGACCCACTCGGCTCTGCGGGCCGCCGGTGGGCTCTATGCCCAGTTGGCTGAACTGCAGGAACGCGGCCTGGCCAAGCTCTAGGCCAGGGTTCGATCCAGCCAGTTCTCCATGACCTGGGCCAGTTGCCCTGGGGCCGTTCGCATCGGCAGATGCCCCTCCCCGTTCAACTCTTGGACCTCTGCGCTTGGCGCATATCCCGCCAGATGCCTGACATAGCGCGGTTCCATCACGCTGTCCTTGCTGCCGACCACCCAGAGACTGGGCACCGTCAGTTGGCTGGCCAACGCTGGGAGCTGGCGCACGGCCCCGCGCTGCATGCTGCAGGCCAGGAGTCCACGGGCGGCGCGGAGTTCAGCCACCAGAGGGCTGCGAATGGCTTCAGTTCCAGGCAGTTGCGCGAGCCAGGTGGGGCGCCAGCGCAGAAAAGCGGCTCCGCCATTGCGCACCATCCGAAAGGGACGTGGCTGATAGACCCCGCCCCCCGAGGCGATCTGGATGATGCCCCGCAGCTGCTCCCCCAGTTGGGGGGCGGCATGCAGGACGAGGCTTCCTCCCAAGGAGTGGCCGATCAGGACAATGGGCCGGCCCTGGGCCCGTTCCTGGGCGGCCTCGGCGAGCCAGCGGCCATAGCTGACCAGGTTGGTTCTCAGCTCTTTCGGGCGTTGGCGTTGGCCAAAGCCCGGTAGATCAGGGGCCCAGCAGTCCCACCTGGGCTCCAGGGCCTGGGTCAACGGCTCCCAGAGCCGCCCTGAGAGCAGCCAGCCGTGCACGCCAACCAGCAGAGGTGCAGCCTTCAGGGATCCCAATGCAAGAAACGGACCCAGCCTGCATCAAGGGGGTGACCTGGTGGGTCAGGATCAACCCAGCACTGGAGCGGATCCCGTTCTGATTGGTTCCACCGCCACTGAACTGGAGGGTCTCTACGGCCGGGACTATCGCCTGTGCGCGACTCCCAATCCCCAGGCCTCCTTGGTCTTGAGCCAGGAGCGGGAGATTGATCTCTATGAGCTCGAGCAACTCACCGATGCGGTGGGTTGGAGCCGTCGTCCCATGCGGCGGGTTCGCAAAGCCCTGGAGCACAGCCTCTTGGTGGTGGCCCTCTGGCGCCATGACACGCGCCTGCCCCGCCTGGTGGGCTTTGCCCGTTGCACTGGCGATGGTGTGATTGAAGCCACCGTCTGGGATGTGGCCGTTCATCCCCACTACCAAGGCTTGGGCCTGGGCAAACAGCTGATGCAGTACGTGATTGAGCGCCTGCAGCAGATGCAGGTGGAGCGCATCAGCCTCTTTGCCGATCCAGGCGTGATCGAGTTCTATGGCGCCCAGGGTTGGGAGCTGGAACCGCAGAATCGGCGCTGTGCCTTTTGGTACGCCCCCTAGCCGTTTCGGTAGTAGCGCTGAGCGAGGGCTTCCGCTATCGCACCCTGGCGCCAGTCCCGCCGCAGGGCGGCGTTGCGCTGCGCTGTCCTCAGCACCCCATCCCGTTTCCAGCGGCGACCATCGATCGTTAAGGGCTGGCCCAGCCGGCGGATCGGGGCCAGTGGTTGCAGCCGTTGGATCAGATCCAAATCCTCCATCAGCGGTAGTGGCCGCATCCCGCCGGCCTGATTCAGCAGGGAGCGGGGGAGCAGGAGCCCTTGATCGCCATAGGGCAGGGCCCTGATCCTGCAGCGCCACTGGACGGCGAACTCCAGCAGCCGCAGGTTGGCTCCGGTCGCGGCGACCTTGAAATCGAAATACCAAGCTGCAGGGGGCTTGGCCATGGCTCGCTCCACCAGTGCCCCCCAATGGAGGGGGAGTCGCGAATCGGCATGCAACAGCAACAGCCACAGAGACGTTGAGGCCCCAATGCCAACTTGCAGTTGCAGTCCCCGATTGGCTTGGCTGCGAACCACCTGTGCACCTGCCAGTTGGGCCACGGCAGCGGTCTCTGGATCAGGGCTGGAGTCCACCACGATGGTCTCCGTCACCAGGTCCGGAGGAGCCTGCTGCAAATCCGCCAGCAATAGCGGTAGCCGCTGCGCTTCCTGGCGAGCGGGAATCACGACGGTGAGGGATGGCCGGTTCATGGCGGCGGCAGCTGGCAGCGCAGCCAGTCCTCAAGATCACTGCGTTCATCGAGATCGTTCTGCTCCCGCAGCAGGCTGACCGGCAGCTGAAGCGCGCTCGCGGCCGCGAGGCTTCGCTCCAGCACCTGGTCGCTGCCCCAGGGAATGCCACTCATGAGATGGGCGCCGCCGCTGCAGAAGCCAGAGCGGTTCCAACCAATCAACCAGTAGCCGCCATCGCGGGCCGGCCCGAAGGCCAGCGGCGCCTGAAGCAATGCATCAGCCGCGTCTTGCAGGTCCCGGGTTTCCAGGGCCGGTAGGTCCGTGCCGATCACGAGCACCCGTTGCGCCCCCCCCTGGAAGGCCCGGCGCAATTGCCGCTGCATGCGGCAGCCCAGGTTTCCGCCCCCTTGAGCACCCAGGCGAATCCCTGGAGCAAGGGTCTGCAGCTCCTGCTGCCAGCGGCGCAGTGCACGGGGGGCCAGTCCATCGACGGCGACCTGGAGGGAGTGGTTGTTCCCTTGACTCCAGTGGCCGCTGACCTGAAGGGTGTGGTGCGTGAGCCGTCGTTGTATCTGGGCGGCCGCCCAGCGACCCGCATGGCGGGCCAGGCGGGTTTTGCAGCGCCCGGGGGCCGGCCAGCGGGCCATGACCACCAGCGTGAGAGGGGCTGCCACGGCTGCGCTTACTTCCCGCGGGGGAGTTCAGCGGGTTTGATCTGCAGGGTCAGGGTCCGTTCTTTTCGCTGGATCACGATCGCCAGGTTCTGGCCGACGCGTCCCTGGTCCACGGCGACCTGCACTTCAGAGGGGTTCTTCACCGGCTTGCCCCCCACCTGCTCGATCAGGTCACAGGAGCGCATGCCTCCCTTGGCGGCGGGACTGCCGGGGATGACCTCCACCACCACGACGCCCTTGGTCTCCGGCAGACGGCATTCGGCATCGGTGGCATTCACTTCTCTGGCTAACTGCGGGGTGAGGGCCTGCAGCCGAACACCGATGTACGGGTGTGAGACCTGGCCGCGATCGAGGATTTGGGCAGCAATCTGGCGCCCGAGGTTGATCGGGATGGCAAAGCTCAGGCCCGCCCCAGGAGCTTGTCGGATGGCGGTGTTGATCCCAATCACCTGGCCCCGGTCATTGATCAGTGGCCCGCCGCTGTTGCCCGGATTCACGGCTGCATCGGTCTGGATGTAGGGAACCCGCTGCCCCTCCCCCAGGGCATTGGTGCGTTGCACCGCGCTGATGATTCCCAAGGTGACGGTGTTGTCGAGACCCAGGGGGTTGCCAATGGCGATCGCCCATTCCCCAGGACGCACGCTTTTGGAGTTACCCAGGGGCGCCACCGGCAGGTTGGCTGCGGCCACCTTCACCACGGCGACATCGGTGATCGGGTCCGAGCCCAGCACTTTCCCTTTGAAGTTGCGGCCATCGGGCAGGGTCACGCCCACCTCATTGGTACCCTCCACCACGTGCGCGTTGGTCAGGATCACCCCGTCGGATCGGGTGATGAAGCCCGAGCCTTGACCCTGCTGTTGCTGCACCGACGGGCCACTGCCGAACAGTCCGCCCATCGGGTTGACCACCCGCCGCACCGTGTCGATCCGAACCACCGCTGGTCCCACCTTGTCGACCGCGTTCACAACAAAGCTTTTGCCCCCTGGCAGCGGTGCGGCGGCGGGGGCATCGCTGACCTGAGCGGGATCACCTCCCTTGCCGCCGTTCCAGCCCGGCAGCCGCAGGACACCCGTGGCGCAGCCGCTCAAGCCCATGCTCAGCAGCAGGCAACCCAAGGTGAGCTGGGGGCGAACGCCATGCATCAAACGGGTCATGCGGAGCGAAGGTGTGGGGCAGGTGTTCAGGCGCATCATCGGAGACACTCCCTCCTCAGACCACCCCTATATTCATGAACCCCAAGGGACGTCGTGACGGTGCAGCAGGGAGAAGCGCTGTGGCGTCAGGTTCAAGAAGCACTCCAAGGGAATCTCTCCAAGCCCACGTTTGAAACCTGGATTCGTCCAGCCACGTGCGTGGCCCTCCAGGGCAATGAGCTGCAGCTGCTTGCGCCCAACACCTTCGCCTGTGGTTGGCTGCGCAAGAACTACCTGAGCACGATTGCCGCGGTGGCCAGCGAAATCGCTGGACGCTCGATTGCGGTCAGCGTCGAAGCCGGTGGCGAGTCGGCCCAGGGCATCACCCTCAACGGCCAGCCCCCAACCACCGCTGGCGTTGACGTTTCCCAGGGCAGTTCAGCTCCCCAGCAGCGCACCGCCACTGGCGAGGCCCCCAGGAAGTTGGCTCCGGGCCTCAATCCCCGCTACGTCTTTAATCGCTTTGTGGTGGGGCCCAACAGCCGCATGGCCCATGCTGCGGCCTTGGCCGTTGCCGAAGCCCCCGGCCGTGAATTCAATCCGCTCTTCATTTGCGGTGGGGTGGGTCTGGGTAAAACCCACTTGATGCAGGCCATTGGCCACTACCGCTTGGAGATTGATCCAGAGGCCCGCGTCGCCTACGTCAGCACCGAGACCTTCACCAACGACCTGATCCAGGCCATCCGCAAGGACGGCATGCAGAAATTTCGGGACCGTTATCGGGCCGCCGATCTGATCCTGGTGGACGACATCCAGTTCATCGAGGGCAAGGAATACACCCAAGAGGAGTTCTTCCACACCTTCAACGCCCTGCATGAGGCCGGGCGTCAGATCGTGATTGCCAGTGATCGCCCCCCCAGTCAGATCCCCCGTTTGCAGGAGCGCTTGATCTCACGCTTCTCCATGGGCCTGATCGCCGACATCCAGACGCCCGACCTGGAAACGCGGATGGCGATTCTTCACAAGAAAGCCGAGCACGAGCGGGTCAGCCTGCCTAGGGACTTGATCCAATACCTGGCGGGTCGCTTCACCTCGAACATCCGTGAGCTGGAGGGTGCCCTGACACGTGCGGTGGCCTTCGCTTCGATCACTGGTTTGCCGATGACCGTGGAATCGGTCGCCCCGATGCTCGAACCCGCTGGCGTCGAAGTGGAGGTCACTCCCGATCAAGTGCTCAGCAAGGTCGCCGAGGTGTTCGGGGTTGGAGTGGATGAGATGAAGAGCGCGAGCCGCAAACGGGCCGTCAGCCAAGCGCGCCAGGTGGGGATGTATCTGATGCGCCAAGGCACCAACCTCTCCCTTCCCCGCATTGGCGATGCCTTTGGCGGTAAGGATCACTCAACTGTGATGTACGCCGTTGAGCAAACCGAGAAGAAACTGGGAGCTGACCCCCAGTTGGGCCGCCAGGTTCAGCAGGTGCGGGATCTGCTGCAGATCGATTCCCGTCGCCGCACGCGTTAGGACTCAGCCGGTGATGGGTTCACTGGGGTCCAGACCTTCGACCTCGCCGGAAAAGACTCGGCTGGCGGTGATGTCTTCGGCCTCCAAGGTCATCAGATCCAGTTTGGTGAGCTGACTGCTGTTCATCACATTGAACAGGCGATTGGCTTGGCGCATCCGAGCACGATCGATCGCATTGCGGATGGAGCGGGCATTGGCAAAGAACGGCAATTGCATCCGCCGATCGATGTAATCCGTGAAGGCCGCAAGGGCTTCATCGCTGAAGCGGTAGTTCTCCTCCGCCAGGATCAGCCGGGCAATCGCTGATAGCTCCGCGGCGCTGTAATCCGGGAAGTCGATGTGATTGGCGACCCTGGAGGAGAGGCCTGGATTGCTTTGGTAGAAAACATCCATCCGCTCCTTGTAGCCCGCAAAGATGACCACCAGGTCATCACGGTTGTTCTCCATCACCTGGAGCAGGATCTCGATCGCCTCTGCTCCGTAGTCCCGTTCGTTTTCGGGGCGATAGAGGTAGTAGGCCTCATCGATAAACAACACCCCGCCCATCGCCTTTTTCAGCATCTCCCGGGTCTTCGGAGCGGTATGGCCGATGTATTGCCCCACCAGGTCGTCACGGGTGGCGGTGACCACATGGCCTTTGCGCACGTACCCAAGCTTGTGCAGGATTTGCGACATCCGCTCGGCCACGGTTGTCTTGCCCGTTCCTGGCCGGCCCGTAAAGGACATGTGCAGGCTTGGGGCCGTGGTGGAGAGGCCCACTTGCTTGCGGGCCCGGTCCACCACCAGCAGGGCAGCAATTTCACGGATCCGGGTTTTGACCGGTTTGAGTCCGATCAGCTCTTGGTCGAGTTGATCCAGAACTCCCTGGACCTCAGCCCCTTCGTAGGCGGCCTGAAGATCAACTGGCGTGTTGTCGGGCTGCTCAGACGAGGCCATCGATGGCAGCGGCAAACACATGGTCAGCCTCGCCGATGCTGGCCTTCTCCTCCTCGGGCCGCAGGGTGATGTTCACGTATGTACGTCCGAAACTGATGTCGGGGTAGCGCCCCTCCTTTTCGCAGAAGTCGTTCAGGCGATCCAGAAAAGCTCGGTTGGCCGCGTAGTCCTCAAATTCGATCCGACGCTCCAACCACTCGACACGATCGGGCCTGGGCCGGGGATTCCAGAGTTGATCCATTCTTTGACCCTAGGCCGCGAGGCAATCGGTCCGGCCGATGACGAGTCGAGCAGCCCAGGAGGCTGCATAGGCGCGGTTGGCCTCCTGCTCCTCGGGGTTGGTGGTGTCCAAGGGGTGGGGCATGGTGCCGCTGATGGCGGCGTTGGTCACGCAGAACATCGACTTCTGGAAGCTGCGGCAGATCTTTTCGCGCACGTCCCCTTCGCCGCGGGTGCGCTCTAGATACCACTGGTGCAAGCGATGCGGCAGATGGCGATACATGTCCTGCATCAGCAGGCTGGGGGGAACACCGGCACCCATCGTCGGCAGTGGATCGGCGTAGAGGGCGCCGTAGGTGAAGGTCGCCTGATCGGGGGAGATTTGCTGGGCCTGGGCGTTGTAACTGACGGTCCCAAGGAAGGGCATCCCCCGCAGGAAGACCGCCTCGACGTAGGGAACAGCCACATCCACGAGGAAGGTCAGCTTGGCCTCGGGCGGAAGGACCCAGAACTTCTGTCCGCCGATCATCACTCCGTATTCGATGGGGTTTGCGGCGGCGGCCACCAGCCCCTGTTTGATGAAGTCGACGACATCGGGTATCGAGCGCACTTGAGCGGAGCGTTCAGCCTTGGCCAAATCGATAAATAGATCGCTCATCACCCGCCAGAACTGACCCAGCGCATGGGTTGTGGCGGCATTGCGGATCAATTCGCTCAGGAAGTCTGGGAAGAGCGGATGCAGGATGGCGAGCAGCGGATCGCGGCGACGCTTGGTGGCAATGATCGCCTTGCAGTTGTCCTTGAAGGCCTCACTGTCGAAGTAGGCATCCATTCCACCGGTGGCATGCCAGAGCATCCCCTTCATGCAGTACTCGGCGTACTCGAAGTTGATCCTGTCGTGGTTGAGGTGGCGCCAGATCTTCGCCGGGCTGAGGTCCCCGTCGAGATACTTGAAGATCGGGAATGGATTGAGGAACTGATGCTCCCCCTGGAAGATCAAATTTTTGCTGTAGGCATCGAGCACCTCGCCATAGCTCTCGAGCACATCGACCACCTCGATCAGGTGATCGGGGGTATCGGTTAGCAAGGTCTCACCGCCAATGAGCTTGGCGATGATCTGGTCGGTGTCGAGGCCGGGGTTGCTGTGAACCAGCTCGGCAGGAATAACGGGCATCTCAGCTCACTCCCATCGATTGCAGGGCCAAGGCGGTGATTGAGGTCTCGCTCAGATAACTGAGGCCAAACGGTAGGAGACCCAGCCCAACAATGGCTGCGGCAAGGGCAATGGCCGGGTAGGTCTCCCGGGGGGCCACCGGGGCCAGTTGGACGTCCAGACGTGCGTCCTTGATTGCATCTTCGCTGTCAGGCGTAATGGACAGGCGGCCAAAGAAGGCGCGGTTCACCAGAAGGAGGAAGTAGACCGCCGTTAGACCCGATCCCACCATCGAGAGCAGGGTGGCAACGGGGAAGGCGGCAATGCTGCCCCGGAAGACCAGGAACTCGGAGATGAATCCGGCCATCCCAGGCAGTCCAGCACTGGCCATCACCGCCAGGATCATCAGGGTTCCGGTCAGGGGCAGTCCCTTCTCTGGGCTCAACAAACCATGGAGCACCTTGAGATCCCGGGTGCCGGTCTTGCGATAGACGATCCCCACCAAGAGAAACAGCAGTGCCGAGATCAGACCATGGGCGACCATCTGGAAGACAGCCCCCAGCAGGCTGATGGGGGTGTTGGCCGCGGCGGCCAAGAGCACATAGCCCATGTGGCCGACGGAGCTGAAGGCCACCATTCGCTTCATGTCGGTCTGGGCAATGGCCGCCAGGGAGCCATAGAGCACCGAGATCGCTGCCCAGATGGCCAGGCCAGGGGCCAGTTCAGCCCAGGCTTCCGGGAAGAGTTGCAGCCCGAAGCGCAGCAGGCCATAGGTGCCGAGCTTCAGGAGAACACCGGCCAGCAGAACCGAGACGGGGGTCGCCGCCTGGGTGTGGGCATCGGGGAGCCAGTTGTGCAGCGGCACCAGCGGGATCTTGATGCCAAAGCCCAGCAGGATGGCCACCAGCAGAACGATCTGCCCGCCCATGGCTAAGCGATCGGACAGGACCGGGGTGATGCTGAAGTCCACGCTGCCGGTCAGCAGGGCCAATCCAAGGAACGCCCCCAGGATCAGCATCCCGGAGATGGCCGTGAAGATCAGGAACTTGGTCGCGGCGTAGGACTTGTTGGCACCTCCCCAAACGGAGATCAACAGCCAAAGCGGAATGAGTTCCAGCTCATAGAAGAGGAAGAACAGCAGCAGGTTGTCGGCGATGAAGGCCCCGTTCACAGCCCCGGTGATCAGCAGCAGCATCGCGAAGTAAATCCGCGGTCTCCGGTCGATGTCGCGGGTGATGATCGCTGACACCAAGGTCAGTGCTGCGTTGATCAGCACCAAGGGCAGGGAGAGGCCGTCGATCCCGAGGGAATAATCCAGGCCAATTCCAGGCAGCCAGCTGTGGAATTCCTGCAGCTGCATTCCGGGAATGCTGGGATCGAACTGGACGGTGATGGCCAGGCTGGCGACCAGCTGGATCACCAGGATTGCGATCGTGATGAGACGAAGCCGCCCCAGGGCTTGTTCCCCAGGCCAGAGCAGCAGGGCGGCGGCACCCAGGAAGGGGATCAGAAGGAGAGAACTCAGCAACATCGATCAACCACCCCGTCCGATCTGCAGAACACCGAGCAGCAAGACGATGGCCACAAGGACTGTGAGCACGTAGCTCTGCATCTGGCCGCTGACACTGAGCTTCAGTCCGTTGGCCGTTGCCATCGAGAGGCGACCCACACCATCGGCCATCCCTTTGACCACGTTCAGATCAAACCAGCGGGTGAATTGCGCCAAGTTGGCCACCAGGCTCACCACCGTGCGGTTGTAGATCTCCGGTGTGTAGAAGTCGTAGGCCAGCAGGTCCTGCAGGGTTCGTACCCAAGGTGTCGTTGAGCGGGACCAGAACTGATCAAGGGGAATCAGGGCTCCAATCACCACGCCGATCAGTCCGGAGACCGAGACCGCAACGCCCACCGGAATACTGAAGGAGGCGATCCCTGGTACGGGATCGATGCGCTGCATCATCGCGGGCAGCAGTAGCACGATCACGCTCAGGCTGACCATTGGCAGGGCCATCAACCAATTGACCTCAGGTGCACGCTTGGTCTTCGGCAGAGGCTGGCCAAGGAACAGGGAGCGATAGACCCGGGTGGAGTTCGTGGCTGTCAGCAGGTTGGTGAGCAAGAAAACCACCGCAAAGCCCGGGGCGCTGTCCTGGAGGCTGTTGACCATCAAGCCGTAGCACCAGAAGGAACCCAGGGGCAGGAGTCCGACCACACCGGCGCTGCCGATGATGAAGGCCAAGGACGTGGCTGGCATGCGGGTGCCAATGCCGCCTAGTTCGGTCAGGTCCTGACAGTTGGTGGTGGCGATGATGCTTCCAACGCCCATGAACTGCAGCGCCCGGGCCAGGCCATGGGCAAAGAGCAAGAGCAGGGCAATGCCTGGCAGCTGGAGGGCGATCGCGATGAAGACGAGACCTAGATAGGAGGTTGTCGAATAACTGAAGGCGCGTTTGAGGTCGACCTGGGCCAGGGAGACCAGCGCTCCGCCGATGGCACTGATCGCTCCCACCGCCAATAAGACGTCTGTTGCGACCGGAGAGAGCCGAACGATCGGCATCAGCTTCATCAGCACAATCGCGCCGCAGGTCACCACGACGGAATTCCTCAGGATCGAGGCCGGGTTTGGTCCCTCCATGGCTTCATCGAGCCAGAGGTGCATTGGGAATTGGGCACATTTGCCCATCGGACCTGCGATTAGTCCCAGGCCCAGCAGGCTGATGCCGACCGGTCCGAGGGCACCCGTTCCTTTGAGGTTGCCGGCCCAGTCGTAGAGGTCGGTGAACTCCATCGAGCCTGCAAAGGCCGAGAGTGCGACCACCCCCATCAGCAGCAGAACATCTCCAACGCGCTTGGTCAGGAAGGCGTCGCGGGCGGCGGTCACGACCAGGGGCTGGGCGTACCAGAACCCCACCAGCAGGTAGGTGGAGAGGGTGAGCATCTCCAGCAGGAAATAGCTCATAAAAAGGTTGCTGCTGAGCACCACCCCGCTCATGGCCCCTTCAAAGAAGCCAATCAGGGCGTAGAAGCGGGCCAGGGACCACTCTTTATCGAGGTAGCCCAGCGCATAGACCTGGCAGATCAGGCTCATCGTCGCGACGAACTCCAATGCCGCGAGGTTCGTCAGCGAGAGATCGAAGCCAATGCGCAGGTCCAGGTCAGCGGCTTGAAACCAAGCCAGATCGACATGCTGGGGACCGATCTCGTAGACCGAGCTGATCACGACGCTGCCGTGGATCACCGCTAGCAGGGTGACGAGAAGATTGAGGTAAGCCGCAGGCCGAGGGCCGTTCCGCTTAATCCAGCCAGTCGCCCAGGGCAACGACAGGAGCATCCCGCTGAACCCGTACAGCGGGATCAGCCAGATCAGTTGCAGGGGAAGGGGAAGAGCAGCGCTCAAACGGTTTAAGAATTGGGCCGCCGAAAGCGGCTTCGGCGGCGGAATCTAAGCGCTTCTGATCCAAATTGGTCGGACTGCGAAGCGCTGAATCGACTCAGAACGAGGCGCGGTCTTGCAGGGACCCACGGCGGCGGGAGCCGTAACGGCCATAACCGCGGGGACGGCGACCACCGAGCTCGTTGAGCCAGCTTTCAAGGTCACGCATGTGGTGCTGCTCGTCCTCCAGCAGGGACTGGAAGAATTCAGCGTTGTTCTGGTCATTCACCAGGCGACAGAAGCGAACGGCTTCGTCGTAGTGGCTGACGAGTTGCTGCTCCAGATCGGCGTTCTGCTCAAGCAGTCCGACCAAATCGCTGGCATGGGTCACCGGCTGCAGCTGTGAGGCGGCCGGTGCCACGCCAAGCGAGAGCATCTGCTGCACAATTCGTTCAGCGTGCTGCATCTCTTCGACCGTTTCCTCTCGGAACCGTTCGGATGATGCGGCATCACCCCAGAGCCCCACGAGGGAGGCCTGGGTCATGTACTGCTGAACAGCGGTCAGCTCAAGGCTGAGGGCACGCCCCAGAAAACCCAGGACGCGCGGATGGACGGCGTCCATGGTCATCAGGCCCGGCGGTTGTTGGTGCTGACCAGGGCGGGCTCCACTTCGGAGTGGGGGCGGGCAATGATGTGGGCTGCCACCAGTCCATCACCCACCCGCTCGCAGGCATCGGCGCCAGCGCGGACGGCAGCATTCACAGCACCGGTCTCACCGCGCACCAGAACGGTGACGTAGCCGCCACCAACGAACTCGCGAGCGATCAGAGTGACTTCGGCTGCCTTGGTCATGGCATCAGCGGCCTCGATCGCGGGCACCAGACCGCGGGTCTCGATCATGCCGAGAGCGATGCCTTGAACGGAAGAAGCCATGGGGGAGGTGCGAGTGGAGGGGGTGGAGCGATTGCCGCCGGAGCCTGAGCCGGAGGCAGAGGAGCGAGAGGTCGCAGCACGGGTGGTGCGACGCGCGGCCGGAGCAGCCTTGGCTGCCGAGCTGGCCGTTGTTTTCGCAGGGGTCGAGGCGACCGTCTTGGCTGTCACCGTCACGGGGGCAGAGGCCGCCACGGGAGCAGGGGTGGTGGCCTTGGCCGCCGCTGCTGGAATCGCGGTCACCAGAGTGGTCTCGGCAGCTGGCTTTGCGGCAGCGGGTTTAACGCTGGACTTGGCGCTAGCCGAAGTGTTGGTGGCTCGGGATCGTGGAGTGGCCATGACGGTGATGGGCTAAGCCCGGTGGATGGTCGCTGGTTTGAACGGAATGGACCCAGGCTGGCTGGGAGGAACGAACTGCTCCTTAGCCGTCGGGCGACCAGTGGTCGATGATGCCGCCGATCGTCAGATCGGTGAACAGGCTGGCGTTGCCCGTGGCGTGGCGAGCAGCGGAGCCGCTCGCGGTGAACACCCAGTTGCCGGGGGAGGCGCCCACTGGATCGGTGGCCACGCTCAATTTGCCTTTGGAGCTGCGCAAAATCCGCAGGTTCTGGTGCGCAAAGCCCTCCACCCGTTGGGTGCAGACCATCGATCCCATCACCTGCATGATTTCCATTACTTGGCACCCCCTTGGGGTTTGCCTGCCGCCATCTCCTTGCCAGCCTCAGGATCCCAGTGGTCAATGATCCCGACGATCGTGAGATCGCTGGGATAGGACTTACTTCCCGCTGCCTCACGGGCAGCGGAGCTGCCGACGCAGATCACCCAATCTCCGGGGATGGCGCCGACGGCATCGACGGCAACCTTTTGGGTACTGCCATCAAGCACCACCTGAAGGTGCTTGTGCTGGAAGTCCGCGATGCGGTTGGTTGAAACCAGTGGCTTCACCACTTTGCAGATCAACATCTCAGTGCCCCCCTCCTGTGTTGAACGTGATTGAGGAACTTACGGTTTCGGCTGGCACGTGCCGATCCCGATCCCGCACGGTGAGCAGGGTGTGCAGAAGCCCCTGCTCACAGAGTTCGCGGTAACGGGCCTCGATTGCAGCCTTGACCCGCTCGCAGTGTTGGATAGCGCGCTCGCGCGCACCGGGAACAGCGCCGTGGTAGTCGAAGCGCAGCACGACCGGAATCGGTAGACCGCGAGAGACGTTCAGGCCCTTGAAGATCTTGACCCCGACATCGAGATCGGGAGCACCCTCTTCAACGGTGTCCATGTAGGCGAAGTAGGTCAGGTTGCGGAGGTGGATCTCCTTGAACCCGATGCCAACCCCAATGAAGCGTTCGGCATGGCCGAAATCGCTGTAGTTGCCGCCGTGATACTGGCGGACGTAGTCAATTTGGGACAAGTTGTTTTCGATCAGCCGGCTGATGAGCTTGACCATGCCCTGATCCGGGCTTCCGGCTGCAGCGGAGCTGACCTGCTTCTCGACCTCGTCCCGGGCCTGGTCCGCACGCATGCCCCGGGTCGCCTCATAGACGTCGCGGGCATCGAGCCAGCTCTCCAGGTTGGTGCTGCCGTCGGCGCCGGGAACGTGGACACGAATGGCATCGGTGTCTGTGTCCATGCCGATCAACAACAGATCGACGGAGGCCCCGCAGCAGAAGCTGTTCTCGACAGCTTGTTGGAAGTCCTGCAGACGTTGCAGCCCCTGGGCGGCGGCGGCGGTGTCGTCGCTGCCATGGGCAGCGCAGCCCTCGTGGCAGGGATCTTTCGAACTGAAGTGATAAACGACCGTCTTCAGGTAACGGGTGTCGGAGTGCGCTGGATTGGGCAGTCCTTCGCGGTAGCGCCGGTGCTCGGTCTTGACCCAGCGGTTGACGGTGTTTTCGACATCGAACATCGCACCGGCGTGGGATCGGCGGCGCACGGAACTGAAGGGCAGTCTCAGGGCGTAGGCGATGGCATGGGCCAGGCGACCATCGGCGCAAGGGGTGACATCCAACAGATGGAAGCCGCACTCCAACAAAAAGGCGTTGAAGGCTTCGGCATCGCTGCTGCCGGACTGGGCAGCAAGCGGATCGTCGTTGAAGAACGAGAGGCTGGCCTGCTCATAGGCCTCGAACACGCACCAAGCGAAGAGCGTGCGCATGTCCAGCTGGCTGGTCCATGCGGTCTCAAGGATTGGCTGGGGCAATTCATGGCCCAGTTCCGCTAGAGCCAGCCTCTGGGCCTGCTCAACAAAATTGTTGTCGTGCTGCAGCGCTGAAAGACGCTTCAGGACTGGAACGATCCGATCAAAAGAGCCAAGGGTCTGTTCCTCGTAGGCCCGTAGAGCGGCATTGGCCTGGCCGTTGCTCAGAGGATGCAAGCCACCGGAACTGACCGGCCCGCTGGAGCGACGGTCCAGAACGACCTGGGTCGCAACAGGACGAACTCTGCGCGCGCTGCCCAATTTGGTGTTGGTCGCTGCAATGGATGCCTTTTTGGCCCTTGGACCGCTTGGGCGTGAGGCCCCGCTGGGAGTGCGGGAGGCGTTCGCTAATTCACGCTGGCGCAGAACCTTGCTGAAGGCGCTGCTTGGGTTGAGCTCAGCGGGATTGTCCGCTGGGCTGACCGAGACCTGGTCCCCAGCACCGCGTTGGCGGCGGCTGGGGGCCGTAGGGGCTAGCGGCCGCTCGTTTTTGGCGGAACGCTGGGGCATTACGAAGTGCTCCTCAGCCCCGGGCGCCGCCGGAGACCGTGATCAGAGAACCCTGATCGGTGCTGCCGCTGGAGCCAGTCACCTTGTTGTTCGGGGCGGGGACTTCGTCGTTGCGCTTGGGCTGAACACCGGGCATGGCACTCATGGGGCCCACGCGGGTGGGGTTCCGGCGTCGGGCCGAGCGACCTTCGGTGCCGGTGACACGATCACCACGGTCCCAGTCGTCGCCGGTGATTTTGGTGCCCGAACCCTCGCCGGTCACGCGGGACAGCGGGGCTTCCTGGGCAGCGATGGCCACGGGCTCTTGGGCCTGGGCCAGGCGCTGGCTAGAGCGGCGATCGAAGCGGAACTGTTCAGTGCCGGTGATCTTGCCGCTGGCCATGTCGAAAGGGCCCGTAATGCGTCCGCCTTGCTCGTAGGTGCTGCCGGTCACGCGACCGGTGCTCTCACGCTCTTCCTGAGCGGCGCGGGCGGGGGATTGAACGCTGAATTCCTGCCAAGCGGCACCATTGAGGGCCTGGGGAAAGTCAGCATCACGGCTGGGTGCGGTGCCGCAGGCACTTGCTTGTTGGTCGGCACCGACGTAGGGGGTCCCGGTGACGTCTTCGCATGCGCCTCGCTCTGCTCCGGTCATCGCACCACCGATACCGGGTTGAATCCCGGTCATGCGGTTGGAGTTGCGGACGGGGGTTCGCTCACGCACCGCGCGGACGGCTGTGGTGTTGCAGAAATCACCAGCCTGCTCGAGGCCGGCGTAGGGGGTGCCGGTCACGACCTTGCAGCTGCCGGGTTCATCGCCAGTCACTTTTTCGGAACGGCCGGTGCGACTGCCGCTGACCACCTGGTTCCGGTTGGTAATGCTGAAGCCCACCTTCGCGGCTTCAGGCGCAGGGCGAGCGCCGCAGAAACCGTCGAACTGCTCACTGCCGATGTACTCATCGCCGGTGACGTTGCGGCAGCTTCCGGGCTCGTCTCCGGTGACTTGCTTGCTGCGACCCACGGCGGTGCCGGTCACACCGGTGCCGCGGAGGGTGTTCTGGCTGCTGACCTTGGTGGCAGCGCGACCAGCGACGCTGGCATCAGAGCCGAGGTATTGGTCGCCCGTCAGGTTGCGTCCGGAACCGGCCTCATCACCGGTGACGCGCTCGCTGCGGCCCACCATGACGCCGCTTACAGCCTGGCCACCTTGGGTCTGGCTGCGGCCGACCTTGCGGACGGAAGGATTCACATCGCCGCAGTAGGAACTGGACTGGTTCGCCGAGATGTACTCGGTGCCGGTCACGGTCTTACAGGTGCCTGGCTCATCGCCGGTGACCTTCTCACTGCGGCCGACTTCGTTGCCGGTCACACGGTTGCCATGGCTGGTGGCGGTAACGCGGACCTTGGCCGGCTGATTGCTGCTGGCCGGTTGTCCGCCGCAGAAGGTTTGGAAGACCTCCGCACCGAGATATTCGGTACCGGTGATTGAGCGACAGGTGGCAGCTTCGTTCCCGGTGGTCTTCACCGAACGGTTCGCTTGGGTGCCGGTGACGGTTTGACCCGAGAGGGTTTCGCTGGCCCCTACCTTCCAAGCGGCGTCGGCAGCCGCGGCTTGCTTGGCGCCATGACGGTTGGGGCCACTCGGGCGGGTTCCGCTATTGCGGGCGCTGCCTGCGGAACCGGTTTTGCTCTTCAGTTCTCGGACTTTTTGAGCCAGTTCACGGGCGCTCAGATCCGGGTTGATCTGACGTGCAACAGCAGCTGCACCGGTTTTGGTGGCGTTGCTGGCGGACTTACCGCGCTTGCTCAGTGCTTCGCGGCGAGCCAGCACCACGGCGCGGCTGGCGTTGTGCTGAGCGGTTCCCTTGCGGGAGGCTGCCCGGCGTTCAGAGCTAGCGCGACTCGAGCCCGCGGAGGCCCGCTCGCTGGAGAGCGACAGGGTGGCAGAACGGGATTGGGTGGTATCGCTCTTCTTCTCTTCGCACTTGCACTTGTGCTCCGCAGCCGAAGCTGCCACTGCCTTCGGGGCTTCCTTGGCGAGGTCGGTGCGGGTGCGGTCTTTGGAGGTATCTGCGCGCTTGCCACCGCGGGTCATGGCCTCTCGGCGGGACAGAACCAGGTCGCGACTGGGGTTGGAGACCCGCTTGCCGGGGGAGGAGCGGTGGGAGCTGCTGGGTGCTGACAGCTGCCGAGCGGGTGCATGGGCAGCAGCAGGAGCTTCAGCTGCGGCTGCACGGGGAGCGCTGCTGGGTGCAGCGTTGGTCCGGGTCGGGCGGGCATCAGAGGCGCTGCGAACACGGCCGCCACCGCTGCCATAGCGGCCGGAGGCTTTCTTGCCGCCATCAGTGAGGGCCTTGCGGCGCTCCAGGGCTGCTTCGCGACTCGATTTAGTGGCCATGTCCGCCCGGTGTATGGAATGACTGGATGGCATCAGTGGGCTGGTTGATCACATTCAACCCAGCGCAGTAATGCGTGGAATCTGAGAACGGAAATCCGCAATCAGACAGTTAATGAGTAGAAGAAGGAGTGGTCTCGAGAGAACTCGAGACCACAACTTGATGAAGGCGCTGAATCAGCGGCCTTCGAACACCACGAAGCAAGCGCCTTGGCTTTGGGTGTAGGCGTCGTAGCCCACGAGGCGCACGTGGTGGTCGGGGTAAGCGCGGTGGCAAGCTTCGAGCTCGTTCACGATGACGCTCAGATCCTTCTCACCGAAGAAGGGCAGCTTCCAGTAAGACCAGTAGGTGGCCATGGAGCGGCTGGGATGGACGTGCTCAACGAGCGGGCTCCAACCCTGGGCAATGATGTACGCGATCTGGTCGTAGATCTCGTCCTGGGTCATCGGCGGGAGGAAGCCGAAGGTCTCCAGGGTGGCGACTGTTTGGTAGTCACCCACGGTGCTCTTGAAAGGCATGGGGTTCCTTGAGATGGATGGAATGAATGAACCTTGATTTGGTTCGATGTCCTGTTCCGATCACTGAATGGGATGGAGCCAACTGAAGTTGACTCCCATACCCAATCGTTTCGAAATCAGTTGACGTCGAGCTTGTCGACGGTGTCGAACTCGAACTTGATTTCCTTCCAGGTCTCGAGGGCGATGGCCAGCTCAGGGCTGTGCTTCGCGGCTTCCATGAGGATGTCGCGGCCTTCGCGCTCAATCTCGCGACCGGCGTTACGGGCTTTAACGCAGGCTTCCAGTGCCACACGGTTAGCGGCAGCACCAGCAGCAGAACCCCAGGGGTGACCGTGGGTACCACCACCGAACTGGAGCACCGAGTCGTCGCCGAAGATGCTCACCAGGGCTGGCATGTGCCAGACGTGGATACCGCCAGAGGCCACGGCGAACACGCCGCCCATGGAGCCCCAATCCTGGTCGAAGAAGTTACCGCGGCTGCGATCTTCGGGAACGAAGGATTCGCGCAGCTGGTCGATGTAGCCGAGGGTGGACTGACGGTCGCCCTCGAGCTTGCCGACCACGGTGCCGGTGTGGAGCTGGTCACCACCGGAGAGACGCAGGCACTTGGCGAGAACGCGGAAGTGGATGCCGTGCTTGGGGTGACGGTCGATCACCGCGTGCATGGCGCGGTGGATGTGAAGCAGGATGCCGTTCTTACGGCACCAGTGGGACAGACCGGTGTTAGCGGTGAAGCCACCAGTGATGTAGTCGTGCATGATGATCGGCTGCCCGAGTTCCTTGGCGAACTCGGCCCGCTCGTACATCTGCTCAGGGGTGGCGGCGGTGCAGTTCAGGTAGTGACCCTTACGCTCGCCGGTCTCCTGTTCAGCGGACTTCACAGCTTCGGCAACGAACTCGAAACGGTTCTGCCAGCGCTGGAAGGGCTGAGAGTTGATGTTTTCGTCGTCCTTGGTGAAGTCGAGACCACCGCGGAGGCATTCATACACAACCCGGCCGTAGTTCTTACCGCTCAGGCCGAGCTTCGGCTTGATGGTGCAACCCAGCAGGGGACGGCCGTACTTGTTCATACGGTCGCGCTCGACCTGGATGCCGTTCGGGGGACCCATGCAGGTCTTGATGAACGCCATCGGGAAGCGGATGTCTTCCAGACGCAGGTGGCGCAGAGCCTTGAAACCGAAGACGTTGCCAACCAGGGAGGTCAGAACGTTGGTGACAGAACCCTCTTCGAACAGATCGAGGGGGTAGGCAATGAAGGCATAGAAGGCTTCCTTGTCGCCAGGAACGTCTTCGATGCGGTAGCAACGGCCTTTGTAGAAGTCGAGGTCGGTGAGGAGCTCGGACCACACAGTGGACCAGGTGCCGGTGGAGGATTCAGCGGCCACAGCAGCGGCAACTTCTTCCTTGGGGACGCCTTCCTGGCCGGTGCACTTGAAGCAAGCCAGCAGGTCGGTGTCGAGGGGTACGTAATCAGGAGTCCAATACGTGTCGCGGTACTCCTTAACCCCAGCGTCGTACTTCTTAGCCATGGAGAGTCTCCGAGTGGGTCGAGGGAAATAAGTCAGAGGGATGAGTGGCCATCACTGGCCTAACTCAGGCCTCAATCCTTCGAACCAACGAAGCCGGCGCTGCTGTTCAGAGCAGGCTCCACTTCACGGTGGGGACGGGCAATGATGTGGGCGGCAACCAGGCCATCACCCACGCGCTCGCATGCATCGGCGCCAGCGCGAACGGCTGCGTTCACAGCACCGGTTTCGCCGCGGACCAGAACGGTGACGTAACCGCCGCCCACGAATTCGCGACCAATCAGGCGCACTTCGGCTGCCTTGGTCATGGCGTCAGCGGCTTCGATCGCGGGGACCAGACCCCGGGTCTCGATCATGCCGAGGGCGATGCCCATGGTTTCGTTAGCCATTACCTGCTCCTGGAGGAGGGGTGGAATGTTCGCCAGCAACCTTGCTTCGGCAACGATCCGTAAGTCAAGACATTTGGTCGACAATCACGATCACCGTCACAGCAGTGTCAGATAAGCGGGGCTGATCAGTGCATCACAAAACTTTGGAGATGCTTCTGAAGCTGACTGAGCAGAGCGCGCTTGAGGTCTCCAAAAGCACTGCAGCTAGAGCGATTCCGCCTCAGAGAGATAGCCCACCCCGCCGTAGTAATCCAGCAGTGGCCTGAGTGCGGATCGCAGTCCTTCAGCGATGTCGGATTCGCAAAAAACGACGACATGGGCATTGGCCCCAAGGCCGCTGAAGTCCATTGACTCGGAGACAGCGCCATGGGGCCCCTTGCCTGTGACGTGTTTCATCACCGTGTAACCCGGGGACCCCGCCCCGTCGATCGCCTTGAGGATGGCCTCGAGCTCGCGCTCGCTGACGATTAAATCGAGACGTTTCATCGGCTCAGCTGGCGGCAGGGAGGACCTTATTGATCAGGGCCATGTAGAGCGGGATCCCGATCAGGATGTTGAAGGGAAAGGTCAATCCCAGGGCCGTGGAGATGTAGAAGCTGGGGTTGGCTTCCGGCACCGTCATCCGCATCGCCGCTGGTACCGCGATGTAGGAGGCGCTCGCGCAAAGCACCACAAACAGCAGAGCATTGCCTGGACCTAGCCCTAATCCTTTGGCAATCAAGGTGCCCAGGGCGGCGTTAAACAGTGGCATCAGCACGGCAAAGCCGATCAGAAAGCCTCCGACTTCCTTCAGCTCGCGGATGCGTTGGGCGGCAACGATGCCCATGTCCAGCAGGAAAAAGCTCAGGGCTCCGTAGAACAATTGGTCGGTGAAGGGCAGCATTTTTTCGACACTGCTTGGACTCTGGGAGGCGCTAAGGAAACCCACCAACAAGCTGCCGATCAACAAGTAAACCGATCCATTCAGCAGCGCTTCGTGCAGCACCGCCCCCCATCGCATCCCCCCGTCGTTGGGACGTTGCTGTGGCCCTGCCAGCTTCACAAGCAGAAGCCCAACAATGATCGCCGGCGATTCCATGAGGGCCAACGCCGCCACCATGAACCCGTCGTGCTGCAGCTGTTGGGTTTCCAGGAAGCTTTCGGCCGTAATGAAGGTCACCGCCGAAATTGAGCCATAGGTCCCGGCGATCGCAGCCGCATTGAAGCTGTCCAGCTTCCAGCGCAAGACCCCATAGGAATAGAGGGGGACGGCGAGCGACATCAAGACCGCCGCGCCAATCGTCGGGAGGACCTGACCACTGATGCCGCTGTGCTGTAGTTCGAGGCCGCCTTTAAAGCCGATGGCCAGCAAGAGATAGAGCGAAAAGAGCTTCGGCAGTGGCGCTGGAATCTCAAGATCCGAGCCCAGCAACACGGCGAGAACGCCCAGAAAGAAGAACAGGACGGGGGGGGTAAACAGGTTCTGGAGAACCAGGCTGGTATCCATTGATGAACCCGCTCAGAGGCGCCGATTCTTGACGCTAGGGGTGAGGTCTCAAGCTGTTCACGGCTTCACATATCCGGCAATAAGGCTCTTGCAGGGCCAAGGGAGTCTCCCTACGGTTCAACTGAGGCAGGTGCCCCTGGATTTTTCTGGGGTGGAATGTTCAACCCAACCTGCCTCACCCCTTTTGACGGCACAATGGCGTCCCCTGGCGTTATTGGATGCGACCTGGCACTCCCCATCCGATCTTGGTGATTGCCAGTGGCAACCCTTACAAGGTGGCCGAGATCCAGTCGATGCTTGACGCCGTGGCCCTGGAGGTCCGTCAGCAGCCGGATGGTCTGGAGGTTGAAGAAACTGGCACGACCTATCTGGAAAATGCTCGCTTGAAGGCTTGCGCCGTGGCCCAGCTGACGGGCCAATGGGCCTTGGCTGACGATTCCGGCCTGGAGGTGGATGCCCTCGGTGGTGCGCCTGGGCTCTATTCGGCGCGCTACGCCGCGAGCGACCCTGAACGCATTCAACGGCTGCTCAAGGAATTGGGCACGAGCCCTTACCGCAGCGGCAGCTTCAACAGTGCGATGGTTCTGTCAGACCCGCAAGGTCGCCCGGTGCTCGAATCCCAGGGGATTTGTCGCGGTGAGATCCTCGCCAGCCCCCGGGGCCAAGGCGGTGGCTATGACCCGATCTTCTGGGTGCGTGAGGCAGGGTTGACCTACGCCCAGATGGGCCAGCACCTCAAGGACAAATTGGGCTCCCGCGGCAAAGCTGCCCGCGCTTTGGCTCCAGGCTTAAAGGAGATCTTTGGTTTGGCCTGAATTCAGCGGCCCGAGCGCAGGTTGATTTGTTCGACCGCGCGCATGGCAGCGGCGGCTGCTTCGTTCACATCCCCTTCCCAGCCCGCCAGGGTCAGTCGGCCAAAGGCACCCACGGCTTTGACGTCAACGACCGTGATGTTGCTGGACTTTTCGGCTTCGTTGGCCGCCAGCAGGACGTAACCGGCAGGTTCGGTCTCCAGGATGAACATGCTCATGCCGGCCTGGATCATGGAGCCGCGCCGGTTCTGACGGTTAATCAGCACGGCGTGGTCCGGGGTGATCGCCCGGATGACTTCAGTCCAGGTCACGCTGCAGCGGGTTCGCTCATGGACACTGCTGCCGATCGCCTCGAGCACCACATCGCCGGAGTGGAGCACATTGCTCTGGTCGCGGTGATAGAGGGCGAGCGATCCGAAGGCCCGCTCGACAATCATCTGGCCGAGCCGAACCGTGCTCGCCTTGAGGGCGATGTCCGTGACCCGGTGAACGGCCATGCCCGGGGAAACCTCCAGCCAGAGGCATGCGTCGCCTGGAATGGGCAGAAAGCCCTGGCTCACCGTTCCCATATAGGTGGCGAGTTGGGGCTGAAGCGAATCGAGGAAAACGTAAGTGCGCAGCTCGATCGATTCGACCGCACTGGCTTGACTGACCAGCCGCGCTTCGCTGTCGGTGGTAATGACGCAGCTGGCTGCCGATGGGTGGAGCTCATCCAGCGAGGTGCCACTGCCGCTGAATCCCAGGTCGGTGCCAGTGATCTGGACCGATGAACTGCGTCGCCTGGGATTGCGTTCGATCAAGGGGTCGGGTGCTCCCTGAAGTTGGTTCAGCGCCGCTTCAGCGGCGGTGAGGTCCTCAGCTGACCAGCGGGAGGAGCGGGGTGATCTTACTGCCCGATCTCTGTTTTCCCGGAGCTGGCTTGAGGGAGGTGATCCAGAGGATCCAGGGGATCTCGGCGATTGGTTTGGGTTTGCCCCGGATTGGTTGCGCCGCAGCTGATGTCCGCTTTTCTCTGGGGTCTTGCGCCGCGGGCGAGAGCCGGTACCGTCCGGCCATCCCCGCAGGACTGCCCGTGGCTGCTAAGCGCTCTGCCTCTTCTGCGCCCGCCCAGGGCGCTGCTTCCGTTCAAGAGGGCGGTGATCTCAACGCAGATCAGGCTCTGGCTCTCGTCAGCATGACCCTGATGCAGAAGCTCGCCGCCCAAGGTGATCTGCCTTGGGTTTGGAGTGAGGCGGAGGACGGCGGTTCCTGTGATGTCTCGGCCCTGCGCCATCGCTTGGAGCTGACCCAGTTGGCTCTGCAAACGGGCGCACCCCTCTCCACCGCTGAGGTGACCTATCTGATGGGAGCTCGCCCCGGCGGCGCTGAGGTGGAGCGTGGTGGCCTGCGTGCCCGGCGGATCAGCCGCAACGTCTGGAAGCTCGCCCAAACCGCTTCTGCCCAGGAGCGTCGGGGTGAGGTCACGAGCTTTGCAAGCTTCAACGACGGTCGTCGTCGCTTCGGCTGATTAAGGCAATTCGCCGCCAGCGCTGATCTCTTGGTCCCAGGCGGCGATCAGCTGGTCTTTCAGGGCTTCCCCCTGAAGCAGAGCAATCTCCAGTCCTCCCCACCAGTTGATGAGGGCCACGGGGACGGGCATGGCATTGCATTCCAGTTCGTAGGACTGGATGTGGTCCTCAGCATCGATCAGCACGCAGATGCTGAACTCCAATAGGCCGCCGGGCCAGGGGTGGAGAGAAACAGTCGTGACGGGCCCCAGGTCAATGCTCCACCAGGGGCACTCCGGTGTGACTTTGGGAACCCCGGATGGCAGGTCAAGCTTGGCCCAACCCCGCAGCACCAGTTGTTCCAGAAGGTCGTTGAGGCTGGTGCGCATGGACTCCCCCCAATGGGGTGCCTCTGTCATGGCATGGGTTGTGGGATGCCAGCAAGCGCAGATCCGGCCATGGTGAAGCCAGTTGCACGCCACAGGGGTGCTGTCCTTTGCCCGTCGTCTTCTAGGGCGTCCTCTGCCGCGCTCTGAGGCTGACGCGCAGCGTCTCCCCAGCCTGATTGCGCTGCCGATCCTCTCGTCGGATGCCCTCTCCTCGGTGGCCTATGCCACCGAGGCTGCCCTTGGGGTCTTGCTCCTGGCCGGCAGTGCGGCCCTCGGGCTATCCCTGCCGATCACGGTCTGCATCGTTGGCTTGATTGCGGTCGTGGTGCTCTCCTACAGGCAGGCGATCGAGGCCTACCCCGAGGGCGGTGGTTCCTATGTCGTGGCCAGGGAGAACCTCGGCGCCTGGGCCGGGCTGGTGGCGGCGGCGGCGCTGCTGGTGGATTACACCCTGACCGCTGCGGTGAGCTTGATGGCGGCGGCCCAGGCCCTGAGCTCCCTGCTGCCCGGCCTACTCGCCCATGAAACCAGTCTGTCGCTGCTGCTTTTAGCCCTGGTGGGCTGGGCGAATCTGCGCGGTCTCAAGGAAGCCGGCCGCCTGTTTGTCCTGCCCACCTACTCCTTTGTGGTGATGGTGGCGCTGCTGGCCCTCTTGGGCCTGCAGAACATGGTGTTGACCCATGGCTTCCGCCCGGATGCACCACCGGCGGTCGCCGCCCTGGAGCCCCTTGGCCTGTTTCTGGTTTTGCGGGCCTTCAGTGCCGGCTGTTCGGCCATGACCGGCATTGAGGCGATCGCCAATGGCGTGAAGGTCTTCCGTGAGCCCGCGGCCCGCCGGGCCCAGCGCACGCTGATGGTGATGGGGTTGTTGCTGGCCCTGCTGTTTCTGGCCGTCAGCGGCTTGGCCTTTTTGTACGGGATTGCCCCCAACCCCGACCGCACCGTTCTGGCCCAGATCGGTCTGCGGGTGTTCGGTCCCAGCAATCCCCTCTATTGGTGCCTGCAGATCAGCACGCTGTTGATCTTGGGATTGGCGGCCAACACAGCCTTCTCCGGTTTTCCGCGCTTGGCGGCGCTGCTGGCCAAAGACCGCTATCTGCCGCGTCAAATGGCCTGGCTGGGGGATCGCCTGGTGTTCCAGAACGGCATTGGGCTGCTGCTGCTGGTCTCGGCCCTGGTGATCGTGGTCTGCCGCGGCAACACCAATGTCGCCATCAACCTCTATGCCTTGGGTGTCTTCCTGGCGTTCACCCTGTCCCAGGCGGGCTTGGTTAGGCATTGGTGGCTGCGGCGAGGGAAGGGCTGGAGCGGCCGGCTGGCAATGAATGCCCTCGGGGCGATCACGACGGGCGTGGTGTTTGCCGTGATTGTCCTGAGCAAATTTGATGAGGGGGCCTGGATCGTGGTGCTCCTCCTCCCCCTTCTGGTTTGGGGACTGGCCGGGATTCGGCGCCGTTACCAACGGGTCTATGACGCGATCGAGCTGCAGCCCGGGGAGGATTGCTCAGTCCCCTGGCCTGATCGCCAGGACGTCTTGGAGAACCAGAGCATCGTCTGGCTGGCCTCCTGGAGCCGTCCCACGCTGGAGGCCCTGCGCTACGCCGCCCAGGTCTCCGATCGCGTCATTGGCGTCTGGGTCTGTGAACCCAACGACGACTTCGAGGCGTTGCGGCAGCGCTGGCACCGCCTTGTGGGTGATGCCCCCCAATTTGAGTTGCGCTTGCTGGAGAGTCCATTCGCCTCCTTGATCGATCCCTTTGCCCAGTTCGTGGCGGAAGAGGAAGCCCGCTGCCCGGACAGTCAGTTCACGATCGTGATGCCGATGGCGATCCCCAGACGGCGCTTTGATCACCTGCTGCTCAACCAGCGCGGCGTGAACATGCGGCAGGCCCTGAACGCGCAGCGCAGCAGGGTCTTCACCTTGGTTCGCTACTTCCCTCCGGCCTAGAGCTGATCGAGGCAGGACCGCAGTGCTTCGTAGCACTGCTCCAGTTGTGCATCGCTCGTGCAGAGCGGTGGCAGCAGATAAACGACATTGCCCAGAGGTCTGAGGTAGACGCCCTGCTCGATGCAGTGGCGCTGGACGGTTTTGCCAATTGGGTTCAAGTAACTGGTCTCGCCGGCATCGAGTTCGAAGGCGGCCACGGTGCCGGTGCAACGGGCGTGCAGGACCTTGGGGTGGTTTGAGAGGGCTGTCAGGTGCGGTTGATGGCGCGCTTCAAAGCCGCTGTAGCGCTCTGGGTTGGCCTCGAGCAGATCCAGGCTGGCCAGGGCGGCGGCACAGCCCAAGGGATTGGCGGTGAAGCTGTGGCCGTGGAAGAAGGTTGCGGTGGGTTCGCTCTCGCTGATGAAGCCGGCATAGATCCGCTCACTGGCCATCGTGACGGCCATCGGAAGAAAGCCACCGGTGAGCCCCTTGGAGAGGGCCACGAGGTCTGGCTGGATGCCAGCCCGCTGGCAGGCAAACACCGCTCCGGTGCGGCCGAAACCTGTCATCACTTCATCGGCAATGAGCAGGGCACCGCTGGATTGCACCAGTTCGGCGACGGCCTTGAGAAATTGAGGGCGCACCATGCGCATCCCCGCAGCCCCCTGGATCAGGGGCTCAACGATCAGCGCCGCGGTGGGTGTCTGTAGGGCCTCGCTGAGGACCGCCAGCGCGGCCGCTTCCCGCTCTTCCACCTGCTCGTCCCCCCAGTGGGTGGCAGGCCAGGGCAGCCGGGTGACATCGAAGAGCAAGTCCTCGAAGGCTTCGGTGAAGACCGAGCGATCGCCGACGGCCATCGCCCCAAAGGTGTCGCCGTGATAAGCCCCTTCAAAGGCAATCAATTGGCGGCGTTCACTGCCTTGGTTTCGCCACCACTGCCAGGCCATCTTGAGGGCCACCTCGACAGCGCTGGAGCCGTTGTCGGAGAAGAAGAGCCGCTCCAAACCGGTTAGGGCACTGAGGCGGCTGGCGAGCTGTTCGGCAGGGCTGTGGCTGAAGTTGGCAAAGATCACCTGCTCCAGCTGTTGGGCCTGGCGGCCGATGGCTTCGGCGATGCTGGGTTCCGCGTGGCCGTGGAGGGTGACCCACCAACTGCTGATGGCATCGATCAGTTCCCTGCCGTCTTCGAGTTGAAGCAGAGAACCCTGGGCTCGCACCACCCGCTGCGGCGCGTCGCTGCGCGCCACCTGGGTGATCGGGTGCCAGAGGTGGGGATGCCAAGCCATGGCTTTAAGCGATGGCGCTGACGGCCTGCTGCAGGGCCAGGCGACGGTCCAGCCCGGTGCGTTCAGCGGGCAGTTTTTTGTAGAGACCAAGCTTCTCCAGGCGGCGCTTGGTGGTGCCGCTGGCCCCCACCACGAAGACATCGCGGCCTTTCTCGATGGCCTCCTCCACTGCGTTTTCCACAGCGAGGGCTGCTGTGACCCCCAGGTGGGAGACCTCGGTGAGGTCGAAGACCACCGCGCGGCAATCGCCAATGGCGTTGTGCTCGCGGCCGATCGCCTTGGCGACGCCAAAAATCATGGCTCCGTTGAGCTGGAAGAGGAGCACCTGGCCCTTGGCTTGATCCAGCAGTTGGCGTTCCTCGTCGCTGATTTCGAGGTCGCCGTCACCTGTGCTGATCGACTTGACGCTCTTGCTTTGTAGAGCGCTCATCTTGTCGATGGTGAGGATGTTGGCGATGAAGACGCCCACACCCACGGCAGCGATGAGGTCCACCAGAACGGTGAGGGCGATCACCAGGTACATGATCAGCGCACCGCTGATCGAGATGCGATGGGCGCGCTTGATGAAGCCCCAGTCGACGATGTCGACACCCACCTTCAGGGCGATACCCGCGAGGACGGCCTGGGGAATCTGGGCGGCCACGCCAGTGAGGGCGAGGATCACCACCATCAGGATTAGGGCCCGGCTAATGCCAGAGAGGGCACTGCGGCCGCCGCTCTGAATGTTGACGACCGTGCCCATGGTGGCCCCGGCGCCGGGGAGACCACCGAAGAGGCCGGAGGCCAGGTTGCCGAGGCCTTGACCAATCAGTTCTTTGTTGGAGTTGTGCTCAGTGCGGGTGATGCTGTCGGCCACCACCGAGGTCAGCAGTGCATCGATGCAGCCGAGCATCCCCAGCACGGCGGCATCCACCAGCATCAGTTGCAGTTCACCCAGTTCAAAGTGGGGCAGCTGCAGGGCAGGGAAGCCGGAAGCGATCTCTCCGATGCGGCGAATCTCTTCCCCGCCGCCGCCGCCGCCGGAGAGGACCGTGATGGAAAGCACCGTGCCGACCACCAATGCAATCAGTTGGGGCGGGGCGATTTTTTTCAGGGCTGCTGGGGTTAACCAGAGAATCGCCATGGTGATCACCGCCAACGTGATCTCCGTGGGCCGGGCGTTGCTTAGCAGCTGCGGCAGGTTGCTGAGGGTGCCCATCACTCCGCCCTTGGGGCTGGCCTGACCGAGGAAGGGGCCCAGCTGCAGGATGATCAGGATGAGACCGATCCCGCTCATGAAGCCTGAGATGACCGTGTAGGGCATCTGGGTCACATAGCGACCGAGCCTGAGCAGGCCGAAGGCGATCTGGAACAGGCCGGCCAGCATCACAACGGTGAAGGCCATGGCCAGGCCGTGCTCGGGATTGCGGGCGGTCAAGCTCGCAATCACGGCCGTCATCACCACGGTCATTGGACCGGTGGGCTCGGAGATCAGGCTGGGGGTCCCGCCGAAGAGGGCGGCGAAGAGCCCCACCAGCACGGCACCCCATAGGCCTGCGGCCGCACCAGCTCCGGAAGCCACACCGAAGGCCAGAGCCATGGGCAGGGCGATCACGGCGGCCGTTACGCCGCCAAAGAGATCCCCTTTGATGTTGTTCGTGCTGATCTGGTTGAGTAGGCGAAAGCTTGACGCTCGTTGGGACGTCGACGCCGGTGTCATGACCGCTGAGAGTGGAAGCACGACGCTACGTCTGAGCGGAATCGATTGGGGCGCGGGCGGCAGTGCGCTGGCGAATCGGCCATCCTGAGGCCGAGACCTTTGAGCGATCCATGGGCGAGCCCACCAGCCTGGCGTCCTTGGAGGCCAGCTTTGAGCGGGAAGCCCGCCTGGATCAGTCCTATGTCGTGCTCACGGTTGCGGCGAGCTTGATTGCCACCTTGGGGCTGTTGGCTGACAGCGCTGCGGTGGTGATTGGAGCGATGTTGATCGCCCCCTGGATCCTGCCCCTGCGCAGCGCCTCCTTCGCGATCCTGGAGGGGCGACTGGCCCTGGTGGGCCGTGCGTTGCTGACCCTGGCCGTGGGCGTCGGCATCACGGTGCTGACCTCAGCGGCCCTGGGTTGGGTGGCCAACCTGCCGGTCCTGGGCGATGAGGTGCTGGGGCGCACCACGCCGAACCTGCTGGATTTGGGCATTGCTTTGGTGGCGGGGTCCGTGGCGACTTACGGCCGCCTCAAGCCGGAGGCGGTGTCATCCGTTGCAGGCACAGCGATTGCGGTGGCCTTGGTGCCTCCGGTCTGCGTACTGGGTCTGTTGCTGTCGCTTCAGCAGTGGGAACCAGCCAGGGGAGCAGCCCTGCTGTTTGCCGCCAACCTGCTGGGCATTCTTTCGGGGGGATTGCTGACCTTGGTGGCCACCCAGGCGAGCCTGCGCCAGCAGCTCTTCCGCAGTCAGATGGGTCTGGTGAGCCTGCTCCTGACTGGGCTGCTGCTGATTCCGCTGACCGGAGGCTTTGTGACACTGCTGGGTCAAGCGCAGCAGCGGCAGGCCCTCCAGGAGGTGGAGCGGGCCATCACCGAGAGCCTGCGTCAAAACACCATCACCTTGGGGCGGGACTCGGAACTCACCGACGTCAAGATCGATTGGAGTCAGAACCCTCCATTAATTAAGGCTGCTGTGCGGGTGAGTCGCCCCAACCTGCCCACCCCAAAACAGGTTGCGGCCGTTCAGGACTTCATCAACAAGACCCAAAAGTTCCGCTACCGCCTGTTGGTTCAACGGGTGTCGATCGATGTGATCGGTCCTGAAACCGAACCCAATCCAGAGCCCACACCAGTGGAAGAGCCCCAGGAACTGAGCCCTGAGAAGGATGAGCAGGCCCCTTCTCCCGCAGAGCCTTCTGCTCCTACCCCTCCTGCGGTTCCTGCAGCGCAGGGTTAACGGGCTGAAGACATTTCTGCTGTTCTGTGCACAATTGGGCCAGTCCGCTGCTGGCCATGCCTGACGCCCTCACCCTTCTGGAGATCGTCGCCGGCATCTTGCTCCTGTTTGGAGGGGGTGAACTATTCGTGGCCGGGGCCGTGGCTCTCTCGCTGCTGCTTGGCATTCCTCAGATCGTCATTGGCCTGACGGTCGTTGCCTTTGGCACCAGCGCTCCCGAGCTGTTTGTGAGCTTGCTCTCGACGCTGCAGGGCAGCTCCGGCGGCGACTCCATCGCGGTGAGCAATGTTCTCGGCTCCAACATCTTCAACGTGATGGTGGTTTTGGGTGCCAGCGCGGCGATTACATCCCTGCGGGTCCGCAGTCGCTTGGTGCGCCGCGATGTTCCCTTGCTGCTTGCGGTTTCGATGGCCACTTGGGCCATGGCCTCATCAGGAAGCTTCACCTGGGTGGCGGGCTTGGCCCTGTTGACCGCCCTGGTGATCACGTTGGTCTGGGAAGTCCGCTCGGCGAGGGAAGACCACGAGGACGGTCTTGATGACATTGACGCCGAGGGGGCGTCGACCACCCCTGTGGCCCTCTTCAAGTTGGCCTTGGGTCTGGTCCTGCTGGTGGTGGGCTCCCAGGTCCTGATCAAAGGCGCCATTGCCGCAGCCCAAACCCTTGGGGTCAGCGAGGCAGTCATCGGTTTGACAATCGTTTCGGCCGGCACCTCCATGCCTGAGTTGGTGACGTCCCTGGTGGCGGCCTATCGGGGCAAGGCGGATCTCGCCATCGGCAACGTGGTGGGCAGCAACCTGCTCAACCAGCTGTTGATTCTGGGTTTGTGTGCCTTGCTCTCCGGCCAGGACGGTCTCTTGGTGAGCCCTGAATTACTGCGCCGTGACTTCCCAGTGATGGTGCTAACGACCCTGGCTTGCTTGCCGATTTTCTGGAGCGGCGGTGTGATTAATCGCCTGGAGGGTTGGCTCTTGCTGGGGGCCTATGGCCTCTATTTGATTGAACAGATCCTGAGCAGTACGGCTGCTCCGGGGATCGATGAATTTCGACTCTTCGTGCTGGTGGCGGTTTTGCCCCTGGTGCTGGTCTTCCTCACCTGGACATCCCTGCGATGGATGCAGCAGCGCAAGGCTGCGGGGTAGTCAATCGCGGGTCATTGCAGAACGACACTGGGAAGCATGGACACACTCACGCCTGCAGCGGTGGCGTCTTTGTAGAGGCTTTCGCTGCTCTGGCGGTTGAGAATTACTTTCCCTGAGCAAATCAGATCCCAGGTCTCATCAGCAAAGTGGGTCTGGAGCCAGAGCATCCCCATCACGCTGCGGTGCTTGAGGTTGTAGCTCTCTCCTACGGACGTCAAGGTGATGTCCATGGCCCACAAAAAACCTCCCCCCATTGGAGGGGGAGGTTGTGGATGCTGTTGTATCAATGCGAACCAAAACCAGAAGGCTTGGTTTTCTGACGTGATCAGCCTTGGTTCACCTGGGCAGCGGCCTCGGCTTGGCGGTGGTGGTAGTGGTGCCCGCGGTACTGCAGATCGACAGTGGTGTCGACTGAAGCCGCTTCGTGACGGAGGGGCGCATCGAAGTGTTGGCCGCGGTAGGCGTGCTCAACGCGAGCGCTGGTGGGCTGTTCGTGGGTGGCGTTGTCGTAAGTGACGCCGCGGTACTGGAGTTTGCTCATGGTGGTCATCGGGCCTCGAAGGGTTGGCTGGTTGTCCGCTTCGTGGGAAGGAGCGTTGCTTCGCCTCGCGGTGGGCTACTTCCGGTGGAGCCAGGCCCAAAGGGGGCTCACTCAACGTTTTGTCCTTCTGCAGCATTTCTAGCGGATGAAGAATGTTCAGAGTGAACAAAAGCCCCTTTTTTGTCTTTTTTGTAATAGTTACTGTGGTCCACTGAACGTTTTTTCTTCACTTTCCTTCTGCGGCCTGAGTGCAATTCCAGATGGACTTGCGAATTGGTAGCGAATGCAACCTTGACGGTGGTCTGTGATGCGGAACATTGGCATCTAATGGCGGTAATCCGTCATCCACCCAGCGACTGCTTTTTGATGACTGTTGCTTCTCCTGTCTCTCGGCCTCGGTCGAAGAGCCTGCAGGAAGCGAGCTTGCTGGAGGCTCCTCAGCTTCTGCTCCGCAAGGTGCGAGGACTGTCCTCCGGCCGTTCGCTGACCTGGTTGGCTTGTGTGCCCCTGGCACTTTTCGGCCTGGGCGTGTTCAACCTTTCGGCCCGCGCCGCTGAGCTCCCCGAGCTCAACGCAGCGTTCCTGGCCAACAACATGTGGCTCCTGGTGGCCACGATCCTGGTGATCTTCATGAACGCCGGTTTCGCCATGGTCGAAGCCGGGATGTGTCGCCAGAAGAACGCCGTCAACATCCTCGCCAAGAACCTGTTTGTGTTCGCCCTCGCGGTGACCGCCTACTGGTTCATTGGTTATTCGCTGATGTACGGCGGATCCGTGGTGGATGGCTGGCTGTATTTCAACGGCCTGTTCTTTGATCCCACCGTCACCGCTGAGATGGTGACCGAGGGAGCCTTGGTTCCCACCGTCGACTTCCTGTTCCAGGCTGCCTTCGCAGGCACCGCCGCCACGATCGTCTCCGGTCTCGTGGCTGAGCGCGTCAAGTTCGGCGAGTTCGTGATCTTCGCGCTCGTTCTGACCGCTGTCATCTACCCGATCTCCGGTTCCTGGCAGTGGAACGGCGGCTGGCTGAGCGAGCTGGGCTTCATTGATTTCGCTGGCTCCTCCATCGTCCACTCCGTGGGCGCTTGGGCCGGCCTGGTGGGCGCCATGCTGCTGGGCCCCCGCATTGGCAAGTTCGTGGGCGGCAAGCCCCAGGCCATCCCTGGCCACAACATGTCGATCGCAACCCTCGGCGCTCTGATCCTCTGGATCGGCTGGTACGGCTTCAACCCCGGCTCTGAGCTGGCGATGGACCAGTACGTGCCCTACGTGGCTGTCACCACCACCCTGGCTGCTGCCGGTGGCGCGATCGCAGCCACCGTGGTCTCCACCCTGACCTCGGGCAAGCCTGACCTGACCATGATCATCAACGGCATCCTGGCCGGTCTGGTGAGCATCACTGCCGGTTGCGGCAACATGACCTTGGTGGGTTCCTGGGTCGCCGGGGCCGTGGGCGGCATCATTGTTGTCTTCGCGGTTTCTGCGCTCGACGCTGCTGGCATTGATGATCCCGTTGGCGCCTTCTCCGTGCACGGTGTGTGCGGCGTCTGGGGCACCTTGGTAATCGGTCTCTGGGGCGTTGATGGCATGGATGTCGGCTCCGCTGGCATCGGCCTGCTCAATGGCGGTGGTATCAGCCAGCTGGGCATCCAGGCCCTGGGCTGCGCGGCCTACGCCATCTGGACCATCGTGACCTGCTGGATTGCTTGGTCTGTCATCGGCGGCCTCTTCGGCGGCATCCGCGTGACCGAGCAAGAAGAGATCGAAGGTCTCGACATCGGTGAGCACGGCATGGAGGCTTACCCCGACTTCGCTTCCGCGAAGTGATGATCTGATCGTTTCTCCATCGGCCCGCTTCGGCGGGCCTTTTTTATTGGCCTCAGGGATCGCCTGTCAGCATGGGGCGCCCCAGGGGTTTCTGGACTTGCCCTGCCCTCGTTGCGGTGCTCGCTTGATCAGCAAAACCCAGCAGCGTCCTGCCCGCTTGGTTTGCGTGGAGTGCCAGCAAGTGCTGCCCCAATCGGCCCAGGTGCCAATCGTCACCTTGGTGGTGCGTCACTTCTGGGGCGTGGTGATGCTGTTGGGCATGGTGGTGGTCCCGCTGCTGCTGATGACCCTCTCCCCCTGGATAGAGCGGGTTCCCCGCGCGCCCCGCTCTGCCTCAAGGGAGATGAGTGCCCTCAGATGAAGTACATCGCTTGAGCCTGCAGCAGAGCATCCCGTTGTGCCAGGAGGCTGGCCAGGGTTGTGGACTCCAGCAGGGCCAGTCGCTGTTGCTGCAGGTTGGCCTCAAGAGACTGCAAGACCTGTTGCTCAAGGCTGGGCTGGGCCGGTTGCTGTGGTTCTGACGCACCTTCCAGGCAGTCGAGCACCTCGCTTAGGCGGATTTCTGCGGCGGGCCTGGCCAGTTGATAGCCCCCCTTGGGCCCGCGGCTGCTGATGAGTAGGCCCCCTTTGCGCAAGGTGGTCATCATCTGCTCGAGGTAGCGCTCGGGAATGCCCTGACGGCTGGCGATGGCGGAGACCTGAAGGCGCCCCCCTTGGGCTTGGATTCCAGCGAGTTCGATGAGGGCCAGGAGCCCGTAGCTGGTTTTGGCGTTGAAGGGCACCGGGCGAGCCTTTGGCTGAAAAACACGGTAAAGCACTCGGGAATAGAGGGGGCCCAATGCTCTCTATCTGAGGGGTTTCTCGTTCCTCTGTCGGTAATTATCCACAATTCCCGATGGGTCTAATGGGTTTTACGGCCTGTAGTCTGTGGTGCTTGCCCGAGCGCCACTGTCTTGGCTGATCTTGTTGCTGCCGCTCTGCAGCCCGGAGCTCTGATCACGCTGCTGGTGCTGATCGGCTCGGTCGTGCTGTTCATCTCTGGTTGGCTTGCGCCGGACCTCACGGGCTTGCTGGCCGCTGGCCTGCTCGTCAGCTTCCGCGTGATTGAGCCGCGGGAGGCTCTGGAGGGCTTTGGTAGCCCTGCCCTGATCACCCTGGCTGGTCTGTTTGCGATTTCAGCAGGACTGTTTCGCAGTGGTGCCCTCGATCGCCTGCGGGCCTTGATTGGCTCGGATGCCATTCGCAGCCCGAAGCGGATGATCGCTTTGATGGTGACGGTGGTTGGGCCCGTCTCAGCCGTGGTCCCCAACACGCCGATCGTGGCCAGCCTGCTGCCGGTGGTGGAGGGCTGGTGCAAGCGCCGCCGGATCTCCCCCTCAAAGGTGCTGTTGCCCTTGTCCTTCGCGACGGTGTTGGGGGGGACCATCACCCTGCTTGGCAGTTCGGTGAATCTGTTGGCCAGTGAGGTCAGTAGCCGTCTGGGCTATGGCAGCTTTGGGCTGTTCAGCTTTACCCCGATTGGTCTGGGGGTTTGGCTGCTGGGCGGTTCACTGATGGTGCTGCTCGCCGATCGTTTCCTTCCTGATCGAGGTCGCAATGACGACGACTTGATCGCTGATCTCTCCAGCAGTGGGTATCTAACTGAGGTGAAGATTCCCTTGGGCTCCGAGCTGATTGGTCAATCGCTCCATGCCTCACGCCTGCAACGGCGCTTCGACCTCGATGTGTTGGAGCTCCACCGCGGGACGGATCGGTTGATGCCCCCCTTGGCCGATCGCACCTTGATGCTCGGGGATCGGCTGCTGCTGCGCTGCAACCGCGACGACCTGCTGCGGCTACAGCAAGACCACACTGTGGTTCTGGCCCCCACGCCGGAGCAACCGGTCAGCCTGCAGCAGGACAACAGCCAGCGGATGGTGGAGGTGCTGTTGCCCTCAGGTTCCACCCTCGCCGGGGACTGCCTGCGGGATTTGCGCTTCAGGCAGCGCTACAACGCCACGGTCTTGGCCTTGCGCCGCGGCAATGCCGTGCTGCGGGAACGCCTCGGCCGGGCCCCGTTGCGCGAGGGTGATGTCCTGTTGTTGCAGGGGCCTAAGGACGCCATCCGTGGCCTTCAGGCCAGCAACGATTTGGTGGTGCTGGAGCAGCTCGAAAAAGATTTGCCGACGGTCAGCCGCAAGCGCGTCGCCCTACTGATTGCAGCCTTAGTGCTGCTGTTGCCCAGTTTTGAGCTCATTCCCCTGGTGGCGTCGGTCTTGCTTGGCACGGTGGCGATGGTGGTGACGGGCTGCCTGCGGGCCGGTGAATTGCAGCGGGTGGTTCGCTTGGATGTTCTGGTGCTCTTGGGCTCCCTGGCCAGCTTCAGCGTTGCGCTGGAGAAAACAGGCTTGGCTTCGGCCCTAGCCCAGGGCTTGCTCCTCGGCTTGAGCAGCTGGCCGGTCTATGGGGCCATGGTTGCGGTCTTCCTCTTCACCGTGGCCCTGACGGAGGTGATGAGCAACGCCGCCACCGTTGCCATGTTGATTCCGATCGCAGGCCAGCTGGCCCAGGGGTTGGGCTTGCCGCCGATGGCGCTGATTTACATCGTGCTCTTCGGTGCGAGCCAGAGCTTTCTCAGTCCCATTGGCTACCAGACCAACCTGATGGTTTACGGCCCGGGTCGCTATCGCTTCTTGGATGTCTCCCGATACGGCTTCCCGTTGACCGTTGCGATGGCCATGGCCGTTCCCTGGATGGTCTGCCGCTGGTTTGGCCTGTAGAACTTGAGTCCCCAGTGACGGAATCCCCTTCGATGAGAGGGCCCAAGGGTTGGCTGCAGCGTCTCAGGCAGTGGCTGCTTTGGCTATGGCATCACGAGGCCACCCGCGGCCAGAAGGCTCGGGGTTTGGCGGCCGGGGTGTTCATGGGCTGTTTTCCCATCTTTGGTCTGCAGACCCTGCTGGGGATCGCCTTGGCCAGCCTGGTGCGCGGCAACCACATCCTGGCCGCGGCAGGTACCTGGATCAGCAACCCGCTGACCTACATCCCCCTCTACTGGTTCAACTACGCCGTGGGCTGCAGGGTGATGGGCCCTGGGCCCGCCTTGCCCTCCCTTGAGGCGCTTCAGCAGGGGGCAATCTGGGAGATGGGTGTCGCGATCAGTTCACGCTTATTGCTGGGCTCCACGTTGGTGGGGCTGGCCAGTGCTGCGCTGTTCGGCGGCCTCTATTGGTGCTTGCTCACGCGCAATAAGCGCGGCAGCGCCCACACCTAGCTCTCGGAGGTTTCGCTGGGGACACGCTTCCAACCCGCCAGGACTCCAAGGATGTCGGCGGCGCTGACGAGGCCCACAAAGGCCCCGAATTCATCGACGACAACCCGCACGGAACTGCGGTCGCCGCGGCGAAAGCTGGTGAGCAGTCGATCGGCGCGGATCATCTCCGGCACAAATTGCGGTGCATCGCAGAGCTGGCTGATCAGGCGATAGCCCCCGCCGCTCAGCAGTTCAGCCATGGCCCTCTCGCGGCTTTGAACCCCCAGGACCTCATCCACCTCTTCCCCTAGGACCACCCACCAGGCGTCATCGGGGGCTTCGAGGATCTCCTGGCGAACCGAGTCCAAGCTGGCGCCGCCCGAGAGTGAGGGGGTGGCGACCCGCGAGACCATCAGATCCCGCGCGGTCAGGTCATTGAGGGCGAAGACCTTGCCGATCATTGCCGCCTCATCGGCTTCGATTTGGCCCTGCTGGGAGCCCAGACGCGCCATCAGGTGGATCTCACGCTCGTTGGTCGTGAGTTCGTTTTCGGCGGTGATGGCGGGCATCAGCTTTTCCAGCACCAGCAGCAGGGGCAGGGTTAACCGCTCGAGCATCAAAAGGATGCGCGCCGAGATCAAGGAGATCGGCATGGCAAAGCTGTTGCCAATTGTCTTCGGCAGGATTTCAGCGAAGAGGATCACGGCCACCGTGAATCCCACGTTGAACAGCAGTAGGGACCAGCGCCCACCGATCTCTTCAAAGACCTGGTTGGCCTGACTGCCGAGCAGGATTGAGCCGGAGATGTTGAAGAGGTTGTTGATCACCACCAGCAGCACCAGGGCGCGGCCGGGTCTGGCTTTGATCCGCTCCAGCGCTCGTGATCCCGGCACCCGTTGTTGCTGAAGGGTGTGGACCTGAATCGGATTCACCGTCAGCATGGCGGCCTCCGTACTGGAGGCCAACGCCGAGCCCACCAGGATCAGCACTGCCATCACCAGCAGCACAACGATCGGATTCATCGACTGGTGGAGGCTGCGAGATCGACCGGACCTTACCTACGGTTTGCGGGATGAACCCGTCTTCGAGCAATCCAGTTAGGGCGCTGCAGCGTTGGCGTCAACAACTCACGGTGCCGCAATTCACCGTGGTGACGGGCCTCTTGGTCATTGTTCTGGCGACGCTGCTCCTCTCCACGCCGCTCTGCTCGAGCGCCAACGTTGGCCTTTGGCAGGCCCTGTTCACCGCCACATCGGCGATCACGGTGACCGGTCTCTCGGTGATCGACGTCGGTCAGGACTTGACCTTCGCTGGTCAAGTTGTACTGGCCGGCCTGATCATCACCGGTGGTCTTGGCTTGATGGCGATCACGACGTTCCTGCAGGGCTTTGTGCAGGGAAGGTCGGGTTTAAGGCACCGCCTGGATAAGGGGCGCGCCCTTGATGAATTTGGCGTTGGCGGAATCGGTCCCACCTTTCACAGCATCCTGCTGGTGGCCCTCTGTGTGATGGGCTTGGGCACGGTGGTGCTTTACAGCTTTGGTTTCACCGACATCGAAGATCCCGGCAGGAGGCTCTGGGCGTCGATGTTTCATGCGATCAGCGCCTACAACAACGCCGGTTTTGGCCTCTGGTCCAACAGCCTCGAGAACTACCGCGATAACCCGGTGGTGACTGGCGTCATCGCCTTCATGATCGTCATTGGCGGCATTGGTTGGCGGGTGGCCAATGACATCTGGAACAACCGCTTTCGGCTAGGGCGCCTGCGTCGTCTGAGCCTGCACACCCGTCTGGTGATTCGCAGTACGGCCCTGTTGATCGCGATCGGTGCGGTTGGTCTGTTGATTACTGAGCACTTCGGCTACGGCGCATCGGCGATGGAGCCCTACAGCGTCCTTCAGCGCCTGCAGATCGTCCTCTTCCAGTCGATCACCACCCGCACCGCAGGCTTTAACACCATTCCCCTCTCGGCCCATCAGATCACCGATGCCGGGTTGCTGTTGATCATCGTCTTGATGTTCATCGGTGCCAGCCCTGGCGGCACCGGCGGCGGGGTGAAAACCACGACATTTGCGATTTTGATGGGGGCGACCCGCTCGACCCTGCAGGGGCGAAGCCATGTCTTGCTCCACCGCCGGCAGATCCCCGATGCCACCGTGCTGCGGGCCGTTGGGGTCACGTTGGCCTCGGCCTTGTTCGTGGTGTTGATGGCTTTGACCTTGGGGTTGGGAAATTCCCTTGGGCAACAGCAGGTGCAGTCCTTCAGCTTCCTGGAGAAGCTGTTCACCTGCGTCTCAGCCTTCGGCACCGTTGGCCTTGATCTGGGGGTGACGGCCCATCTGAACCGCTGGGGCCAGTTGGTCTTGATGGTGGGAATGTTTGTGGGTCGGGTTGGAATCCTGTTGCTGCTCTCGGCGCTCTATGGCCCACGGCCCCAGAGCCGTGTTGGCTATCCCAAAGAGGATTTGTATGTCTAGTGGGTTCACCACTTAGAACAGGGTCGTCGAGCACCGGGCTGTGAATCAGTGGCTGTGAATCAGTGGTGGCAGTGGAGCGCTGAAGCCGGGGTGCGCCGCGGCAGCTTCGCCGTGATCGGTGTGGGACGTTTCGGCTCCTCGGTCTGCTCGGAGTTGCTGCAGTCCGGTGCGGAAGTGTTGGCGATTGATTCCAACCAGCGCGCCATCGACGAGCTGCGTCAGATCGATCCAGCGATCGAGGCGCGGGTGGTGGATTGCACCGATGAGGAGGCCCTCCGCGCAGCAGGGGTGCTGGACATGGAAACGGTTGTCGTCGCCATGAGCGAACCGCTGGAGGCCAGCGTCACCGCCACCTTGATTTGCAAAGATTCCGAAGGCAGTCGGGTCAAGCAGGTGATCGCCCGCGCCACCAGCGACATCCACATGAAGATGCTGAGGCGTGTCGGTGCGGACCGCGTCGTCTTCCCCTCAAAAATGATGGGTCAGCGTCTGGGGGTTGAGCTGGTGCGCCCGAACCTGCTGGAGCAGTTGCGGCTGGATGACCGCAGCAGCATTGAGGAAATCAAGGTCCCGGAGGCATTCGTCGGCCATTCCCTGCGCGATCTCAACCTGCGCAAGCACTACAACGTCAATGTCCTTGCGGCTGGACCGGCTGGTGAGCTGCACGTCAATCCCCCGGCCTCCCACGTCTTGGCTGAGGGGGAGCTGCTGGTGGTGATGGGTTCTGAGGATTCCCTGCGGGCACTGCCGGCAAGTTGAGGAGCGCCCTTTGTGCGCTTTCCCACACCCCGTTAATGACAGCTTGTGCCCAAAGCCTCCCTTAGCCCCCATGGCGGAGCTAGCCCGGGTCGATAGCGCTCACTAAAGGGGGCTGACTGCAATGGTCAGTAGCTCAGTTGCTTCAACAGCCTTGCCGCCACCGCTGAAGGAAAGCGGCCAGCGGGAGGTGTTCTGCGGTCTGACGTCAATCGTCTGGCTGCACCGCCGCATGCCGGATGCCTTTTTTCTGGTGGTGGGCTCCCGCACCTGCGCTCACCTGATCCAGAGCGCCGCCGGGGTGATGATTTTCGCGGAGCCTCGCTTCGGCACCGCGATCCTTGGCGAGCGGGATCTGGCGGGTTTGGCCGATGCCAATGAGGAGTTGGATCGGCTTGTGGCGCAACTCTTGGAGCGGCGTCCTGAGATCCGCACCTTGTTCCTGGTTGGGAGCTGCCCCAGCGAGGTGATCAAGCTGGATCTTGCCAAGGCATCCGAGCGGCTGAACCAGCAGCACGCCGGGCGCGTCACGGTGATCAACTACACCGGCAGCGGGATCGAGACCACCTTCACCCAAGGTGAGGACAGTGCCCTCCAGGCGCTGATTCCCCTGATGCCCAAGAGCGATCAGCCCCAGCTGTTGATTGCCGGGACCCTGGCTGATGCGGTCGAGGACCGACTGGTGGGCCTGTTCCACAAAATCGGCATCGAGCGGGTGGCGAGTTTGCCGCCGCGGCGCTCCACGGAGCTCCCCGCAGTGGGCCCGGGGACCCAGTTGCTTCTGGCCCAGCCCTACCTTTCCGGTACGGCTCGGGCCCTGGTGGATCGAGGCGCCAGCTTGGTCGAGGCGCCCTATCCCTTCGGCGTCGAGGGCAGCCGGGACTGGATGGCGGCGGCGGCGAGGGCTTGTGGGATCGATCAGGCCCAGATTGATGCTGTTTTGGATCCCCTGGTGGAGCGCGGCCGGCGCGCCTTGGCTCCTCACCGGGAGGTGTTGGAGGGGAAACGTCTCTTTCTGCTGCCCGACTCCCAACTCGAGCCTGCCCTGGCTCGCTTTCTCTCTCGGGAATGCGGTATGGAGTTGGTGGAGGTCGGAACCCCCTATCTCGACCGTCAGTTGATGGCCCAAGAGCTGGCTCGTCTGCCTGAGGGCACGCAGCTCAGCGAGGGGCAGCACGTGGAAAACCAGTTGCAGCGGGTTCGACAGCAGCGCCCCGATTTGGTGGTCTGTGGTTTGGGCCTTGCCAACCCCCTTGAGGCCGAGGGGATGGCGACCAAGTGGTCCATCGAGCTGGTCTTTAGCCCCATTCATGGCATTGATCAGGCCGGAGACCTGGCCGAACTCTTTGCCCGTCCCCTGCGTCGCCGCGGCGCTTTGCAGTTCTCCTGATTCGCCCCCGATGGAACTCACGCTCTGGACCTATGAAGGCCCCCCGCACGTTGGGGCCATGCGTATCGCCGCCTCCATGGAGGGGGTGCATTACGTCCTCCATGCCCCGCAGGGCGACACCTATGCCGATCTGCTGTTCACGATGATTGAGCGGCGGGATCGGCGCCCGCCCGTCACCTACACCACTTTCCAGGCCCGGGACCTTGGCGGTGATACCGCTGAATTGGTGAAGCGCTCCATCACCGATGCAGTTGAGCGCTTCCAGCCCGAGGCATTGCTGGTGGGTGAGAGCTGCACGGCTGAGTTGATCCAGGACCAGCCCGGGGCTCTGGCGGCCGGCATGGACCTGGGCGGAATTCCGATGGTCAATCTGGATCTGCCGGCCTATTCGAAAAAGGAGAACTGGGGGGCGGCCGAGACCTTCTATCAGTTGGTTCGCAGCTTGCTGAAGTCGCAGTTGCCCGAGCCAGGTGCACCCAAGTTGGATCCCACCCGGTGGCGCTCGGAGAACCGGCGTCCGCGGGTCAACCTGCTGGGTCCTTCCCTTTTGGGTTTCCGCTGCCGCGATGACGTGCGGGAGCTGACGCAGCTGCTCGCGGGCTATGGCATTGATGTCGCGGTCGTTGCTCCCCTGGGTGCGCGGCCGGCTGACCTGCTGCGCATTCCCTCGGCCGACGCCAACCTCAATCTCTATCCCGAGGTCTCGGGTTCGGTCTGCAGTTGGCTTGAGCGTCAGTTCGGCCTGCCGGCGGTGAAAACCGTTCCGATCGGCATCGGTGCCACGGTGGAGTTCCTGCGGGAGTTGCATGGCGTGCTCGGCCTGGAGTTGCCTGTGGATCTGCAGCCCGGCGCCGATGGCCTGTGTCAGGCGGAGCGACGCTCACGGCTGCCTTGGTATTCCCGCTCCGTCGACTCCACCTATCTGACGGGTAAGCGCGTGTTCGTCTTTGCCGATGGCACCCACGCCCTCGCGGCGGCTCGGATTGCCAGTCGCGAACTCGGCTTTCAAGTGGTGGGCCTTGGCACCTACAGCAGGGAGATGGCTCGAGAGGTCAGAGCCCTGGCGGCTGAATTGGGGCTGGAGGCTCTGATCAGTGATGACTACCTGGCGGTTGAAGCGGCCATGGCGGAGGCCGCACCGGAGTTGGTGCTGGGTACCCAGATGGAGCGCCACAGCGCCAAGCGTCTAGGCATTCCCTGCGCTGTGATCAGTGCCCCACTGCACGTGCAGGACGTTCCGGCCCGCTATGCCCCGCAGATGGGTTGGGAGGGGGCCAACGTCATCTTCGACAGTTGGGTCCACCCCCTGATGATGGGGCTAGAGGAACACCTGATCGGCATGTTCCGCCACGACTTTGAGTTCGTCGACGGCCACCGCAGTCACCTGGGGGATGGTGCTCCCGCTGCCTCATCGGTTGAGGAGCCCGCTCCGGCAGCGGTTGCCGTTGCTGGGGGCATCCTGAGCTGGAGTGCCGATGGCGAAGCGGAACTGGCCAAGATTCCCTTCTTTGTCCGCGGCAAGGTCCGTAAAAACACCGAGGCCTACGCCCGCGAACAGGGGCTCGCTGTGATCGACAGCGAAGCCCTCTACGAAGCCAAGGCCCACTTCAGCCGCTAAATCACACGGCGTCGATCCCATCCCCCGTGACCGGAGGTTCTCTGGTCACGGGGGATGTTTTTTGAGCTGTATCAGCCCAACGCTCCATTAGCAATGAATTGAGTATTGCTACCTAGTTCATTGTGTTCGAACCCTGATTTGTGTGATTCAACTGTTTCGCTTTGCATGGCTGTGTCTCACGGCAGCCCTGGCAGGCCTTGGATGGTGGCAGGACTTCAAACCACAGGTTTTGTTCGCTGTGGTTTTCCCTTGATTTATGACCACCACGCTCAAGCGCCCCGACGGTGAGGGCAGCGTTCAGGTTCATCAAGATCCCTCGATGAACATCGAAGAGGGGGCGTTGGTCATTGCTGTTTACGGCAAGGGTGGCATTGGTAAAAGCACCACCAGCTCCAACCTCTCAGCGGCCTTCTCCAAGTTGGGCAAACGGGTTCTGCAGATCGGTTGCGACCCCAAACACGACAGCACCTTCACGCTGACCAAGCAGATGGTCCCGACGGTGATCGACATCCTCGAGGGGGTGGACTTTCACACCGAGGAGCTGCGGCCTGAGGACTTTGTCTTTGGTGGATTCAATGGGGTGCAATGCGTCGAGTCCGGTGGCCCTCCGGCCGGTACGGGCTGCGGTGGTTATGTGACTGGGCAGACCGTCAAGTTGCTGAAGGAGCACCATCTCTTGGAAGACACCGATGTGGTGATCTTTGATGTGCTCGGAGACGTTGTTTGTGGTGGTTTTGCAGCGCCCCTGCAACACGCCAACTACTGCTTGATTGTCACGGCCAATGACTTTGATTCGATCTTTGCGATGAATCGGATCATTGCGGCGATTCAAGCCAAGGCGAAGAACTACAAAGTGCGCCTGGGTGGGGTCGTGGCTAACCGCAGCCGCGACACCGATCAAATCGATCGTTTCAACGACCGGGTCGGCATGAAGACCATGGCCCATTTCCCTGACCTGGATGCGATCCGTCGCTCGCGCCTGAAAAAGTGCACGATCTTTGAGATGGAATCCACCCCCGAAGTCGAGGCGGTTCAACAGGAATATCTGCGGCTCGCCCAGTCGATGCTCGAGAGCGTGAAGCCCCTGGAGGCAGAACCGCTGAAGGATCGCGAGATCTTTGATCTGCTCGGCTTCGATTGACGCTGCTACCGGCCTAGAGCCGCACCTTGGTCACCTCGGCCTTGATGCTTCCGCCGCGGGTTCCCACGTCGATGGGGGCCCGCGTGAAAATCTCCACGCGGATGCCGCCTCGGGCAATGCTCCAGAGCCCTTGCGCCAGAAGCGCAGCGCAGATCACTGTGGCCATGGGCCAAAGCAAGGGCTGAATCCGTTCTGGGCCCTGGCCACTGAGCAGCAGTGCCGTGGCGACTCCACTGCCGAACCCGAGCAGCATCAGCAGGCAGGACTGGGCAGTTCTGTTCAAGAGCTCAAGCTGGAGCAGGCAGTCAGCAGGAGCTGCTCAGCAGGGGTGCCCACGGCCGGAACGCGCCAGTCGCCCCAGTTCGATCCAGCCCTCTTGCGGTTGATGGTCATGTCGCGGCAGTTCACCGCTAGGGCCCGATCGGGAATGCTGCCCTTGGGATTGGTGTCTGGAGTTGAAGGCCAACTCAGGCCGCCGATGGCCGTTGGCCTTGTCACGGCCCGCCGCCAGGGGGTAATCCAGACGTAGGGGTGACTGTCAAAGGGCTTCCAGCTTTTCCAATCCACCTCGACATCGCCGAAGCGCCGCCAACGTTCCTGCTCTTCCTGCTGTCGCTCCCGCAGGCGCTCCAAGATCTCCTGCTGCTCGGCTGTTGAGGCACTGCTGGCCGTCTCAGCCAGGGCTGTGGGGAGGCTCGTGCCCATCAGCAGGACCACGCTGCCTGAAAGCGCGGGGAGTAGGGGGACGCGTTGAGTCATGGCCAGCGCCTCAAGGTAGGGGGGGCAGCGGTAGGGGGGAAACCGATTTCAGGGCGTCCTTGATGGTGACGGTGACGTTGCCGCCGATCTGGTTGACCCCCACCTCGCCATTCACCAGCAGCGGTTCATCGCTGAGGATCTCCACGGGTTCGACGATCTTCTCAACCGCCACCGGCTTCTCAATTCGCCCCACATCGACGGGGAGGGACTCATTGGCCTTCACGGGGAGAGCCGAACTGGCGCTGACGGCGACCGGCAGGGAGCCATTGGCCTGAACCTGGACCGGGGTCAGAATCTTCTCAACCTGAATCGGTCCCTTCAGCACCACCGGAAAGGGCATTTGGCGCTTGACGGCGATCGGAATGGGTTGCCCCAGGATCTGGATGGCCGCCAAGGCCGCTGACCAGGTGGCGAGCACAATGGCCAGGGGCCACCGACACGCCATGGCCAAGAGGAACCAGCGGGGCTGGTCCTGGGCATTCAGTGGATTCACCGGCCTGCCCATCGGCAACCCTGCAAGGCTTGCCGTAGGCATACATCAGGGATGAGGGGTTGTCATCCCTACTGCAAGGGAGACGTTGGACTAGCCCAAGCCGACCAACTTGAGCGATTCTTCCCAAACCCCCTGAGCGGTTTCGGGGTTACTGGCTTTATCGGAGAGTTCTTGGCTGAACTGTTTCCCGCCTTGCTTCTGGCGATTGCCCCAACTCCAGTGGACCCCTGATGTGCCGAAGCTTGGATCGGCGACAACCTGGGCGACCCGCTCCCCGGCAAGAGCCTGGCTGACGTAGCCGCCGGTGACGTTCTTTTGGAACCAGGGGAAGATCTTCTGGAAGGCCCGCGGAGTGTTCCGGAACAGCGGGGTGTCGGCGACGCAGCCGGGATAGAGGGAGCTGAAGACGATCCCCGTGGAGTCGTGCAGGCGGCGATGCAGCTCCTGCGTTGTGATCATGTTGCAGAGCTTGCTGTCTTTGTAGGCCTTCCCAGGTTTGAAGGTCTTGCCATTGGCCATGGCAATCGGAGCCTTGAACCCGGCTTTAAAACCGCTGAGGTCGCCTAGGTCGGCCGGCGCAGGGATGGGGATCTTGCCGCCAAGCTCCTTGGAGTTCGCGGTCACCGTGCCAAGGATCACCACCCGCCGGGAGGGATGCTGTGAGGCCTGCAGCTGCGGCAGCAGCAGTTGGATGAGCAGGAAGTGCCCCAGGTGGTTGGTGGCCATGGAGAGCTCGTAGCCCTGGGGAGAGCGCTCAGGCTCCTTGAGTCTCGGCTTGTAGACCGCCGCATTGATCACGAGGGCATCGAGGCCGAAGCCCAGGGAATCGATCAGGGTTTCAACGCCCACCCGGACGCTCTCAAGATCCCCTAGATCCATCCGGATGTGGTGGAGCTTCTCGCGCGCAATGCCAAGGGCATCGGCTGCGGCTCCGGCACGCACTGGATCCCGATTGGCCGTGACCACCGTCCAACCCCGATCGGTCAGGGCCTTCACGGCATTGAGTCCAACCCCTGAGGTGGTGCCAGTCACCAACACCGCACCGGCACGGCCGGCTGTTTCCGGGAGGTTGCTTGAACTGGTTTCGCTGCTGGCGGTCATGGACCCAAAAACTGCCCGCAACAACTTACGGAAGCAAACGCCTCAGGGGTTCGCGACTGGGTTGGACGGTTGCTGATTGGAATCCGGGCTGGCTTGCTTCCAGACCACCCGCAGGCGGTTCGGCGCAATCCACTGGTCTTGTTCTTGGATCAGCTTTTGCTCACCGCCCACGTTGAACAGGCGATCAAAACGGTTTTGGGCCTTGAGCAGCTTCGCTTTCTGGATATCCAGAACGGCTGTGATTTCCCCGTAGCGATCCAGGCGCTCCTGGTAGGCCCCAGCCAGTCGCACCAGGCTGACGACAGCCACCAGGGACAGGCCAACCTTGAGGGAGAGCCCGATGGATCCGTAGAGCAATTCCTGAGTTGGGCTCGAAGCTCTGAGCTGAGGGGCCGGCCCTGGCTCAACAACGCTCAGCTTGGGCTCATTGCGCTGCTGTGGGCGGCCTGAATGGCGACGGCCACGGACGGGCTCAGCTTTGGACTCTTGAGCAGTTCTGCTCCGATTTGCAGATCGCCGCTGCGATAGCTGGGCAGATCGGGAGGGGCTCAAGGGGGTAGAGGAGTCGGGAGAGACGCACCGCTTCTAGCAGGTCGTCCCTCCCGTGCCAAGGGATCAGGCGCGATAGAGGCTGGCGGCAAGACGCACTGCGAGCACGCCAGCGTGGGCGGCCACCACCAGGGCAATCAGAATTTCAGCCTGGGTGAGGGACATGACCGTCGAGAAAAACACCATCCCATTTTCACGCAGATGGTGGTTCTGGCTAGGGAGGGAGCCTGGGCCTGTCACAGCTCGACACCCCTGGGGGATGGGCTCGCTACGGTCAATTGACACTCCTGAAGAGGTCTTTGGTGTCTGGTCTTGCTCCTGAGGGCACGCTGTCGATCTCGGCGCAGCAAGTTCAAGACCAGAGTCTCGAACCCCTGCAGCCTTGGTTTGCCTTGGACCCCAAGGACCTGCTGCAGGCCAGCGGAAGCCTCACGCTCAACTTCGATTGGCCCCGCGCAGCAGAAGACCCCCGCGAGCTCTCCGAAATCACGGAGCTGCGGCTCTGGAGTCTTCGCGCTGATGCCCTCTGCCCTTGGCTGCCTCTTTTGCTGGAGCGCAGCAGCGGTCAGTTGACCCGCCATGTGGCGATGCTGCTTCCCCACCAGTTCAGCCGCAGCGAGGGGATTCGCTTCGCCCCAGACAGCCTCGAGCTGTGGATGACCCACCGCCTCTATCTGTTGGATCACTGGTCCAGGGGGTATGGCCTGAACTGCCGCGGCAACCTTGAGCAGATGGCGGCCGTGCTCGGTTTTGAGCTGGATGGCAGCTTCTGGAAAGAGCATCAGCACCACTAGATCCAAGCCAGCCCAGCCGCTAGAGCCAGAGCAGCAGGGCCCGCCGGCCCACATCAACGGCCAGCAGGATGCAGAGCAGCCTGATCAGTCCCACCAGACGTTCTTCGGACACGTTCTGCAGGTGAGCGGCCGACCACTGGGCAGCCGAGGCGGCAGCAGCCCCGAGGACCAAGCCGATCAGCAGTTGCGCCCGGCCGTCGCCCCAGAAGGTGATGGCGGCCACCAGGGATGAGGCGAAGACCGCCATCGTGCTCAGCCGAATCGCTTGATAGACCCCCAGCTGCAGTCCTCGCACCATTAGCGGCACCATCACCAGGCCGCCGCCGACGCCGAGCAGACCGCTGGAGAGCCCCGCCACCAGACCGACACCGACCAGGCCGGGCACGGGGACAGTGGTGCGGGTCTTGCCGTTGGCTTGTTTGGGACGAATCACCATGGCCAGGAGCCCGTACATCAGGGCTTGCAGGGCCAGCAGTTGCCACCCCTCCAGGCTGTGGCCAACTTGGCTGAAGAGCCCCCCGCCACAGGCTGCCCCCGCGCAGATCGCTAGGGCCGCTTGTCTGGGCACCTGACCGCTGCGCCAGTGGGTCAGGCTGCCCGCCATGGTGGTGGGGACGATTGCCAAGGTGCTGGTGGCCAGGGCCTGATGGGGCGGCAGTCCAATCCAGAGCAACAGGGGCGAGAACACCAGTCCGCCGCCGATGCCCAGCAATCCCGAAAGCAATCCGGCCAAGATGCCGAGTGGCAGCAGAGGCAGGAGTTCCCAGGTCATGGCGTCGCCGACCGCAATTGCGCATCCTGTCAGCTCCATGACCTGGCGTTGGATCCCTCCGCTGACGGCTGACGGCAACCGGCAGATGGCCATCGACCGCTGGATGCTGGCCCAGCAGTGCGAGGAGAGCGGGTCCCCGATGCTTCGGCTCTACCGCTGGAGTCAGCCGACCTTGTCCCTCGGGAGGCATCAACGCCAGATCGATCCCCGTTGGATGGCGCTAGCCCAGCAGGGGCGTTTGCACTTGGTCAGGCGCCCCAGCGGTGGTCGGGCGGTCCTGCATGCCGGTGAATTGACCTATGCCCTGGCCTGCCGGCCGAGTACGACCCATCGGCTCACGGCCTATGGCGAAGCCTGTCAGTGGTTGTTGGCGGCTTTCAAGACGTTGGGAGTGCCGCTGGCATTCGGCACCGTCAAGGCCGCGGAGGCGGCGCAACGGGGGAACTGTTTTGCCAGCGGTACGGCCGCTGATCTGATCCAGGCCAACGGCGCCAAGCGCATCGGCAGTGCCCAGCTCTGGAGTGGGGCCTGCCTGCTGCAGCACGGCAGCGTCTTGATTCAGCCGCCCCAGGGGCTTTGGCAGGAGGTCTTCTCCAGTGCCGCTCCGGATCTGGATCCCTTGCCTGAGTTGGCGGTGATGGAGGCGCTGCAGGTGGCGGCGCGTGATCACCTCTGTGGAGGGGATCTACAAACGATGGACCTGAACGCCTGCGAGTGGAAGCAGATCCAGCAGCTGGAGGGCGGAGCCTTCTTGTCCCCTTAAGCCTCAGGGTTGCTTTCGATGGTGCGCGCCACCGGCGGCAACATCATTCCCAGGGGATAGACGCCCTGGCGACGCGCTGCTTCCAGGATGGGTAGAGGAAGACGGACGCCCAGTTCCTTCAGGACCCTTTCTGCCAGCTCCGGTCGCTCCAACGTGCCACTGGGTAAGCCCGCGGGACCGAGCACCAGGAGTCGGTTGACCTCAGGTTGGTCGAGCTGCAGGATCGCCTGCCAAAGCGGTGCACCATCGCGGATGGTCGGCAGTTGATCGAGCGGTTGTAGATGGTCTCCGACGGTTTCTTCATCCCACCGCTGAACGGGCAGGCTTTGCAGGGGAGCATCGGTGACGAATCCCTTCCAGCGGCCGCGATCACAGACCAGCAACCAGTCAGCCAGACCGTTCTCGTCGCTCACTCGAATCCGGCTGAGCTCCCGCAGTTTGGTGTCGGCCTCTAGAACCCGGAAACGCCTTTGGGCGGCATCTTTGACCTGCAGTCGGCGCAGCACGCTTTGGAGGGCGAGCATCTGCGTTTGGTTGCGGGCGGCCCCCAGGCCAAACCAACCCAGCAGCATCAACCAAATCCCAGCTACCCCCGCTCCCCGCAGCAGCAGGAAGGCACCAAGGCCGATGGCGGTGAAGGCCAGCACCTTGCCGCTGGCGGTGGCCACCTGGATGCCCTTGCGTTGGCTTCCGGTGAACTGCCAGACCAGCGCCTTGAGGATGAGGCCGCCGTCGAGGGGGAGTCCGGGCAGCAGGTTGAACAGAGCCAGGATCAGATTCAGGCCGCCCAGCTCGCTCACCATCGCCCCGAGCAGGGGAGAGGCATGGCTAGCGCTGTGCGTACTCAGCAGCAGCAGGGCGGAGAGGGCCAGGCTCACCAGGGGGCCAGCGGCGGCCACCCAGAAGGAGCCCATGGCCGTCGGGCACTCCCGCTCCACACTGGCTACCCCACCGAGGAGGAACAGGGTGATGCTGCGGACCTTGACCCCCTGACTCAGCGCCACCAGGGAGTGCCCCAACTCATGGAGCAGCACCGAGACGAAGAGCAGCAGGGCGGTCAGTAGGCCAATGGCCCAGAGCAGGGGCTCCTGGGCTTGCGCTGAAAATTGCTGGCTGTACTGCTGTTGGAAGGCCACCGTGGCCAGGGCCAAGATCAGAAACCAGCTGGGGTGAATGCGCAGGGGGATGCCCTGAATCCGCATCAACTGCCAGCCTTCCCCCACACGTCCTCGTCCTTTGACCTGATCCTAGAAAGGTTCTGCTTCTAGGGGCCACGGCATGACGGCGCGTCCAGATCCCTCGCTTGGGCCCCAGCCTTGGTTGAAGGTCTGTGGATTGCGCACCCCTGAGCAGGCCTATGCCGTTGCCGCTCTTGGCGTGGATGCCATCGGGGTCATTGGCGTCGAATCGTCCCCCCGCTGGTTGGCCCAGGACGCGAGGCCTGCGCTCTTCTCGGCGGTGCGTCAGGCCTCCAGCCGTTGTCTGGGCGTCCTGGTGGTGGCAGATCCCACTGATCATGACGTTCCGGTGTTGGGTCCCGCTGGAGGCCATCAGGTGGTCCAGCTCCATGGTCAAGAAACCCCGGAGCGCTGCTTGCAACTGCGTCAGGCACTGGGCCCTGATCTTCTGCTCTGGAAAGCCTTGAGAATTCGGCAGCCTGATGATTTACAGCGGGCGGCCGACTACGGGGCTGTGGTCGATGGGTTGCTGCTCGATGCCTGGGTTCCCGATCAGCTCGGCGGGACGGGCCATCGCATCCCGATCGAATGGCTCAGTGGCTTTCAGCCAACTCTGCCCTGGTGGCTCGCGGGTGGCCTGAATCCAGATCGGATCGCCCCGGCGTTGCAGGCGCTTCAACACCAGCCCCCCTCTGGTTTGGACGTCTCCAGTGGGGTGGAGCGAGCTCCCGGTGATAAGGACCTGGCCAAAGTGCAGCAGCTTGTGGCCGCCTTGGCTCCCTTCCGCCAGGATTTGAGCAACTAAATCGAGCCCATGGCCGCTCAGCGCTCCGCCCCCGTGCTCTTGGGCTTGACCCTCGCGTTGGCGTCAGGCCTTGGTGCACGGGCCCAGGACTTGGTGGGCTGCCGGCTGGTGGGAGCGAGCCTGCAGTGCATTCCTGGTGTCACGGAGAGCGCCCAACAACAGATCCGTACGTTCCGCGATCAGATCTCCGCTGATCTGGAGCTTGAGGGAGCCATTCAGCAGCAGATCGATGGCTTGCAGTCGTTGGTCATTGACGGTGAGGCCATTGAGGGGGAGCTGCTGCAGGCCACCCTCCAGGCCGATGCCAATGCCGCTGTCGCGAATCCCCAGTTCCACTGGTACCGGAAGGGGACCTCTGACCGTACCTGGCTGTTGATCGAAACAGCGCAGGGCACTCGCTATGTCCCGGCACCTGTGGATGTCGGTCAAAACCTCATGGTCGTGGCCGTGGTGAAGCAGAACGGCCAGGTCAAACGAATCGCCTCCACCCCGATTGGCCCGGTGCAAGCGCCTTGAGGGCTGCTCAGCCCAGCATCGACTCCTGCTGCTTGACCAACTCGAAGAATTCAGCCTTGAGGCTGGAGTCGTGGCGGAAGTCACCGCGAACGATGGAGTTCACCATGCTGGTTTGAGGCTCTTTTACCCCGCGCCACTTCATGCAGTAGTGCTGAGCCTTGACCAGGATCGCCAGACCCTGGGGCTCGCACAGACGCTCAATTTCATCGGCCAGGATCATCACGGCCTCCTCCTGGATGTGAGGACGGGAGAAGACCCAGTCAGCCACGCGGGAGAACTTCGAGAGACCAATGACCTGATCACCGGGCTTGATCCCGATCCAGCAGTTGCCCAGGATGGGAACCAGGTGGTGTGAGCAGGCGGAACGCACCGTGATCGGCCCCACGGTGTAGATCTCGTCAAGCTTTTTGACGTTGGGGAAGCTCGCGATCTTGGGCTGATGGTGGTAGCGGCCCTTGAACACCTCGTGGAGGTACATGCGGGCGACGCGCTCCGCAGTTTCCTCAGTGTTGTGGTCGTTATCGATATCGATCACCAAGCTGCGCAGCAGCTCGCGCACCTTGCCTGCAACCTCGATCTCGAGTTGATCGAGTTCACCGTCTTTCAGGTGCTCGGCAATGTTGTCGTTCGCCAGAAAGGGGACGCCGGCAGACTCAAGGCGTTCGCGGATGCGCCGGCTCACAGGGGCCAACTGACCGGGAATACTCGAGGGCAGGGTTGAAGTCATGAACAGATCCCGGGCTGCGTTCAAAGAACGCCCGCGGCGGGCATAAGGGTGATGTCCTCCACAACGTTGGAGGAAGGTTGCTGGGCCAAAGACAACAGCGTCTCAGCCACGCGCTCTGGAGTGAGCATGGCACGCCGGTCGAAAGAACTGTGGACGGTCTCGCTGTCCCAGAGGGGGGTGTTTACCGCACCCAAGGTGAGGGTGGAGACGCGGATCCCGTGCTGGCGTTCCTCTTCCGCCAGACAGCGGCTAAAGGAGGCAAGTGCGGCTTTGGTGGTGCAGTAGGCCCCCCATTCCGGGAAGGCATTGCGGGCCGCATGGCTGCTGACGTTGATGATCAAACCGCTGGTCTGGCGGAGGCTTGGCAGGACCGCCTGGCAGGTTTGAACAACACTGGTCAGGTTGAGCTGCAGCAACCACTGCCACTGCTCTAGGGGCATCTCGGCCAAAGAGCCCGTGTAGGCCGCCCCGGCATTGTTGATGAGCACGGTTGGGACGAGCCCCCGGGCCAGCAAGTTCTCGAGGGCAGGCGCAATGGCCTGGGGATTGGAAAGATCCACAGAGATCGTTTCCACGCGGCAGCTGTCGCTGCGAAGTTCCTGGGCCAGTTGCTCGAGATCCTGCTCGGACCTGGCCAGGAGCAAGAGCTGATAGCCCGCTTGGGCAAAGGCCCGTGCTGCGGCAGCTCCAATGCCCCTTGATGCCCCTGTGATCAAGGCGACGGGAGGTAGTGCGGAAGCAGAGGAGCTCAAGGGCGCTGGCGGGCCATAGGAGCCCCAATAAAACCGTAGAAAACCTTAAGAGCTGAGGCTCGTGTCTTGGGCTCCGGATTCCAGATAGCGCCCCATCCGCCGGAATTTGGCGTAACGCTGATCCACCAGTTGCTCTTCACTGAGGGCCAGCAGGACCGCCAGCTGTTGCATGAGGGCGGCCTTCAGGTTCTCTGCGGCCTGGCGCGGGGCCCAGTGGTTGCCGCCGGAGGGCTCGGCAATGATTTCGTCGATGATTCCCAGCTTCAGCAGATCCGGGGCGGTGATTTTCAGGGCTTCCGCTGCAACGGGCGCCTTGCCGGCATCCCGCCAGAGAATTGATGCGCAGGCCTCGGGGCTGGCCACGGTGTAGACGCTGTGCTGGAACATCAGAAGCCGGTCAGCCACTCCGATGCCAAGGGCTCCGCCGGAGCCCCCTTCGCCAATGACGGTGGCGAGGATCGGAACCCGCAGCTTGAACATCTCCCGCAGGTTCACCGCAATGGCTTCACCCTGACCCTGTTCTTCCGCCAGCAGACCGGCGTAGGCCCCTGGGGTGTCGATGAAACTGAGGATCGGCAGACGGAAGCGATCGGCGTGATCCATCAGACGCATGGCCTTGCGATACCCCCCCGGTGAGGCCATGCCGAAATTGCGGGCCACGTTCTCCTTGGTGTCCCGCCCTTTCTGATGCCCCAGCAGGACCACGCCTTGCTCGCCGATGCGACCCACTCCGCCAATGAGGGCTTGGTCATCGCTGCCCCGACGGTCCCCATGCAGTTCGATGAATTCATCGGTCAGCACCTGGATGTAGTCGAGGGTGCTGGGCCGCTGAGGGTGACGGGCGACCTGAATCTTCTGGGCCGGGCTCAGGTTGCTGAAGATCTCTTCGCGCCGCCGTGCCGCCAGGGTCTCCAGTTGCAGCAACTGCTGACTGACGTCAACTTCAGAATCCTTGGCCAGTTGCCGGATTTGGTCGATCTGCTCCTCCAGCTCCACCAGGGGCTTCTCGAAGTCGAGCAGGGGACGACGGGCCATGGCAGCGGGTGTGAGGGGCAGGGGAGCGAGCGTTGAACCGGAGGGCCTTAGGCAGCGGCCAGTTCAAGGTCGGGGTTGCCGGAGCTGGTGGGGGATTGCTTCAGGCCGATGGCGCGGAAACCGTGCCTCAGGGAGGCTTCACCAATGAGCTCCATGTTGGCGATGGAGATGCGGTTGCGTCCCCAGCTGAAGTTCGTGTGGATGCCCTCAAATTCCAGCAGCATTGCCTCTGCAAAGCAAGCGAACAACTGGCGTTTGGGGTTTTCCATCTCTACAACTTCCATCATCTGCCAGCTGATGTCCTGCCAGAACTCGACGATGCCGCCTTTGAGGACATGGACACCTTCTCCGGCCACCTTGGCGTCGAGGTTCTTGGGGTAGCCGCCGTCAATCATCAGGCAGGGTTTGCGCAGGCTCCCCTGATCGATCGTCAGGGTTTGGGGCAAGCTCGCGACCCAAACCACCACATCCGCTTCAGGGAGCGCTTCTTCGAGGCTGAGGACACGACCGCCGCCAAGGGACTCTTGGAGGTCCAAAAGTCGTTGTTGTTGCCGGGCGACCAGCAGCAATTCACCCACTCCCGTTTTTTGGGAGAGCCAACGGCAGACCGCACTGCCGATGTCACCGGTGGCGCCGACCACGGCAACCTTGGCGCGGCTCAGGTCAATGCCAAGAAGAGGCGCATTGGTTTCAACCTGTTGGCAGATCACCCAGGCGGTGTGGGTGTTCCCCGTGGTGAAACGTTCCCACTCCAGGGTGGTGTTGCGGATTTGTTGGAACTTCGAGAGGTCGTAGTTCTCGAAAATGATGGAGGTGAATCCCCCCAGGGCCGTGACATTGATGCCGTTCTTCTGCGCCAACTCCATGGCGTTTTGAACCTTTCGGGTTGCTGTCTTGAAGCGACTCAGCATCTCCGGCACGAAGCAGGAGTCGATGTAGGTCCCTTGAATGGTTTTCCCAGTCTTGCTCGTGACCTCGAAGGTTTCGAGCAGCTGAGGCGGCGCTGAACACCAGGAGAGCAGGTCCGCCTCGGCCATCTCCTGAAGCCCCAAGTCGCGGGCCTTCTCTTGGGCCTGCGCAAAGCTGCTGGAGTGACCGATCAGACCAAACATTCGTGGGGGCTCTCCTGGTTGCACACCGGCCAAGAAGACACCTGATTAAAGGCCAGCGCCGGTTCGTTCAGGCTGATGTGTTCAGCCGACCAGGGCGGCAGCCGCCATGCGGGCGATTTCGCGGGTGGTGAAACCGATCTCGGTCAAAGCTTCTTGGTAGGCGATCAGGAAGTCTTCGATCAGGTCTTCCTTGTCCATCTGCAGCACGGCTGCATCACCGGCCACCTCATCCAGCATGCGGCGGATCAGGGGCAGGTTCTCGCGGTTGGCCTCCTCCAGTTCCTCGCGGCAGGTCTCGAGATTGGCCTTGAGCCAGACCTCGCCGTAGTTGAGATGGGTGTACTCGTCCTTCACCACGCCCTCGGTGATCTTGCGGGCAAAGGGATCAGCAACTGGGATATAGATGTGATACGCCGAGATGGCAAAGGCTTCGATCAGCAGAGCCTGGATGAGGAGGCAGGTCGGGACCTTGCCCTCATCGAGGGCTTTTTTGAAGTTGCCGTGCAGGGGAGCGAAGAACTCCTTGGCGAAGGCCATGTCGGCGGTCACACCAAGGTTGTTGGCACAGGCGGTGAAGCCCTTCATGTGCTTCAGCTCCATCCGAGCCAACTTGGTCAGTTCCTCGGCCTGATCGGGCAGAAGGGTTCCGATCGAAATGTAGTTGTCGTGGGCTTCCTGCTCGCCCTCGATCACGATCGCGTTGATCCGGCTGTAGGCGTCTTTGTAGTTCGGGCAGGTGAAATCGGGAAGCGCAGTCGCGCCCGCCGTAGGCAGATCAGTGGCTTCAAGGGTCGCCATGGCTACCGAGAACACGTTGCAATGGAATTGACTGTAACCATCTCCACAAGCTCAAGACGGTGTTTGGCAGCGTTTGCCCACTTCCGCTTGCTTGAACTGCCCGATTCTTCAGCGCTGCGCCAGCAGTGTGTGCGGTTCCCTAGGCGGCCATTCACTGTTGAGGAGATTGGAGAAGAGCTCGCTCCAGCCCTGCACCAGCCGCTGCTGAAGGGCCTCACCCAAGGCTGGACTTGCTTGGGTGGCATCGCCGACCACACCGCTGGAGCTGAGGTCTTGGCTGAGCCAGGCATTGGGCACGGCTCCCTCCAGACTCCAGCCCTGGGGAGGGGTTTGGGCCTGGAGGCCATCAATGGGACGCTCGGGGCCGACGAGCTCAGGGTTCAGCTGCAACATCAAGCTGGTTTCCGCCAGTCCGGCATGAAGCCCTTGGCTGCGTTCTGGCTCGGGGATCAGGCCACCGATGTCCTTTGGACCGCTCCAGAGGAAGCAGGGCAGTACCCCCAGGGAAGGGTGGGCGGCGCGGAGTTGGCGGGCCGCGACCTGCAGGAGGGCGATTTGACCGCCATGGCCGTTGAAGAGCACCAATCGCTGGAAACCGGCTGCCGCCAGCTGAGCTCCGACGACTTCAACGCTGCGAAGGAGCAGTTCGGCTGGGAGGCTCAGGGTCCCCGGAAAGCTCAGGTGCTCGGGTGAGAAGCCAAGACTTTGCACCGGCAGACGCCAGATCGGGGCCTGAACGGGCAACGCCGCGAGCACTTGATCCAGGATCCGCTCGGCAAACAGCGCATCGGTTCCCAGGGGGAGGTGCGGGCCGTGTTGTTCAAAGGCGCCAAAGGGCCAGACCACCGTGCTTCCGGCGGTTTGCGCGGCTGCTTGAACGGCTGGCCAGTTCAAGTGATCGAGGCGACGAGACCCCTGACGGGAGTTTGCGTCTTCGCCCATTGGGCTGTCTTCGAAGAAGGAGGGTCGTCCCTACAGTGTGGCGCTGTGCGTCTTTGCTTGGTCATGGCCGGTTCCGGCACTCCCCAGCCTTCCCAGCCCTCGGCCAACCAGCAACCCACCTCGGCACGTCCGGTGCCCCCGTCCCCGCAGCGTCCCGCCGCCGCAGCGCCGCCGCCGGTTCGCAAGCCCCCCCAGGTTCTGCAGATCAATAAGAAGGAAGAGCAGCTGCGTTTAGAGCGCGAAGCCGCTGAAGCCCGCACTGCTGCCGAAGCGGCGGTTCAGCGCGCGGCTGAATTGGAAAATGCCGCCCGCGCGGCCCGCGGTGAGGCCGCGGTTGCACCCCAGCGCCCTCAGGCCGCCCCGGCCACCAGCCCGTCCAGCACTGACGACGAGCTGTTTGACATGAGCGGTTTTGAAGGCCTGAGCATGGCTGATCTGCTCGGCCCCGATGACCGCAGCAAGGGTCGCCGTGCCGGTGGATCCCGAATGGCCACACCACAGGCCAAGCCTGCGGCTGTTCCTTCCCGTTCAGTCGACGACTTCGACTTTGACGAAGAAGCCTTCCTGGCGGCCCTCGATGAGCAGGATTTCGTCGGCACGACCGGGGAAGTGGTCACCGGCACGGTGATCGGTATGGAGAGTGACGGGGTTTACGTCGACATCGGCGGCAAAGCCCCAGGCTTTATGCCTAAGAAGGAATGCGGCCTTGGTGTCATCACCAACCTCAAGGAGCGCTTCCCTAAAGGTCTGAGCGTGGAAGTGCTCGTGACCCGCGAGCAGAACGCCGATGGCATGGTCACCATCAGCGCCCGCGCCCTGGCCCTGCGCCACAGTTGGGAGAAGGTCCGTGCCTTGGAGAAAGAAGGCAAGGTCCTGCAGGTCAAGGTCAACGGCTTCAACCGCGGCGGCATCACCTGTGATGTCGAAGGTCTGCGCGGTTTTGTGCCTCGCTCCCAGCTGCAGGACGGTGAGAACCACGAGGCGCTTGTGGGTAAGACCCTTGGCGTGGCTTTCCTGGAGGTCAACCCTGACACCCGCAAGTTGGTGCTCTCTGAGAAGAAGGCGGCAACGGCAGCCCTGTTTCAGAACCTGGAGGTGGGCCAGTTGGTCGAAGGTCAGGTGGTGGCGATCAAGCCCTACGGCTTGTTTGTGGATCTGGGCGGCATCAGCGGACTGCTGCACCACTCCGTGATCACGGGTGGTCAAATGCGCGATCTGCGTGAAGTCTTCGGTCAGGGTGATCGGGTCAAAGCTCTGATCACCGACCTGGACCCTGGCCGCGGCCGCATTGCCTTGAACACGGCCCTGCTGGAAGGTCAGCCTGGTGAGTTGTTGATCGAGCGCGACAAAGTGATGGCTGAGGCCGTCGATCGTGCCAACAGGGCTCGTAACGTTCTGCGTCAGCAGGAACAGACCGCCGGATGATTCAGGCCGCCGAGCCCGCGAGTCCCGCCCGACTGCAGGCGGATTGGGAGCTGGATTACTACTCCCGTCCGATCCTCGAAGAGGATGGAAAGAAGCGCTGGGAGCTACTGATTTGCAGCTCCCCCTCCGGTGCCAATTCAGACCGAACGTTTCAGTGGGTCCTGAATTGCCCCGCCGCGAGCGTCAACTCCCAGTGGTTGAAGACGGCCCTGGAGCAGGCGCTGGATCAGGCGGATGCCGAGGGATTTGACCCGCCCCGCAAGATTCGCTGTTGGCGCTCGTCCATGCGCACGATGGTGCAACGGGCGGCTGAGCAGCTTGGTCTTGAGCTTGTTCCCAGCCGCCGTTGCTACGCGCTCGTGGAGTGGCTTCAGGAGCGACAGGCCACGGTTTACCCCGAGGAAGAGGGCTACATGGCTGGCCCCCTGGCTCCTCCTCCGCAGCCGATTCAGCCCGTGGCTGTTCCGCTGCCCGAGGCGGCTCGCGGGGATAGTTGGTCCTGGGCTTCCCTGCCTATCAGCGCCCTGCGCGAGGCGATGAATTGGGACACCAGCTTTGCGGGCTTGGTTCCCTTGCCGGCGTCCTTGGACGATGAGCTGATGGTCAGTGGCTTGCGCTTGTTCAGCGCCAGTCGTTCCTTGGCCATTGCCGGTTGGGTCTCCGGCCTGGAGCCCGTTCGCCTGGAGGTCTCCGGCCAGCAGCTGGTGCTCGAGGCGGGGCAAGAGGACCGTTGGCTCCTGGGGCAGCTGGAATCCGAAGAGGCTGAGGCGGCGGCGGCGGCTTTCCTGGCCGCCCGCGGCCAGGCAGGCGGTGTTCAATTCCTGGCGGTTCAATCCAGTCCCGATCAACCCGGGTTTGATGGGTTCTGGATCCTGCGTGATCTCCCCGATGCCTAAAGGGCTCCATGGCTGAGGCCGTCGAGGCCCCCTTTAACCGTCCTGATGCCGGTTTCAATGCCCTGGAGGGCTGGACCTGGATTGGTTGCTACGGGGGCTATTACCTCCAGTCGAATCTTCTGGAGGCCTTTGAACATGGCTTCTTCACCCGCCAGTGGCATGGCCGGGGCCCTGATGTCCTGGCTGGGTACGTCAGCGCCGGGGTCAGTGTTCACCGGCCTCAACAGGTTCACAGCGCCTTAGTCCTACCGGCGAGCCAGGCCTGTTCAGATCCCTGGCCCGATGCCGATGGCTTAGTGAGCGATGCCGGTGGGCAGAGTCTTTGGGTCTGCGGGGCTGATTGCACCCCAGTGCTGCTGGCTGATCCCCGCTCTGGTCAGGTGGCGGCCTGCCATGCCGGCTGGCGTGGTCTGGCCGGGGGCATTGTCTTGGAGGCGATCCGTCAGCTGGAGCAGCGCGGTAGCAAGCGCAGTGAACTGTTGATCGCTTTGGGGCCAGCCGTTAGTGGGCCCAACTATCAAGTGGAGCCGGCTGTCCCTGAAGCCATCGCCCAGCAGCTGCAGCTCCTGGATGGAGCCCTCTCCCTGGAGTCGGCTCTTGCGGCTCTGAAAGCCTGTGGTGCGCTGCAGCCGGATCCCGATCCCGCGCGTCAGCGCCTTGATCTGCGCCTGGCTACCCGTTTGCTCTTGGAGCGGGCTGGCTTGCCAGCGGAGCAGATCAGCGTCTGTCCTCTCTGCACGGCTTCAGAGCCCTTGCTGTTCCACTCCTGGCGCCGGGATCAGGTCAAGGCGGTGCAGTGGAGCGGCATCGTCTCCCAGCAGCTGCCTAGCTGAAATCCAGGCTCAGCTGCCCGTCGGCGGTCTTGCTGCGCCTGGATGGCCGCTTGCCTTGGCGCGGGCGCCTGGGTTCGCTGTCCCCCTCTTCACCGGTTTCCGCGGAACGCCTGAGGCTGAACCAGCTCAACAGGGCCATCCATCCATCCCGGTCGAGGCGATCGAGATCGATCGCTTCGGGGTAGAGCTCCGGTGAGTGCTCTTTGGCCCAGAGCACCTGGCTGCCGGCGATCTGATCGCTACCAAAGGGGGTTAGGTCTTCGGGTAACCGCGCCAATGCCATGGGGATGGCTCCAATGCCGTGACGTGTGTTGCTTAATGCCTCCACCCGGGCCAGGCGCGCCTCCTCGTAGTTCAGGACAGGGGCTGGGTAGTCCGCAAAGGCCGGTGGTTCGCCCAGCTGGTCGTTGGTGAGCCGCTCGAGCTCAGGTAGCCAGCGCCGTATGAACAGGCCATGGGGATCGCAGCGATTCACGGCCACCTGGCCCGGGTGGTAGATGCGGGTCCAGGCCTTGCTGCCTCGGTAGGTCGCGCCGGCTTGCATGGCCCATTGGTAGTGATCGATGGGACAGTCCCCATCGATCAGGTGCCGCATGAAATGCAGTGCCCCGTAGCGCCAATCGATGCCGCAGAGGTTGCTCAGGAAGCTGGCGTAGATCGCCCGGCTGCGGAAGTTCAGCTCCAACCAGCCACCGCCTCCGCGCAGGCAGTTGGCTGCTGCATCGACGATCGGGAACCCCGTTTGCCCTTCTTTCCAGGCCTCATAGAGCTCCGTTTGCCTGTCTGAGAGCGGTGTGTCTTGATCGAAGGCGTTCCAGAGGGAGCGCAACTCCAGCTGCGGCAGGTAGCGAAAGCGCTGGTGAATCGAGCAGCCCCAACGGATTCGGCTGAACAGTTGTTGGATGCTGCGCAGGCGACTGCGATCGGAGTTCTCCCTGGCCCGCTGAGCTGCTGCCGTAAGCCGCTGCAGGCACTGCCTGGGGCTGATGACTCCAAATTTCAGGTAAGGGCTGAGCCCCGAAGTCACCCTTGCTGACGGGTAGCTCAATTCCCAGTAATAGGTCCTGGAATCGGAGCCTTCGAGAAAACGCTCCAGCCGTTGCAGAGCGGCACCACTGCCGGCCTCTGGAATCGGTTTGCCATCGCTGATCAGCCCAAGAGCAGCGAGGTTGGGGATTGGTGCATCGGGACAGTGTTCCGATGCTGGTGGCACGACCACGCGCTTGGGTTCCGGCACGAGCGGTGCGGCCATGGCACCATGCCATTGGCGGTTCCAATCGCTGTAGGGCTGGAGGCTGGCGCTGGCACCCGCCGGTTCGATCCACTCCAGGGCAACGCCTTGGTCCTGCAGGGCGCGGCTGACACGGGCATCACGGACCCGCCCGACCAGGCGCTCACTGTCGGTGTGGGCGAGAACGTGACGGGCTCCAGTGCTCTGGGCGAGGCGGGTGAGAACAACATCCGGTTGTCCCCTCAGCACGATTAATCGACCCCCGAGGACGCGCAATCTTGCGTCTAATGCGCGCAGGGAATGCAGCAGGAAGTCAACCCGCGCCACCGCTGTTTCGGGGTGAAATAGCAATGCGTCATCCAGTACGAACACCGGAATGACAGGTCCCCGCATGCACGCTTGCTGCAGTGGTGCGTGATCTTGCGTTCGCAAATCGCGGCGGTACCAGACCAGCGTTGGTGGCATTGATAGAAAAAAAATCTCCTGAAAAATCGCAGTTGGGGAAAATTCAGTCTTGCTGAATCGACCGCTGGGTGTGATGATGCAGAAGTTGCATAACTATCAATCTCATGCTCACCGGAGCTGATCTCCTCGCCAAGGTCAAAGAAATGGGCGACGTGAGCAAATCCGATGTTGTTCGCGCCTGTGGATATGTGTCCACCAAGAAAGATGGAAGCGAGCGTCTCAATTTCACGGCGTTCTATGAGGCCCTGCTCAACGCGAAGGGCGTGGATTTTGGCGGTTCCAGCGCGAAGGTTGGCAAGGGTGGCCGCAAGCTCAGCTTCACCACCAAGATTCAGTTCAACGGCAACCTGATGGTGGGCAAGGCCTACACCGCCTTGCTGGACCTCAAGCCCGGTGATGAGTTCGAGATCAAGCTGGGTCGCAAGCAGATTCGCCTGGTGCCCCTGGGCGCTCCTGACGAAGAAGAGTGAGGCCAAGGGCCTCCGCGACGCGGATGCCATCCATCGCAGCAGAGAGGATTCCGCCGGCGAAGCCGGCCCCCTCTCCAGCTGGATAAAGCCCTGGAGTGTTCACGCTCTCCAGGGCTTTTGTTCTGGGAATGCGCACCGGTGAGGAGGTGCGGGTTTCAACGCCTGTTAGCAGCGCATCATCCATGGCGTAGCCGGGAATGGACTGGTTGAACTGCGGCAGGGCCTCCCGAAGGGCTTCGATCACAAACGCAGGTAAGGCCTGACCCAGATCCGCAGGCACTACCCCGGGGCTGTAGGAGGGTTTGACCACCCCCAGCTCAGCCGGTGGCTCCGCCGTAGGGGCAAGAAAGTCCCCGAGCCGTTGCCCAGGAGCGGCATAGGTGCTCCCGCCCAGCTCGAAGGCCTTGGCCTCCCAGTGCCGTTGGAAGGCAATGCCCGCCAAGGGGTCGCCGGGATAGGCGCCGTAGCTCTCGACGTCTTCGGTTTCGACATTGACGACGATGCCGCTGTTGGCGTTGCGCTCATTGCGGGAGTGCTGACTCATCCCGTTGGTGACGACCCGTCCCACTTCAGAGGTGGCCCCCACCACCAGACCACCTGGGCACATGCAGAAGCTGTAGACGCAGCGCCCGTTGCTGACGTGTTTGACCAGCTTGTATTCCGCGGCCCCAAGACGCGGGTGGCCGGCGCAGTCCCCCCAGCGGGCGGCGTCGATCAGGGGTTGTGGGTGCTCGATGCGGAAGCCCACGGAGAAGGCTTTTCGCTCAAGGCTCACCCCCTGCTCATGGAGCATGGCGAAGGTGTCTCGAGCGCTATGGCCAACCGCCAGCACCACCTGCCGCGCCGGGATGCTCTCCCCGCTCGCGAGCTCAACACCACTGAGGCGCCTGGTTCCATGAACCTGCTCAAAGCAGAGCTTGCTGACCCGGCTCTCGAACTGAATCTCTCCACCCAGGGCCGTGATCTTGCTGCGCAAGCCCCGGACCACCGTGGCCAACTTGAAGGTGCCGATATGGGGGTGGTGTTTAACCAGGATTTCTGGATTGGCTCCAGCCGCCACCAGTTCCTCCAGCACTTTGCGACCCAGGTGCTTTGGGTCTCGGACTTGGCTGTAGAGCTTTCCGTCGGAGAAGGTGCCCGCTCCACCTTCTCCAAATTGCGCATTGGATTCGGGGTTAAACGTCAGGGTTCCTTTCCAGAAACCAAAGGTGTCTGCTGTTCGCTCCTTGACCGGTTTCCCTCGCTCCAGCAGCAGGGGTTTGAGCCCCATCTCCGCGAGGATGAGTGCACAGAAGTAGCCGCAGGGACCGGCCCCGACCACTACGGGCCGGAGGGGAGCTGGTGTGTCTGGGCTGGCCTGGGCCACCAGCTGATAGCGGGTCTCGCTCGCCGGTTGGAGGTGAGGATCGCGCTTGAAGCGTTTGAGCAGTTGCCGCTCCAGCTCAGGTGGGAGCTGCAGCTCCAGGCTGTAGGCGATCTGAATCGCTGACTTCCGCCGGGCGTCGACGCTTTCTTTGACCACGCGGTGCGACTGCAGTTCCGCTGGATCGATCTTGAGACGTTTGCAGATGGCTGGAGCGAGATCTGTCTCCTCGTGATCGAGTGGCAGCTTCAGTTCGCTCAGTCGCAGCACCACTTGTCCTGAGCCTGGTTGCTGTATTCCAGCACCGCACTGCTCTCGTTTGGGCTGCCTAGCCTCGCCAGACGTTGCGTTGAAGCTGTGGAAGCGACCTACTTCGGGGCTAATGGCTGGTTGCTGGACTGGTCGGGACTGAGGGTGCTGGTGGACCCCTGGTTCCGGGGCCCCCTGGTCTTCCCTCCGGGGCCATGGTTTTTTCAGGGTCAGTTATCCCAGTCGCTGGAGCTGCCGGCTGATCTCGATTTGCTCCTGCTGACTCAGGGGCTGGATGACCATGCCCATCCCGAGACCCTGGCGCTGCTGCCCCGGTCCTTGCCCGTGGTGGGGTCAATGGCGGCAGCGAAGAAGGTGCAGCAATTGGGCTTCGAGCAGGTCACGGGCCTACGCCCTGGTGAGATCACGGTCTTTGGTGACCTGCGCATCGAGGCCACGGCTGGCGCACCGGTGCCCCAAGTCGAGAACGGCTACCTGCTGCGCCACCCCGAAGCCAGCCTCTATCTCGAGCCCCACGGTTATCTCTCCGCCGAGGTCGCTCCCGAAGCCCTCGATGCGGTGATCACTCCGGTGGTCGATCTGGGGCTACCCGTGGCCGGCGCTTTTGTGCGCGGTCAAACCGTGTTGCCTGAGCTGGTGCAGCGCTTCTCTCCGCGCAAGGTCCTGGCCAGTACGACCGGGGGAGAGGTGCGCTTCAGTGGATGGCTCAACCGATGGCTCTGGCAGAAAGGGACCTTGGCGGAGGCTCAGCAGGCTGTGGGTTCAGCGGCGCAGGTCATTGATCCTGTGCCTGGACAGCGTTACGCCCTGGGGGCCTGAGGCTGGGGAGTGGTCATGGGCCACACCGTCCTGATTGGCTGGGGGCTTCGCTGGGTTCTGACTAGGGTTGACCTTTCCTCCTGGGTCGCATGCTCTCGCGCTTTCCCGCTTGGTTGAAGCCGATGGGTCGTCAAGCGGCCTCATTGCTGGCCCCTGTGGCTGTTCTGGGCGCCATGGCTGCGGCTCCAGCGTTGGCGATTCCAGAAGCCGAGGCGATCAAGAAGCTTCAGGTGATTCCGGTGTTCGTGATCACCGATGCCAATGGCATTCCCCTGCCCATTCCCCGGGATGAGGCCTTGGTCTTGCCGCTTTACCTCGAGAGTGATCGGGCCAATACCGAACTCAAGGCACTGCTGAAGTCAAACCCGAGCCTCAAGGCGAGTGTCACCCCCGTTCCTCTCAACGTGATGAACGAAAAGGTGGTTGAGCTCAATAAGCAGCTCAAGGACAAAAGCAAGCCGCTGGTGGCTCCAGTGGTGATGAACGACGCCGATATCAAGCAGGCCTACACCCTGCTCAAGAAGGAGGGACTGAGCGACGAGGAGATCAAGAAGGGGCTCAATGTCGCTGTGTTCTTCACCCAGCCCTTCCTCACTCTCAACACCCCCGATGGACCTCGTGGAGTGTTCTTCCTGAGTTATGACGAGCTGCAGAAGGCGCTCGCCAATGTGCCTGCGGCCGAACGCAGCAAGCTCAAGCCCAAGGTCGCTGATCTGACAGCAGTGCTCTCCCAGATCAGCAAAGCGAAGGAAGACAGCTTTGTGATCTTCCCGACCCGCGAGTACTTCCGCCTCGTTGAGGAGGGCAGGACCAAGGCCCAGTCCACCCCTGCTCAGTAGCGCTCAGGGGAGGTCAGGGTTTCTCGTCAGCCCTGACCTCGGGTTCAGGTTCCGGCATCAGTTGAGCCAGCAACCCAGCGGCGATCAAGACGCAGCCCACCACGATGGCGAGTTGTTTGTTCTCTCCGGCCGCCGCTGGTCCCCAAACGGCCGTCGCAAGAAAGGCGCTTCCCAGCAACAGGGTGGGCACCAAGACGATGCCTTTCGCTGCCCGATTGATACCCAAAGGTCTTCAGCAGGATCCGGAGTTGGAGGCTAGGCCGGACTCAATTAACTCCGCGCCCAGGTCATGGTTGCCTTGGCCATCCAGGTGGTTGATGTGGGCGATCAGGACGCCATCAGCACTGCCGGTCGGTCTCAAGTTGACCTTGCTGCGCCGGGGTAGTTGCTTGCGAATCCAGTCGACGGCCGCGGCGTCATCGGCTGGATCAACCACCACGCAGGCCAGCTGAACGCTGTAGTTGCGGTTTCGGTCACCGATCTGGAGCAGATTCCCGCTTCGCACCTGGAGAACTTCCGCCGCCAGGACTTGGCCAGGCCAGAGCAGCAGACAAGCCGCCGCTGCAGCGCAGATCAAGCGAGGGATCAGCGCCATGCTCACAGCTTGGCGCCGCAGTTGGGGCAGTACAGGCTTGTGCTGGACGTGCTTTGGTGGCAGCTATGGCACTCGCGATTGGTGTCGATTGCCAGTTCTGGATGGGAGGGGAGACCCACCATTTGGGCGTTGCTGGCACCAGGGGGCACCATCGGATAGCAGTTCTCGTTGCGGCGCACCTTCACTTCAATAAAGGCAGGACCGGGGTGGGCGAGGGCTTCGGCCAGTGTTGAGCGCAGCTCATCCCGGCTCTGGATTTGGAACCCTTTGACCCCAAAGGCTTCAGCGACCGCTGGGAAGTTCGGCATGCCTCCGGTCATCTCAGAGGCGCTGTAGCGCTCGCCGTAGAAACTTTCTTGCCACTGGCGCACCATCCCCTGCCAGCCGTTGTTGAGCACCACCACCTTCACGGGAAGGTGGTACTGGCTGAGGGTGCCGAGCTCCTGGATGTTCATCAGGATGCTCGCGTCGCCGGCCACACAGATCACGGGTTCATCAGGGAAGGCGCACTGCACCCCCATGGCCGCTGGCATGCCGAAGCCCATGGTGCCTAGGCCTGCGGAGCTGATCCAACGCCGGGGAAGGGTGTGGAGGAATTGGGCCGCCCACATCTGGTGCTGTCCGACATCCGTGGTGAAGAACGCTTGAGGGGAGAGCTCTTGCAGCATCGACACCACCTCCTGGGGGGCGACATCTCCTTCGGGGGCGGGCACCACCAGGGGGTAGTGCTGCTTCCACTGCGCGATTCGCTCGAGCCACGCCTCGGTGCGGCCGCGGGAGTCTTCTTGGCTCGAGGCGGCCAGCAGGGCTTCAACGGCTTGTTTGACGTCGGACACCACGGCCACGTCCGGTAGACGGGTCTTGCCCATCTCGGCCGCATCAATATCGATGTGGATGACCTGGGCCCGGGGGGCGAAGCCATCCAGGCGGCCGGTGACGCGATCGTCAAAGCGAGCACCCGCAGCGATCAACAGGTCGCAGTCGGTGACAGCGAAGTTTGCATAGGCGGTCCCGTGCATGCCGAGCATCCCCACCGAGAGGGGGTGGAGCTCATCAAAGGCACCCTTCCCCATCAAGGTCGTGGTCACCGGCAGCCTGAAACGCTCCGCCAGGGCGTGGATTTCCGCGTGGGCACCGCTACTGATGGCACCCCCACCGACGTAGAGAAGGGGGCGCCTGGCGTTGCGAATCAGCTCGAGCGCTGCCTCGATGGCGCTTGGTGCCGCAGCAGGGGGGATCTTGAAGCCGGGGGGAATGGCAGCGCCTGGTTCCACCGGCACGTAGTCAAACTCCTCGATGCCCACGTCCTTGGGCACGTCGATCAGGACAGGGCCCGGCCGGCCGGTGGAGGCGATCAAGAAGGCCTCCGAGACAATGCGGGCAATGTCCCGTGGATCGCGCACCACCCAGGAGTGCTTCACGATCGGCAGGGTGATGCCGAAGATGTCGGTCTCTTGGAAGGCATCCGTGCCGATGGCCGCCCGGGGGACTTGTCCCGTAATCACCACCATGGGCACGGAGTCCATGTGGGCGGTGGCAATGCCCGTGACCAAGTTGGTGGCCCCTGGACCGGAGGTGCCAAAGCAGACCCCCACCTTTCCGGTGGCCCGTGCGTAGGCATCGGCTGCGTGGGTTCCGCCCTGTTCGTGGCGCACCAGCACGTGCTTCAGCCATCCCCGGGACTCGGCCTTGTGGAGCTCGTCGTAAATGGGGAGAATCGCGCCGCCGGGATAGCCGAAGATGGTTTCGACGCCATGGCGTCGCAGAGCATCCATGAGGGCGTAGCCGCCACTCACCCGGGTCGGGGCGGAGTGTTCAGCGGCGGTGGCCGCTTGCGAAACGGACGTCACGGTCACGGCGGCGGCGGACAGCGTTTTCAGATCTCGTCACCCTAAGGTCTGGCCCGAGAAATAGGTGTTTCCAGTCGCCTGGCGTCAGCCATTGCGTGAAGCACGACCACGGGGTCGAGCCAGCGTTCTCCCAGCTTCACGCCCCAATGCAGGTGGGGCCCGCTGCTGCGGCCGCTGATTCCAATGGTGCCAAGGGGCTCACCCGCATGGAGCCAGGTGCCCTGCCGCAGATTCACCTCTCCGCTGCGCAGGGTGCCCCCCTCCACGCTCCCCTGCAGATGGCAGTACAGGTGCTCGTAGGCACCGGAGCGCATGACAAGCCCGATGCCGCAGCTCCCGTCGTTGATCAGCCGTTCCACTCGGCCAGCCCACCAGTTGAGGACTGGCGACCCCAGGGGTGCGGCGATGTCAAGGCCCTGATGGTGTCTCGAGCTGCCTGATCCGCTCGGCCTGAGGCCGAAATGGCTGGTGTAGCCGCTGAATTGCGGGACGGGAAAACGCGCTTTGCGCCAGGGGTTGGCCTGGGCAGAAGTCGCCAGCAGCAGGGCAGCAGCCAGCAGCCCTGGTTTAAAGCAAGCCGATGGAATGAAGAGGCCCACGACCGCTGAGCAACTCGAGCAGGAAAGCGGAGAAGCCGAGCATTGCCAAGCGACCGTTCCAGACCTCTGAGCTGTTGTTCCATCCCCAGGCCCACTTGTCTTGGGGGTAGAGCTTGACCTGTGTGGGAAGAGCGGCGGCTTGATCGAGGTTGACTTCTGGTCCTTCTAGGGCGTGTTGGACGAGGTTGGCCAGACCGTTGATAAAGGACGGTGTGGTGTCGAGAGCGGGAACGCGTCGGAAGTTGGTGATGCCGGCTTCCGTTGCGATTTCGCGGTATTCGATATCGATTTCCTCGAGGGTTTCGATGTGCTCGCTGACAAAGCTGATCGGGACGACGACGAGGTCCTTGACGCCGGATTCACCGAGTTCGTTGAGGGCGTCGTCGGTGTAGGGCTTGAGCCATTCCACCGGCCCGACGCGGCTTTGGTAGGCCAGGGTGAAGGGATTGGTGTGGCCGAGATCAGCGGCCAGCTTGTCCATGATCAGCTGGGCGCAGGTTTCGATCTCCTTTTGATAGGGATCACCGGCTTCCTCGACGTAGCTCTTGGGTACGCCGTGGGCGGAGAAGAAGACGTGGGCGTCAGGGGGGTTGGGGCAGGCCTGGATTTCTTTGCCGATGAGTTCGGCCATGGCGCCGATGTAGCCGGGGTCGTTGTAGTAGCTGCGGATGCAGCGGATGGGGAGTTTGGAGAAGGAGGGATCGCCCTGACGCAGGCGTTGCAGTTCGCGGAAGCTGGAGCCGCTGGTGCTGATGGAGAAGTGTGGATAGAGGGGAAGGACGACGACCTCATCGATCCCATCGGCCTTGATGTCGGCGACGGCCGATTCGGTGAAGGGATGCCAGTAGCGCATGGCCACATAGCTGGTGGCCTCAATGCCGCGTTGGCGGAGGGTGCTCTGGAGCTCGCGTGCCTGCTGCTCGGTGATGCGACGCAGCGGTGAGCCGCCACCGATGGAGCGGTAGGCGGCTTGCGACTTGCCAGCACGCAGGGAGCTGATCAACCAGGCGAGGGGCTTCTGGAGTGCGGGATTGGGTAGCCGGATGATTTCCGGGTCCGCGAAGAGGTTGTAGAGGAAGGGTCCGACGTCCTGAATGCGCTCAGGGCCGCCGAGGTTCAGCAACACCACGCCGACCTTGGCCATGCCCCGTTGCACCGGACAACAACAAGCGCGAGCGTAACGCTGCCGGCCTGGGGCTGGTCGCTACCGCTCAGTCTCGATAAGGTCGGCCGGCCCGCATTGGTCTCGAGATCAGCCTCGAACGCCTCGATCTGGCCCTTCGGGATCACAACGCGCTGCTGGCCGCCAGCGGGGTGTCGCTCCGGCTTGAGCGCCGTGGCTCCCGCTTGGGCCTCAGGGGCCCCCTCCCCTGCCGCAACGGTGGACCGTCCCAACGCGTGCAGCGAATCAGTCTCGGCCTCGATGCAGACATGGCCGGCTTGGAGCAGGCCCGCTCCCAACTGAGGCTTGTGCTGCAACAGCTCCAGCAGCAGCGCTTCTGCTGGCGGGATTGGGTGGCTAGCCCCAAGCCAACGGACGGCACAACGGGAGAGCGGTCGCATCCCGTCACGGCCACGCCCGTCGCGGTGCGACTGGAGCATTTTGAGCTGGCGTTTTTTAACGATCCGCGCCGCCGCCGCAATCCTTCTGGCGCACGGACCACCTGGAGCAGTGCCTATTTGCCCTATCTCAGACGCCTCGAGCGCCTGGCTCAGGATCAGGAACTGTCCTGGGGCTTTCCGCTCCTCGAGGCTGTTCTTGAGAGTTATCCCCTGGCCTCGCGGGGGCGTCAGCAATGCGGCACGACCCTGGCGGCCCTAGCCCGGGCGGAAGGGTTGGAGTTGCCCGCTGACTGGAGTGAGCGAGCGGCTGGCTATGGCCTCCATGCTGCCCAATTCCGCCAGCTCCCGAGTGATCTGCAGATTCTCGAGTGGATTGAGCGCATTCCCAATCCCGCATGGCGTTTGGCCTATGGCCTGATGGCGACCTATGGCCTGCGCAACCACGAGGTCTTCTTCAGCGATCTCTCCGCTTTGGCCCCGGGGGGTGATCGGGTCATCCGGGTCCTGCCCACGAGCAAGACCGGCGAGCACCAGGTCTGGCCCTTTCGCCCGGAGTGGGTGGAGCGCTTTGGTCTGGAGCAACTGGGGGCCCAGCGTCAGCTGCTGCCGGTGGTGTGTACCGATCTGCGCCGCACCACCCTTCAGCAGGTCGGACGTCGGGTGGCCGAGCAGTTCCGCCGCTACGCGCTGCCGTTAACCCCCTACGACCTGCGCCATGCCTGGGCAGTTCGCACCATTCACATCGGCCTGCCGGACACCGTGGCGGCGCGAATGATGGGGCACTCGGTGGCGATCCACACCCGCACCTATCACCACTGGATCACGCGCCGGGACCAACAGCAGGCGGTGGACACTGCCCTGGCGCGTCATCAGGCGGCGGCGGCCTGACCTTGGCAGATTGGACCCACCACGTGCCCCTTGCTGTGCCGGATCCCAACGCCCTTGACCAGACGGCATCGGAATTGGGGATGGGAGGTGACCTGGCCCCTGAGGCAACGGCTGATGCCTACCAGCGACGCATGGCCCGGCGGAAGGAAGTGCAGCAGCAGCGGGTTGGTGAGCGCTCCTTAGAGAAGGGGTTGGTGCTGGTCTTCACCGGCGATGGCAAGGGCAAGACCACCGCGGGACTGGGGCTCGTGCTCCGGACCTTGGGCCACGGGGAGCAGGTGGCGGTGGTGCAGTTCATTAAGGGGGGCTGGCATCCCGGTGAGGCCAAAGCCCTCGAAGTTTTTGGGGAGTCGCTGCATTGGCATGCCCTCGGTGAGGGATTTACCTGGGAAACCCAGGACCGCGAGCGCGACCGTGCCTTGGTGCAGCAGGCCTGGAATCGCTCTTGCGATTACCTCGCGGATCCCAATCGCAAGTTGGTGCTCCTGGATGAGGTCAACGTGGCCCTGAAATTGGGTTACCTCGACCTAGAGGTTCTGCTGGAGGGCCTCAACCTGCGGCCCCCCTTAACCCATGTGGCGCTGACCGGCCGCGGGGCTCCGCCGGCCTTGATTGAGCGGGCTGACCTGGTGACCGAGATGAAGTTGGTGCGCCATCCCTTCCGAGAGCAGGGGGTTAAAGCCCAGGCCGGAATCGAGTTTTAGGGACTGGCATTGGCCTGCACGGTGGCCAAGGCGCTCATCAGCACTGAAAGTCCACTGATCAACAGAGCCCGATGGACGACCGGCTCGCGCCAGGCATTGGGGTCTTCGGTGAGCTGTTCAACCGCTGAGAGGGTCAGGCGGGCCATCAGGCCGCTGCGGCTCGAGGCGCCGGGGGGAATGGGTTGGTCTTGATGCCTGTCCATCCATCACTCCCATCTGTTGGTCATCGAAGCGCTCCTGGCCAGCGTCGGCAAGGGATCTCACGCTTGCTACTGTTCGGCCATCGAACCTGCAGCACGAAGGGATGGCCTATCAGCGCGTGTTGCTGAAGCTCAGTGGCGAAGCCCTGATGGGCGAGCAGGGTTACGGCATCGATCCTGCGGTTGTTGATGCGATCGCCAAGGACGTTGCTGCTGTGGTCGCTGACGGGAGTCAGTTGGCAATCGTGGTGGGCGGGGGCAACATCTTCCGCGGTCTAAAAGGTTCAGCGGCGGGCATGGACCGGGCGACCGCTGACTACGTCGGAATGCTGGCCACGGTGATGAATGCCATCACCCTCCAGGACGGACTGGAGCGGGCAGGCATCCCCACCCGGGTCCAGAGCGCCATTTCCATGCAAGAGGTGGCTGAGCCCTACATCCGCCGCAAGGCCATTCGGCACATGGAGAAGGGGCGCGTGGTGATCTTTGCCGCGGGTACGGGCAATCCCTTCTTCACCACGGACACCACCGCTGCATTGCGGGCGGCCGAGATCGGGGCTGATGTGGTCTTCAAGGCCACGAAGGTTGATGGTGTCTATGACAAGGACCCCAACAAGTACGCCGACGCCGTGCGCTACGAAAGCCTCTCGTTCATGGATGTCCTCAGCAAAGAGCTAGAGGTGATGGACAGCACGGCCATCGCCCTCTGTAAGGACAACGCCATCCCAATTGTGGTGTTTGATCTGTTCGGCACCGGCAACATCGGCCGGGCTGTGCGCGGTGAACCCATCGGCACCAGCATTCTTCCTTCGGCCTGACGGGTCGGCCCAGTTCTCTCCTTCAGCGACGCCTTTTTCTCGCCATGGATCTCGAAGCCAGCATGCGCAAGTCGGTGGATTCCACCCAGCGCACCTTCAACACGATTCGTACCGGCCGGGCGAATGCATCGCTGCTAGACAAGATCCAGGTGGAGTACTACGGCGCTGATACGCCGCTGAAGTCCTTGGCCACCATCAGCACGCCGGACTCGACCACCATCCAACTTCAGCCGTTCGACATGAGCTCCTTGGCTCTGATCGAAAAGGCGATCGCCATGAGCGATCTCGGATTGACGTGCAACAACGACGGCAAGTTGATTCGCATCAACATTCCGCCCCTCACCGAGGATCGCCGTAAGGAGCTCTGCAAGCTGGCGGCGAAGTATGCCGAGGAAGGCAAGGTTGCCCTGCGCAACGTTCGCCGCGATGCCATCGACAAGGTGAAAAAGCAGGAGAAGGAAGGGGAGTTCTCTGAAGATCAGAGTCGCGATGAGCAGGACAAGGTCCAGAAGCTCACCGACAAGTTCATCGCTGAGATCGAGAAACTCCTGGCGGATAAGGAAGCAGACATCCTCAAGGTGTGAGCCAACAGCATTGTTTTGATGTTGCCGTTGTCGGTGCCGGTGCTGCCGGCGCATCGGCGGCTTATCACCTGGCGGCCCGTGGACGCCGGGTTCTCCTTTTGGACGCTCAGTCCTTGCCCCGTGCCAAGCCCTGCGGTGGCGGGATGGCGGCTTCGGTGCAGCGCTGGTTTCCCTTTGACCTGCAGCCGGCCGTTGATCGAGTGATCACCCAGGTGAAATTCACCTGGTGCCTGGAGGATCCGGTGGTGGCGGTCCTGCCTGGTGATTCACCCTTCTGGATCGTCCAGCGCTCCAAGCTCGATCACTACCTCGTCCAGCAGGCTGTGGCAGAGGGCGCTGAGCTGCTGGATGGCTCCGAAGTCTCGTCGATCCAGCGCGACGGCGATCAATGGATGCTGGAATCCAGGGGCGATGGCTACCGGGCGCGAGCTGTGGTGATCGCTGATGGCTCCAATTCACGTTTTGCCGCTCCCTTGGGCCTTGGTCCCAGTCAGCCGCGCTTTGCGGAGGCCTTGGCGGTCGAGGTGGATGCTGATGTCCTAGAGAGCGACACGGCTCGATTTGAATTCGGACTCGTGCGCCATGGCTTCTGCTGGGCCTTTCCTCGGCAAGGCGGCTACAGCATTGGTGTCGGCACCTTCATTGGCCGCGACGCGGCGGATGCCGATGCGGTCTTGGCTGAACTGCTGCCAGCGTTGGGTCTGCCCTCTGATGCTGGCTTGAGACGGCGTTCTCCTCTTCGGGTCTGGGATGGTCACTATCCGCTGCATGTCCCAGGGGCGGTGGTGGTTGGCGATGCCGCTTCGCTCTGTGACCCCTTTTTGGCGGAAGGGTTGCGGCCAGCACTGATAAGCGGAGTTCGCGCGGCAGAGGCAGTCGATCGCTACCTGGGCTCTTCAGCGTCCGATGAGCAACAGAAGGCCCTGGCCCAGTACAGCGCCGAGATGCGCCAGCACTGGGGAGACTCCATGGCCTGGGGGCGTCGCATTGCGCAAGTTTTTTACCGGGTCCCCAAGGTGGGTTACCAACTGGGGATCAAGCGCCCGACCGCACCGCAACGGATTGCTCAGATCCTGTCAGGGGAGATGGGTTATGGGGATATCGCCCAGCGCGTCATCAAACGGTTGCTCTTCCAGAGGGGCTGAACCCTCAGCCCACCTTCGTGCAGTCCTTGAGTTGTCTGAGGCGTTGATCGATCGAGCCCAGTAGCTCGATGGCAAACATCGGGGACTCCTGCACGGCGAAGAGAAACTTCTCGCGGTTCATCTTCAGCAGTTTGCAGTCACTGACTGCCTTGGCGTTGCCATAGCGGCGGTGCTCGGCTGTCACCAGAGCGCCGGCCCCAAAGACATCACCGGCCTTGATCACCTCATGGCCGACCTCGTCATTCCAGGTGAGTTCGACGGTTCCCTCAAGAACGCCGAACATGCAGTCACCGGTTTCACCCGAAGCAAAAATCGACCCACCAGCTGGAGCGTGAAGCACCTCGCCTTGGCTCGCCAGGGCGCGCATGGTTTCGAGGGCGTTCACGCAGGATCTAACTTTGAGGGTGGAACTTTAGGTCAGTTATTGATGGCGAGAGCAGCACCGAGCCCGCCTCGGATGTCGTTGGGCAAAAGACGTCCATCGTGATCGGTGTCCAGCGCATCAAAGACGGCATCGGTTCCAAGCCACTCCTCGCGGGTGATACAACCATCGCCATCGAGGTCGTTGAGCAGGAAGATTTCCTGGGCCGCATGTTGAAAAGCCCCGGCTCCTTCGAGTTCTCCCAAGCGGTGGGCGAGCTGGGCTTCCAGGGTTTCGATGGCTTTGGTGAATCCCCGGATGCCTTCATCCAGTTTTTCAGTCGCCATCTGGTCCTCGGCCATCATCACCTTGAACCCTTGAGCATCGAGATGAATCTGCTGCTCGGTGGTGGCTGGGTCAAATGGATTTAATTTGCGATGTAAATCGCCCTGGGTGTTGCGCAGTTGGTCAAGGAGCTTGGGCGAGATGGTGAGTAGATCACAGCCCGCCAATTCGATGATTTCGTCAATATTGCGGAAGCTCGCACCCATGACCTCGGTTTTGTAGCCGAAGGTTTTGAAGTAGTTGAAGATCTTGGTGACCGAGAGAACACCAGGGTCCTCATGGCCGGGATAGCTTTCGCGGCCGGTGCTTTTCTTGTACCAGTCGAGGATGCGACCGACGAAGGGGGAGATCAAGGTGGCTCCGGCTTCAGCCGCAGCTACGGCCTGGGCAAAACTGAAGAGCAGGGTGAGGTTGCAGTGAATACCCTCTTTCTCGAGCACTTCGGCGGCTTTGATCCCCTCCCAGGTCGAGGCGATCTTGATCAGCACGCGATCGCGGTTTATGCCGGCTTGGCGGTAGAGGCCAATCAGTTTCCGGGCTTTGGTGATCGTGGCCTCAGTGTCAAAGCTCAGGCGCGCATCCACTTCGGTGGAGACCCTGCCTGGCACGATTTTCAGGATCTCTTTGCCAAAGGTGACGCAGATCTCATCGAGGGCTTCACGCACCACTTCTTCAGCGGGAGCTGAGGGCCCGCAGACTTCGCGGGATTCCCGTAGGGAGGTGTCGATCAGGTTTTGGTAGGCCGGGATTTGAGCTGCAGCCAGGATCAGCGATGGGTTGGTGGTGGCATCCCGGGGCGTGAACTGTTGGATCGCATCGATATCACCGGTATCGGCGACCACAACCGTCATCGCGGCCAGTTGGTCGAGGAGATTGGCCATGCCGGGCACCAAACGTGATTTCAAACTAGCGATGCAGAACGGGGACAGAACCCTGTTGTCACCAAGCGGTCACTGATTGAGGCCTACTGCCTTGCTGTGGTTGGAACCGAACGGGTGGGGGGGATTTTCTCCAGCACCAGCAAGGCTTCGATGATTTGCTTGGCCACGGGGACTGCCACGGTTGAGCCATAGGCGTTCTCGCCTTTGGGTTCATCGATGACGACCAACACGACGTAGCGCGGTTTGTTGATCGGCAGATGGGCGATGAAGCTCGTGATCTTGGCGCCTGGGACGTAGACCCCATTGCGAGCTTTTTGCGCTGTGCCTGTTTTTCCGCCAATGCGGTGGCCAGGGATTTGAACGCCACGGCCACTGCCTTTCTCCACCACGGTCTCCATCCAATTCAGGACGGTCTGCGCGATCGCCGGTCGGATGAGTTGGACGCCAGAGGCTGGTGGGGCGCTAGCGAGGTCATCACCGGAGCGGAGTCCCCGAGTGATGTGGGGACTGACCAGCCGGCCGCCGTTGGCCAACATCGCGTGCAGCTGAATCAGTTTCAGCGGTGTGAGGTTGAATCCCTGCCCGAAGGCTGCCGTGGCCGGTTCGATCGGTTGGGTCTTGAAGGTCTCGAGGGACTTCAGCTGGCCCGCAACGGCGCCCGGCAGGTCGGTATCGGGGGTGTTGTCGATCCCGAGGGTCTGGAGCCAATGCCAGAACCGTGAGGGCTGAACGCGCCGCATGGCCTGGACCATGCCGACGTTGCTTGAGACCTGCAGCACCGTGGGGAAGTCGATCACCCCATTGCCTTTGCGGTCGTGGTTAAAGATCGGCCAGCCGCCAATGGTGAGTTGGCCAGAATCATTGACCTTGCCGGAGGGATCAATGGCGTTTTCCTGCAAGGCGATCGCCAGGTTGATCGGTTTAAAGGTTGAGCCAGGCTCATAGAGGTCTTGCACCGACCACTCGCGGAATAACCCAGGTTTGAATTTCCAGAACTGATTGGGGTTGTAGGTCGGTGTGGAGGCCAGGGTCAGCAGTTCACCATTGCTGACATCCATCACCAGGGCCGCCCCCCGTGTGGCCTTCCACTTCTTGACCTGTTTGGCCAACGCCATCTGGGCGACTTGTTGCAGTCGGGCATCAAGGGTGAGCTGCAACTTGAGGTCATCGCCGTAGAGCACTCCTGGCTTCAGGCCGTCGGGGAGTGGCGTCCCATCGGCTCCGCGCCGGAGGCTTCGTGAGGCTTCTTGGCGACGCAGGTCGCGATCACGGCTCTGTTCGAGTCCGGCTTGCGGGATGCGCTCGAGGTTGAGAAAGCCGACGACATTGGCGAACAGTCCGGCTTGCGGGTAGACGCGTTGGGGATAAGCCTCCAGGTCGACACCGCTGATGCCGAGTTCCCGCACCCGCTGGGCGGTTTCAGGATCCAGCTCGCTGGCGAGCTTGACCCCGGATTTGCGGCCATCCATGGCCTTGAGTAACTCGCCCATCGGCTTGGCGAGCACGGGGGAGAGCTTGCGTGCCACATCCAGGGGACTGCGCAGTCGTCCGATGTCATCTCCAGGGAAGGAGAAGTAGCGGGGGTGGGCCCAGAGGGTGAAGCGCTCTTCGTCCAGGGCCACCAGGCGTCCCTGTCGATCAACGATGGTCCTGCGCCTGCCCAAGGGCGTGATCGTCTGGGTCTGGATCGCCCGGGCGCGATTCAGGAGCTCGTTGCCCTGAATGACTTGAACCCAAGCCAGGCGAAGGGCGAGGCCACTGAGCCCCGCTGCTAACAGTCCGTAGACAACCCAGAGCCGACGCGACGGCACGGGCTGAAAGTCCACGACGTGGTTCCGTCTGCGTCGCCGATCGTCCCGTGGTGCAGGGGTGCGGCGGCCTTGCAGCCCCAGTGATCCCATCAGTACCCGGGCAGAATTTGGCCCGGGTTGACCTGGGCCAGCAAGGCTTCAAAGCTCGGGCCCGAGGAGCTGGCCGGTGGAGCGACGTACACCAGCTTTTCGCTGCTGGTGGGTTCCAGGAGGCTTGGTTTGCGGGTCATGGAGAGGTGGTGCTGCTCGAGCATCGCAGCCGAGTCCTGCAGGCGGTGCTCCAACCGCTGGGTGGCTTCTAGAGACTGAAAACTGCTCGTCCAGCGGCCTTGCCAGTGAAGGGTTAAGGCGCTCAGGCCGACCACCGCGACCCCCAGGCCGACCAGGCTTCCATCGGCGATGCGGTGCAGGTTCCCAAGCCATGGGGCTTGGCGATCGAGCTTGCGAGCCAGCAGTGAGCCTTGAATCAGCTCAAGCGATCGGCTGGAGCGGTTGCCCTGCGCTCGGTTGCTCTGTTGGAGCTGAACGGCAACCACAAACATCAATGCGTGCTGCGCAAGTCAACCACGCGAGAGCGCTTCCAGCAAGTGGGTTTTCACCAACCCAGCACAACAAGATTGAAGAACGTCAGGCTGTTCCAGAGGGCGTGCATCAGCACGCAGCTCCCGAGCCGTCCGCTGCGCCAGCGCAGCCAGCCCAAGCCGAGCCCTAAAACCATCAGTGGCGGGAATTCTCCGAGGCTGGAATGGGCCACCGCAAAGACCGCGGCGCTGGCCACAACACCCCAGCCCGATCCCCAGTAGCGGGCGGCAACGGGCAACAGCACGCCGCGAAAAATCGTCTCTTCAAACAGGGGGGCCATCACGATGGCGGTGACCCCAAAGCACGCCAGGGCTGGGACGTTGTGCCCATTGAGAACCAGCTCGAGCAGGGGATTACTGCCACCGGGGTCGCCAAAAACTTGTCCCTGCAGCCAGCCGACCAGGCTCACCAAGGGCAGCACCATCAAAAAGCCCTTGAGGGCTTGGCTCAAACAGAGCTGGGACGGAGACCAACGAAATTGCAGCCAGCCCCCCTGGGGGGCTGGCCCCAGGGGCTTCAGCAGCATCCGCAGGATCAGAAGTGGCCCGGCCATCAAGGCGCCATAGAGGGCAACGACGCTGATGCCCTGTTTGAGCACTGCATTGATCGGTAAGTCCTGCAGCAGGCGGGTCAGCAGCGGTGCCACCAGCAGTGGTGTGATCAGCGAACCGACGACGACAAAGCCGCCGGCTACCAACAAGACGGTGTCAATCCCGGACAGGTTGGGGCCTTGCCAAGGTGGAGCTGCTGGGGCTTTTCCGCGCCAGCGGCGCCAGAGCTCGCGCAGCAGCAAGGCGATGCCTGCGATCAGCCCCAGTGCCGGAAGCAATGTGACAGCCAGCAGCTGAAGGCTGGCCCGGCGAGCCACCTGCCCCCCGTTGCAGGCTCCCTCCCCGAGCAGTGCCTCGCAGGTCCATTGACGCAGCAGGGTGGATCCCTTCAGCTGAGCGAGTAGTTCCTCCCGATCCCGTCTGCTGTGCTGCTCCGGTTTGAGAAGGGCGGCTGCGATGGACCGGTGTTCCCCTGCTCCGGTTTGGAGGCGATCCAACAGGGCCTTGGCCTGATTCCCATCCCCTGTTCGCTGCAGCAGCAGCGCTTGCTCAAGCAAGAGGTCAGGGGATGGATTGCGTCCCTCCTCCTCGTTGCTGTTAATGGCGACCTTCAGGCTCTCTTTGAGCGATTGCAGTGGATCGCTGGAGCTCACCAGCGGACGGATCGGTTCGCTTAGGTTCCCCTGGGCAAGCACGGTCAGCTCCAGCTGGCGGCGACTGAGGTCGTCGCCAACGGAGGGGCGCTCCAAGCTGCTGAGAAGACCGTTCAGCCAGAGCAACAGGCTGAGCGCCAGGCTGACGAGTGCCAGGGCTGATTTCCAGTTGGGGGTCTCCTGGCGGGTTGGACTGTTGGACTCGTGTTCCGCGCTCACCCCACTGCCCCGTGGATGTCAATGCGGGCATTCTGTCGGCCCGAGGAGGGCCCACAGATCACTCCAATACGATGCCTTTTCGTTAAGGAAGTGCCCGTGTCCCTCCGGATCCTGCTGGTTCGCCACGGCCTGAGCAGCTTCAACCTCGAGCACCGCATCCAGGGCAGAGATGACCTCTCAAGCCTGACCGAGGTGGGTGCCAAGCAGGCATTGGCGACCGGAGAGGCCCTGCGGGGTTTGACCATTGACGCGGCCTACAGCTCGCCGCTGCGGCGAGCCCACGACACCGCAACGGCACTGCTGGCCGCGCAGGGATCCAGCCTGGATCTGCAGCTGAGCGACGACCTGCTCGAGGTGGACCTGTCGCCTTGGAGCGGCCTGTTGAGCACGGAGGTTCAGGCCCAGTTCCGCAAGGATTACGCCACCTGGAAGCAGCAGCCAGAGCTGCTCCAGCTGCACCGCTCCGACGGGACGGCCTATGCGCCGATCCCTGAGTTGATGGCCCAGGCCCAGCGCTTCTTGGCCCATTTGCTGGCAGCCCACGATCCGGCTGCCGCCGACAGTCAGACCGTTCTGGTGGTGGGCCATAACGCGATCCTGCGGTGCCTGGTGCTCGCCTTGCTGGGCCTGGATGCCTCCGGTTTCCGTCGTCTCCGTTTAGAGAACGCCTCGCTGTCGGTCTTCAACGTCAGCCCGGCTCCCTCGGGTTCGCCCACCAAACCCTGGGCCGTTCAGATCGAATCTCTCAATGGCACCACTCACCTGCAGCGAGAGGTCTGTGCCAGCAGCTTGCCGAGCAAAGGTCAGGGTCCCCGCCTGCTCCTGGTGCGCCATGGAGAGACCAATTGGAATCGCCAAGGGCGTTTCCAGGGACAGATCGATATCCCCTTAAACGAGAACGGCTGGGCCCAGGCCGCCGCCGCGGGTGAGTTTTTGCGGAAGCTGAGCTTTGATCGGGCCTACACCAGCTCCATGTCCCGCCCTCGCCAGACGGCGGAGGGGATCCTGAAGCACCACCCAGGGGTCCCTCTCACCAGCGTCTCGGATCTGGTGGAGATTGGTCACGGCGAGTGGGAGGGCCGTCTGGAGGAGGAGATCTCCGCCACCTGGGCAGAGCTGCTGGCGAATTGGAAACGGGCACCTGAAACCGTGCAGATGCCCGATGGGGAAACCATCCAGGACGTCTGGGAGCGCTCCCTGAAGGGCTGGAACACCATTGCGGCGAGCCTGTCCAGTGAGGAGACTGCCTTGGTGGTCGCCCACGATGCCGTGAACAAGACCATTCTTTGCGCCTTGCTCGGACTGACTCCAGCGGACATCTGGGCTGTCAAACAGGGCAACGGCGGAGTCACCGTGATCGACTACCCCAATGGAGCCGATCAAGCTCCGGTGGTGGTTTGTTTGAACCAGACGGCGCATCTTGGAGGGGTGATCGACCGCACCGCTGCCGGCGCCCTCTGATCGCCATTGCCCCCAGCGTTGACGATGCCGATGTCTCTCCCCCAAGCCCTGGTGCTGCGCCAGGTTCAGCTGTTGGAGGGACCGGGCCAGGCGCCGCGCCGCACCGACGTGCGGATGGAGGAGGGTCGGATCGCTGCATGGGGTGAGGGTTGCCGGGATCATCCCTGCCCGGTGATCGATGCCTCCGGGCTGCTGTTAGCCCCTTCCCTGGTGGATCCCCATTCGTGTTTGGACGATCCCCTCCATGGGGTGGGTGAAACCCGGGCATCCCTCGAGCGTTCTGCCATTGCGGCGGGCTATGGCACCGTCGCCCTCTTGCCCGATGCGAGCCCTTGGCGCGATTCCCCCGAGCGGCTGCAGGCCCTGCGCGTCCCTCAGGGACAGGGACTGGAACTGTTGCTCTGGGGCAGTTTCAGCCTGTCGGGAGCCGGCCTTGAGCTGGCCCCCCATGGTGATCAATTGGCCAGCGGAGCTCTGGGCTTGGCCGATGGCGCTCAAACCCCTTCCCTGCCGTTGCTCGAGCGGGGACTCAGCCTGGCGGAAATGGATCAGGCTCCAGTTCTCCTGGCGCCTCGGGACAGGACCCTCGCCCAGGAGGGCTTCGTCAGGGAGGGGGTTGAGGCTCTGCGGGCGGGATGGCCCATGGATCCCATCACCAGCGAAAGTCTGCCCCTGCGCAACCTGTTGGCCTTGGCAGCGCGCTACCCCTCCTGTCGTCTGCAACTGATGAATCTGTCCACTGCTGAAGCGGTGGACCTCCTCGGCTCCATGGCGGCGGAGCAGCGGCCCGTCGCCACGGTTTGTTGGTGGCATCTCCTGGCGGATTCGGCCAACTTGGCCCCGATTGAGGAGGGCTGGCGGGTGGAGCCGCCACTGGGATCAGCCCAGGACCGTCAGCGGCTAAAGGAAGGATTGCGAGAGGGACTGCTGTCGGCGGTGGCGGTTCATCATCAAGCCCTCGATCCCGAGGAGCAGTTGCTTCCCGTGGATCAGCGCCGGCCTGGAGTGGCGGGCCATCGCTTCGTTCTCCCTGCTCTTTGGCAGGAGCTGGTGGAGGGTGATGGCTGGAGTGCGGAGCAGCTTTGGCAGGTTCTCTGTTTTGGCCCCGCCGACCTGCTTGGTCTGGAGCCTCCCAAGCTGCAATTGGGGACGGATCGCTGGTTGCTGTTTGATCCCCAGCACGTTTGGACGGCGCAGGAGGATTGCTATGCGCCCTTGGCCGCCAACCAGCCCATGGCTAGAGCAACCCTCAAGGGGCAAGTGCTGGCGACGGGGCTCAACCCCCAGCTTTGGCGCTGGATCTCCTGAGCGGATCGCTGCTGGTCAGCGCACCGGAGGTCGACAGAGGCCAGAAGCGCCAGAAGGCCCGCCCAATAATTTCTTTCTCTGGGAGAAAAGCACCACCTGGCCAGAAGCGACCATCCCAACTGTTGGCGCGGTTGTCGCCCAGCACGAGGACATGGCCTGGGGGAACAACGGCGTTGAGGGTCCTGCACTGCCCCATTCCCAGCGCATTGACAGGGCAGTAGTTCGTTACGTACGGCTCCTTGAGCCAGCTGCCGTTGACGTTGACCTCTCCCCGGGGATTGATGACGACCCGATCACCGGAGACGGCCACCACGCGTTTGATGTAGGCGTCACAGGCCGGATCGGCGACCCCCGGGATGCTGTTGACAATCGGTAGGTGCGCGAGGACGCAGCCCAGGGGACCCACGCTTCGATCGGCGCTGAGGACTGGATCGAAGTGGTGGGGGGCATGGAAAACCACGATCTCTCCCCGTTTGGGCGCTCGGCTCTGTAGGGAGAGTTTCTCCACCAGCAGCCGATCCTGCAGCTGTAGTCCCGGGAGCATTGAGCCGGAGGGGATGTAGCGGGCCTCCAGGACGTAGTGGCGGACGCCCAGGGCTACGCCGAGGGTGATCAAGACCCCTCTCCAGAAGACCCAGGGACTTTCTTGGGGTGGTTGTTTCCCTCCAGGTTCAGGCTCGGAGCCCTCGGTTTTGCTGCTGGCAGCTTGTGTTGGATCGTGCGAGGACAAGGACGGGGCTGCCAGCTTGGGGTTCGGCTAGGGAAGATTAGGTCGGTCCCCTCGCTTACTCGATGGTTCGTCCGCGTTGGTTGTCCGTTCAGCGAACCGCCGCGGCGCGCAGCTGGTTGATCTGGGATCGGACCATTGCCCTATGGGCCACGGTCAATTTGGTCTGGGTGGTCTTTGACATCACCTATGTGCCCTTTCGCACCTTCTGGTTGCAACGGAATCTGACCCCGATTCCGCAGGTGCCCCTGGTGGTCCCTCTGAAGGTCTTGCCCAATATCACCCCCCTCTATGACCCGGTGAAGGGCATTGAGCCCCATCGGGAGACCCAGGCTTACCTGCAGCACTTCGAGCAACTGGATGCAGCCCTTGCTCGGTCTACTTCGTTGACCAGTTCGGCTCAGCTGCGTCGCCAACAGGTGGCGCTGACCGAGGCGATGATCAATGAGAATCCCTTCGCCGCCTCCGGCAACAGCGGCACCCTGGAGAAGATCAAGAACCGCCTGCGCCAGCGTGCTGGGTTGGACTCTGCGAAGCAGTCCGCGGAACGCCTGCTCTCCGATCGCTGGCTCCAACGGAACACCTGGGAGGAGGAACGCCGCTTCTGGCAGCAGCAGATCCTGCCGTTGGTGGCGACGAGCTACTGGCGCTCGATTGATGAGAACGGACGCCCGAGTGATCACTTCTGGCGCTATGACCTGCTCCTATTCCAGAGCGTCTTCGCCTTTGACATCCTGCTGAGGATGCTGCGTTTGCGGCGTCGCTTTCCCGGCTTGAGTTGGCGAGATGCGCTGCTGCGGCGCTGGATCGACCTTCCTCTGTTGCTCCCCTTTTGGCGCTGGATGCGGCTGGCTCCGGTGGTGGAGCGCTTGAGTCAGGCCGGGATGATCAATGTTGAGCCGCTTCGGGCTGTCATCAGCCGCGGTGTGGTCTCACTGTTGGCCTTGGAGCTCTTTGAGGTGCTGGCCCTGCAGCTGGTGGATGGCACCCAATCGCTGATTCGCTCGCCCCAGTGGCCTCGCATGATTCGGAGCCTGCGCAGCCATCAGAGTGTGAGTGCCCTCCCGCCACAGCTCGAGCAGCCCCTGTTGGGCTTGCTGCAGCTGTGGGGCCCGATGGTCCTCGGTCAGGTCACCCCGCGGTTGACCCCGGAACTCCAATCCCTGCTCAGTCATGCACTGGAGCAAAGTCTGCGGGAGGTTCCTGGGGGTGCGGTGGTTCCTTCGGCCCTGGCGCGGCAACTCACCGCCAGCATGGTGGAGACGGTGGTTGAGCTGTCCAGGACAACGGCGGACCGTTTGGCACAGAACGATGACCGGCAAGCGGAACTGCTCCAGCGCTTTGGCGATCGCTTCTGGGAAGAGCTGGCAGCGGCCCTGGAGCGCGGGGACACCCTGGAGCGAAGCCAGGAGCTGCTCTGCGGCCTACTGCAGCAGGTGAAGCTGAACTACCTGGCTCAGGTCAACCGTGCCGGAATCGGTGCCTTGATGGAGGAGCTCGACGAGTTGACGGCGCCTGTCCCCGTTACCCCAGAGCCGCCTGCCACTCCTCAGGCTTGAAGCCCACCAGGACCGAGCCTGACTCCGTCATCGCAAAGGGACGCTTGATGAGTTTCCCATCGGCGGCCAGAGCTGCCAGGGCCTCCTCGTCGCTCAGAGCAGCTACAGCCGCAGCACCAAGGGCGCGGTAGCTCTGCCCACTTGTGTTGAACAGGCGCTTTCGACCAACGCTGTTGTAAGCCAGCTGAAGTTCCTCGAGGCTGGGAGGCTCCAAGGTGATGTCGACTAGATCGAGGTTGCCCTTCGCAACAGAAAAGCCCTGCTGGTCAAGCCAGTTCAGGGCTTTGCGGCAGGTACCGCATTTGGAATAACTGAAGAGCCGTAGACGGCCAGTGCTCACTTGCCCAGCAGGCTCTTGATGGCGCCCACGAGGCTGTTGGAGCCGCTGCCGGTGCCACCTTGGGGACGGGTTCTCACCGTCACATCACCATTGACGGTGGTGCGGCAGCTCAGGCGGTAGTTGGCGGGACGGTCAGCCAGGTAAACCTGCTCGACGTCGCTGCGGGGTGACAGGTTTTGCATTCCTTCAACCACCTCAACAACGCAGGTGCCGCACTGACCGACGCCACCGCAGTTATTGAGATTATTCAGACCGCCGTAGGGGTTCACCCCTGCGTCGACGGCCGCCTTGCGAAGGTTGGCTCCCTCGATGCATCCGACCTGCTGGCCTTCCTGTTCAAAACGGATGGTGGGCACGGTCGGGCGGGGATCTTCGGCGCCGACAAACTTAACCGGCCGGCGACGAACCTTGACGTTGTTTGGTTCGGCTGACACCAAATGCAGCCTCCTGCCGGGCTCCATCAGGCTGCCTAGCATTGGCCTTTCTCCGGCCCAAACGGTGCATCCATCGGGTTACGACCGTCTTCAAAGCCAAGTCATCCCCGGCTACGGAAGTCTGGCTCGCTTGGCGGTGGCCCTGCTCAGCAGCTCTCCAGCAGCCCAGGTTTCGGGTTCGTCGATTCTGGTGGCGGGCTGCGGCACCGGTGCTGAGTTGCTCGAAGCCATCGCGCAGCGTCCGGATTGGAACCTGACTGCGCTCGACCCCAGCGAGGAGATGTTGACTGCCTCCCGGCAACGGCTGGGTGAAGCTCCATCGATTAGCTGGCATCAAGCCACCGTTGAGGGATTTGTCGCAGGCGGTGAGGCTGCAGGCGGCTATGCCGGCGCCCTCTCAGTCCTGGTGCTCCAATCGCTCCCCGATGACGGCAGCAAGCTCGCCTACCTCAGCGCCCTGGCCAAGTGCCTCCAGCCAGGGGCCCAGTTGGTCTTGGTGGATTTGATGCGCAGTTCCCTCACCTCTTTGGAGCCCCAGCTGGATGCCGCGTGGGATCGTTTCCAGCGGGCCAGTGGACTGGACGTGACCCGAGAGCTCTTGCCCTCTGAGGGCCTGCATCCCATCGGTCTGGCGCGTCTAACCAGCTTGGTTAATGCGGCCGGCTTTGGTGATCCGGCGCGGGTCTTTCAAGCCCTCGGTTTTGAAGGGTTTTTGCTGCAGCGACAGGCCTAAAGCTGTTTTGCGGCGGCGCTGCAACGCTCGATCAGCGTGGGAACGGCCTCCGCATCGAGCCAGCCAAGGATGTCGACGACTCGCCCCTCCATGCTCTTGTAGGTCCGGAAGAACTCAGCAACCTCTTCCAGTTGCACCGGAGCCAATTGGCGGATGCTTTTGATCGCGCGTTGATTGGGATCAGCGGCAGGAACACAGAGGAGTTTTCCGTCGTGGGCTCCCTCATCGAGCATGTCGAGAATGCCGATGGGGCGAGCTTGAATGAGGCAGCCCGCAAAGGTGGGTTCATGCATGATCACCATCGCGTCCAGTGGAGCACCGTCCTCGGCGAGGGTGTTGGGAATGAACCCGTAATCGAAGGGATACCGCACCGAAGAGTGAAGGACCCGATCCAGGGCCATGACTCCAGCGGCTTCGTTGAACTCGTATTTATTGCGGCTTCCAGCTGGTATCTCCACCACCAGGTTCACTAGCCCTGGCTGCGGGGAAGCCTGCAGACTGCTCAAGTCCATGGCTGGGTTGCTCGATCACGCCGGAAGGGGGGGCCGCGATCCGGGGTGGATTGGGTCGACTGCCGAGCACACTGGCGATGGGAATCACCACAGTGCAAATGGCGACCACAAAGCCCAGGAGAGGAGCGGCAGTGTCATAGATCGGGCTTGAACTGAAAGGTTCTTCGCTCGATTCACTCGCCAGGGGTGTGGATCTGCTGCTTGCGGCTTGCGGAGGCACTGAGGCCTGATCCGCTGGGGTGCTCGCAAGAGCGGATCCGCTGGTTCGGGGAGGGGGGTCTGAGTCCATTCAGGGGGTTAGTTAAAACCCTCGAAAGAGATGAGTAACTGCATCCTGACATCCAGTGATGAGACTGTCAGGTGGGCGAGCTAACGATGGCCTAGGCCGCAGGGCGTTCCTGCTCGTGTTGATCGCGCCGGCTGTCGAGTGTGGTGGGGCTGAGGGCCGTGGCATCCAGCAGCTCACGGATCGTGCGCAGCTCATCGAGGATTGATCCCAACAGATGCTGGGTGGCAGTCGATGGGGAGTTCAGCACCTCAACGGTGACTTCCTTGATCCGGAGGACGTCCCTGGCGAACCGAGCCACTTCATTGGGGTGGAACATCAACGGTTCCTTCTGGTCGCTCCGGTATTCGGGGTTGAGCTTCCGTGGATTGAAGGCTGGGTTCAGGTTGCGCGGGTCGGTGTTGGTGTAGCGATAGACCGATGCCCGCGAGCGGTTTAACGAGCGTTGGACCTCATCGATGGTGATCAGGTTTTCCGATTGCTCTGATGAATTGGCTGCCCCTTCTGCGCTGCTCTCGATGGCCGCTGCTGCACTCGCGACCACTTGACCCATTCCTGCAGAAAACGAATGGGGGGTCATGAGACGTGCTTGCGACAAATTGGAATCGCTTGGAAATTAGCAGGCTTTCCTCTCTGCAACTGAAATTTTTTCTTGATTCCAGCTCCGCTTGTGGCGCTTTTTCAAGCGGGTGCGACGGATGCTCTCACGGGCCCCTGGTCGGTGAACCCGAGCTCGCTTGAGCAGGTGATAGCTTCCGGCCTCTTTCTTGGTCTGAATCCCATGCGCGTCTCCCGCCTGATGCTGGTGACGCTGCGGGACGATCCCGCTGAGGCCGAGATCGCCTCCCACAAATTGCTGCTCCGGGCCGGGTACATCCGCCGAATCGGCAGCGGGATCTACGCCTATTTGCCGCTGCTCTGGCGTGTTCTTCAGAAGATCTCCGCTGTCGTGCGCGAGGAACTGAATGCGGCCGGGGCCCTCGAGACGCTTTTGCCCCAGCTGCAGCCGGCTGAGCTTTGGCAGCGGAGTGGTCGCTGGGCCGGCTACACCGACGGCGAGGGAATCATGTTCCACCTCGAGGATCGCCAGGGGCGTGAACTTGGCCTCGGTCCCACCCACGAGGAGGTGATCACCGCTCTCGCCTCGGACCTGCTGCGCTCCTACAGGCAGCTACCGGTCAACCTGTATCAGGTTCAGACCAAGTTTCGCGATGAGATTCGTCCCCGCTTCGGTCTGATGCGGGGGCGCGAATTCATCATGAAAGACGCCTATTCCTTCCACGCCAACGAGGACTGCCTGAAGCAGACCTATGGCCAGATGGACCAGGCCTACCGCAGGATTTTTCAGCGTTGTGGCTTGAGGGCCGTGGCGGTGGAGGCCGACAGCGGTGCCATTGGGGGCTCCGCCAGTCAGGAATTCATGGTGACGGCTGAATCTGGCGAGGATCTGATCTTGGCCGCTGGAGATGGTCGCTACGCCGCGAACCAGGAGCGGGCTGTCTCTCTGGCGCCCCAGGCTCAGCCGTTGGAGGCAGCCCCGACAGCTGCACGAATCCCGACCCCTGGTCAGACCAGCATCGACGCCCTTTGTGAGGCCCACGGTTGGCACCCCACGCAGTTGCTGAAGGTGCTGCTTTTGCTGGCTCGTTTTGAGGATGGCTTGCAGCAGCCGGTCTTGGTCTCCCTCCGGGGTGACCAGCAGCTCAATGAGGTCAAGCTGAGCAACGCCCTGAGCCTTCGTCTGGCGGCCGAACACGGCACCTTGCTGGACTTGCAGCCGCTTCTGCCCGATGAGGCCGCCAAGCAGGGGCTTCAGGCAATCCCCTTCGGCTTCCTCGGCCCGGACCTCAGCGATGCGGTGCTCTTGGGTGGGAAGTCTTGGGCCCCACGTTTTGAGCGATTTGCCGATGGCACGGCCACCGACTTGAAGGCTTTTATTTGCGGCGCAAACCAGCGTGACGAGCACTGCGTCGGAGCCCGTTGGGAGGCCTTCGGTGGGGCGCCCATCTCAGACGATCTGCGGGCAGCACAGCCCGGTGATCGCTGTGTCCATGACCCCAGTCAAATCCTTGAAGCCAGCAGGGGGATCGAAGTGGGCCATATCTTCCAGCTCGGAAGGAAGTACTCCACCGCTCTGGAGGCCACCTTCACCAATGAATCCGGGGTGGAGGAGCCCCTTTGGATGGGTTGCTACGGCATTGGTGTGTCTCGGTTGGCCCAAGCTGCTGTGGAGCAGCACCATGACGCCAATGGCATTTGCTGGCCGACAGCGATTGCTCCTTATGAGGTGATCGTGGTGATTGCCAATGTCAAAGAGGAGGCGCAGGTTGAGCTGGCAGAACGCCTCTACAACCAGCTTCGTTTGGCCGGTGTGGATGTTCTCCTCGATGACCGCCCTGAGCGGGCTGGCGTCAAATTCAAGGATTCAGAACTGCTGGGGATCCCCTGGCGTGTGGTGGTTGGCCGGGGTGCCGCCGATGGACAGGTGGAGTTGGTTCAGCGCTGCAGCGGTGAAAAACAGGACCTCTCCGCTGAAGCCCTCGAATCCACCCTGCTGCCTCAGCTCCAGCTCGAGCGCCGGGGGATTCCCTTGGCCGAGGCCCCCTAGGATCCCGCTCAAGTTGAACCCAAGACCGATGGCAGCTGGTTGGCGTCGAATCAAAGCAGCCCTGCTGGCTGTCTGCCTGGGCCTGACCCTGCTGGTCACGGCTTGTTCAAGCAGCGGTGGTCCCCTCACCGGCAACTACGCGGAGGACACCGTCACCGTGGCTGACCAACTCATGGCCACCATCTCGATCAGTGCCGATGACCCTGGCCGCAGCGAAGCCGAAACCTCAGCACGGGCCCTGATCAACGACTACATGGCGCGCTACCGCCCTCAGTCCAAGGTCAACGGTCTGGCCTCCTTCACCACCATGCAGACGGCTCTGAACTCCCTGGCAGGCCACTACGCCAATTACCCCAATCGCCCTGTTCCCGACGCTCTGAAGGATCGTCTCAACAAAGAACTCAAGAAAGCCGAGACAGGCGTGGTTCGCGGAGCGTGATTCTCAAGCGGCGTCTCTAGGAAATCAAGCGGCTCTGATGGGCCGCTTTTTTTTCAACGTAATTCTGTAATTGTTTTGACGGAGGGTCACCCCATCTGAGATCCTTGACCCTTGTGCTTAGAAGCGGCTGCGGGCCGCTGTGTCCTTGGCCAACGTTGTCGTCATCGGTGCTCAGTGGGGTGACGAGGGGAAGGGCAAGATCACCGATCTCCTGAGTCGCTCGGCCGATGTGGTCGTTCGCTATCAGGGCGGTGTGAATGCCGGTCACACCATTGTTGTGGACGACAAGGTGCTGAAACTGCACCTGATTCCCTCCGGCATTCTTTATCCCGGAACCGTCTGTCTGATCGGCTCCGGCACCGTTGTGGACCCCAAGGTCATGATCGGTGAGCTGGACATGCTCGCTGAGAACGGCATTCCGGTGGACGACTTGCGTCTCGCCGCGACGGCTCACGTGACCATGCCCTATCACCGCCTGTTGGATCAGGCGATGGAGCAGCGCCGCGGAGATCAGCGGATTGGAACCACCGGGCGCGGCATTGGACCGACCTACGCGGACAAGTCCCAGCGCAACGGCATCCGAGTCATCGACATCCTGGATGAATCTCGCCTGCGTGAGCGCCTGGCTGGCCCCCTGGCTGAGAAGAACGAGATCCTGGACAAGATTTACGGCATCGAGCCCCTCGACTTCGATGCTGTCGTTGCGGAATATGTGGCCTATGGCCAGCGCCTGGCCCCCCATGTCGTGGACTGCACCCGCACCATCCACCAGGCAGCCAAGGCCAAGAAGAACATCCTTTTTGAAGGTGCCCAAGGCACCTTGTTGGACCTCGATCACGGCACGTACCCCTACGTCACCTCCTCGAACCCGGTTAGTGGCGGCGCATGCATCGGAGCAGGGGTTGGTCCAACCCTGATCGACCGCGTGATCGGTGTAGCCAAGGCCTACACCACCCGTGTTGGTGAAGGTCCCTTCCCCACAGAGTTAGAGGGCAGCCTCAATGACCATCTCTGCGATCGGGGTGGTGAATTCGGCACCACCACCGGCCGTCGTCGCCGTTGTGGTTGGTTCGACGGTGTGATCGGCCGCTACGCCGTTGAGGTCAACGGTCTGGATTGCTTGGCGATCACCAAGCTCGACGTGCTGGATGAACTCGACGAGATCCAGGTTTGTGTCGCCTACGAACTCGATGGTCAGCGGATCGAGCATTTCCCCGGCTCCGCTGAGGATTTTGCGCGCTGTCAGCCGATCTTCGAGACGCTGCCCGGCTGGCAAAGCTCCACCGCCGATTGCCGCCGTCTGGAGGATCTTCCCCCGACTGCAATGAGCTATCTGCGCTTCCTGGCTGAGCTGATGGAAGTCCCGATTGCGATCGTCTCTTTGGGCGCTGATCGTGATCAGACCATCGTGGTCGAAGATCCCATTCACGGTCCGAAGCGGGCCCTCCTGAGCCGCTAATCACCCATGCCTGAACAGAAGAGCTTGGACGTTGTCGGCATCGGCAACGCCATTGTTGATGTGCTCGTCCAAGCCGACGATCGGGTGATCGAGGGCTTCGGCCTGACCAAAGGGACCATGGCCCTGATTGATCAGGACCAAGCCGAGACCCTCTACTCCAAGCTCGGTCCAGGCCTGGAAACCTCTGGGGGCTCAGCTGCAAATACCTTGGCAGGGATCGCCCAGCTGGGCGGACGTGCGGGATTTATTGGTCGGGTGCGTGACGACCAGCTCGGCACGATCTTTGCCCATGACATTCGTGCTGTGGGTACGCGCTTTGAGACCCCTGCCGCAACGGTGGGGGCATCCACAGCCCGCTGCCTGATCCTGGTTTCCCCGGATGCACAGCGCACGATGTGCACCTATCTGGGGGCTTCAGTCGGCCTCGATCCCAGTGATCTGAATCTTGAGATGGTGGCCCAGGCCAAGGTGCTCTACCTCGAGGGCTACCTCTGGGACAGCGACGAGGCCAAGGAAGCATTCCTCGCCGCAGCCAAGGTCGCCAAAGAGAACGGAGCAGAGGTGGCCCTGAGCCTTTCGGATGCGTTCTGCGTCGAACGTCATCGCGACAGCTTCCTAGAGCTTGTCGACGGCCATGTCGACATCCTCTTTGCCAATGAGATGGAAATCACCTCCCTCTACAAGGCCAACAGCTTTGACGAGGCCGCCCAGGCGGTCCGCGGCCGTTGCCGCATTGCTGCTCTGACCCGCAGTGAGCAGGGATCCATCGTCCTCAGTGGTGACGAGTCCATCGCGATTAAGCCCTTCAACCTCGGTGCCCTTGTGGACACCACGGGTGCTGGTGATCTGTACGCCGGTGGATTCCTGCATGCCTACACCCAAGGTGAATCGCTGGAGCGCTGCGGCCAGCTCGCTTCCCTCTGTGCAGGCCAGGTGGTGACCCAGCTCGGTCCCCGCTCCCAGGTGGATCTCAAGGCCCTAGCCCAGACCCACCTCAGCTAGGGGCGGCAGGCGGCTGCGACCCAGGTTGCGTAGTCACCGCTGGCCTCTGCCGCCCAGCAAAGAAATTCCGGTGTCTCGTAGCTGTGGTGCTGCCGTACGGCGGTCTCCAGCGCGTCCCGTTGTTCGAGACGCGCTTTGATCAGCAACTGCACCTCGTCGCTGCTCTCGATCTGCCCTTGCCACCAATACATGGCCCGTTGTGGCTGAAGGGCAACGCAGGCCGCTAAGCGTTGCTCCAGCAACATCCGAGCGAGGGTCTCTGCGCTCTGTTGGTTGGCCTCGGTGGTCAGGGCCAGGATCAGCCGTTGGGTCATGGCCGGGGGTGAGGTGCTCCAACCTGGCGCAGCATCGCCTCCCGGGATAGTCCCGTGGGCTCATTGGCTGAGGGCGACCTGATCTGGATCAACGGCAGGCCTAGTTCCTGACTCAGGGATTGCCAGATCTGCTGGGTGATTCCCCCGGACTGCCTGCAGAGCACCCTGCTGATCTGCCAGCGGCGGCAGAGGGCTCGCTCAATGGCCCCCTCAGGTAGTGCCCCCGGCCGGACGCAGGCCAGATGCTCCGGCTCCAAGCCCGCGGCGAGGGCCAGGCGCAGGCTTTCAGGGTTGTCGAGGATCCGGGCGAAGTGCTGGGAGGCGGTGCTATGGCGCAAGGCCCTGGCCAGATGCCGGGAGCCAATCGCTAGCAGTAGTCGTTCTCCCGCCAGCTGCATGTCTTGGAGCTCTTTGAGATCACCAATCCAATGAATCCGAGTTCCAAGGGCGGGAAGCTGGGCCTCTCGCTGCAGTTGCAGTAGCGGTTGGTGCTGGGCCCTGCAGCGCCGTTGCAGCCTGCTGCTGATGACTTGGGCAAAGGGATGGGTGGCATCCAGGACCCACTGGGGCCTGTGGCTTCGCAGTAGATGATCAACCGCCTCGTCCCTTTCGAGCTGTCCCACCTCGAAGCGGAGATTGGGGTGGGATGGATAGGCCCGGATGGCCGCTTCGCTGACCACGCTGACCAGGACGCTCCAGCCGCGTTTCAGTAAGGCCTGGGCGAGGGGCGGACCATCTCCAGTGCCAGAGACCAACCAAATCGTCTCTGCTGGGTCCGAAGTCGAGGAATCCCCCTGGTGAAATTCCAGGCCTTGCATCAGGATGATGCCCCTCGTCCATGACCTGTCCTGTGAACCATTGCTTGCTGGAGGTAGAGGTGCTGGAGGCGCCTCAGGTGCGCTACACCCAGGACAACCAAACTCCAGTGGCGGAGATGGCCGTTCAATTTGATGGCCTGCGTCCTGATGATCCGGCGGGTCAGCTCAAGGTTGTCGGCTGGGGAAGTCTTGCTCAGGACCTGCAGAACAGGGTTCAGGTCGGTCAGCGCCTAATGGTTGAAGGCCGCCTGCGGATGAACACCGTGAGCCGTCAGGACGGGGTCAAAGAAAAGCGCGCTGAATTCACCCTCTCCCGTCTGCATCCGCTGGGTGCCAGCGCCGGTGCCGGCCGACCTGCTGCCGCAGCGCCGTCCTCGGCTCCCGCCCCAACCCGCGCCGCTGCTCCGGCTCCCGTCGCGGCCGCGGCTGCCGCTCAAGAGCAGCCTCCCACTTGGAACGCTTCACCCTTGATCCCCGATCTGCCTGAGGGCGAGGACGAGATTCCGTTCTGATCGCGCCTAGCCCGGAAGAAGGACTCAGTTGCTTGGGTTGAGCTGCTCCTGGGCTTGCTCGAGCAGTTGCCCCAGCTCCCGCTCCAGGGCCGCCAAGTCCAAGCGCAGCTCTGGCCAGCGACCCTGATCGAGCTGCTGCAGCAACCAAAGCCGGTCCCGCTGCAGCTGCTCAATCAGTTCCGTTGTGCTTGGGGCATCGTGTACTGGGTTTGGCTCTTGCCCCCCGTTGACCGAAGATGCCCGCATGCTCGCAATCGCTTCCCCCGGCAGCCTAGTCACCCTGGCAGGTGCTGCTCTGTCGGTCATTGGCTGGATCGGCTACGCCACCGCCAATCCCAACCTCAGCCTGCCGACCATTTTTTATGGCATTCCCATCCTGTTGGGTGGTCTGGCCTTGAAGTCGTCAGAGCTACCCCCAGCGGAGCTTCTCCCTGCGGAGTCAGAGGCCGTTGCCCTGCGCGAGGAGGCCTCCAGCAAAACCCTCCGCAAGTTGGTGAAGGATGTCACCCGCTGGCGCTATGGCCAGAAGGCTCACCTGGAGAGCTCACTGGAGGCCCTGAAACTTTGGGACGAAGATCAGCCCCCCCAGCTCGTTAGCGTTGCCGAGCGGGCCATCGGGGGCCGCTATGCCGTCGCAATGCGCTTCCGCTGCGAAGGGGTCCCCTATGAGCGTTGGCAGGACAAGCAGGACCGTCTGGGTCGCTTCTTTGACCGTGGCCTGCGGGCCGAGCTCAGCGAGCCGAGCAAGGGCGAGGTGCTGCTTGAGTTGTTGCCCGCTGCTGGCTAAACCTTGAGCGGTACGAGCGGGTAGCTTCCCGTTTCCTCGACCCCATCTTTCGACCGCGGTCTTTCCCTTGAGCGAACGTCCTGCTGATCGCACCGACGCCTTGCGGGTGTCGGTGCTGAGCGAAGCCCTTCCGTATATCCAGCGTTTCTCCGGACGCCGCGTTGTCGTGAAGTACGGCGGAGCTGCCATGGTCAGAGAAGACCTGCGTGATGCGGTCTATCGCGACTTGGTGCTGCTGGCTTCAGTTGGCGTGAAACCGGTGGTGGTCCATGGCGGTGGGCCAGAAATTAATGAGTGGTTGGGGCGCCTGAACATCGAGCCCCAATTCCGTAATGGGTTGCGGGTGACCTGCCCGGACACCATGGACGTGGTGGAGATGGTCCTGGTGGGCCGGGTCAATAAGCAAATCGTCAATGGGTTGAACCGTCTTGGCGCCCGGGCCGTGGGCCTCTCCGGCAGCGATGGACCGTTGGTGCGGGCCCGCACCTACGGCGATGGCGCCAATGGACTGGTGGGGGATGTGGCCGCGGTGGATCCCTCGGTGCTGTTCCCCCTGCTGGATGCCGGCTACATCCCGGTGATCTCCTCGGTGGCGGCCGATGGTGAGGGCCAGGCCCACAACATCAATGCCGACACCGTCGCCGGTGAGTTGGCCGCGGCATTGGAAGCGGAGAAGTTGATCTTGTTGACCGATACCCCGGGCATCCTTCGGGATCGGGAGGATCCCAGCTCTTTGATTCGATCCGTGAGTCTCTCCGGGGCCCGCGAGCTCATCAGCTCTGGCGTCGTGGCCGGCGGCATGACCCCGAAGACCGAGTGCTGCATTCGCGCCTTGGCCCAGGGGGTCGCCGCTGCCCACATCGTCGATGGCCGAACCCCCCATGCCCTGCTGCTTGAGGTGTTTACCGACGCAGGCATCGGCACGATGGTGACGGGCCGCTCCAACCTCTAGGTGTCGGTGGAGGATCCCGGGTCTGCTGAGGTGACGGACGGGGCGGATTCATCCGCGCTTCTCCCGGCGCGCGCGGCCCTGGAGAGGGGTGACTACGGGACCTGTGAACGGTTGCTGGAGCCACTCCTTGAGGCCCATGGCCCGGTGACTCCCTTCGGCGGCGAAGTGCGCCTCCTGTTGGCCACGGCCCAGTTGGGACGGGGTGATCATCAGGCCGCGGCAACAACGTGCCGAAGTCTTCGGGGCTGCCGCGATGCCGCTCTTCGCGCCCAGGCCAAGGGACTTCAGGAGATCCTCGACGCTCCGGCTTTGGTCAGGCCCCGTGAATGGTCGATGACCCTCCCCAGCCTGGGGGAGATGAAACCGTTGGAGGGCGAGCTCAAGGCCATGGCCCGTCAACGGCGGCGCCGCCGCCGTCCTCCTGAGCCGCCGCCGCCGCCCACCGGACCGACTCAAGCCCCAGTGGGCTTTGCTGTGGTGGCCGTCCTCCTGTTGCTGCTCACTGCGCTGCTCGGGGGCTGCGTCGATTTGGAGACGCAGCTCAACTTCCCCGCCCCAGGACGGTTGCAATTTGAGCAGCGCAGCCAATCCTTGACCGATCAGCCCCTGCCCTGGCAGGCCCAGTGGCGCCAATCACTTCGCGGCCGCCCATTGAAGGTGCACCAAGACCATGGCCGCCTGGAGGTGAGCTCCCCGGTCTTGCCTGCCGCTCAGGCCTTGCGCCTTCTCGAGAACAGCCTTGAGCAGGGGGCCAAGCTCGCCAATCTCGATCTTCCTGGGCCTGATTTGCAATTCAGCGAGCGCAACTGGCTCATTGGGGTGCGTCAACAGCTCTCCATTCGCTTGGACCTTGAGGCTCTGCAACCCCTACCGGGCCTGAAGCTGAGCGTTGGCCTTGAGCCGCTTGCGCTGCGCTCGATTAAGTCCTCCAGCCCCAACTCCGCCCAGGCCATCCGCCGCGGCAAGGGCAAGCCCGAGGCTGTCCGCTGGACCCTGGAGCCCGGCTCCATCAACACGCTGCGGCTCTCCTGTTGGCGATGGAGCAAGCTCGGCCTCGGCACCCTCGCCATCAGCCTGCTGCTCCTGCTGGTGGCCTTGCTTCAACGACTGCGCCTGGCCGCCGGTTTCGGCCTCCCCCAACTCCCGGCCTAGAGCTCCAGTGGATCTGGATCGATCGCCAGACTGACGTCGTTTGGCAAGAGCGCCCTCAGTTCGGTCTCCATGGGGAGGGGTAGATCTGAACCGGCGGGGCCATGGAGCAGTAGTTGCCAGCGGCTATTCCCTGCCACCCGCGCCACGGGGGCTGGGGCCGGTCCGATCAGTAACCAACCCTGTTGCATCAGTTCTGAGCGCAGGTGTTCCGCGAGGCTGGAGGCAGCGGTCGCAGTCCGACTGGCGGACGGCCCGGCGAGCCGCAGCAGGCAGGCCCGGCTAAAGGGCACGAGGGAAGCGGCCTGCCTCTGGCTCAGTTCCTCGGCCAAGAAGGCTTCATAGCGGCCGTCGACCAGGTGGCGAATGACTGGGTGCTCAGGGCTGTAGGTCTGCACCAAGACTTCCCCCGGGCGATCGCCTCGGCCCGCCCGGCCGGCCAGCTGGAGCAGCAGCTGCAGGCTTTCCTCGGCGGCCCGCAGATCGGGGCGATGCAGCAGGCCATCCGCGGCCAGAACAGCAGCCAGGGTGACGCGAGGTAGGTCCATGCCCTTGGCCAGCATCTGCGTTCCGATCAAGACATCGGCCTCTCCGCGTGCAAACCGCTCGAGGAGGTGGCGATGGCCATCGCGACCGCGGGTCGTGTCCCGATCGAAGCGCAGCAGCCGGAGGTCTTCTAATTCTTCGGAGAGGTGCTCCAGCACCTGTTGTGTTCCAGCTCCAAAGGGTTTGAAGGCGGTCGATCCGCAGTGTCTGCAGCGGCGTTCGATTTCAGCTCGATGGTCGCACCAATGGCAGCGAAGCCAGGAGCGCTCCCGTTGGCGGTGCACCGTGAGTGCAACGTCACAGTGGGGACACTGCACGACTTCACCGCAGCTCCGGCAACTCAAAAAGCTGCTGTATCCCCGGCGAGGCACCAGCACGACGGCCTGTTCACTGCGTTCTTTCAGGGTTTGAAGTCGATCCATGAGGGGCCGACTGACGAGTCGGCGATGCCCTTCGGCCAGTTCCTGCCGCATGTCCACCACCAGCACTGGTGGGAGAACGCTGGTGCCAATCCGTTTTGGTAGGCGCACCAGCTGGCATTCAGCCAGCGGTCCTTGGCAGGCCCGCCAGGTTTCCAAGCTTGGGGTGGCGCTACCAAGGACCAACTTGGCGCCACTGCTCTGGGCCCGCAGCTTCGCCACATCACGGGCGTGATAACAGGGCATGGGGCTGTCCTGCTTGTAGGAGCGGTCGTGCTCCTCATCGAGCACCACCAACCCCAGCTGTTGAAGGGGTAAAAAGATCGCCGATCGGGTGCCCACCACAAGTAGGGGCGAGTCGCTATTCAGGCAGCGGCGCCAGGTTCGGATCCGCGAGCCATCGCTGCAACCGGAGTGGTACTCAGCCACCGCTCCGCCAAAACGGGCTCGGCTGCGGTCCAACAGCTGGGGAATGAGGCCAATTTCCGGCGTCAGCAACAACACAGAGCGTCCGGCCTGGAGCTCGCGGGCTGCGGCCTGGAGATAGACCTCTGTTTTGCCGGCTCCGGTGACCCCCCAGAGCAGCAGTGTGCTTCCAGCTTTAGCCAGTTCGATGGCCGCTAGCGCCTGGGCCTGATCCGCTGTGAGTTGTTTGGGGTTGGCCTCGCCTGAGTGGCTGATCGCCCCTGTTTCCCTTGGACCGTGAAAGAGACGTCGTTCTCGCCGGATTGTTCCCCGGCGCAGGAGGGTGTCGCTGACAGATCGGCTGACCTGGGCGGACTCCAGAGCCTGGGTCTGCCAGCACTGGCCGCCATGCTCCTGAATGACCTGGAGCAGGCGTGTTTGTGCTGCGCTCCAGGTACCGCATTCCGCTTCAGTCGGCGGCTGGATCAGCTCCAACCAGAGTTGCTCCCGTTGCCGTTCCGCCGCTGAAGTGGCCCGTTGACCCAGCCAGCCAGGGGGCAGGACCGCCTTGAGTGTTCGAAACGATGTGGTCCGGCACTGCTGCGCAACCGTCTCAATCAGGCCCTGCCAATGCGGTTCAACCGCAGCCTTTTGATGGATTGTCTCAATCGGTTGTAAGGCTTTGCCTGCGAGTGCAGATGGGTGGTGTTCCAGCAGATCCACCACCAGTCCAATGTGGCGGCGTCCCCTGAGTCGAATCTGAACCAGATCTCCTCTGGCGCAGGGGAGTTGCTCGGGATTGCTGTAGGTAAAAACCTGCCCCTCACGGCCTGCTTCAAGCCAGACCTGGACCCAGGAACCCTGGGCATCAGCTGAGGCGGAGGCAGTCAATCTTGCAAAGCTCTTGGGAGTTTCTTAAGATGAGTCTGTTGAGCAGTCCATAGGGCTGCAGTCGGAACCAGGCAAAGTTCCGTCCAGCGGGAAGATCTTGAGGCCAGCCAGCTCTGCTGAGCGCCCGATCTGCGACCACCCCTGACAGCCTTGCCGGGCTTCTGGCCCATGTCTCGACCCCCCTTTTAATCCACCTCAGTTCGCCGCCGAGTTCCTTGGCACGCCTGCTGAGTTCGCTGACGCCTTTCCCCCATCAATCGCCCAAGTGTTCTCGCGCTTCTCTGGGTGCGAATGACTGACTTGGTTGGCCTGAGTGCCTGAGCCAAGTCGATTGATGGTTGGTCACCTGATCTTGATCTCGAGTCAGGCCCTTGAAGTCCGTCATCCGTCAGGTAGATCCATCTCTCTTGGGGATGATCTAGCTGATCTGCCATCCGCCTCAACTTCATTTAGCCGAACGCGATGAGTCCTGCTGCTGCGACCAAAAAGTCAGCGACCACCAAGAGCGCTTCGAAGGCACCCGCCAAAGAGAAGAAGCCCTCTGCTGAAATCCTGACTGTGGCGAATGCCTCCGGAGAGACGGTCAAAGTGACCAAGGCCAAGGCTGCCAGCAAGGCCAAGAAAGACGCAGAGGCCGCCAACAAGGTCAGCCCGACGAAGGCCAAAGCCACCAAGACATCCGCCAGCAGCAAGAAGAGCGCTTCAACCAAGGCTGCTTCAACCAAGGCTGCTTCTACGAAGGCCGCCTCATCGAAGGCTGCCTCAACAAAGGCGTCTGCTTCGAAAGCCAGCGGCAATAAAGCGGCTGCGGCGGATCTCGATAAGGCCGCTGATCAGTTGTTGGCTGCTGCGGGCCAAGCCCCGGCCGCCGATTCCAAGGCCTCTGAGAAGGACGCCGCTAAAACCGCTAAGGCCCTCGCCAGCATCAAGATCGGGCCCAAGGGCGTCTACACCGAAGACTCCATCCGGGTTTACCTCCAAGAAATCGGTCGGATCCGTCTGCTGCGGCCCGACGAAGAAATCGAGCTGGCCCGCAAAATTGCTGATCTGCTTCAGCTCGAGGAGCTCGCCAATCAGTTCGAGGCGGACAACGGCCACTATCCCGAAACCAAGGAGTGGGCGGCTCTCGTCGAGATGCCCTTGGTGAAGTTCCGCCGGCGCCTGATGCTGGGCCGCCGCGCCAAGGAAAAGATGGTGCAGTCGAACCTGCGTCTGGTGGTCTCGATTGCGAAGAAATACATGAACCGGGGTCTGAGCTTCCAGGATCTGATTCAGGAAGGTTCCCTCGGCTTGATTCGCGCTGCCGAGAAGTTCGACCACGAGAAGGGCTACAAGTTCTCGACCTACGCCACCTGGTGGATTCGTCAGGCGATTACCCGTGCGATCGCTGACCAGTCCCGCACCATTCGTCTTCCGGTGCACCTTTACGAGACCATTTCTCGGATCAAGAAGACCACCAAGACCCTCTCCCAAGAGTTCGGCCGGAAGCCCACCGAAGAGGAGATCGCTGAGTCGATGGAGATGACCATCGAGAAGCTCCGTTTCATTGCCAAGAGCGCCCAGCTGCCAATTTCTTTGGAGACGCCGATCGGTAAGGAAGAGGATTCCCGTCTCGGTGACTTCATCGAAGCCGACATCGAAAATCCTGAGCAGGATGTTGCCAAGAACCTGCTGCGGGAAGACCTCGAGGGAGTGCTGGCCACCTTGAGCCCCCGCGAGCGTGATGTTCTGCGCTTGCGCTACGGACTCGATGATGGCCGGATGAAGACCCTCGAGGAGATCGGTCAGATCTTTGATGTGACCCGCGAGCGGATCCGTCAGATCGAAGCCAAGGCTCTACGCAAACTGCGGCACCCCAACCGCAATGGCGTCCTCAAGGAGTACATCAAGTAACCAACCTGTTGGGTTTGTCCAACACGGTTTAAGGTTCAGGCGCCGGCGGGATCTCTCGCCGGCTTTGTCTTGAGGATTTCATGGGCTTGCGGGTCTCGATTGTTCTGCCCACGTACAACGAACGGGGCAATATCGAGCCGCTCCTGGCCCAGCTGCTTCCCCTCGGTGAGCAGTGGGACTTGGAACTGCTGGTGGTGGATGACGACTCGGCCGATGGAACCGCCGAGCTGGTGCGTCAGCTTGCCCACAACGAGCCGCGGCTTCGTCTGATTCGTCGGGTCGGCCGCTCTGGCTTAGCCAGCGCCATTAAGGAAGGTCTGCTGGATGCCACCGGTGATTTGGTGCTGGTGATGGACAGCGATGGCCAGCATGAGCCGGGTTCGGTTCGCCGGGCGATCGAAACCCTGGAAGCCGGGGGCTCGGATCTGGTCATCGGTAGCCGCTTCCATCCGGAGGCCCAGATCCTCGGGCTGAGTGACCGCCGAGAGACGGGATCTACCTGGGCGAATGCCAGTGCCCGCTTCAGCTTGCCGAAGCGCTACGCCCATCTCACGGATTACATGAGCGGCTTCTTTGCCCTGCGCCTTGAGCCCTTGCTTCCTTTGATCCGGGGTGTGGATGTCAACGGTTTCAAGTTCCTCTACGAACTCCTGGCCGTCAGCCGTGGCCGCTTGAGCACCGCGGAGGTGCCCCTGACCTTTCAACCCCGCACCTATGGCAGCTCCAAGTTGGATCTGGCCATCTTTTGGGACTTTTTGATCTCGATCCTCCATACCCTGAGCTTCCGCCTGTTGCCCAGACGCGCCATCAGCTTTGGTTTGGTAGGGATCAGCGGTGTCCTGGTGCAGTTACTGATTACCCAGCTCTTCATGGCCCTTTGGGGCCTGGGCTTTGAGCAGGCTCTGCCGATCGGCGTGATCTCGGCCGCCAGTTCTAACTACCTGATTAACAACGCCCTGACCTTCCGCTTCGCTCGCTTGAAGGGCGTTTTGCTGGTTCGTGGTCTGCTGAAGTTCCTCCTTGTGGCATCCCTGCCGGTGATGGCGAATGTGGGCTTGGCTTCGGCCTACTACAGCCTTGTTGCACCAAATGCCTTTTGGGCGCAGTTGGCCGGCATCGTTGTGGTCTTCGTCTGGAACTACGCCGCCAGCAGCCGCTTCGTCTGGAACACCCCCAACTAGTGATGCAGCGGCTTAGAACCTGGCTGGATGCCAACCCCTCTCGCGCCCTCGGTGCAGCCTTGGCGGCCCTCTTGGGCCTTTGCCTGCTGGCCTTTTTTAACCAGCTGGGCAGCTTGGGTCTGCTCGATAAGACCGAAGGGCTCTTTGTCGAGGTGCCGCGCCAGATGGTGCTGAGCGGTGACTGGGTCACCCCCCGCTGGAACGGCGAGACCTTTTTTGACTACCCCGTTTGGGGCTACTGGATGGTGGGCCTCAGCTTCCAGCTGTTCGGCATCAGTGAATGGGCGGCCCGTTTGCCGGCTGCCCTTGCGGCCACAGCCGTGGTCTTTGCGCTCTTTGGCCTACTGCTCGCCCTCGCGCCTGCCCAGGAGTCCGTCAGTGACCGGCTTGGACGGGCCACCCTCTGCAGCGGCCTCTTGGCCTTGACTCCAGGTTGGGTGGGCTGGGGCCGCTCGTCCGTCACCGACATGTTTTTGGCCAGTGGGATCAGCCTGGCCTTGCTTGGTTTCGCGCTGGCCTATTGGCGCCGGGACCGGCCTTGGCTGCGCCAGCTCGGACATTTCGCCCTGGCGCTCTTCTGCGGGATCGCGGTGCTGGCGAAGGGACCCGTGGGGTTGCTTTTGCCCGGCCTCGTGATCATTGGCTTTCTGCTGTTGCGTCGTGATCTCTGGCCTGAGGTCCGGCAGACCCCCTGGCTGCCGCTGCTGTCCCTCTTCATCGGCGTCACCCTGCCTTGGTACGCGGCCGCGACCCAGGCGAACGGCTTCGACTTCCTGGCGCGCTTCATCGGTTTCAGCAACCTGGAGCGCTTCACCTCCGTCATCTACGCCCACCCCGGTCCCCCTTGGTTTTATTTGCCCTGGTTGCTGCTCTTGGCGCTGCCCTGGTCGCTGTATCTCCCCGTGGCGATTCTCGATCTGCAGGTCTGGGCCCCCCAGCGCTGGCACCGCGCTGATGCGGGAACGGCCCTGGCGCAATTGGCGCTGATTTGGCTGGTCGTTGTCGTCGCCTTCTTCTCGGCGGCCGCTACCAAGTTGCCTGGCTACATCCTTCCGGTTGTTCCCGGTGTGGCTCTGCTGGTGGGACTGTTCTTTGCCCCCCTTTCGGCGCGTCCCCCCCGCCCGGTCTGGCTGGATCGCCTGCAGCGCGGCAGCGGCTGGTTCAACGCTCTGTTGCTTGGAGCGATGGCGTTGGCGGCGGTGCTCGCCCCACGCCTGATCGAGGTGGACCCCTCCTATCCCGGCTTTGCCGATGCGATCGCGCGCTCGGGTTTGCCCTGGCTTCTGGCCCTGCCGCTTGCCGCCGCCTGCGCTGGCTTGATCGTCTTGCTGCGGGCCGCGAACCCGGAGGCACTGCGTTGGTTGTGGCTGCCCAATGCTGCTGGCTTCGCGGCGGTGTTTGCCCTGGTGATTCCAGTCTTGGCGCCCTTAATGGACCGCGAGCGGCTCTTGCCCATTCGGGTCTTGGCACGTCAGGCCGCCGCTGCGGCGGAGCCCGGAGAGGCGCTGTTGGTGGCGGGCTACAAGCGCTACAGCGTGGTCTTCTACAGCGGACGGCCTGTGCTGTTCGTGCACGATGCCCGCTCCGCTCGAGAGCAGCTGGAGGCGCAAGCCAGCGCTGCTGGATCGGTTTTGGTCTTGGGGTCCGATCGGGAGCTCTTGGACCTTGGCGTGGGACCGGGTGATGCGGAACTGCTCGGTCGTTTGGATGCCCACCGCTTGATCAGACTGGACCGCAGCACCCTCGAACAGTTGAGCGAAAGACCTTGATCGCCATGCCTCCTGTTGTTCGCGAGTGGCTGCACGTTCTCGGCCGGCGGCGCCTCTTCATTGCTCTGGCCATCGCGGTGGTGCTGCTGGTGGCGGGTCCCAGCCTCAAGGCCAATGCTCCGGACGCATGGGATCGGGCCCTGCTCGATGGGCTGCATCAGCAGATCCCGGAGTGGTTAGGTCAGCTGTTGCTCGTGGTCTATCAAGCCAGCGGTGTTCACGTGACCGCCGTGCTGGTGTTGGCCGTCCTCAGCTTTCTGGCCTTCAAGCGGTTTTGGCCTGATTTGGTTTGCCTGGTGGCGGGAACCGGGGGGATCTTGGTGATCGTTGACCGTCTTCTGAAGCCCTGGTTTGATCGACCGCGGCCCGACGCCAGCCTGCTGGAGCTGAGTGGCCGCAGCTTCCCCAGTGGCCATGCTGCTGGCTCGGTGGTCTTTTATTTCATGAGCTGCACCCTGCTGGCCGCCCATTATCCGCGGCTGCGCAGGCCCCTGTTTGTCCTCTCAAGCCTCTGGGTGGCGCTGGTCTGGCTGAGCACGCTCTACTGCCGAGCCCACTGGCCAAGCGACATCCTGGCGGGGGCGGCCGTCGGTTATGTGTGGCTCAGCTTCTGCCTCGCGGGGTTCACCGTCTGGGAGCGGCACCATTCCAATCCTTCCTCTTCCCATGGCTGACGTCCCCTCGCTGCTGGCTTCGCTGAAGGGACTGCGTTCAGCCCCAACGTTGTCCGCGGCTGAGCAGGGCCAGCTGTCCGAAGAGCTGATGGCTGCGCTGGCCACTTGCGAGTGGTTCACCGTTGGCGTCATGGCCCCCTCTGCCGCCGTCGCCGTCGCAAGCCTGCGGGCTCTGGAGGCGCGGCTCTCCTGGGAGGCCCTGGAACTGGATCCCGCTTGCGAAGAGCTGGCCTCCATTGAGGGTCCCGTCTTCCTCAAGGCCAACCAGAACACCGGGCGGTTCCTGGTGCGCCGCGAGACCGGCCTCGGCGAAGGCCTGCTCATCACCGGCCACAACCCTGTGGATTCCAGCACCGAAGACACCTGGGGTCCTCTTCCCTTAGGTCTGATCGGCTGAGCTGGGCACACGCGACGACTGATCAAGACTTACTAGGCCTTTGGCCGGGATGGGCACTCCACTCCTTAGGCTTGTCGGCTGTGATTCGGCGGCTTTTTGCTGCCTTGATGCATTCCGATGGCTGGTTCCCAACTGCGCATTGCCTCCCGCCGCAGCCAGCTGGCCATGGTCCAGACCCATTGGGTGCGTGACGAGCTGGCTAAGGCCCACAACGGTCTGGAGATCACCATCGAAGCGATGGCCACCCAGGGCGACAAGATCCTTGACGTGGCCCTGGCCAAGATTGGTGATAAGGGTTTGTTCACCAAGGAGCTCGAGGCTCAGATGCTGGTGGACCGCGCTGACATCGCCGTCCACAGCCTGAAGGATCTCCCTACGAACCTTCCCGAAGGCCTGATGTTGGGCTGCATCACCGAGCGGGAAGATCCTGCCGATGCCTTGGTGGTGCACGAGAAGCACAAGGACAAGACCCTTGCGACCCTTCCTGAGGGGGCCGTGGTGGGCACCAGCTCCCTTCGCCGTTTGGCCCAGCTGCGTCACCACTACCCACACCTCACCTTCAAGGATGTGCGCGGCAATGTGATCACTCGCCTGGAGAAGCTCGATTCCGGCGAGTTCGATTGCCTGATCCTGGCCGCTGCCGGGCTCGGCCGCCTGGGCTTGGGGGATCGGATCCATGAGCTGATCGATCCGTCCATCTCTCTCCATGCCGTCGGTCAAGGAGCCCTGGGGATTGAGTGCCGCGATGGCGACACCAAGGTGCTGGAGCAGATCAAGGTTCTGGAGCACGTTCCAACCGCCCGTCGCTGTCTCGCCGAGCGCGCCTTCCTTCGCGAACTCGAGGGTGGTTGTCAGGTGCCCATCGGCGTCAATACCCGTTTTGAGGGTGACCAGCTGGTGGTGACCGGCATGGTCGCCAGCCTCGATGGCAAGCGTCTGATTCGTGATCAGGTCCAGGGTGATCAAACCAACCCCGAAGCCCTTGGGATTGACTTGGCCCACAAACTGAAGGCCCAGGGAGCAGGAGAGATCCTGGAGGAGATCTTTGCAACCGTTCGGCCCGAGGCCTGACACCCTTCCGGAAGGGGCCCTGCCCGAGCTGGATGAGGCTCGGCCCCTTCCCTTTCAGTGGAGCCTGTTGGCATGGGCCGCCCTCGTTGGGGGCCTGACCGGATTGGCCGTTGTCGGCTTCCATGAGCTTCTCGGTCTGATCAACAACGGTTTGTTTGGTCCCGCCGTGTCCTGGGCCCTCGCTCTGGTGGGCCAGGTTCAGCCGCAGCCTCCGGTTCTTCCTGCTGAACCCTTGCCTGTGGACAGCGGTACACCGCTGCGGGCGCTGCTGCAGATCGGCCTGGGGGGGGTGGGGTTTTTGCCTGACCAGGCTCCACTGCCTCCGGACCCTGCCCCGGCTCTCGCTGGAGACCTTCCTCTGTGGTTGGCCTCTTGGCCCGTGGTGCTGATGCCGGTCCTCGGTGGATTGGGGGTTGGCGTGCTGAGGCTCTGGTCGAAGGATCTCGGCCCTGGCCTGCCCAGCTTGATGGCCATGGCCGATGGAGCTGTTCAGGCCAAGCCCAAGCTGCCGTTTCAGCGGTTGCTTGGGGCCTCGTTGAGCCTTGGCAGTGGTGCTTCTCTGGGCCCTGAGGGCCCCAGCGTGGAGAGCGGCGGAAATATTGGTCTCTGGCTGGGGATGCGCGGGGGCCTGCCCCCCGAGTCACAGAAGGCCTTGGTCGCCGCTGGCGTCGCCGCCGGACTCGCCGCGGGCTTCAAGGCGCCCATCGCTGGCGTTTTTTTCGCTTTTGAAGGGAGCTACAGCACCATTCCCGGTCGTCCCAGCATTCGCGCGGTGCTGGTGGCGGCGGTGGCCTCCGCCCTGGTGACCCAGTTGTGCCTGGGCAGTGATCCGATCTTTCGGCTCCCGGCTTACGAGGTGCGCTCCCCCCTGGAGTTACCCCTGTATCTCGGACTGGGCCTCTTGGCCAGCGGGGTTTCCCTGGCTCTGTTGCGCCTGCTGGCGGCTGGCCGGAGTCCAGCTGCCCAGCGGCTATTGGGACGGCTGCCCTCATGGCTGTTGCCAGGGTTCGGAGGCTTGGCCATCGGTCTGATGGCCTTGGGTTTCCCTCAGGTGCTGGGGGTTGGCTACGACACGATCGAGGCCCTGCTGGGCAGTGGCGGCGGGATTGCCCTGCTGACTCTGGTGGGACTCTTGCTGGTGAAGCTCTTGGCCACCGCTTTGAGCAGTGCCACGGGATTTGTGGGTGGCGGTTTTGCGCCGTCGCTCTTTGCCGGGGCTGTGTTGGGCAATGTCTACGGCCAATTGCTTGGGGATAGCGGCTTTGGTCTACCGGTGGCGGAACCTCCGGCCTACGCCATGGTCGGGATGGCCGCGGTCCTCGCCGGAAGTGCCCGTGCTCCGCTCACCGCCCTGTTGCTGCTGTTTGAGCTGACTCGGGACATTCGCATCGTCTTGCCGTTGATGGCGGCAGCCGGCCTGAGTGCGGCCCTGGTGGAGCGTTGGCAGGGCTTGGCTGACCCTGGATTACTGGGACCGGATCGACTGGAGGACCAGCGTCGTCATGCCCTGGCGGCCCTGCCGGTGCTTGAAGCCTTTGAGCCGGAGGCCCCGTTGGTCCTCAATGCTGCGGAGTCAGCCCAGTCGGCCCTGCAGCAACTGCTTTCGGCCCATGGCCACTGCTTGATGGTCGCGCAGGAGAACTGGGTCGTTGGGCTCGTGACCCTGGCGGATTTGCAGCGCGCGCTTACGGGGTTGGGGCCTGCGGTCACCTTGGCGGAGTGCCGTCGCTCCGATTTGCTGTGGCTTCCTGCGTCAGCGAACCTTGCCCAGCTTGAAGATCAGCTCCGCCCCAACGGCCTGCGTCAACTGCCGGTCTTTGATCTCAGCCTGCCTGACCTGCCCCATCTCCCCAGTGCTCTGCCCACCAGCGGATTGCCGGTGAAGGCTTTGCAGGGGCTGGCGAGCCGCGATGGGATGGCGCGTGCCATGGCCCGTGCCCAAGCCATGAAAAAGGCCCCCGACTGGGGGCCTTGATGCCATCAAGGCCAGAGCTCAGTTGACCAGTTTGGGGGCGATGACTTCCATGTAGCGGGCCTCGCACTCCTTGACGATCTTGACGGCTTCAGCGCAGTCGAAGAAACCGTTGACGCGGCAGGTGCCGGGCTTCTTGAGGTCCTTGTAGTGCTCCCAGTAGTACTGGGTTTCCTTCAGCCAGTGCTCACCCAGTTGGGTGTAGCTGGTGATGTGGTCCATGCGCTTGTCATCGGCCAGCACGGCAATGACCTTGTCGTCGACTTCGCCGCCGTCGTCGAATTTCATGATGCCGATGATCCGGGCTTCCACCAGGGAGCCAGGCACCAGGGGCTCGGTTACGCCCACGATCTCGATGTCGAGGGGATCGCCATCCTCATCCCAGGTGCGGGGGATGGTGCCGTAGGCGAAGGGGTAGGCGAGGGAGGAATAGCCCACGCGATCGAGTTTGAGGTGACCGGTTTCGGTGATCAGCTCGTACTTATTGATCGTGTTGCTGTTGAGCTCAACGATGGTGTTCAGCCGCAGCTCCGCTTCATCGGCAAAGGCCGGCAGCACATGCAGCAGGTTGAGCATCGTGCGGCTTGGGGCGTGGTCGATGTTCGCCATCAGGGCAGCGGGCCTAAAGATGGGCGGCATCCTACGGAGTTCCCGGAACAGCCTTGATGGCCGGGCTGATTAGGCCGCCAGAGCTTCAGAGTCCTGGTCAAGCTCTGCCTGGTCTTGATCCCGCTTGGCTTCAAAGGCCTGAATCCAGGACCAGGCCTCTTCCGCTGAATCGGTGAATTGGAAGAGCTCCAGGTGCTCTTCGCGGATCAGGCCACAGTCCGCTAGGTAGTCGAAATCAATCAGCCTTTGCCAGAAGGCTTTGCCAAAGAGGATCACCGGCATTTGACGCTTGATCGCCGTCTGACGCAGCGTGAGCACCTCAAAGAGTTCATCGAGGGTGCCGAAGCCACCGGGGAAGAGGACGGCAGCGCTGGAGCGTTTGACGAAGTGGAATTTGCGCAGGGCGAAGTAATTGAACTGGAAGCAGAGCTCGGGGCTGATGTATGGGTTGGGTTCAGGTTCTCCGGGGAGCTTGATGCTCAGACCGATTGAGCGTCCCCCTGCATCAAAGGCGCCGCGGTTCGCGGCTTCCATGATTCCGGGCCCCCCTCCCGTGACGATGACGTGGTTGTGGTGCCCAGCCTGCTGATCCGCTGAGACCAGCCGAGTGAACTCTCTGGCCTCGTCGTAGTAGCGCGAAAACTCGAGTTGGGTTTGGCTGCGTTTGCGTTGTCGCTGCAGTGCAGGGCTATCGGGGTCGCGGGCGAGCTCAGCTTCTGCGGCGGCGAGCCGCTGCTCGGCAGCGCTGCGCTCAATGATGTTCACACCACCGAAAATGATGATGGTGGAATCAATGCCTTCGGCGTCGAGGATTTGCTGCGGCTTGCTGATTTCAAGGAGCATCCGTACACCGCGCATCTCGGCGCTGCACAGGAGGTCTTCATCGGAATGGGCCAGCTGATAGCTGGAGGACTGCAAGATCTGATTGAGGTTTTCACTAACCAGGCGCTCGTCTTCACTGCGCCTGGTGTGGGGAGCTGCTGAAGAGTTCAGCACTGGGCTATTGACGCTGCGTGCCCGATCCCTGGTCGTCAGATCGAAACTCGCCTTGCGGGGGAATTGATTGGCCACTTCTTTCTTCTCGCGCAGGCACATCACAGCGCGATGATCAGCGTTTGCACACCTTTGTGCCGTTTCTTCACGGAGCGGCTAGTCCGCGCCCAGTCGCTCGAGCTTCCCTTGCAGGTAGCGGATGAAGGGGTGATGGCCCAGGGGTCTGCCGGTGATCTGCTCCACCAGTTCCATGGCGTTCACGCTGCGTCCCAGTGGATAGATCTGCTGTTGAAGCCACTGGCCCAGGGCGGCGTCCTCGCCTGACTCCAGTAGTGCTTCGATTGGACCGAGTTGCGCTTCGATTGTCTCGCTGATTTGAGCGCTGATGAGGTGGCCAAGGGCATAGGAGGGGAAGTAGCCAAAGAGCCCCTCGCTCCAGTGCACGTCTTGCAGGCAGCCCTCTCGATCCGTGTTGGGTTCGATGCCGAGGAGTTCTTTCATGCCTGTGTTCCAAGCACTGGGGAGCTCCTCGACGGGCATGCCTCCCTCCAGTAGCGCTAGCTCCAGCTCGTAGCGCAGCAGCACATGTAGGCCGTAGCTCACCTCATCGGCTTCAACGCGGGTCAATCCCGGTGCGATGGGGTTGAGGTCGCGCCAGAAGGCCTTCGGGCTTCCCCAGACATCGTTGCCAAGGGCTGCCGCGAAGCGTGGATGCCAGCGGTTGGCTAGGGCTTGGCTGCGGGCCAGCCGGTTTTCGTAGAAGAGGCTCTGGCTTTCGTGAACGCCCATGGAGGTGGCTTCACCCAAGGGCCAGGGGAACCAGTGATCCCCCGTTCGAGGGAGCCCCTGTTCGTAGAGGCTGTGACCCCATTCATGGGCGGTGGCGAGGAAGGCAGAAAAGGGCTGGCCGCCCACCACGCGGGTGGTGATCCTGAAATCGTCTGGCCCAAGGGTGCTGGAGAACGGGTGTGGCGATCGAGCGCGGTGGCAACGCTCAGCGCTGTAACCCCAGTCCTTTAGCAGTTGGTCGCAGAGCGTCTCCTGGGATGGGTCACTGAGATCCCACTGTTCAGAACATCCTTGGGGAATCGATAGGGCTTGTTCGAGCAGAGGGGGAATGTCCTGCCGCAGTGGCAGCAGCCAGCGGGAGAGCTGCTCTTTGCTGATGTCGGGTTCAAACGGTTGGGCCAGGATTTCCCATGGGCTGCGCCCTTGCCCTGATGCATCCCGTTCCACCGGGGCCAGTTGGCGGGCCTGCTCCAGCCGCAGCGCAATCAGGGTTTTGAGGGCTGGGGCGAAGCTCGAGAAGTCGTTATCCCGCTTGGCCTGCTGCCAGAGGGCGTAGCCCTGGGCTTGGGCTTGGGCCAGTTGCCCCACCAGGGCGGGGTCGAGGCGGGACTGGCGCTCCCATTGGCGGCGCAGAAGATGCAGGTTGCGCTGTTGCTCTGTGCTGGCCTGTCCAGCGCTTTCAGCCTCCGCCTGGCCCAGCAGTTCGGTGTACTCCGAGGCGGTCTGCCGTTCATGCAGCTGCAGCGCCAGCAGGGCTAACTGCTCACCGCGCCAGCTCGCCGATGCCGGCGGCATGGCGGTGTTCTGATCGAAGTAGAGCGTGCTCTGAATCCCCCCCAGCAGTTGGGTGTGGTGCAGGTGATCGCGAAGCTTCGCGTAGGCCTGTCCTGCGCTCAAGGTGATGGAGAGTTGGGTGGCGCGACCCTAAGTGCTGCAATTAGCTCCAGTGAAGCTGCATCGGCACAGCACCCTCCAGGCTGAGTTTCACCGGGCAGTTCTCTGCAGCTTTTTGCAGGATCTTCCGCGCCTTGGCATCGAGGTGGGCCGGTAGTTCAATCCAGACCTCGAGCTTGGCGATCTTGCGCGGGGCTTCGCTGGTCATGACCTTCTCCACCCGGGTCGTGCATCCCTTGAGATTCCAGTCGTGGCGCTCGGCGACGATCCCCATGATCGTGAGCATGCAGGTCGTGAGCGCCGTAGCCACAAGGTCGGTGGGCGAGAAGCGCTCTCCCTTGCCTTGGTTGTCGGTCGGGGCATCGGTTTCCAGGGCCGAGCCCGATGGCGCGTGGACCGATGCACAGCGCAGTTGCCCGCTGTAGCTGCTGTTGATCTGGGTCACGGAACGGCGAGCCTTTGCTGCCAGGTTGGCAGTTCTGGATTGCTTCGCTTAGGTGGAACGGTCGACGCTGCTGACGATGGATCCCGGAGCTGGTTCACCGATGCTCAGCTTGGCCAGGGCGATTCAGCTCTCGGTGGCACCGGTGTTTCTGCTGACGGCCATTGCCGGTCTGTTGGGTGTGATCAGCAACCGTCTGGCCAGGGTGCTCGACCGGGCCCAGCGGCTGCAGAGCGTCAAGGACGAAGCCATGGATCTGGCCTTGCTCAAACGCCGGATGACCTTGCTGACTCGAGCGAGTGAGGCGGTTACGACCACCGGTGTGCTGGTGGCTGCCGTGGTCGCGGTCACCTTCATCAGCGCGATTGCGGTGATCGATCTGACGGCGATCGTCGTGCCGCTGTTTGTGGTGGCGATGGTCTCTTTGATGGTGGGGTTATTAACCCTGCTCCTGGATGCCCGCGTCTCAGCGCGGCTGATCCGCCGTCGCTTCTAGGCGGCAGTTGCAGAGTTGATCGAGGTCGGGCCGACCGGTCAGGGCAAGGCGCCAGTGGGCCCAGAGGCCATAGGCCCAGTCCGCTAAAGGTCCGATGACGGGCCAGGCCGTCGGGGCGTACAACCAGCCCAGTCCAATCAGTCGATAGGCCTCGCGGAAGACCGCGACATCCTTCAGGACGGTTCCATTCCCCTGAATGGCGTGGATGCGGCCCATGGCCTCCCGGTAGCTGATCCCTTGGTGTTGCTCAGGCCTGTAGTGGTCGTCGTTGATGTCGACAAAAGCGATCCGAGTTGAGCTGGGGTGAAGCCGTTCGTCCCGCTGGCGCAGGAAGTTCACTTCCCGCAGACAGAGCGGACAGCCGCCGTCGTAGAGGAGCGTGAGGGACGCCGTCGTGGCCATGGAGCGGGACTTTGCTTAAGAGAATCCTGGCAAGGTCGTCCCCTCCGGTGGCTGGGTCACGCGGTGGTGAAGACCGCCGCCGCACTTGAGCATGTCCTTCAACCGTTGGCTTGGAGCACTGGTTGGGGCCATGGGCCGCTGATCACTTTGACTGCGCTGAGCACCAACGGGACCGTTGATGGGCTTGCAGCAGGCTCTTGAGCAATTCGACCTCCAGACGCGCGGCAAGGGGTTCTTGCGCATCGACCCTGAGCTGAACCGCTGGATTCGCTCAACGGGTGTCCGCCAGGGCGTCCTCCATCTGAGTGCTCTCCACACCAGCTGCAGCCTGACCATCAATGAGAACGCCGATCCAAGGGTTCTCGACGATCTCGCGGCCTGGATGGAGGCGGTGGTTCCCCAGGTTGCTCATGGTGCCTTGGATGGCTCCGATTCCTTGCGCCGTTACCTGCATGACGACGAGGGGCCCGACGACATGCCCGCCCATATCCGCTCGGCGTTGACCAGCCAAACACTGTCCCTGAGCGTTGTGGACGGCAAGTTGCTGCTTGGCATTTGGCAGGCGGTCTACCTCTGGGAGCACCGCGTCAGATCCCAGCGCAGGCGGGTCGCGGCCCATCTGATCGGGGAGTAGCTCATGACGCTTTCGCTCGAGGAACTGACCTTGGCGCTCACGCGCCTGCAAGAGCGGGTGGAGACGCTGGAGGCGGAACTGGCATCACTGCGGGGCCGAGACCTGTCGCCTTCAACCCAGTTGGCGCGGCGCAATGCCGAACGGCTGGCGGAGGAGGTCCGTCGCCGCCGGGAGAGCACGCCGGAGCCGGAGGACGACACCGACATTGATCTGTTGATCGATCGCCTGCATGACTTGGCCCTCGAGAATGGGCCTTAGTTCCAGGTTTTTGGGATGGCCACACCGATCAACGTCGTCCATGGGCCTGATCCCGCTCAATTGGAGCAATTGGGCGTCGCCCAGTGGCCGATCTGGAGCTGCGAGATCAGCTCCTTTCCTTGGACCTATGACGAGCAGGAAACCTGCCTGCTGCTGGAGGGGGATGTCACGGTGACGCCCGAGGGCGGTGAACCCGTCCGCTTTGGCGCCGGTGATCTGGTCACGTTTGCCGCTGGGCTCTCCTGCCACTGGGATGTGCATCAGCCTGTGCGCAAGCACTACCGCTTCGGTTGAGCCGCGCCAGGCTGAGGGCCGTTGGATTGGTTGGTGATGGCTGCTGTTCCGCTCACCCCGGCTGAAATCGATCAGCTCGAGCAGCAGTTGCCCGGCTGGAGCTTGGTGGACGGCAAGCTTCACCGGGAGCTGGTCTTTGCGGATTTCAATGAGGCTTTTGGCTTCATGACCCGGGTGGCCCTGATCGCCGAAGCGATGGGCCATCACCCGGAATGGCGCAACGTCTGGAACCGGGTGGTGATCGATCTGACAACCCACGACACCGGTGGTCTCTCCAACCTCGATCAGCAATTGGCGCAGCGGATCAACGCCTTCGTTTGACCGTAGATTCAACGCACTGAGGGGCGCCTCGCATGTGCGGACTGGCAGGCGAACTCACGAGTGGGTCCGCTGAGACCATGCCCCGCGCCCAGGCCGCGCGCATTGCTGAACTCCTGTTGCACCGCGGCCCCGATGACTCGGGCATTTGGCAGAGCCGGACCTGCACCCTGATTCATCGCCGTCTCTCGATTCAGGACCTGTCTCCGGCGGGCCATCAGCCGATGCAGTCATCCTGCGGGCGCTACCGGCTGGTCTTTAACGGCGAGATCTACAACTACAAAGAGCTCCGCAACCACTTGGAGTCCCTCGGCGAGCGATTTGTCTCCACGGGCGATACCGAAGTTCTCCTGCGGCTGTTGATCCGCGAGGGTGCAGCGGCGCTTCCCCAGTTGCGCGGCATGTTCGCCTTCTGTCTATTTGATCAGCTCAGTCAGAGCGCCTTGCTGGGGCGGGATCCCTTCGGTATCAAGCCTCTCTATCTCTACCGATCGAGAGAAAGGCGGTTGCTGTTCTCATCGGAGGTGAGAGCTCTGCTTCGCAGTGGTGCGGTCCCCCGCGAACTCAATGGGGAGGCTCTTCAGCACTACCTGATGTTCGGCTGTGTGCCCCAGCTGGGGACCCTGGTGCAGGGTCTCAATGCCCTGCCCCCAGGGCATCTCGCCCGCTGGCAGAACGGCGAGCTGGCGATTGAGCGCTATTGGCATCCCCGCTTTGGAGCAGAAGGGGGTGGCTCATACGACGAGCTGGTGGAGCGGACGCGATCGGCGGTGAGCGAGAGCGTCAAAGCGCACATGGTCTCGGATGTGCCAGTGGGCCTGTTCCTCTCGGGGGGCATGGATTCATCGGCAATCCTCGCGGCCTCTGACCAGCGGCTGACGACCCTCTCGATTGGTTTTGAAGAGGAGGCCTTCGATGAAAGTGCCCTCGCTGAGCAGGTTGCTCGTCGCTTTGGCTCAGACCATCGCCGCTTGCTGCTGCGCCGGGATCAGGCCTGGTCGCGCTTGCCCGCCTTTTTTGATGCCCTTGATCAACCCAGTACGGATGGCTTCAACACCTACTGCGTTTCGGCTGAGGCCGCGGATGCGGGCCTCAAGGTCGTGATGAGTGGGTTGGGTGGCGATGAACTCTTTGGCGGCTACCCCCTGTTTCAAACCGTGCCGAAGCTGCTGGCGCTGCGCCAGCGTCTTGGACCGGCGGCCTGGGCTGCCTCGCAGCTGATCAGGCCGATAAAGCGAGCCAAGCTCCAGCGTTTTGCGGACTATCTCGCCAGCCCGGCTGGGGTGGTGGCGGCCCATCGCTGCATGCGCACAATTTTTTCAGCGCGGGAAGCCTCACGGCTGATCAAGCTCTGGAATCTCACGGCGCCAGCCACGCCACCTCTGGCGGAGCTGCCTGAGGGGATGGCTGAGGCCAGCGTCGCCGATCAGCTCGCGTGGCTTGAAACCTCGAGCTACATGGGAGGGATGCTGTTGCGCGATAGCGACGCCCTATCGATGGCCAGCTCCTTAGAGCTTCGGGTCCCGCTGGTCGACGTGGGTTTGTTCGAGGCCCTGTCTCCCGTGGCCGCATCAGAGCGTTTGGCTCCAGGCAAACAGCTGCTGCGGGATGCCTTCCCCGAGGTGACGGCGCTGCTGAAGGATGCCCCCAAGCGTGGTTTTGTCATTCCCTTTGACCAGTGGCTACGCACGTCATCCGAGGGGGCTGACATCGGCGGTCTGCCTCAGCTGGATCTCAGGGCGGCTTCCCGAGCAGTGGACCTCAGGCCCTGGGCACGGCAATGGGGACTCTTTGTTCTCGCTGATTGGTTGGAGCGCAACATGGGGATTGCACTCCAACCCGGCTGACCAGGGGACTTAGACCAGCAGCGGCAGCTTGCTGGGGTCCATTTGCTGGAAGCGCAGCTTTTCGCCTTCCACGTCGACCGCCACATCGTGCCCGGCGCTGAACTGGCCGGCGAGGATCCCCTTGGCGATTGGGGTTTCCAGTTCTCGCTGGATCGCGCGCTTGAGCGGGCGGGCTCCGTAGACGGGGTCATAACCAACCCCGGCGAGCCAATCGAGGGCATCGGCATTGACCTGGAGGCCCAGCTTCTTGTCCTCCAGTCGGTTGGCGAGACGTTTGACCTGCAACTCGACGATCTGCCGCAGCTCATCTTGTTTGAGGCTGTGGAAGATGATCGACTCATCCAGGCGGTTGAGGAATTCCGGGCGGAAGTGGCCGCGGAGGGCTTCATTCACCCGTGCTTCCATCTCGCTGTGGCGCCCAGGGTCGCCCGCGAGATCGAGGATGGACTGGCTGCCGATGTTGCTGGTGAGGATGAGCACCGTGTTGGTGAAATCCACCGTGCGGCCTTGTCCATCGGTGACGCGACCGTCATCGAGGATTTGCAGCATCACGTTGAAGACATCGGGGTGCGCCTTCTCCACCTCATCGAACAGGATCACGGCATAGGGCCGGCGCCGGACGGCTTCGGTGAGCTGTCCGCCTTCCTCGTAGCCGACATAGCCCGGAGGCGCACCGATCAAGCGGCTGACGGTGTGCTTCTCCATGTACTCGGACATGTCGATGCGCACCATGGCCTCCTCGCTGTCAAACAGTTGTGAGGCCAGAGCTTTGGAGAGCTCTGTCTTGCCGACCCCTGTTGGGCCGAGGAACAGGAAGCTGGCGATCGGCCGGTTGGGATCGCTCAGTCCAGCGCGAGAGCGTTGGATGGCATCGGCAACGGCGGTCACCGCTTGCTCCTGGCCAATCACCCGGGTGTGCAGTTCATCTTCGAGTTGCAGCAGTTTCTGCATCTCGCTCTGCACCAACTTGGCGACAGGGATCCCCGTCCATTTGGCGATCACCTCGGCAATGTCGTCTTCGGTGACCTCTTCGCGCAGCAGTGACTTGTCACCGCCGCCGGCGCTCAGCTCCGCTTCTTTGGCGGCCAGCTTTTTGTGGAGCCCCGTGAGGGTCCCGTACTCCAGCTCCGCGGCCTTGTTGAGGTCGTAGCTGCGTTTGGCCTGATCAATCTGCAGTTGAACCTGCTCGATCTCTTCCTTGATTGCGCTCAGCTCATCGATGGAGCCTTTCTCCTGCTGCCATTGGGCATTGAGGGCGCTCTGTTGCTCGCTGAGATCAGCGAGTTCCTTCTCGAGCCGCTCCAAGCGGTCTTTGCTGGCGGCGTCCGATTCGCGGCCCAGGGAGAGCTTCTCCATCTCCAATTGCAGGATCCGCCGATCGAGTTCGTCGATCTGCTCGGGTTTGGAGGTGATCTCCATCTTCAGCCGGGCGGCGGATTCGTCCATCAGGTCGATGGCTTTATCCGGTAAAAAACGATCGGCGATGTAGCGACTGCTGAGTACGGCGGCAGCGACCAAGGCGTTGTCGGCGATACGCACGCCGTGGTGCACTTCGTAGCGCTCCTTCAAGCCGCGCAGGATCGAGATGGTGTCTTCGACCGTGGGCTGATCGACAAACACCTGCTGGAACCGCCGCTCGAGGGCCGGATCTTTTTCGATGTGTTGGCGATGTTCATCCAGGGTCGTGGCGCCGATGCAGCGCAGTTCCCCACGGGCCAGCATCGGTTTGAGCAGGTTGCTGGCATCCATCGCTCCGCCGCTGGCACCAGCACCCACCACGGTGTGGATCTCGTCAATGAACAGCACGATCTGACCTTCGGAGGCCGTGACCTCCTTCAGCACAGCCTTGAGCCGCTCCTCGAATTCCCCGCGGTACTTGGCCCCGGCGATGAGGGCCCCCATGTCGAGGGCGATGAGCTGACGGTTCTGCAGTGCCTGCGGGACGTCTCCATTGACGATCCGCTGAGCCAACCCTTCAACGATGGCGGTCTTGCCAACCCCAGGTTCGCCAATCAGGACGGGGTTGTTTTTGGTGCGACGGCTAAGAATTTGGATCGTGCGGCGGATCTCTTCATCCCTGCCGATCACAGGATCGAGCTTGCCGTCTCGGGCCGCCAGGGTGAGATCACGGCCGTACTTCTCGAGGGACTCGTAGGTGCCTTCGGGGTTTTGGTCGGTCACTTTCTGGGATCCACGGATCGCCTGGACGGCGTCTTTGAGCTTGGTGGCATCACTGCCTGCTTGAGAGAGCAGTTGTTTGCCGCAACGATCATCCTTCGCCAGGGCGAGCAACAGATGTTCGATGGCGATGTAGCTGTCGCCGTAGGAGTCTTTGAGGGTGTTGGCTTGCTCGAGAACGTTGTTCAGCCCTTTGCCGAGATAGACGTTCTCGGGAGGAGAGCTCAACGATGGCTGGCCCTCGATGTACGCATCGAGTTTCTGACTGAGGGTGCCCACATCCACCCCAGCTTTCTCCAGCACTCGACCAGCCAACCCCTGTTGGCTGAGGAGTGCCGCAAAGAGATGTTCGCTTTCCATCTGCTGCTGCCGGCGCTGCTGCGCCAACTGCTGCGCGGCGACAATTGCGGCCCAGGCTTGTTCAGTGAAGAGTTCAGCAGTGGGATGCATGGTGGTCTTCCCTCAACTGGGTGGTGACCAAACCGTATGGCGGTTGTTGGGCTGTGGAGGAGCGGAGAACCGAAATGCTGCTTTCGGTCCTCTACCCAATGGGCGTGCTGACCGTCCGAGCCGGACGGTTTTCCCCTCAGCGGGGAGAGCCGTTGTAGATCACTTTGGTCACTTGGCGGCCATCCGCGGAGACCTCGAGCTCCGTTTCGGTTGTGGGCGTTTTGCCCAACTCAACCCAGCCTGGGCCTCCTCCGAGGAACTTAAAGCGAAAGCCGCTGTTGTCCTTCTTGATGAGGCATGAACCCCCACCATCTCCTGTGTTGAACATGCAGGCAGCTGGCCTGTAGACCGAAAGCCCGCCGTTGTTGTTGACGGCCCAATTCCTTGCAACGTTGAGGGCTCGCACATTGGCTGCACTGACTTGCGCGAGGGCAGGAAGGCTGCTCACTATCGCTGTCGTTGCAATCAGCGCAGAGCTCCTCACCAGCGACTTGAACATGACCGTGATGGTGGTGTGAAGGGTGTCGTTTTCAGTGTGGCCACGGTTATCTCATCGGGCAGCTCTCCCTGATGGAAGGGGCACAACACCACTGGTTTTGCTGCAAAGACGCGCTGGGCAACCATCGGTGCCATAGATCGCATCAGCGGGGGAGAGGCAGCCCATGCGGTTCTTTGCAGCTACATCCTTCGGAGCGATCCGTAGGGGTTGGAGTGCTGGTAGCTGCGGGCTCACCACCAGAGGGCATGGTTGTGCACGGATCACTTGCAGTGCATTGGGGCCGATTGCTGCCGGCGTTCCGCCGCCTTTTATCAGGTCTAGGGGCGCCATGTCACCGCTGGACTGGGCTTGGGCAGCAGTGCCAGCTAGCGAGAGGCTGAGCAACAGCAGCGACCACGCTCTCAGACTGGCCATCATGGTCAGATCCATGGCCCCAGTCTGCTCAAGACCATCCGAGATGACCGTCAATTCAGCTGCTCACGAATCCTCAAGGCCTGAATTGGTGCAACGGCTGGCCCAGGAGTCCTTCGCTTTTGACGGCACCGCCCGCGATCCAGAGCGGAATTGCTGGCTTGTGGTGCATCGCCATCAGCACGGTTGTCTACCGAGTGAGTACGACATCCGGGAGGTGGATGAGGAGCTGTATCTCGAAGTGCTCGAGGCCAGGCGTTCTGTGATTACCTCTGAGTGAAGCCCGCCCGGGCTTTTGGACTAATGCCCTCCTGACTCCTCCGGTGCTGCTTTCGATTCCCTGGCCTCTGAGCTGTTGAGGGGAGGGATTGCTGAGAGCTTGGAGCGTTTAAGGAAGTCGGCGACGGATCGAGCTTGATCGTTTTGGCTCTTGTTGCGGACAGGCCGGTCAACCATGCGTTTGCTGCTGCGGTTCGATCACCATCGCGCCTTCGCCAGGCTGCTGCAACGGAAGAAAAGAGGCACAAAAAAACCGCCCCCGAAGGGGCGGTCGCTGGAGTCAATTGAAGTGGGACCGAATCAAGCCCAGCCGTTCTGGCTCATGGTCTCGACATAGGCAGCCACATCAGCGATGTCACCGTCGCTCAGCTTGCCGCCGAAGGCAGGCATGGCGTTCTTGCCGTTGGTGACTTGGTACTGGATGGCCTCTTCATGGCCAGCGCTGTAGTTGGCCAGGTAGGACTCGAGGGCTTCTTTCTTGAGGGTGCGCTCGGCGTTCACCACGTTGCCGCCGCCCATGTGGCAAGCAGCGCAGTTCGCGGAGAAGATCTGAGCGCCATGGTCGGCGTCAGCGGCGAAGCTGGGGGAAGCACCCAGCACCAGCGCCAGGCAAAGGGCAATCAGGGAGAGGAGACGGCGCATCTGAGCTTGTGCAACCCGGCCAAATTAAGAGCTCGAGGTGGCACTCGTCGTGTTTGCTGCAGAGGTTCGCAACATTTGAAACCTCCTGTTGTGATTACCCCCGGTGTTTCAGTCCCGCGTCCGCAAAGACCGCCTCCAGGGTTGGTGCATGGCTCACCAATCCAAAGCGCTCAGGCGGGCTGACCGGTTCGTGGACGAAGTGGCGCTGGCGGATCGAAAAACGATCCCAGGCATTCACTTCGATCCGCAGCAGCTTGATCAGGCCTTCGATCAGCCAGCCCTGAAGATCCAGGCCAACCGGGGGATACCAGCCTCGGCGCCAGCGGCAGAGCCGCTTCACGGTCTCATTGACGGTGACGAACGGCTGACCCAGCACCAGTCGCCTCACTGGGCCCTGACCGGCTTCGGGGTTGGGTTGATGGGGGTTTGTGGCGAGATGCACGCAGACCCGGGCGATGTCGGCGGCATGGATGAAGTGGAAGCTTGCATCGGCTCGCAGCCACTTCGCTAGCCAGAGCCAACGGGCCCCTTCCTTCAGTCCTGCCGTGAGGTAGCTGGTGGGGAAGACCCCAGTGCCATCGACGCGACCTCCGAAGACCAGCGTGGGGAAGACCGCCACAATGCGCTGAGCAAGCGCATGCTGTTCGAGCTGCTCCAGGCACTGCGCCTTGGTCTGGATGTATTCAGTGCCGTAGGGCATCGCCTCCGGCAACAGCTTGAGATCGCTATTAAGAATGCTGGCGGTGGAGAAGTACACCACCTGCTCCAAAACCTCAGGATTGGTGGCCGCCAGCATCTGCTTCACAGCCACCACGTTCACCTGCCGGGCCCGTTCAGGGTCCCCCCAGGCCGTGGCGGTGTGGATGATGCGCGTGGCCGTGGCAATCAGTGCGCGGTGGGGTTCCACATCACGAAGGTCCCCCACCAACAGCGTGATCCGCGGATCAGTGGCGGGAACGGCCGTCAGTTTGCTGGGATCTCTCAGCCAGAGGAGCAACTCGGCGTTGGTCTCTCGGTAGAGAAGATCAGCAATGTGCTGGCCAACGCAGCCGCTGGCCCCAGTGATCAGGATCCTTGCGGGCGCCGAACTCAAACTGCAGCTCCCAGGCGGTCCATCACGGACTTGCCGGCCTCGAAGAAGAACTGACCATTCTCTTCAGGGGTGCCGGGCAGGATGCCGTGACCAAGGTTCAGGATGTGCTTGCGGCCGCGGGCCTTGCGAACGCAGTCATCGATGCGGTCGCGGATGGCGTCTTGGCTCCCGAACAGCAGGCCGGGGTCCACGTTGCCTTGAACACCGACATGCTCGGGAAGGCGGGCCAGGCCTTCTGCCATGTCCACTGTCCAGTCCAGGGACACGATGTCCACGCCGGTGCGAGCCATCCGCTCGATGACCCCAGCGCTGCCGGAGATGTAGAGGATGAACGGTGTGTCGGGATGGGTCTGCTTGACCAGGTCCACCACCTTCTTCTGATAAGGGGCGGCGAATGTGTCGTAGTCCGCGGGGCTCAGCTGACCGGCCCAGGAGTCGAACATCTGCACGACCTGGGCGCCGGAGTCGATCTGGTAACGCAGGTAGTTAGCGATGGATTCGGCGAAATGGTCCAGCAGTTTGTGCAGGATTTTGGGCTCGCGGAAGGCCATGGCCTTGATCACCGCGTAATTTTTGCTGCTCTTGCCTTCAACGACATAGGCAGCCAGTGTCCACGGTGCGCCGACGAAGCCGAGGACAGCGGCCTCGTTGCCCACGCTCTGGCGCAGTCTACCCAGCACCTCGCCAACGAAGGGCATGGTCTCGGCCGGGTTCAATGGTGTCAGGGCTTCTACCTGCGCCATTGAGCGGATGGGGTCCTGGATTTGAGGGCCCTTGCTCTCGATGATGTCGAAGTCGATGCCCATGCCCGGCAGGGGCGTGAGGATGTCAGAGAACAGGATCACGCCGTCGGGCTTGAAGGCGTTGAACGGCTGCATCGAGATCTCATAGGAGAGATCAGGGTTCTCAGAGCGTTCGCGGAAGCTGGGGTATTTGTCGCGCAGGTCGCGGTAGATCTTCATGTATCGGCCGGCCTGGCGCATCATCCAGACCGGAGGACGCTCCACCTGCTCACCACGGGCAGCGCGCAGCAGCAGGGGGGCGTTAGAAGACATGAGGGCTTGCGAATGGGCCTTGGAACCTACCCGAGCCAACCCCCCGTTGAGGCCTTCTAGACCCTGGGTTCCGCCGCTTCGTCACGAACTTCAGTCTCCGCAGCGCCTAGGCCTTCCTGGCTGCGCTTCTCATCTCGCTTAAAGACCAGCACTGAGAGGGGAGGAAGACAGAGATCCAGGGAGTTTTCGTAGCTGTGGATGCCCCATTCGTCGGTGAATTTCCCGCCAAGGTTCCCGAGGTTGCTGCCGCCGTAGCGAGCGGCATCGGTGTTGAGGACCTCGGTGTAGAAGCCGCTTAGGGGAACGCCGACCCGGTAATGGGAATGGCTCTGGGGGGTGAAGTTTGCCACGACCACCAACCACTGGCCGGTGGTGCTCTCCCGGCGCATGAAGCTGATCACCGAGTGACGGTTGTCATTGCAGTCGATCCATTGGAAGCCGTACTCCTCAAAGTCGTCGCGCCAGAGGGCCGGTTGTGACTTGTAGAAGATGTTCAGGTCATCCACCAGTCGCTGCAGTCCTTGATGGGGCTCGTACTGGAGCAGATCCCACTGCAGATCACCCCAGACATTCCATTCCGACCGCTGGCCGAATTCCATGCCCATAAAGATGGTCTTCTTGCCGGGATGGGTCCACATGTAGGCAAGGAGTGCCCGGGTGTTGGCGAACTTCTGCCAATCGTCGCCAGGCATCTTGTGGAGCAGGTTGCTCTTTCCGTGCACGACTTCGTCGTGGCTCAGCGCGAGCATGAAGTTCTCGGTGTAGGCGTACCAGATCGAGAAGGTGACGTTGTTCTGGTGGAACTGGCGGAACCAGGGATCGAGCTCGAAGTAATCGAGCATGTCGTGCATCCAGCCCATGTTCCACTTGAGGTTGAACCCCAAACCGCCCATGTCGGTGGGCTTGGTCACCATCGGCCAGGTGGTCGATTCCTCAGCGATCGACAGGGCCCCAGGGAAGTGCTGGAACAGCACGTGGTTGGCCTGCTGCAGAAATTGAACGGCCTCGGTGTTTTCCCGCCCGCCGTGTTCGTTGGCGATCCATTCACCATCGGGACGCAGATAGTCCCGGTAGAGCATGGAGGCCACTGCATCCACACGGATGCCATCGATGTGGAATTGCTCGAACCAATAGACCAGGTTCGCGACAAGGAAGTTCCTGACTTCGTTGCGGCTGTAGTTGAAGATCAGCGTCCCCCATTCCTTGTGCTCGCCGATCCGGGGATCCGCATGCTCATAGAGGTGGGCGCCATCAAAGAAGGCCAGGCCGTGGGCGTCCTTGGGGAAATGTCCGGGGACCCAGTCGAGGATCACGCCAATCCCTTCGGCGTGGCAGCGATCGACAAAGGCGCGGAATTCGTCGGGCTGGCCGAAGCGGCTTGTCGGGGCGTACCAGCCCGTGACCTGATAGCCCCAGGATCCATCAAAGGGATGCTCCGAGATGGGCATCAATTCGATGTGGGTGAAGCCCCGTGCTTTCACGTAGGGGATCACTCGATCGGCAAGCTCGGAGTAGGTCAGTAGGCGAGCCCCGGGTTTGAGGTCGGCGGCGGGTACCGGCTCGCGCACGGTCCCATCGGTTTCGACGAAGGGCTGGTCGGCACTGGCGTGCATCCAGCTTCCGAGGTGCATCTCGTAGACCGAGATCGGCTGGTCAAGAGGGTTGCGACTGTCCCGCTCCTGCATCCAGGCGCCATCCCCCCAGCTGTAACCCTCCAGGGCTTCCACAACCGAGCCGTTGTCCGGTCTGACCTCGTGGCGGAAGCCGTAGGGATCTGCCTTTTGGTAGCAGTGCCCCTGCTGGCTACGGATTTCGTACTTGTAGATCTCGCCCGGTTTGAGGCCAGGGATGAACAGTTCCCAGCAGCCGCCCAAGCGCGACTGCATGGGGTGATGGCGTCCGTCCCAGCTGTTGAAATTGCCCAGCACGGAGACGCTGCGGGCGTTGGGTGCCCACAGGCAGAACATGACGCCTGCGACGCCATCGCGGGTCACCACATGGGCACCCATTCGCTGCCAGATGTGGTTGTGATTGCCTTCGGCGAAGAGATGGCGATCCAACTCACCCATCCACTCCTCGCGGAAGGCCCAGGGGTCGTGGGCGACGTGTTCAATGCCGCCGCGCTGCACGCGGATCTGATAGCCGCTGCCGGGGTTGCTGGGGAGCTCGGTTTCGAAGACCCAGGGGTGATGGGGGGTCTCCATCGCCTGGGGCAGACCGGCGCCAATCAGTTCAACCCGATCAGCTTCAGGCATCCACACCCGGACGACCCATTTGCCGTTGTCGAGCGGGTGGGGACCCAGGACAGCCTGGGGATGGTCATGGCGGCATTCCGCGAGGCGCTGACCGTCTTCAACCATCCACTCGAGCTGAGCCAGCACAGGACCTCAAGGCAAAGCGTGGCTCGGAGCTTAAGCGGGTTTTTGCTTAAGAAGCTGCAGCCGGTGCAGCGGGTTCCTCGGGGAAGTCGACGCCGGTGATTTGGTTCTCGTTATTGAGAATCACGTAGAGGTTGTCACTCAGCCGGTTGAAGTGCACATTGACCAGCACAAGGCGCGTGTCCGGGGTGGATTCCGCTTCGACAACGCGGTTGATGTTGACGAAATTGCCGGTGATCCGCTGCAGCCCCAGCCACTTGCGTTGGAGGGCATCAGGGGTGATCTCCTCTTGGAAGTCAGGGCTCAGGAAGCTTTGGGCGGTGATGAAGTTGCCCGTGCTCACGGCTTCGATGAAGCCCTTGGCAACCAAGCTGCTGGCATCGTCGGCGCGATCGACGTAGTAGCGCGAGAGTTTGCCGTCGCCATTGAGGACCATGAAGACCACGCGCTTCCCGGCGCTGGTGTTCAGCTCGGCTTCCACGGTGCTCTTGCCCATGCCGCTGCGAACACTCAGCAAGGTGTAGCTCAGGACCTTCGGCTGGGTCCGCATGGTGGCCGCGATCATCGAAGGGCTGGTGATCGCCTGCCGTTCAGCTGAGAACTGGGCGTAGCGGGCATTTGCGTCCCCGTCTTTGACCGCCTTGAGGATTCGAACGGCAGCGGCCCGGGCCTGGTCCACGCTCAGGGCACTGCCCTGGGCGATTGGACTGAGACGTTGCTGGGGAAACGCCTCCGCAGGAGCAGGGCTCGCCAACAGGCCAGACGTCGCCATGGCCAGGGTGAAGGACCCAAGACCGGCGGAGAGCAGGCGCAGTTGGCGCGGCATTGCAGAGGCACAGAGTGGGCCTCAGTTTGCCCCAACCATCGGAAGAATGCTGAGGGCCGCGTTGGGCAGCTTCAGGGACACAGTGATGACGCGATGGCTGGGACTCACACCTGATCGGGGCTGAGATCCATCGCCCGGGTTAACGGCGATCTGCGGCCAGGCCGCCAGGGCGATTGAGAGTCTCAGGGCACACCCGGCCTCAACGTTGATCAGCAGCGGTTGGAGTGCCACGGAGCGCCGCTGGCAGCGTTGGGCTGATGGCCCCAGGAAGCGGGCAACCCCTGTCGAGAGTTGCTCAACGCGGCCATCCATGTGGCAGAGCGAGAGGGCCAGGCAAAGATCAAATCCGGGCTGATCGGCTTCGGCCTCAATCTCCAGCTGGGGTTGACCAAAGACTTCGGTGGCTTGATCGAAGCGGGCAGTGGTGAAACAGGCCACATCCGTGCGGGCATCGAGATCGCTGCGATCGACCGGTCCTGCATCCAGCCCAAGGTGCCCTCCGCGGCCGCCCATGGCTCGCCAAGGGTCATGCACGATCACGACGTCCGAGCTGCTGGTGGCCCGCTCGAGCAGTTGCCCATCACTCAGACACAAAGCGGCTCGTCCGCCGCTGGCTAATCGCCAGCGTTGGCCAGAGCACTCCCGTGGTGATCGCACCTGCCATTGCCCGGATCCTGACTCCATGAGCTGCGTTCCAGCCAAGGGGGTGGCGGGTTCATGGCCGCAGAGATGGTGATGGAAGAAGTCCAGCTGCAGCTGATCGACTCCCCCCTTCCAGTTCAGGTGGCTCCAGGCGCCGATCCGAAGCAGCGTGCCACCTCCAGCGGATGAAGAGCGGTTCCAAAGGTCCAGCACGCCCATCAGGTGTGGGTCATGCCAGCCGCCAATGAGCAGCATGGGCCGCTGCCAGAGCTCTTGGGGAGTGTGATGCTGCACCCAGTCGTCCGGTTGCCTGGGGTCTGTCTTCAGCCAACGCAGCCCCATCCCTGTGGGGTCAAAGCGCTCTAGCAAGGCCATGCCATCGCGCACGAAAGCGCCGTCCTCGAGGCTGCGCCGAATCTCCTCCCAGCCCTGGTGGTCGCCTTCGCGCTGGCAATGTTGAGCCGCCAGTTGCAGAGCCCAGCCCAACCCCAAGGCCCACCAGTGACATCCGCCCTCGCTGGCCCAATGCAAACGCTCATCGAGCCCGCACATCGCCGGGGCTAGGGCATCAGGTAGGTGTTCAGTACTGGAATAGAGCAGCTGGCTAAGGCCCTGGTACGAAAAGCCGTAGGTCCCCACCTTGCCGTTGCACCAGGGTTGCTGGCGCATCCAGCGCAGGGTCTCACTGGTGTCGCTGGCCTCCTGCTGAAATCCGAGAAACGCTCCTTCGGAGTCGCCACGTCCGCGCACGTCCTGCACGAGGACTGCAAACCCCCCTTGGGCGTACCAACTCGGATGGGCGTAGGTGACCGTCGAGGCAATGGCGCGCCCGTAAGGCTGACGCATCAGCAGGCAGGGCCAAGGACCTTCGCCCCCAGGCGTCCATAGGGTTGATTTCAGGACAGTGCCGTCAGCGCAGCGCAGCTGCTCCTGAGTCACCGGACTGTCGGGCAATACAGGCCCACCACATAGGTGGAGAGAATTTCAGCGTCGGTTGTGTTCAGCCCTTGCTGTTGGGCAATTTGGGCCGTGGCTTCGGGGGAGTTGTAGGAAATCCCACGGGCATTCAGACCCTGCAGCTCGGCGCAGAGGGCCTTGGCTTTCTGGGGGTTCTGCTTCACCGATTCCAACAGAGCTGAGTCCGCCAGAGCCGGGGAGGCAAAGATCAGGCTGAGGGCAGTGGCGGCCAGGGACAGGCCGCAGAGGCGGGGGCGTGTCACTGAAGGAGCTCTGACTATTTACATTTCAGGTCGCCTGCGATAGGTCGCCGCGGATCAGGGGTCAGTTCCTTGAGCGACCGGCTTGCTGGGCCCGTTGGATCCAGGCGCGCACCAGCGACGGCGAAACGCGGGCTGGGGCCATCCCGGTCAAAGTCCGCTCGAGGCGCCCCAACTGCGTCAAGAGTTGTTGGGGGGATGCCGCAGCCAGGCCCTCTCGATTGGCGATCCCGGCATAGAGCAACAACGCGGCTTGGTAGGGCTCAAGATCCAACTCCACCACCAGCTGGGCTTGGCCGCGCAGTTTCCGGAGCTGACGCTCGAGCGCTCCGCCTCTCCTCGAGAGCTGATCGAGGTCCCGATCAGTCAGCCCAGCAATAGCCTCCCAGCTTTGAACGCCGGCGGCAATGAGCACCGCCTGCTCCCTGGAGAAATGGGAGGGCAGGGGATAGGGCGAAGGGCAAGGCTCGTTGCTCACCGCTTGGCGTTGACGCTGACGTCCACCTCGCCGGTGGTCCAATCGCGGATGGCGGTGGCCAGGACGATGGGGCGATCGCTTCCATCGCCTTGGGGCTCGACGCGGCGCAGGCGCACTTCAACGGTGGGGTCCTTTCGGCCGCTGGCGCGCAGGTTGCGAGCGACCTGCTCAACGCTGGGACCGAAGGTCTCAGCAGTCAGGTCCGCAGGGGCGGCTGCCACCACCAGGTCTGAGCCGTTGTCGAACACAACCGGAACGCTCACAGCTCCTTCCACCACCAGCCTGGGGGCGTAGCTCACAGCAAAGGCCAGACAGGACAGAGAGAGCAGCACGGTGAAGCTCGTGACGCCCACCAGGCGAAAGCGGAAGCCCCAGCGCGCCACGAAGGCCACCACTGTGATGAGCAGCAGTCCACCAGCGGCAATCCCCAGCCATTCGCCAGCCGTGAGCAAGAGGGGATCGGCACGCATGGGGAATGTTCTGGATCAAGAAACACCTTTATATTGCGGCCTTCTCAGCCCCCGAGACCCACGGGCCCAGCGCGCCGCCGAAGGAATCCCAGAACGCGCGGCCCCGCGGCCTCTTCCCTGCCTGCCCTGCTGGCGGCTGCGGGAATCGCGCTGACTTGGTTTGGCCTCGATCGGGTCGCGGCCTGGCAATACGACCTGCGCAAACCCTGGCTCGAGTTGTTGGCGAGTCGCGCCATGGGCCATCCCCTGGAGTTGGGGCCCTACCGCGGCTTGCGTCCCCTGGGTTTGGCCGCCGGCGGCAGTCGCTTTAAGCCCGGAATCGACAACCCGTCCACGATTGATGCGGAATCGGTTGCGGTGGCTTTCGATCCGCTGCGCAGCCTCTTAACCCGCAGCTGGGTCCTTCAGTTTCAGATCCATCGCGCCCGCGTCGACTTGCGGCGCAACAGCCAAGGTTCCCTCTGGCAGCTCGGGCGCATTCCCCCCGGCGCTGAGCCGCCGCCGCTCACCCTCCGCTATGGCCTCAGCGGTGGGCCTGCCCAGGTCCGTTTGCACCCGGCCAAGGGCGCTCCTACACCGGTGGCTTTGGACGGATCCCTGGCGGTTGATTTGCGCCGCCGCCGCCTGGAGACCGCACTTCAGATCAGGCCTGGCGGTGGTGGTCAGCTGCACATCGATGCCCGCAATGACTGGCAGAGCAAACGCTTGCGCTTGCAGCTACAGCCGCAAGCGCTGAAGCTCTCAGACCTGGTGCGGCTGCTGCACGGGGGCGTCAAGGCTGATCTCAGTGGCGACCTCAATGGCCGTTTGCGCTTTGAACGCACGGCCTCCATTGACCGCTGTCAGGGTCAGCTTCAGCTCAATCAGCTGCGCTGGGCGCCTGGAGCATCTGTTGATCCCGTGCGGTCCGCTCGCTTTGACCTGCGCTGTAGTCCCCAGGGTCTTCGCTTGGCGTCTTCACCCCTGCTGTGGGGCAGTTGGCGCGGGCAATTGCAGGGAGAGCTGCCTTTGGTTGGTGCGCGGTCTAATCAGCTTCAGCTGCGACTCCAAGCCCGTGAACCCAAGGCGGGCCATCGCTTCAAAGCGGAGCTGGCGGGCCGGTTGCCTCAGCTCCATCTTCAGCTCGACGGACAGCTGGAGGGGTTGGCCTTGGCCAACCAACCGCCTCTGCCACTGCAGATCCAGGCCAAAGCCCTGTTGCGAAACCGAAAGGGCTTTGACGCCATCTTGGAGCGGCTGGTGCTTCGTCAGGGTGGAGGCGAGCTGGTGGCCAGCGGATCGCTTTGGCCCAGGCTTCAGCTCCGTAGTCAGCGCCTGGCGCTGGGCCGCCGTCAGCAGCAGGACTGGGGCACGCTCTTGGGCTCCACCAAGGACCTTCAACTTCAGCTTCAGCAAAGGGGCGATTGGAGTCAGCCCCAGCTGAGCCTGGACGTTGAGCAACCGAACAATCCGCTGCTGGGTTCGATTCGATCGCGGCTGACCTGGCGTCCTTCTGCCCTGCGACTGGAGACCTTCGCCTCCCCTTATTTGTCGGCCCAGGGCCAGTTGCCGCTGCAGGGCACGCCCATGCGCCTTGACCTGGATCTGCGGCGCTTTCCCCTTGAGCGCCTCTCGCCGTTGGTTGGGACCGCGCTGCGCGGACGACTCAGTGCGACAGGAACTATTCAAGGACCCCTGCAACGGCTCAGTCCTGACTTGAGCCTGCGGGCTGAGGCACCTGGTTTTGGTCTGATCGGCCTTGAGGAAAGCTGGGTTGGTCAACTCCAGGGCCTGCCGAAGGGAGGGGCCCGTCTCCGCCTGCAGGTTCAGGACACCACGGTCCCGGGAACCTTCCAGGCGGTGCTGGATCCCCGTTGGTGGCCCACCACGGTCAACCTGACGCGGGCTGGGGGCTCCCTCGCCTTCAGCGGAACCAACCAGCGTTACCGCTGGAGTGCCAGGCGTTTCCCCCTCTCGGGCTTTGACCTGGCCCTTTGGCCTTCAGCCGCTCACCAACCCCTCTCTGGCTATCTCAGTGGTCAAGGGGCCTTGGCCATGGAGCCCCTAGCCCTCGATGGTGAGCTTCGGGTTGATCAACCCCAGCTCTTGGGGGTCTTTGGGCGGTCGCTCCAAGCCAAAGCGGAGATCAGCCAGCGCCGCTTCCGTTTCGATGGTCAGTGGGCGGCCCTGGGCTTTGGAACGGTAGGGATTCAGCTCAAAGGTCAACAGGCTGGTCCGCTTTGGCTGCGTCTGGAAGCGCGTCAACTCCAATCGCAAACCTTGCAGGAGATCCTGGCTGCCGTTCCCCAATGGGGCGGCTTGCCCCTGGCTCCATCGGGTCGTGCCTTCGACCTGGGCACGCTGGTCTTCAACACCCAGGGGTTCTCCCTGGGGGATCAGTTGACGGCCTTGGCGCAAGCTCAGCGTCAACGCCAACGGGCCCAATCCGGGCAGCGTCAAGCCGAGCTGCAGGACCTACGCGGTGTCTTCGATGCCGACTTCACCCTAAGGGGGCCATCAGCGGATCGATTGTTTGTTGATCTGGCAGCGAAGGGACACCTTTGGCTGCAGGGATCAGACCGTGACCTGGCTTTGACGGATCAGCCCACAGTCGTGCGGCTCCATGGGCCCCTCAACCAAGGGGGGGACTTTGAGCTGGCCTATCTGCCCCTGGCGCTGTTGGCCTTGGTGGCCCCCGTTCCCGATGGGTTGCGCGGTTCGCTCTCCAGTCGCGGCACCTATCGCCTTGGCGGCCCAGATCAACGCCCGGCATTTGAGCTGAACCTGGCCCTACAAGATGCCTCCCTCAATGGGGAGCTCTTGGCTTTAGAGCGCGGCGACCTCAAGCTTCAGGACGATCGGCTTGAGCTCGATTGGGTTCTGCGCGGAGGTGGTTCGACGGAGGTCGTCGATCTGCGCGGCAAGGTTCCCCTGCTGGCTTCGTCGGACGATCTCGAATTACGGATTGGTAGTCGCGGCGATGGCCTGCGCTTCCTCACCGCTCTCTCGGGTTCAGCGGTTCAGTGGAAGCAGGGGAGTGCCGACCTGGAGCTGCTGGTGCGCGGCTCGTTGCTGGAGCCGGTGGCCAACGGCTTCCTGCGTTTCGGCAATGGAGTGTTGCAACTGGCGGATCAGACGGTTCGCGATCTCGATGCGGTGGTGCTGTTCGACTTCAGCTCCCTGGAGCTGCAAGCCCTGACCGCGCGGGTCGGAAAGAAGGGCGAGCTCAGCGGTAGCGGCGATCTCAATCTGTTTTCCCCTACGGATGGGCCACAACCGAGGCAGCTCAGCCTCACCTTCAAGCAAGTTCCGTTCAAGCTCGCGCGCATGGCCGCCGTTGCCGACGGGACCGTGGAGATTGGTGGCAGCTTGCTGCGCCCTGTTCTTGGCGGTGAGCTGGCCTTGAGCCATGGGGCGCTGAATGTCCAGCCCGGTGAGCTCGCCAAAGAAGAAGCACCGAGCAAAGCCACCTCTCTTCCTGCCCTACTGGAGTCCAAGTGGGACTTCAGCAAGCCCCTGTTGGTCATGGGACGTCAGCTGGAAAGCTCCAGCAGCCAAGACCTCCGGGCGGCACTTCCCAACCTGGGCTTGGTGAGCTTTGAGCGATTCAGGCTGCGCTTCGGCCGGGATCTCCGCGTTGAAGTTCCCAACGTCTTGAACTTCGGTGCCGGCGGCTTTTTGACGTTGAACGGTCCCCTGGATCCCGACATTCAGATCAGTGGGGTGGTTCGGCTGCTGCGGGGTCGTTTGGGATTGTTCACCACCACCTTCAGCCTGGACCCCGATGCTCCCAACGTGGCCGTTTTCACTCCGAGTCTGGGTCTGATTCCCTACGTGGACATCGTCCTACGCACACGGGTGTCAGACACCCTCTCGGCCTTTGGTGATGGAAACCGCTCAACCATTTACGACTGGAACACCTACGGATCCTTTAGCAACTCCTCCTTGACCCCGAACAGCTTCGATCAGCTGCAACTGGTGCGGGTGCGGCTCGAGGTCACCGGCTCAGCCGATCAATTGATGGACAACATTCGTCTGACCAGCACACCGCCTTTGCCGGAAGATCGACTCTTGGCCTTGATCGGTGGCAATTCGCTGGTGGGGCTGGCTGGGGGGAATGCCGGAGCGGCCGTGGCCACGGTGGTGGGGCAGTCGCTGCTTTCTCCCCTGGTGGGAAGCCTGACGGAACTCCTTGGCCAGCGCCTCACCTTTGCGATTTACCCGGCCTATGTCTTGCCCACGAACTACGACGTGGATTCCAACCGCTCAGGTCAGGTGCCATCGCAACTGGTCCCCGTCACCGATATCGGCTTGGATGTGACTGAGCGCTTCAACGCCTCCGTGCTGGCTGCTCCGAACCGCAGTGACATCCCTCCGCAATTGACCCTTGGCTATCAGGCCAAGCCATGGCTTGGACTGCAGACCTCAATTGATGCGGAGGCCCGTTGGCAGACCCAGATGCAGGTCTTCTTCCGTTTCTAGCTGCCCCCCATGAGCCAACTGATCGGAGTGGATGTGGGTGGCACCGCCATCAAGCTCGGGCGCTTCTCAACCGATGGTGAGCTGCTGGCCGAGTTGGAACGCCCTACCCCGCAGCCGGCCATGCCCGGGGGGGTGGTGACGGCCATCGTTGAGGCCGTCGCTGTCCTCGATCCCGATCGATTGGCCTCCAGGGTTGGAGTTGGCTTGCCCGGACCGATGGATGCTGAGGCGCGGGTGGCTCGGGTCTGCATCAACCTGCCGGGCTGGCAGCAGATTCCCCTGTCGGAGTGGCTCGAGCCGCAACTCCAGCGGCGCGTCACCCTCGCCAATGACGGGAACTGTGCCCTGATGGGGGAGGCCTGGAGAGGTGCCGCTGTGGGGTATCGCGACGTGTTGCTGCTCACCTTGGGAACCGGTGTGGGTGGTGGGGTCCTTCTGAACGGTCAACTGTTCAGCGGCCACGGCGGCGCGGCGGCTGAGCCCGGGCTCATCAGCGTCGATCCTGAGGGCCCTCCCTGCAACAGCGGCAACCGAGGCTCATTGGAGCAGCACTGCAGTATCTCGGGCTTACGTCGGCTGATGGATGTTGAGCCACAGAAGCTCGATCAGCTGGCCCGTATTGGTGACCCTGAGGCTCTGGCGGCCTGGCGTGACTACGGCCGTTGGCTTGGGGTCGGACTGAGTTCGCTGATCTATGTCCTCACGCCCCAGCTGGTCTTGATCGGGGGGGGGCTGAGTGCTGCCACTGATCATTTTTTGCCCAGCGCCCTGGCGGAGGTGGAGCAACGGGTGCAGGCCGAAAGCCGCCAGGGCCTTGAGATTCGCCGTGCTCAGCTCGGGAACGGTGCTGGGCGGCTGGGGGCAGCACGCTTGGCCTTGGAGCGCCTTCGCGTTTGAGTCCAGCTGGGATGATGCTCATTCGAGCCAGAGAAGTGTGTGAACGTTCCAGATCCATCGCCTGAACTGCTGCAGCGCGCTGGTGCCGTTCGCAGCGCTGCGATGGCCTTGGGGCGTTGCAGTGATCAAGAGCGGCGGCAGGCGGTCCTGGCCATGGCCGATGCCCTCGAAGCCGAGGCCGGCCAGATCGTGGCGGCCAATGCAGCTGATCTGGAGGCCGCGGCAGCCGATGGTCTGGCTCCTGCGTTGGTGGCCAGGCTGAAGCTGGATGCCAAGAAGTTGGCTGGGGCCATTGACGGGGTGCGTCAGGTGGCCCAGCTGCCCGATCCGGTGGGCGTTCGCCAAATGCACAGAGAGTTGGATTCCGGCTTGGTGCTGGAGCGACTCAGCGTTCCCCTTGGAGTCTTGGGGGTGATTTTTGAAGCCCGCCCTGATGCGGTCATGCAAATCGCCTCGTTGGCGATTCGCTCTGGCAACGGCGCCATTCTCAAAGGGGGCCGGGAGGCCAACCGCAGTTGCACCGCCATCCTCTCGGCACTTCGCGCCGGACTGACGGCCTCAGCCGTCTCCCCCCAGGCCTTGGAGTTGTTGACCTCCCGTGAAGAAAGCCTGGCGTTGCTCAAGCTGGATGGACTGGTGGATTTGATCATCCCCCGTGGTTCCAATGCGCTGGTGCGCTTCATCCAGGACAACACCCGCATCCCTGTCCTGGGTCATGCCGATGGGGTCTGCCATTTGTATGTCGATCAGGAGGTCGATGTCGCCCAGGCGCTCCGGATTGCCCTGGACGCCAAAACCCAATACCCAGCCGCGTGCAACGCGATTGAGACCCTGCTGCTCCACCGGGCTAGTGCCGCAGCCTTCCTGGAGCAGGCGTTGCCGGCCTTTGCCCAGGCTGGTGTGGAGTTGCGTGGGGATGCGAGCAGCCAGTCCTTGGGTGTCCCCAATGCGGCCAGTGAGGAGGATTGGCGAACGGAGTATTCCGATTTGATTCTTTCGGTGCGGGTCGTGGATGACCTGCAGCAGGCCCTGGATCACATCGCCCGCAACGGCTCTCGGCACACGGAGTGCATCTGCACCTCCAACGGCTCGACGGCGGAGACGTTCCTACGCAGTGTGGACAGCGCCGGTGTCTATCACAACTGCTCCACCCGGTTCGCCGATGGCTTCCGCTACGGCTTTGGAGCTGAGGTTGGCATCAGCACCCAAACCCTCCCGCCTCGCGGTCCCGTGGGTCTGGAGGGTCTGGTGACCTATCGCTACCTGTTGCGTGGTGATGGTCATATCGCGGCTGACTACGCCTCAGGGGCCCGCAACTTCAGCCATCGCGATTGCCCCTTGTGAGTGGCTCCGACCGGATCCTGGTGCGTGACCTGCGCCTCTGGGCGCACGTAGGCGTTCTTCCCCACGAGCGTGCAACAGGTCAGTGGTTCGAACTCGATCTCCACCTCGGTTGGGATCTCAGCGCCGCTGCTGCTAGCGATGACGTGGGAGAAACCCTGGATTACAGCCGCGCCATTCAGGCCCTGCAGCGCCAGGCCACCCAGTTGCGCTGTCAGACCTTGGAGCACTGGAGTGAGTTGATCCTGGATTTGCTTGAGGACCTCTACGGTCCGGTGCCGATGGCCATTGAACTGCGTAAATGCCAGGCTCCAGTGCCTGGATTTGGCGGCCAGGTGGGCGTGCGGCGCAGCCGTCACCAATCGCCCTGAAACCATGTCAGAGCGTCCTCTGGTGCTGATCCATGGGCTGTGGGATACCCCTCGCCTCTTTGGGCGACTCGAGCAGATGTTGCTGGAGCGAGCACCAGATTTAGAGCTCTTTGCTCCCCACTTGCCCCATCGCCTGGGGGCGACCCCGATTCGACAGCTCGCCCGTCAACTGGACGGGGTGATTCAGGAGCGCTTTGGCGGCGAGACCTGCCTCGACCTGTTCGGATTTTCGATGGGTGGGGTGATTGCCCGCACCTGGTTGCAGGAGTGGGGTGGTGCACGACGGACCCGCCGCTTTGTCTGTTTGGGGAGTCCTCAGCAGGGCACCTTGACGGCCCAGTTGATCCCGAGTTGGCCATTGGCGGGCATTGCCGACATGAAGATCGGAAGCGCACTTCTGCGTGATCTGGATGCAGGGCGTGATCAATTGGATGGTTTGCAGTGCGTGAGTTTGTACAGCCGCACGGACATCACGGTGTTTCCTGGTTGGCGAGCGGTTCTCCCCCAGGGGCCGCGGCAGGCCCTGCCCGTTTGGACGCATCGCCAACTGATCGCTAACCCGCGCGCCGCAGCGGTAGTGGCTGATGTTTTGCTCGCTCCTTAACAACAACGAATCTCATCAACGCTGTTGTCTCCTTTTGGCAACGTGTCTATGGGTAGGCCAAGTTTGAAGGCCTCGCATGTGCTTTTCAGCCTCGGCCAGTTTCACGGCATCAGCGGTGTTGATGCCGTTGGGCCTCTACAGCACCCATATCGCGCAGAAAACGGGCAAGCGTGACTATGTGCCCTTGGCACTGGTGCCCTTTTTCTTTGGGGTCCAACAACTTGTTGAAGGCCTGGAGTGGACAGCGATTGATAACGGTGGCGTGGAGCCGCTCAGTAGTTTGGCCGGCCTTGGCTTTCTCTTTTTCGCCTATTGCTTCTGGATGATCTGGATTCCATGGAGTGCCTGGTCAATCAGTCGAACGACCGACTCCAAGGGACTGCAAAAGCGGCTCCGCTGGGTCGCGATTGTGGCAACGGTCCTCGGGGTTGCCTTCTACTTGCCCGTCTTGTTTGACCCGCCGGCCCTTCAACCGGCAGTTCATAGCAATGGCCGTTTGCTCTACGACGTTTCCAACCTGCACAGCATTATCCATAACTTTGTGAACACCGAGCCCGTGGGTGAACTGGCTTACTGGGGCTTCATTGTTCTCCCGTTGATCGCACTCTCGGATAAAGCCGTCAAGCTGTTTGGTGTCCTGATCTTTGTCTCGATCTTCCTGACCTGGTTGACCTATAGCGCCACATTTAATTCCGTTTGGTGTTTCTACTCCGCTGTGCTCTCCATCTACGTCATCTGGATTGTGAATCGGCCTGCCCTGCGCGCTGCATCAGGTCAGTAGATCTTCAGGAGGTCTCAGCGTGGGGGTGCAAACAGCACTGGATGCTTTAGGCGGTTGGCTTGTTCAAGCTGATATCGGTTTGGGCTTGCTGCTCTTGGTGGGGCTTTCGATGTCTCTTTCCCATGTGTTTTCCCTTCTGGCCAATCGCCTCAATCGCCGCCAGATCATCATTCATCTGATTCTTGATGCTTTGATGCTTTCGGTGGCTTTTCTCTTAAGCAGCACCATTGATATGGTGCTTCTGGCCACAAGTGCTAGCGCCAATATCCATCCCAGTGCCTTCGTCAATGGGGTGGCTGTTTGCCTGCTTCCTGCAGTCTTTTATCTGTTCGTGGCAGCCCCCTACGTCGGTGAAACCATTGGCTTTGTGATCTGGGTGCTCATGCATCTCAACGTGGTGACGTTGTTGCATGCGCGCTTCGACTTGCCCTATGGCCAAGCGCTGCTCCTGGCGACGCCTGGATATGCCGTGGCTGTGGTGTTGGTCTGGTTGCTCTTCCGCCAAAGCTGGCAGGCGGGATACAGCACCCTGGCCTCTCAACTCTCCGATGCCCATGGGTCTTGAGTCATGAACCCCAGGTCCGAGGCCGGTCCCATGCGCCCTAGGGCCAATGAAGCCGCAATTCAGGTGCAGCAGCACAGTCTGCGCTCCAGGCTCGGACTTGTCGTCTTGGTGTTGGCCGTTGGCCTGGGGGTGAGTTGGTTTGGTGTGGGCCATGTCCTTTTGGCCCTGCGATCGATCTTTGACTGGACGGACATCAGCCTGCTGTTGCGCTGGTCTGGCCTGTTGCTCTTGGTGTTAATCCCGACGGCTGGGATCTATTCGCTGGTAACGCAATTTGCCTTTTGGGAGGGCTGGTTGGATGGACTCCCTGAACCAACGGCCCTTTTCCCCGAGACTCCTGCAGCGAAGGAGCACCGCTGCTTTGTGGTCTACCTCGATGGGATCCACCAGTTGGAGCGGGATCATCCGCCAAGGGTCTCAGCCTTTCTTCAACTCCTGGATCAGCAGCTCAATGGCTCCACCCGACTGGTGAAGGGGTTAGAGGCTTACACCGTTTTGCCCGTGGCCCTCGCCCAAGACCTCGGTAGTGCCTGGTTCTGGCGCCGATTGTTTGCGTTGCAAGAAGAGCATCCCAACGGCTGGATCCAGTTGCTGGCCGCTGTCTTGGTTCAAGCCAACAACGTCATCAAGGTTGGGATTTCATCGGATCATCGCTACGGCCCGATCATGAATTACGAGCTCTCCCTCAAGATTGCGTTGCGCTTGGGAGAGGTCGGCTTCAGGCCGGATCAGGGCCAACGGGTCGTTCTTGTGGGATACAGCGGTGGAGCAGAGATGGCGATGGGGGTGGCGGAGTACCTGCGTCGCATTTGCCGGGCACCGGTGAGCATCGTCAGCTTCTGTGGCGTGTTCAGTGGCAACCAACTGTTGAACCAGCTTTCGAAAATCACGATGATTGTTGGCAGTCGTGACCCAGTGGCGGCCTTTGGTCGCATTGCCTATCCGGGGCGATCGCCGTTGCTTCCCCTCTCCAATTGGAATCGAGCGCTGAAGTGCTCCTGCATCGAACGGCGCGAGATTGACGGGATGAACCACAATGGTCTGAAGGGACCGTTTGCCGAATTGCATCGGCAGGATGTCGTCCAGCAGATCGTTCTGGCGATTGAGTCAGAGGAGGAGGGCCTGCTGGGCTAAGCGGAACGGACTGCTCTGGGGTTGGCAGGTTTTCAGGCGGCGTTGAGCATCCCGCCTGGTCTCGCCAAAACAAAATCCGTCGTGGGGCAAAGCCGTGATCGCTTGGCAGTAGCGCTGCAGCGCCCTGTGTTGAAGCTCATGCTGCGGGTTCAGCTGCTGTTCCAACCGCCGGGCCCGATGCAGCAGCCGTTCGCGCCAGATGCCGCCGAGCAGGCAGGGAAAGAGATCGCAGCGTCCATCCAAGGCCTGTTGCAACACCGCTGAGCTATCGATGCAGAACCCCAAGGCGCCATAGCCCCCAAGCCAGAGGCCATCATCTTCGCTCTCCTGGTTATGGATCAACGCCACGAGCTCGCAGAGATCCATGACGTCCAGGAGACGTTCACCCTCGAACGGCTCTCCCAAGTAGCGGATTGTTCCATTATCACGGTCGTTCTGCCAGGGACGATGCAGATCGTTCAGCGCTTCCCAACCGCATAGCCCCTCTGTTCCCTGGTAGTACTGCAGGCGAAGGAGATCCTCGCCTTTTCGCCATTCCAGCTCCAGGCAGCTGTGGGGGAGCAAGCTTTGAATCTCCTGCCCGTCGTCCCCTAAGAGCCCCGTACGGATGGGCAATGCCAAAGGCACCTGACTCCAGCCTGGCGTGGGTTGACCTGACCTCGGCAGACTTGCACCCAGGCCAAAACTGGCCACGCTCGCGCGCAACTGAGCACGCAGCATCCAGCCGCTTTGCTGCAACTGCTCGAACCAGCTCCTGCAGCTGCTCGCTCCATCGATCTGCCATGGAACGCCCCCCAGTCCATTGGCGGAGAGACGATTCAGGACGCGGGCGGTCAGAGCATTGCGTTGCCGTTCGCCAGCTGACTGTTCATGGTTGAGGCCAATGTTGTGCCAGATCAGCCCACCGCTCAAGTGCCCGGCATCCGCGGAGTCTCCGTTGGCTTCTGCTGGATCTGAGAGTGCGGGATCAAGCCGTAACAGTTGCTCCAGGCTGGTGGGGAGGTTGACCTCTGGTGCCCCACGCCAACGCCCAATCGCCCCGTTCTCCTCCGGCAAGAGGTGGGGGAGTCCATCGGCCACAGCCCCGAGCAGGGCTGGAGTCAGCAATTCGCGCTCCACGAGTCCTCCAAGGGACTGCACCCGTTGCGGTAAGTCCGCTGGAGCTAACTTCCATCCCTTGGGCAGAAGCCAGAGCAGCGGCAGCAAGCGGGGCCTGTGGAGCTGGTGCGCCAAGCGTTTGAGCCAGTCCGATCGGGTCAAACCGGAGCGAAAGACGCTTTGCTCGAGGGCTTCTTCAAAGGCGAGCAAGGGAACGCCGCAGGTCCACTCCGGATCCAGTTGCAGAGGATCGGTGATGGAGAAGAGGGGAGAGCCAGGAGCCATGTTGCGGCCCATCTCCCCCCATCCTGCAGAGGCTCGTCCTAGACGGCTACCAGGCCGGAGTGACGGATCAGGGCATCGCTACTGGGTTGACGACCACGGAAGGACTCAAATACCTGTTTGGGATCCAGGCTCCCCCCCAGGCTGAGGACCGTGTTTCGGAAGCGGCGACCCGTTTCGCGAATTTGCTCCTCGTTCTCCAGTCCAACCTCTTCAAAGGCGCCAAAGGCGTCGGCACTCAAGACCTCCGCCCACTTGTAGGAGTAGTACCCGGCTGCATAGCCCCCCGCAAAAATGTGACCGAAGGCGCAGAGGAAGGCGTCCTCGTCGATGGGGGCTAACACGGATGTGGTGGTGGCAATCTCTCGCCTGAGAGCCTCTGGACTCACGCCGGAGTGAGGTTGCCATTGGCTGTGCAAGCGCAAGTCCACCAGGGCAAAGTGCACCTGCCGCAGGGTCGCCGAACCCCCCATGAAGGTTCGCGCGGATAGCAACTTGGTGTACTCAGCCTCCGGTAGGGGTTCACCGGTCTTCCAGTGCCGGGCCATCCCCATCAAGGTGGCGCGGTCGTAGCACCAGTTCTCCATGAACTGGCTGGGCAGCTCAACGGCGTCCCACTCGACACCATTGATGCCGGCGGCTTGAGGGTGCTCCACGCTGGTGAGCATGTGCTGGAGGCCATGCCCGAATTCGTGGAAGAGGGTTTCGACCTCGTCAAAGGTCATCAGGCTCGGTGTGTCCCCGACTGGTGCACTCTGGTTGCAGATCAGGTAGGCCACCGGCAGGACCGAGCTGCCGTCATTGCGCTTGGAGCGCACAAGGCATTCATCCATCCAGGCTCCGCCACGCTTTGTCCCGGGACGGCTGTAGGGATCGAGGTAGAACCCGGCGATGGCCTCGCCCTGCTCCAGGATTCGGAAGAAACGCACATCTGGATGCCAGATCGGCGCGTCCCCATCGGCCGCTTCGATGCTGATCCCGAACAGCCGTTCGCTCAGGGCAAAGAGCCCATCGAGGACCTGGGGTAGAGGGAACCAGGGGCGAAGGGCTTCGCTGTCGAGCTCGAAACTCTCCTGGCGAAGAATCTCAGCCCAGTAGCTGATGTCCCAGGCCTGGAGCTCCGCTGCCTCAGAAGCCCCATGGGCTTGGGCGCAGGCGGCCAGGGCCTGTAATTCCCGTTGCGCGATCGGATAGGCCGCGCTGCGCAGGTCCTCCAGTAGCGCTTCGACCGACTGCTCAGAGTCGGCCATCTTTGAGGCAATGCTGAGCTCCGCCCAGTTGGCAAATCCCAGACGCTCAGCCTGTTGCCGTCGCAGGGTCAGGATCTCTTCGATCAATGGCCAGTTGTTGAGATCGCTGCCGTTCTGACCCGATGCCCTGCTGATGTGGGCCTTGTAGACCTGCTCCCGCAGGTCACGCCTGCGGCTGTATTTCATGAACGGGACATAGCGAGGCATGTCGAGCCCCATGAGCCATGGGCCCTCCTCGGCGCTGGCGCTCTGATCACCGGCCTGGCGGGTGGATTGGGCTAACTGCTCCAGCAGGCTCGCCGGTAGTCCTATGACCTGGTCGGATTCGGTTAGGCGCAGGGTCCAGTTGTTGGTGGCATCAAGAACGTGGTTACCGAAGCGGGTCGAGAGCTCAGCCAAGGTCTGACTGGTGGCGTTAAAGGCCTCTTTAGTGGCTCCACTTAGACCGACACCACGCAGCTGCATGTCCCGCAGTTCTGCGTCCAGGATTCGTTGTTGCGTGCCATCGAGTTCTGATCGCCGTTCCTTCAGCTGCTTGAGGGCCCGATAGATCATCTGGCTTTGGCCAGCGCGGTTGCCGAATTGAACAACCGCCGCCTGCTGGCTGGCATGGGCATCGCGCAGCTCAGGGCTGTTGCAGACCCCGTTCAGGTGACTGACCACACCCCAGCTCCAGCGCAACCGTTCACCGAGTCGCTGGAGGGGGGCGATGACGTCGTTCCAGCTGAGTGCCAGGCCCTGATCCAGCTTCTGGCTTAGGGCTTCCTCCAGTGCTCCCAGCTCAGAGTCCAGGGACTGCATCAGTCCGGGGATGTGTTCGCTGACAGCCTCGGGCGTGATGGCCTCGAAGTTCGGCAGCCCCTCGCCGCGGAGGATCTCCGGCCGATTGGTAGCGGTGGCAGCGCTGCTGACAGTCATTGGGGCTGAGGCAATGGGCCTGTGATCAACCCATTTCAGCCCAGTTGCAGAGCCAGGCGGGGATTAGCCGAGGGCGGGTAGCCGAAGGGCAACCACTGCGTGTTGCGCGAGGTTGTTGGAAAGGTCTGTTGTGGACGCCTCGTAGAGGTCAATCGCCACGCGGGGCCAGAAGCCAATGACCAGGGTCGGGACCAGCAGGGTCAGGCCAATCATTAACTCCCTGGGCTTCATGTCGCCAAGCACTGCCAGTGCGGGGATCCGTGGGCCAAAGAACACCCGTCGGCAGAGGCTCAACAGGTAAATGGGGGTAAGAACCACTCCGATGGCGGCCAGGACAACGGCGATCACCCGGAAGCCGACCGTGAAGCTGTCGTTGCTGGTGACGCCGAGAAATACCGTGATTTCACTGACGAAACCGCTCATGCCCGGCAGGGCAAGGGAGGCCAGGGAGCTGGCGACAAAGAAGGCAAAGGTGATCGGCAGAACCTTGGCCAGGCCACCCATGTTGGGGATCGAGAGGGTCTTGGTGCGTTCGTAGAAAACACCGGTGACGAAAAACATCGCTGCGGCGATCAGCCCGTGGCTGATCATCTGCAGCATCGCCCCGCTCATGCCAAGGCTGTCGATTGCTCCGATGCCGAGGAGCACAAAGCCCATGTGACTGACGGAGCTGCAGGCGATCCGTCGTTTGACGTTGTCCTGTGCGAAGGCATTGAGGGCCCCATAGACGATGTTGACGATGCCCAGGACAATGAGAGCCGGAGCCAATTGCACGTGTGCCTCCGGCAGCATCTGCACGTTGAAGCGCAGCAGGGCATATCCCCCCATCTTCAGCAGCACCCCCGCCAGAAGCATCGACACCGGTGCATTGGCTTCACCGTGGGCATCCGGGAGCCAGGTGTGGAGCGGGAACATCGGCAGCTTCACACCGAAGCCCACCAGGAAGCCCAGATAACAGAGCAAGCCGAAGACACCCCCGGGGGAGCGGGCGATGAGTTCGCTCAGGTTGAGGGTGAAGGGGCCATTGAGGGCAAGGGCAAGGCCGCTGAGAAGAATCAGCAGTGACGCTGTGGCGGTGTAGAGGATGAATTTCGTGGCGGCGTATTGACGCTGCTGGCCGCCCCAGATGGCAATGAGTAGGTAGACCGGAACCAGCTCCAGCTCCCAGGCCAAGAAGAAAAGCAGGAAGTCTTGGGAGAGGAACACCAAGGCTTGTGCTGATGCCTGGACCAGAAGCAGAGCGAAGTAGAGCCGCGTCTTTTTCTGGATGTTCCAACTCGCTGCCACCGAGAGCAACGTGACCAGTCCAGAAAGAACCACAAGCGGTGCTGAGAGCCCATCGGTGGCCAGGGACCACTCCAGTCCGAGGGCTGGGACCCAGGCAAAACGCTCAACCAACTGCAGCCCAGCGATCGAGCCGTCGTAATGCTGGCTGTAGACGTAGAGCATCAGCACCAGATCAGCCAAAAGCGTGATCAGGGCAACGGTCCGAGGGAGTTTGGGATCGGTGCCATCTCCCGGGAGGAGCATCACCAGCGGAGCGATCGCGACTGGCAGCAGAGCGATCAGGCTCAGCCAAGGGAAAGTGGTGGGCGCCGCCGCCAGGATGCCATCGGCTATGGCGGAGTCACCAAAGGCTGAGCCTGGAAGCGCAGCGGACGCGGCCATCAGGGGCAGGTTGGCGTCCATCGCGTACACGGCTTTTGGATGTGTTCGGTGATATCCCGTATCTGGGTCCAGCCCTCAGGGGACTCAACCCTCCTCCTACGGGAGGTGCCTATTGGCGATCAAATCTACCAGCGAGACAGATCTGCCCTAGGCATTTCTACCCAGGGTGCAGCCCCTAGGAAGGCAGGTGGTCCCAGCGGCTCCCGCCCTGGTGGAGTTGCAGAACTTGAGAGCGCGAGGCAACGCCGGCACCCTCCCAGGCCCGCACCATCGTCTTGCTGACCGCCACAGCGGATTCCTCTGGGCAAAGCGCCAGGATGCTTGGCCCGGCGCCGCTGATGACGCAGCCCCAGGCTCCTGCACCCATGGCTGCATTGCGGACCTCCTGGCCCCCTTGGATCAGGCCCCAGCGATAGGGCTCATGGATGCGGTCGTGCATGCCATCGGCGATGAGGTCGCCGTTTCCGGTCCGCAGGCCCTGCAGCAGCAGGGTCAGGCAACCCAAGTTGGTGACCGCATCCGGGATGGAGATGGCCTTCGGCATGACTCGCCGGGCTTCGCTGGTGGATAGGCGGATCGCAGGAATGGCGACCACCACCATCACCTTGGGGTCCCACTCACAGCGCACGACCCGCCAGCGATGGGATGCTGCCCGCGCCGTCAAGCAGAGGCCTCCCAGCAAAGAAGGAACCACGTTGTCGGGGTGCCCCTCAATGTCAATGGCGAGCTCAAGCAGCTTCTCGCGGCTGAGCTTCTCGCCGATCAGGGCGTTGGCTCCCATCAATCCAGCCACGATCGCCGTGGCACTGCTTCCGAGTCCCCGGGCGGGGGGGACCGCTAGGCGAACCCGTGCCTCGACAGCAATCGGTTCTTCACCTGCCTCCTTCCAAACCCGCTGAGCGGCGCGATAGATGAGGTTGTCGGGGCCTCCGCGAAGGTGGGATCCCTCGCTGCCTTCAATCACCAGTTCAAACCGCTCGCCACTGCCTTCGATGCAGCGCATCTCGAAGCGGTTATTCAGATCGAGGGCTGCTCCAAGGCAATCAAAACCGGGACCCAAGTTGGCTGTTGTGGCGGGGACATCCACCACAACCCCCTGTCCAATGCGGGGGCGGGCCATGCGCTCTGTTCTGCTGGGCTCAGTGTCCCACTCAGGCGTTCAGATGCTGGGCCCGGCAGGCGGCGCTGAAGAGCCCTGTCTCTCCATCGACCAAGGCATGGACTGGGATTTGTTCCACCACTGGGCTGAGACGTCCTTTGTTGAGGAAGGGGCGGAGGAACCGCTCTGACCTCAGTTCATCGAGCAACTTGCCCGCTGTTCCTCCTCCCACCCAGAGACCGCCATAGCAAAGGCTCTGTAGAGCCACATCCCCAGCACAGCTGCCGTAGGCCTCCAGCCAGAGATCCAAGGCCGCGCGGGCGAGGGGATCACCGCCGCCCGCCGCCGCCGCTGTGGCCGCTGGAAGCTCGGTGTCCGCGGTGCCCATCAAGGCGTGGTTGCGCCCATCGGGCTGGGTTGCCAGGTGCCAGCGCATCACATCCCCCAACCCTGTGCCGCTGACGATCCGTTCGATCGAGAGGCGCGAGAGGTTCAGCTCGGCCATCAGCCAGCGCTTGAGTTGCCACTGCTTCTCGTTGCAGGGGGCGAACTCGCCGTGGGAGGCTTCGCTGGCCACGGCCTGCAAGCCGCTGGCCGTTGGAATTCCCACGGCGACCCCGAGGCCAGTCCCAGCACCGAGGATGGCAATGGGAGCCTTCGGGTCCGGCTGACCGCCAGACGGGTCCCGCAGGGTCGTTTGTTGTTCGGGCTGCAGATGCGGTAGCCCGTAGATCAAGACCGCAAAGTCATTGACCAGCTCGACGGCCTTGAGCTGGCAGTCCCGCGCTAGTCGTTCCTCCTCCAGGAGCCAGGGCAGGTTGGTGAGCTTGACGCGTCCCTGCCGGACCGGTCCAGCAATGGCAAAGCAGGCCTGCTGCGGGCGCTCGAAGGTCTGGGCTTGGCCTTCGAGGAAGTGGTTGACCAGGGCTGAGAAATCAGGCCAATCGGCGGAGACGTAGCGCTGGCTCGCGCGTTGGATCAGCGCCGTTCCTTCGACGCTGTACAGGCCGAGCAGGGTCTTGGTGCCGCCGATATCGCCGGCTAGAAGCGTGGTCATCGAGGATCAGCAGGGACTGATCTTGAGCCCCGCTCCCCGATCTTGATTCGCCGCTTGAGCAGCGGCCACAAGGGTGTCAAAGGCGATGCTGCCGAGGTCTCCATCCCGGCGGCTGCGGAGGCTGATGGTCCCACCTTCGGCTTCCTTGGCGCCGATCACCCCTAGGACGGGGATCTTCATCTGTTCGCCGTTGCGAATCAGCTTGCCCAGTCGATCACCGGAGTGGTCGACGCTGGCCCGGACTCCAGCCGCTTTCAAGCCTGCGGCAACGGATTCGGCGTAGTCGCGCACCTCATCAGTCACCGGCAGTAGACGGATCTGTTCGGGCGCAAGCCAGAAGGGGAAGTCGCCGGCGTAGTTCTCGGTCATGATCCCGAAGAACCGTTCCAGCGAGCCAAAGATGGCGCGGTGGATCATGATCGGCCGCTGCCTTGAACCGTCGGCGGCGACGTAGTTCAGGTCGAAGCGCTCCGGCAGGTTGAAGTCCAGCTGGATCGTGGAGCATTGCCACATCCGGCCAATGGCGTCCTCGATCTTGAGGTCAATCTTCGGTCCGTAGAACGCACCGCCTCCTTCATCGATTTTGTAGTCCCAGCCCTTGCGCTCCAGCGCTTCGATCAGGCCCTGCGTCGCTAGATCCCAGACCGCGTCTTCACCAATGGATTTCTCGGGACGGGTCGAGAGGTTGATTTCGTAGTTCAGGAAATCGAAGGTCGAGAGGATCTGTTCGGTCAGATTCAAAATCGCCAGGATCTCGTCGCTGATCTGCTCAGGGAGGCAGAAGACGTGGGCGTCGTCCTGGGTGAAGCCGCGGACGCGCATCAGTCCATGCATGACCCCGGGGCGCTCATAGCGGTAGACCGTTCCCAGCTCGGCCCAGCGGATCGGTAGTTCGCGGTAACTGCGCAGAGTGCTGGCGTAGGTCAGCACGTGGAAGGGGCAGTTCATGGGCTTGAGCTGGTATTCCCGCTCATCCACCTGCATCGGGCCGAACATCGACTCGCTGTAGAAGTCGAGGTGCCCGGAGGTCTTCCAGAGGCTGATGTCTGCGACGTGGGGGGTATAGAGCAGCTCGTAACCGGCGTTGAAGTGAAGCTCTCGCCAGAGGTTCTCGATCAACAGGCGCATGCGGGCGCCGCGGGGGTGCCAGAACACCAGGCCGGCACCGGCTTCGTCTTCTATCGAGAACAAATCGAGGTCGGTGCCGATCCGCCGGTGATCCCGTCGCTTGGCTTCTTCCTGCCTGCGCTTGTACTCGCTGAGCTGCTCTGGGGTTTCCCAAGCGGTCCCGTAGATCCGCTGAAGCTGGGCATTGTTCTCATCGCCGCGCCAGTAAGCACCGGCGACGCTCTCGAGGTCGAAGGCTTTGGCGTTGAGGTCTTTGGTGTTGCTGACGTGGGGGCCGGCACAGAGATCCCACCACTCCTCTCCAAGGGTGTAGAGGGTGATGGGCTCGTGAATCCCCGCCAGGATTTCGAGCTTGTAGGGCTCGTTTTGGGCCTGAATCTTGCGTTCGGCCTCAGCGCGGCTCACCTCAAGGCGCTCCAGCGGGAGCTTCTTGTTGATGAGCTTGATCATTTCCTTCTTGATGGCCTTGAGGTCGGCCTCCGTGAAGGGGTCGGGATTATCGAAGTCGTAGTAGAAGCCGTTTTCGGTCCAGGGACCAATGGTCACCTGGGCTTTTGGAAAGAGCCGCTGGACCGCCATGGCCATCACATGGCTCATGGAGTGGCGGATGCGCAGAAGCTGCTCGCTCTCGCTGGTCTTGGGCAGATGCACCGTCACCACGTCCTGCCCCGCTTCACTGGCTGCAGGCTCGGCAGGTCGGGTCGCGGTCACGGCGGCGGCATAGCGACCCCGATCCTACGCAGCGCAATTCAGGCCATCACTAGGGTGTGGAGGTGACCAACCCTCAAGGATCCCAGGCTGAGTCCGCTGAGCTGCTCGACCATTTGCTCGAGTCACTGTTTGGTGACTTCTGCCATTGGTTTGAGCGAGGTCTGGTCCTCTTGGATCATGCCCCTGATCACTTGGTCCCTCCGCAGGAGCAGCGGGAGTTTCGTGCGGCTCTGCAGGAGGGGCTTCAGGCGATTGCTGCCACGCAGTCGCTTCGGGCTGCTTGCTCGACACCCATGGCGGTAGACATGGATGCCATGACCCCCTGGCATCGCCTGATGATGCGGGTCTGGAATCTCTCCGCGATGTTGCGGATGGCGGGAGTCCCGTTGCCTGAGCAGCAGCGCCCCGAGACTCCTCAGGCCTGAGCCCAGCGGCTGCGCTTGAGTTGCTTGAGGTTGTTCTCGTAGAAGTTGGCCAGTTCTGTGGCTTTCTTCACCGGTTGGCCATAGGCGCTCAGGCCGTTATGGCTCGGGAACGAGGCCCACTCCTTCGAGAGGACAGCCATGACATTGCGGGTGAGACCGCTGCGGTCGACCTGGTCGAGCACACCACGGCGATCGATCAGATAAAGAGCAGCCTGGTCCTGATTACGGGGCTTGAAGCTGCGCAAGCTGAGTTTGGTGGCGGCTTCTTTCCAGGTGCCGGGTAAAAACTGATAGGCCCCTGCGGCCGCGCTGGTGTAGCGCTTCACCACCACCACCTCTGGGTGCTTAGCCAAGCTGCTGAAACGGCCGCCGCCATAGAGGGTGCGGTAGCCCTCATGGCCCTGCTTCCAGGTGCCTTCGGCGTAGCGGATCGTGTTCAGGAGTGCGCGCCGCTCGGGCGTGATCGCGTAGAGCTCGTCCGCATCGCTTCGGCTGGCAGCGGCCACAACGTGCTCGAGGGATTGATCCACCTCTGTGCCTTTTGAGGGGGCAACAAGGGGGCCAGCGGCCAGGAGCAGCAGACCGAGGGAACAGGCCGGAGCGGCTGCACGACTCGGCTTGAGGGAGTGCTGTAGCGGATGACGGATTGGCAAGCGGCACAACTGCGCAGTTCAACGAGACTGCTGGCTAATCGAGTCCCAAGGTGAGACTTCCCGGCCGAACTGGACAGTGGGCAGGTCAATGTGCTTTGGAAGTTTTTGAGCTGGGGAGAGTGATTTGGGTGGACTTGGTGAGCTGGGCTTGCGTTGATGAATTAGCCACCTTTATCTTTCCTTCCGTTTTTGATTAAGGGCTTTGGAAGTCAGTTGGACTTCAGGAACCCCAGTGCTTCCCGTGTTCGCTCCAGGGTGGTCTGAGCCACGGCATTGGCCCGCTCGCTACCCGCCTTAAGAACACGATCGAGTTCGGCTGGATCGGAGCTGAGGGTGTTGTAACGCTCCTGAATCGGCCGAAGTGCCTCCACGAGGGTCTCAGCGAGCAGGGGTTTGAAGGTCCCCCAGCCCATCTCGGCGCATTCCACGGCAGCGGCATCTCGGCCTTTGCCGCTGAGCAGGGCGTAGAGACCAAGCAGGTTGTCGGTTTCAGGCCGCTCGGGGTTTCCGAATTCCAGACCCATCACGGGGTCCGTTTTGGCGCGCTTGACCTTTTTAGTAATGACCTCAGGGGGATCCAGAAGGTTGACCCTGGACCCCTCATTGGGGTCGCTCTTGCTCATCTTGCTGCGGCCGTCGGTGAGGCTCATGACCCGGGCTCCTTCCTTGAGGATCAGCGGCTCGGGGACCTTCAGTACGGGGATGGGCTCGCCTTCGGCATCCCGCGGGGCAAACCGCGCATTGATCCGCTGTTGGGCGATATCTCGGGCCAGCTCCAGGTGTTGCTTCTGGTCTTCACCAACGGGGACGAGGTCCGCGTCATAGAGAAGAATGTCGGCCGCCATCAAGACGGGGTAGTCCAGTAGGCCGACGGACACCTGGTCCCCTTGTTTCACCGCTTTCTCTTTGAACTGGATCATCCGCTCCAGCCAGTTCAACGGGGTGACGCAGTTCAGCAGCCAGCAGAGCTCGCTGTGGGCTGAGACGTGGCTTTGGACAAAGACCGTGGCTTCGTCTGGGTCAATCCCGCAAGCCAGGTAGAGCGCAGCGGTGTTGCGCGTGTCACGGGCCAGGACCTCCGCGTCGTGGGGGACCGTGATCGCATGCAAATCAACGACACAAAAAAAAGTGTCGTGGCTCTTCTGCAGGTCGACCCAGTTGCGGATGGCCCCAAGCCAATTGCCCAGATGCAAGGCGCCAGTGGGCTGAACTCCGGACAGAACCCTGGCGCGTTGCATGCGAGCTGGCGAAATGTTCGCCGGATTCTGCCTGGAGGCAGTCCCCGGCAGCGGCCGTCGATCAGGCCTCGGTGGTCTCGCTGGCTTCCACTGCATCGGCAGTGGCCTCGGCGGGAGCGGCATCGCTTGCAGCGGCAGTCGAGTCGCTCACCGGCTCCTCTTCAGCGACGGGAGCCGGAGGCTTGGCCGGGCGTGCAAAGGGGTTGGGGCGATTGCCAGGTCGCTCGCTGCGTTCGCCGCGGCTACCGCCACGACGATCACTGCGCTCGCCGCGGCCGCGGGAACCGGCGCTGGCCTTCTGTTGGGCAACGATGTCGTCGATCCGGCCCTCTTCGATTAGCTGAGCCACGGTTCGTAGGGACAGGCCCAGGGCTGCCACGGTCGAGCGAACGCCAAAGGCCTCTTGAACGGCGCGGGCGGCGCGCATTTCGTTATCGCTCAGGCGAATGCGGAATCCGCCCCCTTCACGAGGACCACGGTTGTCGCGGGACTGATCGCCCGAATTCCGCTGGAAATCACCGTCGGCCATGGCCGCACACCTGAAGAAGTCAGCGGCAAGTGTGCCCTATGGAGAGGGAGGCAGGCCAGTGCCAAATCAAGCGATGGTGCTCTGGACTGCCTGATCGAGCTAAGACCAGTACTGGTAAAGGATTTGGTCCCTCCGCCTCGATGCTGCTGCGGTAGCGCGAGAGCAGGTCGAGGTAGGCCTGCAGAGTCCAGCCGTTGCAGCCTTGGTCCTGGGCGGCCCAAAAGCGTTGGAGCGCCTCGGAGCAGGCCGCTTTGCCAAAGTCCTCCCAGCACTGCTCTTCGGCGTCTGCCGCTGAGAAGCCAGCGCGGATCAGGTTCCGGAAGCGAATCAACTCCGGAGCTTCCCCACTGTTGTCCGGCGGGAGAACCGCGTTGAGCTTGCTGATCGGCAGGATCCTCAGCCGCAACCAACAGCGTTCCAGTAGGGCAATCGGTCGATCGCCATCCCATCGACTGAACAGCTGTTGGCGGGCGCTGAGATCCGCCAGTAAGTCCTGCTGATGGGGGGTGAGCCAACTCCTCAGCTCAGCCATGGGTTCCCTGGAAGGTGATGGTCGATTCCGCGTACTCCCGTGGTTCCAGGTGAATGGTGCAGCGGACAGGTCCAAAGCGCCGCTCGAGATGGTCCTCCACGAGCTCGGTGATGCGATGGGCCTTGGGTAGATCATCGGCATCCACCACCATGTGCAGCTCGATGAACACCCTTTGACCGAGAACGCCGCGGCTGGCGATGTCATGGACGTTCAGCACCCCAGGCACGCCCATCGCAGTTTCGTGAATGGATTCCGGTGCGATGGCGATTTGATCGACCAACCACGGCAGGTTGGTTTTGAGCACCTGCCAGCAGACCCGGATTAAGAGCAAACAAAGCGGAATGGCCATCGCCACATCCAGCCAGGTCTGCTTGAAGAAAACGACACCGCACAAGCCCACCAGCACCACCACGGTGGTCCAGATGTCGCTGGTGGTGTGTTGTGCGTCAGCGAGAAGGAGCTGGTTGTTAAGGCGCTTGCCCTCACTGCGCTCGTACCCGGCCAACAGCAGGTTGCAGCCCAGGACGATCAACAGCATCAAGAGCTCTTGCCCGTCGAGGCGCAACGGTTGGAGTCCCGAGGTGATCCGCTCCAGGGCGGTCCGCCCAATTTCTAAGGCCGTCAAACAGATGAAGCCAGCGATGGCAAGGGCGCCAATGGCTTCGTACTTGTCGTGGCCGTAGGGGTGATCACGGTCTGGCTTGGGGTCCGATAGGCCGTTGGTGATCAGTCCCAGCAGGCTGGAGAAGCCATCGGTCGCGCTGTGCATCGCATCGGCCAGCAGGGCCAGCGATCCACTGAGGAGTCCGATGATCAGCTTCAGCAGCAACATCGCCACGTTGACCCCAAGGGCCACCAGCAGGACTCGCTGAACCTCCGATCGGCGGTCGGCGTGCTTGCTGTTTTGGCCGGCAAGACCCATGGCCAAGGAGGCTCGCTGAGGTTCTCCCAAGTTATTGGGTCTGGGCATGGGTTAATAGCTGAGCTAAAGAGTTGGCGCGGTCGCCGAGTTCAGGCCCCCCCCCTTGACTGTTCCTCAGGTCTCAGCTGAATCCCCATCGCCGAGGCCCGTGCTCCTGGGGGAGCAGCTCACAGCGGGCATCCTTCGCCAGGGCCTGCGCCACTGGCCTTGGTTTGCGGCAGCCGGGGGCGGCTGGATGCTGCTTGAGACGGTGCATGGCCCCTTCTCATCCCTCTTGAGCTTGGGAGCGGCTGGTGCAGGGCTCTGGTTGCTCGGGGGGCGAATGCGCCCTTCTGGTCAGCAGCTGCCGCGGTCTTCGCAGGGCTGGCTTGATCGTTGTGAGGCAGTTCTCGAACAGTTCCAAACCCTGCAAGGGGGCAGCAGCGACGTGAGCCCTGCCCAGGTCAATCGCTTTCAGCGGGATCAGGCACAGCGCCGCGCCCAATTGGAGTCGCTGCGTCAACGTCAACAGGAGTCCTGCATTCACCTGGCGCTCGTCGGGACTCAAGCCTGGAGCGATCTTGAGCAAGAGGCACTTCTCAGTCAGTGCCACTGCCCCCACCCCCTGCGGGTCCACCGCAGTCAGGCCTTGCCCTTGTCTCCGCTGCATTGGGAATGGACCGAGACGTTTCGCCAGTGCGAGCTGCTTCTCTACCGGCTTGATCTGCCTCTGACAGCGGCCGATCTGCGTTGGCTTGAAGCCCTGCCAGAGCAGCAGCGTGTGGGAATTCTCGTGCGGACCCTGCCGGGGCTCGAGACCCCCCTGCAGGTGCAGCAATTCGAGCAGCAGCTTCCCGCTCACCTGCGCGGGCGGTGTTGGCTTTTGCCTGATCTGGAGGCCAGCGGATGGCGGGATCTCTCGGCCTGGTTAGCCGAGTCCACGCCCCTGACCCGTGAACGCAACCAGCAGCGTTGCCTGCAGGAACTGCATGAGGGTTGGCAACGCGAACTTGAGGTCATTAGGCGTCAGTCCTGGTCACGCTTGCTGCAACGCACCCAGTGGACGGTCGCCGCGGGTGTTGTTGTAACTCCAGTCCCCAGCTTGGATCTCTTGGTCTTGGCTGCTGCCAATGGCTTGATGCTCCAGGAGATGGCCCGGCTTTGGAATTGCCCTTGGTCTCTGGAGCAATTGCAGGCTGGGGCTGCTCAGTTGGGAAAGGCGGCCTTGGCCTTGGGGGTCGTGGAATGGAGTTCCCAGGCTTTGGCTTCGGTGGTGAAGTGGCATGGCCCGACCTGGTTGTTGGGCGGTGCCATGCAAGCCCTCAGTGCGGCCTACCTCACTCGGGTTGTGGGCCGTGCAATGGCTGACTACATGGCTTTGGCCGTGGGCGTTCCTGAAGAGGAGTTGGAGAGCTTGTTGCAGCGTCAAGCTCCGCTGCTGGTTGCCCGCGCGGCCGAAGAGGAAAAACTCGACTGGAGCGCTTTTGTGGCGTCAGCACAGCAGTGGTTGAAACAACAACCCGCATCGGCATAACCACCGGAGCCCCCTCGAAGCCGTTGCTATGCATAACTTCATGAAGACTTCATGAATTTCTTTGTAAACATCTTGGTTCTTTTTTGAATTTAATTTTTGCTCTAGGAAATGGTTTCTGGGTCCCTCTAGTTTTTGCAGGCTGCAGTCGCAGCATTCGTACTCATTTGGCTCAATTGAGCCTTTTCTTATGACCACTGCTCTTCGGAAGAGCGGCTCCAGTTCTTGGACGCAATTTTGTGAGTGGGTCACCAGCACCGACAACCGCATTTATGTGGGTTGGTTCGGTGTGCTGATGATTCCCTGCCTACTGGCCGCCACCATCTGCTTCATTGTTGCTTTTGTCGCCGCTCCTACGGTTGACATTGACGGCATCCGTGAGCCTGTTGCCGGCTCCCTGATCTACGGCAACAACATCATCTCTGGCGCTGTCATCCCCAGCAGCAACGCCATTGGTCTGCACTTCTACCCCATCTGGGAAGCTGCCAGTCTCGACGAGTGGCTGTACAACGGCGGTCCCTATCAGTTGGTGGTTTTCCACTTCCTGATTGGCATCTCTTGCTACATGGGCCGTCAGTGGGAGCTCTCCTACCGCCTCGGCATGCGCCCCTGGATCTGCGTGGCCTACAGCGCCCCGCTGTCTGCTGCCTTTGCAGTGTTCCTGGTGTATCCCTTCGGTCAGGGTTCCTTCTCGGATGGCATGCCCCTGGGCATCTCTGGCACCTTCAATTTCATGCTGGTGTTCCAGGCTGAGCACAACATCCTGATGCACCCCTTCCACATGCTTGGTGTGGCTGGTGTCTTCGGTGGTTCCCTGTTCTCCGCCATGCACGGCTCCCTGGTGACCTCCTCCCTGGTGCGTGAAACCACCGAGAGCGAGTCCCAGAACTACGGCTACAAGTTCGGCCAAGAGGAAGAGACCTACAACATCGTCGCTGCCCACGGTTACTTCGGTCGCCTGATTTTCCAATACGCCTCCTTCAACAACAGCCGCAGCCTCCACTTCTTCCTGGGTGCTTGGCCTGTTGTCGGGATCTGGTTTACATCCATGGGCGTGAGCACCATGGCGTTCAACCTGAACGGCTTCAACTTCAACCAGTCGATCCTGGATTCCCAGGGTCGTGTGCTGAACACCTGGGCTGACGTGCTCAACCGCGCCAACCTCGGTATGGAAGTGATGCACGAGCGCAACGCTCACAACTTCCCTCTCGACCTGGCTGCGTCCGAGACCACTCCTGTGGCTCTGAGCGCTCCCATCATCGGCTGAGGACCAGCCCGCATCACCCCTGAGTTCAGGCTCAGGCCCAAGAGCTCTCGCTTCGGCGGGGGCTCTTTTGTTTGGTCTCAGGGTTTGATTGGACTTTGATGGGGTCTGCACGTGCTCTTGGCCCTCGTTGTCTTCCGCCTCCGCTCTGCCGCCATGGCCAGCGTTGCCATCCCTTCGCTTGGCGGTTGTTGGGCATGTCGAATGGGTGCAGTTCCTGGCGGTGGATCAACTGCCTCGTCCGGGAGCGATTGGTCACGCACTCCAGACCTTGGAGGAACCTGCCGGCGGTGGAGCCGTCGTCGCCGTCCAGATGGCGCGTTTGCTCAAGCAGCCCGTCCAGTTCTTCACAGCTCTGGGCCGCGATGCGGTGGGAGAGGCCGCCGTCCAGCGCCTTGAGCAATTGGGCCTTGAGCTCCATGTCGCCTGGAGGGATGCGCCAACCCGGCGGGGCCTGAGTTTCGTTGACCGTGAGGGAGATCGGGCAATCACCGTGATTGGAGAGCGTTTGAGTCCCTCTCTTGATGACGCGCTGCCTTGGGAGGACCTGGCTCGCTGCGACGGCCTTTTTGTGACGGCGGCTGATCCCCCTCTGCTGAGGGCGTGCCGCGGCGCCAAAGTTCTGGCGGCAACCCCGCGGGTTCGTCTTCCGGTGCTTCAGCAGGCCGCGGTGCCACTGGATGCCCTGATTGGCAGTGGACTGGATCCCGGCGAGTTGGTGGACCCGGATCAACTCAATCCAGCGCCTCAGGCCTTGATCCGCACTGAAGGAGCCTCAGGTGGCATCAGTTCTCCGGGCGGGCGTTACCTCGCAGCTCCGCTTCCAGGCCCCATGGTGGAGAGCTATGGCTGTGGTGACAGTTTTGCGGCAGGGTTGGTAACAGGTATGGCCGCGCAGTGGTCCTTGGCGGATGCCATCAGGCTCGGCGCCCAGTGTGGCGCGGTCTGTGCCACTCGATTTGGGCCCTATGGCTAGTCCAATCGGTCGTTTTGCTTTGCGTCTGCTCAGGGTGACGGCGAGCACCGCCTCCATCATTGAGCTGCTGCGTTCGGATTGGGCTGGGGGCGTCTCGGCGGGGCTGGCTTGGTTTTTGTTTGTGCAGTTGGAGCGCCGTCTTCAGGCTGGCTCTACAGATACGTCTGACGAGCCACGGAGCTGACTGACCCCCACCCCCGCAGGCGCGCAGAGATAGGTCCCATCGCCAACCCGCTCCATTTGCCCATCCAGGGCATGGACGGCCCCGGCGACAAAGTCAAGGATCCGCTGGGCTTCGCTCGGCTCCATCCCCTCGAGCTGCAGGACGACGCATTGCCGCTCTCGGACCGCGTCGACGGCATCACTGGCCTGCTCGAACTGCTGACAGCGCAGCACCGTGACCTGCGGCAGCCAGATCCCAAATGGTGTCTGCATGGACCGCTCGTGCAGCGTTGTCTGTGTTCTGCCCCATGCAGGGGCGTCTGTCCAGGGCAGCGCGGGCTCAGGGGGCGATTGTTGAAACGTGCGTGGATCGATCGATCCACCCACCAATGGACTCCTGGCCTGCGATCATCGAACCACCTTTGCCGAGGAGCCGAGCTTGCAAGCGCTGGACCACCAGGTACTGCCGGCCTTCTTGCTCACCCTCGGAGCGGGCCTTTCAACGGGTATTGGCAGTTGGCTTGGTGTGCTGAGCCGGCGCTTCAGCCCTGGATTGCTGACCACGGCCTTGAGCTTCTCGGCCGGGGTCATGATTTTTGTCTCCTTTGTTGAGATCTTCCCCAAGGCACGGCAGTCCCTAACGCCAGCCCTGGGCTCCAGTACCGCTTACTTGGTCACGGTTCTGGCCTTTTTTGCCGGGATGCTGGCCCTGGCCCTGATCGATCGACTGCTCCCCTCCCATGAACTGGCGATCTTGCCCTTGAGGGAGGGCTCTGATGCCTCCGCTCTGATGCGCACAGGGTTGTTTTCAGCCCTTGCCATCGCCATCCACAACTTTCCTGAGGGCTTGGCCACTTTTGTGGCGGCACTCTCCGAGCCCCGTCTCGGCATTGGCATCGCCATTGCCATTGCCATCCATAACATCCCTGAGGGACTGGCGGTTTCAGCCCCCGTCTATTACGCCACGGGCAGCCGCAGCAAGGCGTTTTGGATTTCCTGTGCCTCGGGCTTGGCCGAACCCCTCGGGGCGCTCATCGGCTATGTCTTCCTGCGTTCGTTCCTGAACGATGTGGTTCTCGGCTTGGTCTTCGCCAGCGTCGGCGGAATCATGGTCTACATCTGCTTTGACGAACTGCTTCCGGCTGCCCAGCGCACCGGCGCCAAGCACCACCTGATGATGGCCGGTGTAACGGCAGGGATGCTGGTGATGAGCATCAGTCTGGTGCTGCTCAGCTGAAGCGCTCGATGGTTGCAGCTTCCGATCAGCGCTGGAATTGGTGGCCGCTGTTGCCGCTTTATCCCTACGGGCGCAAGCGCACCTTGGTGCGTGAGTTGATCCCAGAGCAGCTCTGGAGCTTTGAGCAACTGCAGGGTGTGTTCTATGTGGCCGTCCCCATTCGGATGACGGTGGTCCGGGTGCGGGGGGGCTTGATGCTTTACGCCCCCGTGGCGCCAACCCAGGAGGTGCGTGCAGCTCTGCAGGCGTTAGAGGCGCGATTTGGACCGGTCCAATCCATCGTTTTGCCGACGGCTTCAGGCTTGGAGCACAAACTGCCTGTCCCCCCAATGGCCAGGGCCTTCCCTCAGGCGGAGGTCTGGATCACGCCAGGTCAATGGAGCTTTCCGGTCAATCTGCCGCCCGCCTGGCTGGGATTCCCTCGGGGACGGACCCGGGTGCTTCAGGAGGACGGCTATCCCCATGGCGATGAGCTGAGCTGGTCGTCCCTTGGACCGCTCGATTTGGGGCTGGGACGCTTTCAGGAATTCGCTTGTTTACATCAGGCCAGTGGCTCGCTGCTCCTGACTGATGCGCTGGTGGCGATCAACTCGACACCCCCGGCAATCTTTGACCTTGACCCCACACCTCTGCTGTTTCACGCCCGCGACAGTGGCGATCAACCGCTCAAGGACACCCCAGAACTGCGTCAAAAGGGGTGGGAGCGCCTGGCACTGTTCGCCTCGTTTCTGCGGCCGGAGGCCCTTGAGGTCCCCCCCCTGGCGCAGCTCTTGGCCAAGGCCTTTCGGCCAGGCTGTCGTTCAGCCCGGAGTTACTTCGGGTTCTTCCCCTTCCAATGGCGCTCGAGTTCCCGTGAAGCCTTTGAGGCTCTGACCCAGCAGGGCAGCCCCCTCCTGGTTGCGCCGGTTCTGGAGCGCCTGGTTTTCCCCCGGGCGCGTCCGGTCGTGGTCCGCTGGCTTCGGGAGTTGTCTCAACTGCCCCAGGTGCGTTGGCTGGTGCCAGCCCATTACGACGCCCCAGTTCCCTGCTCCAACCAGCAACTGGCCCAGTTGGCTGATGCCTTCGAGCAACGGCAGTGGGCACCGAGCCAAGGCAATTGGGATTACCTGGCGTCGATCGATCAGTTGCTGGTGCGCACAGGCGTTGTTCCCAGCGAAGAATCGCCCTGAAGGCTGGATCTAGAGCCTGAGTTCGCCGGGGTCGGCATCAGCAGCGTCGTCGTCAAACAAGGTCGCTTCCAACTCCATGCGCTGCTCCATCTGGCGCAGGAAGTACCCGGTCATCATCGCGGAGGCCAATAAGCCCGCCAGGTGATCGCGACTGGCGGTGATTTTGACGTCGAACTGCTCGCCGGGGATCATCCCCAGCAGGCCTTGGACGTTGTGCCGAATGATGTCTTGGATGTCGCCACTGGCGGAACGAGCGACGCGTTGCAACACGTCCGGAGACTGTTCCTGCAGGTACTGGATCAGGGAGTTGCCACTGATCGGTTCGCTGTCGCTGGTCAGGAACTCCGGGTTGAACATTCCGGCGTGCTCCACGTCAGGTTTGCACCCTACCCCAGCTGATTGTCCGGCTCTGGGGCGGGGAACCGAATGAAGCCGGCGCGGTTGAGGGGCCAGTAACGGAGCACGGCGGTGCCGATCAAATCCTGCTCGGGTAGCGGTCCCCAGACATGGGAATCAAGGCTGGCGTTTCGGTTGTCCCCCAGCACCAAGAGCTGGTGATCGGGGACTGTCACCGGGCCAAAGTCGTAGTCGATCGCCTCGCTTCTCCAGGGTTCAGGCACCGGCTCTCCGTTCCGCAGCAGGTTGCCCCCACGGATTTCGATCACATCGCCGGGTTGTCCAATGACTCGCTTGATCAGGGCTGCGGTTGGGTCGTAGCCCGCATCCACGAGTTGTTGGGGAGCATGGAAGACGACCACGCTTCCGGTTGGAATGCCAGAACCGAGCTTGGGCCTGATTTTCTCCACAAGAATTCTGTCCTGCAGTTGCAGGGTGGGCAGCATCGAGCCCGAGGGAATCCAACGCGGTTCAATCACGGCCCAGCGCAGCACCAGGGCTAAGCCCAACCAGACGAGGATTGACCTCCAGCCCTTTGCCGCAGAGCCGGGTGCTTGAGGCGGTGTCTCCATCGGTTGAGCCTGGACCGGCATGATCGCCACATCCTGATCAATGGCCCGGCTCGGTGCCTCTTCCCTCTCCCCACCCCTGCAGTGCCGAGGCGAATCTTCAGGCCGCACTGGAGCTGTTACTGGAGCTCAAACGCCAGGGCCTGAGCCGTCTGGTGCTTTGCCCTGGAAGCCGTTCAGCTCCATTGGCCTTGGCCGCTGGCTTGCTCGCGGAGCAGGGATTGGATTTGTTCTGCGGAGTGGATGAGCGCTCTGCGGCGTTTCTGGCCTTGGGCCTGAGTCGGGGCGATGGACGGCCGACAGCCCTGGTCACCACCTCGGGAACAGCGGTGGCCAACCTGCTGCCAGCTGTGGTGGAGGCTGATTTTGGGGCCATACCGCTGCTGGTGTTGAGCGCCGATCGCCCCCATCGTTTGAAGGGCTGTGGTGCCAATCAGACGGTCAATCAGGAGACCTTTCTGTCCACCTCCTGCCGGCGTTTTCTTCAGGGTGATCCCTCCGGCTTAGCGGCCATGGAGAGAGCGGCGCTGCGGGGACTCGCTCAGGAGGCCTGGTCAGCAGCACTGGTTCCCCCCTGGGGCCCCGTCCACTGCAACCTGCCCTTTGAGGAACCCCTGCATGCCTCGGGGGAGAGTCTCATCCGGTTGCAATCGGAGTTGCGATCGCTGGTTCTTGAGGAGGTCAGTGGCCATGGCTTCATCCCTGAGCCAGAGGCCCCTCCACCCTTGGATCTTGATCGTCCAGGCGTGGTGGTGGCCGGTCCCTGGCGCGGTAGCGCGGAAGCCCTCCCGGGCTTTGCCACTGCCTTGACACGTCTGCAAGAGCGCACCGGCTGGCCGGTGTTCGCGGACGTGCTCTCGGGGTTGCGGGGTTGGCCGGGGTTGAAGTGCATCCACAGCTATGACCTCCTGCTGGCGGACGGTCACCGCCTACCCGCGTCACCCCAGCTGCTGCGCCTGGGCCCAGTGCCAGCCAGTCGCCGGCTCCAGGGCTGGATCCAGCAGTGCGCTGGGCCTCAGCTGTTGCTGACGGAGCAGGACCCCCGCAACCTCGATGCCTTGGGCAGCGCCACGGAGCGCTGGTCCGGTGGCTTGGAATCCTGGTGGCATCAGCTGCCTGAGGCCAGGCGGCAAGGGCACCCCTCAGGCGATAACCAGCGCTGGAGCACCCGTTGGCTCGCCGCCGAGCAGCAGGTTCAGCAGCGGCTAGATGAGGAGCTCGATGGCTTTGACCCCTCCGAGCCTGCGTTGGCGCGATGCCTCAGCCGTCTGGTCCCGGCCCATTGGGGCCTGATGTTGGCCAGCAGTAGCCCCGTTCGGGATTGGGAAAGTTTCTCGGCCCCTGATGCTCCCTGCCGCCAGACCTATGGCTTCCGCGGAGCTTCTGGCATTGATGGAACGCTATCCATGGCGGCTGGTTTGGCCTGCAGCACTGGCCCCCTGCTGCTCGTCAGCGGCGATTTGGCCCTCCTGCACGATGCCAATGGATGGCTATGGCACCAGCAGCTTCGCGAGCGTGCTGCTCGCTTGACGGTCGTGATGGTGGATAACGGCGGCGGCGGCATTTTTGAGCAGTTGCCGATCCGTCCGGCCTTGGATTTCGAGCGCCTGTTCGCCATGCCGCAAGCCTTGGACCCTCGGCGCTGGGCCGAGGGCTACGGCATTCCTTCGCGAGGCGTCGCGAGCCTGGCGGCATTGCCAGAGGCTTTGGCTTGGGCGCAGGAGCAAACCCTGAGCCTGCTTGTGCTGCGGACCGACCGCCAGGTGGATGCCCAGTTGCGTCAGGCCTTGCGCCGCACAATGGTCCAACTCGCCACCAGCTGATGTCAGCCGCTGCGGTCGCCGTGCAGTGGATCCCCCAGGGCTCCTATGAGGACATCCTGTTTGATCTGAGCGACGAGGGCATCGCTCGGATTCAGATCAACCGTCCCCAGAAGCGCAATGCGTTTCGTCCCAAAACCGTCAGCGAACTGTTTGATGCGTTCTCACGGGTGCGAGACAACCCGAAGGTGGGCGTGGTCCTCTTCGGCGGCGTGGGTCCAGCCCCCGATGGCGGCTACGCCTTCTGTGCCGGGGGCGATCAGAGCGTCCGCGGGAACGGTGGCTATGTGGGGGATGACGGCCTGCCGCGACTGAATGTCCTCGATCTCCAGCGCCTGATCCGCAGCCTGCCCAAGGTGGTCATCGCTCTGGTGGCGGGTTACGCCATTGGTGGTGGTCAGGTCTTGCACCTGCTCTGTGATCTCAGCCTGGCGGCGGACAACGCACGGTTTGGGCAGACGGGACCCCGCGTGGGCAGCTTTGATGGCGGGTTTGGCGCGGGCTACCTCGCTCGGGTCGTCGGCCAACGCAAGGCCCGCGAAATCTGGTTCCTCTGCCGCCAGTACGGCGCCAAAGAGGCCCTGGACATGGGATTGGTGAACGCAGTGGTTCCCCTCGATCAGTTGGAAGCGGAGGGGGTGCGCTGGGCGCGCGAGGTGATGCAACACAGCCCCACCGCAATCCGTTGCCTGAAGGCGGCTTTCAATGCTGAGACCGATGGTCTGGCCGGCATCCAGGAATTGGCCGGTCAAGCCACCCATCTTTTCTATCGAACGGAGGAGGGGCAGGAGGGCAGAAATGCGTTCCTGGAGAAGCGTTCTCCTGATTTCTCCGGCTCCGACTGGCTGCCGTAGCACAACACCAGTCTTGTAGCTAGTCCTAGGTGAGACTGCTGCTTGACCCGTGACCTTCTCCCGCCCGACTGGCTTCGCCCTTTTGGCGCCCCTCGCTTTGGCCCTGCTTCCGCAGGTGGCTGAGGCGCGGCAACCCGATCCCATTCCCCCTCCAGCGCCAGTCATCAGCGACACGGTGGCTCTCTCGCGTATCCCCGTTGAGCTCAAGAGCCAGCAGGGTCTGCATCTGGTGTTGGACCGCCAGACCCGTCAGCTGATGGTCATGAAGGATGGCCGAATGCTGCATCGCTACCCCGCCGCCGTCGGCACCGATGGTTGGGAAACACCCGCCGGTACCCATCGCGTTCTCGAAAAGGTGGCCAAGCCGGTTTGGCAGCATCCGGGCAATGGAAACAAGGTGGGTCAAGGACCGAAGAATCCGCTGGGGTCCCGCTGGATTGGCTTCCATCGCAACTGCACCCCAAAGGAAAATGCTTGGGATGGTGAGCGCTATCTCAGCGTGAACGGCTGCACCGTGGCGGGCTTCCATGGCACCCCCCATCGCTGGACGGTCGGTCGCGCTGTCTCCCACGGCTGCGTGCGCCTCTACGAGGAAAACGTTCAGGAAGTGTTTGAGCTCGTCGAAGTCGGCACCTTGGTGACGGTTCTTCCCTAGGGACTGCCCGTAAAGTTGCGCCCACTTGCGATCCCATCGCCATGCGGGTGCTCTTTGCTGCGGCTGAATGTGCACCGATGGTCAAGGTGGGAGGCATGGGGGACGTCGTCGGCTCACTGCCCCCGGCCTTGGCCCCGCTTGGTCATGACGTTCGTCTGATCATGCCCGGCTACGGCCGGTTGTGGAGCCTGCTGCAGATCCCAGCTGATCCCGTCTGGCGGGGGCACACGATGGGCACCGACTTTGCGGTGTTCGAAACCCGCCACCCCAGCAATGGTTTGCCCTTGTATCTGGTGGGGCACCCCGTCTTCGATCCTGAGCGGATCTACGGCGGGGAAGACGAGGACTGGCGTTTCACGTTTTTCGCCAGCGCTGTTTCCGAGTTTGCGTGGCACCACTGGAAGCCCGACATCCTGCACTGCCACGACTGGCACACCGGGATGATTCCGGTTTGGATGCACCAGGACCCCGAGATCAGCACGGTCTTCACCATCCACAACCTGAAGTACCAGGGTCCCTGGCGCTGGAAGCTGGACCGGATGACCTGGTGCCCCTGGTACATGCAGGGTGATCACACCATGGCGGCGGCCTTGCTCTACGCCGATCGGGTCAATGCGGTCTCACCCACCTATGCCCAAGAGATCCGGACACCCGAGTACGGCGAGAATCTCGATGGCCTGTTGAATTTTGTCAGCGGCAAGCTGCGCGGCATCCTCAACGGCATCGATCAAGACGCCTGGAATCCGGCTACCGATTCCACCCTTCCCGCCAATTTTTCCGCGGATGATCTCTCGGGCCGCGCTGCTTGCAAGCGGGCTTTGCAGGAGCGCATGGGGCTGGCGGTGAATCCGGACAGCTACCTGATGGGTGTTGTGAGCCGTTTGGTCGACCAGAAGGGCATTGACCTATTGCTTCAAGTGGCCGACCGGGTCTTGGCCTACTCCGACAGTCAGATCGTGGTGCTTGGAACTGGGGATCGTCACCTGGAGGCGGGCCTATGGCAGATGGCGTCCCGCTACCCAGGTCGCTTTGCGGTCTTTCTGACCTATGACGATGCGCTCTCGCGCTTGATCTACGCCGGTAGCGATTCGTTCTTGATGCCGAGCCGCTTTGAGCCATGCGGCATCAGTCAGCTCCTGGCGATGCGCTACGGCTCCATTCCGGTGGTGCGCCGCGTTGGTGGTCTGGTCGATACGGTCCCGCCCCATGACCCCAATGACCACTCCGGCACTGGCTTTGGCTTCGACCGCTACGAGCCCCTCGACTTCTACACCTCGATCGTTCGCTCCTGGGAGGCGTACCGCCATCGCCAGAGTTGGACGGAGCTGCAGCGGCGGGCGATGCAGGCCAACTTCAGTTGGGATCGCTCCGCCCTGGAGTACGACCGGATGTACAAGGAGGTCAAAGGCGTGAAGGAGCCCACTCCCGATGCCCAGGCTGTCGAGCAGTTCTCCCTGGGACAACAGGCTGATCCCAGCCGGCATGGAGAGGATCAAGGTTCTGAAGCCGTGCCGAATACGGGCTTGCGGAATCCCCTCTCGCTGCTGCGCCGGCGGAACGCACGCTGAGCGCACCGCCGCCTACTGAACGGCGCAGCAATCTGCCAGCGCCCTACCGGAATCCTTGGGTCTCCCTGGCGGAGGACCTTCGCGCTGTCCGTGCTGACCTCCTCCTGCGTGCTCAGGAGCTTTGGAGGCGCAATCGCCAGGGAACCCTGCCGGCACCGGCCTGGTGGCCGGCTGATCTGGCTCCCTTGTTTTGGCCCGGTCTAGGTCTGCTGCTGGTCGCTCTTGCCATCGGTTCAACAACCTTGTTGCTGAACCGATGGCCCATCGCCCCGAATGCCGTGGAGGCACCGGCTCCTTCGTCGGTGATTCAAGAAGAGCTCGTGCCGCAGCAGGCCCCCAAGGCGTTCAGCGAACCGATGGCGGCCCAAGAGGCTCCACTGCCGCCATCTCCGCTCGAGGAGGCGTTGATGGCGCCGATCCAGGAGCCGCCAGCCGATCTTGAGCCTGAAGGCCTGGAGGGCCCGTATGCCCCGGATCCCTTGGTTGAGCTCGTGCAGCGACCCGAGGCCGATGGCCTCTTGGTGCAGGCGGAGGGTGTGGCCGATCAATCCCTGCTGATCCTGCAGGTGCGGCGGGCATTCCCCGCCTTGAGCCAGCAGGAGCAGCAGCGTCGTGCGGAGCTCTGGCAGCAATGGGCGCTGCAGTTGGGGTACGACCACTTGGAGCTGCGCGATTCCCGCTCTGGCCTCATCGCCAGAGATGCCCTGGTGGGTGAAGGCATGATCGTCCTCGCTGAATCTCCGTCCACCTGAGCCGATGCAGCTTGGCGCTCTGATAGCCCGTTGGGGTGCACCCCAGGGTGCCCCACAGGAGTGGGAACCCGGGTCTGCTGAGGTCGAGATTTGCACCGATAGCCGGCAGCTCTGCGCCGGACAGCTGTTCATTCCCCTGGTGGGTGAGCGCTTTGATGGCCATGCGTTCTTGCCCCAGGCGGCGGCCATCGGTGCGCTGGCCGCCGTTGTTCAACGCGACAGGAAGGATCTTGTTCCCAAGGGACTTCTCCATTGGCTCGTCGATGACACCTTGGAGGCCTACCAGCAGTTGGCGTTGCTGCACCGCCAGATGTTGCGTTGCCCTGTGGTGGCCGTGACCGGCTCGGCGGGCAAGACCACCACGCGAGAACTGATTCGCTCCGCACTGATGCCCCTGGGGCCTGTGCAAGCCAGCCGGGGCAATGAAAACAACGACATCGGCGTTCCGCTCACCTTGCTGAACGCGGGCGAGCAACACCGGGCGGTCGTCGTGGAGATGGGGATGCGGGGTCTTGGCGAGATTGAACGCCTGAGTCACGCTGCTGCCCCGGACGTGGCGGTGGTGACCAATATCGGGACCGCGCACATTGGTCGCTTGGGCAGCCGCGAGGCGATTGCCCAGGCCAAGTTGGAAATCACGGCAGCCCTGCGACAGGACGGACTGCTCGTGGTGCCTGCCGGCGATCCCCTCCTAGAGGTAGCCCTCGCGCGGGTCTGGTCCGGCCGGGTCGCTCGGGTGGCCTTGGCGGATGACGATGGCGCCAGGGATGCCGATTGGATCGGTGATTGGGAGGAAGCTGCGGGGGTGATCAGCGTCAATGGATCACGCATCCACCTGCCGCTGGACGGGCGCCATAACGCCCGCAATCTGCTCTTGGCCTTGGCCGTTGCCGCTGAATTGGGGGTGCCCACGGCCGCCCTGACGGAGATGGCCGTGGATGTGCCCGGAGGACGCAACCGCCGCCAGAAGATTGGTGGTCTGACCTTGTTGGATGAGACCTACAACGCCTCCCCAGAAGCCGTCTTGGCGGCCTTGGATCTCCTGGCAGGGCAGCCCGGCCGCCGTTTTGCGGTCCTCGGAACCATGCTTGAACTGGGGGACCAGAGTGTGGCCCTGCATCGCCAAGTGGCAGCGCGGGCAGCGGCCTTGGGCCTCGATGGCTTAGTGATCGTGGCAAGCGGAGCTGAAGCTGAGGCCATGGCCCAGGCGGCCACGGCCCTTCCCCGGTTAGCGGTGGTCGAGGAACCTGACCTCGCTGCTGGCCCGCTGCAGCAGTGGCTCTCGAGCGGTGATGTGCTGCTCCTTAAGGCGAGTCGCGGTGTTGCACTCGAGCGTCTGATTCCTCTGCTGCCCCAGGTTTGAGCCAGGCTGCTGCGTTCCTGCCCGCCTAGGACCAGTTCTCCTTCACCAGTTGCTTGGCTCGGCCCAAGGCCAAGGCACCAGCGGGAACATCTTTGGTCAAGGTGGAGCCGGCTCCCACCGTGACATTGGCCCCCAGGGTGATCGGCGCGACAAGCACCGAGTTGGCCCCGGTCTTGCTACCAGCGCCAATGACGGTCTGGTGTTTGTTGACCCCGTCGTAGTTCGCGGTGATGGTCCCTGCACCCACATTCACGTTTTCCCCCAGCTGGGCATCCCCGATGTAGCTGAGGTGATTGACCTTGCTTCCTGCGGCGATTTGGCTCTTTTTGACTTCGACGAAGTTGCCGATTCGGCAGTCCCGGGCCAGTTCGCTCCCGGGTCTGAGCTGGGCGTAGGGGCCAATCGAGCAGCGATCAGCGACGACTGCATCACGCAGGACTGAATAGAGCACTTCGACCTCTTCGCCAACGCTGGCGTTCTCGAGGAAGCTCCCGGGACCAATGCGGCAGCCCCGGCCGATGGTCGTGGTTCCGCGGAAATGGCACTGCGGTTCGACGACGACATCGCGATCGAAACGGGTGCCATCGCTGAGGGTGCAGCTGTCTGGATCGACAAAGGTCACGCCTTCGGCCATCCAATGGCGACGAAGGCGCTGCTGAATCACCGCTTCGCACTGGGCCAGCTGATAGCGGTCGTTGATGCCATTGATCTCATCGGCATCGGCGACCTCGATGTGCATGGCGGGGCTGAGCATCGCCACGGTGTCCGTCAGGTACAGCTCCCCCTGGTCGTTATCCGTGCTGAGTTGAGGCAAGACCGCGGCCAGCTTCTTCCAGTTGAAGCAGTAGATCCCGGCGTTGGTGAGGTTGTTCGCCCTCTGCTCGTCCGTGCAATCGCGGTGCTCAACGATGGCTGAGACCTGGCCACTGGCATCGGCGAAGACCCGTCCGTAGCCGGTTGGATCGTCCAGCCTTGCGGTCAACAAAGTCACGGAAGCCTGGGAACTGCGGTGCTGTTCAAGCAGTGCCGTGATCGTCTCTTCCCGCAGCAGGGGCACATCACCATTGAGGACCAGAAGATCCCCGTCAAAATCCGCTAAGGGCGCCAGCAGCTGCTGGACGGCATGGCCGGTGCCGTTCTGGGGCTGCTGCAGGACAAACTCCAGCCCGGCGTGCTGGCTCAGGGATTGCTCGACGCGCTCGGCCTGGTGCCCGACAATCAGAATCTGGCGCTGCGGCTTCAGGGCACGGCAGCTGCCGAGTACACGCTCCACCAGGGTGGCTCCCGCGAGGGGCTGGAGCACCTTGGGCAGGTCGCTTTTCATGCGGGTGCCCTTTCCGGCAGCCAACACGGCAACGGCGAGCATCGGCAAGGGCAGGTAGCTGAGCGGGAATCTACTGGTGGTTGCCCGTCAGTCCCCAGCGCCGGCGCCAGGCACTGGTGCCCTCGACCTTGCCCTCTTGCATGGCCCGGGCCTGGGCCTGTTGCCGCCGTTGAAGGATCGTCTTGCGGTCCAGGCTGAAGCCGGGGTCGCGGTAGGGCTCTGCCGCGTTTGTGAGCAAATGCTCCTCCTCCATCACCGTCAGTGGGCGCAGGCGCGGACCGGGAGCGACGGGGGATGGGCTTGCGGCCGTGCCGCCGCTCCAATCCTGTTTGTGCTGTTGCAGACCGCAGGGGGCCTCGATCGCCGCCAGTTCCAGGCCGGCGAGCCGCAAGGCTTGCCTTATGGCTGCGGCACTGCAGTAGGTCAGCAGTTTGCCCTCGGGCCGCAAGAGGGCCCCCAGTGCACCGAGAAATTCAACGCTCCAGAGCTGAGGACAGCGACTGGGTGAGAAGGCATCCATCAGCACCAGATCGAACTGCCCCTTCAGCTGTTCAACAAGCGGTTGGACCCTCTCCCTGGCGTCTCCCCAAAGCATGCCTTCGCCGCTGCAGAGCTCTTGGAGGCACGCCACCGTGCCGGGTTGCCATTGGGCGCAGAAGGCAGGGCTCGCGAGGGCTTGAGCCAAGGGCTCTTGGTCGAGCTCGAGTCCCCACCACTGCAGTGTGAGCTGCTGGCTGCCGCAGGCCTCTAGGAGGGCCGCCGTGTTGCAGCCCGTTCCAAGGCAAACATCGAGAACCCGCAGGCTGCTGCCTGGGGGAAAGCGCTCGAGCCCAGCAGGCTCGACAAACTTTTCACGCGCTTCGGTAAGGGCCCCGCGGCTGCTGTGGAAGGCTTCGCCGAACTCCGGACTGAACAGGCTGAAGCTGCCGTCGCCGGTGCTGCGGGCTTCAAGCTTGAAGCCGTTCGAGGTCATTCCAGAAGCCGGGGTAAGACACAGCCGCCGCTTCTGGGCGCTGGATCGTGGTCGCACTGGACGCGATCTGCGCTGCCACGGCCAGGCTCATGGCGACGCGGTGATCGGTTTCGCTGTCGACTTCAGCGCCGTGCAACTGGACACCACCTTGGATGGTCATTCCGTCGGGGAACTCTTCGATTTGTGCCCCCATGGCCCCGAGTTGACGGGCCATCACCGCCAGGCGATCGGTTTCCTTCACCCGGAGTTCCTCGGCTCCCGTCACCCGGCTGCGTCCCTCGGCGCAGCAGGCGGCGACCGCCAGCACGGGGATCTCATCCACCAGCCGGGGAATGAGATCGCTGCCGATGGTGAAGGCCTTCAAGGGACCGTGGACCACACGCAGATCACCCACGGGCTCACCAGCCACATCCCGGGCATTGAGGACCTCAATGCGGGCCCCCATTTGCTCGAGCACATCGAGAATCCCCGTGCGGCTTGGGTTGAGACCGACGTTCTCGATGGTGAGGTCAGAGCCTGGGGTGATCGCTCCAGCGACTAACCAGAAGGCTGCCGAACTGATATCTCCAGGGACAACGACGTCCTGGCCTTTGAGCCTCGCGCCCGGAATCACGGTGACCTCGGTTTGCCCGGCTCCCCCCACCGTGAGTTCTGCGCCAAAGGCGCGCAGCATCCGTTCGCTGTGGTCCCTGCTCTGGACCGGCTCGATCACCGTGGTCGGCCCGTCAGCCGTCAAGGCCGCCAGCAGGATGGCGCTCTTCACTTGGGCGGAAGCGACCGGGGTCCGAATCGTTGCCCCCTTGAGTTGACAGCCCTCGATTGCCAGTGGGGCCAAGTTCCCGCCTGCGCGTCCATGGATGGTGGCGCCCATTTCCGCGAGGGGGCCACCCACCCGCTTCATCGGCCTGCGCCGCAGGGAGTCGTCACCGGTCACAACGAAGTGGCGTCCGCAGCGCCCCGCCAGCAGGCCAAGCATGAGGCGCATGGTCGTGCCGGAATTGCCGCAATCCAGCACGCTCTCGGGTTCTCGGAAACCGTCGAGTCCGACGCCTTCGACGACGACGGTCTTCCCGGCTTCGATTGCCGAGACTTCGACCCCCATCGCCCGCAAACAGGCGGCGGTGCTCAAGGGATCCTCAGCTGGAAGCAGTCCCTCGATTCGGGTCGTCCCCTCGGCGATGGCTCCAAAGAGCAGAGCGCGATGGGAGATCGACTTGTCCCCAGGGACCCGAACGTGGCCCTTGAGGCTGCGGCCGGTAGTGGTGCCCAGGGCGAGCGACATGGAGAACGACTTGGTTTCAGCGAGCGTAGGAAGTGATTGAAATTCAGCTCTTCTCGCCAAACTGAGACCACCCACCCAAACGGGTTCATGGCTGAGCAACTTCCGTCTCTCTTTGGCTTTCTCGCTCTGATCCAGGACAACCCGGAGCTTCGTGCACGCCTGAATGAGGTCTGCACTGCCGATGAAGTGGCGGCGATCGCGACGGAGATGGGTCACCCCTTTGAGGCGGCCACGTTGTTGGGTGTCTTCGAGCGCTGCAACGAGGCTTCGGTGGCTCGATCTGGGCTGATGGATGAGAAGTTGATCCGCGTCTATCTGCAACGGGACGCGCTGCTCTAACCGAGCATTAGCCCTCCCCCATTACTCAGGCACTCCTGCCAGCTCTGGAGGTCAAAGAGGAGCTCCTGGAGAGTTAGTTGCTTGAGCTCTCGATCCAGGGCGGCCTGAAGCCGTCGTCCCATGCTGTTGAGCACCTGCTGTTCAGCTCGGCTGCTCTCCCCGGGGGCGTTCAGCGCCAGGGGCGCCCCGACCGCGTTGAGGACTTCGCTGACTGGTATGGATTCAGCTCGGCGGCTGAGGCGGTAGCCCCCCTGACGGCCTCGTTTGGCTTCCACGAGGTCGGCTCGCCGCAGTTGCAGGAGCAGTTGCTCGAGCGTCGGAGCCGGAAGCCCCTGGGCTTCTGCGATGTCATTGACCGAACACCAGCGTGGGCTGGCCATGGCGAGGTGCAGCAACGCCTGGAGTGCCTGTAGACCACTGCGCCGCAGCATGGCTTAGGTCGGCCGTTGCAGTCGCTCGAGAACCTGCTCGAGCACGTAGCCAAACAGGGCCGGGTCGGGATCCTGTTGACCGACATCGGCCAATCCCAGTTCATCCCAGCGCTCGTCCAAGCGGGCCTCCAGGTCGGCGGGCCGCTGTAGGGGCTCACCCCAGGGGTGGTTGCGCTCGGGTCCCATCTTCGTTGTGGCATCGATCGCGAGGCGCCCCCCCAGTCCCAGTTGCTCGCTTGCGAAATCGAGGGTGTCGAATGGCGTGTTCTCGAGGACGAAGAGATCCCGCTGCGGATCGACCAAGGAGCTGATCGCCCAGATCACCTGCCGAGGATCGCGAATATTGATCGATTGATCGACGACAACGACGAACTTGGTGTAGGTGAATTGGGGTAGAGCACTCCAGAAGGCCATGGCTGCTCTCTTGGCTTGGCCCGGATAGGCCTTATCGATGGCGATCACCGCCAGCTTGTAACTGAGGCCCTCCATGGGGAGGAAGAAGTCGACAATCTCAGGGATTTGCTGGCGCAGGATCGGCGTGTAGATCCGATTGAGGGCGATCGCCAACATGGCGTCCTCCTTGGGCGGACGCCCGCTGAAGGTGGTGAAGTAGGTCGGATTACGCCGTTGGGTGACGCATTGGATGCGCACCAGTGGTGACGGCTCAACACCTCCGTAAAAGCCCATGTGATCGCCAAAGGGGCCGTCGGGCAGTTCTTCCCCGGGGGTAATCGTTCCTTCCAGCACGATTTCGCTGTGGCTTGGAACCTCCAGGTCCACGGTTTTGCACTTCGCCAGACGCACCCCCTCACCGGCGTAGAGCCCAGCAAAGAGCCACTCGCTCAGTTGCACCGGAATCGGGGTGGCGGCAGCCATCACCAGCAGAGGGTGAACGCCGATGGCAATGGCAATCTCCAGCGGCTTGCCCAGGGCTGCGGCCTTGCGCAGGTGGCGCGCACCGCCCCGCACGCTCAGCCAGTGCACGGTCATCGTGTTGATGGACTGCTGCTGAAGCCGATAGACCCCGACGTTTGGGGTGCCGGTCTCCGGGTCCTTGGTGATGACCAGGCCGAGGGTGATGATGCGGCCGGCATCACCCGGCCAGGGCCGAAGCAGCGGCAGGCGATCGAGGTCAACGGCATCGCCCTGGAAAACCTCCTGTCTGCAAGGGGGCAACAGGTCGAGGTCGGGCTTGGCCTTCAGCACATCCAGCAAGACGGAGCCGAAACGGATGGCTTCCCGCGGACCTTTGGGGGGTTTGGGTTGCTGGAGCAGAGCCAGGCGCTCCCCAAGGGCCTCCAGCTCCTCGGGCCTCTCCATCCCCATCGACCAGAGGACCCGCTCCAGGGTCCCCAGCAAATTCACCGCTACCGGAATGCTCGAGCCTTTGACGTTCTCGAAGAGCAGGGCTGGGCCGCCACAGCCCAAGACCCGATCGGCAATCGCTGCAAGCTCGAGATCGGGGTCCACAGGAGCACTGATGCGGCGCAGTTGGCCCCGCGCTTCCAGTAGCTCCAGAAAGCCCCTGAGATCACGTTGGGATCCATTCGCGTTAGCCGCAGATCCCATGGCGCTCTCAACTTTTCAGCAGGTTCTGCCTACTGTGACGCACCCCCTTGAGCCACTGCGGTCGTGCAGATCTCCTATTTCCACACCTCGGAGAACGTTCCCAGCCTGCGCCCCGTGGCTGAGGGTGGTCCCGATGCGGCCGTGGTGATCGATGTCCTGCGGGCCACCACCACCATCGCCTGTGCACTGCAGAGCGGTGCCGAAGCGATCCAGGCCTTCGCGGACCTCGAGGCCCTCAACCAGGCGGCTGATGCCTGGGTGCCCGAGCGCTGCCTCCGGGCTGGGGAACGGGGCGGTCAGCGGGTCCAGGGCTATGACCTGGGGAATTCCCCTCTGGCGGTCACTCCAGAGGTGGTGGGCGGCAAGCGCATCTTCATCAGCACCACCAATGGAACCCGCTCGCTGGAGGCAGTCAAACCTGTGCCGCTGCTGGTCACGGCCTGCCTGCCTAATCGAACCGCCGTCGCTAAACGACTGATTGACCATGGGGTCGAGCGGGTTTGGGTCGTCGGCAGTGGCTGGGAGGGCGACTACTCCCTGGAGGACAGCCTGGCAGCCGGCGCCGTGATTTCTGCCGCGATGGAATTGGCCGTCTCTCCCCACGTCGGGGTGCGCTGTGCCAATGACGAAGCCCTGGCTGCCCTGGCCCTTTGGCAACAGTGGCGCCATGACACCGAAACGTGCTTGCGGGCGGCGAGCCACGGCCAACGTCTGATGGGTTTGGGGAACCACGACGCCGATTTCGCCTGCTGTGCAGCCGTCGACACCATGACCATGGTTCCCACCCAAACCAGCCCGGGCGTTCTGCAGGCCGCTTGATCCCATTGCGGCCACCCTTACAGTGGTCTCGGTGGCAAAACTCCAGCGTTGACAAGCTTTCTGGCTGCGGCAATCCAGCTCAATAGCAGCGCTGATCTAACCGCCAATTTCGCTGCCGCCGAAGAGCAGATTGAGCTGGCTGTTCGCCGTGGTGCCGAGTTGGTCGGCTTGCCGGAGAACTTCGCCTTCATGGGCGAGGACAGCCAGCGCCTTGAGCAGGCCGCGCTCATCGCAGAGCAGGCGCAGCGCTTTCTGATCACCATGGCTCGCCGCTATCAGGTGACCCTGATGGGCGGTGGTTATCCGGTTCCCGCTGGATCTGGACTGACCAGCAACCGGGCCGAGTTGGTGGCGAAGGACGGTCAAATCCTGGCGACCTACGACAAGATTCACCTTTTTGACGTCGATTTGCCTGACGGCAACACCTACCAGGAATCGGCGACCGTTCAACCCGGAAACGCCTTGCCTCCTGTGGTGGCGGTTCCCGGCCTCTGCCGCGTTGGCCTCTCCATTTGCTACGACGTTCGCTTCCCTGAGCTCTACCGGCACCTGGCTGCCGAGGGGGCTGATCTGTTGTTCATCCCCGCGGCCTTCACCGCCTTTACGGGCAAGGACCACTGGAATGTTCTGTTGCAGGCACGCGCCATCGAGAACACGGCCTACGTGGTTGCCCCGGCGCAGACAGGCCAGCACGGAGCGCGACGCCAGACCCACGGCCATTCCCTGGTGATCGATCCTTGGGGCACCGTTCTCTCGGATGCCGGCACCTCCGTGGGGCAGGCCGTGGCACCCATCGACGTCGGCCATCGCCAGCGGATTCAGGCTCAGATGCCAAGCCTTCAGCACCGCAAACCCGCTTTGTTTTAAGGCGAGATCTGTGTCGCCACAGACGCTGCATCGCCCAGTCAGACGCTTGTCTCGTCTGGGGTTAGCCCTGCTGCTTCCCTGCGTAACGCTCCTCTCGGCGCTTCCGGCCCGCGCCTGGAGTGCTCTGTCGGCCTGGGCCATCAGTCGCGACGGTGTTCTGGAGCTGAGGACCCCACCAGCCACCCGTCTTCAGGCTTTTTTTGAGGGGGGTAGCGGTGGTGTGGGCCCTCGGATCTGGGTGGACCTGCCCGGGGCGCCTCAACGCTCCAGAACCTTGGCGGGCAATGGTGCGATTCGAGAGGTTCGTATCGGTCGACCGACCGACAACGCCACGCGCTTGGTGATTGAGTTTGAGCCTGGCACCCGGCTGGATCCCCGTCAGATCAAGTTGGTTGGTACCGATGTCGATCGTTGGTCCATGGACTTTGGACCGAGTGTCCGCGGTCTTCGGGCCATCGGCGAAGGCAGTCTCGAACGCCCCCAAGGCCCCAGTTGGCGCGCCCTTCCGCCCCCTGCCCTGCAGCTGCCCCGCGGACCGATTCCCAAACTTGGGGACCTTCCATCGGTTCCCGCGGGTCGTTACACGGTGGTCCTCGACCCCGGCCATGGCGGCCCGGATCCTGGGGCGATCGGAATCAACAACCTGCGGGAGACGGACGTCGTTCTCGATGTGAGTCTCCAGGTGGCTCAGATCCTTCAGGCCAAGGGTGTTCGCGTCCTCTTAACCCGTTCCTCGGAAGTGGATGTGGACTTGCCTCCTCGGGTGGCGCTGGCCAATAACAACCGTGCGGACTTGTTTGTGAGCATCCACGCCAATGCCCTGAGCATGAATCGCCCAGACGTCAATGGTGTGGAGACCTTCTACTTCCAAGGAGGCCGCTCCTTGAGCTTGGCCCAATCGATTCAAAACCAGCTCTTGGCAGCTTCACCGGGAACGCCTGACCGGGGAGCGCGCTCCGGTCGCTTCTTTGTGATTCGCCGCACGGTGATGCCGGCGGCTTTGGTGGAGATGGGCTTTGTCACGGGGCAATTGGATGCACCCCGATTGGCCGATCCCGGTTTCCGCCGGCGGCTGGCTGTTGCTATCGCTATGGGCATCCTCAATTACCTGGTGGCTTACCCATGAGTGGGGCCCCCATCGGTCTGTTTGATTCCGGCGTTGGCGGTTTAAGCATCTGGCGTCAGGTGGTGCATGCTCTGCCAGCTGAGTCCTTGCTGTACGTGGCGGATCAGGCCCATGTTCCCTATGGCAACCGCTCGGCAACCGAGATTCAGGCCAACAGCTTGGCGATTGCTGACTATCTGGTTGCTGAAGGTTGCAAGGCGATTGTGGTGGCCTGCAACACCGCTTCAGCCGTGGCGTTGGAACCCCTGCGACAGCGCTTCCCCAAGCTGCCGATCTTGGGCTTAGAGCCGGCGGTGAAGCCTGCGGTTCAGCTGACCCGCTCCGGAGTGGTGGGAGTGATGGCCACGCCGGCAACTTTTCAAGGGCAGCTGTATCGCGCCACCGTCGGTCGCTATGCCACGGCCGTTCAGGTGGTGGAGCAGGTCTGCGTGGGTCTGGCGGAGCTGGTGGAGCAGGGCGACCTGGAGGGCTCCGACTGCGATGCCAGGTTGATGAGCTATCTCCAGCCGATGCTGGCTGCTGGTGCCGACACGATTGTTTTGGGCTGCACCCACTACCCCTTTGTGATCGAGTCCATCCGCCGTCTTGTGGGCCCGGCGATGGCGGTCCTGGACCCTGCTCCTGCCGTGGCACGTCATCTCGCGGATGTTTTGGAGAAGGCCGGTCTTTTGGCCTCTGGTCAACAGGGGGCCGTGGCGCAGCCCTCCCGGTACCGCTTTGCCACCACCGCTGATCCTTCGGCCTTCAATCGAGCCCTCGCGCGGCTGGTGGGCGTGAACAGCTCCTGTCAGGCGTTGATCTGGATGCCGCGTTCTGATGAATCCCGCTGTCTTGGCCCCGCTTAGGCAGCGGTCGGAGGTTGGCGCCTTCTAGGATCAGGCCACCGCTGGGGGTCATGGCCACCGTTGCAGAGCTGCTACAGCCCGTCGAGTCCGATCTCGAGGCTCTGCTGAGTGATCTCCGCAGCCTGATCGGTGCTGGTCATCCGATTCTTCAGGCCGCTGCAGAGCACCTGTTCAGTGCCGGTGGCAAGCGGCTCCGTCCTGGCATTGTTCTCCTGATTTCCCGGGCCCTCGCGCCCCAGGGTGAGCTCACCAGTCGCCACCGGCGCCTGGCTGAGATCACTGAGATGATCCATACGGCCTCACTCGTCCATGACGACGTCGTGGATGAAGCCTCCACGCGTCGTGGGGTGGACACAGTTCACAGCCGTTTCAACCACCGCGTTGCGGTTCTGGCCGGCGACTTCCTGTTTGCCCAGGCCAGCTGGCACCTCGCCAATCTCGACAACCTCGAGGTGGTCAAGCTGCTCTCCCGCGTGATCATGGATCTCGCCGATGGTGAAGTGAAGCAAGGCCTCTACCGCTACGACACTGGCCAGAGCTTCGAGACCTATCTCGAGAAGAGCTACTGCAAGACCGCGTCCTTGATCGCCAACAGCGCTCGGGCTGCTGGAGTGCTGAGTGATCTGCCCGAAGCCCAGCTCGATGACCTCTATCGCTTTGGCCGTCAACTCGGTCTGGCGTTCCAGGTGGTCGATGACATCCTCGATTTCACCGGCAGCGATCAACAACTGGGTAAGCCAGCCGCCAGCGACCTGGCCAGTGGTTATTTGACTGCTCCGGCGTTGTACGCCCTTGAGGAGCGCCCTGCCTTGGCTGTCCTGATTGAGCGTGAGTTCAACCAAGAAGGTGATCTGGAGCAAGCTCTTGAGTTGGTTCGCGGCAGTAACGCCATTCAGCGCTCCCGCACCTTGGCTGAAACCTTCGCCAACGAGGCCTATGAAGCCTTGAGCTTCCTGCCACCCTCCGATTGCCGTACGGCACTGTTGGAGTTACCCGAGTTTGTTCTGAGTCGTCTCTACTGAGTTCCTTCGTTCAGTAGAGCTAAAACATCTTGGAGTGAGTCGAGAAAGTCAGTGACCTTGTTCGGGTAGAGCTTTCGATCGGCCCCTGGTGCCGGCACCACAAAGACGCGGCAGCCGGCAGCCAAGGCGGCTTGCGCCCCGGCTGGTGAGTCTTCGAATGCCCAGCTTTCCTCGCAGCTCACCCCCAAGCGCTGGGCGGCGAGTTGAAAGACGTCCGGATGGGGCTTGCCGCGTTTGAGCTCCGGGTCGTCTCCATGGACCCGTTCTTGTATCGCTTCAAGCCAGGGGTGTGGCTTGGCTTTGAGCTTCACCGCATCCCCTGAGCTGCTGGTGGCCAGGGCCATCGGTAGGCCCAGGTCGAGGCAGCGTTGCACAAGGGCCTGAGCCCCTGCCATCGGTTGGGCCTGGATCAAGAGCGCCTCGGCGATCGGCTGTCGGATGGCCAAGAGTGCCTCAGTGCTGGGGACGACCAGGCCGCTTGCGCTGATCCACTGGCGGACCTGATCGGCGCAGTCCAGGCGCCGGCGCCCCCGCAATTGCATGAGCTCTCCATCGCTTAGGGCTCGACCGAAGTGACGGGCGGCCTGCTGCCAGGCCTGCGCATGCAGGGGTTCGGTATCGAGCAGCAGCCCATCGAGGTCAAACAGGCAGCCAGCGGGATGAGCCATCACCCCATCCTGAACCCTGCAACAGCGTTACAGCGCTTCAGAGAGGGCTTTTTCCTCGCTTGAATGGCTCCATTGCGTTGTCGATGGACCATGTCCGAGACCGGGATCGAGTCGGTGCTCAATGAAGCGCGGGTGTTTGATCCACCGGCGGCCCTATCCGCAGCGGCTCGGATCGGCTCATTGCAGGCCTATCGCGATCTGGCGGCCCGTGCCCAGGCCGATCCCGATTCCTTCTGGGGTGAGGCCGCTCGGCAGGAATTGCATTGGTTTAAGCCGTTTGAGACGGTGCTCGATTGGAGCAATCCACCTTTTGCGCGCTGGTTTGAGGGGGGGCAAACGAATCTCTCCTACAACTGTTTGGATCGCCACCTCAATGGGCCTCGGGCGGACAAGACGGCCCTGATCTGGGAAGGCGAACCGGGTGATGTGCGCCGCTTCAGCTACCGCGAACTGCATGCGGAAGTTTGCAAAGCCGCCAACGCCCTGAAGGCCCTGGGCATCGGTAAAGGTGACCTGGTGGCCCTCTACATGCCAATGGTTCCTGAGGCTGCCATTGCCATGCTGGCCTGTGCCCGTATCGGCGCACCCCATTCCGTGGTCTTCGGTGGGTTCTCCGCCGATGCCCTGCGCGATCGTCTGATCGATGGCGAGGCCAAAGTCGTCATCACCGCTGATGGCGGCTTCCGCAAGGACAAGCCCGTTTCCCTGAAGCCCGCCGTTGATGAAGCGCTGGCGGCCAAAGGTGGGGCTCCAAGCGTTGACCACGTCCTTGTGGTCAAGCGCATCGACTCTGGCTGTGGCATGGAGTCCGGCCGCGACCACTGGTGGCATGAGCTGGTGGATGGCCAGAGCAGCGACTGCGCGGCCGAGCCGATGGAGAGCGAAGACCGCCTCTTCGTCCTTTACACCTCGGGTTCCACGGGGAAACCCAAGGGTGTGGTTCACACCACGGCCGGCTACAACCTCTGGGCTCACCTGACCTTCCAGTGGATCTTCGACATCCGTGAAGACGATGTGCACTGGTGCACAGCGGATGTGGGCTGGATCACCGGCCACAGCTACATCGTCTACGGACCCCTTTCAAACGGCGCCACGACGGTGATGTACGAGGGTGCGCCTCGCCCCAGCAAGCCGGGTGCCTTCTGGGAGCTGATCGAGAAACACCGCTGCACGATTTTCTACACCGCACCAACGGCGATTCGCGCCTTCATGAAGAGCGGCCGTGAGGTGCCGGATCAGTACGACATGAGCTCCCTTCGGATCCTTGGCACCGTGGGTGAGCCGATTAATCCGGAGGCCTGGATCTGGTATCGGGATGTGATTGGTGGAGGACGGTGTCCGATCGTCGACACCTGGTGGCAGACCGAAACCGGGGGGGTGATGATCAGCCCCCTGCCTGGGGCGACACCGACCAAGCCGGGCTCAGCAACCCTTCCCCTTCCAGGCATTCAGGCCGACATCGTCGACCACGACGGCAACTCCCAAGGAGCCGATCAAGGGGGTTACCTCGCGATTCGTCGGCCCTGGCCGGGGATGATGCGAACGGTGCACGGGGATCCCGACCGTTTCCGCAAGAGCTACTGGGAAGAGATTCGCCCTGCTGATGGGTCCCACATCTATTTCGCCGGTGATGGTGCTCGCCGCGATGCCGACGGCTACTTCTGGGTGATGGGCCGGGTCGACGACGTGATCAACGTCAGCGGCCACCGCCTTGGGACGATGGAAATTGAAAGCGCCCTGGTGAGCCACCCCGCCGTGGCCGAATCCGCTGTGGTGGGCCGCCCGGATGATCTCAAGGGTGAGGGCATCGTGGCCTTCGTCACCCTTGAGGCCGGTCGCAGTGGTGATGACGCCTTGATTGCAGAGCTTCGCAGCCATGTGGGCAAAGAGATCGGTCCCATTGCCCGCCCCGATGTGATCAAGTTCAGCGACGCCCTTCCGAAGACCCGCAGCGGCAAGATCATGCGCCGAATCCTGCGTTCCCTGGCCGCTGGTCAGGAGGTCAGTGGCGACACCTCAACCCTCGAGGATCGCTCGGTCCTCGATCAGTTGCGGGTCTGATTCGGGCTCTTCCACCACTGCAGCAGTTGATCGGCCAGTTGATCCAGTTCCCTCTGCCGGGCTGGATCATCGGCCCATCCCCCCAGCAGGTTTTGACGAAGCCCGGCGCTGGCTGGGGTCAGGTGATCCCCAGCCCGCTCGATCAATTGGGAGCTGTCTCGGCTCCGGTTTTGAAGCACCTGCAGAAGACGTGCACTCTGATCGAGTTGGTCGCTGCGAAAGCGCACTAGCAGGTTGTTGGCTTGGCTGTAATTCCGCGCGATCAGGCGCAGCGTCTCCTCGGGGGACGGACTGAACTCACTGGTTACCCCAAGGGCTGGTCCGAGCTCTGCCAGGAGTGGCACGCTGCGCTCCGCGGAGAAGTTGTTGAAGCTCATCGCGGCCAATGCGCTGCAGCCTCGACCGTTATCTGGAGCGAGCAGGTGAAGTTTGCAGCCCAGGCTGTGGCCGAGCCGCAGTGGTGCAGGCTGCTCGGGGTCCCGCCGCTGGCGAAAGGCCTTCCAGGCTTGATTGGCCTGGGCCTGATGGTCAAACCCTGGGACGTAGCTCCAGGCATGGATCGCGAACCCCTGCCGCGCCAGCGCTTCCAAGAGCCGTCGGTAGCTGATCTGCGGTGTCGCGGCCAGGTAGCTGCCGCCAATGAACTCGACCAATCCCTTGGGTTGGGGAGGGGTCCAGCACCAAAGACTTCCCCGCTGCCGCCAGCTCACGCGGCCTGCAGGCGCTTCAGGCAATCCAGGGCCTCACGGCGATGGGCCGGTCCGTCCAGGAGATTGTTGAAGACGTGGCGGACCACCCCTGCAGCGTCGATGACGTAGGTGACACGACCCGGCAGAAGGCCCAGCACACCGGGCACACCAAAGGCCTTTCTCAGCTGGTTGTTGTGATCCACCAGCAGCGGATAGGGCAGGTTGTGGCGGCTGGCAAAGCGCTGGTGACTGTTGGCGTTGTCGCCACTGACTCCCCAAACCTCCGCCCCCAGAGCTTGCAGGTCTGCGTAGCTATCGCGGAAGGCGCAGGCTTCAATAGTGCAGCCTGGGGTGTCGTCCTTGGGATAGAAGAACAGCACGAGGGACTTGCCGGACAGTTGATCGCTGCGGCGCTCAATGCCGTTCTGATCCTGCAGGGCGATCAGGGGAGCGCGATCACCGCTCTTCAGGGCTTGGGCCAAGGCCGACTCAACAGTTCCTCAAACCCTAGGGAGGGGCTGGCCAAGGCTGAGATCATGGGGCCACTGCAGAGGTGGAGATGGCCAGGGGTGACGCTGAGATGGGCGATCAACAGACGCTCTCTGCTTGGGAGCAGGTTGATCTGCTCAGCCTGGTCAGTGGATCTGTGTCAGTGGCACGTACCGAGCCGGAGCCGGAGCCGGAGCCGGAGCCTGAAGCTGAGCGTCAACTGGATCCGGAATCTTTCTTGGACCCCGTCCCTGATCTGCCTGAGCAACCTGATCCCTCCCCAGTCGCTAGTGCCTCGCCGCCGGGGCCACCTGAGCGACTCTTGATCCTCGACACGGAGACCACGGGACTCTCCCCAGGTGAGCACCGCTGTATCGAGGTCGGCGCCGTTCTGTTTTCAGTTCCAGATCGCTCCGTGCTCAGTCAGGTCTCGTTCCTCTTGCCTTGCCAGAGCAATGCGGCTGAGCCGGTGAATGGCATCGCACCAGCCCTGACCCAACGTCCTCAGCCCTGGCAGGCCGGCTTGGCCTGCTTCGAGGCGATGGTCGCCGCCGCTGATCTGTTGCTGGCCCATAACGCTGCCTTCGATCAACAGTGGTTCGGCCTTGGTTCGCTCCCTGCCTTGACGAAACCCTGGCTCTGCTCGATGGAGGACATTCGCTGGCCCCAGGAGCGCCAGCTGCGATCCACACCTTCGGTCCGTGATCTGGCCTTGGCCTACGGCGTTCCGGTTTGGGCGGCCCATCGCGCCTTGACCGACTGCATTTATTTAGCCCAGGTGTTTGAGCGCTGTGATGACCTCGAGAGCCTTTTGCTGCAGGCGATGGAGCCGCGCCGCCTCTATAGGGCACGCCTGTCCTATGAGGAGCGCCACAAGGCCCGTGAGGCTGGATTCCGCTGGAATCAGCCGGTCAGTGGAGCCTGGAGTCGCCGTTTGTCAGAGCGGGAGGTGGCGCTGCTGAACTTTCCGGTTGCTCCGGTTGATGAGGCAGGTGACCTGCGCAGCGCCTGATTTGCTTCAGCAACAGGAAGCGGACCCGCTCATTTCACGGACTGTGTGAGCAAGTTCTTCATTTTGGTGGGTGAGTTCTGGTTGAACGCATGTCTGCTCATGCTCGTGGTCATCCCTCAAGGCCCTGTGCGGTCAGTAAGGTCCAGCGCTGGCAGCGCAGCCGCACGTGGGCACGTCTGATCCGTGAAGCGGAAGCCCTTTGGCATGTGGATGTGCGCGAACTTCATCGCCTGGCGGCGCTGGAGTTGTCGCAATTGCTTGAGGAGGTGCCGCCGGGTCTGCGTCCCAGAGTTAACCGCTGGCTCCAGGGCTATCACGTGATGACACGACTGGAGTCCGATTCAAAGAGTTAACCCGTGCCTGTCGGATTCAGGACACAAAAAAACCACCCCGGGAGAGGTGGCTCTTGGTGAACTTGCCGGTGATCAAATCGGAGCGGCGGGATTTGAACCCACGACCCCCACTACCCCAAAGTGGTGCGCTACCAAGCTGCGCTACGCCCCGGCGAGAAAGAAGTTATCACAGCGCTTTGCCGCGTTTCGAGCGAATTTTTCTCAGCATCCTGCGGCTCAGTTGTTCGCGGTTTAAGCCCGCATAGCCCCAGAGGCGGAGGGCCTGGGCCAGCTCCCTCAATTCCCGCAGGTTCATCGAGGCCAGGCGCAGTTCAGGGACCTTTTGCCAGGCGTTGGCAGCGGGCGGCAAAGCACTGCCAAGACGACCGGGCTTCAGGCTGGAGAGCGCTCCATCGGCCATCCATTCGGGTACCAGGACAAACAGCACGGCCAGCAACCCGTAGAGCTCCACCAAGCCACGGGGGAGGGGATGCAACTGCCGAGGGGCGTTGGTCTCAGCCGATTCGGTGATAGGTCTTGGCTCCGCGTCAGCGCCGGAGCCATTGTTCCGCAACCGACGCTCACTCCCAAGGGGGGCAGAGTCAGAGCTGTCCGTTTCAGATGACCTCAGCAGGTCGACTCTGGGGGGAGCTGGGGCTCTCCAGGGCCGGTGGGTCTTTCCAGAGCATCGGTGATTCAGTGCTGGGCGCCAGGCGGACATACCAAAACACCAGGGCAAACACCAAGCCCAAAGTGGCCAGCATTCCAATGATCACGGTGCGATCGGGCAACGGATTCATCAGACCTGATCCACGCGCAAACAGTGCATTCGCATCGGCAGTTGCTCAAGGGTGAGTTCATCACCGCGAAGGATCATTTCCATGCCGTCGCTGCTGTAGCGGACTCCGGGTTCATTGCTTTGCAGCCGAAAGAACGTTCTGCGGTGACCACCGCTGATCAGTGAGGCTTGGGATTGGTTCCGCTCGATCACGAGCATGCCCTTGTCATGGCAGAGGTAGCGGTCTTTGATCGCGTAGTCCTCCCACCACGGGGACTGCATGGCTTGAGCCATGAGTAGGGCGAATCCGAGCATCAGAGGCCGATGGGGGTGTTGTCTCCCCGAAGGACGCAGTGGCTGACGCTCCAGTCATAGTGCTGCCAAACCGCGGCGGGAAGTTGGTAATGGCAGCCCTCCCACTGCTGGTCGAGCAACACACCTTGGGGTTGGGCTGAGCAGTAGGGGCGGCTGCCCGGGCGTGCCAAGTACTGCTGGTGGTACCCCTCGGCGAAGAAGAAGGGTTGACCAACAGCGATTTCCGTGGTGATGGCTCCTTTCCCTGCGCCATCTAGTAGCTGTTGGTAGCGATCACAGGACGCCTTGGCGACCTCCAGGAGTTTCGGGTCGTGGACGTAGATCGAGGAGCGGTACTGGGTGCCAGTGTCATTCCCCTGGGCCATGCCCTGGGTTGGGTTGTGGCACTCCCAGAAGAGCTTCAGGAGATCGCTGAAATCCACCGCATTCACATCCCAAACCACACGCACCACTTCCGTGTGGCCCGTCCGGCCCGAGCAAACCTCCTCATAGGTGGGGTTAGGGGTGTAGCCACCGGCATAACCGACGGCTGTGGTGATGACCCCTGGAAGTCGCCAGAACCCTTTTTCCGCGCCCCAGAAACAACCGCAGCCAAAGAGGGCTTCCTGTTGGCTGGTGCTCAAGGGGGCCTTCAGCGCCGTGCCCAGCACCACGTGCCTCTCGGCGGTGTTGATGGGATCGGGGCGCCCTGGCAGGGCGGCTTCTGGAGCGATCAGGTTTGCTTTGGATCCACCCATTCCCTGAAACAGTCCGAACACCACAGAAGCCTTTGCTGGCAAGAGCCTAGAGAGTTCAACCCTCGGCCGAAGTGGATTCCAGTGCGATGTGATTCAGCAGCGTTGTGGTGAAGGCAAAGAGCAAAAACGGCAACGACAACACCAGGATCAGTCCGACGCCAACAAGAGCGACCAAGGGTTTACTGGCGCCCATTAGGGCGAGTCCGGCCGCCAGGCTGACAAAAATCACCAACATCCAGATCAGGATTTGGCCGTAGATATCGCCAAACGTCAGGGTGCAGCGCAGGCGGTAGGCGGTGCTGGTGAGCATGGGACGCTCAGCGGAGGCATTCCCTCCAGCTAAGCGAGCTCCAGCGCTCTTGTCTGGAGTTGTTGCAAGAACGATGTCGTCTTTCAGGCCACTTGGCTGAGTTGCTCTTCCGCCTGTTCACGTTCCCAGAGGCGCCGGTAGGTGCCAGGTTGCTCCAACAGCGCGCTGTGGTGACCTTGTTGCACAAGGCGTCCTTCGTCCAACACCAAGATCCGATCACAGGCCGCCGCTGCTGAGAGCTGGTGGCTGATCATCAAGATCGTTCGGTCCTGTTGTGCCCGAATTGAGCTGAGAATCTCTGCGGCGGTGTTGTTATCGACGCTGGCCAGGGCGTCATCGAGAACCAGCAGCGGAGCCTGAACGAGCAAGGCTCGTCCGAGGGCCGTGCGTTGGCGCTGACCACCACTCAAGGTGATGCCGCGCTCTCCCACCAGGGTCTTGTAGCGATCCGGGAACCCCCGTACATCAGCGGCAAGCCGGGCCTGCTCGGCGGCTTGCTCCACCCGTGTTTGATCGGCTTCGGGGTCTCCATAGCGGAGGTTGTCAGCCAGGGTGGCGGTGAACAAATACCCCTCCTGGGGCACCAGGGCGACCTGTTGGCGCAGCCGCTCGAGCTCCAGCTCTGTGATGTCGGTCCCGTCGAGGTAAAGCTGCCCCTGGGGGACCTCCACCATCCGGCCCAGCGCCCTGGCCAGGGTTGTTTTGCCGCATCCCACGGGCCCGACGACGGCCACGAGTTCACCGGGGTTCAGGCTGAAGCTGACGTCCTCGAGTGTGTTTCGCTCTGCATCCGGATAGCGCAAGGTCAGACCTCGCGCTTCGATTCCTGCCGCTTGGCTGCCAGTCCGTCTGGGAATCGGGCGTGGAGCGGCGGGGGATTGGATACGCGGTCTGCGGCGCAACAGCTCTTCAACCCTCTCCAGGCTCACCTGACCGGTTTGAAAGGTGTTGAGGGTGAAGCCAAGGAGAGCGGTGGGAAAGACCAGGCGCTCGACATAAAGAATCAAGGCCACAAGGTCGCCGATGGAGAGTCGGCCGCTTTCAAGCTGTCCGCTCCCGAGGGCCAGCAGAAGCAGCAGGCTGACCGAGGAAATGCCTTCCAGCAGCGGGAAAAGTGTGCTTCGGGTCCGGGCTAATTGCAGGGCGTCGTCGCGATAGCGCTTGTTACGCCTCTCGAAGGCGTCCCGCTCCGTGCGTTCCTGGCCATAGATCTTGATGGCGCTGATGCCCGAGAGGTCCTCTTGGATCAGATCGCTTAATTCCCCTAGGGCTTCCTGCTGCCGGCGTTGCTGGCGCATCATCCGGCCGCCGAATAGGCGAACAGTGATCAGCATCAAGGGGTAGAGCCCCACCGCGGCCAGACTCAAGAGCGGGTCGATGGCGAGCATCGCCGGCAGGGTCAGGGCATAGGCGAGGACTGTGTTCGTCAGGCTCAGGACGGCGAAACCCAGAAGGCGCCGGACGTTTTCAACGTCGCTGGTGGCCCGGCTGATGACTTCGCCACTACCGGTGCTCTGGACCCAACCGGGCTCCTGGCGGAGCATGTGGTCAAAGATCTTTTGCTTCAGTTGGGCCTCGACCTGCCGGCCCACCCCAAAGACCAGCATCCGTGAGAGCAGGCGGACGCCACCCATCAGGGTCGCGAGCACCACGATGACCCCGGCCATGCGCAGCACGGCGCCGTAGGTAAAGCCGTCCTGGAGGTCGTCGATGACGGCCCGCACCATCAGCGGAATGGTGACGCTCAGGACGTTGACGACCACGAGCGCGGCGACGCCCAGAAGCACCGTGCGGCGATAGGGCCGCAGGTAGCGCAGGATCAGTCCGAAGCGGATCGCCGCCATGAATCCAGGCAAGGTCCCGCCAACCTAGGCAGCGACCCCAGAACCGCGTTGTTGAGCGATGCTGTCCCGGCGCTTCCTCCGTTAGGTCGATGGACGAGAACCAACAGGTACATCCTCTCTATGCAACCGAACGCGACCTGGTGGACCGGTTGCTAGCCACTGAGGCTCCGGTCGATGCCGATCTGGTGGAGCTCGGCCGCTTGTTGATGCGCTACGAGGGATTTCCCGGCGCCTCTGATCTTCAGGACGATCTGCACAAGACCTTGCGCCTCTGGGGCTTGAGCCTCGAACAGTTGCATCAGCGCACGCGAGCCATCTGGGCTGCCGGATACCGCCCAGGGGTCGAGGCTGCCCCGCAGGCCGTGGGCTCTGGTTTTGATACGTCCGATCAGGACAATCCCTGAACCTATTTCTTGCTAGAGACCAACCCTGATCACCCTTTTTGATGGCAGCCTCCCAGTCCTGGTCAGCTCTTCTCGATCAACTTCTGTGCGGTGAGTCCCTGCAGGGATCCCAGGCTCAGTCCCTGATGGAGGGTTGGCTCTCCGAGCAACTGGAGCCCGTGATGACGGGTGCTCTGCTGGCTGCCCTGCGGGCGAAGGGGGTCACGGGTGAAGAACTGGCGGCCATGGCCGAGGTCTTGCGGGCGGCTGCCCCTCTCCCCTGTGATCGCCCTGAGCTCCCTCTGGTGGATACCTGCGGCACCGGTGGGGATGGGGCCAACACCTTCAACATCTCCACCGCGGTTGCGTTTGTTGCTGCCGCCTGCGGCGCCCAGGTGGCCAAGCATGGAAATCGCAGTGCCAGTGGCAAGGTCGGCTCCGCCGATGTTCTCGAAGCGGTAGGGCTGAACCTCAAGGCTCCGACCCATCAGGTGGTTCAAGCCTTGAACGCCGCTGGAGTGACCTTTTTGTTTGCCCCTGGCTGGCATCCCGCCTTGGTGGGATTGGCGCCGCTTCGTCGGGCCCTAGGGGTACGGACGGTGTTCAACCTGTTGGGTCCCCTGGTCAACCCACTCCGCCCGGACTATCAAGTGCTGGGCGTCGGCGCTGCTGATCTCCTGGATCCCATGGCCGACGCTCTGGCTCGACTGGGATGTCGTCGTGCCGTCGTGGTCTACGGCCATGGCGGCCTGGATGAGGTCTCCCTTTCCGGTCCCAGTGAGTTGCGCCTGATTCGCGATGCTCAGGTGGAGCGCCAGCTGCTGGATCCCCAGTCTCTGGGGCTGAGCCTTGCTCCGATGGAGGCCCTCCAAGGTGGAGAACTCGAGGACAACGCCCGCATCCTTAACGCGGTCCTGCAGGGGCAGGGCACCCAGGCTCAACAGGATGTGGTGGCCCTCAATGCGGCCCTAGTGATTTGGGCGGCTGGCTTGGCTGAGTCCGTCCAGGCGGCCCTGCCACAAGCCCAGGCTGCGATGGTGAGCGGTAGTGCCTACGCAAGGCTGCTCAGCCTCAGTCAGGCCCTGGCTTAGAACCCCCTTACGGGATGATGAAGGGATGAGCAGCTCACCGACTTCTCAACCAGCCCTCCTTGTGTTGGCTGATGGCCTGGTGTTGCGTGGTGAAGCCTTTGGCGCCAAGGCGACCGCCTTGGGCGAGGTGGTGTTTAACACCGGCATGACGGGCTATCAGGAGGTCATGACCGACCCCAGCTACGCCGGCCAGTTGGTCACGTTTACCTACCCCGAGCTGGGGAACACCGGGGTGAACAGCAGCGATCAAGAGGCCGATGCCCCCCATGTGCGCGGTGTGATCGCCCGTCAGTTGGCCCCAAGGGAGAGCAACTGGCGCAGTGAAGGGAGCCTGGAAGCCTGGTTGCAGCATCACTCTGTCGTCGGTATTTCCGGCATCGACACCCGTTCTCTGGTCCGCCATCTGCGCGAGGGCGGGGCCATGAATGGCGCCATCAGCACCGATGGCACCACGCCACAGCAATTGTTGGAGCAAGTTCGGGCGATGCCGTCGATGGCGGGCCTGAACCTCGCCAAGGAGGTCTCAACCCCTGAGCCCTACAGCTGGACGTCCCTCTGTCCGGCGAGCTTCGATCAACGTCTGCAGGACAACCCGGCCACCCCTTACAGGGTCGTTGCGATCGATTTCGGTATCAAGCGGGCCATTCTCGAGCGACTCGTAGCCCATGGCTGTGATGTCACGGTCTTGCCAGCTGATGCCACCCCGGAGCAGGTGCTGGAGCGGCAGCCCGAAGGTGTCTTTCTCTCCAACGGTCCTGGTGATCCGTCGGCCGTGTCCAGTGGGATTGACCTGGCGAAAGCTCTCGTCGCGCACGAGAATCTCCCCCTGTTTGGGATCTGCCTCGGACATCAGATTCTCGGACTGGCCCTGGGCGGAACCACCTTCAAGCTCGGGTACGGCCACCGCGGCCTGAACCACCCCTGCGGCACCACGGGCGTGGTGGAGATCACCAGCCAAAACCATGGCTTTGCTTTGGATGCCGACTCCCTCCCGGCTGACCAGATGGAAGTCACTCACTTGAATTTGAACGACCGCACCGTTGCGGCGTTTGCCCATCGCCAGAAGCCGATCTTCGGGGTTCAGTACCACCCAGAGGCCAGTCCGGGGCCCCACGATGCGGACCACCACTTCGGCCGCTTTGCAGCCTTGATGAGCGAGCGACGGGGCTGATCGATCGAACTTTGTTTCGGTCCTGCCCGTTTCGAAAACTCTCATTACACTGCGTTCGCCAGTGACGTCAGAGGTCAGCAGCCATCACTGATCTGCAGCGATTGACCGTCTCTCTACGCGGTGGTTTTGAACAGCAGGACGGTTGTCTTCTGTTCAGCTTCACCGGGCAGTTGGATGCCTACTCCGAGAAGCAATTTCTCGCCTTCATCAACGACCACCTCACCAGCACCCCTCAGCCGCTGGTGATTGACCTGAGCAAGATCGACTTCATCGATTCATCTGGTCTCGGTGCTCTCGTGCAGTTCGCCAAGCACTGCAACGACCAGAAGATCCAGTTTTTGGTGGTCGGTAACGCGAGGGTCGTCCAGACGGTGAAACTGGTAAGGCTTGAGGAGTTCCTCCATCTCCAGCCTGACCTCAACACTGCCCTCGGATCAATCGCAGCCTGATTCGTCCGCCTGGTTGACCCAGCTCCAACCGCCGGGATTGACCGGGGAGTTGGGTCCACTTCAACTGGCCTGGCTGGGTGATGCCGTCTGGGAGCTGCATCAGCGCATGCGCCGTTGCCGCCAAGCTGGGCGGAGCGCTGATCTGCACCGGGCCGTTGTCGCCGACGTCCGTGCCGATGCTCAAGCTGACGCCTTGGATCGCCTGCAGCAGAAGGGGTTTCTCCTGGAGGAAGAACTGGAGTGGGTGCGGCGAGGCCGCAATAAGGCGGGCCGGGGGCCCCGCAAAGGCGAGGCCGGTGTTTATGGCAAGGCCACGGGATTTGAGACAATGGTGGGCTGGCTCTTTCTGCAGAACCCCAGCCGCCTTGCACAGCTGCTGGCAGAACTCGAGGACGCCGACTGATAAACCCTTTGCCTGACAACCATGAGCCCCCGTTTTGATCGTCGTAAAGACCAGCGTTCGGGTTCTGGCGGTGGAAAACCTCCCCGTGCCGGAGGCCGTTTTGGTGGTGAACGATCGGGTGGAGAGCGCCGCGGCGATCGTTTCGGCGGTGAGCGCTCGAGCGCCGACCGGGGTGGCGACCGCTTTGGCGGAGAGCGCTTTGGAGGAGATCGCTTCGGTGGAGACGAGGCTGGTGGAGCCCGTCCTGCTTACCGCTCAGGCGGCCGTCCTGGCGGTCGCCCAGCGGGCAGGCCCGGCGGCGGCCGACCTGGCTTCCGAGGCAGCTCCTCCCGTCCTTTCTCCCCCCGTGGTGAGTGGCGTCCCGATGGCGAAGACCGCGGTTCTGCTGGTCAGGGGCGTGAGCGGTTCTCCCGTTCAGAGGGACGGCCTGATAGCCGTGGCGATGCCTCCAGTCGCCCTGAGCGGCGTGGGGCTCGTCCCCAGGGTCGACCGTTCTTGAAGGGCCGCGGTTCCGACCGCTTCCGTGATGCTGGCTTAGATTCTGGACGCGACGGTGGCCGCGATAGCGGTAGGGCCCGTTTTGCCGGACGTCGCGAGGATCCGCGCGGCGGTCGTAAACCGTTCTCCCGCGATCGCGATCAGGCCAAGCCGATTGCCGTTGAGGTTCCGGTCGGCGAAGCCGAACGGTTCAACGCCTATCCCGCCGATGACTTGATCTGGGGCCGCCACGCTGCCCAGGCAGCCCTGGAGAGCGGTCGTCCGGTGCATCGCATCTGGTGTACCCCTGAGATGCGCTTCCAGCCCCGCTTCCTTCAGTTGCTGCGCGAGGCCAAGTCTGGCGGGGTGTTGGTGGAGGAAGTCACCTGGTCACGCCTGGGCCAGCTGACCAATGGAGCGGTTCACCAGGGCATCGTCATGCAGGCCGCTGCGGCCGACACCCTGGACCTGGGCAGCCTGATCGACGGTTGTCGTGATCTGGGCGAACCGCCCCTGTTGATGGCCCTTGATGGCATCACTGATCCCCACAATCTCGGGGCGATCGTTCGCAGTGCTGAAGCCCTGGGGGCCCACGGCCTTGTCCTGCCCCAACGGCGTAGTGCGGGGCTGACCGGTTCGGTCGCTAAGGTGGCTGCGGGTGCTTTGGAGCACCTACCCGTGGCCCGTGTGGTCAATTTGAACCGAGCCCTCGACAGCCTCAAGAACGAGGGTTATCGCGTCATCGGTCTCGCCGGTGAGGGCAGCGTTGCCCTCAGTGAGGCTGATCTCGATGGTCCCTTGGTGGTAGTGACTGGCTCGGAAGGCGATGGCCTCTCGATGTTGACCCGCAAGCACTGCGATCAGCTGGTGCGGATCCCGATCCGGGGTGCAACCCCCAGCCTGAACGCCTCGGTGGCCACCGCGATGGTGCTCTACGAGGTCGCTCGCCGCAGTTGGATGCAGAAGATCTCCGGAGCCGCTCCTGCTCCTCGCATTGTGCGTCCGCAGATGCCCACGCCTCCTCCGCTGGAACTCCCCGAAGAGGACAGCACGGCCGTAGCCGAAGTGGCGATCAGCCCTGCCGAGGAGGTCCGGGCTGAACAGCTCGTGAACGATGTCATGGCTGAGTTCCAGGCTGATGCCCAACCCATGCCGGATCAGGGGGATGGGGCCGTTGAGCTTTCAGATGACTCCGCTGATGGGGCCGATCCCTCCGCGACGTTCTCCTCCGACATCAAGCTCTAATGCTGCGCTCTGCCGATCCGGAGCCACAATGGGTTGATCGCCATACGCCTGGATGACCCCCCTTCTTCGGCCTCTGCGCAGCATTGCCAACGGGTTTGGCATGGCTTGGTGGGCCCGGGTCGAAACCAGGCAGCCGGATGTGACCTACTGGTTTGGCCCCTACATCCGGCGCAGCAGCCTGGAGGCGGCCCTTCCTCCTTTCTTGGCTGATCTGCGCAGTGAAGGGGCAGCTGAGATCAACCATGCCCTGCTCAAGACCCGGCGGGCTGAACCCCTGACCATTGAGGCAGGGGCCTGAGGTCCTGAGGGACCCCGGGTTGGCTGATAGCGTCAACCCTTGGTTTGGACCTGGGTTTGATGGGTATCGCCGAGTGGCGCGACCAGCTCAAGAGTGGCGATGTCTCCGCGCGCGAGCTCACCGACCATCACCTCAGCCGGATTGAGGCGGTCGAACCCAGCGTCAACGCTTACACCGAGGTCACCGCAGAGCGGGCGCGGGCCGATGCCGACCGCATTGACGCCCTGAGGACCTCCGGAGCCGAGCTGCCCCCGTTGGCCGGTGTCCCGCTTGCGATCAAGGACAACCTCTGCACCCGAGGGATCCGTACGACATGCTCCAGTCGGATGCTGGAGAACTTTGTTCCCCCCTACGAATCCACGGTGACCGAGCGCCTGTGGGGCGCGGGCGCGGTCTTGCTTGGCAAGACCAATCTCGATGAGTTCGCCATGGGAAGCTCCACCGAGACCTCGGTGTTCGGCCCGAGCCGTAACCCCTGGAACTCCGAGAAAGTTCCTGGGGGAAGCTCTGGTGGCAGTGCCGCTGCGGTTGCGGCCGGCGAGTGCGTGGGTGCTCTGGGTTCGGATACCGGTGGCTCCATTCGCCAGCCCGCCTCGTTCTGCGGCGTCGTCGGCTTGAAGCCCACCTATGGGCGCGTCAGCCGCTACGGCTTGGTTGCTTTCGCAAGCTCCCTGGATCAGGTGGGCCCCTTCGCCAACAGCGTCTCTGATGCGGCTGAGCTGCTTCAGGTCATCGCTGGTGAGGATCCACGGGATTCCACCTGCTTGAAGGCACCTGTGCCCGACTATCGGGCTGCCTTGACCCAGCCCGTAGCCGGGTTGCGGGTCGGGATCGTGCGGGAGTGCTTTGAAGCGGAAGGTCTGCATCCTGAGGTCAAGGCCTCGGTGATGGCCGCCGCCGCCCTGCTGGAAGCCCTGGGCTGTGACCTCGTCGATGTCAGTTGCCCTCGCTTCAACGACGGCATTGCGACCTATTACGTGATTGCTCCGTCGGAGGCCTCAGCCAACCTGGCCCGCTACGACGGCGTGAAGTACGGCTATCGCGCAGAAGAGGTCGGCAGCCTGGCGGAAATGACGTCCCGCAGCCGGGCGGAAGGCTTTGGCGATGAGGTGAAGCGTCGAATTTTGATCGGCACCTACGCCCTCTCCGCCGGTTATGTCGATGCCTATTACAAGAAGGCCCAGCAGGTCCGCACCTTGATCCGCCGCGACTTTGACGCGGCCTTTGGCCAGGTCGATGTGCTTCTGACCCCCACCTCTCCAACCACTGCCTTTGGCTTTGGCGCCCATGCCGAAGACCCCCTGGCGATGTACCTGGCTGATCTGCTGACGATCCCCGCGAACATGGCTGGCTTGCCTGCAATCAGCCTTCCCTGTGGCTTCGATGGTTCGGGCCTGCCCATTGGTGTTCAGCTGATCACCGGCGTGCTCCAAGAGGAGCGGCTCCTGCAGGTGGCTTACCACTACGAGCAGGCCGCTCGCGTCATGGAGAAGCGTCCCCAGGCGTCCCTGGTTCCTTGATCGCTAGGGATGGGGTGTTGAGCTGAAGAACTGGCGAGCAAAGCCCTGAATCTGGTGTTGCCGGCTTAGCCTTGGCCCAGCCCTGGCCCCATTGTCTTCTTCCCGCTTGGCCTTCGTCCCCCTCCATAACCACAGCGATTACAGCCTTTTGGATGGGGCGAGTCAGCTGCCGGCCATGGTCAAGCGGGCGGAGGAGTTGGGCATGCCGGCGATTGCCCTGACGGACCACGGCGTCATGTATGGCGCCATTGAGCTGCTCAAGCTCTGCCGCGGCAGCTCGGTCAAGCCGATCATTGGCAACGAGATGTACGTCATCAATGGCTCCATTGATGACCCCAACCCACCGAAGAAAGAGCGCCGCTATCACCTGGTTGTTCTGGCCAAGAACGCCGTCGGCTATCGCAATCTGGTCAAGTTGACCAGCATCAGCCACCTGCGCGGCATGCGAGGTCGGGGCATCTTTTCGAGGGCCTGCATCGATAAACCAACCCTCGAGCGCTACAGCGAGGGTTTGATCATTGCCACCGCTTGTCTCGGCGGAGAGATTCCCCAGGCGATCTTGCGGGACCGACCAGACGTTGCTCGGGATGTGGCTCGCTGGTATCAGGGGGTCTTCGGTGACGATTTTTACCTCGAGATCCAAGACCATGGGTCCCCGGAAGATCGGATCGTCAATGTGGAGATGGCCAAGATCTCCAAAGAATTGGGGATCCCGTTGGTGGCGACCAACGACGCCCACTACCTCACCAGCAACGACGCCGAAGCCCATGACGCCCTGCTCTGCGTCCTGACCGGCAAGCTGGTCACCGACGAGAAGCGTCTTCGCTACACAGGCACCGAATTCATTAAAGGCGAGCAGGAAATGCTCGGGCTCTTCGCCGACCATCTCGAGCCTGAGGTCGTGGCCGAGGCCGTCGCCAATACGGCACTGGTCGCCGAAAAGGTTGAGGACTACGACATTCTTGGGCGCTACCAAATGCCCCGTTTCCCCATTCCCGAGGGACACACGCCGGTGAGTTACCTGCGTGAGGTCACCGAGCAGGGCCTGCGGGTGCGATTGGGTCTGCCCGAGGACAGTGGTTTCGAACCCACCTACGGGGAACGGCTTGACTTCGAGCTTCAGGTGATGGAGCAAATGGGCTTCCCGACCTACTTCCTGGTGGTCTGGGACTACATCCGATTTGCCCGTGACAACGGCATCCCCGTCGGCCCCGGTCGAGGCTCCGCCGCCGGTTCACTGGTGGCCTACGCCCTGGGCATCACCAACATTGATCCGGTCACGAACGGTCTGCTGTTCGAGCGCTTCTTGAATCCAGAGCGGAAGTCGATGCCTGATATCGACACGGACTTCTGCATCGAGCGACGTGGAGAGGTGATCGACTACGTCACCGAGCGCTACGGCGAAGACAAGGTCGCTCAGATCATCACCTTCAACAGGATGACCTCGAAGGCCGTCCTCAAGGATGTGGCCCGCGTGCTGGACATCCCCTACGGCGATGCCGATCGTCTCGCCAAGTTGATCCCGGTGGTGCGCGGAAAGCCCGCCAAGCTCAAGGAGATGATTGGCGAGGAATCACCAGCTCCTGAGTTCCGAGAGAAGTATCTCGGCGACCCCGCGGTGAAGCGTTGGGTCGACATGGCCATGCGCATCGAGGGCACTAACAAAACCTTTGGCGTCCATGCCGCCGGCGTGGTGATTGCAGCGGATCCCCTCGATGAAGTTGTGCCGTTGCAACGCAACAACGACGGTCAGGTGATCACCCAGTACTTCATGGAAGACGTGGAGTCGATGGGCCTTCTGAAGATGGACTTTCTGGGGTTGAAAAACCTCACGATGATCGACAAGACCGTCGATTTGGTTCACCAGAGTTCTGGAGTGAGCATCGATCCTGATGCCCTTCCGCTGGATGATCCAGGCACCTTTGGTCTCTTGGCCCGCGGAGATCTCGAAGGCATTTTCCAGTTGGAATCCAGTGGGATGCGACAGATCGTGCGCGACCTCAAACCCTCTTCCCTCGAGGACATCTCATCGATCCTTGCCCTCTATCGACCCGGCCCGCTGGATGCTGGTTTGATCCCGAAATTCATCAACCGTAAGCACGGCCGTGAGGCGATTGATTTCGCACACGCCAAGTTGGAACCGATCCTGCAGGAGACCTACGGGATCATGGTTTACCAAGAGCAGATCATGAAGATCGCTCAGGATCTGGCTGGCTATTCGCTTGGAGAAGCAGATCTGCTGCGCCGGGCTATGGGCAAAAAGAAGGTGTCGGAGATGCAGAAGCACCGAGGCATCTTTGTGAAGGGGGCCAGTGACCGCGGCGTCGACGCCAAGATCGCCGATGAGCTATTCGATCAGATGGTGCTCTTCGCGGAGTACTGCTTCAACAAGAGCCATTCCACCGCCTACGGCGCGGTGACCTATCAGACCGCCTACCTCAAGGCTCACTATCCCGTGGCCTACATGGCGGCGCTGCTCACGGTGAATGCCGGCAGCACCGACAAAGTGCAGCGCTACATCTCCAATTGCAATGCGATGGGGATCGAGGTGATGCCCCCCGATGTGAATGCCTCTGGCATTGACTTCACCCCCGTCGGTGATCGCATCTTGTTCGGTCTCTCGGCTGTTCGAAACCTTGGGGATGGGGCGATTCGCGTCCTGTTAGAGGCCCGCACGAATGATGGTCCCTTCCAGTCTCTGGCTGATCTTTGCGACCGGATTCCGGGGACCACCTTGAACCGTCGCTCCCTTGAAGCGCTGATCCACTGCGGTGCCATGGATGCCCTCGAACCTGAGGCCAACCGGGCTCAGCTGATGGCAGACCTGGACTTGATCGTTGATTGGGCGGCCTCCAGGGCCCGTGATCGAGCCAGTGGTCAAGGCAACCTCTTTGATCTGTTTGCGGCTCCTGAAGCCAACGAAGCCGATGGATCCCAGGGGGGCGGCAACGATGTGAGCACCGCTCCAAAGGCGGCACCGGTGAAGGATTACCCCCCCACTGAGAAGCTGAGGCTTGAGAAGGAGCTGGTCGGTTTTTACCTCTCCGATCACCCCCTCAAGCAGCTCACCCGTCCTGTCCAGCTGCTTTCACCGGTGGGCCTCGGTGGTCTCGAGGAGCAAGCCGACAAGGCGAGGGTCAGTGTTGTGGGCATGGTGTCGGGACTGCGGCCAGTGACCACCAGAAAGGGTGACCGCATGGCCGTCCTTCAACTCGAGGATCTCAGCGGCAGTTGCGAAGCAGTCGTTTTTCCGAAGACCTATGCCCGCCTCTCGGATCACCTCATGGTCGATGCCCGCCTGTTGGTCTGGGCGTCCGTCGACCGGCGAGACGAGCAGGTTCAGCTGATCGTGGACGACTGTCGCGTGATCGATGAGCTGCAGTTTTTGGTGGTGGAACTGGATGGTCACCAGGCCAGTGACATTGCCATTCAGCACAAGCTGCGGGAATGCCTGAACCAGCACCGCACGGAAAAAGATGAGGGCGGCGTGCGGGTCCCCGTCGTGGCCATGGTCAAGGACCAAAGCCAAGTTCGTTATGTGCGCCTGGGCCACCAGTTCTGCGTGCGCGATAGCCGCGCCGCACTCAGCAGTCTGGAGGCGCAGGCCTTCCGAGCACGTCTCAGCTCGAAGCTGGTGGCCGCTTAACAGAGTTGCGCAGGCGGTTGATGTTGACGCCGACCTGCTCAAATCCCAGCAGGCTTCCTGCTGAGGTTTCCCAACTCGCTGACAAGACCCCGTAGCTCAATCCAACCAGTCCCAACAGGAAAAAACCCCCAGACGTCACCAGGGTGGCGACGGGGGGAATGTCCAACAGACCACGGCTCACCACCACATAACTGCCGATGAAGCTGCCCATACCCATCAAGGTGGGGAGCCCGGTGGCGATGGCCACACGTCGTGCCATGCGATTGGCGACGGCGGGTGGGATGGCCTGTGTGGAACGACCTTTGGTTGCTTTGGATTGGCTCGAGGGGACGCTTGGAGCAAGTCCGCCGCCACCTGTTTGTGGGCGGGAGCGGTTTTTCCCCTCCTTTGCCATCTCAGCCGCGGATGCCCAGCTTTTGGATCAGGTCGGTGTAGCGCTTCTCGCTGTTGCTGCGCAGGTAGCTGAGGAGGCGCTTGCGGCGACCGATCATCTTCAGCAGACCCTGGCGGGACGAGAAGTCATGGATGTTGCCTTGCAGGTGACCACTCAGCTTGCTGATGCGCTCGCTCAGCATCGCCACCTGAACTTCCACGGAACCGGTGTCGGTGCCATGGGTCTGGTGAGCGTTGATTAGTTCCTGCTTCTTGGTTGTGTCGAGCGACATGCGCGGCGTCTGGCCCTGACGGTGCAAACAACCAACTTACTGCCCCGTGGGGCAGACCACGCCTCAGGCTGCATCGCGGGAGAGGTAACGCAGGCTTTCACGTAGCCAGGCGTCACCGTCCTCACCCAACTCCTGGCTTTGCTGGCTGACGGCCCGCAGGGCCCGGTTGATCTCCAGTGCTTCGTAGCCCAGGGCCGCAAGGGTCAGCTGAACTTCCTCCCTGACGCCCTCCGCTGGCCCCCCTACGCCGTCGCCGGCCTGAAGATCATCGGCTTGGCTCAACTGCAGGCTCTCGCCGTGGCGCTCCTGCAGCCGCGTTCGCAACTCCACTGAGAGCCGCTCTGCGGTGCGCTTGCCCACCCCGGGCGCCTGGCAGAGCTGACGCAGGTCGGCCTGCACAATCGCTCGCACCAGCTCTTCGCAACTCAGAAGACCGAGTAGCCCCAGGGCCATCTGCGGCCCAACGCCGCTGACGGCCACAAGCTCGCGGAATAGATCCCGCTCATGCCGCGCAGAGAAGCCGTAGAGCGTCCAGCTGTCCTCACGGATGACCTGGTGGATATGCAGGGTGGCCTCTGTGCCGTTTCCCCCGAGCTGATCCCAGTGCCTGCGGGGCATGTGGACTTCATAGCCCACGCCTGAACAGACCAGCAGAACGCCGAATCGGTTGTTCAGATGCCAGCGATCGGCGAGTTGCCCTTGCAGCCAGCCGATCATGGGGAGACGCTTACTGCTGCCCATGCTGCCCGGTCTGACCACCCAGGCTGATCGCCTTGCACCACTTTCCCGCCTGTTGAGTTGGGGTTTCGCCCTGCTGTTGACGGCCGTACTGGGCCTGGGGCTCGGGGGATGTGTCGGTTCCGGGCAGCCGCCCCAAAAGGTGTTGCTCTCGGCTCTGGCACTCCAGATCGACCTGACCCAACGCTCGATCGCCGATGCCCTGACCTTGGATGCCGCTGGTCCGCCGCAGGTCAGTCGCGTTCGCGTGGAGTCCCAGGAGAGCCTTCCTATCGGTGGCGGCAAGGGCATCCATCTCAGTGGCCGTTTTGATTGGCGCCTCGCAGGGGACCCCATCCGTGTTGACAGCGCCTTTGACCTCTATCTGCAGCGGGGCGAGCGAGGCCAGAGTTGGCGCTTGGCTCGCCCCAGCGGCAGCGAAGACGGAGCAACCCAGGACTGGTTGACCTACCCCCTGCCCTTGAAGGGAGAACAGACCTAAGCGGACTTGCGTCGCTCGGGCTTCAGGCTCAAGAGCGTCGCGGTCAGCACCAGGATCGCTGCTGTGGTGGTGTCAGGGTCCAAGGGCTCCTGGAACAGGAGCCAGCCCCAAAGGGCCGCCAGCGGGACCTGTCCATAGCTCATGGCCGTCGCCCGTGCGGCCGGCATCCCAAGAAGTCCCTTCGTGATTCCGATCTGTCCCAGCTGCGTGAACAGACCCACACCAACCAGGGCTAAGAGTTCCCAGCTGCTTGGCCAAACCGGCTGCAGCAGGACCATGGGAGCGGTGAGCACCAATCCCACCAAGGGGAAATAAAAGACGATCACCAGCGGGTGCTCGGTGCGACCGAGGGCGCGGACACTGACATAGGCGCAGGCGGATAGCAGCGCCCCCGCTAGTGCCAGCAAAACTCCCCCCAAGGGCAATGGCGAGGCCTGGACCCCGAGCCATGTGCTGCCGAGTGGGCCAAGCATGCCCGTGAGCTCCATTGGGTTGCTGAGGATCACCACAGCCATCCAGCCCAGAAGAGCAGCGATCCAGACCTTGGCTCCCAGCCGTTCCTTCAAGAGCAACCAGGCCAGCAGTGCCGTGAAGGTGGGCTGCAGGTACTGAAGGACCGTGGCCGGTGCCAAGGGCAGTGTTGCCAGAGCCGCGAAGACGCAAAAGAGGGCTCCTGTGCCAATGGCTCCCCGCAGGATCAGCAGTCCTTTGCGCTGTCCCCAGGGATCCAGCCCCGCCTGCCGCAGCATCACCACACTGAGCAACAGGCTGATGGCGGAGCGGGCCATGACGACCTCGGCCACAGGGATCCGTCCGCCCAGTGCTTTGACGCAAACGCCCATCAGGCTGAAGCTCAGCGTGCTGGACAGCATCCACAGGCTGGCCCTGCCATCCTGGAGCGTCACTTGCGTCCGGAGCGTGTCAGTCCCTCGCCTCCATCCCCGCACGATCGAGGCCGTTAAAGAGCGCGCTGACATCGTCGATGTGGTGGGTGAGCACGTCGTGCTCAAAAAGAAGGGCAGGGAATTCGTCGGGGTTTGCCCCTTCCACGACGACAAATCACCGTCGATGACGGTGTCACCGGCCAAGCAGTTCTACTACTGCTTCTCCTGCGGTGCTGGTGGCAACTCGATCAAGTTTTTGATGGAGTTGCAGCGCCAGAGCTTCAGTGACGTGGTCCTGGAGTTGGCGCGTAAGTACCAGCTTCCCGTCGAAACCCTCGAGGGCCCCCAGCAGGAGCGCCTTCGTCAGCAGCTCTCTCGCCGCGATCAGCTCCACAAGGCCCTCTCTTTGGCTGCTGGTTGGTTTCGCTCGCAACTGCGTGCTCCTGAGGGAGCCGCTGCGCTGGATTATTTGAAGACCAGTCGTGGTCTCAATGAGGCCACCCTCGAGAGTTTTGGCCTGGGCTATGCCCCAGAGCGTTGGGATGGTCTCTTAAGCCATCTCCAGCAGGTGGAGGGACTGAGCCCGGAGCTCTTGGAGGCTGCAGGCCTTGTGGTGCCACGCCGCGGGGGGGATGGCTTTTACGACCGCTTTCGCCATCGGGTGATGGTCCCGATTGCGGATCGCCAGGGCCGCATCATTGGCTTTGGTGGCCGCAGCCTCGATGGTGGTGAGCCCAAGTACCTCAACTCTCCGGAGACCGAGGTCTTCGAGAAAGGCAAACATTTGTTTGGCCTCGACAAGTCGGTCAATGCGATTCGCAAGGCGGATCGCGCCGTTGTGGTCGAGGGCTACTTCGACGTGATTGCCCTCCATGCCGCTGGGATCACCAATGCGGTGGCGGCCCTTGGCACGGCCCTGAGCAATCAGCAGATCACCCAGCTTTGCCGTTGCTGTGATGGCAAGCGGCTGATACTGAATTTTGACGCCGATGGTGCTGGGGTCCGTGCCGCCCAGCGCGCCATCGGCGAAGTCGAGCAACTGGCTCTCCAGGGCCAGTTGGAGCTGCGGGTTCTGCACCTGCCCAGCGGTAAGGACCCCGACGAATTTCTGAAGGTGCACGGAGCAGCGGATTACCGCTCTCTGCTTGATCAATCTCCCCTTTGGCTCGATTGGCAGATCGACCAGGTTCTGCACGGCTGCGATCTCAGCAAGGCCGATCAGTTTCAAAAGGCGGTAACCGACCTGGTAGCCCTGCTGGGCAAGCTGCCTGCCAGCGCCGTTCGATCCCGCTACCTGCAGCAGGTGGCCGAGCGTCTCAGTGGCGGACAGGCCCGGCTCGCGCTGCAGTTGGAGGACGATCTGCGTCAGCAGGTCAAAGGTCAGCGCTGGCATGGCCGCTCCCGCCGTTGGGAGCAGCCCGGTGAGGCGGGTCTGCGGGAGCGGGCCGAAGCGGAGGTCCTGCGGCTCTACCTCCATTGCCCGACCTATCGCGGTCCGATTCGCGCCGAGTTGCGGCGCCGTGAGCTTGATGATTTCGCCATTGCCCATCACCGCCAGCTCTGGGCTGTGATCAGCTCCTTGGAGGAGGACAACCTCGGTGTCGGACGACTGGAGGCGATCAACCGGGGCAGCGATCCCGGCATGGAGTTGACCGATCTGGATCTGCCGCGCCTGCTGAGCGATCAGCTTCTGCTTGCGGACGATCCCGACTCAGGACTGTCTACGGAATTGCTCGCTCGTCTCACACCACTGCTGGAGCCCAGTGACGTTCAGCGTTTATCTCTAAGCAACCCTCCCCTGCAACTGCGGGGTGCCACCGCGGCGTTGGAACGCCAGCGGAGCATGAAGCGTGCCCGTCACCTCCTGGATGCCTGGAGCAGTCAGCGGTTGGAGACCCTGGAGCGCTGCATTGCCCGGTTGCTGGATGACTCCCAGGCTCCGCCCGCTGAGGCGGAGGCCGAGAGCTCCGATATGGAAACCCGCATCGAAGCGATGTTTGCCGAGCTCAACAGCGATGCCCTGCGTTTCCAGGACCTCTATTACAACGAGCGAAAACATATTGACCACCTCGATTCTCAGCGGCGGGCCAGTTTTGAAGACGTCGTTGCTGAGTCCCAGGACGCTCAGCCGGCTTAGGGCGCAATGTCCTTTCCCTACAGCTCTGTTCTTTCCTGCCCACCGTCGCTATCACAAGGTTGAAGCTCTCCGGTCTCTCCCCTGACTGACGTCCGTTCACTCGCGACTCGCGCCGCCGGTGTGGCTGTTCTTAGCGGCAGCAGCCTGTTTGTTGCCGTGCCTGTCTCGGCGCAGAACATGGTCGTTCAGATCATTCAGAACCAGTGCTCCAGGGCGATGAATGCGGACTTCAAGGCCGCGGGTAAAACTCCGCCGCCTGGCATGGTTCAAGACACCTGCAACTGCGTTGCCGAGCGCATCGAGAAGCTCGACTCCATCGAGGAGGCAAAAACCTTCTGCGTGAAACAGAGCACCGCGAAATACGGCGCTGTTAAGTCTCCTTAGCGCGCCCAGACTGTGGGGAGGTCGCTGAGTCGGGTGGTGGCGGCCCGGGAGAGTTGCTCCCGTCGCATGAACCAAGCGGGCTGTAGGCCGCAGGCGGCCCACTGCACTGTTCCGCGGCCATGGCGGCGGTTCAGATCGTCAATGCTGGCCATCAGGGCCTCCCGCCGCTGCTGCTCGGTGCCACTGAGCGGTTGCAGCAGGTGGTGTTGCAACTGACTTTCGGGTTGCAGCTCCTGCAGCAGGATTCCGGCCTTCGCAAAGCGTTTGTAGGGCCGATAAAGACTGGGGACCATCTGGCAGGCTGCCTGCAGCAGGACGCCGGTGTCGTTGCTGGCGAGGGGCAGGCTGACGCTGGCGGCCTGGCTGTAGAAGCCAGAGGCAAAGGGACTCGTGCGGGCAAAGACCGTGAGCCGTCCGGCCCGTTGCCGTTGCCGCCTCAACTTCTCCGCTCCGCGGCTGACGTAGTTGGCGATGGCTTGGCGCAGTTCCTCTTCGGTTGTGACGGGCCGGCTGAAGCTGCGGCTGACGCAGGTTTCCTGCTTGTCCCCGGCCTGCTGCTCCAGCGGTAGGCAGCTGATGCCCTGCAGTTCCAGTTGCAGGCGCAGACCCACCACCCCGGCTTTGGCCCGTAGTTCTCCGCTGGGCATGTCCCGTAGTTGTTGCGCCGTGCTGACACCCCGCAGCCGGCACCAGCGACTCAAGCGCCGGCCGACACCCCAGATCTCCTCCACCGGTGTTTGTTTCAGCCAGGTTGTGGTCTCTTCGGGTGGGCTGAGATCAAAAACCCCCGCGTGTTGCCGATCCCCCTTGGCGATGTGGTTCGCCACTTTGGCCAGCACCTTGCTGGTGGAGAGACCGATGGCAATGGGCAACCCCAGGTTGTGGCGAATCCGGCTACGCAGGGCACTGGCCCAGGGAATCAGGTCACCGTTTTGGGGCCTCGGCAGACGAATGAAGGCTTCGTCGATCGAATAGACCTCCAGGTCGGCGACGAAGGGCTCCAGGCTGCTCATCAGCCGTTGGCTCATGTCGCCGTAGAGGGCGTAGTTGGAACTGCGCACGATCACACCGTGCTGCTGGAGCTGTTCGGCGATCTGGAAGTAGGGCTTGCCCATGCCAATGCCGAGTTGCCGGGCCTCACTGCTGCGGGAGACCACACAGCCATCGTTGTTGGAGAGCACCACGACGGGACGGCCCAGGAGCGCTGGATCGAAGGCCTGCTCACAGCTGGCGTAGAAGTTGTTGGCATCGATCAGCCCGAGGGCATCAGCCATGGGTGGAGAGGCTGTGAATGGCGTGGATCGCCACGCCCCAGATCTGCACGTCGCCGCAGTGGTGCAGTTCCAAGGGGGGATAGGCGCTGTTGGCTGCCTCGAGCCGCAGCCGGCCTTGGTGGCGGGCCAGACGCTTCAAGGTGAAGGCGCCATCGAGCACGGCCACGACGATGTGGCCCGGCCTGGCCTCGAGGCTGCGGTCCACCACCAAGAGATCACCGTGCTGGATTCCGGCATCGACCATTGAATCGCCGCTCACCCGCAGAAAGAAGGTGCTGCTGGGGTGCCGGATCAGGGTTTCGTTCAGGTCGATGCCGACATCGATGTAGTCATCGGCCGGGCTGGGGAAGCCAGCGGCCACGGTGCTGGCGGCGAGGGGCAGCCTCAGCCCCAGGGGCTCATCCCGCAGTGGGCCCAACAGCTGCAGCGGACCGTCGGATGACAGGGAAGCTGGCAAGGCCACGGGCGCCGCAGGAACCCCTGCAGGATAGTTCGCCTGTACTACTTATGGGGTGACTTGGTCTTCCTCGTCCCCTTCCAGGAGAAGTTGCTGGAAGGCCACATAGAGATCCTGTTCTTCGCTCGTGGCGGGGCGGCGGCGCTGTTGGTTCGGCCGGAGTTCCTGGGGTTTGCCTTGTGCTTGTAAGCCGGTTGGGTTGCGGTTGGTCCGGTTTTGCAGGGCCTGAAGTTGATCCCGCTGGGCGGCTTGGCGCTTCCGTTCTTGATCGGTTTCGCTCTGGCGCAGGCGATCCATCAGATGGGGCGGAACGGTGCCGTCCTCGCTGGCCTTCATCAACTCGCCAAAGAGAGCTTGGGGATTCGTCTCGGTTTCAACGCGATGGCGTTTGCCGGATGAGCCCTTCGGCTCGCTGCTGCTCTCTGGTTTGGGTAGGGGCTTGGGGAGCGATCGCCCCAGTTCTTGGAGGCGCTCCAGGCTGCGGGCGTCGAAGCTCATGGCGGGCCGGCCTCAGCTGCACTCAAGGGTGTCTTTGGTGGCGCGACCGGTGATGGGGTTCGTGCCACTGGCGCTGGCGCAGAGGGTTTTCAGCACGTCGCCGCGGAAGGGAACGTTGGTGAAGTCCGCCCCTTCAATCAGGACATCTTTAAACCGTGTGTTGAAGGCAAAAGCGTTTTCCAGCACCGCGTTGCGTAGGTCCGTTCCATCGAGGACGGCCGAATCGAGGGTGGCGTCACTGAGGTCGGCGCCGGCGAGGTTGGCGTCCTGCAGCTTGGCGCCATAGAGGCTGGCGCCGCGCAGGTCGGCCCCTTGGAAATCAGCTTCCCGCAGGTTCGTCAGATTGAAGGTGGCGCCGTGCAGGTCAACTCCGGCGAAGTCATGGCCGATCAGCACTTGCTTGGCGTAGTCCATGGCCGCCTGCACCGGTTGGGCAGGCAGAACTGCAGCACTGATCAGCAGAGCCAACAGCGCGGGGCAGAGCAGTGACCGGAAGAAGCGACGCATGGTGGAGAGCCGGTATCGAGCAACCCTAGGCAGGGTGCCTTGATGCAGACGGTTTGGGGTTGCGGTGAACGGCCCAGTCCGTCGCTGGGCAGTGATGGAGCGCAAGGGCCGGAGGTCGGGGAAGCCTCAAGAGCAGTGCAGACTGCGGCCGATGCCATGGGACGCTCCGCTTCTCAAAGGCGAGGGGATTGGGCTGAACAGCGGGCCCTGCGTCTGCTGCAGGCTGCGGGTTGGACTCTGCTGGAGCAGCGCTGGAGCTGCCGTTGGGGTGAATTGGACTTACTCCTCCACAAACCTCAGCGCCTGCTGTTGGTTGAGGTCAAGGGGCGAGCCTGTCGAGGGCGGGATGGCTGGGGGGTGGCTGCCCTGAAGGGCGCCAAGCGGCGGCGGCTTGAAACGACCTTGAACCTGTGGTTGCAGCTGCATCCCGCGTATCAGGACTGCCGCTGGGAATGGATCTGTGCCTTGGTTCCGCTTCCCCCCAGTCGTGTGCCCGTGCGTTGGATGCCTTGGCTTTGATCGGGCCGGGCTTGGAGCAATGTGGAGGGAGGCCTGCACCCCAACTGATGTCCTTCGCGGCCCATCGCGCCCGCAAACGCTTTGGCCAGCACTGGTTGAAGGACCAGTCCGTGCTCGATCAGATCCTCAATGCCTCTGACTTGACCTCCGCTGACACGGTGCTTGAGGTCGGACCCGGCCGTGGAGCACTGACGGAGCGGCTGTTGGAGTCCTCCGCCAGCGGGGTTCGTGCGGTTGAGCTGGATCGTGATTTGGTGGCTGGGCTGCAGGAGCGCTTTGGAGCCAACCCCCGCTTTGCTCTGACCGAAGGGGATGTGCTGGCCGTCGAATTACCCGAGGCCACAGCCGTGGTCGCCAACATCCCTTACAACATCACAGGCCCGCTGTTGGAGCGCCTGGTTGGTCGCCTCGATAACCCGGTGGCCCGGCCCTATCGCCGCTTGGTTCTGTTGGTGCAGCAGGAGGTGGGTGAGCGCATCCGGGCGCGTCCCGGTAGCAGTGCCTTCTCGGCGCTGAGTGTGCGCATGCAGTTGTTGGCGCACTGCAACACGGTCTGCCCGGTGCCCCCCCGCTGCTTTCAACCGCCGCCGAAGGTGATGAGTGAGGTGGTGGCGCTCGACCCCCTGCCGGTGGAGCAACGGTTGGATCCTGCTCTGGCCAAAACGGTGGAGATGCTCCTGCGGCGCTGCTTTGCTGCCCGTCGCAAGATGCTCCGCAACACCCTCTCCGGACTGGTGGAAGCCGAGCAGTTGCAGGGTCTGACGGATGAAGCCGAGATTGAATTGCAGCAGCGTCCTCAGGAGGTGTCGCCAGAGCGTTGGGTGCGCCTGGCGGCGGGCTTGAATCGGCTGATCTCCTAACTCACGCAACCTCGCCATGGCAGAGCTGCAGGTCAGCGCCCCCGCCAAGATCAACCTGCATCTCGAGGTGCTGGGCCTGCGCCCCGACGGCTTTCACGAGCTGGCGATGGTGATGCAGACCTTGGATTTGGCGGACAACCTCAGCCTTCGTCCCACGGCTGATGGGGCGGTGACCCTGCGCTGCGACCGAGCGGACCTTCCGACCGACGGCAACAACCTCATTGTCAAGGCGGCGGAGCTGATCAAACAGCGGGTTGGCTTACCGGAGCTGGGCGTCGCCATGGAGCTGACCAAGCGCATTCCGATTGGTGCTGGTCTGGCCGGAGGCTCGAGCAACGGTGCGGCGGCCCTGGTGGGGCTGAACACCCTTTGGGGCTGTGGCTTCAGCAGCGCGCAGCTCTCAGCCATGGCCGCTGAGCTCGGTTCGGACATGCCGTTCTGTATCGATGGTGGAACCCAGCTCTGCTTTGGACGGGGAGAGGTCCTGGAATCCGCTGGCCTGGCCAAGCCCCCCTCCCTGGGGGTGCTGTTGATCAAGCATCCCGACTCGAGCGTCTCAACCCCCTGGGCCTACAAGCAGTGCCGCGAGCAATTCGGGGCGAGCTATCTCTCAGGTGAGGCGGAGTTTGAGCAGCGCCGCCGGGCCCTGCGTCAGGCAGCCCTGCTGACGGGATTGAGCGGCGAAGGTCCGCTTCAAGAGATTCGTAACGATCTTCAGAAGGTGGTGGAGCCTGAGGTGGCCAGCGTGCGTCAGGGTCTATCGATCCTTCGGCGCGCTGATGCTGCTCTGGCGGTGTCGATGAGTGGCTCTGGTCCGAGCATGTTCGCGTTGTTCGCAGATCATGAGGCCGCTACCCGGGCCCAGCAGCAGCTGGCCGCTGCCCTGGAGGCCGCTGGCTTTGCGTTCTGGGTGTGCCGTTGCACGGGCTCTGGTGCCACGCTGGTCTGAACGCATCCCCATGCACCCCGCGTGAGTGAGACCCAAAGCGACAGCCAAGACCTCGCCAGTGCTCAGCAGACAAGCGAAGGTCAGATCTCCCAGAGGCCGCGCAAGGGTCCGATCAGCTTCTTGAGCGGTTCGTTGACGAGCTTTGGTTTGGGCTGGCTTGCTCTGCAGTTGGCCGGCAAGGTCGTCGGCTACTACGCCGAGCATCCTCCCCATTACGAAGCCGGCTTTGCTCAGAGCATCGCGGTGTTCCTGAAGACCTTGGCGGTCGGCATGAGCTTTCTGGCGACGTTCACCTTTGCCTTTGTTGGCTTGGGGTTGTTTCTGACATTTATCCGCAGCCTCTTACCGGGTTGGAAACAAGCCGAAGAAACCCCCTAGCCTCTGGTCACGGGCTGCCCCTCCTCGTCATGACCGGCCACGACCTGCAGCTGCTGGTGCTGCTCCTTTCACCAGGAATGCTGTTGTCGGTGTTGTTATTGCTGACCTTCGCCGCAGGCGGTTGAGATAGGTTGGCCCCACCCCGGTCCAGTGCCGGACCCGCTTTTCAACCGTGGCAGAGACCCTTCTCTTCAACGCCCTGCGTGAGGCCATCGACGAAGAGATGGCCCGTGATCCCCATGTCTGCGTGATGGGGGAAGACGTCGGCCAATACGGCGGTTCCTACAAGGTCACAAAGGATCTCTACGACAAGTACGGCGAACTGCGGGTCCTGGATACCCCGATTGCTGAGAACGCCTTCACCGGCATGGCGGTTGGTGCTGCCATGACGGGCCTTCGCCCCATCGTCGAAGGCATGAACATGGGCTTCCTGCTGCTTGCGTTCAACCAGATCTCCAACAACATGGGGATGCTGCGCTACACCAGTGGCGGCAACTTCACGATCCCTTCTGTGGTCCGTGGCCCTGGCGGTGTCGGCCGTCAACTTGGTGCTGAGCACAGCCAGCGGCTTGAGGCTTATTTCCACGCGGTGCCTGGCATCAAGATCGTGGCGGTCAGCACCCCGACGAACGCCAAGGGCCTGATGAAGGCGGCGATTCGAGACAACAACCCCGTTCTCTTCTTCGAGCACGTTCTGCTCTACAACCTCTCTGAAGAGATCCCTGAGGGCGACTACACCTGTGCCTTGGATCAGGCCGACTTGGTCAAGGAAGGCAGCGACGTCACGATCCTCACCTACTCCCGCATGCGCCACCACTGCCTCAAGGCCGTGGAGCAGCTGGAAAAGGAGGGTGTGAGCGTTGAGCTGATCGACCTGATCAGCCTGAAGCCCTTTGACATGGAGACCATCTCCCGCTCGATTCGCAAGACCCACAAGGTCTTGGTGGTCGAGGAATGCATGAAGACTGGTGGCATTGGCGCCGAGCTGCTCGCTCTGATCACCGAGCACTGCTTCGACGATCTCGATGCACGCCCCATCCGCCTGTCCTCCCAGGACATCCCGACTCCTTACAACGGCACCCTCGAAAATCTGACGATCATTCAGCCGCACCAGATCGTGGAAGCGGCCAAAGCGCTTAAGGCTGGCCAGGTCTGAGATGGCACGTCAACAGGGGTGGTTTGCCCTGATCCTGGCCCTGGCTTTTGCCGCCGGAGCCGTTCTGACCTCCTTCCCACTGCAATTGGGCCTTGACCTGCGTGGTGGCAGTCAGCTGACCCTGCAGGTCATGCCAGCTGGCGCGATTAAGCGCGTCCAGAGCGAGCAATTGGAGGCTGTCAAGGACGTGCTGGACCGCCGCATCAATGGTCTCGGTGTGAGTGAATCCACCCTCCAGACCATCGGTGACGATCAGCTGCTGCTGCAACTACCCGGCGAGCAGGATCCCAGCCGTGCCGCCAAGGTTCTGGGTACCACGGCCCTTCTTGAATTTCGCGCTCAGAAGCCGGGCACTGAACAGCAGATGAGCGGTCTGCTGAAGCTCAAGCGCCAGGCCCAAGCCGTACTGAATTTGCGTCGCTCCAAGGATCAGGATCAAGCGAAGGCGGCTGACCTGGATGCGGACGGTCTGGCACAGCTTCTGAGTGAAGCTGGGGTCAGCGCCCCGGCGGGTAGCAGTGAGATCGATCAGTTGGAACTCCTTCTGGCCGCGGTCAACACCAAAATCGTTGACCTCTACGAGCCCGCTGCTCTCACCGGTAAGGACCTCACCGGAGCTGGTCGGCAGCAGAACCAGGCCGGCAGCGCCTGGGATGTGACGTTGAGCTTCAACACCGAGGGTGGCCGCAAATTCGCCCAACTCACCCAAAGCATTGCTGGCAGCGGGCGTCTGTTGGGCATCGTTCTCGACGGCCGCTCCATCAGCGAAGCCAGTGTTGGTCCTGAGTTCAAGCCCGCCGGCATCAGCGGAGGTGCTGCAAGCATCACGGGCAACTTCAGCGCTGAAGAGGCCCGGGACCTTGAGGTTCAGCTCCGAGGCGGCTCACTGCCGTTGCCGGTCGAAGTGATCGAGCAGCGCACCATTGGTGCCACGCTCGGTAGTGAGAACGTCCAACGCAGCCTGCAGGCGGCTCTCCTCGGTCTGGCCCTGGTGGCCGTCTTCATGGTGGTTGTTTACCGCTTGCCTGGCGCGGTCGCCGTCGTGGCCTTGGCGCTCTACGCCCTGTTCAACCTGGCGATGTATGCCCTGATTCCGGTCACCCTCACGTTGCCTGGGATCGCCGGTTTCATCCTCTCGGTTGGTATCGCTGTTGATGCCAACGTGCTGATCTTTGAGCGGGTCAAAGAGGAATTGCGGCGCGGGAACACCCTGATTCGCTCGATTGATGCGGGCTTCTCGCTGGCCTTCTCCTCAATCCTGGATGGCCATATCACCGGCCTGATCAGTTGCGTGGCCTTGTTTGCTCTGGGAACGGGTCTGGTTAAGGGCTTTGCGGTGACATTGGGCATTGGTTTGGTGCTCAGCCTCTTCACTGCGCTGACCTGCACCCGCACCCTGTTGCGGCTGTTGATGGGCTATCCCGCCCTCCGCCGTTCCACCAACTTCCTGCCCCAGTCTCAGCTTCCTGCCCAGGCCTCCTGATGTCCGACCCCTCGACCGCCGTGGCCGCCCCCGCTCCCCGCTTTCGCATCAGCCGCATCCGCCGTCAGGGCTGGCTGGCCTCCGCTTTGGCGGTTCTGCTGAGCCTGGTCGGCATGGCTCTGTGTTGGAGCAACCCTCGCATCGCAGCTCCCCTGAAGCCCGGTTTGGACTTCACCGGTGGTACTCAAGTGGAGATCCAGCGCACTTGCGGCGGTGCTGACTGCTCTGGTCTCAAGGCCGCCGACGTTCGTCAACAGTTGCGTTCGCTCACGCTGCCGGAGGTGGCAGGACAAGCCGCTCCTCAGCTGTCGAATGCAGGTGTTCAGGTCTTGGATCGCGGTCGTTCCGTGGATCTGCGTTTGCCGGATCTTGAGCCTGAACAGACCCGCGCCCTGATCCAGGGCCTGGTTCCAGTGATCGGCACGGTCGATCCGCAGCAGGTCTCGATTAACACCATCGGCCCCACCCTTGGTTCTCAGCTGCTCAAGGGCAGCTTGATTTCCCTGTTGGTCAGTTTTGCGGCGATCGCGGCTTACATCAGCTTCCGCTACGACGGGGTGTTTGCGGGCCTGGCCCTGCTGTGCCTCGCCCACGACATCGTGATCACCTGTGGGGTCTTTGCTTGGCTTGGTTTGATCAGTGGCATCGAAGTGAATTCCCTCTTTGCCGTGGCTCTGATCACCGTGGCGGGCTACTCGGTGAATGACACGGTGGTCGTCTTTGACAGGATCCGAGAGCAAAAACGCGCGCTGCAGGGTCTGACACTGCTTGAGCAGGTCGATGCAGCTGTTGATGCCACATTGACCCGCTCTCTGTACACCTCCTTCACCACCCTTTTGCCTCTGGTGTCGTTGCTCCTCTTTGGCGGCAGCAGCTTGTTCTGGTTTGCCGTGGCCCTGACCATCGGCATCGGGGTCGGCAGCTGGTCGAGTATTGGGATTGCTCCGACCCTGCTGCCCGTGCTCTCGCGACGATGACGCGTCGCATTCCCTGGGCCCCACTTCTTCTCGCCGCCATTGCCCTTTGGGATCTGCGCTCTGAACTGAAGCTCCTCGCTGAGCATTTCACCTGGATCAGCTTGCTAGCGATACCCCGCTTTCACTTTTTGGCGGTGACCGTGCTCTTGCTGACCCCGACCCTCATGCGTCAATCCCGTCAGCCGCGGCGCTGATCAGGTCCAACGGTCCATGACCTGCTCCACCAGCACCCGTTGGGAGAAGACCTGGAGCACGACCACAAGTGGCAGGGCAAGCAGCACCCCGGGCAAGCCCAGCAGTGCCCCCAGGCTGAGTTGGGCCATGAGGGCCACGGTGGGCAAGAGGTTGACCGTTCTGCTGAGCAACAGCGGGGTGAGTAGGAAGGCCTCCCCGTTTTGCAGCACCAAGCGCAGCACGATGACTTGAACGGCCAGGGTTGGCGAGATCAACAGGGAGACCGCCACAGGCAACAGGCTTGCCAGGGTCGGTCCGATGGTGGGGACAAAGGTGAGCAGGCCGCAGAGCAGCCCGCTCAAGAGGGCCAATGGCACCTTGAGGGCGGCCAGCCCAGCCCAGGTCAGCAGGAAGACCGCCGATGCCGAGAGGGTCATCCCCGCCAGCCAGCCCCCCAAGGCCTGGCGGCTCTCGGTGAGGAGGTTCTGGACCAAAGCTCGGCTGTGGGCGGGCGTCAGGGCCAGGACCAGACGCTGATGACTGCGTGGATCGAGCACCAAGAGAATCGCCAGCAGACCCATCAACAGCAACAGAACCGTTCCACTGGCGGCGCCACCGGCGAAGCCAAGCAGTTGGGCGCCAATCGGCTGCAGCTTGTCGATGGTGATCAGCTCGGAGAGTCGACCACCTAGTCCTTCCAAAACGCTGACACCGCCGAGCAGTTCCGCAAGCCGCGCAATTAAGGCCGGAACCAGTTGGGTCAACTGGTTGAGCTGCTCCAGCAGTTCAGGCAGCAGCAGCTCTGCGAGTTGCCAGCTCAGCAGGCCCAGAACCATCAAGACCAGTAGCAGGGCCAGCGGACGGCTTAAGCGGACCACCCTGCGCAGCCAGCTCACCGGCACATCCAGGGCCACGGCCAGCACCACTGCGCCAAATAGCACCATCAGCACCCAACGCAGTTGCCAGGCGAGGAGCCCAAGGACCACCAGGGAGAGCAGCAGCAGCAAACTGCGTGGTGTCATGGCCGCCCACCCACAGGGAGCTCCCAGCCGTTGAGGACGTCCTGGATCAGTACCTCTCGCACGACAACCTGCAGGCAGACCGCCATGGGCAGCGCCAAGAGCAGACCGAGAGGACCAAAGATGACCGTGAAGAGGAACTGAGCGATCAAGGTCAGCCCAGGCAACAACTTCACCTGGTGGTGCATCACCGAAGGGGTGATCAGGTAGCTCTCGATGTGTTGGATCACCACATAGAGCAGCAAGACCAGTAGTGCTTTGACGGGTGAATCGAGCAGCGCGACCGACATCGGAAAGACCGTGCTCAGGGTTGGTCCGACGTTGGGAATGATGTTCAACAGACCCGCCAAAAGAGCATTGGCCGCCACCAATTTCACCCCCAATAGCGAGAGGCCAATGGCGGCCAACACACCGACGCAGAGCGAGCTGATTAGTACTCCGGCCATCCAGCTGCTCAGGGCCTCGCCACAAAGCGAGAGCACGTCTCGGAATCGCCGCCGGTAAAAAGACGGGACCATCAGGACCGCAATCTCCCGATAGGCAGTGGGTTGGATTGACACCATCAAGCTGACGGCGATCACAAAGAACAACTCCAACAAGCCACTTCCGAGGTTCCCGGCAATCCCCAGCAGTTTCAGCAGTCCTTCCGTTGGATCAAGGCTTCCGGAGCCCTGGTTTTGCCAGCTCTGCTGTAACCATTGCAGCGCCTCACGTCCATAGAGCATCTGACTGCTCTGATCGAGGCTCCTGCGCAGGAGCTGCACGGCCAACTGCAGAGCCGCCGGCAGCTGGATCAGCAGTTCTTGGAACTGCGCGATGAAGGGGGGAATGACGACGGCAATGGTGACCACAGCCACCAGCAGCAAGCCGCTGAGGCTGACCAGAAGCGCCAGCGGACGGCTACATCGCAGACGTTCTTGGGCTACACCCACCAGGGTGCAGACCGCCATGGCGAGCACCACAGCGGCAAAGACAAGGACGAGGACCTCTCGCAGGCTCCACAGCAGTAGCAGCGCCACTGCCGTGGCCATTACTCCGAGCCACTGGCCGAATCTCAAAAGGGGAGGCCAACTCGTGTTGTTTTAGCGCCGATTACGGCGATTGAATTCAGTTGGCGTCCCCTTCGCCAGCCTCATCCTTGTTCTTCTGGGCAAAGCCAAGGTCATTGGCCTGGGCATAGCGCTCGGCGAAGCGCATGAACCGCTCGAAATCTTCGGTGGTTTTCCAGGTGTAAGTCGCTTCCAGAGCCGCGGGCTTGCCGTTCACGAACTTCGCGTTCACATCACGGGTCACCATCTGACCTTCTTCGTCGATCAGGTACATGCCACCAATGTCAGCCATGCTCTCGGGCGAGAGGGCCTGGGGCTGATCGAAGACAAAAATCGCCTGGCCAGTGCGGCCATCGCGAGAACGGGTCATACGGATATCGGGCACGACCGGCTCGTCCACACCGGGGAAAAACTGGATCGCGGCCATCGCCCGTCTTCGCAAAGGCTGATCCTAGTGATGATGCTCAGGCGATCTGGCTGCGGCTCCGCTGTTGATGAGTCGTTCGGCGGCTTCCGCCGCGGTCAACCCTGCCAAATCCATCCGTTCGCGTTGGCTGGCTTGCTCAGCCTGGCCATGCCCCTCGAGCTCATGGTCGTAGCAGCGGTCGTAGTAATCGAGCATCTGGGCACAGGCCCCATGCCAGTCACGCTCTGCGATTGCATCGAGGGCTGTCTTCGTGCGTTGGGGACCGAGGCGCCGAGCGATCCGCTGGGTTGCATCGGCTAAGGCCTCAGGATCTTGCACGCCGTAGACGGCCACGAGCTGATCCAGGCGCTCTTCAACGGGTCTGGTGATCTCCAGAAGCGGTGCTTTTTGCATCTGTCGCCAAAGCCCGGCTGGAATTCGGCAGCGTCCAACTTGAATGCTCTCCGCTTCGAGCCAAATCTGCGCTGCCGATCGCTGCTGCTTGAGGACCGCGGCGATCCGATTCTCAAAATGCTCTGTGCTCGGTTGGGGAGGAAGGCCCAAGCCTCCGAAGCTGCTGCCGCGGTGATGGGCTAGCCCCTCGAGATCCACGACGGCGACCCCTTTCTTCGCCAGCTCAACCAACACATCAGTCTTTCCCGTACCCGTTTTCCCGCCCAGAAGCTGAATGGGCCATGGCTGCTCCATCAGCTCGAGAACCCAGCGTCGATAGCTCTTGTAGCCGCCTTCGAGCACCACAGCGTGCAGATCGAGGGTTTCAGCGAGCCAGGCCATGCTCCCCGAGCGCATCCCGCCTCGCCAGCAGTGGATCCTGAGGGGCTGGCCTGGGCAACGGCTACCCAACTGCTGCAACGTCTTCCCCAAGGGCGCCAGCTTTGGCCCCACCAGGGAAAGCCCCAATTGAACAGCAGCCGTTCGCCCCTGTTGCTTGTAGGTCGTTCCGACCTCGGCTCGCTCGAGGTCGCTGAACAGTGGCAGGTTCTGGGCACCAGGGATGTGGCCCTTTTCAAATTCCGCTGGAGCGCGGACATCCACCACAGGTCCTTGGCTTTGCAAGAAGGCCTCGATGGATTGCCGTTCGGCCATGGCGTTGATCCTGGTTGGGCTCTTGCCGCTATGCGACTGCAATGCCTGACATAGTGGGCCAACGCTGTCAGGCCAGCGTCAGGTCAGCCCTTTTCCATGCTCTCCGGACCACCCGTCACCACCACGCTCAGCGCTGACCAGTTGATTGAGCGCTTTCTCAGCAGCGCTCCTCGTCAGCGCCGCACCTTGCTGCCGCAAGTCCTCAAGCGCAGCAGCGAGTGTCGTCCCTTGATTGCCGATCAGATCGATCGCTGGGATGCCACGGGCGATGACTGGGCCTGCGGTTGCTTGATTCAGCTGTTGGTCTCGCAAGACGATGCTCTGGCCCAGGCCTTCTGGGCCCGCTATCCAGACGGTTGGCTAGCGGTGACCAGCGGTCAGGGGCTGGATTACGTCCCTTTGCAGCTGGCGTTAATCCGCCAGGACTTTGAAGAAGCGGATCGGCTGACAAGCGAGCACCTTCGTCAGTTGGCCGGACCCGCCGCCGAAAAGCGGGGGTACGTCTACTACTCCGAGGTGCCGCCGATGGCCGCCGTTGATCTCGGAGGCCTCGACCGTCTGTGGGTGACCTACTCCCAAGCCCGCTTTGGTTTCTCCGTCCAACTGCGCCTTCTGCGCAGCCTGGGTAACCGCTGGGAGCAGCTCTGGCCGCGGATTGGCTGGAAGCAAGCGGGAATTTGGACCCGATACCCCAAAGCCTTTACCTGGACCCTGGAAGCCCCTGAGGGGCATATGCCCCTGGTGAACCAGCTGAGGGGAGTTCGCCTGATGGACGCCTTGCTATCCCATCCAGGGGTGCAACAACGCGTTCCTTCCTGAGGCACAGCCCCTCACTCAGGGGTAGTGTCAATTCATTCGCTGTTCCCCTCTCTGGGGCTCCATGGCGCTGCGTTGGGCTGACTACATCACCCCATCGACTCTGCACCTCGCTCCGCTCCTGGAGCTGTTGCTAGAGCCGATTCAGAGTGCAGAGCAACTGGCAAGCCTGCAGCTGGGCCTCCAAGAGGTGTTGGTCAACGCCGTGCGCCATGGCAACGGCAATGACCCGCTCAAGTGCGTGCGTGTCCGCCGAATCTTGACTCCGCGCTGGTGTGTTTTTCAAGTTCAAGACGAAGGCCCTGGCGTGCCTCCTGCCGCTCGGCAGTCCATGCTTCCCGATCAACTCGATGCCGTCACCGGTCGGGGCTTCTTTTTGATCCACCAGTGCTTTGAAGATGTGCGCTGGAGCCATAGAGGTAATCGCGTGCAGGTGGCGATCCGCCGGGCCTAGGGCGCCGCTCTAGTGACCGTGGCTGGGGCACCCGGGGTCTTTGAGGTCACCCTTCAGCCATCCGAGGGCACTCTCCACCAGGGCCGTCGCCTCTCGTCGCTGGGGACTGACACTGGCTGCAGCTGGACTGTTCTCGCGGTCAAGCAGCAGCACGAGCGCCGCGGTGAGCTGTTCTGCTGCCCGCCGCTGCGGCTGTCCCTTCAGGGCATGCCAGTCCTGGTTTCCGATTGCCAGTTTGTGGTGCAGAGCTTGTGCCAGCTGCTGACTCTCCAGGGGCCATTCCCGGGGATTTTGCTTTGCCTGTTGAGCCTGCACTGGACGGATCCGTTCGGACCAGGTCATCCTGACGCCATGCAACAGCGACCGCGTTCCCCGTATCAGCCAATTCGCTGGCTGCATCAGCTGGCCAACGTGCTGGCGACAGTTTCAGCGGCTGAACGACTTGATGCTGCTGACGAAAGCCTCCAGGCCCGCCGCCTCCGTCAACGTCTAGCGGCGGCTCAGCGACTCCTGGATCCACTGCCAAGTCCCCTGCAATCCACCGTCTGGGGAGAGCGTGCCCTCTGGCAGTTTTTGCGTTGGGGTGGTGTTGGCGCGCTTCTGGCAGTCCTCCTGAAGCGCTGAACACCCGGCTCAAGCCGTGACCTGGATCAGAGAACGCGCCGCTGGTCTTGAGCTGGGATCCAGTTCAGCGCTATCACCCATGGGTTGGTTCTGATCGGTGGCCTGACTGAGCTTTTCTCCCCGCAGCCAGGCGGCATGGAGAGCACGGCGCCGGCGATCTTCTGCCAGGACGAGGCGATCGGCTGCAACGGTCGGGCTTTCGTTGTGGCGCAGGGGAGTGCGCAGGCAAATCCCGAACCCTCGTGCTTCCACTTGAACAGCCCCTTCCATGAAGACGGTTTGGAAGGTCCAGCCCATTAGCCATCGCACCTTGAAAGGATTGCTCATCCGGGGCTTCGGTTTTGAAGACCCTATGGACTTTGCAGGCGATGGCTAGCCCTGTGTCAGGGCTTGGTGGCAGTCCAGACCCGTGTCATCAGATGGGACTGGGCACGGATGCCGCTGAAACCAGCAGCGCTCAGGCGTGCATCGATGTCATCGCTGATGTAGTCGCGGTAGTAGGGCTCGTGGAAGACGCGACGGAAGTTGTCCATCGCCACCTCAAATTGTGGCGAGTCGGCCAGTTGAACCGAATCGGCGAGCACCAGAACTCCACCGGGCTCGAGCACTCGGAAGCAGTCCTCGATCACGGCCTGCCTTGCTTCAGCCGGCAGTTCGTGCATCAAGAAGACGCAGGTCACCCCCTGCATGCTCGACTCTGCGAAGGGCATCGACTCCGCATTGCCCTGGACCAGTTGTGGCAATTCCGATGGTCGCTGGGAGAGCCAGCGGTTGGCTTGGCGCAGGTAGGCCGAGGAAAGGTCCAGACCAACCAGTTGGGCTTGGGGCAGAGCAGCTCGCAGCTGGTAGAGGGTGCGTCCCGTGCCCGTGGCCACGTCCAGGACCCGCATGGAGCTGCTGGAGCGTCCCTCAAAGGCCCGTAGCCCCTGCAGGAGAGGCTTGATCACTCGCCGCCGCATGGGATCGGCGGTGCCGTTAAACAGGATTTCGACCTGCAGGTCATAGAGCGATGCTGAGTGATCGCTCAGGTACCCATCGGTTTGATGGTGAAAGTTCTGAAGGTAGTAATCGGGGTAGTTCTCCTTTTCAACTGTGGTCGGTAGATCGCGAACGTTCCGCTCCGAACGCCTGGCCCAGGTGCTTGGCATATCCAGCCAAACCAAGGGGTAGCGGGTGGCCCAATCGCCCCAGGGTGCATCGAAGAGCAACGCAGTGGGGTAGAGACCAGCCTCGGCTTCCTGCCAGTCCACATCGAGCAAGGCTTTGTGGGAGGCCTGCAGGTCCCGCAACATTTCAGGCGGTATGGGCAGGGTCTTGGGCGCCCCATCGGGCGCCACCAGTTCCATCAGACGTGTGCTGATCTCCTTGTGGGCGACCCCAACCAGGCTCTTGCCCTGCTGCAGGGCCTCATAGGCGAGCTTGGTGACGGCATCAGCCATGGGCGAGGTCGTAGCGAAACGAAGGGGTGTCTATTTCAGCTGATCAGGCGGTGTCGTCGTGGGCCTGTATCCGACTGAACTCTGATCAAGATTGATTGAGAAACCTTCAATTCGGTAGCAACGGCTACAGAATTGAGTTGTGAAAAGGAAAGGAGAGGAGCCGATGATTGATTCCAGCCCCAGTGCTCGCTTAAACGAGCCCCACTACGTCGCTTGGGTGCGGGAGCGTCAAAAGTCCGCTCGACGTCTTTCGGGTTGGTTGTCTCAACGTCGTGCCAAGCCAGATCTCGAGCATGGGGAGCGTGTGGACTCCCAGACCTTGGTCTGGGCTGAGCGCCACGCCCACGAGCAACGTCTGCACGACAGCGCCCTTGAGCAACTGCACCACGTTTGAGGTTCAAAAAAAGCCCCGGCCTTGGCCGGGGCATCCATGAGTGCAACGCGGATCAGGCGTCGTAGTACATGGTGAATTCGTGGGGGTGGGGCCGCTGGCGCAGCTGCTGCACCTCCTCGTACTTCAGGGCAATCCAGTTGTCGATGAAGTCCTCGGTGAAGACCCCGCCGGCCAGGAGGTACTCATGGTCGGCCTTGAGGGCTTCCAGTGATCCGTTGAGCGAAGCGGGAACAGTGGCAATCTTCGCCAGTTCCTCAGCGGGCAACTCGAATAGGTCGACGTCGGTGCCGTTGCCTGGGTCGATCTGGTTTTTGATGCCGTCGATGCCGGCCATGAGCATGGCGGCAAAGCCCAGGTAGGGGTTGGCCAGGGCGTCGCCGGAGCGGAATTCCAGGCGCTTGGCCTTGGGGTTCATGCCGGTGAGCGGAATGCGAACGGCGGCAGAGCGGTTGCCCTGGGAGTACACCAGGTTCACCGGGGCCTCAAAGCCGGGTACCAAACGCTTGTAGCTGTTGGTGGTCGGGTTGGTGAAGGCCAGGAAGCTCGGTGCGTGCTTCAGAAGGCCACCGATGTACCAACGGGCGGTCTGGGAGAGATTGGCGTAGGTGCCGTCGCCCCACATCAGCGTGTCGCCGTTCTTCCAGATGCTCTGGTGGACGTGCATGCCGCTGCCGTTGTCGGCGAAGATCGGCTTGGGCATGAACGTGGCTGTTTTGCCGTACTTCTTGGCAACGTTGCGCACCACGTACTTGTAAATCATCACGTTGTCCGCCGCGGTGATGAGTTCGGCGAACTTCATTCCCAATTCGTGTTGGGACGTTGCCACCTCGTGGTGATGCTTCTCAATCGGTACACCCAAGGAACCCATGGTGAGGAGCATTTCGGTCCTCATGTCCTGAAGGGTGTCGTTCGGGGCGCAGGGGAAATAGCCCTCCTTCAGTTGGATCTTGTTGGCGAGGTTGCCGCCCTCTTCAACGCGATCGGTATTCCAGGGGTTCTCGATCGAGTCGACGCTGTAGGAGCTGGAGCCGTTGCCGCTCTTGTAACGGACGTCGTCGAAGACGAAAAATTCGGGCTCGGGGCCGAAGTAGGCCGTGTCGGCTAGGCCGGTGGAGCTCAGGTAATCCAGGGCCTTCTGGGCCAGTGCCCGGGGGCAACGGGAGTAGGGCTTGCCGCTGCGGGGCTCCTGAATCGAGCAGATCAGGCTGAGGGTTTTGTGGCCATAAAACGGATCGATCCAGGCGGTGTTCGGATCGGGCACCATCGCCATGTCCGACTCATTAATGGCTTTCCAGCCGCGGATCGACGAACCATCAAACGCCACGCCCTCGGTGAAGGCTTCTTCCTCAACCAGGTCAGGGGTGACGGTGAGGTGCTGCCACTTGCCGTGGAGATCAATGAACTTGAGGTCGATCAGTTCAATGCCTTCGTCCTTGATCTGACGGAGGACGTCCTGGGCGGTCTTGGCCATGACGCGTTGAAGTGGCTTGGTGGGTGCCCGCCTATGCCGGGCGGATCAGACGGTACGGAGCGAGGTGGAACCCTCTTTGTATCACTGGTAACCAAATGGCGGACTGATGGGCCTGGTTTGGACTGGGCATCCGGTTTGAGTAACCGTTTCTGTCAACTTCCTCAAAGGCTCGATCTGGCAAGGGATCTGGACGTTTGCCGGTGCTACGGTCCGCCGTAGGTGCGTCGATCTCCCACCCCCATGCGTGATGCCATCACCGGTCTGATCGGCCGTTACGACCAACTGGGTCGTTATTTGGATGGGTCGGCCATCGACCGGATCTCCACCTATTACTCCGAAGCTGCCCTGCGGCTGTCCGCAGTTGAACTGATCAATTGCGAAGCCGCTGAGATCGTTCGCGAGGCCAGTCAGCGACTTTGGCAAGCCGATCCAGAGCTGTTGCTGCCTGGCGGTAATGCTTACACCACGCGACGCTGGGCCGCCTGTCTGCGGGACATGGATTACTTCCTCCGCTACGCCAGCTACGCCCTTGTGGCCGACGACAGCACGATCCTCAACGAGCGTGTTCTCAATGGTCTTGATGACACCTATAAAAGTCTGGGCGTCCCCACCGGTCCCACCGTTCGCAGCATCGCCCTAATGGCCGATGTGGTCTGCGAAAAGCTCCTTGATTCCGGCGCGGCCAGTGCTGATGCGATCAATGCGGTCGTTCGAGCCCCCTTCGAGCATCTCTGCCGCGGCTTGGGCGTCACCAACGTCCGCAACCGCTGATTCGGTCGCACCTGCGACTGCGTAGTCTCAACCCATCCAGCCCCCTCCCAGGCCTTGGCTTCCACCACATCAACCGTGTCAGATCGACATCGGCTGTCGCTTGCTCCGATTGACACCCCGGAGCGTCTGTTGTTGGGACCTGGCCCCTCCAATGCGCACCCCACAGTTCTTGAGGCTCTGAGTCGATCGCCGATCGGACACTTGGATCCCCTCTACGTCGCCTTGATGGGTGAGGTCCAGGAGCTTCTTCGCTACACCTGGCAGACCGATAACCGTTTGACCCTGCCCATGAGCGGTACTGGGTCGGCGGCCATGGAAGCCACGATCGCCAACATCGTTGAGCCCGGCGACACCGTCCTGGTGGCAGTCAAGGGCTATTTCGGTCTGCGTCTTCAAGACATGGCAGGCCGCTATCGCGCGACTGTTCAGACCATCGAGAAGCCTTGGGGCGAAGCCTTCAGTCTCGACGAGATCGAAGCTGGCCTCAAGCAGCACAAGCCCAAAGTCCTGGCGATGGTTCACGCCGAGACCTCCACTGGGGTCTGCCAGCCGATGGAGGGCATCGGTGACCTTTGCCGTCAGCACGACTGCTTGCTGCTGCTCGACACCGTGACCTCCCTTGGCGCGGTTCCTCTCTACCTCGATGACTGGAAGGTCGACCTTGCCTACAGCTGCAGCCAGAAAGGACTGAGCTGCCCCCCTGGTCTGGGTCCTTTCTCCATGGGACCCCGAGCTGAGGAGAAGCTCGCGGCCCGCACTGGCAAAGTCCCCAACTGGTATCTCGACGTCAGCCTGCTCAACCAGTACTGGGGTAGCGACCGTGTGTATCACCACACCGCCCCAGTGAACATGAACTTCGGCATGCGTGAGGCTTTGCGCCTGATCGCTGAAGAAGGTTTGGAGAACGTCTGGACACGCCATCGCCGCAATGCCGAGCGCCTTTGGGCTGGTCTTGAGCGTCTCGGCCTTGAGCCCCACGTTCCTCTGGAGCTGCGGCTCCCCACCTTGACCACCGTTCGAATCCCTGAGGGTGTGGACGGCAAGGCCTTTACGACCCATCTGCTCAACACCCACGGCATCGAAGTGGGTGGTGGCCTCGGCGCTCTTGCTGGCAAGGTCTGGCGCATTGGCCTGATGGGCTACAACAGCCGCGAAGAGAACGTCGACCTGCTCCTCAACCTGCTGGAGCAGGAACTACCGGCATTCCGTTCTTCTGCGCCTGCCGTTGCTGCCGCCGTTGCCTGAACCAGGCCTCGAGGCCGCTTCGGCATTCCGGCTCCATCACCCCGCCGATCACCTCCATCCGGTGATGGGCACTCGGATCGGTCGCCAAGTTCAGGCAGCCCCCAAGGGCCCCTCGTTTGCGATCGTGGGCGCCGAAAATTACTCGGCCCATCCGCGCCTGCACCAGGGCGCCTGCGCACATGGGGCAGGGCTCCAGAGTCACGATCAAGCTGCAGTCGTTAAACCGCCAGTCCCCCCTCAGCCGCGCCGCCTGCTCAAGGGCCATCAGTTCCGCATGGCCTAGGGGGCGTTGTTCCCGTTGCCGCCGGTTCACACCCCATCCGACGGCACGTCCAAGGCTGTCAAGAACAACTGCAGCCACAGGGATTTCGCCGATCTCCCCGATCGCCGCCGCTCGGCGCAGCAGCAGCTCCATCCAACGCTCGTGCTTTTGAACCTCGTCCAAACCAGACGCCCATCTGCAGGCTTCTTGAACCATGCCAGCACGGCGGGTCCGATGACACGGGACAATGGCCGCTGAACGCTCAGGGTCTTTGGCTCACGCCCATCCGAGCCAGCCGCAGCGCAGCCTTGCCTGCTTCCCGGATCCCCTGCGGGAGGATCCGGCCTTGGAATCCTTTCTGCGTGAGGCCAGCGCTCGCCTCTGCCAGTGGTGGGCTGGATCCGCCCAGCGCTCGCCTCTCCCCCTGCTGAGCGTCCTGCCTGAACCGGGTCCCCTGCAACAGGGGCTCTCCCCAGAGGCCCTTCTCGAGGATTTGCAGTTGGTGATGGATGGGGCCTACAACCCCATTCACCCGGGTGCGATGGCTCACCTGGATCCCCCGCCACTGACCGCTTCGGTGGCGGCTGATCTGGTCTGTGCTGGGCTCAATAACAACCTGCTGGCTGAGGAGCTGTCCCCGAGCCTCTCGCGCTTGGAGCGCAGCTTGACGACCTGGATGGCGGAGCAGCTCGGCTTGGGTGAATCGGCCGGCGGTGTCGCCGCCAGCGGCGGCAGCTTGAGCAATTTGATGGCCTTGGTTGTGGCTCGTCACCAGGCCGGCCTCGCTGAGGCTCAAGGCCTGACTGTGTTTTGCAGCGCCGATGCCCACGTGTCAATCGCCAAGGCCTGGATGGTGATGGGCCTGCCCAAGCAGAGCCTGCAGACCATCGAGACCGACGCAGAAGGGCGTCTTTCTCCAGATGCGCTCGCCCAGGCCCTGAAGGATGCTGAGCGGGATGGTCGCCGTGTCTTGGCTGTCGTCGCCACGGCTGGGACCACGGTGCGTGGAGCCGTCGATCCGCTGGCGTCGATTTCCGACCTGTGCCGCCTCCATGGTGTTTGGCTCCATGTCGATGGTGCGATTGGCGCGGTCTTTGGCCTGAGCCAGAGCCACAAGCAGTTGGTCCCCGATCTCGATCGAGCGGATTCTTTAACAGTGAATCCGCAAAAGCTGCTGGGCATCACCAAGACCTCATCCCTGCTCCTCCTTAAACGTCCGGAGCTGTTGGCCTCTTGTTTTGGAACTGGTTTGCCTTACATGGAGCCCAGTTGGGCGGACGCCCATGGCGGCGAATGCGGGCTGCAGGGCACAAGGCCTGCCGAGATTCTCAAACTCTGGCTTGGACTTCGTCAGCTCGGGCTTGATGGCATTGAGAGCCTGCTGCATGGCGCCCTTCAGCGCCGCGCAGAGCTTCAGCAGCACCTCTCAGCCTTGCCCTTGATGCTGCGCAGTGGTCCACTGCACTTGCTTGCATTTACGCCATCGGCGCTGGAGGCCCACGAGGCTGAGCGTTGGTCCATCCAGACCAGGCAGCAGTTGCTGGAGCAGCAGCTCATGCTGTCTCGACCGCTCTACGCCGGTCGGCATCACCTCAAAGCTGTCCTCGGTAATCCCCACACCCGTTCCAGTGACCTTGCCGCTGTGGCATCGGTCATTCAGCAATCCTTGGCCCCCGCCTGAGATGAATCAACCCAATCCCCAAGGTCGCTGGGTCGCAATCGTGACTGGTGCGATTTCGATCCTCATTGCCGTTGCTTACCTGGCGTTCATCACCGTCTTGGATGCCCGCGGTCCCATGCAACCGCCGCCGCCGGAGGCCTTCAACGATGCGGGGGGCGTGGCGGCAATTGCCCCTGCTTTCCCTGACGCTGAAGCGGTTCGACCACTCGGTTCATCGCTGCCGTCAGGAAAGCATTGAGGGCAGATTCGCGCTTGTTGAGGTCGTACTGCCGTTGCACGACTTCCTGGATTCCGCCGTCCCCCCAATCCTGATCCTGTTGGAAGTAGGTCATGAAGCTGCGGCCAGCGATTCGTGTGAGCCAGCCCGCTCCTACCGCCTGAATCGCACGACTCACCAGGAGGGCCGGCAGATTCAGGCTGAGGGCAGCACTGATCAGGCTGATTCCCCCTTTAATCAGCCCCAGGCTCGCCAAGGTCCGTCCGACGGAGACCGCCAATTCCTGTGCGGAAGCTTTGGAGAGGCTCACGCCATAGACGCGGCCGATTTCCATGACCATTTGGGCATTGACTGCAGCGGCCCCGAGTAAGTCGATGCCAGGTAGAGGTGTTGCTGCTAGAACCCCGGCGCTGATCCAGCTGTAGCGATCCACCACGGCTTCAGCATCGAGCTGACGCTGCTGGCCAAGCAGCCGACGTCCCGCATCGCTCAGCCTGCTGCTTTGCATGAGGATGTTGTCGGCAATTAGCTCCTCACCGTCGCTATGGAGGACTTGAGCGATCCTTCGCAGGAGACGATCAATTTCCGGGGGCGGCTGGAGGGGTTGACCTCCCGGCATCGGAACCGACTGCGGAGAGGCACTCGCGGTCAAGACGTCCTCTGCTGCGATGCGCCCTTGCGTTCTGCGCTGCAGGAGTTCGAGCAAGCGTTTCTCCTCGTCCTCACCACGTAGGTCGCACTTGTTCAGCACCAGTAACAGCCGCTTGCCAAGGCTGGAAAGGGCCGCAAAGACCTCCAACTCAGCGGCCCGTAGGTCCCCATCGACCACCAGCAGGAGCAGGTCGGCATTGGCGGCTTGATCACGGGCCATTTGCTCTCGCTTTTGCCCCTCGATGCCGGCTTCCAAAATCCCTGGTGTATCCACCAGACGAATGCCTCGCTCCAGGTTGCGCAGGCGCAGGCGATAGCTCGTTGTGGTGCTGGTCGATCCCATCGCGGCCCCGACCTCACCCACGACATCGCGGAGGAGGGCGCGAATGAGTGATGTTTTGCCGGCTGATCCGGTGCCAAAGACCACAATCACCAGATCACCGCGTTCCAGCTCAGCGGCAACCCGTTCCCTCTCTTGTTGCAGGGCCTCACGCTGCACTTCATTGCGGATGCGCTGCAGGAGTGAATCGATCCCGGCGAGATTTTTTTGGACGGCCTCCTGGCGATTGACCGGTGCTTCGATCCGTTGGCTGGACACTGGGTTGGGCTCTTTGAAGACCTGCCAACCCGAGCGCCTGAGGTTGTTGAACCAAGGCCAGGCAAAGCGAGCGATCAGCAGAGCCGCTCCGCCGAAGAGCAGCAAACTGAACGGACCGACGAGCCAACTGGGCAGCAAATAGCTCAGCTGCCAGAGCAGATTGTTGACCGCCTGGAGAACGGCGGTCACCACGACCAAGACCCCTAGGGCTAGGCCGAGCCACAGCCAGATTCGACCAGGGGGTTTCATGGCAGCACCTGTTGGTGGAGGTCAATGGTGCCTCGACCACACGGACTGATCATCTCTGTGATTAACGCCTTCGCCAAGCAGGCAACACTGATAACGCCAGGCAAAGAATCGCGAGGTTGATGGCGACATCGGCCACGTTGAAGATCGGGAAGCTGATCGGAACAAACTCCAGGAAATCCACGACCCGACCCAAGCGCCAGCGGTCGATCCCATTGCCGATGGCGCCACCCAGCAGGAAGCCGAGGCCCATGGCTTGCCAGCGACCGAGTGGTCCGCTGGTTTTGATCCAGACCACCAAACCCACCGCAACAGCCAGGCTCACGAGCCCTAGCAGTTGCGCGTTGCCTTCGAGCATGCTGAAGGCGGCTCCAGAGTTAAAAATCAGCTGCAGTTGGAGCAGACCGGGGATCAGTGGGCGGATGCCAACTCCGGCCAGATGATCCATGGCCCAGGCCTTGCTGAGCTGGTCGATCAGCACGACGGCGATGGCGATCCAGTAGCTCGGTGCCATCAACGCTCCAGCAACAACAGGCGTCGAGTCGGCCAAGCCAGCACGGCAACCGCGCAGCACAGCAGCAGTTGAGGGAGCAGAGGACCAAGGCTGTAGGTCAAGACAAGCTGCGGCAGTTGTCCACCCCAACGTTGAAAAATGCCCCCCAGCAGCAGGTTGGCGAGGCCACAGCCCTGCAGGATGAGTAGTCCCAAAACTGCTGCGCCCAGAAGATTCAGCAGATCATCCATGTCCTGCTGTTGTGCGAGGCGTCCGGTCAGCCAGGCCGCAGGTAGGAACCCCGCCAGGTAGCCAAAAGCTGGGTCGCTGAGATAACTCAGTCCCCCTCCTCCTTGAAAGACGGGTAGTTGGAACAGCCCCAAGCTGATGTAGGCCATGCCGGCCAACATGGCCGGTCGGTGCCCGCAGACCAGGGCCGTGAAGAGGAGCGCCGGCACCTGCAAGGTCATCGGCAACGGCAGCAGCGACACGCCTTGCTCCCCGGGCCATGGGATTGCGGCTTGAATTAACCCGCCACAGAGGATGAGTAGCAATCCGGCGAGGGCACCACTCCAGTTGGCAAGGGCGCGCACAGTTGGCCTCTCAGTGCGACCATCCTGCAGGAGAGTGGTGGTCTTGCAAGGACCGATGTCTCAGGAATCCATCAGCGTTGGCACCCAGGTGCGGCTTCTGCAGCAACCCAGCTACCTCAAAACCGCCGATGCCATGTCGATGCTGCGTCCCCCAGACCTCATCGATGCCGGTGAGATCGGCCAGGTTGTGGCCCTGAAGGCGATGGATCAAGTCGCCGTTCGCTTTCGTCGCGGCACCTTCTTGCTGGAGCTGACGCAGCTGGAGTCGGTTTAAGAGCGGTTCAGCGGGTGCTGATTCCAAACTGCCGCGGCTGATGCCAGAGCTTCCTTGGGGCCGCAAAGGCTTAAGCAAGGATTCTGCAGGAGATCCACTGCGGCTTGATGCAGGTCAGTTGGGCTGAGCTCTTCGGCTTCGGTCAGGCAGCGATCCGCAAAATCGAAGGGAAGACCATGTCCCAGGACCAGGGCATGGCGATCGGCGATTTGACTGCAGGTTTGGCGGCCTAAGGCTTCCTGGCCTCTGAACTTGGCCTTGGCCAAGTTGAGTTGTTCTTCGCTGATGGGCTCCTGAAGCAGGCGCCACCATTCATTGAGGAGTTCTTGGGTGGCCTCCTTGGCCCGATCACTGGAGCTGGAGAGATGAAAAACAAAGGGTGCATCCCCCAGACGGGCCGGGTAGTGCACGCCCACGTCGTAGGCCAAGCCGTTTTCTTCCCGCAGAGCCACAAACAGTCGACTGGACATACCGATGCCCAAGTGGCAGTGGAGGAGCCGTAGCGCGAGCGCCTGGTCACTGCCGAGCGGACCGGTGGTGGTCCCCAGCATCAGCACCAATTGCTCAGTGTTATCCAGGTTGCTGGCCAGTGAGCCCCGCTTGAGCCCGCTGGCTCCGGCTTTGCGCACAGGTGACTGTGTGCTCCAGGCCTGACCGTCGAGTTCCTGCAGCAGCAGTTGCTCAGGCTGTGATGGGATCTGTCCAGCCAACACGAGTACGGCCCCCTCGAGACCCAGCTGGCGAGTCATCTGCTCGAGCTGCGGCCGTCCCAGTTGGGCGAGTTCGGCTTCAACCCCGAGGGGGTCATGGCCGTAGGGCCCTGAGCCATAGAGCTGCTGACGCAACTGGTCATGGGCGACTTGGAATGGGTCTTCCTTCTGCCGTTGCAGCGTTTGCAGATTGAGTTGGCGCTCGAGCGTGATTTGATCCTCGACCAACCACGGGGCTGTCACCATCTGCAGGATCAGTGGCAGCAGCAAAGCGGCGTCATCACTGGCGCATTTGAGGCTGATCAAGGTGCCGTCCTCGGCTGCTTCGCAGCGCAGTCCCGCCCCCCGTCCCTCCACGAGATCAGCCAGAGCGTCACCACTGAGACGGCCGCAGCCACGGCTGAGCACCCCGGCCAGCAATTGAGAAACACCACGCTGGCCAACGGGGTCGGCGCTACTTCCGCCTCGGATCCAGAGCTTGGCCGAGAGGATCGCCGGCCCAGGCCGCTCGATCAGCCACAGCGGACAACCTCCGCTCAGGGAAAGCTGTTGTGTGCCGCCTGTGCTCACGCTGGGACGGCCTCCAAAACGAAGGCATGCTGCGGTTGAAGTTGGGGAATGACTTCCTTCACCAGGCGCTGGCTATCCCATTCATTCAGCCAGTCCAGCGGTGCTTGCAGATTGTGTTTGCGATCCCACAGAGCGCTGTTGCCCACCATGGCCGCGACGGCGCTGGGGGCTTCCAGGCTGAAGCGGTAGCCGTTCCCCACCAGCCGACGGGCACGATCCATCTCCGCATCGCTGGGGATCTCCTGTTGCAGTTCCAGCAGGACGGCATTGATCTCAGCGCGGACGGCGCTGAGGTGTTCGGGCTCGCAGACCGCCTCCAGTAAGACAAGGCATCCCGACTCCAACACATTCAGGTCCAGATCAATGCTCTCCACGAGGCGCAGCTGTTCCCGTAGACGCTCCACCAGTCGACTGCGCCGTCCCTCCGCCAACAGCGTGGTCAGCAGATCTCCGCCAACCACGCTCATCTGATCCGCAGCACCCGGCAAGGGCCAGGCCATCAATAGACGTGCGGCCTCGAGGCGAGGGAGCTCTAGACGGTCTTCACCGGGAGCGAACTGAAGGGGAGTCGGGCGGGCATCGCCCTTGGATGCTTGCAATCCCGCCAGGGCTGAGCGCGACAGTTGCTCATCAAGTTGCAGTGCCGCTAGGGGGCCGGCAACGGAGAGACAGCAACGGTCGGCCCGGTAATGACGCCCGTGGAAAGCCGCCATGGCTTCCGGTGTGTGGCTCAGGAGTGCATCCCGTTCGCCAAGGATGGGTTTGCCATAGGCGTGATTCAGGCAGCTTTGCCGGAGGAGCTGCTGAAAGGCCACTTCTTCAGGCTGATCTTCGCTCTGGGCGAGTTCCTCGAGCACCACCTGGCGCTCCATGTCGAAATCGGCATGGTCCAGCCTGGGTTGAAGGACCAAATCCGTTAACAGCCCCAGCGCTTCTGCACAGGCTTCCGGTGGAATCAGCACGTGGTAGTGCACGTCATCGAATCCCGTTGCGGCGTTGCTGTTCCCGCCAAGCGCCTCGATGCGCTGGTCAAACTCCCCCGCCTGAAGCGCCCGACTGCCCTTAAACACCATGTGCTCGAGGAAGTGGGCGATACCCGACTCCTCTGGAGCCTCAACCCCACTGCCAGCCCGGCACCAGAAGTCGAGGCAGACCACTGGCGCATTGGGTAGATCGAGTTGCACCAGAGCCGTTCCGTTGGCGAGCTGACCACGCTGCGGTTCAGGCAGCGGAGCGGTGTTCAGACCTGACAACGGATCGCGAACCTGTGGTTTGCCCCATTCTGCTGGCAGGATCGCCAGGACGGTCGCCTTCTCAGCCCCGATGAGTTCTGCAGCCCTCGGCATTCATCCGCTTGTTGATGGGCTGGCCGATCGAATTCGTCAGCAGTGGGCGTCATTGCCGGAGGTGCAGCCCCTGGCGGTTGATCCCCAACTGGAGGCCATCAGCGGCAGCCTCGATGGGGAAGATCTGTTTATCCGCAATGAGCTGCGCTCCAGCCGCGGCTTACGCAAATTGCATCTGGAAACCGCTCGACTTGGGGCTGGTCTCCAGATTCTCCATTGCGTGTTCTTCCCCGACCCTCGCTTCGACCTGCCTGTTTTTGGCGCAGATATCGTTGCGGGCCGTGGCGTGGTCTCTGCCGCCATTGTTGATCTTTCGCCTGTCGATGGAACCCTTCCGCGGGCGATCTTGCAGCGGCTCGAGGCCCTTCCCAAGCGCAGATTTAGCCAAGAGCGTGAGCTGCCGGAATGGGGCACGATCTTCTCTCCCTATGTCTGCTTTGTTCGTCCCGCCGATGACGAGGAGGAACAACGCTTCATTGAAGTGGTGAGTGATTTCCTTCAGGTCTTGGGCGAGGCCAGCAGGGAAGCAACCGCTCAGCCCATCGATCACCCAGATACCGTGAGGAGATATAGCGGCCAGCTCTCCTATTGCCAGCAACAGAAGCGCAACGACAAAACCCGCCGCGTTCTGGAGAAGGCGTTCAATCCGGAGTGGGCCGATCGCTACATCGAAGAATTGCTTTTCGACGATCCATTGCCCCTGCAGTGATGTTGCGGTGGGTTCAGCGGCATCCCTGGCGCAGCGCCGGAGGCGCCGCGGCCTTGGTGCTGGCTTTTGTCGCGATTGGTCGTGTCTTTGACCGCCCTGCGGCGCCCCCTCCGCCCCCGGTTGTTCAGCCCAGGATTGAATCCGTTTCGGCCTTAGGCCGCTTAGAGCCGGCCGGGGACGTCCGCCAACTGGCCGCGCCCATGGGCTCCATGGGCGGGAGTCCGCGCCTCAGCAGCCTCTCTGTACAAGAGGGGGACCGTGTGAAACGCGGTCAACTTTTGGCGACGTTCGATAACCGTCCGGGCCTATTGGCTGACCTGGCGGCGATCAATGCTCGGATCAGCACCCTGGATCGCGAGATTGCGATGCAGCAGAGAGAGGTCGGTCGCTACCAGCAGGCTGCTCGCGAAGGCGCGGCTTCCATGGTGGTGCTGGAGGAGAAGCAAGACGAGCTCGTCAAGCTCGAAGGTCAACGCCGCCAAGCCCTGGCGGAGCGCCGTGGTGTGGAGGTGGACCTCAAGGACAGCCAACTCCGTTCACCGATCGACGGCACCATCTTGCGGATCTACGCCAGGCCCGGCGAGCGTCCAGGTTCCGAGGGGATCCTGGCGGTTGGTGCCAGCGATCGTATGGAGGCGATTGCTGAGGTTTACGAAAGTGACATCGGTCGAATTCGCTTGGGCCAGAGCGCTTCGTTGATCAGCGAAAACGGAGGTTTCAGCGGCAAGTTGAAGGCCGAGGTCGTGCGCATCTCCCCGCAAATCAGGCAGCGGGATGTGCTCTCAACGGACCCCACAGGGGATGCGGATGCCCGCATTGTCGAAGTTCGACTGGCCTTGGACCCGGCTGATGCCAAGCGGGTTCAACAGCTTTCAGGCCTCAAGATCATCGCTCGCTTTGATCCGTGAGTGTCCAGCGTTGGTTTGAGGGAGCCTTGCAACGCCGGCGTATCCCACTGGCCCTCTTGCTGCTGACCCGGCAGCCCGTGCGATTGGCCGTTGCTCTTGCAGGCATCAGCTTCGCAGGAATTTTGATGTTCATGCAGTTGGGTTTTCGAGACGGCCTGTTTGATGCGAGCGTCACGATTCACCGGCTGTTTGATGCCGATCTGGTCTTGATCAGTCCCCGCTCCACCAGTTCGGTGAGCATGGCGGGCTTTCCAAAACGCCGTTTGGTTCAGACCATGGCGGCGGCTGAGGTTGAGGGCATCACGCCTGTGCACTGGAACCTCCTGCTTTGGCGCAACCCGCAGACACGGGGCACACGCTCGATCCTCACCTTGGGCTTCGAGCCCAACGATCCCCTATTCACGGATCCCTCGCTGGCCCCAAAGGCCCGTGCTCTGACCCAAAAAGGACGTGTTCTGTTTGACGAGCAGTCCCGCCCTGAATTCGGTCCGGTGGCGGAGTGGTTTCGCGAAGGCCGCACCGTGGAGAGTGAAATCGCTGGCAAGCGCGTCCGAGTGGCCGGTCTGGTGGGCCTGGGCACCTCCTTTGGGGCTGATGGGAATCTGCTCACGAGTTCGGAGACCTTTATTGATCTCCTCCCCAATACCCCCCCCGGCAGTATTGAGGTCGGACTGGTTCGACTGAAGCCCGGCAGTGATCCCGAGGCCGTGGCGCAACGTTTACAGGCTCAGCTCCCCAGCGATGTGAAGGTGTTGACCAAGCAGGGCTTCATTGATTTCGAGCAGAACTACTGGCGCACCAGTACCTCCATCGGTTTCATCTTCACCCTGGGTGCTGCCATGGGTTTTGTGGTCGGCTGCGTGATCGTTTATCAGGTCCTCTATTCCGATGTGAGTGACCACCTTCCGGAATACGCGACCTTGATGGCCATGGGCTACAAGTTGCCCAGCCTGCTCGGGGTGGTTGCCCGCGAAGGTCTACTGCTGGCCGCCTTCGGTTACCTCCCGGCCTATGCCGCAGGCCAGGGGCTCTATTGGCTTGTGCGCTCCGCGACGCAACTCCCGGTGTTCATGAACTCCACACGAGCGATCACCGTGTTCACCATGATTTTGGTGATGTGTATGGCTTCGGCCGGGCTCGCCATGCGGCGTCTGGCTGACGCGGATCCTGCAGAGATTTTCTGAACTGATGGCTCCCTCTGCTGCAGTCGATCTCCGCGAGCTTTCCCACTTTTATGGAGCGGGAACCATGCGCCGTCAGGTGCTCCAGGGCGTCAATTTGACCGTCGCAGCAGGAGAGGTCGTCCTCCTGACTGGACCCTCGGGTTGTGGCAAGACCACGCTATTGACCCTGGTTGGCGCCCTTCGCTCCGTTCAGGAGGGATCTGTGGAGGTGCTGGGCCAACAACTGGCTGGAGCCAGTCGCCGCGAGCGCCAGCGCCTTCGCCGCTCCATCGGCATGATTTTTCAGGGTCACAATCTTTTGCGCTGCCTCACAGCAGAACAGAACGTGCAGATGGGGTCCGATTTGTTGCCCGGCCTGAGCTATCGCGTCCGGCGCGATCAATCCAGGGAATGGTTGCGGGCCGTGGGTCTCGGTGACGAGCTCAATAAATTGCCCCATGACCTCTCCGGTGGTCAGAAGCAGCGGGTCGCGATTGCCCGTGCTCTTGCGGCTCATCCGCGCCTGCTCCTGGCCGATGAACCAACCGCAGCGTTGGATTCGCAAACGGGCCGAGAAGTCGTGGAGCTGCTCAGGCGTCTGGCCCGGGATCAGGGTTGTGCCGTCTTGATGGTTACCCATGACCCGCGGATTTTGGATATCGCGGATCGCCTGGTGCGCATGGAAGACGGCCGTCTGTTTGAGGATGCAAAACCGGCCCTCTCTGCCCACCGTTGAGGGCGATTCAGTAGGGTGGTGACTAATCCGAACTGTCTGCCGTTTCGATGGCCAAACGCCGCAACCTCAAGAAGGAAAAGCAAGAGCGCAACCGCGCCTATGCCCGCAAGTTCAAAAAGCGGAAAATGCGGAACGATGGCCGTGGCGAAGGTGCTGGTAACGGTGTGACCGGTACGGCCAACAACGGCGGCGCTGCCGACTGACCGTCCGTCCGAACTTGACCGCTCTGGGATCCCGTGGGATCCCTTTTTTTTGCTCTATCCGTCGACCTGGCCATGTTTCTCAGCGTCGTCATCCCCACCTACAACCGTTTGCCGATTCTCGAGAAGTGCCTTCGGGCCCTCGAACGGCAGCGACTGGCGTCACCGATCACCGACTACGAAGTGGTCGTTGTCGATGACGGTTCCACCGACGAGACGGTGGTTTGGTTAGGCCAGCATCAGGCTGAACTCCCGCATGTCCGCCTGGTTGAGCAGGATCATGGTGGGCCTGCTGCAGGGCGCAACCGGGGAGTCGACCACGCTCGCGGGGACGTGATTGTCTTCATTGACAGCGACCTGGTGGTGACCGAGGAGTTCCTCTTAAGCCACGCCAGCCAACTCCAGCAGAGCTGGGAGGAGCGGGGTGATCGCCTCTGCTTCACCTACGGAGCGGTCATTAATACAGCCAATTTTGAGGATCCAACGAGCGAACCCCATAAGATCCGCGACCTCTCCTGGGCTTACTTCGCCACCGGCAATGTCGCGATTGACCGTGAGGTCCTGGAACGGAGTGGTCTCTTTGACACTCGCTTCCGCCTCTATGGCTGGGAAGATCTGGAGTTGGGGGAGCGCCTGCGCCAAATGGGGGTCGCGCTGGTGCGTTGTCCAGCCGCTGTTGGCTATCACTGGCACCCACCCCTGAGTTTGGAGCAGGTTCCTCGCCTGATTGCCGTTGAAGGGCAACGGGCCAAGATGGGATTGGTGTTCTACAAGAAACACCCCACCCGCCGAGTGCGGTTCATCATTCAATTCACTGTCCTCCACCGGATCCTTTGGGAGCTGTTGACCCTGGGTGGGGCACTGAACGAGCGCAGTCTCCGGCCTGTGCTCGCCTGGTTGATCCGAAAGGGCCAGGCGGCTTGGGCAATGGAGCTGCTCAGGCTTCCTTTGAATCGGATCGGAGTTCGAGCCCTCTATGCCGAGGCACGGGCCGCTGGCTTGCGCTGACTAGAAGTCCTGTTTGGTAGTGTTCACAGGCACTTTCAAACCGCACACCTGCGCGTTTCGGGTGATCAACCGTTCATTCAGGTTCGCCCTGTTCGGTCGGTCCCTGGCAGGTGGAGGCAAACCCGAAACCTCAACACAACATGGCTGTCGTCACTCTCTCCGAAATGATGGAGGCGGGTGCCCACTTCGGGCACCAAACTCGCCGCTGGAACCCCAAGATGTCGCGCTACATCTATTGCGCGCGCAACGGTGTCCACATCATCGATCTTGTGCAAACCGCGGTTTGCATGAACAACGCGTACAAGTGGGTGCGTAGTGCTGCACGCAGCGGCAAGCGTTTCCTGTTTGTGGGCACCAAGAAGCAGGCCTCGGAGGTCATCGCCATCGAAGCCAGCCGTTGCGGTGCGGCTTACGTCAACCAGCGTTGGTTGGGCGGCATGCTCACCAACTGGACCACGATGCGCGCCCGTATCGATCGTCTGAAAGACCTCGAGCGGATGGAGTCCTCCGGCGCCATTGCCATGCGTCCGAAGAAAGAAGCCGCTGTTCTGCGCCGCGAGCTCGACCGTCTGCAGAAGTACCTGGGCGGTCTGAAGAACATGCGCCGTCTCCCCGACGTGGTGGTTCTGGTGGACCAGCGCCGCGAGACCAACGCTGTGCTCGAGGCCCGCAAGCTGGACATCCCCCTGGTGTCGATGCTTGACACCAATTGCGACCCCGATCTCTGCGACGTGCCCATTCCCTGCAACGACGACGCAGTGCGTTCGGTGCAGCTGGTGCTCGGACGTCTTGCAGATGCCATCAACGAAGGCCGCCACGGCTCCGCTGAGCAAGGCGCCTACGAAGAAGCCCAGGCCTGATTCGTTTCTGCCCCCAGTGGTTGATGCCAGGAGCTTCCCCTCGGGGAAGCTCTTCGGTGTTTAGCCCCTGTCTTGATTTTCCCCCTTTCATCACCGCTACTCCCCATGGCTGAGATTTCCGCCAAGCTCGTCAAAGAACTGCGCGACATGACCGGCGCAGGAATGATGGATTGCAAGAAGGCACTCAACGAGACCAACGGCGACAAGGACAAAGCCGTGGAATGGCTGCGTCAGAAGGGCATTGCCTCCGCTGAGAAAAAGTCTGGTCGTGCTGCTGCTGAGGGCGCCATCGGCAGCTACATCCACACCGGTGCTCGCGTCGGCGTTCTGGTTGAAGTGAACTGCGAAACCGACTTCGTCGCCCGTGGCGAAATCTTCCAGGAGCTGGTTCGCAACGTGGCCATGCAAGTCGCCGCATGCCCCAACGTTGACTTCGTCAAGGTGGACGAGATCCCCGCTGAAGTCGCCGAGCGTGAGAAGCAGATCGAGATGGGCCGCGATGACCTCGCCGGCAAGAAAGAAGAGATGAAGGAGAAGATCGTTGCGGGCCGCATTGGCAAGCGCCTCAAAGAGATGTCTCTGCTCGATCAGGCCTACATCAAGGACAGCGGCATGACCGTGGACGAGCTGGTCAAGCAAGTCTCCGGCAAGGTTGGCGAGAACATTCAGGTTCGCCGCTTCGTTCGCTTCAACCTTGGCGAAGGCATCGAAATCGAGAAGATGGACTTCGCAGCCGAAGTGGCCGCCATGCAGGCTGCTTGATCGGGAGCCGCCCTCTCAGCTCACTGTTGTTGTGAGTCCTGTGGACCCCAACGCACGATCCCTAGACGAGGCCAAAGCACAACTCCTCTCGCTGCTTCAGCAGCAGGAGGAGTTCACCCCGGCCCTGTATCGCGATTTGGCCCTGTACCTCCAGGTGCTGCGCGATGGCCTGTTGCACAGCGTGCAGCAGGCCTGTTTTCATTTGGCCACTCAGGTGGTTCCTGAGCGTTACAACCAACTGCCGCCTGAGCGCCGACAGACCTTTCAACGGCGCCTCCAGAGCTTGGTCAAGCGTTCCTGCTCTCTGTTGACGGTGGAGCAGGTCATGGTCCTGGCAGCTCAGCAGACCCGCAAGCAGCAGCGTCGTCAGCTGCAGGAGCAGCAGAAGCTCTTGCAATCGATGCTGGAAGGGCGAGATCCAGCTCACTCATCGCCCACTGAAGCTTTATCCCCTTCTGAGCTTGCACCAGCGGAACAGGCCCCTCAGTCGGTGAACTTGAGTCTGGATCTCCCCCTGACGGCTGATCTGTTTGACAGCGGCGTCCCCGGCTTGCCCCCATTGACACCGCCCCGTCACGCAAGCGAGGAGGAGGAGGCTTCCCCAGAGCCGGCTCCCCCTGAAGGCGACTTGGCACTGCTCCAGTCGCTCTTCGCGATGGCCTCAGAGACCCTCAACACCGCCTCTTCGGTGCCCGAGAACTCAGAAGCCGAAGAGGAGGAAGAGGAGCAGGGAGATAGCGGCTCCCCCTTGGAGCTGCTCTCTTTGGAGGTCACCAGTTCGCATTTGCCCAAAGACCCTCTGCTCCAGGTTCGCTGGTGGGCCCACTTCGATCGGGCCTTGCGCAGGCGTCTTCGCAATCTTTCCCATGCGATCAATGTCGAAATGATGCGCGTGGGCCTGGCGCAAGGTCTGCTGCCCTTGAACCTCCTGGATGCCGTTTTGGATGGGCAAGTCGAAGCGCTGCCAGCGCCCGCCAATGTCCTGCGGATAGCCCTGCCGTTGTCGTTGAATCCAGCGGCGCCTGCCAGTGCCCCGAGCGAGGTTCTGACCTTGCTATTGCGCAGTGCTGATCTGGAGTTTGAACAACCCCGTTTGCGCACCTGCCGTCAGCGCCTCGAACAGCGGCGCCGCACATTGCGCACAATGGCCAAGCGGTATCGCACCTGGCAGCGCCGGGTCAGCGCCCTCGAGGCAGAGCAGCAGTGGTTCCAGGACAGTGCCCCACCCCAGGATCCAGCAAGGGATCGCATCTAGCGATCCAGGCCTGGCTGCGTCCGTTGCAACAGGCGCTCCAGCTGGAGGCTGATCGCGGTTTTGAAGATCTGCTGGGCCGCAAGGAGCGCTTCAGCAGCTTTCTTGAGCGGGCCCTGGGGACACCACCGGAGGACCTCGATGGGCAGCGGTTCTCAGGCCTCAGTGCGCTGGCTCATGACTTCTCCCGCTATGGGGAGATGAGCCAGTCCCGTCGTCAGAGCCTGGTTCGCCGCTGCCGGCAGTACCTCTTTGAACTGCAACGGGCGGTCCAGCCGGTGCAACCGGTTGCACCACCCAGGCTGCGCGTGGTGTCCACAGGCCCCTCGGTCCCCTCGGCCCCTGGGCAGGCCATCCGGCCGGAGACCCCTTTGAGTGAGGTCCGTGGTGTGGGCCCCAAAAGTGCAACGCGGCTGGCTGCCCTCGATCTTTGGGTCGCTCGGGACCTCGTTCGCTACTACCCGCGCGATTACCTCGATTACGCCAATTTGGTTCGAATTGCTGGCCTAGAGCCAGGCAAGACAGCCACCATCGTGGCCACGGTCCGCCGGAGCCACAGCTTTACCAGTCCCCGCAATCCGAACCTCTCGATTCTTGAACTGCATTTGGCCGATATCACCGGCCGGATCCGGGTCTCGAAGTTCTTCGCAGGAAAGCGCTTTAGTTCGCCCGCTTGGCTGAAGGCCCAGCAACGGAACTATCCAGTCGGGGCCTCCGTGGCGATTAGTGGCTTGGTGAAGGAAACCCCCTACGGTCCAGCCTTTCAAGACCCCTTAATGGAGGTCCTGGAGAGCCCCAATGCCACGGTGCGCAGTGAGCAGATTGGGCGTCTGCTGCCTGTCTATGGGCTGACGGAGGGGTTGACGGCCGATCGTCTACGCAATCTGATCCGTCCTGTGGTGGCTGCGGCGTGCCACTGGGGTGATCCTCTCCCGCAGGACGTTCAGGCCAGCGAGGGACTTGTTCCGCTGCCGGAGGCGTTGAACCAGATCCATGGGCCCACCAACCAAGAGAGCTTGAGTGCGGCACGCCACCGCCTGGTCTTTGACGAGTTCCTGCTTTTGCAGTTGGGCTTGTTGCAGCGTCGCCGCCAGCTGACCAGTCGCCCGGCTCCAGCGCTTGCGGTCGGGGGCGATGCGCTGCTTCAGGACTTTCTGCAGCTGCTTCCATTCCCCCTGACGGGAGCCCAGCAGCGTGTTTTGGCAGAAATCCGCGCTGATCTCTGCCGGGATCAACCGATGGCCCGGCTGGTGCAGGGGGATGTCGGCAGCGGTAAGACCGTTGTTGCCATCGCCGCACTCCTCACCGCCATTGATTCCGGTTGTCAGGGGGCCTTGATGGCACCGACCGAGGTCTTGGCGGAACAGCACTACCGGAAGCTCTGCGAGTGGCTTCCGCAACTGCATGTCACCTGCGCCCTGTTAACCGGTTCGACGACCATGCGACGGCGGCGTGAACTCTTGGCCGATTTGGCCAATGGAACCCTGAAGATGCTGGTTGGAACCCATGCTCTTCTGGAGGATCCTGTCCAGTTCCAACGCCTGGGTCTCGTCGTTGTCGATGAGCAGCATCGCTTTGGCGTCCATCAGCGCAACCGCTTGCTGGATAAGGGTCTGCAGCCCCATCTGTTGACCATGACGGCTACGCCGATCCCTCGGACCCTCGCGCTATCGATTCACGGGGACCTGGAGGTCAGCCAGATTGATGAGCTGCCCCCTGGTCGGACGCCCATTCGAACCAGCCTTCTGGCCAGTGCCGATCGTGATGAGGCCTACAGCCTGATTCGCGAGCAGGTGGCCCTTGGCCAGCGTGCCTATGTCGTCCTGCCCCTGGTTGAGGAGTCAGAGAAGCTCGATCTGCGCTCCGCTGTTGATGTCCACCAGCAGCTCAGTGAGCAGGTGTTCCCCAATCTTCAGGTCGGTCTTCTGCATGGCCGTATGCCCAGTGCTGAGAAGCAGGCCGCGATCACAGCCTTTGCGAGTGGTGAGACCCAGGTCTTGGTCAGCACGACCGTGGTGGAGGTCGGTGTCGATGTGCCGGAGGCCAGCGTGATGGTGATTGACCATGCCGATCGCTTCGGGCTGGCCCAGCTACACCAGTTGCGGGGCCGCGTTGGCCGTGGGGCTGCTGCCTCCTACTGCCTGCTGGTCAATGACAGTCGTAATGCCCTTGCCCGTCAGCGTTTAGAGGTCTTGGTGCGCTCCAACGACGGATTTGAAATTGCTGAGATGGATCTGCGCCTGCGCGGCCCTGGACAGGTTCTAGGCACCCGCCAGAGCGGCCTTCCGGATCTCGCCCTGGCCAGCCTTACCGATGATGGCGAGGTTCTGGAGCAGGCCCGGCGGGTGGCCCAGGAGATCGTCGCGGCGGACCCTGACCTCCAGCAGCATCCAGGCCTTGCCAAGGTGCTGAGTGACCAACGTCACCGTGTTGCCCAAGCAGCCCGTCTGAACTGATGTCTCTGCGGCCCTGGAGTGAGATCGCCATCAGTGACTGCGGTGAGTTGCTGGAGCCGCTACCCGTGGCTCTGTTTCGGATGGAACCGCACCCCTATGCCGCCATCGGTGCTCCCTATGGCGAAGGCTCTTGCCCCTTTCGCCTGCGCCGTGGGGTCATCAAACGTCTACTGCAAGCCCAAAGCCACCTGCTGGATCAGGGCACTGGCTACCGATTGGCGATCTTTGATGCTTGGCGCCCGATCGCCGTGCAGCGCTACATGGTCGATCACACCATCGGCGTGGAGTGCAACGCACGGGGATTGGATCCCCAGCAGGATTTGCCCGAAGTCCGTTCCGTGATTGAGGAAGTCGGACGCTTTTGGGCTCCCCCCAGCCTGGATCCCAGCTCGCCACCACCCCACAGCACAGGTGCGGCTGTCGACCTCACCCTGCTGGATCACAGCGGACAGCTTGTCGATATGGGCTCTGCGATCGATGCGATTGGAGCTGTTTCAGAACCGAATCACTACCTGGAGGTTGCCAATGGCACGGGCAATGGCGAAGAACGGGATCAAGCTCTCCAGTGGCACCACCGCCGCAGTCTGCTCGCTGAGGCGATGGTCGCCGCTGGCTTCGCGCAACACCCCAATGAGTGGTGGCATTTCAGCTACGGAGATCAGCTATGGGCCTGGCGCACCGGCCAACCCCAGGCCCTCTATGGCCGCTCGTCAGAGGGTTGAGTTGACCAGCTCTTTCACTGACTCGCTGCCCAGCTTGGCGACGTAGTCGCCGAAGCTGCGGCGACCACCGGCAGCCTTCCAGCCTTTGAGGAGTGGTTCGATTGTGGTCTCCAACTTCTCGAGGGGCATGCGCTCGAGGTAGGGCTGCGCAAGGCGACTCAAATTGGGGGTACCCCCCAGCCAGAGCTGGTACTGATTGACACCGTCACCCACCAGACCCAACTCCGCCATGTAGGGACGGGCACATCCGTTGGGGCAGCCGGTCATGCGAACAAGAATTGATTTCTCGATCTCCAGGCGACGCAATTGCGCATCGAGACGATCCAACACATTGGGAAGGATTCGCTCCGCTTCGGTTACCGCGAGCCCACAAAGCGGAAGAGCGGGACAGGCAATGGCATGGCGGGCCAGCAGATCTGGTGCTTCGGGGGTCTCAACGCCCAACGCCGCCAGGGCGTCTTTCACGGCGGACCGTTGGGAGGTGCCGATGTTGCAGAGCAGTAAGTCCTGGTTGGGGGTCAGCCGAATCTCCAGCTGATAGGTCTCAACCAGCTGGCGCAAGCCGCGCTTGAGATCACCGGAGAGGCGCCCACACAGCAGCGGAATACCGATGAACCATTTCCCGGCACTGATCCGGTGCCAGCCGAGATAGTCCTCCAGCTTGGCTTTGGGCTCGAGTCGCATCCCTTTGATCGGTTGCGAGAAGTACTTGCCTTGGAGCTCCTGCTTGAACCAGCGGATCCCCTGGTCATGAATCAGATATTTCAAACGTGCGTGGCGCCGGTTGTTGCGGTCGCCGTGGTCGCGTTGCAACGCGAGGATCGCCTGAACGAGATCAAAGATGTGTTCCGCTGCCACGTAGCCCAGCGGATCGGCAGTCCGGGCAAAGGTCTCTTCTTTGTTGTGGGTGCGGCCCATGCCTCCACCGACATACACGTTGCAGCCTCTGAGTTCGCCATTGGCATCGGCAAAGGCCACCAGCCCAATGTCTTGGGTCAGGAGATCAACGGAGTTGTCGCCGGGAACCGTGACGGCCACCTTGAACTTGCGAGGTAGGTAGGTCGTTCCGTAGAGAGGTTCGTTCGCGTCACCGCTGAACACCCCGCCATCCTGCTGACGTTCACGGGCCTTTTTGACGGGGCGACTGGGCTTGATCCGGTAGCTCAGATCACCGTCGACCCAGAGGTCGAGATAGCTGCCCTCCGCAGCTTGAGGGCTGAGGACGTCGGCAATGTCATTGGCCAACTGGCGGGCCGCTGGGTAGCCGCCCTTTTCAAAGGGGGCCGCTGGTGCCATGACGTTGCGGTTGATATCCCCGCAGGCCGCCAAGGTTGATCCCATGGAGCGCAGGATCGTCCCGATCACCTCTTTGAGGTTCTCTTTCCGGATGCCATGCATCTGAAAGGCCTGGCGGGTGGTGGCCCGCAGGGTTCCGTTCCCGAGGCGATCCGCTAGCTCATCCATCGCCAGATACAGGCCAGTCGAGATCCGTCCCGCAGGGCTGCGCAGCCGCAGCATCATCTGCCAATCCTTGTCTTGACCCTTTTGGCGGTTCTCGCGGTTGTCCTGTTGGTAGCTGCCGTGGAACTTCAGCAGTTGAACAGCCCCATCGCTGAAGTGGCTGAGGTCGTTTTGAAGCTCAGCGGCCAGTGGGTCCTTCAGGTACCCGCTGTCCGCCTTGAGCTGTTCAAACTTGGTGCGTTCAGCGCCTGTGGCGATCGATGGGGAAAACGTCCGATCCTCAGGGCTGCTCTGCTCCGAATCCCCTACGGACTGCCCTACGGCCACGCTCACGCACCACGTACAGATGTCCTTCGACCGTAGCGAAGCACCGATCAGGCTTGGGACTGGGGCCGTTTCAATAAGCTGATCGGCTGTCGAGGCCTCCTGCTCCGTGTCCACCTTTCTGCTTGAGATCGGGACCGAGGAGTTGCCCGCGGATTTCGCCCGTTTGGCGCTGCCGCAGCTGGAGCAGCAGGTCAAGCGTGATCTCGAGGCGGCTCGACTGACCTACAGCCAGGTGGAGACCACCAGCACCCCACGCCGTCTTGTGGTTCAGGTCTCCGAGTTGGCTGATGGAGCACCCGATCTGCGTGATGAGCGCAAGGGACCACCGGCTGCCCAGGCGTTCAAGGATGGTGTTCCGACACAAGCCGCCATTGGTTTCGCCAGGCGCTGCGGGGTCGAACCTTCTGTTCTGGAGGTGCGCGAGACCCCTAAGGGTCCCTTTGTCTTCGCTGAGGTTCTTGAAGAGGGTCGCCCTGCTCGGGAGCTACTGGCAGAGGCCATCCCCCAGTGGATCGCTGCGCTCCAGGGCCGTCGCTTCATGCGCTGGGGTGTGGGAGAAAGCCGCTTCTCCCGCCCCGTTCGCTGGCTCGTCGCCCTGTTGGGCTCGGAGTTAATTCCCGTCACCCTCACCGGTAGTGACCCGGTTGTGCACTCCGGCCAGATCAGCCGCGGTCATCGTCTTTTCAGCGATGCCGTCCCGATCCCCTCGGCTGAGGTCTACGCCTCTGCCTTGGCCGCCGCTGGGGTCGTGGTCCATCGCCATGAACGAGCTGAGACGATTCGCAGGTCCGTTGAGCAGAGCGCGGCGGCCCTGGACGCCGTCCCCGATCTCCCTGACGATCTGTTCGAAGAACTGACGGATCTGGTCGAGACCCCGCTGCTCATTGAGGGTGACGTCGCAGATCACTATCTAGGGCTGCCCGCTGAAGTGCTGAGCACCGTGATGCGTGCCCACCAGCGCTACGTGCCCTTGTACCGCAAGGAGGCTGATGCCGATCCCCTGGCGCTGGATGCCAGGAAGAGCCTTCTGTCCCGATTCCTCTGCATTGGTAATGGCCTGGCGGAGGCGACGGACACCGTTCGACGGGGCAATGAACGGGTCTTGAAGGCCCGTCTGGCCGATGCCGAGTTTTTTGTTGAAGCGGACCGTGCTGTCCCCAGCATCGATCGCCGCGATCAGCTCAAGCGTGTGACCTTTGCTGAGGGCTTGGGGTCCCTCTTGGACCGGGTCGAACGGCTGGAGTGGCTCACGGATGTCCTGGCCGACCAGCTCGACCTTTCAAAGGAGTCGGTCGCCCATGCGCGCCGTGCTGCTCACCTCTGCAAACACGATCTGGTGAGCCAGATGGTCGGTGAGTTCCCTGAACTCCAGGGGGTGATGGGCGGCAAATACCTTTTGGCTGAAGGTGAGCCGCGGGAGGTCGCCCTTGCTGTTTTGGAGCACTACCAGCCCAAGGGCGCCGGCGATGCCTTGCCCAGCTCTGTTGCGGGGGCCGTCGTTGCTCTGGCGGAGCGCTTTGAGCTGCTCCTGAGCATCTATGCAAAGGGTGAGCGGCCCACTGGTTCCTCTGATCCCTACGCCCTCCGCCGCGCTGGCAATGGGATTCTCCAGATCCTTTGGGATCAGGGATGGAGCCTCAACCTCAAGAGCCTGCTCGAGCGGGCGACCGTGCATTGGGCCTCGCTTCTGCCCCACTTCAAGGTCGATGCCCCTGCGTTGGCTGAGGAACTGGGCGAACTGATGCGTCAACGCCTGCAAAGTCTGCTCGAGGAGGCGGGCACTGACGCCGATCTGGTTCAAGCCGTCGCGGGTGAGAGTGTCTCTCTCCAGCGCCTCTTGGCTGATCCGGCCGATGCCCGCCAGCGGGCTGCCTTGCTGCAATCCCTTCGTTCTGGTGGCGATCTCAGTGCGGTGCAGGCTGTCGTCACCCGCGCCGCGAAGTTGGCCGCCAAGGGTGACCTCTCACCAACTGTTCTCTCCGCCAACGCGGTTGTTGACGAAACGCTCTTTGAAAAAGGCAGTGAAGCGGGGATGCTCGTGGTGCTGAATGGGCTAGAGCCCATCGCCACGGGGTCTGATCCCGATCGTTACGGCCAACTGGCCCAAGGCTTGATCGCTGGTTCCTCCGCTCTGTCGAACTTCTTTGATGGTGAGGACAGCGTGATGGTGATGGCCGAGGACCCGGCCATCCGCACCAATCGCTTGAATCTGTTGGGAGTACTCAACAACCAGGCGTCGGTTCTGGCTGACTTCAGCCGGATCAGTGGCTAAGGCAAACGTCCTAGCCTGGGGGGAATCGAGCGGGCGTTCAGCTGACGACTTCCACAAGCTCTGCGGAGCTCCAAAAGCCATTAAGTCGCGGCGACTTTTCCCTCGCTCCTTTCCGGCAATCCAGTAACGCCAAAGCGCTTTGGCAACTTGCCGTGACGTTGGTGCCCATTGCTCTGCTCTGGGCACTGATACCGATCTGCGCGTCTGAACCTGGCCTGCGCTGGCTGATGGCCCCTGTGCTGCTGGCACTGGTCTTGTTTTCGGCCCGCAGCTTCTCTTTGATGCACGATTGCGGGCATAACACGTTGTGGTCGACCACCTGGTGCAATCGACTGACCGGTTTTGTCCTGGGGTGTCTGAATGCCATTCCGCAATTTCCCTGGTCTCGTGGTCATGCCTTCCATCACAAACACAATGGGAATTGGGATGTCTATCGGGGGCCGTCTTCACTCCTGAGTGTCAATCAGTTCCTGAAGTTGTCGCCTGCTGCCCAGTGGCGCTACCGCGTCATCCGGCACCCCTTGATGCTTTTCCCTGGTGGCTTTTTCTATCTGGTGATCCGGCCAAGGCTCCAGCTACTGCTTGGGGTGGCTGAGTTCATCGGAGCAGCCATAAAGCACGCCGTTCAATTCCCGCGAACCAGTCCTCAGGGTTGGAGGCGTTTTGTTTTGTCCTTCAAGTCCAGCCATTGGTACACGACTGGTGAGTGGATGGACCTGCTTGCGAACAACGTGGTCGTGATCGCCAGTTGGTACTGGATGGCTTCTTGGCTAGGTCTTGGCTTGTTTTTGAGCTGCTATTCCTTTGTCATGGCATGCTCAGCGGCCATGTTTATCTGTGTCTTTTTTGTCCAGCACAACTTCAGTGGGTCCTACACCAGTGGAACGGAAGGCTGGAGCTATTTCAAAGGAGCCATTGAAGGCAGCAGCAACCTTGTGTTGCCAGGTTTCTTGAACTGGTTTACCGCTGATATCGCCTTTCATTCAGTCCATCATCTTTGTGAGCGTATTCCGAATTACAGGCTCAGGGAGTGCCATCTTTTACATTCAGAACTGCTGAAGCGATGCACCTATCTGAGGCTCAGCGACATTCCTCGCTGCTTTGACCTCATCCTTTGGGACTCCGATGCGCTGGAACTGGTCAGCATTCATCAGGCCCAGATGAAAGCTTCGTAGTCGTTTTTTGCCATAGAAAAAGGGCAGTGGAGATCCACTGCCCTTTTATCAGCTGTTAAGTAGCTGGTTTACTTGTTGGTCAGGACAGGTTCACGTTCAGACTTCACTTTGGCCTTTTGGCTGCCAACGCGAATTCCTCCCTTGATGGTGCTAACGGCAAGCATCGCATTCACTTCACCGTCTTCACGTACGGCACTTGGAACGGGCTTGTATCCCTGGGGTGCTAGGGCGTTGCCACGCAGAACAGAGCCGAGGGTGAGCAAGGTGAGCTTGAGCTGCTGCCATGGATTCATCGCCACCACTCGCTTGTAGAGGTAGCTGTCGAAGGTCAGGCGCTGCACATCTTTGTCGTCGCACATCTCGACGAAGGCTTCACGGGCAGCATCGTTCCGGTAGAAGACGTTCTGGAGGATCTCCAGGACCTTGTAGGTTGCGCCGTATTGGCGATCCCACTTCTTCAGGTACTTCTTGAGATCAGCTTCTGTGGGGACGCGCTTACCGCCCTGGCTGGCTTCAACGATTTGCTCGGCACACATCCGACCGCTCTTGGCGGCGAAGTAGATGCCCTCACCGGAGCTCTTGGTGACGTAGCCAGCGGCATCGCCCACGAGGGCCATCCGACCCACAACGCGGCGAGGCCGTGGGTGCTCAGGAATCGGGTGGGCTTCCACCTTGATCACCTCGCCATTCACCAGACGCTTTTTGGCGCGCTCGCGGATCCCTTCCTGAAGGCTCTTGATCAGGGACTGGTTTTCCTGCATGGTGCCTGTCCCAACCGCGACGTGGTCGTACTTAGGGAAGACCCAGGCATAGAAGTCGGGGGACACGTCCGTGCCTACATACATCTCAGCGAGACTTTCGTAGTACTTCATCTCCTCCGCAGGCAGCTTGATGCGCTCCTGGAAGGCGATGGCCACGTTGTAGTCGCCGGCATCCATGGCCTTGGCCACGCGGCTGTTGGCACCGTCGGCGCCGATGATCAGATCAACCTCGAGGGTCTTGGTGTCACCTGTTGCCTCGCCCTCGCTGTAGTCGGAGTAAGTGAGGTTGTAAGGGCCTTGGCGATTGGCTCCGGTGTCGATCTTGGTGACGAGACCATTCACCAGGTGGGCACCCAGTTCGGCGGCCCGGTCACGCATGAAGGCATCCATGACCTCCCGGCGGCACATGCCGATGTACTCGTTCTCGTTATCCAAGTTGATGTCCACCTCACGATTGGAGGGGGAGATCATCTTCATGTTGCGGACCTTGCGGTCGATGATCGACTCGGGCAGGTCGAACTCCTCAACCATGCACAGGGGAATAGCTCCGCCACAGGGCTTCGCGTTGTCGAGCTTGCGCTCGAAGATCCAGGTCTCAATCCCTGCTTTGGCCAGAATTTCTGCAGCACAGGAACCACTCGGGCCGCCGCCCACCACCGCGACTCGCAACATCTTGAAACCCGCTCCGCCAGAAGGATGTTGGGCTGAAGCTAACACCGCTGGATCAGCAACCGCTGGCATCTACAGCATCAGCTCGTAACATCACACAACCCCAGTTCCAACGGGAGTTTTTGCTTGCCTAGCCCCGGTCGACTGACCAGTCAGTACAGGGCAGGCTCAAGCAAGGGCGGCGCTGATCGGCCTGGCATGGATGACATACCCCTCGCCACGCGCACTGTCTCCCCCAGCCTGCAGCGCAAACGCCGGACTCCCGTCGCTTTGGCGAGTGCAGGCGGAGCACTGGTGTTGGTGGCTTCAGTTTTGTATGCGCTGAGGGCTCCGATCCTGCAAAAGCTGGCCCCTGTTCCGGTGGCCGGACTAAGCGCACGGTTGAGCTCCGATGGGCGTCTGCTCGGCCACTTCCCCTATCCCGAGGCCGGCGATGCGGAGTTGATCAGCATTGGCCCGGGCGTCGCGCTGAATGCCCAGGCAGCCGAAGCGCTTCGTGAGATGCGCCGGGCTGCCGATGCCGAGGGTGTGGACCTCAGGGTTTTGAGTGCCTTCCGCTCGATTGCTTTGCAGAAGCAGATCTTTTTTGATGTCAAATCGGAGCGCAACCAAAGCGCCCGTGAACGAGCCCGAGTCAGCGCTCCGCCGGGTTTCTCGGAGCACAGCACTGGTTATGCGGTTGATTTTGGTGATGGCCGCAGGCCAGAGACCCATCTCGCACCGAGTTTTGACAGCACCGAATCTTTTGCCTGGCTCAAGCGCAATGCCAACCGCTTTCACTTCGTTCTCTCGTTTCCTGAGGACAACCGTCAGGGCGTGAGCTACGAGCCCTGGCACTGGCGCTTTGAAGGATCGGCTGATGCTTTGAAGACCTTTGATGCCGCTGGCAAGTTTTCGGATTAATCGATGAGGCCGATTTATGCATGAGGCCGCCATGCCGGAGTTGCTGGCACCGGCCGGCTGTTGGGAGTCCCTGAAGGCTGCCGCTGCCAACGGAGCTGACGCGGTCTACTTCGGAGTCGAGACCTTCAACGCGCGTCTAAGGGCCGAGAACTTCAAGGTTGCTGATCTCCCAGAGGTGATGGATTGGCTGCATCGCCGCGGCCTCAAAGGGTTTCTCACCTTCAACGTCCTGGTTTTTAGCGATGAGCTGACCCGTGCTGCAGAGCTGCTCTTGGCCGCTGAGTCCGCTGGGGTCGACGCCCTGATTGTTCAGGACATCGGGCTTGCTGTGCTGGCACAAGAACTCACCCCAGCACTGGCCATCCATGGTTCGACCCAGATGTCCATCACCAGCGCGGCGGGTGTGGCCATGGCCCAGGAGCTGGGTTGCCAGCGGGTGGTCCTGGCCAGGGAGTTGAGCCTCAAGGACCTTCGACGGATTCAGCAGCAGCTGGTGAAACGTCAGATGGAGATGCCCCTGGAGGTTTTTGTTCACGGCGCACTGTGCGTGGCCTACTCCGGCCAGTGCCTCACGAGTGAAGCCCTCGGTCAGCGCAGTGCCAATCGCGGCGAATGCGCCCAGGCATGCCGGTTGCCCTATGAGCTGATCGTCGATGGAGAGGAGCTGGACCTCGGCGAACAGCGTTATCTCCTTTCACCCCAAGATCTGGCTGCGTGGGAGCTTCTTCCCGATCTGGTCGATGCCGGCGTGTCCAGCCTGAAGATTGAAGGGAGGCTCAAAGATGCCACCTATGTGGCCGCTGTCACCGACGCCTATCGCCAGGGGCTTGATCAGCTTTCTGGCGAACGTGAGGCCGTGTCGCCGGCGGATCAGCTTGAGCTCAGACGCAACCTTGAGTTGAGTTTCTCTCGAGGCCTCAGCACCGGTTGGCTCGCCGGCATTGATCACCGCCTCTTGGTCCATGGGCGTTGGAGCAAAAAACGGGGCCCCTGGCTTGGGCGTTTGGAGCGTGTTGAAGGGGATTGGCTGCTGTTTCGGCGGAGGGTGGATTGCAAGGCCGGAGATGGGCTCGTGCTCGAGGTGCCCAATCCCGATCCCCTTCTGCCTCCCAAAGAAGTGGGGGGCCGTGTGATGGCGATTGAGTCCAGGCCCCGCGGAGGATGTGCAGTTCGGCTGGGTCCGAAACGAGTGGATCTGAGGGACTTGCGTACTGGCAGCCCCTGTTGGTTGACCAGTGATCCACAGCGAGAAAGTCGCTTCCAACGCATGGCGGACCGCCCGCTTGAGGAGCAGCGGCGACCCCTGGTCCTGAAAGTCTCTGGCACCAGTGGAGAACCCCTCAGGCTTGAGGTCTCGACAGCCTCTGGTGTGGCAGTCGAGGGATGCATGGTTCTCAGCGAGCAGTCCCTGCAGCCCGCCCAAGGCCAGGCCTTGACCCGCCAGCGCTTGATGCAGCAACTCGGTCGCCTCGGCGGAACGCCATGGCGCTTGGAGCGCCTGGAGCTGGAGCTTCAAGACGCTCTGTTTTTGCCAGTTGCTCAGTTGAACCAACTGCGTCGGCAGCTGGTGGACCAGCTCGCTGAACGGCGGATCGAACCCACGACGACACCCATGGCTCTGCAGGAGCAGCGGCCTGTGGCGGCGGCTTTGGCGTCGCTGATGCCTTCTGTTGGTTTGGCGCAGACGCAGGCACCGCAGCTATCGGTCCTGGTTCGGGATTTGGAGCAACTGGATGTACTCAGGGACCTCCCCGTTGATCGGGTGATCGTTGATCTCGAACATCCTGCGCAACTGCGCGAGGCTGTGAAACGCGGTAAGGATTGCTGGCCTGGCGGGATCTGGCTCGCGGGTCAGCGGATCTGCAGGCCCGATGAGTCCTGGAGCTTGGAGCCCTTGATCAGGGCCGAGCCTGATGGCTTCTTGGTGCGCAATGCCGATCAGCTGGAGCGTCTGACGCCCCTTGCCCCTTGCCAAGGCGATTTCTCACTGAACGTCGCCAACCCGATCACAGCCCATTGGTTGCTCGAGCGTTGGGGACTGGAGCGGCTGACCGCCAGTTATGACCTAGCCCTCGATCAACTCTTGGCTCTCGTGCGGGGATGTCCCCCCGATGCCCTGGAGCTGACCCTGCACCAGCACATGCCGCTCTTTCATATGGAGCACTGCCTGTTTTGCGCCTTTCTCTCTGATGGGCATGACCACACCGATTGCGGCCGTCCCTGTGAGCAGCATCAGGTCCTCCTGCGGGACCGCAGTGGCGCAGAGCATCCCCTACGCGCTGACCTGGGCTGCCGGAACACTCTGTTTAATGGCCGCGCGCAGACTGCCGCCGAGGCCATCCCCCAGTTCCTCGACGCTGGCGTGCGCCACTTCAGGCTCGAATTGCTGCAGGAGAGCCCGGCTGACACTCAGCGCCGTGTCGCTCTCTACCGCCAGGCCCTCAACGGAGAGATCAGCGGCCGGATGGTTTGGCAGAGCGAACAGTTGGAAAGTCGACTGGGGGTCACCCGCGGAACCCTCACGGAGCGTCAGTGAGAGGGGAACTTCCGGGTGTGCTGCTGGGATAGATTGCGTTAACGCACCGAAGGGTTCTTTGGTTTTGGTGTGTGGTCGTTCGTCACGAACGTTCCAAACACATCAGCCACGCTGCAAGAGATACCGGCTCTGTTCGATCAGGTTCATCCCTGCGACCTTGCCCATGGGTTTCAGCCACCGTTCCCACGCCAACGCCTGCTCTTGAGTTGAGCGTTGCGGCCGCTAGCTCGAGCTGCGGCGTGCTCCAGCCAGACCATCCCTGACCTCCTCCCTCGAGCCCAACCCATGAGCGGCGAGCATCCCGGAACACCGATTCGCAATATCGCGATCATTGCCCACGTCGACCACGGCAAAACCACCCTGGTGGACGCCCTGTTGGCGCAATCGGGCATCTTCCGCGACAACGAGGCCGTCCCCACCTGCGTGTTGGACTCCAACGACCTGGAGCGTGAGCGTGGGATCACGATCCTCTCGAAGAACACCGCGGTGGACTACGAGGGGATCCGCATCAACATCGTGGACACCCCTGGCCACGCCGACTTCGGCGGTGAGGTGGAGCGAGTCCTCGGCATGGTCGACGGCTGCCTTCTGATCGTTGATGCCAACGAGGGGCCGATGCCCCAGACCCGGTTTGTGCTGAAAAAGGCCCTGGAGAAGGGCCTCAGGCCGATCGTGTTCGTCAACAAGATCGACCGCGCCCGCGTTGACCCCGAGCAGGCCGTCGACAAGGTTCTCGATCTGTTCCTGGAACTCGGCGCTGACGACGACCAGTGCGACTTCCCCTACCTGTTCGGTAGTGGCATGGGCGGCTACGCCAAGCCCGACATGAAGACCGAGAGCGAGAACATGCGTCCGCTCTTCGACGCGATTCTGCGCCATGTTCCGCCCCCGGTCGGTGATCCCGAGAAGCCCCTGCAGCTGCAGGTAACCACCCTCGACTACAGCGATTTCCTCGGCCGGATCATGATCGGCCGGATCCACAACGGCACCATCAAAGGCAACCAGCCCGTCGCCCTGTTGCGTGACGATGGCAGCGTCAAGCGCGGTCGCATCAGCAAGCTTTTGGGTTTCCAGGGCCTCCAGCGCGTCGAGGTCGAAGAAGCCCGCGCCGGTGACCTGGTCGCCGTCTGCGGTTTTGACGAGGTGAACATCGGCGAAACGATCGCCTGCCCCGATGAGCCCCAGGCTCTGCCCCTGATCAAGGTGGATGAGCCCACCTTGCAGATGACCTTTGTGGTCAACGACTCCCCCTTCGCCGGTAAGGAAGGCAAGTTCGTCACCAGCCGTCAGGTGCGCGATCGTCTGAACAAGGAGCTGCTGACCAACGTTGCACTGCGGGTTGAAGACACCGATTCCCCTGACCGCTGGGCCGTCAGTGGCCGCGGTGAGCTGCACCTGGGAATCCTGATTGAGACCATGCGCCGCGAGGGCTATGAGTTCCAGGTCTCTCAGCCTCAGGTGATCTTCCGCACCATTGATGGCACCCCATCGGAGCCATACGAAACCCTGGTGCTGGATGTGCCTGAGGAGTCTGTTGGTGCCTGCATCGAGAAGCTCGGCGTCCGCAAGGCCGAGATGCAGAACATGGAGAACACCAACGACGGCCGCACCCAGCTGGAGTTCGTGGTGCCCTCCCGTGGCCTGATTGGTTTCCGCGGTGAGTTCATCCGCGCCACCCGTGGTGAGGGGATCATGAGCCATTCCTTCCTGGACTACCGCGCGATGCAGGGTGACTTCGACACCCGTCGCAACGGTGTTCTGATCGCCTTCGAGGAAGGCACGGCCACCTTCTATGCCCTGAAGAACGCCGAGGACCGTGGTCAGTTCTTCATCAGCCCGGGAACCAAGGTCTACAAGGGGATGATTGTTGGCGAGAACAACCGCCCCCAGGATCTTGACCTGAACGTCTGCAAGACCAAGCAGCTCACCAACATGCGCTCGGCCGGTGCAGAGGAGCTCGACACCCTCCAGGCCCCGATGCAGATGACCCTGGAGCGTGCCCTGGAGTACATCGGCCCCGACGAGATGCTCGAGGTCACTCCGGAGTCCATTCGTTTGCGCAAGCTGCCGGCGAAAAAGCCTGCGAAGCGTTGACCCAGTACCTCGATCCAGAGGAAACCAGCCTGATGCGCGATCCCCGTTTTGGGGAAGCCGTCAGGCTTTTTAATGCCGGCGAGTGGTACGCCTGCCACGACGGTTTTGAAGAGCTCTGGCATGAAACCCAAGGGCCGTGTCGGCGGACCCTGCAGGGCATTCTTCAGATTGCGGTGGCGCATCACCACCTTGATCGCGGCAATCAGCGCGGTGCGATGGTTTTGTTGGGCGAGGGGCTTGGGCGCCTGCAGGGGGCAGGGGCGGTGCAGTTCAACCTGGCCTTGGATCCCCTGCGCCAGGCCGCCCGCGACCGACTCTTGGCCCTGCACGAGAACCGTTCTCTCGAGTCCCTCCCCATTCCCACGCTCGCCACCGTTCGTGCTGATTCCTGAGGTGCTCAGCGGAGCACGGCGATACGATGGGGGTTATCGCGTTGCACGAGTGGGCTTGGCCGCAGATCGCAGCACTGCCCGTCTCCGGAGCAGCCTCCTGAGCATTCGCCTTCCCCTCAGCGTTGCCGCCAGCCTTGGCTTTTTAAGCCTCTGCAGCCTTCCGGCCTGGTCCCAGGCTGTGGTGCCAGCGGCTGAAGTCATCAGCGTTGAAGAGGTGGCGGAGAGCAGCGTTGAGTTAGAAGGCGCCTCCCCGATTCCCACCAAGCCGCTTCGCATCAACACCGGTTTGGTGACCATCGAGTCCGACCAGCAGCAGGCAGATCAGCAGACCGGCGTGATCACGGCCCGCGGCAATGTTCGAATCGTCTATCCCGATGAGCGGGTGGTTGCGACTGCACGCCAGGCCCAGTACTTCAGCAACGAGGGACGGGTTGTCTTAAGCGGGGATGTGGACATTCTTCAGGACGGCGGCAATTGGTTGCGGGCTGAGCAGGTCATCTACCTGGTGGATAGTGAGCGGATGCAGGCCATCCCAGCGCGCGGACAGCAGGTCTTCAGTCGTGTCGTCCTGCAAACCATCCCTAGCTCGGGCCCTGGGACGCCATGAGCCTGGTTCTTGATCGCGTCGCCCTGACGATCGGGGGGCGCCCCCTGGTCAAAGAGGTCAGCCTCAACCTCAATCCAGGTGAGGTGGTGGGTCTGCTCGGGCCAAACGGTGCAGGAAAAACCACCACCTTCAATTTGGTGACCGGATTGCTGCGTCCCGATTCAGGGGCGGTGACCATGGACGGCACCTGCGTGGCTGATTTTTCGATGCCGGAGCGCGCGCGCCTGGGCATCGGTTATCTGCCCCAGGAGGCCAGCGTCTTCCGAAGCCTGAGCGTTCAGGACAACCTGCTGCTGGCTCTTCAAGAAAGTGGGGCTTCCAAGGAGCAGCGACGGGAGCGGGTGGAGCAGTTGGTCGAGGACTTCCACCTCAAGCCGTTTCAACACCGCCTGGGCTACCAACTCTCCGGTGGTGAACGGCGACGCTGCGAAGTCGCACGGGCCCTTGCCGTGGGGCAAAGCGGTCCGCAGTACCTGTTGTTGGATGAACCGTTTGCCGGCGTCGATCCTCTCGCTGTGTCCGATCTACAAACCTTGATTGCTGGTTTGCGAGATCGAGGCATGGGCGTTCTGATCACGGACCACAACGTGCGAGAGACCCTCTCGATCACTGACCGCGCCTACATCCTTACGGAGGGAAGCATCTTGGCCAGTGGTCCCTCCCGGGAGATGGCCAATGACCCTTTGGTGCGTCGCCACTACCTCGGAGAGGACTTCCGGCTGTGACGATCGCCCCGACCTGGACTGAGCCGTTGCGCCGGCAGTCCCAAAAGCTGCAGCGTCAGTGGAGATCCCTTCCTCTGTTGGATCGCTGGCTGTTTGCCGAGATGCTCGGGCCGTTGCTCTTTGGCATCGCTGCCTTTACGGCGGTTTCTTTGTCGGTCGGGGTGGTCTTTGAGCTAGTCCGCAAGGTGGCGGAAGCTGGCCTCCCGCTTTGGGCCGCTGGCAAAGTTCTTGCCCTCCGCATGCCGGGTTTCCTCGTTCTGTCGTTCCCGATGGCGACGTTGATGGCCACCTTGTTGGCCTTCAGTCGTCTCTCCGGAAGCAGCGAACTCACGGCCTTGCGCAGTATCGGCGTGAAGACCTGGCGCATGGTGGTCCCCGCCCTGGTGATGGCTGCCCTGATGACGGTGCTGACGTTCGTCTTTAACGATGTCATCGTTCCAAGTGCGAACTATTCAGCCTCGAACGTTCTCGACAGTGCCCTTGGGCGTGCCCTCTCCGCACAGACCGGTAAAAACGTCGTCTATTCCCGCTTCGGCCGGATCACCCCCAAGGAACCCGGTGGGAATGCCGGAGAGGGTTTGACCCAGCTTTTCTATGCCAAGGAATTTAAGAATGGAGAAATGCAGGGGGTCACCCTGCTCGATTTCTCCCGTGAAGACCAACAGCAGGTCCTGACGGCCAACACCGCGGTCTGGGATGAGAACAGGGCGATGTGGGAGTTCCGGAACGGCCGCATCCTCAATATCGACGCCGCGAACAACTTCACCACCTCGGCCAACTACACGAGCTACTACTACCCATTCACTCGGGCACCGCAGGATGTGGGAATGCTTCCCAGTGATGCGGCCCAGATGACCGTGGCCCAGGCGCGCCGTGCCGAAGCCTTGCTGATTCAGGCGGGTGATCAAAAGGAAGCGCGCCGCCTACGGGTTCGCATCCAAGAGAAATTTGCCTTCCCCGCGATTTGCCTGGTGTTCGGTTTGATTGGCAGCAGCCTTGGGGTCAGGCCCAATTCCCGCACGAGCCGAAGCCAGGGCTTTGGCATCAGCGTCCTATTGATCTTTGGCTACTACTTGATGTCATTCATCTTTAGCTCTCTTGGCATCAAGGGCACCCTTTATCCGTTTTTCGCAGCTTGGCTACCGGTCCTGATTGGTCTCGGTGGCGGTCTTGTTCTGCTTCGCAAGGCAAGCCGCTGATCCTGTCGCTGGCGCGGCAGACTGGTGCACATCTTTGATCTCGTCAGCGGTTTCGTGACCGATCCGGTTCTTGCGCTTGGCCTTTCAGCCTTCGCGCTGCTGCTCCTGGCCCTTCCCCTGTCGTTCTGGAGCGTGAGTGGTGCCGGTCAAGGCAGCACCGTTGTTCGTCTTCTGGTGGCGACGGCCAATTTGGCGTTGACCGCCCAGTTGGTCTTGCGCTGGTGGCAGTCGGGTCACTTCCCGATCAGCAACCTTTACGAATCGCTCTGCTTCCTGGCTTGGGCCTGCACCCTGACCCAATTGCTGGTGGAGCGCACCTACCGCTCCCCCCTGGTGGCGGCATCCGCCACGCCGATGGGTCTGGGCTGCGTGGCCTTCGCCTCCTTTGCCCTGCCTGATCAACTGCAACAAGCGGCACCACTGGTCCCCGCCTTGCGCTCCAGTTGGTTGGTCATGCACGTCAGCGTGATCATGGTCAGCTATGCCGCCTTGCTGGTCGGATCCCTGCTGTCGATGGCGGTCCTCTTCACAGATCGCGGCCAAGCCTTGGAACTGCGCAGTAGTTCCATTGGCAGCGGTGGTTTTCGCCAAGCGCGGCTGGCCGCTGATGGAGCACCCGCCGACCTCTCCTTGAGCAGTGCGTCCCTGTCATTGAGCGAGCAGCTCGACAGCCTCAGCTACCGCACCATCACCGTCGGTTTCTTGTTGCTGTCCGTTGGCATCGTCAGCGGTGCGGTCTGGGCCAATGAGGCCTGGGGAAGCTGGTGGAGTTGGGATCCCAAGGAAACTTGGGCCTTGATTTGTTGGCTGGTGTACGCCGCTTATTTGCACACCCGCCTGAGCCGCGGCTGGCAAGGACGTCGCCCTGCACTGGTTGCTGTGGCTGGATTTGTTGTGATCTGCGTCTGCTACATCGGTGTCAACTTGCTGGGCATTGGTTTGCACAGCTATGGCTGGTTTTTTAGCTGACTTGCGCTGCTAGATAGGTCCACTTAAGACACAAAAAAGCCCCGGCATGCCGGGGCTTTCGCGTTGGACTCTTTGGGAAGCTCAGGGACGCTTGCTGTTGCGAATGCCGGTGATGGCGTCGGCGTAGCTGGGCTGGTTGAACACGCCAGAGCCGCTGACGATGGCGTTTGCGCCAGCTTCGATCACTTTCCAGGCGTTCTCGGCCTTGATGCCACCATCGACTTCGATCCAGGGATCGAGGCCCTTGTCGTCGCACATCCGACGCAGGTCACGGATCTTTTGCACCTGGCTTTCGATGAAGCTCTGGCCGCCGAAACCGGGGTTGACACTCATCACCAGCACCAGATCGCAGAGCTCGAGGCAGTACTCGAGGGTGTCAATCGGGGTGCCGGGGTTAAGGACAGCGCCAGCCATCTTGCCGAGGTCTTTGATTTGACCGAGGTTGCGGTGCAGGTGCGGGCAAGCTTCGACTTGGACGGAGATGATGTCGGCACCGGCCTTCGCGAAGTCAGGGACGTACTTCTCGGGCTCGACGATCATCAGGTGAACATCGAGGGGCTTCTTGGTGACCGGTCGCAGGGCCTCGACGATCATCGGTCCGATGGTGATGTTGGGGACAAAGCGTCCGTCCATCACATCCACGTGGATCCAGTCCGCACCCGCCTCATCCACAGCGCGTACGTCATCACCTAGCCGGGAAAAGTCCGCGGAGAGGATCGAAGGGGAGATCACCAGTGACTTGGTGCTCATGGGCGCAACCGCGGCTGAACAGGGTTCGATTGTAGGAATCACCCTGGCTGCCCTTCAGGCCAAAGACGGAACTCGGTTCACCAGGAAGCACTGATACAGTGAGCGGCGCTTAAAGCCCGAGAGGCCCTGCTGCCGCTGGACTTCCACTCAATGATCGGCTCTATGGGCCGTCAGCGCAGTGTCCCAGCCCCCCAGATGCCTCTCTGCGCTTCATCCCTTCCCATCGCCGGACCGCCGTGGATCGCACCCTGATTCAAGAAATTCTCGAGGTTGTTGAGCAGGCAGGCATTGCTTCCGCCAAGCTCACCGGCATGGGCCTCAAGAACGAGGCAGACGCAGCCGCCGTGGAGGCGATGCGTGAGCGCATGTACAAGATCCAGATGCAGGGCCGCATCGTGATCGGCGAGGGTGAGCGCGACGAAGCTCCCATGCTGTACATCGGCGAAGAAGTGGGCAGCGGCACCGGCCCTGGCGTTGACTTCGCTGTCGATCCCTGCGAAGGCACCAACCTGTGTGCCAACAGCCAGCGCGGCTCCATGGCCGTTCTCGCCGCCTCCGACCGCGGTGGCTTGTTCAACGCCCCCGACTTCTACATGAAGAAGCTGGCTGCTCCCCCGGCAGCCAAGGGCAAGGTGGACATCAACAAGTCGGCCACTGAAAACATCAAGATCCTGAGCGAGTGCCTCGGCCTCCCCGCTGACGAGCTGGTGATCGTGGTCATGGACCGTGCCCGCCATAAAGACCTAATCAAAGAGATCCGTGCGACCGGCGCTCGCGTCCAGCCCATCTCTGATGGTGACGTCCAAGCTGCCATCGCCTGCGGCTTCGCTGGCACCGGCACGCATTGCCTGATGGGCATTGGCGCCGCTCCCGAAGGTGTGATCTCAGCCGCTGCTCTGCGCGCCCTGGGTGGTCACTTCCAAGGTCAGCTGGTTTATGACCCTGCAGTGGCTCAGACCTCCGAATGGGAAGGCCTGACCAAGGAAGGCAACCTGGCCCGACTGGCCGAGATGGGCATCACCGACCCCGATCGCGTCTACGAAGCCAATGAGTTGGCCTGTGGTGAGAACGTCGTCTTTGCTGCCACCGGTATCACCGACGGTCTGCTGTTTGACGGCGTCAAGTTTGAGAAGGACTGCACCCGCACCAGCTCCCTGGTGATCAGCACCCTCGACAACACCGCCCGCTTCACCACCACGGTGCACATCAAGGACGGCGCCCAGAGCATCGCTCTGCGCTGATCAATCGATCAGTTCAAGCCGGGTCTTCTCGCGGAGTCCCGGCTTTCTTTTTAGCCGTTCCTGTTGCGCACCCCAGGGTCAACCTTCATGCACATCGCCGTCGTCGGACTCAGTCACCGAACGGCCCCGGTTGAGATCCGGGAACGTCTCAGCATTGCTGAGCAGAGCATGGAGGACTCCCTCCAGCGCCTTCGGGCGGATGAGCAGGTCCTCGAGGCTTCGATTCTGAGCACCTGTAATCGACTCGAGATTTACACCCTGCTGCGCAACCCTGAGCAGGGGGTTTCAGCCGTTGGCAGTTTTCTCTCTCAGCATTCCGGACTTGAGCTCTCTGAGCTCATGCCCCATCTTTTCGCCTACCACCACGAAGAAGCCATCGGGCATCTGATGCGCGTGGCGGCGGGCCTGGACTCCCTGGTCCTTGGTGAGGGTCAGATCCTCTCCCAGGTCAAAAAGATGTACCGCTTGGGCCAGGAGCATCGCTCAATTGGTCCGATCCTCAACCGGCTGCTCAACCAGGCCGTCAGCACTGGCAAGCGAGTGCGCTCTGAGACCAATCTTGGTACCGGCGCTGTGTCCATTAGCTCCGCCGCCGTCGAGCTCGCCCAGCTCAAGGTCGGTCAGGCCCGGGGCATTGATGATCTGGTCCCCCTGGATCAAGAACAAATCGCCGTGGTGGGCGCCGGTCGAATGGCCCGGCTATTGCTCCAACATCTCCAGGCCAAGGGGGCTAGCGGCGTCGTTCTGTTGAACCGCACCGTCTCCCGTGCCGAGGCGATGGCGGCTGACTTCCCAGCTCTGCCGGTCCAGTGCCGTCCCCTCACCGATCTGAACCACTGCCTGAGCACCTGTTCACTGGTCTTCACCAGCACGGGTGCAGACGATCCGATCATCACTGCCGAGCGTCTTGGCCAACTGAACCGGCGCTCTTCATTGATGTTGGTGGACATCGGTGTCCCACGGAACATCTCTGCTGATGTCTCGGAGCTGAGCGGCATCGCGGCCTATGACGTTGATGACCTCCAGGAGGTCGTGGCCCGTAATCAGGAAGCCCGCCGTGAGATTGCAGCGGAGGCCGAGGGGATGCTCCAGCAAGAGGGTCAGCAGTTCATTGAGTGGTGGGACGGACTCGAGGCCGTTCCAGTGGCCAACAGGCTGCGAATGCAACTGGAGTCATTCCGCGAGCAGGAGCTTCAAAAAGCCTTGAGTCGGATGGGTCCAGATCTTTCAGCGCGGGAGCGGAAGGTCGTGGAAGCCTTGAGCAAAGGCATCATCAACAAAATCCTGCACGGACCGGTTACGAAATTGCGGGCTCCCCAACCCCGTCAACAGCGCCACCAGGCCATGAAGGTCGTTCAGGACCTCTTCGATTTGGATGACCTGCAGAGCTGAGATCAGCTTGGTTTTTCCAGGGATCGAGGCTGTTGCAGCAAAACCCGTACCAATTCCCGCCAATCTGCCCCAAAAGTCTTGGAGCGGCCTCAAGAATCGCTTAACGTCGCCGTGCTTTTAGGCGTAGAGGGAAGCGATGAAGCGAGTTCTGGCGATCATTCTGGGCGGTGGCGCGGGCACCCGCCTTTACCCTCTGACCAAGATGCGGGCGAAGCCCGCCGTTCCCCTGGCCGGCAAATATCGCCTGATTGATATCCCCATTAGCAATTGCATCAACTCGGACATCAACAAGATGTACGTGTTGACCCAGTTCAATAGCGCTTCACTCAACCGCCACCTCAGCCAGAGTTACAACCTCTCTTCCGGATTCGGCCAGGGTTTCGTGGAAGTGCTGGCGGCCCAGCAAACCCCTGAGAGTCCCAGTTGGTTCGAGGGAACTGCCGACGCAGTGCGGAAGTACCAGTGGCTTTTCCAGGAATGGGACGTCGACCACTACCTGATCCTCTCCGGTGACCAGCTCTACCGGATGGATTACAGCGAGTTCGTCAATCACCACATCGCTACCGGTGCCAACGTCAGCATCGGAGCGTTGCCCGTGGATGCGGCTCAAGCAGAAGCCTTTGGCTTGATGCATACCGATGAGAAGGGCAAGATCCGCGAGTTTCGAGAGAAGCCCAAGGGTGATGCTCTCAAGCAGATGTGGGTTGACACCTCACGCCTGGGCCTCTCCGCTGACGAAGCCGAGAAGCGTCCCTACCTCGCTTCCATGGGGATCTATGTCTTCAGTCGCGAGACCCTGTTTGATCTCCTGGCCAAGAACCCCAGCGCAACCGACTTTGGTAAGGAGCTCATCCCGGCTGCTCTGGAACGGGGCGACCACATCCAGAGCTACCTCTTTGATGACTACTGGGAAGACATCGGAACCATCGGTGCCTTCTACGAAGCCAACCTGGCCCTGACTGATCAACCGAACCCCGCCTTCTCGTTCTACGAGGAATCCTTCCCGATCTATACCCGTCCTCGCTACTTGCCCCCCAGCAAGTTGCTGGATTCTCAGGTCACCCAATCGATCATTGGCGAAGGTTCGATCCTCAAGGCCTGCAGCGTTCACCACTGCGTCCTCGGTGTCCGCAGCCGTGTTGAGGAGGATGCGGTCCTCCAGGACACGTTGGTGATGGGCAATGACTTCTTCGAGTCGTCCTCTGATCGCAATGCCCTACGTCATCGGGGCGGCACCCCCGTGGGCGTTGGCCGTGGAACCACGGTGAAGCGCGCGATCCTCGACAAGAACGCCCGCATCGGTGACAACGTCACCATCGTCAACAAGGACAACATTGACGAAGCGGATCGGCCTGAGCTCGGCTTCTACATCCGCAACGGCATTGTTGTTGTTGTGAAGAACGCCACCATTCCTGACAACACTGTCATCTAGTCCTGACCCCACGGACTTGGCTAAACCTCCCTGGACATCCAGGGAGGTTTTTTTGTGCCTGTTCTCCCTGTTTCAGTGTTCCCCAACATCCGTTCACGCATCCAGAGGGCTCCGCCAGACTGGTGACATCGGACACATCAAAGCTCCATGGACAAGGCCCATTTCGGCTTGATCGGTCTCGGTGTGATGGGCGAGAACCTGGTGCTCAACGCTGAGCGCAATGGCTTCTCAAGCGTGGTCTACAACCGCACGTACGCCAAAACAGAAGAATTCCTGGCCGGCCGTGGAGCGGGGAAAAACATCGTTGGCTCCTCCAGCCTGGAGGACTTTGTCAGCAAGCTTCAGCACCCCCGCCGGATCCTGATGATGGTCAAGGCCGGTCCAGCGGTGGATGCGGTCATCCAAGAGATCTCCCCCTACCTCGAAGCCGGTGATCTGTTGATCGATGGCGGGAACTCCGAATACCGCGACACCGAGCGCCGTGTGGCTGAGCTGGAGAGCAAGAGCTTTGGCTTTATCGGGATGGGTGTCTCCGGTGGAGCTAAGGGGGCTCTGGAGGGGCCGAGCATGATGCCCGGTGGGACCAAGGCCTCCTACGACGCCATCGAGAGCTTGGTCTGCAAGATGGCCGCCCAGGTGGAGGACGGTCCCTGTGTCACCTACATCGGCCCCGGCGGTTCTGGCCACTTCGTTAAAACCGTCCACAACGGCATTGAGTACGGGATCGAGCAGATCCTTGCCGAGGCCTACGACCTGCTCAAGCGTGTGGGCGGTCATGACGGCACCCAAATGGCTGAGATCTTCCGCCACTGGAACGGCACAGAAGAGCTTGCCTCTTATCTCGTTGAGATCACCGAGGTCTGCTTGCGCACGAAGGACCCCAGTGATGGGACTGATCTAGTCGAGAAGATCGTCGATCAGGCCGGGCAAAAGGGCACCGGACTCTGGACCGTGGTCAGCGCGCTTCAGATGGGTGCCTCGGTCCCCACGATCTACGCCGCACTGAACGGCAGGGTCATGAGCTCGATGAAGTCTCAGCGCACGGCGGCTGAATCAATCCTGCATGGACCGGCTGTCAGAGGGTTCGACCTCGTCAATGCCGCCGATGGAACAGGTCCCCTGATGGATGCCGTCGTCCTGGCCTGTGTGGCGAGCTATGCCCAGGGGATGGAGCTGCTGCGGATCGCTTCCGCCGAGCATGACTACAACCTCAACATGCCCTCCATTGCTCAGATCTGGAAGGGGGGTTGCATCATCCGCGCGCGCCTGCTCAAGCGCATTCAAGATGCCTTCAACGCCGATCCTCAATTGGTGAATCTGTTGATCGACCCCTGGTTTGCCGAGCAGGTCAACCGACGCCTGCCGGGTTTGGCCAAGGTGGTCGCTGGAGCTGCAGAAGCGGGGATCCCCGCGCCCTGCCTCAGCAGCACGCTCGACTACATCAACAGCTATCGCACGGCTCGTCTTCCCCAAAACCTGGTGCAGGCCATGCGCGATTGCTTTGGCTCGCACACCTATCAACGGGTGGATCAAGAGGGCACCTTCCACACCGAATGGCTCGATTGAGGCAGGGGCAATGACCACCTACCGCATTGAACGGGCACGGGACGCCCAGCATCTGGCCCGGATCGCGGCCCAGACCATTGCCTCCCATCTCGATCTCGCCCTGGATCAACGGGATCGCGCTCAACTTGCCCTCTCAGGCGGCAGTACCCCTGCGGTTGCCTATGGCCTGTTGGGCCAGGAACATCTGCCCTGGGAGCGGGTCGACGTCTTTCTTGGGGATGAGCGTTGGGTGGATGGCGACGATCCCTCTAGCAATGCTCGGATGCTGAGGCAATCTTTGCTGAAGGAAGCGCCGGGTAGCCATGCCGCCTTTCATCCTGTCCCGACGGTTAGTTTGCCGACCCCAGAGGACAGCGCTGCGGCCTTCCAGGCAGCAATCGAGAAGGTCTGTCCTGGCGAACCACCGATCTTTGATCTGATGGTTCTCGGCCTAGGGGAAGACGGTCATACGGCGTCCCTCTTTCCAGGGACCGAGGCGCCGACCATCACGGATCGCTGGACCGCGATCGGACGGGGTAAAGGTCTCGAGCGCATCACCTTGACTGCACCTGTGCTGAGTGCATCCCGCCAGGTGATTTTCCTGGTGAGCGGCGCGGGCAAGTCTCAGGCCCTGGCACGTCTACTGGATCCCGCGGAATCCCCCCAAAGGACTCCGGCCAAGCTGGTGACTCCTCGCACGGAGGTTCTGGTGCTGGCTGATGAGGCTGCGCTGGAGGGGGTGCCTGCGGCAGGCTGAGGGCATGTCCGCTTGGATCGCGTCCATGGTTGCCCCGCTGGTGCTGGCAAACGGAGCTGACTTCCCGGGATGGCAATCCCTGAACGACACCATCATGGGCGGCCGCAGTCAGGGCCAGTGCAGAGCGACAGCTGATGGCCTGCTGATGGAGGCCTTTGTGGAGTCCGAGGGTGGCGGCTTTGTCAGTTGCCGCTCGCCTGTGCTGGATCCAGCCCGTGATCTCTCGTCCTACGGCGCCATCGAACTGCAGCTTGATGGCGATGGTCGTCGTTACAAGCTCGCCATCGCTTGCCGCGATGGTGTGGGCGGATTGACTGAGCTGATTCCAGGGGGATTGCGCTGGGTCGCTGAATTCTCAACTCGACCGAGCGGAACCACGGTGGTGACGATTCCGTTCAATCGACTCACTCCCAGCGTGCGTGCGACCCCCATTGGCTTCCCGCTTCGCTTCGATCCCGCTCGTGTGACACGCATCCAGGTCCTTCATTCCAAATTTGGAGACGTGGGTGGCCGGAATCCAGGCTTCCGGCCGGGCCCCCTGCGGCTGCTGATCCGCTCCATTCGTGCAGTGGCCTGATTGACCCGTGGAGTTCGAACCCCTGCTCAGTGAACTGGCCAAGGCGGCTGACGTCTGCCTCAAGCCCTATCGCCATGCCCTTCGTTTCAGTGGTGAGCCTCCGTCAACGGTCGGAGACTGCAGTGACTGCTGTCTGCTGATCGAGGCCCGCGACGCTGAGGGAGTGCGTCACCCAGATCGCGATCTGGAGCTCGAGATCTACCGCAGTGGTGAGGAGCTGAATCTGATGCTGAGCATGGTGGCGGATGAGGAATCACCAATGCTCTGGCACGGCAGCCACCCAGTCTGGATGCAGTCCAACTCTGGAGAACGCTGCGAGCGTCCCAGCGCCGGCGCCCCCCTGGAGGCCCTCTGCCGGCGCATCCGTGCCCTGATTGCCGGCGAGTCTTAGAGGTCGGGCTGGTCTGTGACCGCTCCTTTGCTACTGGAGCTCACCAGCCGGGCGTACTTACCCAGCACACCCGTGCGGTAACGGGGCTCAGGCTTGCTCCAAGCCGCACGACGGGAGGCCAATTCGCTCTCATCAACATTCAGTTGAATCAACAGCTGCTTGGCATCGACCGTGATGCTGTCGCCTTCATGGATCAGGCCGATGTTGCCACCGACGGCAGCCTCTGGGGCCACGTGGCCGATCACCAGGCCGTAGGACCCCCCTGAAAAGCGTCCATCGGTAATCAAGGCCACTTTGTCGAGCAGGCCTTGACCCACGATGGCCGAGGTGGGGGAAAGCATTTCGCGCATGCCGGGACCGCCGACAGGACCTTCGTTGCGCACCACGACCACATCACCAGCATTGATCCGCTTGTCGAGGATGGCCTCGAGGCAGGTCTCTTCACTTTCGAACACCCGAGCGGGGCCGGTGATCACGGGATTTTTGACACCACTGATCTTGGCCACGGCTCCTTCTTGGGCCAGGTTGCCCTTGAGAATCGCCAAATGCCCTTTGGCGTAGAGGGGATTGCTCAGTGGCCGTATGACGTCTTGGTCCGCGGCAGGAACGGATGGCACATTCGCGAGGGTTTCCTTCAGGGTTTTGCCTTCAATCGTGCGGCACTCGCCATGGAGCAGACCTGCATCGAGGAGCAGCTTCATCACCTGGGGGATCCCCCCGGCTTGATGGAGATCGACGGTGACGTAGCGACCGCTGGGCTTGAGATCGCAGATCACCGGGACCCGCTCGCGAATCAGCTCAAAGTCATCGATGCTCAGTTCGACGCCAGCAGTGCGTGCAATGGCCAGTAGGTGCAGGACCGAGTTTGTGGAGCCGCCCACGGCCATGATCACGCTGATGGCGTTCTCGAAGGCCTCACGGGTCAGAAGGTCCAGGGGGCGGATATCGGCCTTGATCGCCTCGACCAGGACCTCAGCACTGCGGGCAGCGCTCTCCGCCTTTTCTGGATCCTCGGCGGCCATGGTCGAGCTGTAGGGCAGGCTCAAGCCCATCGTCTCGATCGCCGCACTCATGGTGTTGGCGGTGAACATGCCGCCGCAGCTCCCCGCACCGGGACAGGCATTTTTTTCGATTTCGGTGAGGCGTTCCTCATCGATCTGGCCACTGGTGAGCTGACCGACGGCCTCAAAGGCACTGACAACGGTCAGATCACAACCGCCCAACTTGCCCGGCTTGATTGTGCCGCCATAGACAAAGACAGACGGGATGTTCATCCGCGCCATCGCCAACATGGCGCCGGGCATGTTCTTGTCACAGCCGCCAACGGCCAGGACCCCGTCCATGGACTCGCCGTTGCACGCCGTTTCAATCGCATCAGCAATCACTTCGCGGCTCACCAGGGAGTACTTCATTCCCTCGGTGCCCATCGAAATGCCGTCGCTGACGGTGATGGTGCCGAACATCTGTGGCATCGCCCCGGCCTCGAGGGCTGCCTGCTCCGCACGCCTGGCTAGGTCATCGAGACCGACATTGCAGGGCGTGATCGTGCTGTAGCCGTTGGCAATGCCAATGATCGGCTTGTTGAAGTCAGCATCCCCAAAACCGACAGCCCGCAACATGGCGCGGTTGGGGGAGCGCTGAATGCCCTGGGTAATCGCGGCGGAGCGGAGCATGGCTGCGGTTTGATCTCAACAGCAACCTACCGAGGAGCCTGATCAGCTCTGGGGGCTTAGGCCTTCCAGTTGCCGGCGAACATCCTCAATCGCTTGGTTCAGTTGCTGAACCTTGTCCTGCAGTTCGTGTTCTCGGACCACGGGGCTTTCTCTGTTGGGGTCGAAGGCCTGCTCGTCGTGATCGGTCAGACGGCTGAGCCGCAGGCTGCGCTCTTGGCGGGTGTGCTGCTGGCGCCGTTCTGCTTCTGAGTAGAGCCACCATGCGAAACCAGCCGCACCAATCACTGCACCAGCCAAGAGGGTGCCCAGAGATCCGGAACCGCCGTCTCGGTTGGACATAGCTGCAGGTCGAGGGTCTGAGGAGTGTGCTCAGCCTACGAAGCCTGACTGCGGCTTGCCATAGAGACGGTCGCCAGCGTCACCCAATCCGGGGAGAATTCGCTGTTGACCGTCCAACTCCGCATCGATGCAGCCGGTGTAGATGGTGAGATCGCTGTAGCGCTCCCCCAGGGTTTTCAGGCCCGGACTAGCCGCCAGGGCGGAGATCACGCGCACCCGTTGACCTGTGACGCCCTTGGTCTCCAGTTGCTCGAGCACATTCAGCAGGGTGCCGGCGGTTGCCACCATCGGATCAAAGACCAGCACGCCCGCGTTGGCTGGAATGGATTCGGGCAAGCCGTTGAAGTAACAACGGCACCGTCCATTGGCTTCATCCCGTTGCAGGCCCATGTGGGCCACCGACGCACTGGGGATCACTGTCTTCGCCCCGTCCCAGAGGCCAAGACCAGCACGCAGGACGGGAACGGCCAGGAGTGGAATCGAACCATCGACGATGGTTCCCTCTGTTTGGGCTAATGGCGTTTGCACCTGAACACGCTGGTAGGGGATCCAGTCGCGCATGGCTTCGTAGGTCAACCAGCGCCCCAATTCCGCCATGGCCGTGGCAAACAACGGCTGTGGCGTGTCCGCATCCCGCAGAAGGGTCAACCAGTGGCCAATGAGTGGATGGGGCGGCACCACCACCCGAAGGGTCTTGCTCATCGGTCGCGCTCCGGTATCCGCCTGCAATAACTTGAGCGCCCAAGCTAAAGCTGCAGTGCGGAACCTCGGAGCTCTTGCTCAGTCGCTCGTGGCCCGGTCGCTCACCGCCCTCGCCCTCTGCCTGGCTCTACTGCTGACGGCCGTTCTGCCTTCTCCCGCTCCGGCCATGGCGATCACAGCCCCGGAGCTTCGGAGTCAGCGCAGTGCCCAGGATCTGCAACCGGATATGCACGGCCGCAACTTGCAGCAGCAGGAGTTTTTGAAAGCTTCCATGGAAGGTTTCGACTTGAGCGAAACCGACCTGCGCGGTGCTGTGTTCAACACCGCCAATCTTCAAAAGGCGAACCTCTCCTCAGCGGATCTTGAAGACGTCGTCGCCTTCGCCACCCGCTTTGACAACGCTGATCTCAGTGGTGCTGTCTTTCGCAACGCCATGTTGATGAACAGCAAATTCACCGGTGCCGTCATCGAGGGAACGGACTTCACCGATGCGGTGCTGGATCTTCCTCAACAGAAGGCCCTTTGTGTCCGGGCCAGTGGTGTGAACCCGCGTACCGGAGTCGACACCCGCGAAAGCCTGGCCTGCCGTTAATCAGCGCTTAGGCTCTGGTCTCCGGTTCTTCGGGGGATCAGCCCGAAGAGGAAACGGGGAAAGTCCGGTGAAATTCCGGCGCTGTCCCGCAGCTGTGAAGAGTCCTGACCCCAGGACTCCAGTCAGAACGCCCGCCGGTTCCATCCAAATGACCCCTGGCGCGGACCAGTTCTCTTGATGTTGAAGCGTTTTGGGGCCGCTGCGCTCCTCTTGGCTCCCGTTCTTGCCTCGCCAGCACTGGCCCATCACCCGATGGAGTCCCTGGCTCTGGCACCGTCACCCGTCAGCGGCCTGCTGAGTGGTCTGGCCCACCCGCTGTTGGGGCCGGATCATCTGCTGTTCCTCATGGCCCTGGGTTTGGTTGGGCTACAGCGCTCCATGCGCTGGACCATGGCCTTGCTCGTGGTTGGTTTGTCCGCCAGTGCCCTGGGTCTTTGGCTTCCTGGATTGCCTGGAGCTGAGGCCCTCGTCTCGCTGTCCTTGGTGGTTGAAGGCTTGGTGATCGCAGGACGCTTACCGGCCTTGAGCTTGATCCCTGCTTTTGCTCTGCACGGTTACGTCCTCAGTGCTTCGGTCATCGGTTGGGAGTCCACCCCAATTGCCTTCTATCTGCTCGGCTTGCTTCTGAGCCAAGGCGCTCTTCTTGTGGTGTCCTTGGTGGCCATGCGCCGCGTCAGCCTTGAGATTCAGCCCACCGTTAGACAGTTGTTGGCTGGTGTGATGGTCGGCATTGGCGCTGCCTTCACCTGGACCGCCCTTCTGGCCTGACGATGACTGCGGCTCCTGCATCCCGCCTACCGGTCACCGTCGTGACCGGATTCCTTGGCGCTGGTAAATCCACGCTGCTGCGCCAACTGCTCGTCTCCAGTGGCCTCCGACTCGCCGTTCTGGTGAATGAGTTCGGTGAGGTCGGGATCGATGGCGACTTAATTCGGAGCTGCGGCTTTTGCCCCGAGGACGAGCTCGAGGGCCGTGTGGTCGAACTGGCCAATGGTTGTCTCTGCTGCACTGTTCAAGATGAGTTCCTGCCGGTGATGCAGCAGCTCCTTCAGCGGGCCGATCAGCTCGACGGAATCGTGGTTGAGACGAGCGGCTTGGCCTTACCTGTTCCGCTTGTCCAGGCCTTTCGCTGGCCCGAGATCCGCACCAGAACTCGGGTGACCGGTGTGGTGACGGTCGTCGATGGGGAGGCTCTCAGTGGCGGCAGCGTCGTTGCTGATCCCGCGGCCCTTGAAGCGCAACGTCAAGCGGATCCCAGCCTGGATCACCTCAGCGACATCAATGCGCTTTTTGAGGACCAACTCGAGGCCGCGGACCTCGTGCTGATGAGCCGGGCTGACTGCCTCAGTGACGAGGCCATTGGCGCCCTGCAAACGCGCTTGAGCGCCAAGCTCCGCAGCGGGGTCTCCGTCCTGCCCATGGCCCGTGGCAATGTTCCCGCCGCCCTGCTGATGGGACTGGATCGCCCGGAACACGAGGACCATCACCACGACCACGACCACGACCACGACCATGACCACGACCATCACGACCACACCCACGTGGCGATGGAGTCCATGGCTTTGGACTGGAAGGGATCGACCAGCAAGGCACAGCTGGAATTGCTTCTTCCGGCTGTGATCGCTGAGTACGGTCTGCTCAGGCTGAAGGGACGGGCTTGGCTGCCTGGAAAAAGCCACCCCCTCCAGATCCAGGCCGTGGGCCCACGGTTGGAGTGTTGGTTTGACACCAGCTCCCGCTTGGATCGGCCCGAGATCGACGGGCTGGAGCTGGTCGCCTTAGGCCTTTCCTTGGACAGCTCAAAGCTCAAGGAAAAGTTGAGCGCGGCCCTGTCCTAATCGAGGGGCAGGTCTCCCTTCGCACAGATTCCGTCCCAGCAGAGCGCCTGGTGGGACCTCCAGCTGGGTTGCACCAGGCGTCTGGTTCCTTGGGCTTCCTGGAGTTCGATCCGACCTCGTCCGTCATGGCGGAAGTCGAAGCGACGGCGACCCACCTGCAGCCACCAGTGCTCACCGAGCCGCTCGACGGTCATCGTGCAGGGAAGCCAGGCATTGGAATCGAGGCGGCATTCCAAGGGCACTGTGAACGGTTCACCGGCCTGGGCTGCGGTCTGACAGGCCAGGGCGGCACAGGCCGTCAGCAGCGAGGGCAGCGGATGCAGGTGGTTCATAGCGCCCCGTGGGACCACCACCAACCTGATCACGCAGAGGCTTGGCGACAGCCGGCCTGCCAAGATTTAACAAACCCCACCTAGAGCTCAGGTGCCCGTCTTCTCTGCCCGTGTGTTGGTCTCCCTGAGGCCCTCCGTGCTCGATCCCGCCGGTGAAGCCACCCGAGCCGCCGCATCACGCTTGGGTGTAGACGGCATTAGCAAGCTGCGGATTGGCAAAGCTGTCGAGGTGGAACTGACTGCCCCCGACGCCCAGACCGCACGTCAGCAGCTGGAGCTCTTGAGCGACCGGCTCTTGGCCAATCCTGTTATCGAGGACTGGAGCCTCGAGCTCAAGGACGACTCCAACGCAGGAGCCTGAGCAATGACCCTCGGCGTAGTCGTCTTTCCCGGGTCGAATTGTGACCGGGACGTTCAGTGGGCAGCCCAGGGCTGCCTCGGCATTGAGACCCGTTTCCTGTGGCATGAAGAGCGGGATCTGAGCGGACTCGATGCCGTTGTGATTCCCGGTGGCTTCAGTTATGGCGACTATCTCCGTTGTGGGGCCATCGCTCGCTTTGCCCCTGTGCTGGAGGAGGTCGTTGCTTTCGCGAACCGAGGCGGGCGCGTACTGGGGATCTGCAACGGCTTCCAGGTGCTGACGGAGATGGGATTGCTCCCTGGTGCCCTGACCCGAAACCAAAAACTGCACTTCATTTGTGAACCCACTGATTTGCGGGTTGAACCCGGCCAGTGCAGTTGGCTTCAGGGCTATACCAGCGGCGAAGTGGTGAACTTCCCCATCGCCCACGGTGAGGGCCGCTACCAGGCCGATCCTGATCAACTCAAGGTTCTGGAGGATCAGGGCCAAGTGGTCCTGCGGTACTGCCGCAATCCGAATGGTTCGATGGCTGATGTGGCAGGTCTGACCAATGCCAAGGGGAATGTGCTCGGTCTGATGCCTCACCCTGAGAGAGCCTGTGATCCCGCGACAGGTGGTGTGGATGGTCGTCGCTTGTTGGCCAGTTTGCTGGGATGACGCTCTGGGGCCGCCGTGAGCTGCTCCTTGGGGCGGTGACGGCGGCTGCCCCACTGGCTGCCCTCGCCGCCGGGGCGACGTTCCAGAACAGTCCTGCACCCCTGAAACAGGGGGCGCGCATCGCGGCGCTTGCGCCAGGCACCTGGCTTGAGCGGACGGATCCCATGCTTGAGGGACTGCGGCGGCGCTGCCAGCAAGAGGGCTGGGTGTTGTTAACGCCTCCTGAGTTAGGCGGTCAATGGCGATGGTTTTCGGCGACGGATCAGCAGCGGGCCTCGGCCCTTCGTCAGGCCTGGCTTGATCCCTCTATCGATGCCCTGTTCCTGGTCGGGGCCGGCTGGGGGAGTGCTCGCGTTCTCGAACAGGGTTGGTCGATCCCGCCTGGACCACGCTGGTGCGTTGGCTTCTCTGACTGTTCTGCCCTGCTTCTGGCTCAGCTGGCGGCTGGCAGTTTTGGGGCTATCCATGGCTGGTTTGGTGGCTCGGATCAGCAGTGGCGACGCCTTGCTGCCCTGTTAAAGGGGATGAACGTTCCGGCCTTGCATGGTCAAGGGCTGCGTCCCGGCTTGGTTCAGGGACCGTTGGTGGTGAGCAACCTCACCATCGCCACCAGTTTGATTGGGACGCCATGGCTGCCCTCGCTTCGGGGCACGATTCTGGTGTTCGAGGACACCGGTGAAGCTCCCTACCGGATCGATCGCCAGCTCACCCAATGGCGGACGTCCGGTCAGCTGGCTGGGGTGCGAGGTATCGGTCTTGGTCGCTTTAGCTGGGCCGAAGATGATGTGCTGCCAGGGGATTTCTCGATGGACGAGATCCTTGAGGAGCGTTTGGGGTCCTTGAGCATTCCCTTGGTGAAGGATCTGCCCGTCGGCCATGGACGGCCAAATATGGCCTTACCGCTGGGTGTTCAGGCGCGACTGGATGGGGGCAATGGTCAATTGAGTTTGGTGTCGGCGCACGAGCCAGTGCATCAGCACAAAAAAAGGGGCCGTTAGGCCCCTCAACCCTGCACTGAAGACAGGTGTCAGTTGACGGCGGCGAAGAACTCTTTGCTCTTCACGGGGTCGGGGTTCATGGTCTTCTCGCCAGGGGTCCAGTTGGCGGGGCAGACCTCGTCGGGGTGGTTGCGGATGTGCTGGAAGGCCTGCAGCAGGCGCAGGGTCTCATCAACGCTGCGGCCGACGGGGAGGTTGTTGATGGTGCTCTGCATGATCACACCATCGGGATCGATGATGAAGAGACCGCGCAGGGCCACGCCAGCATCCTCGTCAAGGACTTCATAGGAGCGAGCAATCTCCTTCTTCAGGTCCGCCACCAGTGGGTAGGCGATGTCGCCAAGACCACCGTTCTTACGGTCGGTCTGAACCCAGGCCAGGTGGGAGAACTGGCTGTCCACAGACACGCCCAGCACTTCACAGTTCCGGCTGGAAAAATCGCTGTAGCGGTCGGAGAAGGCGGTGATCTCCGTCGGGCAGACGAAGGTGAAGTCGAGGGGATAGAAGAACAGCACCACGTACTTGCCGCGGTACGAGGAGAGGGTCACCTCCTTGAATTCCTGATCGACCACTGCGGTGGCAGTGAAGTCAGGAGCTTGAAGACCGACGAGCCTCGACATAGTCAGTGAAATGAGTGGTTGAGACAGGCGCGGAAGTGCCGACATTCGGTTAACCCGAACCCGTATCGACTTCCAGTTGTCACCGCAACAATTTATCACGCTTCTCCAGGCCGCAGGTTGCCCCATAGGCTGAGGGCACTACTGAACAGCGCTAATGGCTTGGGATCCGTCGCTGCTGCGGAAATACAACACCACAGGGCATTTTCGGCTGCTCAATCAGCTCCGTGGTGAGTTGAAGGACCAACCGATCCAGCGTCCCCTGGCCACCAGTCGTCCCGAGGCCACTCGCCGCAATCCGGTCCGTCGCCGCTCTGAACCGGATCAGCACACCGCGTCCAGCCCTTCTGCGACCCCTGCGCCTGTCAGGAGCGCTCCCAGCCGTAGCCGTCGCCAGCCCGAGCCCCAGCAACCTGCGATCACAAGCTTTGATCCGATCGTGACCGTGCCAGTTCTTCTGGACGCCTTTCAAGAACCAGACAACTAAGCAGTGACAGGCCTGCGGTACTGGTCTTCGTTACAAACCCTGTTGTTCCTTCATAAACGGGATCTCCTTCAGCTATTCGTTGAGTCAGAGCAGCATCCAATTTCCTCTTGATGACTGAAGCGACGACCTCGACCGCTCCCCTCAAGATCCTGGTTGCTGACGACGAAGAAAACATTCGCCGCATCCTGGAAACCCGATTGGTGATGCTCGGCCACGAGATCACCCTGGCTGAGAATGGAGCTCAGGCCCTCGAGCATTTCCGGGCTTCCGAGCCTGATGTGGTGGTGCTCGACGTGATGATGCCCGAGCTCGACGGCTTTGCCGTAACCGAGCGCATTCGCGCTCAGTCAGAGGTTCCGATCATCCTGCTGACCGCCCTGGGTGATGTCGCCGACCGCATTACGGGCCTGCAACTCGGTGCTGACGATTACATGGTTAAGCCCTTCAGCCCGAAGGAGCTTGAAGCGCGGATCCGCTGTGTCATGCGCCGTGTTTCGTCGGTTCAGGCCAATGGAGTGGCTGGTCCGGGGCGCACCGCCCATGTGGTGGTGGTCGGTGACCTCAGTATCGACTTCAACAAGCGTCAGGCCCATCGGGGCGATGAGCGGATCCGCTTAACCGGCATGGAGTTCAATCTGCTGGAGCTGCTGATCAGCCGATCTGGCGAACCGATCAGCCGCCTCGACATGCTCGAGAAGGTCTGGGGCTACAAGCCGGAGCGCTCCTCGGATAGCCGCGTCGTTGACGTGCACATTTCCCGTCTGAGAGCCAAGTTGGAAGACGACCCCGAGAACCCCGAGCTGATCTTGACGGCACGGGGTCTGGGTTACATGTTCCAGCGCATCCCTCAGGCTATGGAGGCCATCAGCGCTTAAAGCGATCCCTGAGGGACTAACCGACCTGGCGGCTGATGAAGCGCCGACACTGATCGATCGCTGCGGCCAGGTTCTCCGCTTGGCTCAGACCGGAGGCTTTCGTGGGAGTGAAGCTGTGGTCTCCGCTCGGCAGCCAGGCCAGTTCAACGGAGGGGGCCAGGGCGTACTGCTCCACTTCGTCTCGCTTGCCGAAGCTGTCTCTCTCCCCCTGGAGAACCAGACAAGGTGAGCGCATCACCTTGAGATGCTCAGTACGCAGGGACTCTGGTTTTCCTGGGGGATGAAAGGGATAGCCAAGACAGAGACAGGCTTGGACCTCTGGCAAGGCATCGATCAGGAGGCTTGCGATCCGGCCCCCGAGGGACTTCCCACCAATGATGAGGCTGCTCTCAGGACTGTGCTGTCGTTCCCGGCTCACCTCGTCCCGGTAGGCATCCAGAAGCTTGGGGAGACGATCGGGCCCACATCGGCGACCCAGTTCCCGGCTTCGCTGCATGTAGGGGAACTCGAAGCGAACCACCCGGAGTCCACAGGCTCCTAGGCCTTCGGCCATGGTGCTCATCCAGTCGCTATCCATCGGAGCACCAGCTCCATGAGCCAAAAGAATGGTGGTGTCCGACGCTTCTGGTCCATCGACCAACCTGGAGCCATCACAACGAGTCATCGCGCCAGAAGGGATTGGGCGTGACGGGTGAGTCTCGCTAGCCCGTTAGGGCTGTTTTCGATGATCAAATCAGCCTCCTGTTTCAACGGATCAATGAACTGACGCTCGCCGGGGAGCGTTTCAAAAACGGTTTGGCGAAGTGCGAAAGACAACGAATGCCCCCGTTCGTTCAGATCACGCCAGAGGCGGCGCCAGAGCCGCACCGGGAGTCCGAGCTCGAGATAGACCAGCGACTGGAGGAGCGGCTGATTCAGCAGAACTTGCGGACCGAAGGCTCCCTCGAGGACTACCAGTTCATAGACCTGATCCAGCGGCTCGCGCCAGGTCGTGTGACTGACCATGTCGTAGCGACGCAGGGTGTCCGCTTCACGGCGGCAGATCTGATTGAGCTCCTGGAGCAGTGTCGTTGTGTCAATCCCCGCTGGAGTGTCGTAGCCGTAAACCGGATCGGGCGTCCAATTGGGCCAGTAGTAGTCATCGCAGGACAACTGCAGTGCTCTCACGCCCTGAGCTGACAAGGTCGTCTGGAGTGCTCGGACGATGGTGGTTTTGCCAGCCGCTGAGGGTCCGCAAATGCACAACAGAGGGATCATTGCTTCAACAGCCCAGAGAGAAGCGGCCGCAGTTCAAAGCTTTTGGGGACGTACCGTTCTCAAGAGTGTTCTGGTGTGACGACCCTAGGTCGGGCATTGGAATCTTCAGACAAAAAAACCCCGCTCTCGCGGGGCCCTGATCAATGGCGATCAAAGTGGCTCGGGGGAGACTTGAACTCCCGACCTTGGGGTTATGAATCCCACGCTCTAACCAGCTGAGCTACCGAGCCGCGGTGATGTGATTGTAGAGGATCGCCGGTCCGAAACCCTGTTCGCAGCAGCGATCAGGCCCTTGGTGGGAGAAGCTGAAGCGGATTCACCGCTCCACGGCCAGCGGGGATGATTTCGAAGTGCAGGTGTGGTCCTGTACTGCGGCCGGTGCTCCCCATCAATGAGATGACCTTGCCCTGGGCGACGCTCTCTCCAGCGCGGACCAGGATTCGGCTGTTGTGGCCGTAACGGGTCACGGTTCCATCGGTATGACGCAGCTCGACGAGGTAGCCGTAACCGCCGCCATGCCATCCGGCCGAAACCACCTGACCAGATTTGGCCGCCACGATGGGAGTTCCAATGTTGTTGGCAATATCGATCCCGCGGTGCATCCGACCCCACCGCCAGCCGTAACCAGAGGTGAAGATGCCTTTGGTGGGCCAGACCCAAGCTCGATCGTTGAGGTTCTCACCTGCCCCAAAGCCGAAGTCGGGCTGATCAGGCCAACTCAGACCACCAGAGCCGACGGGCTTGAGGCCGAGCACCATTCGGCTGCGAGCAGCGTTGGCCTGGGCGACGCGAATCGGAGTGCCCACAACGAGCTGAGCACCTCGAAGGCCCGGATTCAATTTCAGGAGCTTCTGGATGCTGAGGTTGTAGCGCTGAGCCACCTTGGCCAGGGTGTTGTCGCCACGGCGGATGCGGGCGGTGTCACTGGGCTCGGGCGGTGCCTCCAGCGGCGGTGTGCGGCGAAGTTCTGAGGTGTCAACGGCAGCAACCTGTTTGACCCGCTTGATGCTGCCGCTTGGCAGCACTAACCATTCGCTGCGGCCGAAGACATGATCTGCCTTGACATCGTTCAGCGAGGAGAGCAGTGACTCCTCTTGCTCCAGCTGGCGTGCAAGGTGCTTGAGAGTGATGGCTTGCCGTGCCTTGACCCAGATCTTTTCGGTGCTGGGTTTGCTGTCGGCGGCGGCAATCAGATCAGCGCTAATTGCGGGGGGCGCCGAGAGCTGGGGTAGGGAGGCTGACTTGGAGTCAGCCAGAGAAGGAGCGACAACAGAGCCGGCAGCCCCTAGGGCTGCTGTGCTGGCTGCTGTTGTCAGTAGAAAGTGAACAGGCTTCATCCAGTTTGGCCAAAGGTCAAAGCCCGGTGGAGAAGCCAACATCCTCCGGACGGCGCGAGATTAACGACTGGCCGGCACCCATGCAAGTCCAAGGGGTCAACTTCTGAGTCGAACACACCTGAGTCTCAGGCCGAGACCAACCGTGCTGCAAGCGGTTAGCTGTGTTCAAGTTGCCTGATGGCTTCGAAGAGAACGACTCCAACTGCAGTGGCGAGATTCAGGCTTCTCACTCCACCTCCGTGATCGATTGAGCCGGGCATCGGGATCAGCAAGCGTTGATCGACCTGACTCAGCAGCTCCTGCGGAAGGCCGCTGCTTTCCCGTCCAAACAACAACCAGTCGTCCTTGCGGTACTGGATCTGGTGGTACGGCTCGCTGGCATGCCGGCTCAAGGCCAGAAGGCGGCCACCCCGTTGGCTACGGACACGGAGGAAGTCCTCCCAGCTGCTGTGGCACTCAAGTTGGACCCAAGGCCAGTAGTCGAGTCCAGCGCGCTTCAAGGTTCGGTCATCAATCCGAAATCCCAGCGGTTCAATCAAATGGAGCTCAGTACAGGTTGCGGCGCAACTGCGGGCAACATTCCCTGTATTAGGTGGGATCTCCGGTTGAAAGAGCACGACCTTGGGCATGGAGATCAGCCAGGGACAGGGATTCCAAGCTGGTTCAGGTTGAGGGCTCGCCCATTGACCACAAGCCAGGACTCGCGACTGATGGCGTTCAACCGTTGTTGCAGCTCACCCATCCTGTCGCGGAAGAGACCGCCAATGGCTGTGGACGGAACCACACCCCAGCCCACTTCCTCCATGACAAACACCACCGGCTCGGTCTGAATGGCCAGCTGCTGAAGCAGGGCCGTGAAGCGCTCCTGCCAATGCTGTGGGCTGGCATCAAGGTGTTGGGCTAGCCAGGTCCCGAGGGCATCGATCAGCAGAAGGCGCGGGTGCTTGGCATCCGCTGATTGATTCAGTGCGGCAAGGGCCGCCGTCAAATCAGGACCGACCTCCAAGGTCTCCCATTCGCTTGGGCGCCTGTCCCTGTGTGCAGCGACCCGCTGGGCCCAACGCTGGTCCTCGCCAGGGGCCTCTCCGGTGGCGAGGTAAATCACGTTCCCGGGATGTTGAGCTGCGAGATGCTCCGCCCAACGACTTTTGCCGCTGCGGCTGGGACCTGTGACGAGAACCAGTCCGGCCGAAACCCTGGCTTCAGCCGCCACCGTTCATGTTCTTCAGGGTTGCCACAGCCGATGGGGACACACGGTTGAGGTAGCGGAAGATCCAATACTTAAAAATCGTCGCCAACACCACTGGGAAGGTGGCGATGAACAGCAGGATGAAATTTTCCTCAGCTGGCAGCCCGAGGTGGTGAGCAATCCCGTCCAATAGGACCGTCCAACCTTCGGGACTGTGGAATCCGACAAAGATGTCGGTAAAGAGAATGATTGCGAAGGCCTTGGCGCTGTCGCTTAATCCATAGACGGCCTCGTCCAGGAAGCCACGCAGGACCTGGAGATCACGCCGGCAGAAGAGGCAGACGAAGACAAACCCAATCAGAGCGGCCAGGTCAGCCAGGACGTTTTTCGAAGCCTCCAAACTCTCCGCATCAGCCTCATCTTTGAGGGCATTGGCTCGACGGGCGAGGGCGGACTGGATCTCTTCAGGCGAGGGAGGCTGTTTCCCCTCCAGCAGAGCCTCAAACTCCAATTCCTGCTGGAAGAGCCGCAACTTGGCGACAGCCTTCTCCTGCAGATGGGGCTTCGTGTAATTCAGGAAGGGGATTTCAGGTGCAAAGCGATCCATCAGCGGTGAGATCAACAGACTCCGGCTGGTCTGTTGAATCACGAGCGGCACCAAGATCAGCAGCAGCAGGACCCGCAGCGAGACCAGGGTCGAGTCCCTGCGGCGACGGAAGCCCGCCACAACTGAGGCTTCTGCCTCCGGGTCGAGTTGACGGCGGACTCCGTCGAACATGCCCAGCAGGCTGCGGGGCAACATCTCAGGGGAGCGAGACATCGACGGAGTTGTGGAGCGAGCCCTCCCGTAGCGGGAGACAACGCTCTCCACCAATTGCAGTTGTCTGAGCTCCTGACTGTCGAGTTCGGCCCGCCGAGGCGCGATATCAGCAAGGTTGTCTTGGGCGACCTGAAGAGCCGCACGAAAGCGCCGAAGCATCAGGGCCTTGGCTGATTTCGGAATGCTGAGTTCGAGCTCCGGCCGAACCGGTCGATCGTTGTAGTACTCGAGCTCAAGGCTTTGAATCAGCAAAGCCGCTTCGTAAGCCCTCTCGAGGTTGTTGCTCAGATCATGGGAACTGGCCCGATCAAAGCTTCCAATCCAATCGGTCAGCCCCATGGATTTCTCAGCGGGAGAAGACCCACCAGGTGATCATTGGTACCAGCGTGCCAACGACCAACAAAACGACAACCCAAAGAAACGCGTTACTGGATTCGGTTTCTTCCTTGGTCGGGATATTGGTTTCCACCGGCATCCGTTCCACCAGTTGCGGCGGGCCGGGATCCTCGCCCCCTTGGAGCACCACTTCCAGGCGATTGAGGGCATCGAGGCTGGCTTGGCGATAGCGGGCTCCCTCCCGCAGAGGGAGCCCCATCGTGCTGATGGCCGTGCTGGAAAGCAGGTTGGACGGCAGCTGCTCGAGCAGGTCTGCACTCGCCACGACGGAAGCGCTGTTGTTCTGTGCCTCAATCAACAGCAGCAGCAAGCCCTCACGGCTGCTCGCGTCCTGCCACTGTTGAAGCAATTCCTCCCCGAGGGTTTCAAGGCTGATGCCGTAGTCGAGGCGACGCAGGGTCACCAGACGGGCATCAACGCCGAGATCGGAAAATTGCTCGAGGCGCTGGTTGACATCGCCACTGGCAGCCCGGCTGAGAACTTCGGCGCCATCGAGGACATGACTGCTGGGCCGCTGGGCGGGAAAATCAGCGGCCCCAGTTGCCAGCGCAGCGGATGGGGCGATGAGGCCGGTGATCACCAAAGCGGTGGCCATCACCAGAGACCAGAGCTTGCTGCGGAGGAAATGACGCACCAGCGAACGCTTGAATCTCCGGACAGTCTGCCGTTAGCTGGCCAGGCTGTCGCGATGAAGCAGGGAGATCACCTCAAGGATTGATGTACTTCGGGCTGGCTCCAGGCCAAAGGCCTCCTGCAATTGCTCGAGGAAGGTCAATTCCGCCTGGGTCTCAATGTGGTCGGCGTGAATCAAATGGGCGGCCACAGCCAAGGCCGTTTCCCGTTGAGCGATGGAGAGGAGGGGCGTCGCCTGCTCGATCAACGCCTCACAGTTGCTGCCACGCAGTTGGTTCAAAACCCGATCAAGAAGCGACCCCATCTCTTGATCGCTCAAGCGACGGAAGGGCTGGCGGTATTCCAGTTGTTGGCGCAACGCCCTGGCTTCAACTGCACTGAGCTCCCCGTCCGAAGCAATCGCCGCGAGGGCGACGGCTGCAAACGCCTCGGACGCTGAAGTGAGCTCGGGTTTGCTCATGAAGCTTGCGCTGGTCGCCCCCATTTGAGCGTCTTCCTTCGCGAAATCGCTTCTGATGTGAGCCTGTGACAACGTGAGAGCACTTTTTCGCCGACGCCTTGCCTCTCCCAGCTCGCCTCTGCCTGGTCATTGGCGTCCTTGGCTTGCTGCTGTCTGTGGGCAATCAACTCACGGCACCGGAGTTGAGTCCAGCCCTGGAGAGGGCAGCTGTGCTGAGCAGTCTGCTCTCCGTTGGCTTGATGCTCATCTCCATTCTCTGGACCAGGGCTGCTCCGCTTGCCCCGGAACGGGTTGCATTGGATGGGGAGGAGGGTTTGGAGTTGGCGGCCGATCTGCCAGAACCACTCCGTCAGGAATTGGGTTGGGGTAGTCAGATGCTGTTGACGGCTACCCCCGCTGCCTCGCTGCTGCTGCTTTGGCGCGGTCAAGTGCTGTTGCGCCGAGGTGTGTTGGCGGACTCCCGCTTTCAGCCAGGCCCGATCTGTGCGCGGGCCTGGACAACCCAAAAAGCGATCAATCTTGTGAACCTCGCCCTGTATCCAGGCCGCAACGAGTTTGAAGGGCTTCCGACGAACACACCAGCCGTGATCGTTCAACCCATTGCGCAGGATGGATTGTTGTTGGTGGCTGGTTGGTCCCCCCGTTGCTTCACCCGTAGCGATGAAAGTTGGATCGAGGGCTGGAGCCAGAAGCTCAGAATGCAATTGGAGCGGGAGCTCGTTTCTTCCCCTCTCCACCCTGGCCCTTCGGAGGAAGCGTGAAGCGTGAGTTCACCCGTGCGCCAGGAGAACTGAAGACTGCCGTTCCGTCATCACCGATCTTGCCCTCGAGTCGCTTGGCTCGTGTCACTTGTTTGTAGGTGTCCCGTTCAAGGACCACCTGATCAAGGGCTTCAAATCGACCGCTGGGCCAATTCCAAAGGCAGCGGGTGGCCGTCAGCCGTTCTCCGGGCTGCTTGAGCTCGCAGCTTCGTGAAACCTTGACATCACTCTTCTCCAGATCAATCGAGAAGCGATCGCCTTGCGCTTGAAGGGCATTGAACTGACCCTTGAAGGGCTGATTGCTGCTCAGCTGCTGATCGTTAATCGCCCAGCGTGTTTCTTGTGCATCAAGCCAACCCTTGCCATCGGCACTGCGGATCTTCACTGGGGCGACGAGGTCAACAAAGCCCTGACGAAGATTGCCGCGTAGCCCTTGAGCGGTCAGGACAAGACTGGGCGTTGGTGTCTTGACTCCTTGGTTCTGATCCTTTGAGGACGCGTTGGGCTCAAACCGTTCACCCCGGATCACGGCAGGGGCCTTGAGATCGCCCTGCTCGGGCTTCCAATCCACCCATTGAGCTTTGACTTTGAGGGGGAGTGGGGCGGGGGCTTTGGGATTGCTCACCTTGCTGCGTCCGTCCTGCCAGTGCTCGAGCACAGGAGCACCCCGCAGCTCGACCAGATCCCGCTTGATGAAGTATTGGGCCGTCTGCGCACTGATGCGCGAAGTCCGGTCCAAAGCCACAGGGCGTTGGTCAATGACCATTCGCTCTTCGCGCGGGAGCCAGCGGGCCGCATCGCCGGTGATCTCCACAGGTTCGTTACCCAGCAGGGTGATACGAACACGGCCCTCAAGCTGGATCGCCTGACCGTCGCCGATCACGGTTCCCCGTTGGGCCGCAATCAAGATGCTGGGTTGGCCGCGTCGAAACACGGTGCCGCGGGGTTTCAAGGCCTGGGCGAGTTTGCGCTGGATGTCGTAGCGGGCTTCTGGACTCTTTAGTTCCCAGGCCGGAGCTCCGTTGGGGTCTTGTTGGCGGAGGTCCAGCGCTCGAAAGGCGAATGGTTGAGCCGTTTGCCGAGTGGCCGTCGAGCAGCCCACAAGAAGGAAAGCAGAGGCGATCAGGAGCGATCGGGTCGTCCATGCCATCAGAGGGGATCCTCCAGTTCCAGACGCGCCATGACCGGTGAGGGCTCAGGCAATGGGGCTCCGCATTGCAGGCCTCCCCAATTCAGCTGCTCGAGCCAATCTGAGCTGACACCGGCCTGGGCTCCGGACTGGGGAATGGGTTGTCCGAGCTGTTGCAGCATCCGGCTCGAGAGATCTGGCAGAAGGGGTGCCATCAGCAACGCCACCATTCGTGCTGCTTCCAGCACCGCATAGAGGTCTTCGGCCACCTGTTCGCGGGTGCCTTCTTTCTTCATCAGGCTCCAGGGGGCCTGCTCATTGAGAAAGCCGTTGGCTGCAATGGCGAGTTGCAGCGCTGCTTCAGCGGCGGAGCGGAACTCCAGGTTCTCCAGCGCAGGAAGACTGATGCTCTTGGCCTGGGAGGCCGCGAGCGCTAAGGGATGGTTGCTGTCCTTGGCCTGAGCCGCTGGAGGGACGGCCTCATCGAACCAGCGACGTGCCATGGAGCTGGTGCGGTTCAGCAGGTTTCCGATCGTGTTGGCCAGGTCGTTATTGACCAGATCGCTGAAGCGCTGCTGCTGGAAATCGCCGTCTTCACCGAAGGGAATGTCGCGCAACAGATACCAGCGGACTGCATCACGGCCGCAGCGATCCAGCAAGTCGACAGGATCGAGCACGTTGCCCAGGGATTTCCCCATCTTCTGCCCCTCGCGGGTCAAGAAGCCATGGCCAAACACCTTGGCGGGCAAAGGCAGCCCGGCTGAAAGCAACATTGCCGGCCAGTACACGGCGTGGAAGCGAAGAATGTCCTTGCCAATGACATGAACTGAAGCGGGCCAACCACGCTGCAGTGCCGTTTCGAGATCGGGAGCATCGCTCTCCTCCAGCAGCGCGGTGATGTAGCCGAGCAGCGCATCAAACCAGACGTAGAAGGTGTGCCCCTCATGGCCCGGCACCGTGATGCCCCAAGGGAGGTTGATCCTGGAGATCGAGAAATCCCGCAGCCCTTGCTTGACGAAATTCTCGACCTCACGGCGGCGGCTGACCGGTTGGATAAAACCAGGCTTGCTAATCAGGGCTTCAATCTGCTCCTGATAGCGCGACAGCCGGAAAAACAGGTTCAGTTCATCGCGCCATTCCAGGGCTTTGCGGTGGATTGGGCACTCCGGATCCTGGGCCTCATGGGGATCGTCCTTGAACTCCTCACAGGCGACGCAATACCAGCCCTGTTGGCGTCCTTCAACAATGTCTCCACTGGCTTCGACCCGAGCAAAAAATTGCTGAACGATCTGGTGATGACGTGAATCCGTTGTGCGAATCAGCCGGTTGTTGCTGATCTGCCAGCGTTCCCAGAGATCGCGATATTGAGCACTGACACCATCGCAGTGGGCCTGAGGCGTGAGGCCAGCAGCCTCAGCTGTGCGCTGAATCTTTTGCCCGTGTTCATCACAGCCGGTGATGAACAGCACCTCTTCCCCTTTGAGCCTCTGGAACCGGGCCAGGGCATCACAGGCCAGGGTTGTGTACGCACTCCCCAAATGGGGCTTGTCGTTGACGTAGTAGAGGGGGGTGGTGAGGGTGTAAGTCATCGGCCGGATCCTACGCAGCCCTTCCCGATCCCGCCTTCAGCTGCGAGCCTGGGAGTGACTGCTCAATCAAGGCATGCCAGCCCACATCGAATCCGCCCCGGTGGTGGTGTGGGGAGGTGGAACGGGGGGCGTGTCAGCCGCCATTCAGTCCGCGCGATCTGGGGCCGCCACCATCCTGTTGACCCCTGGTGCCTGGTTGGGGGGAATGGTGAGTGCTGCCGGGGTGTGCTGCCCGGATGGCAATGAGCTCAGTCCATGGCAAACCGGGCTTTGGGGTGCGTTCTTGCGTGGGATGGCTGACGCGGAACCCGGCGGCCTCGACCAGAATTGGGTCAGTTGCTTTGGCTTTCGGCCGGCTCAGGCCGAGGACCTGCTGCAGCGTTGGGTCCAGGCTCTCCCCAATTTGAGCTGGTTAGCGGGCTCTCGTGCTCTGGCCGTGCATCGCTCAGAGCGCCTGATCCGATCCATCGAAGTCGAGCAGGCAGGCGTGAGGCAAGAGCTGGCCTGCAGCGTTCTCATTGACGGCAGTGATCGCGGCGATTTGCTTCCTCTATTGGGCCTGCCCTTTCGCTTTGGCTGGGAAGCCCAGGAGGTCTGGAATGAGCCCAGTGCTCCGAGCGCCAGGCGCATGGCGTCTGAGCCCTTCTTTCGCAAGCAACCTGTGCAGTCCCCCACCTGGGTGGTGATGGGTCAACTCAGTGCGGATGAACCACCGCCGGGGCTGCCGGAGAAGCCACGGCTCTCTGCCCCCTTTGAGCAGGCCTGCCAGTCCTTTGGCCTGGCCAAGACACTCACCTATGGGCGCTTACCGGGTGGCCTGGTGATGCTCAATTGGCCCCTGGATGGAAACGATTGGCATCAGGACCTCGCACGGGCCTTCAGCGCTGAGAGAGCCGCTGAGTCCGATCTCTATCGCGAGATGCAGGATCACACCTCTTCCTTCGCGGCTGAGCTGCGGGAAGCCTCCCATGGTTGGCTCGAACTCGGTGATGCCTTCCCCAGGAATTCGGGTAGCCCAGCCCCCTGGTTCGCCGCCATGCCCTACTGGCGAGAAGGCCGGCGAATCAGGGGCCGCAACACCGTGATTGAACAGGACCTCCTCCCCCAGCATTCCGGTCGCTCCATCGCCGAACTTCCTCGCGATGACAAAGGGCAGGTGAACTCCATTGCCGTTGGTAATTACGCCAATGACCACCACTACCCAGGCGGTGACTGGCCGTTGGCTCCCAAAAGCTGCCGCTGGGGTGGGCGCTGGTCAGGGACACCCTTCTGTGTGCCCTACGGCGCGCTCTTGAGCGCTGATCTCGACAATTTCCTGGCGGCTGACAAAGCCTTCAGCACCTCCCACATGGCCAACGGTGCCACGCGCCTGCAGCCATTGATTTTCAATCTTGGTCAGGCAGCAGGTGCCGCGGCGGCGTTGTCCGTGGAGATGGGGAAGCCGCCAGCCGAGCTGCCCGTTCTGGCCCTGCAGGAACGCTTGATTCGTGACCCAATGGCGCCAGCTGGTGTGGTTCCGCTCTGGGATACGGCATGGAATCATCCGGACTGGGCCCAGAGACAGCGCGCCGTTCTTCAGGCGCCGGAGCTGTTGAGCCAAACCGGTCTTTGGCAGGGGGCCGCCTCAGGCCGATCCGTTGGCGCCGCTCAGGGGGCCTCAGCCTTGGATCGAGCGCAACAACGACTCCAGGGGTCGTTGGTTCCGATCGAGGACGGGACCTATGCATTCGATCTCGCCAGGCCCATGCTCGGATCTCGCCGCTGGCCCGTGATCACCCTGGAGCCGGCCGTTGATACCTGGCTGGCGAAGCTTGATTGCGCCAAGAACGTGGAGCTCATGGGCTGCTTCAACCCGTGGGGCCCCTGGTTGCGGGTCTCAGCTGTCGCGAACCAGGCCTCAGAAGGGTGACGCGCTGAGTCTCAACTGATCACGAAGAGAGTCCACGGACTGGACGCGAAGCAGTAATCCATCCCCTGGCTTGGCTTGGCTTGGGCATTCAGCTGCCAAATCCATAGCGAGTTCATCAATCCGAACCAAGCCAAGGTTGTCCTGGGGACGCAACCAGCGCAAAAACTGAGCGCGCCATTGCTGACCTTTCTGCGCCTCAAACCAGACCTGTTGCCAATGACGCTGATCTTCCCTGGAGATGCCGATGCCTTCTCGAACGGCACCATCGACCTCGTTGACCAGCTCCTGGAGGCTTTCTTCGCTGAGGGGGGTTTCGGCGGCCAGTTGCCGTTGCACCAGCAGGTCACCGTATCGGCGGATTGGGGAGGTGGCTTGGACATAGGCCGGAAGGCCCAGGCTGAAGTGAGCCGCGGGCTTGGTTCCCATCAGCCCGCGGCTCAGGCAGCGTTTGATGGCGGCGTAGCGGACTGCCCCATCTGGCAAGGCCTCCAATTCAGTTTTGGCCGGCAGTTCCGCTGGGAGCTGACTGCGAAATGGAAGGGCTAGCTCCCTGTCCTGTCCCAACTGAGCAGTGACTGCGCCGGCCAGGATCATCGCCTCAGCAACCATTTGCCGAGAGGAGCTCGGCTCGGTGACTTCCAGCTGAGGAGCGCCGTCACGGCAGCGGATCCGTCCTTCAGGGAGGTCCATCTGCAACGCCCCCTGACTCAACCGCCAAAGCCGTCTGCGGCTCAAGAGTGCTTCGAGATCGGCGAGGTCACGGTCCTGTGGTGGGGCTAATTCGATCAGTTCATCCGCGTCCTCGTAGCTCAGGCGATAGATCGGTTTGACCCAGCTACGCACCACGCCGTAGTCCGCCAGGGATCCGTCGTCGTTCAATTCGGCCCAGGTGCTCCACGCTGCCGTGCGCTGACCGGCCCGCAGGCTGAAGACTCCGGTGGAGAGGTTTTCCGGGAACATCGGCACGTTCCCTTGGGCGAGATACAGGCTGCTTCCACGCCTGCGAGCCTCCAGATCGAGCGGCGAGCCAGCTGAGATCAGACGTCCTGGATCGGCCACATGGATCCAGATTCGCGTTGGGCCAGCGGCGGTCTGCTCCAGCGAAAGTCCGTCGTCGATGTCGCGTGTGTCCTCATCGTCAATGGTGACGCAGCGCTGGCCGGATAAATCACGGCGACTGGCATCGCTGGGCTGCTCTTGTTCAGCGTTTTGCTCGATCTGTTGGGCTTGCTTTAGTAGTTCCTCGGAAAAGCCACTGCTCCAGACCGTCCCAGTCATGGAGACCAGCTGATGCGGGTCCCACTGCCCCAAGTCCACCAAGAGATGACGCAGTTGGCTTCGCTCTTGGGTCAGGTGCAATTGGCCCAAGCTTTGTCGCATTGCTTCAGGTAGCCCCTCAAGCTCAAGGCGCCCACTGGCCACTTTTTTGAGTAACTCGATGCGCTCCAGCTGCAGTTCGCTGCAAAGGCTGGGCTCAATCGGCCGTCGTTCTTTGAGCAGAAGAAACCAGCGATGTTCCGCCTCTTCCGCAATGGCCTTGAGACGCCGTTCGCGGCGTAGGGGTTTCAGCTCCTCAAGGCTGCGGGCATGGACACCTCCCTGCTTCCAGCGGAACCACTGTTGCCCGCCCACCAAGGCAAGCCAACAGGCACTCAACTGGACTGGTTCGGTTCCCCCGCAAACCAGATCACAGAAGTCATACAGACCCAAGGGTTCGCTTTCGTCCTTGAGCAGCAACCAGGCGGCACCCCAGGCCGAGCGACGTGGCTTGGCCTCAGCTAAAACCTCGCGATTGAACACCCACGGAGAAGCCCCCAGCCGAAGCGGTGCAGAGGCACCACTCGGTAGGGGGCAGATCAACTCCAGTTGCCTCTGGGGGACAACCTGTTGCTTGGAGTCAAAACCAACCCTGAGCCGCGCTTTGCTGCCCTGGATTGATTCGACGATGGCTATTTGAGCGGTACGCGTCTCTTGCAGGCCGACGAGATCGCCGCTGTGGAAGACCGCACCGCTCAGGGATCAGCCCTCAGGATTAACGAAGGGCAGAAGGGCCACGATGCGAGCACGCTTCACGGCATTGGTCAGATCACGCTGCTGCTTGGCGGTGAGGCCAGTCAGACGACGGGGCAGGATTTTGCCGCGCTCGGTGATGAACTTCTTGAGCAGATCAACATCTTTGTAGTCGATCGGTTCACCGGGCTTGATCGGTGAAAGGCGTTTCTTGAAAAAGGAACTAGGCATGACTGAACGGAGAGGAAATGCAGAACATGGAGATCACGCCGCTGAGATCACTTGATCTCTTTGTGGACCGTCGACTTGTTGCAATGCGGGCAGAACTTTTTGAGTTCAATCCGTTCAGTGGTGTTGCGGCGGTTCTTCTGGCTGGTGTAACGAGACACGCCAGGAGACCGCTTCGCGGGGTTGGACCGGCATTCCGTGCACTCGAGAGTGATCACGATCCGGACGCCCTTGTTCTTAGCCATAAAGGACGTTGCGCCGCTGGAGCGATGCGATTGGACAGTGGACAACCATACCTTGTCGCCTGACCAGGCCTGGTGTCTTGCCTCTTTAAACTCGGCGTTCTGTTTGCCCGTCTCAGATGCAGGTCTCGCTCCAATGGCTCCGGGAGCTGGTGGCCTGCGATCTGGCACCGGATGTACTCGCCGAAAAGCTCTCGATTGCGGGCTTCGAGGTGGAAGAGATCACCGATCTTGCCGCCCGTGCCGCAGGGGTGGTTGTCGGGTTCGTCGAACATCGGGCGCCCCACCCCGATGCGAACAAGCTGAGCGTTTGCACGGTTGCCGTCGGCGCGGACGCACCCCTTCAAATTGTTTGCGGCGCCAAGAACGTGCGCGCAGGAATCCACGTCGCTGTGGCCACCGTTGGTGCCTACCTACCGGCTGTGGATCTCAAGATCAAGCCCGCTGAGCTGCGTGGCGTCGCCAGCAGCGGCATGATCTGCTCCCTCTCAGAGCTGGGACTAGCCGACAGCTCCGACGGCATCGTGATCCTCGATGAGGCCCTGGAGTCCGTGCCCGCCGTGGGCAGCCCCGTTGGACCTCTGTTTGGACTCGACGACCAGGTCTTGGAGCTGGCGATTACCGCCAATCGACCCGACGGCCTCTCGATGTTGGGCATTGCCCGGGAGGTGGCGGCCCTGACGGGAGCCCCCCTGAGCCTTCCTCCTCTTGCAGAACCCCTCGCTTCGGAGGCCCTGCCGGTTGGAGCAGATGTCCAGGCCCGCATTGAGGAGGGCGGTCTCTTCAGCCTGACGGCTCTCTCCGGGCTGAAGGTCGGTCCCTCTCCCCGCTGGCTGCAGAGCAGGCTTGAGCGTGCCGGTCTGCGGCCGATCAACAACGTGGTCGACATCACCAATCTGGTGATGCTGGAGCAAGGTCAGCCCCTGCACGCCTTTGATGCCGATCGGCTCGGCCAGCTCAGCGGAAATCGTTTGGACCCAACGGGCATCGACCTGCGTGCGGGCCGTTCCGGCGAGGCCTTCACCACACTCGATGGCTGCAGCCACACCCTCAGCGAGGACGCCTGGGTCGTGAGCTACGCCGACCAAGCGATCGCCCTTGCCGGTGTGATGGGCGGCGAAGGCACCTCTGTTCATCTCGGTACGCAGTCGATTTGGTTGGAGGCGGCGATGTTCGCCCCCCAAACCGTCCGCAAGAGTGCCCGGAGCCTGGGCTTGCGCACGGACGCCAGCAGTCGCTTTGAGAAGGGCCTGCCTGTGGAAGTCACGCTGAGCGCTGCGGATCGGGCTGTGGCGCTCCTCAAGGAACTCTGTGGTGCCACGGTTGAAGGACGCTGGCTGCATCAGCGCGCCGAGGCAGCGGTTGAACCATTGGAGTTGCGCCGCGATGCCCTCCACAACCTCCTCGGTCCGGTGGCCACAGCGGATGGCCTTGAAGAGGATCTGCCCGATGCGGAGATCGAGCGCATTCTTCAGGCCCTTGGTTGCACCCTTCAGGCTGCGGATGACGGCTGGCTGGTCCAGGTGCCCCCGGCCCGCGCCATGGACCTGCAACGGGAGGTAGACCTCATCGAAGAGGTGGCTCGTCTGGTTGGCTATGACCGCTTCGCCAGCCACCTGCCGGACCCCATCGCCCCCGGTGGGCTAACGCCCTTGCAAGAGGCTGAGCGGAGGCTCCGCAGACTGCTGACTGCCGCCGGTCTTCAGGAGGTCTGCAGCCTGTCCTTGGGACCCGCAGAGGCTGAGCGCCCCGGTGCCGACCCGAATTGCCGAGTGCCTCTAGCCAACCCGCTTTTGGCGGACTACAGCCATTTGCGCGACAGCCTTGTCGATGAGTTGCTCCTGGCGGCTCAGCGCAACCTCAAGGCTGGTCGCAGTGGCTTCTGGGCCTTCGAGATTGGCAATGTCTTTGATGCCACAGCCAAGGGGGCACCCCAGAGCCAACACCTGGCTGGTTTGATCTGCGGTTCCAGGCAGGCTGAGCTTTGGAGCCAGAGCGGCAAGCCCCAGGCCCCTGATTACTTCAGCGCCCGTGGTGTCCTTCAGTCCGCGTTGGCTGGTCTCAAGCTTCCCCTGGAAGATCGGCGCCTGAGTGAGCATCCGCTGCTTCATCCCGGTCGTGCCGCCCAGGTTGTTGTCGAGGGTCGCCCTACCGGTTTCTTTGGTCAGATCCATCCCGAGCTGGCCGAGCAGTTTGATCTGCCTGCCACCACGTATCTGTTCCAGTTGGAGGTCAGCGCGCTGCTGAGTGCTGCGACCCGACGCAACCGCTGGCAACCGACCTTTGCCCCCTTCGCAACCGTGCCCGCCTCAGAGCGTGACCTTGCCCTGGTGGTTTCTGCGGATACAGCAAGCGCCCAGCTGCTCAACGCCATTCGTAAGGCGGGTAAGCCCCTGCTGGAGCAGGCAGAACTGGTGGATCGTTATGACGGGGAACAAGTGGCGGCCGGATCCTGCAGCCAGGCCTTTCGTCTGCGCTACAGGGATCCCAAGCGCACCTTGAAGGACGTCGAGGTTGATGAGGCCCACCAGAAAATCCGTGCTGCTCTCGAAAAGCAATTCGGCGCCCAGCTACGTGCCTGATCCCGTCTGCGTGAGGAGGGTCAAGCACTCAACATGGCTGGTCTGGGGGAAGAAATCCACCGGTTGAACCCGCTGAAGCTGATAACCACCCTCCTCGCTGCAGAGCTGTTGCAGATCCCTAGCCAGGGTTGAGGGATTGCAGCTGATATAGGCCAGCCGCTCTGGCTTTTCGTCGAGGATGGCCGCCAGCGCCTCCGTACTCAGTCCTTTCCGGGGCGGATCGACCAGCAGCGATCCGGTCATTTTTAAGCGATCGGCCAAGACGCTGGCCACCTCGGCCTGCTCAAAGAAGGCTGTTTTGATCGCATTGCGCTCTGCATTGGCCGTGGCTTGGCTGACCGAGGACGGATGCACTTCCAGGCCTAAGACCTTCAGACCAGAGCGAGCCAAGGGCAGGCTGTAGGTGCCGATACCGCTGTAGGCATCGATCACTGTTGCGCTTTGACCTGTGGCAAAAAAGGCTCGCAACGGTTCAACCAGACGTTCAGCTTGGGGCGTGTTGACTTGAAAGAACGTGTCCGCAGCGATGCGCAACTCGATGCCGTCAAAGACCTCAAGCAACCAGGGGCGACCAGCGATCAGGTCCGTTTCTGGACCCATCACGACGTTTGATGCCTTGGGCTGAATGTTCAGTCCAACCCCGACGACCTCGGGCCAACGCTCCATCCATCGCTGGGCCAGGGTCTCCAGTCCCTTGAGTTGCCGGTGACTGCTGATCAGCGTGATCAGGATTTCCCCGGTTGCTGACCCCACCCGCAGGGCCAGGTGACGCAGCCCACCCTTGGCCCCCAAGTTCACATCAACGGGCCAGCCAGCTTTCTCCAAATCCCGCTTGATGGGCTCAATCAATGCATCGATCCTTGGATCGAGGACCGGGCAGTGATTGAGGTTGACGATCTTGTGGCTACCGCGGCGGTAATACCCGGCACGCAGCCGTCCGTCGGGAGCGCGCTCCAGTGGGATCAGGGCTCTGTTTCTGTAGCCCAGTTCGAGATTGCAGCCCCAGACGGGCTCGACATTCACATCTAATTTGGCCAGCCGGCTCAGGCTCTGCTGAACGAGATCCCGCTTGAGCTCGAGCTGCATCTGGCTTGAGCAGTGCTGCAGGCTGCAACCACCGCAGCGCTCCGCAAGGATGCAGGGGGGCTTTTGCCGCTCTGGACTCGCTTGGCTGACCTCGAGTAGATCCGCCTCCAGGTGGCGCTTTGCGCAACGGCGCACACGGGCCTGAACCGTTTCACCGGGTAGGGCCCCGGGAATGAAGACAGCCGTTTCATTCCAACGGCCGACCCCTTGCCCTTCGTGGCCAAGACCAGTCACAACCACATCAATGGTTGTACCCAATTGCACCTTGCTTGCTCCCATCACCCCTTTCCGTCGTTCTTTGACCCTATCGGTGCGTAAACACCTGCCCAGAGCGAGGCTTTTCAGTGCTTCTCCTCGATACAGTGTCACGGTCAACGGTGGTTTCGATGAGCGTCGTACGCGATCTGATCCTTCAGGCAGACGATCAGCTCCGCTACCCCACCGGCGGTGAGCTGCGCTCCATGGTGGAGTTCCTCTCCACTGGTTCCAATCGCCTCTCCGTTGTCCGGATCCTGACCGACAACGAGAAGAAGATCGTTGATGAGGCTTCGAAGCAGCTCTTCAGCCGTAAGCCCGAATACGTAGCGCCCGGTGGCAATGCCTACGGCGCCAAGCAGCGCGCCCAGTGCCTCCGCGACTTTGGCTGGTACCTGCGGCTGGTGACCTACGGCGTTCTCGCTGGAAGTACCGAACTGATCCAGAAGATCGGACTTGAGGGCGCTCGCGAGATGTACAACAGCCTTGGCGTCCCCATGCCCGGCATGGTCGAGTCCATGCGCTGCATGAAGGAAGCAGCCCTGGTCCTCCTCAGCCAAGAGGATGCGGCTGTCGCAGCGCCTTATTTCGACTTCTTGATCCAGGGAATGCAGACCCCCTGCTAACCACCTGTTTCACTTCTGCACAACAATCGCCGGCGAAAGCCGGCTTTTTTGTGTCCGCGTACTGACCGCGCTTTCTCTCAGCTGTCCCAGGCAAGCCTCATGTCTAGTCCCGTCTTCAGCGCTGAACGCGACGAGCAAGACACTCTTCTTCAGCAGGTGCCTGAGGCCTGCAATGGGTCAACCCAGCTGCCTCCTTCTATCCGCATAGCTGGACTGAAGGCGAGTCCAAAACTAGATGTGCGGAATACTTGCCTGCACTCGCCAAGCGCGCATGCCTAGACAGGCAGATCGAAGACTCCAAGTCGTCTCGTCTTGCCGGAAGCCTGAGACTGAGCACACGTCTCATCCGAGACGCGCGCAACCGTGCTCTGCCTATGTCTTCTGGGTGCCTTGAATGGCGTAAAAAGCTGCGTACCTGTGTCTACAGCAGGTACGCAGCTCACAAAAAGCTGATCATCACTGGATTCTTTTTCCTTGTCCACGCTCATGGACAAGAGGTTTCTGGAGTGCGGACAATCCCAAATTGCCTTGGTACCTGGCTCCGGGAAAGGTCATGCACGCAACAGCTCAGATTGCAAGTAAAACACTATCTATAAACAACTGGTGCAAGGCTGCTCTAGTGTCCCAGGTTTGTTTCTGCTCTGGACAAGTGCAGAGACAGGTTTGAGACGTGCAATCAAGCTGCTTCGCGGTAGCGCTCCTTGAGGAATTGATAGGCCTCGTTCAGCCGGCGCATTTCGTCGGCTGACCCGCCAGCGTCGGGGTGATGGCTCACGGCCTGCGTGCGATAGGCCTCGCGAATCTCGCGCAGGCTGTAGGGCCGATCAGCAACGGTTGCGAGTTGCAGCATCCGCAGCGCGCTGTGCACGGTCATGCTGTTATCGATGGCATCGAAGGATGTGCTGCGCTTGGTTCGCGTGCGGTGACGCTGCACAAAGCGCGTAATCAAGCTGGGAACACGAGCAGCCAGGGTCGTGCCGCCAAAGGGATCCTCGAGGATTCCCGCTGCAACGATCACCCGTTCCAGGGTGGGGTGGCCTTCCTCCCACTCAGGTGCATAGGAGTACATGACCTGTTGCACCAAGTTCCAGCCAAAGGGTCTGCCGTCGCTGTCGCCGGACTGAGGCCAAACATCTCGTCCTAGCCAGACCATCGCCGCTTCCAGTGCGGCCTCCGTCGGTGCTTGGCCGTAGACCTCGCTCCAATGTTGTCCGGCTTGCTGGAGGGCTTGATCCAAATCCAGGCCCCTGATCAACGCAAGGGTCGGGTCGGAAGTGTTGGCCCGCGCCGGAGCTTCGAGTGTTTGCTTGACACGCTTAGCTTGCTTTCGAACAAAGCCAGGCAGCTGGATGCCTCCACCACCACTTCCGACCGCCGCCGGGCGGTGGTCAGCGACTGTCTCGGAGTTCTCGGATGCGACCCTTCCTTGGTCTGTTAATGCGACCAGACTGGAGTGAACGAGAACGATGGAGAGGTCTTCGTCGAGAAGCCCAGGTGGCTCCTCCTCGGCTGCCTCAGTCGACGCGTTCAGCTCAAGCTGCGGCACTGCCTCAGTGCCCGCAACGGTCTTTTCAGCCGCTTCAAATGGTTCGCTGTCCTCGTCCTGCCCTCCCCTGACCTCCTGGAGTAGGCGCTCAACCGTTGCTCCGCGGCTGCGAAGACCGAGTTGCCCCTTCAGGCCATCAATCCAACCCAGAAGCTCCTCGCTGAGTTCCAGCGAGATCCGGCGTTTGTCGGTCTCTCGCTGGCTCACGCAGCCTCGGGAACTGTTCTTGAGGTTATCGACCCAACAGGCTGTTCATCATCTTTTGTTGGGCCTCCACAGCCTGTTGGTAGCGCAGCATCAGGCTTTCGCTCATCCGAGTCGGACTGATCACCGCAGCTGGTACTCCGTTCAACTTTGGGAGTTCGGGTGGTGGTTGAACCCATTGCGGTGGCGGCACCACTGCGGGGGCGGCGGGCCGGATCGTGACTGGTTCAAACACCGGCGGTGGCGCAACAGCCGCCGGGACATTTGGCGGGTTCAACTTCGCGGCGACTTCCGCGACCTCAGCCATGGAGTCCCGCTGTTTGAGATCCGCCAACTGTTGATTGGGCACGACGCTCAAGAGGTGTCCAGGGGTTGCATCAGCGGGATACACCAGGCTCACCTTGACTGGATTGCTCTGTCCTGGTTTGAGATAGAGATCAGCAATGGGCAGGCTGTCTCCGGATTTCATCCCGACGTGCACCTCCTGGAAGCCATCGGCCGTTTCAATCCGGATCGAACCTCGGAAGGCCGTAAAACGACCTCGGCCGCTGATGGTTGGATGGCTCAGCACCAATTGATGCGGGCCTGAGCCGCTCAGGTTCATGGAGACGTCAAAGCGCACTCCATAGGTCCCAACGTTGTTCAGCGAGGAATCCACCATCCGGCTGACCAGGGGATTGATTTGGACTTCCCCGGTGCCGAAGTGATGGCGATTGGTGCTGGTCAGCGGAACATGCAGTGCCCCTTGTTGGAGGTCGTGGGACAGGCTTGCGGTGTATTCATCACCGATCGCAACGCCCGCGACCCGTGAGAACACTGTTCCGTTTTCGATCTGCCGAATTCGGCTGAGATAGACACGGCCGGGAGCTAGACGGCGTTGGTCAAGGACGGCGATGAGATCAGCATCGGACTGGGGATCTTCGGCTGCAACGACCGCCATTTGAAAGGGTCCGTCACTGCGACCTTTTAAGAGTCCATTGGCAATTCCTTTCGCTGGAAGTTGGGTGCTGAAGAGCACGATCCTGCTGTGGGCTGGGATTGTAATCTCGTCGGCCAATTTGCGATCGAGCTTGCCGCGCAGCATTTGCACTGCGGTGGCATCGCCTGGTCCTGTGTTCCACGGACGATGACCAAGGGGTTTGACCCCCATCAGATTGTTGGCCTGATAAGGCGCCTCAAAGCTGTTGCGAACGGCGCCCTTCTCGAAACGAATTTGAACAGGTTGGCTTGATGGATTGATCAGCAGGGTGGCCAAGGTGAGCTCACCGCGGCGGCCGCCGCCGCTCCCCATTCGACTCTTGTCGTTGGGGTAGTACTTGTGGTGGACATGCAGGCCGAACTCACCATTGAAGGTGTAAGCGGCATTCCTGAGCGGTTGTCCGGTCTCAGCGGCAATGGTCTGCCCCGGCGTCGTCGTGACCAGAATCCCTGGACCATGCACCTCCTCAGGCTGGTTCGAATGCAGAACCGGGACCGTGTTGAAACTCCCTTGAAGTGGCCTGGCCTGCTGGCCCGCCATCAGGGCCACATCAGCCAGAGCAGGAATAGGGGCGATCAGAACGCCGCCAACCAGAGCAAATGCAAGGGGTCTCATCAGACCTGTGGGACCAACTGCTCTCAACGTGCGAATGATTTGCGGATGGGTGCGTTGCTGCTTGGAATTGTTTTATTTCCGGCTGATCAAAATCAACACTGGGGCTTGGCCCGGCCCCTTGTCGCGGCAAACCGCTGCTGCTGGCTAGAACGGCATAACCGCAGCATTCTCCATGATTTCGCCGTTCTTTGCTTGCGTTGACTCCGGTTCCCCCGCCCAGATGCGTCGCCGGCATCAAGAGCGCAAGCACCAGATGCTGACGTTCTGGCGAGATGGGCTCGAGCGGCAGCTGGCTGCGATCAATGCCGCCCTCAGCACCTTGGAGCGCCAGATGCAGGATTCAGATCCAGCTGAGTCCTAAGACCTTCCAACCCTGCCTGCAGCCGACGCCGCACTGTGGCGGCGCTGACTCCGAGTTCAGCACCCGTTCGGCGCAGGCTGAATCCTTCCAAAACCACCAGCTCGACAACCTTGCGTTGGTGTTTCTGAATTGATGCCAACCAGCTCTGCACGGTTTCCGCATCCAATGCCGGTTCGCCACTGGAGCCCCTCGACGAGGCTTCACACCGTTCTGGCTCCAAAGGCAGGAGCCTGTTGAGCTGTTCGGCCTGCTCGATCGCCACGACCGCCGCTTCGCTCCAGCCGGTCAGATGGCTCAATGTGCACGGAGTCAGTGCGCACGACGTGAAACGGTCCTTGGTTTCAGCTTCGGCTCTGGTCTTGAGCACCCTGAGTTGCTGGAGTCGCTCCTGAGTTGAGCGAGGCAAGCGCACCAGTCGGCTTCTGTCCCTGAGATGACGCAAGATCGCTCCTCGGATGAAGGGCTTGGCATAGGCCCCAAGGCTTGATTGCCGCTGAGGCTTGAACCGCTCACAAGCTCTTAGAAAGCCGATCCAGCCCTCTTGGATCAGGTCCTCCAGTGGCTCATGGCAGCGCATCGCGTAGTGCATTGCCGTGGCTTGAACGAGACCGCGATGCCGCTCGATGACTTCGGCCTGGACGCTCTGGAGCTGATGGGTACGCATGGAACGAGGGTGTGCTCGTTCCAGCCAAGACCTTGGATCAAGCCCGCGTCATCCGTGAATTCACGGAGCCATGGCCACAGAGCGCAACAACTCCAACGGTCCGTGTCTGCCTAACCATTCGCGATCGGACCCCTCTGTGAGCAGCAGGTAACCGGCGAACCCGAGGGCGTTCACGCTGAAACCGGCGGAATGTTCCTTGCCCCGGGCCACCGTCATGAACCACTCAGGACTGATCAGGGCGTTGTAGGGAGCGAGCGGACGGTCCGCTGTCTGGGGATCTCCCAGCCCCAAGCGCGACAACTGTTGGTGGTAGAGCTGCTGGAGTTCTTTCGAAGCCTCTGGACCCCGGCTCTGGGTACGCCGGCTCAGTTGATAGCGCCAGGGCCAGGGTTCTTCGTCTCCAGCGAGCTGGGCTGTGATCGGGGCATCCAGAGGGCAACTGACCTCTGAGGCCTGCCGCGGGAGTAGCTGCAAGTGACGGTGCGGTTGGCTGGCTCCGGCTTCAGCACAACTGTTGAAAAACCACAGGCCCGTGGTCTCGCCATCCACCGCAGCCAACTGCGCCCAATCGTCCGTCTCCAGCCAACCCGATTGCGGTTTCCACTGCTGCGTGATCAACAGCAGGTGGCCCCGTTGCACCGGGTACTTGTTCAGCAGCAACAGATGCGTGGTTCCGAGGCGTTCCACCTCCAACCGCGTATCCCAAGGCAAAAAAGGATTCGGTTTGGGGCCTTCCCGGCGTAGGTGCTTTGGCGTCGCCGATTCCAATCGCCGGATAACGAACGGCGCGCAGCTCTCCAAGGGCTCGAGTGCGGTCTCCAGGGGAACCAGGGCGCCATTGGCTTCGGCAACGTCGCTGCAGAGCAACGCCGCCGCTCCGTAGCGGCCAAGATCGCCCATCTCCCAGAACAAGACCAGTCCTGATTAAAGCGCCACTCAGGCTGCTGAATGACGCTCTGTCCTGCAGACGCCCCAAGCGCCAGGCTCATGACCTGGTGTGCCGGCATCGATCGTGCCCTCCCAGAGCACGTGGCCTGTTCCAGTTAGCCGGATCTGATAGCCCTCGAGCACCTCACAGCGCATCCCGCCACAGCGCCCTGAGGCCTGCCATCCATGCAACTCAGTTTTAGAAAGCTGCTCTGCCCACCAGGGCGCCACCAAGGCATGGGCCGAACCCGTGACGGGGTCCTCTTCAATGCCAAGCCCTGGAGCAAAGAATCGAAGCTGATAGTCACACGGTTGGCCGAAGAGGCGAATGGAGCTGTCCGAGGGGAGGGCTTGCATGACGACAAGGCCCTGCCGATCTGCTCCTTCAAGGCATTCGCTGACCCCTGTGAGCGTCTCGAGCACGATGTCGTTGCTGAGAAGCACGGCGCGATACCCCAGAGTCGATCCCCAATAGCCGAGGGGTTCGCCACCCAAGACATCGGTTAGATAGCTCGGATAATCGAGTCCAACCAGCGGCTCACTGGGCAGGACGAGTGAAGCTGCCCCCTCCGTCTCTGGCTCCACTCGAATCGTTAAGCCGCCACTTCGAGAGGCCAGCACCAGATCCTCTCCGCTTCGTATCCCTCCCCAACGCTGCAAGGCCAACGTTGAAGCCAAGGTGGCGTGGCCACACAGAGGCACCTCGCAGGTCGGTGTGAACCAGCGCAGACACCACTGTCCCTCTGGGTTCGACCAAAGAAAGGCGGTCTCCGACTGCTTCAAACTGCCAGCCAGATCTTGCATCCACTTGGCGCCCGCCGCCTGGTTGAGTTCAACCACCGCTGCACCATTCCCGCGCAGCGGCCCCTCGGCGAAGGCCTCAATCAGCACAGCGCGCTGCACCGCTTTCTCTGACTGAACCAGAACCATTCAGCGTTATCCCTGTTCGCCGCGAAGACTCCGCTGCATTAAGGCATGGACGGCCTCCTTCGGGCTACAGCGCCCCTCTGCCAGGGCCACGACCTGCTGGCAAATCGGCAGTGCCCATCCGTGTCTCTGCCCCATGCCTGCGACCGCTTGGGCGGTCTTGTAGCCCTCCACCGTGGCACCGACACCCATCAGGGCCTCAGGGGCGGTTTGCCCACCTGCCAAGGCCAAACCAAAGCGGTAGTTGCGGCTTAGAGGGCTGTTGGCCGTTGCCAAGAGATCACCCAGCCCTGCCAAGCCATAGAGGCTGGCCTGGTCACCCCCCAGCTGCTGAATCACCAGACTCATTTCCGCCATGCCCCTGCAAAGCAAGGAGGCCTTGGCGTTGGCGCCAAGCTGCAGGCCATCACAGATCCCCCCTGCGATAGCCATCACATTTTTGAGTGCTCCAGCCAGCTCCACCCCAAGTGGATCGTCGCTTCCATAGAGACGCAATTGGTCACTGCTGAGCTGTCTCTGCAGCTGTTCCACCAGCGGTTGGTCTTGACTTGCCAGGACGCTGGCTGCTGGACAACCCTGGGCCAATTCACTGGCCAGGTTGGGACCGCTCAGCACCAGCAGACGCAGCTCCGGGTTCGCACCGTTCCACATCTGGCTGGCGGTGCGTTGGCATTCAGGATCGAGTCCCTTGCTGCAGCTCACCAGGGGCACCTGCTGGTCCCACCGCGGGCCCAGCTCTGGTGCGAGCTGCTTGACCCCATCAAGGGCAAGAGCAACAAGCACCAGATCAGACCCCTGGATGACCGCCAAAGGATCTCCCCCACTGCGACGACTCCAACTCCGAACTCTGTGCCCTTGCCGCTCAAAGAGGCCTGCCAGGGTGTGACCCCAGGCTCCAAGGCCCAGGACGCCAATGGCCAGAGACATCAGGCCGCCGCGGCGTGGTCCTGGAGGAGCTCCAGAGGAATGATGGCAAGGGCGGAGTCCTCACAGGCCTCCAGCCGTACCGGCGGGGCCATGCCGTCTTGGTAAGCCTCCAACCAGCGGGCTGCACAAACGCACCAGTGATCACCTGGCTTGAGCCCTGGAAAGTCGTAGGCCGGCATCGGCGTCGTCAAATCATTCCCCTGGGCCTTCGAGTAGCTGAGAAATTGCTCATTGACGACGCAACAAACGCTGTGACGCCCTAAATCGGCCGCATCCGTCCGGCAGCTTCCATCGCGAAACCAGCCTGTCATCGGGTCACATCCACACTCCTGCAAGGGGTTTCCCAAAACATTGAGGGGCATGGTCTCGGCTGCGTTCATCGTTGGTTGGGGTCCGATCAGACCGGGATCTGGAGCCCAATTCTGACGAAGGAGTGGCACAAAACCGTCTGGGAGGTTGACGGAATCGGGGGGGGAGGCGTTAAAGGTCATTCAGCCAACCCCCCTACATGAGCTGGGACTTCACCGAAGACGGAGCCTTCCTGGCCCTCTGCGATGCCTTCAAGGAGAGCGGCGAGAGCTCTGCCATTGAGTTCTTGGCCAACGGCGAAGGCGCATTCCACTTTCAGGAATTAGCGCAGAACGCAGCTGGAGAAGGTGTCGACCTCTCGGACTCCACTGACTTGGAAGCCTTTCAGCAGGAAGTGATCGACACCATGGAAAACCTCTGCGGCTGAGTCAGCTGCCGTAGAAGAAGGCCACCTCTTTCTCCTTCAGACCATCCCAACCGGCAGCCTTGAGGCGAGCATCGAGGGTCTGCTGGTCGAAGTGTTTCGAACCGGTCTTGACCACTCGATTCCGCATCGATTTCTTGACGCCACTACGAGCGCGCTGGCTCTCCAGGTCCATTACCTCGTTGTAGAGGGCCAACATGTCCTGGGGAATTGGACTGCCATCAAGGTCAATGCCCGAGGCGATTGCAGCATCAACGCCGCCAGGTCCAGCAATGGCCATTGCTCAATTGTGAGAGGCCCTCGACCCTAAGCGGAGAAATAACGGGCCCGACTATGCAATGCGACGAGGGCTGTGGTGCTCTGCTCCGGCTCCAACTGGTCGCTTTCATCCATGCTCAGCCCAATCCGCTCACTGCCCAGCCAGCTCAGTTGCTGACGGGAATCAGGCACATTGGGGCAGGCCGGATAGCCAAAGGAATAGCGGCTGCCGCGATAGCGCTGGGCCAGAACATCCCGCAGGGGCATCTCCGCAGGGTCGGGGTAACCCAATTCACTGCGAATGCGGGCATGGACCCACTCAGCCAGGGCTTCAGCCATTTGCACACCAAGCCCATGGAAGTAGAGGTAATCGCTGTATTGATCTCCTTTAAAGAGCTCTTGGGCGAACTCCGTGGCTCGCTCACCCATGGTCACGGCCTGCATGGGCAGGACGTCAGAGGCTCCGGGCGCTAGATCGCGGTAGAAATCGGCAATGCAGTAGCGGTTGCCGGAGCGTTGGCGAGGCAGCTCAAAGCGCCCCAGTTCGATCTGGCGCTCCTCGGGATCGAACACCACAAGAGCGTTTCCATCCCTGCCGCAGGGGAAATAGCCATAGGCCACTCGAGGGGTGAGTAACCCCTCGTCAATGCAGCGTTGTTTCCAGTGCTGGAGGACCGGCTCGGCCTTCTCCGCCAACATCGCTTCGTAGTCCTCTCGGGACTGGCCCTGGGCCTTACGCAGCTGCCACTGACCAGCGAAGAGGGCATTGCGATCCAGGAAGCCAAAGACCTCCTCGATATCGATGGTGTCCTCGAGGAGGACCTGGCTTCCCCAGAACGGAGGGGTCAGCGCCTGTTCCTCCGGGACGGTGTCTGAGCGCTCCGTCGTGACGGTTAGAGCCGCAGCTCCGGCGCTTTCCGCTGCGGGTGCATCAGCGGAGGAATCGGAGTGGGCGACCTCGTTGACGTTTTCGAGACCCAGTCCATCGGGGATCGACCCAAGGAAACCTTGGACGTTGTCCCACTGCTCGTCCGCCTTGGCCGAGACAAGGGCGTCCATAAACCGAAGATCTGCGAAAGCATCCCGCCCGTAGATCACCTGCCCGCCGTAGACCTCGCGGCAGTCCTTGTTGACAAAGCGAGGGGTCAGGGCCGCTCCGCCAAGGATGACAGGAACATTGATCCCCGCATCGTTGAAGGCCGCAAGATTGTCCTTCATGAAGGCTGTTGATTTGACCAACAGTCCGCTCATGGCAATGCAATCGGCGTTGTGTTCTTGCTGGGCTTCAATGATCGCCTCAACGGGCTGTTTGATCCCCAGGTTGATCACTTCATAACCGTTGTTCGTCAGAATGATGTCGACAAGGTTCTTGCCGATGTCATGGACATCACCCTTGACCGTGGCGATCAAAAACTTGGCCTTAGCTGAACTCTCGCCTTCCACCTTGTCCATCAAGGGTTCGAGGAAGGCGACGGCTGACTTCATCGTCTCGGCACTTTGCAGGACGAAGGGCAACTGCATTTGGCCTGAACCAAAGAGCTCACCAACCACCTTCATGCCATCCAGCAAATAGGTATTGATGATCTGGAGTGGTTGATAGGTTTCAAGTGCGATTTTCAGCGCATCTTCCAAACCAATGCGCTCGCCGTCGATGATGTGTTGCTTCAGACGCTCCTCGATGGGCAGATCGGTCAAGGACGGACCGGAAGCTCTCGCCTCCTTTGTTGAGACCCCTTCGAACAGGGTGGTCAGTTCGGTGAGGGGGTCATAGACGCAGACTCCATTCTCAAAGCGCCTGCTGTCGTTGATCAGGTCTCGGCAGACCTGTTGGTGCTCCTCACTGATCTTGATCAGGGGGAGGATCTTGGCGGGGCTGACAATCGCCGCATCCATGCCCGCCTCACAGCAGTCATGCAAAAAGACGGAGTTCAGGACAATCCGAGCCGCTGGTGAGAGACCAAAGCTGACATTGCTGACTCCCAGGACGACATGCACGCCCGGGAGGTTTTCGCGAATCATGCGAATCGCCTGAACCGTGGCGAGTCCGTTTTCGCGGTCCTCTTCGATGCCCGTTGAGATCGGTAGCGCTAGAGGGTCGTAGAAGATCTCGTGGGCGGGAATGCCGAATTCCACGGCATCGCGATAAGCCCGTTGGGCGATCGCAAACTTACGCTCCGCAGTCCGGGCCATCCCCTCTTCGTCGATGGTCCCGACCACCACGGCGGCGCCGTAGTTGCGTGCCAGTTCGAGCACTTTGAAAAAGCGCTCGTCACCGTCTTCGTAGTTGGTGGAGTTGAGGATGCACTTACCACCGGCCACCTTGAGGCCGGCTTCCATCTTTTGCCACTCCGTGGAGTCCAGCATCAGTGGAAGGTTGACGTTGGTCACCAAACGGCTCACCAACGCATGCATGTCGGCCTCACCATCGCGACCGACGTAGTCGACGTTGACGTCGAGAACGTGGGCGTTCTCCTTGACCTGGCCCCTGGCCACCGACACCAGGCCATCCCAGTCCTCTTCAGCGAGCAACTCCCGAACTTTCTTGGAGCCGCTGGCGTTGAGACGCTCACCAATGATCAGGAAGGAGTTGTCCTGCTGGTAAGGGGTGACGCCGTAAATCGAGCTCGCCGACGGCTCGTACTGCAGGGCTGGCCGGGGTGCCTCGGGATCGGGCTCAACACTGCCACGCACGGAGCGTTCAGCCGGCTTCAACTCTGAAGCGAGCTCAGCAAGAGCTGCGATATGGGCCGGTGTGGTGCCGCAGCATCCACCGATGACCTGAACACCCAGGTCTTCAACGAAGTGCATCAGTTGCATCTTCATCTCAGTAGGGGTGAGCCGGTAGTGCGCCACACCCCCAATGTTTTCGGGTAATCCCGCGTTCGGGATACAACTCACCACAAAGGGACTGTGGGCCGAGAGGTAGCGGACGTGCTCCTTCATCTGCTCGGGGCCCGTCGCGCAGTTCAGACCGAGGACATCGATCGGAAATGGCTCAAGAATGGAGACCACAGCAGCGATGTCCGAGCCCACCAGCATCGTGCCGGTGGTCTCCATCGTCACGCTGACCATCAAGGGCCGCCGCTGTCCCGTTTTTGCAAAGGCCTGTTCAATCCCTTGGAGCGCTGCCTTGATTTGCAGAACGTCCTGGCAGGTTTCAACGATGAAAAGATCAACATCGCCTGCGATCAAGCCTTCTGCTTGTTCGGCAAAAGAGTCGCGCATCTCATCGAAGCCGATGTGCCCCAGGGTTGGCAGCTTTGTCGTCGGGCCCATGGAGCCCGCCACAAACCTTGGTTTATCGGGCGTCGAGTACGCCGCAGCCATTTCCCGAGCGAGTTCCGCCGCTCGCTGATTCAGCTCAAAAGCCCGGTCTTCGATGTCGTATTCGGCCAACACCGTGGAGGTCGCTCCGAAGGTGTCGGTCTCGATCACATCGCAGCCCGCCTCAAGGAACTGTCGATGGACGGCCTGGACGGCATCGGGTCGGGTGAAGACGAGGTTTTCATTGCAGCCCTCGAGGGCCAGACCACCGAAATCATCGGCAGTCAGATCCATCTGCTGCAAGGACGTTCCGGTTGCGCCATCAAAAACCAACACGGGCCGCTCGGGGCTGTGCAGTCGCTCGAGAAAACCGATTCGTTGAGTCGCCAGCATCGATCGATCAGCCGTCGAGGCGAATGCGGGTGACCCAGTGGTCGAAGGCTGGATCACGCCCTTCCGTAATGGCCGTCAGGCGCTCACGGATGGCGTTCATCACCGGACGCTCGGCACTGAGTTCTGTCGTTTCTACCCGGCGGATGGGGGTGACCTTCGCAGCCGTGCCGCTTAGGAAAACCTCATCGGCGATGAACAACTCACTTTTATCGACGGGCCGCTCGAGGGTGGGTATGCCCATGGTCTTGGCCAGTTCAAGAACACTGGAGCGAGTGATGCCCTCAAGGATGTCCTGATCGACCCCAGGTGTAATCAGGACACCGTCGCGAACCAGGAACAAATTCATGCCGCTGGCCTCGCTGACCTTGCCGCGGCTATTGAGCAGCAGGGCCTCATCAAAACCGCTTTTGACCGCCTCGGTCTTCGCTAATGAACTGGTGATGTATGCACCACTGATTTTGCCGCGTAGGGGGAGAGAACGGTCCTCCTGGCGGGTCCAGGAACTAATCCTGCAACTGACACCCTCGGGGGACAGATAATCACCCAGCTCGAGCCCGTAAATCAGGAAGTCCGTCTCGATGTTGTGTAGGCGGGGTGCAATACCGAGATCGCTCGTATAGACGAATGGCCGCAGATAGACAGGAGACGTCGGTTTATTGGCGCGCAGAAATTGGTGGATCGCAGCATGGATCGTGTCTTCGCTGAGTTCGGTCAGCAGAAGACGGGCGCTTTGGCTCAGACGTCTGGCATGGCGATCCGCTCGGAACAGCAGGATTTCGTTGGCATCGGCGGGGTTCGGAATGGCCCGCATCCCACCAAACGCACCGGTGCCGTAATGCAGGGCGTGGGTCGCTACCGAGAGGGTGGCCTCAGCAAAAGGAACACACTTGCCACCGAACCAGGCGTAGGGCAGGAACTGATGCATGGGGTCGGTGGGGGCGGCCACAGCTGCAGACGATCTTCTCACTGCCTGGTGCCCAAGCGCGAGCCCTGAACCAGCAAGATGGATTGATGCACCGTCTCGCGGCTGTCCCCGGTAGCCAGAGCCCTGATGACGGGGTCACTTACGTGGAGCAGCCGGGGGCCGACTTGGTCTTCCTCTCGAGCGCTGATACGGACCTGGCCGCGCTCTCATCCACGCTCGATCAAAACCGCTTTCCGGCTGGCGAAGGACGTCAAATCCAGGGCTTGAATCTGGCGAGCCTCCAGCACCCGGCGGTTCTGGACCACTACATCCGCACCAGCTTGAGTGGCACGCGGATCGTCTTGATCCGTCTGCTGGGCGGACGGGGCCATTGGAGTTATGGCCTCGAACAGTTCAGGCAGTGGGCGCAGTCGGCCCCGGATCGCAATCTTGTGGTTTTGGCGGGAACCGAGGATGAAGACCAGGCCTTGGCTGCCTTGAGCAGTGTTCCTGCTGCGCTGGCGGTGGCTAGCAGTCAGTGCCTACGGGAAGGCGGTGCTGGGAATCTTCTGTCTGTCCTGCAGAGCTTGGGTTCCTTTCTCGAGCAAGGCCAGGTCACGCTGCCCCAGGCGCAAGCCGTTGAGGATCCCAAGGCCCATGACTGGCGAGACGAGCCCGGACCTCGGGTTGGGGTGATTCTCTACAGAGCGCTCCTGCAATCCGGTGATCTGGCGCTATCGGAGGCTCTCCTGGATGCCCTCAGGCAGCGGGGGATGAGTCCGCGCGCTCTCTGGGTCAGCAGTTTGCGGGACCCGGGTGTTCAAAGGGGTGCCCTTGATCTGCTCCAACGGGAACAGGTTGATGCGGTTCTCTGCACCACATCCTTTGCTTCTGTTCAGTTCGCCGAGGCGGGTCTTGGTGCCCCGCTCTGGGAGGAGCTCGGTGTCCCGATTTTTCAGGTGCTCTGCAGCACCCAGTCACGGGAGGGTTGGCAGGCCAGTCCCGTGGGCTTGGCTTCGCTGGATCTGACCCTTCAGGTGGCGATGCCAGAACTTGATGGCCGCATCACCACACGGGTCGGAGCCTTCAAGGAGCTTGCCAATGCCGACGACCGCCTAGCCACCGCCCTGCATCACTACGTACCAGACCCCGAACGGCTCGATTGGATAGCCCAGCTGGTTCAGCGCTGGTGTGACCTGCGTGCCACACCGGCGCCCAGGCGCCGACTTGCGCTTGTTTTGGCGAACTATCCGACGCGCAACGCCCGTCTGGCCAATGGGGTTGGTCTCGATACCCCAGCCAGCGCTGCAGCGATGCTCCATTGGTTAGGGGCGTCTGGCTATGAGGTCGGCTCTGATCTCCCCTGCGATGGCGATGCCTTAATCACGGCCCTGTTGGCCGGCCGTACCAATGATCCGGAGAGCACCCACCTCAAGCCGGTAGCCCATCTCTCCCTTCAGAACTACCTCGCTTGGTATGGGGCCTTGCCCAGCGCTGTCCGAAGCAGCCTGGAGACCCAGTGGGGGCCACCCGAGCAAGACCCCTGTCTTGAACGGGATGGGTTCCCGATCCATGGTCTGCGTTTCGGTCACGTGGTGGTCATGATCCAGCCATCCCGTGGTTACGACAGGGATCCGAGCCTGAGTTACCACTCTCCGGATCTGGCTCCGACCCATCACTATCTCGCCCACTACCTCTGGCTGAACCAATGCGCTCAGGTGCAGCTGGTCTGCCATGTCGGCAAGCACGGGAATCTCGAATGGCTTCCCGGAAAAGGTCTGGGACTTTCGAGCAGCTGCTTCCCGGAACTGGCTCTTGGGCCGATGCCCCACCTCTATCCCTTCATCGTCAATGACCCTGGTGAAGGGTCCCAGGCCAAACGCCGCGCCCAGGCCGTGATCCTTGATCACCTGACGCCTCCTTTAGGGCGCGCCGGACTCCACGGAGATCTGCGCGAGCTCGAGGCGCTGATTGATGAGTACTGGGAAGCTGTGCAACTTGGGAGCGCCCGCAGTGAAGCGCTGCGCTCCGAGATCTTGGAGCAGCTGAGCGTTTCGGAACTGGGCGATGTCTTGGCGAGCGCAGAAGGGGATGACCCCCTTGATGCTGCCGATGGGTATTTGTGTGAGCTCAAGGAAGCGCAGATCCGCACAGGACTACACCGCTTTGGTTCACTCCCCGCGGACGAGGCCCTGGCCGAATTGCTGGCCTGTCTGGCCCGCCCCCCCCAGGACCAAGGGCTTGGCCTCACCCAGGCCTTGGCCCGCGATGCCGCCCTTCTTGTCGATCCTTGGAGCGACCTCGAAGAGACACCCCTCGATGCCGCTGATCAAGGGCGTCTGATGGAGTTCGGTCTCCAGCAGCCGCGTCGCTGCGGTGACGCGATCGAGTGGCTGGAGCAACAGGCATTGCAGCTCTGCCGCGATCTTCTGGGCCAATCCAGCATCAGCTCGAGCATTGGTCCACAGACCGAGATCGTGCTGACCCGGTTGAAGACGCGTTTGGTTCCGAACCTGTTGCACTGCGGGGAGGCCGAGCAGTCCGCGTTCCTGCGCGGGGTCGCTGGCCAGAGGATTGCTGCCGGCCCCTCCGGTGCTCCGACCCGTGGACGTCCGGACCTTTTGCCCACAGGCCGCAATTTCTACAGCGTTGATCTGCGCGGTCTACCGACAGAAGCGGCCTGGGACCTTGGCCGCCGCAGCGCCGAATTGCTGATTGATCAACACCTCATGGAGGAGGGCGAACCGCTGCACCATCTCGCCCTCTCGGTCTGGGGGACCAGCACGATGCGCAATGGTGGCGAAGACATTGCCCAGGCCCTCGCCCTCATGGGTGTCCGGCCAGTCTGGGATGGGCCGAGTCGGCGGCTGGTGGATCTCGAATTGATCCCGCTCTCGGCCTTAGGCCGGCCCAGGGTGGATGTGACCTTGCGGATCTCGGGTCTGTTCCGGGATGCCTTTCCCCAATTGGTGGGCTGGGTGAACCGTGCCACCGCATTGGTGGCCTTCGCCGATGAATCAGCCAGCGATAACCCCCTCGCGGCCGCCGCCAAACAGGATGGTCATGCCTGGCGGGTCTACGGCTCTGCCCCTGGTGCCTATGGCGCTGGCCTCCAAGGGCTCATTGACAGTGGCGAGTGGGAGGAGCGGGCTGATCTGGCCCAGGCCTACCTGAATTGGGGGAGCTGGCGCTACGAGGGGGATGGCACCGGTGCCCTGCGGATCGCGTCCGACCGCGGCGGCTTCAAGCAGCGGCTTGAGTCTGTTCAAGTTGTCTTGCAGAACCAGGACAACCGTGAACACGACTGCCTGGATTCTGACGATTACTACCAGTTCCAGGGCGGTCTGAGTGCAGCGGTGGAGTCCCTGCGCGGAGTCGCTCCCGCTGTCTGGTTTGGAGACCATTCACGGCATCAGCGGCCGCGAATCCATCGGGTTGAGAAGGAATTCGACAAAGTGCTGCGCTCCCGCGTTTTGAATCCTCGCTGGATTGAAGGGATGCTGCAGCACGGCTACAAGGGTGGCTTCGAAATGGCCGCAAGCCTCGATTACCTCTTCGCCTATGACGCCAGCACCGGCCGCGTTCCGGATTGGAGTTATGGCTCGATCTGTCAGCAGTGGCTTGAGTCCCCTGCGGTCTTGGACTTTCTTAAAACTCACAACCCCTGGGCCCTACGGGACATGGGCGAGCGGCTCTTGGAGGCTCACCACCGTGGGCTCTGGAGTGGGGCACAAAAAAACCAGCTCGCGCATTTGCGGGAGCTGGTCTTAAGCGCTGAGGCTTTGATTGAGGGTTAGAGGTCCTTCACCCAGCCTTTGAAGGCACCGATGTCACCGGCCTTGGACTGGGACGTGGACGTCGATGCAGGCTTTTGCTCCTGTGCCGCAACCTCTGCCTGTTGTTCCTGCTCAGCTTTGATCGCCGCGGGACCACCAGGAACGTTCACACCGAAGGAGGAACCGCGCTTGCGTTCATCCAGTTCAGCCATGGTCATTGGCTCACAGAACGTCTTCTTCACCTGTTTGGGAATCCCACCGGTGAGATCCGCCTGAGCTTCTGCAGGCTTCGGGTCGCCCAATCCAGCGGACTCCTTCACTCGACGTGCAGTCAACGAAGCCACTTCATCGACGATCTCCTTGTTCCCAGGGCTGTCGACTGTGCCTGGGAAGGTTCGCCGGATCGTGTTGGACTGCCGCATGAAGTCGACATTTCCCATGCTGCTGGACGTATCAGCATCAAGGAAGAACGCCTCTTCTTTTTTCGCAGGTTCCCGCTTTGTGGCGGGTGCCTGCTGCTTGTCACTCCCTAGGAGACGGTCAAACAGGCCCATCGCAAGATTTCACGATCTTGGGAGACCCTAGCGGCCGCAAAGCTCCAAGCCATGGGTATCAGTGCCGCAAGTTCGCAGAAGGCCGTGTTTGTCGAGCAATTGGGTCACTGATTCACAGACCAATGGTGTTGGATGCCAACGCGCTTGCATCTCGTAGTCGTAGAAGGCCTCGGCCCCATCGAAACCCAGGTCCGCTGCCGCAGGAATCAGCCTGTGAAACGGCAATCGATAGCGCCCCGGATGCGCCAGAACGGCCAATCCACCTGCCGCATGAATCCTGCGGCGGACTTCAACTGCTTTTAAGGGCTCTCCGACGGGGGCCTGCCCCTGGCGGTAGGGCTCCAGCGCTGAATGGTCCAGCTCAAAGCCCAAGGCCAGCACATGAACCAAACAGCCTTCGAGTAAGCAACTGATCTCCATCCCGCTCCAGAGATGAGGGGTGGTGGCACCGGCCTCTGATTGCTGCTCAAACCACTGTTGAATCGGCCTGAAGGAATCGGTGCTGTGGTGATCGGTGACCGCCAGGTGCTCTAAACCGATGGAGAGCGCCTGAGCAGCCAAGGCCTCCGCGTGAAGACTGCCGTCACTGTTGGTGGTGTGGCAATGGAAATTCAGCCGACCAGGGCAGCAGGAAGCAGTGACCGTTTCCAGCACCGGGACCAGGGGGTGGTGGCGAGCGTCGCTGGGCACAGGGATCAGGCGGCAGCGGCTTCTTTCTCAGCCCGTAGGCGCCTCCAGCGCGCATAGAACTGAATCGACGCGGCCATGAACACCACCAGCGCCACGAGGAACCAGGTGGCAGCTCCCGTTGGGAACTGGTTTTTGAACACCACCAACATCACCACGATCACCAACAGCAGAGTCGGCAGTTCATTGAGGGCTCGCAGCTGTTTGGGGCTCCAGCCGCAACTTCCCTGCTGCAGCTGCCCCATCAGGCGATAGCAGAAAAAGTGATAGGCCAGCAGGGCCAAGACAAAGCCCAACTTGGCGTGCATCCAACCCTGTTGCAGCCAGGCGGGATTGGCCACAAGCAGCCCAATCGCCATGGAGACTGCAACCACCATGCCCGGGGTGGTGATGATGTTCGCCAGTCGCTTCTCCATCAAGCCGTACTGGGCCTGGAAGGCGTCCTTGAGAGCAGGCTCGAGCTCTTCGGCCTCTCGGTGATAGATGAACAGCCGTACGAGGTAGAAGAGGCCGGCAAACCAAACCACGACCCCAACGATGTGCAGGGTCTTGAACCAGAGGTAGGCCTCAGGGGGAAGGGCCGCCAGGGTCATCACAGGCCGGAGCCGAACTGGGCAACAAGTTAGGTGGCACCAGAGGCGGCCATGGCGCGATGGTTCGCTGCGCTGGACCGAATCGCGGCGATTTCCTCCTCCGGCAGCTTGCTCAACTGTTTCATCACCAAGCCCATGCGGTGGTTTCGCTTGAGTTCTGGCTCATGGCGGGCGAGAAAGTCCCAATAAAGGCTGTTGAAGGGGCAGGCCTGCGGACCGGTGCGTTGTTTGACGTCAAACGCGCAGCCGTTGCAGTAGTTGCTCATCCGTTTGATGTAGTTCCCGCTGGCGGCATAGGGCTTGCTGGCTAGGCGCCCCCCATCGGCAAACACGCCCATTCCCAGGACGTTGGTGAGCATGACCCAATCGAAGCCATCGATGAACATCCGATGGAACCAAGCGGTCAGTGCCTGGGGATCCAGTCCAGCGAGCAGCCCGTAGTTCGCCAGCAGCATCAAGCGTTGGATGTGGTGGGCGTAAGCACTGGTCTTGATCTCACCCAAGACGGTGTCCAGGCAACGCATGCCGCTGCCGCCCAATTCCTCAAACCAGTGCGGTAGTGGCGCTGTGGCCTTGAAATGATTGACCACTGCGTAGTCCTCACCAAACCAGTGGTACAGACCATGTGTGTATTCACGCCAGCCCAGGATCTGGCGAATCACACCCTCCAGACCAGCTAGGGGTACCTGTCGAGCGAGGCCCTCTGCCTCAAGACGCTGGATGACTTCCAGCGGATGGAGCAAACCCAGATTCAGGTAGGGAGAGAGCAGGGCATGCCAGAGGGTCGGTTCACCGCTGACCATCGCGTCTTGGTAGGGACCAAACCCGGAAAGGCGGGTCGCGATGAAGTGCTCCAGGACCTCCAGGGCCTGCTTGCGACTGACCGCCCAGCGGAAGGGGTGGGCACGACCTGGCAGGGCAAAGCGCTCTCGCAGCCCCTCGACCTTCTCGATGACGGCTTCCGTGATGGCGTCGGGCTTAAACCAGAGGGGCGCTGGGCCTGAGAGGCCCTTGGTGGGCGGCTTGCGGTTGTCCTGGTCGTAGTTCCACTGCCCGCCCATCGGTTCAGCGTCATCGTCCATGAGCACGCCAAAGCGTTTGCGCCCTTCGCGATAGAAGAGCTCCATCCGCAGTTGCTTGTACCGGGCCGCCCAATCGGCGAAGTCGTCGCGGCTCCAAAGGAACGCGTTGCTCGGAATCCATTGCAGAGGGATCGGGAGTGAAAGCCGCTCGATTGCGTTGCGGAAGCCGCGGTCGACCGGCTCCATCAGACGCAGCTCCTCGATGCCGTGGCGTTCGATCCAGGCCAACAATCCTGTGCTGAACTGCTCGGTTTCAAGGCAGTCCACCGTCCAGCCTTGATCGCGGAGATCGCCGGCGAAGTGCCGCATGGCACTCCAGACCAGAACCATCTTTTGGGCGTGATAAGCCCGCCGCTCCAGGACGGAGCAGCTCTCCAGCAGCAACACGCGGGAACGCTCAGGTCTCGAGCTGGCCAGGGCAGCTTGCTCAAGGCTGAGTTGATCGCCTAGGACCCAAATCCCGATGGTCATGCCGGCTCACCTGCCAGACGGCAGGCCTTGCTGGCTACTGCCTTGGCATAACCACGCTCAACAAGCCCGGCGGCCGGTGAGAGTTGCCCGTTGCGGCAATCAATCACGATCCGCTCGCGATGGCCCCGTTGGTCACTGATTCGCATGCGGAGCTGAAAATGATGTTTCGCGCTGCGGCTGATTTCATCGGCGCAGATGGGTCCAATGCACAGGCCTGGGGCCGCCCAGACCGTGGGGGGACAGGCCAGCAACAGAACGCTGATGGAAGCCAAGATCCAACGCAACGGCTTCAACCAGCGAGCTCCAAAGAACGTCCATTCTCGATGTCGGACGTTCCATCCTGCGGATCGGCCGAGACGACCTCGTCTGCGCCCGGGTGAAAGTGATCCCAGATCACCTTGGCCAGACCTGGCCCCATGCCTGGGGCGGCAGCGAGCGTCTCAGGACTCGCCAGCTGAATCGCATCGATGGAGCGGAAGTGGGCTAACAGCTCCTTGATGCGCTTGGGTCCAAGACCTGGAATGTCGGACAAGCGTGAGCGTTTCATCCGCTCGCCCCGCTGCTGACGGTGGAAACTCACGGCAAAACGGTGGGCTTCATCTCGCAGCCGGCGCAGGAGCTGAACGCCCAACTGCTCAGGCTCGCTATCCAACGGGTCCTTCACCCCTGGGATAAAGATCTCTTCCCGTTGCTTGGCCAAGGAGCAGACGACCAGATCCTCATCCAGGTTCAGTTCACGCAGGGCCTCCATGACTGCCGAAAGCTGGCCCTTTCCTCCATCGATCATCACCACATCGGGCCAGTCGTTGAGCCCACCGGTGTGGAGCGCTGAGCCTGCTGATCGCCGCAAGTCCCTGAGGTCCGCTCCCGCTGCCTTGGCCTGCGCCCAGCGGCGAAAACGACGGCGCATGATCTCGGCCATCGCCATGAAGTCATCGGAGTGTCCGGAGCGGATCGAGCTGCTCTGAATCTTGTATTTGCGGTAGTGCTGCTTGGCCGGTAAGCCATCGATAAAGACCACCTGGGAGGCCACCGCGTCACTCCCTTGGATGTGACTGATGTCGTATCCCTCAATGCGGCGTGGAGGCGTATTCAGTTCGAGCAGTTGAGCCAGGTCCTCCGTGGCAAGCAGGTTCTGTTCACTGGCCCGTCGGGCGCGCTCCAATTCGTAGTTGGCGTTGCGCTCGACCAACTCGATCAAATCCGCCTTTTGGGCACGCTGCGGCACCGCCAAGCGGACTTTGCGTCCGCGCAGTTCAGAGAGCCAGTCCTCGATGAGCTGCTGTTGAGGCAACGGGGCTTGAAGCAAGAGCTCAGGGGGTATTTCCACCCCCTCGACCTGGCTGTAGTGCTCTTCAATCACCGTCTGCAGGACCCGCCCCATGGCGTCTCGACGCTCCGGCGATGGGGGAAGGTCTCCGCCAGCGCCCTCCGCCGCCGGGGGCATGCCAATCGCATCGGCAGTGAAGCCCAAGCGACCCACCAGCTTTCCTGCCCGCATTTGAAAGAGCTGTACTGCTGCCACGCGTTCGTCGGCCGCCAAGGCCAGTACGTCCCGAGAGACCGAGCTATCGCCCAGGCTCATCTTTTGGTCGGCCGTCAAGGTGTCGATGCCTTGGAGCTGATCACGAACGCGAGCAGCGCTTTCGAAGTCCAGCCGCTCGGCGTAGCGCTGCATCTGCTCGTGGAGCAGTTCGAGTAGCTCCTCATTGCGCCCCTGAAAGACCATGGCCACCTGCCGAAGGGTGCGGTGGTAGTCCTCAGAGCTGATCTTTTCCTGGCAGACCCCTGGGCAGCGGCCGATATCGAAGTTCAGGCAGGTCCGATCGCGATGAAGCGGTTGCGGACGCTGGCGCAGGGGGAAAACCCGTTTCACCAAGCCCAGGGTGCGGCGTAACAGCCCAACGTCGACATAGGGCCCGTAGAACCGATCTAAGGGGGAGCGAAAACGACGCCGACGGGTGATGAAGATCCGCGGATAAGCCTCGCTCCAGGTAATGCAGAGGTAGGGGTATTTCTTGTCGTCCTTGAGCAGCACGTTGAAGTGCGGCTGGTGGTTCTTGATCAAGTTGGCCTCGAGGGCCAACGCCTCCGCCTCGCTGTCGGTGACGATGAACTCAATCTCGCAAACCTGCCTCACCATCAGGGCAATCCGCGGGGAGTGGCCATGGCCGCTCCCGCTCTGGAAGTAGCTGCGGACCCGGTTGCGCAGAACCTTGGCCTTGCCGATGTAGAGGATCCGGTCCTCCGCGTCGCGCATCAGGTAGCAGCCCGGCTCAGTGGGGACCTCCTTCAGACGAGCCTTCAGCCGAGCCGGGTCCTGCAGCAGGGACTTCACCCGCCGTACTGCCAGCCAGTGCTGCTCAGTTCGAGGGCGGCACCATCACGGTTGAGAACGGCGCTCTTGACCTCACCGACAAAGACGGTGTGGTCTCCATGGGCGACCTGCCCGATCAGCTCACACTCGACACTGCCCAGGGCGTCATTCAGGATCGGCAGTCCGAGTTCACCCAGGCTGAAGGGGGCAGCATCAAAACGACCACCAACGCCTTTTTGCGGTTTGAAGAACACCGCAGCCAGGTCCTTCTGATCGGCCGCCAGGACATTCAACGAGAAGCGCTTGGTGCGCTGAATCATCCCGTTGCTGGTGCTATCTGCGCGCACAGCCATCACCACCAGGGGTGGTTCAAAGGAGCCCTGGGTCACCCAGCTCGCGGTGAAGCCGTTCACCTCATCGCCTTCCGCCACGCCGCAGATAAAGACACCGTGGGGAATCTTGCGAAGCAAGGTCTTTTTGGCGTCTGCATTCAGTGCCATGGATCGGTCTCACAGTGCCCAAACTCTAGGAACAGCAGTCCGTCTGCGGGTCTCCCATAGCCGGGATTTTCTAGGATCAGAGGATGAAAGCCCTCTATCCCGGCAGCTTTGATCCCCTGACCCTGGGGCATCTGGATGTGATTGAACGGGGGTCCCATCTCTTCGACGGTCTGGTGGTGGCCGTGCTCCGCAATCCGAGCAAAAATCCGTGCTTCAGCGTTGACCAGCGGATCGAACAAATCCGTGGTGCGACGAGCCATCTCAGCCAGGTCGAAGTCGCGGCGTTTGACGGATTGACCGTGGAATTTGCCCATCGGAGTGGGGCAGGGGTGATCCTGCGCGGCCTCAGAGCCTTGAGCGATTTTGAGTACGAGCTCCAGATCGCACACACCAACAAAAGCCTCGCTCCAGAACTCGAAACGCTGTTCCTCGCCACGGCAACGGCCCACAGCTTTCTGAGCAGTTCAGTCGTCAAAGAGGTGGCCCGTTTCGGCGGACCGGTTGGTCACATGGTCCCCACAGGAGTGGCAGAAGATCTATCGAGGCTTTTTAATCAGTAATCCCTCCATGCACCCCGCTGATGTCTGAGACGCAGCTGACCTCCGTGCTCGACCAGCTGGATCAACTGGAGGAAGTCGTCCTCGACGGCACCCGCGTCCCGTTCAGCGGCGGTCGCCTGGTGAACGAGCAGGACGCCATCGAGTTGATGGATGCCGTTCGTGATGCGCTGCCAGCTCAGCTGGTGAAGGCCGACGAGCTGGTGGCGAAAAAGGACGAGTTCATCCAGCAGGCCCGTCAAAAGGCCGACGACATCGTTGCCCAGGCCAAACAGCAGCGCGACCAGCTGATCAACAGCCAGTCCATCCGCAGCGAGGCGGAGCGTCAGGTGGCCGAGCTGCGCGAGCAGGCCCGCCAGCAGTGCGAGCAGATGATCGCCCAAGCGCGCCAGCAGGTCGCCAAAACAGAACAGGAACACCAAACCAGGCTGGCCCAGCTGGAGCAACAGTTCAGCCAGCGTCGTCAGCAGCTGGAACAAGAAGGACTGCAGCGCCGACAACAGCTGGACCAGGAAGCCATTGAACTCAAGCGCCAGCTGAGCGAACAACACGAACAAGCGCGCAAGCAAAGCATTGCGGAACTGGAAAAAGTCCGTGTTGAGGCCCTTCGGCTTCAACAGAGCAGCCAGGCCGAAGCCGAGCGCGTTCAGGGCGATGCTCTGCAATTCCGCCAGCAGACCCAGCAACAATGCGAGGGACTCATCGCCCGCAGCCGGCAGGAAGCCAGCTCCATTCAAGAGGGTGCTAACCGCTACGCCGAGCAGGTTCTGGGTGAACTGGAGGACCGTCTGCGGGAGATGGGCCAGGTGGTCGTTGCCGGCAAGCGAGAGCTGGTGAAGCTCCAAGGCGTTAACCCCGCCTCCCTTGTGCCCAATCCAACCTCAGGTCAGCAAGCCGTGCCGATCACCCGCGCCCGCCGCGCAGCTGATCGCATCCGCAGGGCAGCTGGAAATCGCTAGGGGCAGAGCGCCCCATTGCGGGTTTGACGCAAGAGTTGCCCCATGACCGAATTGGGGGCTGCAGATCCGTTGGAGATCATGCTGATGTAGCGGGGGCCCGAGCTGGTGTCCAACAACCCGCTGACGGAACGAACCCCACGGATCGTTCCGGTCTTGCCGAAAAACTGACCCTGCAGCTCGGTGTCATACCAGTAGTTACGCAAGGTCCCACGCTCGCCAGCGATCGCCATCGAAGCGAAGTAGTGATCCGCCATCGGATGTTGAGCCATCCGCAACATCAGAGCCACCAGCAGGCGACTGGTGAGTCGATTCCCGCGGTCAAGGCCACTGCCGTCGACGACCTTGACCCCTGCCATCGGTAACCCCTGGGCGGCGAGCCATCGGCTGGCCAGCGCCTGACTGGTGGCCTGGTCCCAACTCCCTGTGCCCTGACGTAGGAGCACCTCAGCGGTGAAATTGTGGCTTTCGGTGTTGGCCAGGCTGAGCAGGCCGTGCATGCCAATGGAGCGCTCCTCATGGAGCAAAACAGCGCCTGAGGAGGGATTTCCCGATCGGGCTGGACTCACGGTGGTGATCACCGCCTGACCGCCCTGACGCTGGATCTCCGCGCCCAAGAGTTGCTGCAGGCGACTGGGGGGATCGCTCACGGCCATCGCTTTGGCATTGCTCGTCACCGCCAAACGGGTGATCGGAGCGCCGTAGGCCTCGACGCGATCCTCGCCGGGCCATCCCGCTGGCCACCAACGCTGGGGAGGCTCCTCCTGGAGTTGGATTCGGACCGCGGACGGTGCCGGCGATCCACTACCGCCTTGACCCAGCGCCAACTTGGCGAAGCGCTGCAGTTGAGGGGTATTGAAATCGGGGTCCCCCTCGCCGGTAATCAGCAGGCTTCCGTCGGATTGGCGCCAAAGTCGCGTCGTGAGGCTGTAATCCGGTCCGAGACGATCCAGGGCAATCGCAGTCGCCACCAATTTCTGATTGGAGGCGGGGATGCGAGGCGTCAGACCATTGAGATCTGCCAGGAGACGACCGGATTCATCGGCCACGCTCACACTCCAGACACTGGCCTCACTGCCGAGCACCTGGCGCAGGCGGTTCTGAAGGGCCGGGCAACTGACCCGGGCCTGCAGCTGGGGCAGCCCCAACGGCGGAGGCGCCGGGGGCAGGGCAATGGCCCTGGCTGCCTGGGTGGTTTCTGGAATCGCCGCTTGCAGGGCAACGCAGGGAAACAAAGCCAGGCCTAGCCCGAGACCCACTCCAGCGCGGAGCCCCGCCATGGTCAGGACTGACCGAGCTGGAGACCAGAGACTGAACCGTTCAGCCGGAACGCACGGCCCTCTAGTTCAATCGGTGCTCCAATCTTCAGGGTCTGGTTGCCGAAGACGACGCCGCCTGCACCCTTACGCCCTTCTCCTTTGAGAACAAAGCGGGCGTCCAAGTTGCCGAGCTGGTTCTGGTTGGGATCTGGCGCGGTGACCACCTTGCCGTCAGCGAAGACCGCAGCCAATTGCCGTTGCAGCGGAATGACGTCATCCACGGTCACCGAACCATGGGGTTGGTTGCGGATCACGATCGCGACCTTGCCCTGCTCCTTTGCACCAGCGATCAAGGCCGACGGGTTGGCCACCGGTACGTTGCGGACATCCACAAACACCGTGACGGGTTGGAGACCACCGGTGGCACGGGCGACGGCACCACTCAGCTTGGGACTCCAGAGCACACCGCCAATAGCCAGGACCACAGCCGCCGCAGCCCCCGCATCCACCAGCGAGAAACGACGCGACAACACAGGCATGGCAGAGAAACAGAGTTCAAACTGTACGGAGGCTGGGCCGCCGAAACAAGCATTCCCCTGGCCTAGTTCTGCAGACCCTCAATCAGGCGGTCGACGGCTTTGAGGCCACGGACCACTCCGCCGTCTTCACCCTCGAGGGCATCGGTCATCTGCTCGGCATCCGGCTTCGCCTCAAACTCCCGAACGAAGCGGTAGCCATCGGGATCCTGGCGGTAGAGCTGCCAATCCTGGGGAAAGGCGCGTCGCAGTGCCCCATCGCCTGTCGGGATCAGGGCATAGGCGGATTGCCAACCAGACAGGAAGCCCTTGCGGCGCTCTCGGGCAACAGTGCCAATGCCGACTGCGGCATCTTCCAATTTGCCGTTCAGCAGCACAACACTGCCGCGGTGCAGGGCACAGACCGCCTCCACATCCACATAGTCCGCTGGGGTTGGTGCCACGAGGACCAGAAGGCCATCACTGCCGCCATCGGCCTGCTGGAGGCGCTTGATTCCACTGAGTTCGGTGATGCCAGCCGCCTGCTCCGCCGCATCACGCTTCGCCAAGGCAGCAGCCCCCGCATCGGGGAAGACCAGGCGTGCATCGGAATGGGCGTGGGTCAGGGCGCTCAACAAACGAAGGGCCACCGGGAGGATGCGCAGTCCCTCAAAGCGAAATTCAGCGGTCCAGAAGCCCTTGGTCTGGCTAGCCAAGGCAGCCAGAATCGCTTCGACGGCTTCGGCTTCAGCACGTCGCAGATCGGCGGGGAGCATCCAGACCATGTCGTTCGGCTGACCCTAATCAGCCGCCACCGACGCGATGGCCAAGCGCAACGCTTCCGGAATGTCCTGAAGATCGGACTCGGTGTGCCAGGAACCAAGGGAGAGACGAATCCCACTGGCCGAGCAGTGCGAATCAATGCCCATCGCCTCAAGAACAGGGCTACCAGCAGCCCTGGAGCTACTACAAGCTGAACCACTACTGATGGCATAGCCGGACCGCGAGAGTTCCCGGACGACAGCGCGCCCGGACAGGGGCCGGCCATCTGCCGCCCGCACGAGCAGGCTGAGGTGATTCGCCAGGCGCAATTTTGGATGGGCGCGTGGGTCAGGGCCTGTGAGTTGCAGGCCAGGGACCTGCAGCACTGCGGACAACAGACGATCGCGCAGGGAGGGCATCGGATCCTGCCCGTCCTTGAAGCGCCGGACCTGGAGCAGCTCGAGGGCTTTGGCAAAGCCAGCGATCAAGGCCACCGGTTCAGTGCCGGAGCGCAGGCCCCGCTCCTGGCCACCACCGGACTGAATCGGGCGGAGCTTGATCCCCTCACGAACTAACAAAGCGCCGACCCCACGGGGACCGTTGAGCTTGTGGCTGGCCACACTCATCAGATCGATCGGGAGAGCGTCGAAATCAATGGGGCGTTGAGCCGCCACCTGAACGGCGTCGACGTGAAGGAGCACGCCCGCCTCGCGGCAGAGGTCTCCGATCTCCTGGAGCGGCTGTAACGCACCGACCTCGCTCTGACCCCAGATGAGCGAAACCAATTGGGTCGGCCGCGCCAGGTGGTGGCGCAAGGCGTCCAGATCGATCAGACCTTGAGGGCTCACAGGGATTCGCTCTACGTTCCAGCCCTGTCGCTGGAGCTGCTGCGCCGCCGCTTCGGTGGCGGGATGCTCAACGGCTGAGAGCAAGAGCCGTGGCGGGTTGCTTTGCTGATCCCAGAGCTCCGCAGCAGAACCCTGGAGCGCGAGATGAATCGACTCTGAGCCACCTGAGCTGAAAATCAGCTGACCGCTGCAACCGAGCAGGCCGGCGATCTGCTCACGGCTGCGCTCGAGCTGCTCAGCAGCCGCTAGGCCGAAGCCGTGGAGGCTTGAGGGATTCGCCCAGGCTTCGCGATCAACGCGCTGGATCTCCGCCTGTACCTCTGGCAGTACCGGGGTTGTAGCTGCGCAGTCGAGGTATCGGCGCAGATCCAAGGTCATGTCTCCCGCTCAAAACGGGCCCGCGTGCGCGATTCGAGGGAGTTGGTGGCAATCGTCACCAGGTCATCCAACGAGGTGTTGTTCAGCAGTTCAGCGACCTTGGCCCGTGCAGCCTCGCTTGGGCAATTCTCTGGGCGAATGCAGCCATTGGCGCAGACCGTGGAGCAATCAATCCCTTCCTCGCTCCTCCCTGAGCCTTGCGGCTGTTCGACTGCTGGCAGATCCACCTCGGAATGATCCGAGCGAAGCCCTCCAGCGGCCTGCTGGCGCGCAGCGGCAACAGCCGCCGGGTCAGGGATCGAACCGTCAAAAACGTGCTCGGCCGGCCCGTCCATAAAGACCTTGCCGTTGATGGCATCCCAATGGATCTGAAGTGGTCCACCCGGGAGATCCAGGCGAGCCGTGCGCTCGGAGAGACCCAGGAGGTGACAGGCCACCAACGTGGCGCAAGCGCCGGTGCCACAGGCCAGCGTTGGACCAGCTCCGCGCTCCCAGACCCGCATCACCAGGTGCGAAGGCGAGAGCACCTCAACGAAGTGAACATTGGTCTTGGCGGGGAAGGCAGGGTGCACCTCCAGCTGACTGCCAAAGCGATCGAGATCGATCTCAGCGACGGCATCCACGGGAACGACCACGTGGGGGTTCCCCATGCCAGCGGCCGCCACGGCAAACCGCTCCCCATCAATCTCCAGCTCACCCATGGGAAGTCGGGCCTCCCCGACTTCCAGGGTTGTAGGGATGTCGCTGGGGTTGAGAAAGGGAGCCCCCATGTCCACACGGATCGTCCCGTCGGGGAGCAGTTCCGGGACGATGCGCCCAGCCAGAGTGTCGATCTGCCAGGTGCGCCCAGGGCCGTCCCCATCGCAATCCGCCAGGAAGCGCGCCAGGCAGCGGATGCCATTGCCGCACATTTCGGGTTCGGTGCCATCGGCGTTGAAGATGCGCATCCGCAGTTCCCCCCCGGCGTTTGGCGGCAGCGCCAAGATCACGCCGTCCCCTCCGACACCAAAACGCCGGTCACAGAGCTGAACCACCAGATCTGGGGTCAAGCCAAAGAGAAATTCGGTATCGCCGGATTGACGCCCGTCGAGCATCAAGAAGTCGTTGCCAAGCCCTTGGTACTTGCTGAATTGGAACACGCGCGACAGCCTGTTGATGCAGGCTCACCAGTTCGATCGATCCTATGGGGAGCAGTCGAGAAGGGCGGTCCGGAGACCTCGACACCTCTCAACCGGGAGTGCGTCAAATCCAGGCATGGATTCGTTCAGAGAGTCCGCTCTCCCTTCAACTCAGCAATGGCAGCAGCCTGAGCGGTCGTCCGCTGTGGATCGATGCCTGCTTTCTGGCTCTGGAGCCTGAGACAGGAGCAGCCGCTGTTCTGATCAATCGGGACGCCATCGTGCTGCTACGGCCGCTGACTTAACAGCAGCTATGGGAGCATCACTGCTCCACTCCCGATCCGCCCGTGAGCGAGTCCAGCCGCTACCAACCCCAGGCCACAGAGGCCGGCTGGCAACGGGCCTGGAAGGCAAACGGGCTGCACAGCACCCCAGAGGTCAAGGCCGGCGATGAGGCGTTTTACGCCCTTTCGATGTTCCCTTACCCCTCAGGGAACCTGCACATGGGTCACGTCCGTAACTACGTGATCACCGATGTGGTCGCCAGGGTTCAACGCTTACGCGGAAAAAAGGTCTTGCATCCGATGGGATGGGACGCCTTTGGCCTGCCCGCCGAGAACGCCGCCATTGAACGGGGCGTGGACCCCGGTGCCTGGACCGATCAGAACATCGCTTCCATGCGGGAGCAGCTTGATCAGCTCGGGCTCTCCATCGATTGGGATCGGGAGGTGGCCACCTGCCACGCCGATTACTACCGCTGGACCCAATGGCTCTTCCTGCAATTCCTTGAGGCAGGACTGGCCTATCAAAAAGATGCCACCGTCAATTGGGATCCGATTGACCAGACCGTGCTCGCCAACGAGCAGGTGGATAGCGAGGGACGCTCCTGGCGCTCCGGTGCGCTGGTGGAGAAGCGCAAACTGCGCCAGTGGTTCCTGAAAATCACCGACTACGCGCAGCAGCTGCTCGACGACCTCTCCCAGTTGGACGGCTGGCCTGAGCGGGTGCGCACAATGCAGGCCAACTGGATTGGTCGGAGCACAGGGGCTGAACTGCACTTCACCGTTGTCGATGCCGGCGGTCAGGACACTGAGGAGCGTGTCACCGTCTTCACCACCCGGCCGGACACCTTGTTTGGTGCGAGCTATGTGGTCTTGGCACCCGAGCATCCCTTGGTCCCGGCCCTAACGACCGTTGCTCACCAAACGGAGGTGGAGGCCTTCTGTGACCTGGTCTCACGCCAAAGCGAGCAGGATCGCACCGCAGAGGACAAGCCCAAGCGCGGTGTTCCGATCGGTTCACAGGTGCGGAACCCCGCCAATGGCGAACTGATCCCGATCTGGATTGCTGACTACGTCCTGGCCGAATACGGGACGGGGGCCGTGATGGGCGTACCAGCCCATGACCAACGCGATTTCCTTTTCGCCCGCCAGTACGAACTTCCCGTCAAGCAGGTGATCATTCCCGAAGGCAGTGATGAACATGCCTTTGAAGGGGGTGCATGGACCGAGTCCGGAGTGCTGATCCACTCGGCGGGCTTCGATGGTTTGACCAACACAGCCGCCAAAACCGCCATCACGAAGGCCGGCGAGGAGGGCGGCTGGGCGAAGGGGAAAGTCCAGTTCCGCCTAAGGGATTGGTTGATTTCAAGGCAGCGCTATTGGGGGTGCCCAATCCCGGTGATTCACTGCGAGAGCTGCGGTGTTGTTCCTGTCCCCAGCGAGCAACTTCCAGTCGAACTCCCTAGGGATATTGCCTTCAGTGGCAAGGGCGGCTCGCCACTCGCCCAGCTGGAGCGTTGGGTCAACGTCGATTGCCCCTGTTGCGGCAAACCTGCCCGGCGGGAGACCGACACGATGGACACCTTCATGTGCTCCAGCTGGTACTTCCTCCGTTACAGCGACGCCAAGAACAGCCAGCTGCCGTTCGCAAAGAACGCTGTTGATCAGTGGTTACCTGTCGATCAATACGTTGGCGGCATCGAGCACGCCATTCTTCATCTCCTCTACTCCCGCTTTTTCACGAAGGTGCTGAGGGATCGAGGCCTCCTGGGTTTCGACGAGCCTTTCCAACGCCTCCTCACCCAAGGGATGGTCCAGGGCATCACCTACAAAAACCCAAAAACGGGCAAGTACATCCCCCCCTCCGAGGTGGCGGATGCCACTGATCCTCGGGATCCACTCACAGGAGATCCCCTCGACACCTTCTTCGAGAAGATGTCGAAGTCCAAGTACAACGGCGTCGATCCCGCTGTCGTGGTCGACAAGTACGGCGCCGACACGGCGCGAATGTTCATCCTGTTCAAAGCACCCCCAGAGAAGGATCTGGAGTGGGATGACGCCGATGTGGAAGGCCAGTTCCGCTTCCTGCAGCGCATCTGGCGCCTGGCGGAAACCGCCCGAGAGCGGGGTCTGAGCTTGGCTCATGGAGCAGGTTCGGCTGAGGCCGTGGCCGAGGCCATGGGCTCGGCCGTACCCCTTTCTACGGCCGAGCAGGAGCTTCGCCGCGCCGTGCACACCGCCATCCAAGAGGTCACCGACGACCTCGATGGAGACGTTCAGTTCAATACGGCGGTCTCTGAGCTGATGAAACTGAGCAACGCCATGGGGACCCACCTGGCGGACAGCTCCGACGTCTTCGCATGTGAAGCCCTTCGCACGCTGTTGATCCTGCTCGCACCCTTTGCACCGCACTTGGCGGAAGAGCTTTGGCTGAAGCTCGGCGGCCGCAACGGTGATGACACTCTCGCTGACACCAGCATCCACACGCAGCGTTGGCCCGAAAGCGACGTCTCAGCCCTTGTCCGGGACACAGTCCCGCTGGTGATTCAGATCAAGGGCAAGGTTCGAGGCAACCTCGAGGTCCCAGCGGATGCTGACAAGGCCACCCTGGAGCGGCTGGCCCTAGAAAGCGACATTGCGGCGAAATGGCTCGAGGGCAAAGCCCCCAGCCGAGTCATCGTCGTCCCTGGGAAACTGGTGAATCTGGTGCCTTAACCCCACCTCAGTCGTGGATAAAGACGAGGGACTCGGGCTGACCCCAGTCCCCGTTGGCTGAGATGTGACGGCGGTTGGCACAGAGGTGGCGGAGGATCCAGTAGAGCGGCTCTGCGGTCTCTAGATCCAGTTTCGTCTGCAGTTCCGCCAGGGTGTGCTCCCTTTGGTCAGCCATGACCATCTCCAACCTGGATTGCAGGTCAAGGAGTGCAGCTGCGGCCTTCTTGCCGGCCTCAACGCCAGGCTGGTGGTAGGCGTTCACATTCACCAACTCGCCGTACAAACCAACGGCACGCTCAAACAGCGCAATCAGGGCACCCAAGCTGTGGGCATTCAGTCGCTGCATCGTGATGCTCAGGTTGAAGCGTCCCTCTTCAGTGAGGGCTGAGCGAGTCCCCTGCAGGAAACCATCAAGGAAATCTCCAGGGTTCTCACCCTCGAGTGGCGGAATATCGCCTGGATCCTCAAGGACCTCGACAAAGGTGACAAAGAAATTGTCGACGCCATCACGGAGTTGCTGGACGTAGGCGTGTTGGTCCGTTGAACCCTTATTGCCGTAGACAGCAATGCCTTGGTGCACGACCTGACCGTTGCGGTCCAGCTTTTTACCCAGGCTCTCCATCACAAGCTGTTGGAGATAGCGACTGAACACCTCCAGACGATCGCGGTAAGGGAGGACCACCATGTCGCGCAGCCCTTTGCCACCACACGCCGAGTACCAAGCGGCGGCCAGAAGCGCCGCGGGGTTTTGATCGAAGTCAGCAACGCGGGTGACCGCATCCATCTCAGCGGCACCAGCAAGAAACTCGCGAATGTCCGAGCCAATCAGGACGCCCGGAAGCAAGCCAACCGCACTGGTGATGCTGGTGCGTCCACCGACCCAATCGAACATGTCGAAGCGGGCCAGCCAACCGGCATCCTTGGCCTCACGGTCGAGTTTGCTGTCCACCATCGTCACAGCAACCGCCTGCTGAGACCAGCTGCCACCAGCGGTCTCCACCGCCCGGCGAGCCTGGAGCATGCCGATATGGGGTTCCGGGGTGCCGCCGGACTTGCTGACGACGATCACCAGGGTGGTTTTCAGGCGCCCACCAAGGGAAGCCAGGGTCCGGCGCATGCCGTCGGGATCCACGTTGTCAAAGAAGTGGAACGGCAGTCCGGCCCCGGGGTCCTGAAGGGCCCGAATCATCAGCAGGGGGCCGAGGCCAGAACCACCGATCCCAATCCAGAGCACATCGGTAAAGGTCTGCCCTGAACCATTGCCAATGGCACCGCTGAGGACATCACGACCAAAGGACTCGATCCGATCGACCTCAGCTTGGATGTGTTGACCACTGGCAGCGTCGGGTGCAAGGTCAGGATTGCGGAGCCAGTAGTGACCGACCTGGCGCTGCTCATCGGCGTTGGCGATCGAGCCCGATTCCAGAGCCGCCATGGCCTCAAAGGCCTGACTAAACCGGGGTTTTAAGGACGCCAGCGTGGGCTCGTCGAGGCCCATGCGACTGACGTCCAACCAGAATCCAAGCGTCTGGTTGTGCCAGAGCTGGCTGCAAAACCTCTGCCACTGGCTTGCGGGATCCAGAGCGGGAGCAGAGGGGGAGGAAGACATCAGGCCGAAATGGAGGGCACCGCAGGTCGAACCTATCCGTGAAATCCAATCAGGGATACCTTTTTTGGCTATTTCTGCGCATTGAAGCGAGTCCAGATCGCGATCCTGTGGACGCGAGCATCCAAGGCCTGATTGAGCTGTCATCACTGAAACAGCGCATTAGGCTGAAAAGACAGTCTTCAGCGGGTTCTGGCTCACATCAAGCGCCACAGCCAGCGGCTTCGGCCCCATCGCACCAGGCGCAATCTCTTGGCGTGGTTTGGGGCGGCAACCACCGCCCTGGCCAGCTTGGCTGCCTACCCGTTTGTTCAATCCAGTTTGCGTCCAGGCAACGGCGTTGCCGTTGATCGGATCGACAGCAGTAGCCACTCGGATCCGACAAGCTTTAGTCCAGAGGAACTCCAGGAACTCCAGCGCCGTTTTGGCGTTCATGGTCCTCAACCACCGTTGGCACGCCTGTTCACCAAAGGGGTCGACCAGTTCACCCCCTTGCGGAACCACACGGTCTCGCGACTGCAGTCACTGCAGCCCGTCATTCAGCAGCAAAGCCGCCGTACTGGGCTGAATCCAATGCTCCTGGCGGCCATTTTGTTTGATGAAATGCAGCACGCCAAGCCCGGAGAGGACCACCCGTTAGCAGCCCATTCGGGACTGTTCAGCACCCACGGACCGGCCCAGTTGGGGCTGAGCGAGATGGAGAAACAAGGGCTGTTGCGCCCCAATGCCAGTCCCACTGAAATCCAGGATGCCCGCAATCAGCTCCTCGATCCAGAGCGAAATGTTGAGCTCTTGGCCGGAAAGATGATGCGCCTCTTGAAGTTGCTGGAGCGCGAAGCCAGAGAAACCAATAATGTCAGTCGCTCCCATCGCCACGCCAAAACCGTAGCGACCTTGGCCTATCTCCATAACGGCAAGCTGGACTATCCGGCTCGGATCCTGCGCTACATGCAAGATCCAGAACTCCACGGAATCGTCTACGGGAGAACGAAAAAGCCGATGCCCCCACTGATCTGAGCAGAGCGGTCAGCAGAGCATCCCCAGGGCGGCTAAGCGTTGCTGCAAGGCCGTCCAGTTGAAACTGCGTGGATCGGCACGTTCCGCGCCGAGGTCCACATGCCGATGCGTTGTAATCCGCTCCGCCGGGATGGAATAACGCTTCATCCAGTCGGCTAGGGCGACAGCGAGAGCGTCGTACTGCGCAGAGCTGTAACCACTATGGGCTTGAGCATTGTTCTCCCCGTCCAGGGGTGTTTCCAAGCTGAGGTGTAAAGCGAAATTGTTCGTGGAGCCGGGCAAATCTGGGTTCAGCACTGCCCATTCACCATCAAAGGCTGAATAGCCAGCTCCATAGGCACGAAAGCGGGGATGCAAGGCTTCAACGGCGTCGCCGTTCTCACCGATCAAGAGGTGATAGCTGACCTGGTCTTCATCCCTGGGGTTGTGCTTAATGAAAGTGTTCAGCGCTGATTGGAGACCGAACACCGTTTCGTGCAGAACCACAAGTGACGGCGTTGTTTCCAGTGGATTGCCGAAGGCGTCGTAAGGAACACGCTGGGAATAGTTAGACGGATCGATCCTCACGCGTTTGAGCGCGGAGCGATAGCCCTGTTGTTGCGTCTTGAGTCGAGCCACAAGGGCACGATCATTGACCTCACACTGCTTCTGCAGCGGACTGATCCAGGCGGCCTGCGCTGGGGGGACCGGAGCGGGGCGGGCATTGGGCAGCCCGGGTAGCAGGCGTTTTGTTGGCTGAGAGTCGCGCTGCCAAAGGGGAATTGAGGCCAGGGCTGCCAGCGCAATCAAAGCGAGGCCCATCGCCCGTCGATAGGGGACTCGAAGGTGCTGCTGCGGAACGAGTCGGACCATGGCTAGCCCGCGCGCTGTTGCAACCAGGCGTCCTGGCCAGCCTGTTGGGAAGCCGTCGGATTAGACACAGGGACCAGCTTGTAGCGCTTGGGCTTCGGCGGGTCGCTCCGGAGCGCTAGCTCCCGTAGGGCTGAACGCCGTGCCATCAAAAGCGGTTGGCTCTCTTCGGCGCGAAGCAGCGGTGAAATCTGATCTGGCTGGGCAACCCGTTGTCCCGCCACGCCAATGAGCTCATCGCCCACCATCAGGCCGGCGCGCTCCGCTGGGCTATGGCGCTGGACGCGCTGCACTAGGACCCGGCCGCCATCGAGCCGCGTTGTCATCCCTGTCCATGGATGGGTGGACATCTCCGGCTCCAGCGCCAGGCCTACATCCAACAGGTAGCCAGAACAATCTGGATCGTCGACCTCCGTCAGCCATTGCTGCAGACGCGCACCAAGACCCGGTGCAGCCGCCTCAAAAGCGCTGAATAGATCTGATTCCTGATAACCGCGCCGGTGCCGTCCATGGCTGTGCCAAAGCTGTTGAACAACGGCGGCTAAACAGCTCTGATGGGACCTCAGGTGCAGATCCAGGCAGAGAGCCACGACCGCCCCCTTGAGGTAGTAACTGATTTGGTTACTGGCGGAATAGGCGTCCGCTTTGTAGAGCTTGACCCAGGCCTCCTCACTGCTCTGCCTGAGGGTCTGCACCTGCCGACCGGGGCTCAGCATGTAGCGACTGAGGTCCTCCTCGAGGTCGTTGAGGTAGTCCTTGGCTGAGCACAACCCGGCATGCAGTGGGAGCAGCTGATCGAAGTAGCTCGTGACGCCTTCGGCAAACCAAAGGGTGGGGACCACCGTGGCGTGCTGGTAGTCGATCGGTCTCAACTCCGCAGGAGTCAGGCGCCGGACGTTCCATTGGTGGAAGTATTCATGGGCAATGAGCTGCAGCAGCTTGCGGTAGCCATGACTTGCTTCAAGGTTGCGGCGGCCATAGACAAGAACCGTGCTGTCGTCGTGCTCTAGACCGCCATAGCCCTCGTCCAGTAGATGAAGGACAAAGAGGTAGTCGGCACTGGCCGGTGCGCTTTGGCCCATCAATCGGCAACAGGCCAGACAGACCTGCTCCACATCCTCAAAAAATCGAGGAAAACGATCGAAGAACCAGGCCTCATCGGCGGGATCCGAGAACCAGGTCACCCAGCGATGGGGAAGACCGAAGACCGAAAAACGGTGCGCCTGATGGGGGCCGGCTTCGATCGGACTGTCAATCAGTTGATCCAAATCCGCCGCCAGCCAACAACCAGTGCTGTCCTCTGGCAACGGAACAAAAGCGTTCCACCCCTCAGGTAAGACGCAGGTCAGGCGGTGGGGCTGCCAGCGGTGTCCATCGACCTCCAGGACGACAGCCGCCAGGGCTAAGAAACCGTGATCCTGATCAAGGTGGCAGGTGCGGACCGTGAGCTCCGTGGCCATCACCGAGTAGGTCAGGGTCAAGGGTCCCCTATCCGGATCGGCATCGATCAGCCAAGTACTGGGAGCAGAGCGGTTGAATGGCCGCTCAAGCCCCTGCTGGCAGGCCTTGAAGCCTTCGAGTTGTTTGACGTAGTCGCGGATCAGGTACGACCCAGGCGTCCAGCCGGGCAGCGAGACCTTCTGGTGCTGATGGGGCGACTCAATCTGAACGCGTACATCGACCAGATGGGTCTGAGGGTTGCTCAGATCAAGATGGACCTGAACCATTCCCGACATCCTTTTGCAGTCAGCTGATCAATTCAACTGAAGCGTGGCCCAGCTCTTCTGAGGCCGTCTTCAGGGCATGCAGTGCGGCGTAGCTGCGCGTGATCTGACCGACCAGTTGCTGAACAGAGTGGGAGCGGCCAAGGCGTTGAAGGTCGCCAACAAGCGCCAAGCGGCCGTTGGGCTGACGGGCCCACCCCAACTGCTGCTCAGGGTTCACCTGCACCCAGAGCGCAACCGACTCGCGTTGGTCCGCAAAACCGTTGAGCTGGCCGCCCCAGTGGACCGCATAACCCAGCTCCTGAAGAGCCTGGGCCAGGAGCCTCTCGTCGTCGAGGACCGTTGGCAGGATGGAGAGATGGGACATGGCCAGGACTCCACTTTTTCAGACCCTAGCGGGGGTGGACTCGCAGTCCAGTGGCCGTTGCCACCAGAGCAAGCCATCGTCACCAAACATCCCCTGCGCTTGGGCGTGATGGCCTCCGGCTCAGGCACCAACTTCGAGGCCTTAGTGCAGGCCTGCCAAGCGGGTCGACTTGGTGCAGAGGTGAGCCTCCTGATCGTCAACAACTCCGAAGCTGGGGCCCTCGAACGCGCCAAGCGACTGGGCATCAGCGCACAAGTGCTGGACCATCGCCTCTACGACTCCAGGGAGGCCTTGGATCACGCTTTGATCTCCTGCTTTCAGGCCGCCCAGGTGGACCTCGTGGTTATGGCCGGTTGGATGCGGATCGTGACCGAAGAACTGATCAGGGCCTATCCCGAGCGGCTCATCAACATCCACCCTTCACTCTTGCCGAGCTTTCGTGGAGCGCAAGCGATCCGCCAAGCACTGGAGGCTGGTGTCCAGCTGACCGGCTGCACGGCCCATCTCGTGGAAGTGGAGGTAGACAAAGGGCCGATCCTTGTGCAGGCCGCTGTTCCCGTTCTTGAGGGGGATAGCGAAGCAACCCTGTCGGAGCGCATCCATCGCCAGGAACACAAAATCCTGCCCTTCGCCGTGGCACTGGCAGCCAAGCGATTAGGGCTAATGGCTTAGGGGTAGAAGGGCAGCAGCGGAAGCCCGGTTTCCGCAGGTAACCCGGCCATCAGGTTCAGGCACTGCACGCCCTGGCCCGCCTGACCTTTGACCATGTTGTCGATCGCGCTCATCACGATGAGCTGACCGGTGCGCTGGTCCACCTGGACCGACAGCAGCGCCTTATTGGTCTGGCGAACCCACTTGGTCGAGGGGTAAGTCCCCGCCGGCAACACCTGAACGCAGGGCGCATGTCGGTAGGCAGCCTCCAGCAGGGTGGTGCAGTCCTCAGCGGTCAGTCCGGGGTCGCGCAGGCGTCCATAGACCGTGGCCAGCAGACCACGCACCATCGGGGTCAGGTGAGGGGTGAATTGGAGCTGGATGCTGGTGCCCGCAGCGCGGCTGCAGAGCTGTTCGATCTCACTGGTATGGCGATGCCCGACAACGCCGTAGGGGGAAATGCCCTCAGAGGCCTCCGCGAGCAAGAGATGCTCCTTCGCCGCACGTCCGCCGCCACTGGTACCGGTCTTGGCGTCAATGATGATTCCGCTGGTTTCGATCAGGCCTTGCTTCAGGAAGGGAGTGAGAGCCAGAAGGCTTGCGGTGGGGAAACAACCCGGTGCTGCTACCAGCCGCGCTTGGGCAATCTTCTCGTGCTCCCACTCCACCAAGCCGTAAACAGCTTCCCGGCAGAGAGCCGTGTCATCGCGCGGAAACTCCTGTGCTTCAGCGCTGTAGACATCCTTCCACTGATCCAGAGAGCCGTAGCGGTAATCGGCGGAGAGGTCGACAACCTTGACTCCACGCTCGAGCAGTTCGGGTGCGAGGCGTGAGGCCAGACCATTTGGAAGACTCAAGACCGCAAAGTCCGCGGCCTCGGCAATGGCATCCACCTCCGGGCTTTGCACCACCGGGTCACCGGGGAGCGGCAAAAACGGGGTGAGTTGACTCCACCGCTTGCCACTACTGCGCTCACCCCCAAGAAAGCTGACGATGAATTCGGGATGCCCCTGAAGCAATCGCAGCGTCTGCAAACCGCCATAGCCCGAGGCCCCGATCACGGCGACGCGCTGACTTGCCATGGCATGCACAGGGGGACGTCAGATCGTACCGGGCTTTATAAAAGTGTCAGTCCACCTGGCCGTAGGGCCCGCCTTCCCTGAACCAGCCCCTGACTCAGGACTCGTTTCGCTTTGATTCCATCGCCGACGGTCTGGCCGCAATCCGCAACGGCGAGATGGTCGTGGTGGTGGACGATGAAAACCGGGAAAACGAAGGCGATCTGATCTGCGCCGCTCAATTCGCAACCCCTGAGCAGATCAACTTCATGGCCACCGAAGCGCGGGGCCTGATCTGTCTGGCCATGGAAGGGGAACGCCTGGATGCGCTCGATCTCCCATTGATGGTGGATCGAAACACCGACAGCAACCAGACCGCCTTCACAGTCAGTGTGGACGCCGGCCCCGAAAACGGTGTGTCGACCGGCATCTCCGCTGAAGACCGTGCTCGCACGATCCAGGTGGCGATTCACCCTGGGACGCGTCCCAGTGATCTTCGACGTCCAGGCCACATCTTCCCGCTACGGGCCAAGCAAGGCGGCGTCCTCAAACGTGCCGGTCACACCGAGGCCGCTGTGGATCTGGCCCGCATGTCAGGCCTCTACCCAGCTGGCGTGATCTGTGAAATTCAGAACATTGATGGGTCGATGGCCCGGCTACCTCAACTGGCGGAGTACGCCAAACGCCATGGCCTGCGGTTGATCAACATTGCCGATCTGATCGGCTACAGGCTGGATACAGAGCGCTTTGTTCGGCGACAGGCCGAAGCAATGCTGCCCAGCGCCTTTGGCCAGTTCCGAGCGATCGGCTATCGCAATGAACTGGATGGTTCCGACCATGTGGCCATCGTCAAGGGAAACCCTGAACAATCGTCCGGACCCGTCTTGGTTCGGGTGCACAGCGAATGTCTAACTGGAGATGCCTTCGGCTCCCTGCGCTGTGATTGCCGGCCCCAACTGGAAGCGGCGCTGCGGATGATCGAGGACGCGGGGGAGGGTGTCGTGGTCTACCTCCGTCAGGAAGGTCGGGGCATCGGCCTGATCAACAAGCTGAAGGCCTACTCCCTCCAAGACGGTGGGTTGGACACCGTGGAGGCCAACGAACGCTTGGGCTTCCCGGCCGACCTCCGCAACTATGGAGTGGGGGCCCAGATCCTCAGTGATCTGGGGATTCACCGCCTGAAGCTCATCACCAACAACCCGCGCAAGATCGCCGGCCTTGGGGGCTATGGCCTCGAAGTGGTGGACCGAGTTCCGCTGGTCATGGATCCAGGCCAGCACAACGTCAATTACCTGCAAACCAAGCAGGCGAAGTTGGGACACCTGATGGATCCCACTGGGGTACGGGGGCCGGCGGCAGTCCTGGCGTGGAATCCAAGCTCCGGCCACGACGAAGCGGGCAGCGCCAAGCTGTTCCAGGCGCTCTCCGGCTGGGCAGAACAGAAGGGGCTGGAACTGGAGCGCGAGGAGCACTCACGGGTGTTGGCCCTGATGGATCAACCGGAACTGGCCGTTCTGGTCAATGGGGGCACCGCTGAATGTCTTCGCCAAATCCTGCAAACCATGGCGGACTGGCCGCAGACCCAAAGCGTCAGCCTGCTGCTTGCACCCGATGCCCAGCGCAGCTCACACCCAAGCAACACCCTGGAGGCCCAACGACGGCCGTTGCAGGAACTCCAGTCGGGTCAGGCGGGTGTTGCGTTCGAAAGCGGAGCCCTGCTGCGCTGGTGTTAAGCGCAACAGGGCTCTAAGGGGAACGAAAGGAGACTGATCGGAAGGGGCTGCGGCCAGCCCCTAAGCAATCAACCTTGGATCGTGACCTTGCTGATCTTGCTCCCGTTCTTCAGGGCCAAGACCACGTCCATGTTCCCGGTGTGGCCGAAGACGGTGTGAACTCCGTCGAGGTGGGGTTGTGCTTCGTGGCAGATGTAGAACTGCGAGCCGCCGGTGTTCTTGCCTGCATGGGCCATGGCCAGCGTTCCGGCCTGGTGCTTCTGGGCGTTGATTTCGCAATCGATCTGGTAGCCAGGGCCGCCGGTGCCGGCCATGCCACGGGCACCCTCACGGCTGTTGGGGCAGCCGCCCTGGGCCATGAAACCTGGAATTACACGGTGGAAGGCCAGGCCGTCATAGAAGCCGTCCTTGGCCAATTTCACAAAGTTGGCCACGGTGTTGGGCGCGTCGGCTTCGAACAGCTCCAGTTCGATCGTGCCGGCGTCGGTCTCCATCACGGCTTTGGTCACGGGGAAATCGTCAGCAAACCGCCTCAGTATGGGCGCTCCGGTAGAAGTGATGGGACCTGATCAGTGGTGATGTCCGTCCCCCCTTCCGTTGACCTCAGCCAAGCCCGCCTTGGAGTGCTGGGCGGCAGCGGGCTCTACGCGATGGAGGGATTGGAAGAGATCCAAGAACTCACGATCGAGACTCCCTTTGGTTCCCCTTCGGACCAATTGCGCTTAGGCCGATTGGGGGGCATGGAGGTGGTCTTCCTGGCACGCCACGGGCGCCATCACACCTTCCTGCCGACGGAAGTCCCCTACCGAGCCAACATTTGGGCGATGCGCTCCCTGGGCGTGCGCTGGATCCTCTCCCCGTCTGCCGTGGGATCTCTCCAGCAGGAGATTGCCCCCTTGGACATGGTCGTCCCCGATCAGTTCATTGATCGGACGCGGGACCGCCCCAAAAGCTTTTTTGGCGAAGGTGCCGTGGCCCATGTCGCCCTGGGCGATCCCTTCTGCCCAAGTCTCAGCCGCGTGCTGGCGGACGTGGCCGACAGCCTGATGCCAGAGGGACGGACCCTGCACCGCGGCGGGACCTACCTCTGCATGGAAGGCCCCGCCTTCTCAACACGCGCTGAATCGAACCTCTATCGCAGCTGGGGTTGTTCAGTGATCGGAATGACGAACCACACCGAAGCCAGGCTCGCCCGGGAAGCCGAAATCGCCTACGCAACCCTGGCCATGGCCACCGATTACGACTGCTGGTATGCCGACCACGACAGCGTGACCGTGGAGATGGTCATCGGCAATCTCAAAGCCAATGCAGCCCTCGCAACCGAGATTGTCAAAACCACGGCCGAGCGGATCGCAGCGCTGAGACCAGCCAGCGCGGCCCACCACGCCCTGCAGGATGCACTGATGACTCCCGCCGATCAGGTCCCGGCAGCGACTCGGCGCAAGCTGAACTTGTTCACCGAGCCCTACTGGGGGACCTTCAAGGGCTAGAGCTCCTCAGGAGCGCAAGGCTTTCCTGAGGTTGCCGCCGCAACTCTCGAGAAGCTCCCGAGCTGCGGAGATCTCGAGGGAGTGGCAGGCCATGACCAAAGCCAGCTTGACGGAACCCTTGCTGGCGTCCAGCAACGCTCGCCCCTGGACGCGGCTGACGCCGGCCAAATCGGACATGATCCGCAGGGCTCGATCCTCCAACTTGCTGTTGGTGACCGCGACGTCCACCATCCGATTCCCATAGACCTTCCCCAAGCGGACCATCACGCCGGTACTCAGGATGTTGAGCGCCATCTTGGTGGCCGTTCCGGCCTTGAGGCGGGTGGATCCCGTCAAGACCTCCGCGCCGGTGATCAAGCGGATGTCGATCGCGCAGGGCATCGGCACCTGCTCCGCCGGAACACAGGCCAGGGCAATGGCCAGGGCACCGATGGAGCTGGCGTAGGTCAGACCGCCGTGGACATAGGGGGTGGTCCCCCCTGCAGCAATACCCACCAGGGCATCCTTCGCACTAAACCCCCTTGCTTCGAGATCGGCTCGGCCGGCTTCAGAAAGGTCCTCGAGTCCCTCGGAACTGCGCAGTAGGGCGGGCGCACCACCGGCCAGGACACCCTGAACCAGATCCGGAGGACTGCAGAAGGTTGGTGGGCATTCCGCTGCATCGAGGACCCCAAGGCGTCCTGATGTGCCAGCGCCTAAATAAAACAGGCGCCCACCGGCCTGAAGACGCTCGGCGATGGCATCAATGGCCTGGGCCAGCGCGGCTGAGGCAGCCGCAACAGCTTCCTGGGGCTTGCGATCCTCGGCAACGAAAACCTGAACCAGGTCTTCCGTGCTCAAGGCATCCAATTCGGCGCTCGCCGGATTGACCTGTTCGGTCAGGAGGTGTCCCCGCTGCACATCCTCAAAAGAGGACGGACTCACAGCAATCCCTCGAGACGCCGGCGGAAATCTTCCAGTTCGTTATTACCGGTGCTGATGGGCTCCTCCGTTGGAGCGACTGGGGCTTCGGCTGTTTGTGTGGCTTCCTGACCCGGTTCCGGTTGATCGCGCCAGGTGGTCACATCCATGTTCTTTTCAGGAGGGGCGATCAGCAGGCGCTCCTCAGCGGTTTGGGGCAAAAAGCCGCTAGGAACAAAACGGGCTTCATAGCCAGCACTGGAGCAAAACTCCTCCATCTCGCGCCGCTCGATCGCTTCAACACTCGGCATCGGGAAGTCCTGCGCTTCCAGCAAGCCGGCATAACGTTCCGCGTCGTCTCGGTCCTCAAAGAGAAGGACCACGGTGGAGCCGTTTAACTCCAGGGAGTGAATGCCCTCGTTCTCGCTGCCAGCGTCAAAGAGCAGAACGTGAACCGACATCCAGCACGCACGGGTCAATCACCAGTCTCTCACTGATTGATCACGCCATCACGCCCGCCATCAATTTCCTCAGCGAGCTGTTGCAGCCGGCGGTAGAGCGCTTCTTCCGCTTCGCTGAGCCCTTGGGGAACGACGAGACGGATCTCAACCAACTGGTCACCCCGCTGCTCGCGATGGCTCAAGCCTCGGGAGCGAAGACGCAAGAGGCGGCCGCTCGAGGAGCCAGGCGGAATACGCAATTGCACCGGACCATCCAGCGTCGGCACAACGGCGGTGCAACCCAGCGCCCCCTCAGCGGGTGACAACTCCAGTTGGTAGTGAACCCGCAAACCATCAATGCGTAATCCAGCATCGGTACGAACCCGAAGCTGAAGGAAATGGTCGCGCCCGCCTGGGGCGACCCCAGCAAGGCGGAGACGCCAGCCATCTCCTGCCATGGCTGGCGTCCAGACCTCAATGGCTGTTCCATCGGGCAGTTCCAATTCCACACGGACGCCCTCGAGTGCCTGCTCAGGGGTGAGCTCCACCAACGATTCCAGCTCTTCACTGGCCACCACCGGGGGGGGCGGGGGCGGTACAGGTGGGGTCACCCCGCCGGCGGGGGAGGAGTCCTCCTCGAACGGCTCTGGTTCCTGAGGGATGAAACCGTCATCGGAGACGTGTCGAGGGGAACGCCTCCGCTCCCGGTGAAAGACCACGTCCAGGTAGTCCTCAAAGTCGGGGAAACCAGTGGCGAAGGGGTCCAACCCCGCCGCTGCGGCGACTGATTCATCGAGACTGGCCTCCCACTGCTGCCTCCGCTGGGGGTCACTGAGGACGGCGTAGGCCTCGTTGACCGCTTTGAACTGCTCCTCTGCGTGGGGGTCATCCCCGTTCAAGTCGGGATGCCAGCGGCGAGCCTGTTGCCGGAACGCTCGCTTCAGGGACGAAGCATCAGCGCCGGGATCAAGGCCGAGGACGGCCCAATGGTTGATGCTGCCCGTCTCGGACATCACAGGACTCACCTCCGTCAGTCCTCAGCCCAGGGATCTCCTTCATAGGAGCCGTGATCAGGTGTGGCCGGTGTCGCCGTTCTGGGACGGGGGGCATTATCCCGCTCGACAACGCGGGCTTCGCGGGGCTGATCCACCCCTTCCTCATAGCGATCGTCGTAGCGGGCGTCATCGCGATCGGGGTAGCGATCGAACTCCCCGTAGCGGGGGGCTGGCTCGAATTCCCGTTCGGTTCGGCCGTAGCGATCAGCGGGCTCGTCCCAGGGCTGGTTGCGGGGTTGAGGCGATTGATCCCAGCGGGGTGGGGCCTCAATCGGCCGATCCCAACTCGGACGCGGGGCATCAAAGCGGTCCAGGCTCGGGCGATCCCAGCGGTCCTCCTGCCAGCCACCACCGAGACGCGGTTCACTCCAGGGGTCGCGGGAGCGGCCCGGGCGATCCCAGTCATCCCAATCGTCTTCAGCAAAGAGTTCATCCTTGAGCGAGCCCAAGGTGTTTTTGATTCCCTGGATCGGATTGGAGTCCTGCTTGCGCTCGCTGGCCAGACGCCGGTTCAAGCCATAGATGGCCTCTTGCAGCTGACTGACGCTGATGTCGAGTTCGCTGAGATCTCCATCGGCCAACATCTCCTGCACATCGCGCATGGCGATCTCAACGGCGCGTTGCTGGCGCTCCGCGCCGTAGGGACCCAATTCCAGGGCCGCATCCCGCAGCCGACGCTCGGCCTGACCCACCAAGGTTTGGGCGCGGTTGCGTCGATCGATCTCCGCCCGCTTGCGACGGTCCTCGCTGGCCTTTTCTTCGGCCTCCGCAATCAGGGTCTTGATCTCCTCTTCACTGAGGTTGGATCCGCCCTGGATGCTGACGCTCTGCTGCCGACCCGTCGTGCGGTCTGTGGCCGACACCTGGAGGAGTCCGTTGGCGTCAATGTCAAAGGAAACCTGGACTTGGGGGACGCCCCGGGGTGCAGGGGGGATGCCCGAGAGCTTGAAGCGGCCAAGGCTCTTGTTGCCATCGGCCATCTGACGCTCCCCTTGGAGCACGTGAATTTCAACAGAACTTTGGTTGGCTTCAGACGTGCTGAAGAGATCGCTCTTCCGCACCGGTATCGAGGTGTTGCGAGGAATCAGAACCTTCATCACCCCGCCGATGGTCTCCAATCCCAAGGAGAGCGGGGTCACGTCATTGAGCATCAGATCCCGCAGTTCGCCGGTCAGGATTCCGGCTTGGACAGCGGCGCCAATCGAAACGACCTCATCGGGATTGACGGACTGGCAGGGTTCCAGAGGAATCAAGGTGCGAACCATCTGCTGGACCATCGGCATCCGGGTCGAGCCACCCACCAGGACCACATCGTCGATGTCCTCAGCGGCAAATCCGGAGTCGCGCAGAGCCCGTTGCACCGGGCGAAGCAGACGATCGAGCAGGTCCGGACAGAGCCCTTCAAAGGTGCTGCGCTCGAGAGTCGTCTCGATATGGAGCGGTCCGTCCTTGCCCGTGGCGATGAAGGGCAAGGAAATAGGAGTGCTCTGAACACCACTGAGTTCGATCTTGGCCTTCTCGGCCGCCTCAGTCAGGCGCTGCAGGGCCTGACGATCCCGCCGCAGGTCGATCTCATGCTCTTTTTGGAAGGCATCAGCCAACCAATCCACGATTCTGCGATCCCAGTCGTTGCCACCCAGTTGGGTATCACCGCTGGTGGCTTTGACATCAAAAACCCCCTGGGCGATCCGAAGGATCGAGACATCGAACGTGCCACCGCCAAGGTCAAAGACCAGCACGCGCTTCACGGTGCTTCGGTCGAATCCGTAGGCCAGGGCTGCTGCGGTGGGTTCGTTCAGGATCCGTTCCACCGCAATCCCGGCCAGGCGGCCGGCATCACGGGTGGCCTGACGCTGGGCGTCATTGAAGTAAGCCGGAACCGTGATGACCGCGGCCTCCACGGGCTCACCGAGGTAGGTACTGGCGTCATCCACCAGCTTGCGCAACACGCTCGCTACCAGTTCCTCAGGGGCGTACTCCCGCTCCGTAGCTGGACAGACCACGCGCACATTGCCCTGGTCGTTGGCGCGCACGGTGTAGGGAACGGCCAGACTGCCGTCATCGAGCTCATCCCACTGGCGGCCAACAAAACGTTTGAGATTCGCGAAGGTATTCCGTGGGTTCAGGACCAGCTGGCGACGGGCCAGCTGACCGACAAGGAGTTCGTGGTCTTTGCTGAAGCCGACCACTGAAGGGGTCGTGCGACCGCCCTCCGCGCTCGCAATGACCTGCGGCCGTCCACCCTCCAGCACCGCAACCACGGAGTTGGTGGTTCCCAGGTCGATTCCAACGATCCGTGCCAACTGCGTTCCTGCGCCCTGGGGCCATCCACGTCGTGCCCCAAAGCTAACGGCAATGGGGCAGAGGGATAGATTCCTAGGAGGTTAAGAACCCCATGGCCAGGAGTCCGCGCCTTGAGCTCTTCGCCTTGCGGCGTCGGTCGGCCACCGAACGGGCTGCCGACCGTGGTTTTCAGCAACTTGCCGTTGCCCTGGCAGGGGCCGTTGGCCTGTTGGTCTTCGCCATCCTGCTGACGGTCTTCACCGGTGCTTGGGAGGCAATCCAGACCTTCGGTCTGTCCTTCATTACCACGTCGGACTGGGATCCGATCAGCGAGCACTACGGCGCCTTCACCGCGATTTACGGCACATTGGTGAGCTCAGGGGTGGCTCTTCTGATCGCTGTGCCCCTCGGCGTTGGCACGGCAATCTTTCTGACCGAGAACATCATCCCCAAGGGCATCAGGGAAGTGTTGGGCGTGATGGTGGAGCTGCTCGCAGCCATTCCCTCCGTGGTCCTGGGACTGTGGGCCATCGTTGTGATGGAGCCATTTCTGCGCCCCTTCCTGTCGGACCTCCATCGCTATCTGGGCTGGATTCCCCTGTTCTCGACAGAACCTCAGGGCCCCGGGATGGCCCCGGCCTCCTTGATCTTGGTTGTGATGATTTTGCCGATCATCACGGCGATCTCACGGGACGCTTTGAGACAGGTGCCTGATGGGCTGAGGCAGGCGGCCTATGGGATTGGAACCACCCGCTGGGGGGCCATCCTTCAGGTCATGCTTCCCGCCGCAATCTCTGGAATCACCGGCGGGGTGATGTTGGCGCTGGGTCGTGCCATGGGCGAAACCATGGCCGTCACCATGATCATCGGCAACTCCAACAATTTCAGCTTCAGCCTGCTGGCTCCAGCGAACACGATTTCGTCAATGTTGGCCAACCAATTCGGTGAAGCCGATGGCATCCAGGTCTCAGCACTCATGTACGCGGCACTGGTGCTGATGCTGATGACCCTGCTGGTGAACCTTTTGGCCCAGCAAGTCGTGAAGCGACTGAGCCTGAAGTACTGAGCCATGACCCTTTCGAAGCGCGGCTCTCTCCGCTACCGCAACAGCCTCTCGAGGAACATCTGGAACCGGGTCTTCACCTCGATCGCTGCCCTGTTCACGGGACTTGCCGTGCTGCCGCTGGTGTTGGTCCTGGTCTATGTGCTGATTAAGGGCGGAGCACTGATCAACTGGCAGCTCCTCACTGAGTTGCCGCCACCGCCTGGCCTCGATGGTGGCGGCATTGGCAACGCCATCGTTGGGACCTTGCTGATCACTGTTCTCGCCAGCTCAATTGCCATTCCCATCGGTGTGGGCGGTGGCATCTATCTGGCGGAGTACTCCCGCTCGGGTGGCTTTGCTCAGTTCGTGCGCTTCGGCACCAACGTGCTCTCGGGTGTGCCGTCGATTATCTGTGGTGTCTTTATTTATGGCCTGATCGTCAGCACCCGAGCGATTGCTGGTCACAGCTACAGCGCGATTGCCGGTGGCATGGCCCTTGCTGTTCTGATGATCCCCACGGTCATCAAGACCACGGATGAAGGCCTCAAGCTGGTGCCCCAGGAACTGCGTTGGGGGGCCATGGGTGTCGGGGCTTCCAAAGTGGTCACAATTACGCGCGTGACCCTGCCAGCCGCCTTCGCACCGATCGCCACCGGTGTGGTTTTGGGGATTGCTAGGGCGGCGGGTGAGACCGCACCGCTGATCTTTACCGCACTGTTTTCACCGTTCTGGGCTGATGGGGTTCTCAACCCCATCGCCTCAATGTCAGTGCTGATCTACAACTACGCGATCATGCCCTACGAGGCCCAGATCTCCCTGGCCTGGGCGGCGTCCTTTGTCTTGGTGATGATGATCCTGCTGGCCAATCTCTTGGCCCGATGGATCGGCCGCCTCTCCCGCGCCTGATCTCCTCCCTGCGCCCGCTTTCTCACCCAAGCCCGAACGACTCGATCGTGATCTCCTCTCCCCAGGCCAGCTCCTCATCCAGCAGAAACGGGGTTTGCCTGTCCCTTCAGGACGTCTCGATTAGCTACGGCAGCAAGGAAGCAGTACGGGGCGTCTACATGGATATTCCTCGCGGTCAAGTCACGGCCTTCATCGGCCCCTCGGGTTGCGGCAAGAGCACCGTGCTTCGGGCCTTGAATCGCATGAACGATCTGATCGACGGCTGTTCGATTAAGGGTCGGGTGATCTTTGATGAACAGGATCTGTACGCCCGGCACGTCGACCCGGTCGAAGTCCGCCGACGCATTGGAATGGTGTTTCAGAAACCCAACCCGTTCCCCAAAAGTATTTACGAAAACATTGCCTTTGGCGCTCGGGTCAATGGCTACAAAGGCGACATGGATGAGCTCGTGGAGCGCTCCCTGCGGAAAGCAGCCCTTTGGGATGAAACCAAGGACAAGCTTAAAGAGAGCGGTTATGCCCTCTCCGGCGGTCAACAGCAGCGGCTCTGCATTGCTCGGACCATTGCGATCGAGCCTGAAGTGATCTTGATGGATGAGCCTTGCTCTGCGCTCGATCCAATCTCGACATTAAAAATCGAGGAGATGATGCATGAGCTCAAGAAGAATTACACAATTGTGATCGTCACGCACAACATGCAGCAGGCCGTCCGGGTGAGCGATTACACCGGTTTCTTCAACGTCAGTCAACGCAGCGACCGCGAGAGCAAGGTTGGATCGCTGGTCGAATTTGCTGAAACGGAACAGATTTTCAACGCCCCCAAAGAGCAGGCCACCCAGGACTATGTGACGGGTCGCTTCGGTTAATTCGTCCGGCCAAAAGTTCCCACAAAAAAACCGCTCAAAGAGCGGCTTTTCAAACGGAGAGGGAGGGATTCGAACCCTCGATAGAGTTGCCCCTATACAGCATTTCCAGTGCTGCGCCTTCGACCACTCGGCCACCTCTCCGTGAGGGGCTTTTCGCAGCTCCGCCTCTGAACCTTGAAGGGATCAGTGGGCGTCGCGGCTGCGCGGGGGCAACGACGAGAATGTAGCAGTCACTGCTCCCCCATTGGATTGCTGCTCCATGCACAGTCACCCGATCACGGTTCATTGGCGCCAAGAGAACCGCACGATCCAGTTGAACGTGCCCGAAGGCGAGTACATCCTCAAGAGCTTTGAACAACAGGGGGAGCCCCTGCCCTTCAGCTGCCGCAATGGCTGCTGCACCGCCTGCGCCGTTCGCGTCCTCGATGGAGAGATCGACCAGCGCGAAGCCCTTGGCCTCTCCAAGGAGATCCGAAGCCGCGGCTATGGGCTGCTCTGCGTCGCTCGGGCCACCGGTCCTCTGGAAGTAGAGACCCAGGACGAGGACGAGGTGTATGAGCTGCAGTTCGGCCGCCACTTCGGTCGTGGCAAGGTGCGCGCAGGCCTGCCGTTGGATGAGGAGTAAGCCCCGGAATGAACCCACGTCTCACCGACCAGGCCGCCCAGCACTCCGGCTTAAGCCACGCTGATCTGGAGCGGTTCAGTGGCATTGCCCGTCAAGCCGCGACGGCTGGTGCCACTCAACTCAAGGCCCTGTTCGGGCGACTGGAGCGCATCCGCGAAAAGGGCCGCGCCGGTGACCTCGTCACCGAGGCCGATGTGGCCGCTGAACAGGCCGTCCTGCAGGTCCTGAGCGAGGAGACACCTGAGTTAGGGGTCCTTGCAGAGGAGAGCGGCCGCAAGGAAGGCCAAGGGAGCGACTTGCAGTGGTGTGTCGATCCCCTCGATGGGACGACGAACTATGCACATGGCTATCCGTTTTTTGGAACCTCCATTGGCTTGACCTGGCGCGGGCAGCCCCTCCTGGGTGCCCTGGCCGTTCCAGCACTCGATCGGCTCTATTGGGCCGCGCCAGGGCTGGGTGCTTGGTGCAACGATGCCGCCATTACTGTCAGCGGCTGCAACAACCTCGGAGATTCCCTCCTGGTGACTGGGTTTGCCTACGACCGGCACAACCGCTTGGACAACAACTACGCCGAATTCGCGTATTTCACCCATCGCACGCGGGGCGTGCGTCGAGGCGGCGCTGCTGCTGTGGACCTTGCATTCGTAGCCCAGGGACTCCTGGACGGCTATTGGGAGCGGGGGCTCTCGCCGTGGGATCTGGCCGCTGGCATGGCCCTGGTGGAGCAGGCCGGTGGCGTGGTCTGTTCCTACGACGGATCCCCGGCGCAGCTCGCGACTGGTCGGTTAATCGCTTGCACACCTGGGCTGGAGCAGGCCTTGATCGAGGGCCTGGGGAACTGCAGGCCGCTGACGGGGGCAAGTTTCGGCGCCCCGGAGCTGGATCAGCCCAGTCCATAGGATCGCCCCACTTCGACCTGGCCTTGCGATGGCTCTTCAACCGGCGGCCGGAACCAGGGATCTGAATCCCCGCGAGGTGGATGGCAACCGTTGGCTGTCGGAGCAACTCGGCCAGGTCTATCGCCTCTGGGGCTACGTCGAAGTCAGTCCTCCCAGCGTCGAACGCCTAGAAACCCTGGAGGCCGGCGGACGGATCAACGACCGCGAATTGGTTCGTCTCGCCAGTGATGACCCCCTGGGTCTGCGCCCAGAGATGACGGCCTCCATTGCCCGGGCCGCCTGCACACGGATGGCGCAACTTCCCCGGCCACTGCGTCTTTGGAGTTGCGGCAGGGTCTTCCGCAGCGTCCAGAGTGATACCGGTCAGCAACGCCTCGAAGAGCAACTGCAGAGCGGTGTCGAACTCTTCGCTCTAGCCAACGGCAGCGCGAGCGTCGCCGATGCCGAGCTCCTGCGCCTGTTGCTGGCCTGCATCGAGAAGGTCGGCATCGGCGCCCAACAGCGCCCGAAGTTGCTGCTGGGCCATCACGGTGTGCTCTCGGCCCTGCTCGACCAAGTCCCAGCTGCGCAGCGCACTGCCGTGCGCAAAGCCCTCGTGAGCTTTGATCCCCTGGCCCTGGCCAGCCTTGAGCTCCCGAACGAGCAACGCCAGTCACTCGAGCAATTGATGCGGTTGCGTGGGGCACCCCAGATGGTGCTGGCGCAACTGGAGACGTTGCTTGGCCCGTCTCGCCATCTCGACGAACTCGCGGACTGCCTCAAAGTCGTGGCACCGGCAGCAGCTCAGGGGCATGTGGAACTGCAGCTCGACCCCACCTTCCAGCCGCACTTTGATCTCTACGACGGCCTTGTTTTGAAGTTGGTCTGCCAGGGCGTGGACGCACCAGTGGAAATCGCCAGTGGCGGTCGCTACGACGCCCTGGTGGAACGCTTTGGCGGCGAAGCCTCAGGGCTGGGCTTCAGCTTCGATCTAGAAGCCATCCAAACGTTGCTCGGCACCGAGAAGACAGCCCCCAAACGTCCCAACGTGACGTTGGTCAGTTTTAAGGACGCCACTCATCTGCCGGCCGCCCTGGCGGCCCAGTCCGCACAGCACCAACAGGGGCAAGCCTGTTTGCTGTTGCATCAGCCCTGCCCCTCAGAGGCGGATGCGAGAACGCAAGCAGAAGCCCGCGGCTGTCGAGAGGTGATCTGGATCGGCTAGAGCAGCGCCTGGACCATGGGGTCCTTAGGATCCCAGCTCCGTTAAGGCACTGCTGATGGCCCACACAATCGTCACCGACGTCTGCGAAGGCGTGGCCGATTGCGTTGATGCCTGCCCCGTGGCCTGCATCAACCCCGGGAGCGGGGCCAATGCCAAAGGAACGGAGTTTTATTGGATCGATTTCGACACCTGCATTGACTGCGGGATCTGCCTGCAGGTTTGCCCAGTGGCAGGAGCGATCATTCCCGAAGAAAAGCCTGAACTCCAGCGGGCCAGCTGAACCCATTGGTCAGGGCTTAAGAATTTCTTTGGCATTGCGCCCGTCGTTGCGCTTGAGTGGAGAGATCTGCGGTGATTCAGCCGTGTCTTTTCAACCAGGCGCTCTGGTCACACTCAGTCAGAACCCAGACTGTGTCTTGCAGCTGGTCAATTTGGATGAGGCGAGCGGCTCCGCCTGGGTGCGGCCTTGGCCCCTTGTTCAAGCCCATACCTCAACATTCACCGTCAACCTCAGCGACCTGGATCAAGCCAGTTCCGTTGGTTAAGACAGTGTGAGGAGTTGATCCACTCCCTCAAACCCTCCCCAAAGTGGAATTTCCTTCGGGGAGAGAAATATGAATTGGCGAAATTTGAACCAACCCCAGGTCCTGAAGCAGAAGCTCTACCGCCTGGTCGATGGACTCTGCGAACCCCATCGCCAACTAGACGCCCTATACCCCAGCTTGGAATCAGCCCTCGACGATGCCATCGGCTGGTTGCAGAACAGCAGCATCAATCCCGTTGAACACCCCGTCGGCGTTGAAGTGGCAACCGCATCCGGGGACTGGCGCACGCTGCGGTCGCCGGAACCCCTGTTTTGCACTTGGAGAAGCCAAGCCGCGGGGTAGGGCACGAGCAGCGTCAGCAATGCGAACACGGTGGCGAAAAGGGTGAGCAGGACAAAGCCAGGGGAGTACCACTGCCCCTACTGCGCTCCTCGGCCGACCCGGGCCATCCAAGGTTCCAGCGGAGCTCCCCACTGCGGTTACTGCGGTGATCCTCTGATTCAGCAGCCCTATGTCAGGGGCAGTCAGCTCGCGGCGGTTCTAGTGATCAGTGGCTTCGTCGTACCACTGATCACCTTGCTCTGGATCGCAGTGCAGCCCAGCCCTCCGCGGCGTCCTCAGCCCTCTGAGCAGGTGGCCAGGATTTGGGTCGCTGATACCCAAGCTCCAGAAGCGTCGTAGCGACGAATCAAGCGCTGCATCCTGCCTGGAGACGGCATCCAGCCCGCCTCCATCTGGAAGGCAGCACGGTGGTTGACCCGCACAGGCCGCAGGTTGAAACCTCCATCCGGCAAAAGCTGAAGACATTGCTCTTGAGCACCGAAAGTGCGGCCAAAGCGCGTGCTCTCCAGTACTCCCCTGCGCTCAGAAACCTGGTTGCCGATCTGCGTCAACCAGGAAAACCCCTGTTCGCCGTCCCTACAGATCTGAAAGGAGGCCTGCTCAATGGTGGGTTCAAGCCATTCCGCATTGATGGTGGAGGCCTCACCGCTCCATTGACCGCTCAGCCGATCGAGGCTGGCGGGAGGTTGCTCTTCTCCAGCTCCCCCATTGCGGAATTCGCGGATCAAGACCAGCTTGCTAAAGGTCCCGTCCGTGCCGTGCAGTTGCACCATGCGGTGGCGACGGTCCTGATCAACAAAGCCGAATTCGCCACCGAACTCAGCGCAAGGAGAAACCTGCATTGACCCCTTGCAGAAGGTCCCATTGGCAAAAAACACAACTTGCTTACCGAGGTTGCGGTAGTCCTGCGCCATCTCATGGATGGGCTCACCGTCGAGACCATCTGGCCCGTAACGACGCAGCCTGAAGTGGACCAGACGCTCGCTGTCCCCGGCCTCCAGGCTCAAGATCGAGGGGGTGGTGTCGGCGATGGAGCCATCGGGGGCGAAGCCACAGAAGCTGCCGCGCCACTCACCAAGGTTGAGCAGAAAGTTGGCCCACTGGCTGGCCATGGAATCGCCTGAGGTTGGGCTGCGGAAACTAAGGCTTGCGGTCTGTCGCTGCGAGGGGTGGAGCTTCTGGGGGTCGGTTTCCTGCCCACCGTTCCCCCTTGGCGTGAGCCCCTAGCTAGAGGGATTCTGGACAACACGTTGTGATCAGAGCCGTGGTGCTTCAGGCGGAACAGGGTCAAATTCAGATCCACACCGAGAACATCTTTCCGATCATCAAAAAGGCCGTCTACAGCGGCCACGAAGTGTTCCTCCGGGAGCTTGTGAGCAATGGCGTCGATGCCATCAGCAAGCGCCGTATGGCCTCGATGGCTGGTGATTGCAGTGAAGGGCCCGAGGGGACAATCAGCATCCGGATCGACCGCGAAGCCAAGACGCTGACCATTTCCGATAACGGGATCGGCATGACCGCCGATGAGGTGAAGCGCTACATCAACCAAGTCGCCTTCTCCAGCGCCGAGGACTTCCTCGAGAAATACAAGCAAGAGTCCGACGCCATCATTGGCCACTTCGGCCTGGGCTTTTACTCCAGCTTCATGGTCGCCAAACAGGTGGAGCTGGTGACACGCTCCGCTCGCGGCGATGCCGAGGCCGTTCGTTGGAGCTGTGATGGCTCCCCCAACTTCAGCCTGGAGGCCGCCGAACGCTCGGAGCCCGGCACCGACGTCATCCTCCATCTGATGGAGGAAGAGGAGGAATACATCGAGCCGGCACGAATCCGGACCCTGATCACCACCTACTGCGACTTCATGCCGGTGGAGGTCCAGCTGGAAGGCGAGACCGTCAACAAAAGGGAAGCCCCCTGGCGCAAGAGCCCCCGCGAGCTCAGCGATCAGGACTACATCGAGCTTTACCGCTACCTCTATCCATTCCAGGGTGACCCACTGCTCTGGGTTCACCTCAACACCGACTACCCCTACAACCTGCAGGGAATCCTCTATTTCCCGAAATCCACGGGCCGTGCGGACTGGGAGAAGGGTGAAATCAAGCTCTATTGCAACCAGGTGTTCGTCAGCGACTCGATCAAGGAGGTTGTGCCCCGCTACCTGCTGCCCCTGCGGGGCGTGATCGACTCACCCGATATTCCGCTGAACGTCAGCCGCTCAGCCCTGCAGACGGATCGACGGGTCCGCTCCATAGGCAACTTCGTCGCCAAGAAGGTGGGTGACCGGCTGAAGGAACTTCACAGAGACGAACCCAAGCGCTACGCCGAGATCTGGGAATCGCTGGCTCCCTTCATCAAGATCGGCGCCATGGAAGACGAGAAGTTCGCCGACCAGGTGGCCGAGCTGGTGCTGTTTGGCACCACAGCTGCAGCGGCCGAGGGAGACAACGCAGATCCGATCGCCGCTGAAGCAGGCAAGGCTTTCACCACCCTGGGCGGCTATCGCTCACGCCTTGGCAGCGACAACGACAAGCGAATCCTCTACTGCACCGACGAGGCAGGCCAGGCCGGGGCTCTCGCCCTGTGGAAAAGCCAGGGTGCAGAGGTGCTCTTGGCTGACACCTTTATTGATACCCAATTCATTCCCTGGCTGGAGTACCGCCATGAGGAGCTGAAGTTCCAACGGGTCGATAGCGAACTGGACGATTCGCTCCAGGAGAAAGAAAGCGAAATCAGCGACGCGGAGGGCAAAGACAGCTCAGAGAAGCTGCGGGATCTCTTTAAGGCAGCCCTCTCTAACGACAAGGTCACCATCCAGGTTCAAGCCCTCAAAGGCGACAACGCTCCGGCCGCATTGATTCTGCTTCCAGAGCAAATGCGCCGAATGAACGATATGGGGGCCTTGATGGAACAGCGGCTACCCGGTCTGCCTGATCACCACGTGTTGCTGGTCAATCGCAAGCACCGTTTGGTCGAAGGGTTGATCAAGCTCTCGGCAGGATCGGTGATCACAGGCGCAGGTTCCAGCCCGAGCCAAGAGCTGGCGGACAACCTCAGCCGCCATCTCTATGAGATGGCTCGCTTGGCCGTGGGTGGTCTGGAGCCCAACGAATTGGCAGGTTTCCAGCAACGCAGTTGTGACCTGATGGGCCAGCTGATGGAACGCGGTCTCTAAAGCCACGGTTCAGGGGCCCTGGGTTTGACATCCCCAGGGCTCTGGGGGATGGTGGAGATTGCCTGTCTGGGTTGGCTAATCCCATCCCGAGGGAGACCTCCCTCGCGCAGCCCAGGGCCGATCTTGCTGGCCTTCACCGGTATGCACGGCCTTAGGGACAGGCGTTCCCTGCCGATTCCGTGTGCCTAGCTCTTTCGTCCTGGTCTATCACCGCTCTCCATTTGACGAGGTCATCGGCGAGGACGGCACCAGGCAGTGGCAAGACCAGAAGAGCCCAAACGGCATCATTCCGACGCTGCGAAACCTGTTTCGCTCCCATCCATCCGGCACCTGGATTGCCTGGCGTGAGAACGAGGATCCCGCTGCTGAAGACGAAACCCTGACGATTGATGAGCCGATCCAAATCCGTTTGAGACGGATTCCGCTCCGCCAGGAGCAAATCGGCAGTTTCTATCACGTCACTTCAAAGGAATCGATCTGGCCAATCCTTCACAGCTTCCCTAGTTTTTTTGAGGTCAATAACGCCGACTGGCAGACCTTCAGTGAAGTCAACCAGCGGTTCGCCGAAGCGGCCTGCAACGAAGCGGCTCCAGGGGCGTCCATCTGGATTCACGACTACAACCTCTGGTTGGCACCGGGCTTTATTCGGGCCCTACGACCGGATGTCAAGATCAGCTTTTTTCACCACACACCTTTCCCAAGCAGCGATGTCTTCAGCATCCTGCCGTGGAGGGAAGAGATCATCGAGAGTCTTCTTTGCTGCGATGCGGTGGGTTTTCACATTCCCCGCTACGCCGAGAATTTCGCCCGGGCGGCCTCCAGCTTGTTGCCGGTCAAGAAGGGCCCCAAATCGGAGATTGCCGATCACTTCATGCCCTGTGGCAGCGCCTTGGCCCAGCCCGACGCCACGCCATGGCTTGAGCACAACGGCCATCGCGTCAAGCTCGTCTCGACGCCGGTCGGCACCAGTCCAGATGTGATTCGCGAGCTCAGGGATTCCAAGCCCGTCCAGGAGCTAATCCAAGAGATTGAGACCAACACCAAGCGCGGCCGGACCTTGATCCTCTCCGCTAGCCGAGTGGATTACACCAAAGGCAACGAAGAACTGCTTCGAGCCTATGAGCGACTGCTGGAGCGCAATGAGGCGATCCACGGCCAGGTGGTGTTGGTCCTGGCCTGTGTAGCCGCCAACACCGGCATGAAGGTCTACGAAGACACGCAGCGCGGGATTGAGGAAACCGTTGGCCGGATTAATGGCCGCTTCAGCAAGATCGATTGGGTCCCCATTCGTCTCACAACGCAACGTATTCCCTACGAGGAGATGGTGGCCTGGTTTGCTGCTTCGGACATCTGTTGGATCACGCCGTTGCGGGATGGCCTGAACCTGGTAGCCAAGGAATATGCGGCGGCCCGCAAGGGAAGAGGCGGAACGTTGGTGCTCTCGGAATTCACCGGTGCCTCCGTAGTGATGAAGGGAGCCGTTCTCACCAATCCCTACTCCCACAGGCGCATGGATGAGGCGATCGACAAGGCCCTAGGCCTCTCGCTTCAGGATCAGGAGCAACGAATGGCATCGATGGCGGCATCGGTGGATCAACTCAGCGTTGATCATTGGGTCAAAGAACAACTGGAGGCGATTGAATCGCAGTGATGAACCAGCGCCGTTGGCTGCTGGGTTTGGCCTGCGTGCTGGGCAGCCTGCTGCTGGTGCTGGGGCTTTGGGCCAAACCAGCACGGGAGCCCGTTTCGATCCTGATGCCGGCTCCATTTGCCGATGCCACGGCTGAACTCGTTGAGGAGTTCAATCGCGAGCACCCAGAGATTGCCCTCACGGTGACCCGTGGACCTCTAGAGACAGAAGCAGTCTCAGACCTGGCGATCAGCAGCCTCTTGCTGGGCAACAGTCCCTACGACGTCCTGCTAATGGACGTCACCTGGACACCGAAATATGCCAGGGCTGGCTGGCTTGAGCCCTTGGAACCCTGGCTCGGAGTCGATGCCCTGGTCGATCTCGCCCCTGGAGCGGAACTGGGCAACAGCTTTGACGGCCACCTCTGGCGCTTCCCCCTCGTGGCCGACATGGGCCTGCTGTTCTGGCGCACCGACCTGATGGACAGCCCCCCCAGGACACCCGCCGAACTCGAAGCCATCAGCCGGTCTCTTCAAGAAAAGGGGCAAGTCCGCTGGGGCTACGTCTGGCAAGGCCGTCAATACGAGGGGTTGAGCTGCACCTATCTGGAGGTTCTACGGGGCTTCGGCGGTCGCTGGCTCCGCGATGGCTCACCGGACCTCAACAGTGAAGCCGCGATTACGGCCAGCCAATGGCTACGCCAACTCGTCGATCAGGGCATTACGCCTCCTGCCGTAGCCAACATGGCCGAACCGCAAGCGCTTCAGGTCTTTGAAAGTGGTGATGCCGCTTTGATGCGGAACTGGCCCTACGCCTGGGCCGAACTCAACAAGGAGGGTTCTGCGCTGGCTGGGAAAGTCGGAATCACAACCATGGTCAGCCTCCCGAATGAACCCCATGTCGCAACCCAGGGCAGCTGGGGGTTCTCCGTCCTTTCAAGCTCCAAACACAAGCAAGCCGCCATCGAGGCACTGCAGTTTTTGACCAGCACCGCCGCCCAAAAACAACTCAACTTGAACTGGGGCTACACACCAACGCGCCTGAGTGTCTTCAACGACCCAGAACTGGTCCGCGCCAATCCGATCCTGCCGGAATTGCAATCAGCACTGGCCGATGCCGTACTCAGACCGCTGACACCGATCTATGCCCAACTCAGTGACCTGCTCTACCGCGAGGTGAACACCGTGATCACCGGTGAGATCGCAGCGGCGCCGGCCATGGACAACCTGCAGCGCAACAGCCTTCAGCTGGAACGTTCCACACGAGGAGTGCAGTAAATGATCCGCTGGCGCCAACAGTTCTGGCTCCTGCTGCCGGCCCTGGGATTGCTCAGCCTGATCTTCCTGGTGCCCATTGGTCACTACCTCTGGTTAAGCACCCAGACCCAGACGGTGCTGACGGAACTTCAACCCATTCCTGCGGGGACCGCCCAGTGGGTCCGGCTCTGGAACGACAGCCGCTTCTGGCAGGACGCCTGGCAAACCCTTCGCTTTGCTGGTCTCTCGGTGAGCACAGAAATGGTCTTAGGGCTGGCGATCGCCTTGCTCCTGAACCAGCCGTTGCGAGGCAAGAGCAGCTTGCGAATGATCAGCCTCTTGCCCTGGGCTCTGCCAACAACGGTGATGGCCTTGGGCTGGCGCTGGATCTTCAATGATCCATACGGCCCGATTAATCAAGCTCTGCACTGGGTAGGAATGGCACCCGTGGCCTTTCTGGCCAACCCATCAATCACCTGGATCGCCACGGTTTGGGCCGATACCTGGAAAACGACCCCGTTTGTGGCCTTACTTCTGCTGGCGGGCCTGCAGAACATTCCCCGCGATCTCTACGAGGCTGCGCAGTTGGAGGGGGCATCGGCCGGGCAATCCCTCTGGAGGATCACGGTGCCTCTGCTGACGCCCTATCTACTCATTGCACTCGTTTTTCGCCTCGCCCAAGCGCTGGGAGTGTTCGACTTGGTGCAAGTGCTGACGGGAGGAGGTCCAGCGGGCAGCACGGAAAGTCTGGCGCTCTACGCCTACCTGAATGCGATGCGTTTCTTGGACTTTGGCTACAGCGCCACCGTCATGCTCGGCGCCTTCGCCGGACTCTTGGTGCTCTGCGCAGGACTCGCGGGGCTCTGGTGGTTCAGCAGCGGGCGCGAGGCCATGACAGGAGGTGACCTTTAGTGGCACGCCTCGCCCTCTTGATCTGGAGCCTGGGCCCGATGCTCTGGCAGCTCTACACCTCCTTTCGGCCGACCGCGGCCCTGACTGGCTCAGGCAGTGGAGGCTGGACCCTCGATCACTACAAGCAGCTCCTCAACGGTGAACCACCGTTTTTGACCTATCTCCTCAACAGTGGGATCGTCGGGTTGAGCAGCACACTCTTGACGCTCCTTCTGGCGATCCCCTGCGCTTACGCCCTCAGCCGTATGCAGGCCCATCGTGCTCGCAACATCAGCGTCCTGGTGGCTGCTGCAGCGGCATTCCCAGCCGTTTTGCTGTTCTTGGCGCTTCTGGAGGTGGCCCGCGACTTCCATCTGTCGAACAATCTCCTGGCCCTCAGCCTTCCCTATGCCGGGCTGTGCTTGCCCTTGGCGATCCTGCTGCTGCAGGCAGCCTTCCGCGATATCCCCGTAGATCTGGAAGAGGCCGCCCTGATTGAGGGCATGAACCTCTGGCAACGCCTGCGCTGGGTGCTCCTTCCACTAATGGCCCCAGCCATCTCCAGTGCAGCACTGCTGATCTTCATCTTCTGCTGGAACGAATATCCGATCGCTCTGACCTGGTTGAGTCGGGCCGACCTACTCACCCTGGCCCCAGCCATTGCCCGCATTGCCGGCTCCTCGATCTTCTCTGTTCCCTATGGAGCCTTTGCCGCCGCCACCGTGCTGGGCAGTGTGCCGTTGGTGCTCATCATGTTGCTATTTCAACGTCAGATCATCAGCGGCCTCACCCAAGGGGCCATTAAGGGATAGCCCTGAACCAAAGCTCGACCACGTTCTCTTCGCCCATTGATGACCTCCTCCAGCCCTGCTCGCTCCGGTCTTGTTCTGAGCCAGCTTTGCCGCCGGGTGGGGCAGCAGACCCTGCTGCAGAACCTCAACCTCGAGGTCGCCCCCGGCGAAGTTCTGGCATTGCTGGGGCCGAGTGGTTGTGGCAAGAGCACCACCCTGCGCTTAATCGCAGGCCTGGATCCCGTGAGTGGCGGAGACATTGAACTGGCTGGAGTGACCATCACACCGCTACCGCCTGCCCAAAGGAATGTGGCGATGGTCTTCCAGAGCTACGCCCTTTACCCCCATCTGAGCGTCGCCAAGAACCTGAGCCTGGGGCTCGAACTCAGGCGAGTCCCCAGACCAATGATCGAGGGAGAATTACAACGGGTCCTGGCCCTACTTCAGCTTGAAAGCTGCAGGGACCGCAAGCCTGCAGAGCTCTCGGGGGGGCAACGGCAGCGGGTCGCCTTGGCTCGAGCACTCTTGCGTAAACCCGCCTTGTTTTTGCTCGATGAGCCCATGAGCAACCTAGATGCTCAGCTCAGAGAGGACCTCCGAGGCGAATTGCGCGGTCTTCTGCGCAGCACCGGTGCACCGGTGGTCTACGTGACCCATGACCAACACGAGGCAATGGGGCTAGCGGACCGTATCGCCGTCTTGAAGGCAGGGGAGCTGCAACAGGTCGGCAGCCCCGCAGAGCTCTACCGAAACCCACAGAACCAATTCGTCGCCAGTTTCCTTGGAAGTCCCTCGATCAACCTCCTACCGCTCAATCCTGGTGAATTGGTTGGCCTGAGGCCTGAGCATCTTGAGGTCGCCGATGCTTCAACCCCCCTCAGCAGCACGTACGCAGCAGTGGATGCCCATCGCGAGCACTTGGAGTGGCTTGGGGATCGCGTCATCAGCCACTGGAGAGTGCGGGATACCAGGGTGAAGGTTCTCTCCGATGCCCAAAGCAGCAGCGCAGAACTGGCGCAAGAAAGCAACCGCCCGCTCCAATTGCGCTGGAGACGGGAGGATGAGCTCCATTTCGAGCAAGCCAGCGGTCGGCGACTCCGCTAAGGAGCGCCTTAATCCCAGACCGTTTCGATCACGTTCATCGCCTGTAGGTAGGCCGGAATGTCATCGCTCGTCGCGGACTCGTCGTCGACAAAGCTGTCACCACTACCCGATCGACGCGCAAGGTCAGCAACGACCGCACTCACCACCAAATCAACCGCTGCGGGATTGTCGAGGTTTTGCAGCGCTTCGGCATAGCGCCGGCTGTGGGTCGGGCGGACAGACTCCTGGCAGTAGTTGCTGAGCTCACGGCTCTCCGTCATCACAGAGAAGGCGGATTGCTTGGAGTTTTGACGGCCAAAGATGGCCATATAGAGCAAGTTGATCAGTGAGGCGTCATGCAGGGGAATGCCGTACTGACGAACGATCTGAGGCCAGTAGCGCAAAGAACGCAGGCCCTCGAGGCCCCCCTTCGATAAACCTGCCTCATCGCACCAGGCCTCGAACTCTTCGACATTCGCCGGACAGCGGCCGCACTCGCGCATGCGAGTGGCCAGCACAGCACCCGCTTGGAAATTCCGGGTCGGACTGCCGGCGGTTGGCAGCATCATGCTGCCGCGCACATCGGCAACCATGGCCGTCAATTGCGAAAAGGTGTGGTCACGGACCTTCTCCATGTCGCCATCCCTGACCAGGGCAGCCTCGATGCGCTGGACCCCATAGCCCAGTTCAGTCAATGCAATCGGCTGACGGTGATAGAGGCGTTGGCGATCGGTGCGAGCCATTGACACGGTTGCCGCCTGGTCCAGGCACTGCTCGAGCAGCAGGGTCAACAATGTGGGCAGAACCCCAGGGTTATCCCTGTGAAAGGTGTAGCCAAATCCCGCAAAAATCGAGGCCATGTTTTTGGCGGCCTTGATGTATTGCCCTTCAATGTTGTGCACCCCAGCGGAGACCTGGAGGTTGGGGGAGAGGCGATCCAGCAGACGCGCACCCAGGAGTGCCGTCAGGGCATTGGGATGACAGAAATTCGCCGTGAAACTATCGAGCGGATTGCGCAGGGCTCCATGCCGGTGAAACCCCGTGAAAAAGCCCAAGTTCGGGGCTTTTTGGCACAACACATAGGCCTCATTCGAGATCGGATCGTGGGTGAAAGAACCGGCCAGACAAGCCAAGACGACGTGCTCACGACCCAGCTCCTCCCGCAGTCGCAGAGCCTCTTGAAGGTCTTCCTCGATGTGGTTGCTGTTGGCGCTGAGCACCACCAACTCGCAGTGCTGAATCAAATGACCGAGGTCATTTGGAACCTGGTGACCCGCCTGGGCATGGGTACCCATGCGCTCCATGGTGGCGCGATGCTCCGGGTCCATCCCTGAGAGCTCCTCGGCCTTGAACGCCCCAAGGATCTGACGACCAGCACGAGGAGCCAAGAGCAACCGAGAGCCATCGGTTTGCATCGCGCAGTTGTACGCCAACGAGGCTGGATACAGCCCAACGCTGTAGAAGCCCACCTTTCCCTCTTCCAGCGCGATCAGGCGCCTTCGGATCCGTTCAGGGTCAAGGTTGGATTCGAAAAAACCGTTCTGCAAGATCACAACTTGGCCTCCACCCATCCTGACGGCCCAGGCGGACCCATGGGAGGGTGTAGGGCAGCTCGACGGCGAATCCATGGCGCGTCTCTCCCTGAACGAACTACAGGAGGAGATCAGCGCCGACCGCGACATCCTGCTCATCCAAGACCTCGATGGCGTTTGCATGCCGCTGGTGCGCGACCCGCTCACACGGGTCCTTCCGCCTCAGTACATCGAAGCCGTAGCGAGATTCGGCGACCGATTTCGCGTCCTGACCAATGGCGAACACAGTGGTGCCCGCGGGGTGAACCGGCTGGTGGAGCAGGCCCTCGGACCGAGGCGAGATCCCGCCGCCGAGGGGCTCTATCTACCGGGGTTAGCGGCGGGGGGGGTCCAATCGCAAACAGGCCACGGCCAGATCAGCCATCCAGGGGTGAGTCAGGCGGAACTGCAGTTTCTGCAGACCGTCACTGCTCAGCTTGGCAACGGGGTGCGTCAAATCATTGAACAGATCAGCCCCAGCTGCGCAGCAGAGGAGCTCGAGCAGCTGAGCCAAGCAGCTGTTCTCGACAACGAACTCTCACCAACCCTCAACCTGAACGTTCTCTTTGCTTGCCTGTGCCCGGAGCCCGATCAGCAGCGTCAACTGCAAGAGCTGAGCCTGCAGCTGCTTGAGACCATCGAGAGGCAAGCGCAGCAGCAGGGTCTCGGCGACTCCTTTTTCCTACACCTCGCCCCCAATCTCGGCAGCCAAGACGGCAAGGAATTGCTCAAATGGGCGAGCCGTGAGCATCGCGGCACCAGTGACTTCCAATTCATGCTCCGCGGAGCCGTTAAGGAAGCCGGACTTTTGGTGCTGCTGAACCAACACATCGCTAGGCAAAGCGGCCGCGCCCCCCTGGGGGCTGACTTCAATGTCAGAACGGCCCCCAGATCGGCCGAGGCCCTGCTCGCCTTGGCACAAGAGAGCATTGCGCCAGAGGAGATGCCGACCTTGGTCGGCATTGCCGACACCATCACCTCCGAGCGGCTGATGGATGGGAATCAACAGTGTTGGAGACGAGGCGGAAGCGATCGAGGCTTCTTGACTCTGTTGCAAGAAATCGGCCGGGCGTTCGGAAGAACCAACCGGGTGGTCCTGGTGGACAGCAGTGGGGGCGAATTGGATCGCCCCAGCCTTCAGGATCCAGAGCTCAGAGGTCTGAGCGATCCAGAGGATCCCCTACAGCTGGATGTCCTGGTGCCAGGGGGACCGCGGGCCTATGTCCAGTGGTTCAACGGACTGGCAAGCAACGTCTTCTAAAGACGTGGGCTGACAGCAGCTCCAGAACGGCCTATCCCAGGGGTAGTCACCGTTCGTTCTGATGCCAGAGGGGGCCAGCAGGACACAAACCTGGCCCCCAGCACCGGGACAACATCCCTGGTGGGATGGGGCGGTTATCTATGAACTGATCCCCCGGTGTTACAGCGATTCCGATGGGGATGGGATCGGGGATTTCGGCGGTCTCACCAAACGTCTGGGCTACCTGCGCTGGCTCGGGGTCGATGCGATCTGGATGACCCCGATCTACCCGTCTCCCCTGCGGGATGGGGGGTACGACATCACCGACTTCACCGATATCCATCCGGAGCTTGGGGACCTCGACGCGTTTCATCGCTTTATCGAAGCCGCCCATGCCCATGGGATCCGGGTGGTCATTGACCTGGTGTTGAACCACACCAGTCAGCTTCACCCCTGGTTTCAACGGGCACGTTTTGCTGAACGGGGCAGCGCCGATCGCGACTTCTATGTCTGGCGAGACGATCCCGACGGCTACAAGGATGCGCCTGTCCTCTTCCGCCACTTCGAGGACTCCAATTGGTCCTGGGATCCGATTGCACAGCAGTACTACCTGCATCGTTTCCTGCATCACCAACCGGACCTCAACTACGACAACCCCGCCGTCCAGGAAGCGGTGCTTCAGGTCGTGGACTTCTGGTTAGCCCGTGGGATCGATGGCTTTCGGCTGGATGCCATTCCCTTTCTCTTTGAGCGAGAAGGAACCCGTTGTGAGGGTCTACCGGAAACCCATGCCTTTTTAAAAACCCTGCGCCAAAGGGTGGATGCCTACAGCGGGGCGAACCCTGGGCGCGACATTCTTCTGTTGGCTGAAGCGATTCAGCCGGTCGATGAAGCGATGCCGTACCTCGAAGACGGGGAACTGAATGCGGCGTTTAATTTCGCCCTCACCGCCCATCTCTTCGCCTCTGTAGCCCATGGCGAAACCAAGGGACTGAACCGATTTCTCAAGGAAATCAGCAACCTGGACTGCGGCCGGGGCTGGGCCCTTCCGCTCCGGAACCACGATGAACTGTGGCTTGGTGATGGCCATCTCGTACCTGAGGAGGTCATTCACTGGGTGCGCCATGGGCTGCCCGCCGCCCATGGCCATTGGCTGAACTGGGGAATCAATCGCAGGCTGGCACCACTCTTGAACGGAGATACCAGGCCCAACATGGCGCTCCACGCCCTGCTTTACAGCCTGCCGGGTATGCCATGCGTCTACTACGGCGATGAGCTCGGAATGGGGGACTGGCCAGGACTGCGAGACCGGGACCCCAATCGCACTCCTATGGCCTGGAGTCCGGATCGCAACGGTGGCTTTTCTATAGCCCCTGATCCACTTCTGGTGCTGCCGCCGATTACCGCGCCTGGTTACGACTACCGCGTGATCAACGTTGAGGTTCAGAAGTCGCTTAAAGGGTCGCTCCTTAATTGGCATCGGCACATGCTGGTGAGCCGCAAGCTGCTGCCGGCCCTGAAGCATGGCGATTTTGAACTGCTGCCCAGCCATCACCCGAGCGTGGTCAGCTTCATTCGCCGCTGTGAGGCCATGACTGTGCTCGTCGCCGTCAATCTGAGTGGCACTGGTGCCTCAACCGAGATCGACCTCAGTCGTTGGGAAGGGGAGCGAATCCGCGAACTGCTCTGGGGGTGTGAATTCCCAGAAGCCTCGAGCGATTGGTTCGTCTACCTGCAGGCCTACGGCTTTGGCTGGTGGTTGATCGGGGATATGGAACTCGCCAGCAACAGTGACTCTGCAGCCGGCGTGAGCCGTTCCGCTTCGGCCTGATCGAGAAAGCCAATCCGGCTTCTCCGATTGAGCAGATCAGCTGCTGTCTTCGCCCATTCAAACTGGATGTTGTAGCGCCACTCCGCCACACAAATGGGCACCACGGGGCTGAGGGGTGTCGTTTCAGAGGCATCCAGTCCCTGCTGGAGCACCTGCTCGGCTTGCAGGCCGTAATTGGCGATCAGATGGTCGATTTGCTGATGTTGGAGCGCACCACGCGGCACCACACACTCGAGCCGCGCGCGCAGGTCTGAAAGATCAGCCGTTGTTTGCTCTGGGGATTGGGCAGCTCCCAGGAGCGGCATGGGGTCTGGAGCAGGAAGCGTCTGCCCCAGCTGGCCAGCGATGGCTTTCAGGGCATCAACGGCCAGAACTCTGCAGGTGGTCCACTTGCCACCAAGAAGGCTGATCAGACCGCAATCAAGCTGCTCAACTTCATGTTCACGAACCACCTTGCTACTGCCGCGCTCGGAGTCCGGCTGGATTAAGGGCCGACCACCGGCCCACCGGCTGGTCACTGTCAAGCTGGTTTGGCCCGGGAACCAGCGCCGGAGGTGATCCAGCAGGAACGCCTCCTCGGCATCGGAGACCGTGGTCGCTTCCGCAACCCTGCAGGGGGTATCTGTGGTACCCACCAGTGTTCTGCCTTGGAAGGGCAGCACAAACATCACACGACCATCACTGGTCTTGGGAATCAGCAGGCCGACACCGCTTGGACAGAACTGCTCTTCGAGAACCAAATGGACACCACGACTCACCAGCAGCCGCGGCTGGCAGTTGGGCTCCGCCAGGGCACGGAGGCTGTCGGCCTGGATACCCGTGGCATTGACCACACAGCGAGCCGACCAGTGGCTCGTGGAGCCATCGGGCTGACGAGCCGTGACGCCAACCACCCTGCCCTGCTCCAGCTCAAAACCAACGACCGCGCAGTCCCGTTGGACCACTGCACCGGCTGCCTGGGCCGTCAGCAGCAACAGCAGATTCAGTCGTGCATCGTCGAATTGACCATCGCTGTAAAGCACAGCACTATGGCGATCAGAATTCAGGCCAGGCAGGACCTGTTGCAGCTGCTGGCGGTCCACACCACTGCTGGGCTCAAGACCAGCTGAGCCAGCCAATAGGTCATACATCCCCAACCCCACTCGGAAGTAGGCCTGCTCCAAGGGCCCCTGAGTGGGCAGGGCTATGCGCAGGGACTGGGCCAAAAAGGGAGCTTGATCGATCCAGTACTGCCGCTCAGCCAAGGCCTCCCGCACCAACTTCAACTGGGCTGCGTCGAGTTGCTTAAAGGCCAGCTCGAGATAACGAACACCCCCATGCAGAAGCTTGGTGCTGCGGGAACTCGTGCCCTGGCCCGGATCGCCAGCCTCGAGCAACGCCACGCGCAAGCCACGACGCACGGCCTCATAGGCCAGGGCGGCGCCACTACTGCCGCCGCCAATGATCAAGAGATCAAACCGTTCCATCGCCATGCCACTCCAAACAACGCTCAACCGCCTGATCCCAACGGCGTCGCCAGCGCTCCCGCTCGGCCTCGGTTCTCTGCGGGCTCACTTGGGTTGAGGACTTGCGGATGGTCGCGGCGATGGACTCGAGATCACTCACGACATCGACGTACTCACCGGCCATCAGCGCCACCCCAAGGGCCGTGGATTCCAGGTTGGCCGGTCTCACCACCTGAACAGCTGCACTGTCGGCCTGGGCTTGGAGCAAAACCGCAGAAGCGGCGGCTCCCCCATCAACGGCAATCGTTTGCAGTGGAGCTCCCAGGGCCTCCGCAGCCCCCCGCAACAAACCGGTCACAGCCAAGGCGATCCCCTCCAGGGCGGCCCTGGCAATCTGCGGAGCACCGGTGTCGCGCGTCATCCCAATCAGCACCCCCCGGGCATTGGGATCCCAGTGGGGTGATCCCCAGCCGGTGAAGGCCGGCACGAGCATCAGCTCACCAGCACTTGCAACCTGCGAAGCCAGGGCATCAACCTCCGCGGACTCGCTGATGATCCCGAGACCATCACGGAGCCACTGGATCACCGTCCCGGCATTAAAGAGGCTGCCCTCAATGCAGTAGGTGGTGCTGCCATCGCGATTGCTCCAGCCGACGGTGCTCAGGAGACCTCCTGAGGCCCGTTGCGGTTGTTTCCCGCAATTGACTACAAGAAAAGCACCGGTGCCGTAGGTGCATTTGGCCTGACCCGGTTGGTGGCAGAACTGGCCGTAGCTGGCGGCCTGCTGATCACCGAGCATCGCCGTAATCGGAACACCGCCAAAGGGCAGCCCATCGGCAATCACCCCGAAGGCGCTGCGGGTCGGCAACAGATCAGGAAGTGCAGCGGTGGTCAGGCCAACACGCTGGACTGCCTCAGGCAGCCAACTCAACTGCTCCAGATCCAGCAAAAGGGTGCGACTGGCATTGCTGATGTCCGTGGCATGACGCGTTCCTCCGGTTAGGTGCCACAGCAGCCAGCTGTCGACCGTGCCAAAACAGAGGTCATCCGCCTCTAAGGCCTGCTGGGCCTGAGGATGGGCCTCAAGCATCCACGCGACCTTGCTGGCGCTGAAATAGGGATCGAGCACAAGTCCTGTCTGGCTCTGCCAGCGCGCTGCGGCTGGCTCGCTCTTCCAACGGGCACAGATCGCGGCGGTCCGCCGGTCTTGCCAGACCAGGGAAGGGCCAAAGGCTTCTCCAGTACTGCGGCGCCAGAGGGTGGTGGTTTCCCGTTGGTTGGTGATGCCACAGGCCTGAACAGAACGGCGTTGCTGCGGGCTTAAACCCTGTTCCAGCAGAGCCATGGCCTCAAGCTGGCTCTGCCAAATCGCTGAGGCGTCCTGTTCCACCCAGCCGTCGTCCGGATAGTGGATCGCAAGGGACACTTGGGCCGAGGCGACCGACTCACCTCGGGCGTTAAACAGAACCGCTCGGGAACTGCTGGTGCCCTGATCGAGAGCTAAGAGATAGGACTCGGACACAGGCAAAAGGGTTTCCCCACTCTTACGGGTACTCAGTGGATCTGTCAGGGGGTTGACGCAGCACGAGACAGTGGTGCCATCGCATGACGTCGCTGCTGCTGATGACCTCGTTGTGGACACTCGCGCCTGCCCTGGCGGCTCTGCTTGGAGGGGGGCTGCTATCGCTTCTCGCCGCCCGGGTCTTTGGAGCATTTTTCGGTCGCTTGACACGAAAAACGAGGAGTGAAACCGACGACTTCATCGTTCAGGTCATCGTTGACACCATCCCGATCCTGGGCTGGGTGATCAGCGCCAGCTGGGCCTGGTGGCTCGTGCCAACGCCTCCCGAGGCGGATCGAGTGGTCTTCACCATCGCCAAGCTGATCCTGGTGATCTTCCTGGTGCGACTGGTCAACCGCATCAGCCTGCGCCTGCTGCAACGCTCCGCTGTTCACAGCGGAGATCCGGCAGTCGGAAACATGCTTCGGGCGCTTGCCCCAATGCTTCGCGCCCTGGTCTGGAGCATCGGCACTGTTCTCTATCTGCAGAACATTGGCGTCCAGATGGCTGCGATCTGGGCCCTGCTCAGCGCTGGTGGCATCGGAGCAGGTTTGGCCTTGAAGCAGCCGGTCTCTGAGTTTTTTGAGTACATCACGATCCTGCTGGACAAGCCCTTCCAACCCGGGCAGTTCATCAACGTGGGCGAGGTCTGGGGAACGGTGGATCGGGTCGGGGTTCGCTCCACCCGTCTGCGCAGCGTCAACGGTGAAGCCATCGTGATGAGCAACAGCGCGCTCACCAGTTCGGTGGTGGCGAACTACGGGGAAATGCAAGAGCGGCGGCTGATCTATCGATTGGGGGTGACCTATGACACCAGCCACTCCACATTGGAGCGGATTCCAGGCCTTCTGAAAGCCATCGTTGAGCAGGGCGGTGATGCCCGCTTCGACCGGGCCCATTTTGTGGCGTTTAACAGCAGCAGCCTCGATTTTGAGCTGGTGTATTTCGTTCCCTCGAACAACTACATCCAGGCGATGGAAGCGCAGCAACGGATCAATCTCGACATTGTTCAGCGCTTCGCCAAGGAGGGCATTGAATTCGCCTTCCCGACCCAGACCCTGCACCTGCACAACGCTTTGGAGACTGGGGTGTGACCCCACTTGCTATGATCTGCTCTTGGGCGAAATGCCCAATGTTGTGTTTTTAGAAGACGGTCATGTCCCGGGTCTGCCAACTCACCGGCAAGCGCGCCAACAACGGCATGGCCGTCTCGCACTCCCACATCCGCACCAAGAAGCTTCAGCAGGTCAATCTGCAAGAGCGCCGTCTGTGGTGGGCCGAAGGCAACCGCTACGTCAAGCTGCGGGTCTCCACCCGCGCCCTGAAGACCATCCAGAAGAAGGGTCTGGGCGCCTATGCCAAGCAGCTGGGCATCAACCTGGCCAAGATCTGAGCTTCAATCCTGAGAGTTCCTCAGGATGCTCTTGAACCGCCGCGATCTGCTCCTCTCCTTCGGTGCTGCGGCCCTCGGCCTGTTGGGAAGACCCCAACAGGCATTTTCAATGGGTGGCACCCTGCCGGATCTTGGTGAGCCGGCTCCAGATTTCATGCTCTCAGGAGTGGTCCCCGGCGACGACGGCGCCATCGAAGCGGAGCGAAGCCTGAGGGACTTCCAAGGCCAGTGGCTCGTCCTCTACTTCTATCCCCGCGATTTCACCGAAGGCTGCACGATTGAAGCCAAAGGGTTTCAACGGGATCTTCAGCGGTTCCATGCTCTCAATGCCGAGGTCGTCGGCATTAGCGCCGACGACACGGACTCCCACAAGGAGTTCTGCGGCAGTGAGGCCCTCACCTACCCGCTTCTCTCGGATCCCGGAGGCCAAATCAGCAAGCGCTATGGCAGCTGGATTCCTCCTTTCTCCCAACGGCACACGTTCCTCATTGACCCAGAGGGGGTACTCAAAGAAACCTGGCTCGCAGTCAGGCCACTGGGTCACAGCAGGGAGATCCTCGAACGCTTGGAGCAACTTCAAGCGAAAAGCTGAGTCCCTCAGCCAACAGACAATCGAGAGTGCTTCTCCTCCATCAAGCGCAGATGCGCCTGGCCAACAGGAAGGCTGTCGCAGTAGAGGCAGCTTCCTTCGAAGCAAACCTGGAAGAGATCTCCTTCGCTGGAGCGCAGTTGGTAGATGGCTCCACCTTGAGGATCAACCAACACAGGGGACTGGGCCATGGGTGTGCAGGAGGAACGAGCAGAGAGTGGCTCGGCTGGATAGCCCGTGCCATAGGTGCTTCGACTCAAACGATGGCGGTTGTGCGAACGGCCGAAGGAGGAACAACTGGAGTGCACCAGAGACGCGCGCATCCGTTGACACCTAGCCCTCGAGCAAACGTCCCCGCCAGGTCCAGCCACGGCCCGTGGTCGTCTTCCAGATGCTGGCCGGAACGATGGCTGCAATCAAGAACGCACCCAGCCAGCTAAGCCACCAAAAGCGGATCGGCGTGCCAAAGCGCCAGGAACTCCAAAGACGAATCGCCAAAACCAAAACCAATGACGCCCCGACAGTGATGGCCGTGAGCGGCATCACTGCTCCCCCCAACAGTTGCTGGAGAAGCAACAGAGCAGCAGCGACCCAAGGCCCCGCGAACAAAAGAAGCACGACGCCTACGCTCCCTGCCGCCTTGAACCAATTGCGATCCACCCCCAAGAACCAGTTTTTGGTCCAGCCTTCCCAGAGGGCAGCCAGGGAGCGATACATCTGCAGGTCGACAAGATCCACACCCAGCAAATACCGCAAGCGGAGATTCGCTTGCTTGATCTTGCGCGCCAGGGCGAGATCCTCAACCACTTCCGAGGCAACTCCACGGTGACCACCAATGGCTCGGTAGCTGGAATAGCGAAAGAGCATGAAGGGCCCCGCCGCAAAAGCGGTTGGATCATCGGGGTCATTGCTGCGGCGAATCGGGAAGCCAAGGCCGAGCAACGTCGCCACGATTGGCTGGACCAACCATTCCGCCAAACAACTGCATTCCAGGCGCGGAGCCAGGGTCAGTAGGTCACTGCCTTGCGAGCAGGCCTCTTGAAGGGCGGCCTCGATGACACCCGGGCGTAAACGCACATCGGCATCCAGGAAAAGCAACCACTGGCTGGAGGCATCGCCGACGGGCCAAGACAAATCAGCCCCCACGCTTGCCGGCCAGTTTTTGCCCGACCAACGCTCACCGCCGGGACGTGGGCCGGCTTGCACAACTCTCCAGCTCAAATCCGTGCGCGGGCAGGCCAGGCGCGCCGAGTCGGCCAAGGCCTGGGTGTCATCGCTAGAGGCATCGTCGATCACCACCAGCTCGATCGGCCAATCAGGCGGTAGTGCAGCGACGATGGCTCCGAGACAGTCCGTGATGTTGTCGTGCTCGTTGTAGGCGGGCACCAGGATCCGCAACCAGCTACAGCCGCTGGGCCGTTCCTGCGAGCCACTCGCGCTCAGCCTCGGTGCGCGGCCCAGTTGCAGCTCGAGGGCCAGCAACAACAGCAGCAAGCAGGCACTGCTGGCGCTAGCCAGCCAGAGGATCAGCGGCATAGAGCGCTCTTCAGAATCCGCCGATGCAGCTCCAAGGTCGAGCGAATCGAGGCAATCACGGAGCTCGCTGGAGGTTGATCCAAGCTCCGGCTCCACTGCTGCAGGCACTCGGATGCCGACCTGCTAGAGGCCACATCCAAGGCATCGCAACGCAACTGATCAGCACAGGCCTTGACCTTGGGGTCATAGCTCAGAGCACTGACTGGAGCACCGGAGAGGGCAGCCAAGATCAGGGCATGCAGACGCATCGCTAGCACTAGGCCAGAAGAGCGGAACACCGCCATCGCCTCCCTGGGATGGCCAGCGCTGAGTTGGCGGCTACGCCGGGATAACCCCTCAGGCATCAACCCTTCGCTGCGCAGCTGCTCCAGAAGCGAACCGTCCTGCTCGCGGTGGAACGGAAGCCAGAGCACCTCGCGATCCGCCTGGGAAGCGAGCTGATCGAGGGCCTCGAGATAGGGACTCCAATCGGTCCCCTGGAGCAGGGGGGTCGGACGCCAACAGACAACGATCGGACCGCCACGGCCAAGCCATTGCTGCGGCGGCAGCAACCAAACCGCATCGCCAGCATGCTCGGCATCACAGCCCAAACCGCGAGCCAAGGTTGCCGATTCGGGATCACGCCAACTAACGGCAGTGGTCATCCGCAAAAGCAGACGGACCAACGCGCGACTGCGTCTGCGCTTGAGCGGACCCAGGCCCTGGGCCCAGAGGACGACAGGTTTCCCCTGCAGGCGCGCCGCCGTGAGCAAGGCGCCGTAATAAAGGAGGCTGTTGAAGCTGGTGCTGTCCTGCAACAGGCTGCCGCCACCTAACACCAGTGCCTGGCAGGAGCGCAGACGAGCGAGAACTGCCTTCAGATCTCGCCGTTGGACGGTCTCAACGCCATGCCGTTGCTGAACCTCGACTTCATCAAAGGCCGTGACAACGGGGGTTAGGGACTCAGGAAGCTCTCCCAGCAGCGCCTGCAGGAGTGCGTCATCCCCCAGGTTGTGTTCGCCGTAGTAGCCGCAGAGCAAAACAGACTGGGGCACACCACTGCATCGCGCGATCACCAGTTTCGCATCGATGGAAATCGCCTAGGCCACTGCCACAAGCCGTTGACGCAGCAAAGGAAGTTCCTGATCGATCAATTCACGCGCATGATCAAGCGATGCGGTTGTTCCCAAAAACAAGCCACTGCTGTGACGGATTTCAAAGCAATGGGGTTGTTGGGGATGGGCCTGTAGAGCGATACGGCACCCCCGATGAATCCAAGCAGGGATCTGCTGTAAATCCGACATTCAGCCATGAGGACCTACGTCACTAGAGCGTCAGCCGATCCGAGGCACAACCGCCAGAACGGAAGAAATTTCAAAGGTTGGGCAACAGTGCTGAAAGACGAGTTCTGAAATCCCCTTTGGGCATCCCTCCTTTCAGCTCCCCGTGGATCGTGAACTCGGCCTCGAGATTCTCCACGAGGAGATAGGTCGGCCAGCCCATGCCCTCCTTATTCGGGTACTGCGCCAGAAGAATCTTGCGGTACTTCCGATAGGTCTCGGTGTCCTGCAGCATCACACTGACAAAGATGCAACCCAGTTCTTCGACCACTTTCGCGTCGTAGTGGCTCATCCGATGGCATGTGCCGCAATCCTCGGAACTGAACTTGAGGACCGTTAACGCCATGTCGTCTGCTGCAACCTCAGAAACTTAGAGGCATTGATCGAAGCTGATCTCACCCAAGAAACAAACATCGAGAAGACGTTGCAATGCAGCCGCCCGAGATGGCAAACCCCATTCCTCCTTCAGTGCGTCGAGGCGAGCTAAGTGGACGCGGCGGATATCGCAGGTGACCTTGACGCGCTCGTCACCCAAAAATGGAAGGCTGTGCATCTCCCTGGCGAATCGCTGCCGCAACGATGGCCGCAATCAGGGGGATGTCAACGCAGAACGGGAACCGGCAGATAGGCAGGGGCAAAGCTGCAGGCCAGCACCAGCTGACGCAAGGGCAGGCCAAAGACCGTGCTGACGAAATCAATCGCGACGCGGGACAGCAAAGGACCAAACCCAGTGCCTCAATTGTAAAGAGACGTAAAGCAGGACTCAGCTTGCAGGTGTCAGGTCAGGGATCGGCCCTGCCGCAGCTGGCTCTAGGGCGAGAGATCCGCATTGAGACCAGTCACTTCCTGCTTGGTATCGAGTTTGTCGGCCAAAGCCCTTGCCTCTTGAGCGAGCTGGCGCTCCAGCAGCACGCGGTCGGTGACATCCCGTTGCACGGAAACCCAGTGGGTGTACCAGCCGGTGGAATCCGCCAAGGGCGAGACCTTGAGCTCGATCCAACAGGTGGATTGATCACGCCGGTAATTAATCACCTGCATGGTGGCCGGCTTCCACTGATCCATGGCCGCCCGCAGGGCAGCCGTACTGTCCCGCGATGTCTCAGGTCCTTGGAACAAACGCGGACTCCGGCCAAGGACCTCATGGAGTGCGTAGCCCGTTTGCTCCAAGAGCGATTGATTGGCATAAACAATCACTGGTCCAGGAGCATCCAACGGCTCGGCCAGGGTCACGAGAACGGCGTCTTGGGCCGTGTCGAGGACACCCTCGAGCAATCGCCGATAGGCGTCTTCGTTGGTTTCTTCGGGGGAGGCATCAAGACGCTGGGCACGACGCCGCAACACGCCAACACCAAAACCAGAGTCACAAGCAAACAGCCGTATTCGAGTGGCCAACTCAACGCCGGTGGGATGGGGGAGAGGGAGGACATGGTCCCGCGGTCCCTCCGTGAGGCGCCGGTGCTCTTGGAAGATCAGATCGGCCAGCTGAGGCCAGCAATCGCGAATGAATTGGCCACACCACTCCTGGGACTGATGCCCCAGGCGATGCATTGCGGTGCGACCCACATGGCTGACTTGGCCATTCGCCCCGCAGAGCACCAGACCATCACCGGGCTCAAGCAGGAAGAAAGGTTGCATTCCAGATTCCCCAGGCACCAACCCTATCGGTCGTTCCAGGGCCGATGCTAAGGAGATGGTTGCGGCCCCTTACTTCGAAGCCATCGCCGTTGAGGCATGGCTTGGCTCTCGCAGAATCTTCGACGGCCTGAATCTGACCCTGCGACTGGGGGAGCCCACCGTGCTACTCGGTCCCAACGGTGCCGGGAAAAGCACCTTGATCAAGCTGATCAGTCGCAGCCTCTATCCGGTGGTCAAGCCGGGGTCATCGCTTCACCTCTTTGGCAGCAGCACCGTCAATCTCTGGGCACTTCGCCAACGGATTGGCTTTGTCTCTAGCGATCTTCAAGCTGGATACATCCCGAGCGTCTCCGCTGAAGAGGTCGTTCTCTCTGGGCTCTTTGGATCAATCGGATTGGGACGCCCCCAACAACCGAACCGCCAGCAATGGGAACAGGCGTTTAACCAACTCGAGGCCATCGGTCTAGCCGATCTCTGTGGTCGTCCTTTTGGTGAATGCTCGGATGGCCAGCGGCGTCGGTTGCTCTTAGGCCGGGCACTGATTCACAGGCCCGAGGTTCTGGTTCTCGATGAGCCAACCAACGGACTCGACTTCAAAGCCAAGCATCAGTTGCTTGAAACACTCAGAACGCTGAGCCAGCAGGGCACCACACTGCTGCTGGTGACGCATCAGTTGGATGCCGTCATTCCGGAGATCCAACGGGCAGTTCTAATCAAGCAAGGCTCCATCGTTGCGGATGGTGCTGCGGCGGATCGACTCACCAGCAAAGGCCTCAGTGATTGTTTTGAGACACCGATTGCTGTTCTTCAGCAGGGGGGATGGCGCCAGGCTGTACCGCAATCAAAACCGCTAGGGATCAAGCCATAAAAAACAGCCCGGTCAGGGCTGTGTGAGGAGGCTTCGCTGCCATAGAACCGGAGCCAACCTCAGCAGGCGATGGGTAGAACAACTCAACCGTTCCTAGCGAAGGGTAGGGCTGATGTCCTTCAGCGGAATGGAGTCATTGCCCCAGGGTCCAGCGCCAAGGAGAGGTTCAGCGCCGGGGCGCGGAACGAGCGTTGAACCAGCCTGGTAAACAGCATCGACCCAGGCCAGGAGCAATGGACCCAGCACCCCACCATTGACCTGTTCACCAGGCCGCAGGTTGAAATGATCGCCGCCCTTGGCCAAGACCAACTGGTGGCCGAAGGGCACCGCCTGACGCATCGGCGTAATCGCCTCCGGATCGGGAGGAACAACCCAGTCATGGGTGCCGCTGACAACCAGGAGACGGGCACTAGTGGCGCGCAGTTCCGGCATCGCAAACAGCAATGACATCGGGGGCGATACAGCCACCGCCGCCACAACGCGTTGATCCTGGAGTGCCGCCTGGTCCACGCCATCCAACCAGCTGCATTGGAGAGTCCAACTCAGATTGCGCTGGGGATCATCCAGTTGTGGGCAACGGCTTTTTAGCTTTGCGGCTTGCGGCACCAATCCCGCCTGCTGCAGCGCCGTCGTCGCTCCCCATGAGTGGCCAATGACGACCACCGCATCGGCGTTGACCCCAGAGACACCCGACAGCTGACCGGCCGCTACAGCATCGGTCAAAGCACTGAGGTCGCGAAAGCGCAGGCCCAACTCAACGGGTTTGGGCGGTGGAACGGCGCCGGTGAGCATGCGCACCTGCTCCTTGTTGTCGCTGCCGGGGTGGCGGGGCAAGGCCACTGTGTAGCCGCGGGAAGCCAGCACAGTGCCCCAAGAGGCGAAGTTCCTTGGGCTGTCCCAAAGACCGTGGGAGATCAGGACCAAGCGTCCATTGCGCCGTTGAGTGGGTTCGACCAGCAGCACATCCAACGGTTCTGGGCGGTGGTTGACTTGAAGACGAACCTGACGTTGCCGTGCGGATTGAGATGTCTCCTTTGCAGGAGCCATAGGCAGAACAGGGGGATCAGCTTGCGCAAAAAAACTGTTGGCCTGGGCGCGCTGAGCCAGCATCCGGCCCAAGATTGTGCGCACCTGTCCAAGGTTGAAGCGAACACGCTGACCAGGCAGCGCCTCAATGAGCTCCACCAGGGTTGGAACACCACTGTTGGAGTTGGCCATGGCTTGCTCCAGAGCCATCCGAAAAGTATTGCCGGTGAGATCAGGACGACGGGCTTCGATGGTCCCAAGGGATGACACCACCAGAAGGGCCTGCTCCAACAGCGGTGATCCAACGGAGCCATCCGCCAATCGGGTGAGGGAGATCGGAATTGGCCGCTGAAGCAGCTGAAGCAGGGCCTGGCTGACTGCGCCATTGGAGGCGCGGTCCAATTCCGCCAAGTCGCTGCGACCAGCCATCAGGGCATGGGGGCTTTTCAGCTCGCTGATCCGAACGCTGAAACTCGTCTGCAAGAGGGGCAGCTCGATCAGAACCTCTTCAATCGCGCGACTTGGCGCTGCCGTGAAGGGGAGAGAGGCGGCGGCGAGCAGGGCCAGGCTCAGCCGCTGAAACCACTGGAAGCTCAACACAGGCGCAGCCGCGATCCGCTCTCCATCATCGGGGCATGACTGCGATCGGCACCCCGTCCTCTTCCCTCCAACACGACGCTCCAGTGGAGGTCGCACTGGCTGTTCTTGAGAAAGACGGCTGCTGGCTACTGCAGTTGCGCGATGACCTTGCAGGAATCGTTGCCCCTGGCTGCTGGGGTCTGTTTGGTGGTCACCTCGATCCAGGGGAATCCCCAGAACAAGCGCTGCGCCGGGAACTCTGGGAAGAAATCCGGCTGGAGGTGGGCTCCGTGGAGCCTTGGTACGTCTCCCGCAGCCCCAGCAAAATCCGTCATATCTTCCGTGCACCTCTGCAGATACCGCTTTGCCGGCTGGACTTGATGGAGGGGCAGGACCTGGCGCTGTTCCCACCGGAGCTTCTGGAGTCGGGCCAAGGGTTCAGCTCGAAACTGCAGACCTCTCGCCCCCTGGCCGAATCAACACTGGAAGCCCTAGGCCGATATCAAGCCGGGGGACGCTCAACAATGCGGTAATAACTGCGCTCGTCGGAGCAACAAAGATCGGCGTAGTAGCGCTCAAGGACGTCATAGGCCGCGTCGTAACTCTCGAAGTCCTGCCCCGCAATGGGATCACTTGGGTGCGGATTGGCGTCCTGCCCATCAAGAACGATGCGAAACACCGGTCGCTTCGGTTGCAGCCGTGCCAGTAACGCATCAAAAGTCAGACCCTCACCAAAGGCACGCTTCAGGGGGTTCAAGCCAATCGATTGGCGATCGGGATGCAACTTCGCGGTGGGGACGAGCCAAAACAGCCATTGCGCTGGCTCAAGGGGATTGGTCGGAGCAGAAGTGCTCTCCCCCAACAAAGCAAACAACAAGGTGGTGGCCTCACCACCGGGGATACGGAACTGAACCGTGCCTGGCTTCAGCTGGTCGGCTGAGCTGTAGAACGCCGCCGTAGAAATTGCCAATTGCCAACCCTTCAGCGGCAACACAAGGGACTGAAGATCGGCATTGGGCTTGGAGGGACCCGGGTCGAGTTCCAGGCCTTTTAGAACCAACCAGTGGCAGCTGGCCTCTCGGACGTCATCGGCAAGCAGGTCGGGCGTATTCCATTCCAGGAAGGCCGAGAGCTCAGACATCAAACAAGCTCCTCCACTCGACTTCCTGGTTCACCGATTCAAGCTCGCCTTCCTGGGGAAACCCAACCAGAAAGTCTTTGTCGGCCAGGGGCTGGTAAGGACCTTGTTTGAGCTCAAAGATGACCGTATCGGCCGTCAAGGCGACCAGGGAGTGGAACGATCCCTCGCTCAGTTGCAGGCCACGAACTGGGCCCGCGGCATCGAGCCGGTGGCGCTGAATACACACTCCATTGTCGTCAAACAGCAGAACACCGATTGAGCCCTGAAGCACCACAAAACACTCAAACCCCTCCCCTGTTCCCTGACGGCTGTGCCGATGCGGCCTGACATAAGTACCGGGCTGCATGACGTTCAAGAAACGCTGCACCAGATCGCTCTCCTGGTGCAGGTTGAAATTCATCCGTTGGCGATCGCTCTGGCGCGAGCGCAGCGCCACCTGATCAAACAGGTCTTGATCAATCAATTGGAGCGCAGGCGCAGTCATCGACAACAACGAGGAATCAACACAGGTCGGTAGCGACACGTACCGACAGCCTGGGATGGGTCAGCGACTGTGGCTGAGTCATGAGCAGTGGCCATGCCCGATTGGATCCGACCTCTGATTGCCGTCAGTCTGACCAGCTGCAGCGTCGGCTTGCTGACCGCCCTTGGGGGTTAAACCTCGCTAGTGTGACGATTGCACATTCGTCCACACCCTGGGTCCCGTTGGGATTTCTTTGTCGACTCATCGTCAATACCGGCTGCGCCGGCGTCACCAGCATGGTCATGCATGCCCAGAGCCATGCACAGGCCTTGATCGCAGCCCAGGAGTTGTTCCCGGCATGCCAAGTCCAGGTGATGGCCGGCAAGGGGCGCGATCCCATGGAAGCTGAAGGCAACCTCGATGAACCAAACGGGTTGACCTGAGTTCAGGCCAGAGCCTTCAGCAACAACGACAGCCCCATCAACAAGCACAGCAGCTCAAAAGCGCGCTTGACCAGCTGGGACCCCTGCCTGAGCGCCAAGTGGGCGCCCAGGTAACCGCCAGCCAGGGATCCAAGCAAAAGCATGGGAAGCCAGCCCCAAGCGATTTGCCCCTGGACCCCCAGGGTTAGAGCGCCGGTTCCGTTCCAGAACAACCCCACCAAGATCAATGTGTGGGGAACGGCTTTGCCGTAATCCAGGCCGAACCAACGCACGAGCCAGAGCGTGACAAAGAGACCCGTCCCCGAGGTCAGCGAGCCGTTGAGGAAACCAATCAAAAAGAGAACGAGCGCGCCCAGACCCACTCGCTGTCTCGTCCAACGGAACTCGCGGGAGCTGGCTCCCAGTTGCGGGCGAGAAGCGGAATAGCCCCCCAAGGCAATGGTCAAGAGCCCGAGCAACACTGTCGACAGCTGGGCAGGCAGGGCGAGAACGGCGCGAGCCCCCAACCAAACCCCTGGCAAACCGCTCAGCAGGATCAGCGCCGAAAGGCGCGCATTCAGGGTGCTCTCTCGGGCATGGCGCAGGCTGGCACCCACACCAAGGGAGACGCTGGCCAACTTGTGGGTAGCCAAGGCCACTGGGAAGGGCAAACCCATCAAAATCAGCGCCGGCAACTGCACCAAACCAGCCCCACCTCCCGCAAGAGCAGAGAGGGCATTGGCCAGCAGCGCGACAGACAGCAACCCCAGCTGCATCCAGAGCTCAGGGATGCTCAAGGACGACTCCGAAACCGCCGAGAGAAGCTCGCACTGAGAGCGTTCGCCCACGGCAGGGGTAGGTACTGAGCCACGGCTGCAATCAAGCGATTCAGCCGTCCTGGGACGACGACAACACGCTGGTCTTGGAGGCCACGCTCCGTCAGCTGCACGAGCTGATCAACCGTCATCCAGAACACGCCCGGTAGACGCTGCATCCGCTCTTCGACCCCAAGGACGGAATGGAATTCCGTGTGGACGTATCCCGGGCAGAGCGCCATCACCCGAACCCCAGAACCGGCGTTCTCCGCCGCGAGGGATTGGGACAGACGAATCAGATAGGCCTTCACCGCGCTGTAGAGCGTGCTTCCGGGCAGTCCAGGAATCAAACCAGCAAGGGACGCGACGTTTAAAACTGTTCCCCGCTGGCGCCGCTGCATCTCAGGCAGGAGATGACGCGTCAGCTCCGTTGGCACCTGGACCATCAGCTGAAGCATGGCCTCAAGCTGCAGCCAGGGAGAAGCCTCGAAGGTCCCGCGCAGACCAAAACCAGCGTTGTTCACCAAGGTCTCCACCCACAGCCCATGGGCGGCCACACGAGCCAGAAGCTGCTCAACGGCCCTGGGCCCACTGAGATCCAAGGCCATGGCGACAACCCGGATGCCAAAGCGCTGCTCCAGACCAGCGGCCAATTGGTCCAGACGCTCCTGTCGGCGTGCCACCAACACCAGGACCCCTGAGCGCTGGGCAAAGGAATGAGCCAACGCCGCGCCAATCCCACTGGAGGCGCCGGTGATCAGCGTGCAGGGACAGGCAGCAGGATCGGAAAATTGCTCGAGCGATGCCAGCGAATCAGAGCTGGAAGACAAGCGCTCGGCGAGCTGCAAACACGCATCCATCTCGTTCCAAAGGAGCTCCCTTCGTTCAGAGGTGACGGAAAACGAGCGGTGGTGGAGATCACGGCCGACGTAGCGCAGGGCATCGACCACCCTGCGGCGATCGTCTGAAGCCAGCGCATCAACGGACCAGGAATCGTCTCTCGGTGATGTCACGCCAATGGAATCTGTAGGACCGATGCCAAGGGCCACAGTGCCGAACGGGAGACCACCCTCGACCAAGCGGGAAACACGTTGGAAACAGTGATCCCCACTGGCTGGTCATCTTGACCCAACCCCCCTTGGCCACAGGTCCGATCTGACTACTCGTACATCCAATCGAAGGATTCAGGGCTCGCAGGCGACAACGCATTGGGCTTGGGTTCGGCTGATCGCGGGAGGGTCAAACGGGCCAACAGCGTCAGCTCAATGGTTAAGGCCGTGATCAGAACAACAAGACCCCCAGCCGCAACCAGCGCCTGGGGATGCGTCACAACGGAAAAAGCTTGTTCCATCTCCACAGGGCTCCATTGGGTACGGTCCAACCCCACCCCTAGCCACGGCAGAGCGACCTGATCACAGTCGTCTCAAGGGGGACTAGCGCATCCCAAGAAAGACCCTTAAGATTGATTTTAGGTTTGAGCACTGGGAGTGAACGAAAACAACCCCGTCCTGCAGTCGATGCGCCAAGAACTGCACGAGCTCAAGCTCCGCTACGGCCACTCTCCGACGGATTTCAACCGCTACCAGCTCGTGCGCCATGAACAGCGCCTGGCTCAGTGGGTTCCGAGTGAAAAAATCGGCGCCTGAGTGCAGCCCTGAACGGCATGGAGCCCAAAGCGATTCACCTGGGTCCGGGTGCCGACCTTCGCAAAAGCCTTGAGGCGTTGGCCCAGGAAGAGCAAGCCGAAGGTTTTGTCCTGAGCGTTGTCGGCAACCTCAGCAAAGCAGCCTTTGCCTGCCCCGGAAGCAATCAACCCACGGTGCTCAGCGGTGAGCTGGAAATCATCACCCTGCAAGGAACCGTCTCCCCCAAGGGGGTGCACCTACATCTGAGCTTCTCCGATGGTGACTGCCAGGTTTGGGGCGGCCACCTCGAGCATGGAAGCGAAGTCCTGAGGGGTGCCGATGTGTTGGTGGGCCTCCTCAAGCGCTCCAACAAACCCGGAAGCCCGAGCGTCCCGGGACAACCGCGCATCAAGCTTGCGGTTGCAGAGGGTTGCCCCTGGTCCAGCCGGGCCATGCGGATGCTCCGCAGTCTGGGAATTCCCTTCGAGCAAGCCGCTCCCGAAGCAGGTTCGCTGCCCCAAATCTGGATTGAGGGGACGATGATCGGCGGATACGAGGACCTTGCTGACTGGCACGGCCAAGGAAAACTTGAGCGCTTCCGCACTGGCTCCTGACACCAGCACCTGGCAGCTCCGAACAGGGGCTCGTTGTCAGCTGGTCATTGGACGCTTTCCCCCCTTCGACTACGACGCCTCCCGCGGCGGAGGGCTCGTTCTCCACTCACCAGCGGATGCTCATGGAGTACAGCAACTGCGGGTTCCTTGTGAAGGGCTGACCATTCCCCCACTCGATCGCCAGACTGCACGCCTCTTCGGGGTCCCCCTGCCACCGGGCATCAGCGTGCAGATCCAGCCAGACCGCTTGGAAGGCGTCCTGAACCCCAGCAGTGGCGAAGTCAACCTGACCTTCCGCTCTCGCTTTCGCTTCACCCTGGGACCAGCCAGTCGCCCCCTTTATCAAGCGTCCGATCTCATCGTGGAAACGGCATTGACCAGCGGCACCAGCCATGGCCGGCGGCACCGGAGCCAGGGGCAACCACTCAATGACGAGGGCAGGGGTCGCCTGGTGGGCGTGGCCACCATTTCCCCCTGCCAAGACGGCTGGCTGAATGCCTTTCTGGGCCTTCCCGATGAAGCCCTGGCCGTCATGGATGTCCAGTTCCTCAGGCCGTGACCCCGAGCGAACGCCCCCTAGGCCAGGAGCTGAAAGCGGCCCTGCTCATCCCAGTGGTCCTGCTTGCGATCGCTTGGCTGCAGGAAGGAATCGATCAGATCCTGTTCAGAGGGCAGTGGAATTTGCCCATGCTTCCCGGCGGTTCCGCCCTAGGGATCCTGACCGCTCCCTTCAGCCACGGCGGCTGGGGACACCTGCTGGCGAACAGCACGATGTTCTTACCGCTCTCCTGGTTGGTCTGCTTCAAAAGCAAGCGCGATTACGTCGCGGTCTGGTTTGGTGTATTGATCACGACCATCCCGGTCTGGCTGTGGTGGCGCAATGGAAGCCACGGGCTTTCGGGGGTGATCTATGGATTACTCGGATATCTCTTGCTGATTGGCTGGCTTGAGCGCAGACCCCTGAGCATGCTCCTCTCCGTCAGCACCCTCGTGCTCTACGGAGGAGTCCTGCCAAGCTTGCTGCCCCTGTTCACACCAGCAGGTGTGAGCTGGATCGGCCACGCAGGCGGATTTACCGGAGGACTACTCGCCGCTGCAGCGGTCTCGCGATCAAGACCATGACAGGTACCAAGCGTCGGCAATCCATACCCCAGTGGCTTGGTGTTTCCGCCCTGGTGAGCGCCATGGGCCTTGGGGCATCAGCGCAGCCCTGGGCACCGGGCATGGAGCCGCCGCCTGTGCTCGAGCCGGCCAGCGCCCAAGAAGCCAAGAACGTGGATGCGATGCGCGAAGGGGGGCAGCGAAAGCCCTACCTCAAGGCAGCCCATGACCTGCTCCATCGCCATTGGGGCACCCGGGTCAAGCCGGAGCTGCTCTTTGCCGGCGACACGGCCAATGGCTGTGGCATCAAGCGCGTGCAGCATCCAATGGCCTTCTACTGCCCCCCGAGCAAACAGATCGCCATGGCCCTCGAGCTCCGCAGGAGCGTCAGGTCTGCCAAGGGACTCAGTGATGCCTCACTGCTCTTGCTCGATCTCGCCGTTTTAGCTCATGAATGGGGGCATCACGTCAACCGTGAGAAGGGGCTAGGTCCTTTTAGTGGCGGCATAGGACTGACCGTCAAACAAGAGGAACTTGCCGCCGACTGGCGAACCGGTGTCTTTCTCGGCTGGCTCATGAACGTTGGCGCCCTGAAGGTTGATGACTTCTCACAGACCGCGAATCTTCTGTTTGAGATGGGGGATTACGAGCGCATCTCACGCCAGCACCATGGCTACCCCAAGGACCGGTTTAGGGCGCTGACCCGGGGCTTGAGCTCCCAACTCCAACCAGGGCAATCCATTGGGGAATGGACGGTCGACACCTCCGAGACCTTCAGCCGTCGACTTCCTGAGGAGCCAGGGGATGCACCACTTGGAGCGCGCCGCTACGAGGTCCGGCGCTTTGAGATTGAACGGGGCCAACAAATTGCCACGAACCTGATCGGCGGGTTGTTGGGCGCGGCCAGCTGCGTTTGGGGCAGCCAAGACCAGTGCGTTGGGATGGCCATGCAACAGGGAAAGGGGCGTGCCCTAGGCAGCTACACCGAACGTCAACTCACCCTGTGGTGCAACAGCGGCACCTTTGACATCAGCGCCGATGATTTCGATCCACAGCCCATCGGGCGGGACGGGAAAGGTCAGGCTCCGATCCTGGCCTCGAGAGACTGCAAAGACCTAGCTGCCCTCAAGCAAGAGCTCTAGGGCCAGCTTCTCCGCCAGGGCTGCATCGATGGCGCGTAAGTGACCAAGGGCCATCACTCGATCCTGGCTGGGGAGGTGTATGAGGTCCGCGACCGCCAGTTCCAAACAACGTCGATCGAACTCGAGATTCACGCATGGGGTGCAGCGATCGGATCGAACCGTGGGGCGTGAACACCATCCAGCGCTGGTGGTCAGATCCGCAGCTAGCCCTCTCAACCTTGCAGGGCTTTGAGCTCCTCTTCCTGACAATGCTGGAGCCAGGCCTGCTGCAGATCCACCCGGGTAATGCGGTAACCCAAGAGACGAGCCTGAAGCAACAGGGCGTTGTCATCACTGCAGTGGCACAGCAAACGCCGCAGATGCGGTCGGGCTTCCGCTTCGTCGACCAAGCGCTCGAGTTCTTGCCAGCTCATGACGCTTCACCGGGTTCCAAACCATCGCAAAGCCAGAGGCCGGAAGCCAGATGTTGGCCACGAGTCTCGCGAGCCTCCTGAGGCTCAACGGCTCCGCCTCTGTCGCGAGAAGCCCTTTGAACCTCCCGTGGTTCAGAGCAACGCTTGGCCCCTGATGGGCACATGAGACTGGTCTTTTTTGCAACGAGCTGTGTCATGCCCTTTCCCAGAACGCCGCTGATCCCTTAACAACGACTCAAGCCGCCAGCGGGCGATGGGCTTCTTCGTTCAACTCACTGAAGCCATCGCAGAGCGTCAGTCCCTGCTGATGACGGGACTCGACCCCAACCCAGAGATGCTCCAGAGCTGGGCTCTGAGCCGAGGGATGGGGAATCGCTCGTTCCTCAGCCAGGCCCGCCATTGGATCAAGGCTGTCGTGGAGGAGACCAGTCCCCATGTCTGTGCCATCAAAGCCAGCCTCGGCTTCTATCAGGCCCTTGGCCCCCTTGGCCTGGAGTTGCTGCTTGAGGTGCGCGACCTGGTGCCGCGCGATCTCCCCCTCATCATTGATGCCAAGCATGGCGATCTGAATTCCTCCACGGCCTTAGCCCACTACCTGTTCAAGGACTTGGGGGTCGATGCGGTCACCCTCTCGCCCCTCGCCGGACAGGACATCGCCGCCCCGTTCTTGCTCTATCGGGACAAGGCCGTGGTGATCACCTGCCGCAGCTCCAACCCGGCGGCCAAACGAATCCAGTACCACCCCAACGACAGCGATCCACTCTTCCTCCAGATTGTTCGCGAAAGCCAACTCTGGGGAACACCCGATCAGGTCTTACTGGAAGTCGGCACCAGTGATCCGAAGGTGCTTTCACAGGTGAGGCAAGCGGCCCCAGAACGGGTCTTGATGCTCCGCTCCATCTGGAGTGAAGAGGAGCGCGTGGATGGATTGCTTGAAGCCGGCCTGAGCAATTCAGGGGACGGGCTGCTGATTCCCATGCCCCAAAACCTCCTGGTTGAAGACGACCTATCCGAACAAGCCGAGGCTCTCAAAGGTCGAATCAACCGGCGCCGCACCAGCTGGATGGAACAGCACCGTTCCGAGAAAGCCGAGACCTGCGAACTTTGGCTTGCCAACCAAACGGATGCCAAGAGCACGGCCGACCCGATGGCCGAGCTGATCGTTGAGCTCTTCGATATCGGATGCCTCCTCTTTGGCGAGTACGTCCAAGCCTCGGGAGCGGTGTTCAACTACTACATCGACCTCAGGCAAATCATTTCGGACCCAAACCTCTTCCATCGAGTGCTGCATGGCTACGCGCAACTCATGGAGGGGCTGGACTTTGACCGGATTGCGGGCATTCCCTATGGAGCTCTGCCGACCGCAACAGGGCTGGCCCTACAACTGCACAAGCCGCTGATCTATCCCCGTAAGGAAGTCAAAGCGCACGGCGCCAGACGCCTCATCGAAGGGGACTTCCAGGAGGGGAATCGCGTGATCGTTGTCGATGACATCTTGATCAGCGGAGGCAGTGTGCTGGAGGGCATTGCCAAATTGGAGCGCTCCGGCCTTGAGGTGAAAGACGTCGTTGTTTTCATCGATCACGGCGGGCAGCGCGATCAGAGTGCGCGCGAGCGGCTAAAGGCCAAGGGCTATGACTTCCACGCGGTCATGGACATTGAGCGGATCACCAAAGCCCTGCTCGACGCCGGGCGACTCACGGCTGAGCAAGCCAAGGTGCTGGGATAGGTGCAGTTCTGATGAAGCAGGTGGGCAAGCTCCTGGGCACAGCGACTGGGTTCATGGCCCTGGGCGTGCTGCTGGTGAGCTGCGGGCCCCCCGCTGGGCAGGTCAGTCCTGAACGGGAGTCCGAACAAGGCCCATCGAGGGAGGCCCAAAAGGAACGCCAGGAAGACGAAGAACGACTCCAAACCCTGAGCACAGAAGCGGAGGATCTGTTCAACCGCGGCGAAAATGACCTGGCCTGCGAACGGGTTCGCCAAGTCCAGGAGCTGCAGGCGGAGCTCGGCGTTGAGCCCAGCGAGCAACGCCTGGAGCAAGCCCAGGCCTGCATCACCGACTGAGATTGACCTGCACGTCACCAGCCATCGTCTCCGCTCAAGGCCTGAGCAAGACCTATCGGATTGCCGAGAAACAACCGGGATTACGCGGAACAGTTCGTCACCTCCTGCGACGGCGCTACCGCGACCTCCATGCGGTCAAGGGCGTCAGCTTCTCGATCCAAGAAGGGGAGATGGTGGGCTTTCTGGGGCCCAATGGTGCGGGCAAAACCACCACCTTGAAAATGCTCAGCGGGCTCATTCACCCAAGCGCCGGTGAGCTGCTGGTGGCGGGGTCGCAGCCCCAGCGCCGACAGGCACGATTTCTGCAGGACATCACCTTGGTGATGGGGAACAAACAGCAGCTGATCTGGGACCTACCGCCGTGGGATTCGATCCGGGTCAATGCGGCGGTTTATGGCATCCCTGAGCGGGAGATGAAGCGGCGAGTCAGCGAATTAGCCGATTTATTGGAACTCGGAGAAGAACTGCATCGGCCAGTCCGCAAGCTCTCCCTTGGCCAACGGATGAAAGCTGAGCTCCTGGCTTCACTGCTTCACGAGCCGAGGGTGCTGTTCTTGGATGAGCCAACCCTGGGCTTGGACGTCACGGCGCAGGGGCGGGTTCGCGACTTTCTGGCCACCTACAACCAGCGCACAGGCGCAACAATCCTGCTCACGAGCCATTACATGGCAGACATCACTGCTCTCTGCGAGCGGGTCCTGCTGATCCATGAGGGGGCGCTGTTTCATGACGGGCCCCTCGACGCGCTGACCAGCAAACTGGCGCCCCATCGACAAGTCCGGTTGGAGCTGCATCAGGCCCAACCCCGTGGCGTCTTTGAAGCATTCGGGACCGTTGAATCCCATCAAGACCATCAAGTTCAACTCTTGGTGCCAAGGGATCAACTAACTGAGACGGTTGCTGCACTCCTGACCCGCTTTGAGGTTCTGGACCTAGAGGTCAGTGACCCACCGATCGAAGAGCTGATGCGGAGCCTGTTTCAACAGGCAGGGAGAACCTAAACGTGCGCTCCGCCGGCACCGCGATCCGAATCGCGCGCACACTGCTGAGTACGCAGTACGCCTACATGCTGGAGTACCGCGCCGAGATCGCGCTCTGGGCTCTCTCAGGTGTCTTGCCCCTCATCATGCTCGGGGTCTGGCAAAACAGTGGAGCGGCGAGCCAGGCGGGATGGACCCCAGAGCAACTACGCCACTACTTCGTGGCCGCGTTCCTGGTCCGTCAATTCAGCGTCGTTTGGCTGATCCATGTCTTTGAAGAGGACGTGGTCAGCGGAAAGCTCTCGCCGTTTCTGCTGCAACCGCTCCAGCCCCTGTGGCGTTACTTCGCGGCACACCTGGCTGAGCAGGGCACGCGAATTCCCTTTGTTGCCCTGATGCTGCTGGGTTTGGCCTGGATCAATCCTGGGCTGCTCTGGAGGCCCAGCTTGGAGAACCTCGTGCTGGGCATCGCGGCCATCTGGGGCGCGTTCGTCCTGCGGTTTCTACTGCAGACCCTCAGCAGCATGCTCTGTTTCTGGAGTGAGCGAGCCGCGGCGCTGGATCGGCTCCTGGTCATTCCCTATCTCTTTCTCTCGGGTCTAGTGGCACCGCTGGACACCTTCCCTCCTGCGATCAAGAGCTTCGCCCTGGCCACCCCCTTTCCGGCGATGGTCGACTTTCCCGCACGCCTCTTGTCGGGTCTGCCCGTGGATCTGGCTGGCGGATTCCTCAGCCTGTTGATCTGGTGCTTGATCCTCGGACCGCTCTGCTGGTGGGGCTGGCGTCGAGGGGTGCGGCGCTACGGAGCGATGGGGGCATGAGGCGCTCCCGCAGCTTGAGCACTTTGCTGCAGTTCTGGCGCAGCTCCCTGGAGGCTGAGAGCGAATACCAGCTCAATCTGCTGCTCGAGTGTTTGGCGGTCGCCGGAAATCTGGCGGGCAGTGTCTTCGTGCTGTCGCTGCTCTTCTCAGGTCAGTCAAACCTTGGGGGCTGGAGTTGGAATGAAGCATTGATCGTGCTGGGGCTCTACACCCTGCTTGATGGATTCACGAGCTGCCTCCTGCAGCCGAACCTCAGCAAGATCGTCAACCATGTTCAGGAGGGAACCCTCGATTTCGTTCTGCTGAAACCGGTGGACAGTCAGTTCTGGCTCTCCCTGCGGTGTTTCTCTCCTTGGGGATGTCCAGCCCTGGTGGCGGGCTGCGTCCTTGTTGTCCTGGGCCTTCAGCGCAGTGCTGTTGTCATCCAAGCCGAATCGTTACTGCTTGGGGGAGCACTGCTGTTGAGCGGCGCCGCGATCCTTTACAGCCTCTGGTTTTCGCTGGCGGCTCTCTCGATTTGGTTCGTGAAAGTCTGGAATGCCACCGAGGTTCTTCGGTACACCCTCGTGGCTGGACGCTATCCGGTGAGCGCCTACCCGCCAGCTCTGCGCCTGGTGTTCGTCTTTGTTCTTCCGGTGGCGTTCATGACCACCGTTCCATCACAGGCTCTGCTGGGCGAAGGCTCCTGGCCGTGGGCCATGGGCTCCTTGCTGATGGCGGCCTGCAGCCTGATGGCGAGCCGCTGGTTCTGGCGCTTTGCCCTGCGTCACTACACATCGGCGAGTAGCTAGCGGCCACACGGCTTGCATGAACTACTCAGAATGAGTAATATTACGTGTAGGTCCTAGGCGCAGATTGGCCAGCGAACGCCACCAAGTCATCCTCAGCGAGACCGCGGCAGGCTGGGTGCGCGACTTCTCCAAGGAGAAGCGCCACTCCATTTCCAAGGCCATTGCCATCCTTGTCGAGGAGGCCATTCAGCAGCGAACTACCCTGCCGATCCAGGCGGTGTTCGACGGCGTGTCAGACGCTGACTTCTCAGTGTTTCTGCGGGAGAAGTTCGCGATGGACTTCGAGATTTGGCTGCGCTCCAAACGCGGGTAGGACCTACACAGATGTTCGATCCAATGACCCTCTCTTTCGGCTCTGGCGTCAGCCTGAGAACCTGTGTCCAGCTGGGGCGATGGCTTGATCAGCGCTTCGGGCCGGCCACCAGCCACGACAGCCCCGCCAGTGATCGGCTCGGGATCCACGCCGGGCAATTGGTGGCCCACGACCTCGTGGCCACCAGGGGAGCAGAGCAAGGAATGGTCGACGTCTTCGCCGCCATGCACAGCTGCATCGACGACTGGCTCGAGACGTCTCCGGTGCAGGAAGACGAACGCCGTCTGATCAAGCGCCGCGCGGTCCGCGCCGGAGTGATTCACTGTTGGACCACAGCCGCTGAGCTGCGTCCGGATGACCCCAGATATCTGGAACTCATGGAGCAGACCTGCAAGGCATTGATAGTGGCCGAGCTGGCCGAGGAGCAACTCGGCGCCTAAGGCTTAGTCAACGAAGCGTTTGTACAGCCATCGCACAAAACCGCCAATCACGGGAACAGGCGCAAAGGTTGGGCCAACGAAGTCGAAATAATCGCGATGATCAACGATGAATCCTTCACCATTGAGGAGCAGACGGGTCGCACCCGGATAGACAAATTCAATGCCCTTGATCTTGAGCCCCATCGTCCACTCAATGAAGGCGGTTTGGCCGCTCATGGCCACAGCGTGAGGCGCCAAGTAGACATCATCACAGCGTTTCACCAAACCGTCTTGGGCCTCGAGGTAGGCCAGTAGGCCGTCGCGGGATTGGGTCGGATCCTCGAAATGAACATCCGCGGCATACACCGCTTTCCACTGCTCATGGCTTGGAGCTGGAGCGCCGTAGGGCTTGGTAAACAATTGACGAAGGGACTGCTCCGTTAACGGGAGTTGAAATCCAGATGGTGAAACAGTCACAGCTCAAGGTTTAAGCAGTCTCATCCTGCCGTCTGTGGTGGGGCGCTGCGGGGATGCAGTTGGAGGTAGCGCTCCACAGGCAGAGGTTGCAGTTGCTCGTAGCCAACGGGAAGCCACAGATCTCCCTGCTGGGCGTTGTAGTGAATTTCCCAGTGGTACAGACCAACGATCGCTTGGGGATCGTCCTTCAGCAGTGAGGCATAGAGCAGCACCGCCTCGCCGTAGAGATCACTGTTGTTGTAGCCCCAAAGGCCGCGGCGGATGTTCTTCAGGCCCCCGCGACGAACGAGGTAGCGGGCAGCGGCTTGGATTGCGTCGTGGGGGTTACGGATGTCGCCTTTACCGATCCCTGGCTCAGCCCAGGTCGTGGGCAGAAACTGCATCGGCCCTTGGGCATTGGCAACGGAGACCCCGTCAATGCGACCCATCCCGGTTTCCACCAGGTTCACCGCAGCCAGGACCTCCCACTCAATTCCCGTTGCCGCCTCGGCCTTGCGGTAGTGATCCAACAACTGTGAAAGAGGTTCTGGCGCAATGATTCGCCAGGCCGGAACCCGCGTGGGACGGCGCTTGCTCATCGCCAAGAACGCACGCCTGGCGGCCAAGTGGCGTTCAGCAACGGAACGCCAACGAGCGGGGAGCTGTTGCACAACTTGGGTACTTCGCTGGCGATCTGCGGACAGCACGCGGTAGATCACCTGCTGCTGGTGTGCCAAATCCGGGAGTTGCGACGGCGGGGTCGCCGGATCTCGCAACTGTCTCTCCAGCTCAACCAAACGGCGAGCGATGGTGCCTGCGTCAGCCGGAACCGTTGGGTAGGTCCGCGGTGCGGACTGGGCTACCGCGCCGGTCTGAGGAGCATTCAGGGGGGAACAAGCCACCCCGCCGGCTGCAACGCTGAGTCCTGCAAGGGCAACAGCAAGAACCAAGCCTGCAGGTCGCGTCACGGATTCAAGGCAGCTGCGCCCATGCCTACAGCATTGGGACTCAGGTTGCAGACTGCGTACACCAATGAATCAGCCATGACCGTTCTGGTGCTGGAGGAGTCCCAGAGACGCAAATGGGATGGATCGGATGACGTGCTCTTCTATGCCGAGCCGAGGCTCGTGCATCACCTCGATCAGGCCTTCAGGACGCGCCTCACGTCCCTTTACTCCGAACGCATCCCCAGGAACGCCGTTGTCCTGGATCTGATGTCCAGCTGGGTCTCCCACCTGCCCGAGGACAAACCCTTTGAGCGGGTGATTGGCCACGGCTTAAACGAGAAAGAACTAGCCGCCAACCCCCGACTCGACAGCTACTGGCTGCAAAACCTCAACCAGAACCAGGAGCTCCCGTTGCCGGCTCAAAGCGTGGACGCCACCTTGATCGTGGCCGGCTGGCAGTACCTGCAATACCCAGAAGCCATCGCCAGCGAACTGTTGCGGGTGACGCGGCCAGGCGGCCAGGTCATCGTGGCGTTCTCCAACCGAATGTTCTTCACCAAGGCCCCACTGATCTGGACCGACAGCAGTGACCAGGACCATCTCGATTACGTCGCCCAGGTCCTTGAAGCCCAGGGCTGGCAGCAAGCCGAACGGATCGCTGAAACCACCAAGGCCTCTGGGGTCATGGGACTACTCGGACAGCCAGGTGATCCCTTTTTTGCCGTTATCAGCAAAAAGCCCTCGAACTGACCTAAGCCGCCATGTCGCGATCGCGGTCTGGGCGAACCCGGGCACCTGAGCGCTCTTCAGACGAGAAGGCCAGCTCGAGGACCAGCCGCTTGGCCTTTTGGCGCAACCGACGGCGATGGCTCACAAACGCACGCAGCATCTGAAGTCCGACGACTCCGTACAGCACCAGCAGCGCGGCGTTGGCAACAGCAGCAAGCATGCGGCAGTCCCAAAGTTGGGTCCATGAGAACCCGCCAAGGCGAGATCCACCAGAAATTCGCCAAAAAGTTCCTGATTTGGCTCTGCAACGTTGTGACCCGTTACACCCGGGCGTTCGCGTAGGTTGAACTCTGGTTCAGGACCTTCAGATGTCAGCAAGCTCGGAAGGTCTAACCATTGGCGAATTGGAATCCAAGTACTTCCTCTATCGCAAAGCCCTCAAGCAACTCCTGCTGGAAGGTCGCTCGAGTGCTGGCATTGAGAAAACCCTCTGTTGGAGCCGGCTCGAGACCCTCCATAACTGCCTTCCCCGTCAGTACAAGGCCCCCGATCAGATCCGCTATCAACTCCAGCGGGAGATCCAGCGCGAGCGCCCCGCCAGCTAGGTCAGACCTCTCAACCAGCTGACCCTCGAACAACGTTGTGGCCAGCATTTCGTGACAGCTTGATTAGACAGCTGTGACGGAGGCTGATGGATCAAGCCCCCCTCGCCGCTGCCCAGGCCTTTCATCCCCCCGGAGCGGTGCTGAAGGTCAGCCCCCTGGGGAGCGGAAATGTCAATGACACCTTCCTGGTGCAGACCAGCAGGGGAGCCTTCGTCTTACAGCGCCTCAACACCGCTGTCTTCCCTGCCCCCGAGCAGGTGATGCGGAACCTGCAAACCCTTGAAGCCCACATTGAGCGCAAAGGTCGCCCTTTAGGTGGATCGCGCTGGGAGCACCCCCGCTTGCTGGCACCAGCAACCGGTGGAAACGATCTCTGGCACCGGTGCCCAGAGGGTGAAATCTGGCGCTGCATGAGCTTCATCGGCAATGCCCGCAGCGTTGATCGGATCGAAGATGAAAATCAGGCCTATCAACTTGGCCTAGGGCTCGGGCGATTTCACCAGCTGATCGGTGACCTGCCTGCCGAAGAGCTCCACGACACCCTCGAGGGGTTTCACATCACACCGCGGTACCTGGATCAATACCGCCAGGCGCTTGTGCGAACCCGTGCTGAGTCCTCGGACGATACCGATTACTGCATCGCCTTTATCCGAGAACGGGAGGAGTTCTGCTCAGTCCTCGAGCAAGCCAAGGCTCGCGGTGAACTGCAGGAGCGCCCAATCCACGGCGATCCGAAGATCAACAACGTGATGCTCGACAACGTCAGCGGCGAGGCCATTGCCTTGATCGACCTCGACACCGTCAAACCAGGACTGGTGCACTACGACATCGGCGATTGCTTGCGCTCGTGCTGCAACCCTGCTGGCGAGGAAACCACGGACCTCAGGGGGGTGCGCTTTGACCTGGTCTTGGCCGAGGCCATCTTGCGCGGGTATCTCGAAGCTGCCGGTTCCCTGCTGACGGCATCAGATCGACGTTTTATCCCCGAATCCGCTCGCCTGATCAGCTTTGAACTGGGGCTTCGCTTCTTCACCGACCACCTCAACGGTGATCGCTATTTCAAGGTCAGCCAACCTGGGCAAAACCTCAGGCGCGCCAGGGTGCAATTTGCACTAACCCAGAGCATTGAAGAGCAATGGGACGCGCTTCAAGCTCTCCTGCTCCGCCTGAGCACCAAATCAAAAGCCGCGCTGGATGCGGCCTAACGATGCTTCGCCTGCACCCCTTCCAAGACGAACCAGCTTTGGATGGACTCTCCCTTGAGGCTGCCCTGCGCTGGAGTCGCTCAGAGCTCCAGCTCCAGTTCAGACTCAAAGGCCCCAAAGACCAGCTGATCTGCCCGCCAGAGACACCTGAACCACGCCGGCTCGATGGTCTGTGGAATTCCACCTGCCTGGAGGCCTTTTTTGGCATCCCTGGTCTGACTCAGTACTGGGAGTTCAACATCAGCCCCAGTGGTGACTGGAACCTCTACCGCTTAGAGGACTACCGCCGAGGCTTGACCCGCGAAACAGGGATGGGGATTCAAGCGATCAGCTTCCAACCGAGCGTCGGGGATTCTGAATGCAGTCTGGAAGCAGAAATCTGCCTCGATCTGGGAGAGACCTTTGTTGCCGTAGGGGAACTGGAATACTCTCTGACCGCTGTCGTTGAACAGAAAGATTTCGGTTTGAGTTTTTGGGCCCTACAGCACTGTTCGGATGAAGCTGATTTTCACCGCCGTGAAAGCTTCAGGTTCACCGAGCCCAATAACCCTGTAAACGGCGATAACAAAACCGAAGACATTCTCGTGCTTTGAAGCAAGAGGAAACTTCTCTGTAGCCTGCGCTACAGACACACCGCGTTTCTGCCAGTTTGAACGTCACCCACTGCGGGGAAGAGCATCTGATCAGCCTGACGAGGGATGAAGCGTCTCAGCTGGTGGATGCCTGCGCTCTGCTGCTACTGGCATCCAAGACAACGCCGGATTGCCAGCTCAAGGCCGAGATGGCCAGCGTCTTGCAGACGGTGTTTGAGCATCTCAGTACCCACGTCGTCTAGACGGGGTGGCTAGAAACAGCGGATGCACGCCCTTTCTCTACCCACTTGGTGGATCCATGTGGCCTCCGTCTTGGAATGGGGCTTGGCCATGCTTGCGATCCAACGCTGGGGACTACGCCGAGGGGAAGCTGAATGGAACTGGCTCGCTCTGGCGATGGTTCCGGCCCTGATCAGCGCCATGGCGGCCTGCACCTGGCACCTGTTTGATAACGCTGAAGAGCTTTATGGATTGGTGGTGCTGCAGGCAGGCTGCACGGTCCTTGGCAACGGAACGATGGCGCTGGCGGCCTGGAATCTTCAACGCAAAAGAGTCAACCCAGGATGAATGGCCTGATCCCAGCCCTCAGTGAGGGTCTGCGGCAACTCGGAGCCGTGGATCCTGCCCCCCTCTTCGCCGCCTCGCTGTTCCCCTACCTCGCGTTTCTCTGGTGGGCCTGGAAGTCCAAGCGCTTTCCAAGGCTGGCTCTTTGGGGGTTTGGCTTCACCTTGATCTTTGTCTTGATCACCATTGCGGCCGCCATCGTTGCTGAAGGGCTTTACGGCCGTCAGCTGGCGGATGTGGACCCGCTGCATGGCGGAGCCGAGCTGTTTTTGACCATTAGCAACGTGATGATCCTGCTTGGGTTTATGGAGAAGGGGGTGAACAAGTCTTAAGCGAAGGGCGCCATCGGCCAAAGGCCCTCGGAAGATGAGGTGTCACCCAAAGATTTCGATGCTCGCTCCTCTGCTGGCTATCGCCCCCGCCTCCGTGGCCTGGTCTCCCAAGGTGGGCCTGGTGATGATCATCGCCAATGTGATCGCCATCGGCCTCGGCAAGGCCACCATCAAGTACCCCAACGAGGGTGCCCAACTGCCCAACTCCGCCATGTTCGGCGGCATGAGCCACGCCGCACTGCTGGCCACCACCTCCTTTGGCCACATCCTTGGCATGGGCGCGATCCTCGGCCTGGCCGCCCGCGGCGTGGTCTGAAGCACTCCCTCCCGACCACTCTGCTGTGGTCGTGGTCCTCTTCAGCCCTCCTGGTCCAGGGGGGCTGTTTTTGTACTCATCGCCAACTCAACGCAGACCGATTAAGTAAGGAAGGGCCCGCAGGCCATAGCGCTCAAAGCGGTACTCAAACAAGAGCTGTGAAAGGGCCTCGGCAGTGGCTGTTGCCTGAAGGCCCTCCAGCAACCGCTCCAAGCGGCCATCGGCCCGTTGATCCGCAAGCCCCAACCAGGTGCGTTTTGCCAGACGGCCGCTCAAGGACCAGCGCCATCCGAGCCGCTGGCGCAACCGCTTCGGGTATGCCGCTAAGGCCCTGGGCCGGCCTCCGAGGGCAGCGAGCAAGAGGGGCGCCAACACATCAGCACTGGCGAGGGCATGACGGATCCCTTCGCCACCAAGCAAGTTTCCGGTACTGACGGCATCTCCCAAGCCCACCAGGGCTCCGCGTTGATGCGTTTCACGTCTGCTGATGGTGCTCCGAATCAAGCCGCCATGGCGATCAACGACCGCTTGAGGCTGAAGCTCCAGACGCTGAAGCAGCTGTTGCTGCAACTGATGCAGCGGAGGTTGAGGGCGAGTTTTGTCATGCAATCGGCAGACACCAAGCTTCAAGAGCCCCGGTTGCATCGGAAAGACCCAGCCGTAGCCCTGGGGAACCCAGCGGCTGCCCAGCATGAAACTGAGGCGCCCTGCCCAGTCCTGCCACTGATCGGGAGACACCTGGAGCAACCACTCCACCCCAGAACCGCTGATGAGCGCGCCTCCGGCTGGTTCAGGGTCGCCCAGCAAGGCTCGCTTTTCGCCGGTCGCATCGATCACAAAACGGCTGGTGATGGAGGTTGCGCAACCCCCTTGGCCGCGCAGCTGGGTCCTGGCCAAACCCGAGGCCAGCGTTTGCGACGCGCACACCCTCCAGCCAAGGCGCAGCTCAGTACCACTGGAGCAGGCCTGATCAGCCAACCAGCGGCGCAGCACCGCGAAGTCCAGAACCACCCCGAGTGGGGAAGCGGAAGACCAGGAACGACGACGTTCGCCTGGACCCAAGAGCTGCCACTGGCTCCAGCGGGAGGCAATCACCGATTCTGGGAGCTGCCAAGCCTCAGCAGCGCTGAGGGGTAAGGCCGCACTGCTGAAGGCGTTCTGAGAGAAATCAGTGAGAGCGTCAACAAGCAAGACCGAAGCCCCGGCTGCACTCAACTGCTGGGCCAAGCGAGATCCCGAGGGACCAGCCCCAGCAATCAGTACATCCCAGATTGTTTGATCAAGGATGGGCTCAGACACCCACGGTCTGACGCTTCAGAGTGCCGAAGCGATTCAGGATCGACTCCGTCATCTGAGCTGGAGTGAGGCCCAGGGCTTCCTTGCTTTGGGCAGGGGTCGCGTGGTCGACGAGGACGTCCGGGATGCCAATCCGATGAACCGGCACTATCAGATCTCTGTCATTGAGGATCTCGACAACAGCGGCACCAAAGCCGCCAGCGAGGCAGCCCTCTTCCATGGTGACGACCTTGCCGATCCGGCTTGCCATCGGCAGGATCAGCGCCTCATCCAGAGGGCGGAGGAAGCGTGCATTAATCACCGCAGCGCGGACGCCCTGTTCTTGGAGCAAACCGGCAGTAGCCATGGCCGGCGCAACCATTGAGCCATAGGCCACGATCAGCAGGTCGTCTCCGTCGGTCAGCAATTCACCGCGACCGATCTCCAGAGGTTCCCAACCTTCCTCCATCAGTGGCGCCCCTTCCCCTTCACCCCGGGGAATACGGAGAGCCGTGGGGCCGTTGTGGTCCAGGCAGGTGACCAGCATGCGCTGCAGCTCAGCTTCATCCTTGGGTGCCATCACCGTGAAGTTCGGCACACAGCGCAGGTAGCTGATGTCGTACTGGCCCTGGTGGGTCGGGCCGTCAGCACCAACGATGCCGGCGCGATCGATCACAAAGGTGACCGGCAGGTTCTGAATCCCAACGTCGTGGATGAGTTGGTCATAGGCACGCTGCAGGAAGGTGCTGTAGATGGCGCAAACGGGCCGCAGGCCTTCGCAGGCCATGCCAGCCGCCATGGTCACAGCGTGCTGCTCGGCGATCCCGACATCGAAGTACTGCTTGGGACGAGCCTTCTCCAGCAAATCCAGACCGGTACCGGTGGCCATGGCCGCCGTGATACCCACCACCCTGGGGTCCTGCTCACAGAGTTTGACCAGCGTTTGGCCGAACACCTTGCTGTAGCTGGGGGGCTTGGGCTTGCTGGAGGGGTAAGCCTTCCCTGTGGCCAGATCAAAGGCGCTCTGAGCGTGATACCCGACCTGGTCCTCCTCAGCGAAGGCATAGCCCTTGCCCTTTGTGGTGGCTACGTGAACCAGGACGGGGCCCTCATGGGCATGGGCCTGCTCAAAGACATCGATCAAACCAGCGATGTCGTGGCCGTCGACAGGGCCCATGTAAGTGAAGCCCAGCTCCTCAAACACTGCCCCAACCTTGGGAACAGCAAGGCGCTTCATGCTCTCCTTGAGGTTCTTGAGCTCTGGCGGGAGCTCTCCATGCATGAACGGCAGGTGCTTGATCGCTTCTTCAGCGTTGTCCTGAAGGAACTGAAGCGGGCGGCTATGCCGCATGCGATTCAGGTGGGTTGAAAGGGCCCCCACAGGAGGGCTGATCGACATGTCGTTGTCATTGAGAACAACCAACAGCCGAGTCTTGGGTAGGTGACCGGCGTGGTTGATGGCTTCGAGAGCCATGCCCCCGGTCAAGGAGCCGTCGCCGATGACGGCCACACTCTTGAAGTCTTCACCCCGTTGATCTCGGGCCAAAGCCATGCCGAGAGCAGCAGAGATGGAGGTGCTGGCGTGACCAGCACCGAAGTGGTCAAAGGAGCTCTCGCAGCGCTTGAGGTAGCCCGCCACGCCGTTCTGTTGGCGCAGCGTGTGGAAATCGTTGTATCGGCCAGTAATCAGCTTATGGGGATAGGCCTGGTGACCCACATCCCAGACCACGCGGTCCTTGTCCAGATCCAGGGTCTGGTAAAGGGCCAGGGTCAGTTCAACCACACCCAAACCAGGACCCAGGTGACCACCGCTTGTGCTCACCACCTCGAGGTGGCGCTCGCGGATTTGCCGGGCGATTCCTTCCAGCTCAGCGACGCTGAGGCCATGCAGCTGATTGGGATGCGTCAGCTCGCTGAGATGCATGCCTGCGGCCAAGATTTGGATTCAGCCTACGCGCAGCAAGACGCCACCTGGGGTGAATTCGGCACCCCCCTAGATCGATATGCGGGGCTTGCGACACTGGTGTGATCTTCCAGTCGCAATGACAGCCACCGGCTCTGCCCTGAACTCCAGCTCTGGCATGGAAATGCTGCAGCGAATCCTGCGGGCCAGGGTCTACGACGTGGCGATCGAATCCCCGCTCGACCCCGCTCCCAATCTCTCGAGGCGGCTGAAGAACAACGTTCTGCTGAAGCGTGAGGACCTGCAGCCGGTCTTCAGCTTCAAGCTTCGGGGCGCCTACAACAAGATGTCCAGCCTGAGCCCCTCAGAGCTGGAACGGGGGGTGATCGCGGCTAGCGCCGGCAACCATGCCCAGGGCGTGGCCTTGGGGGCCCAGCGGCTTGGCTGCCGGGCGGTGATCGTCATGCCGGTCACGACTCCGGAGATGAAAGTCAGGGCCGTGGCAGCCCGTGGGGCCGAAGTGGTGCTCAAGGGCGATACCTATGACGCCGCCTGCGCTGAGGCCTACCGCCTGGCCGACGAGCGGGGTCTGACATTTATCCATCCCTTCGATGACCCTGAGGTGATCGCGGGTCAGGGGACCATCGGACTGGAGATCCTTCGGCAATGCTCCGAGCCACCCGATGCGATCTACATCGCCGTGGGTGGCGGAGGTCTGATCGCTGGGGTGGGGGCTTACGTGAAAAGCCTTTGGCCTGGCGTCGAAGTCATCGGAGTGGAACCGGTGGATGCCGATGCCATGACCCGCTCACTGGCGCTGGGGGAGCGGGTGAAGCTGGAGCAAGTCGGGCTCTTCGCTGACGGTGTCGCCGTTCGGGAGGTCGGTGTCCAGACCTTTGCCCTGGCACGGGAAGTCGTTGACGCCATGGTCACCGTGGACAACGACGCCATCTGCGCGGCCATTAAGGATGTCTTTGAAGACACCCGCTCCATCCTTGAGCCAGCCGGAGCCCTTGCAGTGGCTGGGATGAAGGCCGATATCAGCCGCCGGAAGCTCGAAGGGCGAACCCTCGTGGCTGTGGCCTGCGGAGCCAACATGAACTTTGATCGACTGCGCTTTGTCGCTGAGCGCACCGAGATCACTGAAGACCGCGAAGCGATGTTGGCGGTGGAGATCCCTGAGCAAGCCGGGAGCCTGCGTCAGTTCTGCACCCTGCTGGGTGAACGCAGCCTGACCGAATTCAGCTACCGGCTGGCCGACCCCAGTCGGGCCCACATTTTCGTAGGGGTCCAAACCAGTGGGAGTTCCGACGAACAGGAACTGATCCACAGCCTGCGCGATGCCGGCTTCCCCTGCCTGGATCTCTCCAATGACGAGCTCTCCAAGCTGCACCTGCGGCACATGGTCGGAGGACGCCTGCCGGCCAGCACCGGTGAAGCCGCTGGCCATGGCCGTGAACTGCTCTATCGCTTCGAATTCCCGGAACGACCAGGCGCGCTCATGCGCTTCCTGACGAGCCTGCATCCCAACTGGAATATCAGCATCTTTCATTACCGGAACCACGGTGCTGATGTCGGCCGCATCGTCGTAGGCGTTCAGGTTCCTGAGGCGGAGATGAACGATTGGCAAAGCTTCCTGGATGGCCTCGGCTATCAGTACGCCGACGAAACCGATAACCCGGCCTACCGCCTATTCCTCGGTGAACTGGCCGGCAGCCTGAGCGTGGGATAACTTGCCAACAACGCGCTGTTCGGCACGGGGTATGACAGGCGAAACCCAGGAGCCGATCCCCGCTGATAGCGATGCCATTGCGCTTCAGCCGGCCAGCAGCAACCACTCCCTCCCCGCCCGTTTAGAGGCGATCCTGTATCTCAAAGGCAGGGCCCTGACCCAGGGGGAGCTGGCTGAAATCTCTGGCGCCAGTCGAGATGAGGTCGAATTGGGCCTGATCACCCTGATGGCCGACTACGCGCATCGGGACACGGCCCTGGAGATTCGCCAGGAGGGCAGGCGCTACAGCCTTCAACTGCGAGACGGCCTGGGGGATTTGGTGCAGAACCTTCTGCCCGTCGATCTCTCCACCGCAGCGCTACGCACCCTGGCCACGATCGCGATCAAAAAGCGGATCCTGCAGTCCGATCTGGTCGATCTGCGCGGATCGGGGGCCTACGACCACATCAAGGAACTGCTGGCTCAGAACTTCATTGAGCGCAAGCGCCAAAGCGAAGGGCGCTCCTTTTGGTTAAGCCTCAGCGAAAAATTCCATCGCACCTTCTCCGTCAAGACCGATGAGTTGGTGGCTCAACGCAAAGCCGTGAAGCCGGTTCCTGCTAGCCCCTCTGTTGAGACCAGCGATCCGCCTGCGGTCAGCGATGAGGAATGGGAACAGGCCGCGTAGGCCAATCCCAGCCTCCGCATTCACTCAATAGAGTTCTTCCAACGCAGCTGCAGCCATGTCCATCCTCGGCGATCTGATCGGCGTCCTCATCCAGACCCTCTCGATCTACACGCTGGTCTTGTTTGTTCGGGTGCTGCTGAGCTGGTTCCCCAACCTTGATTGGGGCAACCCTGTGCTTTCGACGGTGAGTGCCATCACCGACCCCTACCTGAATGTTTTCCGGGGACTCATCCCTCCCCTTGGTGGCCTGGACCTTTCCGCAATCGTGGCTTTTCTGGCCCTGCAGTTGCTCCAAGGCTTATTGGAGCAAAGCCGCGGTTACTTCTATCCCGCGTTCTTCTAAGAAAGATCGGTCTCAGCTACGGCCTGCTCCAGGGGGAGGATGTCATCAAATTCGCCAGCGCGGGTACGAACGGGAGCACTGAATCCTCGGGCCTTGACGTTGGAAAAGGTGAAGGGCCCAGGAGTTCCTGCTGGGACCGCGAGACGCAGGGCAAACGTCGAGGTGCCCTGCTCCACATCGCCAATCGAGCCCACCCGTGAGCGGTTCTGCAGCACAGGCTCTCCACTGGCATCCAGGATCTGTGCAAAGACATCGGTATCGAAGACCGTCTTTCGCCCAGGGTTATCAACGCTGCCCCGCAAGACAAAGCAGCTAGCACCGCTGGGACGTTTGAGCTGAGGTTGCGCCCCAACATCCTCGGAAGGACAGGGATCCAAGCTCACGTCGTGGACCGTTAGGCCAGCAGCGAACGCCCCGGGAACAGCGCCGAGGATCACCACAACCGTCAACGCCAAACCCGCAAGGGCGCTGGCGATCCGGCTTGAAACCGATCTGCGCGTCTGCATCAAGCCTTGCTCCAGGTCTCTAGCGGTGGTCGCCGCTTCCAGAGATCACGTTACGGGCGGCGCGACTGGCCAATTTGTCGAGATTGGACTGCGCAATCTCATCCAGGCTGAAGTCGAACTCGCTCGCCAGCTGAGCGACATACCAAAGGACATCGCCAAGCTCCAGCTTCAAGGCATCCCTTACCTCTGCGCTGAACTCACCGCCGCGATCGCGCAGAACCTTTTTGACCTTGTCGGCCACCTCGCCGGACTCTCCGCACAGACCCAAGGTTGGGTAGATGGGGTTCGAACCCACGTTGGGATAGCGCGCCGTTTGCCTCGCGCCCTGCTGGTAAGCGTTGAGATCCATTGGTACAACAGCGCTGGAGGGCCTCGATGATAGTGTCACTTCACCCCTTTGGCGCCCCCGAATGGCCCTGCCCGATCTCACGCGTCGCACCAAGATCGTGGCAACCATCGGTCCGGCGACTGAATCCCCGGAGCAGCTCCGGCGTCTGATCGAAGCTGGTGCCTCCACCTTCCGGCTGAACTTTTCCCACGGCGATCACAGCGAGCATGCGGCTCGGATCACCACCATCCGCCAAGTTGCGGCTGAGATGGGCGTTCATATCGGGATCCTGCAGGACCTTCAGGGACCGAAAATTCGCCTGGGTCGTTTTAAAGACGGTCCAATCACCGTTGCCAAGGGTGATTCCTTCACCCTGACCTCCAGGGACGTCGAGTGCTGCCAAACCATCGCGACTGTCACCTACGACAAGCTGGCTGATGAGGTCGTTCCCGGCAGCCGAATCTTGCTGGATGACGGCCGGGTGGAGATGGTCGTCGATCGGGTTGAAAAGCCCACCCATACTCTTTATTGCACCGTCACCGTTGGCGGAGTTCTCTCCAACAACAAGGGCGTCAATTTCCCAGACGTTCAACTCTCGATCCGTGCACTGACCGACAAGGACAGGGTGGATCTGGAGTTCGGCCTCAGCCAAGGGGTTGATTGGGTCGCCCTGAGCTTCGTCCGCAATCCATCGGACATGGAGGAGATCAAGGCTCTAATTCGATCCCACGGCCACAACACACCGGTGGTCGCCAAGATCGAAAAGTTTGAAGCCATCGACCAGATGGATTCGCTGCTTCCGATGTGCGACGGCGTGATGGTGGCTCGTGGTGACCTCGGGGTGGAGATGCCTGCCGAGGAAGTTCCGCTGCTGCAAAAGGAGCTGATTCGCAAGTGCAACACCTTGGGCATTCCGGTGATAACCGCCACCCAGATGCTCGACTCGATGGTGAGCTGCCCAAGACCGACCCGAGCTGAAGTCAGCGACGTGGCCAATGCCATCCTCGATGGCACCGACGCCGTGATGCTCTCCAACGAGAGCGCCGTGGGGGATTACCCGGTCGAGGCAGTGGCCACCATGAGCCAAATTGCCCGTCGGATTGAGCGGGATTACCCCAGCCGCAGCAGCGACGGTCAGTTGGCTTCGACCGTGCCGAACGCCATCTCCCACGCCGTCAGCTCCATTGCCAGCCAGTTGGAGGCGGCCGCCATCCTCCCTCTGACCAAGAGCGGATCCACCGCGCGCAACGTCAGCAAGTTCCGACCCAGTACCCCGATCCTCGCCATCACGAGCGACACGAAAGTCGCCTCCCAACTTCAACTGGTCTGGGGCGTGACACCGCTCGTGGTTTCTGACATGGACAACGCAGCAGCAACGTTCAACCGCGCCATGGAAGTGGCGTCCGAGGCCAACCTGCTTAAAGAAGGTGATCTGGTGATCCAAACCGCCGGTACCTTTGCCGATGTCAGCGGCTCGACCGACCTGGTCAAGGTCAGCGTTGTAGGTAAGGGAACCGTGCTGAACCCGAGCATCGTTTAAAACAGGCCTTAGCTGGCCGTTCCGGCAATGCCCGCCAAGCTGCCCATGCGTGAGACCGTCGGGATGGCCTTGGCCACCCTCAGGGCTAATCGCCTGCGCTCGCTACTCACCATGCTGGGCATCGTGATCGGGAATGCTTCCGTGATCACCTTGGTAGGCGTTGGTCGCGGCGCACAGAACCTCGCTGAAGGTCAGCTGAACACGCTTGGGGCCAATGTCCTGTTCGTGGTTCCAGGCAACAACGACAGCCGCCGGCGCGGCATTGATTTCCCCAAGACCTTGGTTCTTGAGGACGCCGAAGCCATCGCCGAGCAGGTCCCGAGCGTTCGCCGCGTTGTCCCACAGATCACCCTGAGCGCGGTTCTGCAAGCGGGAGCAAAAAGTGCCAGCGCAACCGTCTCTGGAATCAATCCCGCATTTCTGACGGTTCGGCGCTTTGAGGTCGCACGCGGTCGGTTCATCGACCAGCGGGACATGGATGGGGCCCGGAACGTGGTCGTCATCGGCCCCGACCTCAAGCAAAAACTTCTTCCATCCGGTTCAGCGATCGGACAGCGCATCCGAATACGCAATCAGGGCTTTGAAGTCATCGGGGTGATGGCACCCAAAGGGGCAGTCTTCGGACAGAACCAAGACGAAGCCGCCTACATCCCCTTGACCACCATGGTCAGCAAGCTCTCGGGCCGCGATCCCACCTACGGAGTCAGCCTGAACTTCATCAGCGTGGAGGCCGTCGATGAGGCCAGCACCGGTGCGGCCAAGTTCCAGATCACGAACCTGCTGCGGCAACGACACAACATTCTTCGTGAGGACGACTTTGCGGTTCGCTCCCAAAAAGATGCCCTGTCGATCGTGGGCACCATCACCGGCGGGCTGACCTTGATGCTGGGTGCCATTGGCGCGATCTCGCTCCTGGTTGGTGGCATCGGGATCATGAACATCATGCTGGTCTCGGTCAGTGAGCGAACCTCTGAAATCGGCCTGCGCAAGGCGATTGGAGCGCGGAGCAGTGATGTGCTGACTCAGTTCTTGGTGGAAGCCTTGGTGCTCTCCACCCTGGGGGGATTGATCGGGAGTGGTCTGGGACTTTCGGCCATTGCAATCGTGGCGGCGATCACCCCGCTACCCGCAGCAATTGGCACCAGCAGCGTGCTGGTGACCATGGGCCTCTCGGGAACTATCGGCCTCGTCTTTGGGGTGCTGCCAGCGCGGCGGGCTGCACGACTTGACCCAATCACGGCCCTGCGCAGCCTCTGAATGAAAGCCATTTCAGGCAATCTTTAGAGAATCGAAAGAAGAAACCGCAAAATCCTTTGAGGTCTCATCGACGACAAATCAGGTCGGAGAAAGCGGCGTGAATGGTCCACTGAATTCCTAAGGGTTTTTGAACCAGCTCCAGTGTGGGTACCAAAACCGCGGCGATCGGATGGTGATCCTTCGCTGCATCGGACCCGATCAGTTTTTCTTGGAGCGCGTGGTGTTTCCAGTGGAAATCCTTGGCTTCGAGGCGCCGGCGGCCTCCGAAATCGAGATCTGGAGTCACTCCTTAGGTGGTCCTGAGCTGCTCGAGCGCTTTATGGCCGAAGAGCTCACCACCGATTTCGAGGTGGAGTGGCCGAAATCGGCCTGATCTTCAGCTCGAATGAGAGGAATGAAGTGCTGCGCTGTCTGAGATCTGCCCAGAACAGGCCTCGCTCGCTTTACACTTGTTAAACATTCAGATCTGCACCTGAGGCGGCCATGAATCAACGCTGGCGAACGATCGTCCTCTGGGTCCTACCCATTGGCGTCGCCGTCTTTCTCGGCTGGCAAGTGCTGGGCGGTGGTTTCGGTGGGGTGAGTCCTTCTTCCGGAACAACCGTTGCCCCCCGCAACGCAGCCGTGGCTCGAATGAGCTACGGACGCTTCATTGACTATGTCGATGCGGGCCGTGTGACAGCCGTGGACATCTTCGATGGTGGTCGGACCGCCGTCGTCGAAGCCGTTGATCCGGACCTGGACAACCGCGTTCAGCGTCTCCGGGTGGATCTCCCAGGTCTCGCCCCTGAGTTGGTCAACAACCTCAAGGAGCAAGGCATCAGCTTTGACATCCATCCCCCCCGCACGGCGCCTCCGGCACTCGGCCTGCTTGGCAATCTGCTCTTCCCCCTTCTGTTGATTGGTGGTTTGGTGCTGCTGTCTCGCCGTGGCGGCGGCGGCATGCCCGGCGGCCCTGGTCAGGCCATGCAATTTGGCAAGACCAAGGCGCGCTTCCTGATGGAGGCTGAAACCGGTGTGATGTTCGACGACGTCGCCGGTGTTGAGGAAGCCAAGCAAGACCTCCAGGAGGTCGTGACCTTCCTGAAGACCCCTGAACGGTTCACTTCGGTTGGGGCCAAAATCCCCAAAGGCGTGCTGCTGGTGGGCCCTCCTGGTACGGGTAAAACCTTGCTCGCCAAAGCCATCGCGGGCGAAGCTGGCGTTCCGTTCTTCTCCCTTTCCGGCTCGGAGTTCGTGGAGATGTTCGTCGGCGTTGGCGCCAGCCGCGTGCGTGACCTTTTCAAGCGTGCCAAGGAGAACAGCCCCTGTCTGATCTTCATTGACGAGATCGACGCCGTCGGCCGTCAACGTGGTGCAGGTGTCGGTGGTGGCAACGACGAGCGCGAGCAGACCCTCAACCAGTTGCTGACCGAAATGGACGGCTTCGAGGGCAACAGCGGGATCATCATCATCGCGGCGACCAACCGGGCTGATGTTCTTGATTCGGCTCTGCTTCGTCCCGGCCGTTTCGACCGACAGGTCCAAGTCGATGTCCCCGACATCAAGGGTCGACTGGCAGTCCTCAAGGTCCACTGCCGCGACAAGAAACTCGCCGATGACGTCAGCCTGGAGGCCATCGCACGACGGACCCCTGGCTTCTCGGGTGCCGACCTAGCCAACCTGCTCAATGAGGCTGCGATTCTCACCGCCCGTCGCCGGAAGGAGGCCACCAGCCTCGCCGAAATCGATGACGCGGTCGATCGCATCATTGCCGGGATGGAGGGCAAGCCTCTGACCGATGGCCGCAGCAAGCGCCTGATCGCTTACCACGAGGTCGGACACGCCCTCGTCGGCACGCTGGTCAAAGCCCACGATCCTGTTCAGAAAGTCACCCTGATTCCCCGCGGCCAAGCGCAGGGACTGACCTGGTTCTCGCCGGATGAGGAGCAGATGCTGGTGAGCCGAGCACAACTGCGCGCCCGCATCATGGGTGCCCTGGGCGGCCGCGCCGCAGAGGATGTGGTCTTCGGTTATTCCGAGGTCACCACCGGTGCAGGCGGTGATATCCAGCAGGTGGCATCCATTGCACGCCAGATGGTCACGCGCTTCGGCATGAGTGATCTGGGTCAATGCTCCCTGGATGCAGGTAGCCAGGAAGTCTTCTTGGGCCGTGATCTGATGACCCGTAGCGATGGTTCTGACGCCACCGCAGCGCGTGTTGACGCCTCCGTTCGCAAGATCGTCCAGAGCTGCTACGAAGAGACCGTCAAGCTCGTCTCCGAGCACCGGGCCTGCATGGATCGGGTCGTGGAACTCCTGATTGAGAAGGAGAGCCTCGATGGCGATGAATTCCGGGCGATCGTCAGCGAATTCACCACCGTCCCTGAGAAGGAGCGTTTTTCTCCTCTGCTCAACACTGCTGAAACGGCCTCGGCCTGAGGGCCACCAAGCAGTTCACAACAAAGCCCGCGGTTAACCCGCGGGCTTTTTGCTGTCTAGACCCTGATTGCGACAGCGATCGGAGCAGTAAATCACCTGCTCCCAAACTGAAGCCCACTTCTTACGCCACTGGAATGGGCGCTGACAAACAGGACAGAGTTTGCTTGGGCGTTCACTTGGTGGTCGGCCACGGCCGCCCACCGCTCCGCTGCGTTGACCGCGGCCGCGGGGCATGGTTCTTCTTGTCTGCGATCAGACAGGGCGAACAGGACGCTTATCGATCACCTTGTCGATCAAGCCGTATTCGACCGCTTCAGCGGGAGACATAAAGAAGTCCCGGTCGGTGTCGTCCTCAATGCGGCTCAGGGGCTGGCCAGTGCGATCGGAGAGTTCCTGGTTCAGCTTCTTCTTGAGATACAGGATTTCATCGGCCTGGATCCGAATGTCACTGGCCTGGCCCTGGGCACCACCCAGGGGCTGGTGAATCATGATCCGCGAGTGGGTCAAGCTGCTGCGCTTGCCCTTGGCACCAGCACAAAGCAGGAAGGCGCCCATCGAGGCCGCCAGACCAACGCAGACGGTCTGCACGTCGGGCTTGATGTGCTGCATCGTGTCGAAGATGCCCAGGCCGTCATAGACGGAGCCACCCGGGGAATTGATGTAGAGGAAGATGTCCTTCTCGGGGTCTTCTGCCTCCAAAAACAGCAGCTGGGCCACGATCCGGTTGGCGGACTCGGAGGTCACCGGCTCGCCTAAGAAGACGATGCGCTCCCGCAGAAGACGGGAATAAATATCGAATGCCCGCTCACCACGGCCCGACTCTTCGATCACGATCGGGATCATGGTCACTGGGAGGTTCTGCAGGTAGGCGGATCTTACTGAGGTTGTGCCCTGTTCAGCGTTCTCAGCGAGCTAGGGTCGCCCCAACTTGATGGATGTTCCAGCGTGAGTGCGAGCCTCACCGTTGCCGATAGCAAGCGGGCCTTTCACAAGGCATTCCCCTACGTCATTGCCCCGCTCTACCGCCGCTTGGTGGACGAGTTGCTGGTGGAGCTGCACCTCCTGAGCCACCAGAAGGGCTTCCACCCTGATGGGCTGTTCGCAGTGGGGCTGACCCAGGTCTTCGACAGCTTCTCCAACGGCTACAAGCCCGACACTCAACGTGAACCGCTCTTCCTGGCGCTCTGCAGCGCCAACGGTTTCGATGGTGAGGGCTTCCGTCAAATGGCAGCGGACGCCGCCACCCAGGTCGGTCACCACAGCCTCGATGAGGTCAAAGGTTGGCTAAGCAACCGTGGGGAGGGTGCCCCTGCTCCGATTGCCAGCTTGTTGCAGGGTGTCCAAAGGGAAGACTTCCACTACTCCAGGCTGGTTGCCGTCGGTCTGCTCAGCCTTCTCCAACGGGCCCAGGGTGCTGAAGCCATTGATCCTCAGGCACTCCGCAGTGCCGCCCACGAGATTGGCGAAGCGATGGGCTTGATCAAGTCGCGGGTCGACAAGGATCTCAGCCTCTATGCCGGGAACATCGAAAAGATGACCCAGGCGGTGGAACTGATGGAGGAGACCGTGGCCGCTGAGCGTCGTCGCCGTGAACGCGCTGAAGCCGAACACGAGTCGGCGGACTAGAGCTTCAGCTCGCCGTTGAGGGCCGTTTGCCCCTCGCCTGGACTGGAGCTCATGCCGGTGAACTCCAGCTGCCGGGCTTGGCGAACAACCAATGGCAGCAGCGGGGGGAGCAGACCCTTGGCCTGCAGCTGCTTCGGCCGAATCCGCAGGGACCACCCCTGCTCCGATGCCAAAGCTTCGGTCTTGAGATCCCGTGGAGCTGGCCCCAAGAACAGCAGTAGCTGACGATCCGACAGCCAGCGCCAGCCCCCCTGGGCCGCACCATCCCGGCTCCAGAGGCGCTGATCGCCGGACCCAGTCGCCACGGTCAGCCCCTGATCCTTCAGGGCCTGCTCCAACGAGGCCAGGGGTGTCGTCCAAAAAGAGCGGCCATCCCGCAGGAGGAGTTGCACTTGAAGGCCGGCCAAGAAGGGGCCCCGTTCAACGGCAACCAGTCGCAACGCAAAGGGACTATCAGAGAGCCGCTTCAGGGCCTCCGCCTTTAATCCATAGCGCTCAGCCAGAGCCTGCTTTAAAGCTCCACTGCTGAGCAGGCCACGGAGCAAGAGTTCAAGCTTCGGCCCCTGAAGCTCAAGGAGTGATGGGGCTGAAAGGGGAATCGCGCGGGATCTGGGCGCAAAGCGCGGGGCAGCCGCCAAGCTGCCGCGAGCCGCGTCAGCCTCACCACTCCAGAGAAGTCTGGACCCTTCACTGGTAAGGGCCAAGCAACCCTGCTGCAAGCTGCCGGCCAGGGGTGCCAGGGGACCGAGCAATGACGACAGACCCGCAGCACTCCAATAGACGGCATCGCTGCGCTTGAGTTGCTGCGCGCAGCGGCGCTCCAGGCCGCGCAACGACGGGCGCTCCAAGGTCAGTCCCTCCTGCAGTTGTTGGCGAACCAGGGCATTAGGAGCCACCAAGGTCAGCTGCTGATGGCGGAAGGCATGAGCCGGTAGGGGAGATAGGGCGGGTGCCTCGAGGACCAGGACCGCACCCGATGAACCATGGGACCCCCAGAGTTGCCACCAGAGCTGCTCACGGGCGGACCAAAGTGGAGCAGCTTGGGAACCAAGGCGGTCTATCCAAAGGGAGGGCGGTGGATCGGCGGGGCGTGAGCGATGGGTTTGAAGGAGAGCCGCCTCAAGCAGAAGCCGATCCAGACCGAGCGCAGATCCCCTGGGGAACAGGCACAAGGCCAAGGCCGGTAGCGCGAGCAACAGAGCGGTGAGGCCCAGGGTGGCGCGCATGCCCTTCATCAAGCCACGGATCCGTAGAGAGTGGTGCGCTCTCGCACCGGCCGACCCACTTCAAGCGCAGCTGAACGGAGGGCCTCAACCGATTGGCAGGTGCCCCCCTCGGCTCCGGCCATGCTGGTGATGCTCTCCTCCATCAGCGTCCCGCCGAGGTCATTGCAGCCCCATCGCAGGGCCTCGGCAGCACCAGACAAGGTGAGCTTGACCCAGCTGGGCTGGTGGTTGGGAAACCATGGCCCTAACAGCAGTCGACACTGAGCTGTCAGCCGCAGCATCTCAGCTCGATCCGGTTGATCCCGTCCCACGCGATGGCGCAACGCTGCCGGTGCTTGAGCGCCAATAAAGGGGAGCAAAACAAACTCGGAGAAACCACGCTGCTGGGATCGCTCGGCCTCCTGCTGGAGAGCAACGAGGGTGAGGAGATGAAGAGCACGGTCACGGCTGGTCTCAATGTGACCGGCCATCAAGGTGGCGGTGCTGGGGAGTCCGGTGCGATGGCACTGAAGGATCACGGCACACCACTGCCGGGCAGTGATTTTCTCGGGACAGAGCTGACGCCGAACGTCTTCACTCAAAACCTCAGCAGCGGTGCCCGGGATCGAGGCCAAGCCTGCATCGCGAAGCCGCTCAAGCACGGCCTGCAGGGGAATCCCGTCCTGCTCCGCAATGAACAGGAGCTCCTGGGGTGAAAACGCATGCAGATGCAAGCCAGGTGCTGCCTCGGCCAGGGCCTCCAAAAGCTCGGCGTAGTAAGTGAGGGCCGAACCATTGGTCCGGGCCTGCGGATTCAAGCCCCCTTGGATACAGAGTTCGGTTGCCCCAAGGGCTGCAGCTTCAGAGGCTTTGCCTTGCAACAGCTCACGGCCATGCCAGTAGGCACCAGCTGCACCGGCATCACGACGAAAGGCGCAAAAACTGCAGTGCTGTACACAGTGATTGGTGAAATTGAGATTTCGGTTCACCACGTAGGTCACCGTCTCACCCACCAGCTCTTGCCGCAGGGCATCGGCCTGCTCTTGGAGGCTGGCGGCATTGGTCGTTGCCATCAGGACCTCAGCCGCAGCCAAGGCAGCTGGGCTTGAGGGATTCAGGCGAACGGCCGCCCGCAAGGGCTGGAGCAGTTCTGGAGTCCAGGGGACAGAGTCCTGAGAATCAGATGACTCCGGAGCTGTGACCAACAGCTCGACGGAACGCTTCCAGGCCCAAGGTTCAAAAACCCCCGGCTCGCCGCTCACTTGCGGGCGCGGGAGGATTGAACGGGTTGTTGGCGACGACGCCTGTCCCGCCATTCAATCGTGGAGAGATAGATCACTCCACCACTGACAAAAACCAACAGTGCGGCGGAGGTCACCGCCAGCACACTGTTGAGGTTGATTGACTCAATCACGGATGAGTGACCCGAAGCTCAAGCTCAGAAGTTGATGGTGCCGTCGCCGTTGCGGCCCCACACCACCATGGCGATCGAGAAGGTGAAGACGGCGGCGAGAGCGGCCCAACCCACAGTGATCAGCATCGTTGTGCGACAAGCGTTTGAGCCAGTGTAACCAGGGCTGTGACCCAAACTGGATCTGATTTGTTGGCTGTCTCGAGATGCAACCCATCCGCTCCATCAGCTCCTCGCCAGGTGGCCAGGCCGTCATGGAGCGTCAACAGGTGCGGGCCCCTTACCCGAAAGGTCGGGTCATCGTTCTCAACGACGACCACAACACCTTCCAGCATGTTGTGGATGTACTGGTGAGACACATTCCTGGCATGAACTCCGACCGTGCTTGGGAGCTGGCCCATCAAATCGACTCCCAAGGTTCTGCTGTGGTCTGGAGTGGGCCTCTGGAGCAGGCAGAGCTGTACCACCAGCTCCTGGCCGGAGAGGGCCTGACCATGGCCCCCGTCGAACGGGGCTGAAGACGGAAATCAGGCGAAACGACGTTGCAGCAGTTCGAACATCGGCAACGTCCGCAGACGCTCCTGTTCAGCATCCAAAACGAAGGTCAGGATTCGGCCGGAACAGACCGCCACACCTTTGACACTCTTGTCTGAACTGCGCTCAACACTGACCAACTGTGCGACGCCACCGAGCTCGTCACTGAGCCGTTGACGCAGCTGCTCACGCAACTCAGGAGCCTGCTGGCCTGCCATGCGGCAAAACGAGGGGACAGCATCTCTAGCAGCGGCGACGGCATCCGGCTACGGGGTCTGAGTTTCTAGGGTGCTCGACATGGGACGGCTGGTCATCACCCACAGCACCTACCTCGAGGGCCTCATTCCCTGCCTCAAGAAGTTGATTCGGGAGCCTGAGATCGACACGATCACTCCGGCGGTCATCTCGCGGGTCAAGGGACGGGCACCAGAGCTGCGCTTGAAGGTCTCGATTCCGATTCGTGGTGGATGGAAAGTGGTCGCGCGACGGGGAAGCAGCGCCCAAGAGGTGTTTGTGGTGACAGGGCTGAGCGCTGTGGAACTGGAAGAGCGGATCCAGCAGGTCCTTTCGAGGTGAGCTAAACCTCGAGCTCCTGGCCCCATTGGGGGCTCACCTCAACCCAACCTCGCCTCAGGAGAGACCGCCAAAGCTCAATTGCCTGGTCTCGGTGGAGGTGGTCACGGGACTGGAGCAAAGGGGGCTGAGCTGGAAAAGGTCGCCCTGAATCGACGAAGACCATCGGGTCTTGCGACCAACTTTTTTCGTCGCGATGGAAGCGCTTGGTCGCGAGCGTGACGGAATCTTGGAGCCAACCGTGTCCTGGCATGGGGGCGTGACGACTGAAGCGGCCGGCCAGACCCAGTCGGAAGCCCGAAACGTGGCGTAGGGGGAAGCAACAGGGGACATGAACCCGGCGCAAGTACACCTGTACTAGCCGGCTTTTGCTGAGCTGTCAACAATCGGCTATGGCCGGCGCTCCGCCAGAGCTTTCATGACTTGCCGGCGCACGCGATTCATCTGCGTGCGCTCCTTCTCGTAACGGGTCGTCCGCGTGAAGCCGTAAAAGAGCACCAGCCAGGTCGCACTGAGCCCCGCCGCGATCAGCGCAACTGAGACGACGCTGACATCCCCCACTGCGGCTTCGCTCAGAAAGGCCTAACGGTAAGAGCGACTGCAGAGACCGAGCCTCCAATCACTAATGCAGCGTCTGGCTTCCATGCGTTTCCGTTGCTGGCGGGCCAGCTCCCTTCGCTCCCAATCGCTGAGGTGCTCTTGGGCCTCCGCCGAAGCGGGTTGATTGACCTCCGCGAGCACTGGTGAGACCAACAAGCCCAGGCTGCAGCCGAGGGCAATTAACAGTCGCTGCGTCATCGAGCGAATCCTGTTCTGACCCCCTGAAGTCTGGGAACAGGTGAGACCCTTGTCAGCTGATGCAGAACTGGCAGTCTTCGAGGACAACTGGGACTTCACCATGACCCCAGATCAACCCCGTCTCAACAACGAATTAAGGGCCCAACCCAAGATCCAGGAACTCAAAAAACCAACCAACCGCAAACGCAGTGCCAAGGGCGCCCGCTGCACGAAACCGCCTATCAACGTGAAGCCCTTGGGTTTGCTGGCAATGAGTTGGGCGAGGGAAGCAAGGCAGCGACCTTGTTTTCCCTGATCTTCAGGCCACTGCTTGGGAACGAATCTGAGCGATGAGTTTGGGACCGATGCCGCGAATCGCGCGTAGTTCGGCGTCTGAGGCGGCTTGAACCATGGCTGGTGTCCGAAGACCGGCATTCCAAAGGTGCAGTGCTTTTTGAAGGCCAATACCTCGCAGTGTGGTCAGCTCAGCGACAAAGACATCGTCTGGAAAGTGCTCGCCCATCAGGCTGGAGGCCACCGACCGAGCGCCGTCCTGATCAACGAGGGCATAGATCTGCATGAGTTTCTGATCCACGTGCAGGACCTTGCTCTCGAAGATCTCGCGGAAGCGGATGAGAAGCCTGAGCTTCGGCTCACGCTGGACGCCTGACTCTGCGGTCCAGCACTCCATCTGAGCGGAGCTGAGTTCAGCCACGGCGACAAAGCCATCGGATCGATAGGGAATCCAATCGCCGCATCCCTTGCCACTGCGCTGAATCGGTTGGAGCTTGGGAGGATGCTGTCTTCGGACCTCGCCGTCTCGCTTGAGGTCGGTCAGGGGCGTCTGAAAACTGAGTCGGGCGTAATAGCGCCAGAAGGCGATGGGTTGAGTCGCAACACCATTCGTGGATTCGGGTTGCGATGGCTGAGCAATGGATTCTGGTGCGGTTGCACCAGCAGACCGGGGAAAAGACAGAAGGGAACTAATCCACGGCCAGATCATGGCCGGACGCTATTGGGGCATCTGATCCCTTGCTGTAGCGACGCATGCTCCAGCCACTCAACCAAAAGGATGTGTCGGCAAGCTCCATCCATCACGAAAAGCCAGACCCAGAGGATCAGGGGACAGTCCCAGGGAAAGGTCAAGGTGGCCAACCTGTCCTTGTCTATTGTTTTGGTGTGAGGGGGAGACCCTGTCTTGCGTGGTTGCTTGATTTGGTGGGTGGGGTCACGCCTACTGCCTCTCTCACACCTCTTTTTGACAAATGGCGTCAGCGGCGCCTGTGCAGGCTGAAGGGTCTGGTGAGTCCATGGCCCGAGAGGACTGCGCTGCGATGGCGGTGAATCGCTGTGCCATCCACCCAAGTCCTATGCAATGGTCGAGCGATCACAATTGCTCTGGCCTGTCGCCGAAAGGCCTGTAGGTGCAGAAGCTCTTCGACTGTTTGCTCCTCGGCAGTCACGTGGTGCGTGGATCCCGCGATGATGGAAGCAGATGCGCTGGCATGAACTGAAGCTATTGCAGCAGGGCGGCCGCAAGTCCATGCGCCAGCGTGTCCGCGCGTAAATGAAGTCCAGCGACCGGATTCGAAACTACGATCAAGTGCAGCAAGAATTCGTGAGATAACCCGTTGCGGTAGTCCCAGACGCAAGTTTCAGAAGCACCTTCACGTAGCAGCGAGGAGTTCATATGCCCCTGTGGCCGCCTTCCATGGTTGAACTAAAACTGTCAGCGTGACGTCGTGCCGAATATTGATGGCTAAATGGTGAGACGGAGCCCCTCCTCCAGCAAGAGGATGCAGGAACTGCTGGAACTCTTGATTTCTAGCAATGCGAAAGCAACCTTCTATAGCCTCCGCATTAATGCCTACTTGCTGAAATAAGAATGTCTTCTCTCCTCCAACAGTGACCCCACTATTAATTCCGCTGTTGGTAACAGGTCGAGTATCGTACCCAGCATTAGCCATACATCCATCTTTAATCGCCATTCAACCAGCGATAACCAAGGCGAGACGATGTCGAATCGCTGAGCCCGAGATAGTCGTATTGACAACGCTTGAAATGTCACCGACGTCTGGGAAGCTGACATTGCCTTGAATATCAGCAAACAAGACGCTATTAGCTGTTGTATATAGTGGGACAAATCCTCCGACACCAGCCTGATTAGGCATGCCAGCAGCTTGGCCTCGAGCCTGAATCCCTATCGTTGTCTTAGTTCTATCCGTCAAGCTAGCTTGCGATAAGTAAGACTCCTGATCAGTCCTAATTTCTTCTGCAACGGCTGGGATTTCAGCAATGAAAGCAGAGCATGCTCCACTTAGAGCAGCCAACAGAAGGAACTTTTTCAAGTGCACAAGACTGAGCCACTAACGTTGTCACCATAAGAAGAAATGGCAACCACACTAATGGCAGTCTTTGGTTTGGTTGACTGCGAATCTCATGAGTCATGCACTGTAATCTTGATGCGCGCAAGGGTAAGAAATGGCAAGCATAGGGATGAGATGTGATGTTCAAGCCTCCAATGCATCAGAAATAGCCTCAGGAAAAGATGCTCATCAACGAAACTACACTGACCAGGGCAGGCATACTGCTAACAATAGATCTCTGCGATGCGAAAAGATATCTAGATGGTGCACTTTGTAATTCCTTAAGCCTAAGTCTTACCAACCTATGACTGCGAAAGAAAAAGGACCAGGATGCCATCCTGGTCCTTCAACTTACAAGCCTCTAAAAGTACTGATTTAGAATTTAAATGTTGTCTTAATCAGTCCGCCTAGAGCTGAGAAGGTGCTGGTGGGATTGTCTGAGCGACGACCAGAGACCGCACCATACGGCCTGCTTTGGTAAAAAAGTGCTGGCGTGACGGAGATGTTATCAGTCATCTGCAGCTTGTACCACCATTCCCATGCATAGTTTCCGTCGGTTGCTGGCAGATCAATTCCGCTCGTGATAAATGTCATTTGGCCAACACCCATACCCAGTTCATTCCCCTTCACCAAAACGTCATCCCATTGGAGGCCAACGGACCATGACTGAGAGGTAATGTTCCCTTTCCAGTTTGAAAATACTGGTTTAAGGTAAGACACGTTTGGCAGTGTTGATGCTGAAAAGCCATTGCTCGAATTCCATCCCCAACCCGCACTGATTGATGGCACGAGCCCGGCGTTCGACGGCTGCCAGTATGCGCTCAATGCAAAGGAGTTCGTGCTATCTGCGATTGCAGGGACAAACGCGGCTGCACGGGTTGCACCACCACCATAAACCTGGCTGTAATCAAAGGGGGTTGTGTAGTTGTATAAGGCTGCCGCACCCCATTGCTCTTTCTGATAGCCCAGTTGAACAGACCCTGTTGCATTGGAATAGCGAGTTCCAATTCCTCCTTTATCTCGACCCCAGCCTGATGGGTTGCCAGCATTTCCTGTTGCCGCGATATAACTAGCACTCAAGCTCCAGTCACCCTTCTTGAGCCATCCGCCAGCACCAGATCCAAGATTCAAGCTGTAGGCACCAGGGGCGCCTGCCCTGGTGAAAAAGTCAAGTATTGAATCAGCGGGATAGACGCTTGGCCACATGGCAAGAAGGTCGTCTTGCCTGATCAAGCCACCGACACCTAGGACTATGTCTTTAGAGGCATTAAACCTGTAGAACAGTCTGTTTACATTAAGAGTATTTTCACAGTCATAACCGATAGTGCACTCCTGAAATGCCGCTTCAAGCTGCCATGGATATCGGCCGTTGCCGAAGCCAGAGCTTGAAAAGTTTCCCGTACGAAGCGTCGTTCGAAGCAGATCTGTTCCTGTAAAACTGGTGTCAAAGTTGAGTCTGACGTCGTAATTAAATGTTGTGCCCCCTTGTCGTTGGTTGTAAAGGTCGCGGGATGTCGTATTCGTCCCTCCAAAATTCAATGCACCCAGAACAAACGTGCTTTGACCGCGCAGCTTTGTGGTGGTGGAGAACTGGGTCGCTTCCAGCTCGCCCACGCGGGCTTCGAGGCCGTCCACGCGGCCGCGGAGCACAGCCAGCTCACGCTCGAATTCCTTCATCAGGCGCTTCAACTCGTCGGTCACCTCAGTGATCCGGTCGAGGCAAGCGTTCAGCAGTGCGGCCGCTTCATAGCGGGTCATCGCACGGTTGCCGCGGTAGGTGCCGTTGGGGTAGCCAGCGACGCAGCCGTAGCGCTCGATCAGGTTGCTCAGTGCCTGATAAGCCCAGTCGGTGGGCTGCACGTCGGAGAACTGGGTGATCGAAGTCACCTGCTCGGCTGCTCTGCCTGACGCAGAAGAGGGGCCGTACTGGCTCAGGCCAGCGATGTTGACATCAGCGGCGTTTGCAGCAACAGGAGCCAGAAGGCCCAGAGCTGCAGGCGCCAGAAGAAGCTTCTGGAACAGTTTCATTGGGCCTCACACCAAACGAGGAATACGACCAAATGTGATCGCTGATACAAAATGACCGAAAAGCGATTGGCACGAGCTTCCTCTGTGCCAGCCAGCTCACTGCCAAGTAGCCAGCGGCACTCCCAAAGGGTCGGTGATCTGTATTTTCGTGCTGAGATTGTCCATGAAAAAACCCCGACTAAAGCCAGGGTTATAGAACGAGGTGATGGGGCCCTATGCGTGAGAGGAGAGTCGCAGATAGTATGTATCAGAACTTAAAGGTGGTTTTTACAAGACCTCCAAAAAGATTATTGGAAGCACTGTAGCTGCCATTGGAGTAGTTTATTCGACCTATCTGTCCGCCATAGTTGTTTATGTAGTACAGAGCAGGGGTGACGTTAATGTTGTCTGACACCTGGAACTTATACCACCACTCCCACATGTAGTTGGAGTCGAGATTGCCATTTGTTCCCCAGACCTTACTATGATCACCACCACCGTTTCTGGTTATAAAAGGTGCTTGCCCAACGGCCACACCCAGGTCGTTTCCCTTTGTAAATGCGTCAGGCCACTGCAAGCCAACATACCAAGAACTTGCCTGCGGGGAAATATTTGGCCTGTACGTATTACCATTTATTGTCAACGAGTTATCTTTTGGATTGAACGTACTGATTCCCCACCCTGTGCTAACAGAAGGTATCCAACCAGCTTGTGTTGGAATCCAGTAGCCGCTTATCCCAACGTTATTGGAAGTACTTGTCCCAACACCTCCGTCGGATGCGTACAACGCCAAAAGAGTTCCTGAGGCGATCTCCAGGTTCTGGCTGTAGGTGTAGGCCGCTGCGATACCCCAGGCGCTGCCGCCCACCAGGGGAGCCTTCTCGCCGGTGAAGCCCAACTGGGTGACCGAGGTGCTGCTGGAGCCATCGGTCATGATGCCGCCCTGGTTCGGATTGCCAACGTTGCCGTTGATGGCGACGTAGTTGGTGGACAGGGTCCAACCCTTGGCGCCCAAAACGTTGTTCCATGAAATACCGGCACCAGAGCCCAGACCGTTGGTGTTGTAGGTACCGGGTGCACCAGCGAAGGTGAAGAAGTCGAGGATGGTGTCAGCGGGATAAACGCTGGGCCACATGCCAATCATGCCGGCGTCATCCATGCGGACTAACCCACCGACGGTGACACTGAATTCCTTGCCGACAGGGAAGTTATAGAAGAGGCGATTGACTTCCACCACGTTGGGGCTGGTGGGTTCATTCACAGCCACTTCAAGAGTGGTCAGTCCGTTGGCATAGGCGTTGCTGGAGCTCCAGAAGTTTCCGCCACGCAGGGTGGTGCGCAGAAGATCTTTACCTGTGAAGCTGGTGTCGAGGTTCAGGCGAAGGTCATAGTTAAACGTGGTAGCACCAAATTGACGTTTTAGATATTGCGTCGTCCCGACTTCATCTCCGTAAAGAGACAAGGAGTTAGTTCCTACTGGAGATGATTCGGATCCAATTTGATCAGGATTACGAGTTAAGCCGCTGGGAGCACGGCCGGGACGCTGAACCGCAACCGGGTTGGGGTACTGGGTACCACCAAAGCTGTTTGCACCCAGAACAAACGTGCTCTGACCGCGCAGCTTTGTGGTGGTGGAGAACTGGGTCGCTTCCAGCTCGCCCACGCGGGCTTCGAGGCCGTCCACGCGGCCGCGGAGCACAGCCAGCTCACGCTCGAATTCCTTCATCAGGCGCTTGAGCTCGTCGGTCACCTCAGTGATCCGGTCGAGGCAAGCGTTCAGCAGTGCGGCCGCTTCATAGCGGGTCATCGCACGGTTGCCGCGGTAGGTGCCGTTGGGGTAGCCAGCGACGCAGCCGTAGCGCTCGATCAGGTTGCTCAGTGCCTGATAAGCCCAGTCGGTGGGCTGCACGTCGGAGAACTGGGTGATCGAAGTCACCTGCTCTTCGGTGCCGTACTGGCTCAGGCCAGCGATGTTGACATCAGCGGCGTTTGCAGCAACAGGAGCCAGAAGGCCCAGAGCTGCAGGCGCCAGAAGAAGCTTCTGGAACAGTTTCATTGGGCCTCACACCAAACAAGGAATACGACCAAATGTGATCGCTGATACAAAATGACCGAAAAGCGATTGGGACGAGTTTCCTCTGTGCCAGCCAACTCACTGCCAAGTAGCCAGAGGCACTCCCAAAGGGTCGGTGATCTGTATTTTCTTGCTGAGATTGTCCGTGAAAAACCCCGACTAAAGCCAGGGTTGGGGTTCATCCAAGTCTCAAGAAGCAACTCTATCTATCATGCCTGATGGATACAGAGTTTGGCAAAAGTGTCATCATGGAAATTGGACAAGAATGATCACCTAATATCCAGGACCTTGACCAACCGCCACAGATAGTTCAGGCCATATGCAAGAGGTATAAACCAGATAGACTGGATACTTTTAGCGGCATAATAGATCAGCCCCGAAACACTATTAATACTTTCTGCATTTAAGACTGATGTCATCAGTGTTGTGAACCACAAAAAACAAAGCCCCGGTCGAAACCGGGGCCACTGTGGTGTGAGAAGCAACTGATTATAAGAGCGTTGACTCTATAAATCAGAACTTGAAGGTGGTCTTCAGCAGGCCGCCGAACACAGTGTCGGTGGCGTTGCGAGCACCGGTGCGGGTGTTTTTCTTGCCAGCCATACCATCGTAGTTGTTGATGTAGTAGAGAGCCGGGGTCACCGTGATGTTGTCGGTCACCTGGAACTTGTACCACCACTCCCACATGTAGTTGGAGTCCAACGGGGTGTTCACACCGTTAGCGGTAGCAAACTCGGTGCTCTTACCCTTGTTAGTGATGAACGGAGCCTGGCCAACGGCCATGCCAAGGTCATTACCCTTCACGAAGGTGTCGGGCCACTGCAGACCGACATACCAGGACTGAGCCTTAGCCCAGGTATTGGTGTAGAGGGGGCCATTCTGGATGGAGCTGGTACCCCAACCGGTGCTGACCGAGGGGATCCAACCGGTGCTCTCGGGAACCCAGTAGCCGCTCAGACCAAAGCTGTTGGTGGTGCCAGTGCCGCCGTAAACCAAGGCCAGAGGGGTGCCGATAGGCAAAGCCATGTTCTGGCTGTAGGCATAGGCAGCTGCAAAGCCCCAGGCACTACCGCCAACCACGGGGAACTTGCCGCCGGTGTAACCCAGCTGAGTCACCGAGGTGCTCGAGGAAGCTTCGGTTCCGATGCCACCGTTGCCAGCAGTCCCGAGGGTGGGGTTGCCGCTACCACCGTTGGCGGAGACGTAGTTGGTGGACAGGGTCCAACCATCAGCGCCAAGCACGTCGTTGTAGACGATACCGGCACCAGCACCGAGGCCATAGCTGGTGTTGTATGCGCCAGGGGCACCGGCGTAGGTGAAGACGTCGAGGACGCTGTCAGCGGGGTAGACGCTGGGCCACATGCCGAGCATGCCGGCGTCGTCCATGCGGACGCGAGCACCAACGTTGACGCTGAAGCTATCGCCAAGGGGGAAGTTGTAGAAGAGGCGGTTGACCTCGACCACGTTGTTCTGGGTGGGGGCGTTGGTCGCCACCTCCAGGAAGGTCAGGCCATAGCCGTAAGGGCTGGCGTGGGTGTGATCACCGTGACCGTCAGCACCGAAGAAGTTGTCGGCGCGCAGGGTGGTGCGCAGCAGGTCCTTGCCGGTGAAGCTGGTGTCGAAGTTCAGGCGAACGTCGTAGTTGAAGACGGTCGCGCCGTAATTCGCGCGGTTGTAGTTGTTGTTGAAGGGCAGAGCCGAGTTCTGGGTGCTGGTGCCAGAGAAGGCGTTAGCGCCGAGAACGAAGGTGGCCTGACCACGCAGCTTGGTGGTGGTGGAGAACTGGGTGGCTTCCAGTTCGCCCACGCGGGCCTCGAGGCCGTCCACGCGGCCGCGGAGCACAGCCAGCTCACGCTCGAATTCCTTCATCAGGCGCTTGAGCTCGTCGGTCACCTCAGTGATCCGGTCGAGGCAAGCGTTCAGCAGTGCGGCCGCTTCATAGCGGGTCATCGCACGGTTGCCGCGGTAGGTGCCGTTGGGGTAGCCAGCGACGCAGCCGTAGCGCTCGATCAGGTTGCTCAGTGCCTGATAAGCCCAGTCGGTGGGCTGCACGTCGGAGAACTGGGTGATCGAAGTCACCTGCTCTTCGGTGCCGTACTGGCTCAGGCCAGCGATGTTGACATCAGCGGCGTTTGCAGCAACAGGAGCCAGAAGGCCCAGAGCTGCAGGCGCCAGAAGAAGCTTCTGGAACAGTTTCATTGGTCCTCACACCAAACGAGGAATACGACCACAAGTGATCGTTAATACAAAATGACCCCGAAAGCGATTGGTGCGAACACCCTCTGTGCCAGCCAGCTCACCGCTAAGTAGCCAGCGGCACTCCATTCCTCATACAGACAGCCCGGATATGTCCAGCAGATATTTCCCAGCCCCTATTCGGTACTGACCTCGTCTTGAATCACCCCTATCCCCCGTTCTCGTTGTTGAGCTGAGGAGGGGCGGGGTGGCCAACCAAGGGCCAACAGTGGTCTTTTTAGTGAGCTGGACATAGAAGCCCCTGGATCCCAGCAAGGAAAGCGTGTGGGCGCTGACTGCCCCTATTTGAATCTGGGATTGGCTCCACAAACACAGCAAGGGCTAAACGATTCTCAATAGCAAGAGTTTATTGAGAATGAGCCATATCTTGCGGCTGGTGAATCTGTGTTGAAGAAATCGAGCAGTGGCTTGACCGATTAGCTGCGCTGATCAAGTTGTTGGTGCAAGTTGTGGGTGCAAAACGCTTATTAAGAACGCTGAGAACCCCGTTGCAGCAAAGGGGTGAACCGCTGTGCCGTTCTGCCCCAGATTCCGACCTGGATAAACCAGAAGGGGAGTCAAAGCGAAGATTCGTTTCCGGCTACGAGGCCGGTCTACGGCACTGTCGCGACAGACGCCCCAAGTCGAAAAGGGAGTCAGATCAGAAAACTGTAAAAGGCAGTGACCAACACAGCAGTCCTCCGAAATCTTAGGCCCACTAGGCAGCCACTGTCTCCTCCGGCAAGGGCCAAATCGCCCGGATCTGCTGCAGACGTTCCATCGCTTCCTGGCGGCGTTGTTGCGCTTCGCTGGACCGCAGCAAGACGGTCAAATGGCCCAACTTCCGTCCGAGGGAGGACCCCCTTTTGCCATACCAGTGAAGGTGGGCATCGTCCAGGGACGCCAAAGCGTGACGCTGACGGCCATAGTCCGCCTCGGGGTCATCAGCGGAACGCCGCTCAAAGCCCAAGAGATTGACCATCAAGGCACCAGGAACCTGCAAGGACGGTTCTGGTACGGCCTGACCGCTCACGCTGAGCAGTTGCAGGTCGAACTGGCTGCAGCTGCTGGCCTCGATCGAATAGTGACCGGAGTTGTGGGTCCGAGGGGCCAGCTCGTTGATGAGCAATCCTTGGCGCCCATAGAAAAACTCCAGTGAGAGCACCCCGACGTAGTCCAGGGAGGTCAGGAGGGATGCGGCGATGTTGCGGGCGGCCTGCTGCAAGGCATGGCTGGCTTCCACAGGGGCCAGCACCCAATCACAGACCTGCTGATGCTGGTGGGTTTGAACCAACGGCAGACAGACCACCTCACCGAAGCGATCGCGAGCGGCCACCAGGGCGAGTTCCTGCTCGAACGCGACAAACTCCTCAACGATCCAGTTTTCGGGATCAACCCGAGCGATTAAGGCCGCCAAGTCATCGAGACCCTGAAGGATCGCGGTGCCCTTGCCGTCGTAACCGCCGGTCGCTGCCTTGGCCATCAAGGGAAAGCTGAATCCCTCGGGGCACACCGCTTGGCTCCGGGGCGGCGCGGACGTAACAGGTGTTGACTTTGGCGGGCAGGCCGCGGTGAGCGGAAACCAACGCGGCGAAGGCAAATTCAACCGCCGCAGTAGCTCCCGCTGGTTGCGCTTGCAAACCAGGGGTTGCAGAGCACTCAAGCTGGGGACGAACTGGACCCCTTGGGCCTCCAGTGGCGCCAGGCCCTCCAGATCAATCCACTCGTTCTCAAAGCTGATGGCCGAGCAGCGTGTCGCCAGCTCCGCCGTGCCCGCCACATCGCGAACGGCTGCCTCCACGACCCCCGCGGCCAAGGCGGCGGCGGGGTCATCGGTGGAGGGGGTTTGAACCTGCAGGGCGATCTGCCGGCGCTGGGCAGCCTCGGCAAGCATCCAGGCCAACTGCCCGCCGCCGACGATGCCGATCGCAGGGCCCATGCGCCTTGAGCTCCAATCGTTCAATGTCGCATGCACTAGGTCAAGCCGCGATCGCCTGCAAACAGGAAGCGAACCAGTGACAACAGCAGCACGATCACGAACAGGGCCAGACCAACCGTGCAGGCGTAGCTGATCTCCAGCTCGGCGAAGGCCTGGTCGTAGACGTAATACACCAGGGTCTTCGTGCTGTTCGCGGGTCCCCCCTGGGTCATCAGATAGACCTCCTCAAACACCTTGGTGGCCGCAATCGCTGAGATCACCGCCACCAAGGTGACGTAGGGACGCAGAAGGGGCAGCGTGATGTCGAGGTGCTTACGCCAACCCTCACTGCCGTCGAGCTCCGCGGCCTCATAGAGATCGCCCGGGATCCCCTGGAGACCGGCCAGGAAGATCACCATGTAATACCCCAGGCCCTTCCAGAGGGTCACAAGCATCACGGCCGGAAGCGCCAGCAATGGGTTGGTGAGGAAGCCAATCGGCTCAAAACCAGGACCCAAGAGCGTGCCGAGCCATCCATTAATCAAGCCGTTCTCGGCGTAGAGCCAACGGAAGGCAATCGCCGCCACCACGATCGAGACCAGCACCGGGGTGTAGAAGGCGGCCCGAAACCAGTGGATCCCTGGAAGCTGACGGTTCACCAGGACCGCCAACGCGAGCGCCCCCAGCACCACCGGCGGCACCACCCCAAAGAGATAGGCCAAGGTCGTCCCCAGGACCTTGAAGAACATCGGATCCGCCAACAGGCGCCGCACGTTGGCTAGGCCAACAAAACGGAGGGGTTCAGAGACGTCCAAACCGGTCTGGGTGAAGCTCATCACCAGGGCCATCGCCGCTGGGATCAGCACCGAGAGGGAAATCAGCAGCAGCGCCGGCGCCAGAAAGGACCAGGCGGTGGCGGAGGAAGCACCGGTACGGAGGGAACGCTCAGCCATGCAGCCAGCCTTGATCGCGCCATTGTGGTGGATCTTTTCCGATCAGCCAGTCGCCCCATGCTGAGTAGCCCGGCCCAGCCAAGCAGCGATCCGCTGGAGGTGCTGCAACGGGTGTTCGGCTACGCCAGCTTCCGCGGCCCGCAAGAGGCGATCGTGCGCCATGTGCTCGGCGGCGGATCGGGGTTGGTGTTGATGCCCACCGGCGGCGGCAAATCCCTCTGCTACCAGGTACCGGCCCTCTGCACGCCTGGGCTGGCCGTGGTGGTCTCTCCGCTGATCGCCCTGATGCAGGATCAGGTGGAAGCGCTGCAGCAACTCGGTGTTGCGGCCGCCGCCCTGCATTCCGGCCTCGAGGTCGGCGCAAGCCAAACCATCTGGCGGCAGCTCGGGAACGGCGAGCTTGATCTGATCTATGTCTCGCCGGAGCGACTCTTCAGCGGTGATGTGCTGGAGCGACTGGGATCCATGCCGCTGGCCCTCTTTGCCATCGATGAGGCCCATTGCGTCTCGCAGTGGGGACATGACTTCCGGCCTGAATACCGCCAACTCGATCAGCTCGCGAAGCGCTTTCCCCAGGTGCCGCGGCTGGCCCTGACCGCGACCGCCGACCCGCGCACCCAGCTGGACATCCGCGAGCGCCTGCAGCTGCAGCAGGGCGAGGTGTTTCTGGCCAGCTTCGATCGGCCCAACATCCGCTACACGCTGCGCCACAAACAAGGCGGTCATGCGCAGCTGCTGCAGTTCCTGGCGGAGCACCGCGGCGAATCGGGGATTGTCTACGCCCGCTCCCGCAACCGTGTGGACCGCGTGGCCGCAGAACTCAAGGCCGCTGGCATCGATGCCATCGCCTACCACGCCGGAATGGACGCCGAGTCACGGCGGGAGGCCCTGCAGCGCTTCCGCCTTGGCAGCGGCGTGGTCGTGGTCGCCACGATCGCCTTTGGCATGGGGATCGACAAACCCGATGTGCGCTTTGTGGCCCACGTGGACCTGCCCAAAAGCCTCGAGGCCTACTACCAAGAAACCGGTCGGGCGGGTCGCGATGGCCTACCGGCGGTGGCCTGGATGGCCCACGGCGCAGGCGACATCCCACAGCTGCGCCGCTTCATCGATGACTCAGGAGCCAGTGAGGAGCAGAAGCGCATCGAGCGCGGGAAGCTCGAGGCCCTAATCGCCTACAGCGAAGCCAGCGGCTGCCGGCGTCAGGTGCTGCTCAGCCATTTCGGCGAGGAGCTGGCCGAGCCCTGCAACAACTGCGATGGCTGCCTTGAACCCAAGCAGCGCAGCGACTGCCGCGTCGCGGCGCAGAAAGGGCTTTCGGCTGTGTATCGGACCGGCCAACGCTTCGGAGCGGGCCACGTGGTGGACGTGCTGCTCGGCGCCAACACCGAGCGCATCCGATCGCTGGGGCACCAGCAGCTGAGTGTGTACGGGATCGGCAAGGAACTGGACCGGGGCCAGTGGCGGGCTCTGCTGCGGCAGCTGGTGAGTCTTGGGGCCCTCCATTCCCCGGAGGACGCCAAGGGGGGGCTGTGTTTCGGTCCACCCGAGCTGGTTCAGCCGCTGCTGAGGGGCGAGCGGGAGCTGAATCTGGTGCTGCCGCCGCCAGCGAAGGAGCAACGGCGCCGCAGCATCACGAGCGATGCGGCCGTGGCAGAAGATGACCCACTGCTGGCGGCCCTGAAGAGCTGGCGACGCGAGCAGGCGCGTGAGCAGGGCGTACCGCCCTATGTGGTGTTCCATGACCGGACCCTGGTGGAGTTAGCGGCGCTTCGTCCCGGATCCCTCAGCGAACTCGCAGGCGTGAGCGGCATCGGCAACGCCAAACAGGAGCGCTACGGCGCAGCACTGCTGGAGGTGCTGACGGCAACAAGCGACGGATAGCCTCTAGCGACTGCAGGGTTGTTCCATGAGCGCCACGGCCGCCGCGATCCGCACCATCGAGGTGGCGCTCAGCGCGAATCCCTATCCCGTGGTGATCGGACGCGGAGCGCTCTCGGGCCTCGGCCAGCAGATCCTGGGCCAGGGCATCAAAGCGGGCATCAAGGTCCTGATCGTGACCAATCCCGTGGTGAATCAGCACTACGGGGCCAAGGCCTTGGGCAGCCTCCAGGCAGCGGGCTTCGAGGCTGAGCTCCTCGTGATCGAGGCCGGGGAAGACCAGAAGACCCCAGACACCGTCGCGCAGATTCACGACGCAGCCTTCGCCCAAAAGTTGGAGCGGGGGTCCTTGATCGTCGCCCTCGGCGGGGGCGTGGTGGGTGACATGGCGGGCTTCGCCGCAGCGAGCTGGCTGCGGGGCATCGCCGTGGTCCAGGTGCCCACGACCCTGCTGGCCATGGTCGATGCCTCGATCGGAGGCAAAACCGGCGTGAACCACCCCGGAGGCAAGAACCTGATTGGGGCCTTCCACCAGCCCAAGCTGGTCCTGATTGATCCAGCCACCCTGGCCACCCTGCCGGAGCGGGAGTTCCGCGCTGGGATGGCCGAGGTGATCAAGTACGGCGTCATCGGTGACCCGGAGCTCTTCCGCGAACTGGAGGAAGCCGCTGAACACTTGGCGTCCATGGCGACCCTGCCTGGAGACCTGCTGAGCAGCATCCTGGAGCGCTCCGCCGCCGCCAAGGCCAAGGTCGTCGCAGCGGATGAACGGGAAGGGGGCCTGCGGGCCATCCTTAATTACGGGCACACCCTCGGCCACGTGGTCGAGGCCCTCTGCGGCTACGGCACCTATCTCCATGGCGAGGCCGTGGGGATCGGCATGGTCGCCGCTGGCGAGCTCAGCCTGGAGTTGGGTCTCTGGAATGCCGAGGACCAACGCCGGCAACGGGCCGTCATCAAAGCGGCAGGTCTGCCGATGCGCTGGCCCGAGCTCGAGCCAGAGGCGGTCCTGCGCTGCCTCCAAGGGGACAAGAAGGTGCGCGATGGCCGCGTGCGCTTCGTGCTTCCCACAGCGATCGGCACCGTGGAGATCCGCAGTGACGTGGCGCCCGAACAGGTGCTGGCAGCCCTATCTCGCTGCGCCTAGCCCAGGGGCGGATCCTGCAAGAACAGGGGCTGAGCCATGGCCTCGGCAGAACGCTGCAGGGCAATCCAACGAAAATCTCCGAGAGCCGAGGGGTCGACGTAGCGCAGCAGGGCTTCGCGGCGACCGAGTAGATCGGCCAACTCCGCCGGTGATCCCTGCTGCAGGGCGTGCAAACGCTGGGCCAGACCTAAAGCCAGCAGGGCTTCACCCTGGCGCCGCTGTCCGAGCACACGCCAGCCGCTGGCAGCGGCGGCACGTTCGACGGTCTCTAGACACAGATGTGCCGTCAGGTCCCATTGGCCTGGCTCCTGCAGGGGGTCATCACTGGCCTGCTGCTGGCGGTAGGCCATCAGGGTGCCATTGCTGCGCTGGAGGGCGTAGTAGCGCCAAGCCTCATGGGCATAGTCGATCACGAGCAACTGCCCATGGCTGAGGGAGGAGGCTGCCTGCTCAAGCCAGGGACCGACGCCCACGTGCAGCTCCGTGCACCAGCCGGCAGGACGCTGGGGCCCAGGGATCAGGGCCTCCAGCTCGAGCCGAAGCGATTCGCTGAGCGGGGGACCAGCCGCGAGTTCCAATTCAGAGGAACCCACCAGCGAGACCCCCTGCAGACGCCAGCACTGACCGTCCCAGAGCACCCGCTCAACCGCCAGGGCATCCAGCACTTCATGGGCCAGCATCACGCCGGCACGGGGCCTCTCCTTGAGCTGGGCAAAGGACTGCCAGCTGCAGCGCAGGGGCGCCTCTGCCAAGAGGGCGCGCTGACGCTCCGCCATCCCGGGGTTGGGCTCCACCAGGACCAACTCCAGACGCTCAAGGAGCTCCGGGGCCTCCCGTGCAATGGCCGAAGAAAGCTGCAAGGCGAGGTGGCCTTCCCCTGGGCCCGTCTCGATCAAGGCCATGGGGCCATGGCCTGGCTGCTGCTCGAACCACTGCAGGAGCTGAGGCAGCAAGAGCTCCGCAAAGTCAGGCCCCAGGGACGGCGAGGTAGCGAAGTCTCCCGAGGTCCCAACCTGCAGGCGTCCAGCGCCGTAGGCCCCATGGCTTGGGTCATGCAGAACCCAGTCCATGTAGGTACTGAAGGCGACCCAGCCACCGGCAGCCTGCAACCGTTCCGTCAGCCAGTCGGGTGCCGCATGCAGAGGGGACGAAGCAGAACTCACGGCGCTGCGGAGGACTCAGGGAGAATGCTGGCCACTGAAGCAGGTGCCATGACCGAGCCGCGTGCAGCCCACAGCGCCTCCGCCCTCCGCGGCTGGCTGGTGGGCCTAGCCCTCAGCCTGGCGCTGTTGCTGGGCTGGGGGGCTGCTCCGGCCTGGGCCTTTGACAATCCGGACCTGCTGCCCGATCACCCGACCCCGGTGATTGACCTGGCGAAGATCCTCACCGACAACCAGCGGGCTGCTCTGGAAGCTGAGATCAACGACTTTGAAGCCGTCAGTGGCTGGAAGCTGCGGGTCCTGACCCAGTACGACCGCACCCCAGGCCTCGCCGTGAAGGACTTCTGGGGCCTCGATGAGCGATCCCTGCTGCTCATCGCGGACGAGCGCGGCGGCAACCTGCTGAATTTCAACGTCGGCGACGCCCTCTTTGCCTTGATGCCCCGCACCTATTGGGTGGAGCTGCAGACCCGCTTTGGCAACCAGTACTACGTCCGTGACCACGGTCAGGATGCGGCTCTGCTCGACTCGCTCCATGCCGTTAAAGGGTGCCTGGAGATCGGCGGCTGCCAGGTGGTTCCTGGCCTGCCCCAAGAGCAATGGCTGCTCACCCTGGCCACCTCGATCCTTGGTGGTTTGATCGTCGGGTTTGCGGCCTACCCCCGTAAACCGGAACACACAGTGGAGTGGGCCTGGGTTCTGCTGCTCTCACCGCTCTGGGTGATCTTGTTTGGGGTCTTCGGTGTTGCGCCGATCATCACCCGCACCTCTGATCTCCTGCCCTTGCTCCGAAACGCCCTGGGCTTTGTCGGAGCGATTGCAGTTGCGTATCTGATCGCCCAGAACACGATCGGCAAGACCCGACTGAAGGAAGGCGATCAGGGCTAGAGAACCCTGATCTAGATGCCCAGGCTCTTGGGCTTGGGCCCGATCCGATCCAAAGCCTGCAGGCGACAGCGAAGGGACTCCACCGGCTCGCAAGCCGGGAGTTCCACGACAGGCACCGCGGGTTCAGCCACGGCCTTCAATTGGGCCAAGCTCCGTTCGTAGAAGGCTTTCAAGGCCGCATAACGCTTGACCGGCTGGCCGTAATAGCTGTAGCCAGCCAGGGTCGGGAAGGACGCCCACTCCGGAGCGAGCTTGGCGGCAAGTTCAGGGGTGAATTCACCCCGATCGGCCAAGGTGAGGGCACCGCGGCGCTGAATCAGAAAGATGGCGGCCTGGTCCTGAACGTGGGGTCCAAATCCGGCCAGACCCAGTTTCCGGCTGGCCATCGTCCAGGTGAAGGGCATGAATTGGTAGGCCCCGGCGGCGGCGCTGGCATAGCGACCGGAGTAGATCACCCGGTCGGGATGGCGATCTAGACCTCCCATCAGGCCACCACCGAACATCACGCGGTAGCCCAGGTCCTCCCCGCGGGCCCAAGTGCCTTCGGCAAAGCGAATGGTGTTCAACAGAGCCCGGCGCTCTGGGGTGATTGCGTAACGGAAGGGACCACCAGGGGCGATCTGACCATCGCTGGCGTCCAACTTGGCCAGGCGGGAGCGAGGCATCACAGGCGCCCGCGGAACCGGCGGGAGCGCAGGCAGCAGGCTGACCTTGCTGGCCTCGGGAGCCTGCAATTTGGACTGACCGGCATTGGCCAACACCGGCATGGGGGCCAGAACAGCTGACAAGCCCAGGCCAAGTGACGCTGCAGCCGAAAGTGAGAGAGGAGAACGCGCAGAGCTCGAAGGAGCAGTCAACTTCGAGGAGATCTGTGCGGACAAACCATAAAAAGCAGAGAACAGCGCAAGTCAAGGCTTTCCGATGGAAAGCGGCGTCGAGCGCACCAAATCAAAGAGCTGACTACAAAAACGCGAAATCAATTCGGCGTCAAAAAGACAACTAATCGATTGGATGCAATGAGATTGCCTAATTAACCGTCAATCACGCAAGTAATTCATGACAGTGCAATAACCGTCCACAAGCATCAAAAACTGCGAAGCGCGGTTCAATTCACTGTTGGATCTGAATGTGCGGTCGCAAAAAGAACAGAAATCGAAAATCTGCGTCAATCCGCACCTATTCGCCCGCCAGGGCGCTTAAGAAACGAGCTGCCTGCTCAGCCCCATCAGGGCTCAATCCAGCTCCCGAAGCGGGCATCAGGGGGAGATCCAGCTGCCAGTCCCCCTGCTCGAGTTGTCCACGGCTCAACAGTCGATGGGGGGCATGGCGCTGAAGGGCCTCCTCCAAAACCTGGGCCTCAGCAAACCCATCGCGGTGGACCAGGTGCACCCCTAATCCCATGGCCATGGCTTCACAGAAGGTGCTGTAACCGGGCTTGGTGATCACCCGGCTGCAGAGGGGCATCAACTCCAGGGGTCTGAGGTCCTCTGGAATCACGGTCACATTGACGGCCTCGCAGTGCAGCCCTGGATCACTGACCAAGAAGTGGTGCTCGGGCCAGCGCTCAAAAAGCTTGGAATCCAGCTGTAGACCCAAGCCACCGAAGCCCATCAGAACAGTCCGCTCCAGCGCCGAGGTCAGGCCCAATCGGTCACGCAATCGGCCTGGATCCAGGCGCGGCCGACCAGCGGTCAAACCGATGTCCTCGCTGGGAAGTCCCCAGTCCATCTCCATCGCGAATGGACAACGAATCACGGCCGTGCCTTGGCGGTAGTGCTCGAGGGATCGGTCGGCCCAAGCCGTAAACGCCCCAGCCATCGGCCGGTAGATGGCGTCCCAACCGAAGTTGCCCATCCACACCAGCGGTGCCTCCAAGGCCGACGCCAAGCGGGCGGCCGCCGGAGGGACATCGGCAAGCACCAGAACCGAGTCCCGTTGCTTCTGCAGCCAGGCCAGCTCCTGCTCGATCTGCTCAGGCATCTGCTGCTCAACGGCCTCCAGCGCCGCCAAGGTCGCGTCGGGATCAGCCCCCAGAGCATCGGCCTGCATCACCCCCACATCCCAGCGCAGCGGACGCTGCTCAAAAGGGATCTCGGCGAACGCCAGCGCCAAGAACTTCGCGGGCAAGGGCGTGGAGAGCACGATGCGCCAGCTCGGCTCCTGGCGGTGCACGGCGCTCAAGACAGAGGCCACCCGCGAACCATGGCCGAATCCATGGCCACTGATGCAGACGTACAGCAGCATGGTCAGGCCGTCTCAGCGCGAAAGAGGGTCTGGCGATAGGGGAGCGCACCCCCGCTGCTGAACCAGCGATGGGAGACCTCCTTGAGGACACCGTCCTGGAACTCCACCCAGCTGAAATGCCGGAGGGGACGGCCCTGGGCGTCCTCCCCGTGGCGAGGAACAAAGGCCGTATTGAGATAGGTCGTTCCGGCACGGTCCCTGCAGAAGCTCTGCCGCTCCCCCTGCCCGCGTTTGAGTCGGTGATGCATGTGGCCGAACACCACAAGTGGGACGGGACGACTCCGGCGAATGCGGTCGATCGCTAAGGCCAAATCCTGATCGCCCCAATCGCAGGCGGGATGCTTCCAATCACGGCCGCAGGGATCGGCCGCCTCGCTCCCCAAGCCACTCGGTCCGGAATGGCCTAGGAGCACCAGAGGCAAGCTTGGATCTGCGCGCAGGGCCGCCGTACTGATCCGCTCGGCTGACTCCTCCAAACTCACCGGACCAAAGACGGCCTCAGCCGCACGGTTGAGGTAGTGACCGCCGCCAGCGCTGGCAGGGCGGGCACCCACAACGGCTAATCCCGGTGGGCGCAATTCCCGGAGGCTCCAGCCGCAATGGAGATCACCCAAAAGATTCAGCTGGCGCTGCAGGGTGCGACCGCTGGCATCACGACCGGTGTCGTGGTTGCCAAGGATGCAGGCCAAAGGAAGGGGCAGCCGCGTCAGCCGCTTTGGGATGAGCTGCTGACCGTCACTCAGGTCGCCAACCACCAGGAGGGCGTCTGGTGCCAGCTGGGACAAGACCTCCTCGTCCAGGCCATCCCACTGGCCATGCAGATCTCCAGCGATGGCGATGCGGAGGGTGGCCAAGCGGTGCCTAGGCTTCCGCCATCCTGCACCACTTGGGTCCGGAGCCTTGGTTTTCGCGGCAGCCCAGCACAGCTCATCCGGTTGCCCTCCCCACCGGGACCTGCCGGAGGCCATTGCCGCATTGAAACGGCAGCGGAATGCCGTGATCTTGGCCCACTACTACCAAGAACCTGAGATTCAAGACATCGCTGATTTCATCGGCGATTCGCTGGAGCTCTCCCGCAAGGCGGCGGCCACTGACGCCGACGTGATCGTCTTTTGCGGGGTGCACTTCATGGCCGAAGTGGCCAAGATTCTCAGTCCAGACAAGACCGTATTGCTGCCGGACCTGGATGCGGGTTGCACCCTGGCTGATGCCTGTCCCGCCGATGGGTTCGCCCAGTTTCGAGCCGATCACCCCGACCACCTGGTGGTCAGCTACATCAACTGCTCAGCGGCGGTGAAAGCCCAGAGCGACCTGATCTGCACCAGCAGCAACGCCGTTGATCTGGTCAAGCAGTTGCCAGCCAATCGACCGATCTTGTTTGCACCGGATCAAAACCTGGGGCGCTGGGTGCAAAGCCAAAGCGGGCGGGAACTCACCCTCTGGCCCGGCAGTTGCATCGTCCATGAGACCTTCAGTGAGCAGGCCCTGCTGCAGCTGAAACTCGATCACCCCAGTGCCGAAGTGCTGGCCCATCCGGAGTGCCAGCAGCACCTGCTCGATCACGCCGATTTCATTGGCTCAACCAGCGCCCTGCTGCGGCGTTCCGAAGCCAGTGAGGCACAGACGTTCATCGTCCTGACCGAGCCAGGGATCCTGCACCAGATGCGTAAGGCGGTCCCCGAGAAGCAGTTCTTCGAGGTACCGGGTGCCGATGGCTGCAGCTGCAACGCCTGCCCCTACATGCGTCTGAACACCCTCGAGAAGCTCTGGCAGTGCCTGACGGAGATGGCCCCCGCCATCGAAATGGACGAGACCATGCGCCTGCGGGCCCTTGCTCCGATCCAAAAGATGCTGGAGATGAGCCGCTAAGTCAGGGCTCAGTAGCTGTAGTTCGCAACAAACAGACTGCTGTCATCCGACGGTTCAGAACCGGGGATGTAGGCGCCCAAGCTGGCGGCACCATTCGCCCGGGCCCGGGCCAGAAGCGCCGCTTGCCCCGCCTTGAGGTCCCGGCCAGCCCAATGCTTGAGACACGAATGTTGCAGGGCCCGGCCGTAGGAGAAGCCGAGATGCCAGGGAGCAGCTGACGGCCCGGCCACTTGATTGATTGCGTTCAAACAGAGGCTCGCGTCTTCTTCACTGAGTCCCCCACTCAGGAAGAGGATCGCGGGAACCGCCGAGGGGACCGTGCGCATCAAGGTGCGCACAGTGAATTCCCCCACCTCCTCAGCACTGGGCTGCTGCGGGCAGGTCGCCCCCGCGCAGGTCATCGAAGGCTTCAAGAGGCTGCCCTCAAGAAACACCCCATTGACAGCCAGAGCCTCATAGGTGGTGCGCAGCACCCATTCCTGAACAGCGGCGGTGGTGGTGACGTCGTGGTCGCCATCCATCAGGATTTCCGGCTCGACGATCGGCACCAACCCCTGCTCTTGAACGGTCCGGGCATAACGGGCCAGTCCCCAGGCGTTCTCACGGACCGAGAGCTCAGACGGCGAGCCGTTGGAGCTGATCTGCAGCACCGCGCGCCACTTGGCAAAGCGTGCCCCCCGTTCGTAGTAACGAGCAGCCCGCTCTGCAAGACCCTTCAAACCCGTGCAGCAGGTCTCACCGCTCAAACCGCCGGCCAAGGGCTCCACCCCCTGATCCACCTTGATCCCGGGGACAATCCCTTGGGCCTTGAACAAGTCGACGAGCGGCGCCCCTCCGGCCTCGGTGGTGCTGTTTTGAAAGAGGGTTTCCTCAAACAGGATCACACCGGAGATGTGGTCGCTAAGGCCCTCGCTGGTGGCCAGAAGAGTGCGGTAGGCACGCCGATTCTCTTCGTTGTTCTCCAGGCCAATCGCATCGAAGCGCTTGCCGATGGTGCCGGTGGATTCGTCCGCAGCCAACAGGCCTGTCCCGGGGGCGGCCAAGGCCGCAGCAGTGCTCGCCAATTCATCGCGGAACGCTTGCAATGCCATCGAATCCGCAGAGGGGGTCTACCCCTTAGCTAGCGCGAAAACGCACTCCTGGAAGGTGAGTGGTCATGATTCAGGCCGATCACGCCGCCCAGCGCCCATGCCACTCGCCCCAGGCGGCCTGCTGCAGCTCACCCCAGAGGGGCTGTACTGCGCGGCGGCTGGTGCCTGGATTGATCCCTGGCGGCCAGTCCCCAGGGCCCTGATTACCCATGCCCATGCGGACCATGCCCGTCCCGGATGTGGGGAGTACTGGGCCGTGGCCTCCAGTGAGGGAATCCTGCGGGAGCGGCTCGGAGCAGAGATCAACCTGCTGCCGGTGGGCTACGGCGACCTGAACCGCATTGGCGAGGCCAGGGTCTCCTTTCACTCCGCCGGTCACGTGCTGGGATCGGCCCAGATCCGCCTGGAGGCCGCCGGGGAGAGTTGGCTGGTCAGCGGTGACTACAAGCGCTGCCATGACCCCAGCTGCGCACCGTTTGAAACGGTGCAGGCCGACGTCTTCATCAGCGAAGCGACCTTCGGCTTGCCGATCTACCGCTGGGAGAGTGGGGCGGAGGTGGCCCGTCAAATCCTGGCCTGGTGGCGAGCTGCGCCAGACAAGCCATCGGTGCTTTTCTCCTATGCCTTTGGCAAGGCGCAGCGGGTCCTGGCGGAGCTGCATCAACTCGGAATCGAGGACACAGTGCTGCTGCACGGCGCCGTCGATCGACTAATGGGGCCCTATCGCGAAGCGGGGATCGCCATGCCCCCCACGATGCCTCTCTCCGCGTTACCCAAGGATGAGTCGCTGGCGGGTCGCCTGGTGATTGCGCCTCCCGCGGCCCATCGCAGCCGAGGGATGAGCCGACTGGCGAAGGCACAAAACGGCTTTGTGAGCGGCTGGATGGCGGTGCGGGGAGCCCGCCGCCGGCGCGGTTACGGCCGCGGTTTCGTCATGAGCGATCACGCCGATTGGACGGGGTTGCTTCGAACCGTGCGGGAGAGCCAAGCCCAGCAGGTGTACGTGACCCATGGCCAAAGCGCCGTGCTCTCCAGATATCTGAAGGAGGAGGAGGGCATCAACGCTGAACCCCTCGAGGGGGCCTTTGAAGCCGAACGGTTCGATGAGGAGGAGGCGCCATGAAGGCCTTCTCCCAGCTCTTTGCCGAACTCGATGGCACCAGCAGCACCACGGCCAAGTTGGAGGCGCTCGAGGCCTACTTCCGCAGCGCGCCCCCTGCCGATGCCGCCTGGGCCCTGGCCCTACTGCTGGGAAAACGCCGCAAACGCCTGATCAGTGGTCGGCGCTTGCGGGAGATCTGTCTCAACGCCCTCTCGCTTCCCGACTGGTTGTTTGAAGCCTGCAGCAACCAGGTGGGGGATTCCGCTGAGACGGTCTCGCTTCTGTGGAGTCAGCAGCAGTCAGACCCGGTGGAGCGAAGCCCAGAGCGAAGCCTGAGTGACTGGATGGTGCAGGTCTTGCCTGAACTCGCAGCAGCCGAGGGGGAGCAGCAGGAGGCCGCGGTGATTCGCTGCTGGCAGAGCCTGCCTAACGCAGAGCTCTTGCTGATCAACAAGTTGCTGAGCGGCGGCTTTCGCGTCGGGGTGTCCACGGGACTGGTGACCCGGGGCGTGGCACGGAGCGCCGATCTCGATGAAGCCTTAATTGCCCATCGCTTGATGGGTGGCTTTGCTCCATCCGCTGAGACCTTTGCAGCTCTGACAGCAACGGCCACTGATGGCGATGCGCTGGCGGCCCGTCCTTTTCCGTTTTTTCTCGCCAGCCCGATCGAGCTCGAACAGATCCAGCAGACACCAGCTGATCACTGGCAAGTGGAGTGGAAATGGGATGGGATCCGCGGTCAGCTGATTCACCGCAGTGGTGGCTGCAGCCTCTGGAGCCGCGGAGAGGACCTCATCAATGAGGCCTTCCCAGAGCTGATCAGCCTCGCTGAGTCGCTGCCGCAGGGGACGGTGCTCGATGGGGAAGTCCTGATCTGGCAGGAGAACGCCGAAACCCCTGAGACGTTTGCCACCCTGCAGCGGCGGCTCGGGCGCAAGGCCCCCAGCCGAGCGCTGCAAAAGCAGTGTCCAGCAGCCTTCATGGCCTATGACCTCTTGGAGGTGGAGGGAAGCGATCGACGCCAGATTCCCCTGCAGGAGCGCCGTCGCCAGTTGGAAGTACTCGTCAAGGACTGGAGCGAAGCCGACAGCGAGGGGGCCTCACGTCTACGCCTCTCCGAGACACCAGTCCTGACGGCTTGGAGTGAACTCGAGGGCCTGCGGGAGCAAGCGCGGGAGAAGGGAGCCGAAGGCTTGATGCTCAAGGCCAAGCAGTCCCCCTATTTGGTGGGCCGCAAACGGGGCCATTGGTGGAAACACAAGCTCGAGCCCTTTCACCTCGATGCGGTCCTGCTCTACGCCCAGTCCGGTAGCGGTCGCCGGGCCAACCTCTACACCGACTACAGCTTTGGGCTCTGGAACGACGACGGCGAGTTGGTGACCTTCGCCAAGGCCTACTCCGGACTCGACGATGGGGAAATTCGCCAGTTGGACCGCTGGATCAGGGCCCACACCACTGACCGGTTTGGTCCAGTGCGCGCCGTGGAGCCGACGCTGGTGTTCGAAGTGGCCTTTGAAGGCCTCCAGCCTTCCAAACGACACAAGTGCGGCCTGGCGGTTCGCTTCCCGCGGATCAGCCGCTGGCGGCAGGACAAACCCGCCGCAGAAGCCGACAGCGTCGCCACGGCCCTGGCCCTGATGGAGGGGCGATGAGCGCAACGCTGCAGCCGATTCAGGACTGGTTTCGCGGCCAAGGCTGGACGCCGATGGCCTTTCAAGAGGAGGTCTGGCGGGCCTACCTGGAGGGGCAAAGCGGACTGCTGCAGGTGCCCACTGGCTCAGGCAAGACCTACGCAGCCGTGATGGGTCCCATGGCCGAGATGCTCGAGCGAGGAGGGAAGGGGCTGCGGTTGCTCGTGATCACGCCCCTGCGCGCGCTGTCACGGGACTTGGCCCTGGCGATCGAGCAACCGATCGAGGCGATGGGCTGGCCGCTGCGGGTGGGGATTCGCAATGGCGACACCAGCACCTACGAACGCAGTAAGCAGCTGCGCACCCCCCCTGAAATCCTGATTACTACGCCGGAATCCCTAAGCGTCCTGCTGGCCAACCCGAAGGCACCACTTCTCTTTGAGGGGCTGCAGGCGGTGGTGGTTGACGAGTGGCACGAGCTCATGGGCAGCAAACGGGGGAGCCAGTGCGAGCTCTGCCTGAGCTGGCTCAGGCGCCACCGGCCCAGCCTGCGCACCTGGGCGATCAGCGCAACGATCGGCAACCTGGAGGAGGCGGCACGGGCGGCCCTTGGCGCAGAAGCGGCCAAGCCCCTGATCGTGACGGCACCGCTCCAACGGGAGACGGCCATCCGCAGCCTGTTGCCTGAGCAGATCGATGGGTTCCCTTGGGGAGGGCACCTCGGACTGCGGATGTACGAGGAATTGATTGCCGGGCTGGATCCGGCCATCAGCACCCTGCTGTTCACCAACACCCGCAACCAGGCGGAGCGCTGGCATCAATGTCTGCGCTTTGCCTGCCCGGAGATGGAGGACGCCCTGGCACTCCACCACAGCGCCATCGATCGAACGGAGCGCGAGGCGATCGAGGCGGCGGTCAAGGCCGGTGGTCTGCGTTGGGTGGTCTGCACCAGCTCCCTGGACCTCGGCGTGGACTTCCAGCCGGTGGAACGGGTCGTGCAAATCGGCAGTGCCAAGAATCTGGCCCGCTTACTGCAGCGAGCTGGCCGCAGCGCCCACTGCCCAGGGGGCACCTCTCAGGTGCTGTTCATGCCCACCAATGCCCTGGAGTTACTCGAGGTCTCGGCCATGCGGCGGGGACTGGCCGATGGCTTGGTGGAGCACCGCAAACCACCGGAGCTCCCCCTCGATGTCCTGCTTCAGCACCTGGTCACCCTGGCCTGCGGCCCGGGGTTTGCACCGTCCCAGGAGCTGGAGACGGTCCGCACGAGCTGGAGCTTTCGCCGCCTCAGCGAGAGCCAGTGGCAGTGGTGCCTGGACTTTCTTGAGCACGGGGGCCAATGCCTTGGGGCCTACCCCCGCTATCGCAAGTTGGTGCGCTGTCAGCCCGGCAGTGACGAGCCAGCCGAAGGCGCTAAGCCCTATCGCTACCGGGTGCTGGACAAGACCATTGCGCGGCACCATCGCTTCAACATCGGCACGATCACCGCGGACCGCTCCGTCACGGTGCGCTTTGTGCGCGGAGCCGTTATCGGCCATGTGGAGGAGGCCTTCATCGGACGGCTGAAGCCAGGGGATGTCTTTTTCTTTGCCGGCCGTCAGTTGGAGTTCGTGCGGCTGCGGGAGATGACAGCCCAGGTCAAAGCCACCAGCCGCAAGAGCTCGACTGTTCCGGCCTGGGCCGGGGGACAGATGGCTCTCTCCGATCTGCTCAGCCAACACCTACGCGACGAGGTCGATCGCTGCGCCCAAGGCCTCAGCGATGAGGGGGAGCTGGACACACCGGAATTGCGGGCACTCCAACCGTTGCTACAGCGCCAAGCCGACCTCTCCCGTATCCCCAGGCGTGAGCAGATCCTGCTGGAGGTCTGCTCCAGCCGCGAAGGAAATCACCTGTTCGTCTTTCCCTTTGAAGGGCGGTTTGTTCATGAAGGCATCGGGTTCCTCTGGGCCTGGCGCTTGGCGCGCTACCGGCCCAGCACGATCACGGTCTCGATCAACGACTACGGCTTTGAACTCCTGGCCCCCAAGCGCTACCCCTTTGATGAATTGATTGAGCTCCATGGCGATGAGCTCCTCGACGTGGAGAACCTCGATGACGACCTCGAGCAGGCCCTGAACTTTTCAGAACTCTGCCGCCGTCGCTTTCGCTCGATCGCCCAGGTCAGCGGCTTGGTCACCCAGGCCATGCCCGGGCAGAACAAAACCGGCGGCCAATTGCAGATCAGTGCTGCCCTGCTCTTTGACGTGTTCCAAAAGCACGAACCCAATCACCTACTGCTCGAGCAGGCACGACAGGAAGTGCTCGAGGAACAACTGGAAACCCAACGTCTGCGCGCGGCCCTGGGGCGCATGGCTTCCAGTGAATGGCTGATGGAGCGCACCCAACGTCCCGGTCCTCTGGCCTTCCCGTTACTCGTAGAGAGGCTCAACAACCGACTGAGCAATGAGTCCGTTCTCGATCGCGTGCAGCGATTGATTGCCGAAGCCACCAAAGCCGAACGCTGAAGGCGAGCTCAGTAGCCGTAGCGCAGACGCCGCACTTCCACTTCCAGGCGGTACATCTCACGCCGCGCCTTGCACGCCAGGCTGGGGCCTTGTTCCAGGGCCTCCTGGTAGCGGTAGATCGCCTGGATGTAGGTCTGCTCCAAATCGCGGAGCTGGCCATCGCCAATCACCCGTTTGCGCACCATCCCCTTCCAACCAAACAGCAACGCCGAGTCCCTTCGGACCCACTCTCCGGCTCTAGCAAGAGTTGAAAAAACCGGCTGCAGAGGGCTCACGCGGAATTGAGCATCAGAACTCATTGCCCAAGACCGGGGCCGGAGCAATAACAAGGCTGGTACGCGAGGTCGCGCATGTCGGTGTCACGCAATCGATCAGCCGCCCGCCACAGACTCGAGCAGCAGGTCAAAGCAGAGGCCCTGTCTTTTGTCGATGGCTTTCAACCACTGAGCCCCAGACCGTGCGACGCGGCCATGGCCCGCCCTCAGACCGTCCAGCACGGGGTGCGGCGCTGGTGGTCACAGCTGGTGCGTTGGTGGAAGGGGCTGAAGGAGCGGTTCGTGCCGGCCTGATCACCATTGAGTAGGGACCTCACTCCAGCCCTGTCGCAAGAGGTTCTGCCAGAGGCGAACAGCGTTGTAGCGGAGCATTCGGCTGTTGTGGAACGCCTGGATCTGACCGTCACTGGCCAGGTCGGCGTTGACCACTTCGCACCACTGGGCGTGGGCCGTGGGATCAATCGTGGTGATGCGAACGACCTTGCTGCCGCAGGCCGAGCGCAACCAACCTGAACCGGGCCGGCCCTGACGCTTTTGATCGCGTTTCTCCTGAGCTGCCACCACCACGACACACTCCTCTGGCCATTCAAGCGAGATCAATCCTCTAGGTGGTTACACCGATGGTGCAGGCCAAGGCGGGACGCTTGGATGCGCTCACGCAGAGACAAGACCCAAGCCCCCTGCTCTGGGGGCTTTTTTTATAGGGACGTCTGGGCTCTGGGAGCCGGGAAAGCGCCATAACGCCGACACAACTTCGCCACCAGCACCTCCCTGGGATCCTGGGAGTCCAGCTCCCCTTGGTTGATCTTGAACCGTGCGAGGTTCTCCGCGACTCCAGGAAGCGAATCGCGGACGCAGTAGGCCGTGACCGAAGGGAGCTGTTGGCGTTCACCCTTCGGCCCCTCGACGATCGGAGCGAAACGGGCAACGCGATAGAGAACGCCGTGCTCCCGCTCACTGTCCAGCAAGGCCTCGGCAGCAGCCAGTCGGGCCTGGTCCCCCTCGAGATCCTTCTGCCAGAAATCAACCGGGATGCCGTCGCGTTCGTTGAAGTCGACGTTCTTCTTGGCCCAGGCGATCTCGGCCTTGAGCGACTCCAGGTTGACCCGCTGCGCGATGCGGCGGTCCTCCAGCTGCACCGCCCCCTCCTCCACCAGGAGGCGTTGACCGGAGCTGGTCGTCACGGACACATCCTGACTGTCCTCACTGCTCTGGCAGCCCGCCAACAGCAGCGCCAACACCAGCAGCAGGCGCATGGGGCCCCATCTATCGCCTTTCTCTTGTAGCCGCTCTCATGAAGATTGAGCGGGAATCAGAACGGACGGTCGCAAACCCTCCATGCTGAGGTGATGAGCCCCATGCACTGTCCCCTCTGCATCGGCCTGGCCGTTCTCTCGATTGGCCGCGCCGCAGCCCATCTCAGTGGGCTATGGCTCATGCTCAGGGAACCGGATGCAGGCGCATGCGCACCCTCAGCTGGGCTGACTTGGACCGTGCTCTAGAGACAGCCCTGACGCGGTTTGAGTCGTCCAGGTTTTCTGGGGTCTATGGGGTCCCCCGCGGTGGACTGGTTCTCGCGGTCTGCCTGAGCCATCGCCTTGGTATTCCGCTGCTCGAACAGCCTCAGGCGGGGTGTCTTGTGGTCGACGACATCTATGAGACCGGGCAGACCGTTGAGCCCTTTCGCGAGCGCTCGGACATCACCACAGTCGTCTGGATCAGCAAGGTCCCTCCGCTGTGGTGGCAAGCCCTCGAGATCCAGCCAGGCCATGAATGGGTGCTCTTCCCCTGGGAGAACGCCGCGGCGGCCAATGCGGATGAACTGCAATACCGCGCCTCCCGCACCAATGGCTAAACCAACGCTCTATTTGGCCTCCCCCTACGGCTTCTCCAGCCACTGGAGGACCCGACTGCTGCCCGATTTTGTCGAGGCCCTGGAGCATCTTGGATTCGAGGTCTGGGAGCCGTTCTCCCGCAACGGCCAAGTGGACCTGGCTCAACCTGGCTGGGCCTGGCGGGTTGCCCAGGCCGATCTCCAGGACGTACGCGACGCCGACGCCCTCCTCGCCATCGTCAATGGAACGCCTCCAGACGAGGGGGTGATGCTTGAACTGGGCGCAGCGATTGCCCTCGGAAAACCCGTCTTCCTTTATCGCGATGACTTCCGCCGCTGCAGCGATTCAGAGGACTATCCCCTGAATCTGATGGTCTTTAGCGGCTTACCCCAACAGGGCTGGCAAAACTGGTTCTACGAATCGATCGAAGAACTTCAGGCCCCCGAGAAAGCCTTGGTGCAATGGCTCAATGTCTGGAGGTCAAGCGAGATCTAGGGACTCGCCTGAGGCTTTGGCGCGTTGGGCGGCACGCATCGCGACTTCCACAGGAACTGTTCCGTCTGAGGTGCCCTTGGCTTCGCGACTGCTGAGTTGCAGGACCATTTGACGACGCTGCTCGGGGCTGAGCTTTAAGAGGTCGGCGAGGACTTCAGGGTCAATCCGTCCCAGTCGCTCCCGATCCAGCCCATCCATCGGCACCGTCCAATACAAGTGAGGTCCTCATAAACGGAAAAGCAAAGGGAAGAACTGCTTTTTCGGCACGCGTCAGCTCACCCAAACAGAGCGCGAGAATGCAGCCCATGAACAACCACCGCCCCCTCTCGGCTCTCTTTTTGGCCCTGGTGATTGCCGTGGTGCCCCTCTCGGCGGCCCTGCTGATCCACGGTCACGCCAACTTTCAAGCGGTCTTTCACAATGCATTCGGGTGAATCCCTGGTGGATTCAGACCAGAACTGCCATTCGTCGCTAGTAACCGGATAGAGCTGGTGGCCTCAGATGTTCTTCTACGAGCTGAACGTCAATCTGCCCCACAGAATTCTGACCGTTCCTCTTCAAGCGGAGAGCCAAGAGCAGGCCTGGCATCTCAGCCGCGATCTCTTTCCGGATCACGACCTCCAGTTGGTGCCCAGACGCGGGGACTCCGATCCGGACGTCTGGGCGATTTAAACGGAGTCCGCTCAGGACTTCTCTAGACGGCGCACGATCCAGGCCATCGCACCCAGGGAGCCAGCCAGGGCCAGTAGCAACGCAATCGTCATGGGTGGAGCCAGCAGTGGCACTGATTATGTCGGCCTGGTGTTCGTCTACGGCACCCTCAAGCGAGGCGAGCGCTATCACGAAGAGCTAGGCGGGGCCATCTTTGAAGGGAGTGCAGAGCTGAGGGGACTGGAGCTCTACAACCTTGGGCCCTTTCCAATGGCAATCAGCAATGCCCAAGCCCAGACCCCAGTGAGCGGGGAGATCTACAGAGTCACCACGCAGCAACTCCAGGCACTGGATCGCTTCGAGGGGGCGCCTCGGCTCTACCAGCGCGAGCTGCGCTCGTTACTGGATGGTCGGAGAGCCTGGGTGTATCTCGGGAGTCCCCAGCAAGTGAGGTTTGTGCAAGCCATGCCCAGCGGGAGCTGGAGCGAGTCAGACCGCCACCAACAAGCATCCCGGCGGGGGCATGGCCATGGACCTGGAAACAACGGTTCAAGGTGACCGCGGCTTCTACGCTCAGGCCGGTTTCCTGCTGACCCATGGCCCTCACCCTGTTCGGCGGCGCCCGCAGCCGTGCCTCCATGCCTCGCTGGTACCTCGAGGAGAAGGGGATCCCCTACACCTGGCAACTGCTGGATATGGAAGCCGGGGAGCACCGCCAAGAACCGTTCACAGCCATTAACCCCTTCGCCAAGGTGCCGGCGTTGGTGGATGAGGATCCAGCTCTCCCCTCGGGCCGTCTGCAACTGTTTGAAAGCGGCGCGATTTTGCTCTATCTGGCGGAGCGTTTTGGGGGTGAATGCCAAACCGCAGCAGAGCGTGGCTTGGCGCAGCAGTGGGTGCTGTTTGCCAATGCGACGCTGGCCACCGCTCTCTTTGTCCCCTCCAACCGCGAGCGGGAATTCCCGCGCCTGATGGACGTGCTGGATCTCAAGCTGGCAGAGGGTCCGCTGATGGGCGACGACTGGGGAGTCGCCGACTGCGCGGTGAACGCCTACCTGGCCTACCTACCAATCTTCTTTCCGCAAATTGACCTGAGCCCCTACCCCCACGTTCAGGCGACCATCGCAGCGACTCAACAACGGCCCGCCTACCAACGGGGCATGGGTCAGCGTTGAGCCAGCACGAAACCCTGATCTGGGGCGACAGCCGATTGGAGTTGCTGCCCCAGCGTGCGGCCTGGGATCCCGAACGACGGGCCCTGCTGATCGCTGATCTGCACCTTGGGAAGGCCGAGAGTTTCCAGGTTCAGGGCATCCCCTTACCCAGTGATGGGGACCAGGGGAACCTCAATCGGCTGCTGGAGCTCAGTTCAACGCTGGGAGCCCTACAGGTGCTCGTCCTTGGTGACCTGATCCATAGCCGTCTTGGCCTGACCAGCGAACTCCAGCAAAAGCTCTCAGCTCTCCCCGAACTGATGGGCTGCGAACTGGTCCTGGTCGGCGGGAACCATGATCGCGGAGCCGTCTTCCCCTCCCTTCGGGCGCAACCCTCCTTTCAACTTGGGTCCTGGTGGCTCAGCCATGAACCGGAACGACCGCCAGCAGAGGGACTGCTGAACATCTGCGGCCATCTCCATCCCGTAGCGCTCCTGGGGCAGGGCTCCGATCGCATGCGACTGCCCTGTTTTGGCCTCGACCAGATCAATCATCGGCTGCTGCTGCCGGCCTTCGGGGATCTCACCGGAGGACATCCCGCCCCAGCCGGACTGGAGCGTTGGGTGATCGCCGAGGACCAGGTGCTGAAGCTGCCGGCCTAGTCCCAAGCTTTCCCTAGATTTCTGTTCTCTGGCTCCCTTCATCTGGACTCCGCCGCAGCGCCTCCGTCCAAACCGAAGCGCCCCCACTGGCGACGCAAGCGCTGGATCCCCATCTGGCTTCCAGCCGGGCTCTTTGCGTTTCTGGTGGCCATCGCCCCCCCTTTGCCAGAAGGCGAGCCAACCAAGACGGGATCCTCGCGCTTGATCCCGGCCGGCAGCCAGAGCGAACCCTTTCGCTATCTGCCTGACGAGGACGTCTACGCCCTCGATTTCGACCCGCGCAAAGTCCGCATTGGCCTGCTCGAAGGCTGGGACCGGGAGCAGGAGGCCTTCAGCGACCCCTCTGCACTGGCCTATGTCTCAGGGCCGATGTACGAGCGTCACGTCAACAGCCTTGGCCGGGAGATCACCGTTCCCCTCGGGGACCTGAAGTTGGGAGATCAGGTCTGGCGAGGCAGAAACCGGACCGCGGCACGCCAACGGGCGTTTGTCGGAATTCGGCATGACGGTGGGGCCGATTTTGGCTTCGGCGAACTCACGCCAGAGCGGGCGGCTCGTTACGACACCTTCATCGGCGGACTGCACAGCCTTTACAACGATCTCCTGGATCCCCCACCGGACTACCGCGGGGCCTATAGCGTCTCCATGGGGCAGCAGATCCGCTACTACCTCCCCCGCATCCGGATGGTGATCGGCCTGCGGGGCGATGGTCGGCTGGAGGTGCTGATGAGCCGAGATGGCCTCACCCTGGAGCAAACCAAAAGCCTGGCGCGCCAGCGCGGTTTTAAGGCTGCCTACCTCCCCGATCACGCCTCAAAGAGCCGCCTGATTATTCCCGGGGTCAAGGGATTCAGCGAGGCGGATGCGAACTGGATCAGTGGAGGAGCCACCAGCTTTGTCCACGTCCCCTACCTGCTGCGCCTGAGCCCCCGAGCCATACCCCTACGGGGAAATCTGCTCGCCAGCCTGACGCCCCGGCTTGGGCAACGGGATTGCAGCAACCCACTGCAGTGCAGCCAGAGCTTTGGAGCGCAGCTCGCCGATCGGGCCCTGGCCGGGTTGAACCGCCTGATGGAACAAGGCGTCGAACCAGTGGCGCGCCTGATCTGGTCGCCCGCGCCTCTGGCGCAACCCCTCGGGAATAGCAAGCGAGCACCCCTGCGGGAACCTCCGATCACGGCAGACCCCTTGGCCCTGCGCGAACTGCAGGAGAACGCCGCCAACAGCCAACTGGGCAACGAGCTCACCCCCGCGGCCCCCGACCTTCCACCGCCCTTGGTGTTGCTGGAGGGCCAGTCCCTACCGCAGGAACCGGAGTTTGTGGACGGAGATTTTGATGCTCTCTCCCCAGCCGAAGCGATGCCACCGGGGGAGATGCCGATTGGTGCACCGCCCCCGCCGCCGCTCCTCCCGCCACGGCCGCTGCCACCGATCAATGGAGCCAGCAAGCTGCCTTTGGTTCCGCCCCCGCCGCTTTAGGGGGTCAGGCCGAAGCCAGCGCCCGCACCACATCGCCGCGGGTCAGCACCCCCAGCGGACGCTTCTGCTCGTCGAGGACAAACAGCCGTTGGGTGCCTTTCTCATGCAGCAGGCGTGCCGCCTCAGGGAGCAGGGTGTCCGCGCTGCAGGTGTGGGGGTTCTGGCTCATCACTTCGCCAACGCTATTGCCCAACACCTGATGCACCTGCTTATCCCACTGCAGTGGGTTGCGCAGATAGATCACCGCATCCAGCAGCATCACGTAGGGGCCCGCATCAAAGCCGCTCTCGCGCACCATCAGGTCCTGCTCCGTCAGTTCGCCGAGCAGGGCGCCGTTGCCATCCACGACGGGCAAGCCACTGATGTGGTGGTCGCTCATCAGTTGCACCGCCTTCTGAAGTGGTGTCTCGCTGGTGACGCTGCTGACGGGCGTGGTCATCACTTCGGAGACCCGGCGTTCAACGACCATGACTGCGCTGCGGATGCCGCCATTGTGGCCGCTCCGTCAGGCGAAAGAATGAACCGCAACGCTTGGTCGGAAAGCCATGCCGCACCCACCCCTCAGCCGCCGGCTCGCTGATGGTCTGACCATCGGTCGCGCCGCCATCGGCCTGCCCTTGATCCTGGCCCTGAGCCAGGGCCACGGCTGGTTGGCCTGGTGGCTACTGCTCCTTGGGGGCCTCAGCGATGCTGCCGACGGCTGGCTAGCCCGAAGGGCAGGGGGCGGGTCAGTTTGGGGGGCACGGCTTGACCCCTTAACCGACAAGATCCTGATCTTGGCCCCGCTGCTCTGGCTCGGTGCCGCCGGCGCCCTGCCGCTCTGGGCTATCTGGCTGCTGCTGGCCCGTGAACTATTGATCTCCGGCTGGCGTGCGGGACAAGGCAGCGGTGGCCCGGCCTCCTGGGGAGGCAAGGCCAAGACAATCCTGCAGTTCGCTGCTCTGCTGCTCTTGCTCTGGCCCGGCGGCGGAGATGAGCTGCTGAACAGCCTCGGGTTCTGGCTGTTCTGGCCCTCGCTCGTGCTCGCCCTGAGCTCAGCCTGGGGCTACGTCAAAGCGCCAGCAGCTGATCGTCTGAGCTGAAGTCCGGGCTGGTCGGCATGCGCTTGGCGTAGTCATTGCTGTAGCTATCGGCGAGGGAGCGCTCGACGTCGTATTGCGGCGTCCAAGCCAGCTCGCGCTGCACCCGGTGGATGTCAGTCAGGAAGTGAGCCATGCGCAGGGGGAAGGCCTTGCGGGCCTTTTTGTCGAGACTGCCGGGATCAAAGCTGCGGATCTCGACCGAGGCCGGGTCCTTGCCGCAGGCCCGAGCGGCGGCGGCCACCAGTCCACGGAAACTGATGCCCTGGGCGCTGGAGCAGTTGTAGATCCGATTCGTCGCCGCATCGACCCCGATGCTCAGGGCCATCGCCGTCGCCAGGTCATTGACATGACCCAGCTGGGTGATGGTGCTGCCATCACCGGGTAGGGGGACGGGCCGTCCATGAACAATCCGATCGAAGAACCAGCTCTCGACGGGGTTGTAGTTGCCGGCGCCAACGATGTAAGTGGGCCGGAAGCTGGTGAAGGGGATCTTCTCTGCCGTCAGCCAGGCCTCGGTGTCGAGCTTGCCGCTGTGGCGGCTCTCGGGATCGGTCGGGGAGGTCTCCGTCAGCGGCCACAACTCGCTGTCGGCGTAGACGCCGGCGGAGCTGACGTAGACAAAGCGATGGGTCGGGGCTCCCGTCACCTCCACCACGGAGCGACTATCGGCAACGGTGCGCCCGGAGCTGTCGACGATCACATCGAATTGACGACCGGCCAGAGCCGAGAGCCCCTCAGCTGTGCTGCGGTCCCCGCGGAGGTGCTCGACACCAGCGGGGACGGGGTTCTTGCCGCGGGTGAACAGGGTCAAGGCATGACCGGCGTCCTGCAGCTGTTGCACCAGGGGACGCCCAACGAAGCGGGTCCCGCCCATCACCAGGATCTTCATCGCAGCCGTCTGACGTTCCACCCATTCAAAACGCTGGGCACTCGACTGAAGGCAGCAGCAGACTGAGGGTTCTCACGGGCAGGTGCCATGGGGCGATTCAGCGAGGTCCTGCGTTCCCTCAACAACCTCAAACTGCTGGCGGCCGTAGGCCGCAGCGGCGGTGAACTGAGCAACATCGCCGATCTGGTGGACAACTTCCTCGGAAGCCCCCAGATGGACGACTGCATCCGCCGCTTCCGCGAACTCCCCGGTGGGGCCGCGCTGATGGATGGACGCTTCCCGCCCCTGCAACCGCCCATCGATCGACTGGAAAAGCTCCCTTCCGGAACCCTCGGGCGTGAGTACGCCCGCCTGATCCTCAAGCTGGGCTATGACCCGGAGTTCTTCCGTCCCCGGCCGATCGAAAGCGACGGGCAGTGGCTGACCCAGCGCATTGCCACCACCCACGACGTCCATCACGTCATCAGCGGCTTCGGCACCGAACGGGCCGGTGAGACCGGCGTCTTGGCCATCACCGCCGCGCAGATCGGCTTTCCTGCCTACGTCCTGCTCACCAGCGCCAGCCAACTGGCGAACTTCCGCCTGAAACTCGAGGAGTTCGAGAGCATCAGCCGCGCCACCGCCCACGGCTATGCCATCGCGCGCCAGGCCCACTGCCTGGCCATCGCCCGCTGGGAAGAGGGCTGGGAGAAGCCAATCAGCCAATGGCGCCAAGAGCTGGGGATCGTGGATCCGGCTGATGGCGAGCCCTACGGACTAGCCCAGCAGCTCTCTGAGCCATGAAGTGGCCCCAGCAGTGGACCGCCCAGTCGCCCGTCCTGGGTCTCAGCCGTGGCTATCGCCACTTCCGCGTCCTGGGGGAGAGAGGCAAAGGGAAAGACCGACGGCTGGAGCTTGAGGCTGTGCTGGAGCGGAGCGTCCGCCTGGTCGTTCCACTGCAGCAATTGCGGGATCGCAGCCTCTGGCAGCCTGGCTGGCAGTCTTTGAGCCGACCGGCCTCCATGCAGATCATCCCCGCCATCGACCTGCTGGATGGCCATTGCGTTCGGCTGCATCAGGGTGATTACGGCCAGGTCACACGCTTCAACGATGACCCGGTGGCCCAAGCACTCGACTGGCAACGGCAGGGGGCAGAGCGCCTGCACCTGGTGGATCTCGATGGCGCCAAGACCGGTCAACCGGTGAATGACCAGGCAGTCAAAGCAATCACCTCGGCCCTTTCCATCCCGGTGCAACTGGGCGGTGGGGTCCGCAGCGCCGAACGGGCTGAGGAACTGCTGCAATGCGGTCTCGATCGCGTGATCCTCGGCACCGTCGCCATCGAGAAGCCCGAGCTCGTGAAGGAGCTCGCCGGCCGTCACCCGGGCAAGGTCGTCGTGGGAATCGACGCTAAGGATGGACTGGTGGCCACCCGCGGTTGGGTGGAAACCAGCACCGTTCAAGCCACGGAACTGGCCAAAAGCTTTGAGGGCAGCGGCGTTGCCGCGATCATCAGCACTGACATCGCCACCGATGGCACCCTGGCCGGTCCCAACATCGAAGCCCTGCGCGCCATGGCGGAGGCCAGCAGTATTCCGGTGATCGCCTCCGGTGGCATTGGCACCCTCGAGGACATCCTCTCGTTGCTCTCCATTGCACCGCTTGGGGTCAGCGGTGTGATCGTCGGGAGAGCCCTCTATGACGGCGCGGTCGATCTAGCGGAAGCACTCCAGGCCATAGGACCTGAGCGCCTCCAGGACGCACTCAATCCGCCTACGGGTTCTATAACGGTGTAAGAGACCTATCTGGGTCGTGGCTGCTTCTCCAGCACCCAACAACGCACAAACAAGCGGGACCCACGGGGTGGATCACGCTTATTTGCGCTGCAAAGACCTGGGGATGCGGCTTTCGCGCCAGCGGCGGATGGTCCTTGAACTGCTCTGGGATGAGCGGGATCACCTCAGCGCCCGCGACATCTTCGAGCGCTTGAATGCCAAGGGCCGCAACATCGGCCACACCTCGGTCTACCAAAACCTCGAGGCGCTGCAGAGCGCAGGGGTGATCGAATGCCTTGATCGCGCCAACGGTCGCCTCTACGGCTACCGCAGCGATCCCCACAGCCACATCACTTGTCTGGACTCAGGCTCGATTCAGGACCTGGATGTGGAACTACCAGCCGATCTGCTGGATCGCATTGAAGAGCAAACCGGATATCGCATCGAGAGCTACACCCTCAATCTCAGCGGTCGCCGGCGTTAATCCAGCCAAAGCCTTGAGCAGGACTGGAAACTCCTCCAATCCCCGTTAACTTGAACCGCAATAAGGCTCAACGCTGATCCGTGCCTGAGGCGAAGGACGCCCCACCAATCCTGATCCTTGCTGAGCCCCTGATACAGGCTGGGCTGGAGCGGTTGCTGGAGGATTCCTTCCAGCTGAAGACGGCTGCCTCGCCGGAGACCGGGCGCGTCGCGCTGGTGGTCTGGAGCGTCAGCGCTGGAATGCCCGCTGCCACGTTGGAGCGGGAATTGATGCAGCTGCGGGAACGCTGGCAACCGGCACCGCTGCTGCTGCTCCTGCCTGCGGAGACCAATCTTCCGAGCAGCTGGCTGTTGCAGCTAGAGGCCGATGGTCTGCTGCAACAAGCGGCCCCCCAGGAGATCCGCTCTGCCATCGAGACCCTGCTCGCAGGCGGTCGGGTGGTGGAACTCCGACCACTCCATGGCGTTCAGATCCCCCACGAGAACCGCGAAGTCCTTGGACTTGGACAGTGGCTTCTACAGAGTGGACTGGCCCAGATCGAGGCGGAAGCGCTCCGCTGTCAGCGCTGGCTTGACCTCCAGCCCGTTGGCCTGAACGCCCTACTGCTCGCTGGGCGACTACGGGAACTGAGCCTTGCCAAGCGGTTACTGCTTTGGCTCTGGGGGCCCGTCAGCATGGCCTTCCCAGCCGAAGCCCCACTCCAGCGCCCTGAGCCCCAGGCCGTTGTGGGAATCACCCTGAGGGAGCGCACAGCGATCGGTGTCTGGAACGCGATCCAGGAGCGGCTGATCGCGGCCGCCTCAGCGGGTCTCAGCAATCAGAGCGGGCAGCTCATGGCCCTGGAGGGGCTGAACCCTGACCACCGCCGTGACCTATTGCTGGCCCTGCTGGCCCAGTTCGATCTGCTGATCACCCGCTTCCGCCATGAGCAGCTGCGCGGTGAGGCCCTTGAAAGCCGTTGGCTCGGTCAGCAACCGGAGCTGCGACGTCTGTCCCTTCGCTCCATGGCGGGTGAATACGTTCAGCTCCCCCTGGAGGGTGGGCTGCTGCCCGTTGCCAAGAGCCTGAGCGAAGCCAGTGACCTGTCCGCCGTGGATCCAGAGCTCCCCAGCGCCCTGCCAATGCTCGCGGCCCTGATCACCGCCCAGCCGATCCTGGTGGATGGTCGCCTGCTAGCCCCGGATGAGCCGCAGGCCCTGCTCCATCTCGAGGCCCTGATCAGCAACTGGCTGATCCGCAGCGCTGAACTGATCAGCGCAGAAATCCTGGCCAGCTGCAGTGCCTGGCCCGACCTACGCCGCTACCTCCTGCGCAGTGATCTGCTCCCCACCCGCAACCTGGAGCGACTGCGCAACCAGCTCAATTCACAACAGCGCTGGGATGCCCTCTTTGAGCGGCCCGTGCAGCTCTACGAAAGCCGTCGCCTGCTCTATGGCCTCCAACAGGGGGCGATCGTTCCCATCGAGCAGATGGAACCCCGTGATCAGGAGCTGCAACAGCTCAGCTGGGGCCAGCAACTGATCACCCTGGTGCTGGAAGGCCGTGATGCCCTTGCCCCGCAGGTGCAGTCGCTGTTCAAACGTCTCGGGGACCTGCTGGTGGTCGTGCTCACCCAGGTGATTGGCCGGGCCATTGGTCTGGTCGGTCGCGGCATCCTGCAGGGCATGGGACGCAGCGTCGGCCGCGGCTGAAGGCCACAATGGCCTGAGCTTTCCCTGCATTGATGCCCCGCACCTTGGCCCGGCTGCTGAAGCCCCTCGCAGCGCTGGCCCTCGGCTTGGTTCTGGTGCTTGGACTTGCCGCACCAACCCAGGCCGCCCGGGACACCAACAGCTACGACGGCAACATCTATGCGCTCTATGCCGGCAACGGCTCCCTCGTGCCGCCGCGAACAACGCTCTCGCAGGCCCTCGATGAGCACCGGGCGATCGTGCTGGGCTTCTTCCTCGATGACAGCGCCGCGAGCAAGCAATACGCCGTGGTCTTTAACGAACTGCAGCGCCTTTGGGGGCGCAGTGCCGAGCTGATCCTGCTGCAAACCGACCCGCTGCAAAACCGCGAGACCCACGGCCCGAGCGATCCCGCCAGCTATTGGAGCGGTGTGATCCCCCAAGTGGTGGTGATCAACAACGACGGCAAGGTTGTCCTGGATGAGAGCGGCCCGGTGAGCATCGATGCCATTAACGAGGCCCTGAGCCAAGTCACCGGCCTGCGCCCGCAGGGTGATGTGAAGCTCAGCCTCAACCGCGAGGTGAACGAACTCAACAGCGAAATCGTCGCCGCCCCATGAGTCAGCGCCAAGAGACCGACAGCCTGGGGGCCATTGCGGTACCCGCCGAGCATTACTGGGGGGCCCAGACCCAGCGCTCGATTGGCAACTTCCCCTTTGGCCAGCGGATGCCCCTGGCGATCGTTCATGCCTTCGGCCAACTGAAGGCCGCCTGCGCGGAAGCCAACCGGGATCTCGGCAAACTCGATGCGGGCCTCTGCGGCGCGATCGTGACCGCTGCCGAGCAGGTCGCTGCGGGTGAGCTGGATCAGGAGTTCCCGCTGAAGGTCTGGCAGACCGGATCGGGCACCCAGAGCAACATGAACGCCAACGAGGTGATCGCCAACAAGGCGATCGAGGCCCTCGGCGGTGAGCTGGGCAGCAAGAGCCCGGTGCACCCCAACGACCACGTCAACCTCAGTCAATCCAGCAACGACACCTTCCCGGCGGCCATGCACATCGCCGTGGTGATTGAGCTGGAACAACGGCTGCTCCCCGCCGTCGAAAGCCTGGCCGCCGCGCTGCAGGCCAAGGCCACGGCCTATGCCGATCTGGTGAAGATCGGCCGCACCCACCTGCAGGATGCCGTTCCCCTGAGCTTGGGCCAGGAGTTCAGCGGCTATGTGGCCCAGCTTCAACTGGCGATCGAGGCCATCCGCCAGAGCCTGCCGCGGGTGCGGGAACTGGCCATTGGCGGCACCGCCGTCGGCACGGGCCTGAATGCCCCGAAGGGCTTTGGAGAAGCCGTCGCCACGCGACTGAGTGAGCGGCTGGGCACCGGCTTCAGCAGCGCCCCAAACAAGTTCCAGGCCCTGGCGAGCCATGAGGCGCTGGCCACAGCCCATGGCGCCCTGACGGTGCTGGCGGGTTCGCTGATGAAGATCGCCAATGACATCCGTTGGCTCGGCAGCGGCCCCCGCTGCGGCCTTGGGGAGTTGGTCCTGCCGGAGAACGAGCCGGGCTCTTCGATCATGCCGGGCAAGGTGAACCCCACCCAGTGCGAGAGCCTGACGATGGTCGCGGCCCAGGTGATGGGCAACAACACCGCCGTTCAGATCGGCGCGAGCCAGGGCAACTTCGAGCTGAACGTCTTCAAGCCGCTCATCGCCCACAACGTGCTGGAGAGCATCGAGCTGCTGGCCGGCGGCTGCAGCAGCTTCCGCGAGCACTGCATCGAGGGTCTCAAGGCCAACGAGACGCGGATCGAGCGGCTGCTGAACCAGAGCCTGATGCTGGTCACCGCCCTGACCCCAGCCATCGGCTACGACCGCGCCAGCGGCATCGCCAAACATGCCCACAAGCATGGCTTGAGCCTCAAGGAAGCCGCCCTAGTGCTCGGCGAGATCAGCGCCGAAGAGTTCGACCAATGGGTGCGCCCGGAGGCGATGGTTTAGGCGGCTAGAGCAGGTTCGCCGCCAGCTCTGCCAGTTCGCTGCGCTCACCCCGGATCAAGGTGATGTGGCCCGCCAGTGGCTGGCCCTTGAAGCGCTCCACCAGCCAGGTCAGACCGTTGCTCTCGGCATCCACGTAGGGGTTGTCGATCTGATAGGGGTCGCCCGTGAAAACGATCTTGGTGCCCTCGCCCACCCGGGTCACGATCGTCTTGACCTCGTGGGGGGTGAGGTTCTGGGCCTCATCCACCACCATGAATTGCCGCGGGATTGAGCGACCGCGGATGTAGCTGATCGCCTCGACCTCCAGCAGACCCATCCCCTTGAGGTCGGTCCAGTTGCTGCGGGGGGCGCGGTTGGTCCCGGCACGGTTCGCAGGCCCCGACGAGCCTTTCGCGCCCGAGCGCCCCTCTTCCTCAGGGCTATTGCCGAGCAGGAAATCAAGGTTGTCGATGATCGGCTGCATCCAGGGGCCCATCTTTTCCTCGAGGCTTCCCGGCAAAAAGCCGATCTCTTTGCCCAACGAGATCACCGGCCGGGTCACCAGTAGCCGCTCATAGAGCTGCTCATCAGCCACCTGATGCAAGCCGGCCGCCAGGGCCAGCAGGGTTTTACCCGTGCCGGCCTTACCCACCAGGGTCAGCAATTGAACAGACGGGTCCAGCAGCAGATCCAGGGCAAAGGTCTGCTCGCGGTTGCGGGCTGAGATCTTCCCCAGTCGGGCGCGCGTGCTGCGCTGCAGCGGCACCAACAGTTGGCGCTGGGCATCAAACCGTGCCAAGAGCGTGTGGTTGGGCTGGGCCTGATCCACCAGGGTCACCCCCTCATTGGCTTGCAGCGCTGCTCCCTCCGCCGAGGGCAGCTCGCTTAGCGCCAGCCCCCCCTCGGTCTTGAGGGTGTCCATCGCCGTGGCACTGGCGGACAACTCACAGACCCCGGGATAGAGGTCCGCAATGTCGACCTTGTCAGTGGTGTAGTCCTGGGCAATCAGACCAACAGCATCGGCCTTGATCCGCAGGTTGGTGTCCTTGGTGACCAGCACCACCGGCGGTTGATCGGCAATCAAGCCGGAGCGAAGCTGCTCGAGCGCCACCGCCAGGATGTTGTTGTCACCGCTGCCGCCCTTCAGCTCTGGCGGCAACTGCGCCAGGGTCTCGCTGCGGCAGAACACCACCTGCAGGGTGCCGCCACTGCTGTCATCGATCGGCACCCCGTCAGCAAGGTTGCCCTTCTCGCGCAGGGCATCGAGCAGGCGCGAGATCTGACGCGCATTGCGGCCCTTCTCGGAGGGGTCCTTCTTGAAGCGATCGATCTCCTCGACCACCTCGATCGGGATCACCACCGCGTTGTCTTCAAAGCAGGTGAGGGCCTCAGGGTCATGCAGCAACACATTCGTATCGAGAACGAAGGTCTTGCGCATCGGAGTTCACCACCGCGTTGCCGAAACGCTAAGCGGGTTTTTCGGCTGCACCACCTACGCTCCCGCAGAACGCAAAGCTCTGCCGTTGGCCGCCCTGTTTGCCGTTGTCTTAATCGCCTCCCTGGTCTTTGGCCTGGCGCTGCTCTGGCTGGAGCTGCGCCATCGCCTCCGGCCGGCCTCTCCCCTGCGGTTGAGCAGCAGCGGCTGGAAGGTGCAGCGCACGAGCGGCAACCAGTGGCACGTCAAAGGAACGATCAGCATCCGCAACCCCCATCGACGGATGGAGGTCTTCGTTCCTGAGATCGATCTGAAACCCACTCTGCTGGGCCGCTCGGACCTCTCAGGCGTCAACGTGCGCTGCAGCCTCACCCCGCAGCACCCCGATGAGGACGCGCGCGCCGATGGCTATTGGTTTGCCTACATCGTCAAAGGGCGCAAGACCACCCAAGCCGAAGCGCTGATCACGCTCGAGGCCGCCGACGGGAGCGACCTGCGCCATCTGCTGGACACCCTCTGGCTGGAGATCCTCTGGATCAACTACGGCCCCTTCGGTCGTCTGCAGCAACGCGATGGGGTGCTGATTCCTCTGCGCCGGCCGGCTCCAGCTCAGGTCTCCACCGCCAACTGGCGCCAAGGCGATCGCTGCAGCGTGTTGCCGATTCGCACCCATCTCCTCGGAACCCTCGACGATCCAGCCGAGGTGCTTCGCCACTACGCCGGTGCCGTACTGCAACCCGGTGACGTCCTAACCATTGGTGAGACACCCCTGGCGGTGATGCAGGGCCGCTACAACCACCCGGCCAACCTGCAGCCCTCCAGCCTGGCCCGGCTGCTCTGCCGGGTGTTCCACCCCACCAGCTCCCTGGCGACCGCCTGCGGCCTGCAGACCCTGATCGACAACGTCGGCCCCGCCCGGGTGCTTTGCGCCTGGCTCGCCGGCACCGCCCTCAAACTCGTGGGCTCCAAGGGCTGGTTCTACCGGCTGGCCGGAGAACAGGCCCGCCTGATCGACGACGTGACGGGCACCACCCCGCCCTACGACCAGACGATTGTTTTGGGCCCAGTGCAAAGCAGCGAGGTCTGCCGCCAGTTGGCAACTGAGTTGGGAGTCTCCGTCGCGGTCGTCGATGTCAATGATCTCGGCCGGGTCAAGGTGCTGGCCTCCAGCCCCGGCTGCGACGAAGCCCTCCTGGAGCGCGCCCTCAAGCCCAACCCCGCCGGCAACGCCAACGAGCGCACCCCACTGGTGCTCGTTCGCCCGAACTAGCGATCGCCCATAACATTGGGAGTGGCCCCTTCGGCGCCGCCGTGTCCTCAGCCGCTCAACCAAGCCTTCAGGTGAAGCCGCTGCGGGGATGGCAGCTGCCTTTTTTGCAGGACACCTGCTTCACCGACCTGTTGCCCATGCTGCAGCGCTCCTTGCTGCTGCAGGGAGCTGAGCGCCTGCTGCACCGCCTGGCCCCCCGCCCGGCGCTGGCCTCGGAGATCTTCGTTGCCTTCCGGGACCCCCAGATCCCTCTGGGCTTGGTGGTGAGCCAACGGCTCAACCGCAGCGGCAGCTGCTGGCAGATCCAACACCTGCGTAGCAGTGAAGCCAGCCTGGAAGCGGGTGAGGCGGGCCGGATGGCGATCGAAGCCGCTCTGGTGCGCGCAGCAATCCAAGGGAGCCCGAACGCAGCCAGCTGGATTGCCACCAGCGCCAGCACCGACAGCAATCGCCTGGGCCTTCTGCGGCAACAGGGTTTCCAGCAACTTCGCCATGAGACGCTGTGGCGCTGGGAACCCCCCAAGCAGCCCCTCGATCGAGCCCTGCCCTCCGATTTGCAACTGCTGCCTCTCAATCGCCGAACGGCCCTGGCGATGTGGCAGCTGGAGCAGGCCGCCCTGCCGGCGCAGTTGCGTCAGCTCCTGGACCGTCGTGTTGACGATCTGCTTGATCAGAGCGAGCGACCTAGCTTGATGCTGCTCGACACCAACCGGCAACAGGCCGTTGCGGGTGCCCGGCGGCTGCGGCCTGGAAGCCGTGACATACCGGAACTCGAACTCAGCCTCCACCCGGGCTGGCAACACCTCTTGGGTGAACCCCTCCAATTGCTCTTGGAGCAGAGCTCCAGCGGCCTGGGGGAAGTGCTGATCCGCAGTGATGTCTTTAAGCACGAGCACAACCAATGGCTGCAAAGCCTTGGGATGGCTCCCGAGGGGGAGGAAGTGGTGATGGCTCGCAGTGTCTGGCGCCGCCATGCTCCGCAAACAACCCCAGTGGTCAGCCGCAAGCTCGAAGCGGTCCTCGGCCAGCTGCAGCCGGGGCAAAAGCCCATTCCGACGCCGGTGGAGCGCTAGTGGCGGCGCCGGCCGCCCGATCGGTGCTGTCCCTGGATGTGGGGCGCAAACGGATCGGCCTGGCCGGTTGTGATCCACTGGGGCTCACCGTCAAAGCGCTTCCAGCTCTCCATCGCGGCCGCTATCCCGCGGACCTCAAGCACCTCCAGAGCCTGGTACGGGAACGCCGGATCGTGGCACTGGTGGTGGGGCTCCCCCTCGATGCCCAGCAGCAGCCCACCGCCCAGGCGGAGCACTGCCGACGCTATGGCGAGCGTCTAGCCAGGGATCTGGAGCTGCCCCTGGCCTTCGTCAATGAGTACGCCAGCAGCTGGGATGCGGCCGAGCGCTTTGGCCTGCGCGGTGACCGCACAGGAGCCCTCGACAGTGCCGCCGCCGCATTGCTCTTGGAGCAGTGGCTGCAGGAAGGACCCGAACCGGCAGCGGTCAGCAAGGCGACCCCAGCGATTGGCCTGGGGTCCGATGCCCAGGCATCCTGAGAGCATCTCCCCCATGCGCCATGAGCACTGACGGCCCCAGCATCAACGGCACCGGTGATGTCCCCACCGTGCTGGTGCGGGACCAGAGCGGGCGTCAACTGCTCTGCTTCCTTGAGCAACTGATCCCTCTCGAGGGCAAGGATTACGCCCTACTGACCCCCGTCGACACCCCGGTTTGCTTGGTGCAAATCGCCGAGAACGAGAATGGCGAAGACGAGGTCATCGAAGAGCTGAGCAACGCCGAGCCGATCCTCTCGATCGCGGATGTGGTGCTGCAGGAGCACGACCTGACCCTCGTGCGCTCCGCCGTCACCCTCACCGTCAGTGGTGACCTGGAAGAGCCCGACCCCGAGGAATACGAGGACGACGAGCTCGAAGGTGATGAAGAGGACGAAACCGACCTCTACGAAATGCTGATCCAGTTCAAGGCCGAGGACAAGGAATACGGCCTGTTCATCCCTCTGGATCCCTTCTTTGTGGTCGCCCGCATGGAAAACGGCGAAGGCGTGCTGGTGGAAGGCGAGGAGTTTGAGCGGGTCCAGCCTTTGATCGAAGCGGAACTCGACGACCGCGAACTCGGTGACGACTGACTCGTTGACGACTGACTCGGTGACCCGTCGCTCCATTTCTGAGCTGCTCCAGCCCGATCTGGTGGCGGCCGGCACCCTGGTGGACCTTCCCCTGCATGGCCTGCTGACCCAGGGGATCAGGGCCCTGGTCCTGGATGTGGATCGGACCCTGCTGCCCCACCGGGGCTCAACCCTGCCTGAACCGATGGAGGCCTGGCTGAAGCAGGCCCAGGCGACCATGCCCCTTCACCTGTTCAGCAACAACCCCTCCCGCGCCCGCATTGGCGGGGTAGCCGAACGCTTGGGCGTGGACTTCACCACCAGTGCTGGAAAACCGCGGCGTTCTCCCCTACGGCGGGTCCTTGAGCAACTCGACATCCCCCCCGCCCAGGTGGCGATGGTGGGGGACCGCGTCTTCACCGATGTTCTGGTGGGGAATCGGCTGGGCCTCTACACCGTGCTGGTGAAGCCCATCGATCCCAGTGGTCAGGCCTGCCGCCATGACCATTGGCAGCGCTTTGAGGTGAAGTTGGCCCAACTCGCTGGAGCAGACCTCTCCTAACGATGGCTAGACGCCGGGTCATCAAAGTCGGCACCAGCGTTCTGCGGGGCTCCGGTGCCCGCGGGACCGACCAGGTCATCGCCGATCTGGCCTCCAGCCTCTGCGGCCTCTGGCGGCGCGAGGAACCGGTGGTGCTTGTCACCAGTGGCGCCGTGGGCCTGGGGTGCCAGGCCCTGCAACTGGGCGATCGACCCATGGAACTGGAGGCATTGCAGGCGTCAGCGGCCGTCGGACAGGGCCGGCTGATGACCCTCTATGACCAGGCCTTTGCCGCCCACGGTCGCTGCGTCGCCCAGGTGCTGCTGACCCGGGCCGATCTGGCCTCCAGGCGTCGCTACCAAAACGCCTGCCGCACCCTCGAGCAGCTGCTGTGCTGGGGGGTCACCCCGGTGATCAACGAGAACGACACCCTGGCGACCGATGAGCTTCGCTTTGGGGATAACGACACCCTCTCAGCGCTGGCGGCAGTGGCCATCCAGGCCGATGAGCTGGTGCTGCTAACCGATATCGACAGCCTCTATTCCGGCGATCCCCGCAATGATTCCGAGGCCAGGCCGATCCCTGAGGTCAATTCCCTGGCCGAGATCGAAGCCTTGGCCGGTGTGGCCAAGGGGGGAGGCCGCTGGGGCACCGGCGGAATGACCACCAAGCTTTCAGCCGCACGGATCGCCACAGCCAGCGGGATTCAGGTGCGCCTGGCCGATGGCCGCGACCCCGCTGTGCTGGAAGCCCTCTTGGCTGGGGAACCGGTTGGAACCCTCTTCCGCCCCAGTGAGACACCCCTAAGCAGCCGCAAGGGTTGGCTCGCCCATGCGCTGCTGCCCAAGGGCAGCATCACCGTCGATGCCGGGGCCGAACAGGCGCTCCTGGAGCAGGGGGCCTCTCTGCTGGCGGCTGGGGTCCGCAACGTGGAGGGCACCTTTGGCCGGCGCGAAGCGGTACGCGTCATCAGCCAGGACGGCCGGGAGGTGGCCCGGGGCCTCTGCGCAGTTGCCAGTGACGAATTAATGGCGATCCAAGGACAACGCGGCGTGGTGATTCACCGGGATCACCTGGTGGTGATCGCCAGCAGCTGAGACCTGCGGAATCGGCCTACGATCCGCATCACATCCCCCTGCCGCCGATGCGCTTCAGCCAACTGCTCAGCCAACTGAGCGAGGTGAAGGCCGCAGGTGGGATCGAATCCCTTCAGCACCACCTCGGGGACGATCCCGAACTGGGAACCGCAGCAGCCCTCGATCAGGCCCTCAGTGGTCAGGTGAGTTTCCTGGAGGCCGGCAATGCCCTGGCGGCCGCTCTCAATGCCAGTGGCGCCAGTGCCGTGCTGCTGCCCGCCAAAGGCAACGAATGCGAAGCCGCCCAAACCGAAGCCAGCGCCAAGGGCATGGCCTGGGTGGCCCTCGCCGACCCGCGTCTGGGCTTTGCTGAAACCCTCGAGGCCCTTTACCCCCGCGCCCCGAAAGCCCCGGGGGTTCACCCCAGCGCCGTCATTGCCCCCGAGGCGGTGGTGGGCATGGGCAGCCATGTCGGGGCCAATGTCGTCATCGGTAGCGATGTGCAGATCGGTGCCTCCTGCACGATCCACCCGAACGTCGTGATCTACGACGACGTGCAGATCAGCGATGGCTGTGAACTGCATGCGGGAGCCGTGCTCCACCCGGGCTCCCGCCTCGGCCGAGGCTGCGTCGTTCATTCGAATGCGGTGGTCGGCAGCGAGGGCTTTGGCTTTGTTCCCACCGCCAGCGGCTGGCGCAAGATGCCGCAGACCGGCCTGGTCGTTCTCGAGGACGGTGTTGAGGTGGGCTGTGGCAGCACGATCGATCGCCCGTCCGTGGGGGAGACACGCATCGGAGCCGGCAGCAAGATCGACAACCTTGTCCATATCGGCCACGGCGTGACCACCGGCAAAGGCTGCGCCCTGGCCGCCCAGGTCGGCATTGCCGGCGGAGCCCGGCTCGGCAACGGAGTCATCCTGGCCGGACAGGTGGGGCTGGCCAACAAGGCCGTCATGGGGGATCGCTCGATCGCCTCGTCCAAATCCGGGGTCCATGGAGAAGTTGCCGCTGGCGAGGTCGTGAGCGGCTACCCAGCCATCCCCAATCGCCTCTGGCTGCGCTGCTCCGCGGTCTTCAACAAACTGCCCGAGCTGACCAAGGCGCTCCGCCAGCTCGAGAAACAAGCCAAGCCGTAGCCTCGCCGCCTGCCCAGAGCCCGAGCGGACTTCGATGACCAGCTTCCGGATCACCTTGCTCCCCGGTGACGGGATCGGTCCTGAGATCACGGCGGTGGCCCGCCAGATGCTGGATGCGGTGAGCCGCAGCCACGGCTTCGAGCTGATCTACGACGAGCAGCCCATGGGTGGCTGTGCGATCGACGCCACCGGCGAACCGCTCCCCGCCAGCACCCTGGCGGCCTGCAAAGCAGCCGACGCCGTCCTTCTGGCCGCGATCGGCTCCCCCCAATACGACACCCTGCCCCGCGAGAAGCGTCCTGAGTCCGGACTGCTGGGTTTGCGTTCCGGCATGGGTCTCTTCGCCAATCTGCGCCCGGTCAAGATCATCCCGGCCTTGATTGATGCCTCCACGCTCAAGCGGGAGGTGATTGAAGGGGTGGACCTGATGGTGGTCCGCGAACTCACCGGTGGCGTCTACTTCGGAACCCCGAAAGGCCGCGTCGAAGCCGATGGACGGGTGCGTGGTTTCAACACCATGGCCTACTTCGACGATGAAATTGATCGCATCGCCAAGGTGGGCTTTGACATCGCCCAGCAGCGCAGCGGCCGCCTCTGCAGCGTCGACAAAGCCAACGTCCTGGACGTCAGCCAACTCTGGCGCGACCGCGTCGAAGCGCTGCATGCCAGCAGCTACTCAGGCGTGGAGCTCAGCCACATGTACGTGGACAACGCTGCGATGCAACTGGTCCGCAACCCCCGTCAGTTCGACGTGTTGCTCACCAGCAATCTCTTCGGCGACATCCTCAGCGATGAAGCCGCCATGCTCAGCGGCTCCATTGGCATGTTGCCTTCCGCCTCCCTTGGCGAGAGCGGCCCTGGCCTGTTTGAGCCGATCCACGGCTCCGCACCAGACATCGCCCGCCAGGACAAGGCCAATCCGATGGCAATGGTTCTCAGCGCTGCGATGATGCTGCGGGTGGGCCTCAAGCAAGACGCCGCCGCGGGCGCCCTTGAGCAGGCCGTCGACCGGGTCCTGGCCCAGGGCTATCGCACCGGTGACCTGATGGCTCAGGGCTGCACCCAACTGGGCTGCAAGGCCATGGGCGATCAACTGCTGGCAGCCCTGGAAGCCTGATCCGCAACAGGGATCAACGGATCGGAGTTTTTGGTCACGCGACCTGCCAAACTCGCGGGCAGTCCCACTGATCCCTGCGCATGTCGAAGCGTCACCCGGTTGTGGCTGTCACCGGTTCCTCCGGCGCAGGCACCAGCACCGTGAAGCGTGCCTTTGAGCACATCTTCAAGCGCGAGGGAATCACCCCTGCAGTGGTGGAAGGCGACAGCTACCACCGCTACGAGCGCGCCGCCATGAAGGAGGCCATGGGCGCTGCTCTGGCCAAGGGCGAGAACTTCTCCCACTTCGGCCCCGAAGCCAACCTGTTCGACAAGCTCGAGGAGCTGTTCCGCAGCTACAGCGAGAGCGGCGGTGGCCAGAAGCGCTATTACCTCCACTCCGTTGAAGAGGCTGCCGACCACAACGCCCGCCTCGGCACCAACCTCGAACCCGGTCAGTTCACCCCCTGGGAAAACATCCCCTCCGGCACCGACCTGCTCTTCTATGAAGGCCTGCACGGCGGTGTGAAAGGCGAGGGCTACGACGTGGCAGGCCTGGCCGATTTACTCGTGGGCGTGGTTCCCATCGTCAACCTGGAGTGGATCCAAAAGATCTCCCGCGACAACGCCGAGCGCGGTTACTCCGCCGAGGCCACCGTTGACACGATGCTGCGCCGGATGCCGGATTACATCAACCACATCTGCCCGCAGTTCAGCCAGACCGACATCAACTTCCAGCGTGTCCCCACCGTGGACACCTCGAACCCCTTCATGATCCGGAACATCCCCACCCCGGATGAATCCTTCGTGATCATTCACTTCCGCAAGGGTGCTCGCGAGAAGTGGGGTATCGACTTCACTTACCTGCTCGACATGATCCACGATTCGTTCATGTCCAGCCCCACCTCGATCGTGGTGAACGGCGGCAAGATGGGCTTTGCGATGGAGCTGATCCTGACCCCGATCATTCACCGCATGATCGAAGAGAAGAAGAAGCTGGCCTGAGCCTGCTTCGCCCCTAGGCTGGGGCGCAACTGGCGGACAAGGTCCTCCCATTTCGGTTGCTCCTCAGCGCTCTAACCCACCGGCTCCTCTCTCATTTGAGATTCGAGGGGCGGTGGGTTCTTCTGTATCGACGCAGCCCCGCTGGGACCGGATCAACAGCGCAGACGTGATTGCCCAGGCCCGGCGGATCTACTTCCAGTTTCTCGAGCGCTCCTCATCCGCCCTCGAGCCCCAGGGGATCGTGCTGAGTCCAGGCCAGGGACGGGTGGTCTTCGAGCTACCGGTGCTCTTGCCCGATGAGCAATTCATCCCGCTCGACTGGGTCCGTGCCCGCCCGTCCCGCACCCGCACCTCCCGCTCGCCCTACCGCGGCCTCTAATGCTCGGCACTCTTCCCTCCACGGTTCTGCTGCTGATCACGGCCCTGGGGCTCTGCATTGGCAGCTTTTTAAATGTCGTCGCCTGGCGCTATCCCCGCCAAGAATCGGTGGTGCAGCCCCGCAGCCACTGCCCGGACTGCGGTACGCGCCTGGCCTGGAGTGAGAACATCCCAGTCCTCAGCTGGGTTCTGCTGCGCGGGCGTTGCCGCCACTGCCAGAGCCCGATCAGCCTGCGCTACCCGGCGGTAGAGCTGCTCTGCGGAGGGCTCTTCCTGGCTGCAGCCCTGGGGTACCCCGAAGCCCTTGGCCAAGCCCCAGGGGGCCTGATCCTTGTGGCTGGTTGGTGCCTGGTGTCCCTGCTGCTCCCCCTGGTGCTGATTGATCTGGACCAGCTCTGGCTGCCTGAGCCCCTCTGCCGCACCGGGGTGCTGGTGGGCTTTGTCTTCACCCTGCTGGCCGTCTTCAGCCAAAGCGGAGGGCCCGAGCCGCAGCTTTTGCTCTGGCATTTGCTAGCCGCCAGTGCTGGCCTACTGGGGTTTGAAGCCACCAGCGCCGCAGGCCAGACCCTGCTCGGCAAGCCTGCCCTGGGTTTAGGCGATGCGAAGTTGGCCGCCCTACTGGGCGCCTGGCTTGGGCTTACAGGCCTCGGGCTCAGCGTGGCCCTCGCCGTGCTCTCCGGCGCGATCTTTGGCCTGATCGGTCTGCTCAGCGGCCGCTTGAAGCGCGGTCAACCCTTCCCCTTTGGCCCCTTCCTGGCCGCCGCTGGACTGGCGGTCTGGATGGCTGGAAACAGCTTCTGGCTGCAACAGCTCAGCAGGCACTTGGGCTGGAGCGCCCTTTAATGGTCTGATCAGACCCCGGAGACCGCTTTCACCATGTCGCTATTCGACTGGTTTGCCGATCGCCGCAAGACCGCTCCTGCGGTGCGCAATGCCCAGGAGGTCAACGAGGACGATGGCCTCTGGAGCAAATGCCCTGAATGCGGGCTGGTGGTCTATCGCAAGGATCTGGCAGCCAACGCCAGCGTCTGCAGCGGCTGTGGATACCACCATCGGATCTTCAGCGAGGAGCGGATTCGTCTGATCGCCGATGAGGGCAGCTTTGAAGCGCTCGATACCGAGCTCTGCCCCACCGATCCCCTCGCCTTTAAGGATCGTCGCAGCTATGCCGATCGCATTCGTGACACCCAGCGCTCCACCGGACTGAAGGACAGCGTCATCACCGGGCTATGCACCGTCGAGGGCATCCCCATGGCCCTAGGGGTGATGGATTTCCGCTTCATGGGCGGTTCCATGGGCTCCGTCGTCGGCGAAAAGCTGGCCCGCCTGATTGAAACGGCCACCGCTAAACGGGCACCCGTTCTGATCGTCTGCGCCTCGGGTGGGGCACGAATGCAGGAAGGGATGCTCTCCCTGATGCAGATGGCCAAGATCTCCGGTGCCCTGGAGCGCCATCGCAAAGCGGAGTTGCTCTACCTGCCGCTGCTGACCCACCCGACCACGGGGGGGGTGACCGCCAGCTTCGCCATGCTCGGCGACCTGATCCTGGCGGAGCCCAAGGCCTTGATTGGCTTTGCTGGTCGGCGCGTGATCGAGCAGACCCTGCGGGAGAAACTGCCCGACGATTTCCAAACAGCTGAATACCTGCAGGACCACGGCTTCGTGGATCACATCGTGCCGCGCACCAAGCTCCGCAGCACCCTGGCCAGCCTGCTGACCATGCACGGCTACAGCAAAGCGGTCGCCGCATGAAGCGGGCCCTTCGCGCGTTCTGCGCGGTCCTACTCGGGCTGCTGCTGCTCAGCGGCCTTCCTCAAGAAGCCTTGGCGGGACCGGTGGACTGGCAAGAGGTTCCCGCCACCAGCGAGGGGCGGCAGTGGTGGGATGGCGGCAGCCTGCGGGTCAACAAAAGCGGGAATCTGACCGTGCTCAGTCGTTTCCAGCCCCCCATTCCTGAGGATGCCGAGTCCAGCGCAGACGGCAAAGAACCTCGTCCGCCCGCCAGCAGTCTCTACGTGATGGAGCTGGATTGCGGCCAACGGCTCTACCGGGACACCTCCATCAACGGGATCCCCCAATGGGGCAGCCAGTGGCAGGCCTCCGGCAATGACGGCCTGATCGAATCCACCATCGAAGCCGTCTGCACCGCTGGGGAAGACCTCCTGGCAGGCTTTTAAAACCACTGCAGAGCCGCCGTGACCGGATCCACCACCCCCCAGCGTCCCCTGGGGGTCGCCCTTGTTGGTTTGGGGTTCGGGGAAAAGGTGCACCTGCCCGCCCTGCGGGACTGCCCGCTCACCGAACCGGTGGCCCTCTGGCATCACCGCAGCGAGCGGCTCGATCAAGCCTGCAGTAGCCACGGACTACCCGGCTTCAGCGATTTCGATGCCCTTCTGGCCGATCCCCGGGTGGAGGCCCTGGTCATCGCCACCCCTCCTGAACCCCGCTTCGCCCTGGCGCAGGCCGCCATCGCCGCCGGCAAACACCTGCTGTTGGAAAAACCCGTCGCCCTTGAGGCCGCCCAGGTGGAGAGCCTGCAACGCCAGGCCCTCCAGGCGGGCGTGAGCGTGGCCGTGGACTTTGAGTACCGCGGCGTCCCGGAGTTTCAACAAGTCGCGGCACTGCTGGAGAGCGGTGCTGTCGGCACGCCCTGGCTGGTGAAACTGGACTGGTTAATGGGAAGCCGGGCCGATGCCAGTCGTCCCTGGAACTGGTATTCCCAGCGGGCCGCTGGCGGTGGGGTGCTCGGATCGCTGGGAACCCATGCCTTTGACACCCTGCATTGGCTGGTGGGGCCGACCCGCAGCCTGAGCGCCCAGCGCAGCATGGCCATCCCCCAGCGTCCCCTGGCGGATGGCAGTGGACGGATGGCCGCCGTGGATGCCGAAGACATTGCCCTACTGCAACTGGAGTTAGAGGACCGTCAGGGCCGCTCCATCCCCGCCCAGGTCGCCCTGGCCTCGGTGACCAAACCCGGACGGGGCTACTGGATCGAGGTCTACGGCAGCGAGGGCAGCCTGGTGCTGGGGTCGAGCAACCAAAGCGACTACGTCCACGGCTTCAAGCTCTGGCGCTCCAGCAGCTCAGGTGCCCTCGAGGAAATCAGCCCTGATCCCAGCCTGGCCTTCCCCCAGACCTGGCCCGACGGTCGACTGGCCGCCGTCCGCCGCATCACCCAGTGGTGGGCCGAGGCCGCCCAAGAGGGCCGGCCGATCGTTCCCGGGCTCTCAGAAGCCGTCTGGAGCCAGCGGGTTTGCGATCTGGCACTGGAATCGGCCGACAGCGGGCTCAGAGCCAGGCTTTAACGGAAAAGGCGCCGGTTAGGATCCCCGCCATTCCCTTGATGGTGTCCCCATGGCGCTCGTTCCGCTTCGGCTGCTGCTCGACCACGCCGCTGAAAACGGCTACGGCATCCCTGCTTTCAACGTCAACAACCTTGAGCAGGTGCAGTCGATCATGGAGGCTGCCTACGAGACCGATAGCCCCGTCATCCTGCAGGCCTCCCGCGGCGCCCGTCAGTACGCCGGTGAGAACTTCCTGCGTCACCTGATCCTGGCTGCCGTTGAGACCTATCCCGACATCCCCGTCGTGATGCACCAGGACCACGGCAACAGCCCCTCCACCTGCTTCGGTGCTGCCGCCAACGGCTTCACCTCCGTGATGATGGACGGCTCCCTGGAGGCCGACGCCAAGACCCCTGCCAGCTACGAGTACAACGTGGCTGTCACCAAGGAAGTGGTGGATGTGGCCCACGCCATCGGCGTGAGCGTTGAGGGTGAGCTGGGTTGCCTGGGCTCCCTGGAAACCGGCATGGGCGAAGCCGAGGACGGCCACGGTTTCGAGGGCAAGCTCGACCACAGCCAGCTTCTGACCGACCCCGCCGAGGCTGCTGACTTCGTCGCCAAGACCAAGGTCGACGCTCTGGCCATTGCCATTGGCACCAGCCACGGCGCTTACAAGTTCACCCGTAAGCCCACCGGTGAAGTGCTGGCCATCAGCCGGATTGCTGAAATCCACAAGGCCATCCCCAACACCCACCTGGTGATGCACGGTTCGTCCTCCGTGCCCCAGGAATGGCTGGAGATGATCAACAAGTTCGGTGGTGCCATCCCCGAGACCTATGGCGTTCCCGTCGAGGAAATCCAGGAAGGCATCCGCAACGGTGTCCGCAAGGTCAACATCGACACCGACAACCGCCTGGCCTTCACCGCCGCTGTGCGTGAAGCCGCGATGAAGGATCCCGCCAACTTCGACCCCCGCCACTTCAACAAGCCCGCCCGGGCCTACATGAAGCAGGTCTGCCTCGATCGCTACCAGCAGTTCTGGTGTGCCGGCAACGCCAGCAAGATCAAGCAGCGCGACATCAACTACTACGCCGGCCTCTACGCCAAGGGCGAACTGGACGCCAAGTCCGCCGTTGCTGCCTGATTCAGGCTTCCAACGGATGTCTCCAGGGGCCCTCAAGGGCCCCTTTTTTCATGCGGACCCAATTCCCATCGATCGGTCTGCCCCTTAAGGCAGGGCCAGCTGGGGAAGGGTCAAGGCGCGCATCCCTGAGCTGGGCTGGGCTGCGACGAGTTTGGCGAGGGCTTCATCAAAGGTTGGCTCCATCACAAAGCGGCGACCATCGGTGACCACCACCCGAACCAGAGTCGGCAGGGCGTTGTTGTTGCTCTGCAGATAGATCGGCTCCACGTAGAGCAGGCCCTGGCCCACGGGCATCGCCAGCAGATTGCCCCGCAGCAAGCGGGAGCCAACGCGGTTCCAGAGACCGAATTGATAGCTAATCGCCGGATCCTGCTCAATCAGGGCCGAAATCTGCTGCGGTCCGAGGAGCAGACGTTGCTGCGGGAAGCGCACCAGGAACAACTCGCCGTAGTTCGGGGTGTCGTTGCGGGCGGCCAACCAGCCCACCATGTTGGGCCGCTTGAGCGGGGTAAAGGGAAGCAGCAAGACAAACTCAGGCCGCTGCTGACCGGGCAGCTGCATCGTCACGTGATAAGGACGCACGGGCACCGGAGCCGAGGCATCGCCGTAGATCTCCAGCGGCAACGCCCAGACGTCATCACCGTTGTAGAAGGTGCGCACGTCAGTGACGTGGTAGCGCAACAGGCGCTCAGCCTGGACGTTGAATTGACTCTTGGGGACCTGGATGTGGGCCAGCAGGGCCTTGGGCATCGCTGAGAGTGGACGAAAGAGATCCGGGAAGACCTTCTGCCAGGTCCGCAGGACCGGATCGCTCGGATCGTTCACATAGAGCCAGACAGCGCCGTTGTAGGCATTGACCACCGCCTTGACGGGGTTGCGGAAGTAGCGAACCCCATCGGGATTGGCATCGGAGTAGGGGTAGCTGCGGCTCTCGGTGAAGCCGTCGAGCATCCAGTACTGATGGTGCTCAGGCCGATAGTCGGGGTCATCGTCCACGCGGGCCGTGACCAAATAAGGCTTGCTCTCAAAGCGCAGGAAGGGGGCCAGGGCCTGGAGCCGGTCGTTGACCTGCCGGCGAACAAGCAAGCGCGAGGAAGGGGTCAAGGACCCGGTGAACAGCAGACGCGCCTCATTGAGGTAGATCGCGGCCATCAGGCGATCGAGGGGTCCATGGATCGGCACCCCCGCCTCCCCGTCGTAGTGGGAATAGACATTGAGATCACCCTCGGGGTAATCGAACTCACGCACCTGGGAGGGGGCAATGGCGTAGGGCGCCGGAGCCGAAGCGAAATAAAGCCGGGGGCGACCCACAGGCAGGTACTGCTCAACGCGCTTCTGGCTCTGGCCCAGCTGGGGCAGGGCCTGAACCCGGCCGCTGCGCCCCAGGTCTTTGACGAAGTAGAGCGGGAGCCCATCGCTGCCCGAGACATTCACCGGGGAGACCGTGAAGCCATAGCCGTGGGTGAAGACCAGGTGACGGTTCAGCCAGGTGCGCGACCCCTTGGCCAAGGAGGAGGAATCCAACTCGCGGGCTGCGATCAAGACCTGCTGGGACCCCAATGCACTGGCATCGGCATTCAGTGGGTAGCGGTCAACGGCGGCGGAGGGGAAGTTGTAGTAGAGCCGCAGCTGCTGCAGCTGACGATTGGCCTCCAGGAGCGGGACACTGTCCCAGAGCCGCACGTTGGCCAAGGTGCCCTCGGCGCTCTTGAGATCCACGGCACTCAGCTGCTGCTTGGGCTCGAGGATCAACTCCCGCACAGCCTCCAGGCCAAAGGCCCGGCGTGTCGCGGCAATGGCGCGCTTGAGATAGGGCGTCTCCAGCTGAAGCTCCCGGGGCTGCACCCAGACCCGCTGCACCAGCGGTGCCAAGCCCCACTCCACGACCGGCAGCAAACAAGCAGCCGCGAGCAAGGGCAACATCGCGACGCGACGGAACCAGGAGCGGGGGACTGGCACCAGCAGGCCCAAGCCGCTCATCAACAGGAGCAGGGCCAAAAGCAGGCGCAGGGGAAGGCGGATGTGGAGGTCGACAAAGCCAGCCCCCGAGGCCACCCCGCTGCCTTCCACCATCAAGTCAAATGGACTCAGGCCATAACTCAGGGCCGCCATCAGGGCCAAGAGCGCCAACTGCGGTTGCAGCAACCGCTGCTGCTCCCGGCTCAACCCCGGGAAGCGCAAGTCCGTCAGTGAAGTGCCCTCACTGAAGGTGAGCCAGAGGCAGCCCACGAAGCCAATCAAGACCTGGGCGATCACCAGGCTGACCAGCAGATGCAATGCCGGAAGGCGAAGCACCGTGAAACTCAGGTCAAAGCCCGTCAGCGGATCGGCCTCGCCAAAGGGGACGGCCAACAGACCAGGCAGCCAGAGGCTCCAACCACGGGCACAGGCGGTGGCCGAGCCCGCCAGGGCCGCCGCCAGACTGATCCGCAAGGTCGTGTAGGGCCAGCGCAGCAGACAAGGGAGCAAGACCACGACCAGGCCCAGGACCAGCGCTGGCGGCAGGTCGGCCAACACCGAGAGACCAGTGATGACCTCTCCACCAAAGGGATCGAGGATCAGCCCCCGGGCCTGCAGGAAGAGATAGCTCAGGCCCACCACCAGCAGCAGGAGCAGGCCGATCAGCACCGCCACCAGCGGACCACTGGAGAGGGGCGCAAGAGGCCGCTCCCGCAGTTGCTTGCGCGGAGCGTCCTGCCTGAGGCGCCAGCAACGCCGCAACTGCTGAAGCTGGAGCGGCAAACCCAAGCCCAAGACCAGGAGAAAGGCCAGGCACTGGAACAGCCAACGGCGCAACACCACCGTCAAGGCATCGAACTGGGCAAACCAGAGCGCCTCGATCACCAGGCGTGGGATCAGAACCACCAACCCCAGCACCAGGGCGCCGCTGGCCAGCCAGCGCAACAGACGCTTGAGGCCTTGAACCGATACCTGCACAAGCCGAGCCGATCCCTGGCCGAGACTAGGCAGCAGAACCGAGCGGTCAAGGCGCGGCCTAGGGATCAGCAGGCATCTCGGCAAATACCCGACTCAAGAGATCGGGTTTAAACAAGTCGCTGAATTGGCGCTGCTAATTTCTTTCCAACGTTCAGGGTCTGAACTTGACCGCAACCCTTTCCCGCTCCAGCGTTGGACCGACCTTCACCGGACTGCGCTGCAAGGAATGCGGCCAGGCCTACGACTCTGGTGCCCGCCACGTCTGTGAGGACGTCTGCTTCGGTCCCCTCGAGGTGGTCTACGACTACGAGGCGATCCGCAACCGCGTCAGCCGCGCCACCATCGAAGCCGGTCCAGCCTCCATCTGGCGCTACCGCGATTTCCTGCCGATCGAAGGGGATCCGATCGATGTCGGCACCGGCTTCACCCCCCTGCTGAAGGCCGACAACCTGGCCAAGCGCCTGGGCCTCAAGAGCCTCTACATCAAGAATGACGGCGTCAACATGCCGACCCTGTCCTTTAAGGACCGGGTGGTTTCGGTGGCGCTGACCCGGGCCCGCGAGCTGGGCTTCAAGACGGTGAGCTGCGCCTCCACCGGCAACCTCGCCAACTCCACTGCCGCCATCGCCGCACACGCCGGCCTGGATTGCTGTGTCTTTATCCCCAGCGATCTGGAGCTGGGCAAGGTGCTGGGCACCTTGATCTACAACCCCACCCTGATGGCGGTTAAGGGCAACTACGACCAGGTCAACCGCCTCTGCTCAGAGGTGGCGAACACCTACGGCTGGGGCTTCGTCAACATCAACCTGCGCCCCTACTACTCCGAGGGCTCCAAGACCCTTGGCTACGAGGTCATCGAGCAGCTGGGTTGGGAACTCCCTGACCACATCGTCGCCCCCCTGGCCTCCGGCTCCCTGTTCACCAAAATCCGCAAGGGCTTCGACGAATTCATCAAGTGCGGACTGGTGGATGAGAAGGCCGTGCGCTTCAGCGGCGCCCAAGCCGAGGGCTGCAACCCCATCGCCCAGGCTTTTGCCGAAGGTCGGGACTTCATCACCCCGGTGAAGCCCAACACCATCGCCAAGTCGATCGCCATCGGTAATCCGGCTGATGGCCCCTACGCCATCGACATCGCCAACCGCACCGGCGGCAACATCACCGATGTCAACGACACGGAGATCGTTGAAGGCATCAAGCTCCTGGCTGAGACCGAGGGCGTCTTCACCGAAACCGCCGGCGGCACCACCATTGCTGTCCTCAAGAAGCTGGTGGAGCAGGGAAAGATCAACCCTGAGGAGCGCACCGTGGCCTACATCACCGGCAACGGCCTGAAGACCACTGAGGCCGTGGTGGATGCCATCGGCAAGCCCTACACGATCGAAGCACAACTCGACAGCTTCAACAACGCCTGGAAGCAAGCCCAGGCCGATCAAGCGCAGGCCTGATCTCGACTGTCACCTCAACCCATCACCTCCCTGCCATGCCCGTTCAGGTCCTGATCCCCACCCCCCTGCAGAAGTTCACCAACGATGAGGCCAGCGTCTCTCTGGACGCCTCCAGCGTGGATAGCCTGATTGATGCGCTCGACGGCCGCTACCCCGGTCTCAAAGGTCGTCTCTGCGATGAGGCCGGCAAACTCCGCCGCTTCCTGAACGTCTACGTGAACAGCGAGGATATTCGCTTCCTCGAGAACCAAACCACCTCCCTCAAGGATGGGGACGAAGTCAGCATCGTTCCCGCCGTTGCTGGAGGCTGACCCCCAGCTGTAGCGATTCCTGCAGCACCACGCCCCAAAAGCTGACTGAATCAAACGGAAGCAGGCTCAAGCTCGAGTCACCTCTCTCTGGACCTGGTGTCACCCGATGACTCAAACCCCTGATCGTCCATCGATGGATTGTCTGCCCAGCGTCCAGGGCGAGGACCTTCAGCAGTCGGCTGCGGCAGACAAGGCCGAACTGTTTGATTACCGCGAGGCGGCAAACCCCATCCGCAGCGGTCTGACGGAACCGATTCCCTATTGCAGCTGGGGACCCGAGCTCCACGCCAGCGGACCCAGTGGAATCATCCCTCTGGACCTCAGTGCTGAGTTAGGAGCCAGCGGTCCCGCGACCAGCCCCGGCCTCGCTGCCCACTTCATCCGCATCGAAGCTGGAGAGGGTGTGCGTGCCGCAGCGAGCGCCACCAGTTCGCTGTTCTTTGTCCTCTCCGGTCGCGGTATCTGCCATTGCCGTGAGACCGACCAGGACACCAACATCCAATGGAGCGAAGGCGACCTCTTCGTACTGCCCTCCGGCGGTACCCCGCTGTTAGAGGCGAGCTCCACCAGCGTTCTTTATTGGGTGCACGACGCCCCCTTGCTGAACTACCTGGGCGTGGTTCCCAGCCAGCCCCGCTTCGAATCCACCCACTACCGGGGCGAGTGGCTCCGCTCTGAGCTGCGCAAACTGGCCCAGAAACCTGGCAGCGCGAACAGCAACCGCATCAGCCTCCTCCTCGCCAACCGAGATCTCCCAAGCACCCGCACGGTGACCCATGTGCTTTGGGCGATGTACGGCATCGTTCCATCCGCGGCGACCCAGCCCCCCCATCGCCATCAATCGGTGGCCCTGGACTTGATCATCGATTGCCAGCCAGGGGTCTACACCCTGGTGGGCACTGAACTGAATGCCGATGGGACCATCCGCAATCCGAAACGGATCAACTGGCAGGCCGGTGGTGCCTTCATCACCCCCCCCGGGTATTGGCACTCCCACGTGAACGAAAGTGGCCATCCGGCCTATCTGCTTCCGATTCAGGACGCAGGACTCCAGACCTACCTGCGCAGCCTCGACATCCGCTTTGCCTAGGTCGCCAAGGCGGCCTGATGGCGTTCGACCACAGCCCGAAAATCGGGCCCCTCGATGGTCTCTCGCTCAATGAGCAAATTGACCAGTTCGTCCATCAAGTCCCGGCGTGACTCCAACAGGGAAACCGCCTGGTTGAGGGAATGGCGAGCCAGCTGCTGCACCTCCGCATCGATGCGGTTGCTGGTTCTCTGGGAATGATGCGGCTCTGAACGCAACCAATCTCGGCCCAAGAAGACTTCGGCCCCCTCCCCCTCTAGCGAGAGCGGTCCCAAGGCTGAGAAGCCGTAGCGAGTCACCATCTCCCGGGCAATCCGGCTCACCATCTCCAGGTCACTGGAAGCACCTTGGGTGATTTCACTGGGGCCAAAGACAACCAACTCGGCGGCCCGGCCACCCATGGCCATCACCATCCGAGCCTCGAGATAGGCCTTGCTGATCAAACCCGAATCCAAGACCTCTTCATCGGGCATCGTGCGGGCAAATCCACCGACTCCTCCGGCCCGGGGGAGCAAGGTGACCTTGTCGAGTTCGTCCGACTTGGGCAACAGGGTGGCCAGCAGAGCATGGCCAATCTCGTGGTAGGCGATCAGACGCTTCTTGGCGTTGTCCTGGAGCGGCGCCGCCGTCAGCCCCATCGTGATCCGCTCAAGGGCATCGCTGATGGCCGCATCGTTGATGCTTTGCCGCTCGCGCCGGGCCGTCAAGATGGCCGCTTCGTTCAGCAGGTTTGAGAGGTCGGCCCCTGAAAAGCCAGGGGTTCGGCTGGCCCAATCCGCCAGGGAAACCTCCGGTTCAAGCGGACGGGAGCGGGCATGCACCGCCAGAATTGCCTCGCGGCCCCGCCGGTCGGGCAGATCCACATGGATTCGCCGATCAAAACGCCCGGGACGCATCAGGGCCGCATCAAGCACATCCGGCCGGTTGGTCGCCGCCAGCAGGATCACCCCAGAGTTCTCGGCGAAACCATCCATCTCCGTCAGGAGTTGGTTGAGGGTCTGCTCGCGCTCATCGTTGCCCCCACCAATTCCGGCACCACGCTGGCGGCCGACAGCATCGATCTCATCGATAAAGATGATGCAGGGGGCTTTTTCTTTGGCCTGCCGGAACAGGTCACGGACGCGGCTGGCACCGACACCCACAAACAGCTCGACAAATTCCGAGGCAGCCATCGAGAAGAAAGGCACACCGGCTTCGCCGGCGATGGCCTTAGCCAGAAGGGTCTTGCCCGTACCCGGAGGGCCCACCAGCAACACTCCTTTGGGAATGCGTGCCCCAACGGCCGTGAAGCGTTCCGGCTCCTTCAGGAAAGCCACCACCTCCTGCAGCTCTTCCTTGGCTTCATTGATGCCGGCCACATCCTCAAAACGCACGGCCACCGCGGATTCGGGCTCAGCCATGCGCGCCTTGCTTCGGCCAAAACCCATCGCCCGATTCGCCACCTGACTTGAGCGCCGAATCAACAGGGCCAAGCCACCAAACAACAGCAACAGCAGCAGGCCGTTGGACACCAAGCTGGCGGTTGCACGGTCCTGGCGGTCGTCACGCACCGTCAGGGGCACCTGCGCTTCTTGGGCCGTGCGCAAGAGGACCTGGTCGTTGCTGAAGACCGGCACCTGGGTGCGGCTGCCGTCGGCATAGGTCACCTGGACCTCGCGACGGGCCGGGGACAGCAGCAGCTCTTTGACTTGTCCGCTCTTGAGCTGCGTGAGCAGCTGGCTGTAACTGGGCGGAGCCGGACGGTTGATGCCCAGATCTCGCCAGAGCTCGGCACGCCTGGACCCAGGGGCGGGCGAAGCTTGTGATGAGGGCACCTGCTGCGCTTGCTGACCCGGAGACGCGCCGCTGCTCACATCAATCTGTCGTTGGCTGGAGCTTAGCCATTTGACGAAAGGAAAGACGGCAAGGGAAGATCTTGGTTTGGCTGACTAGGTAAGCGGGATGGCTGTTCCCAAGAAGAAAACGTCCAAGGGCAAGCGGAACCAGCGCCACGCCACCTGGAAGGGCAAAGCTGCCGTGGCAGCGCAGAAGGCTCTCTCCATCGGCAAGGCCGTGCTGAGCGGCCGCGCCCAAGGCTTCGTCTATCCCGTGGCTGAAGAGGACGGCGACGAGGCCTGATCTGAGGCCTCAACGCTTGCTTTGCCGCTTCCCTGCACTGAAAGGAGGCGGCAGAGACTTCAAGACAAGAGCTCAGGAACCCAGCTTGAAGGCCTCCAGGACAACGGCGTAGACCAAGCCGAACCGGAGGTTGTCGAGCACGAGCCACCCAAGGGGCGGACGTCCCCGAACGATTCGGGTGCGAAGGCGCACGACCAGCTCCAGTAGCAGGACCACCGAGAGAACCACCAGTGGACGCTGACCAATGGTCTGCAGCCACCAGCTGGTTACGTTCTGGCCCGCATAGAAGCCAAAGAGCAGGGACAGGACACCGGCACTGCGGCGGCGCCAACTGCCCTGGAACGATCCCCAGAGGAACTGGGCTCCCTGACGCTGAAGACGGTCAAAGCGGGTGGCCTGAATGGGCATCCGGGTCATCCGTCTGGGAAGAGCTGCTTGAGATAGGACAGCGTGATCTGGCCCTCAGGGCAAGCCGGCCCCCGCAATACCTGACAGGGGGCGTCAGGTTCTCCAAGGCCGTCCACCACCGCAGCAGCAGCCGCAAAGTGTGCGTCGGGTTCATGGGAACTAGAGGCACTGCGGGTGGCCAGGACGGTCAGACCCGCGCCATGGGCCGCCGTCACCCCATGACCTGAATCCTCCAGGGCAAGGACGCAGTCCGCTGAACACCCCAGTTGCTCCAGGGCAACTCGATAGCCCTCGGGGTCAGGCTTCTTGGTGCTCACGTCCTCACCGCAGACCCAGAACTCCAGCCAATCGCGATGCTGCGGAAGCTGACGGGTCAGCAGGGCCTGCACCGCCGATCGCCCACTGGTGGTCACAATCGCCTGCCGCAGGCCAGCGGCCGCAGCGGCCTTCATTAAGCGCAGGACGCCAGGACGCAACTGGATCTCACCGGCCGACACCAGCTGGCTGTAGTGGGCCTGCTTGGACCGCTGGAGGGCATCCAGGCGAGCATCGATCGGGCGCAGGCCTTCCCGCTGCTCGAGAAACACGGCCATCCGCTCACGGCCCCCGGTGACCCGAAGCAACTGGAGATAGGTGGGGGGGTCCCACTGCCAGGGCAACCCCGCCTCGGCCATGGCGCGGTTAAAGGCCAAGCGATGGCCGTCCAGCTCTGTCTCAGCCAGCGTGCCATCCACATCCCAGAGAAGAGCCTCGGGGGCCAATCGCAACAAGGGGCTGCCGAATGCTGTGGTGAGGCTAAGGGAGCTGGACGGTGGAGCCTGGACAGGGCCTACTCACGGCCCAGAATGAAAGCTGATGAAACGCAGGCGTGCTCCTCGAGTCTCCAGAGCAACGCTTGTTGGACCAGCGCCTGCACCAGAACTGGCAGCTCCCTGCAGCGGTTGATCTTGAGGGTCTGAGCAGCGAAACGCGGGCCCTGGGGCTCTCGGAGCCCGTCCTCGCCCTCCTCACCAGGCGAGGGTTTACGAACGCTGCGGCCATCACGGCCCTGCTGAACCCCGCGGAAGCCCCTGATCCCAAGCAGCACTTCCCCGACTTGGGCCTGGCGGTCAAGCGCCTGAAGCAGGCCTGCAAAACCAACGAACGCCTCGCCATCTGCGGCGACTACGACGCCGATGGCATGACCAGCACGGCGCTCTTGATCGGTGTTCTGCAGCAGTTAGGAGCCCAACCGCAAGCGGCTATCCCCAGCCGGCAGGCCGATGGGTATGGCCTCAACGTCTCCATGGTGGAGGAGCTGGCCGCAGAAGGGATCCGGCTACTGGTGACCGTTGACAACGGGGTTTCCGCGCGGGAGGCCCTCGAGCGGGCCCATGGCCTGGGCGTGGAGGTCATCGTCACGGATCACCACACCATCCCCGAGGAGCGTCCGCCCCTCAGCGCCCTCCTGCATCCCCAGTGCACCCCAGAGGGCTCCCCCTACCGAGGCCTGGCTGGGGTCGGCATCGCTTACGTCCTCGCCGGGGCCCTGGCGAAAGCCAGCCGATCGGCGAAGGCCCTGGCCATGGCCATGGATTTGTTCTGCATTGGCACCATCGCCGACATGGCTCCGCTTCAGGGGGTCAATCGCCGCTGGTTGATGGATGGATTACCCCGACTCAAAGACAGTCCCCTACCGGGACTGCAGGCCCTGCAGCAGGTGGCCGGCATGGACGATGCGCCAATCGATGCCGGTGCCGTTGGTTTCCAGCTGGCCCCCCGTATCAATGCGGTCGGACGGCTTGGCGATCCCCGCTTGGTGGTGGATCTACTGACCACAGACGACGCGGAACAGGCTCTGGAGTTGGCGCGGGAATGCGAAAGCCTGAACCGTCAGCGCCGGGAACTCTGTGATGCGATCGAAGCGGAGGCACGTGCCCTGGCCGAAGCCGATGGGGACCAGCGCAGTCCGTTCCTACTGCTCGCGCAAAGCCACTGGCACCACGGGGTGATTGGCATTGTTGCGGCTCGACTTGTGGAGCATTACGGCGCTCCCGTCGCCCTCCTCGCCGCTGAGGGGAATGGCCGGATGCGGGCCTCGGTGCGGGCGCCCAAGGGCTTCGCCGTCGATGCCGCCCTTCAGGCCTGCGGAGACCTCTTGGAGCGCTTTGGGGGCCACCCCGCAGCTGGAGGCTTCACCGTCAGAGCCGATCGCGTCACACCCCTGCATGAACGGCTGAATGAGCTGGCGCAGGCCTGGCGTGAACGGGAGGGACTGCAGCTGGTCATGCCCGAGGCCCTGCTGCAGCTTGAGGACATCAACCGGCCGCTCTGGCGTGAACTGCAACAGCTAGAACCCTTCGGCATTGGAAACCCCACCCCGCTGTTTTGGAGCTGCGGCTGCACGATCAGCCAACAACGGGAACTGCGGGGCGGTCACCTCCAGCTCACCTTGCGCCAAGGCGAAGCACGGGTGAGGGCCATGGCCTGGCGCTGGGGGCCCATTGGACATCTGCTCCCCAAACAGGTGGATGTGGCGTATCACCTCAGGCTGAACCGCTGGAATGGCCAGGAGACCCTTCAGCTCGAACTGATCGGAATCCGGCCAAGCAGCGGAGAGGCCCTGGTGCTGCAACGTCAGGAGCGCAGTTACTGGGTCCGGCGCGATGGCAACGCCGTGGTGATCCGCAATGCCGACGGTGAGGAGTTACGCGGTGAAGCCCAGCCGGGCCGTCTTGAAGCACTCCAGATCGATCACCCCAAAGCGAACCACCCCTATGTCAGAGCCCTGGTGCAGGACGCGGCGCGGGCCATGGGACTGGCTGCCTAGACACAACAAAGCCCCCCGAGGACGGACCTCAAAGGGGGCTTGTCTCTAGGCCGTGCGCAGGAAAGACCCTCAGATCAGAGGGCGCCGCGGCGGTAGAAGAGGATGAAGATCACTGCTGGGCCAACGAGGGTGATCAGGAACAGAGCAGCGAAGTTGGCGATCAGGTGGAAGTCGATTCCCATGGGAGAACGGCTCGGAAGCTGCACATGTTGGGTGAAGCCTAAAAGCAGACGGTCCCGTCCGGCTGATGGGTGGATCGCTCCTGTGACGGGTTGTCACAGCACCACGGAGTTGAACCATGACTGAGGCGCTCCAATGGCGCTGCATCAGTGGTTGCGGCTCCTGCTGCCGGCTTGACCCAGGGGAGCGGAACGAGGCCCTGGAAGCCCTGAACGAAGAACAACAGCAGCTCTATCTCTCGATGGTGGGGCCTGACGGCTGGTGCATCCACTTCGACACCGGCTCCAGCAGCTGCCGCATCTACGACGAGCGGCCCGTCTTCTGCCGCGTGGAGAACCTTGCCCGTTTGTTTGAGGTGCCTGACGAGGAGGCCAACGACTTCGCCATCGCCTGTTGCAGACAGCAAATCCGCTGCGAACACGGCGGTCGTGGCATGGTGATGAAGCGTTTCGAGCAGGCGATCCGCCAGCCCGCTGAAGACAACGATTGCCAGCCCTGATGCCTGAGTCCGCCCCTAGCAGCGACACGCCCAATCCCAAGAAAGAGGATCAAGCCGCCAGCTTTGGTGCGGTCTTCCTCACGACCTTCACCACCGTGTTTCTGGCGGAACTCGGGGACAAGACGCAATTAGCCGCGTTGCTCCTCTCGGCGGAATCCGGACGCCCAGTCCTGGTGTTCATTGGAGCCTCCCTCGCCCTGATCAGCTCCAGCCTGGTGGGCGTTGTTCTCGGCCGCTGGCTCTCGCGGGTGCTGCCCCCCGGCCAGCTCGAGCGCTTGGCCGGCATCTTGATGATCGGCTTGGGGCTCTGGCTTGGCCGGCAGGCCGCCTTCAGCATGTTCCCCCTGGCCTGATTGCCATGCAACTCCCTCTTCTGGCCTCGACCTTCCTGACCGTCTTCCTCGCAGAGCTAGGGGACAAGACCCAACTGGCAATCGTCACCATCAGCGGCACCTCGAACCGCAGCGGTGCCGTCTTCGCGGGCAGTGCCAGTGCCCTTGTCCTGGCGAGCCTGCTCGGTGCTGGCGCTGGCGGTTCCCTCTCCGCGGTGATCCCAACAGACGCGCTGCAGCTGGCGGCTTCGGTGGGATTTTTGGTGATTGGAGGCCGGCTGCTCTTGAAGGCCGGCCAAGAGGACGAAGGCGCTGCGACCGAAGCAACGGATGACGCCTAGCGGACCGACCTGAGGCGCTGAGTAAGATGGAGAGGTGCAGCACTGCTTGAAGGCGTTGGCCGTCTTCGTGTGATGCCTACGGCACGCAGAACCTCCATCTCCCTGGGGCTTGTCCGCTCCGCAGAAGCCCTCCCGAAAAGCCATGAAGTTCACGGTCGCGGACCTCATTGAGCAGCTCCCGAAGCAGGAGCCCCTCAGCCTGAGCAAGCTCGAAAAAGGTCTCGGCCTGAGCACCAAGGCCGACAAGGAACAACTGAGCATTGCCCTGAGTGCCCTGGCCCGGGTCGGGGTGCTCGAAGAAGCCGAAGAGGGCATCAGCCGCATCGAGGACGAGTCCCTCATCGAAGCCAGGCTCCGCTGCAGCAGCAAAGGCTTCTGCTTCGCGCTGCGCGAGGACGGTGGCGAAGACATCTACATCCGCGACAACCAGCTCAATCACGCCTGGAACGGCGACAGGGTGCTGGTGCGGGTCACGCGCGAAGGTGGGCGGCGGCGCTCACCGGAAGGTGGTGTGCAGTGCATCCTCCAGCGCAACACCACGAGCCTGCTCGCCCAGGTGGAGCAGCAGAACGACACGCTTGTGGCCGTGCCCCTGGACGATCGTCTGTTGACGGCGATCAACCTGCCGGCCGGTGACAGTGAGCACCTCAAACCCGCCACGGAAGCCGTGGTGGAAGTCAAGCTGGACCGCTACCCCGTGGGGCAACTTCCCCCCGAGGGTCATGTGGCCCGCAGTCTCGCGGTCAATGCCGGTCCGGAAGCCGATCTGGATTTGCTGCTGACCAAGCACGGTCTGCGCGAGCTGCCGGTGGCACCGAAGAGCAGCGCCAAAGCCCCCGACCTCAAAACGCGGGATGACCTGACCGCCCTGCCAACCCTGCTGCTCCAGCTTTGGGGCAGTGCTGATTCCCCGCTCCTGCCGGCGGTCTCCTTGGAGTCGTTGGAGGACGGTCAGCGCCTCTGGGTTCACGCCCCCGCCATCGCCGAGCGTGTGGGCTTTGGTAGCGCCCTCGATCTGTTCCTGCGGGAGCGCAGCGAAGCCCTGTGCGTGGGTGACAGCTGGCTACCGCTGCTCCCCAGCGCCACCACCAAAGCAGCGGCCTTCAAAACCGGAACCCCCGCTGCAGCGCTCTCGGTCGCCCTTGATCTGAACGCCGAGGGTGAGCTGCAGCACTTCCGCTTCTGCCGCAGCACCATCTCCGCCGATGGCCTGGTCGATGCAAAAGCCCTGCAGGCCCTGGCCGATCGCAAGCCCAAGGCACGAACGACACCCGCTGCCCTGAAATCGCTCAAGGATCAGCTGCCACTCCTGGAGCAGCTGATTGCCCTAGCCCAGACCCTGAGGCAGAACCGCCTGAGCCAAGGCTCGATCGATCTAGATCTGGGCATCCCCAGCCTCGAGGGACTGGGTGAGCTGTCCATCCCCGAACCGGATGAACGCCGCCAGGGCTGGATGATTCAGCTTGATCCCGCCCTCTCCCCCGCTGGCTTGCTACGGGAAATGGTCCTGCAGGCCCATCGGGCCTTTGGACGGCACATGGCCGCTCTGGAGCTGCCGGCCATCTATGCCGTCAATGCAGCCCCTGAGGCCGAAGCCCTCAACGACGTGGCCAAGGCTGCTCTGGCCCTGGAGATTCCCCTGGAACTCTCCGCCGATGGCAACGCCAGTGCCCAGGAACTAGCCGTGGCGTTTGCCGCGAGCGATCGTGCGCGCGTGCTGCTGCAGCAACTGCGGGACCCGCTCAAACCGGTGAGCCTCTACGCAGAGCCCGGCATCAACACCCTGGCTGCTGAAGACCAGGCCTATGCCCCGTGGTGCTGCGCAGCCCTCCACTACGCCGACCTCTGGAACCAGCACCTGTTGGTGTTGCTCTTGAGCGAGGGCAAGGATCGTCCCTCCGTTCGCCACAAGACCCGGGTCGACATCGCCTCCGATCAAAGCCACGGGGTCATCGATTGGCCCCTACTGACCGGCAGCCAGCTCAGCCCAGTCGACGAGGGACTCACCGGAGCACTGCTGCATCGCCTGAATGAGCGCGGCCGCTTTGTCAGCGAGCTGCAGGGCGATGCCCTGGCCATGGCCCAGGCGCGCCAGGCCGAACCACTTGTGGGCCAAACCCTGACCGGGGTCATCAGTGGCGTCCAGAGCTATGGCTTCTTTGTTGAGGTGCCGCCCTCCCACGTCGAGGGCCTGGTTCATGTCAGCTCCCTGAAGGACGATTGGTACGAATACCGCTCCCGTCAGAACAAGCTGGTGGGTCGCAAGAACCGCCGCACCTACATGCTGGGCGACCAGGTGGAGGTCACCATCCAGAAGGTGGATGTACTGCGACACCAGATCGATCTGGCCGTCGTCCTGCCTGAGGGCTACGAAGAGTTCTCCCCCGAGGATTCAGACACCCAAGAGCCCAGCGACGCCGAAGCAGGAAGCGAGGACTGAACCCTTGAGTGACAGCAGCGCCAAGGCAGCGCCGCTGCCCATTGTTCTGGCGGTATCGGGTGCCAGTGCCCAACCCCTTGCGGAGCGGGCTCTGCAGCTCTTGCTGCAGGCCGGGGAGTCTGTGGATCTGATCGTCAGCCGCGGTGCCATCGGCGTCTGGCAAGCGGAGCTGGGGGTGCGGGTGCCAAACGAGCCATCGGCCCAGGAGGCCTTCTGGCGGGAGCGCAGCGGCTGCAGCACCGGTGAACTGCGTTGCCACCGCTGGAACGACCAATCCGTGTCCATTGCCAGTGGAAGCCATCGCACCCGCGGGATGGTGATCCTGCCCTGTTCCATGGGGACCGTCGGCCGCATCGCCTCGGGGGTCGCCACTGACCTGATGGAGCGGTGCGCCGATGTCCATCTCAAGGAAGGAAGGCCGCTGGTGATCTGCCCGCGAGAAACCCCCTGGAACCTGATCCACCTACGCAACCTCACCGCCCTGGCGGAGGCGGGAGCACGGATCGCACCCCCAGCCCCAGCCTGGTATCACCAGCCGCAATCCCTCGACGAGATGGTGGACTTTTTGGTGATTCGCGTGTTCGATTGCCTCGGATATGAGCTTGGTCAGCTGCAGCGCTGGACCGGGCCGATCCAGCCCTGAGGCACTGCATCGCCCCTGTGTTGAAACGCATCCTGCTGCTGCCGCTGCTCTCGCCGCTCCTGGCGACCCTGGTCGTAGGGGGCCTGAACACCAAACCCGCAGTCACGGTGCGCGTCCTGACCTGGACCTCCCCAGCTCTGCCCCTGGGCCTCTGGTTGGCGGGAGCCTCCAGCCTGGGGGCCGGCCTCAGCGCTGCCGGCGCTGCCTTGGCCCTTCAAGGATCAGGCCCTCAAATCCTGCCCAGACGCTCGGTACGCCGCCGCCCTGACCCTGAGGCCAGAGAGGGCCGCCCCCCTTTCGAGAGCGAAGACTGGGCCTTTGAAGCAGAACCCGAGCGTCCCCCCAGCGCTTGGGCAGGACCCAGCCGCGCGGCAGCGGAACCTGCGCCCACCGTCTCCGTTCCCTTTCGCGTGATTCGGCGAAGTCAACAAAGTCCAAGCAAGGAGCCCGTCAGCGCTGCGGCAGCTCCGGTGAGCACCGCTGATCCAGACGATTGGGGCAACAGCAGCCCTGAGGACTGGTGAGCACTCCCTAAAGTTCACCAACGTCTGGATTGAGGCCTTCGCCGGTGACCGATTCCGCCAAACCCGCACCACAGGCGGCAGACACCAAGCCAGCCAAGCCCGCGAAGCCCCCAGCCCCAGAAGACAAACCCTTCGCTGACTTCGTCCCGAATCTGCTGATTCCAGCGCTGGCCAAGGAAATCGAGGCCTACGGCGGTCCCAACTGCAGCCTGAGCTTCGAGCAGGGCCCCATGCCTGTCGTCGGCAGCTCCTGCTGGCAGGTCAAAGGCACCCTGCCCAGCGGCCGTCGCTTCTGGCTCTGTTTCACCAGTGAGTCGATCAGCTCTGCCAAGACCATTGCCCTGGCAGAGGCCGGAAGTGAACCCAGCCTGCTGGAGTCATTCTTGATTGATGAGAAAAAAATGACTCAGGCGCTGCTGGTCTCCCGCTTGGTGCAACGGCTCAACGGTCAGAAATGGCTGGGGGCGAACTAAGCCTGCGAGTGATGAAGGCGGTCAACGGGCTGACACCGAAGCCGCTTACGATGGGATCTGCTCCGCTCAAGCTGCCCGATGGTGCCTCCCACCGCCGTTGCCTCATCTGACGCCGCAACAGCCATCGGCACGCCCAATGCACCGGCCACCAAAGATCCGGTCAAGGACACAATCCTGACTCCGCGGTTCTACACCACGGATTTCGAGGCCATGGCTGCCATGGACCTCAGCCCTAACGCCGATGAGCTGGAAGCCATCTGCGAGGAGTTCCGGAAGGACTACAACCGTCATCACTTCGTCCGCAACGAAGAGTTCGAAGGCGCCGCCGACAAGCTCGATCCCGAGACCCGCAAGGTCTTCGTCGAATTCCTCGAGCAGAGCTGCACCTCCGAGTTCTCCGGTTTTCTGCTCTACAAAGAGCTGAGCCGCCGGATCAAAGAGCGCAATCCCCTGCTGGCCGAGTGCTTCGCGCACATGGCCCGCGATGAGGCCCGCCACGCTGGCTTCCTGAACAAGTCCATGAGCGACTTCGGTCTGCAGCTGGACCTCGGTTTCCTCACCGCGAGCAAGGCCTACACCTACTTCAAGCCCGAATACATCTTCTACGCCACCTATCTGAGCGAGAAGATTGGCTACTGGCGCTATATCGCGATCTTCCGCCACCTCGAGAAGAACCCCGACAGCAAGATCTTCCCGATCTTCAACTTCTTTGAGAACTGGTGCCAAGACGAGAACCGTCATGGTGACTTCTTTGACGCCCTGATGAAGGCCCAGCCCAAGAGCGTCACGGGCCTGCGCGCCCGCCTCTGGTGCCGCTTCTTCCTGCTTGCTGTGTTCGCCACGATGTACGTGCGTGACGTGGCCCGTAAGGAGTTCTACGAAGCCCTCGGCCTCGACGCTCGCGAGTACGACAAGTACGTGATCGCCAAGACCAACGAGACCACCGCCCGGGTCTTCCCCGTGGTTCTGAACGTCGACCATCCCAAGTTCTACACGCGTCTTGAGCGCCTGGTGCGCAACAACGACAAACTCAGTGCCGCCGATCAGGGCAATGCTCCGGCTCCGCTCAAGGCCCTCCGCAAGCTGCCCTACTGGGCTGCAAACGCCGGCGAAATGGCCAAGCTGTTCTTCATGAATCCCATTCGCAGCGAGAACTACCAAGCCGCCGTGCGCTGATCCCTCCGTTCATCCGGAGTTCCCCCTCGGGGGAGAGGCCCTGGTCGCTTCGGCCAGGGCCTTCTTGCTAGGACCGTGATGGCCTGCAGCCGTCCATGCCCATCTGTCGACAACCCGCGTGATTGCCTCCATCCCGTCCCACGCAGAGCTGCTGCTCGGCCCCTTTGATCAGCGCTGGAGTCCCCGCCTCGAGTCCCTGTTGGCGATGGGCAAAGCCGCCGGAGCTGATCTCGTTGAGATCTTTCTTGAACGGACCGACCACATCGGGGTTCTCGCTGAACAGGACACGATCACCAGCGTCACTCCCGCCTTCGGCATGGGCGCAGGCATCCGGGTCTTCCGGGACCAGCGCGACGGCTTCGTCAGTACCAATGACCTCAGCGAAGCCGGACTATCCACAGCGCTCACCCAGGCCCTGGGAATGTTGGGGCTGGATGTCCAAGGGGCAGGACTGAGCGGGTTTGAGGGTTTACCGGCCCTCAGGGACTTTGCCCTGGACAAAGGTCTCTGGCTCAGCAGCTGTCCCGAGCTAACCGAGACCACCCAGAAACTGCTCGAAGGAACGGCCCAGCTGCAGCAAAAAGGCAAGCATCTGCAGGCACGCCGGGGCAGCTATGCCCGGGACTGGCAGGAAGTGATGGTGGCCGCCAGTGACGGCACCTTTGGACGGGACATCCGCCTCCATCAATCCGTGGGCCTCAATGTCCTGGCCGCCGATGGTGATCACCGCGCCGGGGTGGGGCGTCGGTACGGCACCTCTGATCGCCCGGACAATCTTCGCCAGTGGGATGTGGCCCAGGCCGCCGATGAGGTCTGCACGAGCGCCGGAAACATGCTCTATGCGGACTACGTCGAAGCCGGCCAGATGCCGGCGGTGCTCGCCAATCGCTTCGGCGGCGTGATCTTCCACGAGGCCTGCGGGCACCTGCTGGAAACCACCCAGGTGGAGCGCGGCACCACACCCTTCGCCGAGAAAGTGGGTGAACCCATCGCCCACGAGGCCGTGACGGCTATCGACGAGGGGCTGACCGGTGGCGCCTTTGGCTCCCTGTCCATGGATGACGAGGGGCTAGAAGCGCAGCGCACGGTGCTGATCGAGAACGGCGTCCTTCAGCGTTTCTTGAGCGACAGGGCTGGCGAACTGCGCACGGGCCATGCACGGACCGGCAGCGGCCGTCGCCAGAGCCACACCTTTGCGGCCGCCAGCCGCATGCGGAACACCTACATCGCAGCAGGCCCCCATCAACCGGAGGACCTCATTGCCTCGGTGGATCGCGGCCTCTACTGCAAATCCATGGGCGGCGGAAGTGTCGGCCCCACCGGTCAGTTCAACTTCGCGGTGGAAGAGGGCTACCTGATTGAGGACGGCAAGCTCACCAAACCGGTGAAGGGCGCCACCTTGATCGGCGAAGCCAAGGAAGTGATGCCTCGCATTTCCATGTGTGCCAACGATCTCGAGCTGGCAGCCGGCTTCTGCGGCTCCGTGAGCGGCAGCATCTTCGTGACCGTGGGGCAACCCCACATCAAGGTCGACTCCATCACCGTGGGGGGCCGCTGAAATGAGCAACACCAACCAAACCCTCAACGCCGAACAACTCCGGAGCCAACTGGAGGGAATCGCCAACGAACACGGCATCCGTCAGTGGGACCTCGGAGCGGCCTGCAGCACGGACACCTCCGTCCAAGTCGACCGCGGGGAACCCAAGCAGCTCAAGGGAGCCCAGCGCAGCTCGATCACGATCCGCGTCTGGAACGGCGATGGCCTGGTGGGCACCACCAGCACCTCCGATCTCTCCCCCAGTGGATTGGAACGCGCCCTCTCAGGAGCCCGAGACGCCGCTTCGTTCGGCAATGCCAGTGAGACCCCATCGTTCTCACCCCTGGCAACGGCTCCCCTGACAAGCCTGGATCAACCCCTGCATCAGCCCCAGGGCATCCTCAAGCTGCTTGAGCAGCTGAAGGTCGCTGAACGGGATCTTCTGGGACGTCATCAGGCCATCAGCACCGTTCCTTACAACGGCCTGGCCGAGCGCAGCAGCGAGCGGATCTACCTCAACAGCGACGGGGCCTGCCGCCAGCAGCAGATGACCACCGCCAGCATCTACCTCTATGCCCGAGCCGAGGAGAGCGGCCGCAAACCGCGCAGCTCCGGAGCCGTCCGTCTGGCCTACGGCGCCTCAGACCTCGACATTGCCGGCTGCATTGACGAGGCCGCCGAGCGAACCATCAGCCACCTGGATTACGCACCGGTGGAAACCGGTCGCTACACCTGTGTTCTCAGTCCTGAAGCCTTCCTGGATCTGGTCGGCGCCTTCAGCAACCTCTTCAACGCCCGCTCGGTGCTGGATGGAGTGAGCCTGAGCCAGAGGGACTCCATCGGCCAAAGCCTGGCGGTGCCCTTCCTCTCGATCCACGACAACGGGCTGCACCCGGGCAACATCGGCGCCTCCAACTTCGACGGCGAGGGAACCCCCACCCGCAAGCTGGCCCTGCTGGAGGGCGGAGTGCTGAAGAACTTCCTGCACTCCGAAGCCACAGCGCGCGCCTTTGGCGTTGAACCCACCGGCCATGCCGGCTTGGGCGCCAAGGTCTCCGTCGGTCCCGATTGGTTTGAGATTGGCCCCACCCCTGGCAGCGACGGAGGGCAGAGCGGCTTAGATCGCTTCAAGGCCGATCAGCCGATCATTTGGATCGACTCCCTCTCCGCCCTGCATGCGGGCGTCAAGGCCAGTCAAGGGTCCTTCTCCCTCCCCTTCGATGGTTGGTTGATCCAAGGCGGGGAAGCCCGTTCGATCGAAGCGGCCACCGTGGCTGGCGATATCCGTCAGGTGCTCAACGCCATCGTCGGCTTCGAAGGCGAAGCCAAGGTGACCCCCGACGGGCTTTGCCCGATGGTCTGGGTGGAGGGGCTCTCGATCACCGGCGAGGCCTAAACGCAAGCGATGCGGATCCTCTTCTGGGGTACTCCGGCCTATGCCGCCATCAGTCTCGATGCGCTGGTGGCAGCCGGACACCAACTCGTCGGGGTCGTCACCCAGCCGGACCGTCGGCGGGGGCGCGGCAAGGCGCTCGTGCCCTCACCAGTGAAGGTCCGGGCCACTGAACTCAAGATCCCCGTCTTCACCCCGGAGCGAATTCGAAAGGATCCCGAATGCCAACGGCAGCTGGCCGAACTAGGGGCTGATGTCTACATCGTGGTCGCCTTCGGCCAGATCCTTCCGCCGGAGGTGCTGCAGCAACCGCCCCTGGGCTGCTGGAACGGCCATGGATCCCTGCTCCCCCGCTGGCGCGGCGCCGGTCCAATTCAGTGGTCTCTGATCGAAGGCGACGCACAAACGGGTGTCGGGATCATGGCGATGGAGGAGGGACTCGATACCGGACCGGTGCTGCTTGAACGCGCCATCCCGATCGGTCTACTGGAGAACGCCCACCAACTGGCCGAACGGCTGGCACGGCTCACCGGAGAGCTTTTGGTGGAAGCTCTGCCCCTGATCGAGGCAGCTGGAGCGGGTCCTGAACAGGTCCGATTGGAGCGCTTAGGGGTTCGCAGCCAACCGGACGAGGGAATGACCTACGCCCGGATGCTTGTGAAAGAGGACTTCCAGCTGGATTGGACGGCTTCGGCCCTGGAGATCCACCGCAAGGTGATGGGGCTCTATCCCGGTGCAGCCAGCAGCTGGAAGGGCAAACGCCTCAAGGTGCTCTCCAGCGAACCCCTGATCAAGCGTCGATCTGGGGAACTGAGCCCGGAAGCCTCAGCACTGGCCGAGCGCTGGGGACTCAACCCAGGTGAGACCTCGACCCACACACCCGGAACCGTGCTGGAGTGCGTCGAGGCCACTGGCCTGGTGGTGGCCAGCTCAGGCTGTCCCCTCCTGATTCGAGAGGCCCAGCTGGAAGGGAAAAGCGCCAGTCAGGGAACCCAGCTGCTCCAGCAACTCGGGGCGGTCCCCGGCGATCGCCTCGGCGACTAGGCAACAAGGAACTGATAGGCGTCGTTGACCCGACGAAACGCTTCAGCCGCTCCGCCCACATCTGGATGGTGCTGTTTCACTAACCGGCGATGGGCCTGCTTAATGGCCTGCCTGGACGCCCCCCACTCCAACCCCAAGACCTGAAGAGCCGCCACCGTTCGGGCATCACGGCCACGAGGATCGGCTGAGCTCCCCGGCTTGCTCTGGCGATCCGTGTGGCGCTGATCACTGCGGGTCCTGCGATCGCCACCCCTGCTCTGGCCCTGCCGCTGACGCAGCTCCAGCACGACACGCTGGGGATCGTCATCGAGCCACTCGATCGCGCTCACGCCATAGAGGGCAAAAGCCGCCAATACGGCACAGCGCCTCTTATTGACAGGGCTTGGGATCGCCGCGAACAGGTCCCGGCCAAGTCCGGGCACCAGGTGATCCAGGCGCTGCTGCAGCGTCAGCTGCGGCAGAAAACTACTGCGGTTCAGCTGCTCAATGAGCTGCTCCAATCCCGCCAGGCGCAAAACAGACCAGCCCTTCTGCTCCGCCAGGGCCACTCCCCAACGCTCCACCTGGGCAGCACACACAAGCGGGTCGGGCTCTGCGGGTTCCTGCCATCGCCAGCGCTGCCGGCTCGGTTCAGGCCTTTGGCGGAGCGACTCCAACTGCCGGCGCAGCTGACGCACCTCCCGCCTCAGGGCCTCGTTCTCTTGGAGCAGCGCATCGACGTTGCTGGTGACCCGCTGCTGGGGCCGAGGCTCTGCGGACCAGCGCCTGGGATCAAATCCCACGCAAGATCAGCCGCGGCGCGAGGACGAGCGTGCCGCTGGGCGCCCTCCGCGGCTTGCCCCACTCCGCCCCCCTCCAGGACGTCCTGAGGAAGGGCCACGACTGGACCCACCGCGATTGGAGCGGCCGCGCCCACCACTGAGATCCAAGGGAGGTGCCGAGAGCACCGTGGGCTCAAAGCCCGGGATCTCCTGCTTCGGCAATTTCTTGCCCGTGAGGCGTTCAATCGCCCGCAACAGCTCGTGCTCCTCAGCGGCCACCAAGGAAACGGCATGGCCACTGTGGCCAGCCCGGCCTGTGCGGCCGATGCGGTGGACGTAATCCTCTGCCTGGTTCGGCAGATCGAGGTTCACCACATGGGGGAGCTGGTGAATATCGATGCCGCGGGCGGCGATGTCGGTGGCCACCAAAACCCGCAACTCGCCGCTCTTAAAGCCAGCCAGGGCACGGGTGCGGGCCCCTTGGCTCTTGTTGCCATGGATCGCGGCAGCCGCCATGCCCTCAGCACTCAAGCGTTCGGCAACGCGATTGGCTCCATGCTTCGTGCGGGAGAAGACCAGCACCTGCTGCCAGTCATTGCTGGCAATCAGGTGGCAGAGCAGATCAGCCTTACGCCCCATGTCGCAGGGGTGAAGGATGTGCTCGACCGTGGTCGCCGTTCGGTTCTCAGGGGTGACCTGAAGTTGGACGGGCTCATGCAGCAGGCCCGTTGCCAGCCTGCGAATCGAGGATTCGAAGGTGGCGGAGAACAGCAGGTTTTGGCGCTTGGGGGGAAGCAAGCGCAGAATTTTTTGAATGTCGCGGATGAAGCCCATATCGAGCATCCGATCGGCTTCATCGAGCACCAGGATTTCGACGCGATCGAGGCTGATCGCCCCCTGCTGCACCAGATCCATCAAGCGGCCAGGCGTCGCCACCAGCACATCGGCTCCGGCCTGCAGGCGCGTGATCTGGGGATTGATCTTCACCCCGCCAAAGACCACATCGGAACGCAGGTCCAGGTTCCTCGAATAGGCCTTGACGTTGTCGGCCACCTGAGCCGCCAGCTCGCGAGTTGGGGTCAGGACCAAAGCCCGGACAATCCGTCCCCGGGCATGGGGACCATGGCGCAGCCGCTCCAGCATCGGCAGGGTGAACCCAGCGGTTTTGCCCGTGCCGGTTTGGGCAGCCGCCATCACATCCCGACCCGCCAACACAGCCGGGATGCACTGCTGCTGAATCGATGAGGGCTGGCTGTAGCCCTTTTGCAGCACGGCCTCAACGATCGGCCGACCCAGCCCGAGCGCCGTAAAGGGGGACGCCGCGAGCTGCTCCTCATCCACAGGCGGCAGGGCCACGGCAGGCGCCGCCGCGGCAGCGCCTGCCGTAGGCAACCGCTTCACCGGAGCCGGCCGGCTCCGACGCCGGGGAGAACGATCGGGGGAGGAGATAAGCAAACCTCACGAAGCTTCACCCTACGGCTCAGGACTCGGTGTACAGCTGCCTGGCCTGCTCGAGGCTGAGCTGCACCTCCGCATCACTAAGAACCGAGGCTTCCGGCCAGTGCTGATCCAGCCATTGGCGGAGCAGCGGGAGTTCCTGCAGAAAAAAGCTCTCCTGGGCCGCCAGGACCCGAAATTTCAAGAACTCCAGCAGGCGAGCCCGCAAGCGGGCGACCGGAATCAACTGGCAACGGGCAGGATCCACAGCCAACTCCAGGGCTGAGCCCACCGTCAGCTCTGGCAGCCACGGTGCCAACAGCTCCAGGCGGCCGTCCCGTTGGAAATGGCGGACCTTGGTCTCCGGATGGGGGTAGTAGATCCACCCCTCGAGCTGCTTGCCTGAGCTCTGGCGGAGGAGAACACGCCAGAAGGAAAAGGTCTCTGGCGGATGCAGTGGCGTCAATTCCAACTGCTCAAAACACCAGTCGGGCTGACGCAACGCCCAGCGACAGCCAGGGAAATCAAGATTGATCGTCCCCTGGACGCAACCGGAGAGGTCCAATCCCCCCTGCAGAAAGTAAGGAGACTGAAGAGCAATGGTGCCGGCGGGATAGGGGCTGTCGCTCGACGATCCCGAAGCCACCCCATGGCCAGCGGCCACGATTCCCCGGTGCCAGGTCCAGTCCATCAACTCTCGCTGCGCAAACTGTGGTGAGCGCAGCGCTCACAGGGACCCGCAGGCAAAACCGCGCAACGAAGCAGCGGAGAGCGGGCATTGAATTGACAACTGGGGTCGCCAATCACCCAGCGCCCCTGCCACCACCGGGCATCCACCGGGCGACGTTGGGCCTTGACCTGAAGGGCGATCGAGCTGAGCTCATAGCGGCCGTCCCGCAGCTGATAGCGGTGATGGCGCTGCAGCACCAGATAACTCCGTTCAGGCAGCTCTAGCCAGCGCCCGGGATGGGGCACATCCTCCAGTTCGAGTCGATCGATCAGTTGGTTACTGCCGGCCTGACGCAGTTCAACGCGCATCGGCCTTAACCCTCCACTTCCTCAGCCAAGGGCTCGCTGTTGCGCTTAGAGAACCCCCAAGCGAACAGCAGGGCCACGATCCCAAGCAGCCCCCATTCAGGAGGAACGAATTGGGGCGCCGAAAGGCGAAGGAGCAAGCGGATGCCCACCAGACCGACCGCCAGATAGCCCGCTGATTCGAGATGGCGGTAGACCTCGAGCCAACGGATAAAGAGCCCGGAGGTCAGCCGCAGGGCCACCACCCCCAAGACCCCACCGGTCATGACCAACAGCAGGTTGTCGCTGACGGCCACCGCGGCAGCAACGCTGTCGAGCGAGAAGGCCAAGTCCGTCAACGCCAGGGTGACCACCACCCCCGAGAGCCCCTTCTGGGCCACCTCTGCGCTGGGTTCATTACCTTGGCCCTGCTCCTCCTTCGCCTGAGAGTCGCCCGGCCTCAAGTTGGTGACGCAAAGCCACAGGAGATAGCCCGCCGCCAGCATCTGCAGCGGCCAGAAGTCCAGGACCCACCGGGCCGCCGCGATCAACACCAAGCGGAACACCAGAGCAAGCCCCAGGCCCAGGTTCAGGGCCTGGGCTTGCAGTTTCGGGTCATGCAGCCGGCGAGAGATCGCCGCCAGGGCAATCGCGTTGTCAGCCGAGAGGACCGCCTCGAGGGCCACCAGCAGCGGCAAGAGCAGCAGCAACTCACCCCACTGATCGGCCGCTTGGATCAGGGGTGAGAGGGATGGAATTGACTCCGCTTCCATTCAGTTGCTGCAGAGGATTCCAAGGCCAGCCAGTGTAGAAACGCGGAACCGAGATCCAGAGCATGGAGAGCAGCCTGTCCTTTCGGGCGCGTCTGGTGCACGCCGAGGCCGGCAAGCGCGTGGTTCAGCTCAGCGCCTGGCAGGGTTCCAGCTGCCTGGGCAGTGCCCTGGGGGAAGCGGAGAGTGCCGAGCTCGCGGAGGAGAGAGCCCTCGAGAGGCTGCAAGCTCGCCTGAATCAACCCCCTGCCCAGCAGCACCAGCCTCCGAATCCGCCACCGCAGCCCGAGGCCCCCGTGCGGCACCCCGTCGTGCGGCGCCCCCCTGCTGAGGACTCAGCCGAAGCGATCCAGGCGCAAGCTCCAACTGCTGAGACGATTCAGCCGAGCCTGCCCCAGGCACAATCCCAACCCGAAGCGCCTGCTGTTACCGCTGAACCGCATGAACCCGCCGCCGACCCTGAGGACTGGAGCGACGAACTCGCTGAAATCGACATCCAGCTCAAACGACTGGGGTGGGACAGGAACCAAGAGGGGACCTATCTGCAGCGGGCCTTCGGCCACCCCAGCCGCAACCGAATCACCAACTACACCGACCTGGCGGCCTATGTCCGCAGCCTGAGGGACCTCAAGCCCAGCACTGACCCAGCCGCAGCCTCGATTCCCCTGCGGCGGCGCGATCTACTTAGCCAAAGCGATGACTTGCTCGCTGCCTTGCAGTGGGATGCCAACCGCGGCCGGCAGGCCCTTGAGCAGCAGTTCAAACTCAGCAGCCGTCAGCAATTGAGTGATGAGCAGCTGTTGGAGTTCAACATGCAACTGGAAGATACCCTTGCAAAGGCGTCATGAAGCCGCCTGCAGACAGCAGTTTGAGGGTGACCTTAAAACCGTAACAGGAGTAATAACAGGAGTATCTAGGCAAGAGGAGTCATCAGCCAGCTCGGATCTGCAGGGTTTTGCATTGACCGTGATCGGAACGCGAACCCAGCTCTCCTTTCGGCGCCAGGAGGGAGGAGCAGTGATGACACCCCGCCCCTCTCAGCTCAAAAACGAGACCGGGGGATGGGGGAGATGAGTGGCTAGGTGACTACCGAATACGGGCTGAGAAATTTTTACTGAGGATTGGAAGCCTGCTGACGGAGATGCCAAAACTTGGTAGCGCGGGTGCTTTGGGAGCAGCCGAAACGACAAGCAAAAAGCCAGTCAGACACTAGTTCCAGCCAGTCTAAACGGGCTGTATTAGCGACAAAGTAGCGACAAACGTCAAGTCCTTACTGCCGGAAGCTGCCAGGATTGACTAGATGCTCAAGCGCAGATGGCAAAAGACAAGCCCAAAAGCGAACTGAACATCGTCCTTGGCGGTGTAGCAATCACGTTCCTGATACTTGGGGGGATCGGAGCCTGCATCAAATCGGAGGAGAGGGTGCCTTGCTCCGAGCGAAGCCTGCTAAACCGCTGCCCCTCTCCTGGATCAAGTGGTGGGTACGACAACAGAGGAAAGGATGGCTCCGGGATGTTTGGTCGCGAGTACCAGTGACAGAGCGCCGAATAAATCCTTGATCGGCTTACACCTAAACACTGGCTCAGTAGCAAGGACGCCTTGGGAATAAGCGTACCGAGAAGCAGAAACCCGTCCTTCACAAGATCCGGAGTTAGCCTCGTCAACGCGGAATGAGCAGCATGGGACGAATATCGAAAGCGGCTACCGCCGCAGCTTGCGCAATAGCCGTAGCGGCATCGGACGCACCAGCATTCGCGAACTATCCCGAGAACTATTCGATTAGTGAAAGCTATACCAAGTCACTGCAAGCCTTTAGCGCATACCTTTGCGCAAAAGAATTCTACGATCCCGGCAATAAAGACCTGGCATGGGAGTACAGAAATCTATGGATGAAAGCCCTAAAACTTAGCGAACCTGAATACACCAAGGCAATTAAATATGAGAAATTTATCGATGACGCTCGGCTATGGTTTGGAAAGAACCCTAGCCAATATTGCAATAATGAAAAGAAGATCAAGGCATGGCGGTTGGCACAGCCGCTTTTGAAAAAACCCAGAAAAGGGCAAGTCAGCCAAGGCAACGCACACGAAAAATGCCTTGACGCCAAAGACTATGAAGGTTGCATAAGGGTGGTCGAATCAAGACGAACGAACTCAGCCAGCAGAAATGACTGCAAGCCTGACGGCCGCTGCGTAATCAAATTTCCAGGGAAAGACATCTTCGGGTTGAAGCAGCCAGTTGGATGGCTTTACTACGAAACAGAAGAGGGAGATCGAGTCAACTACTTCAGTCCGACGGTGTACCGGGTTCCGCACAAAAACCAAGGGTACAGATACCTTGCCAGGCCAGAGATTGTTCGCTTCTACCGAAACCCCGAAGCGGGCAGCAGTGGAAGCTTTATTGGCGGAGGCTCAGCATCGACAGACTGCGTTGATCTTGGCGGATCAATTAGCTGCAGTACGACTTCCTCACCAGGTACATACATTCCCGGAAGAAGCGCAACTCCTGGAGGGGTAAGATCCATGCGCTTCACGAGAGTTGTTGACTGCAAAGATGAGACTTATGCAAGCTACAAGAGAAGAGATGAAACAAGAACTAGCTACGGCTGGCTGCCAGCGAGCGAAAGCTCCTGGAGCCTGGAGATAATTGAGGAGTTTTGCCCAAAAGCGAGAACACTTCCAACCCTAAAGATGAAGCTATAACTGGAATCGATCGACTTTGGCAGTGAAAAGGAATTTGAGCTGCTGCTGGCTACGAACAAACCGCTTGCGCTGAGGACTGTCGTAGTCCCGTTCAATCAGCTCAAGCGTCGGCGGTTCTACATGCCAGCCCGCTGCAATCCGCTCCTGTATTTCCTGCTCGCTCATACGTCGATGACGTTGTTGCCTTCCATGGCGTCCAACGCGTCTTTGATCTGCTGAAGCTCCCGGCGCTGTTCACGCTCAATGACACCCGTCTGCAGAATCTTGAACGCTTCGGAAATCGCCGAAACTGCTGTGTAGCCCTTGATTTTTGGATCAAGACCAGCGTCTATGAAAGGGTTGGCTAGCAGTTAAGCCCGCAGACAATTGCTTTGTCCATGTATAGTTACCTTAACTCTTGGCAAGAGTAATGAGTGTTGAAGAGTTAAGTAACGAACTCGACTGGCCTTGCTACTTGGTTCTTGACCAGGAGACAAACAAGGACAACATCCGCGTCTGCTGTGGGAAATATATTATTAGACCAGACCGATGCCCCTACTACCCTTACTGGATAACGATTTCATGCATTGAACATGATGCTGGTGTTATTGACTCCCTTTTTCGCGAGATCATTAAAGACTGGGAGTCCTACAGAGTCCCCATTCCTCAGTTACCAATAGAAGAGGAAACTCATGTTGATCCGCAATTCAGGAATATGCTTCAGAACCAATTAAACAAAAAATGGAAAGATGTCTTCAATCCTCCCCCTGAAGCATTAGAGGCTGTCAAGAAGCGGATTGACACCATGCAGGAAGAGAGAAGAAAAGAGCTGATAAGCATACAGTCGGAAAAGCGAGCCTTAGAGTCAGAGCAACGGTTGAAACGCCAAGCCAAAGCTAGGCGTGATGGCAAGATCTCACGAAACTCGTTCCTTATAGCTGCTGTCACTTGGGGTGTAGCCATGCTTGCTGGCCAGCACTTCTTGACTTCTGTAGTAATAGGATATATAGCTTTCATAATCTATTACAATTACTGCTATCGCAATGACAGGTTTACTGACTAAGAAAAATATTTGCAATAGCCATGAGTTGATGATCAAAATCTTTCAATCTTAAATCCTTTCCATGTCTGTCCGCCTGATCTAGAGCGATGTCATTCAATCGAGACCTTTCAGTGTTCGTATTAAAAGCCGGAGGAGTTCTTCTTGTCTTTTCTATTTGCCTTCTTCCAGTAACCCTGGTCGCACGGCATCAGTTAAAGCAGTGGGATGTAGAAAAGTGTGACTCGGTGCTTGGTAAGGATATCCGGGAGTCATATTCGGCTCGGCAGCCACTACGTCTTCAGTATCGCCTATCGGAAAATGCGGCATGTGTGAAGTCGGCCGATAAAAACTCAAAAGGTGAAAGCTGGTGGTTTACCCATTTTTCACTGGTCGTGGTGGCCGTATTTATCCTGTTATTCCTTGGTCAGCTCAGGTAGTCAGCAGATATTAGAAGTCTTCCTGCTTATCTAGCTATTACCCTTTAGGACTGCTGGCTCTATGCCTGTAGCTATATCCGGTAGATCCAGCAAGTCCGAGTTAAGGATTTCGTTTTAAGATTCATTGTTTATTGTCATCCTTCAACGCTCTGGGCAGTACTCTCAGGCAGAGCTAGATCTTAACTCTAGAGTATGGAAGAGCCTCTCATTCCGGTAAAAGTCATGCTTCCAGCATGCATTGATAAAAAGCTTGAGAGCATAATGGAACAGCTTGGGTTGCGATCAAAGAGCTGTCTTATCGAGCGACTTCTTCGAGAGGTTTTTGAGGATGTCGATGATGATCAGGTAGGCGAAGCGGATTGACTCTTCGTACTTCTCTTATCGCCATCTCCTGTCTACCTTTTGAACTAGATGCACGTTCGAGCCTTCACTGCTGAGCACAAGCTACAAGACGCTGAGGACCTGTACCTGAAAGCTGTATATCGCTTTCGAAGAGCGGAGAAGAGTCAGTCGCGGGACTACAGGCCTGCGAGGTGTGAGATGAATAGGCTTGAGGCTGAACTATTTCGGCTTCGTCTGTCTATCTATAGTAAAGATCCATGCTTCACAAAGAAAAGGAAAAAGATCGATCAATCCTTCTCTCGTTGCCCTCAACCCGTATGGGATAGCAAGCTTTGGACTTGTTAGTGTGCCTCCTCACTTATTAACGCCTCCAGACTTACGGCTACCTGATAAAGGCTTTCTATCTTTGCCGCGAGAGCTAATCGCTCATTGAGATTATGAACTTGTTCAATCTCGTCTTCATAAGCGTGAATCCTTCGAAGTACTTGTTCAAGCTGCTTGCTCTGATATTTTAATCCCTGCAGTCTGTATCGATTTTTCCTGATTCCTGTGAAGGCTTGCCACCAAGATCGAATCCATAAAGATATTGATGGTGGACACTGTCCAAGTTCTATGTGCATGGCTCGTGCTCGAGACATATTTGGGAAATGGTCTTATGCTGACTTCCTTCGTCTAGAATAATACTAATTGGTAAATGACGGTTTCGCACTCTCGTTAATGCTGGATCTTAATCCTTCGGGGCGGTTTGCATCTTGTCTAGAAGACTTGAAATCTATTGCCATTCCACGTCACGCACGCTGGGACCCTGTGGGCTTGATGTCTGTTAGAAGCTATGTCGGACAGCGGCTAGCTGAACTAGGCGAGGTTGAGGAGCACCGGTTCTTTAGCGGAACTGACGAAGGCATCAATTTCATCTTGAAGCTGCCTGGAAGGAATTACATGCGGAGACCGCTGCTAATCGGAGCCCACTACGACGGCCCTCTCCACTCGGTTGGAGCTGATGACAATGCCAGCGGAATGGCAGCGCTACTTGAACTCGGCAGACGGTGGAAACAGAAGCCACCTCGTAGACCTGTTTGGTTAGTGGCTTTCGATCAAGAGGAATGGGGCATGCTTGGCAGTGAGGCTCTAGCTAGGAAGCTGAATGCTGACAAACAGCGTCTCAAGCTGATGGTGAGCCTGGAGATGCTGGCTTTCACATCAGAGACTCAGCGTTACCCACATCCAGCAATGAGCAGGATCTACGGAAATCGTGGTGACTTCATTGCACTGGTCGCGAATGCCAGGGCTGGCCTGATGCTGCCAGGTCTTGCCCATCGAATGGGCCAGCACGTCAGAACAAAAGTTTTGCCCGTTCCAAGGGCCGGAAGGGATGTGCCTGATGTTCGGCTTAGCGATCACAGTCCCTTCTGGGACCATGGCTACAACGCTTTGATGGTGACGGACACCTCATTCATGAGGAATCCGAACTACCACCAGATGAGCGACACGACTGATTCTCTTGATCTTCGCTTCTACTCCAGCGTTATTGATGGCTTGGAGGAATCGCTGTCTACTCTCTAAGAGGCATCCACTCCGTTCTTGTTTAGGATATCATCGAGAAGACAGCCTGATTATTCTCATTACCTTCATGGAAAATGACTTATTCCCTGTTCAGATCAAGCTTTCTCCTGCTATCAATGGAAAGATCGAGTCCATCATGATGGAACTCGGTTTGCAATCTAAGGGTGCTGTGATTGAGCGCATTCTTGCTGAGGTCTTCGAGGAGGACAATAACTAGCCTGTTGACACAGTGGATAAGATTCGCTTGAAACAAGTCATATGGGTGCGCCGTTTCCTGCCGCTGCTGATTGGCGTGGCACTAATGATGCTCACTGGATGCGTGGACAAAAGGGAGCTATGCGCTCAGGCAAATGTTGGTAACCTCTCCGATGACGAAGTTGAAGAAATATATGAAAAGCTAGGCATCAAGAAGCCATATAGCGCAACTACTATTCTTAGACTTCAGACAGAACAGACTAGGCAGACGAACGAACTGAGGATTGAGCGTTACTGTGAGTTCCACAAGAATTGAGCAAACCGTCAACAGATGGTGCTCATTCATTTCGTTTTTTGCCTGCCGTCACGTATAGAAGTCGAGGACAAGAATGTCTTTTACTGCTTCGGAGTCTAATAAAGCTCCATTGAGATGGCTTGCAGGAAGCATTCTCAGGGGCTCAGTAGACAGACTCAGCACAACAGCTAGACAGCCAAGCCCACTCAGGCAGGCAGCAAGAAGCGTGGTGCGATCAGGGCCGACACAACTGGTGCAGAAAGGGAGTGTGTCGGCTGCCTGACTCTTTGGATTACTTCTTAATCTCGATTATCCACTCCCCAGCCATCGACCTTGCGTCTTTTGCCTGTCCGCAACTCAGCAGTGTGTCGATGCGTTCTTTGGCTGATCCTGAGATCTGACCAGACCTCCAATAGCGGATGTATGGATGCTGGTTTGCAGCTTGGTTCTTTTTGTTCATGCGTATGTGCGAGATGCGTACTTCCATTGATCAAGAGCTTCAGAGATGTGGCTCAGGGTGTACTCAATCGTTTTGAGCGACTCCATCGCCTCATTGGAGTGCTGGATAGATGACCAGTTGATTGTTTGAGCCAGCCGAACAAATTGCTCTATTAGTTCTGCCGTGCTTGGTTCATCGGTGTCCTCGGCTGCTTGTAGTTCAGTTAGCTGTTTGGAGGTTGTCTCCAGACGGCTGTGTTCTCCTTCGACCACTTCTTTGCATTTTGGAAACGCCTGTCTGATCTCGGCTAGCCGTTTAACCGGCATCGGCAGTTGCCCCGCGCTGAAGTGAAAGTCTCTGTAGCTGACTTCTTTTTTGACCGCAGCCAAACCCTCGGCAGACATTCGACTCAACTCATAAATATGAGATGGAGTGAGAGTCTTAAACCATTTCTGCTCATCTTTGTCTGAGTGTCGACTTGTCAGCCAATCAGCTGTTGCAACGAGCTTGTGCGCGTTGTTCCGCTTGAACCCGACCGCTTCGACCATTTGCTGAACCTGTTTGCGTAACCGCTTAGACCGCCAACCGTATTGGTTGTCATCATCAAAGCGGTGATGCTTATCCAGGTATTTGGCTTCGTTGAAGACTGCTATGGCTAGTCGAAGACCGGCTGAGGCTGCATTTCGTTGGAGAACTGCTGTCTCAGCTGCAAACTTAAGTAGTTCTTGTGCTGTCTGTTCTCCGATCTCTTCCAGTATTCGGTTCAGGCTAGGACTCATTCGTTGGTCTGGAGTCCCCTCGCTATCTACTGGCGCTATTAAGTGTCTTAGGTTGATTTGTGTTGACATATGAAATCTCCACACGTGTGGATTATTGAGTGATAGTGATTCCCACCTACTGGTATCTCGTCCTGGTAGATGGTGTGTCTTTCGAGTTTGTCAGTCCCTATCTATGTATTGCTATTTGAGTTCGGAGCCTGATCCCGACGGGGCGTTTAGATCCGAAAGTTCTTAGTTGTCTATATGAGTCTAGGTTTTAGCGGCAAACTTTCTCCCTCCGTAAGCGGTACTGATTGCGCAGCTCATCCTGTATAGGGCACTGGTTACGGAGTTCTTCCTGTATACATAGCTGATTGTATTTCCTCCTATACATAGCTGGTTGCATGTTTGTCCTTGTGTAGGGAGCTGTTTGCCGCGCCTTTCCCTGTAAACGGTACTGGTTACAGCCTTCCCCTTATGGATGGGGCACCTCCTTCTTGTACAGAGGTAGTTCCCCTTATTCATCCGACACCTCCCTTATGCATCCGACACCCCTCTTGTATACATGGCCCACCTCTTCTGAAATCTCCCTTAGCAGGAGTTCTCTTGCATAGGGCACTGGTTGCCAGCCCTTCGAGAATCGCTTACAAGGGGCTCTAGGAGACTGTCTGCAGAGATGACATCTAAGCAGGTTTATTGCTCGCCCTGAAGCCTTCTAGACGCCTCTAAGGGCTATGTGATTTGTGTGATGGTGACTCGCGAGGCTCGTGGCGCCATAGCGAATCTGCCTATTGAATTGCGTGCAGCGGTGACTGCCCCATAAGGCTAGGCAGATCTGGTTATTGGAAGCGGTTCGGTTCACCGACCATTCATTTCTTCTTCTCGCGTCCGCCTTCTTTTTCTTGATCCTCTTTGAGCTGAATGCTTGCTAGGAGTGCATTTCCAGCTTGTTCCAGTTCCACGACTCGCCATGCGTCATCAAACTGCTCCCACAGATCCTTTGCCAGCATTGATTTATGGTTGTAGTAATCGATACGTTCTTTGATCTGTTTCAGCTGTTTAACCTTCCGTTCGAGGCTTCTATCCCGCCGAGCCTGCTTCTCTAGATCTCTGATTAAGAACGCGTCGGGTTTGGGCGTCTCGCCAGCGACGAGGACTTTCAGGAGATACCAGAACCCTTTGAAGCCATCAATGTCCGAGTCGCTCATTTCTAATCAGCCATCAGCTGCCATCGCTCTTTCGTGGCTTGTCAAGACAACTTGACTTTTCAGGGAGTCACTCGGAGTCTGCAGTGTGTGCTTGTTAGTCAACATCTCGGCTAAGTACTCCCACACTTTGGATTGCTCTTGTTGAAGCAGGTCGTCGGAGTAATCGCCATAACCCTCGCTGGTACGGCTGGACTGGCTGGCTCGATGTCCGAACAGCTCATCAGCTACTCCCATCGCTATGCCACACCGACGCTGCAGTGTTTTGTAGGTATGGCGAGTGCTGTGAATGACAAGCTTTTCGTCATAAGTGCTTAGTGATCTGATCTCCTTTCGCAGGATCCGCATAAGTGTGTTCTGAGAACGAGCAAATGGGAGGACTGTCGCGACGTATTCCATTGCTCGTCTATCAAGTGGAATTCTTCGGTGACTGTTGGTCGTCTTTGGCTTCCAATTCTTCCCTTGCTTGACGGTGGGATTGATGACAATAATGTCCCCATCAAGGTGCTTCTGCGGGTCTCTACTCCAGAGCTCACCAACCCTCAGCCCTGTTCCAAACAGGAGATACCAAAGGCCTGGGTGATCTGTTATGGAGAACAGTTCCTTGATCTCAGAGTGCGAGAAAGATCTGTAGGAGTCATCAACCGTGGCTGTGACAGCGAAGTCAACGAGCTGAAACGGATTGCTCTCAAGCTTCACCGCATCTTCGAGTATCCCGATCTTTATCAAGGTCTGAAGCATGCCCATTCGTGACTGAATGGTCTTACCGCTCAGTGTTGTCTCGTTCCTGAAGTACTGAAGAAGCTGCTTGCAAGCAGAACGAGTGAGAAGGTCTGGGTAAGCAGCAAAGGGCTTGATTGCTTGTGTGCCCTGCTTCAACTCAAACAGAGCAGCCTTTGATGGCGGCTCTCCCTTTTTCCGAGTCCGTGCCTTGGCGTAGACATCGATGAGTTCTTCCCACGTAAGAGCCATCGCATCGCCAGTTTTCAGAGCTGCGGCGACCAGCCCGAACTCAGCATCCGCATGCTCTCGGTCTTGTGTCAGAACTGCAGCGAGCTCAGAAGCAGTTAGAGGCACCTCATACCCGTCTTTGTCGAGGGTGACTCCCCCTTGCCTGCACTGCTGGACCTGGTCAGCGAGCGATGGATTGATCAGAGCCTGAAGCTCTCGCCGCAACTGCTCCATAACTGGTCCCCACAGAACCAGTGCTCTGGCGTAGTCAGCGGTTCCAAGAGACCGCCACAGCTCGCTCTTACCTGCCCTTCTGCGTTGGGCCTTCGGGACCGTGAGGCAAGCAAACCAGTTGTCGCCGCTGTTGCTCTTCTTACGTGGCCCGGAAAGACGACGCCCCATCCCGATAACAGCAGTAGTAACAGGAGTACCTGGCAGCTAAGATCCCATTCATTATGTTAGCAACTGGGTTTTGGTCATGCATGGTGTCCAACATGCAGCTGGAAACCACCCTCATTGGCTCCGGCAGTGGCGAGCCAGCAGCTCCCACCCCAGGTTGAGCTGCTCCTGGTTGGCGTAGGCCTCCTCCTCCAGCAACCGCTGCTCCCGTGAGGCCTTGGCATAGAGGGGCTGCTGCAAGTGGCGACGACCTGACGCGCTCAGGCTGCGGCTCAGGCCCAGCAACCGCGGCCTGGCGTAGAGCGATCCGCCTTTGCAGCTCTGGGCCACATGGATCGCTTCGTGGTTTAGGACCCGCGCGAAATTGACCGTCCCCTTGGAGGCGACATCCGGACGCAGGCGCAACTCACCGCGACGCGGATTCCACTCACCGGCTGCTCCCTGTTGCTTGGGTTGCCGCACCACCAGCACCACGCCGCTGCGCTCCAGCTGCTCTAAGAGCAATGCAATCGCCTCGCGCTCGTTCCGGTAGCTGGGCGGATGGGCCATCAGCTTCCGCAACTGCACCGTGGACAACGGCTTCTCCCCAAGCCGGCGCCGGTAGGTAATCCGCTGGCCCCCGCCTGGGAGGCGCTCCACCCTCGGCCGCCAGAGCTGATCCGCCCGATCCAGCCGATCAAACAAGGGCCGCTGGCTGGAGGCTGTCAGTTGCCAATTGAGGGGCAAGGCCAAGGGCGCCTCAGCATCGGTGCTGCTGGCCTGGGCCACGTCCTCCTGGAGCGGCTCGGCGTCACGCTGCAGCCAACTCAAGCCAGCGCCGGCCAGGAGAAGAACCGCCAACGACAGCCACAGAGGGCTCCCTCGCATTGCTGCAGCCGGCCTCGGGACCTCTCCATTGTCTTGCCAAGATGGTCAGCTGTGCTTTGAGCCCCATGCCCCTCTCCGCCCTGGTGCGCCAACTGCAGCAGGTGCCCCTCAGTGGAGAGGTCCTGCAGCGGTGTGGCCGGGACGAGCGGCTACGGCTATCCGGCGCAGGACGAGGAGCCCGTGCCCTGATCAGCAGTGTCCTGGCCAGCTGCGCTGAGGCTCCGCTGCTGGTGGTGGTTCCCACCCTGGAGGAAGCCGGACGCTGGGCGGCCCTCCTGGAGCTGATGGGCTGGGGTAGTGCCCAGCTGTATCCCACCAGCGAGGGCAGCCCCTACGAACCCTTTGATCCCACCAGCGAGATCACCTGGGGACAACTGCAGGTCCTCAGCGAACTCCTGGATGCCGGTAGCCGCTGCGCCATCGTCGCCACGGAGCGATCCCTGCAGCCTCACCTACCGCCGCCGGCGGCCCTGCAAGCCCAGTGCCTCAGCCTGCGCAAAGGGGATGAATTTGATCTCGAGGCCCTCGGTGAAACCCTGACCCGGCTCGGCTACGAGCGGGTCACGAGCATCGAGCAGGAGGGCAGCTGGAGCCGCCGCGGCGACATCGTCGACGTCTTTCCGGTCAGCTCAGAACTCCCCGTTCGACTCGAGTTCTTTGGCGAAGAGCTGGAGAAACTGAGGGAATTCGACCCCGCCAGCCAACGCTCCCTCGATCCCATCGAGGTGGTGCGGCTCACCCCCAGCGGCTACGGCCCCCTCATTGCCGACGCCCTGCGCGAGGGAATGCCAGAGGGCCTCGATCAGCTGCTCAGCCCCGAGGCCACCGAGCAACTGCTGGAGGGGGGAACGCCGGAGGGGATGCGACGGCTGATGGGCCTGGCCTGGAGCGAGCCTGCTTCCCTGCTCGATTACCTACCCGAAGGCACCCTGATCGCCATCGATGAGCGGCGCCATTGCCTCTCCCATGGCCAGCAGTGGTTCGACCATGCCATCGAGCATCACGCTGAAGTCAGCGCGGAGCTCGGCGTCGAGCTGCCGGCCGTGCTCCACCGCAGCCCCGAGGAGGCCCTGGCCGCCGCTGAGGGCTTCCAAGGGTTTGACCTGGCGGAACTCCAGGAAAGCGACAACCACCCCAACAATTTCGACCTCTCCAGCCGGCCCGTTCCGGCCTACCCCAACCAATTCGGCAAGCTCGCCGAGCTGATCAAAGGCTTCCAGAAGGACAAGGCCCGGGTCTGGCTGCTCTCCGCCCAGCCCAGCCGCGCCGTAGCCCTACTCGAGGAACACGACTGCATCAGTCGCTTCGTCCCGAACCCGGCCGATCACCCAGCGATCGATCGGCTGATCGAGCAGAACACCCCCGTCGCCCTCAAAACGAAGGGCACCGCCGAACTCGAGGGTCTGCAATTGCCGGCCTGGAAGTTGGCGTTGATCACCGACCGGGAATTCTTCGGGCAACACTCCCTGGCGGCGAGTGGCTACGTCCGCCGCCGGCGCAAGGCAGCCAGCCGGACGGTGGATCCCAACAAGATGCGTCCGGGGGATTTCGTGGTGCACCGCAACCACGGCATCGGCAAATTCCTCAAGCTCGAGAAGCTGGCGATTGGCAGCGAGGCCCGCGATTACCTCGTCGTTCAATACGCCGATGGCCTACTGCGGGTCGCCGCGGACCAGCTGGGCAGCCTCGGTCGATACCGGGCCACCAGCGACAACCCTCCAGATCTCAACCGCATGGGGGGGACCGCCTGGAACAAGGCCAAAGAGCGTGCGCGCAAGGCCGTGCGCAAGGTGGCCCTCGATCTGGTCAAGCTCTACGCCGAACGGCACAAGGCACCCGGCTTCGCCTTCCCGGTCGATGGCCCCTGGCAGAACGAACTCGAGGATTCCTTCCCGTACGAGCCCACACCGGATCAGGTCAAGGCCATTTCCGATGTCAAACGGGACATGGAGCAACCCCAGCCCATGGACCGCCTGGTCTGCGGCGATGTGGGCTTCGGCAAAACCGAGGTGGCGATCCGGGCGATCTTCAAGGCCGTGACCGCCGGTAAGCAGGTGGCGATGCTCGCCCCGACAACCGTTCTGGCGCAGCAGCACTGGCGTTCGCTCTCCGAGCGCTTTGCCCCTTATCCGATCAAGGTCAGCCTGCTCAACCGCTTCCGCACCACCAGTGAGCGCAAGGTGATCCAAGAGGGTCTCGGTGAAGGCACCGTGGACGTGGTCGTCGGCACCCACCAACTCCTGGGCAAGGGCACCCAATTCAAGGAACTGGGTCTGCTCGTCGTCGACGAGGAGCAGCGCTTTGGCGTCAACCAGAAGGAAAAGATCAAGGCCCTGCGCAAGGACGTCGACGTCCTGACCCTCTCGGCAACCCCGATCCCGCGAACCCTCTACATGAGCCTCTCGGGGGTGCGCGAGATGAGCCTGATCACCACCCCCCCGCCGCTGCGCCGTCCGATCAAGACCCACCTGGCGGCCCTCGACGAAGAGGCCGTACGCAGTGCCATCCGCCAGGAACTCGATCGTGGCGGTCAAATCTTCTATGTGGTCCCTCGGGTGGAGGGCATCGAAGAGGTGGCCGAAGGGCTGCGGCAGATGATCCCCGGCCTACGGCTCCTGGTCGCCCACGGTCAGATGGCGGAAGGCGAACTGGAGAGCGCCATGGTGGCCTTCAACGCCGGCGAGGCGGACCTGATGCTCTGCACCACGATCGTGGAGAGCGGCCTGGACATTCCTCGGGTCAACACGATCCTGATTGAGGACGCCCACAAGTTCGGCCTCGCCCAGCTCTACCAGCTGCGGGGTCGCGTGGGCCGCAGCGGCATCCAGGCCCACGCCTGGCTCTTCTATCCAGGGGACGCCTCCCTCAGCGATGCGGCACGGCAGCGCCTGCGCGCCATTCAGGAATTTGCGCAGCTGGGCAGCGGCTACCAACTGGCCATGCGCGACATGGAGATTCGCGGCGTGGGCAACCTGCTGGGGGTCGAGCAGAGCGGCCAGATGGAGACCATCGGTTTTGACCTCTATATGGAGATGCTCCAGGAATCCCTGGCGGAAATCCAGGGCCAGGACATCCCCGCGGTGGATGACACCCAGATCGACCTGCAGCTCACCGCCTTCATCCCCGGCGACTGGATCAGCGACAACGACGAGAAGATGGCCGCCTATCGCGCCGCGGCCGACTGCAGCAGCCCCGATGGCCTGCTCCAACTCGCGGCCGACTGGGTGGATCGCTACGGCGCGATCCCCGCGCCGGTCATCTCCCTGCTGCAGCTGATGGAGCTCAAGCTGCTGGCCAAGCGCTGTGGCTTCTCGCGGATCAAGCCCGAGAAACCCAACATTGCGCTGGAAACGCCCATGGAGGAGCCGGCCTTCCGGCTGCTGCGCCAGGGCTTGCCCCAGCACCTCCATGGCCGACTGGTCTACCAGGCCGGTTCGGGCAGTACAGCCAAGGTCTTGGCCCGGGGCCTTGGGGTCTTGCCCATGGAGAAGCAGGTGGAGGAGCTCATGAACTGGCTCAAGCAGATGGCCGAGCAGATCCCTGGTGCCGATGGCCTCACGGAAGCCCAGCGAGCCGAGCAGCTCAAAGCCAAAAACGAGGCGGTGCTTGCGGTCTAAGCCAACTGGTCCCCAAAGATGAGCGACCAGCGCAAAAGTCCGTTACAATTCGGTGAAGCAATGTAACGGACACTCATGGGTCCCGGCCTCGGCGAAGTCATCGACCTCAGCACCGGCTTCGGCGGTGGCCTGAGCTTGATCTCCGGACTCATCAGCATGGTGGCCTTAGGTGTCTATGCCGTGCTCCAGTCAGACACCGGCAATGACGACGACGACTCCACCCCTGGTGGCGGACTGATGCAACCGGTCGGAAGCGCCGCCTGAACTCAACGCCCTAGAGCCTTCTCTTCAGCCCGCGGCCCATGCCGTGGGCTTTTTTGCGATCGCCTGTAGTGATCTCGCCTAGTGAACCGGCGCCGCCAGCGCCGCAGGCACATTGGCACTGGCGGGGTTGTAGGTCCGCGACTTGGTCAGGGTGTTAGCGGCCTTCACCTGCTTAAGGAGAGTGGACTCAGCCACGCGGTACTGACTGTCCTTCTGCGTTCCCAGATCCTCCAGCCGCAGGGATTGGATCTCGCGGGCGCTCAGCTTGGCGCGCACATCAGGATCAATCCCATGCTTGTGGATATCGCGGCCGCTTGGGGTGAGGTACTTCGCGATGGTGACGGTCATCCCCGAACCATCAATCAGGCCGCGAACCGACTGCACCAGGCCCTTACCGAAGGTTGTCTCACCCACCAGGACCGCTCGATGGTTGTCCTGCAGGGCACCGGAGAGGATTTCACTGGCACTGGCTGAGCCTTCATTGACCAGCACCACCAGAGGACGCTCGGTCAAGGCACGACCAACAGCCCGCTTGGTGTCTTGGATGCCGTCTCGGGTCTTGGTGGAGACGATCACACCTTCATTGAGCAACTGACGGGCGATCGTGATGCTGGCCACCAGCAGACCGCCGGGGTTGCTGCGTAGATCCAGCACATACCCCTGGACCTGCTGCTTCTCCAGATCCTTCAACGCCTTCGCCATGTCCTTGGCGGCATTGGCGTTGAACTGCTTCAGGCGGATGTAGCCAATCTTGGTGCCATCGGCACTGGTGTTGACCTGGGTATCGACCGCATGGAGCTCGATCCGCGCCCGCACCAGGGGGGTGTCCAGCAGCTTCCCGTTGCGGCGCAGCTGCAAGGTCACGGTGCTGCCCGCCTTGCCACGAATCAGCTTGACCGCATCCTCGGTCGTCATCCCCTTTGTGCTCTTGCCATCGATGGCGGTGATGACGTCCTTGGGCATCACACCGGCGCGGGAGGCCGGAGACCCTTCAATCGGACTGACGACCGTCAGCTCTTTGGTGTCCTTGTCAAGGCTCAGCTGGATCCCAACCCCGGAGAGCTCCCCCGAGGTATCGATCTGCATCTCCTTGAACTCGCGCGGATCAAGGAAGCGCGTGTAGGGGTCGTCGAGGGTGGCCAACATCCCTCGGATCGCCTCGTAGCTCTCCTTGGTGCTGCCATAACTCTTGGAGAGCACCTGACGACGCAGGTCTTTCCATCGATCCGAGGTGTATTTGCCGTTGGTATCGAGATAGTCCCGAAAGACGATCTGCCAGGTCTGGTCAATGACTTCCTTCGGGCTATCGCTCACCAGCGATGCCGCACTGGGCAGCAACAACGGCGGCAAAGAGATGGCACCAACGGCACCGGCACCGGCCAGAACAAGCAGGGCACGATGACGGGTGCGGAGGCCGCGTGGCTGGGTCATCAATGCGCTCCTGACAGGGGAGATTTCTTCAAATTAGCTCCAGTTTCCCAACCTCAGTTGGCGTGAAAACCGGAGAAATCTGAGGGTTAGCCGAGGTCCCTTAAGGATCGACCCAACGGCCGTCTTCCTTGATCAAGGCAATCAAGGCATCCACGCCCTCAGCCTCCGAAACGCGGCGAATCTCATCGCGGCCGCGATACAGGGCAATCACCCCTGGGGTTTTGCCGACATAGCCGTAATCGGCATCAGCCATCTCACCAGGACCGTTGACGATGCAACCCATCACGGCAATGTCCAGACCCGTGAGGTGTGCCGTCGCGTTCCGCACCTTGTTGAGCACATCCTCCAGGTTGAACAGGGTGCGTCCGCAGCTGGGGCAGCTGACGTACTCAACCATGGTCTTACGCAGACCCAGGGACTGAAGAATCGAGTAGCAGACAGGAATCTCTTTCTCCGGGGCCTCGGTCAGCGACACCCGAATCGTGTCCCCCAGGCCATCGGCCAGCAGGGTGGCAATGCCGGCGGTGCTCTTGATGCGGCCGTAGTCCCCATCTCCGGCCTCGGTCACGCCCAGGTGCAAGGGGTAGTTGAAACCTTCGGCATCCATCCGGTCGGCCATCATCCGGTAGGCGGCCAACATCACCGGTGCCCGTGAGGCCTTCATCGACACCACGATGTTGTGGTAGTCGAGGCGATCACAAATTCGGATGAACTCCAGGGCGCTCTCCACCATCCCAAGGGGTGTGTCGCCGTAGGTGAACAACATCCGCTCCGCCAGGGAGCCATGGTTCACGCCGATGCGCAGCGCCTTGTCCTGTGCCTTCAGCAGGCTGACCAGGGGCTCAAAGGTCTCAGTGATTCGATCACCGATCTGAGCGATTTCGTCAGGTGTGAATTCGGTCCGATTCGGATCAGGCTTGTCGAAAACGAACAAACCCGGGTTGATTCGAACCTTGTCGACATGGTTCGCCACTTCCAGGGCGATCTTCATGCCGTTGTGGTGGACGTCCGCCACCAGGGGGACCGGCTGATAGCTGTCCTCCAGGCGTTTGCGGATCTCGCCCATCGCCTTGGCATGGGCCAAGGAGGGCACGGTGACGCGGACGATTTCACAGCCCGCTTCGTGCAGGCGGCGAATGCCCGCGGTTGCACCCTCGATATCGAGCGTGTCCTCGTTGATCATCGACTGCACCACGACGGGGTGCTCGCTTCCGATCCAGAGGTCACCAACGCGAACGCTGCGGGTCTTGCGGCGGCGGATGACCGTGTCGTAACGGGAGGACAGCTGCCCCGCCTCGGGCGTTGCGATTGAGGAGGCAGTCATGGCAGCAGCGTTGGGCAGGCCGGGTGGGCCAAGCCTGTCACAACGGAGCGTCCAATTGGGCCAAGCGGCGCTGCACATCCTGCAGGTCCTGCCAGGTGAGCCACTTGGGAGCCCCCCGCTCCTTTGAGGGATTCCGCAACAAATAGGAGGGATGGAAGACCGGCATCAACCAGCGGCCTTCCCACTGGCGCCACTGACCGCGGATCTTGGTCATCCCGCCCTTAATTCCCAGGAGGCCCTCCACGGCTGTCGCCCCGGCCAAGAGGATCACCGCCGGATCCACAAGGGCGATCTGACGGTCTAACCAGGGCTTACACGACGCCATCTCGAGGGCCGTGGGCTTGCGGTTCTCCGGTGGACGGCACTTCACGATGTTGCAGACATAGGCATCGCGATTGCTGTCGATGCCCACGCTCTCGAGCATTCGATCCAGCAGTTGGCCCGAGCGACCGACAAAGGGCTGACCCTGCTCGTCCTCCTGGGCACCTGGACCCTCACCAATCACCATCAGACGCGCCTGGGGGTTCCCGCGACTCACCACCACCTGGGTACGGCTTGTGCCCAACTTGCACAGGCGGCAACCGTCACAGGTCTCCGCCAAGGCCGCCAAGTCCTGCTCGAGGGAGGTGGCCGTCATGGCGATGCAATCACTCGCCTGCCTCTCTAGCAATCAGCAGCAGGGCATTGCCTTCGGGATCGTTCAACCAGGCCTCCCAGCCAAAGGGCTCCTGGCGCGTGGGCTCCACCAACTGGGCCCCATGCTCTTGAGCCCGGGCGACCGCTGTGCTCAGTGCCAGCTCACCGCCCAGAAGATGGATGGCCAAGGCCAAACGTCCGCGCTGCCGCGGCAGGGGCCTGGAGCGACTCGGGGCATAGATCTCAAGCCACCCTGAGCCAGGCAGCGGCACCCTCCAATGGGTCTGGCTCAACCCCGGCTGCACTCCAGCGCCGCTGACGACGCCGTAGAAGCGGGCCAGGGATGCAGGCTCATCGGCCGCCAACACCAGGCCAACGGACGGGGGTGGCTGTGAAGACATCGGATGAGGGGCCCAGCATGCGGCAGGATGCACAGCATCACCGGTAAGCCGCAAGGCGTTACCCCCTGACGTCGCTGCTCGAATGCCGCGCCCGTTGAAACTCTCCGCCCGGGCCGAAGCGCTGCAGCCTTCGTTGACGCTGGCCATCGCCGCCCGCGCCAAGTCATTGAAGGCCGAAGGACGCGATATCTGCAGCCTGAGCGCTGGCGAACCGGACTTTGACACCCCAGCTTTCATTCGGGAGGCCGCGGCCCAGGCCCTTGAGAGTGGTTTAACCCGCTACGGTCCCGCCGCCGGCGAGCCGGCCCTGCGGGAGGCCATCGCCCAGAAGTTGACCAAGGAGAACCACGTCCCCACCAGCGCCGGTGACGTGCTGGTGACCAACGGCGGTAAGCAGGCGCTCTACAACCTCTTTCAGGTGCTGCTGGAGCCCGGAGACGAGCTGCTGCTGCCGGCTCCCTACTGGCTCAGCTACCCAGAGATGGCCCGATTGGCTGGGGCCTCGGTCCGATTCATCACCAGCTCCGCAGCGGAAGGTTTCCGACTCGACCCAGAGCGACTGGAGGCGGCCATCACACCAGCCAGCAAGTTGCTGGTCCTCAACAGCCCGGGCAATCCCACGGGGATGGTGCTCAGCCGCAGCGACCTCGAGGCGATCGCCGAGGTGCTGCGCCGCCATCCACAAGTCGCGGTGGTCTGCGACGAGATCTACGAATTTCTCTTGGCCCCCGGCCACAGCCATCACAGCTTCGCGGCCGTCGCTCCGGACCTGGCAGATCGGGTCTTCACGGTCAATGGCTTTGCCAAGGGCTGGGCGATGACGGGTTGGAGGATTGGTTGGCTCGCCGGCAACAGCGCCGCCCTGAAGGCCGCTAGCGCTCTGCAAAGCCAGAGCACGAGCAATGTCTGCACCTTTGCCCAATACGGCGCTCTGGCTGCTGTGACGGGCTCCCGCGAGTGCATCCAGACCATGGCAGCCCAGTTCAGCCATCGACGGGAGTTGCTCAGCGATGGTCTCCAGGCCATCGAAGGCGTCCAACTGCTTCCGCCCCAGGGGGCCTTCTATGCCTTCCCGAACATCAGCAGCACAGGCCTGGACTCGATGACCTTCTGCGAGCGCCTGCTTGATGAGCAGGGTTTAGCCGTAGTGCCTGGTGGCGCCTTTGGCGACAACGACTGCATTCGCCTCTCCTGCGCCGCCTCCGACGCCACCATCCAGGACGGCCTGGCCAGGCTGCAGCGTTTTATCGAGACCCTCTAGGGGGAAAATCAGGGATTGCACTGCACTCCCTTCAATGACCATCCGTTTCAGCGGCCGAGAACGTTGGGCCGCCGCGGCCGTAGGCGTCTCGCTTGCATGGCTGCCGGTGGCCACTCCTTTGGCCCTGCCGCAGCTCAGCAGTGCTCTAACCCCCGCCGCGGTGGCGCAGACGAACAAGCCTGTGCTGCGCATCGGCGCCATCCCCGATCAGAAGCCCGAGAAGCTGAACCGGCTCTACGGATTGGTGGCCAATGAACTCAGCAAGCAGCTGGGTGTCGAGGTCAACTATGTCCCCGTCACCAACTACGCCGCCGCGGTCAGTGCCTTCCGCACCGGCAATTTGGATCTGGTCTGGTTTGGCGGCCTGACCGGCGTCCAGGCCCGTCTGCAGAAACCCGGCGCCCAAGTGATCGCCCAGCGCGACATCGACGCCAAGTTTCAATCGGTCTTCATCGCCAACCGCCGCAGCCAGCTCAAGCCCATCTCCAAGATCGATGGATTGAAGGAGCTCAAGGGCAAGCGCTTTACCTTCGGATCCCAGAGCTCCACCTCGGGCCGTCTGATGCCCCAGTACTTCCTGGCTCAGGCCGGGGTGAAGCCCAGCCAGTTCGCCGGTGGGGCCCCTGGCTTCAGCGGCAGCCATGACGCCACCGTGGCCCTGGTACAGAGCGGCGCCTATGACGCGGGCGCACTGAACAAACAGGTCTGGGAAGCCAACCTGGCCAGCGGTAAAGCCAACAATGCCAAGGTCTATGCGATTTGGACCACCCCGGGATATCCCGATTACCACTGGATCGCCCAACCCGGTCTGGACCAACGCTTCGGCGGTGGCTTCACCAACAAGCTGCGCAAGGCCATCCTGAGCTGGCGCACCAGCAACCCTGAACAGAAGGCGATCCTCGAACTCTTTGGTGCCGAGCAGTTCACGGGGGCCAAGGCCAGCGATTACGCCCAGATCGAGCAGGTCGGCCGTCAAATCGGCAAGATCCGCTGATTCCAGGAGCAGAATGCGGGGACCGGACTCGTCCCCGCATTGCCCACGAACCTGCTGGTTGACCTGCTCCTGCTGGTGGCTGGGCTGATGCTCTGGCAGCGCAGCTGCAGCGATGGGGACGAGGTCTGGGTGCTGTTTTTGCGTTCCATCGCCGCCATTGATCTGGCGGTGATCCTGTTCAGCAATGGGGTTCTCTGGTTGGAAATCCCCCTGCTCGTTCTGGTCTTCGGCCTGCCGTCGGTGGCCAAATTGGAGAAACGGGAGGGTCGCGGATGAACCCGCGTGGCCCCGACATTTTCGAACTCACCCTGCTGGGGCTGATCCTGGCCCTGATGGTGTTCCGCTTCACCCAGACCTAAGGCCCACCATGAGCGCACCCGTCTTGGAGTTGAGGGGGGTCAGCGTCAAGGGACGCCAGCAACCCAGGCTCGATCAGATTGAGCTCAGCGTCCAGGCCGGTGAGCGCCTGGCCCTACTGGGTCCCAGTGGTGCGGGCAAAAGCACACTGCTCGCCGTCGCCAATGGCCTGCTCCAAGCCGACCAGGGGGAGGTGTTCTGGTCCGGTGAAGCGATGGCTCGACGCTCCCGGCTGAAACGCCGTCAACAGCGGCGGATTGGCACGCTGTGGCAGGACCTGCGCCTGATTGATGAGCTCAGCGTTCAGCAAAACCTCAACTGCGGCCGGCTCGGCCAATGGGGCTGGCCTCGGGCGATCTTGAACCTGCTGCTGCCGTTAGAGACCGAAGCCTGCAGCGCTGCGCTACGGCAACTGGATCTGGACCCCATCCTGCTGAACCAGTCGGTGGCGGAGCTCTCCGGCGGCCAGCGCCAAAGGATCGCCATTGCGCGCCTGCTGCGGCAGGACCCCTTGCTCTGGCTTGCAGATGAACCCCTCGCCAGCCTCGATCCGCGTCTAGCGAGCGAATTGCTGGCGCTGCTACTGGAGCAAACCGAAGCGCCGAGGGCACTGGTGATGAGCCTGCACAGGCCCGATCTCCTAACGGGCTTCAGCCGCGTGCTGGGTCTGCGGGACGGGCGCATCCTGTTCGATTGCTCGCCCACGCAACTCAAGGAGGACGCGTTGCAGCGCCTCTATGCCGGTCGCAGTGCAGCTTGAAAGTCGCCGCGCCGCTACAGGTCCTGATCCCCGCAGTGGTGATCCTGCCTCTGGCCGTGGTGCTGCCAGGGCTCTGCCATGGCGGGGGCTGGGACTTGATCGGAGCCTTTGCCGCCGCCGCTCTACAGCCCTCCTTCGATCCGATCGTGCTCGCGTCCCTGCTCAAGGGACTGGGGGTGACCGTTGGGGTGGCCCTCTTGAGCTGGTCCCTGAGCCTGCTGTTGGGACTGGTGCTTGGGCTCGCCAGCTCCCGGCTGGTCTGGACCACCTTGATTGGAGGAGCGCTGCCAGCCGAGCTGCTGCGGCGACTCCTGGCCCTGCCCCGATCGATCCATGAACTGATCTGGGGCCTACTCCTGCTGCAGGTGCTGGGGCTGCAGCCGGCGGTGGCGGTGCTGGCGATCGTGATCCCCTACAGCGCCTTGGTGGCCCGGGTGATCAGCGACCAGCTCGATGCCTTGCCCGATCAACCGCTCAAGGCCCTCTTGAGCAGCGGCAGCGGCGGCCCGGCGGCCCTGATCACGGCGATTGGTCCGCCCCTGCTGCCCGGAGTCATCAGCTACGGGGGTTACCGGCTGGAGTGCGCCCTACGCAGCGCCACCCTGCTGGGGGTCTTTGGCCTGGGGGGCCTAGGCAACGAACTCCTGCTCACCCTCCAGTCCTTGGAATTTCACGAACTCTGGAGTGGCCTGTGGCTCCTGCTAGCGGTGATGCTCAGCCTGGAGAGCCTGATCCGCACCCTGCGCAAGCGCTGGGGATTGGCCAACCGCTTTGGCCGGCGGCAGGCCGGTGTGGGCCGTCGGGGCCAGGAAATTCTGATCCTCTTCGCGCTGCTGCTGCCCCTGCTGCTCGCCATCGCCCAGAACCTGGGGATCGATCCAGCGGCCCTTCTCCACTGGCAACCGCTACCGCCGATGGATGGCAGCAACTGGCAGGACGCCTTGGCACTCCCCTGGGGACGGTTGATCAGCAACACCCTTTGGCTGACACTCCTCTCGGCCTGCCTGGCGGTCGGCGGCGCGCCCCTGCTGCTGGTGCTGGTGGCCCCCTGGCCCCTTGGTCAGCAGTTGCTCAGGCTGCTCTGGGCCCTAGGGCGGCTCTGGCCGCCGCCGCTGACGGCTTTGTTGCTCCTGTTTGTCTTTCAACCGGGACTCTGGACAGCAGCCCTGGCCTTGGGCTTTCACAACCTCGGAATTCTGGGGCGGTTGTTGCTGGAGGGAACGGAGACCTGCAGCGGCGCCCCAGAGGATGCACTGCATAGCCAAGGCGTGGGCCCTCGAATCGCCCTCCTCTACGGGCGTCTGAGCGCATTAGCCCGCTCCTATCTGGCCTATGGGGCCTATCGCAGCGATGTGATCCTTCGGGAGACCGTGGTGGTGGGGATGATGGCTGGAACCGGCTTGGGAACGCAGTTGCAGGAGAGCCTGAGTTCCTTTGCCTGGGATCAAATCTCCCTGTTGCTTGTGGTCTATGCGGCACTCACCCTGGTGGGTGAAGATCTGAGCGATCGCGCCAGACGGCGCCTGCTCTAGCCCAGATCCATGGTGTTGGCCGTTCCCCGCAAGTTGATCGTGCTTGGGGACAGCGGCGTCTATGGCTGGGGGGATCCTGAAGAGGGGGGCTGGTGCGAGCGCCTGCGGCGCCACTGGATGGGACTCCCCGGAGGACCGGTGCTCTATCCCCTCGGGGTGCGCGGAGATGGACTGGAGCGGGTGGCAGCCCGCTGGGCCGGCGAGTTCAGTTGCCGGGGGGAACTCAGGCGACAGCAGCCCCAGGGCATCCTGCTCTCCGTCGGACTGAACGACACCGCTCGGGTGGGTCGCCGTGACGGTCGCCTCCAACTCGATGCCGAAGCATTTTTGTTCGGTCTGCAGCAACTGCTGAAACAGCTGCAAGCAACGGCACCGCTGCTGGTGCTGGGGTTGACCCCGGTGGATGAGCACGTCATGCCCTATGCCGATCTGCTCTGGTACAGCAATGAGCAGATCCGCCAGTACGAGGGCCTCCTCGAGGAGGCCTGCATGGAGGCCGACGTTCCGTTCCTACCGCTACTGGAATCACTGCTGGCGGATCCTGCTTGGCTGCAATGGCTCTCTCCAGACGGGATCCACCTCAACAGCGATGGGCATCGCCAGGTCTATGAGCGGGTGCGGCAATGGAGCCCGCTGCTGAGCTGGGCGGACTTGCAACCACTCAGCGCCAGCACCCCCCTCAACTGAGGGAAATCACACCCCCCCGGGGGTGACTCAGACATTGGGGGAAGGCGTTGAGGGTGAGAGCAGAGCACCCCATCCGCTATGGCAACGCATGAACAGCAGCAATGGCTCTTGGCCCGTTACCTCAAGTGCCGGAACAACGAACACCGCAACGCCGTCGTGGCCGCCAACCTGCCCCTGGTCTGGAAGGTGGCCCGGCGTGAAAGCGAACGCAGTGGCCACAGCTTTGAAGATTTGGTTCAAGAGGGCGTCAGTGGCCTGATCAAGGCAGTCGAGCGCTTTGAACCAAGCCGGGGAAACACCTTGAGCACAGCGGCTGTGCCCTGGATTCGAGGGGCGATGCGCCACTACCTCAGGGACCGGTGCCGCGTCTTCAGTGGGGCCCGCAGCGTGATCGAGTTGCTGCAGAGGGGAGCGGCCCTGCAACGCCGCCGCCAGCTCCAAGGTTCCAGCGCGTTGGACGACAGCTCGCTTGCCCAGGCCTTGGGCTGCTCGCCGCAGCGCTGGCAAGAGGCCCAGGCCCTGCAGGCCTGTTTGCGGATCGCCAGCCTGGACCAACCCGGGAGCGGTTCAGATCCTGAAACACCTCTGGTGGAGCAACTCAGCGATCACCAGGCGGCAGGTCAGTACAGCTGGCTCGAGCGCTGTGAGCTGCGCCGGCAGCTGTGGAGGGGACTGAAAACCTTGAATGCCAGTCAACGGCGACTCGTGCTGGCCCGGGTGCTGCAGCAGCGAACCTGGCAGGAACTTGGAGCGATGGTGGGGGTCAGCGCCAGGGCAGCCCAACGGCGCTACCAACAGGCCTGCGCGCTGGTGCGTCAACAGCTGGTGACGGCGAACTAGGCGAAGGCCAAGCGCACGGCCAGCCCCATGGCCAGCAGGGCTGCGATCAGGGTCTGCAGGGCATTGACCAGCTCATTGCTGAGCCAAGGAAAGCGGTCCTGGACCGTGGCGCCAATCAGGCTTTCGATCAAGGTCGCTGCCAAGCCCACCAGCGCCACCAACAACCAGGTCTGACCGCCCTGGATCAGGCCCAACTGGAGCATCACGAAGGCCATCAAGGCACTACCGCCGGCGCTGGCCGCGGTCCCTTCCAGGCTGATGGCCCCTTCAGTACCAGGGGCAACGGGCTTGAAGGTTGTGATCGAGACGGTGTGGCGGCCCCAACGCTTGCCGATCTCACTGCCGCAGGTATCGCCCAACTTGGCGGCAAAGCTGGCGGCAAAGCCGATCTTGAGCAGGATGACCGGCGCCATGGGCCAAACACTCAACAGCGCCAGGGCAGCACCCGTTGCCGCTGATCCCCAGACGTTCTCGGGACCGCGCCGGCCCCCTCGCCCCTCCGCCAGGCCCTGCTCCTGCTTGCGCCGGTACCCCAGACGGGTCACCAGCGATCCCAAGGCCAGATACAGCGCCACTGCCCACCAGCCCGGCCAATCCAGGCTGCCGAGCAGCACGGTGCCAAGGATGCCGGCATGCACCCAGCCCGCACGCGTCAGCAGCGGAAGCCGCTGGGCTGCAGCAATCAGCACAGCATTGATCGCCAGGGCTGCAAGCCAGTGCTGCAAGCGCTCTGGGCTCAGCAAGATCAGCAGATCGAGCATCCCTGGAATCAGCGACTGGCTCCAGAAGAACACAACAGCTGAAACTTCTGTTGCACAGCCCTAAGGCCGCTGTTCAGATGCACCGGCAGCAGCGGATAATCCTTCAAACGGTCAATAACCGGCGCCATGGTGTTCAACCGCAAGGGCAGCTTCTTCCTCGAGCTCGATGAAAAGGCCGCTGAGAAGTCGGTGACTGTGGCTCCCGTCGCCGAGAAGCCCGCCAAGGAAGCGAAGGCCGCCAAAACGGAAGCCAAAGTTGAGGTGAAGGCCGCCGCCGCACCTGCATCTGCCGTCCAGAGCGAAGCCGCCGCTGCCCCCACTGGCACCTCGCAAACCACCGCAGAAGCAATCGCCGCTGAGCTGGCCGCGGAACAGGCCGCTCGTCCGGCCAAAACCGACGCCACCTTTGCTCCGGACTGCGTGACTGCCGGTGGCGCACTGCCCATGCGCCGCCGCCGCGCTGGTGCCAACATCGCCGGCTTCCGCGGCATGGCCAGCGGCATGTTTGGCAAGAAGTAAGGCTGATCTGAGCTAGACCCCGCAGCGCTCAAAGCGGGTGCTGCTCAGGCTGCTCAACCCACTGATGCAGGCCGTTGAGCTGCGCAGGATGCGAGGGCCCAGATCCACGGGTTCCCATCCAGCCGCCTCAGCGGCCTGTTCTTCGTCCGGGGACCAGCCCCCCTCAGGACCACAGGCCAGCCAGAGGCCGGGGAGGTTCTCCAGGGGCAGATCCGCGAGGACTGAACCCAACAGCGGCAGGCCATCTCGACGGGTGGTCATCCAGAGCCCGGCGTCCTGCTGATCCTTCAGAGCCAAAAGCTGATGGACCGTCATCGGCTCCTGAATCTGGGGAGACCAGAGACGTTCGCACTGCTCCGCCGCCTCCGCGGCGATGCTGCGCCATCGATCCAAGCGCAGGCTGCCTTGAACAGCAGTTCGATCGCAGAGAAGCGGAATCAAGCGATCGACCCCCAGCTCCACCGCCATGCGCAGGACGACTTCAAAGTCGCGCTTCACCACAGCGGCGGCCAAGACCAAGTGCGGAGTCGGCGGCAGATGCCGCTCCAAGGGGGCCTCCAGGCTCTGCTCCAACTGGGCTGAAGCGGACTCCCCAAGCACGGCAGTCCAGAGGGAACCCCGACCATCGATCACTGCAAAGCGGTCCCCGACGCAGAAGCGCAGCACCCGGGTCAAGTAGCGCTCCTCCTCACCGGTCAACGAGACCAGCGGAGCCAAGCGCTCTGGAGCAATCAGCAGCCGACGCAGCTCCCGGACCATTGCGCTACGCGTCTGGGGCGCCTACGGGGAAGAGGCTTTCGGGGTGGTCCTCCACAGGCCAGTCGTCATTGGCACCACCGATCAGGAGCTCCTCGATCTGAACCACGTCGGAGTCGATCTGCCGCAGGGTGTTGATCAGGACATCAAGGGCAAAGCCATCGCTGGTGCCCAGATCCATCCAGCAGCGAGCCCACGAGCCCTGATACTCGATTTCACCCATGTTGTGCATCAGGGCTGGCATGGCCCGCTCAGCGGCCTCGCCGTCGTAGCTCATCCAACTGACCTCGGCGCCCTCGTCATGGACCTGGAGGTTCTCCGCGTTAAAACCGCCCAACTTGCCCAGGAAAAACCAGCTGTCAAAGGTGGTTTCGATATATCCCCGCTCTCCTTGGCCCGGGGGATTACTGAAACGCAACCAGAGCCAGCAATTGAAGGGGTCAAATTCTCGAAAGCGAATCTCCATTGCAGCGCAGCGCAGCAGGGCTTGCTCCCATCAAACATGCTGGTGGCACCTGACGGCCATCGGCCACCGATGCTTGAGCTCGACGCGCTCTGTTATCACGCTGCAACGGCTCCTGATCCGGTGTTGCGGGGCGCCAGCCTGCAGCTGGAGCCTGGACGTCTCGCACTGGTGGCCGGACGCAGTGGCTCCGGGAAGTCCACGCTGCTGGAGCTGATCTGCGGACTGGCGGATCCCAGCAAAGGGGAAATCCGATGGCATGGCAAAGCGGTCAATGCCCGCCAACGCCGTTGGCTCTGTGGCTTGGTCTTTCAATTCCCTGAGCGCCATTTCCTTGGACTGACCGTCGGCCAGGAACTGCGTCTCGGCCAGCGGCGCTTGCCCAGCGAAAAGGCCGAGGCGGTCTTGAACCAGGTCGGCCTCAGTGGTCTGTCCTTCCAACAGGCCCCCGAGGAGCTCAGTGGCGGTCAACAGCGCCGTCTGGCGATGGCAGTCCAACTGCTGCGTGACCCCAAGGTGCTCTTGATGGATGAACCCACCGCTGGCCTGGACTGGTCCGTGCGCGCGGAGATCATCGACCTCATCGATCAGCTCAGCCGTGATCGCATCGTGCTGATCGTCACGCACGAACCGGAGCTGTTCGAGCCGCTGACCGAACCAGGACAGCGCTGGACCCTGATCGATGGGCAACTCCAGCCTGCGCTCATCCCCTGCTGAAGCGCCTGAATACAGTGCCTCGAGCAATGGCCTGGGCATGTCAGATCGGTTGGTGCGAGCAACAGCTGCAGGGGGTGGGATCCGCCTGGTTGCTGTCAGCACCAGCACCACGGTCCGCTATGCCCGCCGTCGCCACAACCTCTCGTTTCTAACCACCGCCCTGCTGGGCCGGGCCATGACGGCGGGCTTGCTACTGGCCAGCTCCATGAAGGTCGCCCATGGCCGGGTGAACCTACGGATCTCCTCGGATGGCCCCCTGAAGGGACTCATGGTCGATGCCGGCAGGGACGGGACAGTGCGCGGCTACGTCGGCGCGCCCGAGCTGGAACTCGATCTGGTGGACACGGTCGATGGGGCCCATCAGTTCGACTTCAAGCAGGCCACCGGCACCGGCTACCTCCATGTGGTTCGGGACCTGGGTGAGGGGGAACCCTTCAGCTCGACGGTGGAGCTGGTCAGTGGCGGCATCGGCGATGACGTGGCCTCCTACCTCTTGCACTCCGAACAAACGCCCTCGGCGGTTTTTGTCGGCGAGCGCATCGACAGCAGCGGCCTGAGGCACGCCGGTGGCGTTCTGGTCCAGGTGCTCCCCAAGGCCGCCCGTGAGCCAGCCCTGGTCGCGCTGTTGGAGGAGCGCTGCCGAGAGATTGAGCACTTCAGCGACCGGCTGGCCGCCTGCGAGGGCAACCTCGAGGCGCTGCTCCAGGACATCTTTCCCGACCTCGATCCCCAACTGCTGGAGGACGCCGAGGCCAGCCAAGACATCACCTTCCACTGCCCCTGCAGCCGCAAGCGCAGCGTCAATGCCCTCAAGCTGCTGGGCCGCGATGAGCTCTCAGAGATGCTCAACGAGGACGGCAAGGCGGAACTCACCTGCCATTTCTGCAATGAGGTCTATGACATCCAGGCCGCAGAGCTGCAGGAGCTGATCGACGAGCTCTCCCCCGCGGCCTAGCGCCTGAAAAAGTGTCCTCAGACCATCACTAGAGGGACCAGAGCGGAGCTGTAACAGGGGAGCCCTGCAGGACCCTGGCGATGACCTGGTTTCCCCACTGCCTGAACTGCAGTCACTTCTGGCTCAATGACTCCCACCAAAGCGGCTGTTGCCGGCTTTGGGCAATCACCATCCCCGCAGGGTCGGCTCGGACCCTGCGTTGCCACAGCTGGATCCGCCCTGGAGTGAAGCCGAATTAAGCAATCAGCAGAGCACCCAGCAGCAAGAGGAGCAGGGCCGGAAGGCTCTGCACCTGGTGGGCATCAAGGGGAAGCCCAAGGGGCAGGCTCGGATCGAGGACCTGAAGCAGCAGGGCCCCAAGGGCCAGGCCCAGGCTGAGCAACAAAACACTGAAGCCAACCGCCTGCAGGAAGCGCCGATTGCGGCGCTGCAAGAGCACCACGCTGAACAGGGTGGAGAGGGCCAGCACCAGCTCAGCCGAGGACGCCGGCGTGAACAGCAGCAGCACCGTCAACAGGGCAAAACCGCCAACCGGCAGCCAACGCTGCTGCCCCTCGGCCAACTCCAACCTGGGAAGAGACCAGGAACTGGAGGGAAGCGAGGGCCTGGGGAGGGCCGGGAGCTTGGGTAATGACGGAAGCGATGGGCGCGCGGGGGAAGCGGAGGTTGGAGCCTTGGCCTCCCGTGCCGAAGCATTCAGGGCGGCGGTGCTGACCTTTCCCTGCTGACGTTCCTTCAGCCGGTCCATCAAAACGGAGTCGTAGGCCGCCTCGATCTGGGCCCGAGCCTGGGGGTTCTCACCCACCTCATCGAGGCGAGCCTGCTTGGCAGCCTGTACCGCTTCAAAGCCCGCTGTGGTCTCAATGCCCAGGCGCTCGTAGGGACTGGGCTGGGAACCGGTCGAGGAGGATTCAGGCTCCTGGTTCATGCCACCGCGCGCCGGAGAAATTCATAACTGAGCGTAGTCAGAACAGGGGCTCACTGGACTGAAAGCCCTGCTGCCGCAACAGCAGGATGCGTTGACGCTCTTCCTCATCGAGATGCAGCCAGCAGCGGTGCTTCAGCAGGGGCATCTGGGGAGGCAAATGGCTGCCTTCCCGCATCTCAATGCCCGTGCCCCCACGGACGAAATTGACGTAATCATTGCCCCCATCTGTCCTGGGGCGAACCAACCAGAGAGAACCAGGCATCAGCCAATCAGCCTGTGATATTTCGTTGCAGCTGATTCTGGCGCCATCACGGAAGCAACTGCGAGCCCAGCAGGAGCGTTACAGGGCAATGGGCTCCACACCACTGACCACCGGGGCCACAGCACTGAGCTCGAGGTCGGGATGATCCTCAGCCAACTGGTTGAGATTCCAGTCGTTCTTGAACAGCAGAACCGGACGATCCCAGGCATCACGGACGGTTTTGCAGTTGAAGATCCGCCCGACCTTCTCCAGCTCACTCCAGCCACCCACGACCCAACGGGCCACGGAGAACCCCAGCGGTTCAAGGCGGGTCTGCACGCCGTACTCGCTCTCAAGGCGGTACTGGACCACCTCCAGTTGCAGTTGGCCCACGGCCGCCAAGATCGGATCGCGCTTGCTCTGATCGGTGTCGTAGAGGATCTGAACCGCACCCTCTTCCCGAAGCTCATTGACGCCCTTACGGAAGCTCTTGAAGGCCGAGGGGTTCGGGTTCCGTAGCCAGGCGAAGATCTCCGGGCTGAAGCAAGGGATCCCTTCGTATTCGACCTTGGAGCCGAGGTAGAGGGTGTCCCCAATGGCGAACATCCCAGGGTTGTTCAAACCGATGACATCACCGGGGTAGGCGTCCTCCACCACCGCCCGGTCCTGACCGAAGAGTTTCTGCGGGCGGGAAAGACGAATGGTCTTGCCGGTGCGGGCGTGCTGCACCGTCATGTCCTTCTCAAACTTGCCGCTGCAAACCCGCACAAAGGCCACCCGGTCGCGGTGGCGGGGATCCATGTTGGCCTGAAGCTTGAAGACGAACCCGCTGAAGCCCGGCCGCACCGGTTCAATCTCGCCGGCACTGCTGGAGCGGGGGGTGGGTTTCTGGGCCAGCTCCAAGAAGGCATCGAGGAACGGCCGCACCCCGAAGTTGGTCATGGCTGAACCAAAGAACACCGGGCTCAGCTCTCCGGCGTGGACCAGCTCCAGGTCGAGCTCGTTGCCAGCGGCCTCCAACAGTTCCAATTCTTCGAGGGCCGCATCCAGCAACTCCTCTTCAACCGCTCCAGTGCCCCGGGCTTCATCAACGCTGAGTACCTTCTCTTCAGAAGCCCGGCCCCGCTCGGCCCGCTGAAACAGGATTACCTGCTGACTGCGGCGATCGATCACGCCCCGAAAGCGATCACCGCTGCCGATCGGCCAGTTCACCGGCCAACAAGCAAGCCCCAGATCCTGTTCAATCTCATCCAGAAGCTCGAGCGGCTCACGCCCAGGCCGATCCATCTTGTTGATGAAGGTGAAGATCGGGATCTGGCGCATCCGGCAGACCTCAAACAACTTGCGGGTCTGAGGCTCGAGGCCCTTCGCAGCGTCCTCAAGCATCACCGCGTTGTCCGCAGCCGCCAAGGTCCGGTAGGTGTCTTCGGAAAAATCCTGGTGACCCGGGGTATCCAGCAGGTTGATCGTGCTGCCGCTGTAGTCGAACTGCAGGACCGTGGAGGTAATGGAAATGCCCCGCTGTTTCTCCAGCTCCATCCAGTCGGACGTGACCTTGCGCTGCTCGCCCTTGGCCTTCACGGCTCCGGCCTGTTGGATCGCACCCCCATACAGGAGCAACTTCTCTGTAAGGGTGGTCTTACCCGCGTCGGGGTGGGAAATGATCGCGAAGTTGCGGCGGCGGGAGACGGCCTCCGCCAAGGCCTCGAGCTCAGGGGTCGTGCTCACGCTGCTGCTGGTCATGGCGACAGCCTGACAGGTGAGCTCACGGCAGTTGCCCCCAGATTTCCAGGTAGCGGTCGTGCACCTCAGCCACCTGCAGCATCTCCAAGCCAGAAACCTGCAACTGCTGCTCCACCTCAGCAGCGGTGAAGGCGGCGTGCAGTGAGGCCACGTAATCGTGCTGAAGCACCGCCGGAGCATCGGCCAGGTAGCGCTCCCGCAACTGCTCGGCAGCTTCAGGACTGGGGGGCCGGCGCAGATCCTTGACATAGACCCGCGCTCCAGGAGAAGCGGCTTGGGCGATGGCCAGCCAGAGCACCAGCGGATCGTGCAGATGGTGCAGCAGGCTGTTGCTGACCAGGCCGCTGCAACCCTTGGGCAGATCCGCCGACGGTAAGCAGACACCAATAAAGGACAGCCGCTCAGCCAGGTCTTGTTCTTGCTCCAGGCGCCGCTCGGCGAGCTGCAGCATCGACAGGGCACCATCCAGTCCGATCACCTCAGCGTCTGGATAGGCCTGGGCCAGACGAAAGCTGATGTTGCCGGGACCACAGCCCAGATCGAGCACCCGAGGCCCCAATCCGGAGGGGAACAGCAAGCCAATACGGTCCACCAAGGCCTGATCGCCTGCGCTGAAATCGGCAGCGGCATAGGCGGATGCCTGCTCTGGGGCATCCATCAATTCCGGTTCAGGGGTGCGCTGCATCAAAGAGCTGACCGTGAATCCGCAATCTGACGAAAATTCCAGATTTTCCATATCCCCTGTCCCAGAAAGGCCACAGAACGGCATCGAGCGCCGCGCACCGCCACTAGTGGCAACGGCAACTTGCAGACCCCACCAGTGGCGTTAGGGTGCCGGCACGCTTAGAGATCGACGCCCGTGACCGTGTCAGTTCCTGGAGCCAGTGCTGCAAGCAGCACCAGCGCCCTGAACAGCCCCAGACCCGACTTTCCCGCGACTGCACCTGCGGCCAATCCTGTCTTTTATCGGACCTACAGCCGCAAAACCCCGAACGGTCGCGAAAGCTGGAACGAGGTTGCTGAGCGCAACCTCTCGGGCCTGCGCAAACTCGGCAATCTCAACGATCAGGAAGTGGCCCTGCTGCGCCGGATGCAGCAAGAGCAAAAGGCCCTTCCCTCGGGACGTTGGCTCTGGATCGGCGGCACCCCCTGGATCGAACAGGACGCGAACTTCTCCGGTTCCTACAACTGCACCTCCACCAACCTGGTGGATTGGGAAGCCTTCGGTCTGATGATGGACCTGGCGATGATGGGCTGCGGCACCGGCGCCATCATTGAGCCGCACCTGATCGATCGCCTCCCCGCCGTCCGCAACACCATCAAGGTCACGGGCGTCAGTGACATCGGTGTGACCCCTGCTGGTCAGCGTCAGGAGACCACCACCCATCAGATCAACGGTCAAACCGTTCAGGTGAAGGTGGGCGACACCCGCCGCGGCTGGGTGGATAGTTACCAGCTGCTGCTGGAGCTCTGCAGCGACGAGCGCTTCGACGCCAACACCCCGATCGAAGTCAACATTGACCTCTCGGATGTCCGTCCCGTCGGCGAAACCCTGAAGGGTTTCGGTGGCATGGCCAACCCGGTCAAGCTCAAGGACCTTTATGGCCGCGTCGCGCAAATCCTGAACAAGGCCCAAGGCCGCAGGCTCACCTCCGTGGAGTGCTGCCTGCTGATCGACGAGGCCGCCGTCACAATCGTGGCGGGCAACATTCGTCGCAGCGCCGGCATGCGTCAGTTCGCCGCTGACGACACCGCGGCCTCCACCGCCAAGGACAACCTCTGGCAGCAGGACAGCGACGGCAACTGGCGCATCGATCCCGAACGCGATGCGCTGCGCATGGCCAATCACACGCGGGTCTTCCACAGCCGTCCTGACCGCCAGACCGTTCTAGAAGCGGTAACCAAGCAGTTCCACTCCGGTGAAGGTGCGATTCAGTTCGCCCCTGAAGCCATTGCCCGCTCCAACGCAGACCTGCTCTCCACCCCTGAGCTGCGCACGGAGTTCATGGATGTCTACTGCGACCAGGGACGGGAAGAAGCCGGTCAGTGGCTCTCCACCAACCATCCCGAGATCAGCCCCGAGGAGCTCGAGCATCGCCTCGGCCGCTATGGCCTCAACCCCTGCGGCGAGATCCTGGGCGCGGACTTCCACTGCAACCTCGCCGAGATTCACCTCAACCGAATCGACCCCGACGATCTGGTCGCCCAGGAGGAAGCCTTCACCGCCGGCGGCCTGGCTGTGGCCTGCCTGCTCAACCACCGCTTCGAAGTCGAGCGCTACCGCCAAAGCCGCGCCTGGGATCCCATCGTTGGCGTGAGCTTCACCGGCCTGTTCGACTTCTTCGTCCATGCCTTTGGCACCCCCTGGCTGACCTGGTGGGAAGCCGGTCGTCCTGACAGCGAAGAAGGTCGTGCCTTCAAGGCCAAGGAGGCGGACTATCTCAGCCGTTGGAAGGAGATCGTCAACAAGGCCGTCTGGGACTACTGCGATCGCCAAGGTCTGCGCAGGCCCAACCGCTGCACCACCGTTCAGCCTGCCGGCACCAAGAGCCTGCTGACCGGTGCCTCCCCCGGCTGGCACCCCCCCAAGGCCCAGCGCTTCATCCGTCGGATCACCTTCCGCAAGAACGATCCGGTCGCCCTGGCCTGCATGGACTACGGCTACTCAATCGTGCCGTCCCAGTCCGACAAGGACGAAGAGGGTCGTCTGCTGGATGACGCCTTTGATCCCCGCTGCACCGAGTGGCTGGTCGAAATTCCGACCGAGGTGAGCTGGGCGAACCTCCCCGGCGCGGACGCCGTTGAGATCAACAACTTCTCGGCGATGGCCCAGTTCGACTTCTACATGCAGGTGCAGCAGCACTACACGGCCCACAACACCTCGGCAACGGTGGAGTTCCGCGAGCACGAGATCGAACCCCTCACCGACGCAATCCACGCTGCGATCGACAACGGCCAGGGCTACATCTCAGCGGCCCTACTGGCTCGCTTTGACGCCAACGCCACCTTCCCGCGCCTGCCGTTTGAGCCCATCAACCAGGCCACCTACGAAGAGCTCCAGGCCGCCGTGGTCGGCCGCCGCAGCACCAACGATTTCTTCGAAGCGCTGCAGCGCTACGACGGTGGTGAACTCATGGAAGCCGGTCCGGCTGGATGCGACTCCGACAAGTGCCTGCTGCCCTTGGCCAAGCCTGAGAACTGATCTCAGAAAAAATCCCTCCATCACCGTCTTGATCAACTCGGGTGAAGACGGTGGTGACCAAAGGAATCAACGGGAGGTTGCCATCACGCTGCAACCTTTTTTTTGTGAGAAAGTCCTCAGACCTTGCGGATTCAGACGTGGGCTTGCTCTGGGAGAACCTCGCTCAGCAACTCGAGAGTGTTCGAGCTCAGAGCGCCCAGCCTGAATCCGTAGCGCTCAGCGCCTCCCGTGAAGCGCGACTCCTCAAAGCGCTCAAAGCGGTTGAGAACTCCGGCAATAGCGTGATGATTGCGTCCCTTAAGGCCGCACTCGAAGGAAGGGAAGCCACGCTGGAGCTTCCGCCTGTGAATAGCGGACCCGCAGCCTTCCTCAAGGCCCTTGAGAGCAAGCCATCGGGCCGCTGAGATCAGAGCATCTCAATCCATTCGCCTGGACCGTCAGGGGCAAACCCTTCTTCTTCAGATGCAAGACGAGAACAATCCAACGATTGATCTATCGATTGACATCAATGCCGCAAGGCTTCTGCACAAGTCCGTGAGCTTCCATTTGGAGAAGTGGGCCGGTGCTCCTGACCCGAGGGAGCAGGAGCAACTCGTCAAGCTCAAAAACCTCTTCTCAGCAATGTTGCTGGAGTTCACCTACGAGGGTCCAGACGGAAATCGATAACGAACCAGTCAGGAGCGCGCCCCAGCGAACCGCTTACGAAGCTCCTGACTTTTGACCAATCGGCCTACCCCCATTGCAGAAATTGGCTGCAATGGCATCGGCGTGCTGCCTGAGCTGCGGCCTGCTTTCGATGAGGTAGCTGAGGCTGATGTCATAACAACGGCTCCAACGATCAGCCTGTCGCCCAAGCGATGCCAAGGACAGAGCACCTGAGACCGCACAGACCGCCCCCACCCCGGCGAGGACAGGGAACAAATGGGCATTCAGCATCTCCCGAACACCTCGCTGACTCTCAACTGACGCGGACATCGAAGACCTCAGTGGCGAAACGACGCTGTCTACTGACCCAAGCAGCCACACCGACGAACCCAGCAGGCTTAACGTTACTTAACAGAAGCGTCTGCACGGTGGCCCAGCCCAGCTCCCTCTCACTGGAATCCAACTTTGAACTCGAGCGCATCAAGCGCTCGATCGATGCCATGGATGATCTGGAGCTGCTCAAGCACCTCGCCAAGCAGATGGCCGAGATGATGCACGCCCAGAAGCACGTCACCAAGCAGTTGATTGGTTCTCGCAAGCGCCAAAGCTTTGGCTTCGACGCCTAGCCGTCAACCCGGAGCGGTAGCGGAAAGCAGGTCCAAGGCAACGGCGACCTGCTCGAGCAGCTCGCAACAGCGCTCGTACTGATGATCAGGGCTGAGGCTGACCGGCAGGGTCTCAATCATGTCGGCCAACTCCCTGGTGCGCACGGCCAACAGGTTGGTGGAAAGAACGGCCATCGATCTCGCGACCTCTCGATCGCTGCGCTCTAAACCAACCTTGCAAATTAGTCTCACTGGTCTCTCCCCTGAGATAGCGGAAGCGTCCCGCCCCATGGAACAATGAACCCGACCCAAGGTCGTCCCTGGAGGGGTGGTCGAGTGGTTGATGGCTCCGGTCTTGAAAACCGGCGAAGTGAAAGCTTCCGTGGGTTCGAATCCCACCCCCTCCGCTTTTTCAACCCGGCCAGCAGAGCGTCCAGGGCTGCCAGCCGCTAGCTCAGGGCTCAAGCGGATTAAGCATCTTGCCGAGCCCCTCACCGGTTGCAAGTGAGACAAGAGAATCTCAAGATTTCAGTTGCGCGGTCCGTCACAGTCGCCGCTCCGTCCAACTGCCAAAACGGCAATATTCGCCACACTCTTGATCGCTCAGGCTCGCTTCGATGGTGTTCCAGCGAACACTCTTCCGTGCGCTACGAACCTGGCACCAGCGAATGCCGCGTCTTGATCAACAGCAAGGACCAGATCGAAACCATGCTCTTGACCTTGAGCAAACTGGACAACACCGAGGCCGTTCGTGAGCAATTGCGCTCCGTCCACGCCCAGCTCGAGGCCCTGCACGATCAAGTGAGAGAACAGCGCAGTTCCGTTCCTGCCTGAGCGTTGCTCTAATCGAAGTAGACCTTCGCCTCGGCCGCTGCCATGGCAGCCGTTTCCTCGTCCAGCCGACTGCTGATCCTGCTGACCCTTCTGAGTGGGATCAGCGGAGTCAGCGCGGCCCAAGAGGTGACCTTGATCCCGCAGCAGCCCATCGAACAGGCCGATGCCAGTTTGCAGCGGGATGGTTGGCAGCCCGTCAAGGGACTGGCGCCAGAGCCCATGGACCGGCAGCTGGCTGGCAATCGACTCCCAAGCTTGAGTGCGTGCTCAGGCACAGGCCAGGGCTTTTGCCGCTACGACTACCAGCGGGGAGTCGAGACCCTCGCCGTCATTACCGTTCCAGGACCTCAAGCACAGGGCTTGGTCCTGCAGTGGTTCCGGGGGCGATGATGCCCCTTCGCACCAAGAGCAACCGTGTTTGAGAACGACAAGCGTCCGCCCTGGTTGAACTGGTTGTTCCTAGGGATCTTCCTGTGGAGCTCCTGGCAGCTCGCAGGCTTCTGGTTCCAGCAGCTCCACGGCGGCTAACTCAGGAGCGATCCAACAGCTCCGAGACATCGCCTGTCAGCGCAGGGGACTGAACATTGAGCCGGCGCATGGCTCCACCAGCCCTGAAATTCAAACGGCTCAGCTCCACCCAGATCGGATAGGGATTGCGGGCCAGCTGAAAGGCATAGCTGCCCTGATCGGTGTTGGCGAAGTTGTCGAGCACAAACTCGGCCATCCGCAGGTTGGAGATCACGGGCTTAGCGCTGCTGGCTGAGCCGTAATCACTGCCGGAGAGATAGAGCAGGTTGACATTCAGGCCCCGTTCGTTGAGGCCATCGGCGAGCACCGTCCCCACACTCATCACGCCAACGCTGCCGTGCTTCACGCGCCAGCGTTTGGCATTCGGAACACTGGTGCTGACCAAGCCAACAGCCTCGAGGCCGCGGGGCCGCAGCACCAGGGCAGCCTGATCATCGAGGTAAAGGTCCATCGTGCGTCCCACCACGACCGACTGACCGTTGCTGTTGGAGAGCACACGGCTACAGGCATGGACCGCAGCAGGGCTGAGGACTCCAAGTAAAACCAGAGCCAAGGGCCAAAGCCGGCGTGTCGTCATGGGGAAGAGCGATCGAAGCGCTCTCCACAGGATGCTCAGAACGCTGCTCAGCGGCGACGTTTTGGCTGGGCCGTTTTGGGGGCTGGGGCCACCACGGCTCGCACAAAACGCACCAAGCCACCCAACAAACAGAGCAGCGCCAACAGGGCCAGGCCACCCAAGAGCAGCACGCCAAGCAGCTGCAGGACACCCATCAACAGCTGAGACAGGCCTCCGATCAGGTGGGCCAAGGCGGTGCTCACCAAGAGCAGGCTGTCGAGGTCAATCAGCTGCGGGAGCTGGAGCAACAACACCAGCAAACCAACGCCGCCGGCCATCATCAGGACCGCCTCAAGGATCAGCCTTGAACGCCGCTTGGGTTTGCGCTTGCGAAAAACCGGGCGCTGCCGCTCAGCCGCGCCCACTCCGCTACTCACCACCCGCAAACGCCGTTGCCGTGTCATGACTCCAGCTGGTGTCCGGCTCCGCGCATCCAGCGTTCAAATTCAACCAGGACCAAGTCGTTGGGGCAGTCCACCAGGCTCAGATCACCAACCGTGCAATCCCCCTGGCCGCCGTGATGCAAGGAGATGTGAAAGTCAGGACCACTTAGACCACAGACTTCCGGATCGCTGCGCACGACCACATCAAGGCTGGCACCAAGACGGGCGACGCGACGACGCAATTCCGACCAGCTCAATGCGCTCATCGCAGTACTGCAAGTGTGGGGTGATTCAAAAGGACGTCAACCGCCCTTGGCCGGGGGAGCCAGCTCGGGGGCAGTCTGAGACGCCGGCTTCGGCGTCGGCAGCATCGCGATCAAGGCAGCACTGACCGCAACTGCCACAACCCCGGTAAGCGGAGCGGCGATCCGTCGCAGCAACGGTTGGCGATGGCGCAGTTCCTTGCGCGCCAGGGGCAGAAGCGGTGGCGCCTCAAAGGGAAGGGCCAGCCGGGAATCCAAACGGAGCTGATCGAGGCAGCGCACCAAGTCCGAGAGTTCGGCGTCATCAAGACGCAGGATCAAGGGAGGCGTGTTCGGCTGGCTGCTGCGCAACTCCAACTGATGGCAGCCGTCTCCTGGGGCAATGGCCACCGGTGCATCGTCGGCTCCGAAAACCTTGGGAACGCCGCTGAGAAGATGCCGGGCATAGGGGATCACGGCGAAGAGCAAGGCCTGCAGGTGTTCCCGCTGGCCCTCCAGTTCGGTGTGGCCCGCCAGGCCCATCGTGAAGCCGGTCAGGATGCCGATGGTGCTCGAGGACTGTCCGGCGGAGAGATCCGGAAGGCCCTCGACGATGAGACGGCAGCTGGTTTGTTCGTAGCGAGTCGTGAGTTTCATCTCGGTGATCAAACAGCTGCATCAAGAAGGCTGGCGCGCAGGCGCTCAAAGCCGCCCTCACCAGCGCAGAGCGCCATGGACTGCACCAGTTCACGGCTCAGCGCAGGTCCCTCCAAAGGATCGAGCAAACGCTGGACTCCGCCCCGCCTGGGGTTCAGGCGCTCAAGCACCAACTCCCTCAGACGCGACCGGAAGAGATCCCAACGCTGCTCATTGAGATCAGGGGGCTCCGCCGAAGAAAGCAGGGTCCGCAGCATCGGATAGAGACGCTCAGAGAGGGCCGTCAGGATGCGGATTAAGGCATCCGTCTCCTCCGGCTTGAGCGATGCCCGGCGGGTGTTGCGGCGGAGCGGGTTGCTGCAACGGCGCTTCCACAGCTCAACCCGGTTGGGGAAGAGGTCGGTGAAACCCATCTCTTCGCTCAGCCAGACCATGGCCTCCCCACCGTTGAGATCCAATGCTTCTGCGCAGAGAAGCATCAGATCCAGGCGCTCGATCCCGCGGCGGGACAAGGGGGTTTGCACGCTCGCAGGGGCTTCGGCCATGGCTGCGATACTGCCAGCACTGGCGCTGATTCGTCGACCATGGGCTCTATCAATCTGCGTCACCTGGTCCGGGAAATCCCCGACTTCCCTCAGCCCGGGATCCTCTTTCGCGACATCATCCCCCTGATGCGCCAGCCCGACGCCTGGCAGGAGGTGATGCGCCAGCTTGGGGAGGTCTGTGACCGGCTGCAGCCCGATCTGATCGTCGGCATCGAATCCCGCGGCTTCATCGTTGGCACAGCCCTGGCCACTGCAAAAACCATTGGTTTCAGCCCAGTTCGCAAACCCGGCAAACTGCCCGGCCAGGTGATCGGCGTCGACTACAGCCTCGAATACGGCACCGACCGGCTCGAAATCGTGCCCGATGGCTTTGAGAACAGCCCGCGGGTGCTGATTGTGGATGACCTCCTGGCCACGGGCGGCACCGCCGCGGCTTGCGCCGAGTTGGTGCAACAAGTCGGCGGGCAACTGGTGGGCTTCTCGTTTGTGGTGGAACTGACTGATCTCGGCGGCCAAGGCAAACTTCCGGCCGGGGTCCCCGTGGACTCCCTGATCGTCTACTGAGATCGGCGCTTTAAAGGTGCAGGTCCTGCCACTGCAGGACTTGATCAAGCTGCTCCAAGCTGATCAAACCAAAACGCCAGAGCACCACCGGCAGCGGGGCCTGCTCCAGCTGCGACTGCTTGAGCCCCAATCCCAGGGCGTTCTCGCTGAGCCCGAGGCTGCTGCGCAAAAAGCGCAGCAATTCAGGGTGGGGAGCGGGTTGCGGCGAGGTGCAGATGACCATGCCGCCATCCTGCTCAGCCCCGCCAGAGGCGGCAAGGCCCCTCGCTCATCGCCCGCAGGCTGAGCTGACGCATCCATCCCCAACGGCCCAGGGCCTGCAGGGCAAAGCGCCGCAGCACCAGGAGCGGCGCAAAACGGTTGGAAAACAGGCGCACCAGAGCATCGGTGGCCAGCAGCACCAGGGCGATATCGAGAACGCGCGAGCGGCCGTAGGCGCCAGCCAGTGCCCGAGGCCGCAGCCGCCCCGACGCGCAGCGCCGGGCCAAGCGATGCAGCTGATCGACATCACGCCAGCAGAGGTTCAGGCCCTGGCCGCCGACGGGGTGACAGCGATGGGCCACCTCACCCACGACCACGGTCGAGCGACGGGCCAAAGGCCAAGCCCACTCCAGAGCCACGGGGAAAGCCTTGGGTTGATCCAGCAGGACCTCCGCTTGCAGCTCCTCGGGCAAGGCGCCGCTGAGGGCATCGAGAAATGCCACAGCATCGAGCTGCTCCAGCTGGCGCAAGCGCTGCAGCGGTGCACTCCACACCAACTGGAACGCATCCGCCCCCAGGGGGAGCACCGCAAAGGGACCTTCCGGACGAAACAGCTCCCAGGCCTGATCAGGGGCTGAGCCGCGCAGTCGCACCTGCACCGTCAGACATCCCTGGCGATAGGGCCAGGCCCAGTGCCCGATCCGCGCGGCCTGACGGGTGGCCGAGCGGTGACCATCCGCTGCCACCACCAGATCCAAGCCGGCGGGGACTGGCGCGGGGAGCATCCCCAGGCGATTGGTAATGGAGTCTTGGCGTTGAACCGCCGCCAGCAGGACCTGCATCAAGGCGCGGTGCTGGAGGATCCATCCCACGGGCTGATCACCCTCCCCCAGCCAGGACAGATCACTCGCCGTAAACGGGACCTGAAGGTGGGTGGCCCGGTCACAGAGCTCCAGCCGCCGAAACGGGGCCAGGGCTGGAAGCAGCTCATCCCAAAGCCCCAGCCGTTGCAGCAGATCCCGGCTGGAATGGGTCAGGGCATAGGCCCGATTCCGACCTTGAAGCGCGGCGGCTTCGAGCGGATCGCAGAGCTCGACCTGCCAGCCCGCATCCGCCAAAGCCAGGGCCGTTAGAGCCCCAGTGGGCCCGGCGCCATTCACCCGAGCGCGCAGGGTTGAACGCTTTGTGAGGGGCACAGGGGAAACGGCACAAAAAAACCGCAGCACGATTCTGTGCTGCGGCCTTGGTGAACGGTGTTGAAGGGAATCAGCCCAGACCCAGCAGACCGTGGGTGAAGGACTCACCACCCAGAGCAAGCTCGGTGGCGAGAAGGGCGATGAAGCCGAGCATGGCCATGCGGCCGTTCAGCTTTTCAGCGCGCTCGTGGAAGCCCCAGCCGCTCTCAACGTCCACCACTTCCATGCGGGGCTCGGTGGCAAAAGCGTTGAGACGGCCGCCGTCTTCTTCGGTCACGGTGGCGCCGCGAATCACTGCGGGGGCGGAGGGATTGGCTTGGGTCATCACGCGTCTCTTCGGTACGTAACAGAACTGTAACGCAATATTGCGCGATGTAACAAGGCCTCCTTGATCCGAGCTCAGCGAAGCCGCTTCAGGCAGAGCTCCTCGAAGGCCGGACGCAGGAGAAACGGATACTCACCCACCCAGAGCTTCATCTGGGGCAGCCAGGCATCACTAAGGGCGCCAACGCGAGAGAAGTCCTTGCGCTCGCTCAGCACCAAGCAGCGAATCACTGCACCACGCCGAATTGGCTGGTGCTTTTTGTTGTACGGGAAGCGGATGCTGCCGAGGTAGCCATCCTCGTCCTCCAACTCCAGGCAGAGCCAGGTGCGCCGGTTTTCGACGGTCTCCAGGCGACCTTGCTTATCCGTGGTCTCCTGACGGCCCTCCACCAATTCCTTGGTGTAGAGGTCAGCCACTTCCCCTTCGAAGATGGCGGCGGCTGGGTAGCGGCGGAGCGTCGCGTTCTTACGACTGGCCTCCACGATCGGCCCCCAGAGCAGATAGAGAAGGAAGATCACACCGACCATCAGCAGGATCGGGGAGGCCTGGCTGTTGATCGCAACCCCCTGGCTGATCAGCAGGCTGATCACCCCGCCGATGATCGAGATAAAGGACCGCTGCAGCAGCTTCTGGGGACTGCCACTACAGAAATTGAACTGAGGGCCAGTGGCCACCGCGGGGATCAGACGCGGCAGCTCTCCTGGGCGAAGCGGGATGAGCATGGCGACAGTGTCTGCTGCGGTGGGGATTAGAGCAAGCGCTCAAGCCCATAGACCAGACCATCGATCTGGCGCACCTTGCGGGCGGTCAGCAACACACCGGGCATGTAGGCGGAACGATCGATCGTGTCGTGGCGAAGGGTGTAGGTCTCGCCAGCAGCCCCAAACATCACCTCTTGATGGGCCACCAGCCCGGGCAGGCGGATGGAATGCAGACGGAGGCCACTCTCCCGCTGGCCGCCCCGGCATCCGGCGAGGGTTTCGTGCTCCTCCACCTGAAGCGGATTGAACTGCTTGCCGAGGTCTTCCATTAACTCGGCGGTTTTGATGCAGGTGCCGCTGGGGGCATCGGCCTTGCGGTTGTGGTGCAGCTCGGTGAGCTCCGCAAAGTCATAGAAGCGCGCCGCGGCGGCGGCGGCCTGTTGCAGCAGAACCATGCCCACGGAGAAGTTGGGGATGACGGCACCGCCGACGGAGGCCTTGGCCGCGAACTGGGCCAAGTCACGGAGCTGCTCAGGGCTGAGGCCCGTGGTACCGATCACCGGGTGAACGCCATAAGCGATGGCCGCTCGGGTGTGGTCATAGACCACCGAAGGGTGGGTGAAATCGACCAGCACTGCCCCCTGACCAGGGCCGTCATTACGGACGGCCTGACTGGCTTGGCAGAGGGTGCCTTCGAAATCGGACGTGATCGCGACCTCTAACTCCCCGAGACCCAGCTCCAGTCCGACATCAGCCCCTTCCTTGCCAGGGGTGGTACCGACCGCACCCACCAGCTGGCAATCCGGAGCCGCCACAACGGTCTTGATCACCTCAGCGCCCATCCGGCCCAAGGCGCCTGCCACCACAACGGAGATGGGCTTGCTGGCGACTGCCTGGGACATGGGGAGAGGCAAGAGGATGGCTCGAGCCTATGTCGCCCATTAACACGGTTTCCTAGGGCCGAAAAGTCCCCCGGAACTCCTGTTACAGGAAGGAATCACCCTCGCGCAGACAGCGCACTCCTGCGTAGGCTTCTTCACATTGCTCAATCAGCGCGAATGTTCACGCAGGTCCGCTCCGCCTCCCGCCGCGTCAGCCCCGCGGAGGTGAACGGCCGGGCCGTGATGAAGGCCGTCTACGTGGTCCTCGAGCCCCAGTACCAAAACGCGCTGACCCAGGCCGCCACCTCCCTGAACGACCAGAACGGCCCTCTGGCAGTGGATCTCAGCGGTTATCTGATCGAGGAACTGCGGGATCCCGAGAACTACGCAGACTTCTGCGCCGATGTGGCTGAAGCGGATGTCTTCATCGCCTCGCTGATCTTCATCGAAGACCTGGCCCAGAAGGTGGTGGATGCAGTGGCCCCCCACCGCGATCGCCTGAAAGCGGCGGTGGTCTTCCCCTCCATGCCCGAGGTGATGCGGCTCAACAAGTTGGGCAGCTTCTCGATGGCCCAGCTCGGTCAGAGCAAGTCGGCCATCGCCGGCTTCATGAAAAAGCGCAAGGAGGCCGGCGGCGCTGGCTTCCAGGACGCCATGTTGAAGCTGCTCAACACCCTGCCGACGGTGTTGAAGTACCTGCCGGTGGAGAAGGCTCAGGACGCCCGCTCCTTCATGCTCAGCTTCCAGTACTGGCTGGGCGGCACTCCGGACAACCTCCGGAACTTCCTGCTGATGCTGGCGGATAAATACGTCTACCCGAGGAGCAGCGAGGAGCGCCCCGAGATCCAAGTTGCCGATCCCGAGGTCTTCCCCGACCTGGGCATCTGGCACCCGCTGGCTCCCTCGATGTTCGAGGACCTCAAGGAGTACCTCAACTGGAATGCCAGCCGCCAGGACCTCAGTGAGAAAGCTCGCAAAGGGCCTGTGATTGGCCTGGTGCTGCAGCGAAGCCACATCGTCACGGGCGATGAAGCCCACTACGTGGCAACCATCCAGGAACTGGAGTTCCGCGGTGCCACGGTCATTCCCGTCTTCTGCGGTGGACTGGACTTCACCAAGCCGGTCAACGCCTTCTTCTACGACCCCATCAATCCCGACCAACCGCTGGTCGATGGCGTGGTCTCCCTGACCGGTTTTGCCCTGGTGGGCGGCCCGGCCCGCCAGGACCACCCCAAAGCGATTGAGGTGCTGAAGAAACTCAACCGCCCTTACATGGTTGCCCTGCCCCTGGTCTTCCAAACCACCCAGGAGTGGGAGGAGAGCGATCTCGGTTTGCACCCTGTTCAGGTGGCCCTCCAGATCGCCATCCCCGAACTCGATGGAGCCATCGAGCCGATCGTGCTCTCCGGGCGCGACGACGCCACCGGCAAGGCGCACACCCTGCAGGATCGGGTGGATGCCATTGCTGAGCGGGCGATCCGTTGGGCCTCCCTACGGATCAAGCCCCGCACCGATAAGAAGCTGGCGATCACCGTCTTCAGCTTCCCTCCCGATAAGGGCAACGTCGGTACAGCGGCTTACCTCGACGTCTTTGGCTCCATCCATCGGGTGATGGAGGAGATGCGCGCCAAGGGTTACGACGTCAGCGGCCTGCCCCGCACCTCCAAGGAGCTGATGGAGGCGGTGCTGCAGGACCCCGAGGCCCTTGAGGGTGCTCCGGAGCTGGCCATTGCACACCGCATGAGCGTTGAGGAGTACGAGCGCCTGACCCCATACTCCGAGCGCCTGGAGGAGAACTGGGGCAAGCCCCCGGGCAACCTCAACAGCGACGGCACCAACCTGCTGATCTTCGGCCGCCACTTCGGGAACGTCTTTGTTGGCGTTCAACCCACCTTTGGCTACGAGGGTGACCCGATGCGGCTGCTGTACTCCCGCAGCGCCAGCCCCCACCACGGCTTTGCCGCCTACTACACCTACCTCGAGAAGGTCTGGGGCGCCGATGCGGTGCTGCACTTCGGCACCCACGGCTCGCTGGAGTTCATGCCTGGCAAGCAGATGGGGATGAGCGAGACCTGCTACCCCGACTCCCTGATCGGCGCACTGCCAAACCTCTACTACTACGCAGCCAACAACCCCTCAGAAGCGACCATCGCCAAACGGCGGGGCTACGCCGAGACCATTAGCTACCTGACCCCTCCCGCTGAGAACGCTGGTCTCTACAAGGGCTTGAAGGAACTGGGCGAGCTGGTGGGTTCATACCAGCAGTTGCGTGAGAGCTCCCGCGGCGTCCAGATCGTCAATGCCGTCGTCGAGACAGCCCGCCAGTGCAACCTCGACAAGGACGTCGAACTGCCCGAGGTCGATGCCTCCGAGCTGGACCTCGACGGCCGCGATGGGGTGGTTGGTGCGGTCTATCGCCAACTGATGGAGATCGAGAGCCGTCTGCTGCCCTGCGGTCTTCACACCATCGGTAAGCCCCCCACGGCTGAAGAGGCGATTGCCACGTTGGTGAACATTGCTGCCCTCGAGCGCGAGGAAGAGGGCATCCGCTCCCTGCCTGCTCTGCTGGCGGAGAGCAAAGGCCGCACGATCGCCGACGTCTACCAGGGCAACGACGACGGAGTCCTCGCCGATGTCGAACTCAACCGCGTCATCACCGAGACCTCCCGCGCCGCCATCGGTGCGATGGTCAAGGCCGTGACCGGCAGCGATGGCCGGGTGACCCTGCGACGCAACTTCGGTTGGTTCTTTGAGCTGCTGGAGCGCTTCGGCTTCAAGCTGCCAAGCCCCTGGCTGAGTGCCTGCAACGCCGCTGGCTTCCCCGACGTGGATCAAGCCGAGCTGGAGACTCTGTTCGGTTACCTGCAGTTCTGCCTCGAGCAGGTTTGCGCCGATCTGGAAATGGAGAGCCTGCTGAAGGCCCTCGATGGCGAGTACGTGCTGCCCGGGCCTGGTGGGGACCCGATCCGCAACCCCAACGTGCTGCCCAGCGGCAAAAACCTCCATGCCCTGGATCCCCAGGCCATCCCGACCCGAGCAGCCGTTGCCGCCGCAAAGGTTGTGGTGGACCGCCTGATCGAGCGGCAGCGCGAGGAGCAAGGCACCTGGCCCGAAACCATCGCCTGCGTGCTCTGGGGCACCGACAACATCAAGACCTACGGCGAATCACTGGCCCAGATCCTCTGGTTCATCGGAGCCCGTCCGGTGCCCGACTCCCTGGGCCGGGTGAACAAACTCGAGTTGATTCCCCTGGAAGAACTGGGCCGTCCCCGGGTGGATGTGGTGGTGAACTGCAGCGGTGTCTTCCGCGACCTGTTCATCAACCAGATGGCCCTGATCGACCAGGGCGTGAAGATGGCCGCCGAGGCCGATGAGCCCCTGGAGATGAACTTCGTGCGCAAGCACGCCCAGGAACAAGCTGAAAAAGAAGGCATCTCCCTGCGGGATGCGGCCACTCGTGTGTTCTCGAATGCCAGCGGCAGCTACAGCTCCAACGTCAACCTGGCGGTGGAGAACAGCACCTGGGAAGAGGAGAACGAACTGCAGGAGATGTACCTCTCCCGTAAGACCTTCGCCTTCAACGCCGACAACCCCGGCGAGATGAACCAGAAGCGTGAGGTGTTCGAGTCGGTCATGAAGACCGCTGATGTCACCTTCCAGAATCTGGATTCAGCGGAGATCTCCCTGACCGATGTGAGCCACTACTTCGATAGTGACCCCACCAAGCTGATCCAAGGGCTGCGGGACGACGGTAAGGCTCCCTCGAGTTACATCGCCGACACCACAACCGCCAATGCCCAGGTCCGCTCCTTGAGCGAGACGATCCGCCTGGATTCGCGAACTAAGCTGCTCAATCCCAAGTGGTACGAGGGCATGCTGGACTCCGGCTACGAGGGTGTGCGTGAAGTGGCCAAGCGCCTGAACTTCACCCTGGGCTGGAGCGCGACCAGTGGTTCCGTTGACAACTTCGTCTACGAAGAAGCCAACGAGACCTTCATCAACGATCCGGAGATGCGCAAGCGTCTCATGGATCTCAACCCCCACAGCTTCCGCCGCATCGTCGGCACCCTGCTGGAGGTAAACGGCCGGGGCTACTGGGAGACCTCCGACGAGAACATCGAACAGCTCCAGGAGATCTACCAGGAGATCGAAGATCGGATCGAGGGTGTCACCCAGTAGTCAGACGTCCAACGGATCCCTCAATGGCTGGTGGCCTCCACCAGCCTTTTTTGTGAATACGTTGGATTGAAAGAATGCGGCAACGGACTTGAGCTCTGCAGGCGTCATGAGTTTGAAATTCATCCTCAAGGATGATCCGCTGCTGCAAAAAGAGGTAAAGCGGTGCGAGAACCCTGCAGCGATCTGCGAAATGGCAAGAAAGCTTGGGATCAAACTGACGCAGGCTGACTTACTGCGCATCGAGGCCCAGACCACCCTGTGCCTGACCGATGAAGAACTGGAACGGTGGTTTGAAACCCCATATCACGAGCGCTTCTTGATCAGCCTGGAAGTCAAACAACTCGACTTGGCTGCGAGATAAACGGACATCAGCCGTACTCGCTGCCGACTGAAACAAGATCGAGGGGCTCGGGCGAATCAGGGAGCATGAGGTCGTCGAAGGTCTGGTCGAGGGCGGCGATCAGATCAGCACCATCGGCATTGCCCTGATCATCAATCTGGATGTCGACAGGCGAATCGGATTCAAGATCGTTGATCTGCTCGGCGAGCACATTGAAGACCTCCTGCTCGATCACGCCGTACGCATCAGCGGAAAGGGCATTGGCATCGAGGTAGTCACTGACCGCAAGGTCAAGGCCACTGGCCAGTTCCGCTTGCGAGAGGTCGCCATTGCCGTCGAGGTCACCGATGGTGTGCATGCTCTCGAGGTAGCTGCTCACCAGATCCTCAACGGAGCTCGCAGCAGACGAGTCGACGACGATGGGCTCCAACGAAGCGTCGGGGTGATCGACAGAAGCAACAGCAAAGGCCACGTCTTCCGCCAGGCCTGTGCTGCCGTCGTCATAGGTCACAGTCATCTGGCCATAAACCTGAACGTCACCATCGGCGGCTGTGTAGGGAGCGCTATCGGCGTGGTACTCCAGGGCAATGGATTCAATATCCCAGTGATCAAGGCCGTAGAACTCGCCCTCTTGCTGAATTCCGTCAATATTCAGGTCCTGCCAAACACCGAAGTACTCCCAGGCATGATCACTGGCATCCAAGAGGCCGTCACCATTGCTGTCGAAGTAAGCGGCAAGAGCCTGCATATCGGTCAGGACATCAGGGTCATCACCCCACATCGTGAAGACGAACTCCTTGGCTTCTGCGATTAAGCCATCGGCGTTGTAGTCGTAGACAAGGAGGCCGTCTTCTGGAGCGACCCAAGCCGTCGAAAGGCTTCCGAGGGCCGCGATAAAAATCTCTACCGAACCACTATCAGCAGACAAGTACGAAATATAAGCATCAGAGTTTAAGTCAATAGAGATCGGGGGAAGCGTCGGCGAAGCAAACTCAAGAGCAAGCGAAGCGGAGACAAAGTCGCCATCACCATCAACAATCACCACTGGAAGATCTGTAGAGACCGACTCAGTCGATGGCACAGCCGTCTTAAAGTCCCCAATCTTGAAGGATTCGCCACCAATATTGGTATATGTCAATGCGTTATATCCATTAGCCGTATACGCGAAAATGATCGTACCAGTTTGCGAATTCCCCGTATCACCAACCACACCGTCTACACGGACATCCTTGCCATCAGATCCGTACCCGAATTCAACCTGATAGGCACGAGAAACACCATCCGCATCAACGAACTGGTAAGAAGTCGTAGACGAAGTCACATAGCTTCCATTTGTAATAATTGGATCACCATTGGCCGCAATACCAGACTGATATCCAATCACAATACCCGTAATTTCATCCTTGGTGACAGTGCTTTCGCTCAACTGACCAGCACCCTTCAGGCCGCCCACAGAATTAACAGCACCATCATCATCATCCCAAGCCGACACCAAAACAGATGATCCATTCGTCTGGGTCAAACGAGCACTTGCCCCCTGCGTTAGGTAATGAGAATCAAAATTATAAGAGCGATCATCCTGATCAGAGAAGTCTTGATTACCCTTAGCCTTAGAACCATACAGGTCGGTCACGAAGTCAACTCGGTAAGCCTCGTTCAGATATACAGATTGACCAGATGAGATTCCGCCAAGAATTCCACTCGTGTTAATTGTCCCAAGCGGTGAATAGGTGAAGGTAGTAGTCGAGCCTGCCCCACTAGAGGAAGCAAGCCAAGGCGTAAACAAGACATTAGAACTATCGTCATCGACCAGGGCAGATCCATCACCCCAACCAGACCAGGCACCATTACCACCTGTGTAATCGTAATATTCATCAGTAAAGCTAACCTGCGTCGTTGCGTCGACCGGCTTGGTCATCACAACCTCCGACCCGTTACTGGATGAATCAAGTTCGACCTGAAAGACGACTTGAGACCCAGCAGAAGCAATCAGAATTGTTCCCGAAGGATTCAGTGCATATGTTACAGGAGCATATTGATAGGTCAAACCTGAGACGAACCCATCAAGAGAAGCATCAAATCGCACATTGCCATTACTATCAGCGCCATAGGCTTCGGTCAGATCTGTAGCAGAGGCGACAAGACTAGATGTACCTTCTTCTGCAGCAAGATTTAGAACGGAGAGGCCTTGAATCGTGACTGTGTCAATTGGACCATCATCGCCAAACACAAAGCTCGACGCCACATCGGCTGATGTCACCAGCTGATTGACATAATCTCCATCCGCATCCGTCGTCCTCACTGACGCTTGGATCTTCAGATCCAGCCCGCCGTCCGCAAGGTCAACTCGATCTCCGCTATAGACACCGCTATACGAACTCAAATCCGTTCCGTCCGTCGCCGTTCCGTGCTCCAAAGACAGCGACTGGGTCTGCGTCATCGCACCCGTCGTTCCATCAATCGTGATCGTGAATGCCGTCGACAATGGGGTGGCTCCGATGTCGGCAGAGCTCGCTCCCGTCAACGTCAATCCATTAGCTGACAAGAACGCATACACCTTCGTCGTTCCATCCGACGACAGCACAAGACCCGTATCGAATCCAGCTCCGCCGGCCGTCAGATCATCCGACACAAATCGAATGCCCTGATCGTTTACTCCGTCACCGTCCGCATCACTCTCAGCCGTATTAATCGTGACCGTTCCAAATCCATCCGCTCCGTATACAGGCGTCACCGCTGCAATAAACGCCGCCGCTACATCAGCGATCCCATCGTCCGTATCGGAAGCGGCCAGAGCGGTGTCATTGCCACCAAACAAACCACCATCGCCCGTGATCAGCGACAGCGATCCCAAATTCACACTCCCAACGACTCCATCACCGGGACCGTCATCGCCAAACACAAAGCTCGACGCCACATCGGCTGATGTCACCAGCTGATTGACATAATCTCCATCCGCATCCGTCGTCCTCACTGACGCTTGGATCTTCAGATCCAGCCCGCCGTCCGCAAGGTCAACTCGATCTCCGCTATAGACACCGCTATACGAACTCAAATCCGTTCCGTCCGTCGCCGTTCCGTGCTCCAAAGACAGCGACTGGGTCTGCGTCATCGCACCCGTCGTTCCATCAATCGTGATCGTGAATGCCGTCGACAATGGGGTGGCTCCGATGTCGGCAGAGCTCGCTCCCGTCAACGTCAATCCATTAGCTGACAAGAACGCATACACCTTCGTCGTTCCATCCGACGACAGCACAAGACCCGTATCGAATCCAGCTCCGCCGGCCGTCAGATCATCCGACACAAATCGAATGCCCTGATCGTTTACTCCGTCACCGTCCGCATCACTCTCAGCCGTATTAATCGTGACCGTTCCAAATCCATCCGCTCCGTATACAGGCGTCACCGCTGCAATAAACGCCGCCGCTACATCAGCGATCCCATCGTCCGTATCGGAAGCGGCCAGAGCGGTGTCATTGCCACCAAACAAACCACCATCGCCCGTGATCAGCGACAGCGATCCCAAATTCACACTCCCAACGACTCCATCACCGGGACCGTCATCGCCAAACACAAAGCTCGACGCCACATCGGCTGATGTCACCAGCTGATTGACATAATCTCCATCCGCATCCGTCGTCCTCACTGACGCTTGGATCTTCAGATCCAGCCCGCCGTCCGCAAGGTCAACTCGATCTCCGCTATAGACACCGCTATACGAACTCAAATCCGTTCCGTCCGTCGCCGTTCCGTGCTCCAAAGACAGCGACTGGGTCTGCGTCATCGCACCCGTCGTTCCATCAATCGTGATCGTGAATGCCGTCGACAATGGGGTGGCTCCGATGTCGGCAGAGCTCGCTCCCGTCAACGTCAATCCATTAGCTGACAAGAACGCATACACCTTCGTCGTTCCATCCGACGACAGCACAAGACCCGTATCGAATCCAGCTCCGCCGGCCGTCAGATCATCCGACACAAATCGAATGCCCTGATCGTTTACTCCGTCACCGTCCGCATCACTCTCAGCCGTATTAATCGTGACCGTTCCAAATCCATCCGCTCCGTATACAGGCGTCACCGCTGCAATAAACGCCGCCGCTACATCAGCGATCCCATCGTCCGTATCGGAAGCGGCCAGAGCGGTGTCATTGCCACCAAACAAACCACCATCGCCCGTGATCAGCGACAGCGATCCCAAATTCACACTCCCAACGACTCCATCACCGGGACCGTCATCGCCAAACACAAAGCTCGACGCCACATCGGCTGATGTCACCAGCTGATTGACATAATCTCCATCCGCATCCGTCGTCCTCACTGACGCTTGGATCTTCAGATCCAGCCCGCCGTCCGCAAGGTCAACTCGATCTCCGCTATAGACACCGCTATACGAACTCAAATCCGTTCCGTCCGTCGCCGTTCCGTGCTCCAAAGACAGCGACTGGGTCTGCGTCATCGCACCCGTCGTTCCATCAATCGTGATCGTGAATGCCGTCGACAATGGGGTGGCTCCGATGTCGGCAGAGCTCGCTCCCGTCAACGTCAATCCATTAGCTGACAAGAACGCATACACCTTCGTCGTTCCATCCGACGACAGCACAAGACCCGTATCGAATCCAGCTCCGCCGGCCGTCAGATCATCCGACACAAATCGAATGCCCTGATCGTTTACTCCGTCACCGTCCGCATCACTCTCAGCCGTATTAATCGTGACCGTTCCAAATCCATCCGCTCCGTATACAGGCGTCACCGCTGCAATAAACGCCGCCGCTACATCAGCGATCCCATCGTCCGTATCGGAAGCGGCCAGAGCGGTGTCATTGCCACCAAACAAACCACCATCGCCCGTGATCAGCGACAGCGATCCCAAATTCACACTCCCAACGACTCCATCACCGGGACCGTCATCGCCAAACACAAAGCTCGACGCCACATCGGCTGATGTCACCAGCTGATTGACATAATCTCCATCCGCATCCGTCGTCCTCACTGACGCTTGGATCTTCAGATCCAGCCCGCCGTCCGCAAGGTCAACTCGATCTCCGCTATAGACACCGCTATACGAACTCAAATCCGTTCCGTCCGTCGCCGTTCCGTGCTCCAAAGACAGCGACTGGGTCTGCGTCATCGCACCCGTCGTTCCATCAATCGTGATCGTGAATGCCGTCGACAATGGGGTGGCTCCGATGTCGGCAGAGCTCGCTCCCGTCAACGTCAATCCATTAGCTGACAAGAACGCATACACCTTCGTCGTTCCATCCGACGACAGCACAAGACCCGTATCGAATCCAGCTCCGCCGGCCGTCAGATCATCCGACACAAATCGAATGCCCTGATCGTTTACTCCGTCACCGTCCGCATCACTCTCAGCCGTATTAATCGTGACCGTTCCAAATCCATCCGCTCCGTATACAGGCGTCACCGCTGCAATAAACGCCGCCGCTACATCAGCGATCCCATCGTCCGTATCGGAAGCGGCCAGAGCGGTGTCATTGCCACCAAACAAACCACCATCGCCCGTGATCAGCGACAGCGATCCCAAATTCACACTCCCAACGACTCCATCACCGGGACCGTCATCGCCAAACACAAAGCTCGACGCCACATCGGCTGATGTCACCAGCTGATTGACATAATCTCCATCCGCATCCGTCGTCCTCACTGACGCTTGGATCTTCAGATCCAGCCCGCCGTCCGCAAGGTCAACTCGATCTCCGCTATAGACACCGCTATACGAACTCAAATCCGTTCCGTCCGTCGCCGTTCCGTGCTCCAAAGACAGCGACTGGGTCTGCGTCATCGCACCCGTCGTTCCATCAATCGTGATCGTGAATGCCGTCGACAATGGGGTGGCTCCGATGTCGGCAGAGCTCGCTCCCGTCAACGTCAATCCATTAGCTGACAAGAACGCATACACCTTCGTCGTTCCATCCGACGACAGCACAAGACCCGTATCGAATCCAGCTCCGCCGGCCGTCAGATCATCCGACACAAATCGAATGCCCTGATCGTTTACTCCGTCACCGTCCGCATCACTCTCAGCCGTATTAATCGTGACCGTTCCAAATCCATCCGCTCCGTATACAGGCGTCACCGCTGCAATAAACGCCGCCGCTACATCAGCGATCCCATCGTCCGTATCGGAAGCGGCCAGAGCGGTGTCATTGCCACCAAACAAACCACCATCGCCCGTGATCAGCGACAGCGATCCCAAATTCACACTCCCAACGACTCCATCACCGGGACCGTCATCGCCAAACACAAAGCTCGACGCCACATCGGCTGATGTCACCAGCTGATTGACATAATCTCCATCCGCATCCGTCGTCCTCACTGACGCTTGGATCTTCAGATCCAGCCCGCCGTCCGCAAGGTCAACTCGATCTCCGCTATAGACACCGCTATACGAACTCAAATCCGTTCCGTCCGTCGCCGTTCCGTGCTCCAAAGACAGCGACTGGGTCTGCGTCATCGCACCCGTCGTTCCATCAATCGTGATCGTGAATGCCGTCGACAATGGGGTGGCTCCGATGTCGGCAGAGCTCGCTCCCGTCAACGTCAATCCATTAGCTGACAAGAACGCATACACCTTCGTCGTTCCATCCGACGACAGCACAAGACCCGTATCGAATCCAGCTCCGCCGGCCGTCAGATCATCCGACACAAATCGAATGCCCTGATCGTTTACTCCGTCACCGTCCGCATCACTCTCAGCCGTATTAATCGTGACCGTTCCAAATCCATCCGCTCCGTATACAGGCGTCACCGCTGCAATAAACGCCGCCGCTACATCAGCGATCCCATCGTCCGTATCGGAAGCGGCCAGAGCGGTGTCATTGCCACCAAACAAACCACCATCGCCCGTGATCAGCGACAGCGATCCCAAATTCACACTCCCAACGACTCCATCACCGGGACCGTCATCGCCAAACACAAAGCTCGACGCCACATCGGCTGATGTCACCAGCTGATTGACATAATCTCCATCCGCATCCGTCGTCCTCACTGACGCTTGGATCTTCAGATCCAGCCCGCCGTCCGCAAGGTCAACTCGATCTCCGCTATAGACACCGCTATACGAACTCAAATCCGTTCCGTCCGTCGCCGTTCCGTGCTCCAAAGACAGCGACTGGGTCTGCGTCATCGCACCCGTCGTTCCATCAATCGTGATCGTGAATGCCGTCGACAATGGGGTGGCTCCGATGTCGGCAGAGCTCGCTCCCGTCAACGTCAATCCATTAGCTGACAAGAACGCATACACCTTCGTCGTTCCATCCGACGACAGCACAAGACCCGTATCGAATCCAGCTCCGCCGGCCGTCAGATCATCCGACACAAATCGAATGCCCTGATCGTTTACTCCGTCACCGTCCGCATCACTCTCAGCCGTATTAATCGTGACCGTTCCAAATCCATCCGCTCCGTATACAGGCGTCACCGCTGCAATAAACGCCGCCGCTACATCAGCGATCCCATCGTCCGTATCGGAAGCGGCCAGAGCGGTGTCATTGCCACCAAACAAACCACCATCGCCCGTGATCAGCGACAGCGATCCCAAATTCACACTCCCAACGACTCCATCACCGGGACCGTCATCGCCAAACACAAAGCTCGACGCCACATCGGCTGATGTCACCAGCTGATTGACATAATCTCCATCCGCATCCGTCGTCCTCACTGACGCTTGGATCTTCAGATCCAGCCCGCCGTCCGCAAGGTCAACTCGATCTCCGCTATAGACACCGCTATACGAACTCAAATCCGTTCCGTCCGTCGCCGTTCCGTGCTCCAAAGACAGCGACTGGGTCTGCGTCATCGCACCCGTCGTTCCATCAATCGTGATCGTGAATGCCGTCGACAATGGGGTGGCTCCGATGTCGGCAGAGCTCGCTCCCGTCAACGTCAATCCATTAGCTGACAAGAACGCATACACCTTCGTCGTTCCATCCGACGACAGCACAAGACCCGTATCGAATCCAGCTCCGCCGGCCGTCAGATCATCCGACACAAATCGAATGCCCTGATCGTTTACTCCGTCACCGTCCGCATCACTCTCAGCCGTATTAATCGTGACCGTTCCAAATCCATCCGCTCCGTATACAGGCGTCACCGCTGCAATAAACGCCGCCGCTACATCAGCGATCCCATCGTCCGTATCGGAAGCGGCCAGAGCGGTGTCATTGCCACCAAACAAACCACCATCGCCCGTGATCAGCGACAGCGATCCCAAATTCACACTCCCAACGACTCCATCACCGGGACCGTCATCGCCAAACACAAAGCTCGACGCCACATCGGCTGATGTCACCAGCTGATTGACATAATCTCCATCCGCATCCGTCGTCCTCACTGACGCTTGGATCTTCAGATCCAGCCCGCCGTCCGCAAGGTCAACTCGATCTCCGCTATAGACACCGCTATACGAACTCAAATCCGTTCCGTCCGTCGCCGTTCCGTGCTCCAAAGACAGCGACTGGGTCTGCGTCATCGCACCCGTCGTTCCATCAATCGTGATCGTGAATGCCGTCGACAATGGGGTGGCTCCGATGTCGGCAGAGCTCGCTCCCGTCAACGTCAATCCATTAGCTGACAAGAACGCATACACCTTCGTCGTTCCATCCGACGACAGCACAAGACCCGTATCGAATCCAGCTCCGCCGGCCGTCAGATCATCCGACACAAATCGAATGCCCTGATCGTTTACTCCGTCACCGTCCGCATCACTCTCAGCCGTATTAATCGTGACCGTTCCAAATCCATCCGCTCCGTATACAGGCGTCACCGCTGCAATAAACGCCGCCGCTACATCAGCGATCCCATCGTCCGTATCGGAAGCGGCCAGAGCGGTGTCATTGCCACCAAACAAACCACCATCGCCCGTGATCAGCGACAGCGATCCCAAATTCACACTCCCAACGACTCCATCACCGGGACCGTCATCGCCAAACACAAAGCTCGACGCCACATCGGCTGATGTCACCAGCTGATTGACATAATCTCCATCCGCATCCGTCGTCCTCACTGACGCTTGGATCTTCAGATCCAGCCCGCCGTCCGCAAGGTCAACTCGATCTCCGCTATAGACACCGCTATACGAACTCAAATCCGTTCCGTCCGTCGCCGTTCCGTGCTCCAAAGACAGCGACTGGGTCTGCGTCATCGCACCCGTCGTTCCATCAATCGTGATCGTGAATGCCGTCGACAATGGGGTGGCTCCGATGTCGGCAGAGCTCGCTCCCGTCAACGTCAATCCATTAGCTGACAAGAACGCATACACCTTCGTCGTTCCATCCGACGACAGCACAAGACCCGTATCGAATCCAGCTCCGCCGGCCGTCAGATCATCCGACACAAATCGAATGCCCTGATCGTTTACTCCGTCACCGTCCGCATCACTCTCAGCCGTATTAATCGTGACCGTTCCAAATCCATCCGCTCCGTATACAGGCGTCACCGCTGCAATAAACGCCGCCGCTACATCAGCGATCCCATCGTCCGTATCGGAAGCGGCCAGAGCGGTGTCATTGCCACCAAACAAACCACCATCGCCCGTGATCAGCGACAGCGATCCCAAATTCACACTCCCAACGACTCCATCACCGGGACCGTCATCGCCAAACACAAAGCTCGACGCCACATCGGCTGATGTCACCAGCTGATTGACATAATCTCCATCCGCATCCGTCGTCCTCACTGACGCTTGGATCTTCAGATCCAGCCCGCCGTCCGCAAGGTCAACTCGATCTCCGCTATAGACACCGCTATACGAACTCAAATCCGTTCCGTCCGTCGCCGTTCCGTGCTCCAAAGACAGCGACTGGGTCTGCGTCATCGCACCCGTCGTTCCATCAATCGTGATCGTGAATGCCGTCGACAATGGGGTGGCTCCGATGTCGGCAGAGCTCGCTCCCGTCAACGTCAATCCATTAGCTGACAAGAACGCATACACCTTCGTCGTTCCATCCGACGACAGCACAAGACCCGTATCGAATCCAGCTCCGCCGGCCGTCAGATCATCCGACACAAATCGAATGCCCTGATCGTTTACTCCGTCACCGTCCGCATCACTCTCAGCCGTATTAATCGTGACCGTTCCAAATCCATCCGCTCCGTATACAGGCGTCACCGCTGCAATAAACGCCGCCGCTACATCAGCGATCCCATCGTCCGTATCGGAAGCGGCCAGAGCGGTGTCATTGCCACCAAACAAACCACCATCGCCCGTGATCAGCGACAGCGATCCCAAATTCACACTCCCAACGACTCCATCACCGGGACCGTCATCGCCAAACACAAAGCTCGACGCCACATCGGCTGATGTCACCAGCTGATTGACATAATCTCCATCCGCATCCGTCGTCCTCACTGACGCTTGGATCTTCAGATCCAGCCCGCCGTCCGCAAGGTCAACTCGATCTCCGCTATAGACACCGCTATACGAACTCAAATCCGTTCCGTCCGTCGCCGTTCCGTGCTCCAAAGACAGCGACTGGGTCTGCGTCATCGCACCCGTCGTTCCATCAATCGTGATCGTGAATGCCGTCGACAATGGGGTGGCTCCGATGTCGGCAGAGCTCGCTCCCGTCAACGTCAATCCATTAGCTGACAAGAACGCATACACCTTCGTCGTTCCATCCGACGACAGCACAAGACCCGTATCGAATCCAGCTCCGCCGGCCGTCAGATCATCCGACACAAATCGAATGCCCTGATCGTTTACTCCGTCACCGTCCGCATCACTCTCAGCCGTATTAATCGTGACCGTTCCAAATCCATCCGCTCCGTATACAGGCGTCACCGCTGCAATAAACGCCGCCGCTACATCAGCGATCCCATCGTCCGTATCGGAAGCGGCCAGAGCGGTGTCATTGCCACCAAACAAACCACCATCGCCCGTGATCAGCGACAGCGATCCCAAATTCACACTCCCAACGACTCCATCACCGGGACCGTCATCGCCAAACACAAAGCTCGACGCCACATCGGCTGATGTCACCAGCTGATTGACATAATCTCCATCCGCATCCGTCGTCCTCACTGACGCTTGGATCTTCAGATCCAGCCCGCCGTCCGCAAGGTCAACTCGATCTCCGCTATAGACACCGCTATACGAACTCAAATCCGTTCCGTCCGTCGCCGTTCCGTGCTCCAAAGACAGCGACTGGGTCTGCGTCATCGCACCCGTCGTTCCATCAATCGTGATCGTGAATGCCGTCGACAATGGGGTGGCTCCGATGTCGGCAGAGCTCGCTCCCGTCAACGTCAATCCATTAGCTGACAAGAACGCATACACCTTCGTCGTTCCATCCGACGACAGCACAAGACCCGTATCGAATCCAGCTCCGCCGGCCGTCAGATCATCCGACACAAATCGAATGCCCTGATCGTTTACTCCGTCACCGTCCGCATCACTCTCAGCCGTATTAATCGTGACCGTTCCAAATCCATCCGCTCCGTATACAGGCGTCACCGCTGCAATAAACGCCGCCGCTACATCAGCGATCCCATCGTCCGTATCGGAAGCGGCCAGAGCGGTGTCATTGCCACCAAACAAACCACCATCGCCCGTGATCAGCGACAGCGATCCCAAATTCACACTCCCAACGACTCCATCACCGGGACCGTCATCGCCAAACACAAAGCTCGACGCCACATCGGCTGATGTCACCAGCTGATTGACATAATCTCCATCCGCATCCGTCGTCCTCACTGACGCTTGGATCTTCAGATCCAGCCCGCCGTCCGCAAGGTCAACTCGATCTCCGCTATAGACACCGCTATACGAACTCAAATCCGTTCCGTCCGTCGCCGTTCCGTGCTCCAAAGACAGCGACTGGGTCTGCGTCATCGCACCCGTCGTTCCATCAATCGTGATCGTGAATGCCGTCGACAATGGGGTGGCTCCGATGTCGGCAGAGCTCGCTCCCGTCAACGTCAATCCATTAGCTGACAAGAACGCATACACCTTCGTCGTTCCATCCGACGACAGCACAAGACCCGTATCGAATCCAGCTCCGCCGGCCGTCAGATCATCCGACACAAATCGAATGCCCTGATCGTTTACTCCGTCACCGTCCGCATCACTCTCAGCCGTATTAATCGTGACCGTTCCAAATCCATCCGCTCCGTATACAGGCGTCACCGCTGCAATAAACGCCGCCGCTACATCAGCGATCCCATCGTCCGTATCGGAAGCGGCCAGAGCGGTGTCATTGCCACCAAACAAACCACCATCGCCCGTGATCAGCGACAGCGATCCCAAATTCACACTCCCAACGACTCCATCACCGGGACCGTCATCGCCAAACACAAAGCTCGACGCCACATCGGCTGATGTCACCAGCTGATTGACATAATCTCCATCCGCATCCGTCGTCCTCACTGACGCTTGGATCTTCAGATCCAGCCCGCCGTCCGCAAGGTCAACTCGATCTCCGCTATAGACACCGCTATACGAACTCAAATCCGTTCCGTCCGTCGCCGTTCCGTGCTCCAAAGACAGCGACTGGGTCTGCGTCATCGCACCCGTCGTTCCATCAATCGTGATCGTGAATGCCGTCGACAATGGGGTGGCTCCGATGTCGGCAGAGCTCGCTCCCGTCAACGTCAATCCATTAGCTGACAAGAACGCATACACCTTCGTCGTTCCATCCGACGACAGCACAAGACCCGTATCGAATCCAGCTCCGCCGGCCGTCAGATCATCCGACACAAATCGAATGCCCTGATCGTTTACTCCGTCACCGTCCGCATCACTCTCAGCCGTATTAATCGTGACCGTTCCAAATCCATCCGCTCCGTATACAGGCGTCACCGCTGCAATAAACGCCGCCGCTACATCAGCGATCCCATCGTCCGTATCGGAAGCGGCCAGAGCGGTGTCATTGCCACCAAACAAACCACCATCGCCCGTGATCAGCGACAGCGATCCCAAATTCACACTCCCAACGACTCCATCACCGGGACCGTCATCGCCAAACACAAAGCTCGACGCCACATCGGCTGATGTCACCAGCTGATTGACATAATCTCCATCCGCATCCGTCGTCCTCACTGACGCTTGGATCTTCAGATCCAGCCCGCCGTCCGCAAGGTCAACTCGATCTCCGCTATAGACACCGCTATACGAACTCAAATCCGTTCCGTCCGTCGCCGTTCCGTGCTCCAAAGACAGCGACTGGGTCTGCGTCATCGCACCCGTCGTTCCATCAATCGTGATCGTGAATGCCGTCGACAATGGGGTGGCTCCGATGTCGGCAGAGCTCGCTCCCGTCAACGTCAATCCATTAGCTGACAAGAACGCATACACCTTCGTCGTTCCATCCGACGACAGCACAAGACCCGTATCGAATCCAGCTCCGCCGGCCGTCAGATCATCCGACACAAATCGAATGCCCTGATCGTTTACTCCGTCACCGTCCGCATCACTCTCAGCCGTATTAATCGTGACCGTTCCAAATCCATCCGCTCCGTATACAGGCGTCACCGCTGCAATAAACGCCGCCGCTACATCAGCGATCCCATCGTCCGTATCGGAAGCGGCCAGAGCGGTGTCATTGCCACCAAACAAACCACCATCGCCCGTGATCAGCGACAGCGATCCCAAATTCACACTCCCAACGACTCCATCACCGGGACCGTCATCGCCAAACACAAAGCTCGACGCCACATCGGCTGATGTCACCAGCTGATTGACATAATCTCCATCCGCATCCGTCGTCCTCACTGACGCTTGGATCTTCAGATCCAGCCCGCCGTCCGCAAGGTCAACTCGATCTCCGCTATAGACACCGCTATACGAACTCAAATCCGTTCCGTCCGTCGCCGTTCCGTGCTCCAAAGACAGCGACTGGGTCTGCGTCATCGCACCCGTCGTTCCATCAATCGTGATCGTGAATGCCGTCGACAATGGGGTGGCTCCGATGTCGGCAGAGCTCGCTCCCGTCAACGTCAATCCATTAGCTGACAAGAACGCATACACCTTCGTCGTTCCATCCGACGACAGCACAAGACCCGTATCGAATCCAGCTCCGCCGGCCGTCAGATCATCCGACACAAATCGAATGCCCTGATCGTTTACTCCGTCACCGTCCGCATCACTCTCAGCCGTATTAATCGTGACCGTTCCAAATCCATCCGCTCCGTATACAGGCGTCACCGCTGCAATAAACGCCGCCGCTACATCAGCGATCCCATCGTCCGTATCGGAAGCGGCCAGAGCGGTGTCATTGCCACCAAACAAACCACCATCGCCCGTGATCAGCGACAGCGATCCCAAATTCACACTCCCAACGACTCCATCACCGGGACCGTCATCGCCAAACACAAAGCTCGACGCCACATCGGCTGATGTCACCAGCTGATTGACATAATCTCCATCCGCATCCGTCGTCCTCACTGACGCTTGGATCTTCAGATCCAGCCCGCCGTCCGCAAGGTCAACTCGATCTCCGCTATAGACACCGCTATACGAACTCAAATCCGTTCCGTCCGTCGCCGTTCCGTGCTCCAAAGACAGCGACTGGGTCTGCGTCATCGCACCCGTCGTTCCATCAATCGTGATCGTGAATGCCGTCGACAATGGGGTGGCTCCGATGTCGGCAGAGCTCGCTCCCGTCAACGTCAATCCATTAGCTGACAAGAACGCATACACCTTCGTCGTTCCATCCGACGACAGCACAAGACCCGTATCGAATCCAGCTCCGCCGGCCGTCAGATCATCCGACACAAATCGAATGCCCTGATCGTTTACTCCGTCACCGTCCGCATCACTCTCAGCCGTATTAATCGTGACCGTTCCAAATCCATCCGCTCCGTATACAGGCGTCACCGCTGCAATAAACGCCGCCGCTACATCAGCGATCCCATCGTCCGTATCGGAAGCGGCCAGAGCGGTGTCATTGCCACCAAACAAACCACCATCGCCCGTGATCAGCGACAGCGATCCCAAATTCACACTCCCAACGACTCCATCACCGGGACCGTCATCGCCAAACACAAAGCTCGACGCCACATCGGCTGATGTCACCAGCTGATTGACATAATCTCCATCCGCATCCGTCGTCCTCACTGACGCTTGGATCTTCAGATCCAGCCCGCCGTCCGCAAGGTCAACTCGATCTCCGCTATAGACACCGCTATACGAACTCAAATCCGTTCCGTCCGTCGCCGTTCCGTGCTCCAAAGACAGCGACTGGGTCTGCGTCATCGCACCCGTCGTTCCATCAATCGTGATCGTGAATGCCGTCGACAATGGGGTGGCTCCGATGTCGGCAGAGCTCGCTCCCGTCAACGTCAATCCATTAGCTGACAAGAACGCATACACCTTCGTCGTTCCATCCGACGACAGCACAAGACCCGTATCGAATCCAGCTCCGCCGGCCGTCAGATCATCCGACACAAATCGAATGCCCTGATCGTTTACTCCGTCACCGTCCGCATCACTCTCAGCCGTATTAATCGTGACCGTTCCAAATCCATCCGCTCCGTATACAGGCGTCACCGCTGCAATAAACGCCGCCGCTACATCAGCGATCCCATCGTCCGTATCGGAAGCGGCCAGAGCGGTGTCATTGCCACCAAACAAACCACCATCGCCCGTGATCAGCGACAGCGATCCCAAATTCACACTCCCAACGACTCCATCACCGGGACCGTCATCGCCAAACACAAAGCTCGACGCCACATCGGCTGATGTCACCAGCTGATTGACATAATCTCCATCCGCATCCGTCGTCCTCACTGACGCTTGGATCTTCAGATCCAGCCCGCCGTCCGCAAGGTCAACTCGATCTCCGCTATAGACACCGCTATACGAACTCAAATCCGTTCCGTCCGTCGCCGTTCCGTGCTCCAAAGACAGCGACTGGGTCTGCGTCATCGCACCCGTCGTTCCATCAATCGTGATCGTGAATGCCGTCGACAATGGGGTGGCTCCGATGTCGGCAGAGCTCGCTCCCGTCAACGTCAATCCATTAGCTGACAAGAACGCATACACCTTCGTCGTTCCATCCGACGACAGCACAAGACCCGTATCGAATCCAGCTCCGCCGGCCGTCAGATCATCCGACACAAATCGAATGCCCTGATCGTTTACTCCGTCACCGTCCGCATCACTCTCAGCCGTATTAATCGTGACCGTTCCAAATCCATCCGCTCCGTATACAGGCGTCACCGCTGCAATAAACGCCGCCGCTACATCAGCGATCCCATCGTCCGTATCGGAAGCGGCCAGAGCGGTGTCATTGCCACCAAACAAACCACCATCGCCCGTGATCAGCGACAGCGATCCCAAATTCACACTCCCAACGACTCCATCACCGGGACCGTCATCGCCAAACACAAAGCTCGACGCCACATCGGCTGATGTCACCAGCTGATTGACATAATCTCCATCCGCATCCGTCGTCCTCACTGACGCTTGGATCTTCAGATCCAGCCCGCCGTCCGCAAGGTCAACTCGATCTCCGCTATAGACACCGCTATACGAACTCAAATCCGTTCCGTCCGTCGCCGTTCCGTGCTCCAAAGACAGCGACTGGGTCTGCGTCATCGCACCCGTCGTTCCATCAATCGTGATCGTGAATGCCGTCGACAATGGGGTGGCTCCGATGTCGGCAGAGCTCGCTCCCGTCAACGTCAATCCATTAGCTGACAAGAACGCATACACCTTCGTCGTTCCATCCGACGACAGCACAAGACCCGTATCGAATCCAGCTCCGCCGGCCGTCAGATCATCCGACACAAATCGAATGCCCTGATCGTTTACTCCGTCACCGTCCGCATCACTCTCAGCCGTATTAATCGTGACCGTTCCAAATCCATCCGCTCCGTATACAGGCGTCACCGCTGCAATAAACGCCGCCGCTACATCAGCGATCCCATCGTCCGTATCGGAAGCGGCCAGAGCGGTGTCATTGCCACCAAACAAACCACCATCGCCCGTGATCAGCGACAGCGATCCCAAATTCACACTCCCAACGACTCCATCACCGGGACCGTCATCGCCAAACACAAAGCTCGACGCCACATCGGCTGATGTCACCAGCTGATTGACATAATCTCCATCCGCATCCGTCGTCCTCACTGACGCTTGGATCTTCAGATCCAGCCCGCCGTCCGCAAGGTCAACTCGATCTCCGCTATAGACACCGCTATACGAACTCAAATCCGTTCCGTCCGTCGCCGTTCCGTGCTCCAAAGACAGCGACTGGGTCTGCGTCATCGCACCCGTCGTTCCATCAATCGTGATCGTGAATGCCGTCGACAATGGGGTGGCTCCGATGTCGGCAGAGCTCGCTCCCGTCAACGTCAATCCATTAGCTGACAAGAACGCATACACCTTCGTCGTTCCATCCGACGACAGCACAAGACCCGTATCGAATCCAGCTCCGCCGGCCGTCAGATCATCCGACACAAATCGAATGCCCTGATCGTTTACTCCGTCACCGTCCGCATCACTCTCAGCCGTATTAATCGTGACCGTTCCAAATCCATCCGCTCCGTATACAGGCGTCACCGCTGCAATAAACGCCGCCGCTACATCAGCGATCCCATCGTCCGTATCGGAAGCGGCCAGAGCGGTGTCATTGCCACCAAACAAACCACCATCGCCCGTGATCAGCGACAGCGATCCCAAATTCACACTCCCAACGACTCCATCACCGGGACCGTCATCGCCAAACACAAAGCTCGACGCCACATCGGCTGATGTCACCAGCTGATTGACATAATCTCCATCCGCATCCGTCGTCCTCACTGACGCTTGGATCTTCAGATCCAGCCCGCCGTCCGCAAGGTCAACTCGATCTCCGCTATAGACACCGCTATACGAACTCAAATCCGTTCCGTCCGTCGCCGTTCCGTGCTCCAAAGACAGCGACTGGGTCTGCGTCATCGCACCCGTCGTTCCATCAATCGTGATCGTGAATGCCGTCGACAATGGGGTGGCTCCGATGTCGGCAGAGCTCGCTCCCGTCAACGTCAATCCATTAGCTGACAAGAACGCATACACCTTCGTCGTTCCATCCGACGACAGCACAAGACCCGTATCGAATCCAGCTCCGCCGGCCGTCAGATCATCCGACACAAATCGAATGCCCTGATCGTTTACTCCGTCACCGTCCGCATCACTCTCAGCCGTATTAATCGTGACCGTTCCAAATCCATCCGCTCCGTATACAGGCGTCACCGCTGCAATAAACGCCGCCGCTACATCAGCGATCCCATCGTCCGTATCGGAAGCGGCCAGAGCGGTGTCATTGCCACCAAACAAACCACCATCGCCCGTGATCAGCGACAGCGATCCCAAATTCACACTCCCAACGACTCCATCACCGGGACCGTCATCGCCAAACACAAAGCTCGACGCCACATCGGCTGATGTCACCAGCTGATTGACATAATCTCCATCCGCATCCGTCGTCCTCACTGACGCTTGGATCTTCAGATCCAGCCCGCCGTCCGCAAGGTCAACTCGATCTCCGCTATAGACACCGCTATACGAACTCAAATCCGTTCCGTCCGTCGCCGTTCCGTGCTCCAAAGACAGCGACTGGGTCTGCGTCATCGCACCCGTCGTTCCATCAATCGTGATCGTGAATGCCGTCGACAATGGGGTGGCTCCGATGTCGGCAGAGCTCGCTCCCGTCAACGTCAATCCATTAGCTGACAAGAACGCATACACCTTCGTCGTTCCATCCGACGACAGCACAAGACCCGTATCGAATCCAGCTCCGCCGGCCGTCAGATCATCCGACACAAATCGAATGCCCTGATCGTTTACTCCGTCACCGTCCGCATCACTCTCAGCCGTATTAATCGTGACCGTTCCAAATCCATCCGCTCCGTATACAGGCGTCACCGCTGCAATAAACGCCGCCGCTACATCAGCGATCCCATCGTCCGTATCGGAAGCGGCCAGAGCGGTGTCATTGCCACCAAACAAACCACCATCGCCCGTGATCAGCGACAGACCGGTGAAGACGGGGGTGACCGCAGTGGTTTCCGGTTCGTCATCGCCGAACCGTATCAACTGAGTTAGATCGACTATATCCGTCGCTGTACCAGTAGAAGTGGTGAGGGTCCCTTGTAATTGAATCGCAGTCTGGCTTGTATCGAGACCCAAGCCAATCTCATTATCAGTCTCCGAGCCAGGAACACCATGTTCAACAGCTCGCAACTGCGTCAGTGTGACAGTGCCACTAGTACTAGCCGTGGAGACACGAAAGACAACATCGCCGTCAGTATTGCGCCCTTCAACAACGAGCTCACTCACCTGAACCAGTGTAACCGTCTGACCTGTGCTGACATCCACCAGTGGCAGGTCGGTACTATCGCCAAGCAGAAGCTCAAAGGCCAACGTGCCCGGAGCCGGAGCAACAACAGGAATCGAAATCGTGACCTCTGAGAGAGCCACATCTTGACCGTCACCTACATTTGATCCCTCGCTTGGATTAGTTGCAGTAGAGAGAGATGAGTCTTGCGTCAACAGTGGATCATCATCAAGACTGAACTCCAGCTCAGGTGGATCCTCCGGCGTCCCGGGGGAAGTGTTCGTTAAATCACTAATCGTGTCGCCTTCGACCGCAAATGCCTGGGGTTGGAGCGGATCAGACGCATCCCCCGTCGGTGGCTGGCCAGGCTCCTGCTGCGGGACCAATGCCGGTTGGGACTCCTCAACAGTTGTAGTGGGGAACAAAGGGATGCCCCCGCTGCTCCCCTGCGGTGCGTACTGCGGACCAGGGATCGTGGGCTTCGCCACAACCTCTGGCGGTGGTGGCTGGTCCACCGTTTCCGGGATCCCTTCGTAGGGAATGTTCTGAAACGCCGTGGCCCCACCTGGCAGAAGAAACTCACCGTGTGGATCGGGCATCTTCCGGTCCTGGACGTTGCCCGCCATGTCCCGATCGGTTTCTGCCGCTTGGGCATCGCCACCAGGATTGAGAGCAAAACCGAGTCCTTCTTCTGCTGGCATCGATCCCTACGCCGAAGCGCACATCTATTGCCAAGGTATTGACATCGGTTGCCTTCAGAAGGCAAAGAAGTAGGGCAGGTGGTTAAGAATCAAGGCAAATCGAAAGGAGATAGAAAGAAGCCTTCCAGATCCCGCATGCAGGCTTGGATCTGGAAGGAAGTGATCAAGCGAAAAAACAAAAGAGAGGTCTTTAGCGACTCTCTCGAAGGGCTGAATCCATCGTCCGAGTAAACGGCTGGAAGAGATAACGCAGAACGCTGCGGCGTTGCCCCTGGATATCCGCAACCAGAGGCATCCCCGCTTGAATCGGAAATTTCTTGCGGCGCTGATCCACAAACTGCCGGTCCAGCTCCACCCGTGCCAGGTAGTAGTAGGCACGGGTATCCGGATCTTGAACCGTTGTGCCCGCCAAACTCAGCACCTTGCCGGGCACAGAGCCATAAATGGTGGAATCAAACGGCTGGAGCTTCACGTCCACCCGTTGACCCACCTTCACAAAGCCAATGTCTTTGGATGGCACCCGCACCTCCACCAACTTCTTACTGCCAGTCGGAACGACCTGCAGAACCACGGCACCTGGGCCCACCACAGCACCTGGGGCCTTGTAGCGCAGGTCGCTGATCACCCCACTGACCGGGGCCGTGACCTTGGTGCGCTCGAGCTGGTTGCGCACTTTTTTGATGTTTTCGGCCACGACAGCTTCTTCGCTCACCAACTCCGCAATTTGTGAGTTGTTCTCGAACTGCAGTCCGGATTCCACCCCCTTCAGGTTGGCTTGTGCCTGGCTCAGGGCCTTGCGCGCTTCATTCCGCGCCCCCTTCATCTCCGCTAACTGCGTCTTGGTATGGAGCAACTGCAACCTTGAGGCCCCGCCGGATTCCTGAAGCGACGCCCACATCGCCACCTGCTGGGTTTGGAGATTGATCTGCTCGTTCAACCCATCGACCTCTGCCTGCTTCTGCTGCACCGTCGCCCGAGCAGCCGCCAGCTGGTCGGCTCGATTGGCAAGGCGACTGGTCAGCAGCTGTTGCTGGGCAGCACTGACCTTGTTGCCCTGCTCCATCCCCTTGAGATCGCCAACTGAGATGGTGGCGTCACCACGAATCGCCGCCTGCAGTTGCTTTTGCTGCAGCAACAGGTTCTCGAGCTTCTGCTCAGCGGCGTCATATTCACTGCCCACCAACTTGGGGTTGAGCTCCAGCAACACCTGTCCCTCTTTCACCTCCTGGCCATCGCGGACATCCACCTTGGAGACAATCCCTCCCTCCAGGTGCTGAACCACATTCACCGCACCCTCCGGCACGACCTCACCGGAAGCCTGAACGACCTGCGTCAACGGAGTCAGCGCCGCCCAGGGAACAAACAAAGCTGCTGCACCACCAAGGAAGTACAAGGACAAGCGCAGGTGACGATTGTCCGGCTTTTGCTCGAGATCAAGGGCCTGGGATAAACGCTGATGTCCAACCAACGCCGCCACGTCGGATTGATCCAAGCCAGGCAGCTTGGCAAACCAGCCGGCAGAGGGGGGAGTGGATGCACCCTCGTTCTTGGTTGGCTCAGGGTTGGTGTTGACAGGGAAGGAAGTCATGGCATGAAGAGAAAATGGTGAACAGTGGATCGGATCTAGGGATTGTTTTGCAGCCGTTGGCGTAACTCCTCAGGAGTGCCCTGGAAGGTCGTCACCCCTTTGTCGAGGATGCAGAGCTGATCGACCTTCTCCAGTAACAAGCGGTTGTCGGTGGCGATCACAACACTGCGCGGTTGGCCGCTAAAGAACGACACCCGAAAAGAGGGCAGGGCCTCGAGAAAAGTTTGGAATTGATCCGGAGACAACCCCTGACTGAGGTCGTCGATCAACAGGATTGGGGTGTCTTTAATCAGGGCCTGCGCCAAGGAGAGCAAACGCAATACCCCATGGGGCAGCTGATAGACGAATGCCTCATCCAGGGAGGTATCAAGCCCATCAGGCAATGACTCCAGATAGTCCAAAATCCCGATGCGATCGCAAATCGAGCGCACGTGGGTCGGCGTGACGTCGGTATTCATCGCCATCAGGTTGGAGAGCACCGTCCCAGGCAGCAGCTCTGAGCGCTCCATCACGAAAGCGATGTTGCTTTGAATCAGATCAGGACTGAACTGGCGATAGTCGACACCGTCAAAGAGCAATGAGCCATTGGAGAGCGGATACAACTGATCAATCACCCGCAACACCGCACTTTTTCCGCAGCCGGCTTTCCCCGTCAGGGCCAGGATTTGTCCGGGTTCGACCGACAGGGAAGCCCGCGTCAAAGCCAAACTGCTGTCACGACCCAATCGACAGGTGCCGGAATCCAAAAGGACCGAGCCATAGAGCCGATGATGCGGTGATTCAGCTGCCATCCGCGTGGATTGACGAAGCTTGAAGAACTGATCCAGTTGGGCGAACTGCTTGCGCATCGAACCCAAACGCAACATCGCATTCATCAACTGCTGGAAGGGCGTAAAGACCCTCCAGACGAAGAACATTGCGGCAATCAGAGTGCCCATGGCAGCGGCACCCTCCTCACTGTTCGAAGCGAGCCAAACCCCGAAAGCCAGAGTCAACACCCCGGCCAGCTGAGAGGCGGTGCTGACAACAACCTGCAGGCGCCCCAATTGGCGATTGATCGTCAGTGCGCTGCTGGTGCTCTGAGCCGAGAGACCGCGCAACCGCTGAAGCCAGACCCACTCCAAACTGGATTGCTTGACCTCCAGAAAACGGCTCACCAACTCCTGCTGCGCCTGAGCGATTCCGATTTCACTGGAGAGGCTCAGATCAGCAGCGACGCCGTAATAACGAGCCATCACCAGGACCAAGATGGCGGTGATGCCCATCAACACCAAGGGGATCAAGACCAAGGGCCCTGCGATAAGTGCAATCGCACCCAGATAGAGCAGAACAAATGGAAAGTCCAGCAGGGCCAGGGCAAGCGGTCCTTGCAGATACACCAAAAGCGCATCGAGATTGCGTTGCCGATTGCGGTAGCTGCGAGTCCCTAAGGTTTCAGTCTGGTTGGAATCCAGTCCGATCGTCTTCTCGATCAGCTTGACTCCCAATAAGGCATCAAGGCGTGCCGCCAGCTGCGCCAACTGACTGCTTCTCCATTGACGCAAGGTCCAATCCAGACCAAACAACAACAAGACGCCAAGAAACAACCAGGCTCCGGTGAAGAGGTTTTCACTGGGAATCACAACGTTGTAAACGGCCCTGATGTAGAAGGGCACAACCAGTGCCAATAGAGCAAGGGCAAAGCTGATGCCGTAGAGCAGCGAAATGCGATTCCGGAAGCGGTACAGCACCTGCTGCACCAAGGCCACGCGGTCGCTGGGAGGCGCTTCGTAAAAAACAACCAGGCTGCCGCCGACAGGCACATTTTCAATGCCAACGCGACCTTCAGCGTTGGCAGCCAACAGGCGGCCTTGCTCGTCCCGTGACAGCACATAAGGGTGCTGCTCGGGTGTCAGATAGAGCGCCGGTAGGCCGTAACCCTGTAGCTGATCCCAGCTCTGAAGAATCTCCTGGGTGCTGCCGTAGCCCAACCGCAACAGCAGATTCCGGGCATCAACCAGGTCCATCTGGCGGGGATCAGGACCAAACAGCTCAAACAGCTGCTCTGACCGTCCCATCCACATCAACTGCTGCAACAACAGTCGCAGGCAAAAGGCCAACGGAGCGTCGGAACTAAGCGTGAGATCACGAATCAACTGAGCGCGACTGCTGGAGTCAGAGCCATTGCGGGACAACGTCATGAGCTGGCCTCCTGCAGGGCGGCTTGGAGATCGAGTTGTTGATCAGCAAGCTCGGAGAGCACCAACCCCCTACCCGCAATCAACACGGTTAAGTGGCCGTGACAGCGATGAAGGACCCGTGTGAGTCCATCGATAAAAGCCTTCCCGTAGGAACAATCACTGAGATCAAGAAGCAGGAGGTGAGGATTACGAGTCAGAGCCGTCACCAGGTGCGCAAGGGCTTGAGCGTCACGCGAGAGGCCCGTTGGAAGCGCTCCACCCATGGCTGTTCCATAGCCATGGGGCAAGGCACGAACCTGTTGGTCCAAGCCAGTCAGGAAGGACCAGAACAAGGCTTTTCGTCTCAGACGACTGGGCTGAAAACAGGTGATGTTCTCCAGCAACGTCCCCTGGAAAAAAGCGCGGGATGGATCGACGTAAGCAATGTCATCCCGTAGCTGAACGCGTCGATAGGACGCGATCGGCTCACCATCCAGGCACAACTCAGGGTTGGGGCTGACCTGAATTAACTCCAAAAACAACTGCCGCACATCGACGCCAAAGCGCTGATCCCGAAGCAACACCACAGAGCCTTTCTTCGCCTCGACCAATGGAGAACCGTGCCGCGAAATCGTGAGCAGCCCCCCAGATGGAAGCTGCCTGCTGCCCCCACTACCCTCGACAGGCAAGGCCATCAGTGCGTCGTATTCATCCCTCGAAAGGCTCAAGCGGCGATAGCTGTTCCATAGCCCCATCGCTTGCTGCCAAGGGGCGAGGATCTTGCCAAGCAACAGCAGAGCGGCAGCAAGGGCACCGACGAGTAGACGATCGTTCACGACCAACAGCGCCCCCCAGGTGACGCCAGCGGCGAAGGTGATCTGTCCCATCAAGGAACCAAAAGCCTGGTACTGCCCCGCGAAGGTGTTGTGCAGCATCCGGTCATAGGCCTGCTCTTCTTGGTAGCGCTCACTAGCCACCAAAAACTGCGAACCAAGACCATTGGATTTGATCAAATCCATGGCATCGACCAACTTGTCTTGATACGTGCGGGTCTCAAGCTCGGTTTGGTCCCGACGTCGTGAGAGCCGCTCATAGTCCCGCGCGAAGGCCAGAGCGCGAAAGAGGTAGACAATGATCGCAAGAACAGCGATCACGCCAACGCTGCCAGCGATCAAGAACAAGACGACCACAAACAGCAGCGAGAAGACCAAATCAATGGCCGTGGTCAGCGCCTGCAAAGAACTCTCATCCCGCAGGAGGTTGATGCTGTTCAAACGCTGCAAATGCCGGCCTGGAGATAGTGCCAAGAAATCCGGCAGTCCCAACTGCAAGAAATGGGACACAGCCTCGAGCCGTTTCTGATGCTCGACGCGAGCTCCATCAGCACCGGTCAACACCAGACGCACACTTTTGAGCCAGCCCCCCAAGATCATCAACAGCACGACACCCACGCTCAAGACCACCAAGCTCGACATCGAGCCAGAGGGGAGGACTGAGGTGAAGACGATATTGATGTAAAGCGGGGAAGAAAGCTCGAGAATGTTGATCAGCACTGAAGCCACCAAGATGGGCTTCAGCTGGTAATCCGACCACTGAACGTTTCGCAAGGACTGGAAGAAGCGATGGGACATCGCTTCTTCCAAGAGGTCAAATGCAGCATTCAGCGACTGTTTGCTGCGACGAACCGATGCCGAGAGAACATGCCGGACGCTCTTGCGCGATTGGAACGCCTCATCAAGGCTCGAAACCATGCGCCCTCAAAATTGCCTGAAGAAAAGATATGCAGCTCCAAGCCTGATGGAGGCCCCAGGGAAACTCTTAAGAAAGGGAGTCGTTTCGCGTCGCGTTTCGAAACACAAGCATCAAGCACACCCCATCAACCGACAGCAGAAATCGATCTGATTAGTCTTCGGTACAGCTGCGAGGATTGGCTCGTGTTTCGTTTTGAGTTATCCACTGAGCGCAATCAAGTGGAATTAATCGCCAATGGACAAGGACAGTCCATACCCTTTCAGGTGATCGGTCCAGCGACCGAGATGGCCTTTGTTGAGGAGTTAGTCGAACAGCACTTTGGCTCTTTGTGTGTGAAGCCAGGGGATCTACTGAACTTTCTTCAAAACGACCCCTGGATTCAAGAAAGCTTTCAGAGCCCAACGGTGATCGAAGGAGAACTCGAAGAAGCCCTGCTCGATGACGAGGCCGCGAAAGACTTATTTCAGACCAAGCCCCTTGGCCAAAAGTTGGTTGGTGCAGGAGTGATCGATCTGAACGAGCTCGAGAAACTCCTGTTGGATTACCAACCCTTTGCCGCGAACCAGCGTTTGGGTGAATTCCTCAGGCTGAATCTCAAGGTCTCTGGGCCGATGCTGGAATTACTGATCAATCCGTCGCTCTATGCCGATCGAGGCTTCAATGACCAGCGCCTCGGAGAGCGCCTGAAGGAGCTAGAGCTCATCAGCGAGACCACACTCAATCAAGCCCTGGCCGACCAGCGGATGAATGGCAAGCGGCTTGGAGAGATCCTGGCGAGCCAAGGGGTGATTTCAGAGCAAACGGCCAAGTTCTTTAGTGAGGCACAACTCACGCCAGCCGGCGAGATTGAATTCGCGAGTTAGGCCCAAAGCGCATCCGCCATGCGTGCCACCTGGACAATGGCCGCTCCATCGTGAACACGCACCACATCCACACCAGCCGCGACGCACCGGGCGACGACAGCTGCTGTACCCCAGAGTCGGGCCTTAGGGCGGGGCTCATCCAACACAGCTCCGATAAACCGCTTGCGCGAAGGCCCCACGAGAAGCGGGATGCCATCCACCTTGAGCTGCTCAAGTCCCTGGAGCAGCTCAAGATTTTGCTCCGTGGTTTTGGCAAACCCCAAGCCCGGGTCCCAAATCAAGCGCTCCGGGCGAATACCCGCAGCAAGAGCACGCTCCGTGGCATGCCGAAGCTCCCTGAGCACGCCAGCAATCACTCCCTCAGGGCCGTAGTCCGTCAACGAATCCATGGAATGGCTGTCGCCTCGGGAATGCATCAGCACATAGGGGCAGTCCGCTGCAGCGACAACAGCCAACAAATCGGGATCCCGAACGCCGCCGCTGATGTCGTTGATCCAGTCCGCACCAGCTTCAATGGCCCGCTGGGCGACACAGGCCCGATAGGTGTCCACCGAGATCAGCGGCTGACCCAATCCCGGCGGGAAGGCTGATCGAATCGTCTGGAGACTTGGAAGGAGGCGATTCAGCTCCTCTACACCGCCGACATCCTCAGCACCGGGACGGGTGCTTTGGGCCCCAAGATCCAAGATCCCTACCCCTGCTTTGACCAGCTTCCTGGCCTGCCTCAAAGCCTGGTCTGGAGAGCGAAAGCGACCTCCATCGCTGAAGGAATCAGGAGTGAGATTGATCACCCCCATTACCTGGGTTGGCTGGCCCAAGGCCCTGGCCATCAGACCGGCTGGTAATTCGCAATGCGAGCAAAGCCCTCTGGATCCAGGGAAGCCCCACCCACGAGAACACCGTCGATATCGCTCTGGGCCATCAACTGGTCAATCGTTCCTGGATTCACAGAACCGCCGTACTGCACCACCACGTCGGAATAACCAACCCACTCTCGAATCAGACCGCAGATCCGATTGGCTTCAGCAGCTTCACAGGTTTTACCCGTGCCGATGGCCCAAATCGGTTCGTAGGCAATGATCAATCGGCTGGGATCCAAGCCATCCACCCCTTGCTGCACCTGGCGGCGGATCACCTTCTCTGCTTCCCCTGCCTCCCGTTGCGAATCGCTCTCGCCAACGCACAGGATCGGGGTGATGGTGTGCTTCTGGGCACTTCGGGCCCGAAGATTGATCTGCTCGTCGGTCTCGCTGTAGTACTTGCGGGGCTCACTGTGGCCAACGATGGCGTGACTCACTCCATGCTCGAGGAGCATTCCGGCAGAGACCATCCCCGTAAAGGCCCCCTTCTCTTGCCAGTGGATGTTCTGAGCCGCAATCCGAATCCCACTGCCCGCAAGGGAACTGCTCAAGCTGGCTATGGCCGTAAAAGGAGGGGCCAAAACCACCTCACGATCGCTAGGGAGGCCGGCCACCAGAGGCTTGAAGCTCTCAGCAAAGGCCTGCGCCTCAGCGCAGGTCATGTGCATCTTCCAATTGCCCGCGATGACAGCCTTCCGCACTGCGTTCATAGGTCGACTAACGATCCAACCTAAGGTCTGAGGACCTCAGCGAAGGTCGAGCTGCTGAGGTACGAGAACTGTCTCTCCAGCGAGCTCGATCCGGTCACCGGCTTTCAGCTTCCGACCACGCTGGGTCTCCTGGAAGCCATTGACCCGGACCTCCCCGCCTTGAATGCGCTGCTTGGCTTCACCACCTGTGAAGACCAAGCCTTGCCATTTCAGAAATTGATCCAAGCGAATGGGCTCGGAAGTCCCCAGGGGTGTGCTCACGCTGTCAACTCATGCCAATTGCATTGTCCAACCCTGAGTTCCCGCCTCGTTCGGTGGAACCAGGCTGTTCCCACCATTGCCTTTAGCCGTATAGAGACCCACGTCCGCAGCAGCCAAGAGCTCATCGATGTTGCAGGCCTGAGCCAGGCGTGAATCCGCCATGCCAATCGACAACGTGAAATGCACAAGAGACCCGTCATTCATCCGCCAGGAACGTGCTGCAACCTGACAGCGCAAGGACTCCAGAACAGCAGCAGCTTCCGCAGCGGACTCCAGCATCAGGACACCAAATTCATCGCCTCCGAGGCGGCCAATCAGATCGCCAGAAGGAATCACATCACGAAAGAGGGCGGATAACTGAGTGATCACTTCGTCCCCAGCAGGATGACCATAGGTATCATTAATCGACTTAAAACGATCGATATCAATCAAAGCGACAACACACAGGCACTGATTCTGCTTGAACTCTCCAATCCGCTGGGCAGCCATCTCAAAAAAAGAACGTCGATTAAAAACCCCAGACAAACAATCAACTTGAGCCAATCCCAGTAACTCTGGCAAAAGGCGGCGACGCAAAAAGAACACCAGCGCCGTTTCCGTGAGAAAGAGTGGTGCAAAACCTGCAACAAAAACGAGCGCAATCCAACGGGACCACCGCTGAGTCACGGGAGAGAGATCAAGCTCGAGTACCAATAGCCCACGGTTACCCAGATCAGGCCGCCCCTCAATCGCTAAGGGAGTCGGAGCAAAGTGGACCAGTCGCTGGCTGCCGAAGGCAGGGATGAATCCTTGAAACTGATTCACTGGTTGAACAGAATGGCAAGCGGCAGCCACATCGCTTGGACGAAGGCAAGTCAACACGTCACTCGGGATTCTCCCCAGCCTTTTCCACCAGCTGAGGCCAAAGACTGAACGACCCAGCATCGTATTGTCGTTCGCCGCAATGACTCTTCCACCTGGACCTAGAAGAACAACCGATTGCAAATCTCTTGAAGCGGCTTTGAGCTGGAGTTCCCGCTGGACCTGCTCGACAGGTTGATAACTGGTGACACTAGTGACAAGATCGTGCTCAATGGATCGTGCCTGGCGTTCTGCCTCGCTCATAGCGGCTTGCACAACCAGAAATCCGCTAACCCCAACCAAGAGGCAAGAACCCAAAGCGGTCACGACCAGTGACAGAAAGATCAGTTCCTGATTCACCCGTTGATGCAGAAGCCCCTTGGTTGATGAAACAAGTCGTTGTGCTGATCTGAGATGACTCATTGTGCCGCTTCAACATACGTAGAAGTCACCGTCGGTGTGATCGACCCCCGGGGAATGAGCTGCAGTTTCTCTTGCAAGTCACGCACCGCTTCAATGTTGCGAGCGACGTGTCCTTCAGGCTGTAGCATTTCGACCTGATCGGACAAACTGAAATAACGCAAACCTTGTTCCGCTGCTCGGAACTCATCGACGGTCAGGCGTTCCCGTTCAGCCAGAAGTGGGAGGGCGCTCTGAGGCCTTAGCCTGGCTTCGGTGTGGGCTGCAGACCAGGACCTCAATAGGGAAACAACAATATTTTGATTTAATCTAAGAAAGTTTTTTTCAACCACAAAAACAGTCAAGACCTCACCTGGAATGACTGCACTATTGAAGAGTGGGCGAAAGGCAGCACCTCGCAATGTGACGCTGCTAGAGGGAGAGGGAAGGACCGCTGCATCGACAGAGCCAGTGAACAAGGCTTTTGGCATCAACCCAAGTGCCATCTTGCGCATCTTGATCTCACTGAGCGATAAACCATGAAGCTGTAGTGCCCGACCGAGGACAAACGGCCCAAAGTTGGAGTGCGAGACGGCAATCGACTTGCCCTTCAGATCTCGAATTGAGCGGAGTGACGGAACAGAAATGATCTGATCAGCCCCGACTGACTCATCCAGAACCAAGACAACAACCGGACACCGCTCAGGCACTCGAGCACAAAGTTCAACCAACTCGATAGTGGTTAATTGTGCTATCGGAAGCTCTGCCCTGAGATAAGCATGAACAATGGATTGAGGATCTGGATACTGCCGAGGAAAGATCTCAATACCCTCGACCCGATCAAACCCCAACTCGCGAGCCAAATAGAAGTACTCATAGCCAGGCCAACTCGAGACAGGGACATCAATGGAGGGGCGACGTGAAGCGCAAGACCCAACGAACCAGACAAGGCAGGCAGCCAGCAGTAGGCCAGGAAGGGATCTCCGAGACATCCAGGGGGCAGCCTGAGGCCAAGTTCAACCTATTGGCCAACCCTGAGGAAAAAGCCTTTCACTCGAAGCAGATCTCACTCAGATCTGTGACTAGGGTTGAGCTGAAGAGTTGGTTCGTCGTGCCTTCTGTCAAGAGCAGTCAGTGATCCAGAGGCCATGCTTCAGCTGCTACTGGATGCCGAGTACCACCTCAAACTTGGCTGCTGGCTGCAGAAGCATGGTGGCGATGGGTCGATGCTCTGGTCGCCGCAGCTCTGTCAGCTTCTTCGCTCGGAGGAAGGAAGCGGGCAGACCATGGACCAGTTACTCGATGTCGTTGCCAAAGAAGATCGAGAGCGAGTCCGAACGGAACTCCAGCAATCACAATTGAGCGGACAAGCCACTCGAATCGAGCATCGACTTCGATTGAAGAATGGTACTGAGCGCTTTGTGGATCATCGCTGCTTTACAAGCTTCGACAACGAAGGGCACCCCCTCTACTCCATCGGGACCATACAGGAGTACCCAGAGCTTCAAATCACTAAAGGCGAAAGATACGAGCCCATCCAAACAGACAGACTCACACATTTACCCAATCGAGCAGCAACAGAGATCTACATCAGTGACATCATCAGTGGAGCCAGCAAAAACACCACGATCACAGTCACCTGCCTAGATATCGATCATTTCGAAGAGATCAATGACACTTTTGGAATCTCAAATGGGAACAGACTCTTAGTCTGGCTAGCGAGACATCTTCGCGATCAGATCGCCCCCAAAGACTGGCTTGCAAAGTTCGACAGCGACAGCTTTGTCATCATTCAGACAGACGTAGTCAAGAGCACTGAGGACGCCATCCAGCATGGCAAACGCTTACAGGAGAGTCTTCGAACAGCCTCGAGGAGCCTAGAAAGATTGCCATCCATACACCTCAGTGCCTGCGTTGGAATCAGCACCTGGCCTGGCATCACGACAGCCGATGACGATCCGATTAAAGCCGCCAGAACAGCTCTTGCTGCTGCTCAAAGACGCGGCCAAGGGAAAGTTCAGGTGTACTCAGAATCTCTCAGCACGTCGATTCGCGAGGCCCTCGACCTCGAGCAAAAACTCTCGAGGGCCATAGAAAGAAATGAACTCAAACTTCACTATCAGCTGCAGTTTGATCACAACGGCAGCCTCATGGGAGCAGAAGCACTGCTTCGCTGGAACCGCCAAGGGGAAGCGTTTGTTCCGTGCACAAGATTTATCCCTATCGCCGAACAGAGTGGATTAATAGAAGGTATTGGGAGCTGGACTTTAAAAACAGCAGTTCAACAATTCGCCGAGCTGGAGCGCAACAACATCCACATTCCAAAACTATCTATCAACGTTTCAGCCGAACAACTCAATCCCGATGCAGACCCGCTCGATGAGTTAATAGCCGAAATCTGTCAGCAGGAGCGTCTTTCACCCAATCGTATCGAGCTGGAACTCACAGAAACTGCACTACTCAAAAATCCGAATGACGCAGCAATGCGCCTTCAAAGACTTCAAAAGCTGGGGGTTTGTCTTTGGGTTGACGATTTTGGTACAGGATTTTCCAATCTGAAAACGTTGCAGAGGCTGCCACTCAAGGGATTCAAAATTGACAAGGGCTTTGTCACAGATATGGAGCGAGACCCTAATGACTATGCGATTGTTCGAGCCACAACCCAACTCGCCCACGGACTGGGATTGAAATCCCTAGCCGAAGGAGTTGAGACGATCCAACAACTCCAGCAACTCAAGCGACTGGGATGTGATGGCTTTCAAGGCTTTCTTTTGGCAAAGCCGAAGAGTGCCGAAGAGACGGCCAGTGAGCTCAACGACCTGCTCAGCCATGCGAAGCGACTGTGCATGGGCACCGAGCCTGGATGAGTGGACCTAGCCAGATCAAGCGCCAATCAGACAAGGCCGTACGCCAGCAGCTCGACCAGCTTGCGTCGACACAGCGTGCGTGGACCTTTCCCTAAACGACCAGAGACTCTTTCTTCCAGCGGCAGTCGTTTCAAAAAGCGCTGATAGCTTGCCTCGATGCTTGCTCCCTCATCGGCCGGCTTCCGGCGTCTGCTGCCGCTGCTGAAGCCCCACCGCCCCGCACTCATTGCCGGTGGGGCTTGCATGCTCGTCTTTGTGCTCTGCTGGCCGCTGCTGGCCTGGCTGGCCGGTCAGTTGATTCCTGCCATTGGTGCCGGTGATTTCAACAGGGTGCTCCAGGTCATCGGCCTGGCCCTGACGGTCTTCATGCTCCAGAAGGTGGCTCAGTTTGGCCAGGACACCCTCTTGGCCGGACCGGCGCTGCAGGTCAGCCAGGAACTGCGCCGCCGTCTCTTTGCACGGCTCCAGCGCCTGGATTTCGGGGTCCTCGAGAAGCTCTCCGCCGGCGACCTGACCTACCGCCTCACCGAAGACGCCGACCGGGTTGGTGAGGTCATCTACAAGACCATCCAGGACACCACCCCTTCGGTTCTGCAGCTGGTCGTGGTCTTCGGCTACATGGTCTGGTTGGACTGGAAGCTGTCCATCGGGACCCTGCTGCTTGCTCCCTTGGTGGCGGTGCTGGTCAGCGTCTTTGGTGCCAAGGTCATGGGCGCCGCAGAGAAGAGCCAAAAGCAAGTCAGCGAATTGGCCGCCCTACTGGGCGAGGCCATCTCAGGGCTCCCCCTGGTGCGGGCCTTTGCCGCTGAACCCTGGTTGCAGCAGCGCTTTGAGGTCGAGATCGACCTGCACCGAAAGGCCCGCTACCGGACCCAAAAGCTGCTGGCCCTGCAATACCCCGTGGTGGGATTCCTTGAGGCCGCCGGCATCTTGGCTGTGCTGCTGATGGGCGCAGCTCGGATCCAAAGTGGCGACCTCGATGGTCAGGGCTTCAGCAGCTATGTCGCAGCTCTGCTGATGCTGATCGACCCGATCAGCCACCTCACCACAAACTTCAACGAGTTCCAGCAGGGCCAGGCTTCCCTCAAGCGACTGCGGGAGATCGAACGGGAAGCCGTAGAGCAACCCGACCGCCCCGATGCCCAACCCCTGGGCCGCGTTGCCGGCGAGCTGCTCTTAGAGCAGGTGAACTTCGGCTATGACCCGAAGCAGCCTGTCCTGAAGAACCTGTCCTTACAGGTCAAACCGGGTCAGGTGGTGGCCCTGGTGGGTCCCTCCGGTGCAGGCAAGAGCACCCTCTTTTCACTGCTGCTGCGCTTCAACACCGCCCAAGGCGGAGCGGTGTTGCTGGACGGCCGCAACCTGGCGGACCTCAAGGCAGCCGAGTTGCGGACGGCCGTCGCGCTGGTGCCCCAGCAGAGCGCCGTCTTCTCCGGGACCGTGGCCGAAGCGATTGCTTTTGGCCGCCCGGCGAGCCGCGAACAGATCCAAGCGGCTGCACGCCTGGCCAATGCCGATGTCTTCATCGAGGCCCTTCCGGGGGGCTACGACGCACGCGTTGAAGAACGGGGCAGCAACTTCTCCGGCGGTCAACTCCAGCGCCTGGCTATCGCCCGGGCAGTCCTCGGCAACCCGGCGGTGCTTCTGCTGGATGAGGCCACCAGCGCCCTGGATGCTGAAGCGGAGGAAGCCGTGCAACGGGGCCTTGATCAAGCGATGCAGGGCCGAACGGTCCTGGTGATTGCCCACCGCCTCTCCACCGTGCAGGAGGCCGACTCCATCCTGGTGTTGGAGAACGGCCAGATTGTTGATCAGGGCAACCACGATCTCTTGATCAGCCGCCCGGGCCGCTACCGCGACCTCTGCGAACGCCAGCTGATTCGCGGTGCTTAACCTGGTCCCATGACGGATCCAGGGCCCACCGCCAAGCCACTCGGTGAGATGCCCGTCTGGGAGTATCGGGTCATCCACATCAATGTGGACAACAACAATCCGCCTGCTCCCCCTGACCCGAAGGTGGCCAGTGAGCGGATGGGCGGCAAGCTCAGCCCCGAATTCATCAGCCGGGAATTTCCGCAGCAGTACGGACCCGATCAACAGGCCAAGGCAAAGGCCGCACCGAAGCACCCCGCCGAGCAACTCCAGTACTTCCTGAATCTTCTGGGTAAGGAGGGTTGGGAGCTCACGACCACCACCCAGGTTGGGCAGTTGTTGATGTTCTTTTTCAAGCGGCCGCTGCGCCCCCTTCCAAAGCAAATTGCGCCAGCAGAGACCAAGAAAGACCCGTAAGGTGGCCCGGTCTACCGCCTTGTGTCGTGACCGACTCCGCCGCCCAGATCCCCCCCGTTCTGACCTTTGAAGGGAAGCGTTACGACCTCAACGGTCTTCCGGAAGAGGTCAAAGAATTGGTCCGCGGCATGCAGGTTGCCGATGCACAACTGCGCATGCACGAAGACACCCTGAAGGTGCTGGCCGTCGGCCGTCAGTCCATGGCCATGCAGCTGAACGAAAGGCTGCAGGGCGTCACCCCGATGGCGGACTGATCAGGCGATCGGCAAGCCCCGCTCGTTGAAGATCCCCTCAAAGAGAACCGAGCTCAGATAGCGCTCACCGGAGTCGGGGAGGACCACGACGATGGTCTTGCCGGCATGGGCTGGATCCTTGGCCAGGCGAAGGGCTGCCACCGCGGCAGCCCCGCAGCTGATGCCGGCCAAGATCCCCTCCTCCTTGGCGAGGCGACGGGCCATCTCCACAGCGTCTTCATCGCTGACCTGCTCGACCGAGTCGACCATGGCCAGGTCCAGGTTCCCTGGGACGAAGCCAGCACCGATGCCCTGGATCTTGTGGGGACCGGGCTGCAGGGCATGGCCGCCCTTGGTCTGGCTGATCACCGGGCTGTTGATCGGCTCAACCGCCACCGTATGCAGGGGCTTATCCAGGGTGTTCTTGATATAGCGGCTCACCCCGGTCAGGGTGCCGCCTGTGCCGACGCCGGAGACAAAGACGTCGACATTGCCATCGGTATCGCTCCAGATCTCAGGCCCCGTGGTGTCGTGGTGCACCTGAGGATTCGCGGGATTCACGAACTGCTGCAGCAGCACGTAGCGATCGGGGTCGCTCGCGGCGATGTCCTTGGCCCGGTTCACCGCCCCTGTCATTCCGAGCCGGCCCTCGGTGAGTTCCAGATGGGCGCCAAAGGCCGTCAGCAGCTTGCGCCGCTCCAGGCTCATCGTCTCTGGCATGGTCAAGGTGAGCTTGATCCCCTTACTCGCTGCCACGAAGGCCAAGGCGATGCCCGTGTTGCCGCTGGTGGGCTCAATCAGTTCTTTGCCGGGGCCGAGCAGACCGTCGCGCTCAGCTGCCGCGACCATGGCCGCACCGATCCGGCACTTCACCGAGTAGGCGGGATTACGACCTTCGATCTTGGCCAGCACCCGCGCTCCGCAGCCCTCAGTGATGCGGTTCAGCTGAACCAGTGGGGTGCGCCCGATCGTGAGGCTGTTGTCGCTGAAGATCGCGGCCATGGGGCTCTGGGCTGCACACACAACTGTGTTCGCACCCTAAGAACGGGGCAGGCAAATAGGGAAAGCGTTCCTAGCTTTCGGTTGATTTCGTAGTCGGTCTGTGGCCCCCAACACCCTGCGTCGCATCGCCGCCGTGCTGCTTGTTCTGGCTGGGGTCACCTCGATCGCACTGCCCTTCATTTCCGCCACCGCCCTCACCTTGAGCTTTGGCGTGATTGCCGCGGTGGCTGGAATCACCCAACTACTGCGCATCGGCCAAGCCGAGGACACCAAAGGAAAGATCTTTCGGGCGCTCTCGGGCCTCTTCTATGTCATTGCTGGCATCTGGGTGGTGGCCTACCCGGTCGAAAGTGAAATCAGCCTGACGCTCTTCGTCGGCCTGCTTCTGATCTTCGAAGGAGTGATGGAGCTGGCCTCCGCCGCCGCCAACCAGGCAGAAGCGCGGGGCCTGGTGCTGGCCGATGGTCTCGTGACGGCACTCCTGGGTGGCCTACTGGTGGCGGAGTGGCCCAGCGACAGCCTCTGGGCCGTCGGCACCCTCTTTGGGATCTCTCTGTTCTTCACTGGGTTCAGGCTGCTGACGGCTGAGTGACCCCACCGCCCCGTTTCATCGTTGTCGGAGCGGGACCCGCTGGCCTGAGCCTCGCGCTCAAGCTTGCCGAAGGCGGAGCCCAGGTCGAGCTCATCGAAGCCAGTGAGCGCTTCAGCCGGCAGTTCCGTGGTGATGCCCTGATGCCCAGCGGCCAGGAGGCCCTGGCCCAAATGGGGCTGCTATCACTCCTCAGGGACCTGCCGCAGCGCCCCTTGGAAGGCTGGAGCGTCTGGCTTGAGCGGCGCCGGTTGTTTCACGTCGCGGAACCTCTGGGGTCCCTGCAGCCCTGTCGCCTGGTGCCCCAGAAGACCTTGCTGGAGGCGCTGCTTGGGCGGGCGCTGCGCTGCCCCACGCTGCACTGGCGCCCTGGGCAAGCCGTCCGGCGCGTGATTCAACGGGGGGCGCGCATCAGTGGCGTGGAACTCAGCAACGGCGAGCAACTGGAGGCCGACCTGGTGATCGGCTGCGATGGCCGCGGATCACTCCTACGTCAACAGGCAGGGATCCAGCTCCGCACCTCGGGCAAGCCCCTGGAGCTGCTGTGGTTTGAATTGCCCGGGCCAATCCCCAAGGACTGCGTCTGGGGTTTCCAGACCCTCGTTGCCGGAGGGCGGATCGGCAGTGCCTGCCTGAATGCCTCGGGCCAACTGCAGCTGGCCTGGTTGCTCAGGAAAGAGGACAGCGCTGAGAGTCTCAACGCCGAGGCCTGGGCTGAGCGACTGGCAACACTGGCGCCAGAGCCCCTAGCCCAGCTGCTTCGGGAGCGGGGGAACGCGCTTAGTGCTCCAGTGCGCTTCAAGGTCCAGGTCGGCATGGCGGAGCGCTGGTGGCAACCAGGCCTTCTCTTGCTTGGCGATGCCGCCCACCCGATGAGTCCGGTTCGCGCCCAGGGCATCAACCTGGCCCTGCGGGACAGCGCTGTTGCCGCCGAACAGCTGCTGGCCGGCCAGGACCTTGACACCGCAGCGGAAACAATCGAGCGCAGACGGCGACCAGAGGTCAATCGATTGCAGAGCCTGCAGCAGGCCGAGGCACGCCAGGGCCACTGGATTGGAAGCACTGATGCGCTGCGCCACGGGTTAGCGCTGAGCCGAGGCCTAATGGGCCCGATCGCCAAACGGGTTTGGATGGCCCGGCAGCGGCCCTTAAGGGATGGACTCCCAGGGCAGCTGCCGAAGCCAAAGCTGCTAGCGCCCTAAAAGACGACCATCATCTCCTGGTAAGTGAGGAGAAGCCGAAGCAACAACAACCGTTGCAGCAGATTGCTGCAGAAAACCATCAGAGCAGATTGGATGAGGTACAGCGCTTGAGCTGCTGTACTGGCAGAGAGCACACGCTCACCAGAACAACCCAGGACTTATCAATCGAGCTGGGATGCACTAGCTCACAGGTTCGACTTCTGCCGCCGCCGATTGAGATCTAGGTGATAGAGAACTGTCATTACGGTCAAAAGGCAGTCAAGGCATCCTCAGGCCCCAAGGGAACCAGAGCTCCTCTTTCAACAGGGACCGCTCAACCAAGCGGGCCCCTATCTCTTCCACCTTGCTTCTGAGGGTGGACTGGAGTACGCGACGTTGACGAGTGGAAGATCCATAGCCCGCAAGCGAGAGATCAAGGCCAACTCCGCGAACATCTGTTCGTTGAAGCGTCGATTGCACGATTGACTGCTTGAAGTGGGCTCCAGCAAGCCCTCATCCCAGTAGAAACGGATTGACTCTCCAGTTGGTGGAGGCTCTAATGATTGATCAGCCCTGGCCCTTCCGTGAACCGTCTGCTTGCTGCCATCACCGCCACAACCATGTGGGCTGCTCCGGTGATGACGCAACAGCATCACGACCACATGCATCACGGTCATCACGCGATGCCGGAAGCACATAGTGCCCCAAAGCCAATTGATGCACCCCATGCCGGCCATGAACACCAGCACGATCTAGGACCCGCTGGCACCACGTACGACTTGCGATGGCTCGACGCAATGGTTCAGCACCACACGGGTGCCTTGCGAATGAGCGAAGAGGTTTTCAATATCGGCGCACCTGGTCTTGGCGCATTAGCCAATGACATTTGGTACGAGCAGGCCAAGGAGATCAAGGCGATGCTCCAGTGGCGCAGAGCCTGGTATCCAGACGCACCCGTCTACCCAGTTGCTTGGCGCTCTGGAGCAAACCCAAACAACCAGGCTGAGCTTGTACGCATGACACCTGCGCAAATTCAGGGGATGCAAATGACGGGAACCAAGCCGACTCCAGAAACCAGGGTCGTCTGGTTTCTGGAGGGAATGCTGATGCACCATGGCGGAGCACTGCAGATGGCTCACGATGCCTTGAAAAAGTCAAGAAGCACGACAATCCAAAGACTCTCAGAGCAAATCATCCGCAGTCAAAGGCACGAGATCAACCGCTTAAGGCAAATGCTCAAACATCAGGGGCTAAGCAAGCCTGAGTATCGGCAATTTGATCACCTTTTCTCCATCAAGGCAAAAAGATGATGCGTCTTTTTCATCAAAAGAGTCCGAGAGCCGGACTCTCAAGACTCTTGCTTTCGTTGGCCATGATTGGCATCCTTCCACAGGCTTCCATCGCCCACAGCAAAGGGATCTACAAGACAGAAGCAGCTGCACTCGAGCAAGCAAAGAAGCTCGGATGCGAAGGCGCCCATCAAAACAATGGTGCATGGATGCCTTGCCGTGACGAAGCTGAACTGCATCGAGCCCAAAGAAAGCAATGAAGGCACGGAAGATCCACCGACTTCTCGTACCCATCGCGGCCGCGCCCTTGTTAATTACGGCTCTATCAGGATCGATTTATAGCGGATTACTTGAGCAGGGAATTGATGCTTTCTGGCTGCTAAAGATCCATACAGGACGCTTCGGCCCCATCAACCTGCAGCCCTACTACTCCGCAACGCTCGGAATACTTACACTGGTCATCATCCTGTCTGGGCTTTCTCTTCTCGTTCCAACGCGAAAGAAAGACCTTCGTTTTTGAGCTGGTCCCAGATCCTTCAAGTGCCCAATTGAATTTGAGCTTCTTCAATGGCAGCGCTATCGGCTGGCGGCTGAACCCTTCATCGATCCCACTTGCTCTCGAGTTTCGAGGACTCCCGAATCAGATGGCTCCCTCGGGACAGCGGGCGCTTTTGGTTAAATGATTAGTCGGGAAGCCCCTGAGCCAGACAGCTGAGAACTGTTGCTGGTTCAGGCATTTCTCTCGCTGCCTCGCCATGGTTGGAGAAGCCATGCATGAACGAGTCCGTGCTCCATTCCGTTGTTCGAACTCTTGCCTCGGCTTGCATTCTGGGAGCCGGGGTGAGCGTCATTGTTCCGGTGATCGCCCACGTGGGGCACGGTGATGAATTTCAACAGCAGGGTGATATCAGGCAAGTCAAAAGCAACAGTGAACAGGATGTCCTTCTAGGGATCAGCACCGAACCAGCTCAGAACGATCCAGCGGGAGTCACCCTCCCGATGAGCGCTGTCATCCAAGCCGATGGGAAGACGTTGGTCTTCGTCAAAAGCGAAGGCACCTATGACCCGGTAATCGTGACCACCGGCGATGCACGGGATGGGCGTGTTGTGGTGCTCACGGGCGTCACCCCAGGTGAGAACGTGGTGGTTCAAGGTGCCTTAAGCCTTTACGCCGAGTCCAAGAAAACCCAGCAACCTCAGGACCAGAGCAAGACGGGAGCCAATGAAGCGACCGAAAAGCCGCTCAATGTTCTGGGTGTCGTGGGGGCCCTTGCCGTCGTGAGCGCCATTGGCATCGGCATTGTCCGGGGACGCCCTAGCAGCAAGTAATGCTTGAGCGTCTCCTCAACGCCACGCTTCGGTTTTCGATCGCCCGCCGCTGGCTCATCGTCGCCGCAGCCATCTTGGTCAGTACCTGGGGGCTCTTCGCCATCCAGCAGATGCCGCTGGATGTTTTCCCTCCCTTTGCACCGCCGCAGGTGGACGTCCAGACCAATGCAACGGGACTCGCACCGGCGGAGGTCGAAAAGGACATCACCCTCCCAATCGAGTCAGCCCTACAGGGAGTCCCCGGGGTGGAAACAGTGCGGTCATCGTCCAAGGTCGGGCTGTCGATGGTGCAGGTGGTCTTCGCGGCTGATGTGGACATCAACCAGGCCCGGCAGGCCGTCTCCGAACGCCTCCAGCCGGTGCGGTCGCAACTGCCCCCAACGGCTGATGAGCCGGAAATTTCACCCCTGGTCTCTCCGCTAGGTACGGTCCTGCAGGTCGCCTTCAGCCTCAAGCCCGGGGGAGGCACACCGGAACTCGAACTCCGCCAACTAGTGGCGTCGAGCTTCACTCATCCGCTGCTGGAGATTCCCGGCGTGGCGCAGGTGACGATTTACGGGGGAGATGAGATCCAGCAACAGGTGTGGGTTGACCCAGCCAAACTCCACCGGAATCAACTCTCCCTCACTCAAGTTGGGGAAGCGGCCGCTGCCGCAAGCCACAGCGGTCCTGGCGGTTTTCTAATCCAAGGCGGGCGAGAAGCCCTAGTGCGCATTGATGGCAGCGCACGCTCGAGTGAGGCCTTGGCGCAATCCGCCGTGAAAGGACGCAACGGAACGTCGATCTCCCTAAGGGATGTCGCAGAAGTCCGCAGAGGAGGAGCCTTGCGGCGTGGGGAAGCCAGCTTCAACGGTGCGCCAGCCGTCGTGCTGATGGTCAATAAACAACCGGATGTCGATACACCAACAGTGACGCAGGCGGTGGAAGAACGCATCAACGCCATCAGCCGGACACTACCTAAAGACGTCGAGTTTCAAATCACGTTCCGACAGGCCAACTTCATCGACACGGCCATCAGGAATGTCAGTTCATCATTGATCTCCGGAGTGGTGATCGTCGCCCTGATCATCACGCTGTTTCTGATGAACTGGCGGGCAGCGCTGATTAGCCTGAGTGCGATTCCCCTCTCGCTGCTGATTGGTCTCTTGCTGATGAAGGCCTTGGGGTTAGGAATCAACACCATGACGTTGGGCGGTCTCGTTGTCGCGATCGGATCGGTCGTTGATGACTCGATCGTCGACATGGAGAACTGCTATCGAGGATTGCGGCGCAATCAAAGAGCAACCGACCCCAAGAATCCCTTGGACGTGGTCTATGAGACCTCTCTAGAAGTGCGCCAGCCAGTGATGCTCTCCACTCTGATCATCTTGGTGGTTTTCACACCCATCTTTTCTCTCTCCGGTGTCGAGGGACGAATCTTTGAACCGATGGGACTGGCCTACCTGCTCTCGATTGGAGCATCAACCCTGGTCGCCGTCACCTTGTCGCCAGCCCTTTGTGCATTGCTGCTCGCTCCAAGAGCACTGCCGATCCAAAACACATGGATCGTGGATCGGGCGGAGCGTCTCTATCGGCCCATCCTCGAGGCAACCCTCAGATCACCCCGTCGTGTCCTAACAACTGCTTTGGCCTGTGTTGTAGCGACCGCTCTGATTCTGCCCAGTCTGGGACGGGTCTTCCTTCCTGAGTTCAGAGAGCAATCCCTGGTGAACTCAATGGTTCTCTACCCCGGGGTGTCATTGGAGATGACCAGCCGAGCGGGGGCAGCGCTAAGCCACTCACTGAGTGGGGATCCTCGATTCCAGTGGGTGCAGGTTCGAGCGGGACGCGCACCCGGTGATGCCGATGGGGCCGGGGTAAACATGGCCCATGTCGATGTGGAGTTAAGCGATCAGGCTATGGCTGATCGCTCCGGGGCCATTCGTGCTCTGCGAGAGGCTTTTTTGCGGCTGCCGGGCGTCGCACCAAATGTCGGAGGCTTCATCTCCCACCGAATGGATGAGGTGCTCTCAGGAGTGAGAAGTGCCATTGCGGTCAAGATCTACGGGCCAGACCTCGAGGAACTACGCAGGATCGGAGAGGAAGTCCGCGAGGCCATCCATCCAATCGAAGGAGTTGTCGATCTACAACTTGATCCGCAATTACCCATCCAGCAGGTGCGCGTGCAGTTCAACCGCAACGCAGTGATGGCCAGCGGCAGCACGATTCAGGAGCTGGCGACTCAGGCCGAGATCGCATTGAACGGAAAAGTAGTCGGCCGTATCCATGATGGACAGCAATCCCTGGACGTGTTTGTTGGCGTCCCAGAGCATGATCGCAACGACCTGGATGCGATTCGAGCCCTTCCGCTCTTGACTGCATCGGGCACATTGATCTACCTAGGGGAGGTGGCCTCAGTCGACTACGACCTTGGTGCAAATATCGTCAATCGTGAGGATGTCTCACGGTTGATCGTCGTCTCGGCCAATGTCAGCGATCGGCCTCTCGGCTCAGTGGTGCATGACATCCAGCGCACCCTCACCAAGAGGATCAAGCTCCCAAGAGGCTATGTGATTCGCTACGGCGGGCAGTTCGAGGCAGAAGAACGCGCGACTTTCAATTTGCTGACCTACAGCTTGCTTGCTGCCGCGGTGATCACGCTTTTGATGTGGATGGCCGTGCGCTCCTGGCCAGCCACGCTGGCGATCGTGATCAATCTTCCCCTGGCCCTTGTGGGTGGCCTGGTAGCAGTTGTCATCAGTGGTGGCGTGCTCTCCATTGCCTCCCTCGTGGGCTTCATCACCCTGTTCGGTGTAGCCGTTCGCAACGGACTACTACTGGTCGATAACTACAGCCGCCGCCATGCCTCCAGTCAGACGCTGACGGAAGTTCTGCGTGAAGGAAGTCTGGAACGGCTCAACGCAATCTTGATGACAGCCCTCACCTCCGCACTCGGCATGCTGCCCCTTGCCCTGGCATTCGGGGCAGGGAACGAGATCCTGCAGCCGCTAGCCATCGTTGTGCTTGGTGGATTGCCCACTTCAACGCTGCTGACTCTCGTGGTGCTCCCTGCGCTCTACGCCCAGTTCGGCACGGCACTCTTGAGCCAAGCGCCAAGGAATGGCCTCCGCCGTTAGAGACCCATAGCCCCTCGCAGAGCTGCAGCGCATCAGCTCGGGGTAGCGCTGCGGCATTCCAAGAGCTGCCTCGCGGATTGGTGTGCTGGCGCTCCAATTATTTGCTCAGAGGCTTGACAAAGCCGATGCAGTCTCGAGGTATGCAGATTTTGGGCATTATCGCTGAAATGAATAAACACTGCAATGGGGTTGTCTTCACTGGGAATGAACCCCACAAGCAATATCGATTTCAATGAGGAAAACTTCCTACGAAAAATCAATCCTGGCAATCCCTGCCATAGTTGGCCTGCTGTCAGCAGGCGCGTTATCAACGGCGAATGCGCAACAACACCAACGCCAACATCCACCTCCAAATACGCCCATCAACAATCCACATCACGGCCCAATGCATGGAGGTTGCTGTGATACAAGAGAACCACCCTGCAAACACCAACAACATCTTGAGCATCACAAACGCCAGGCTCCGCAGTCATAAAAGCTGGACTCCAGACACACGAAGAAAAAAGATTCAGGGCCAACTGGGTCGAATCACGCTCTGACGCTGAGACGCAGTGATGATCTCATCTCAACATTGGTGATCAGAAGTTTCTTATTGCTGCAAAGCCACATGAAAGCGACATGAAAGCCACAATATCGATACGCAACAATCACTTTTCATAACGAAACCACCTCGTCCTCAGGCTTTCTATTTGTCAGCAATAGATACCTATTGCTGGAGCGCACAGACCATATCCTGGGTTCGCTTCCCTATCGACTTTTCCCATTTGACCGCTGATACACCGATTCATGCATGGCGAGTATTGCGCTGTCGCGGACATAGTGACCAAGGAGCAAAAGACAATCAACCGAATACAGGCAGACAGGAATGAATCAAGCAAACACGTCCGCCTATCGTCACTGGGGAATAGTCGCTATAAACACCGCGGTGTTCGTTCTATTCAGCTGCTCCAAGAGATGCAATCGCTAACACCCCCACTGCCAACAGCAGCCCCGGAAGATTGTTCATAAGCGAGTCCGGGATGACTGATGACGACCACTCAAGCCAGGTCCCCGACCTGACGTCATGGACAGCAGAACACCCGCACAGACCTTGAGCCTGATGGCCAAGGATCCCATCTGCGGCATGGTCGTGCCCACAGCCACTGCCCTGTCCGCCACACGAGCAGGACGCACCTACTACTTCTGCAGCGAGGGCTGCCAACAGACTTTCCTAGCCCCTCAACAGCAGCTGCGGCGTATGCGCCGCCGTATTGGGATTGCGCTGAGTGGAGTGCTGGCTCTAGCGATTCTGCGCGCGAGTGCGTTCCTCGCCCTGGCCGCCGGGGTGAGCATCATCAACATGACTCCGGTAGCCCAGCTTCCCTGGCTCACATGGGGGGTATGGCTATTCCTGCTGGCTACGCCCGTACAGGTGTTCGGGGGGTGGAGTTTTTATGTGGGGGCATGGTCGGCCCTAAGGCGTCGGGCCCTGAATATGGACGTCCTGATCGCGCTAGGCACCTCTGTGGCTTACGCCTACAGCGTGGTCGTGGTCTTTGCTCCGCAGTGGCTTCCGGTCGGCATAGACGAGGGGAGTGTTTACTTCGAGGTGTCGGCCGTCGTCATCACCTTTGTGCTGCTCGGTCAATATATGGAGGAGATCATTAAGCAGCGCTCCTCCGCAGCCGTGCGGCGACTGCTGGATCTCCAGCCGGCCAATGCAACCGTCATTCGATCAGGCCAAGAAATGACGGTGCCGGCCGAGACGGTGCGGCTCGGTGATCTGGTGCTGGTGCGGCCCGGAGAAAAGGTACCGACCGACGGAGTTGTCGTTGGTGGGACCTCGTCCGTGGATGAGGCGCTTGTTACCGGCGAATCGCTCCCCGTGAGCAAGCAGACCGGCTCAGAACTCATCGGTGGCACGCTCAACGGCCATGGCCTACTGCGCTTTGAGGCCACTCGAGTGGGGGCAGACACAGCCCTGGCACAGATCATCCGCATCGTGGAGGAGGCCCAGGTCAGCTCCGCGCCAGTACAAGTGCTGGCCGATCGGGTCGCGGCCTGGTTCGTACCAGCAGTGGTGACCTTGGCGTTCGGGGCCTTTGCCCTCTGGACCCTGGCCGGCAGTTTCAGTAGTGGCCTGCTGGCCTTCATTGCCGTGCTGGTGATTTCCTGCCCCTGTGCACTGGGTATCGCCACGCCCGCAGCCTTGATGGTGGGAGTAGGGAAGGGTGCTGAGCTAGGCATCCTGATCCGTAGCGGTGAAGTCCTGGAGCGTGTAGAGCAGCTCACCACCGTGGTGTTCGACAAAACCGGCACCCTGACCCAAGGAAAGCCCTCTCTCACGCAGGTTGTCCCGCTGGGGGAGCGAACAAGGCAGGTGATCCTGCAGCTGGCGGCCGCGCTAGAGCACGGCTCTGAGCATCCCCTTGCGTCGGCCCTGCTGGAAGCCGCTGCCGCCGAGGGGCTACCGCTTCTGCCAACTGTCGATTTTGAGGCTCAGGTCGGGGAGGGAGTGCAGGCCGTAGTGAGCGGACGAAACCTCTGGCTAGGGAATCGCACCCTGGCCGAGCGGTTTATCGATGAGCTCAGTGAAGGGGTAGAGCATCAATTGCAGCAGCTCGAGGCTGCAGGGAATACGGTGATGGTGCTTGGACACGGTCCGGAGGTGCTGGGGCTGCTCGCAGTAGCCGACACGGTTCGTCCGGAATCACGCCAGACGGTCGAGCTCCTCAAACAGCGGCGGATTCGTGTTGTGATGCTGAGCGGCGACAACAGCACGACCGCCAGGGCCATTGCTGCAGAGCTAGGGATCAGCGAGGTGATCGCTGAGGTGCGCCCAGCAGACAAGGCCGCCACGATCAAAAGCCTGCAGAGCACGGGCCAAATCGTGGCGATGGTCGGTGATGGTGTGAACGATGCCCCTGCTTTGGCCACTGCTGACATCGGCATCGCTATTGGCTCGGGATCCGATGTAGCCAAAGAAGCTGGTGATCTTCTGCTTCTCGGAAATGACCTACGCGACGTGGTGACCGCGATCGGGCTCTCCAAGGCCACGATGAGGAAGATCCGCCAGAACCTTTTCTGGGCTTTTGCTTATAACAGCCTGGGGATACCGATCGCAGCGATGGGTTGGCTCAACCCCATGATCGCTGGCGCAGCGATGGCCCTCAGTTCATTGTCGGTGATCGTAAACTCCTCGTTGCTGCGAAACTACAGAAAGGCCTCAGCTTGAGCGCCCCCAAGGTTTCCCCAAGTCGTTTGTCAGTAGTTAGACGCAAAACCAGGAAGTGATCCCAAGTTCACCAGCTCTGGCGACAACTGTGATAAGTCCGAGAATGACGCAATTCCTCAATGGCCTGAGTCACTGATTCAGACCTGCATGTTGGGCCTGCAGACCATTTAAAACTCCAACTCAATGGTCGCATGGATACAACTGCCACCGTTGACGCATCCCAAAAGGGAAACAAGAAGCAGATTTGCCTATTCAAGACTCAAGCTATCAAGCGCAAAGTTCAGCAGCGCAGAGACGTCGCCCAAGTGAATGTTCCTTCACTCCGCACCTGGAGGTTATTAAGAGGCATGCTGCGCGGCATGAGCCTGGTTCAATGTGCGGCCATCGCGCGGGTTGGGCTTGGTCTCCAGGGTCCTTCTAGCTGACCTCTTCAAAGGAGTGACTGCTGATCGAAACGGCACTCAGCAACGCGTACACATCTTCAAGACCAATGATGCATTCATCCATCGCCAAGCCCAGCTTGGCAACGGCCGAATGAATTCAGCTCCCACTGCTCGAAGCCCGAGGGATGGCAAACGTCACGCTTGATCGAGCGCAGTGAACAAGGGGTGCCACTGCAGGCCCATCAAAGAGCGGGCAAGAGAGCTGTTAAAAACAGCGATCTTGCCCTAGCCACGCCCTAACGGACGAACAGCATCTCCTGGTAGGTGGGCAGGGGCCAGGCGGTGTCATCCACCAGCACCTCCAGGGCATCGGCGGCTTCGCGAAGCTCGCCCATACGAAGCATCAGCTGATCGGCGCAGTGCCGCATGTGGGCCTCGGCGCCGTGGGGCGCGTTGCCTAGGGCCGTCTCCAGGGCCGCAGCGCGGTCCAGCAGTTGTTGGTTCAGACCAGCGATCTGCTGAGCGATCGCCTTCGAGGGATTCAAGCCAATGGCCTCCTGCTCCTGCAGGGATCCGGCCAGCTCACCGAGGTAGGCGCTAACGGCGGGGTAGAGCTGGGTGCGGGCGATCCGCACGGCCAGGCGGGCCTCCACCTCAATCGCTAGGCAGTACTGCTCGGAGTACACCTCGTAGCGACTCTCCAGCTCAACGGGGCTGAGCACGTTGTGGCGGGAGAACAGGTCGCGGATGGCCGGACGTTGCAGCACCGGCAGGGCGTCGGCGGTGGTGCGCAGGTTCTCGAGACCGCGCTCCTTGACGGCCATTTCATGCCACTCGCTGGAGTAGCCGTCGCCGCCAAAGATCACGTTGCTGTGCTCCTTGGTGATCTGTTGGAGCACAGCCAAGCTCGCCTGCTCGATGCTCTCGCCCTTGGCCGTGCAGGCCTCCAGCTGATCGGCGATCCAGGCCAGGGAGTCGGCCAGGACGGTGTTGAGCACCACCAGGGGACCGGCCACGGATTGACCGGAGCCCACAGCGCGGAACTCGAAGCGGTTGCCGGTAAAGGCGAAGGGGGAGGTGCGGTTACGGTCGCCGGCATCCTTGGGGAACTCCGGCAGGCTGTCGATGCCCAGACGCATCATTCCGCCAGTGGCCGAGCTCTTGAGCTGGCCGGCCTTGATCTGATTGAAGACATCCTCGAGTTGGCTGCCGAGGTAGACCGAAATGATTGCCGGGGGAGCCTCGTTGGCCCCGAGGCGGTGGTCATTGCTGGCGGTGGCAATCGCGGCGCGCATCAGCGGGCCGTACTGGTGAACGCCGCGGATCACAGCCCCGCAGAACAGCAGGAACTGCATGTTCTCGTGGGGGGTGTGGCCGGGATCCAGCAGGTTGCCCTGGGTGCTGTTGCCGATCGACCAGTTCACGTGCTTGCCGCTGCCGTTCACACCGGCAAAGGGCTTCTCGTGCAGCAGGCAGGTGAAGCCGTGCTTTTTGGCCGTGCTCTTGAGCACGGTCATGATCAGCTGCTGGTGATCGGTCGCGACGTTGGCGGCCTCGTGCACCGGAGCGATCTCGAACTGGCCCGGGGCCACCTCGTTGTGGCGGGTCTTGGCGGGGACGCCCAGGCGGTAGAGCTGGTCCTCCACGTCCTGCATGAACACCTGCACCCGCTCCGGGATGGCGCCGAAGTAGTGGTCATCAAACTGCTGGCCCTTGGCCGGAGGCGCGCCAAAAAGGCTGCGGCCGGAGAGCTGCAGGTCAGGGCGGAGCGCCATCAGGGCGTTGTCCACCAGGAAGTACTCCTGCTCCGCGCCGCAGCTGGAGTTGATCGGAGCGATCTCGGTCTCACCGAGCAGCTGCAGCACCCGGCGGGCCTGGCGGTTCACGGCTGCGTTGGAGCGCAGCAGCGGGGTCTTCTTGTCGAGGGCTTCCCCGGTCCAGGAGACGAAGACCGTGGGGATGCAGAGGGTCACCCCATTGGGGGTGCGCATCAGCCAGGCGGGGCTGGTGGCGTCCCAAGCGGTGTAGCCGCGGGCCTCGAAGGTGGAGCGCAGGCCACCGTTGGGGAAGGAGGAACCGTCGGGCTCACCCTGCACCAGAAGCTTGCCTGTGAACGCGGTAATGGCGCGGCCATCACTCTTCGGGGTGATGAAGCCGTCGTGCTTCTCCGCGGTCAGGTTGGTGAGTGGATAGAAGACGTGGGAGTAGTAGAGAGCGCCGCGGCTGGTCGCCCAGTCCTTCATCGCGTTCGCCACGGAGTCGGCGACGGACGGGTCGATCGCACCACCTTCACGGATGGTTTTCTGAACCGACTTGAACACCTGGCGAGGCAGGGCCTCCTTCATCCGAGCCAGGGTGAAGACGTCATCAGCCCAGATCTCATGCAGGGCTGATGGCTTGGTCACCGCAGCGGGCTTGCGCCGCTGAATGGTCTGCAGGGCAGCAAAACGCTCAGCGCTTGGCATGGCCACTTTGGTATCAGAGTGAAACCATCATCGGGGACGGCCGTTCACCTAGCGCAGGGTGCGCCAGTCACCGCTAGGGGTTCGGCGCTCAAGGCCCACGAACTGCGTCATCAATTGCTCCTGGAGCTCCGCAGGGAAGGCCGGATCAATCAGGCCCTGATGGACCAGCCAAGCCAGTGCAGTGCTCTGGGCCAGCTCAACGCTCTCAAACAGGTCATCAAGCACCGGATGGGGCTCGCCGCCTCGATCCGTCAGCCGGAATTCCACGGGAAAGGGACTGAAGAGGGTCATTTCGCCAAGCGTGGCCGCAACGGCAGATCCGTGCAGCAACGCAGAACACAGCCACGCGTGTCCCGCTAACGCAGTTCAAAGAGCAGCAGATCCACCCCCTCTGCTCCAGCCTCAAGGGATGGCGGGGCCTCACCGGCCGAGAGGCCCAGGCCATCGCCGCGGCACAGGGGCTGAGGGGCCGCCAAGCCGCCGTTGATGATCTGAATCCAACTGGCGCAGCTGCCGGAAGCCGGCCAAGGCAGTTGGGTTCCGGCTTCCACCTGGGCCCGCCAGAGCCGCACGGGCCGATGGATCGCCATCGCCTCACCAGCGGCTTCGGGATCGATCAAGGCGGTCCAGCCCTGCTGCAGGGCGAAGGGTTTCTGTTCGTAGGCCGGGGCGATGCCGGCTGTGGCCGGTTCGATCCAGATCTGCAGCAGACGGCAAGGGGCCGCCCCGCCGTTGACCTCGCTATGGACCACGCCAGTGCCCGCACTCATGCGCTGCACCTCCCCGGCGCGCAGCACCTCGGCATGGCCCATGGAGTCGCGGTGATGCAACTCCCCCTCGATCATCACCGTGATGATCTCCATATCCCGGTGCGGGTGCATGCCAAAGCCCTTCCCCGCGGCAATCACGTCGTCGTTGATGACCCGCAGGGGACCAAAGCCCATCCAGGCCGGGTCGTAGTGACTGGAGAAAGAGAAGCTGTGCCGGCTGTCGAGCCAATCGAGCTGGCTGTGAAAACGCTCAGCTGCGGGACGCAACAGCGGGGGCATTACTCAGGGGCTTGAAGCCTTTGCAGTCTGGCGAGCAGGTCCGCGATGCTGTCGTCCTTGGCCGGATGGCTGCCGTTGCTCACCAGCTGACGACCCACGACATGGGCGCCCAAGTGCGCCAATTGCAGCCGCAGAGCGGTCATCACCGTGTAGCCACCGCCGCCCGAGTGGGTCGCGATCACAACGGGCCGGCCATTGAAGAGCGTCCGGAAGTCGCTGCCCTGAACCGAAAGCCAGGCGATGGCGCTGGTCAGCACCGGCGGGATCGAGCCGTTGTATTCCGGAGCGCAGATCACCCAGCGGGGAGTGTCCATCAGCTGCTGCTGCAGCCCGGCAAGAGCCGCCGGGGTGCCCTGCTCCTGGGCCCGCGGTGTGAAGAGCGGCAGATCAATAGCGGTGAGGTCTAGGACTTCAGCACTGTTGCCTTGGCTGCGGGCCGCCGCTGCAAAGCGTTCCGCAAGCTTGAGGTTTTCCCCATTGCTTGCGGCCAGGACGAGAACGTCAGCCATTACTTCACCCCGGGGATGAAGCGCCGCTCGTGGTCACCGCCCTTGAGCATCCTGTTCCAATAAACCCAGGGCAGAACCGCGGTCTTCATGACCCACATGCTCCAGCGCTCTTTGGTGGGATCCAGGGGGAAGGAGGGAACGGGCTGCTGTTCGTAGTTGAACTCGGCCATGATCGTCTTGCCATAGCCGGTGATCAGCGGGCAGCAGCTGTAGCCGTCGTAGGAGCCCTGACCTTGGCCGCCCTCAAGCTGGGCCAGCAGGTTGGTCACTAGCACCGGGGCCTGACCACGAACGGCGGCGGCGGTTTTGGAGTTGGGCATGCCGCTGACATCGCCGATGGCAAAGACATTGGGGAAGCGCACGTGCTGGAGGTTGTGCTTGCCCACCTCGACAAAGCCGCTGGAAGCAGCCAAGGGGCTTTGGGCCACCACGTCAGGAGCCGCCATCGGCGGGGTGACGTGCAGAAGTTCGTAGTTGATGACCTCCTCGCGGGGCTCTTCTCCCTCTTTGCTGACCTTGAAGACCGCCTCTTTGCTGGCCGGGCGAACTTCGATCAGGGTGTGGGAGTAGCGCGCATCAATCCCCTTGCGGGCCACGACCTCCCGCAGCGGTGCGGCGTAGGTCGGGACCCCAAAGATTCCAGGGGTGGCCGTGGCGTAGATCACCTTGCTCTTGGCGGCCACAGCGGGATCGCGCTTGATGGCGTCATCGGCCAAGTAGGCGATCTTTTGGGGCGCCCCAGGGCACTTGATCGGCATGGGGGCGCAGGTGAAGACCGCGTTACCGCCCTTGAAATTCTGGATGCACTCCCAGGTGTAAGTGGCGAAATCTTTGGAGTAGTTGCTGCAGACCCCGCCTTTGCCCAACGCGTCCGGAAGGCCCTTGATGGCATCCCAATTGAGCTTCATGCCGGTGGCCACCACGAGCGCGTCGTAGCTGATGGCTTGGCCGCCGCTGGTGCTGACGCTGTTGTTCTCCGGGGCGAAGCCGGCCACGGACTCGCGGATCCAGGTGACGCCAGCGGGAATCAGGCTGGCTTCATTGCGGCGAGTCTGCTCGAGGCTGAAGACCCCTCCACCCACCAGGGTCCAACCCGGTTGGTAATAGTGATCGCTCGAAGGCTCAAGGATGGCGATATCCAAGGCCGGACGGGCTTTCTTCAGGCGAGCCGCCACGGTGATTCCGGCGGCCCCGCCGCCCACGATCAATACCTGGTGATGGCCCATGGCCCCTGAAAGAAGACGCGCTTATCCCAGATCTAACCAGAGGGGGGCGAACTCGGCAGCCCTGCTTCGGGATTCAAAGCCGCAATAGATAAACAAGAAAGGACTCCAAGCACCCGAGCCCTAGGCAGAAAGACTCATTCGCTTCCTCGTACTCATAACGACTTCGACTTAGGTCCTAGGATGGGCGCAGTCGAAGCAAGACCGATGGACAACGGCACCCTGCAGAACCTGGAAGCGGCCTTTGGCGGCGAGAGCATGGCTAACCGCAAATATCTGTTCTTTGCCGATCTGGCCAAACAGCTGGGCCATGGCGATTTGTCACGGCTGTTCCGCGAGACCGCTCAGCAGGAAACCGAACACGCCTTTGCGCACTTCCGCTTGCTCCACCCCGAGCTGGTGGTCGAGAACCCGGAAGCCCTGGACCAGGACGCCAAGGATGCCCTCTTGGCGCGCTGCCTGGAGCTGGCCATCGAAGGGGAGACCTACGAGTTCGAGGTGATGTACCCGGAATTCGCTGCCCAGGCCCAGCGGGATCGCGACGAGAACGCCGTAGCGGAATTCAACGAGCAGATCGATGAATCCAAGGAGCACGCAGGGATCTTCAAAACGGCCGCCCGCAATTTCGGCCTACTCGCCCCCGTGGAGCAGCACCATGCCGGGCGCTACGACCAGGCCCTGCAAGTTCTCACCGGCGTGCGCGATGACGCCAAGAAGGAAGCCGCACCAAGTGGCCGCTGGATCTGCAAGGTCTGCGGCGTGATCTACGACCCCGCCCAGGGAGATCCCGATTCCGGCATCGCCGCGGGGACAGCCTTTGAAGCCATTCCTGAGGACTGGAGCTGCCCGATCTGCGGCACTCGCAAGGCCAACTTCATCCCCTACACGGGCTAATCGTCAGTCCGATGCACCCATGGACATCGCGCGGTTCAAAACCAAGGTTTTGATGATCGCGCGATCCCGCTCCACATACATTTCTTCCCAGTGGGAAGGCTTTGACTTGCCAAGCAAGACCTGGAGATCATCCTCAATCTTTGCAAACAGCTCGTCCACGAATGCATCGGGGTGGGACCCAAAGGTTTTGTAGTCAGCGAGTGCTTTATCGAGACGCTTGATCAAGCGAGTCGTACGTGACATGGTCTTTCTCCAACCCGACCAAGGCTAATCAGGCAGCGCGTATCGAATAACACAACTGCCGCCGGTCTCCGCTAGAGATGAGGGAGCAGCGGGGAACCCGGCTGATCACAACCAATCAACGCGGATTGCCCTGTGGCCATGTTCTCTAACCGTTGCAGCTCACTGCCTGTCTCCGTTGCCCAAAGACAGGCTTCTCGGGCTGCCATCTCTAGATCGTCAAAGGCGAGCTCCATCAGGACCGGCGCCCCTCACAATCAACGCGATAGACAGGCAAAAGCACGCTCCAGCCTGGAATTAAGCTGGCACCAAACCAGAGGCCATCGCCTTAATCGGCTGTTAATCCCTGGCAGCAAAGCAGTGATGACAAGTAGCCACCCATTCGCGCCATGGGCAGCTGACCTTGCCACCGCAGTCCTCTCTGCAAACCAGCGGTGACCTGATCCTTGCTAGATCTCCAGAGCAGTGATGCAACAAGCATCACATTGAGGGGTTTTCGAAAACACAAAAGCAAAAAGTAGGTGGACGAGGTCTCGAGCAACAACCGTGCTGGAGATGACAAAGAGCTGTTCTTGCTTGAGGACGCAGCACTCCAAAGAATGACGGGATCAAGACTTGACCGATGTCTGATCGCAAGTTGGTTGTCCTGTCATTCGCCATCGCAATCCTGGCGGCACAGGGCCTCACGCGCTTGGGAGTCCCGGTTGGCCCGGCCTTGTCCGGTCAAACAGGACTGGTGATCTCGGAATTCAAGTAAGTCGCCTGGCACAGAAGAGAGCAGATGGTTTGGTTTGTCCTGGGACTGGGGTTCTGTCTTCGCCTTCTGCTGGCTGCACTGCTCCCGCCGGGATACGACGAGGCCTACTACGTCTTCTACGGCAGACAGATTGATCTCAGCTACTTCGACCACCCCGTTGCCGTTGGGATCTGGTCCTGGGCTGGACAACGGATCGGCGGCAACACCTTGGCCCTGCGGCTGCCCTCGCTACTGAGCTACACCGCGGCCTTGGTCCTTCTCGCCGATGCAACGAAGCGCTGGTACGGCAAGTCGGCTCACTTCTGGCTGGTGCTGCTTGGAAGCAGTTGCCCGCTGCTCTTTCTCTGCGGAGGCGTTTTCCTGCTGCCAGACAGCCCCCTGCTACTCGGCCTGGCCCTGCTGCTCTGGTGGCTGTCCCGGCACCCGCAGCTGACACCGACGACGGTCCGTGAAGCGCTTGAGCTTGGCGCAATTGCCGCAGCAATCACACTCTCCAAATATCACGCCTTCATCGTCCTTGGCTCGCTGCTTCTGGCCTCATTCAGCGACCAAAGGTCAAGGCAGCATTGGCGGCAACCATGGCCTTATCTCAGTCTTCTGATCTGGGCCGCTCTGGCTGCGCCCCTCTGGCTTTGGAATAGCCAGAACGACTGGATTTCATTCGCCTTCCAATCGAGCAGAACGGGAGCAAGCAACAGCTTCGTGCTTGGCCATTCAGTCCTCTTTCTGCTGACACAGCTCGGGCTGCTGTTCCCCACCGCCGGGATCACACTGCTTTCGGCGCTGTGGCCGAGGCATCGCGGCGACTGGAACGACAAACCGGCCACCCCTCTCCTGCGGATGCTCGCGATACCGCAGCTGTTGGTCTTTGCCTTTCTGGCTGGACGCATGCAGGTGATGGCCAGCTGGCTGGTGCCCGCCTGGTGGGTCGCTCTGCCGATGGCCTCTGCCTGGATCGCATCCAAGGGATGGGCGTCCCGCAGGGTGCGCGGCGGCGCTCTTTTCACGGGCTGCACCCTGCCGCCTCTTTTGTTGGTGGCAGGGCTGCAAATGCGATGGGGAATCCTTCAACGCTGGCTTCCAACTCGAGAGGATCCATCCGCCCAGCTGATGCAGCCCGCCGAAGTGCGAAAGGCCTTGCACTCCAATCCCGAGGTCTGGGCCGCCGTACAGGCGGCGGATGTCATCGCCTCGCACCGCTATGAGATCCCGGGCTTTCTGGCCCTGGCACTTGGGAAGGAGGGACCAGGGCGCTTCACGACCTTGAGCAACGACCCGCGCGGCTTTGCCTACTGGCCCTCCCTCAACCCAAGTGGTCCAAGCCAAGGGGTTTTGATTGCACCGGCTGAAGTGGGTTCACCACTCTCCAAACGGGAATTTCCCGCACCCATCGGAGCTGTGAAATCCCTCGGCACGATCACCGTGCAACGCGCCGGCCAGGATGCGCTTGAGCTTGAAGTCGCCAGCTTTGAAGCGGGCCCAGGCGACTACCCGTGGCCCTATCGGCGCTGAACGTGGTGATGCCGGCTACTCGCCAGCACCATTGATTTCGATCACCCAGCTGCCGAGGTAGCCCGAGATGGGAACAGCACCCGGAGCCTGGCCGAGGGCGTTGAACTGATACATGCCCGCGCTCGGGTTGAAGATCTGCATGTAGACGCCGATGGTGGTCCCGGTCGGCACAGGCCGATCGGGGAAAATCTCAATCGCGGTGCCATCGGGGGCGACCTCCACAGTCGCCGGGATGGTCTCCAGACAACGGGTCTTTGAGGCAATGCCGCCCTGCTTGATCGTGCAAAGACTCACGTCAGAAGCATTGATCTTGGCGTCGAAATAGGACGGGACTGAAATCGCGAGCTTGAGCAGGGCGGTTTTGCGGTCTTTCGGACCCAGCACCAAGTAGTAATCCGAGCGAGCTTCCGCATCCGCCAGGGTCAAGAAGTAGTAGAGCTTTCGGAAGTCGCGAGAATTGTCCCAGCGAAACTCAAAGCCCGAGCTCGAGCCTGCCTGCGCGTAAGCGACTGGTGCTGACAAGGGAGCTGCAAGCGCCAAGCAAAACGCGGAGAGTGGCAGCAGTCGTTTGATCAACTGGGTGGATCTTTTACGCATGGCCAAACTTTATCGAGCGGAGCCCCATCTCAATCCTGGACAGCCGATCAACTGACTGGAGAAGAGAGTCAATCACCTCAACAACAAGAAGGACGCCCCAGGAATTCAGAAGGGCCTCTACCAACAGTTAAGGAGCGGTTAAGAGTGCATAAACAAACACTTAAGCCTCGCAATATCGGGGCCCAGCTTGTATGCAGGCACACAATCTGCATGCAGTCGTCATTACCGAATGGTAATTTTTCTCTAGCTAATTTTTAGCTGACTCATTTTTTGAGTCATCTCAATTCCTCGTTTTGGTGTGAGGACCATGAAACTGTTCCAGAAGCTTGTTCTGGCGCCTGCAGCTCTGGGCCTTCTGGCTCCTGTCGCTGCAAACGCCGCTGACGTCAACCTCTCCGGCCTCAGTGCTTATGGCACCGAAGAGCAGGTGACCTCGATCACCCAGTTCTCTGACGTGCAGCCCACCGACTGGGCTTATCAGGCACTGAGCAACCTGATCGAACGCTATGGCTGCGTCGCCGGTTACCCCAACGGCATCTTCCGCGGCCAACGTGCGATGACCCGCTATGAAGCGGCCGCACTGCTGAACGCTTGCCTCGACCGGATCACTGAAGTGACCGACGAGCTGAAACGCCTGATGAAGGAATTCGAGCGTGAGCTCGCCATCCTCAAGGGCCGCGTGGACGGCCTCGAGGCCCGCGTGGGCGAACTGGAAGCCACCCAGTTCTCCACCACCACCAAACTCGAAGGGGACTACTACTGGGCCCTGGGCGGCGTCACCGCCACCGGCGGCAACAGCAACAGCGCTGGTACCGGCAGCAAGGACTGGTACAACAAGAACTACGGCGCCATGCACATGGTGTATGACGCTCGCTTGAACCTCAAGACGAGCTTCACCGGCAAGGACTTGCTCTACACCCGTCTGCGCGCTGGCAACTTCGACAACAGCCCCTTCGACGGCAAAGGCTTCAAGCTCACCAAGTTTGACAAGGCCGAAGCCACCGATAACGCTGTCATCATCAGCCGGCTTTACTACCGCTTCCCCGTCGGTAAAGAGTTCAAGTTCGCCGTTGGCCCCGTTGCTCGTAACACCGAGTTCCTGGGCACCAAGCCCTTCTATTACAAGGGTTGGTCTGGCCTGGACTTCTTCCAGCTCTTCGGCGCTCCTGGCACCTACAACAAGGCCACCGGCTCCCTGGTTGGTGCCATCTGGAAGCAGAAAGTGAAGAAGGGCCAGCCCTACTTCACCGCCTCCAGCAGCTATGTCGCCGCAAAGCCCAATGGTTCTGATGGCAGCCGCGGCATCATGACCAGCAAGAGTGAGGCCTCGACCCTGACTCAGCTGGCCTACAACGCCAACCAGTGGAAGGCCAGCTTCGGCTGGAACTACACCCAGTGCGGTGACGACACCACCCGCTCTGGCACCCAAGCCGCAATGGTTGACATCCCTTGCAACGGCATCGACGGCAACATCGTTGACGCACGTACCAAGGGCAACCGCAACGGCTTCGCCGCAACTCTTGCCTGGCGTCCCAAGAAGACCGGCCTGATCCCGTCGATCAGCACCGGCTGGGGGTACAACGCTTACTCCTACAGCACCCCTTACACCGGCAGCAAGCCTGCTCAAACCGGTGGTGCTCTCAAGAGCAGCGGGCAGCCCAACGTTGCTGGCAACCTGGACGTCCTGAACATTCAATCCACCCAGTCTTGGACTGTGGGTCTGCAATGGGATGACGCCTTCGTCAAGGGCAACACCGGCGGCTTCGCCATCGGTCAGCCCACCTTCGTGACCAGCACCCGCAACGGCACCACCCCGTTCGACGCTGGCTATGTGATGGAAGGCTTCTACAAGTTCCAGGTCAGCGACAACATCGCTGTGACACCCGTGCTCTTCTACATGAGTAACCCCAGCTCCGCCGGTGCTGGTTATGCACAGACCTCCAACCAAGGCTCCAACCTCGGCGTCTTCGGTGGCGCTCTGACCACCCGCTTCAAGTTCTGATCGAGAACCAAGCCTCACGCGCTTGGATCACCCGCAAATCCCTTCGCCCTCCTGCCTCAGCAGGGGGGCTTTTTATTCGGGACAAGCCACAGTGAAGAGAACAAGACAAGCCCTGGAGGGGCTCATCCATGAACTCAATGGGGGGCCGCGCTGGAAAGCTGCCGTTCAGCAGCGTCGACCAACGAGCGCTCAAGGAGGTAGGAGGCCAGGTTGCTCAGGGAACGCCCTTCGACAGCGCTGATCTCCTCGAGAGCCTTGAACGTCTCGTAATTGAGAGTGATCGAAATTCTCTTGGAACTCCTGAGCTGAGCCCCGGGAGGACCAGGGGCGTTGCTGGTAGGCACACATTCCATGCCACCTCCGCACACTGATTTTTTTTAATTATTGCTTTGGTTTTGAGGCGAGCGCAACCATGGCGCTTGCGGGCTGTGACATGAGATTGCGCGATCAGAAAAAGAGCTCAAACCAGACCTAGAGTTCTTAAGGCTTTCTTTAGCTTTGGACGGATGGCACCTGCGTGGGCCGCTAACGCCTCAGATCTATTCAGACGAGGATCACCGAGGCGCAGAGGGTTTGGAGAAAACCAAGCGCTCATGCATGCCCTTGATACAACGGGGTCAGCAACGCCATGGGCAACAGAAGCGCTGACCAGCATTGATTAATCCACCGATGGAGACATATCCCTTCCGAGGCGAGCCAGAACTCAGCGCGCGGCTTGACCTCGAGCTGAGTGAAGAGACCCACCGTCAGCTGATGGCGCTCAGCCAAGCCTCTGAACAAACGATTGAAGAGATCGCTCAAGAGCTCCTGGAGGCTTTCGTTGCTGCAGCCGCAACCAATGACTAGGCAAAGCCTTGCAACCCTTGACCCGAAAACACAGCTATTAACGAGGACAAAGAGCGACTCAGGCCTTTAGTGTGGATTTCAGGACAAATCAACGGCATGGGGCCCGACAGCATCAGCCAACAGCCAAGCCAGGACGGCAAGCAGCGCTCTGCCTCCAGCACCAGCCTTAAGTGGGGCAACGACGGCGAACTCTCCCCAGTGGATTTGCAACGGGTCCTCGAACGCCTGACCAATCCCGATCTCACCCAGTGCAATCTCAACGGGGAGAACAAGGGCTAAGAACCCTCGTGATGTGTTCTGGGCTACAGGCCCTGACCACGAGAATGGATGGATGACGGTGCTCTACCCAGGCAGCAACGGAACACGGCTGCTGGTGGTCGAAGACGATGACACGATCCGGGAGACGGTCTGCGAAGCGCTCGAAATCGAAGGCTTCAGCGTCACGGCAGCGACCAACGGCCAGAGCGCCTGGGATCGCCTCAAACGTGAACCGTTTGAACTGATCGTCCTCGATGTGATGCTCCCGGGCATCAACGGTCTCGATCTCTGCCGCCAACTGATCGAGCTGCCGCAACGCCCCCTGGTGCTGATGGTGAGCGCCCGGGACACCGAAACCGATCGCGTGCTGGGCCTGGAACTGGGGGCCGATGACTACCTGGTCAAGCCCTTTGGCATCCGTGAGCTGGTTGCCCGTTGCCGCGCTCTGCTGCGGCGCCATCAACCCAGTGACCAACAGGCAAGCGAACTCAAGACGGAGAACTTGAGCCTGTTCCCCGCCGAATGCCGCGTCTGCCTCGACGGGCTCGAGCTCAAGCTCTCCCCCAAGGAGTTCAAGTTGCTGGAGCTCTTCATGCAGCACCCCAAACGGGTCTGGAGCCGCGAGCAATTGATTGAGCAGGTCTGGGGCTTCGACTACATCGGTGACAACAAAACCGTTGATGTCCACATCCGCTGGTTGCGCGAAAAAATCGAAGTGGACCCCTCCAAACCCACCAAGCTGATCACGGTGCGCGGCTTTGGCTATCGCTTCGGATAGGCGATGACAGCCCAAACCGCCCTGCAACTGGCCCTCGGCTTTGCCCTCGGCGGCCTCACCGTTGGGCTCTGGCACAGCGGGAAGCGCAAGCAAGCCGTGGTGCTGACGCGACTGCGGCGCCGGCAACCGATCCCTGAGTTGCAGTTGCGCGAATGGATCAGCTCCGCCCCGCAAGGCTGGCTCGTGCTCGATGGTGCGAACCGGATCGAGATCATCAATCACCGCGCTGAATCACTCCTGGTTCGAGAAAGCTCTCTGGCCCCCCAGCTCCACCACCTCAATGACCTTGAACCCAGCGCCGAGCTCTTGCACCTGCTGGAGCTTTGCCGCAACACGGGACTCGCCCAACGGGGTGAATGGAGCATTGGCCGCGCCGATCTCTCCGTACGCGTCATGCCCGGAGAACGGGGCTGGCTGGCACTGCAGATTGAAGGAAGCAACCCGCTCAAACTGCAACTCCAGCAACAAGAACAGTGGGTCAGTGATGTGGCCCATGAACTCAAGACCCCGATCACAGCGCTGCGGTTGGTCAGTGAAAGCCTCTCCCTCAAGGCCGAAGGTCGCCAGGCGGTTCTCGTAGAGCGCCTGGAGAAAGAGCTCGCGCGACTGCAGAAGTTGGTGGGGGACCTGCTGGATCTCTCCAGGCTGGACAACACCCTGGCAAGCCCAAGCCGGCGACCAGCAACCCTCGATCCCAGAGACGTCATTGATCAGACCTGGTCCACCCTGCAAGAGCTCGCCTTGCCAAGGGGCATCCAACTCAGGGTCGAGCCCAAGAACGATCAAGCCAGACAGGTCTGCGTCGAGCCAGCTCGGCTGCACCAAGCACTCTTCAACCTGATCGAGAACGCGCTGCGATTCAGCCCCGATGGCAGCAGTATCGAACTCACCATCAAAGAGCGGAATCGCTGGTGTCTGATCGCCGTGCGCGACCACGGCCCCGGCCTAAGCGAAACCGATCTGGATCGCATGTTCGAGCGTTTCTACCGGGGCGATCCCTCCCGAGCTCGGGGGCCAAGAAACGGGAGCGGCTTGGGGCTGGCGATCGTTCGACAGATTGCCCTGAGCCAAGGGGGTCTAGTGCGGGCGCGAAACCACCCCGAGGGAGGAGCCGTGCTGGAACTCTTCCTGCCCAGGGCTTGAGGATTAGATCGGCAGGTTGCTAATCACCAGCTGGCGCTGACTGTCATGCTTCAGCCAACCCTCCTCCCGCAGCAAACCCAAGATCCGGGTCACGGTGACGCGAGTGGTGCACAGCGCACCGGCAATGTCCTGGTGGGTTAATCGCAGATTCAATCGTAGACCGTCCTCACAGGGCTGGCCGTACTCCTCAGCAAGCAATTCCAGAAAGCCGCGCACCCGGTCTTCAACACGGCGACGTCCCAGAAGCGCAATCAAAGCCTCGGACTGACGGGTACGACTGATCAGCGCCAACATCAGTGTCTGTGCAAGATGCGGGGCCTGCTGAATCTCCTCCATAGGAAGGCAGAGCAGATCGCAATCACTCAACGTCGTGGCCTCGTAGAGATCCAGGTTGCTGAGAGGCTCGCCGAAAGGTTCGTTCGGACCGGCGAGTGCCAGAAGAACATCTTCCCCCTGCTCATTCATCGAGCTCAGCTTGACCATGCCACGCGCCACCAACCAAACGTGGTTGCGAAGCATGGGCACGCGGCTACCGGCGGTCAGGGTGACGAGATCGCGGCGACGGAAAGTATCTTCGAGCATTCCTCGGAAGCTCGAGGAATGGCTAGGCGTGAAAACCATGGAGCGGTGTGCTCAGGCGTCCAGAGCAATGTATGAAGCCCGACCAGACCAGCAACAAAGACTGGGTAGCCAATTGGTTAAGCATCGGTTAGCACCAGCAACCGTTGATAAAGGCGCAATCGATCGCCCTTGGTGAGCCAGGCCCGGGAGAGCTCCAACCAACGCAGCCAGGCCTGATCACGGGCAGCGTCCAACTGATCAGAGAACCGCGGCAGCGCTTTCTTGGGATTGAGATCAAGGCTGGTACGCAGGGCTCCTCGCAGCACCACTAGGTCGTTGAGGTCACCCAGACAATCCTGCAGAGCCTTGAGCTGAGCCAGCAGGGAGCCATGCTCCACAACGGCGGCCTGATGAAAATGTGCCAGGCCGTAGCGGAGCGTTTTCAGTCGCTTGCGCAACTGATGCAGAACGGCAGCCGAGCTGGGTTCGCTGGCATCAGGAACCATCCAGCCCGGTAACAGAAAGAGATCGCCGATCAGCTGACCCTGGAGCTCCGGCAGCCAATCGTGCAGGGGCTCCGCGGCAAGAGCGGTACCGATAGGAGCTTTGATCCAGGCCTGCAGCCGAGAGAGCATCTTCAGGTAGCGCTGACTGCGCAGGGTCTCACTGAGCTCAGCAAAAGCCAGTCGACGCTCCCGCTTGAGTTGCTTCCGAAACGGTTTAATCGCCACCACTTCGGCCTCGGGAAGCAGCGGCAACAAGGATGCATCGATCCGCTGACGCAATACATCCAGATCGCGCGTGAGTCCCAGCCGACTACAGAGTTTGGCAATGCGCGGCGCACTGAACTCCTCAGGCCAGACCCCGAGGGCCGAGAACTGCAGCCGAAGGGTTTTCAGTTGGCGAAGGTTGACCCTGAGCTGATGCAGAGGTTCCGGATCCTGATCCGCGAGAACATCGGACTGCAGGGAAATGATCCGCCTGAGGTTCTCGTGCATGGCCCCCTGCACGTACACCAAGCAGGTGACATCAGTTTGAGGTGTGAATTTCACCACAGCCTGAGCAGCGGCATGCTCCAGAGCTAACGCCGCTGACAGCCAGATGGATTAACGGCGAATTAATACCGAGCAATCAAAAAAAGAGACGTGCGGGTGTTGAGCCACTCTCCAGGAGTTGCTCACGCCAGCGGGCATCGCAATCCTGCGGCTCTGCAGCGCCAGGGACTGATTGCTCAGAAGAGTCCACGCGAAGCGGTTCAGAGACGCCAGGATCGTGCGACTGAGAGCCGGAGGAAAGGTCGTGGGATTGGCTCACGCGAGTGGTCCAAAACCCGGTTCTAACCTCAGCATCAACGCGCGGACCGTTAACAGTCAAGAAGAAAGATTAAAGAGCGCGTAACACTGGAGTTGAATCAATAGAAGACGATCCGGCCATGCGCTGGATTTGGGTCACAGCGACAAGGCAAAGACCCTGAATCAGCAGGCAGGAGAGTGAAGACCGGAGCCAGCTCACGCCCATCCGAAAGCAACTGCTGTATTGCAACAGAAGAGTCGCTCCCGCAGGCGTGATCAGGGCTACAGGCAAGAGAATAGTGAGCCACAAAACAAGGCCAGGCCGCCTTAACCGGCCCATAACCTTGACCAGGTAGACGGGAGCTTGGCATCCAGAACGATGGACGTAGACGACGTCAGGGCGAAGCGATATATCAATCGTGAATTGAGCTGGATTGCCTTCAATCAACGGGTTCTCGATCTTGCTTTGCAGAGCAAGTCACCTCTGCTTGAGCAGGCCAAGTTCAGCGCGATTTTTAGCAATAATCTCGATGAATTCTTTATGGTCAGGGTGGCCTCCCTGATCGCACAACTAGAGTCCAATTCCAGCCGACTCAGTATTGACGGAAGCTCGGCGGCTGAACAATTACAAGCGATCCACCATCAGCTAGGGCCGCTCCTCAAGCAGCAGCACCACCATCTCAAGCACCGGCTTCTGCCCCAACTGGAGCAGCGAGGCGTTGGCATCCTGGACTACCCACAACTCTCCAGACGCCAAAAGGATTGGCTGGCGAGTTACTTCCAGGCCCAGATTCAGCCGGTCCTCACGGCGACACGACTGAACATCCCAGGAAAACCATTTCCCTTCATCAGCAGCCTGAGCATCAACCTCGCAGTCGAGATTCAAGGTTCGGGCTTAGGTACGAACGAACTGATTCGCCTGAAGCTTCCCAACAAAAACATCCCACGCTGGATCACCCTTCCGGTGGCCTTGCACGGAGAACGCGCTGGCGCCCTTCACCTCTGCGTCCCGCTCGAGCAGGTCATCCGCAACAACCTGAGGGCCCTCCTTCCAGGACGCCGGATCAGCAGCATCAGTCTGTTCCGCGTCACCCGCGACGCCGATCTCGCTCTCCAAGAGGAGGAGGCCGAGGATCTGATGGAGGCGATGCAAACCAGTCTCCGGCGCAGAAAAGCCGGTGGCGAGGTCGTGCGCCTAGAACTCAGCGGCGACACCCCCCGCAGGGTTCAACAGCAACTGATCGCTGGCATGGGGGTGGACGCCAATTGGGTGCAACGGGTGGACAGATTCCTCGGGCTCGAGGACCTGATGGCGCTGCACGGGGTCAATGCACCAGCCCTCAAGGACCGCCCCTTCCATGGCTCAACCCCCGCACCCCTACGGGGCTGCCAGTCTCCAGAGGAGGGACGACAAGCTCGCGAAAGCATCTTTACGGCGATTCGACGGGGTGATGTGCTCCTGCACCATCCCTTTGATCGCTTTGAGTCCACGGTGGAGGAGTTCATCCACCAAGCCGCCTGCGACCCGGACGTTCAAGCGATCAAGATCACGCTCTATCGCGTCTCCAAGGATTCCCCGATCATCGCCAGCCTGATTGCTGCGGCGGAACGCGGCAAACAGGTCTTGGCACTCGTCGAACTCAAGGCACGCTTCGACGAAGACAACAACATCCGCTGGGCACGGCAACTGGAGCGCTCAGGGGTGCATGTGGTGTATGGGGTGATCGGCCTCAAAACCCACACCAAAATTGCGCTGGTGATCCGGCGTGAGAAAGGAGTGCTTCGGACCTACAGCCACGTCGGCACCGGGAACTACAACTCCAAAACAGCCGCGCTCTACACCGATCTGGGCCTGCTCTCGGCGGATGCCGACTTGGGGCAAGACCTGATCAGCCTGTTCAACTACCTGACCGGCTTCTCCAAACAGAGTGCTTACCGGAAATTGCTCGTGGCACCGACGACCCTGAGGGAACGGATGCTGGAGCTGATCGAGCGAGAAATCCAGCACGCCCATGCCGGGCGCCGCTGCGGGATCAAAGCCAAGATGAATGCGTTGGTGGATCAACGCCTGATCGACAAGCTCTATGACGCCTCAAAGGCAGGGGTTCCGGTCGAGCTGATTGTGAGGGGGGCCTGCAGCTGCACCAGCGGAGTCGCTGGCCTGAGTGAGCGGATCAGGATTCGCAGTGTTGTGGGCCGCTTCCTTGAACACTCACGAGTCTTCTGGTTCGAGAACGACAACGCGCCCCAGGTCTGGCTGGGAAGCGCCGATTGGATGCCTCGCAACCTGGACCGCAGGGTGGAGGCCGTCGTACCGATTGAGCAACCCGGCCTGGTGGAACGGCTAGGGGAACTACTGGAGCTCTACATCAAGGACAGCTCAGCGGGCTGGCTGCTTCAGGCCAACGGCCGCTACAGGCCGCCCGGGCAAGAAACGCCAGATAACAGCGCCCAAGAGCAGCTGATGCAGAGCAAGAGATGATCAGCCTCGGGGAGCTGGGTCTGATCTGCCTGCGCTTGGGGGCTGTAGCTTTTGGGGGTCCCAAGGCCCATATGGCGCTGCTGCGGGAGACGTTTGTTGAACAACGCCTCTGGGTCAAAGCAGAAGACTTTGAAGAAGGGCTCGCCCTCTGCGAAGCACTGCCGGGACCGGCCTCAAGCCAAATGGCGATCTTTCTGGGCTGGCGCTGCCGCGGTATGGCCGGGGGATTAGTGAGCGGCCTTGGATTTCTTCTGCCTGGATTGCTCGTGGTCCTCGCCTTGAGTGTCCTTTGGCGGTCCAGCAGCGACCTCAAGGCACTCCGGGCGATCTCCTCGGCGATCCAACCGGTGGTTGCCGCTGTGATCTGGGCCTTTGCCGCGCAACTCCTCCAGCGCAAACGCCCAACCTGGGAGCGCTGGAGTGCAGGCTTGGTCTTTGTGATGTTGGCCGCCTGTCAGCTGTGGGGAGTCAATGCGCCGCTTGGCCTCGTGTTGCTGGCGAGCGGGCTGTTGCGCATGGCGTGGCAGCAGAGGACGCGTTCTCTATCCCTGGCTCCATGGCTGGGGTTGGAACTGCTCATGGCGGCCCAGCCCAAGCTGCACCTCATCGCTGAACTCTTCGACGTCTTCCTGCGGGCAGGTTTGCTCATTTTTGGAGGCGGCTTTGTGATCATCCCGCTGCTGGAGGGGCCGGTTCTCGATCACGGCTGGATGAGCAGCGGTGGCTTTCTCGATGGCATCGCCATTGGTCAACTCTCCCCAGGACCGGTGGTGCTCAGCAGCGCCTTCGTGGGATTTCAAGCCGGGGCCAACCTGGCAGGGGGTTGGTTCGCGATCGCGGCAGCGTTGGTCGCGACAACAGCCATCTTCCTGCCGAGTTTTGCCTTCATCCTTGCGGCCGCACCCCTGATCGAGAGAATCCGAACCCGCCCCATCGTTCAGGCGTTTCGAGACGGCGTCATCGCGGCTGTTCCAGCCGTGGTCGCCGCAGCAGCCCTTCGCCTGAGCCTGGACAGTCTGCATGGGCTCGGCCAATGGTCCGTCCTGCTCGTCACCTTCGTGCTGCAACTGCAGTGGAAGATCTCACCGGCGGCACTGCTGCTGGGGGCAGCGGGCCTTGGACTGCTGGTGGCTCGCTAAGACTCAGTCCTCAAACAAGTGGGAGCGGCTCAAGCCCAACTCACTCCAGAGCTTCTTGATCTCGTCGTAGGCCGCATCCTGGGTGATCTTTCCATTGCCCTGTAAGCCAACGATCAGGCCAACGCGGTCAGCAAAGCGTTCAAGGTTTTGATGGAAGAGCAACCGCTCCGGTGACCAGTCCGGTCCTCTGTAGTGGCTGAAGGCCTCGAGCGGGGTGGGGCCTACGTCCGAGCGGTCAGGCTCATTGGGCTGAAAGGAGTGCATAGCGGTAACTCGCAATCAACCAAAGCGCCCAGAGACATAGTCCTGGGTGGCCTGTTGGCGCGGTGCATTGAAGATGGTTTCGGTATCCGCAAATTCCTCCAGACAGCCCACTTTGGCGTCGGTGTCCTCAAAGCTGTTGACATTGAAGAAGCCCGTCATGTCGCTCACACGCACGGCCTGTTGCATGTTGTGGGTGACGATGACGATCGTGTAGCTGTTCTTCAGCTCATGGATCATCTCTTCGATCTTCAAGGTAGAGATAGGGTCCAAGGCGGAGCAGGGTTCATCCATCAGGATCACCTCCGGTTCCACAGCAATGGTGCGGGCAATGCAGAGGCGCTGTTGTTGACCACCGGAGAGGGCATAGCCACTTTCGGCCAGCTTGTCCTTGGTCTCATCCCAAAGTGCGGCCTTGCGCAGAGATCGCTCCACCAGCTCATCCATGTCGCCGGAATAGCCATTAATGCGTGCACCAAAAGCAATGTTCTCGTAGATGCTCTTGGGGAAGGGATTGGGCTTTTGAAACACCATGCCGATGCGCCGTCGCACCTCGACCGGGTCAACGGCAGACGAATACATGTCGTGGCCATCGAAGATCACCCGCCCCTGCAATGAACAACCGTCAATCAGATCATTCATGCGGTTCAGCGCACGCAGCACCGTACTCTTGCCGCAACCAGATGGACCGATAAAGGCCGTGACCTGGTGGCGTGGGATCTGCATATGTACCCCGCGAACGGCCACGTTGGAGAAGTAACTAATGCTGACATTCTCCAGTTCCAGGCAAGGGGAGGAGGGAACGGCTTGGTTCATGGCAACTCAGGAGATCAGGACAAGAGGGTGTAAACGGAAGGACTAGTTGGATGTGACCCGCGAGATCCAGCGCGCCAGAAGATTGGAGAGCAAGATCATCACCACCAACACAAAAGAAGAGGCCCAAGCCAAGTTGTTCTGGAATTCCAGCGGCATGATCGCAAAGTTGTAGATCAGCACCGACATCGAGGCGATCGGGCCGAGAATGCCTTCGGGCCAGAAGGGAGAAAAGAGCGCGGTAAAGATCAAGGGAGCTGTTTCACCCGCTGCTCGGGCAATACCCAACACAACCCCTGTCGCGATCGAGGTTAAAGACGCAGGCAGCGTGACCTGCGTGACCGTGACAAACTGCGAGGCGCCCAACCCCAAGGACCCCCAGCGCAATTCATTGGGCACCAATTTCAACGCTTCATCGGTGGTCTTGATCACGGTTGGCAGCATCAAGACGGCCAGCGCAATTCCTCCAGCAAGGGCGCTGTAGCTCTGGCCGAAGAGCAACCGGGTACTCACGATCAAGCCATAGACAAAGACGCCGCAGATGATCGAGGGCACACCAGCCAAGACATTGGTTCCAAAGCGAACAAAGGAGGCAAAGGAACCGGAACGGGAGAATTCCGCGAGATAGATGCCACCGCCAATGCCAACGGGAACGGCAATGACGCTGGCAATCAAGGTGACGATGATGGTGCCGACGATGGCATTGCCGATGCCGCCCTCCTCAAGACCTGGAGGTGGGGGCAATTCGGTCAACAGCGAGACGGAAAGAAAGGATCCGCCCTTCAGCAGCACGTAGCCCAGCACCAGCACGAGTGGCAGGACTGCGAAGCAGGAAAACGCAACAGCAACCGCTGTCAACGCAAAATTCCAGCGATTGCGGGGCAGGTTCGGGTTGAAATAAAGCGAGCGATTCGACCTAGAAATCGACATTGGTCTTCCTCCTAGGCGTACTTCAAACTGAGCCGACGCACAATCCACTGCGCCAACACGTTGACGACCAGCGTCATGATCATCAAGACAAACGCGGCATACATCAGAGCGGAGATCTGAATACCGTCGGCTTCGCCGAACTGGTTGGCCAGCATGGCCGAGATGGTGTTCGCAGGAGCCAAGAGGCTCAAGCTGAAGTTGTTGGAATTACCGATGATCATGGTGACCGCCATGGTTTCCCCCATCGCCCGGCCCAAGGCCAACATCACACCACCGGTGATCCCCGAGACAGCCGCGGGCAAAATCACCTGAACAATCGCCTGCCAACGGGTCGTGCCGACGCCGTAGGCCGCTTGGCGGAGTTCATTTGGCACTTGCTGCAGTGAATCCCTGGCAATCGCGGTGATGATGGGCAAGATCATCACCACAAGGATCAAGACAGCAGGAGCCATCCCAGGTCCCAAGGGCTCCGTCGCGAAGAAGGGCATCCAGCCCAATCGGTCGTGCAAGACCTGAAGAATGGGCCGAAGGAACGGCTCCATCACAAAGATCGCCCAGAGGCCGAGCACAACCGATGGAATCGCCGCGAGCAGCTCGACCATCAAGCCGATCACTTGCCGGTAGCCGGAAGGAATCAAGTTCTCGGTAATAAAGATGGCCGTTCCCACACCCAACGGCACCGCAATCAAGATGGCCAACACGGACGACACCAACGTGCCGTAGATCGCCGTAAGTGCGCCATAGCTATTCAGGCCAGGATCCCAATCGGAGACAACCAAAAAGGACAGACCGAATTCGGCCATCGCCTCCCTTGATCCCCACAGAACGGTGATCAAGATCCCAGCCAGAACCAAGCCCACGATCGAGGCCAAACCGACAACAAGTCGCCTGAATCCCTCATCAACCAACTTCTCGGAAATGGGCCGTCGTCGAAGCGTGTAAACCGGAGGAGCCCCCTGCGCACAGGGAGGAGGCACGGTCTGATCCACAACCAGAAAGTCACTTCCTATAAGTTGTCACAACCCAGGCAAAGTCTCCTTAAGAGGCGCTTAACAAGAGCGACCATCGTCGACAAGCAAAAGGCTGACAAAGCACTTTCTTGGTAGCAAGGAATACTCCACACAAGAAAAAAAGCCGATATCTTTAACAAACTATGTTAATCAACATTGCTGGTAAACACCCCGTTCGGATCCATCAGCTTCGTCCCCGGGTGCGGATGGGTGAACAGTGTCAACCAGCGCGATCAGCCTGGGAAGCGCAAGAAGCAAAAATCAGAAAAAGGGGAGCAGTCCCCAGCAGTGGACAAGAGATAGATCTATTGCCAAAAAAAAACCACCCTCGAAGGGGTGGTTTTTTTTGGCAACTCGACTCAGCTCACAAGAAAAAAAGGGCAGGGGATCAAACCTGCCCTTCATCCATCAGTCATCCCGAAGGATCACTTGCCGATCTTGTTCACAGCAGCGCGGGCTTTCGAGAGGATCGCGCCCTTAAGGGGTACGAAACCGAGGTCGTCAGCCTTGGCCTGAGCCTGGTCGCTCAGCATGTAGTTGAAGGTCTTCTTGATGGTGTCGGCGTTGGCACCATTGCCCTTGGCATAGGCCAGGGCCCAGGTGAGGGTCGCGATGGGATACGCGCCCTTTGCGGTGGGGTTGGGGTTCGAGCCAGCCAGGTTCTGATCGAGCTTGATGCCGTTCAGAGCCTTCGCACCGGAGGTGTAGCTGGGCTTGATGAACTCACCCGACTTGTTCTGCAGAGCAGCAGCCTTGACGGCACCACGGATGTAGGACTGGTTGACGTACCCAATCGCACCCTGTTTATTGGCGATCACGCCGGCGACACCGGAGTTGCCCTTGGCACCCACGGCGTTCGCACCAGGCCAACGCACGGACTTACCAACACCCAACTTCCACTCCGGGGAGAAAGAAGCAAGGGATTGCGTGAAAGCCTTGGTGGTTCCGGAGCCATCGGAGCGGTGCACCCAGGTGATGGCACCAGCGGAGCAACCGAGGTCCTTCCAGTTGGTGATCTTGCCGATCGCCACTTGGACAGCTTGCTTCTGGGTGAGCTTGAGCTCGCAGCCGGGCTTGTTGTAACCAAAGGCGATGGTGCCGCCCACCATGGGGATCTGGACCAGACCGCGGGTCACCTTGGCAATGTCCTTGGCCTTCATCGGATCATCAGAGGCCGCGAAGTTCACGGTCTGGTCGATGAAGGCCTTCCGGCCGGAGCCGGAGCCAACGGCTTGGTAGTTGACCTGGGGGCCACCAGCCTTCGCCAGGTCAGCGAACCAGCGCTGATAGATCTTGGCGGGGAAGGTTGCGCCAGCAGCACTGAGGCGGTCTGCGGCCGAGGCGGACATGCCGGTGCCGACCGCCAGCAAGGAGCCGATCAGAAGGGCCTTCTTCGCGAAGGTCATGGATAAAACCTTTGGGGTTCTTCTCCATCAACGCAACCGAAGCTCCACCCCGCGTTAGGGGCGGGTTAAGGCTGCGTGAACATTGCATCAATCAACAGCAGGACTGGGCTTTGAGCGGCTCACAGGTCTGCAAACGCTCAAGCCAATCGCCCAACTCCGCGAACGCTTCCGGGCGCAGGCGGTAGTAGATCCAACGTCCCTGGACGCGGGACTCCAGCAGGCCCGCCTCCCGCATCACCTTGAGGTGAAAAGAGAGCTTGGACTGGGCCACTCCCATCTGCTCGGTGAGCTCACAGACGCAGCGCTCTCCGGCCGCCAAGGCCCGCACCACCTCTAGGCGGCGCGGGTCCGCCAAGGCTTTGAACAGGGCACAGAGCTGCTGAGCACTGGTGGCTGGGGTCATGGCTCAGGCCGCGCCTAACCGAACCTTAACCAATCAAGAAACCTTGATGCATCAAGATTGGTTGATTGATCGTGTGCAGCGCATGCGGATTGGCATCAACGGCTTCGGGCGGATCGGACGGCTGGTCTGCCGCGCCCTCTGGGGAAGGCCGGGCATTGAAATCGTTCTGATCAACGACAACCAGGCCACGGCCGAGTCCGCCGCCCACCTGCTCTGCTTCGATTCCGTCCATGGGCGCTGGGATCGCCAGGCGGAAGCGACCAGCGAAACCGCACTGCTGATCGGCGGGCAACGCCTGGGTTTCAGCCGCTGCGCCACCCCCGCTGAGGTGCCCTGGGCGGCCGCCGGGGTGGAACTGGTGCTCGAATGCAGCGGGCGCTTCAAGACCACGGAGACCCTGGAGCCCTACTTCAGCCAGACCGGGATCAAGCGTGTGGTGGTGGGCTGCCCGGTCAAGGGGGCACTGAACATCGTCTACGGGATCAACCACGATCTCTATGACCGAAGCGAGCACCGGCTGCTGACGGCGGCGTCCTGCACCACCAACTGCCTGGCTCCGATCGTGAAGGTCGTGCACGAGCAGTTCGGGATTCGTCACGGCTCGATCACGACCCTGCACGACGTCACCAACACCCAGGTCGTCGTTGATGCCTTCAAGAGCGACCTACGGCGTTCACGCTCCTGCCTTCAATCGCTGATCCCAACAACCACCGGTTCAGCCAAGGCGATCGCAATGATCTTCCCGGAACTCGAGGGCAAGCTCAACGGCCATGCCGTGCGCATTCCCCTGCTGAATGCCTCCTTGACCGACGCGGTCTTTGAGCTGGAGCGGCCCACCAGCACCGAGGCGGTCAACCAAGCCTTCCAGCAGGCGTCCCAAGGGGCACTCCAAGGCATCCTCGGCTACGAAACCAGGCCCCTGGTCTCGGTGGATTACGTCAACGACAACCGCAGCGTGGTGGTTGATGCCCCCTCGACGATGGTGGTCGATGGCACCCAGCTAAAGGTCTACGGCTGGTACGACAACGAGTGGGGCTACAGCTCCCGCATGGCCGATCTGGTCTGCCATGTGATCGAGCAGGGATGAGCAGCCTCAGCGCCCTCGAGCAATACCAGCGGGTCACCGCGAACTACTGGGCCTTCACCCTGACCGATGGGGCCCTACGGATGCTGGTGGTCTTCCACTTCCACCAGCTGGGTTACACCAGCTTGGAGATCGCCTTTCTCTTTCTCTTCTACGAATTCTTCGGGATTCTCACGAACCTCTATGGCGGCTGGCTCGGGGCACGTTTTGGCCTGCGCCTGACCCTCTGGCTGGGCACCTGGCTGCAGATCGGCGCCCTGCTGATGCTGATTCCAGTGGCGGATTCCTGGCCGAAGTGGTGGAGCGTCGCCTATGTGATGGCCGCCCAGGCCCTCAGCGGAATCGCCAAGGATCTCAACAAGATGAGCGCCAAAAGTGCGATCAAGACCGTTGTCAACAGCAACGACGGTGATCAGCAACTCTTCCGCTGGGTCGCGATCCTGACCGGCTCGAAGAACGCCCTCAAGGGGGTCGGCTTTTTCCTTGGTGGCGTACTGCTGACGGCCCTGGGCTTCAACGCCTCGGTGGGCGTGATGGCGGCGGGATTGATGCTGGCGTTTCTCGTCACCCTGGGGCTGCCCGCGGACATGGGGCAGATGAAACGCAAACCCAAGGTCCAAACCCTCTTCTCCAAACGCGAAGGGATCAACGTCCTCTCCCTGGCGCGGATGTTCCTGTTTGGCGCCCGCGATGTCTGGTTTGTGGTCGCCCTGCCGGTCTTCCTGGAGACGGCCTTGGGCTGGCGCTTCTGGGAAGTGGGCAGCTTCATGGGCCTCTGGGTGATCGGCTACGGGATCGTCCAGGGGTCCGCCCCGGCACTGCGGCGCAGTTGGGGGCAGACCCGCAGCCCGGGCGTGAGCGCCGTTCAGTTTTGGAGTGCCCTGCTCACCGCTATTCCCGCTTTGATCGCCATCGCCCTCTGGCGGCAGGTGGCGGATCCAGGGCTGGCGATCGTTGCTGGACTGGCCGCCTTTGGCGCGGTCTTTGCCATGAATTCATCGATTCACAGCTACATGGTTCTGGCCTACAGCGACAGCGAGTCGGTGAGCCTGGATGTGGGCTTCTATTACATGGCCAACGCCGCTGGTCGGCTGCTGGGCACCTTGCTCTCGGGCGCCATCTTCCTGATCGGCGGTCTTCAGGCCTGTCTTTGGTGCTCTTCGTTGATGGTCGCCTTGGCCTGGCTCTTCAGCCTGCGCTTACCGCCAGTGCGAGCGGCTCAACGCTGAAACAGAACACGAATTCTGGGGCTGCGCTCCCGGCAGAGCATCGGCGTGTAGTAGCGAACAGCAGCGGTTTCCACCTCATCTGGTGTGATTCCTGAAAAGGACACCCCCTCCCGCTCAAACGCCTCAACGAGCCGCTGCTGTTGGCTGAGCAACAGTGCAGGCTGATCAAAGGAGTCGCAGAGCAGCTGGGCATAGAGGCGAGCCGCACAGCCCGTGTGACCAAAACGACGGACGCAATCCGGCACCGCTTGTGGGGGCTGCGGCTGGGCCCAGCTCGCCATGGGTGCCGCTATCACCAACGCACAAAAGGCTGTGTACAGACCGAGCCGCATTAACGCAGGCGCTCCGGTGAGCAGGCCAAAAAGCGCTCCAACTCCGCTGAATCAAGGCTGGGGGGCTTGGCCTGGGTCAACAGGGCTGGATGAATCGTGCGCAATTGATCCGCCAGCTGATCACGCTCGGTCACCGCCGCCTCCTGGCGCTGTTGTTGGGCGTCCTGCCAGACCAGGCGACGCTTGGTTTCGCTGCGCTGCCACTCCGCAACGGCCTGCTCGTATTGCTCCTGCTCGGTCTGCTGGTCGTAGATCGTCAGCAGGCGCTGCTCCTCAGGGTCCAAGGGCAATGGAGCCATGGCTTGGGTGAATGACTCCGCCTCAATCGCCTTCAGACGGGATTCCGTCTCGCGGTAGCGCTCGACCAAGGGCGGCAGGCTCTCGCGGTAACGGCGGCACTGGACCAAGGCCTGGCGCTGAGCCTCACTGTCCTTCTTTGGCGTGTCCTTCTGATTACGCCCAGAACAACCCGACATCAACACCAGCACCAGCGCCACGGCCCCTAGCCGAGGGAGAGCCATCCCATCCATCCGGGAGAGTGCGCCCATGCTCGCAGGACACGACCACAACGACCCCATTTGGGGGTATCGAGGGAACAGGGGCCAGATCTAGCTGTACTTCGCAGCACAGATGAGCTCTTGGAAAGCATCGACGCCCACATCGCCCAAGACCGCAGCGAGCTGGAACAAGCCCGCATCAAAGGCGACAAATCCAAGGCCGCTCACCTGGAAGCCGAGCTCAAGGACCTGGAGACCTACAAGGCTCACCACCCTGAAGAGAGCAAAGACCCCACCCCAATGGAGGTCTACTGCGATCTAAACCCCGAGGCTCCCGGCTGCCTCGTCTATGACGACTAGTCAAATGACAATGACCGTTCCCCAGGCACCCAGCATCACCATCGGCGAGCTGGAGGCGAACTACCAGCTGTACTGCAAAGCACTCAAGATGCTGATTGCAGAAAAGCGCACCCTCAACAAGATCCAGAAAACGGTGTGTTGGGGAAAGCTGGAGACGCTCCACCACTGCCTCCCCAGGCAGTACAAAGCTCCTGACTATCTCTACGCCCAACTGGTCAAAGCCCAGTCCGCACAACAACAGTGAAGCCACGCCTTCGCTGATAGACCTAGCGCTAAGCGATCATTCAAGCCTGCACGAGGCACCTAGCCTGTGTAGTTTTTTTGATGAAAGATTGATTGTTTTACGAACGAAATAAGTCAGTTCGACACGATCAAACCGGTCAGGCAGGCGCTCATCGATGATGGATGCAGCTCCACTGGAGCTTTCCTCCGCTGAGGAGTGAGCAATGGATCTCACCCCCTATCTCGAGACGCTGCAAGGAAGCAACCTTGATGAGGTGCTCCTATCGGTTGCGGTTAGCGGCAAGGTGGCGCTCGCGATGAAGGGGCGCTTTTTTCTGCGTTGCCTGTGCGAGAGCTTCCGAGAGACTGAACTGATCGGCTGCGCCGTCACCGATGAGAAGAGCTGCCTGAGCTACCTCGGCCAAGAACCCTATGAGCTGCTGATCTGCACCGATTTTCTGGAGAGCGGCAGCGGCTTTGACCTCGCCAAGAAAGCCAAAGCACTGCAGCCCCAGCTGAAGGTCGTGATGTTGGCCCTCGGTGATGCCATCCCGGTGGAGCACGCCGAGGCGCCCTGGCTGGAAGCGGTGGTGGCAGAAGCAGACTTCATCGAAGACCAGAAACCGCTCGAGGCCGCCGTCCTGGCGGTGATGGGGAATCACTCCTACCGGAGTCCCTCCCTGCGCTCAGGGCAGCTGCCCTACCTGAGCTGCCCGCGCCTGACTCCCAGGGAATATGAAGTGCTCGACCTCCTCGCCAGCGGCCTGACGGACCGGGAGATCTCCGAGCAGCTGGTCGTCAGCGAGGAAACAGCGCGGACCTACACCAAGCGACTGTTGAAAACCCTGGAGGTCAACAACAGGGTTCAGGCGGTGCTCAAAGGAATGCGTTGCGGGATGGTCAAGATCTGAGCCAAAGCGTGGCTAGAAACCAGATAGCTGAAGTCTGCTGCCATGGCCAGCCACACCATCAAGCTTGAAGCGGGTGGCTCCTTCCCATGCGACAGCGAGGAGTACATCCTTGATGCAGCCGAGGCCGCCGGCCATGAGCTTCCCTTCTCCTGCCGGGCTGGGGCCTGCAGCACCTGCGCAGCAAAAGTGTTGGAAGGAACGGTGGATCAAGCCGACCAGAGCTTCCTCGATGAAGAGCAAATCGAGCAGGGCTACGCCTTGCTCTGCGTGAGCTATCCACGCAGCGACTGTCTGCTGCGAACGGACGTGGCCGCCGAACTGAATTGAACCCATGATGCGAGCACCACTGCTGGATCCGCTGCGATGGGCGTGACTCGTGTTGTTCTGCCTGCTGCCCTGCTGATCGCGGCACTTCCAGCGGGTCCAAGCCCAGCTGCGCCCGCAACCTGCCCAATCAGCACTGGACGCTTCGCCGTGTGGGGAGCCGGAGTGATCGAGGGCAGCAAGACCCCGACGGCGCGGCTGATGGAGGAGCGCTGGCTCCCAAATGGACGCGTCGAGGGTCTGCTGGTGGAGCGACTCGGTTCCCAGGAGCGCCGCAGCGCCTACCGGGGCCAGCGCAGCATCGGCAGCAACTGCGTCGCGGTGATTGAGCGTCAGCTGCCTTGGGGCCTGGACCGCAGCGAGGTGGTCCTCGATGGCCGCGGTCGCCCCGTCTATGGCTTGATCCGCAGCACAGGGCGGGTGATCAGCAGCAGCTGGCTGCCGATGGCCACGGGCCGCTGCAACAACGCCAACCTCAATGGGCTAGTGGTTAGCCGTCAGATGGGCCTCAGCCAAGTCAGCGGAGGCTGGAGCCCCAACGCCGTTGTGCAGCGGGAGCAGTGGAAGAACGGCAGCGTGGAGGGGATCGCCCTCTCGAGCTACGGCGGCAACAGCGAAACCGCGAGCTACAGCGGCCAGCTGACCCTGAATCCCAGGAGCTGCTGGGGAACGATCCAGGAAACCGATCAGACCGGACGGAGTTACAACTACAGCGCGCTAATCGTCAATGGCCGCCGCAGCAACGGTGCCCGCGGCTACCTCTATCTGCAACGGGATCCCGGAGACCTGACGGTGGGCTGGCTGGTGCGCGACTAGGCCGCCAGCACCTTGGCAATCACAGCAGCCTGATCAAAGCCCAACTCCCGCATGCGCCCGAGTGCGGCCTCTGCGCGGAAGGCCGGGAGGGCGGCCAGCAGGGGTCCACAGGTTTGTGGATCGATCCACAACTGCTGATCAACAGCGGTAGCCGGAGCGCTCAACTGCACGCAGCCGCCGCGATCCAACTGGGCCAGAGCCCGGGCATTGGAGGGGGCCAGGGTGCTGGCCTGCCCCTGCTCCAATAGGGCTCGCGCACCGGGGAGGGCAGCAATGGCGCCGGGATTCAACTCCACCACTTGGCCGGCTCCAAGCATTTCAATGAGGTGGCCAAGCAACCCAAAGCCCGTGACATCGGTGCAGGCGCTGCAGCCGTAAGCCCGCAACAGCTCCACCAGGGGAGCTTGGTTTTGCTGCATCGTCTCCAAAGCGGCGTCAATCCACTGGGGCTTGGCGACCCCAGCCATCGCCGCAGCAAACAGCACCCCCGTACCAATCGGCCGCGTCAAGATCAAAACCTGATCGCCCTGCAGGGGCCCTTTGGGCCAGTGCTGATCTGGGGCCACTAATCCATTAACGCTCAGGCTCAAGCCCAAACCAGCGCCATCGCGTCCCTCAAGGGTGTGACCACCGAGCAAGGGCACCCCCAGGGGATCCAGAACGGAGCGCACACCGGCCAAGGTCTGGAACAACAGTTCCTGCTGCACCGAGGCGGCGGACTCAGGCAAGGTGACCAGGGCTTGAACGCTCTGCAGCTGAGCGCCGCAAGCCCAAAGATCGCTGCTGGCATGCAGGGTGGTCAGCCGGGCATTCAGCCACGGGTCATCCACCAGGGCAGGGAAGCCATCGAGGCTCTGCAACAGCAGATCTCCGCTTCGAGTGGGCGCCAGGACCGCGGCATCCTCCGGCGGTGGGCAATGCCCCTCAGGCTGTAGGCGGGCAAGGGCCCCCTGCAGCGGATCGGCGGCCACCTTGGCGGCACAGCCCCGGCAGGCCATCTCCTCCCCATCACCCATGGCAGCGCCCCGGGCAAACCCCTCCATGAAGCGTCGGTCGATCCGCTGCTTCCAGCGCCAAAGCCAGCGGGAGGGCCCCAGTGACCAGGACCCATAGAACGCCACCGCCCGGGTGCCTCCATCCCCCAGCAACTGCAGCGCGCGAGCCTGGGGGTGCCAAGGCCTGAGCCCTCGCCCGGGCTGCTCCAGGCTGCGTTTGAGATTGACCGCCAGCAGCGGCGCTGCGCGCACGGCCCAGACCCCCGAGGCAGGCCGAGGATCGCGACGGAGCAGGCCGCAATCCCCGGAGGCGAACACGCGGGGATGGCCCTCCACCGCCAGGCTTGGCTCAGTCCAGATCCTGCCCGTCACGGGGTCGCAGGGCAGACCACTGGCCACCAACCAGGGCGGTGCCTGAGAGCCGGTGCAGGCCAAATCAGCAGGCATCTCGGGGCCCACACCACGGCTCAGAGGAACCCCCGCCTCGGCCAGCAGGAGCTCCCCAGCGCGGTTGGCAGCCGGTGATCCCAGGTGCAACTGCTCACCCCGCAAGAGCAGCTTGGGCTGGTGGCCCCGGGCCCGGAGCGCCAAGGCCAACTCCACCGCCGCGGCCCCGCCCCCACGAATCAGCAGCGAAGCCGGGGCCTGCTCGAGCCAACGCAGAAACGGCTCCAACGGCTTGACGCCGAGCTGGCCCTCGGCATCCCTGGTCTGACAACCCACATCGAGGCTGAGGCGATCGAACGCAAGCGGCGGCCTGCCCTTGAGCAACAGCTGCGAACGCGGCAGATCAATGCCCGTGATTTCAGCCCGCACGAAGGCCACAGCTGCTCGATTGCAGAGATCGCGAAGATCAATGGCGCACTCGCCTGGACCGTAGAGGCGCGCCACCAGGCCTGGCACCATCCCGGAATAGAGGGCGGTGCTGCCGCGATTGACCAGCACCACCGCTGTGTCCTTGGGCTTGAGCTGAGGGCGCATCAACCAGCGCCGCAGCAGCAGGACATGGCTGTGGCCACCCCCGGCTAACAGCAGCAGCTGACGTGGATGGCTCAAGGCCGGTTCTGGGCCGCCGCACCCAGATCTAGACCCTTGGTTTCGATGCGATAGATCCAGGTCACAGCAGCCCCCACCAGGGACGAGAGCACCAGCAGCGGCAGCAGCCGTTGGGTGCCCCATTGCGCCAACAAGACCGGGAAAAGAAAGGCCGTGAGAACCGCGCCCACCTTGCCGGCGGCGGCCGCCACACCAGCCCCTAATCCCCGTAGATGCGTGGGGAAGAGCTCCCCCGCTAACAGATAGGTCTGGGCATTGGGCCCGACGTTGGTCATGAATTGGAACAGGACAAAGCCGCAGAGGATCAGGGGAAGGCTCTGCCCCCAGGGCCCATCACCGGAGCCCAGAGCCGCTAAAGCCAGCCCCAAGGCGCAGCCGATAAAACCGATCACCTGCTGGGGGATTCGTCCCCAGCGATCCGCCAGGGCAATGGCCACAGCGATGCCCGCCACAAAGGCCAGATCCACCAGCGCCGCCCCTTTGGCGCCCAGCAGGTCGTCGTGAATCACGGCACTGACCGTATGCCCGCCCATCGCCGTGCCGAAGAAGGCACCGATGATCACAGGGGTAAAAATCCCGATGCCATAGGTGGAGATGTCCTGGAGGAACCAGGGCACCGAAGAGAGCACCGTGGCCCGGAGCAGTCGCCCTTGGAACAGCTCCCTCCAGGAGCCGTTGCCCGGGGAGGAGACCTCAGCGGGCCTGAGCTCCACATCGGAGCGGTTCAACAGCAATCCCAGTTGCTGCTCGGCGCCCTGTAGATCACCGCGGGAGGCCAACCAATGGCTGCTCTCCGGTAGGAGCAAGCGGCCCCAAGCCACCAGGGCTACCGGAATCACGGGATAGAGGTAAAAACTGCGCCAGGCCTGCAGTTCGGGGCGCAGCAGCAACACCCCAATCCCCAGGGCTGTGGCCGCCAGGGCCCCCAGGGCCTGAAAGCTGAAGGCCCCCAAAACCAAACGACCACGAATGGCGGAGGGGATCGATTCGGAGATCACCAGATGGGCCGTGGGATAGTCCGCCCCCAGGGCCACACCCACCAGCAACAGACAGCTAAGGAGTAGGCCAAAGCTGGGACTGAAGGCCGCGCCGACCAAGCCGAGCAGCAGCAGCAGCATCTCGGTAATGAAGACCGGTTTGCGCCCCCAGCGATCCGCCAGGCCGCCCAGCACCAAGGCACCGATCAAGATCCCCAACAGAGGAGCCGCCGTCAGCAGACCGCCCTCGGCGGCGCTCAGGGCAAATTCCTCATGGACCAGCGGCAGGGCGATGCCGCCGATGAAGACCACGAACCCCTCGAAGAACTTGCCCGCCGAGGCCAAGACCCAGACCAGCCACTGCATCGAGGAGAGGGGCGGCCCCGCCAGGCCTTCGCCACTGGACCAGCGGGGAACTTCGTCGATATAGGCCTGAACCTGGCGCCGTTCCATCTAGGCAATCTGGCTCAGGAATTGCCGCGTGCGCTGGTGTTGCGGTGCGCTGAAGAACTGCTCGGGCGGAGCAATCTCAACCACTTCCCCCTCGGCCATCAACACCACCCGGCTGGCCACCTGACGAGCGAAACGCACCTCATGGGTGACCACCACCATGGTCATCCCATCGCGGGCCAGCTCCTGCATCACCTCCAGCACCTCCTGCACCATCTCGGGATCGAGGGCGCTGGTGGGTTCATCGAAGAGCATCACCCGCGGCTCCATACACAACGATCGGGCGATCGCGACCCGCTGCTGCTGACCGCCAGAGAGCTGGCCGGGATACTTGTCGGCCTGCTCACGGATATTCACGCGCTCCAGCAGGTCCAAGGCCTCCTGCTCCACTTCGGCCTTGTCCCGCTTGCGCACCAGCACCGGTGCGAGGCAGAGGTTCTCGAGAACCGTCAGATGGGGGAACAGATTGAACTGTTGAAAGACCATCCCCACCTCACGGCGGATCGCATCGATGTTGCGGACGTCATCGGAGAGCGCCATCCCATCGACGACGATCGATCCCGCCTGGAAATCCTCGAGGGCGTTGAAGGTGCGAATGAACGTGCTCTTACCGGAGCCGGAGGGCCCCATGATCACCACCACCTCACCGCGATAGACGCTCAGGTCCACACCGCGAAGGGCGTGGTAGCCGTTGGGGTACCACTTCTCGACCCCGCGGGCCTCGATGATCAGGTCGCGATCCGTCATGGGGAGACTCAGGCGGGTTGAGGGTTGGGATTCAGGCGGGTTTCCAGGGCGCGGCTCCCCAAACCCAAGGCCGCGCAGCAGCACCAAAACAGCACCGCCAGCACGAGATACACCTCGGCGTCCTTCCCGAGGAAAGCAGGGTTGGCCATCACCGCCCGGGCCGTGCCCAGCAGCTCAAACAAACCGATCAGCGAGAGCAAGGTGGTGTCCTGCAGCAGGTTGATGAACTGCCCGACCATGGCCGGCAAGGCCACCCGCAGGGCCTGGGGCAAGACCACCTTGAGCATGGCCTGATGAACCGGCAAGCCCAGGGCGCGGGCTGCCTCCATCTGCCCCGGGGGCAAGGCCACCAACCCCGACCGCACGGCTTCGGCGACATAGGCCGCCGCAAAGAAGGTCAGCACCCAAGCCGCGCGCCAGACCCGATCCGGAGTGAAGCCACCTGGCAGCAAGAGCCCCAGGATGTTCTGGCCGAGAAACAGCAGGGTGATCAGCGGCGCCCCGCGGATGAACTCGATGTAGATCACCGAGAGCCAACGCAGCAGCGGCAAGCGGCTGCGCCGGCCGAGGGCGAGCAGCACGCCCAAAGGGAAGCAAAGCAGGATCGCGAAGCTGGCCTCGATCAAGGTCAACAGCAGCCCACCCCAACGGGAAGGGGAAACCGCGGGCAGACCGAAGCCCCCCGCGATCAAGGTCATGCCCACCACGTAGAGGAACGGCCAGATCAAGGGCCAGCCCCGACGCAGCAAAGCAGGTAGGGCTGCCCCAAAGCGCCCGGCCAACCAACGGCAAGAGAGCAACAGAGTCGTGACCAGCCACCAGCGCAGGGCGATGGCGGAGCTCAGCTGAAGGAACAGCGGCAAGAGCCCCGCCAGACCCGCCAGCAGCGCAACGGCCAAACGATCATTGCCCGGCCAGAGCACGGCCCGACGATCGGGGCGAGGCAAAGCACGCAGCAGTCCCCAACTCAAGCCCGTGGCACCCGCCAGGAGGGTCGTGAGCAACCACAGGCGCCACTGCTGATCAAGCGGATAGCGGCCAATGGCGAACAGGGTGCTGTTGACCTGAATCACCGCCCACTGGGCTTTGAAGACCAGCCACTGGATCAAGGCATGGCCACCGGCCAACAGGGCGGCCAGCAGCAGGGCCGTGATCAGGCCATCGAGGGGAGACGCGAAGAAGGCGGCCCGCAGGCGCTGCAGTTGGGAGGAGCGCTCCATCAGCGACTCCTCATCTGGACAGCCCGGTTCAGCCCGTTCATCAGAGCGGAGATCACCAGATCAATCGCCAAGTAGGCCCCCAGCAGGATCACCATGACCTCCACAGCTCGCCCGGTCTGGTTCAAGGTCGTCTCCGCCACGGAATAGAGATCGGCGTAGCCGCAGGCGATGGCCAGCGAAGAGCTCTTAGCCAGGGAGATGTACTGATTATTCAGACCTGGAACGATCACCGGCAGGGCCTGGGGCAGGACCACCCGGCGCAGGGTTTGCAGAGGGCTGAAGCCCAGCGATCGGGCGGCCTCCCACTGCCCCTTGGGCACCGAGGCAATCCCTCCCCGCACCACCTCCGAGATAAAGGCCGAGATGTAGACGATCAAGCCAGTCAGGAGGGCGGCGAACTCAACGCTCAGACGAATCGGTGCCTGCCAAACCCCATTCACCAACTCGGGCATCCCCAGGTAGAGGCCCGACTGCGCCAACACCAGCCCCGGCCACTGAATCGCCTGGGCCCCACCCGGCAGGGAGAGAAAGACCACGAAATACCAGAACACCAACTGCAGCAGCAGGGGAATATTGCGGATCAGCTCGACGTAGACCCGCGCCAGGCCCCTCAGCAAGGCGTTGCCACTAAAGGAGGCCACCCCAACGGCAGTACCGACGATCGAAGCGCCGATCAAACCAAGAACGACAACACGCAAGGTGTTGACCAGTCCCGCCAGCAGCGCCCACCAGTAGGGCTGCTCTGCACTGAAGGGCAACCAACTGCCGGAGATGTCAAAACCGGCGGGGTTGCCGATCCAGCGCCAGGTCAGCAGCAAACCGGCCGAGGCCAGGTTCTGCACCAAGTTCCCCAGCAGGAAAGCCACCAGGACCAGCACCAGCAGACCGACCGCGGCCTGAACCAACCAGGGGATCAGGCGGCGGTTGCGCCACCAAGGCGTGACCGACTCAGCCATCAGCGGAAGGGCGGCGAATAGATCAGGCCGCCATCGGTCCACTGGCGATTGGTGCCCCGCTCCAGATCGATGCTGGTGTTCACGCCCAAGTTGCGATCAAAGATCTCGCCGTAATTGCCCACGGCCTTGATCACCTGAACGACGAAATCAGCCGGCAAGCCAAGCTGCTGGCCCAACTGGCCATCCACCCCGAGAAAACGCCGCAGATCGGCCTGGTTGCTGTCGGCCTGGGCCTCAGCGAGCTTGGCCTCGACGTTGGCCTGGGTGATGCCGGATTCTTCCGCCTGCATCAGGGCAAAGGCGATCCAACGCACCGCATCGGCCCAGGCCGGATCACCGTTCACTGTGGCCATGGCCAAGGGTTCTTTGCTCAGGTCGCCGGCAAGCAGGACGTGGGCCTTGGGGTCGGGAAAGCTGCTGCGTTTGGCGGCCAGCAGAGCTCGATCACTGGTGACCGCCACACATCGGCCCTGGAGATAGGCCCCGTAGGTCTGGCCGTCGTTTTGAAACTTCAGCGGCATATAGGCGGCGTTGAGCTCCCGCATCCGATCCGCCAGGTTTAATTCCGTGGTGGTCCCGGTGGTCACGCAGATCGGCTTGCCGGCCAGCTGCTTCAAGGAGGTGATGCCGCTGCCCGCGTTCACCATCACGGCCTGACCGCCATAGAAATGGACCGGCGCAAAACTCAGGGCGTTGCCCCCTGCCGCATCGCGGCTGAGGGTCATGGTGGTGCTGCGGGAGAGCAGATCCACTTCGCCGCTATTGACCGCCGCAAAGCGCTCACTGGCGCTGAGATCGCGGAATTCCACCTTGGCGGGATCGCCGAGCACTCCAGCGGCGACCGCCCGGCAGAGGTCCACCTCAAAGCCCTGGTAGCGGCCATCAGGGGCGACAAAGCTGAAGCCCGGCAACTTGCCGTCGACGCCGCAGACCAATTCACCGCGGGCCTTCAGCGCAGCGAGCTTTTGGCTTTGCACCCCCGAACCTTCAACGGCACAACCCGTGAGGGCCAGGCCAGCGAGCAGGGGCAGCGATCGGATGACCTTGCCGCTGAGCGAAGGGGAAAAGGGCATCAACCAGGGCTCATTTCGCGAATTGTGCCACCGGTCCTCCAATGAGGCCTGAGCCTGCCACTGGTTTTTTCATTCGGCTGCTCTGAACGCGAACGAGTGCCCCACAACGTCGCCGAAACAGCGGCCTAGGGTCACCCCATCTATCGCTGCACCCAACGCTTCGATGAGTTCGATCAAGCGCCTGAGCTGGGCCATTGAGAACGTCTTTGAACGCTGGCTCTGGAAATTCCGATTAATCGCGATCGTGCCCGTGGTGATGAGCCTGCTGGGCAGCGGCGCCACCTTCATCAGCGGCACTTCAGAGATCTGGCACTCCATGGGCCTACTGCTTGATGCCTCCCCGGACGACAGCCGCACGGTGGCTCTGCTGCTTGGGGAGCTGGTGGGCGGCGTCGATCTGTATCTGATCGGGATCGCCCTGATGATCTTTGGCTATGGCGTCTACGAGCTGCTGATCTCTGACATCGAGGCGGCCCGCAGCCCTGGCGCCGGCGGCAACGGACTGCTGGACATCCGCAGCCTGGATGTCCTGAAGGAAAAGTTGGTGAAGGTGATCCTGGTGGCCTTGATCGTGGCCGCCTTTAAGTCGATGTTGATCTTCCCGATCGACAACACCACCAATCTGTTGGTCTTCTCCGGCTCGGTGCTACTGCTGGCCCTCTCGGCCTACCTGGTCTCCGGTGGTCCAAACCGATCCACCTGGAACCAGCCCAGGGAGACCCCCTTTGAGTAGAGCACTGTTGTGTAAAACGAAGGGATGACCAGCACCCTCTCGATCCGCACGCCAGACGACTGGCATCTCCACCTGCGCGATGGGGAGATGCTGCAGGCGGTGGTCGGCCACACGGCGCGGCAATTCGCCCGGGCCATCGTGATGCCCAACCTCAAGCCACCCATCACCACGGTGGAGCAGGCCAAGGCCTACCGCGATCGGATCACGGCCGCCCTGAGGGCCAGCCAAGGGGCTGACGCCGCAGCAGGTTTCACGCCGCTGATGACCGCCTACCTGACGGAAACCATCAACCCCGCCGAGCTCGAGCTGGGCTACGGCGAAGGGGTCTTCAGCGCCGCCAAGCTCTATCCCGCCGGCGCGACCACCAACTCCGATGCCGGGGTGCGCGATCTCGGCAACATCCAATCCGTGCTGGAGACGATGGAGCGGATTGGCATGCCGTTGCTGATCCACGGCGAGGTCACCGATCCAGCCGTTGACATCTTTGATCGCGAGGCGGTCTTCATCGAGCAGCAGCTCATCCCCCTGCTCCAGCGCCATCCGGGCTTGAAGGTGGTGCTCGAGCACATCACCACCGCCGACGCGGCGGACTTCGTGGCCACCGGACCCGACAACCTGGCGGCGACGATCACGCCGCACCACCTGCACATCAACCGCAACGCCCTCTTCCAAGGGGGCCTGCGGCCGGACTTCTACTGCCTGCCGATCGCCAAACGGGAACGGCATCGCCTCGCCCTGCGGGCGGCGGCCACCGGCGGCAGCAGCAAGTTCTTCCTGGGCACCGATTCAGCGCCCCACCCGAGGGGATCGAAGGAATCGGCCTGCGGCTGCGCCGGGATCTACAACGCACCGTTTGCCATCGAGAGCTACGCCCAAGTCTTCGAAGAAGAGGGGGTGCTCGATCGCCTCGAGGCCTTCGCCAGCGTGCATGGCCCGACTTTCTACGGGCTCCCGCTCAACACGGGCACGATTGCACTGGAACGCAGCGGCAGCAACGACTCGATTCCAGGCCTGATGGAGCTCGAGAACGGCAGCACGACTCCCACAACCCTGGTGCCATTTCACGCCGGTGAAGCACTGAATTGGCGCCTCAATCAGGCCCAATGGCACACAAAAGCGGCGTAAAGAGCTCGCAATCTTTCAAAGACAGCCAAGACAAACCTGCCTACTTTCGACGCGGCTGCGTGAATCACGCGCTTCTCCCACAGTCCGCCCGAACCACCTGTCTCTTGTAAAGGCGCCCGCCCTGGGCATCTAGAGGTTTGCAAACGGCCAGAACAAAGAACACTGGAAACAGGCATCCGATAGCGATAACAGCACCATCATGCGCGCCGTTTACCAGCAGGTTCTGGGCGGACAGCATGTGATGAAGAGCGATCGACTCGAAGGCAGCGAGTCGCTCTTCCGGAACGGCTACCTGAACGTGCGGGAATTCGTGCGCCTCGTGGCCAAGAGCGCCCAGTACCGCGCCCGGTTCTTCGAGAACTGCAACCCCTATCGCTTCATCGAGCTCAACCACAAGCACCTGTTGGGCCGCGCTCCTCACAACAAAGAGGAGATGCTCCACCACTTCACGATCCTGCAGGAGCAGGGCTACGACGCGGAGATCGACTCCTACATCGATAGCGCCGAATACAACCGCAATTTCGGCAACCACCGCGTTCCCCACATGCATGGCTGGGGCTATTCGATTGGCCATGAAGGCCGGCAGTTCTCCTATCTGATGTAACTGGCCCGCGGCGCCGCCGCCTCGGTGAAGGGCGACCGCAACGGCACCCAGTTCAAGCTGGGCCAAGCCCTGCACCAGAACCGTCCGATCCCCGTCAGCGGTGCCCTCCACCCCGATCCGGACCCCCAGCGCGGCTCAGTACGCCCACATCTCCACCGACGGTCCCTTCAGCGCAGCCGTCTCGTCCGGCAGTGATCTGCCGAGCGGCGACCTGCCCAGCACCCGCCGCATCGATGGCACACCCGCCTACGGCTTCCGCAGCAATGATTTGCTGGTCTCCGCTCCGAATGCCGGTGCAGCGGACGGCAGCCGCGTGGTCACGATCACCGCGACCGGCATCGCCAACAACCGCTTCATCCGCCACGGCGCCTACACCACCCGGGTGCCCTACAGCCGGATGAACGAGGCGCTGCAGCGCATCCTGCGCCAAGGCGGCCGCGTCGTCAGCGTCGTCGTCAGTGGTGATGGCAACACCGCCGCACCGGCACCCGCCGCCGAAGCACCGGATCAAGAGGAGAAGCCCAAAGCCAAGGGCCGCGGCCGCTCCAAGGGCTGAGCTGTCCAGCTCAGTGAATGCCAGCCCCCCGGCCCAGCGGCCGGGGGTTTTTCATGGCGATTGCCGCCAAGATGGGGCCACCTTTTCGGACGCCACGGTGATCGCGCGCGGCCTCGCCACTGGATCCCTGGGCTGCCTGCTGGGACTGCTGCTTGGGGCGGGCGCGTGGGCAGGCGAAGTCGACACGCCCACCGCGGAAGCCTCGGCTGATCAGCCCTTCAGCCTGCAGCAGGCACTGAAGCTGCCGGATTGGCTGCGCGTCTCGATCAGTTACACCGCCGAGCCCATGGCCAACCCGATCGGCGGCGCGGCGCAGACATCGGCCTGGATCCAAGACACCGACCTCGATCTCCAGGTCGGAGCTGGCCTGGGCAAGGCCTCCACGGACTGGGTCGAGCTGGACCACTGGAGCCTGAATCTCAACGTCAACCACGTCGCCGGCGACGTCAGCTATGCCGGCCGGATTGGCGCCTTCCTCGCCCCACAAACCCTGGCCTACCCCACCGGGTTCTACCCCACGGAACTCTCGCTGGAGCGTGACGCCGGAACCAGTTGGATCGGGCTACGCGCTGGTGTCATCCCGATCAATAGCGATTTCGACGGGACCTTAATGACGGCCCCGATCCTCGATAGCTATGTGCACTCGGCCCTGAACAACACCTACAACATCTATGCGGGGAACATTCCGGTTACGCCCTTCTCTGCCCTCGCGGCACGGCTGGATCTGCATCCCCACGAGAGCCTCGCCGTCTACTACGGCTGGTTTGACCTGAAAACAGCGATCCCCGTGATCACCTCCCTGGGGGCGCCGGTGAACCTCACACCCACCAAGGTCGGCGATGCCCACATCCTGCAGCTGAACTACACGCCAAAGGGTGCCGTTGCCGCCACCCCCACCTTGCCCGCTGAGCTGTTGTCGGTGGGGGGCTTCACCACGGACTTCCAGGGCGAAGGCGTCTATGGAAGCGCGACCTGGAAGAGCGGATTACGCCTGGGACTCGATGATCGGGTCTGGATTGGCGCGGCCTACTCGCCGAACTTCAGCCTGAACCAGGCCCCCAGCTTCATCGGCGGTGGCGTGGTGGTCCAAGGCGTCGTCCCCAACCGCCCCCAGGACCTGCTGATCCTGGGGGGCAGCCACGCCGGCCTGAGCTCCAGTGCACCACCGGCCTATCCCAACCGGCCCTATGAGGGCGTCCTGGAATTGGGCTACCGGCTGCAGCTCAATCCCAACCTGAATCTGCAACCCACCCTGCAGTGGATCTTCGATCCAAGCGGGCGCGAACAACCCACCCCAGGGATCCTGACCACCAGCGTCCAGATCAGTCTGAGCTTGTGAGACGACCTGAGGCCATCGCCTGGAGCAGGGCGCGGTGGTCCTCTTCCACCTGATCGCTGTAGGCCATAGCAAAGCTGGCCATGGCCCAATCAAATGTTTTGCCCTCGCCCAGGGCACCAAGAAGGAAATCGATCGAACCTATTCAGATCGATTGCACATTGAAGCTCGAGATTTGCGGGAATATACATCTCAAAAACCTTTGAGCATTACCTGAACCAACTAGTTATCACCAGCACAGATGCCACCACTCCGATCAAAGCAATCATTAGGCTTACAGTGGAAGCAGATCCGGCGGAGCCTTCATACACAAAGCCTGGATCACGCAATCGATCCAGCTCGTTACTGTGACTGCAAACAGCTGATATCAAAGAGAATACTCCCGTCACAAGGACTACAAGAGCAAGGATATCTACATCTATTTTTGACAGAGGTACCCTATGCGTAGCGCACAAAGCTTCTATAACTTTATGCAAACCGACCCAAAACCTATGAGAGCTAAAGGTGTCCTAGCCCAAGCCATCAGGGTCCTCTCCTGTGCTTTTCGAGTTCTATGAGGAGCAACTCGTTATCAAGGTTCTTTTGTCAAACACGTGACTACGAAGGCGTGGGCTTCGCTGCTTAAGCATGGGCGGCGCTCAAGGTAGCACCAGAATAAAACTTAAGAAGACAAGAGAAGGTCGAGCTTTTTCTCAATGGCGGCGAGTCGTTCGCCTGTGCGATGTTTCATGTCTCTCGCTTCCTGGATAAACTTATGATTATCACTAGCAAGCTCGTGAACCGTAATGATATTCTTATGATCCTCTTCGGCCCTGAGGTCAGTTTGCTTTGCCTGTATATTTTGCCCAACGATAATGATGGGCAACAGGACTAACTGCAAAAAGGTTTGCGCCGTCCACGCGACAATTGTTATTAGATTACCTGAGCTCAAAGCATCAGGGAGTGAGACAAGTGCAAGAGCTGCGAATATATAAGCACACCACATCGTTCCAACGCTGTCAGTAATGCTTGTTGCAACTTTGTTATTCAGCCTGCCGACCAGACTTTTACCATGAAAGGCTTTTCTTGCCTGAAAAACATTGGCTATTTTTGCCTTCAAAGGCACAGAAGACGCCTTGTCTTGATTAGAGTTTAACGATGCCATTGGGATTGAGATTGCGTTAACGAGAAGACCGAAGGAAACCAAGGGAGTCGAATTGGGCGACTAAAGCACGGATTAAATCACCCTTGAACAACCCTTAAATGGACTCTTTTATCCTGCCAAGGACACTGAAAATAGCAACCTCTTTCTGAAATTCCGAAGCACAGTATTGGCAGCCGATAAATCCAGGTTTTCACTAGCCCTGGAGCGATAAACACGGAAACTCAAGCCTGCTCTATATATCGATAACGAAAAACATGCTCAACCTGGCTGAACGCCGTTCCATTAGCCACCAGCGTCCAGATCAGTCTGAGCTTGTGAGACGGCCCGAGGCCATCGCCTGGAGCAGGGCGCGGTGGTCCTCTTCCACCTGATCGCTGTAGGCCACAGCAAAGCTGGCCATGGCCCGATCAAACGCTTTGTCATCCCCCAGGGCGCCATGGAGCGCTTGGCGCTGTCCGCTTCTGGCGTGGGCCCGGGCCAGGACCGAGGCGCAAAGCTTGGCGTAGGCCTTCAAGGAAGCCGGCTTCATCGCGTCCAGGGGGACCGAGGCCTTCCAATCCCTGAACTGCCGCCAATACAACGGCAACCCCTTCGGCGTAGTGGTCCAGCCCAAGAAGCGATCGCACACGCACTGAATCAAGCGCTGACCTTCGACAACCCGTTGTCCCTCATGCCCAACCTGCTCTCCGAGTTGCTGGCTGATGCAGGACGGCAGAGCCTGTTTGCTTTGCAGCAGCAGCCAATCCTCGGGGTGCGGCCCCTTCATCAAACCAATCGCACAGCGGGTCCCCACGGAACCGACACCGACGGCCTTCAGAGCGGTGTCGATCATGGCGAAGTCCTGCAGCTGATAACGCCGGTGGGACGGCAGGCTGTCGCGATAGCCCGCCAACAGGAAGGCCAGCGCCTCGGCATGGCTGGGGAGAGAGGCAGGATCGACAGGCTCCGGTGAGATCCACAACTGGGCAGGATCCAGCAGAGCGTGCCGCCAGATCAACGGCGGTTCATGGCGAATCTGGGCCGTCCCATCGGGCAGGAACTCACAGTGCTTCTGGATGGCATGACGGCCCGAACGCCGCAGAGCTTGGCCCATCGCAGCCTCCAGATGGGATCGAAAGGCCGTGGCCGGCAGGGCCTCAACAAACCGCTCAACGTGGAGCAGGCAATTCCAAAGCTTCAGGGTGGGAAGGCTGGCGTACTCCGCCATGGCCTTGCGATAGGCCCCCGCCACCTTGCGAGCCAAGCGGAATTGCTCCTCCCTATCCAGCTGCCATTGCCGTGCCACTAGGACGGCACTGACCAGGAGCCGTTTGACATCCCACTCAAACGGCCCAGGAGCCGTCTCATCAAAGTCGTTGATATCAAAAACAAGACTGCGCTCTGGCGAGGCATAAAAACCGAAGTTCAGCAGGTGGGCATCGCCGCAAAGCTGGACCTGATGGGTACTGCGGGGCAACGGAGCCAGATCCGCCGCCATCTGGGCTGCCGTACCCCTGAACCAAGCGAAGGGACTTTCGGCCATGCGGCGATGGCGCTCAGGGATCAGCCAAGGCAAGCGCGTGTGGTTCTGCTCTTCAATCCGAGCAATCGGATCCATCCGATCGATCACCGGTTGCCAAAGCGCCAGGTCCTCCCATCCAGCCAAGTTGGAATCGCTCGAACTCACCGGGCCAGGGCAGTGCACCTATTTACGACTTAGCTGGCCAACGGGCAAAACGGAAGAACCTGGCAAAGATGGAGATGCGCGCCTCGCCCTATGGCCCTCTCCTTTCGGGAACTCCAAGCGCAACTGCAGCCTGGCTGGGGCTGTGAACACAGCGGTCAGAGCGGCCAGTTTGACGTTCTGGTCGTGCCCTCACTCAGCATGGACCAGGCCCTGATGGCCTTGGTGACCGGAGCGCACCACTACGAAGAGCGCCAGTTGTTTTCCCTGATTCGGCTCCGGGATCCCGGCGTCAGGGCCATCTACGTCACGAGCAAGTTGCTGCCAGAGCTGGTGGTCGATGCGGTCTTGGAGCTCTTACCCGGTGTGCCCACCTCCCATGCCCGCCGGCGTCTGCAGCTCTTTGATGCCGACGACGCCTCGAACCGTCCGCTGACTGAAAAACTGCTGGAGCGCCCAGCCCTGCTCGCACGGATCAAGGAGCAATTACGACCCGGCCGCAGCTTCATCAGTTGCTTCGTGGTGACCGAGTTGGAAAAACAGCTCTCCGAGGCACTGCAGATTCCGCTCCTGGGCACAGACCCAGCCCTGGGCCATTGGGGCAGCAAAGCCGGCAGTCGAGAGCTCTTTGCCCGCTGCACAGTTCCCCATCCACCGGGGAGTGATCTGGTCCACAACCTCGAGGACCTGGCCGAAGTCACTGCAGAGCTCTGGGAGGCCCACCCAGAACTCAAGCGCTGCGTGGTCAAGCTCAACGAAGGGATCAGTGGAGAAGGCAATGCATCCCTAGATCTTGAGCTGTTGCAACTGCAGGAGCTCTCTGCCGCAGGCCGTCGCCAGCGGCTGCGGCAAGAACTCGATCATTTACCGATGCCCGCCAAGGGCTGGCTGAGCCTGCTGGCCGAGCAGGGTGCCCTGGTGGAAGCCTGGCTTGAAGGAGGCGACCAGCTCAGCTCCCCCAGCGTGCAAGGGACCATTCATCCGGGGGGCTCCGTTGAGGTCCTCTCCACCCATGAGCAGATCCTGGGGGGGACCAATGGACAGACCTATCAAGGCTGCCGGTTCCCCGCGGACAAGGCCTATCGCCTCGCACTGATGCGCCATGGCCATGCCGTTGGCGAAGCCCTCGCCGCTGAAGGGGCGCTCGAGCGCTACGCCGTCGATTTCATCGCCCGCCTGATCGATGGGCAATGGGACCTGCAAGCGATCGAGGTCAACTTGAGGCAAGGAGGAACCACCCACCCCTATATGGCCCTTCGGGCCATCACTACAGGGACGCTCGATGGGGAATCGGGTGAATTTCTCTCCCCCACCGGACAGGCCTTGCACTACATGGCCACCGACAACCTCACCCACCCCAACCTGCGAGGACTCCTGCCAGCGGACTTGATTGACATCGTGGCCGAAGCGGATCTGCACTACGACCCCGCCCGCCTGCGGGGCAGCGTCTTTCATCTACTGGGCTGCCTTTCGGAGTACGGCAAGTTGGGGATGACCTGCGTGGGCCGCAGCGCCGCAGAAGCCAAGCAGGTCTACACGGCCACCACCGGTCAGCTCATCCAGCAGGCCACCAACGTCAAGAGCGGGCCCTAATCCTGGCCGCGGCCGGGATAGACCAGCACCGGGAGGTCAGCGTGGGTGAGGACCCGTTGGGTTTCACTACCGAGCACAAGACCAGCCAAGCCGCGCCGGCCATGGGAGGCCATGAAGATCAGATCGCAATTGTTCTCGCTGGCTGCCTCAAGGATCGCCTCGTAGATGACGGCATTGACCGAGGTCGCCCCATTCGCGAGCACACCTTTGCTGCTGGCCTTGGCCTTGGCCTGCTCCAAGACCGATTCGGCGTAGTCCGCATTGGCCTTGTTGAACTGCTCGCTCAAAAGAGGATCGAGGACTAAGCCCTCGCCATAGAGGGCCACGTCAGGGCGGCCATAAAAACTGGGTTGAACATGGAAAAAGGTGACCATGGCACCGATTTCACTGGCCATCTGGACCGCCTGATCCACTGCCAACTGGGAGAGTTCTGAACCGTCAGTTGGCACCAGGAGATGACGAAACATCAGCCGCAGTCCTTCGCTCTACCCGCAAGCTAGTCAGGACGGACCAATCCAACCGGCGAGCTGGGACGCGGCCTGGGAGCGAGCCAGGGCGCGAGCGGCGGGCAGGGCCGGCTCCAACTTCGACGAGCTGAAGGGGGGGAGTTGGCGACTGCGCAACCATGCACCCCAGCGGAACTCATGGAAGGGAATCAAGGGCGCCGAGGCGATGACCTTCTCGCGCTTCAACTTCCAAACCAAGCTGCGGTAGGGATCGTCCTGAGTCCCCAGCAGCGTGGGGGGCAAGATCGAGGGGTCCAGTGGCCCCAGGCCGCGGCCGTCATAGAGGTAAAGCCAACCTCGGCGGTGCAATTCGCCCAACACCACGGTGGGGTCATCGCTCTGCACCTCCAGCGCCACATATCCAAAGGCCGTGGCACTGGGATCGAGCTCCAGCAGAGCCCGCAGGCGATGGTGGCGATCCAGCATCCAGAGCTCTCCGGAGGCACTGCGCACCAGCGGCGTGGGCTTGCGCTTTAAGTACTGACGCTGCTCTTTGGGGTCATCCTCAGCAAAATCCCTTTGGCGGCTGACGATCTCCGCCATGCCCACGCAGAGCTGAGTCGGATGCAAATCCTGAATTGGGACCTCCAACAGCGCTTTCTTGCCCCCCGTGGGGGGCGGCAGGGGATGAAACGGTGGCAGACGCAAAGGCATCGCTCGAACCTAAACCGGGTTTTTCAACTGCTGCTGTCTCTGTTCGCCGTTTTGTGTATTGGGGTGAACAGTGCCGAGGCCGTTGATTCCGCCAGTTGCCACACCCTCTCGGAGAGGCAAGTCGCAGGACTGTTCGACCGCTGGAATACGGCCTTGGCCACCGGGGATCCCACCCAAGTCAGCGCCCTTTATCGCCCCGATGCCCTGCTGCTACCCACCCTCTCGGATCAGGCGCGCACCAGTACGGCCGGGATCGAGGACTATTTCAAGGGCTTTTTGAGCAAACACCCCACCGGTCGCATCGATCAACGGGTGATCCAAAGCGACTGCAACGTCGCCATCGATGCCGGCAACTACAGCTTTGAACTCGATGACCAAGGCTGGGTGCAGGCCCGTTACACCTTTGTCTACGTCTACAGGGATGGGACGTGGAGCATTGAGCACCACCACTCCTCGCTGCTGCCCTAGGCCGCCGGCTTGAGCATGTGCCTCAGCTCGCCTCTGGGCAGCTCCGATAACACCGAGGGGACCGGAGGGGAGGACGACTTCACCCGTGATCCCTCCTGGTGCTCGCGGATGGTGAGGCCGTAGATCTCGAGGAAGAAATCGCGATCAGCCACCGATCCCGTCAGGCCACATTGGCGATAGAGCTCACGCAGGGGCGTCCAGGGACGGTCCATGACGAGGCTGTAGAGCTGATGCAGGCGGAAACGCCTGAGGGCCTTGAGCGGTGGCTCACCGCAATGGCTATTGAACAGGTTCTGCAGGGAGCGGACACTGACATGGACGTGGGCCGCGAGGTCAGGCATCCGCAGATCGCTTGCGAAATGCTCGGCGACATAAACGGCCAGCGCCCGCATCACCTCAGCATCTGCAGGGTTCACAACCCGTTGATGAGCTGGGAGACCCGGCAAGAGAACAATCCTGGGTCCCAAAAATTACGGGAAGATCCTGAACCGAATGGAGTTATGTCATGGAATTCGGGGCACTATGCAGTATCTGCATAGTGCTCAACGCATCCGACCTGAGGCCGTCCGTTTTGCAGCGAAGGTCGTCGATGCCAATGGGGAGTGGGCAGCATTTCGCCAACGGCGCTGACGGCGCTGCTGCCACCAGGTCAGTAGAACCCGCAGAGCGATGAAGCCATAGAGGCCAAGCAACAGCAAGCTTGCGACCTCTTTGAAGCTCGCCATGGCCAGGGTCGTTGCGAAACCCCTTCATGCAAGCCGTGACTCCAACCGCGTCAATCGGCATTTGTGCCAAGGATTAGCTCACCTTCACCCCTTTCCAGAAGGCCACCCGCTCGGTGATTTCTGCGGCGGCGGGCTTGGGGGTCTCGTAGCTCCAGGCGCAGTTGGCATTGACCTCACCATTCACCACGACATCCCAGTAACGGGCGGTGCCTTTCCAACCGCAGCTGGTGGTGTGGCTGCTGTCTCGAAAGAACTCCTGCTTGAGGGCAGCGCGGGGGAAATAGGGATTGCCATCGACCATGACGATGTCGTCGCTCTCGGCAATCACGGTTCCGTTCCAGCTGGCTTGCATGCTTGAGGGGATGCCACTGCAGCCATGATCTCGCCTGACCCGAGCAAGACGGGACCCCGCTGGTTCGTTAGCGGCGATCTGGATGGCTTTCTGGGCTTAAGCCTGGACAACCTGATCCAAATCCTGCTGATCCTGGGGCTCTGCCGAGGAGTCCTGGGCTACCCCGATGCCCTGGTCTTTGGAACGATTCTTCCCGCCACCGGCATCAGCCTGTTGATCGGCAATGGCGCCTATGCCCTGCAGGCCTACCGGCTGGCGCAACGGGAGAGGCGTAGCGACCGAACGGCCCTGCCCTACGGCATCAACACCGTCAGCCTGTTTGCCTACATCTTCCTGGTGATGCTGCCGGTGAAACTCACCGCCTTGAGCCAGGGCGTCGATGAGGCCACCGCAGTTCGGCTCTCCTGGCAGGCGGGCCTGATGGCCTGCCTGGGTTCTGGCTTGATCGAGGCCAGCGGAGCCTTCTGCGCCGATTGGCTGCGGCGTTGGCTGCCGCGGGCCGCCCTGCTCTCAACCTTGGCCGGAATTGCCCTGGGCTACATCGCGTTGGGCTTCCTGCTGCGCACCTATGCCCACCCCCTGGTGGGTCTGGCGGTCTTGGCAGTGATCCTGGCCACCTACTACGGGAAAGTCCGCTTTCCGATCCCCGGCGGCTTGCTGGCGGTCCTGGTCGGCTGTGTCCTGGCCTGGAGCAGCGGACTGATCGAGGCCAACCCCGAGCGCTGGGCCCAGGAGGCAGCCCAGATCGGCTGGCGCATGCCCCAGCTGGAACTGGGCAGTCTCTGGGCAGCGCGAGGGCAACTGCTGCCCTGGCTGGGGGTGATCGTGCCGATGGGCTTGTTCAACGTGCTCGGCTCGCTGCAGAACATTGAGAGCGCCGAGGCAGCTGGTGATCGCTATCCAGTGCGCAGTTCCCTCTTGATCAATGGCCTGGGCACCGTGGTCGCGGCAGGGTTGGGGTCCTGCTTCCCCACCACGATCTACATCGGACATCCCGGCTGGAAAGGGATGGGGGCCCGCATTGGCTACTCCTGGTTGAACGGCCTGTTGATGGGGGCGGCCTGCCTACTGGGCCTCTTTGGCGTCGTGGGCCAGATCGTGCCGATCGAAGCCGGGATGGCCATCGTCCTCTACATCGGCCTGGTCATCACCGCCCAGGCCTTTGAAGCCACCCCCCGCTCCCATGCCGCCGCGGTCGCCCTAGGGCTGATGCCGGGCCTCGCTGGATGGGGGGCCTTACTGATCAAGGCGGGCTTGCGGGCCGGTGGTGCCGGAGGTCCAGAGACCCCCTTTGGTCCCGGGCTGCTGGAGGGGCTTCAGCAAGCAGATGTCTGGGCCGCCGGCGCTTTTGCCCTGGAGCAGGGGCAGATCATCACGGCCATGCTCCTGGCCGCGATGGTGGTCTACGCGATCGAGCAGCGCTTCAAGGCCGCCTGCCTGACGGCCTTGGTGGCCGCCGTTTGCTCCTGGTTTGGCGTGATCCACGCCTGGCAGTTCAGTGCCAGCGACACCACCCTGCAGCTCGGCTGGGGAACGGGGGCGGCCTGGGCCCAGGGCTATCTGGCGATGGCCGTGGTCTTCGCAGTGGCCAGCCTCAGGCGCCAGATCACCAGAAGCGACTCATGATCTCAAGCCGCGCCACCCCCAACGGAGCCGGCACCGGGTTGGGACCGGCGGGCAGGGCCTGCACCGCAAAGACATAGGTGTCGGCCCAGGTGGGATTCAGCGGCGGCCGCAGGGCCAGGGTGACCACTTGCCCTGGTTGGGGAGGCTCAGGGAAGACTGCCCGCAGGGTGCGGGTCGCCTGATCAAAGGTGGCCTCAACGGGAACGGCAGCCCCTTCCCGCCGGGGACGGCCGATGAACGCCCGTGCCCGCTTGGGCGCCAAGGAGAATTGGCGATCCACCCCGCGGATCTGGGTGATCACCAGCCCACCTAAACCAGCCCCGGCCTTTTCCGCCAGGGTGACGGTGAAGTAGTACTCCCCCTGGGCCTGGTTGACGTACCAGTAGTAGTTGGTGAAATCCACCTTCCAGGGCGGATTCGTGAAGTAGGTCTGCCCCCTGAGCTCCAGTGCCGCCGCGGGTTCAGGAGAGATGGCATCCGGCACGCCGGAGAGAAGCAAACCCAGCGCCGTGCAGGCGGCAGCCGATGACGCTCTCCAAGCAGCCATAGCAGCGTTGGTGTGGATGGTTGAACGCTAGCCAGCGTTTTGGGGAGCAGTTGATATCTTCAAAGCACTGCAGCGCACCTCGATGAACCGGGCTGAACTCGATGCCATCGAACTGATGCTGCGTGATCTGAACACCCGCCACGAAGAGATCCGCCACCGGGCTGCCTTCCGCGGCTGCACCCGCGAGTTGGTCACCCTGCAGCAGGAACTGGTCGAGTACCTGATGGCCAAGAAGGCCGAGGTCAGCGGCCGTTAAATCCTCTCAGGCCTCGGCGAGAAAGGGAATCGGGTTCTGATCACGCCGGTGCTGCACCGGCAGCGGGGCTGGTTGCTCCTGGCTGTCGAGCGCCGCAGTGGTCTCCAGGGCACTGCGCAGCAGACGGCCGGCATGCAAGGACATATCCCGCGGGACGGAGATGCGATCCCGCAAATAGCGCAGACCCACGGCTGTCCCGGCGGGGGGAGCGATGGGACCGTTCTTCGGCTTCAGCAGCAGGGTGAGGGCCGAGCGCAGGGCTTGATCAAAGGCCGGTGAGGCGGCGGGATTGAGCGCAATCAACCTCTCCCGATGCCGCAGCACCCGCGACACCGCCTCAATGTGAGCCCCTTCCGGCTGCGTCTGGCGGGTCTCGATCACCGCCGGATCCTCCAGGGGCCAGGGCCCCTGGTCGATCAACTGGGCGACCCGCCGTTGCTGGGCACCACCACTGGCCAAACAACAGCCCATCTGCGGCGGCAGGTCATGGGCATGGGTGTGGAAATCGCTTTGGGTTCCCAGGTAGGTGCGGCGCTGCTCAAGCGCCGTGAACCAACGGTCAATGGCCGGGTGCTGCTGACGAATCCCGTAGCCCTTGTAGTAAGCGAGGGAGGCGTTCATCCGCTCGAGGTAGGGGATGAAGATCACATCGGCGCTGCTGAAGCGCTCGAGGAAGAACGGACCGGGAGTGGCCTCAAGGGCCTCCTCCACCAAGCGGGCGATCCGGGCGAAGTGCTGCTCCGCTGGTGCGCTGTGGGCCCCCTCACCGTCGCAGTAGCAAAGCCACTGACACCAGGCGCGAAAGAGGCGGCGCTCGAGCTGCCGCAGGGGGAAGACATCGGGATCGCTCAGCCCGGCCTCAAGGGGACCGAAGCCATCCTCAAGGGCCTGCAGGATCACGTCGCTTTCGGTGTAGAGCCGGCCATCGAGCTCCAGGGCCGGGAGCATCCCTGAGGGGACGACCTGCTTGTACCAGCGCTCCTTCTCGCCGTAGCAGAACATCGTGACCTTGCGGATCCGATAGGGAATCCGCTTCTCCTCGAGCCAGAGCCAGACCTTCTGGCAGTAGGGGCACCAGGCGTGGTGATCGCGGTAAAGGGTGACGCGCACCTCCGACTCCGGCCGGCCAAAGAGCCGCAGCCGTGCTTGGGCATTGGTGGGCCCCTCCTGGCGGAGCTGCAGCAATTGCTCTTCGCTCTGGAGGGGCAGCAGTTCAGCGAGGTCGTCCCAGCTCAGTGCTTGCGGACCCGGGGAGCTGAACATCAACGGGAGGGCGGGACGGTCCCCTGTTTTAGGGAATCAAGGCAGCAGCTCGGGCCCCTCTAGGCAACACTTGGGGCAGGCAAGGGCGATGGCATGAGCGACCACTTCGATCTGATCGTGATCGGGGCCGGATCTGGCGGACTGGCCGCCGCCAAGCGAGCGGCCTCCTACGGCGCCCGGGTCGCCATCGTCGAAGGGGACCGAGTCGGCGGCACCTGCGTCATCCGCGGTTGCGTCCCAAAAAAACTGATGGTCTATGGCTCAGCCGTCCGCCATCAACTCAGCGATGCCGCGAGCTACGGCTGGAGCCTCGGCGAGAGCTGCCATGACAGCAGCGTGCTGCTCAGCAAAGTGCGGGCTGAGGTCGATCGACTCAACCAACTGCACATCGGCTTCCTGGAGAAGGCGGGTGTGCAGTTGCTGAGCGGTTGGGGTCGCTTGGCCGATGACCGGACGATCAGCGTGCAGGACAGCAGCGGGGTAGAAACCCATCGGCTGACGGCGGAGCGGATCTTGATCGCCGTGGGGGGGCGCCCCCATCGCCCCGAGATCCCTGGAGCCGAGCTGGGCTGGGTCAGTGACGACATGTTCGAACTCCAGCAATTCCCCAAAGAGGTGGTGGTCGTCGGCGCCGGCTTCATCGCCTGTGAGTTCGCCTGCATCCTCAACGGCCTGGGGGTCAAGGTCACCCAACTGGTGCGCGGCGACCACCTGCTGCGGGGCTTCGACCGGGAATGCGGCCTGGCGGTCCAGGAAGCGATGGAGGCCGAAGGCATCGAAGTCCGCCTGGCCCACAGCCCCGCCGCCATCGAAGGACAACCGGAGGACCTGACAGTGGTGACCCAAAGCGGCGAGCGGATCGCTTGCAACGGCGTGCTGCTGGCCACCGGACGCCGGCCCTTCCTAGCGGGCCTCAACCTCGAGGCCGCTGGGGTGGCCGTGGAAGGCCATCGCATTCCCGTTGACGCGGATCAGCGCACCAACGTGCCCCACATCTACGCCGTGGGAGACGTCACCGATCGGATCAACTTGACCCCGGTTGCCATCGATGAGGGCCGGGCCCTGGCGGACACGATTTGGGGTAACAAGCCCCGCCAGGTGGACCATGACCTGGTGGCCGCTGCGGTCTTCTCCCAGCCGGAGCTCTCCAGCGTCGGCCTCAGCGAGGAGGCTGCGATCAAGCGATTTGGATCAGACGGCGTCAAGGTGCACCGGGCCCGCTTCCGGCCCATGAGTCAGGCCCTACCGGCCCGCGATCCCAAGGTGCTGCTGAAACTCGTCCTCGAGGCGGCCACGGGCAAGGTGGTCGGCTGCCACATGGTGGGGGAGCACGCCGCCGAGATCATTCAGATGGCCGCGATCGCCGTCGGCATGGGGGCCACCAAGGCCGATTTCGACCGCACGATGGCGCTCCATCCGACGATCTCCGAGGAGTTCGTCACGCTGCCCAACTAAGGCGATGCGCACACTCTTGATCAGCGGCGCCAGCCGCGGCATCGGCCGGGGCATGGCTGAGCGTTTGTTGAGGGATGGCCATCGCCTCAGCCTGGGCCTGCGCAACCCAGACGATCTCAAGGCCAGCCCCCTCGATCCGGATAGGGCCGGAGCTGATCGCGTGCTGCTGCATCCCTATGACGCCGCTGTGCCAAGCGATGCCGAAGCCTGGGTGCAGGCGACGCTGGAGCGCTTTGGCCAGCTGGACAGCGTGATCCACTGCGCGGGGATCTTCTCGCGGGTGCCGCTGGTGTTTGAAAGCGGCCAAGAGGAGGAGATTCAGCGCCTCTTCGAGGTCAATGTCATGGGCCCCTGGTGGCTGACCCGCGCCGCCTGGCCGCAGCTGGCCGCCCATGGCTCCGGGCGAATCGTCGTGCTGGTGTCGATGAGCGGCAAACGCACCAAGGGACGCCTGGCGGCCTACAGCACCAGCAAGTTCGCCTTGATGGGGCTCTGTCAGACGATGCGCAATGAAGGCTGGGAGAGCGGCATCCGGGTCACGGCGATCTGCCCGAGTTGGGTCAACACCGACATGGCCGCCGCAGTGAAGGCCTTGCCGCCTGAGCAGATGACCCAAAGCGAGGACCTCGCCTCCCTCACCAGCCAGCTGCTGGAGCAACCCAACAGCTGTGTGCCCTTTGAGCTAGCGGTGAACTGCAACCTGGAGGCCTAACGCTCGAACTTGTACTCACGGGTCAGCTGGAAGACCGTGCCGCTGAGCAGCAGCAGGGCGATCAGGTTGGGCAGAGCCATCAGGCCATTGAGGGTGTCAGCCACCCCCCAGACCACACCGCGATCACCGGCCACCGAACCAATCACAACCACTGCAACCCAGACGAAGCGGAAGGGCTTGATCGCCCGCTCACCGAACAGAAATTCGGTGCAACGCTCGCCGTAGAAGCTCCAGCCCAGAACGGTGGTGAAGGCAAAGATCACCAGGCCGGCGGTGACGACCCAACCCGAGCCGCTCAGGCCGGTGTTGAAGGCCAGGATCGAGAGGTTGGAGCCCGACTCACCACTGCCATAGACACCCGTGGTGATGATCACCAGGGCGGTCATGGTGCAAATGATCAGGGTGTCGATCACGGTGCCGAGCATGGCCACCGTCCCCTGACGAACCGGGTCATTGGTGCGGGCTGCCGCGTGGGCAATCGGAGCACTGCCCAGACCGGCTTCATTGGAGAAGATGCCGCGCTTGAAGCCCATCAGCACCACCTGGCCGAAGGCGCCACCGGCGGCAGCCTGTCCATTGAAGGCATTGCTGAAGATCGTGCCGAAGGCAGCCGGCACATCGCTGATGTTGAGGCCCAGCACCACCAGGCAGGCCAGGACATAGAGGATCGACATCGCCGGCACCAAAGCCGAAGCGGCCTGGGAGATCCGGTTGATGCCGCCAACAATCACGGCAAAGACCAAACCGCCCAGCACTAAACCGGTGGCCACCCGGGGAATCCCAGCCGCCGCCAGGGCACTGGAGACCTCAAAACACTGGACGCCATTACCGATGCCGAAGCCCGCCAACATCCCGAAGATGGCGAAGAGCACCGCCAACCACTGCCAGTTGGGACCCAGGCCATTGCGGATGTAGTACATCGGGCCGCCAACGTGGTTGCCCAGGCCGTCGACTTCCCGGTAGCGAACGGCGAGGACCGCCTCGGCGTACTTGGTGGCGATGCCGAAGACGGCGATCACCCACATCCAAAAGACCGCCCCGGGACCACCGATGGCGATCGCTCCGGCGACCCCGGCGATGTTGCCCGTACCGATCGTCGCCGAGAGGGACGTCATCAAGGCACCGAAGGCGCTGATATCTCCAGCCTCTCCAGCCGCAGCGGGCTTGGCGAGCATCCGCACGCCATAGCCAATGCGCTGCAGCGGCATCAAGCGCAACCCCAGCATCAACACGATGCCGGTGACTGCGATGAGCGTGACCATGGGCCAGCCCCAGACGACCCCGTTAATCGGGTCGTTGATGGCCTTGATGAGTTGTTCCATCCATCACCAGAGGATCCGGCGATGGTGGCACGATTCAGGCGGGGCTCAGGGCTTCGAAACGAAAGACCTGACGACCTGCAGGACTATCACCGAAGGCCTCAGTTTCCACCACCCGCTCACTCAGCACCCAGGGGCCTTCGCCGGCCAAGGGAACAAAGGTGTCGGTGAAGCTGCTCTTGCCGCCGCGGGCCTCGCCACTGGCGGGATCGGCGTACTGACTCGTGTAGGTGTGACTGAGGTAGCCACTACCGGTGTCGGTGGTGCTCTCGGTGAAGATCGTCACCACGGTGCCGTGGATGTGGCGGTGCACCATCGTCACCACGTCATCCTTGATCCGGTAGCGATCGCCATCGTTCTTGCCGCCGACGATCACCTCAGTGCCCACCGCATCGGTCTCACCGGCGGTGAAGGTGTTCTCGCCGTGGGTCTGCTCAAAGCTGCGGCGCACCCGGTGAATGCAGACCTCCCAGAGCTGGGACGCGATCGCCTTGTGGATCTCCTCGTTCTCAATGCCCTCCACCTGGGCCTTGAGGTCAGCGCCGACCTTGAAGGTGCCTTCCACGCGCTGGTCGCCCTGCTCCCAGATGCAGCTGCCGCTGTAGCCGCCAAAGCCAGGGGCCCAGGTGTAGCGGTTTTCGTAGGCCGCCCGGAAGGCAGCCGTGCAGTCGGAACCAGAGCTAACCGGAGCAGAGCTTGGGGCGACGGTCACGGCGAGACATGCGACAGAAGATTCACCCTACGGGGCAATCCCCCCCTAGCCGTGGATGTCCTGCAGGGCGCGCACCTGCAGCTCCTGGGCCTGGAGTGCAGCGATGCCCTCCACCGCCGCCCGGGCACCAGCCAGGGTCGTCACGGTCGTCACGGCGTAGTCAATCGCGGCGCGGCGCAGGTACTTGTCGTCGTGGGCAGCCTGACGGCCGACGGGGGTGTTGATCACCAGCTGGATCTCACCGGAGCGGATCGCGTCTTCAATGTTCGGGCGGCCCTCATGCACCTTGAGCACGGTCTCCACCTTGAGCCCCGCTGCTGAGAGAGCACGGGCGGTGCCTTCGGTGGCCACCAGGCGGAAGCCCATCTGGTCCAAGCGCTGGGCGACGGGCAGCAGCGCTGACTTGTCGCGGTCGTGGGTGGAGAGAAACACCGTGCCAGTGGTGGGTAGGGCTTCGTTGGCCCCCAGTTCCGCCTTGGCGTAGGCCAGGCCAAAGCTGGTGGCCGTGCCCATCACCTCACCGGTGCTGCGCATCTCGGGACCCAGGATTGAGTCGGCACCGGGGAAGCGCTTGAAGGGCAGCACCGCCTCCTTGACCGCCTGAAGGGGCGGCTTGGGCTCGCTGGTCAGACCGATCTGCTCGAGGGTTTTGCCAGACATGATCCGGCTGGCCACCTTGGCCAGAGGAACGCCGGTGGCCTTGGCCACAAACGGCACCGTGCGGGACGCACGGGGGTTGGCCTCAATGATGTAGACGAGACCGTCCTTGATGGCGAACTGCAGGTTGATCAGTCCATTGACCTGAAGAGCCAGGGCCAGGGCCTCACTCCACTGGCGGATCGTGGCCAGGGCGTCCTGCTCCAGGCTCACCGAAGGCAGGGCGCAGGCTGAGTCACCGGAGTGAACACCAGCCGGCTCGATGTGCTCCATCAGGCCACCGATGACGACCTTGCCAGTGCCATCACAGAGGGCATCGACATCCACCTCGGTGGCGTTCTCGAGGTACTGGTCAATCAAGACCGGATGATCGGGCTCGACGTTCACCGCTTCAATCATGTAGCGGTTCAGTTCGTCCTCTCCGTAGACCACCTCCATGGCGCGGCCACCGAGGACGTAACTGGGGCGGACCACCACGGGATAGCCGACGCGCTCGGCCACCACCCGGGCCTCCGCTTCGCTGCGGGCCAGGCCATTGCGAGGCTGACGGATGTCGAGGCGACGCAGGATTGCTTCGAACTGCTCGCGGTCTTCCGCGTTGTCAATCGATTCAGGGGAGGTGCCCCAGATGCGGGTGCCCGTGGCCTGACCGGCGGGGGAATCCAGCCAGCGCAGCAGCGGAATCGCCAGCTTTAGTGGGGTCTGGCCGCCGAACTGAACGATGACCCCTTCCGGCTTCTCGGCCTCGATGACGTTGAGCACATCCTCAAAAGTGAGGGGCTCGAAGTAGAGACGATCGGAGGTGTCGTAATCGGTGGAGACCGTCTCCGGGTTGGAGTTCACCATCACGGTGGCGAACCCTTCCTCCTGCAGAGCAAAGGAGGCGTGGACGCAGCAGTAGTCGAACTCGATGCCCTGGCCGATGCGGTTGGGGCCGCCCCCAAGGATCATCACCTTGCGGCGCGATTCCGGCTGGACCTCCGACTCCGGAGCCATTAATTCCAGGCTTCCGTCCGCCAGCAAGCGCTCCATCGGCCGCTCATAGGTCGCGTAGTGATACGGGGTGCTGGAGGCAAACTCCGCGGCGCAGGTGTCCACGGTTTTGAACACCGCATTCACCCCAAGGCCCTGGCGGTGCGAGCGCACCTCCAATTCCTTGCTGCCAGTGGCCCAGGCGATCTGACGGTCGGAGAAGCCCAGCTGTTTGAGCTCCAATAGTGCGGCGGTATCCAGCGCAGCCAGGCTCTGGCCCTTCAGCAACCGTTGTTCGGCCTCAATGATCCGGCGCAACTTCGCCAGGAACCAGGGATCGATGGCCGAGATGCGATGGATGTCGGCATCGCTGTAGCCATTCACCATGGCGGTGCGCACCGCAAAGATCCGATCGGGCGCAGGGGTGCGGAGCTCCCGATCAAGATCGGAGCGCTCGGGGCTGGGATCCGGGCGATCGCAACCCCAGCCAGCATGGCCGGTCTCCAGGGAGCGCAGGGCCTTCTGGAAGGACTCTTCGAAGTTGCGACCGATGGCCATGGCCTCGCCCACAGACTTCATCGCCGTGGTCAGTACCGCCGGGCTGCCGCGAAACTTCTCGAAGGCAAAGCGGGGGACCTTCGTGACGACGTAGTCAATCGTGGGCTCAAAACAGGCCGGGGTCTTGCCGGTGATGTCGTTGAGGATCTCGTCGAGGGTGTAACCAACGGCCAAGCGAGCAGCGATCTTGGCGATCGGGAACCCCGTGGCCTTCGAAGCCAGGGCCGAGGAGCGAGACACCCTCGGATTCATCTCAATCACGATCACGTCCCCATTGGCGGGATTGATCGCGAACTGGATGTTGCTGCCGCCGGTGTCCACTCCGATTTCCCGGATGATCGCGATCGACTGGTCACGCAGACGCTGGTATTCGCGGTCCGTCAGGGTCTGGGCTGGAGCCACGGTGATCGAATCACCGGTGTGCACCCCCATCGGATCGAGGTTTTCAATGGAGCAGACGATCACCACGTTGTCGGCGGTGTCGCGCATCACCTCCAGCTCGAACTCCTTCCAACCGAGCAGGGACTGCTCGATCAGGATCTGATTCACGGGGCTGGCATCCAGGCCGCTCAGACAGATGGCCCTGAACTCTTCGGGGTTGTAAGCGATGCCCCCACCGCTGCCGCCCAGGGTGAAGGCGGGTCGAATAATCCGGGGATAGCTGCCGATCTGATCACCGACGGCCTCGGCCTCCTCCAAGGTCGTGGCGATTCCTGAGGGGCAAACACCCACCCCAATGCGTCCCATGGCCCGCTTAAACAGGTCCCGGTCTTCCGCCTTCTCGATCGCCTCGAGGTTGGCGCCGATCAGCTCAACGCCGTACTTCTCCAGGGTGCCGTCCTTGGAAAGGGCCACCGCCAGGTTCAGGGCCGTCTGACCGCCCATGGTCGGCAGGAGAGCATCGGGGCGCTCCTGCTCAATCACCCGCCGGACCACATCAGGGGTGAGGGGCTCGATATAAGTGCGATCCGCCATGTCCGGATCGGTCATGATCGAGGCGGGGTTGCTGTTCACCAGCACCACCTCAAAACCCTCGGCCCGCAAGGCTTTACACGCCTGCGTCCCCGAGTAATCAAATTCACAGGCTTGACCGATCACGATCGGGCCTGACCCCAGCAGCAGGATGCGACGCAGATCCGTGCGACGGGGCATAGGAGGGGGCCGGCAGCCAAACCCATCCAGCCTCTCACGCGGTCGAAACCCCTTGCTGTTAAGGCAGACCCAGCCAACGATCCAGCCGTGGCTAGTGTTGTCGGCAACACGCCTGAATGCGTCCCCATGAGCGAACTCCAGCGCCTGAAGGGGTTGCTGCCTCCCGAGATGCAGAGCTGGGTGTTTGTAGAAGCCGCGGCCTCGGCAGACCCGCCGCTGATCACCATCGAAGAGATCGGCCGGGATGAGGTGGAGGTTCAGCTCGACCTTCAAAAGTGGGATGCCCTGGCGATCGACCACCGCAACCTCCTCTTCTGGCATGAGGTGGGACGAATCCAGAACGACTCCGTTCCCCGTGATGGCTGGGAGATGGCCGCACTGGCCATTGGCCTGGGTGGGGCCATCGGTGAACTCTGGGTGCAGGACGGCCTGCTGCTGCTGATGGCCCTCGGCCTCTCCGGCTTTGCGGGCTATCGCCTCTATTTGAAAAACAACTCCGAAAAGCGTCTGCAGGACGCCATCGCCGCCGATGAACGGGCGATCGATCTGGCCTGCCGCTTTGGCTACACCCTGCCCAACGCCTACAAGAGCCTCGGCGGTGCCCTCAAGGAACTGGTGGAGCAGACCCGCAAGAAGAAAAAGCGGGGGTTCTACGAGGATCGGCTGGAGGCGCTGCGCAAGAGTGCAGGGAAAGCCCGGGCCGAGATGGCCCAGCAACAGGGCTCCCGACAATCCGTGAGCAGCGAGAACGTTTATGGCTGAGGCCCAAGCCACCAAGCCCAGTCCCGAACCCAACCGGCCCCGGCTCGACCTCGACGACAGCAAAGCGCTGGCCCTGCTGGCAGCTGACGCCTGCGATGACCGCAAGGCAACCGACATTGTTCTGATCCGGGTCGAGGAGATCTCTTCGATCGCTGACTGGTTCGTGATTGCCAGTGGCTTCACTGATGTCCAGGTGCGCGCCATGGCCCGATCTGTCGAAGACAAGCTCGAGGAGCACACCGCACGTCTACCCCTGCGGAAGGAAGGTCAAAACGAAGGACGCTGGGTCCTGCTCGACTACGGCGAGGTCATCGTTCATTGCCTCACCCCCGATGAGCGCAGTTACTACGACCTGGAGTCTTTCTGGGGCCACGGTGAGAAGGAGAGCTTCGTAGGCTCGCCTGACGCTCCACCGGCCTGAGCCGGACACTCAATGGCTGGCAGCGATCCTTCCCAAGGGCTGAGTAACAGCACTCCCTGTCCGGTCCCCCCAGAGCAGCGCCCGCTGGAGCAGTACAAGGAGCTGCAGAACTCCCTGTTCTTCGCCTGGGCCCAGCAGAACATCGCCCAGCCGCTGATTCAAAGCTGGCTGATTGCGATGCCGCTCACGCTTTATCTCGCCACCGGCAGTTTTCAGCTACGCCACGATCCAGCAGCGCTGACCGCCGCGGGTGCCGCTGGGGCCTGCGTGGTGCCGTTGCTCATGCTCACCCGCCAATGGCTGGGATGGAGAACCGTGCTGCGACGCCTGACCTCCACCCAGGTGGAGTACGAGGAATCGGGTTGGTACGACGGTCAGGTGTGGGAAAAACCGCTGGCCTGGCGGCAACAGGATCTTCTGGTCGCCACCCACGAGGTCAAACCGGTGCTGCGCAAGATCCAGCTGGCCCTGGCCACGACCGCAGGACTGCTGTTGCTCTCGACCGGACTCTGTCAGGCTCTCTGACATGACCTTCTCCAGCAGCTTCGGCAGCCGTCCTGGGGTGCCACCCCTCGAGGTGCGCCTAAAACGCAATGGGATTGGCGAATCGCTGCACCGCGTCCACGCCGTGGTCTGCGACCAGCGCGGCCGCGTCCTGATGCGGGCTGGAGATCCGCAGCAACTGAGCTTTATCCGTTCAGCCCTCAAGCCATTCCAGGCTCAGGTCTTTGTCAGCAGTGGAGCAGCCGATCTCGGCCAGCACGACGACCGCGCCCTTGCGATTGCCTGTGCCTCCCATGGCGGTGAAGCCGGCCAGGCCCGCGAAGCCTTCAAGATCCTCTGGAAGGCCGACCTCGAGAGCGAGCAGCTGCAGTGCCCCACCCCCGCGGGCAGGCAGAGTCCGCTCGAGCACAACTGCTCCGGCAAGCACGCCGCTTTTCTGGCAACCTGCCGCAAGATGCAATGGCCACTGGAGACCTACCTCCAGATCGAGCACCCCCTGCAGCAACAGGTGCTCAAGCGCGTCGGAGAACTCCTGGGGATGCCCGCCGCGGAGCTGATCACCGCCCGCGATGACTGCGGGGCACCAACCCTGCAACTGCAGCTAGCCCAAATGGCGCTGCTCTTTGCCCATCTCGGATCCGGTCAGCACCCTGAACTGGAGCGCCTGTCGCGCTCAATGTTGGCCCACCCCGATCTGATCGCCGGTGAGGGGCGTTTTGACACCGCCGTGATGCGCAGCAGCCATGGCCAGGTGCTGAGCAAGGGTGGAGCCGAAGGAATCCAGTGCCTTAGTCGCGTTGGCGAAGGCCTGGGACTAGCAATCAAGGTGGAAGACGGAGCCCGGCGGGCCAAGCAGGCGGTAGCCCTGCACCTAATGCAACAACTGGAGTGGCTCACGCCTCTCACCCTGGAGGAGCTCAGCGCTCAGTTCCTGGTCCCCAACCCCGCGGTCAAGCTCGAGGTCAGCGGCGAGCTGCGCTTCGATAACGGCAACTAGAGCGCGTCCAGCTCGAACTGGGCCGCTGCAGCTTCGGTGGCCTCAACGCTGAAGAGCGCCTCGGCGATGGCTGGACTGATGGTGAAGGTGTTCAGTCCCTCGGCCGCCAGACGCGGCAGGTCTGAAGGGCTGCGCAGGCTGGCCACCAGGAGGCGCAGAGTCGAACCGAGCGCATCGATGCAGCGCTGCATCTGAATCAGCTCAGCGTGACTGTCACGGCCCAAATCGCTAATACGCCCGAGGTAGGGGGCGACGTAGTCCACCCCCAGGGCAACCGCCAAGAGAACCTGCTGGGGTTCGTAGCAAGCGGTGAAGGTAATCCGGCAGCCCTCCTGCTGAAGGGTTCGAGCTGCCTCCAGGCCAGGCCGAGTGATGGGCAGCTTCACCCAGATCCGATCCGGGGCGATCTGGGCCAGGGCGCGACCGCAGCCCACCAGGTCGGTCCCCCAGGCCTGCAGGTGCAATTCCTGCACACCATGGGCCAGGGCCCGCTCAGCCAAGGTCCGGAGATTCTCCAGGCTGCAGGGCTGCCCCGCGCGCTTGAGCAGCGTGGGGTTGCATGTCACCCCGGCAAACAGGGAGGTCGGCAACCAGTGATCCCAGGCGCTGGGGTCGGCCGAATCCAGCAGGAGGTGCAGCGCCATGGGAGAAAACGGCTCCATCCATCCTGGCTCCATTGCCGGAGGGATCCGCTGTGCTGTAAGGTTTCTGGGACGCCGCGGGGTAGAGCAGTCTGGTAGCTCGTCGGGCTCATAACCCGAAGGTCGGTGGTTCAAATCCGCCCCCCGCCACCAACTCCAAAAGCCCCGGCCTTCTCTGAAGCGCCGGGGCTTTTTTAATGGCTGAAACCATGATGGCTTCAAGCAACCCTGACGCGATCGTCGTCGGCTCCGGGGCCACCGGAGGGGTGGCAGCCATGGCCTTAGCCCAAGCGGGCATGCGGGTTCTGGTGCTGGAGGCCGGCCCGGAGCTGAGCGCGAAGCGGGCCTTTGGCAGCGAGCCGCTGAACAGCCTTAAACGCCTCAGCAACATCAGCAGTGGCCGGCAGCGCATCGCCGCGAATCACCCGGGCTACTGGAAAGCCAACCCGGAACTGTTCGTCGATGAGCAGCGCAACCCCTACTCCACCCCCGGCGATCGGCCCTTCCTCTGGACCCGGGGGAGACAAGTGGGGGGCAAAAGCCTCACCTGGGGAGGCATCACCCTGCGGCTCTCCGACTACGAGTTCAAGGGGAGCAGCCGGGATGGCCATGGGATGGACTGGCCGATCGGCCACAGCGACCTTGCCCCCTGGTACGCCCAGCTGGAGACCCTATTGGCGGTCAAGGGGCATCGGGACGGCCTGGCTCAGCTTCCCGATGGGGAGTTCCAAGCCCCGCTGCCCCTGACGCCTGCCGAGGAACACCTGGGACGCTCCATCCAGCGGGACCTGGACCTTCCCTTGATCCAGTCCCGCGGCTTTGAGCTGCACCGCAACAACGGGGCACCCTGGCCGCGCTCCTGCTCCCAAGGGGGCGCCCTAGCGATCGCCCTGGCCAGCGGCCGGGTGGAGCTCCGCAGCAACAGCGTGGTCAGCCACGTGCTGATCGATCGCGCCAGCGGCCGCGCCAAAGGTGTCGAGGCCATCGATCGAAACAGCGGGGTGCACTTCAGCGCCGAGGCGCCCCTGGTGGTGCTCTGCGCCAGCACGATCGAGAGCCTCAGGCTGCTGCTCCACTCCCAACAGCAGAGCGGACTGGAGGACGTCAGTGGCAAGCTCGGGCTGGGCCTGATGGATCACATCTCCCGCAGCTGCTTCTTCTCGATCCCCGATCAGCCGGCCCCTGGGAGCAGCGAACTCTCCGGTGCGGGGAGCTGCTTCATCCCCAACACCCTGGAGTCGAGACAATTCAAGCGGGGCTATGGGCTCTGGTGCGGCATCCAGCGCTTTGATCCACCCCAACTGCTGCTGCGCGAGCGGGGCAGTGCGGTGGGTTTCTTGATCGGCCATGGCGAGGTCCTGAGCCAAGCCCATAACCAAGTGAGCCTTCACCCGGAGCGCCGGGACGCCTGGGGGATCCCGATTGCCCACATCGACTGCCGCTGGGGCGAAAACGAGCAGGCGATGGTCACGCACATGGGAGAGCGGATGCAGGCGGTGGTCCGCTCTGCGGGGGGGCAGATCAAGCCGCTCTCGGATCTCTTTGTGATGCCACTGATTGAACCGCTGGTGCAGGGCAGCCTGGCCCTCTCACCGGGGGCTGCGCCTCCGGGGTACTACATCCATGAACTCGGGGGCGCGCCAATGGCCGAGCGGGAAGAGCAGGGCGTGCTGAACCCCTGGAACCAGCTCTGGCGCACCCCGAACCTGCTGGTGACCGACGGCAGCTGCTGGCCCAGTGCGGGCTGGCAGAGCCCAACGCTCACAGAAATGGCCCTCACCTGGAGGGCCTGTGACCACGCCGCAGCGGCACTGAAACGCGGGGATCTTTGAGGCGGACCTCAGGAATCGGCGGCGCTGACGAAGAGACCGTTCAGATAGTGCTGGGTGACGGATTGATCGCTGCAGCCGTTCTGGAACAGGAACCCGGCCAGGGCCGAGGTGATCACCCGGTACTGATCCCAGTCAGGACGGTTGCTCAAGAAAGCCTTCATCCCATCGAAGAGGGCCTCAGGAACCTCTGCCTCCAGGCTGATCCGCGGGGCACCCTGGGGCTGCTCTGGGTCGGGCCCTGGCTCGGGCTCAGCCGCAACGGACTCAGGCTGCTTGAGGCAGCGGCTGAGGTGGGCCCTGTTCTGGTCTTCACCGAACAAGGGGTGACCGGAGGCCTTCCGCTCGGGCTTGTGCTGTGCACCAACGGCCTGCAGGCCATCAACACCCTGGTGATCCAAGCGGCTGCGCTCCAACAATTCACTCCTCTGACGCCCACCAGCAAGCCACAAAGCGACAGCCCCCGTCAAAGCGCGTGTCAAAGGCGACAACGTCGGGAGAGACAGACTGAGACAGCAGCCCCAGACGGGGGTCTCAGATTGATTCTCGGACCGCTCAAAGCGTCGACTAATCAGTCTCGGCGGGCTGTCAAGCGGCCAGCGAACGAAACCACGCAATCCCCAGGAACAGCACTAACGCAAGCATGCAGGTCGCGCAAGCTGTGGAAAACATCGCTTTTCCCTGGGGAAAAGGCGAAAGCCCTGGGGAAACACGGAAATGATAAGCAGGGCTTATTCGGGCCAGTCTCGTGGGACCCGCATGGATCCGAGACGGCTGAGCAGGGTCATATCGAGGGGTTTTCTTCCGATTTCGCGCGCGGCTTGTAGAGGGTGCGCGGACCCAGGGGGTGCTCAGCGTGGGGATAGGGGCTGTGGGTATGCCCGTGATCGTGATCGTGACTGTGATCGTGACTGTGGTCGTGGTCGTGGTCGTGATGGTGGTGATGCCCCAGAGGAATGGGGATGCCATCGGGCTGACAGGCACCGGTGCACTCGAGCTCACAGAGGGTGCAACCCTCGATCAGGCCCTCGACGTGGTGGTGGTGACTCTGCTGCGGGGCGCCCACCTCGGTCTCAAAGCCCAGCACCTGGGCGCGGTACTTGCAAAGCGAACAGTTCATCTGGGTCTCGCCGCGGACGACCTCCTCGACCCGCTCCTTAAAGGTGTCGATCACCAAGGGGTGATCCCCTAAGTAGGAGGCATCCACGAAGTCCACCTCGGGGTGGTCGGCCGCCACCAGCTGCGTGTGCTGGCGGATGCGGCTGACCAGAACCCCCGAGAAGAGGAAATAGGGGAAGACGATCACCCGTTTGAAACCCAGGCGCACCACGTGGCGCAGACCGGGCTCCACCAGGGGGAAGGTGACGCCCGAGTAGACGGTCTCGCCCCAGCCAAAGCCAAAGCCCTCCACCAGCATCCGCGTCACCTTGGAGACGTTGGAGTTGGCATCGGGGTCCGAAGAACCGCGGCCCACAACCACCAGCAGGGTCTCCGCCAGGGGCACCTCGGCTTGGGTGTTGGCCCCATCGAGGGCTTCCCGGATCCGGGCGCCAGCGGCCTGGATCATCTTGAGATCCACCCCCAGCTCCCGGCCGTAATCGATGCGCAGCCCGGTCTCAGCCGCGTAGCTATTGAGAACAGAAGGGATGTCGTTCTTGGCGTGGCCGGCGGCAAAGAGCATTCCGGGCACCGCCAGGACACGCTTGACCCCCTGGGCCCGCAGGCTGTCGAGCCCGTCGCGCAGGATCGGGCGGGCAAATTCCAGGTAGCCGTATTCGACCGGAACATCCGGAAGGTGGCGTCTCAGCCCCTCGGCCAGCTGGGCAAATTCGGTCACGGCCTGTTTGTTGCGGCTGCCGTGGCCGCAGATCATGACCCCGATCGGACCACCATCGACCGCCTGAAGATCCAGTTGCTGAGAGGGGTCTGTCATGGGAAGGCCTGCCTGACCTGACCCTATCGGCCTAGGGTGACCCAAAGCCAAGCATCAAAGCGTGCAGACGAGCGAGAACCACCGGTCCGGCGAGCTAAAGGAACTGGGCTGGAGCCCCGAAGACTGCCGTAAGTACGAAGAGCTCTGGGAATACCGCCATCGCTGGGGCGCCATCAACCTCGAGCGGGAGGACCGCATCTTCCTGCGCAAGGCCGAAGCCGCCCTGCCGAAGATCGTCACCGGCAAAGCCGAGAAGAAGAAGCTTCAGGACAAGTCCTACTACCGCTGGCTTGCCTTCTACCGCGATGCCATGGCCACAAGCGACAACGCCGCGGGCCTGGGTGAAGCGGAACTGGCCGCCTGGCCGATCCTGCTGCAGGAAGAGCTGCGGGCCATCGATTACTACCAGCCGGTCCTGGGCTTACCCGACACCTTGAAGGCCAAGGAATTGATCGCCATTCGCGAGCAGCTCGCCAGCAAGGCAGCTGCCGCAGGCCGCGTCAGCCAATTCGGCTTCGTCGATGTTCTCGAGGAGCTCAAGCGCAACGAGAAGACCAGCTGGAAACCCTTGCGCGGTGACGGCAACAACGAGACCAGCTACCCAGTCCTGCCGTCCGATGCCGCCGAAGCCTTCCGCCAGGAAGCCCGCTCGACCCTGACGACGGCTATCCGCGAGCTCTTCCCGTCCCTCAAGGACAGCGACAAGGAGCCCCCGGCTGCCGACTGGCAGCCCTGAGCGGGCGCTCCAGACAGCAAAAAGCCCCCGGCGCTGAGCGCCGGGGGCTTCGTCATGCCGATGAGGACGGCAATCAGCCGAGGCCGATCTGGGTCAGGATGCCCTGGCCGGTCAGCAGTTCGGTGGCCAGGCCGATCACAAAGCCCATCATGGCCAGGCGGCCATTCCAGGTCTCAGCGAAGTTGACGAAGCCGAAACGGGAATTGGAGTCAGCCATTGGAGACGTCGTTACGAAACGTGTAGCAAGTGTAAAGCCTTGTTACGCCCCTTGGGCGTGTCCAAGAAGACGGTTTCCCGTGCTTTGCAAGCGGCACCCCTAACGCTTCGGCAGCTCGACACCTTCAACCCAATGGGCATAGACGACCTTGCGGGTCCCGTCCATGTCTTGGAAGCGCAGCCAGGAATTCCAGACTCCCGCCAAGGGCTCGCTTCCCAACGGCAACTGGCGAGCTGCCGGCAGGCTTCTCAACGGCTGCGGTACGAGAAGAGTGAGGTTCGGCTGCAGAACATTCCAGGACGCCCCCTGCTGTGCAGTCACCAACACCGCATCCAGCCGCCCCGCCTGCAGGGCTTCAAGCAGCTCAGGAGTTCCTTGGGAACTGATGAACTTCGCCTGCGGCAACCAACCACTCACCAAGCGCAACAGAAACGGATCGTCAAAAGCGAGGCCCACCTGCAGACCCTTGAGCTCGGTCAGATCACTCCAGGCACGTTTGCTACTGAGGGCTGATCCCTTGATTAAAAGGGCAACGCCATAGGTCAGGTGGGAATCGGTGTAGCGGGTACGGGCCGCATCCATCGGAGCCATGACATCACTCGAAAGCTTCATGTCGCAGTAGCCGCGCTCGAGGGCCTCGAGGGTGTCAGGACGGGGTTGGTTCTGCTGACCGACGCGATTAATCAGCACGTAGCTGGATTTCAGGCCCATCTGCTTGGCAAAGAGCATGCCCATCTCCACATCGGCTCCGACTAGATCGCCAGCAGCGTTGCGATACGACATCGGGTAGTCCTGCTCGTGGACGCAGTAGCGAATCGCCCTGGCACGTCGAATGGCTTGCCAATTGCCGGGCCGCTCAACAGGGGACCATCCATCCACGACCGAAGCGCGGCCCTTGGCCAGGGCAAAACCCTGGTGCATCAACTGATCACGGTCGCTATTGCCAGGCTTGGGTAGCCATTGAAAACTGGCACGGCTCAACAGGACAAAACCAGGGAGAACCGCCAGGGCCGTTGCGGCCGGCAGAAGACGGTTGAAATGCTTCGGGAAGCCCTCCAGGGAAACCCAGGTGCCGATGATCACCAAGGCGATGACACTCATGCAGGCCAGCAAGGTGCCGAGGCGAGCCACTGCAACTTGGTCAATCGCGATGTAGAGCTGGACCAAATCACTGGGCAAGCCCATACGGTCCAGGAGAAAGGTCATGGCCAAGATCCCCTCAAGAAAGGCACTGGCCAAGCCAGTGAGCAGAAAGCCGGGCATCTCCTGGAAGCTGATGGCGTTACCGGTGAGCCAGCCCGCGAAGGGAACAAAAGCGAGAGAGAGCAGGCGACCCATATCTGGAAACACCAGAGCAAGGGGGGCGAGGACCTCAACAGGAAGGTCGACCTGATCTTTGATCTCCTGATCACTGACCCCTGGACTCGCCAGGGCAGCACGGGCTTCAAACAGGAGTTGTTTAGAGAGCTCGACCAGCATCGGCAAGACCACGAGCATGTTCGCTGTGGCGAATGCAATGGTGAGTGGAGTTCGGAACCGGCGCAAAAGCTGACGCGCGGGAATCGGCGTCACACCCGCAATCACCAAGGGCAAGACAAGACCAGCCATGAGAAGAGCGATGCCGCCCTGCAAAACGACATAAACAGCCAGGCGTGGTAGCTGTGAACTCTCCATGGATGCAGTGGCCGTCGCAAGGATGGCGAAGACACCAACCGGGGTAAAACGAGCCACAAACGCAGAGATCCCAAGCAGGGCGTCGGCAATCCGATCAAAGACATCAATCAATGGTTGCCGTTTGGGTACGGCAATCAGTGCGATCCCAAGGGCGAGTGAAAACAAAACAACAGCCGGGATCTGGGTATCAGCAAAGGCTGCAAAGGGATTGACAGGAATGAAGAGTTCAGTGAGATCGAGAGGTTTCGGGGCCTGGAGCAGGTTTGGCTTAAAAAACGAAGCGTCATGCCAACTCGGGAACCCAACGGGCACGAGGAGGACCGCAAGAAGTACGACAGCCCAAAAACTGATCAGGACCAGGGCCGAACGGCCGAGCAGGCGGCTGGCCTGAGCCAGGTGCAAACGACCGACACCAGCGATCAAAGAAACGCTCAGAAAAGGCAAGACCGGCATCTGAAAAAGACGCAGAAAGCCATCTCCAACGGGGCTAAGGGGCCCTAGCAGTGGAGGCGGGAGCAGGCGTCCCGCCAGGAGTCCCGCGACAAGGCCCTGAAGAATTTGGATGGCGAGGGACTGCCGAATGAACCCGTGGTAGAGCCTGAGCAGCCAACTCAGGGGTGGGAGATGCAGCAGAGAGAGCTTGCTGTCGTCCACGGAGCCAGGGCGCTTTATAGGAAGGGTGGAAAGGCCGATACCTTTCGCCAACTACAAGGGCACGAACTGAGACATCGCCATCTGGGGTCAAAGGGCGTACGCCCCCCAGAAAGATGTGAAGGGGCCAGGAGTTGATTCGCCTAAGAATTAATGAACCAAACTGGACGATGCAAGACAGATCATAGAAGAAGAATAGAAGTAGCCAGGATGAGGTATTAGATCTTCAACGCTAGGGAGCATTAAGCGATGAAGCAATCACGAAGTCGAAATACATCAAGCCAAAGTGCGGATGGCAGCCCAATAACTTGGATAAGTCGGCAGAGGCCGGAGCTGGTAAGAAGCAATTAGAGCTTCCACTCGACGGGTCGCAGCAGGGAGAGCAGAGGCAGGAATCGCAGGGAAAGCGTGGTGGACACTGTGATAAGGAAGGCCACCCATGAAAAAGTTGACCCAATTAGGGACATGAATGGTGCTTGAAGCGTAGAGCTGCGTCAGAATGGGATGAGGGCAATTGGCGGCTAAACCCCAATGCTCGATAAGAGCACGTAGCTGAAGGAAACCGCCAGCCAGACGTTCAACAACAATCCATGAAAAGAGATATTGGGGAAGGCAGTGAAGGTAGGTTGCGAGAGCAAGGAATAGAGCCTGTGTGACGGCAATACCGGCGAGGTCAACGAACAGACATCGGCTTAAACGAAAATCAGTTGAGCGCAAGACGAAGGAAGCATGAAATGTATGAACAATCAGACCGATACCGCCAAGGACGAACACATGCCACCACAGAGGATGACGAGCCTTCCAACCAAGCGAGCCCAACGTGCCTGGGAGGGGCTGGACACGTTCAGGGTCACGGGGATCGATGGAATTCCAAGAATGGTGGCGAAGATGAAGGAGGCGATAACTGGAGGAAGGCCAAGCCATGGGCCACCCAATCAGCAATGAGAAAACAAACTCAAGAGCAGGCAACCCGAGCAGTGTTCCATGACATGCCTCATGGCTTGCAATCAACAAAAAAGTTACTGCAGCTGCAATTAGAAATAAGCCAATGGCACGAAGCAATAAGAAATGAGGGACCCAATAAAGGAATGTGCCTAAAGCCAGGGTAAGTAAAAGGATCAGAAGGCGGAGATAACCAAAACGGGTGGGAGCTCCACTTAAAGAATTCAATTCATGACGAAGGGCCTTCACCACTGAAGGGACGGAAGAGAAAGCCGCCATAAAGAGAACAGAAGCAAATCAATCTAATGAAGGAAATGACAGTCAATCACGGTGCAGCAGATAAGCACCAAGAAGGGTGCACCGAATAGAAGGAACAGAAGGACAGGAACATCAACTAGTGATGCCGATAAGTGAACAGAGGAGTGAATGCAAAACGATCCAAGAAACAAAGAGAGCTAAAAGCTGAACGACTGAGCTGCAGGGAAGACCGTCGAAGACCTAATGCTGCGCTGAAACTGCAGCAGATCTGAAACAAGGCGAACGCAGTTCCGAAAATAGAGGTTAGTTAATATCAATCGGAAATGGCCATGAAGATTCCCTTGGCACTGACATCAGCTACTGAGGCTGCAGATGTCCATTTCAATGGAAGACGGCCGTGGGATGTTCAGGTCAACAACCCAAGACTCTATGGGGAGATCCTACGTCGAGGGTCCTTGGGGTTTGGCGATGGATATGTGGATGGAGACTGGGACTGTGATGATCTCTGCGAACTGATTAACCGTCTATTAAGGGCTAAGGCGAATCGACCTTTGAGCTGGTGGACGAGAACAACTGAAGGCTGGAGATGGGTGCAAGAGAGACTTGTCAATCAGCAGTCAGAAGAAAGAACACGTCAAAGAACGAGCCAGCACTACGACATCAATCCAGAGCTATATAGAGCGATGCTAGGGAAAACGATGGCCTACAGCTGTGGCTATTGGCGTAATGCAAAGAGCCTAGACCAAGCACAAGAAGCAAAACTAGAGTTGATATGCAAGAAACTAGAGTTGAAAGAAGGTGAAAGGCTATTAGACCTGGGATGCGGATGGGGCTCACTGGCGAAACATGCAGCCGAGAACTACGGAGCAAGAGTCACTGGAATAACAGTGTCGAGAGAGCAGGCTGCATATCTCAAGGAGCGAACGACATGGCAAGACATCAGGGTCAAGGTATGTGACTATCGGCATCTCAATGACTTAGGTGAGGAGCCATTTGACAAGATTGCTTCGGTTGGCATGTATGAGCATGTAGGAAGGCTGAACGATAAAAGGTTCTGTAACGTGGTCAGCAAGGCCTTAAGACCGGAGGGATTGGCACTCATCCACACAATTGGTTCAATCGAGACAACGCACCGGACGGATGAGTGGATTGATCGCTATGTCTTTCCTGGGGGCCGACTTCCATCAGCGGTGGATCTCTGCAAAGGACTAGAGAAGAAGTTCATCATTGAAGACTGGGAAAGCTTCGGCACCGACTACGAAAGGACCTTGCGCTGTTGGCATGAAAACCTACTTCAATCAAAACAAAACCAAGATTTGGTTCTTGACGATCGAGGCTACCGATTCTGGAAGTTCTACCTACTGAGTTGTGCAGGTTTTTTTAGATCGCGACAAGGTCAGCTGTGGCAAGTGGTACTGAGCAGGCCAGAGAGAACTGATACTTATCGGTCATGGAGACCTGCAAGAACTAGAGATGAGGAATGTCCTGCGCTGCAAGTTGAGGCATTCAAAGGTCAACTGAGCTGCAGCGATGGAAAAGAACGGAAGATTGAAGGCAAGCTAAGAGCCAGCCTTTAACCAGATCATGGGCGATACCTTCGGGGACTATCTACGTACGATTGGAAGGGTACCGTTATTGACGGCGCAGGAGGAGATTCATCTCGGCTTAATTGTGAAGGAGTGGAAGGAGACAGACGGACCCTCGCGCTCGTTAGAGAAGAGAGGGAAGAGAGCAATGAATAGGATTGTCACAGCAAATTTGCGTTTGGTGGTGACTGTCTGCCTGAAATACAAAAGACGGCTAAGTCAATACGGTCATGACCCGATGGATCTTGTTCAGGCAGGAAACCTAGGATTGCTGAGAGCATCAGAGAAATATGATCCCAGTCGGGGATATAAGTTTTCTACATATGCGTACTGGTGGATAAGGCAGTCAATTAATAGACACTTGCAAGAACATAGTGGAAATATGCGGATACCTCCAACGCTGACTAACCTGGCGCAAAAGGTTCACATGGCTCAGAGCGTAAGTGAGGATGGGACGACATTGGAGGAGCTGGCGGGAGCATTAGGTGAATCGTCCAAGAGAATCTTGCACGCGCTGACAGTAAACTATCGTGGCAACACTGTGTCACTCGATCAACAGCTTTCAAGTTCAGATGGGTCGATGACCTTACTCGATACAGTGTCAGATGGGATTGGGCCAGAAATCGAAGAAGACTACACCTGGATGCACGATCAGATGGAGATTCTGTCAGCACCAGAGTTTGATGTGATAAGGCTGCGTTATGGGGAAGAAAAACAACGGTCCTACGCTGATGTCGCAAAGCTGATGGGTCGCTCAAAAGACCAAGTGCAGCGCCTCGAACGTTACGCGCTCATCAAATTGAGGAAGAAGATTATGCCCATGCTGAATCCAGAGTTGACAACCTGGAGTGAACAGGCCAAAGCCCCAAAGAATGTCTAACTCCTTGGGGCCACAGGCTAAAAGGAAAGGGTCAGAGACGACGGTAGGCGTTAGGAGCACCACGCTCAAACTTATTACTCGTAGCTTGGGCAAGCGGTTGAGCAGGCAGTGATTGCTTGTGGCTGTCACGCAGAGCGTCTTCGAGAAGAAAAGCACAGAGATTGGATACAGAACGTCCTTCCTCCTCGGATCGATTTAAGAGTTCCTCATGAACGTGATAGCTCAAGGTAATAGAAATACGGCGTGGTTGACGCTGGAGCACACGAACGCGGTCATTCATAGGAAAATGGAGAATGAGAGGATTGGTGAACTGGAAGGTCTCCCCTACCAATCATGAGAATAGAAGCTTTAGAGAGGTCAAAATACAGAGAACAGAGTCAAAAGCAGGACGGATCCGCAGCATGCTGCAGAAGGTAGAGGGAACAATGAAGCGAAGTGAGGCATAGGGGAAGGATGAATCAGGTGACATGGAGTTGTGAACCAAGAGAGAAAAAGGGGGAGGTCAAAGGAGGATGAAGGAATCTCATGTGATTAAGAAGCCGAGAAAAAGGGAGAAGAAAAGAATGGAAGGTCGTAAGAACTAGATGAGAGGAGGATATGCAGCAGATACTGAGCAGATCTACCGAAAAGCGGTTCATAACCGCAAGAGTCAGCTATCTATAGAGTAACGGAGAAACAAATATGATTCAGGCAAAAACTGCACTCAAGGCAGAGTCCAGATTCACCAAGGGGATGCCGAGGCACTCGGGATGTGGGACGAGGTCCAGGGGAAGGGAAGAGAAAAGTGCCAGGAACGAAAGACTACAGATTTTAGAAGAGAATAGTAGAGAGATAGACCATATGTGCCACAGAGAAGCAAGAGGGGATAAAGAGAGGAGGAAGGGGATAGATAGTAAAACAAGATTTCAGGCAGGATTGAGCAAAGAGATTAGAACAGGCAAAAAAGAAGAACAGTCATTGAAAGGCAGAGAACAGAAAGAAGAAAAGAAGAAGCTGGGTGTGGTAAACGCCAAGATAAGGATGGAAGAAAGAAGAGCTGCGGCAGAGGAAGAATGACCATGAGGGCAGCGAGCTATCCAGTACCAAAAGACGAGGAACAAAGACTCCGAGACCTAAGAAGACATGGGGTACTAGACACAAACCATGATGAGAATTTCGAGCGGATTGTGAGTCTGACCGCAGAAGTTTTTGATGCTCCAATAACAATGATATCTTTGGTGGATCAGCAACGTCAGTGGTTTTTGGCTAGTAACGGATTGAATGTGACAGAAACGCCGAGAGAAGTAGCATTCTGCGCTTACACAATCAATCAGGACAAGTCTCTGATCGTTCCAGACGCAAAAGTCGACTATCGCTTCAGACAAAATCCACTTGTAACAGGCTCACCGTATATACGCTTCTATGCAGGAACACCACTGAAGTCAACTAGAGGTCACAATTTGGGGACGCTGTGCATTGTCGATAACAAGGAACGAGAACTGAACGAGAAAGAAGTCAGGATCTTAGAATTATTAGCTCAATTGGTAATACGTGAACTGGAGTTAAGGCGCAAGGCCTTGATCTGCCCACTGACTGAAGTATTCAACAGAGAGAGCTTTTTGCAACTTGCAAAGATCGAGACGCAAGAAGCGAAAGACAAAGGGAAAGGGCTAAGCCTACTGTTATTTGACATCGATAACTTTGGTCAAATCAACAATCGATGGGGACATGAGGCGGGGAATCGGGTATTAAAGGAAATCTGTAGTGCGGTAAAGTCCTTACTCGAGGAAAGTGATTTATTTGGCCGAGTTGGTGATAACGAGTTTGCTGTCTTAATGCTAGACAGAGAGATGGAGTCATGCCTCGAGTTATCAGAGAGGATAAGAGTAGTCTTAGAAGAGCAGAAAGGTGTCTTTGATCATTCGGACTATCAACCATTAATGAGTGGCGGTTTGACCAATATGTCGACAACCGATAACTCGTTTTTTGAGATATTAAAGCGATGTCAGGATGCACTTGACTTAGCGAAAGGCAATGGACGTAATCAGGTTGTAAGAATGCTAAGCCAATAAGAACCGCCTACGTAATGTAGGCGGTTAGGATTAGCTGAAGGATCTAGTTGACTGGAACCGGACGGTCCTCCTCGATTTGAGAGACATCATGCTTAGCGATGGTGACCGTTAGCTCGCCATGCTCACAAGTGGCCGAGATCTCAGCGGTGTTGACATCGTCTGGCAAAGAGAAGCTGCGGCAAAAACTGCCATAGGCTCTCTCAAGACGATGGAAGCGGGGTCGAAGCTCACGATCTTCGAGCGTACGCTCACCCTGAATCGTTAGTCGATTACCTGAAAGACTGACAGTAATATCTTGCTTTTGAAGCCCGGGGACATCAGCCTTGATTTGATACTGAGAATCGCTTTCAAAGATATCAACCCGTGGGCCGATATCAAGTGAACTCGGTGAAGCAATCCTGACACCAGGCCAACTCAGGGTTCGATCAAGGATGGACTGAATGTCGGTAAGGGGCTCCCATTTTGCGAGGTCCATGAGAAAGCTTGTATGTTGCTAAGTGCCAACGAAAGGTAGAATCAAGAAAAGCAGATAACAGAGTGAGAAGCAAAACTGGATCAGATGTACGGCATTATTGGTGAAGAAGGTAGGAAGCTAGAGCTAATAAGAACAAGATGGATAGACAGGTAAAGACGAGATGAATGAAGAACAGAGGCAGAGATTTGTGAAGGGACCAAAAGGAGAGTGGCAACAATATCAGAACTGGCAATGGGTCTTGGAACCAAGGGATAGGATGAATGTAGCTATTAGATTTCTGGGTTCTGAAAAACGATTAAGGACATTTGATGAGTCCCTAATTGAAGAAGCATGCGAGATTGCAGGTTTGCCAGGGCTAATGACACCTGTGGTGTTAATGCCCAACACGCATAGGAGGTTTGGTTCGCTCTATGGATATGTCGCAGCATTTAGAAAGGGAAGGGAATCACTCATTCGACCTGGTGCTATCGAAATTGATAATGCCTGGGGGAGTCGCCTTCTAAAAACAAATCTCAAACGTGATGTAGTGGAAGAAGAGAGGGAGAAATTAGCTCATGTACTAGAGACTAGAATCGTAGAAGGCCTGAAGAATCGAGGATTTGAGAACTATGGAATGGACTCGATCGAACGTCTATTGAGAAATGGGGCTCACTGGATAACAGAACAGGGAATTGGATACCTTGAAGATCTAGTAAGATGCGAAGATCTGGGAAGAATGCAATACGCCGATCCGGGGGCAATCTCGGCACAGGCAAAAATGGCATTTAAGGATCGACTCAGTCATATTGGCAATGGAAATCATCATCTAGAGATACAAGTGATAGATCAGACCTTTGATCTAGAACGGTTAAACGCATTAGGTTTAGGGGAAGCAGATGTACTCGTTTTGATTGAGGCCGGATCGGCAGGTCTGAGTCAAAAGATATGTCGCGAAGAAACAGTGATTCTCGGAAAAGACCTATGGCAGCCCATTGAGTCTCAACACGGCAAAGAACTACTTGGGTCAATGCATGCCTGTCTCAATGCTGCTGCAGCTTATCGACAGCTATTAACTCATCTCGTACGAGAAGCCATTGGGAGTATATGGCCTGATAGTCAAATCACAAATATTGTTGATATGTCCTCGAATAGCTACAAGCGAGAGCAGCATGTCATTGGTCATGACAGCGTAGATCTATGGATTTGGCGTAGGGGTGCTGTACATGCCAATGGTCCATCGCACTACACAGAAAATGGGGAATACGAGTCAATGGGACGACCACTGATTCTCGGGGGAGCAATGGGCTCACATACAACCATTCTGTGTGGAGTCGATCAATCAGAAGAGCTCGCACTCTCCAGTGCACCATATGGAGCAGGGGCGGATGAATTGGCCGAGCAAGTAGGACTTGCACGGCCAATCGCTCGGCTAAAACCACTGTTTTGCCTTCAAGGCTAGGATCAGATCAGTGGTGCTGATTGAGTGCGAGTTCGTCTGAGAGACTCATCAAGATCGCAGGGCGTGTAATCACCGCAGCATTGGTTGCCAGAGGTATGCGGCCAAAAGGCTATCGGCAATTGAAAGTCTGCAGAAAAAAGATCAGAGGAAATGGAGGAGAAGTTGCGCGCTCCATTACTAATTTCTATTGACTCCATACGATAGTGAGCTGGTGCATGACGAGTACATGGTGCAAGATTACCAAGATTAGAGTTTTGCAGCCCATTGGCTTGATCCCAATAGGAACATGTCTGGCAGTGCTGATGGTTCATCGTAGGATTATGACCAATCCGATTTAAGAAATGACAGTCAGCGGAGGGAAGAAAGTGCAGCCGATAAAGCACAGAATTACCGCAACAAGAAAGCAGCTAAGAATGAACTGGCGAACAAAGAGATGAGTTATCGCGAAAGGATCAAGATAAGGAAATGCACCGAGCGCGCATCAAATAGCGCAAAAGATAAAATACACTGAGGAAATATTCAATGTGGCAATAGGTAGCAAGCGAAAAACACTTTAGGGACATCAATAAGACCTACCAGAAAAGAAATAGAGATAAAGATCAAAGAGCATCAGTTATGAGGCAGATCGGAGAATTGCTCAAGCCGCTTGGAGTAACTGGGTTAAGTAGGGATGCAATCAATCAGATAGGCGTGCAACTCGAACCGAATCGAAGGATCCGATGAAGCCGGCCCCAGAGCAGCAAGGCCCCATCGAGCCGCATGGTGTGGCAAAGTGATGCAGAACGCAGCGAGTTCAACCCAGAGACGCTCTAGGCAAAGCTGATGACACGCAAGCAACTGTCAATGGTTTTGCCACCAGAGCTGCTGGAGCAGATCAAGGCACGAGCGAACAGCTTGGGCATCAGCACTACGGCCTACATCACCCGCTTGGTACGGCGTGATTTGGGGTTGGAGGTCATGGGGGACGTTGAATCGCGCCTGGAGGAGCTGGAAAACCGGCTAAAGGCCCTTGAACCACCCAGAAGAGACGCTTGAATCTATAGGCTATGTAGACTGGGTCTCAGGTCAATGGATCGTGCGCGCTCGGACGCTGTGGAAGCTTCGATGAGCGGAGCCCGGACAGCACGGGTTTGCGTCAGCGTCAGCAGTAATACACACGAAAAACTGCGTGCGATCGCTGCAGAGGAGGGGCGGAGCCTGAGCAACCTGTGTGCTCACCTATTGGAGCAAGCACTCGAGGGGCGGATCGGAGCGCGATAACAGCTGCAGCACTTAGCACCCATTCAGCAGCAATTTGGGGAAATGAATTCTCACAGACGCGAGAAGCAGCTTGCATGAGTAGGTCAATACATGATGGACATGAACAAGAAAATCAACTGGGGTTGGACCGAACAAGCTGAACGATGGAACGGGCGCTTGGCGATGCTGGGCTTTGTTATTGGATTAGCAACCGAGCTGATGACCAATCAAGGCGTGTTCCAACAAATCAAAAGCGTATTTCCCTTCGCCTAAGCACATTTGCCGCATCAATGCTGCAAAGGTCACAAACAGATCCTAGGGGGTAAGAAAGTAGTGGTTCCACACGCAATGAGATTGCCATGACTGCTGGTGACTGGGAAGTGGGGTTCAAAGGACAGAGCCTTGAGGAACTCCTAAATGGGGACGATGCGGCTCAAACCCTGTGGTTTCTCGCTGGTTATTTAAAAGGAATGTCGGATGGCAGTGAGATGCATGCAGGGGTAAGGCAAATGCTGTTTGAAGTCACAGGTGAAAACAGCTGGAGACTTCAGTCAAAGGCAATCACTGAGAATGCAAGACGATAATCAATAGATGTTTGTGAGCAAAGAAGAACCCATCCGCATAACAACAGGATGTTATACGGTCAGAATCTCCGAACTCAAGCGTGAATTAGAAGATATATTCGAACACTCAAGGAAAACAAAACATACTGAGGATGAGGTCGAAAGTCTGACTCAAAGGGTAAAGCCCATTTACGGAGCAATTATTGCAATGTATGGAGAAGTCAGACAGACACAACAAGAATGAAGATTAGCGACGCAGAAAGTCCCTGGCATGCCATCGATGCCAATAAGGTCTGGGAGTTAGTTGGATCAAGCATTGAGGGACTGAGTACTCAAGAAGCAACAAGACGGTTGCAGGAGACAGGAGCCAATGTCTTACCTCAACCTGCATCACCGAACCTTATACACACACTCTTACGACAGCTGAAGAGTCCGCTCATTGCTGTCCTTGGCGTGGCAGCCATACTCTCTGCCATCGTAGGAGACGAGAAAGATGCACTATTGATCAGTGCAGTGGTAGCCGTCAATGCAGTCATAGGTGGCTTGCAGGAATGGAAAGCACATGCTCGCTGCTTTGCACTACGCCAATTGATCAAAGTGCAAGCAATCGTCTTACGTGATCGAAAGAAGGTTGAACTCAATTCAGAAAGTCTTGTGATTGGTGATGCAATATGGCTCGAAAGCGGTCAAGTCGTTCCCGCCGATGTGAGGTTGGTCGATAGCCACAATCTTGAAATCGACGAATCGCTACTAACTGGTGAATCAGGAGCGGTACAAAAAAGGGCGAAAGGGTTCATAGCAGCGAAAACCCCCCTGGCTGAGCGGGGCACCATGGCCTATGCAGGGACAACAGTCAGTCGGGGGAGAGGACTTGGAGTCGTTGTAGCAACCGGTAAAACAACCGAGGTTGGAGACCTCGCATCAGATCTTCAAACCGTGCCACCAGGAAAACCACCTCTTGTGGTTCGCATGGATCTCTTCAGTAAGAGAGTTGGTGTATTCGTGATCATCTCTGCCGCTGCTGTTGGCTGGCTATCGATTGCTCAAGGGGGAACAGACCTTTTAACGGCATTAAAACTGGCAGTAGCTCTAGCGGTCTCCGCTATCCCTGAAGGATTACCGGTGGCATTAACGGTCGCCTTATCGGTAGCAAGCCATCGAATGGCAAAACAGAAGGTGATTGTCCGTCGACTTCCCGCCGTAGAAGGTCTTGGAAGTTGCACCCTAATTGCAAGTGATAAAACAGGAACACTGACCTACAATCAACTCTCAGTTCAAGAGGTAGTATTAAGGGGAGAGCCTCCAATTAGACTAGATCTTCACCAGAAAGAAAAAAGAGAAAATCCCAGACAGCTGGAGAGATTACTTCCGATAGCTCGCTGCGCTGTACTCTGTAATGAGGGCGAGGTTTATAAAAAGGACGACTGGTGGGAAGGGCGTGGAGATCCGACTGATCAAGCATTGTTGATCATGGGAATTGAACTCGGTGTATCAAAGCAGAAGGAGTTGCTTGAGCAGCCGCAGTGCAACACAATTCCCTTCGAACCGGAGCAGCGTTATGCAGCAAGTTTTCACCAAAGAAATGATGGGGAAGTCATGGTGGCGGTCAAAGGAGCGCCTGAGAGAATCATCCCAATGTGTCAGCCAGAGGCACAGTGGGGAATTGAGGCAGCTGAAGAACTAGCGAATCGAGGACTACGAGTACTCGCCCTAGCTTCAGGAACCACCAGTAAGAGTGCCCTAGAAGAGACAACACCTTCTGAACCAGGGAACTTACAGCTATTGGGTGTGATCGGATTAAGAGACCCCCTACGCAGAGGGGCAAAGGAAGCCATTGATCAATGCCACCAGGCCGGTATCAGAGTCTGGATCGTCACGGGAGATCACCCTACGACTGCAGGAATCGTTGGGAAGGAATTAGGGATCATCAAAAATACCCTTGATGTCGTCACTGGGGCTGAAATCGAGACAGCCAGTCCAGAAAGCCTAAAAAGAATCGTCTCTCGAGCTAATGTTTATGCAAGGGTATCCCCACATCAAAAGCTCTTATTGGTTGAGCAAGCACAGAAAGCTGGTGAATTCGTTGCGGTAACGGGGGATGGTGTGAATGATGCTCCGGCCCTCCGTGCAGCTCAAATCGGCATCGCAATGGGACGTGCAGGAACAGACGTTGCGCGTGATGCGGCTGATTTGATCCTGCTTGATGATGGTTTTCCATCAATCGTAGATGGAATCCAACAAGGGCGAATTGCTTACGACAATGTTCGAAAGGTCATCGTCCTTCTTGTGTCTTGTGGCGCAGCAGAAATCACAGTACTCGCACTAGCCGTTGGATTCTCGCTCCCACTACCACTTCTTCCAGTTCAATTGCTATGGCTGAACCTCGTCACCAATGGGATCCAAGATGTTGCTCTTGCATTCGAACCGGAAGAGGGAGATGTGCTTAAACGAAGGCCCAGGCCGCCGCAGGAAGCGGTGTTTAATGGGCTGCTAATCAAACGCACTGCGCTTGCGGCTGTCGTTATGGGTGGAGTCGGATTTATTTTATTTTCTGAGTTACTGAAACACGGCTGGGGTGTCGAACAGGCGCGGAACGCATTACTGCTTCAGATGGTCATGTTTGAGACGGTGCAAGCCGGTAACAGCAGACTGGAAAGAAAGTCCGTCTTCCAGGATCCGCCCTGGCACTCACCGGTGGTCGTAGCGGGTACAGCCGGTGGCTTCGCACTCCACGTTTGGATGATGAACTGGGGTGTGGGGTCAGCAGCCCTCGGAACTGGGCCACTACCAGTCGATCTATGGCTTGTGATCAGCGGACTGAGCTTGTTCCCTTTGGTTGCGGTCGAGATCCAGAAGACATTGGTAAGGCGGAAGGTCCTTTAACGCCACTCAGGCTGCTCTCAAGGAGATAGGCCGCAAGATTGCTCAACGAACGACCTTCGGCATCACTTCGGCGGACAAGCGCTTCAAATAAGAAATGAGGAAGGGTGATCGATAGTCGCTGGCTAGAGCGCATGACGGATGGTTTCAACACGTTGGCTCATGCCCCAGGGGTCGTTGATCCAACCCTCGGCGAATCTCGGCCTAAATCTCAAGTCCCGCACAAGGGACACGTCCCAAAATCAGGACCCCATGAGTGTGTCACCGCAGACATAGAATGCCAAGAACGCAGACAGGGCGATGAAGTGAAGCATCGCGCCCAGGAAAACGTCAGCCGGCCATGATGTAGAAAGGATATAGAAGGCTGTAGAACCCATTGAAGGCACTGTTTCTCCACGAGAACACCATGTGCCTTGCGCTAGGGAGTCTTCTTGCTGAAGCATGGGACTTCCATGTGCTGGAACTGTTCACGGATACAGAATCCGCCATCACTTGGATCGAACATGAAAAGCCAGACCTGCTGATCAGCGAGTGGATATCGAGAGGCATCGATTCGAAACACGTAGCAGAAGCACTCATTAAGACGAATCCATCGGGGCGGATCATTTTTATCAGCACAACTCGAGAACAACGAGACATTCCCGTCAAGCTTCTCCCTTTTACAATAGGGGTCGTTGACAAATCAAAGGGATGGAATGAGCTGAACGAAGAACTTCGACGATGGAATGCAGCTCAACACCTAGACAAACAAATAAAGGCAAAGGTTAATCTAGAAGAACTAAGTCGACTGGCTCCAAGAGAACTGCGCCTGTTATGTGAGCTAGGTAAAGGACGCGTCAACAAGGAGATCGCACAATCACTCGAACTTTCACAGAATACCGTAGCGACTTATCGCAAGATCATTGCTCAGAAGCTAAGGATTAGCGGATCTGAGCTGGTTCGTGTAGCCGTATTAGCGCGGTGCCTTAACTTGTGCAATTAACAAGGTTTCACTCGATCAGTCCGTCAAGCATCACTCCAAGGTAAAGAACAAGTGCAAGTCCATCGGTCGTAGGCAGACGAAGGACCAGTGAATCATTCGAGATCTTGTGAAGGGAGGCGGAGGTGCGGTAGGTCACGGTCAAAAAGCATCACTGGAAGTACTGGTCTGCACAGATAACGCTGAGGAACTGCGGCTTAAGTGAGGAGCGACAGACCTCGTCTTGAAAACAAGACCATCATGAAGAAGGCATCCACCTGATATTCATGCAGTCCACGAATGTGCCGATGAGTATCGGTGAATCAAATAATACCAATCACTGCACACGACAACAACTTCAGGAGTTACTACAGAACAGCTTCGGAGAGCTCCCGATGTTGTTGGTCTCCAATCGAGAACCTTGGGTCCATTCTCATTGCGACAATGGATGGATTGAAGCCAATCGCCCGACCAGCGGCTTGGTTACCGCATTAGAGCCATTCGCTGAAGCAACGGGTGGGACGTGGATTGCCCATGGAAGCGGAAATGCCGATCGTTGCACAGTCGATGAAAAAGATGCCGTAAATGTTCCACCAGATATGCCTCAGTATCGCCTGCGGCGCGTATGGCTTAGCAAAGCTCAAGTCGAAGACTACTACTCAAATTTGTCTAACCGCGGATTATGGCCTCTTTGCCATGTTGCATTTGTAGCACCCTTGTTTGAGCATCACCACTGGCAAGTCTACCGAGAAGTTAATCAGCGTTTTGCTGAGGTGATTCTTGAAGAGGCCGCAGGAAAGCCAGCCTTGGTCTTTATACAGGACTATCACCTAAGCCTTGTCTCACGGATACTGCGTGAAGCAAATCCAAATCTAATTACCGTTCAGTTTTGGCACGTACCTTGGCCAAACCGAGAGGTGTTAAGAACATTTCCCTACGCCGATGAACTCATACATGGATTACTTGGGAATGATCTACTGGGATTCCAGAGCAAATCCCACGCGCACAACTTTCTTGATGCAGCTGACCGGCTAGTCGAAGCGCGGGTTGATCTAGAACAAGAACAAGTCTCACAAAACGGCCATCGAACACTTGTTGGCAGCTACCCAATCAGTATCGACTTTGACTATTGGAATGAGATTGGAGCAAGCGATGAGGTTGACTTAAGCATGAAGCAATGGATCAGTGAACTGAACCTAGAAACTGATCAGCTGTTGATTGTTGGCATGGAGCGACTGGATTACACAAAAGGCTTAATGCAAAGACTGCATGCCATTGATCGCCTTTTGCAACTTGATCCATCTCTAAAAGGGCGACTTCAAGTTGTCCAACTACTAGTTAGTTCACGTGGGACAATTAGTGAATATCGGATCCTTCGTCAAGAGATTGAAGCATTGACTAGGCAGATTAATCGACGCTGGGCAGACGGCGGATGGAGGCCGATTCAGCTAAAGATTGAAGACCGAAGTTTGATCGATCGCGTTGCTCTACTGCGTTTGGGACGCTGTTGTGTCGTCAGCTCTCTACACGACGGGATGAATCTGGTGGCAAAAGAGTTCGTTGCTTCTCGCTCTGATGGTGATGGAACTCTGGTACTCAGCAGATTCACTGGCAGCGCGCAGGAACTGACGGGTGCGCTACTGGTCAATCCCTATTCCGTAGAGGCCCTGGCTCAGAGCATGCAGCGGGCGCTTTTGATGCCAGAGCGAGAAAGGCGCATGCGCATGACTCAGATGAGAAAACAAGTGGCCGATCAGAATATCTATCAATGGGGCAGCTCGATTGTTTCTGACATCCAGCGAGTCAGGCAGCGCAAGGCTCTGAAGTCAGACGTAAGCACATTAACAGTTTAGCCCTAGCAAACATCCATAGTCCAATCCATAGACAATCAAATGCCTGAGTTCCACGCATCAGATAACAAACCAAGCTGGTTCATCGATGCAATCTTCTATCAGGTCTATGTACGTGGCTTTAAAGACAGTGGCAAGGATGGAAAGGGGGACTTGCAGGGTTTAATTGAAAAACTAGACTATATCCAGAATCTGGGCGTAAGTTGCCTATGGCTGATGCCGATTTTTCCATCACCACTTCGTGATGATGGATATGATGTATCAGATTTCTTTAGTATAGATCCGTCGATTGGAAGCCTTCGTGATCTTAAAGAATTAACAGAGGCAGCCCATGAACGAGATCTCCATGTCATTACCGACCTGGTCATCAGCCATACCTCTGATCAGCATTCTTGGTTTCAACAGGCAAGACTAGTACGTGATTCGAAATACCACTCATACTATGTCTGGAGTGATCATGATCAGGGTTACTCCCAAGCAAGGGTTATCTTTCCTGACACGGAGGACTCAAATTGGGCTTGGGATCATCAACTTAAGCAGTACTACTGGCATCGGTTTTTCTCACACCAACCCGACCTTAACTATGACAATCCGGAAGTTCAAGAAGCCCTACTCAATACAATGCGATTCTGGCTTGATCTAGGCATTGATGGCTTTCGAGTGGATGCTGTTCCTTATCTTTTTGAAAGGGAAGGAACAGATTGCGAAAACCTGCCAGAAACTCACGCTTTTTGCCGCCGAATGAGACAACTAATTGACAGCGAATATCCCGGCAGGATGCTACTGGCAGAAGCCAATCAATGGCCAGATGACCTTGTTCAATACTTTGGAAATGGAGACGAATTTCATATGGCCTTCAACTTCCCGTTGATGCCACGACTATTTCTAGCTCTAAGGAAAGAAGACAGTCAACCGATCGTTGACTGCATCTCCCAGCTCCCCGAAATACCAGATAACTGCCAATGGGCTACTTTTCTGCGCAACCATGATGAACTAACACTTGAGATGGTAACCGATGCTGATCGCGATTACCTCTATAGCGAATACGCAAATGATCCCCGCATGAAGCTCAATGAAGGGATAAGGAGAAGGCTTTCTCCCCTGGTAGATCACGATCGACGAAGAATTGAATTGATGTACAGCTTGCTATTGAGCCTTCCCGGTGCACCCGTGATCTACTACGGCGACGAAATTGGAATGGGGGACAATATATTTCTGGGTGATCGCAACGGTGTGCGCACACCAATGCAATGGAGTGACGATCGAAATGCTGGCTTCTCGAGTGCTGACCCCTCAATGCTCTACCAACCAGTCATCACCGATCCCATTTACAACTATCAAGCCGTCAATGTCGATGCTCAGTTACGTTCACCTGCTTCTCTCTTGCATTGGCTACGCCACCAAATCAGGATGAGGCGAAGTCAACCTCTTTTTAGCCGTGGAGACATTCAGTTTCTGCGTTCAAACAACCGCAGCGTACTGAGTTTCACCCGTAGCCATCAAGGAACGACCGCTTTGTTATTACACAACCTCTCAAATGCTGTGCAGCCTGTGGAGATTGACCTTTCCAGTCATATCAGTTTTCGGCCCATGCACTGCAATGGAGTCCATGGCTTCCCTGTGATAACGGATCAGCCCTATTTTTTAAATCTAGCCCCTTACGAATCACTCTGGTTTTTACTAGAACAAGCATGATGGGAATTGAATTGCTAACTGATTTAGCAATCAAGGCTCCAACAATCCTGCTCTACCTCGATTTTGATGGCACCTTGGTCAATCTTCGGGCCAACCCTGAGCACTGCACAATTCAGCCCAGGTTGGCCAAGGTTCTAGAGGATTTCAGCCGATTGAGCGGTGTCGATCTTGCAGTGATTAGTGGGCGCTCGCTCGCGGATCTTTCCCGTCGATTGCCTATGGATCAAAGTTGCATCAATCTCGCAGGAAACCATGGTCTAGAACTGAAGTTGCGCGGAGATCTTTGGCAAGACCCTCGCGCGGTTGCTTTACAGGGACATCTCGATCAGTTTGAAGCAGAGGCCAGAGAACGCCTGAAAGGACTTGCGGGCGCATGGGTGGAGCACAAGGGCTTAAGCCTGAGCCTGCACGGGCGCCAACTGAGTCCGGCGAAACAAGCTGAGATGGAACAGCGACTTGCACCTTTGCTTGGGGAACTGAAAAGGACCTCTTTACTGCAATTACGAAGGGGACGACGGGTTTTGGAGATCAGACCGGCTTTTGCCCATGGCAAAGCGGAAGCAGCCCAACGCCTCGAGCGTGATGCTCGTCGACGAGGGGTGTGGTCAACCGCAAACCATCGCCTACCCCTGAAGCTGTATTTCGGAGACGATGACACCGATGAAGATGTATTCCAGCAATGGCCTGGGGTAGTGGGGGTTCGGGTAGGCCCCTGGAATCAACCCACCACTGCCTCATTCCGCCTTGGTGGCCCTGCAGGAGTCAACCGCTGGATTCACGCGGTTTTCGGTGCTCGATGCAAGCTGGCCTAGCCCCCCACTGCCACACAGCCTCCGAGTCCCCTGATGGATTCAGAGTCTGCGTTCCAGGACGGCCTCGATGAAATCGAACGGGTAGGAGCAGGACTCATCACAACGCCGCATCGTCCGTTCTGTTATGCACCTGTACTTCGATCAAGAGATTCATGCCAGTGCCGTCACCAGGTCGTCGCCTCATAGCTCTCCTGTCCCTGCGCGCCAGAAGCATGACAATGCCGTTGGTTGCCAAAATGCTTGTGTGCGATCGCCAGTAGCTCAGCATCCGTACAAGCGGTGTCATCCACCGAGATCGTCTCCACACGATCCAAGAGCGCTGGATGGTGTACACCGATGTAGTGCTTCAAAAGCTCTCGAAGATCACTCTGTCCATGGCCATGGCCCAGCAACAAAACCCGATCGGCTTGATCGATTGCCTCACTCAGAGCCCGCAAATACTCGTAGTCCAGCGGTGCCCGTTGCCCAGCCACATCGCGGTCGTGCCGATGACTTAACCGCTGGTGGCTACGCCAAAGACCATGGGGCCGCAAATCTGCGGCCTGCACGTTGTCACCACGAAGCCACCACAGGCGAGCCCCGCGATGATCAAGGTGAATCACCAACCGATTGGCATGCTCACCCTTGACCTGTGAAGGGGTTGGAAATGGATGCTCTGGAGTCACTCCAGCCAGTTGTAAAAACCAACGGATCCGCGAGATGGCATCCTCGTCCAGCGGAGCATGCAAGACCATCGTGTTTCCGTTGCTCAGGTGCACCCTCAGACGGTGCTCTGGAAGGTGCTTGACTTTGGCACCAAGGTCCACGAACAGTGCCTCCACCGAGGGCAGTTGCAGATTGTGGGGCACTGGATGGGCATAAAGAGCTTGCAGCGTTGCAATGTGCTGGTGCTTCATCGCCGCAACCAAGTGGAGACCTATCACGAAGCTATGGATCTCCTGCAGGCAATATGTCTTGATGCAGCTGATCTGCTGAACAAATCCAGAGAAAAGGAAGAGACATTCAGCTCAAAGCGCTCTGCTGCGCCGATGCAGCAGAGAAGGATCCTGCAGGATCTGCTAACAGCCCTAGACCAGTGGAGCACCATTGAATTGATGCTGTGTTCCTGAAAACACGTGATGACAACTCACTGGTGGAGGTGATGGAGCTCAAGCAACTCTTCGATCCCTTTGCACCACAAATCTTGGGCCGACTTCACGCGGGGGAGGAACTTCAAGAACCTGGGGACCTGCTCAAATCCGATCTGATCTTCCCGTCGGGTGAACCTTTGCCGCGCTGCTGGCTAACTCCGCACTACAAGCAGACATAAGCGCTTGCACCTGACGGTCATCAACAGCGTCAAAGGACTCATACCAAGATCCAACAGCCACCAGATCATCCACTTCCGCCAAGGCGATCAAGTCATCAAGAAGGGGTCGCAGGCGAACCGCGATCGTTCGATCGATCACAGGCACAGCCAAGCTGATCCGGCTCGGATGCCCCTGGCGTAAGGACTGCAGAGCAGCCGTCACCGTCATCCCTGTTGCCACACCGTCATCCACGACGAGCAGGTGGCGGTCACGCAATGAAGCCAGGGGCGGATCGCCATAGATACGTTGCCGCCGTTGCAACTCAGAGTCAGCCTGGAGAACGAGGCTTCGCCGCAGTTGTGGATCCAGGTGTAACTGGCGCAAGTAAGGCTCATCCCACACCAAGACCCCACCGGGGGCAATGGCACCCACAGCAACCTCAGGAGCATGGGGGTGCGCCAACTTGCGAACCGCCCAACTGCACATCGGCAAGGTCAAGGCACGAGCCAACTCAGCCGCAACAACAACCCCACCACGGGGCAATCCCACCACCAAGCCTTTGGGATCGGCGTGCCAGGACCCCAGGCGAGCGATGAGCTCTTGTCCTGCCTGTGCACGGTTCTTCCACAACAGTTGACGTTCAAGCATCGATCACTCCTCTGTCCATGGTCATGGGCTGCTCTAAAGAGCTGGGCTCAGGAGTGAGGCATCGCCAGCCACTTAACAATGACGGTATTGCGTCATGATGGAGGAATCTCGCCTTCGGACCCTGCAGCAAAGTGCTCACTCCTGTGCGGCAAACCGAATCCCAAGAAGGTCCTGATTGAGTTATAAACGAAGTAGGAGCCCAGACTAGGACGGTGTAGTTTAAGCCCTGTCACTGGCTCAAGGGCGGTCAGAAAAGACTGCCCTTAGTATTTGAATTCATCGAGCGGCAAAGCTTCTTTGAGTTTCTGTAGCAACCCATCCATCCAGGGATACCAAACAGCACCACCGAGGGGCAGCTTGACTGGTTTATAAATCGCTCTTGCCCGAATGGTATTGAGCAAAAGACGAGCCTCTTGTTCCGTCAGCTCAACAGTAATCAGTTCGCTCATCGCACCCAATAGCCCTTTTGGCAAAAACTATCGACTAGGAATGGTGGTTTCGCCCAGTCCATGCCAATCCACTGATAATCTGAGTCAGATTGATAGCGAATTTGCAGCTGAATGCAGCTGTACTCAATCCGCTCTGCGCTAAAGCCGGATGAGGGCGCAGGCTGTTAGCCACCGTCGAGAGCGATCAAAAACAAGAGCCCTAACAAATCCGAGGTAAATGCTCACCACGACCCACCTCCAAGGGTTGTAGAACGCCCAAGCTGTTGCGAAGGGAAACCGGATGCCGTTGTCGCAGCGAGGAAGCGTGATCGAGAGGCTGCATCACCTCACCAACACAGGCCGCTTCTGGTCTGTATTGCCTGAGCACATTCAGCACCTGGTCAACCGCCGATGGGGGACAAATCAGCAGCATCCGGCCCTCATTCGCCATCGCCAGAGAATCAAGACCCAAGAGGTCGCAAGCTGCAGCGACCGAAGGGTGAATGGGGATTGCCTCCTCGTCTAATTCCACTTCACAGCCAGCAGCGCGTGCCACTTCATCGATGGCACTGGCCAAGCCGCCACGGGTGAGATCCCTCAAGCAGTGCAGCTCCACCCCCGCCAGCAGCAAGGCCTGCACCGATGGCTGAAGGGAAGCCAAATCGCTCTCCAACCCAGAACGCAATCCCAACTCACCACGTGAGACCAGGATCGCCAATCCATGGCGACCGAGATCGCCGCTGACGAGAACCGCGTCCCCTGGACGTACAAGCGATGGATGACTGGAGCAGGGGTGTTCCAGCACCCCAATGGCGCTGGTGTTGATGAACAACCCATCCGCTTTGCCGTGCTCCACCACCTTCGTGTCCCCGGTGAGCAGCGGCACGCCGCACTCCTGTGCCGCCAGGCGGATGGAGTCGACCACCCTCTCAAGGGTGGCCATGGCCAGGCCCTCCTCAAGAATCAAACCCAAGCTCATGGCAACGGGGCGAGCAGCGGCCATGGCCAGATCGTTCACGCTGCCCAAAACCGACAGACGACCGATGTCACCACCTGGAAAGAACAGAGGGCGCACCACGTAGGAATCGGTGGTGAAGGCCAGCCGTCTCCCAGGACTCGTCAAGACAGCTGCATCGTGCAGCACCCCGTCGGCCGGGCCGAAGGCAGGCACCAACAACTCTTCGATCAGTTGGTGACTGAGGGAACCTCCTCCGCCATGGGCCAATTGGATCGTCTCCCCCAGAACCATGGCTCAGCGTGCGTAGCGGTAGTAGGCCGCACAGGCACCTTCTGACGAGACCATCGGTGCTCCAAGGGGCTTCTCAGGGGTGCACTCACAGCCAAAGCGGGGACAGTCACAGGGATTCAGAAGACCGCGTAAAACCAAACCGCTCGGGCAGAGGTCCGGCGAAGGCTCCTTCACCTCCAAGCTGGAGGGCACCAAGGAGAGGGCATCAAAGGGGGGCCGAAGCCGGTATCCCCCCGCCGTGATTGAGCCCAGGCCGCGCCATGACGTATCAATCGGTTCAAACACCTCCTCCAGTAGGCGACGGGCCTCGTGATTGCCTCGGTGTTCCACCGCATCGGCGTAGGCGTTCTCCACTCCGTAGGCCCCCCGCTCCAGCTGATCGATACAGCGCTGGATGCCCCGCAACAGCGCTTCCGGGCTGAAGCCGGTCACCACAATCGGCAACCGATGACGCAGGGACAGCTCCGCGTACTCCGGCATCCCCATCACCGTGCAGACGTGGCCGGCGGCGAGAACCCCTTGCACGGCACACACCGGATCCGATAGCAATTGGTCCAACACCGGGGCCACCCGCACATGGGCCAGCAGTAGGCGCAGATTTGAAACGCCCGCAGCCAGGGTGCGTTGAGCCAGGAGAGCGGTCGCTGGGGCGGTGGTTTCGAATCCAACGGCAAAGAACACCACCTGCTGATCGGGCTCTGATCGAGCGATCTCGAGCACATCGAGTGGCGAATAAATCACTCGTATATCTGCTCCCAGGGCCCGTTGACCGAGTAGATCGCGACCATCACTGCCGGGCACCCGCAACATGTCGCCGTAGGAGCAGAGCACCACATCCGCTCGGGTAGCCAAGTCCAAGGCCTGATCCACCAGCTGGGTATGGGTGACGCAGACGGGGCAGCCCGGGCCGTGGATGAGCTCGATCGACCTTGGCAACAAGCGATCAATGCCATGACGCAATAGGGCATGGGTTTGACCACCACAGACCTCCATCAGCGTCCAGGGACGGGTGCAGCGCTGATGGATCTGCTCCAGCAGGGCCTGGGTAGTAGGCATCAGATCAACTGCTCCCGCGGCAGGCTGTAACTGCTGATCGCTCGCCAGTACTGGGCGCGTTCAAACGCCTCTGGATCAGGGCAGCGCAGCAGAGAGAGACTTCCCCGCAAACTGGAGAGGCGCTCGACTCGATGCTGCTCCAGCCACTGCAGCAACTGATCGCGCATCCTCTGCAAATGCCCAGGGCCATGGCGCAGTAGGGCGCTGACCACATGGGTGACCTGCGCGCCAACCATCACCATCCGCACGACATCGTCACCCGTGGCCACCCCGCCACTCGCCGCAAAAGCGAGGGGCACCCGCTGATACAGCAATCCGATCCAGCGCAGGGCAAGACGCTGATCCACGGGGCTGCTGAGATCAAGCTGAGACACCGTTTCGAGGGTCTCGATATTCACGTTTGGTTGGTAAAAGCGGTTGAACAACACCAGGGATTGCGCTCCCACCTGGGAGAACTGCTGAGCCATCGAGGCCAACGCCGTGTACCAGGGGCTGAGCTTCACCGCAACGGGCAGGCTTACCGCAGCCGTCACCTGCTGGACGATCTGGATTTGCTCGTCCTCTAGCTCTGCGCTGCTCCGCTGGGTCTGGCTTGGAACGGTGTACAGGTTCAGCTCGATCGCATGGGCTCCTGCTCGCTGGACGGCCTGACTGGCCTCAACCCAGGGGCCGCCATGGCAACCATTGAGACTGGCAATCACGGGGATCAACAGCCGGGACTGCGCGGAGCGAATCTCCTCCAGGTAGCCATCCAAGCCCAAATGAAGCGGTTCGGTGCAGGGCAAGTAGCTCTCCGCTTCTGGATGGCTCTGACGAGCATTCCGTTGATGGTGCAACCACTCCTGCCAATCCCGTTCGCCCTGATCAAGACATAAGGAGCGGAGCACCACAGCCCCGGCCCCCTCCTCTTGCAGTTGCTCAAGCCGGTCGAGATCAAGGCTGAGGGGCGCCGCCGAACCCACCACCAGCGGGGAGGGCAACTCCAATCCCAGATAGCGCGTGGCCAAAGGATTGGTCATGGCCCCTTCCTCTGAGCCAGCGTTTGATACAGCTCCCAGCGACGACGACGGTCAGAGTCCGCCTCCTGGATGAGTCGTTTCGCCTGCTCGGGATGGCTATAGCGGAGCATGCGGAAGCGATTTTCGGCCTCTAGGGATTGATCGAGCGGCATGCTTGGCTCTGGAGAATCGAGCTGCAGGGGGTAGTCCCTACGGGGGTCGTAGCGGTAAAGCAGCCAACGTCCGGACTCCACCGCCTGCTTCTGGTGAGCCATGCCCCGGGCCATGTCAATGCCGTGAGCGATGCAATGGGAATAGGCCAGGATCAGTGAGGGACCTGGGTAGGCCTCCGCCTCCAGGAACACCCGAAGGGTGTGTTCATCGCGGGCCCCCATCGCCACGCTGGCCACATAGACATGGCCGTAGGACATCGCCATCAGGCCCAGATCCTTTTTGGCTGTGGTCTTGCCCGCACTGGCAAATTTGGCCACGGCGCCCTTGGGGGTCGCCTTTGACATCTGCCCCCCGGTGTTGGAGTACACCTCGGTGTCGAGAACAAGCACCGTCAGATCCCGCTGGCTAGCCAAGACGTGATCGAGGCCGCCGAAGCCGATGTCGTAGGCCCAGCCATCACCACCAACAACCCAAACGCTGCGTTTGACCAGGTCATCCGCCAGGTCCAAAAGCTCCTTGGCCGCTCCGCAGGGGTGCGTTAGATGCGTCTTGAGCTCTGCCACACGGGCGCGCTGCTCGTGAATTCCGGCCTCATCACGTTGATCGGCCTGAAGCAGTTCCCGAATCAAGGCATCCGGGAGCTGATCTCGGCAGAGCTGCAGGAGTGAGCAGGCGCGACTGTGGCGTTGATCAAACGCCACCCGAAAGCCCATTCCAAATTCGGCGTTGTCTTCAAAGAGCGAATTGCTCCAGGCCGGCCCTCGCCCTTCGCCGTTCACCGCCCAGGGAGTCGTGGGGAGGTTCCCGCCGTAGATCGACGAGCAACCGGTGGCATTGGCCACCACCATGCGATCACCAAAGAGCTGACTGGCGAGCTTGAGGTAAGGGGTTTCACCGCAGCCGGCGCAGGCCCCAGAAAACTCAAACAGCGGCTGCTGCAGTTGCTGTTCTTTGATCTGGCACGGGTTCAGCGTGCTGCGCTCGACATCCGGCAGGCCGAGGAAGAAGCTCCAGTTGGCTCGACTGGACTCCCGCAGTGGTCGCTGGGGCGCCATGTTGATGGCTTTGCGGCGAGGCCACTCGCGGTCTCGGGCGGGACACACCTCAACGCAGATGCTGCAGCCGGTGCAGTCCTCTGCCGAAACCTGAATGGTGAAGGTTTGACCCTGCCAATGCTGGTGGCGGGCTGGAGTCTGCAGAAAACCATACGGGGCCCCCGCAAAGGCCTCAGCCCCAGCCACCTTGGCCCGAATGACCGCATGGGGACAGACCAAGACGCACTTGCCGCATTGCACGCAGAGATCCGGTTCCCACACAGGTACCTGCTCCGCGATATTGCGCTTCTCCCACTGACTGGTAGCCGTTGGGAACGTGCCATCACAGGGCAGGGCACTCACAGGCATCGCATCACCGGCACGCTGGATCTGCGGCAGCAGGAGTTCCCGCACCTCTGCCGGGGCCTCGAGCATCGCCGCCGAGAGGGGTATGGCGGGCAATGGCTCAGCGCCGTCCTCATGCTCGGGGTACCTCAGCTGCTGGACCTGAGCGAGGGCGTCTTCGATCACCGCGAGGTTGGCCGTGACAATCCGTTCTCCCTTGCGGCCGTAGCTGGCCTGAATCGCGTCGCGCATCGCTGCAGTCGCAGCCGTCAGCGGGACCAGCTTCGAAACGGCAAAGAAACAGGCCTGAAGAGCGGTGTTGATCGCTGGCCCGAGGCCATGCCGTTCAGCGATCGCCGTGGCATCTACCACAAACACCCGTAGCCCCTTGCGCTGGATCTGTTGCTGAATGCGTTGAGGAAGCTCTCCCCAACAGCGCTCAACTGGGTAGGGGGCGTTCAGCAGCAGAGTGCCCCCCTCGGAGGCCAAATCGAGCAGATCGAACTGCGACAACAGATCCCAGTGATGGCAAGCCACCACCTGGGCCCGACGAATCAAGCTGCTCGAGCGAATCGGCCTTGGACTGAAGCGCAGGTGAGAGACCGTGACAGAGCCGGCCTTCTTGGAGTCGTAAACGAAGTAGGCCTGGCCGCAGAGACCTGTGGCTTCCCCGATGATCTTCAGGGTGTTCTTATTGGCTCCAACGGTGCCGTCGGAGCCAAGGCCCACAAACACCGCTCGCAACCCATCGGGATCTTCCAACTCGTAGTCGGCGTCAACAGGCAGAGAGTGGTGGGTGAGGTCATCAACAATGCCCACCGTGAAGTGGTTCCGGCTCTGAGGGGCCGCCAGGTTGTCGAAGATCGCCTTGACCATCGCCGGGGTGAACTCCTTTGACGCCAAGCCATAACGACCGGCCAGAACCTCAGGCCGCTCCGAACCGCGCCAGTGCTCACTGATGGCCGCCAGAACATCGAGATAAAGAGGTTCCCCTTGGCTACCGGGTTCCTTGCAGCGATCCAGGACGGCAATGCGCCGAGTGCTGGTGGGTAAAGCCCCTAAGAAAGCCTGCGGAGCAAAGGGGCGGTACAAACGCACCTTCAGCACTCCAACCCGCTCACCGGCCTGAACCAGAGCCTGGGCGGTGGATCCAGCGGTCTCGCAAGCACTTCCCATTAGCACCAGGACGCGCTCGGCCTGAGGGTCGCCCTCGTAGTCGACTAAGCGGTAGCGGCGGCCCGTGAGATCAGCCCACTGATCCATCACGTCCTGCACCACGAGCGGCATCCGCTCGTAGTAGGGGTTGGCCGCCTCCCGGGCCTGAAAACACACATCCGGATTCATGCTGGTGCCACGCAGGACGGGGTGATCCGGCGTCAGGGCGCGAGCCCGGTGGGAAGCGATCGCTGAGGCATCCATCAGGACCTGCAAGACCGAGTCATCGATCCGATCGACCCGCTGCATCTCGTGGGATGTCCGAAAGCCATCGAACCAATGGATCAGGGGCACCCGGCCCCGCAAGCTGGCGGCCGTGGCGATGGCGGCAAAATCCCCCGCCTCCTGCGGAGAGGCCGAGCAGAGCAAACCGCATCCACTTCCGCGGGTTGCCATCACATCACTGTGATCTCCAAAGATCGAGAGCGCCGAGGTCGCCAAGGCCCTGGAGGCGACGTGGATAACGGCTGCGTTGAGCTCACCAGCAATTTTGTAGAGGTTGGGCAGCATCAAGAGCAGTCCCTGTGATGCGGTGAAGGTGGTGCTCAAGGCCCCGGCCTGCAGGGCCCCATGCACCAGGCCGGCGACACCCCCTTCGCTTTGCATCTCCACCACCTCGGGCACCTGCCCCCAGAGATTTGGCCGACCTTCAGCGGCCCAGGCATCTGCCAACTCCCCCATGGCAGAGGCAGGGGTAATCGGATAGATGCCGATTACTTCATTGAGGCGATAGGCCACATGGGCGACCGCCTCGTTGCCATCCATCCAGGCTTGAGCCGCACTCATGGCTCTGGCTCCATCACCTTCAACGCCAGTCCCACGTGCACCAGCAACTGATCACCCACCTGGGCCTCAGGCACGCAGGCCAAGCTCACCTGCCGCATCACCCCCGAAAAGCACACCTCCCCCATGCGCCAAAGGGGGTCTGGGTGGTTGTTGGTGCTGACCAACGCGCCAGCAATGGCGAGGCACATGGCACAACCCAGCCGCATTGATCTGGGTCTAGGGAGAGTCCGGCTCCTCCAGCCGCTGCTGCAGTGGATCTAGGGCAGAGCGATGAGTTGCCCCAGCGGGATCGCCGCGTCATTGCAGGGCAAGGCCTGACTCCACACCCCGCAAATGCCTCGCGCCTGAAGGGCCTCCAGGGTCAACTCCAACAGCACTCGATTTTGGAAACAACCACCCGCCAACAGAAGTTGCGGAGCACCCTCCAGCCGTGCGAACTCAGCGATCGCATCCGCTAAGGCCTGGTGAAAGTACAAGGCAATCCAGGGTCGCTGAAGTCCTGCTTCCAAATCGCTCAGAATGGCCTCCAGTAATGGCCGCCAATCCCAGTGCCAGGGCGTTTCAGCTTGCTGATGGTGGAGTCGCAACCCATAGCGACGGGCTGAGGCTGTTTTGACCTGATCAACCTGTTGCTCCTGAGCGCTCATCGCCAACGCCTCCAGGGCAAGGGCAGCTTGCGCTTCATAGCTGCAGCACTGGGGGCCACCAAGCAGAGCTGCAACCGCATCAAACAACCTGCCCACACTCGAGCAGCGCACAACCACTGCCCCGCTTTGGGTGCCGCCCTGGAGCAACGCCTCGAGCAGGGCGCCTTCATCGGACTCAAAGGCCGACAACCAGGGCAGATGCGGCAGTCTGCTGAGCCGTTCGCGCCAGTCGACGCCATAGGCCTCAACCAATAGTCCAAGGGCCGCTCGACGGGGTTCCCGCTGGGCACGCTCGAGCCCGACCAGGCCAAAGGGCCGCAGATGACCCAAGCGGCGGTAGCCATGCCCAGACACCAGCAAAGCCTCACCGCCCCAGAGCGTTCCATCGGCCCCCAGGCCACTGCCATCCCACACCACCCCAAGCGCTGGCTCCCTGATGCCGTGTTCAGCCATAACCGCGAGGAGATGGGCCTGATGGTGCTGCACGGTCTGCAAGGGCAAGCCATCTTGATGACTCCAGTGCTGAGCCCATTGGCTCGAGCGATAGCCAAGATGCTGGTCACAGCGCAGTTGGATTGGCGTTAGCCGATGGAGCTGGAGCCATTGCCTGGTGGTCGCCTCCAAATGGTCAGCACCGGTGCAACTGCTGGTCTCACCCAGGTCAGGACTGAGGATCAGTTGATCCGCTTGGGAGAGCGCCAGTGCCCCCTTGGATTCGGCGCCCAGGGCCAGGGTTTGGCGGGCTGCAGTGCTCCGCGTGATCGCCCGTGGCGCCAAGCCTCGTCCGAAACGGAGCACCAACGGTCCATTGGCCGCCAGGCGGATGACACTGTCGTCAATGCGATTCAGGATCGCGAGCTCGTGACTCAAGACCGCGTCGGCCAGCTGTGCCAGCAGTCCGTGCTCTTTCTCGGCGTTGGCCGCAATGGGTTCTCCGGATCGGTTGGCACTGGTGGCGACCAGGGGAGCGCCAAAGTGATCCAGCAACAAGTGCTGCAGGGCTCCCGCAGGACGCATGAGCCCAAGCCAAGGGCTAGCCCCCATGACCCCATCAACAACGGCGGCGTTCTCGCGCCGCCTCATCAACACGATCGGGGCGGCATGGGAGTGCCACAGACCCAGCTCAGATTCCACCCCATGGCACAGGTCATCGAGCCACTGCGGCTGACTGAGCAAGGCGAACGGTTTTTCAGGCCGCCCTTTTCGAAGCCGGAGTGAGGCGATCGCCTCCCGGGAACGGGGATCAGCCAGGAGCTGAAAACCACCGATGCCTTGAAGGGCCACAACTTGACCCTCTCGCAGGAGGGCAACAGCAGCTTCAAGGGCGTCATCCAGCCCAAGGCGAGCTCCATTCCAAAACAATTGCGGGCCGCAGTTCGGGCAGCTGATCGTCTGGGCGTGGAAGCGTCGATCGACGGGGTTGGCGTACTCCCTGGAGCAGGCATCGCAGAGGGGGAAGGCCGAAAAACTGGTGTGCTCTCGCTCGAAGGGCAAGGCCCGGGCCACGCTGTAACGGGGGCCGCAGTGGGTACAGCTGATGAAGGGGTAACGGAAACGGCGGCTGGCTGGATCCATCAACTCCGCCTGGCAGGCCAGGCAAATCGCCAGATCCGGACTGAGCAAGGCAGAGACGGATCCGCCGCGGGAGGACGGAACAATCTGGAACTCGTCGGCCAGCTCGACGATGGGTTGCCAACGCTTCTGGACGGCCGTGATCTTGGAAAGATCCGGCGGATGCTCCAGCAACTGATCCAAAAATTGCTGCAGCAGAGCCCTGGGACCTTGGGCCTCGAGGACAACACCCTTGGGACTATTGGCCACCCACCCCCTCAAGCCCAACCGTCTGGCGCGGAGGACAACGGCGGGGCGAAAACCAATGCCCTGCACCAACCCCTGCAGCTCCAAAGACAGGGCCTGATCAGTGCTCAAGCTCATCGATCAACCAGCTGATCAAGCCATCGAGCCCCTGCTGCAGGCGAGCGGAGGTTTCAAACAAGCGGGCTTGAGGCGCAACCGCCGCCAGATTGGCGATGGCCAGTTGTCGATCGAAATCAGCCGCTTTAGCCAAGTCGATCTTGTTGAGCACGACGGCATCCGCCCCCTTAAAAAGGGCCGGGTATTTCAGGGGTTTGTCCTCCCCTTCGGTGACGGAGAGGATCGCAATCCTGAGCTGTTCGCCGAGATCGAAAGCCGCCGGGCAAACCAGATTCCCCACGTTCTCGATCATCAACAGCCGTAGATCATCCGACCCGAGCTCACCCCAGGCCGCACTGACCAGGGCGGCATCGAGATGACAGAGGTCACCCGTGCAGATCTGAAGCGCACGAGCACCAGCGGCCTGAAGGCGCTGGGCATCGCGCTCGGTCGCCAGGTCCCCCACGATCACGGCCAGTGGACCCATCGGCCACAACCGTGCCATCTGCTCAAGGAGTGCCGTCTTGCCCGAACCCGGTGCCGACAGGACATTGACCGCCAGCACGCGATTGGCACGAAACTGCGCGCGATTCAGCTCTGCCTGAAGGCTGTTGCGACTGAGCAGTCGTTGCTGGAGCACCAGACGTCGGGGGGCCGGATCGGGTTCGCAGCCACAGGTTCCGCACATTCAGGTCACCTCCAAAGCCACCAACTCCAGCTCTCGTCCCTGGAGCACCTCAGCGCACAACAGCCCGCAAAGCGGGCAGGCATAGATCAAATCCCTGGGAGCGAAGGGGGACTGACACGACCTGCAGAAACAACGCGTGGGGACGCGCTCGAGCTGAAGCGTTGGCTCACCCCAGGAGCCTTGGGAGACCACCACGGAAAAGGCCTGCTGAAGCGCAGAAGGATCGACTCCGGAGAGATCTCCAATCCGCAGGTGCACCCGCTCCATGCGACTGGCCCCCTCCCGCTGAGCGGCTTCAGAGGCCAAGCGATAGAGCTCCTCCATCAGCGCCAATTCATGCATGGCCCACTCCCCAAGCACGAGCCAAGGCCAAGGCGGCGGAACAGCTCGTCGCCGTTAAGGGAGAGAGCCGATCACCGTGGCGCCATTGGAGAGCGGGGATCAGCAACTGCCAAGCCGGTGGGTGATGGCCATAGAGCGCCAGGGTCAAGGCCAGCACCCCCTCGGGATTGAGCTGATGACTGAACGGCTGGCTCAGCAGTGCCGCCTGAACAGGTTCAACGGCGAGAGCCGCCCACTGCAGGCAACGCCGGGGATCAACCGTGGCATCGATAAACAAGACCCGACTGGCCTGATGCACCTGAGCCACGAGCTCGGGCAGGAGCTGGTGCACGGCGAGGGCGCGAAAGCCAGCCGGATCCTCCTCTTGCAGGGCCATGGCGATGCGATGGCCAGCACTGTCATCGCCACGGAGAACCTGTCCGATGCCGACGATCAGGGGGAGTGCCTGACTCATGTGCAGCTCCTCATCCCCGCATGAGCTCTTGGAGCAGCTGGCCATCACGACTCCAAAGCTGCAGCTGCAGAGGCATTTGACCGGCGGCGTGGGTGCTGCAGGAAAGGCAGGGGTCGTAGCAGCGAATGCCAGCCTCCACCCGATTCAGCAGCGCCTCCTGGAGACGTGATCCATGGAGGTAGTGCTGAGCGATCTGGGTGATGGTGCGATTCATCGCCCGCACGTTTTGCCCCGTAGCGATGATCAAATTCACCTGCGCGATCAGACCGTTGTCATCGACGCAGTAGTGATGCAACAGGGTGCCGCGAGGCGCTTCGCCAACCCCCACAGCCTCACGGCCATTCAGCTCCGCGTAGGCACGCACATGGGTTGCGGTGATCTCAGGATCATCGAGCAACTGCTGCATCTGCTCGAGACAGGCCAGGATTTCCACCAAGCGCGCTAGGTGATACAGCAAGGAGGCCGTCACCACCCGGCCACCACGCTGACGGAACTCCATCAGCTCCCGATCAGCCCTGTCGGTGCCAATCCGCTCACACAAATTCAGGCGGGCCAGTGGACCGACGCGATAGGCGCCAGCCTCCGGTCCCAAGGGCCGGTAGTAGGGCGCTTTGAGGTAGCTCGAGGCATCGACGGACTCGGCAATCCAACTGGAGTAGTGCTCAGGCTGCAGGCCATCGGCCAACCGCCGCCCCTCGCTATCGATCACGCGAATGCCGAGACAGCTAGGGCCATCGCAATGCTCCCAGCGATCCCCGTGGGCCACCAGGCCAAGAAACAGAGAAGGGAAAGCCCCGAAGACCTCCAGTTCCTCGCGCAGTTGCTGATCGAGCAACTGCTTCAACAACGCCAAGGCGTGATCCACCACGACGAAGGCTTCGGGCAAACCGCTGCAGATCTGATCTCGGCCGGAGCGGCTCAAGGGACTGCGAACCCCACCTGGCACGGCCCAGGCCGGGTGAATCTTCCTACCCCCCAGCTGATCGATCACGCCCTGGCCAAACTGCCGCAGGCGGATGCCATTGCGAGCCAGATCCGGGTTGGCGGCAATCAGGCCGAACAAGTTGCGCTGCGCAGGATCGCTATCCCAACCCAAGACCAAGTCAGGGCTGCTCAGGTGAAAGAAAGAGAGCGCGTGCGACTGAATGATCTGGGCAAGATTCATCAAGCGACGCAACTTCTCAGCCGCCGGTGGAATCGAGACCGCCAAGAGCTTGTCACCGGTCCGCGCCGCTGCCAGTAGATGACTCACTGGACAGATTCCACAGATACGGGCGGTGATTCCCGCCATTTCCGTAAAGGGACGTCCGCGGCAAAACGCCTCAAAGCCCCGGAACTCTCCGACGTGCAGCTGGGCGCTCTCGACGGCTCCCTGGTCGTCCAGCTGGATTGAAATTTTGGCGTGGCCCTCGATGCGGGTCACCGGATCAATACGGATCGTTCGCATCGAAAACACGTCACCCCAATCGGATCTGATCGCGGCCCTCCAAGCGCGGCGACTTCCCCTGCAACAACGCCTCAAGAACGAGACGAATCCGCTGCGCGGATGGGGGGCATCCCGGTAGGTAAACCTCCACCGGCACCAGCTCATGGACGGGGCGCACCGTCTCCAGAAGGTCCGGGATCAAGCCGGGTGCATGGGGCAGCTGGGCGGTGTTCTCAGCCAACTCGAGATAGGCGCGTTGAAGCACCGCCTGAGGGCCGCCAGAGGCATTGCGCAGGGCGGTCACATTGCCGCTGATGGCGCAGTCGCCAAAGCTGATCAGGGTGCGACTGCGCGCGCGGACAATCTTCAGCAAGTCCAGGTTGTCGGTCGTGGCCACAGCCCCCTCCACCAGCGTGATGTCCACGGCCTCGGGGAAGATTTTCTGGTCAGAGGCAATCGGGCTGTAGACGATCTCCACCTGGTTGGCCAGCTCAATGAGCCATTCATCGAGATCCAAAAAGGACATGTGGCAGCCGGAACAGCCACTCAGCCAAACGGTCGCCAGACGGGGCTTGGCACCGGAGAAGCGAGTCATGGCTGCTCCCGGCGCAGGCGAGCCTGCATGAGTGCAGTCAGGCGCGCTGGGTCGTCCTGTTTCTCTTCGCAGCCCTCGCCTTTTCGAAACAGGGCTCCCGTGGGGCAAACCTCAACACACTTGCCGCAATTCGTGCACGCATCAACGGAACCCCAAGGCTCAGCTAAGCCGGCAATGATTTGGCAGCGCTCCCCACGCCAGCCCACATCCCAGACGCTCGCGCCCTCCACCTCAGCGCACACCCGCACGCAGCGGGTGCAGAGGATGCAGCGGTTGTGGTCAAGCCCGAATTGCCGATGAGAGAGATCAACAGAGCGATCCGGATAGCGATAGGGAAGACGGCTGTGGTCCATGCCGACCTGAACCGCTAGGTCCTGCAACTCGCAATGGCCATTGGCCACACAGACAGCGCAGACATGGTTGCCTTCCGTGAAGAGCAACTCGGTCAGGGTGAGACGCATCTCCTGCAACCGTTGACTGTTGGTCTGCACGCGCAGGCCCTCCGAGACGCTGGTGATGCAGGCGGGCAGTGGCCTTGGCTCGCCCTCAACCTCCACCAAACAGAGCCGACAGGCCGCCACCGGCGACAGCCCCTCCAAGTGACACAGCGTGGGCAGTGGGATCTGCGCTTTCCGAATGGCCTGCAGCAAGGTCGTCCCCAATGGAGCCTGAATCGGGCGCTGATCAATCCAGAGCTGACAGCGACTCATGGCTCCTGCAGCAAGGCCAAGTAATCACTGCGGAAGTGACGCAGTGTGCTGAGCACAGGATTCGGTGCGGTTTGCCCCAAACCACACAGGCTCGCGCTGGCCACCGTCTGGCAGAGGCTTTCCAGGGCGGCAAGATCCGCCGTTGTCCCGCGCCGCTCCAGCAGTTTGCGCAGAAGCATCTCCAGTTGCACCGTGCCCGAGCGGCAGGGGATGCACTTCCCGCAGGACTCCTCACGGCTAAAGGCCATGAAAAATGCTGCGAGCTCCACCATGTTGGTGGACTCATCCATCACCACCATTGCCCCTGAACCCAGACTTGAGCCCAGATTTCTCAGGGTCTCGTAGTCAACTGGTGTATCGAGAGCAGTGGCGGGAAGGCAACCGCCGGAGGACCCTCCGGTTTGCACAGCCTTGATCCGCCGGCCCTGGGGAGCGCCCCCGCCGATGGTCTCCACAAGGAGGCGCAGCGGCGTTCCGATCGGCACCTCCACCACGCCACAGCGATGCAGGTGACCGGTCAGGGAGAAGACCTTGGTCCCGACGCCATAGGAGCCAACCCCATCCCGAAGTAATGGCGGGATCGTGGCCAGGGTTTCCACGTTGTTGATCAGGGTGGGCCAGCCAAAAACACCCTCGGCGGCTGGGTAGGGAGGTCGCGGGCGAGGGACTCCACGGCGCCCCTCGATCGACTGCATTAAGGCCGTTTCCTCGCCGCAGACGTAGGCACCAGCCCCAACCCGCAGCTCGATCGCAAAGCTGAAGGCCTGGCCGGCAATGGACGACCCCAGCCACCCCCGTTCCTGGGCCTGATCGATGGCAACGCGCAGCCGTTCGATCGCCAAGGGGTATTCCGCCCGCACGTAGATATAGCCGATCTGGGCACCTACGGCGAAGGCCGCAATGGCCATGCCCTCGAGGAGTGCATGGGGGTCCCCCTCCATCAGGGTGCGATCCATGAAGGCACCGGGATCCCCCTCATCGGCATTGCAGACCACACACTTCTTGCCAGATGGCATCGCAGCGACGGCGGCCCACTTCAAACCCGTGGGGTAACCGGCGCCGCCGCGTCCACGCAGGGTGCTGGAGCGCACTTCTGCAACCACGGCCTCTGGGTCGTCTTGCGCAAGGACGCGATGCAAGACCGCATAGGCACCATGGGCCAGGGCATCGTCGATGCAGGTGGGATCGAGTCGGCCGCAACGGGCCAGGACCAATCGACGTTGCCCAATCCAGAAGGGGTCACTCGCCAGAAATTCCTGGGCATTGGCTGGTTGCCAGTCCTCGAGGGCCTGGTGTTCAGCGGCCCGCTCCAGGCTCTCGGCGATCTCCGCGGGGCCGGAGCTCAGCGCTGACCAGAGCCGTTCCCCTCCGGAGGAATCCGGTAGCTCCAGGCTGAAGAGCGGTCCCGCACTACACGGACCAAAGCAACCCACGCCCTTGACCCTGAGGCGTGAGGGGAAACCACGTGCGACTCGATCAAGGGCTCGCTGCAACACCGCACCACCACGACTGCGGCAACCGGCTGAGCTGCAAACCCGCAGGCAGCTCCTCACGTCCTCAGCCTCCTTAATCCGGCCAGCACGGTCTCGCCACTTTGGTGATTCCAGACCTCCTCATCCACCACCACCAAGGGGGCACCACTGCAGGTACCGATGCAGCGCACCTGCCCGAGCTCGACACCCATGGAGGACAAGGGCTGCCGTTGCAACTCGGCTAGCAGTTGGCCGCCCCCCTGCACAAAACAAGCCGTTCCGGTACACACCCGGCAGCGGTGGGGAGTCGGTGGAGTGAAGCGAAACAGGTGATAGAAACTGGCGGTGGCCTGAACGCGACTCAGGGGTAACTGCAACCGTTGCGCCAGATCACGCAGCAAGGGCTCACTGAGATAGCCATCGCGTTCCTGGGCCGCATTCAATAATTCGATCAGGCCATGGGATTGCCCGCCAAAGCGCCTCAGAAGTCGCTCAAGGGAATCAACCTTTTGCGGCATGGAAAGCACACCCCGCCCATGGCTTCACGCTAAGAAGCACAGGCCAATCGCAGGCTCAAGCTTCGCTGCAGTTCTGCTCCAACTCGGCGACATGCATTCGCGTATTGATCACAACATCGGGGTTGAGGCTGATGGAATCAATCCCCTCCTTCACTAAAAAAGCCGCGAACTCGGGATAGTCGCTTGGAGCCTGCCCGCAAATGCCGACCTTGCGGCCGCAACGCTTTGCCGTGCGAATCGCCAGACGGAGCATCTCCAACACCGCTGGATGGCGTTCATCAAACAGATCAGCCACCAGGGCCGAATCGCGATCAAGTCCAAGGGTCAGCTGGGTGAGGTCATTGGAGCCGATCGAGAAGCCATCAAAACGTTCAGCAAAGGCCTCCCCCGCCATCACATTGCTTGGCACCTCACACATCACATAGACCTCGAGTCCCCGCTCCCCACGGACCAATCCGTTTTGAGCCATGACGGCTAAAACCCGATCTGCCTCCTCCGGGGTGCGGCAGAAGGGAATCATGGGAATCACATTGACCAACCCCATCTGCTCGCGCACCCGCAGCAGCGCCTGACACTCTAAAGCAAAGGCATCTCGGAATCCCGGAGCGTCGTAGCGGGAAGCTCCCCGCCAGCCAATCATTGGGTTTTCCTCGATCGGCTCAAAGCTGCTTCCACCAAGCAACTTGGCGTATTCATTGCTCTTGAAATCAGAGAAACGCAGGATGACTGGCTTGGGATAAAACGCCGCCGCGAGACGGCCCATGCCCTGGGCGAGGCGATCGACGTAGTACTCGGAGGGATGGAGATAGCCAGCGCTCAGCTGAAGGATCGCGTCCCGCTCTTGTCCGTCCATGACCCGATCGGTCTGCAGCAAGGCCATCGGATGCACCCGAATCTGGTTGGCGATGATGAATTCCAAACGGGCCAAGCCAACCCCATCACAGGGAATCGCCGCGAGATTGAAGGCGGCCTCGGGATTGCCCACATTCATCAAGATCTTGGTCCGAGTTGGTGGCAGGTCGCCCACATCGCGCTCGGCCAGATCAAAGGGAAGAGCGCCGCGATAGACGCGGCCCTCATCGCCTTCGCAACAACTCAGGGTGACGATCTCTCCATCGTCGATGGCCTCAGTGGCATCAGTCGCTCCAACGATCGCAGTGATGCCCATCTCCCGGGCAATGATTGCCGCGTGGCAGGTCCGCCCTCCCTGGTTGGTCACCACTCCACTGGCCCGCTTCAGAATCGGTTCCCAGTCAGGGTCGGTCCGCTCTGTGACCAGTACATCTCCGTTCTGAAAGCGGTTGATCTCGCTGGGATGCCTCAGGATTCGCGCAGGGCCTTGACTGACTGATGTCCCGATGGCACGCCCCCTGCAGAGCAGCGGCGCCTGGTGGGGCTGCAGGCTCCAGGTGCGCAACACGTTGGCCGTGCGACGGGACTGCACGGTCTCTGGCCGGGCCTGGAGGATGACAAGTTCTCCTGTGATTCCGTCCTTGGCCCACTCGATATCCATCGGGGTGGATTGTCCGCGCTTCTGGCTGTAGTGGTCTTCGATCTGACAGGCCCAGCGGGCCAACTGCAGCGCCTCGGCATCGTCAAGGGCAAAACGCTGCCGCTCGTCCTCCTGAACAGGTTCATTGCAGGGTGTGCCCCGCTCGCCATAAACCATGCGGATCGCCTTAGCTCCGCGCCGCTTGCTGACGATCGGAGCGAAGCCCTGCTGCAGCGTGGGCTTAAAAATCAGGTATTCGTCTGGGTTGACCGCCCCCTGCACAACGTTCTCACCAAGGCCGTAGGCGGCGGTGAGCAACACGGCCTCTCGGAAACCGCTCTCGGTATCGAGGCTGAACATCACGCCCGAGCAAGCCAGGTCAGAGCGCACCATCCGCTGGACACCGATCGAGAGCGCCACGCTGAAGTGATCGAAGCCGTTCAGCTGGCGATAGGAGATGGCGCGATCGGTGAACAGGGAGGCATAGCACTGCCTGCAGGCCTCCAATAGATCGGCCTCTCCCCTCACGTTGAGGTAGGTCTCCTGCTGTCCAGCGAAGGAGGCATCGGGCAGATCTTCAGCGGTGGCACTGGATCGCACAGCCACCGCTGGAGAGCCCAGGCGCTGATAGGCCTCGGCAATGGACTGCTCCAGATCACGGGGGAGAGGTGCGCTCAGCAGCAGCTCTCGAGCGGCCAGGCCAGCCCGTTGGAGCTGCGGCAGATCAGCGACATCCAATCCATTGAGGAGCTGATGCAGCCGGGGCCGGAGTGTTGCGGTCTGCAGATGGTGGCGATAGGCGGCGGCAGTCGTCGCGAAGCCCGCTGGAACGCAGATCCCGCATGGACCCAGGGATCGAATCATCTCCCCGAGGGAAGCGTTCTTGCCTCCCACCACGGGAATGGACTCCAATCCCACCGACTCAAAGGGGAGGACCCAGTTGGACATCCCTTTGCTGTCAGCTGCCATCGAAGATCAGCGCTGTGGTGTCTTCAACGTATTGAGATCAACCTGAGTTGAAGGGGCAGCTCCCAGCCCCTGGCCCTTCACTGAACTCCCCAAGGCCAAGCCAGAGAGGACACTGAGCCCGTGGTTGACGGCTTCATCGATCCGGCCGTTTGGGCGATTGCAGCTAGCAGGCAGCTCCGAAGCCTGTTCGAGCAGGCCCGAGCGATGCAACTGAGCCCAGGTCAGGGCCGTGCAATTGAGCAGATCGAACGCAAGCGTGAAACCTTGGAAGGCCAAGATCCCAGCTGAGAGGCAAACCAGTAAGCGACGGGACTGCATCGGTGCTCGAGCAATGAACACCGGAGGGTTCCGGGGCTAACGAGCGACCAGTTGCACGATGCGGCCGAGATGAGCCATGACCAATGTGTGCCTTGGCAAGCACAGGGAGAACAAAGCCGGCCTGGTGACCGGCTTTTTTCATGGCTCAGCCCTGAGCGTTCAAAGACAAAAAAACGCTCCCGCGAAGGAGCGTTCAGGTGGTGTGAGGAGGAACGTGATGTTCCAGATCTGTCCTAAGACACCACAAGGCCATGTGGGGTGGCAGTCACATCTCCGCACACGTGCGACTGGCGTCCCGTCGGTTGGGCGAGAAGATTCACCTGTGTGAGGAGTGAGGAACTTCATCCGGAGTCGAAACGAGGACAGACGCCCGGATTGTTCCTGACCCCTAGCCCTGCCTTCGGCGGGGCTTTTTTATTGGCCGCGCTGCACCCTCAGGGCTCCGCATAGACACCCCATGCCGGCCTGGTTTTCAGCCAGCCGCAAGCCATCAGCCCCTCCCAGAGAACACGGGCATCGGCTCGGCGCAGGTGATAGCGCTCCTTGAGAAGGGGCAGATGGTCAGGCATCGCCTTGCCCGTATCCACGAACACCCACGTTTCGCGGCCCCAAGTCCGCTGATCCTTGTGGAACCGCACCTGCCAACCGGCCCTTGGATCCCTCAGCCAGGCCTCCTCCATCACCCCACCACACTGGAAGTACAGGTGTACTAGATCGGCTGATTTTTTGCAAGCTCCTCGTCGTTGGGCGAGTGAACCAGTCGATCGGGCCTCTAGGACTGCTGAGGGGTGTGCAGCTTGTTGGGGCAGGGTGTTGAGTCAGGCATCAGCGTCGTTCACGGTTTCCCATCAATAAGTAGACGTACTAATTGCAACGTCGACCTGAGCCGCCAATCTATGTTCATCGGGATACTCCGATGGGTAGGGAGAGCAGACCCCTGAGTCGAGCACTAGGGGTTTTTTCATGCCCAAGAGCAGTGCCGGAGCAACTCCTGCGAAGACAGAGGCGCAGGTGAGGGGCACTGGCAGACAGCGCAACAGCCCCGCCAACTCCAGAGAAATGCGCCGGTCGGTAGGTGGTTGGAGTAGGCCGACCGCGATCACTGGTCGGATCAGTCTTCCGATCCCCCGGAACCGTCATCCATTCCACGCCGCACCAGGGTCTGTGTCACCCAAAGCAGACCCAGAAGCAATGAGGCAACCAGCAGCAGTGACATTGAGAACTGGCAGAGAAACAGAGTGGTTCAAGGCATCCTGGCGAGAACGTTGAGCTGAGGTCGGGAGTGATGCGAGGACTCGGCAGGGTCTTCCGTCTCGGCCAAGGGAGCACAACGAACCCCGGAAGCGGCGGTTATGGCCTCAGATCAGCGGCACGTCCAGTGGTTGGCATGAAGTGTTGCTGAGCTCACTTGTGGCACTTGGCGCGGAAGCGGTTGGAGTGGCTGGTGGCGTCGTGTTTGGTTTGCCGCCCGCTCACCCGTTTGCGCCACATCTTGAACGACGAGGCCTTCATCGACTGGCGCATCAGCTCGATCACCTCCTGTTCAGAAATTCCGAATTGGTAGTTGATTGCCTCAAAGGTGGTGCGGTCCTCCCAAGCCATCTCGATGATGCGATCGAGCTCGTCGGGTTCAAAACTGCGCATGGCGTTAGTGCTGTTTTGCGGTGACCATCAGGCCGTTGCGTGGAGTGGGGCTAGGCACCAGCTGCAAGGAAAGATCCTGGTCTGGCAGCAGCTGCAGCTGCACCTGCTGCAGCAGCCCAACGGCCATCAGCCGGATTTCCAGTTCGGCTAGGGCTTTACCCAAGCAGACCCGTTCGCCACCACCAAAGGGCAGCAGGGTTTGATCAAACGATCCATCGAGATGGCGCTGCGGACGGAACTGCGTCAGATCGGTTCCGCTGCTGGTCGCTGTTGGCGTGAGGGCCACCTGGATCACGCTGTTCTCTGGTACGACCACATCGGCCAGCTCAATGGCCTGCAAGCTGCGGCGGAAGAAGCCGCCCACCGGGGGTGTTTGCCGCATCACCTCCATCACGGTGGCATCCAGCTTTTCCGATTGCGGCGATGTGGCCGCTGGCCATGGAGAGGCCCTCACATCGCTCTGCAGCCAATGCATCACCTCGGGATGCATGAGCAAGGCGCGGAATAGGCAGCTCAGCGATGAGGCGGTGGTTTCGTAACCAGCGAAGAGCAGCAGCAACAGTTGCTCGGCCAGATCGTCGTCATCCAACGGGATCCCTGCCTCATCGAGGCCGCCACTGATGAGATCCAGGCCGCCTTTGTTGCTGCCCTCCTTCAAGACGCCCTTGATGCGGTTCAGCAGCCGCTGGCGGGCGCCCATGGCTTGGGCAAAGGGTGTGCCAGGTATCGCCAAGGGAATCGAGAAGAGGGCCTTGGTCCAGATCTCAAAGTCAGCGAACAATGCGTCTCGGCTGCCTGCATCGAGCCCAAGCACCGTGGTGGCGATCACGGCGAAGGCAAAGCGGCGCATCCGCCCTGCCAAGGGCACTGGGCCATCAGCAGTAATCAGCTCCTCTGCGAGTTCATCCACCAGGCCAATGATTGATGGGGTGTAGCGGGTGAGGGCTGCACTAGAGAACAACTGGCCCACCACGCGCCGACGGGCTTTGTGGCCCGCTCCGTTGCGGTTAGCCAGGGAGCGGCTGCCCAGCAGCTTTTTCACACTCTCCGGCCACCAACCTTCCAGGGACTCGCTTTGGCTGAATAGATCGTTGATCGCCCGTTCACCGCGGATGAACACGATCGGCTGGGCCAGCAGCTTTGTGGCGAAGACATCGCCATAGGTTTCAAAACGCCGCTGGGCAAAGCTCGGATCGCCAAAGAAATCGAAGGCTTCCTTCAGTCCGCTCACAGCACCGGTATTGGGCAGAGGCTTGGCAGGCATTGACCCCGGCGCGCGCAAGCAATCAAGTTATCGATTCGACCCATGCTCCTGACCGTGACATCGCCGTGAGGACAGCGTCAGTGGTCGGCCTAGGTCTTGGCACTGGTGCTCAGCTCAAAGACAGGATCAGTTAGAGACCATCGCTGCCTACTGCGCCAAGACTCTGCAGACGCGCTTGAGAGCTATCCCTCTACAAAGCAGCGAATACGTCGATTGATCCGAGCCAGAATCCTGAAGAGTGGCTCGGCCGCACTGGATCTGGACTCCACCCGGGCATCCAGGCAGGTGGAGCAGAGCACCTGACCTTCGACCCGGCGGTAGTGCTGGGTGGAGCGCTCAATGAAGGTTCCGCACCCCCGGCAGGGAAAGATCGGACTCATGAAGGCGTACTGGATCGGCCCATGCTGCAGAGCCGGATGGGCACTGTCTGCAGCATCGATAGCCAAGGGGCCGGAACCCTTCAGGGTCCTTCACCCCCTTCGCCATGGAGATCAGCGCTGCCGGATTGGACCTGCTCAAAACCTTCGAGGGTTGCCGGCTGGTGGCCTATCCCGATCCCGGCAGTGGCGGAGAGCCCTGGAGCATTGGCTACGGCCACACCGGTACAGACGTCAGAGCGGGGCTAACGATCAGCCAGAGGCAGGCTGAACGCTGGCTGCTGGCGGACCTCAACGACAGCGGGCGCGCCCTCGAGACATTGCTAGCGGGCGTGCCACTGAGCCAGGGACAGTGGGATGCGCTGCTGAGCTTCTGCTTCAACGTCGGAGCAGGGGCATTGCAGCGATCCACCCTGCGCAGGCGGCTGCTGGCTGGAGAAGCACCAGCACGGGTGATCCGCGAGGAGCTCCCCCGCTGGATTCGGGGATCCCGCGGCCCCCTGGCAGGGTTGATCCAGCGCCGAGCCGCCGAGATTCAACACGCCGAACGCCACAGTTCAATCGCCCTGGCGGTGCCCTACTGCTGCCAGAACAACAGCGCCACAACGCAGGGCCCGCGCATGTGCTTCAGCTCGAGCTGCGCCATGGCGGTGGAGTTCCTGCGGCCCGGGTTCTTTCAAGGCGGCAGACAGATCGACGACCAGTACCTCGAGCTGGTGCTGCGCTATGGCGAGAGCACGGAGGCAACCGCCCAACTGCAGGCGATCAAAGCCTGCGGCCTGGAGGCCCAGTTCCGCCAGGATGGATCGATCAAAGACCTGATCGCGTCACTGCAGCAAGGCATCCCAGCGCCGGTGGGCTGGCTGCATCTCGGATCGGTGGAGCAGCCAACCGGTGTGGGGCACTGGAGCGTGGTTGTGGGCTGGGATCCGAGCAGCCGAACCTTTCTGATGCATGACCCCAACGGCGAAGCTGATCTCATCGGGGGCGGCTACGTCACGACCGCCATCGGCAGCGGCCAAGCCCAGCGCTATTCCGAGCACAATTGGGGACGGCGCTGGATGGTGGAAGGTCCAGGCAGCGGCTGGTGGATGGAGTTCCGCAAGCCATGAACTGCGACTTCTGCCAGCAGCCTGGGGACCTGCACTACAGGATTCGCACCCAGGCCAGTGCCAGCTGGCGCTTCGCCTGCCCCAGCTGTTGGCAGCGACAGAGCTCACTGCCTGGCTACCAATACGGAGGAACCCGCAAAGCGAACCGACGCGAGCGGGAGAAACGCAAACGGCGCTAAAGGCGGCAGGCGTCGAAAAGCTCACCCGCAACCGACCTAAGACGGGAGATTGGACGATGCAGACCGCTTCTGGACAGCCTCGAGACGCAAGGCGTAGTCCTCGGCTTGCGTACGGAAGACGCGATCCCAGAACGTGAAGTAGAGGCCGTAGTGCAGCGTCTGTTTGCGATGGTGAATGCAATGGTGCAGTGGGCCGATGACCCAAGGACCAAGCCAGTGATGAGGGAAATCATCTGGCAAGGTTTCGGGAGAAATGTGATTAACAGCAGCCCAGACTGACATTGTCATCAAAAGAGCAAACAATGTCGCAGGGTGTAGCGGGATGATGACAACGATCGCGATCAGACAAATCGCATGAATGAGTGACTCAACCGGGTCAAACGCAAAGGACGTCCAGACAGAGGGCTGAGAGGAACGGTGATGCCCCTTGTGCGCCAAGCGGTAGAGAAAAGGACGATGCAGAACGCGATGAACAAAATAAAAGAAAGCATCCTGCAAAACAAGAGCACCGATGAAACTGGCCACATAGAAGAGCCAAGACACCGCACCCTCATTTTGGTAGATCTGCAGATATCTATGACCATCAAGCCGAATAAACAAGGCCATCACCAAAGCAAAGACCGCAGACGAGGAAAGACTGAGGCAAAGCTCGCTCGCTGTAGCCGACCTCTGCGGTAAAAGGCTTCGACTTGCCAATCCACTCAGGATGAGCGCAAGAAGGATATGACGACTTTGAATAATCGCAAAGATCACAATAAAATTAAAAATAAATCCACCGATATCACCATCCACTCCAAGAGCCGACGCAGGAGTCAAGAGCGCCACCACCAAGCAGGCCACGGTTTACTCAGGAGAGTATTGATGAACTCGGTTGCGGACGTTTTCTTGGCATCACTGCTCAGCTTTTGCCGCAGTTCTGCTTCAGGAAAAGCATCAACCAATCAGAGAGAAAGTCGGCTGGCACCACCAGAGCATCGCCCTCAAGTCGTGAGCAAGCGGACCTCATGAGGCGTTCAATCCAATCGGCCAGAGTGATGCCAAAGCGAGCTCTGATCCAGCAGGCTCTAGCTGCGGTAGGCCTCAATGAAGCTCTTACGCACCGCAGTGACCAACGTCTTGGGAACCACCAAACCTGAGAGCTGCAGGTACTGATCGAGAGCTGGCCCCAGCTGATCCTGCAGGGCCAGGCACTGCGCTGCCGAGAGGGCCAGCGCTTGTTGATAGAGGTCCTTGTTGGCCTTGCCGAGATGAAACAGCCGGCAGCCCTCATCGATCACTGCCGTCAGTTGCGGATCCCTGAGGCATTGGCTCTGGCTACCGGCGTAGGGGAGGGTGCGATTGCGGATCACCGAGCGCACCAGGGCAAAGGAGCGTTGGGCCAACTCCGGACCCACCCGATCAACGGCCTCGCGGCGCTCCTTGATCTGAATCAAGGCATTGACCAACTCCGCCACCTTGAAAAGCGCCAGACAGTGCCGCTGCTCATGAGAAAGCGCTTGAAGCTGAGCGAGATAGTCCGCGACGGACGCGAGAAACGCCTCGTCTTGATCAGCCAGGGCTGGGCAGGATCGCCAACGCTCCATCGCCCCTGCACCGCTCATGCTGACCGTAGCCAGAGGGGCCCGCGATGACCGTTGAACGTCTGCAGATTCCAACGCAAGAGTCCTTTCAGTGCATCGCGATCACCGAAGCACTGCAGCGCTTCATCGCCAAGCAAGGCGCCCAGAACGGGGCAGTGCTGATCAGCGGTCAGCACACCACGACAGCCGTGATCATCAACGAGCTGGAGGAGCGCCTGATCTGGGACCTGGAGGCTTGGCTCGCGGAGATCGCCCCAGCGAAGCGGCCTTGGAAACACAACGACCTCGAGCTCCGGCCGAACATCCCCGCCGATGAACCGCGCAACGCCCACGCACATCTGCAGGCCCTCCTGCTGGGCAACCAGGTGATGGTGGCCGTTCAAGACGGGAAGCCCGTGCTGGGTACCTATCAAGACGTGATCCTGGTGGAACTGGACGGGCCGCGTCAGCGAACGGTCGCCCTGCAATGGATTGCCTAGGGTCGGCGCCCGAACGCCCATCAGCCATGCCCAGCCGCGAACAGATCCTGGCCGCCTCCGCCGGCTGGGTGGCGGTGCTCTTGAACGTGGTCCCTGGCCTGGGGGCGGGCTACCTCTACCAGCGGCGCTGGAAGGCCTACTGGATCACCTCGGCCCTGGCCACGGCCTGGTTTGTCGCCGGAGCCGTGCTGGGACAGAACGCCGATCCCGCCGCCGAAGCGCAGAACCAACTGGTGGGCCTGATCGGCCTGCTGCTGCTGGCCGGCGGCACCGCCACCGAAGCCGGGCTGGCGGTCAAGAAGGTACGCGCGCAGCTGGACTGAGTTGGCTCAGCCAAAGGTGCTGCAGTTCCAGCCCCAGCTGCTGGCTTTGACATCCTCAAAGGCCACATAGATCCGCGTGGCAGGAATCCCGGTTCGTGCCTCGATCAGCTTGCAGAAGGCCGCGGTCATGGCCGGGGGCTTAAGGGCACCAATCGACTTGATCTCGACGTAGGCGCACGGCTCGGTGCTGCCCGCGAAGGTCATGGGCACCGCGGTCTCCAGCAGCGTCATCACATAGGCCTCCGGCTTACCGGTCTGCTGGGCCAAGGCCGCGGAGAGCTCCTGGAGCAGCCCAGCGGCATCGGCCAGCTCAGGCAACGACGTGCGGACGTTGATCAAGGGCATCGCAGCTCAGGGGCACTGCTTCAAATGTGCCACGACGATTTGGAGCGGCACCAGCGCCAGCTCTCGGCATTAATCAGCAGCCCCAGCAGCAACATCACTGCCATCAGCCACACCTGATCCGAGCGGGAATCAGGAATCAGGATGTCGACGAGGAAATGGGCAACGTTGGTCAAGGTGTAAACCACGCTCAGGCCGAACTGAAACCAGCGCCAGCGCCGCCAGCCGGGGGCACTGGAGGCGTAGCTGGTCAAGACATAGGCCCCAAGCGGAACGAGGAAGTAGAGCAACATCGCCCAGAACACCAGGGGTAGACGTTCGGGGGTGACATGGCTCTCAATCTCTGGCGAAAGGCCATGGAAGAGCGGCATCAAGCCCAAGTCGGTATGAAACAGCAGGCAGAGGAACCAGGCTGTCCAGAGGCTCCGCAGGCGCTGAGCGTGATCGATGTTCAGCGGCCTAGGGCGTGCAGGGGCCATCGGTTTTGACCTCAACTGCATCGCCGAGTTGCACCGAGGCGAGCATCGCCTTCAGGGTGGGTTCAGAGACGTTCAAGCAACCGCCGGTGACCTGTTCGCCTATGCGCTTTTCGTTGTTGCTGCCGTGGATCGCAAAGCTGTACCAGCGGAATTTGCCGTCGTAGGTGTTGAAGGCAAAGGGCTGCTTGACGCTATCGATCGGCTCCAGGCTGATGTAACCGATCCCGTATTCACCGATCTCGCCATCGCCCTTGAAGTCGATGGCGTTCATGTTCTTGAACAGGGTCTCCCTCAGCTCCGCCTTGCTCTTGCCGGACTGGGCGATCAGCTTGGGATCCATCTCAAAGCGATCGTTACTGAGGATCGCGTTGACCTTGAAGCGGCCCAGGGGGGTGTAGCCCTCTTCAAAGCGAGTTTTGGCGCAGGTCACCCCCAAGCGCCCGAAGCCCACCTGAAAGGTCGTGCGCTCATCACCGCGCACCATCACCCCCTGACTCTTGGCGGGAATCTTCTGATCCAGCTCAATCGTGATCGGAGCTGTCACCAGCGGCGCGCCGGTGGCACTGGTCTTGGGAGAGCCACCACAACCGCTTAAGGCCAGGGCCAGGGCGATCCCGGCCAGCGAGGTGAAACGTCGCATCCAGGACCAGGAGCACTACCTCCATGTTGGCGAGGGCTGCTGGATTTGCATGCACAAACCCTGGACGGCCGGGGCTCCTGGATTCAACATGAAGGCAGGCACCCTGAAGCGATGGACGACGCACTACTGGCCCTGGTGGAGGATCTGGGATCGGGGAACGTGCTCGATGCCGAAACCCTGGAGGGCTGCACGGTCGAGCCCCATGAGCTCGATGAGATGGATGAGGACCAGGCGGCCATCGTGGCGGCCCATGTCTTTGAGCAGCTTTTTGACCACGACGTCTCCCAGCAGCGCGGGGAATCCGCCGACCCCGATGAGGGGATCTGGAGCGGCACCGTGGATTCCTTCAAGTTCACGATCGAGCGTGATGACGCTGGCGATCTGGTGCTGAATTTCAGTGGCGGGGACTGAGGGCCATGGCCCAAGCCACCTGGGCGGTGAAGCTGATCGACAAAGGGCGGACCATCGCTGAACATCAGTACCCCGGCTACAAGGCCATGAGTGCCCAGCGGGCCTAGATCAGGATGCTTCAGATGCGCACGGGCCCGCGATGAACACCCCCGCCCCCGACTGGATGCCGGATGCCGCGAAAGGCACCTACCCAGGCTGGGTGCAGCGCAAAGCGGTGACGCTGGCGAAGCGCGATCAGAAACGCGGTGGCAAGGGCAACGTGCAGCAATACCGCCTGGCGATCCACGAAGCGGTGCTGGCCTCAGAGGGCCGCGACCACTGGACTGGGGAATGGCTCGCCTGGGAGCTGATCGGCACCTACGACAACCGGGAGGCCGCCACGGGCAAAGGCGAAAGCAAAAAGCGCTACGCGATGCTCCCCACCATTGATCAGCGCAGCAGCCAAGCAGAACCCGACTTCGTGATCTGCGCCTGGCGCACCAATGACGCCAAGCACGACATGACGCCCCAGGAGCTGTTGCAGTTCTGTTCTGCTGTGATCAAGCACAGCCCGAATTGGATGGGCTCAGGCACACCGGAATAAGGCGGTGCCGCTCAAACCCGCTTGACCTGGTGAGAGCCAGGCTTTCTCCAAGTTGTTGGCCAGAGTGATCCCAGTGGTTGATGAGCATCAAGGCAAGGCATGGGTGCTGCTGGCGCGAGCCAAGCGCCTCAGCCTCGAGGAGGGTGCTGATCAATCTGCTCGAGCACTGCTCCATCACGATCAACAAGGCGATAGATCCGACCCGTGACCCGTGCCTTCGCTAATGCGGTCAAATAAGCCTTGAAATGATTGCGTTTACTACCTTCAAGGTGCCAAGACTCTTCATTTGGGGCTCGGCTTTGGATCACAACAGCCATCACATTGCCGAAGGTTGGTGACTGAACCAACTCTCTCTTCGCTATTTGATTTGACCAAAAATCAGTTGATTCACTTTGGGATCAACCAGTCCGATCAGCCCCCCCCCAGAGAACGCCAAATGCGCTCTTGAACGCAGGGGGCTCAGTGAGAAGCCAATCAACATCACGGCGACGCATCACGCGCGACTGGAGAAAGCAAGCGCTAGCGCTAGCGGTAGCGGCCGGTGCCGAGCGAGACCTTTCAGTCCCCCATCTGTGGCGTGATCCCAAGAACTTTCTGTCGTTTTCACCCAAAGGGTTCTAACTGACCGACCTTGTGGCCCCACCTCCGAGACGGGCGTGTTCATCATCGAAAGACTCACCAGCAAGGGTTGGAGACAAACCGAGGAACATCCAGACCACGACCTTGCCCACTTGCACGCAAGGCTGAAGAACTTTGCAGACGGATCGACCTACAGGGTCATTGACCCAGACATGACCATGGTGTGCCTGTTTTCAGGCGGAGCGACGGAATGCTGGGCCATGGATCAGGCCACCGTTGCATAACCATGCCAAAAGACAGTGCAATGGCTTATGCGCAAATCACCCTCTCGCCGCTGACGAGATCCTGATAGCTCACTTCAGTCGTTCCGGATTGGACTGAATCCGACTTCAGACCAAGGCGGTAATAGCGCTTGGCTTGAGCCGACCAGAGATCGTCGTGAGATGGATCAGAGTGAATGCTGGGCTTTAGGCGTGGAATGTGCATACATCACGAACTGGAGGGTATAAGAACACAGATGCCAATGAGATTGTCGTTCCATTTGTTCTCGGATTGAGATGAACAACGGTTCGATATTCAAACGCTCAGTCGAGCCGATGCCCGTCATGGTGCATGACTGCAAGCCCTAGCAAGGGGGGTGACTCTTGTAAGAAGATCCTGAAAAACGTATCGCTCTAACGGGAGAAATACGTCACGAAGGAAGGATGGTCTCAGCTATCGCGTTATCCGGTTGAGGAGCTGGATCGTTGCGGACCAGCGCTCAACGTCTCTTGTGTTCAACTCAACCTTATCACCGGATCAAGCGCGCCACCCTCGGGCCCCACTGCAGGCCACTGATGCGAGCAAAGAGCCGTTAGGACCAATCGAGCGGTGAGGGCCTGATCAAACGTCTCAACCACGCACCGCGTTGGACATGGCCTCACTAGCTGCAACTGTGCTCAACACAGTTGTGTTGCAATAAGCCGGCTTGATAAACGGCTTTTTTATATCTGGTGGCAGACGGGGGCACTTCGCCAGCGACTGCTACCGAGCCGGAGAGGCCTCGATGCACTCCATCGTGCCGAAGGCTTCACCACAAGGCCTGATGCCATCGTCTTGCAAAAAAAACGCCGGTACTCCTACCGGCGGTGGAACATCCCGTACCCATGCCTTGCGTTCCACAAAGTCTGGCTACGGCTCCAAGCTAAGGACGATGGCGTGTACGTCAGAAGGCCTTAGCAGTTCTTAGGAACCTATTGAGGAGAGGCAATCGCAAGCTTGCGCTTGAGGTCCTCGTTCTCGTCCTCCAACTCCTGAATGCGTGCTTTGAGTTGATCCACCTCAGACGCTTTCACGCTCAAGGTTGTGATCGTGGCGTGATAGGTCGAGGGAATCTCCTTAATCCAGGAATCCAGATCGCTGTGTTGCATGGTTCAACGCCCTTGCTGGCCGCAAGCTACTGCTGCCATCGGCTCCCAGCCAGAACCTCTTAAACCGCGCTATCCACCAACTGATGGCGGCTGCTCACCAACTCACCGGTGCACTTCACCGGCAGCAGCTTGGAGTGACCACCGCTGTACCAAAGCTCCACCAAGGCCGCGCCTTTGATCTCGGGGTTAGCCCCAGCCAGCAACCAGAGCTCGTCATGCAGCACCTGGGTCTGATCCGGCATTCCCACGTACCAAGGGGCCTCGGGGTCAGCCGAAAGCTCCTCGTGGAGAAGCAACAGCGCCTCCAGAACGTCAGCAGCCAATTCAGGCGTCATGCCTCCATCCAGGCACAGCGCCTAGCCCTTAATCAAGCAGCAGAAGTACCAAGCTCTGGGCTGACTTCAGCGCCGCGGCATGCCCTCAGCGGGATGGAGGTGGCGCAGCAGCTCTGCCGGATGGCAATGGGACTGGCGCATCAGCTCCTCACGCCAGCTCCAGACCGCCTGCTGCACCGCAGGGCGGACATGGTGGGAACCAGAGCTGGACGTCGAATACATGGCCAATGGACGGGTGATGTCTTCAGGGTTGGGAGACCAACAGAAGTGAACTGTCCGCTCTGAACACCTGCGAAGAAATAGGTATTGATGCGCTCTCCCGTCAGGACAACGCGCATTCGCGAAGCAATCTCCCCATCAGTAGCAACGGAAACCAGATTCTGTGAACTGAGTTCAGATTGAACAAAAGAGGAGGGCTGCAGCGGTGACAGTGATGTCCATCACCACAAGACCTTCAGCCATGGAAATCCTTGCCGTCATCGCCATCGTCGGTGCAGCGTTCGGCGGTGCCGCTGCCATGACCAAGAAGTGAGGCGTTAACGCTCCAGAGGAAACCTGAACCCCCGGGGTATACCCGGGGGTTTTTCTTTGTCCGAGCGTGTTGTGGGCAGAACCGGCAGGCCTCTGCACAGTTGGACGGCAAGCCCATGCCGCAGGAACCATGCCCCGCTCGCGCTTGATCCTCCTGGCGCTCCTGGGCCTGGGGCATGTACTCCCCGCCCGGGCCGACAGCACCCTCGCCTAGTGCCAGCTCAGCCGCCATGACCACACCCTTGCGGTGGAGTCCGGCCCCTGTCAGTTCTCCCAACGCCAGGGCAACGTCAACGTCCTGATGGGCCAGCGCTGGGCCTTTCACTTCCCGGCCGATCAGCAGGGGCAGAGCTATCAGCGCAGCGCCAGTGTCCAGGGCCTGCGCTTCAACCGCGAGGGCGACTACACCTTGAGCGTCTTCTGGCGCAAACCGCTGCAGTGCCGCGGCAGCAAGGACGCCATCTCGGTGGCCTATCCGACAAGCGGCGCTGATCTCGCCATCGGCGATCAACACATCGCACTTGACCGCGCCCGCTCCGGCAGCGGCGCCCGCTACACCGCCCGCGGCGTGGAGCTCTGGGAGCACCAGGGCACCACCCGGATCGACTGGTTCGGGACGAAACTGAGCTGCGAGAGCAACCTCGCTCATCACCTGAGCCTGCCCAACGCAACGGACTACGCACTCCCATCACCAGTTGCGAGGACCTTGCCATCCACGAGGTTCTTCAAAGGCTCGTGAAGCTGTGGCAGCTGCACTGGACGCTTGAACCGCTCCTGGCGAATCCAAGCTCAAGACACCCAGGCAGAGCTAGACCAGAGACAGCCACGGAGAGGCTGATGGACCCACTCACCGACGGCATCCTGCTCGCGCTATTCATCACGGCGACTGTGGTGGCCGCTCATAAGACCAAACGGCCTGGGCCATCAGACACAAAACCGTCCTGCAAGGCCTTCTATCGGAGTGGCGACGACCACCCAATGCGTCATTGCTAATTCAAGGAATGACACAGCCAAAAGGCGCTTGAGATCACTCACTGTGATCGGCGGCGAGGGAAAGGCCGCCGTCCTTGTTGAGCAGGAGAAAGGTCACCGATCTCAAGCAACTCGACGTAATCCTTTGCGCTTGCGAAGTCTTCGCAATAGGCACAAAGACCATCGCGATTACAGGCATAAAAGATTTTCTCAGCGCTGCTCACACCTGGCACTGAATGAATCGTCGAGCCTCGAGCGGACCTGTATTCGAGCTTGGCCATAGGATCACCTCAAAGCTAGGAGCAAATACTTGACTTTCATCTTTTCTTAATTTTATCACTGGGGGCAAAAAATCTTGTCTTGATCAGAGATCCGGTCTTCTTTAGGCAATAGTTCTCATGGCTATTTGGCCTCTTCGCGGTGGAGCCGAGGGAAATCCACCGGAACACAGCAGCTCGGTCCAATCGTTCGAACTTCTCCATGAGCGCATCCATCAGGCCCCACCTCTGCGGCCGCGAAACCGAGATCCGCTCCGCCATGGCCGCCGGCGGTCCCTACTGGTCTGGGCAGTCGCCGTTGCAGCTCGATCAGCTGCGCTCGGGGTTTGCCTGCGCGCTGCACATGCATCAGCCGACCATCCCGGCCGGCCCCGATGGAGCGCTGATCTCCCACCTGCAGTACATGCTGGAGCACCCCGGCGAGGGGGATAACCACAACGCCGAACCCTTCGCGCACTGCTACCGGCGCCTGGCTGATCTGATCCCCCAACTGACCGAGCAGGGCTGCAGCCCGCGGATCATGCTCGACATCTCCGGAAATCTGCTCTGGGGGGCCGAGCAGATGGGCCGCAGCGACATCACCGAGGCCTGGCGTTACCTGGCCTGTGATCCCGAGATGCAACGGCACGTCGAGTGGCTCGGCAGCTTCTGGGGCCACGCCGTCGCCCCCTCCACGCCGATCCCGGATCTACAGCTGCAGATCGAGGCCTGGCAGCACCAGTTCGCCGCGGCCTTCGGCCTGGAGGCCCTGCAGCGGGTGCGCGGCTTCTCCCTACCGGAGATGGCCCTGCCCAATCACCCCGACACCCTCTTTGCACTGGTGGAAGCCCTGCAGCAGGCGGGGTACCGCTGGCTGCTGCTCCAGGAGCACAGCGTGGAGACCCTCACCGGCGAACCCCTGAGCGAAGCCCAGAAGTACCTGCCCAATCGCCTGATCGCCCGCAATGGACGGGGTGAGCGGCGGGAGATCACCGCCTTGATCAAGACCCAGGGCTCCGACACCAAGCTGGTCGGCCAGATGCAGCCCTACTACGAGGCGATCAGCCGCGATCGGCTCCCCTTGGGAGCCATCAGCGTGCCGTCCCTGGTCTCCCAGATCGCCGACGGTGAAAACGGGGGCGTGATGATGAACGAGTTCCCCCAGGCCTTCATCCAGGCCAACCAGCGCTGCGCCGGCGAGCCGGGGACTGCCGCCATCAACGGCAGCGAATTCCTGGAGCTGCTCGAGGCCCAAGGCTGCAAACCCGAGCACTACCCCACGATCCAGGCGGCCGGCCAGCAACAACTCCTCAGCGGCCTCGGAGAGCACTGGACGGGCGCTCAGCTGCAGGAGCGCATCGACGCCGGATGCAATGTCGAGGGGGCCTCCTGGACCAACGACCTCAGTTGGGTCAAGGGCTACGAGAGCGTTCTCGAGCCCATGGTGCAACTCAGCGCAGCCTTCCACCAGCGCTACCCAACACCCACGCCCGGTGACCCCGACTATCAGGAAGCCCTACTGCATGTATTGCTGCTTGAGACCAGCTGCTTTCGCTACTGGGGCCACGGCACCTGGACGGACTACGCCCAGGCGATTCACCGCCGCGGCCAGGAACTCCTCGGCCACTAGAGCCAGAGCGCTCCGATCAGCAGACCCATCAACAGACCCACGATCCAGGCCAACCAGGCCCCTTGGTATTCGGTTTTTAAGCCCAGCTTCTTCTTGATCCAGAAATAGGAACGCTCGTCGGCCTGAAGCAGCTGGCGGAATGGATTGTCCATAACCGATCTCTAGCCACGGCGCATCCGCGAAACAGCAGGGAACACTCCAGGTAGCTCCGGGAGTTCGCATGCATCCATCCGTGCGCCACTGGCTCTGGGTCAGCCGCCTGCATCCGCCCCTTCCCGAGCGCAGCGTGCTGGAGTTGGCGCGCATGATTCAACGCTGGCAGCAGCATCCAGGCGGGCCTGATCAGGCGCCCCCAGCGATTCGCAAGCGAGGACGACGGGCCAGGGATCAACTGGTGAGGCACAACCTGGCCCTGGTGGGATTCAGCTGGAGAAAACAACACAGCCAGCTCAGCGCAGACGATGCATCAACGGCCGATGCGCTGCAGGAAGGGGCCCTCAACCTGCTGAGGGCCGCTGAGAAATTTGATCCAGCCCGGGGCTATCGCTTCTCCACCTACGCCAGCTTCTGGATCCGCCGCGGATTGCTGCGTTTTTGCCAGCGCAGCCGCCGCAGTATTGCCTTCCCCCGCGATCAGGCCGCCCTGGTGCTCAAGGCCCAACAACTCAGCGAGGACAGCCTCCGGCGCAGGGGAATTCAGCCCAGCCTGAGCTGGCTTGCCGCCCAGCTGAGCACCGCGCAGAAACACATTCAGTCCAGTCAATTAGAAGCCTTGATCCGCAGCTGGAATGACACCCAGACCTGCACAATTAGGACCATAGCTTCCTAATCCAAAACCAAAGAAATAGACCCCAACGCGCCTCTAGCGCTAGAGAGCAGATGGCAATCCAGAGGCCGTGAATCCTGAGCAAACCCGCCAGCAGATTCAGGCTCTACAGCGGGCCATTGCCGAGCTGCAGCAGGGCTGGAGGATTGCCGTCTGCTCTGCCGATGAACGCCTGATTGGGATTGCGTCCCTGCTGCTCGAGGGCTGTGAGTTTGCGGCAGACTCCATCGCTGAACTACTCGCTCTTCCACTCCCCAGCCAGCACAACTTGCTGCTGATTTGTGATGATGAGCTGGCCGATGGCGGGGCCCTGGAGCTAATCGAGCGACTGCCCCAGGCCACGGTTCTGGTCTGCCTTGATGCCTCGATTGCGCAAGAGCGACTGAACCAGCTCTGGCGCAGTGGAGCGGCTGGTCTTTGTTGCCGCCAACACTGCGGCGGCGGCCGGCTGCTCCAGACGGTACTGATGCTGATGCGCGGACTGCAGTCTCTCGATCCCCTGCTGGGGGAGCGGCTGCGCGAACAACCCCCGCGGCTCATTCCCCTACGCAACAACGAGCAGCACCTGCTGGAGCTGCTCGCCCGGGGCTTCAACAGCCGGGAGATCGCGGCGCTGGAGCAACGCCGCAGCGACACGATCCGCCGTCAACTCAGCGCGCTGTACCGCAAAGTTGGCGTTCGTGACCAGCGCGCCTTGATCGCCTGGGGGCTCGGACACGGCCTTGTGCGCCCCCGCGACCTGGCCTGCCGCACACCAGATCACTGAGTTGCGGGGCCTCAAGAAGCGGCAACAGATCCAACAACTTGAACTGATCACTCCGGCTCGGGAGCCATCCCGCGAGGGATTGGCAATCCCCCAGAGGCACCGGACGGGGCAACGGCAACAGCCGCCCGAGCATCGGTAGCCAGAGATCCCCAGACCAGGGCTCAAAGCAGCTGATCTCAGCGATGGTGCTGATCGCCTCCGCCGCCGGACTCAATGCAGAGAGATAAAAAAGCGTTGGCAGCTTGTCCAGCGGCAGAGGCAAGGGCAGCCACATCCCCCGCTCGCAGGCGATGGCCATCGCCTGGCGGTGGTGGGCGGTCAAGAGCAATTGGGTGGCCATGGGTTCCGGGCTTTCTTTGCCGGTTCTGGCTTCCGCCATCTCCCCACCGCCGCCCACAACCGTGGCGCTTATGCGCACAGCTGTGGGGAGCTGATCTCCGTCACTGGGGTTTTCAGCCCTCAGGCTGCCCCGTTCTTTGGCCTTCTTTTGGCTTCTGTCGCCGCGGGTAGCCTCCCGCACCTGTTTTCACACCATGCGAACGCCCCTCACCCCAGAGCAACGCCGCTTTGCCAGCCAGCACCTGGGCCTGGCCCGTCAACAAGCCCACCGCTATGCCCGCCGCTGGGGCATGCCACTCGACGAGTTGCTCAGCCCGGCCTACGAAGGACTCTGCAAAGGCGCGGCCCAATTCGATTCCCGCAAGGGCTACCGCCCCTCCAGCTACCTGGTGAGCAAGGTCAAAGGGGAGCTCTTGCATCACCTGCGCGACACCGGCTTCGCGGTCCGCATCAGCCATCGCTACCGCGAGCTCTGGGTCAAGGCCCGCCGCTGGCTGGAACTGGACCTCGCCGATTCGGAAATCGCCATCCGCCTGGGGATCCCTCTGGCCCAATGGCTCGATTGCCGCCAGGCCTGCGGACTGCGTCCCATCCCTTTGGCCCCGGAACCCTAGGGGGCCTTCGCACTGAACCCTTGCGACTTCAAGACCTAACCCAACTGCTAACTGGACTGCTGCCCCTCTTCAGCCAGCGGCGCCCTGCCCCCAGTCCCCGCCGCCACTCCTTTGAAAAGGGGGACTGGCTGGCGGAACTCGAGCTGCTGCAACTCGCCCAGGAACTCAAAACCCTGGCCGATCAACGCGGCGGTTTTGAAGCGGAGCTCTTCGATCTGATGGTCTCCATTGCCGATGTCCTGGAGCTCGACCACGGCTGGCAGCGCAGCCAATCCAACCAATGGTTAGTTCGGATGGGGCTCTGGGAGGAGGACCTCTCCGCTGGGGCCTAGAGCCCCTCGCAGTGCTGAACAGCCTTCAGGTAAATGAGCTTGCCCGGTCCCTGCTGACCCTTGAGGTTGCTGGCGCTGCGCAGGCTCACCTGGACATCGATACAGCGGTTGTAGCGATGGGTCTTCACCGCCTGGGGCACCTGCAGCAGCGCAATCGCCAGCAGGCTGAAGCTGGCGACGGCCGCGAACACCGGGTAGGCGTGGGCCCGCACCAGCTCGCGGGTGCTGAGCTGCCGTCCGTTGTGATCAGCCATGGCTCAGAAATAAAAGGCCCCATCCACCGGGGATTGCCGCACCGCACTACAGCGGGTCGCCACCCGCCAAAGAGCTCGATGAATCGGGGTGGGGTCAAAGCGCACCAGCTCGGGGTAGCGCTGCCGCAGCAGAGCCGTACCGCGCCAAGCGTTGTAGTGCGGGATCGCGGAGTTCACGTGATGGCAGACATGGGTCGAGCCAATCCCATGGTGCAGCAGGTTGATCAGCGGGCCATAGGGCCGATCGACGGTTTGCAGGGCACCTTTAACCCAGGTCCAGTGCTGAGAGTCGTAGTGGGGAATCTCCACATCGGTGTGCTGAAGCCAGGTGTAGACCACCAGCCAGCCATTCACCACGAGATAAGGCAGGCCATAGACGGCCAGCACCCGCAGGGGTGAGAACTGAATGGCGGCCAGCACCAAGCCCGCCAGCACCACCAGCAGACCGACATTCGATCGCACCATCCAACGGCGGAAGGCTGTCGGGAAGAGCGGGCGCTGCAAGGGAACGCCCTGGGCCGGCATCCGGAAGTGGGAGACGGGCCGGCCGTAGGCCTCACCGCCGGTGACGCCCATCAGCAGATACAGGGGCCAGCCGAGCACCACGTGGTTGAACAGGGAGACCCAACCCGAGAGCCGGCGGCCGAGTTTCCGTCGTAGTGCCTGCGTGAATTGCCCGGAGCGCGAGGTTGCCCGAGGAGGGACGTGGGTTTGACCACGCTCCAGCTCATTGCAGTAGGCGTGATGCACCGCATGACTACGGGCCCAGCAGTAGTAGGGAACAAGGAGCAGGCTGTGCAAGACAAACCCCACAACCCCCTCGACCCGGCGATTGGGATGGAAGGCGTTGTGACCGCATTCATGGGCAAGCACCCAACAGCCCATGGCCACAGTCCCAGTGACCATCCCGTAGACCAGCCAAAGCGGCAAGAAAGCCCAACTCAGGGGAATCAAGGTCCCGAGCCCGTAGGCAAAAAGGGACAGGCCCAGGGAGAGCGCCAAGCTGCCCCAGGATTTCAGCGGGTCATGGCGCAGCAACTCCTCAGGCAGGCAGCTGAGCACCTCCGCCTTGCTGGGGAACTCTTGTTGGGCGGCCCTGATCGGCCGGAGAGAGGGGGAAGAAACGGCCGCTGTCAAACGGACCACCGGGGCAAAAAGGACAAAACGCGCTACGGATTTGCTTAAGAATCTATGGAGTGATGGGCCGCTCTCGTCAGAATGCCTGCCATGGCCCATCCCCTGGTGTTCCTCATCGCTCCGCTGGCGCTGCTGCCCGAAGGAGAGACCACCTGGGCTGATCTCGTTTCCATTCAGCATCAGGGTCCCAGCACGGGGTTTTCCCTGCGCCTGTTCACCGCAGGCGAGACCAGCAACGAGGCCCTGGCCGATCTGCCCTGGGACGGCCAGCTGGACCCCGGTAGCGGCGGATCGCTTCGGCGTCTGATCTGTGATGCGGAGATCCCTTGCTTTGACCCCCAGGGCAACGCCATCGGGATCTACCAGCGGAGCTCGGATCCGGACGCCCTCCACTGCATCGACCGCTTCTCACTGCTGGAGGCGGTCAATGAAACCTGCTGGTTCTATCCCACCCACGACGGTCGCTTCCTCAGCTGGGAGCGGGATCTGACCCTCACCCTGGAACCCGGCGTCGTGGCCAGCGAGGGGGCCAGCGCAGTGCCTAAGGACTATGAGCGCAGCCAGCTCGCCCTGCTTTGGAGCCTCCTGGCCGATGACCAGAGCCTGACCTGCGTTGGGCTCACCTACGGCGGGCAACGCATTGAGTGGGGGCAGCTCCAGGGACGCCCCGATTCCAAAGCCAACTGGCGTGCCTTCAGCGTCGACACCCAAGCCGAGGTCAGCCTGACGGTCCACGCCCGCCTACAGGTTCTAGAGGCCTGATGGCGAAGGACAAGCCCCCCGAGCGCAGTGAACTGCTTGAGATCCTGCGGCAGCAACCCAGGGGCAGTGCCAACCGGCAGCGCCAGCAAGTCGAAGCCCTGATTGAAGCCCTGGAGCGCGACCAGCCGGCCGATCTATCGGACCCCATCACCCTGCAGCAGCTCGAAGGGGTCTGGGAATTGCGTTGGAGCAGCAGCCAGCAGCCCTATCTATCGGTCGCTCCTTGGCTGGAGAACCTCCAGGGCCTGGCGCCATCCCAGGGACGGGGGGTGAATCTGCTTCGCCTAGTCGGCCCCCTCGCCTCCATCGCGGGGATCGCCGTCGAAGCCGAAATCGCCCTGGACCCAGGCCAGTCGCAGAGGGTGCGCGTGAGCTTTCGCCGCGGTGGCTGGGTTGGCCCAAGCCTTGGGGGCAAGCGTTTGCAGTGGCTCCAGAACGTCAAGCAGTCTTTCCCCGCCTGGCTCGACATCACCGTCGTCGATCAGGACCTACGGATCTGCCGCGGCAATGCCGGAACGGTCTTTGCCCTCCTGCGACGGCCGGATCTCGAGCTCGATCAACTGCTCTAGGCGGCCACCAAAAACCCCCGTACCAAATGGCCGGGGGTCTTGGATGCAGATTCTGTGAAGCGGCTGGTGTGGCGCCTGGGGCCAGAGAGTCCAGGTGTGGGGCTGGTTTCTCCTGGGGCACCTGAGGCGGTGCAGATGGAGTGTCGACGGCTCAGACGTCCCTAATCAGTGTCCGGTCCGACGACCTGCCCTACGGATGGGTGAAGACTGTTGGAGCAGGGGCCTTGGGTCAGCGAGCTTCTGCTGCTAGCGAGGTGGCGTGTCGTCCATGGGGACGCCTCCGGGTTCGATGGACACAGCATCACCGCGGGATCCATCCTGGGCAATCAGCCATTCGACCCATTGCCTCACGATCCCAAGGGGCGCAGGCTGGATGGTTGGCCAGGACCCAGCAAGAGCGCGTCTCACATTGGTCCTGAGAGACCCTTTACAATTCGTAAGAGGTTTCTCGAGGCGGGCTGGTGCTCGCTTTTTTTGTGTCCTGTGCTTTTGGCAGCCAAGCCGGCATTGGAGGAGGCCTAGAACGGATTCAGGCGTAACAGGCCCTGTACTTGGCACCAACCTTGTCCCTACTGGCTGGCTTCTGCCTGCTGGGCTTCGCCTTGCTGGAGCTGGTCTTCAGCTGGCTGAGCTAAGGGGAAGACACAAAAAAGCTCGACCGTCTCGGCTGCTGCCAGAACGATCGAGCGATTCAAAAATGGGTCGTCTCAGATTCGAACTGAGGACCAATCGGTTAAAAGCCGAGTGCTCTACCGCTGAGCTAACGACCCTCCGAACGCAGGTTAGACACCGTCGTTTGGGGGCGCCCATCACTGGGCACCGAGTGAAGGTATCACCCGGAGGGTCCCGCCTTCAAACCCCCCGAGAATGGCGGCTAACGCGTCGTTTGCAGCAAGCCCATGGCCAGCGCTCCGTGGCCCCAGCCATCCGTCCATCCCGATGCCTGGGTTGCGGAGAGCGCCGTGCTGATTGGGGACGTCCAACTGGGTGCTGGCGCCAGTCTCTGGCCCACCGCGGTGGCCCGCGCTGATGTCTGCCCGATCGTTATCGGAGAAGGCAGCAATGTCCAGGATGGGGCCGTGCTCCATGGGGATCCGGGTCAACCGGTGCTCATCGGAGCTGACGTCACCATCGGCCATCGGGCCGTGGTCCATGGGGCCACCCTCGAAGACGGCTGCCTGATCGGCATCGGAGCGGTCGTCCTCAACGGAGTCACCGTTGGAGAGGGAGCCCTGGTCGCGGCGGGCTCGGTGGTAACCAAAGACGTGCCAGCCCGGGCGCTGGTCATGGGTGCTCCAGCCCAGGTCAAACGCGAGCTCTCCGAGGAGAAGGCCGCCGAGCAGCGGGAGCACGCCCGGCGCTACCGCCAACTGGCCATGGCCCACGCCGGCCGCTCCACGGACCTGGGCTTCCACTAACCCATAACCATTCAATTACTGCGAAATCGATCAGCACCTCAGAGCATCAGCCTTGGACGGAGCAGAAGTTCGTAAGATCAAGTCACTCCTTTTGCCCCCAGTCATGGACGCACGGCTCCTGCTTGTTGTGACCCCGATCCTTCTGGCCGCCAGCTGGGCTGTCTTCAACATCGGCCGCGCCGCCGTGGGCCAACTGCAGATGATGCTCAAGCGCGCCAACGGCTAAGGGCAAGCGCCCACCCGCCGGCTCCTAGCCTGATCAATTCAGGCGGAGCCGGTTTCGCGTGTCTCAATCCAGCTCCCAATCCGTCTTGGTGATCGGGGCGGGCCTGGCCGGAACCGAGGCCGCTTGGCAGATCGCCCGGGCCGGCATCCAGGTGCGGCTGGTGGAAATGCGGCCCGTGCGCCGCTCCCCCGCCCACCACAGCAGCGAATTTGCCGAGCTGGTCTGCAGCAACAGCTTCGGTGCCCTCAGCAGTGATCGAGCCGCGGGCCTGCTGCAGGAGGAGCTGCGCCGCCTCGGCTCGCTGGTGATTGGGACCGCAGACAAGCATTCCGTCCCCGCCGGCGGCGCCCTGGCGGTCGACCGCGGCCGCTACAGCGCCGCCCTGACCGAAACCCTCGAGCAGCACCCCCTGGTGACGGTGGTGCGCGACGAGCAGCTGGCGCTACCGGGACCAGAGCAAATCACGGTGCTGGCCACCGGCCCCCTCACTAGCGAACCCCTGGCAGAAGACCTGCGAGCCTTCACCGGCCGAGGCGATTGCCATTTCTTTGACGCCGCCAGTCCGATCGTCGAGGGCGAGAGCATCGACCTCTCCATCGCCTTCCGGGCCTCCCGCTACGACAAGGGAGACGCCGACTACATCAACTGTCCGATGGACAAGGAGCAGTTCCTCGCTTTCCGCGAGGCCCTGCTGGCCGCCGAGCAGGCCGAACTCAAGGATTTCGAGAAGGAAAACGCCACCTTCTTCGAGGGCTGCCTGCCGATTGAGGAACTCGCCCGCCGCGGCGAGGACACGATGCGCTACGGCCCCCTCAAGCCCATCGGCCTCTGGGATCCCCGTTGGGGGGATGTCAATGACCGCGACGTGCGCCGAGCCAAGCGCGCCTATGCCGTAGTGCAGTTGCGCCAGGAGGACAAGGACGGGCGCCTGTGGAACCTGGTGGGCTTCCAGACCAACCTCAAGTGGGGGGAGCAGAAGCGGGTGCTGCGGATGATCCCCGGATTAGAGAACGCCGAGTTCGTGCGCTTCGGGGTGATGCACCGCAACACCTTCCTCGAGGCGCCCCAGCTGCTGGATCCCACCCTGCAGTTCCGAACGCGCCCCACCCTGCTGGCCGCCGGGCAGATCACCGGCACCGAGGGCTACGCCGCGGCCGTCGCCGGCGGCTGGCTGGCCGGCACCAACGCCGCCCGCCTGGCACGCGGCCAGGAACCGCTTCAGCTGCCCCACACCACCATGAGCGGTGCCCTGACCCACTTCATCGCCGAGGCCCCCAGCGAGAAGTTCCAGCCGATGCCCCCTAACTTCGGCCTGCTGCCGGAGCTACCCGAGCGAATCCGCGATAAGCGACGCCGCTACGGGGCCTACCGCGACCGGGCCCTGAGCGATCTGGCCCCCTTCTGCGAGCAGACCCCGCTCGCCGCCTAGGGTTCGACCTGCTTCGGAAGACCCTGCCGTGACCAAGCCCTCCTGGGACGTGATCGTGATCGGCTCGGGCATCGGCGGCCTGGTCACGGCCTCCCAGCTGGCGGCCAAAGGCGCCAAGACCCTGGTGCTGGAGCGCTATTTGATACCCGGGGGATCCGGAGGCAGCTTCCGCCGCGAGGGCTACACCTTTGATGTGGGTGCCTCGATGATCTTTGGCTTCGGGGAGAAGGGGCACACGAACCTGCTCACCCGAGCCCTGGCCGATGTGGGCCAGCACTGCCAGACGGTCCCCGATCCAGTCCAGCTCGAATACCACCTGCCGGGTGGCCTGAACGTCGCCGTCGACCGGGACTACGAAGCCTTCATCGCCCGCCTCACGGGACTCTTCCCCCACGAAGCCCAGGGCATCCGCGCCTTCTATGACACCTGCTGGCAGGTGTTCAACTGCCTCGATGCGATGCCGCTGCTGTCGCTCGAGGACCCGGCCTATCTGGCAAAGGTCTTCTTCAAGGCCCCCCTGGCCTGCCTCGGGCTGGCCCGCTGGCTGCCCTTCAACGTCGGCGATGTGGCCCGCAAACACATCCAGGACGAGCAGCTGCTGAAGCTGATCGATATGGAGTGTTTCTGCTGGAGCGTGATGCCCGCAGACCTCACGCCGATGATTAACGCCGGAATGGTCTTCTCCGATCGCCATGCCGGCGGCATCAACTACCCCAAAGGAGGCGTGGGGGTGATCGCCGAGAAGTTGGTGGCAGGCCTGGAGAGCCACGGCGGCGCGATCCGCTACAAGGCCCGGGTCACCGAGGTGCTGATCGAGAACGGCCAGGCCACCGGCGTGAAACTCGCAGACGGCGAGACGATCCAGGCCCGCCGCGTGGTGAGCAACGCCACCCGCTGGGACACCTTTGCGGGCAAAGGTTCGGTGCGCCAACCGCTGGTGGATGCCGCCCACACCCCCAAGGCCGAATCCACCTGGCGCCGGCGCTACAAGCCCTCCCCCTCCTTCCTCTCCCTGCACCTCGGGGTGGAGGCCTCGGTGATCCCCGAGGGCTTCCACTGCCACCACCTGCTGCTGGAGGACTGGGCGGCGATGGAGGACGAGCAGGGGGTGATCTTCGTCTCGATCCCCACCCTGTTGGATCCCTCCCTGGCGCCGGAAGGGCGGCACATCGTCCATAGCTTCACCCCAAGCGACATCCAGGCCTGGAAGCAGCTGAGCCCCAGCGCCTACAAGGCCAAGAAGGCCGCCGATGCCGCTCGCCTGGTGCAGCGCCTCGAAGCCATCCTCCCGGGCCTGGGCGGCGCGATCCGCCACCAGGAGATCGGCACCCCCCGCACCCACCGCCGCTTCCTGGGACGCATGGGCGGCAGCTATGGCCCGATCCCGGCCCTGCGCCTGCCTGGCCTGCTGCCGATGCCCTTCAACCGCACCGGCTTGCAGAACCTCTACTGCGTGGGCGATTCCTGCTTCCCGGGTCAGGGCCTGAACGCCGTGGCCTTCAGCGGCTTTGCCTGCGCCCACCGCATCGGCGCGGACCTCGGCCTGAACCCCTGGGCTCTGCCGGATTAGGCCAAGAGCACCCAGTCCTGGGGCCCCAGCCGGCTGCCGTCAGGGAGTGCCAAGTCTGAGTCCCGGCTGCGATTCAGCACGAGCCGCCGCTGATCGGCCCCTGTTCCCCGGATGAGCACCAGCGCGTCCTCCCCGAGGGGCTCGAGTTCCAGGTCAGCCGAGCGAAGGGCGAGATGATCTCGACGCAACTGGGCGAGTGCCGCGATGAAGGCACTCAGCTCCAGGGGTCGGTTCTTCCAGGGGAAGGCTTCGCGGCAGGCCGGCTCCTCCCCGCCGCAGAGACCGGCTTCAGTGCCGTAATAGATCGAGGGCGCTCCGGGTAAGGCAAAGAGCAGCGCGAGGGCCAGCCTCAAGGCGCCCACATCTCCCTGGAGCATGTGCAGGGCCCGGGGGACGTCGTGGCTATCGAGCAGGTTGAGCTGGGCGCAGTTGACCTCGGGCCGATACCAACCCAGGGTCTCGAGCAGCAGCGCCCGATAGCCGACCGTCGTTAGGCATTGGTAGGGAATCGACTCCCGCCGGTGTCCCTTAGCGAGGGCTCCAGCCGCCACCCAGCCCAGAGTGCCCCAGGCGATCCGGTAGTTCATCACCCCATCAAAGTGCTGGCCGCCAAGCCACTGGCGCGCCTCACCCCAGATCTCACCGACGATCCAGGCCTCGGGGTTGGCCCCGCGCACCTCCCGCCGGAAGGCCTCCCAGAAGCTCGGCTCGACCTCATCGGGAACATCGAGGCGCCATCCATCGATCCCCCGCTCGATCCAGTGGCGACCGACCGCCAGCAGATGCGCTTGAACCTGGGGATGGGCGTGGTTGAACTTCGGCAGGGCCGGGTCGCTCCACCAGGCGTGGTAACCGCAGAACTCCCCCGGCGCCGGATAGGCCTTCAGCGGCCAGTGCTCGGTAATGAACCAGTCGCGGTAGGGCGAGGCCTGGCCGTTCTCCAGCAGGTGATGAAACGCCCAGAAGCCGCGGCCACAGTGGTTGAAGACCCCATCGAGCAGCAGCCGCATCCCCCGGCGTTTGAGCTCCGCCAAGAGCGCTTCAAAGGCCGGCTCGCCGCCCAGCAGCGGATCGACCTGGAAGTAGTCGTAGGCGTGGTAGCGGTGATTGGCGGCCGAGCTGAAGATCGGATTGAGATAGAGGCAGCTCACCCCCAGGCCCTGGAGGTGATCGAGCCGGTCCAGCACGCCCCAGAGATCACCCCCTTGAAAGTGGTGCTGGTCAGGGGGACTACCCCAGGGCGCCAGCAGCAGGTCGTCCTGCTGGGGCGCTCGCCCACTGCGGCAGAAGCGATCCGGAAAGATCTGATAGACAACGGCATCCGCTGCCCAGGCTGGGGGCAGACAGAAACCCGAACTCGCAGCAGCTGACACCACTTCCATAGGGTGCCCCCTCTTCTTGCTCACTGCCCACATGCCGAATTCCGAGGAGCTGGCCCGCTACCTCGAGCAGCGGGGTGAACTCTCCAAACCTTGGATGTTGCAACTGCTGCGGCTGACCAAGTTGAAGGAGGCCAAGGACACGATGAATCCCGTGGAATTCGAAGAGAAGCTGCGCGAGGCCCACGCCGATCTGATGCGCCTGGGTGAGTTCTGGAAGGGACGCGAGCAGGAGGTCTTTGGCGGGCGCTACCAACCCTCGAGCGTGATTGAACCGCTGCCCGGTTCCCCGGAGGACCGATGAGCGATCAGCGCTATCCGATGGCACCGCTGATTCGCTTCACCCTGATCAGCCTCTACCTGGCCCTGGTCTTCCCCTTGCCCTGGCTGGCCCCGGCCGACCTCCGGCCCTGGTTGATTGGCGCCCTGCCCCTGGGACTCCTGCTGGTCTGGGCCCTGGTGAGCGAGGAGGTCAGCCTGAGTGAGAGCGGCCTTCAGGTGGGTTATCCCCGCTGGTGCTCCTGGCTGTTGCGCCGCGGTTGGTCGTTGAACTGGGATGAAGTCAAGGGCCTGACCCCTGTGGCCACCAGCCAGGGGGGCCGCGTGTTCTATGTCAGGACAGAGGACGGCTCGGCCTACCTACTCCCCCAACGGGTGCAAGCCTTCGAGGGATTCCTGGGCCAGTTCAGCCAGAAGACAGGTCTGGACACCAGCTCCATCGGCCGGATCAGCCCGCCCTGGACTTATCAGCTTCTGGCCGGACTCTGCACCGCCATGCTCGCCTTTGAGGCGATGGTCGGCTGGGCCCTGCTCAGCGGGCGATGGGTGCTCCCGTCAACGGGGCTGAGCTGAGTCCATCGGCCGGAATCGTGTCGAGGCTGAAGCGGTAGCCCTGCTGCCGAACGGTCTCGATGCCGCCACCTTCACCAAGGCCGGCCTGCTCCAACTTGCGCCGCAGGGTCAGCACCTGCGTGTCGACCGAACGGGGACCACCGCTGAAGGGCGGCCAGGCCATGCGCAGCAATTCACTGCGGCTGCGAATGATGCCGGGAGGCATGAGCAGGGCGCAGAGCAGGGCAAATTCCCGGGGGCTGAGCTCCACGGGCTGATCCCGCAGGGTCACCTGACGCAACAGGACATGCACCTCTAGCGGACCCACGCAGACCCGCTCCTGCAGACCGGTGCCACTGCGGCGCAGCAGCAGGCGGCAGCGGGCGGCCAGTTCTTCCAAACCGAAGGGCTTGCGCAGGACGTCGTCGGCGCCAGCATCGAGTAGAGCGACCACCGGCTCGGAGCCGGAGCGGGCGGTCAGGACCATCACGGGACAGCGCAGCTGACCGGCCAGCTTCAGGGCCGACGTTTCCTCGAGCAGTTCGGCGGCGACCAGCAGATCAGGGGTGAGGTCCTCACAGAGGGTGACCGCTTCTGAGGCGGTGGAGACAGCAGCGGTGAGATGGCCGTCCTGCCGCAGCCGCTGAGCCAGAACCGTGCGCAAGGTGGGGTGAGGATCCACCACCAGAACCCGCTTGAGATTCGATTCAGGACTGGGAGGTGTGGTGGACACGCCCTTCTCCTTGATTCTCACTACGCTATCGGTAATTTCAAAGGCTCATCGGTATCAGGCGCTGCCTTGATATCTGGCCACCGGGTCGAGGCCCTCTTCTCGAACCATGACCGCACTGCAGAACCCCGACGCCATCCGCCATTTCCAATCGCTCTGCGATGCCTGCCAGTCCCTGGCGGATCGCTACCACGCGCCATCGGAACTGAGGCTGTATGCCGACGGCTACCTGCATGCCCTGCGGCGGTCGGCCCTGCTTGATCCCATTACCCAGCGCCGCCTGGAGGAACTGGTGGACCGCTGGATCATGGATCCCTCCAGCTTCATCGGCCCCAATGGCGACATGAGCACCCTTTACGAGACGGGGCGCAACTAGTTCCGCGATCTGCACAGGAAAGGGGCCCGAGGGCCCCTTTTGTATTCAGCTAGCCAGGGCCACTTCCAGCGTCTCTTGGAGTTCGCCTGAGTCATCCATCCAACCCAGCCTGGCCAAGGGATCTCAGCGATCACACGGCCCCGCCAGCCGACCCAAGCCTTTGGCCCAAAGCAAAGGCTTGGTGCTCCTAGTGACTCAACATCCCAGCTCGATCCAACTGGTCCCCGTGCAGCTCAAGCCAGTGGCAAGCCAAGTTCGAGAGCGAACGACCCTGAACATCGCTCTGCTTGAGCATCCGCTCATAGAGCGCCCAAGGCACGGTGATGGTCATGCGCTGCGGCTTGCGGATGGCCAGCTCATAGCGACGAGGGGCCTGCACTGCGGTGGAGGAGATGGCGAGACGAGGGTCCTGTGGCATGCCGAGTTAATGGAATATGAGGAAATTCTTAAGGGCTACAAGTCCTTTGATCAACCCTTTTTCGAAGCGGCGACATAACCGAAAAGCCAATGAGACACTGCAATTGCTATCGCGCTGCCGTTAAGCCTGTAGCGAAAATGTAGTCATATCCAGAATCTTGCAAAAAGCGCATCACCGAAAGTGCTGCACGCCGCCGCGGACTTACCGCAACAGCTGTCTCATGAGACTCATGCGCAACTGCCTTATGTCTGTGGGGGATTCCCAGGTTTGGCGGCTCAGGGCTATCAGCTCAGGAGGATGTAGCCCGCCCGCAGGCCATTAAGTGCCGCAACCAGTGCCACGGCCCAGATCAGGGCAATGAACCAGCCCTTTTGGGCTTGGTCTTGAGCCCCCTTCCACATCGCCCCATAGATGCTCAAGGCGATGAAGACAGCGATCAGCTCAATGAGCCAGAGCAGGGGGTCAACAAAGAGAGACATCCCATACCTCGTGGAGCCGGTACCTATCCAATCGCTCCAACTTCTAATCCCGATATCCCCTTTTGGGATCAGGCTCACTCATTAGATGGGGTACACCCTCAGCGCCAGAGGGCGAAAGCAGGCATTGATCGTGGGAGTCCTTGAGTTTGGCCAAGACCTATTCCCTGTCGTCTCCGGGCACTAAAAAGGGGCCCAGCAGGGCCCCGATCGTTTCAGTCAAACCAGAAGATCAGCTAGCGAGAGCGATCTCAAGTTTCTCTTTTAGTTCACCGGAGTTATACATCTCGATCAGGATGTCGGAGCCGCCAATGAACTCCCCATTGACATAGACCTGGGGAATGGTGGGCCACTCGGAGTACTCCTTGATGCCCTGACGGACTTCCATGTCGGAGAGGACATCAAAGGTCTCAAAGGGGACAGCCATGGCGTTGAGGATCTGCACCACGTTGTTGCTGAAGCCGCACTGGGGCATCAACTTGCTGCCCTTCATAAAGACGAAGATCGGGCTGCTGCCCACCAACTGATCGAGGCGCTGTTTGATGGCGGAATCCATGGGATGAATCGAGAAATCAGGAGGGGGTTGAGGTCTGCAGGGCGAGGGCGTGAATCGCTTCGCTGGCTAGCTCGGAGCGCAGCGCGCCGTAGACCAACTGGTGCTGCTTGATCCGGCTGAGCCCCTCAAAGGCTGAGGAAACCACCTTCACCTGCAGGTGATCTCCGCCGCCGGTGAGATCTTCCACCTCAACGCAGGCATCGGGAAGGGCGACGCCAATGGCGGCCTTCACCTGGTCGGGATGAACCATGACCTCAGATCAGTGAGCTTGGAACTGTAAGAAGACGGGCCACTGAATTCAGTTGCCCGCGGCCGAACCACCGGCGAAGGGAGTGGTAACGAAGCCCAACTCGAGCAGGCTCTGGTACGCCTTCTGCCCCATGGGGTTGGCCGGAGTGGTGATCTGCACCACTTCCACCAGCAGGGGAACGGCGGCGGCCGGCTGGTTCATGCGGCGCAGCAGAGCCGCCAGACGCAGGTCGATCTTGGCCTGCAGTTCCAAGGCGTCCCGGCCTTTCTGATCCATCTCGCGGGGAATTCGAGCATCGAGGCCGCGGAAGGAACCGCTGAGGCTGCGGTAAAAGCGGGTCAGGTTCTGGGCGCCTTCCCGAGCCGAGTCGTAGTCAGCCTTGGCCTGCTCGAGGTTGCCAGCGGCAGCGGCGGCATCACCGGCAGCCACCTTGGCCTTGATGGCGCTCAGGTTCAGGCCCGAGCTGGGGGAGGCCAGGACCTTCTGGGCGTCCTGGGCCAGGGCGGATTGCGAGAGGAGAGCAGGGACAACCGCCGCCAGGGCGGAGAGGCTGAAGGCGGCGAGCTGCCGGCGCACGGGACCACTTGCGATGTGGGTGAACTCTACGGGCGTTGCAAAGGGCGCCCCACCGCCTGCCGCGCCAACCCCTCTGCGACCTCCAGCTTCTGCGTGAGCTCTGCTGTCAAGGCATTGATCTGCTCTCGCTCGGTGCCTTGAAGGCGCATCGGAGCGCCAAAGCAAAGGGCGGCCTGATCACCAAAACGCGGCTTGGCATGGCCATAGGCAATCCCAACTGGAACCACCTGAACCGCCACACCCTGTCCTTCCGCCAGGGCCGTCAGGCGGGCCAACCCCGGCATCAGGCGCATGGCCGGATCGTGCTGGTTGATCTTCCCCTCCGGGAACATCACCAACTGATTGCCGCCACCGAGAAGATCGACGGCAAAGCGAAGGGACGCGGCCGCGGGTTTGCGGGGGTTCACCGGGAAGCACCCCAGGCGATGCAGAAACCAACCCTGCAAACCGGTCATCTCATCGCTGGTCACCATGAAGCGGCAATCCCGGCCGCTCACTCGGCGGCCGGCCGCGTGGGGAAGCATCAGTGCATCCCAGCGAGAACGATGGGTTGGTGCCAGCAGCACCGGCCCCTCAGCCGGAAGGTTCTCGCGGCCAAGAACCGTCAGACCACCACCAAAAAAGCCCTTCAAGGCCACGTCCTGGGTCAACACCATCGCCACCGGCGCCAGCCAGGGATTGATGCCGTTGCAAAGACTCTTCTCGCGCTCGCTCAGGGCCTCCGATGCCGTGCCTGCCGCCGCCATCGGACTGAACACCTTCGCCAAAACAGTTGATCGAACCTAGGGGTGATCCCTTCGCGAAAGCGCTGGAAGCAGGCAGTTAATCGAGCGGGCCTGGGGGCGCCATCCATAGGATCCGCCTAGAAGCAGCGGTTGCCATGGCGAGCCTTGGCGTCAACATCGATCACATCGCAAATGTGCGCCAGGCCCGCCGCACGGTCGAACCCGACCCGGTGAGCTATGCCCTGCTCGCCGAGCTCGGCGGCGCCGATGGCATCACGGTGCACCTGCGGGAGGACCGGCGCCACATCCAGGACCGGGACGTGGAGTTACTGCGTCAGGTCGTTCGCAGTCGCCTGAACCTGGAGATGGCAGCGACAGCCGAGATGGAGGCCATTGCCCTGCGCATCCAACCCGACATGGTCACCCTCGTGCCGGAGAAGCGCGAGGAGGTCACGACCGAGGGCGGTCTCGATGTGGCATCCCAGCTGAGCAGCATCAAAGGAATCTCCGGCCGTCTCCAGGACGCCGGGATTGGGGTCAGCCTGTTTGTCGACGCCGATCCCGCCCAGCTCGAGGCCTGCCAGGCCAGCGGCGCCCGCTGGGTGGAACTGCACACCGGCACCTACGCCGAGGCCAGCTGGCAGCACCAAGCCAAGGAACTGGCACGGATTACCGAGGGCACCTTCATCGCCCGCAGCCTGGGCCTGCGGGTCAACGCGGGCCACGGCCTGACCTATCAAAACGTTGAGCCCATTGCCGCCATCGAGGGGATGGAAGAGCTGAACATCGGCCACACCATCGTGGCTCGGGCCCTGGCGGTGGGTCTGGAGGAAGCCGTGCGGCAGATGAAGGCTTTGGTCCAGAATCCCCGCCGGGAACCCCTCTTCGGCAGCACCAGTTCATGACCCTGTACCACTTCGTGGCCGCCAGTGAGGCCTTCCTCACCGTGGAAGAGCCCCTCGATGAGGTGCTGCGCGAGCGTGTCCGCAATTACGGCGAGCAGGGCAAGGCCATCGACTTTTGGCTGGTGAAGCGGCCGGCCTTCCTCCAGGCCCCCGAGCTCAAGGCCATTGCCGACCAGGTACCCCAACCCGCCGCTGCGGTGGTCTCCACGGATCCGAAGTTCATCGACTTCATGAAGCTCCGTCTGGAGTTCGTGGCCAAGGGCAGCTTTGAGGCCCCCTCCAGCACGATCCCCGATGCCCTAGCCAGCGCCGCCTGAGCTCAGAACAGCCCCAGGAACTTCTTGCGGGGCTGATCCCCATCGGAACGGCCCTGCGCTCCGTCCTGCTGATAGCGGGGCTTGGCATCGCCGATGGTGAGTACCGCCTCCTTGTTCTTCCACCAGATCCAGTCGCGGATCGGAGGCGTCCGGATGAGTTCCGCCTGGGTCAATCCCAGGCCCAATTTGGAGGAGGCGTTCAAAAGCACCTCCACCATTTCGTCACCGTTGGCGCATTGGGCCAGCGCTTCGTTGGTGCGTTTAGCCCCGTCGAGGGCATTGACCAAAATCGCCACCCGCCGTCCCACCGAGAGGCTGCGGGGATCGACCGGCTGGGGGCTCTCCGGGGTCTGGCTCTCCATCCAGAGGGGCGCGGTTAGGGGGAAGCTATCGCGTTTTCAGCCTCTGAGAGGGGATGCCCACAAGGGGCTGACAGATGGTCAAGCCTCCGGCCAGAGTGGAGCCATGACGACCGCCAGTCGCAAAGCCCGCCACTGGGTCATCGGTGATGTGCACGGCTGCTCGGGGTCCCTCGAGAGCCTTCTGGAGCAGTTGCCTGCGGGCGATCGTCTGATTTTTTGCGGCGACGCGATCAACCGCGGCCCCGATACCCCCGCGACGATGGAGCGGATCTGGGGTTTGGTGGAGAGCGGCCGCGCCATCTGGCTGCGTGGCAACCACGAACAGGACCTGATCGAAGCCCTGCGCACGACCCCCAGCAACGGCGGCGCTGGCGCAGAGACCCGCCGTCAACTCGGCCCTGAGGGTTGCGTCCTCTGGCTGAAGCGACTGGAGCAACTGCCTCTGGCTTACTGGGGGGAAGGCTGGGTCGCCACCCATGCCGGCTTCAACCCCAGCACCTGGCAACCGGATCTGCGGGTGCGGATGGGCTTCTGGGAGCAGTACGACGGGCGCTTTGGCGATGTGGTGATTGGCCACACCCCTGGCCCGAGCGTCCGACACCTACCCAACATCGTGATGGTGGACACCGGCGCCTGCTACGGCGGAGACCTGAGCGCCTATTGCCCCGAGAGCCGCGAGGTGGTGTCAGTTCCCGGCCTTGCCCATAACCTGCAGACGCCCAGCCTGAGCCCCGTCTGAGCCTTGCTCACGGTCTACCGCAGCAATCGCGCTGAGCTGCTGGCTCGCGTCCTGGCCACGAACTTGCAACTGCATCCGCCAGGGCTGCTGGAGCAAGCCCAGGTGGTGGTGAACACCTGGCCCACCAGTCGCTGGCTGGGGGAGCAACTGGCCCTAGCCAACCCGGCCGGCATCGCCGCGAATCTGCGCTTCCCCTTCCCCAGCAGCCTGCTGCGGCAACTGGTGAACGCCTGGCTCGAGGAGGAGGCCCCCCCCTCCACCGGTCCCGATCCCTGGCGGGCCCAAAACCTGGTCTGGCCGCTACTGGAGCTGCTGCCGGAACTCCTGCAAAGCCCAACGGCGCAGCCCCTGGGCCAATGGCTGGCCGTTCGCTCCTCCGGACTGGAGAAACTCGATCAGGCCCTCTGGCAACTGGCCCGGGCGATCGCCGATGCCATCGATGACTACGGCCTCTATCGCCCGGCCATGCTGGAGTCCTGGCTCAGCGAGCAACCCCAGGCACTGCCAGAGGGCTTGCAGTGGCAACCGGAGCTGCTGCGGCGTCTGGTGCAGCGCCTGGGTTGCCTTCCCTTTGGCGTCCGGGCGCGGGAGCTGATCGGCCGGCTCCAGGCGGGCTGGCGACCCGAGCTGGAAAGCGATCAACCACTGAGGCTTTTTGGCCTGAGCAGCCTGGCCCCGGTGCAGGTGGAGCTGCTGCAGGCCCTCTCCGCAGTGCGCCAGGTCGAGCTCTATTTGCTCACCCCCTGCCGCGATCTCTGGCAGCGCAGCGGACCCGCGGCCCAGAGCGATCCCCTGGCGGCGGACTGGTTGCTAAGCGTCCCCAGTCTGGAGGCCCGCTTTGGCCGGCTTGGCGCGGAATTTCAGCAATTGCTGGAAGGAACAGGCGAGAGCCAACTGGGCCAGTGGCAGGAGGGGGATCTCTTCTTCGCCCCCGCCACCGTCGCCCGCCATGGCGACCGGGAACCCTCGCTGCTGGAGCAACTGCAGGAGCAACTGGTCTCCGGCGAACCCGAAGCCGATCAGCCCCTGAGGCGCGCTCCGCAGGACCGCTCCCTGGAGTTCCACGCCTGCCCGGGCCGCCTGCGCCAACTCCAGGTCGTGCGCGACCAGATCCTGCAGCTGCTGGCCGCAGACCCGAGCCTGGAACCGCGAGACATCTTGGTGATGACACCCCAGGTGGAGGCGTTTGCCCCGCTGGTGGCGGCCGTCTTCGGCGATGCCGAGGCAACGGGGGTACGTCTGCCCTGGCGCCTGACAGACCGCAGCCAACAGAGCGAGGCGGGCATCGCCCAAGGACTGCTGGCCCTCCTGCAACTCGGGGGAGAACGCCTGACGGCCACCGCCCTGGAGAGCGTGCTGAGCTGTGGCCCCCTGCTAGCGGCCCAGCAGCTCGAAGCCAGTGCGTCGGGGGAACTGACAGCGCTGCTGCAGCGGGCTGGCTTCCGCTGGGGACTCGATGGGCGAGACCGCGGCGGGGATCCCAGCCACAGTCTCAGTTGGGCCATCGATCGGCTCGTGCTGGGTCTGGTGCTCCCCGAGGTCCCGGGCCTGGCCCCAGGCGACACCGCCCCCATGGCCCTGAGCGGGAACCTCGAGCAACAGGGGCGCTGGATTGCCCTGCTGCGGCAGCTGCTCAGCAGCCTGCGTTGGTTCGCCCAATCGCGGCGGGTACCGGAGTGGGTGCAGGGCCTGCGGGAGCAACTGCCCCTGCTCTTTGGCGACGGTGGGGACTGGGCTTGGGAGCTGCAGACCATCCACGCCGCCCTGGCGGACTGGCAGGCGGTGGCCGCAGACAGCCCCCTGGAGTTAGCGGCCCCCGTCTTGGCCGATGTCCTGGCAGAAAGGCTCAGCGAAGGCAGCGGCCGCTTTGGCCACCGCTCAGGGGCCCTGACCATCAGCGCCCTCGAGCCGATGCGGGCAATCCCGCACCGGGTGGTGGTGCTGATGGGACTGGATGCCGGGGCCTTCCCCCGTCAACGCCAACGGCCGGGCTTTCATCTGATGGAACACGGCCGTGAGCTCGGAGATCCCAACAGCGGCGATCAGGATCGCTATGTCCTGCTGGAGGCCCTGCTCTCAGCCCGGCAGCACCTGCTGCTGAGTTGGAGCTGCCGCGATGAGCGCACCGGCGAGACCCTGGAGGCCTCAACTCCGGTGCGGCAATGGTTGGAGCTGCTGGGCCAACAGCTAGGCAGCGCTGCAGTTCCCCTGCGGGAGCACGCCGCCAATGCCTTGGAGCGCAGCAACTTTCTCGAGATGGCTCCCTGGCCAGCGGCGAGTTGCGACCAACGCCTCCTGCAGGTGCGGCAACAGCTCGAGCAAGGCGACCTGAGCTGCCAGCAGGGTCTGGCCTTCAGCACCCCACCGAAGGCTGCACCGGTTCCCGAGGCTTCTCCCACCGCGGCCTGGAGCGATCTGCAGCAGTGGCTCCAGGCGCCCCAACGCCTCTGGCTGGAGCAACTCGGCATTCGGCCTAAGGAATTCGATCAGCCCGTGCTCGATCTCGAAGCCCTGGAATTGGGCGAACGGGAGCGCTCCGGCCTGCTGCGCCGCGAGTGGGAGGAGCAGCAGGACGAGTCCCTGAGTCCCAACTGGCGCGAACTCGAGCGGGGCCGGGGGCTGCTGCCTCCCCTGGCCGCCGGTGCCCTGGAGGTGGAGCAATTGGAGCAGCGCTGGGAGAGCCTGCGTAGCTGCCTGGCCCTATTGGGGGAGCCGGAGCAGCAGCCGCTGCAATGGCAGAGCTACAGCGCCGAGATCAGTAGTCGCGGCGGCCAGTTGGTGCTGGTCCACACCGCCAAACCCCGCTCGCCCCAACGCCTGCAGCTCTGGCTGGACTGCCTCCTGGCGGCGGCCGCCGGCCTGGAACTGCGGAGTGCGGCCCTGGTGGGCCGCGATCGCCATCGCTTCCGGGTACTGGAGCGCTACGAGATCCCAAACCCCGAGCGAGCCAGAGAGCTCTTGGGGCAACTGCAGCGCTGGCGGGACGATCACCGCATGGACTGCTGGGGTCTACCGCCGGAGACCGGTTGGGCTTATGCCAGCGCCGAGAGCAGCAAGCCGGGGCAAGGGCGCGGCTGGGCCAAGGCCAAGGACACCTGGGAGGGCGGTTTTCAACAACGGGCCGAGCGGGACGACCCTATTCAGCGGGTCTGCTTTGGCTCTGATCTGCCCCTGGGCGACCTGCTCACCCCGGAGCTCCAGGCCCTGGCCCTAGCCCTGCACGGGCCGCTGCTGGAGTGCCGCAAGGAGGTCAAGGCATGAGCCTGGCCGCCTTTGACGCGAACGCCTTCAGCCTCTCGCCGGGGATCCGGCTGCTGGAAGCCAGCGCGGGCACCGGCAAGACCTTCGCCCTGGCCCATCTGGTGCTGCGGCTGCTGAGCGAGGGAGCACGGCCCCTGGAGGTTGAGGAGGTGCTGGTGGTCACCTTCACCGATGCCGCCGCCGCTGAATTGCGGGACCGCATTGCCCGGCGTCTGCAGGAGGCCCTGGTCCTGCTCGATGCGGAGAACGCCGAGGTCGATGAACCGCTGCAGCAGTGGCGCTCGGCCCTGGACGCCGAGCAGGTTCTTCGGATCAAGGGACGGTTGCTGCTCGCCCTGGAGCGACTCGATCGCGCCGACATCACGACCATCCACGGCTTCTGCCGCCGGACCCTGCAGCGCCATGCCCTCGAAGCCGGCCTAGGCCCCGACGTCGCCCTGGAGAGCCAGGGGCGCGAGCGCAGACAGCAGCTGGTCCACGACTACTGGCAGCAGCAGGTGCTCCCCCTTCCGCCCCATCTGGTGGCGGGGCTGCAGAGCCAACAGGTCACCCCCGACCAGCTGGTGAACCTGCTGGGCAGCCTCGATGGCGACCCAGCGCTGCAGCTCGCCCCGTTGCCCGAGGGCTGGAGCAGCGCCCTGAACCTGGCGGAGCAACTTGGCCCCCACTGGAACGCGAGCTGGGAGCAGTTCAGATCCGCCTGGGAAGCCCGCAGCGAGGCCCTAGAGCAGGACTTTTCCGCGGCCGCGGTGGAGCTCAAAAGCCTGGGGGTCGACTACAAGCCCTATCGCCTCAAGGCCAAGCCCGATCGCCTGAATCGCGTTCAAACCTGGCTCTCCCAGCTGGACGCTCCCGCCGGATACAACGCTGTTCTGCAGCAGGAGGACCTCAAGAAGTACTTCCACCCCGGACCCTTCACCAAGGCCGCCGCCCCCGCCCACGGCGATCAGGTCTCCCTACCCCAGGCCCCGCTGCTGCGGGCTATTGCCGCGGTCGTGGAGGGACCAGCCGAGCTGGCCCTGCTGCACTTCTGCCATTGGGGCCGAGCGGAGCTCCAACGCCGGCGCGCGCGCAGCGGTGAGATCAGCTTTGGCCAGCTGCTCGAGCAACTCGACCCGGGACGGGACGCCACTGCTGCGTCAGCTCTCCTACGGGCGGTCTCTCACCGCTACCGGGCGGCGCTGATCGATGAGTTTCAAGACACCGACCCGATCCAGTGGCGGATCCTCAAGCGGGCCTTTGCCCAAGAGCCCACCCAGCATCTGCTGGTGATGGTGGGTGATCCCAAACAGGCGATCTACCGCTTCCGCGGCGGGGAGCTGCAGACCTACCGCCAGGCAGCTGAGGAAGCCGATGGGCGCTTTGGCCTGTTCGAGAACCGCCGCTCCAGCAGCGAACTGGTGGCAGGCTTGAACGCCCTGATGCGGCCCGGGCTGATCCAGAGCCGGCTGGAGGTGCCGGCGGTGCTGGCCAAGGCCAGCAAGGGGAGCCTGGAGCTCCCCGGCAGCCCAGCGCCGCTGCAGCTGTTGGAACTCGATCCAAGCCAGAGTCCGGAGGCCCAGGTGGCGGGGCTCTGCCAGGACCTGCTGAGCCAGGGCCTGCAGCTGAACACCGCGGACCGCAGCCGCCCGATCAACCCGGGCGACATTTGTCTCTTGGTCAGCCGCCACGACCAGGCCGAGGCACTCCGGGCAGCCCTGGAGCGCCGGCAGATCCCGAGCCGCCTGGTGAGCCGCGGTGATGTCTTTGAAAGCCTGGGGGCCAGTGCTCTGCAGCGCTTCCTCGATGCCCTGGCCCAACCCGGCCAACTGGGGCGATTGAAATTGCTGGCGGCCTCCGCACTGCTGGGTTGGTCCGCCGCCGAGATCGAAGCCAGCAGCTCGGCCCAGTGGGATCAGCTGACGGCGGAGTTGAGCACCTTGGCCGCACGTCTGCCAAAACTCGGTTTAACGGCGGCCTTGGCTCACCTGCAGGGCACCGAAGGCTTGGCACGGCTCTCCCTACGGGGCAGGGCCCTGGCGGATGTGCAGCAGGCCGCCGAACTGGTGCAAGAACAGATGCACCGCCAAGGCCTCGGGGCCCAAGCGGCCGCAGACTGGCTCAGGCGGCTGCGGCTCGAAGAGAACCGGGACACCCCCGAGGCCCATCTCTGCCGCAGCGATGCCGCCGAAGCCGCCATTGCGGTGGTCACGGTGCACCGCAGCAAGGGACTGGAGTACCCCCTGGTGATCTGCCCCTATCTCTGGAAAGCCCCCAAAGCCGCCAAGCGCCTGGGCCGCCGCTGGACAGCAGACGGGCAACCCCAACTGGATCTGCACCTGCAGACCCACTGGGGGGTGGGCCGACTCGCCGCCCAACAGGACCTGCAAGCCCAGATCGCCGAGGCCGAGCGGCTGGCCTACGTGGCCTGCACCCGCGCCCAGCACCTCCTGGTGCTGGGCTGGCCCGGCCCTGACCAAGCCGACACCGGGAACCCCCTCAGCGGCTGGTTGCTCGAGGGGGATCAGGAACGGGAGCTGCCGCTCGAGCGGATCCAGGCCTCTGGGGAGATCAGCCAGCCCTGGCAACCCGCACCTGAAGAAGGCCAACTGGGCCTGGGGCCCCGTCCCAAGCGATCCCTCGACAGCAGCTGGGGCCGGGCCAGCTACTCCGCCTGGGCGCACTCGCAGGTGAGCCTGCCGCCGGAGGTGCAGGAGGAGGGCCGAGACACCGATGCCCTGAGCGATGGCTTTGAGGAGGCCCTGCTGGAGGAGAGCAGCGCAGCCAGTGGTGCGGCGTCCTGGCCAGACCTGGGCCCCCTGGCCCACTTCCCCCGGGGATCAGGTCCTGGCGATGCCCTGCACCGAATCCTGGAGCGCCTGGATTACGGCGCTGTGAGCCGCGGGGAACGGCAGGACGCCGATGCCGTGATCGAGCAGGAGCTGCAGCGCGCTGGCCTGGAGGGGGACGCCTGCGACGGACTCTTCGAGGCCCTGCAGCAACTGATGAAGACACCCCTCGGCGGCCCCCTGGGCCCCTGCCGACTGGGGGACCTGCAGGCCGGATCCTGGCTCAACGAGATGAACTTCGACCTCCCCTTGGCGACCCAGAGGGGGGAGGTGCGCGTGGTGCGCAGCAGCGGACTGGCCCAGGCCTTCGCCCAAAACCCCGGCGGCCGCTTTGGCGCGAGCTATGCCAAAACGCTGCAGGGGCTTGAGGTGGCCAGCAGGGGCTTTCTGACCGGGTCCATCGACCTGCTCTTCTGCTGGGAGGGGCGCTGGTGGGTCGCGGACTGGAAGAGCAATTGGCTCGGCCAGCGGGATCGTCTCGGCAGCGTCACCCGCTGCGGCCCCAATGACTACTCCGAGTCGGCAATGGAGACCCTGATGGCGCGTAGCCACTACCCCCTTCAAGCCCACCTCTATCTGGTGGCGCTGCATCGCTATTTGCTCTGGCGACTGCCGAACTACAACCCCGTCCAGCACCTGGGGGGCTACGCCTACGTCTTTCTACGAGGCGTGCCAGGCCCCACCCCAGATCCAAAGGCCCCCACCCCCGGGGTGCTGGTGGATCAACCCAGCCTCAAGCGGGTGATGGCCCTCGATGAACTGCTGCGGGAGGGCCAACCATGAGCGCCCTAAGCGCCGCCGTCCTTGAGAGCCTCCAACGGCTACTCCCCCCCCAGCGCAGTAGTGCCCTACTGCAACCGCTGGTCCAGGCCCTGATCGAGGCTTTGGAAGAAGGCGAGCTGGGACTCGATCTACGGGGCCCTGAACCGGATGGAGTGAACACCGAGGACTGGCCTGCAGGCGCTGTCTCCGCCCTCGAGGAGGCGGGCTGGCTGGTGGGCGCCGAGCAAGCCAGCAGAGCCCCCGAAGCCCCGGTCGTTCAAGACGGAACGGTCCTGCGCTTGAGGCGCTGGCACGAGCAGCTGCATCAGTGCCTGGGTGCACTCGAGCAGCGGGCACAACGCCAATTGAGTTGCAGCGAGGCGGAGCGACAAGGGGCGGTCACGGCCGCAGCAAAAGCAGGCCTGGACCCCCGCCAATGCCAGGCCGTCTCCGCCGCCTTGGGCCAAGGGCTGGTGCTACTGACCGGCGGCCCCGGCACCGGCAAGACCTCAACGGTGGTTCAGATGCTCGCCGCCTGCCTACGCCAAACGCCGTCCCTTCGCATTCAACTGGCCGCCCCCACCGGCAAGGCCGCGGCCCGCCTGGCGAGCTCCGTCAGCAACGGAAGCCAAAGCCTCGAAGCGGAGCTGGCCCAGCGCCTGCAGATGCTGCCCAGCAGCACCCTGCACCGGCTGCTGGAGGCCCAAGGGGAGCTGCGCTTTGGCCGCAACCGGCGCCACCCACTTGAGCTGGATCTGCTGGTGGTCGACGAACTCTCGATGGTGGATCTGCCGCTCATGGCCGCCCTGCTGGAGGCGTTGCCAGCGGACGCGCAACTCCTGCTCATCGGGGATGCCAACCAACTGCCGCCGGTGGGAACCGGGGCCGTCCTTGAGGAGCTCTGCCGGCCAGAACGCCTGCCGCGATTGGGGGAGGCCGCCGTCGAGCTTCGGACCACTTACCGCAACGACGGAGCCATTGCCGCTTTGGCCGAGCAGCTGCGCCAAGGAACAAGTGGACTTCAGGGGGAGGTGCTGCTTGAACTGCAGCCGAGCCTCCAGGCCTTGGATCCCCACGGGAATGTGAGCTGGCTCGAAGCCTCAGGCCGCACCCTTCCGGCACCACTGCTTCAGGCGGTTCAGCACCAAGCTTCGGCCCTGCGCCAGAGCTGCCAAGCCCTGGACTGGCAGGAGGGACGCCCGGACCCCGAGCAGAGCGCAGCGCTGTTGGCGCAACTGGAGGACCTGGTCGTCCTGAGCCCGATCCGCCAGGGTCCCTGGGGGGTGGAGGCGGTGCACCGCGCCCTGCTGGGCGACCTCGCCAAGAGCACCCCGATTCACTGGCCCCCGGGCACCCCTGTGCTCAATCGCCTGAACCGTGCAGATCAAGGCCTGGCGAATGGCGACATCGGCGTCGTCCTGCAGCACGGCGCGGAACGCCGGATCCTGATGCCCGGTCAACGGCTCCTCCACCCCGCCCAACTCAATGGAGCAGAGCCCGCCTTTGCCCTGACGGTGCACAAATCCCAGGGGAGCCAATACAAAGCGGTGCAGTTCCTGCTGCCGGCAAATCGGCATCTGGATCCGCGCTTGATCTACACAGGCCTGACCCGGGCCCAGCAGCAGGCCACCTTGATCACCCCGGTTGGAGCCTGCAGCAGACAAAACGAAGGCCCGACCTAGCCTGCAGCCATGGCGGAGCCAGGGATCGTTCACCGGCCTTGGGGTTGGTTTGAAACCATCGGTGCCGGTGAGGGGTACCTGGTGAAACGCCTCTGTATCCAGGCCGGCCACCGCCTCAGTCTTCAGCGCCATCACCACCGCTTGGAGCACTGGGTCGTGGTCAGTGGCTCCGGTCAACTCGAATGTGACGGGACCTCGATTAAGGCGGAGGCGGGAACCACCCTGCTGGTGCCCCGCGGCGCGGTGCACCGCGCCGCCGCGATGGATGAAAACCTCTTGATCGTTGAAGTTCAGCGGGGCGAGCACCTCAGCGAGGAGGACATTGAGCGGCTTGCAGACGACTACCAAAGGGTCAAGTGTTAAGTTGACTCTTCACCCTTTGTGAAGGGCAAGGCAGTTTCTTAAACGGGTGTCTGCCGGCCTGTCGACGAAGGATTCAGGCCCAGATCAACCACGTGACCAATACCCCCTGCGAGAGCTCCACCAGCTCTGTGGATCTCAGCGCGCTCGATTTGGCTAGCAGCCAGGACAGCGCCCCGAGCGAAAGCATCGAAATCACGACCGCACAACCCAGTGAGAAGACGGGCTTTACAGCCTTTGGCTTCTCCCCCGAAATTCTCGAGGCCCTCGAGGAGATCGGATACCGCGATCCCTCCCCGATCCAGCAGGCCGCCATTCCCGAGCTGATGCTTGGCCGCGACCTGGTGGGGCAAGCCCAGACCGGTACAGGTAAAACCGCCGCCTTCGCCCTGCCGATGCTGGCGGCCCTGGATGAGAACCAACGAACCCCCCAGGTGTTGGTGCTCACCCCGACCCGGGAGCTGGCCATCCAGGTGGCCGACTCGTTCAAGAGTTATGCCGCGAAGCTCCCCCACCTACGGGTGCTTCCTGTTTACGGCGGATCAGATTTCCGCGATCAAATCCACAAGCTCAAGCGAGGTGTGCAGATCGTGGTCGGCACCCCCGGCCGGGTGATGGATCACATGCGCCAGGGCACCCTCGATGTCTCCGGGCTGCGCAGCCTGGTGCTCGATGAGGCCGACGAGATGCTGCGGATGGGCTTCATCGACGACGTCGAATGGGTTCTGAGCCAGCTACCCGAGAAGCGGCAGGTGGTGCTCTTCTCGGCAACGATGCCCAGCGAGATCCGCCGGATCTCCCACCAGTACCTCAATAGCCCCGCTGAGATCACGATCAAGACCAAGGGGTCGGATTCCAGCCGCATTCAGCAGCGCTTCATCACCGTCAACGGTCCAATGAAGCTCGAGGCCCTGAGCCGCGTGCTCGAGGCCGAGACCAAAGAAGGGGTGATCATCTTTGCCCGCACCAAGGCGATCACGGTCACCGTGGCCGAAGCCCTGGAAGCCAAGGGCTACGGAGTGGCAGTGCTCAACGGTGACGTAGCCCAGAACCAACGGGAGCGCACGATTGAGCGCCTCAAGAACGGCACCGTTGACGTGCTGGTGGCCACCGACGTAGCTGCCCGCGGCCTGGATGTAGACCGGATCAGCCTGGTCGTGAACTACGACATCCCCTTTGACTCCGAGGCCTACGTGCACCGGATTGGTCGCACGGGCCGCGCTGGCCGCACCGGTAACGCGATCCTCTTCGTTACACCGCGCGAGCGCCGCTTCATCACCGGACTAGAGCGTGCCGTTGGCCGCGCCATCGATCCGATGGAGATCCCAACCAACGCCAGCATCAACCAGAGCCGCCTGGATCGTCTGCGGGAGCGCCTGAGCCAAACCGTGAACGGGCTGAATACTGAGGAGAACAGCAACCTCAGCGAACAGCAGGCCCTGCTCTCAGAAATCATCAAGCGGGTTGGCCAAGAAAGCGAAGTCAGCCCGGAGCAACTGGCCCTGGCTGCCCTGCAGATGGCCGTTGGCGATCAGCCCCTGCTGGTCCATGACGACGAGAACTGGATCCGCCAACAACCTCAGTCCCGCGATGGTCGCCGCAACGATCGCTTTGGCGATCGCGATCGCGGACCCCGCAATGCCCCCGGCGGCCGCCGCGGACCCCGCGATCAGGACGGCCCCCCCGAGGACCACATGGATCGCTTCCGCATCGAGGTGGGCTGGCGCGACCGGATCAAGCCCGGAAACATTGTGGGAGCCATTGCCAATGAGTCCGGCCTCAACGGCCGCAGCATTGGTCGCATTCAAATCTTCGACAGCCACAGCCTTGTGGACCTACCCAAGGGCATGCCCGAGGACGTTTTCCACAACCTGAAGCGCCTGAAGGTGTTGAATCGCGAACTTCAAATCTCTCGCGTCCAGGGCTAAATCAAGCCAGCCAACGGGCCTCAAGCACAGAGGCCCGTCACGGATTCACTGGACAATGCGGTGAGCTCAGCCACGCTCATGCTCTCGACGGCCATGACCAAAGCGGGCTGCACCTCTTCGGTTTCGATCGCCACAAGGGTCTGAAGCAGGTCAAAGCGATCCTGGGGTGCGAGCTCCCCGCTCTTGCTCCAAGCCAAACTCCAGGGGACTGGTGCCGTCATCAGGGGCTCCCGATAGCGGGTGTTCGTTTGCTGACAATGGGACAATAATTGGGGATCAACCGGATTCTTCGGTTTCCCTTCGGTCTTGCTTCAAGGCCCGTTACCGCTCCAACAACAGAACAGATGGAGCGAGCCAATCGTTCGTCGCCGATCGTCCGTCGCTGCGTGGTCAGTGGCTCATGAAGACGCCCCAAACAATCGCTGGAGCGCACCGTGAGTTTTGGAGGGCGGCACTGTAGGGTGATTCTGATTCCAAAAAGCTTTCAGGCTCCACACGGAACCCCACAGCATCAACGAATCAGTTTTCAGGTTCCGTCTAAGGAATGACCATTTACGTTGGAAACCTCTCGTTCCAAGCAGAACAAGAGGATTTGCTTGACCTGTTCAGCCAGTACGGCGAGGTCAGCAAGTGCAGCCTGCCCCTCGATCGCGAGACCGGCCGCAAGCGCGGCTTCGCTTTCGTCGAAATGGCGAGCGACGCTGAAGAGCAAAAAGCCATCGACGACCTCCAAAACGTCGAATGGATGGGTCGCATGATCCGCGTCAACAAAGCGACCCCCCGTGAGGGCGGTGGCGGCGGCGGCGGCGGTCGTGGTGGCTACGGCGGCGGCGGCGGCGGCTACGGCGGTGGCGGCGGCAATCGCGGCGGCGGCTATGGCGGCGGTGGCGGTGGCTACGGCGGTGGCGGCGGTGGCGGCTACGGCGGTGGCGGCGGCGGCGGCAATCGCTGGTGATTGAGTTGCGCTCTAGGCCTCAGGGCCAGGGCGCTACTCCCCCAAATCCCAAGAAAAATCCCTGTCCAAGGACCATCACGGGTCCTGGTACAGGGATTTTTTAATGCTGAGGGGACAAGCCAACGCTCAGGCGCGGACCTCGAGCGCCTCGCTCTCCATCAGATCCTGCAGCTGGTCCCGCTGCCACTCCTTGCAGCGCACTTCGGAGACGGGATGAATGGGCTGCAGCTCGCCTTCACGGGGCTCAGGCAAGGCACTTCGAAGTGAGCGCCTTCTCAGCTTGGCCGTCCAGCGATGGAAGCGATGAAACGATCTCGAACGGGTCATACACACCCTCCTGTCAGAGACACCACGGTTCTAACGCTGGTGCGATCAGGAAATCAGTTCCTCGTGAGCAGCTTCATATTCAATTCAGCCCGCCGGCGTTGAATGGCGCCATGACCACAGCTCAACCCCCACTGCGCCGTCTGCTGCGCGCCCTTAGGCCCCATCGCCGCTTGGTCCGGCTTGCAGCGCTCTGCTCTGTGCTGAACAAGTTGTTCGACTTGGCACCGCCGGTGCTGATTGCCCTAGCGGTGAATGTGGTTGTCCAGCAAGACACCTCCTGGCTGGCCAGCTGGGGAGTGACCTCGATCCCCGGGCAACTCGGGGTCCTAGCGGGACTCTCGTTTGTGATCTGGAGCGCGGAGTCACTGTTCGAGTACCTCTATGCGCTGCTCTGGCGCAACCTGGCCCAGACGGTGCAGCACGAGCTCAGGCTGGAGGCCTACGACCATCTCCAACGCTTGGAGATGGGCTTTTTCGAATCCAGCTCCAGCGGCCGACTGCTGGCGATCCTCAACGACGACATCAATCAGCTCGAACGTTTTCTTGACCACGGCGCCAACGAGGTGCTGCAGCTGATCACAACCGTCCTGGCTGTGGGGGGCGCCATGGTCTGGCTTTCGCCAACGGTGGCTGGGGTCTCCTTCCTACCCATTCCCCTGATCCTCTGGGGCTCCTTGCACTTCCAGAAGCGCCTGCAACCGCGCTACCGCGAGGTGCGCGAGCGGGCAGGAGACCTGGCCAGCCGACTCGCCAACAACCTCGGAGGAATGCTCACCATTAAGAGCTACGCCGCCGAGCAGTGGGAGACCGATCGCCTCTGCAACCAGAGCCGTGCTTACCAGAAGAGCAACAGCAAAGCGATTCGCCTCTCGGCAGCCTTTATTCCTCTGATTCGTTTCGCGATCCTTTTTGCCTTTCTGGCGATCTTGGTCATTGGCGGCCTTCAGGCCTGGCGCGGAGCGATTGATGTCGGCACCTATTCCTTCCTGGTCTTCATTACCCAACGCCTGCTCTGGCCGCTGACCAGCTTGGGGCGAACCCTGGATGACTACCAACGGGCCATGGCCTCGACCCAGCGGGTTCTGGATTTACTCGACACCCCTATCGCCATCCCCAGCGGCCATCGCCCACTGCCCAGCCAGAACGTCCGCGGTCAGATCCGCTTTGAAGGGGTGAGCTTCGGCTACAGCGGCCGGGACCTGCTGCTGCGGGACTTTGATCTGGAGATTCCCGCCGGCAGCACCCTGGGAATCGTCGGGGCCACGGGCTCCGGCAAGAGCACCATTGTGAAACTGCTGCTTCGCCTCTACGAATTGCAGAGCGGAACGATCCGCATCGATGATCAGCCTGTCCAGGAGTTGGAGCTGGGGGACCTGCGCAAGGCGATTGGCCTGGTGAGCCAGGAGGTCTTCCTCTTCCACGGAACCGTGGCCGAGAACATTGCCTACGGCAGCTTTGACGCTTCTCGCGCTGCCATCGAGCAGGCGGCGCAACTGGCGGAAGCCTCACGCTTTATCGAGGCCCTGCCTCAGGGCTACAACACGGTGGTCGGAGAGCGGGGTCAACGCCTCTCCGGGGGACAGCGCCAACGGATTGCCCTGGCCCGAGCGATTCTCAAAAATCCGCCTGTGCTGATCCTTGATGAGGCCACCGCTGCGGTGGACAACGAAACCGAAGCGGCCATTCAGCGCTCCCTCGAGCGGATCACCGCCGAGCGCACCACCTTGGTGATTGCGCACCGCCTCTCCACCGTGCGCCATGCGGATCGGATCGTGGTCATGGACCAGGGACGGATCGTGGAGAGCGGCAGCCACGAGGAGCTCATTGCGGCCGGCGGGGCCTACGTCAATCTCTGGCGCGTTCAGGCCGGACTGCGCCAGAACGAGGCCCTAGCTCTCTAACCACCCAAAGAACTGGCACCAAAGCAAGGGGGCCCACAAGATGGGCGGCAGAAAAAGAAATAAATTGTGAGAATGAAGAGTCCCATCCTGAAAACAGCCCCAGCCAGTCCGATGCCCCGCCGCCGCGATGAACGCGGCGCGATGTTGACGGCCATTGGCTTTGGGCTGGGTGGTGGACTCCTACTGGCCTCTCCAGTCGCGGACTACCTCAGTAGTCCCCAGGTAAGCGAGCGCCATCAGCTGGTCAATCCCTTCAGCAGCTGGAACAGCCTCAGTGACGCTGATGTGGTGATCCTCGGGACCGATGTGGGCGGCGGCAACACCGATGTGATGTACACTATGCGTGTGCAGAACGGGGTCACCAAGCTGCTGCAGGTGCCCCGCGACACCTACATCAATTCCAGCAGCTTTGGCCCGGTGAAGGCCAATGCCCTCTATGCCTATGGCGGCCCCGATGCCGTGAAGGCGGAGCTCTCCAAGCACCTTGGACGGCCGGTACGTCACCACATCCTGGTGAACCTGGCGGTGATCCGGCGCCTGGGGGATGCCCTGGGCGGCCTTGAGGTCAACGTGCCCAAGCGCATGTGGTATCACGACAACACCCAAGGCCTGCACATCGATCTGCAGCCCGGGAGACAGGTTCTCAAGGGCCGAGACCTCGAAGGCTTCCTGCGCTTCCGCCACGACGAGATGGGTGACATCGGTCGCCTGGATCGCCAGCGCTTGGTGCTCAAGGCCCTGTTCAAACAGATCACCCGTCCGGAGAGCCTGGTGCGCCTGCCCTCGCTCCTGGCCGTCGCCGGCAAGGACCTGCGCACGGACCTCGGCCCGATGGAAATCGGTGGCTTGATCAGCGCCATGGGCAGCACCGAACTCAATGCCGAGCGCCTCGGCGGTCAGCCCTTCATGCATGAGGGCATCAGCTATTGGAAAGCCGAATGGCCGGAAGCAACCGCGGCAGGAGCCGCGGCAGCGGGCAGCTCCGAGCGCTTCAAGTTCCTCTTCTAGGGCTCCTCAAGAGCACCGGAGCGATAGGCCGAAGGAACAGCGACAAGAAACAGTCCCCACCAGGCCAGAACAGCAACGGCCACTGGTGCGCTGATCCACCAGCGGTGCATCAGGAACCAACTGGCGGCGATCACCAGTACTCCGGTCAAGAGGATCGACCAGGGTTGGCACCACCAGGGCTTCAGGCTCCAGAACGCGGGTTGGGACTCAGGCATGGATTCAGAACGAGCTCATCTCAGCAGTTCTCCATAAGCTCCCCGCAGAACAACGACGCCGCGGCCTGTGGATGCCCTGCTGGTGCGCAACACCCTCAAGATGTTCACGGCGGTGTTCATCACGGCGGCCATTGCTCTGTGGTTTGAGCGAATTGAGTTTGTTTGGTATCCGCTGATGGCGGTGGTGATTGTTGTCGATGACAACGATGACCAGCAGGGGATACGACTCAGCCATTGGTCTGAGTGTCCAATGGCAGCTCTTTGAATCGCGCAGCATCAGCGAGGTGGATCTCTCGATCACCCAGGAACGCCTGATCGCCAGCCTGGTGCAGCGGCTGAACGCCACCGTTGGGGTGAACATCACCTACGCCCAGTTGCTGCGCGAACTCCTGCCAGTGCCGCGGGATCCGGCCACACCGCTCACCCCGGAGCTCACCTGGAGGGCTGCCACACCTGCAGCTGCTCCAGCTGCCGCTGCGCCGTAGCGCTGCCCGTCGCCAGCACCTGGGCCAGCAGCGGGGCCAGCACAGGGACCTGGGCAAAGCCGCCGCTGAAACCGCTGAAGCCGAACAGGCCCGGGGCATCCGGAAGGGGGCCCGCCCATGGATTTCCGGTCAAGGAGAACGCAACGGGCACCTGGCGCCAGATCCCGCTCGCTTTAGACAGACCCTTTGGCAGGGCTGAGGCGGCGATGGCCTGCCTCAGCTCCTGCTCCATCCCCAGTGGGGACTCTGCCAAAGCCAATCCGGGGAAAAAACGGCTGATTTGCCCCAGCAGCGCGCCATCCCCTCGGGGCACCAAACCCGCATCGACCACGGAGCAGGGTTCCTTGAGTTCCCCACTGCTGCGTTCGATCCCGGGGCGCTGAAACTGGGCCGGAAGCTGAAGGCGTGTTGCCGGCCAGTCCGGCAGCTCGAGAACCCCGGCCCAGCTACTGCGCAAAACCTCAGGCCACGCCGGCCAGAGGCTGCGGCAGGCCGCCCCGGCAGCCAGCACGACCTGGGCACTGCGCTGGTCGCTGCCATCGCTGCAACGCACCAGCCACTCCCCTCGATCCCACTCGATGGCCAGCGCGTCGGCACAGAGAAGACGCACCCCGCTCGAGCGCAAGAGCTCCGGCAGTTGGGCGTGAAAACGGGCGGTGTCGACCTGGGACGCGGGTAATGGAAGAAGCCGCGACCAAGGCTGACCGCTGTGGAGCTGCAGGCGAGATCGCGACCAGCCGATCGCCCCATAGCGGCGCCCAAGGTCTCTCCAGAGACCCGAGGCCTTCGCGGCTTGAAGCGCCAGCGGTGAGGTACCGAGCGGCCAGCCGGGGATCACCCCGTAGCTCCACTGCGTGGCGCAGGGCTTTTGAGCAGCGATCAAACAGACGTCGACCTCGAGCTCCCGCAGGGCCAAGGCCAGCAGACCGCCCGCTAGCCCCCCGCCAACGATCAACACCTCCTTCAACGGAGCAGCGATCAGATGCGCAGGGTGAAGGAGGTGATCACCTGGTGGAAGAGGCCCTTGACCTTCGGCCAGCGCAGCTCATTGGTGCTGGCCGCAAGGGTGTAGAGCCGGCCGCGATCCACGACAACGGTCGCCAGCTCATGGCGATCGCGATCGGGCAGGTGAACGGCATATTCCAAGTCGTAGAAGGTGCGGCCGCCGTCTTCGCGCTCAGAGGCCTCCACCAGTTCCGCCTCCCGGCCGCTGCCCTCTGGGGCAATCACCACGCGGCGCAGCTTCTCGCCCACGGCCACGGCACTACCGAGGTTCTCCAGGCTGTTGGTCTCATTCACCTCCGAGACCACCAAGCTGAGGGTTTCATCGGCGTTGATCAGGTCGTGGAAGACCACCTGAGGACCCTCGGTGACCTGCACCCGGGTCCACCCCGTGGGATAGAGGAAGGCGTAGCGGCCATCAGCGCTCTGGAAGGAGTTCAGACCCGCCGCGACCGCACTGCAGCTCACCAACACCAAAACCAAACCGAGGGCCAGGAATGAACGCAGTCCTTGGGAGATCCAGCGGGTAAGCACGGCCATTGATCAGCGCTTTAGCGGGGCCATTCTCACGCGCCGCCGCATTTGTTGCGATGCCTCTTAGATTCACCCCAGTTGCCCACAGGGATCTGAGCGGCTTCACCAGACCCCTGGCACGGCTGATTGATCAGTTCGAGCGGCTACCCGGCATCGGGCCTCGCACGGCCCAGCGGCTCGCGCTGCACCTGTTGAACCAGCCCAGTGAGCAGATTCAGGCCTTCGCGGACGCCCTGTTGGCCGCCCGCAGCCAAGTGGGGCAGTGTCAGCGCTGCTTCCACCTCTCGGCCGATCCACTCTGCGAGATCTGCCGCAACGAAGAACGCAGCACCGGTGTGATCTGTGTGGTCGCTGACTCCCGCGATCTGCTGGCCCTTGAGCGGACCCGCGAGTTCAAAGGCAGTTACCACGTCCTCGGGGGACTGATCTCACCGATGGATGGAATCGGGCCGGAACTCCTTCATATCCAGCCGCTGGTGGAGCGGGTGGACCGCGATGGCATCAGCGAGGTGATCCTGGCCCTCACCCCAAGCGTGGAAGGCGACACCACCAGTCTTTACCTGGCCCGCCTGCTCAAACCCTTCACCCAAGTCAGCCGCATCGCCTACGGCCTGCCGGTGGGAAGCGAACTGGAATACGCCGATGAGGTCACCCTGGCTCGGGCCCTCGAAGGCCGGCGCCGGATGGAGTGATGCGATGAGCCGCTACAGCCAGCTCCCACCCAAAGAACGTCTGCCGGAGTGGATCCGAACCCCCATCGGCAATGCCAGTGCCCTGGAGTCGGTTCAGGCTGTGGTCAAGCAACAACGGCTCCACACCATCTGCGAGGAAGGGCGCTGCCCCAACCGCGGCGAGTGCTACGCCTCAGGAACGGCGACCTTTCTGCTTGGGGGATCCATCTGCACCCGCAGTTGTGCCTTCTGCCAGGTGGACAAGGGCCTGGCACCTGAGCCCCTGGATGCCCAGGAAGCCGAACGGGTGGCCGAGGCTGTTGAGACCCTGGGATTGCGCTATGTCGTGCTGACCTCCGTCGCGCGGGACGATCAGAGCGACCACGGCGCCTCACTCTTCACCCGGGCCATGGCCGCCATCCGGGCACGCCATCCACTGATCGCCATTGAAGTGCTGACCCCCGACTTCTGGGGGGGGTACCGCGACGAAGCCGAGGCGATCGCAGCCCAACGGCAACGCCTGCAGACGGTGCTCGCAGCCGAGCCGGTCTGTTTCAACCATAACCTGGAAACCGTCGAGCGCCTGCAGGGCGAGGTCAGGCGCGGCGCCACCTACAGCCGCTCCCTTGGACTGCTTGCCGCCGCCCGTGAGCTAGCACCCCAGATCCCCACCAAGAGCGGCCTGATGCTCGGCCTGGGTGAAACCTTCGAAGAGGTGGTGGAGGCAATGCGTGATCTGCGCGCAGTGGACTGCCAGCGGCTCACCATCGGCCAGTACCTCCGGCCCTCACTGGCCCACATCCCCGTCGATCGCTACTGGACCCCGGAGGAGTTCGAGGAGCTCGGACTGATCGCCAAGGAGCTGGGATTCAGCGATGTGCGCTCCGGGCCATTGGTGCGCAGCAGCTATCACGCTGGCGAATCATCCGGTAGTGCCGGCAACTCTGGCGATGCAACCAGATCCGCTAAACCTTTGTAGGTCTCGGCCTGAACAGGAACCGACAGCCAAGGGATGAGTGCAAGAGCAGACAAAAACCGTGCCAGGTTCATCGTCAGTCGGCACCCACAGATCGTGCACAAAAGAAGCCTATATCTGCAGCGCCATAAACGACAAATCTCAATGAGCAATTGGCACTACTGTCACAATCCGAATAAACACAGTTGAGCAACATATGCCTCAAAGACTGACATCTCAAGAATTAAGTCATTAGTCAATACTTATCGAAGTCCTAGCATGGAGTGCAAGCAGCTTTAATCAAATCATTGACCTCACGAGTCGTTCATTGATCGCTGGTGCTCTGAAGGGCGATCCTCTTGGCGCAATTCCAGGGCCAAGAAGAAGTTCAGGAAGGTTCGAATCAAGGCCACCGCACCCAACTGGATCAGGGCATTGGGCTCGCGGCTGATCGTGGTCAAAACCACATCGGCACCCAGCTGAAACTCCAACGCCAGGGCGACCCAGGAGCCAAAGGTCACTCGGGCCAAGGTGACGGGACCGCGTTGGATGAGGTGGGGCGGAATCTCCCTGAGCCGCAACTTCCGCGCCCCGCTCAGGACAGCCAACAAGCCGATCGCGACAGAGATCAGCGAGAGAAACTCCAGCCCCAGGCGCAGGGTTTGGCCTGAGTGGCTCAGCAGCAGCTCCATCCAATGGAGGTCCATCTGGCCAATCCGTGAGGGGATCCCGGCAGTGTGGCGAGGCGTCCCCAGATCGCCAACGTCCTCAAACGGCAGGCAGGATCAACAAACCACCATCAGCCTCGCCGTAGACCGCAACAGCGGATCCCTCGGCCAGGCGCTGAGCGAAGAGAGCGCAGACCGCAGCATCAATCCAATCGATGCTGTTCAACCCAGCGAGCGAGAGACCAAAGCGCTCCAACAGAGCCGTGCGTTGCTCGAGCTTCAGCGCGGCCTTCACCTCAATCTGAGGGGAGAGGGCCATGGTGATGCCGTGGGGAAAACTCTCAAAACAGCAGCGCCCCTGGAGCGCCTCAGGCTCACGGGCGATCGGCACTCCACGCTGCTGCAACGCCTGATACAGCGCTTCGCCCCGAAGCATCCAGCCATAGAAATTGCTGCGGCTAGCCAGCCCCGCCTCCCGGGTCGGAGTCGCAAAGCAGTGAATGCCTGCGGCCAAGAGCTGCCGTTCACACAGGCGAGAACGCTCCCCCGGCAGAGCCCAACCGCAGGGGGCATCGATGGCAATCCGCTCGGCCCTGAGACACCAGTTCGCCAACGCCTGGGCATCAGGGGTGTTGAGTTGATCCACAACGCTTTGCCCCTCGAGCAGGACGGCATGGAAGCCCTTACGGGAGCCCCCCACATCGACTCCAGCGACGATCACAGCCGGCGGCTCACGCGCTCCAGCCCGGCTGTGATGTCTCCACGCATCAGCAACCCCGCGCCACCCCAGACCAAGCGCAGGGGCAGATCCAGCGCCGCGGCCCCCACATCCCGGGTCGGCTCAAAGCCCAGCTGACGGAAGTAGCGGACCAGACGGCGGTGCTGCTGATCGTTGTCGCGGATCGCCAGCAGACGGGCACTGCGGCAAGGGGTGGCTTCCAAGGCCCAGGCAAAGGTGGCCGCCCAGATCAAGGCACCGACCCCCTGGGTGTCCTTCCCCTGGACGCGCATCGTGTCGAGCTGCAGGCCATCAGGCAAGGGCAACGCCCAGCCCTTGAGTTCGCCGAGCAAAAGGGGCGGCTGTCCCTCCCGCGGCCGCGCCACCACCACCCGCAGGGTCGTGACCGCCAGGACCTGCTTGACCTGCAAGCGCAGCAAGAGCCCCCGCGCCGCGGCCCGTTGCTCAATCTCGACAAGCCCGGGAACACTCATCGACAGAACCAACCTAGGCTGATGTACAGAAGAGCGTACAAAGCGATGCAGGTGGTCAGCTTTTCGGAAGCGCGCCAGAGCTTCAAAGCCGTCCTGGATCGTGTCGAGGCCGATGCGGACGTCACCTTGATCACCCGGCGGGATGCCAGCAGCGCCGTCCTGATGTCTCTCGAGACCTACAACAGCCTGATGGAGACCGTGCACCTGCTGCGCAGTCCCGCCAACGCCGCCCATCTGCAGCAGTCCCTCGAGCAAGCCGATCGCGGGGAGCTGGTCGATCACGCGTTGATCGATGCTGAGCCCTGAGCGGCTGACCTGGACCCCGGCCGCCTGGGGCGACTCCCTCTATTGGCAGGGACAGGACCGCAAAACCCTACGGCGCATCAACCAACTGATCCAGGCTTGCCTGAGGAACCCGTTTGAGGGCATTGGCAAGCCAGAGCCCCTCAGGGAATCCCTCTCAGGATGCTGGTCCAGGCGCATCGATGCGGAGCATCGGCTCGTCTACCGCGTCGACGGAACTGTCCTGGTGATCCTGGCCTGCCGCTACCACTACCGCGTGTAGCGCTCCACCAAACACACCGCATCCAAGGGCAACGGCCCATACAGATGGGGGAAGAGCTCCCCGCTGCCCGGAGCGGCCTCCGGACGCACCTCAATCCCCTGGGCCGCCAACCGGTCTGGATCGATCACCAACAAGCGCAGATCGCTGAGATCGGCGTAGAAGCGCTGATGCGTCCCCTCCAGTTGATCGGCGTAGCTGGCGTGGATGAACCCCACCTGCTCCAGGCCCTGACCCCGGGTCGAGATCCGGTACTGCCCCTGCTGGCGGGCCTGCTGCCAATCGGAGGCCAGAGCCAGGTGATAGAGCCAGCGCGGTGAACGCCAGCAGCGGCGCTCCGCCCAGGGGGACTCCATCACCCGCTGAAACAGTTCAGCCTGCTCAAAACGCCTCAGCCAGTCCCGCAGCCCCTGCAGCCCGGGCTCCGCAGCAAAGCCGTCGGGATCGGCTAGACGGAACTGGCGCGCAAAGGGCAGCAGGGCCCAGTCCGCCAGGGTCGCCTGCGCACCGAGCAACCAACCTCCACCGGCTAGGCGCTGCTCCCACTGGTGCAGGATCACCAGGGCCGCCGCGCGATGCTCCAGGGGATCCACCTCGCCATGGCGATCGGGGTACTTGAAGCGATCCAGGTGGCGCTTGAACGGCCCATCGTTCTGGGCGATCAGGTCCGCGGTTGCAGCACCATCCGCCTGCAACCACCCCAGGGGGTCGGCCTGCTCCAGCGCCCAGCGCATGATCTCCAGGCTCTCTTCAAGCACCGCACCGTCGGCTTCTACTAAGACCGGGACGGTGCCCTTCGCCGAGGCCTCCAGGAGCTCCGGCGCTTTGGCCTTCAAGGACACCTCCCGCAGGTCCACCTCCAGCCCACCGGCCGCCAAGGCCAGGCGAGCCCGCATCGCATAGGGACAGCGGCGGAAGCTGTAGAGAACGGGTCGCATCCGCCCTAGCCGAGGTGCTGCTGGCCCCGCTCCCTGGCCAGCTGCATCTGCCGCTGGCGCTCGGCAAAGCGCAGGCGATCGGCGTCACTGAAGCGCTCAACGCAATGGGGGCAGCTGATGCCTTCGCGGTAGCTGGGCTCCAGGCGCTGCTCAGGGGACACCGGCAAGCCGCAGGCGTGGCAGAGGCTGTAGCTGCCGGGCTGGAGCTGGTGATTGACGCTCACCCGCTGGTCAAAGACGTAGCACTCACCCTGCCAACTGCTGCGCTCTTCGGGGATCTCCTCGAGGTAGCGCAGGATCCCGCCCTGGAGGTGATGGACGTTCTCAAAGCCCTGCTGCAACAGATAGGCGGTGCTCTTCTCGCAGCGAATCCCACCGGTACAGAACATCGCGATTGCCTTGGGTTGCGTCTTCTGCACCAGCGGCCGCAGCGTCTGCTCGACCCAAGACGGGAACTCACGAAAGCTCTCAGTTCCTGGATCAATCGCCCCAGCGAAGCTGCCGACCTCCACCTCGTAGCGATTGCGCGTATCCACCACCAGGGTGTCGGGATCAGTGATCAGTTCATCCCACTGCGCCGGCGGAACGTAGGTCCCCACCTGCTCAGCCGGTTTCACCGTGGGGCAGCCCATGCTGACGATCTCGCGCTTGAGCCGCACCTTGAGCCGATGGAAGGTCTGCTGCTCAGCGCGGCTGAACTTGGCCTCAAGCCCCCCCAGACCAGGCAACTGGCGCAGCCGCTCCAGGACTGCCTTCACACCAGCATCGGGCCCACTGATGGTGCCGTTGACCCCTTCCTCAGCCAGCAGGATCGTGCCGAGCACGCCTCCCTGCTGCGCCAGCTCCTTCAGCTCCTGCTGCAGCCCAGGCAAACCCTCCATGGCGGTGAAGCCATAGAAGGCCATCACCAGGGCGCTCACGCCGGCACCTGCTCCTGCCAGGGGTTGACGCCCGCCACGCTCATCAATTGCTGATCAGCCTCCACATCGGGATTCCCCGTGGTGAGCAGGGTCTCGCCGTAGAAGATCGAGTCAGCCCCCGCCAACAGGCAGAGGACCTGGCCCTCACGGCTCATGGTTTCCCGGCCAGCACTGAGGCGCACGCGGCTGTGGGGCATCAGGATTCGGGCCACCGCCACCATCCGCACAAGCTCAAGGGGATCGATGGCGGGTTGCTCTTCCAGCGGAGTGCCCTCCACAGCCACCAGGGCGTTAATCGGCACGCTCTCGGGGTGGGGATTCATCGAGGCCAGCACCTGCAGCAGCGAGGCGCGGTCAGTCAGGGTCTCGCCCATGCCGATGATCCCGCCGCAGCACATCGAGATCCCCGCCTTTCGTACCCGGGCCAGGGTCTCGAGCCGCTCCTCATAGGTACGGGTGGTGATGATCCGGTCGTAATGCTCCGGGCTGGTGTCGAGGTTGTGGTTGTAGGAAGTCAGTCCCGCCTCCGCCAGGCGGGCGGCCTGACTGTCGGTCAGCATCCCGGCGGTAACGCAGGCCTCCATCCCCAAGGCACGGACGCCGCGCACCATCGACAACATCGCCTCAAAGGGCGCCCCATCGCGGATGTCCCTCCAGGCCCAGCCCATGCAGAAGCGATGGGCTCCAGCGTCCTTTGCCGCCCGGGCCCGGGCCAAGACTGGTTCCACCTCCAGTTCCGGTTGCCCCGTCACATCGCTGCTGTTGTGCATCGACTGCGGGCAATAGGCGCAGTCCTCCTCACAGCCCCCGGTCTTGACGCTCAACAACGAGGCCAACTGGACCCGATAGCCAGGGTTGGCCTGACGATGCACGCCCTGGGCTTGCCAGAGCAGGTCCATCAAGGGCAACTCCAAGAGCGCCTGAATCTCAGAGGTGCTCCAGTCGTGGCGCACCGAAACGGAGGAGGAGGTCACGCGGTTTAGGAGGAGACGGACTCAACGCCACCGAAGCGGCGTTGGCGATTCTGAAAATCCATCAAAGCCGTCACCAGGGCCGCTTCATCGAAATCGGGCCAGAGGACGTCGGTGATGTGCAGCTCGGCATAGGCGAGTTGCCAGAGCAGGAAATTACTGATGCGCTGCTCCCCGCTGGTGCGGATCAACAGATCAGGATCCGGTTCGCCGGCGGTCAGGAGATGGGAGGCGAAAGCCTGCTCATTGATCGCCGCTGGATCCAGCTCACCGCGGGCGACCTGTTCTGCCAACAGCCGGGCAGCACGAACCAGCTCACGGCGACCGCCGTAGTTAGTGCAGACATTGAAACGAATGCCGGTGTTCGAAGCGGTGCGATCCGTGGCGTCCTCGATCAGCTGCTGGAGTCCCTCTGGGAGCTGCTCAAGATCGCCGAGGAAGCGAATGCGCACCTGTTCTTGCTCGAGCGCCTTGAGCTCTTTGGCCAGCACGCGCTCGAACAGGGTCATCAAGAAGCTGACCTCCTCCCCGGGGCGGTTCCAGTTCTCGGTGGAGAAGGCGTAGGCCGTGAGCGAGCCAATGCCCCAGTCGCTGCATAGACGCAGGGTGCGTTTCAGGGCTTCCACCCCTTCGCGATGCCCCATCACCCGGGGGAGCTTGCGCTGTCCAGCCCAACGACCGTTGCCGTCCATGATCACGGCGACGTGCGCCGGTAGGCGGCCAGGGTCCAACCCAGGCGGGAGGGCACAGCGCGAGGGCCTGTTCCCTTCGACAGTTAAGGCAGTCGTCAGGGAACGACTCATGCGAGAGGCTCGGACGAATCTACGGACACGCTACGACCACCACCTTTTCCGGAGGATTTCGGGGCCTGCGCTAGTGCTTCGCTCAACAATTCCTGCAGGCGCGAACTTGTAATCGGTCGCTCCAACCGGCCCTGTTTGGCCAGCGACAAGGTGCCGGTCTCTTCGGAGACCACGATGCAGAGACAGCGATCAAAGCGCTCAGTGATGCCTAGGGCTGCCAGGTGCCGGGTGCCGTAGCGGTTCACCCCCTGACGGGAGAGGGGCAGGATCACCCCGGCCGAGAGAATTCGATTGCCTTTGACCAGAACCGCGCCGTCATGCAGCGGTGTGTCGATGGAGAAGAGGTTCAGCAGGAGGTCGACCGAAAGCTGAGCGTCCAGAGGAATGCCCGGGTTCAAGAAGTCCTCTGGACGCAGGTCGCTGCCCAGGTCCAGAACAATCAGGCCGCCGCGACGAATTTGTGAGAGACGACCCGCCGCCTCACTGAGGACACCGACGGAGCTCGAGGCAATCTTGTCGGCCCGTTGACTGCCAAAGAGGACATCCAGGCGCCCGGTCCCCAGCAGCTCCATGAGCCGCCGCAACTCCCCTTGCCAGAGGATGGCCAGGGCCAGGCTGCAGGCCATGACCAGCGCGTCCACCAACTTGCTGGTGAGGGGCAGGTTGGCGTAGCGCTGAACAACCCAGGCCAGGGCAACCAGCGTCAGGTAGCCCCGCAACAACCAAAGCGTCCGTGGCTCATTGACCCGAGCCAGGACGACCATGCCAAGGGCGGTGGCCAAAAGGAGATCCAGCACAAAGCCCAGCTGGATTCCCCCGATCAACCCGAGCACCCTTGCTCTACTTTCTGGCTATCAGAGTACCGGCCGAAGGCGTTCGGGAAGAACGTCGTAGCGCAGCAGTTCCTCTGGCAACTCTCGTCGTTGCACCAACTCCGCCATGCCGTCATGCACCATCACGGCTGCAGGACGGGGGATCCGGTTGTAGTTCGAAGCCATCGAGGCGTTGTAAGCGCCGGTGGCAAAGACTGCCAAAACATCACCAGCCTCAGCTGGAGGCAAGGCGAGGTCCTTGAGCAAAACGTCGCCGGACTCGCAGTGTTTGCCGGCCAGGGTGACGGTGTCACTGGCCTCGGCTTCAGGACGATCCGCCAGGACAGCCGTGTAAAGGGACTGGTAGGTAATCGGACGGGGGTTGTCGCTCATCCCGCCATCCACGGAGAGATAGGTGCGGATCCCGGGAATGTCCTTCCGACTTCCAACGCTGTAGAGGGTCACGCCAGCTGTGGCCACCAGGGAGCGGCCGGGCTCACAGAGAAGACGGGGCAGATCAAGGCCCCGCTCCTGGCAAGCACCAGCAACGGCCTCGGCCACGGTGCGAACCCATTCATCGATGGACGGGGGATCATCCGATTCGACGTAGCGAATCCCCAGGCCACCACCAACGTTCAGATCGGAGACGGGATGGCCGAGCTCACGAGCAAGCTTCAGGGCATCAGCCATCACGGCCGCCAGGTCGCGGTGGGGTTGGAGCTCAAAAATCTGGGAACCGATGTGGGCGTGCAGGCCGCTGACCTGGGCCCAGCTGCAGCCCTTGAGGTGCTGCAGCACCGGCTCGAGCTGGTCAGGGTCAAAACCGAACTTGCTGTCGAGGTGCCCGGTGCGGATGTACTCGTGCGTGTGGCACTCGATGCCGGGCGTGAAGCGCAGCATCAACCGCACAGGCTGACTCAAGCCGAGGGAGGCCAGCAGCTCGAGATCCGACCAGTTGTCCGCGACAACGGTGACCCCGAGATCGGCAGCCAGCTGGAGCTCTTCCAGGCTCTTGTTATTTCCGTGAAAAACGATGCGCTCCGGGGGCATTCCCCCTTGAACCGCCGTGAGCAGCTCACCAGCGGAGACGGCATCGAGGCCGAGCCCTTCGGAGGCGACCACGGCTGTAATCGCCAGGCTGCTGTTGGCCTTCGAGGCGTAGAGCGCCAGAGCAGCACCCGGGTAGTGGGAGGCCAGAGCCTTGCGGTAGGCCTGCGCCGTGCCGCGCAAGGTGGCTTCATCCAGCACGTACAAGGGTGTGCCGTAGCGCCGGGCGAGCTCGCTCAGCCCGCAGCCGCCAACCTCCAAGCCGCCCTCGGGCCCGATGGCCGTGGTCACCGGGGTGAGGTTGCGGTTGGGACTGTTGGTATCGCGGTTGCTCTCAAAGGGCCGGGTGCTCACTTGGAGATCGGCTGTCGCCATCGAACTAATCATGGGGCGATCCTAAAGAGGCCCTATCGAGGTCCCGGTGGCGAGTGACACAGCCGCGTCGACGCCCCGCATTGGGACGCTGCTCCCCGACCACCTCAACGCTTGCCTCGTCCTCGACCAAGCCGCCCTGGGGGGGCTCTGGAGCGAAGGGCAATGGATCAGCGAACTCGCCGACCAGAAGCGGCCCGGGCTGGGCCTATGGCAAGGGGATCAACTGCTGGCCCTGGCCTGCGGCCTTCTCGTGCTGGATGAACTGCAAATCACGACCCTGGCCGTCGACCCAACGCACCGCCGATTGGGCTTAGGGCGTCAAGTTCTCCAGTCCTTACTCAATCAGGCGCGAGGGGATGGCGCCCGTCAGGCAACCCTCGAGGTGGCCTCAGACAACGCGGCGGCACTGGGGCTCTACGGGCGGCTGGGCTTCAGGACTGCTGGGATTCGTCGCGGCTACTACCGCAACGGAAGCGATGCCCTGATCCAATGGCTTGAATTACACGACTGAGAGGCGGTACGGATTGCCGCCCATTCCTGATAGCGAGAACCGGAAACATTGAGCGGCTTCGGTGTGACGATCAGGCCGCCTAAACCCTGATGGGACGGTCGATTCCGACCTTTTCAAATTGATCTCACACACCCCCAAGCAACCCTGATAAATTGGGGATACATGCAGCCAGGCCCCGCCCCATGTTCGAGCGGTTTACCGAGAAGGCCATCAAGGTGATCATGCTGGCCCAAGAAGAGGCCCGCCGCCTGGGTCACAACTTCGTTGGCACTGAGCAGATCCTGCTGGGTTTGATCGGAGAGGGCACGGGCGTCGCCGCCAAGGTCCTGAAGTCCATGGGCGTGAACCTCAAGGACGCTCGGGTCGAAGTCGAGAAAATCATCGGCCGCGGCTCCGGCTTCGTAGCCGTTGAGATTCCATTTACACCGAGGGCGAAACGCGTTCTCGAACTGTCGCTGGAAGAAGCGCGCCAACTCGGGCACAACTACATCGGCACTGAGCACCTGCTGTTAGGCCTGATTCGCGAAGGCGAGGGTGTCGCTGCTCGTGTCCTTGAAAACCTCGGCGTGGATCTCGCCAAGGTCCGCACCCAGGTGATCCGCATGCTCGGCGAAACCGCCGAAGTAGCCAGCGGCGGCGGCGGCGGTAAGGGCTCGACCAAGACCCCGACCCTCGACGAATTCGGCAGCAACCTGACCCAACAAGCCTCCGACGGCAAGCTCGATCCCGTCGTCGGTCGCCAGCACGAGATCGAACGGGTGATCCAGATCCTGGGTCGCCGCACCAAGAACAACCCGGTCCTCATTGGCGAACCCGGGGTCGGCAAGACCGCCATCGCCGAAGGCTTGGCTCAGCGCATCAATTCCGGCGATATCCCGGACATCCTCGAAGACAAACGTGTCCTGACCCTAGACATCGGTCTCTTGGTGGCCGGCACCAAGTATCGGGGCGAATTTGAGGAACGCCTAAAAAAGATCATGGAGGAGATCCGCGGCGCCGGGAACGTGATCCTGGTGATCGACGAGGTCCACACCCTGATTGGAGCCGGCGCAGCCGAGGGCGCCATCGATGCCGCCAACATCCTCAAGCCGGCTCTGGCACGAGGTGAGTTGCAGTGCATCGGCGCAACCACCCTCGATGAGTACCGCAAACACATTGAGCGTGATGCCGCCCTGGAGCGTCGCTTCCAGCCCGTGCAGGTGGGTGAGCCCTCCGTTGAGGACACCATCGAGATTCTGCGCGGTCTGAAGGAGCGCTATGAATCGCACCACCGTCTGACGATTGCGGATGAGGCCTTGGTGGCAGCCGCCACCCTGGGGGATCGCTACATCTCCGATCGCTTCCTGCCTGACAAAGCCATCGACCTGATCGATGAGGCCGGCAGCCGCGTACGCCTGATGAATTCCAAGCTGCCCCCAGCGGCCAAGGAAGTCGACAAGCAGCTGCGTGACATCGAGAAGCAGAAGGATGAGGCCGTGCGTGAGCAGGACTTCACCAAAGCCGGGGAGCTGCGTGACAAGGAAGTGGAACTGCGCGAGCAGATCCGCTCCATCCTTCAGAACCGCAAGGACGAGAAGCCCGCTGACGAATCGGCAGAGACCTCTGCAGAGACCACGACGGCCGAGACGCCTGTGGCGGTTGTCGGCACACCGGTGTTCGCTGAGGCCGGTCCGATGGTGACCGAAGAGGACATCGCCCAGATCGTGGCCTCTTGGACCGGCGTCCCGGTCCAGAAGCTCACCGAGAGCGAGTCCGCAAAGTTGCTGAACATGGAGGAAACCCTCCACCAGCGCTTGATCGGTCAGGACGAAGCCGTGAAGGCTGTCTCCCGCGCTATTCGTCGTGCTCGGGTGGGCCTGAAGAACCCCAACCGACCAATCGCCAGCTTCATCTTCTCCGGCCCCACCGGTGTCGGTAAGACCGAGCTGACGAAGTCCTTGGCGGCCTACTTCTTCGGCAGCGAAGAGGCGATGATCCGCCTGGACATGTCGGAGTTCATGGAGCGCCACACGGTCAGCAAGCTGATCGGTTCTCCTCCGGGATATGTGGGCTTCAACGAAGGTGGCCAGCTGACTGAAGCGGTTCGCCGCCGCCCCTACACCGTGGTGCTGTTCGATGAGATCGAGAAGGCCCACCCGGATGTGTTCAACCTGCTGCTGCAACTTCTTGAAGACGGTCGCCTGACCGATTCCAAGGGCCGCACGGTGGACTTCAAGAACACCTTGATCATCATGACCTCGAACATTGGTTCGAAGGTCATCGAAAAGGGTGGCGGTGGCCTCGGTTTTGAGTTCTCTGGCGGCGATGCCGAAGAGACCAACTACAACCGAATCCGCTCCTTGGTGAACGAAGAACTCAAGCAGTACTTCCGCCCCGAGTTCCTGAACCGTCTGGACGAGATCATCGTCTTCCGTCAGCTCAGCCGCGACGAGGTGAAGGAGATTTCCGAGATCATGCTCAAGGAGGTCTTCACGCGGATGCTGGAGAAGGGCATCACCCTGACGGTGACCGAGGCCTTCAAGGAGCGCCTGGTCGATGAGGGCTACAACCCCAGCTATGGAGCTCGCCCGCTGCGCCGTGCAGTGATGCGCCTGCTGGAAGACTCCCTCGCCGAAGAGTTCCTTTCCGGCCGCATTGGTGAAGGCGACACCGCCCTGGTGGATGTCGACGACGACAAGCAGGTGGTCATCCGCAAGGACTCCACCACTCCTTCCATCCCTGAATTCGCTTCCGTCTGAAGTTCAGGTCTGACTCGCAACAACAGATAAGCCTGGTCATTGACCGGGCTTTTTTTATTGCCCCATAATGCTCAGCCACCTCAGGGAAGGAACCACAGAGGGAACACAAGGGCCTCAGAAATGCAAGAGAAAAACAGATGCAGATGACCTTAAAGAGCAGCTCTTGAGCAATGACCTCTCAACAAAAAGACAGGAGCGCCAAACGAAAGAGAGCTCGCTCAATCATATTCAACCCGCAAGATAACAAGTCAATGATGCACTTAATCCAATGTTCAACGATGAATCAGTGGTGTTGAGCTACACCCGGCTGACGCAGAAGTTGGTGAATGGAGATCCGCTGACGGCGCGTTGCTGCGAGACGCGGATCTGGCAGAAGCTTGGCGGGACCTGGAAACAGGTGCACGTGCACCGCTCCTGAGTTGGGCTGGCGACTGCTTTGACTGCAAAAAGCCGCCAGGGCAGAAGCTCCGGCGGCTTTCTTTTTTGATGTTTTAGCGCTTCAGAGCAAGTTCAGCCCGAACGCCCCCGGCTGCTGCTGTCGTGTAGACACAAAAAAGCCACCCTTTTGGGGTGGCTTTCTCGTCTCAACCCATGGCTTAACCGTTCAAGGACAAACAGCATGGATTGAGTGATTGGAGCGAATGTTTTACCTGGCATCGACCTATTTTCTCAGGGGGCTACCCCCCAAATATCGTCGGCGCTACAGCGTTTCACAGCCGAGTTCGAGATGGATCGGAGTGGTTCCACTGCGCCATGGACACCAGGATAGTTCTTCGCTCTCAGGTGAACCCTGAGAACTGCATAGGTTACGAGTCTGCCTTTTACCTGCTTTCGCAGGCTTCAGGCAGTCGCTCTGGAAGTCAAAGCTCTCCACAGTGACCTGACGGCCTTTGTGTTTTGAGAGATGAGATTTGGTCAAGCCCTCGGTCTATTAGTACTCCTCTGCTTCACGCATTACTGCGCTTCCACATAGAGCCTATCAACGGGTGTTCTTCCCGTGACCTTACTGGCTTAAGCCATGGGAATACTCATCTTGAGGTGGGCTTCCCACTTAGATGCTTTCAGCGGTTATCCACTCCGCACATGGCTACCCAGCGTTTACCGTTGGCACGATAACTGGTACACCAGAGGTGCGTTCCTCCCGGTCCTCTCGTACTAGGGAGAAATCCTCTCAATATTCCTGCGCATGCACCGGATATGGACCGAACTGTCTCACGACGTTCTGAACCCAGCTCGCGTACCGCTTTAATGGGCGAACAGCCCAACCCTTGGGACCGACTTCAGCCCCAGGTTGCGATGAGCCGACATCGAGGTGCCAAACCTCCCCGTCGATGTGAACTCTTGGGGGAGATCAGCCTGTTATCCCTAGAGTAACTTTTATCCGTTGAGCGACGGCCCTTCCACTCAGAACCGTCGGATCACTAAAGCCTACTTTCGTACCTGTTCGACTTGTAGGTCTCACAGTCAAGCTCCCTTCTGCTTTTGCACTCGTCGGCTGATTTCCAACCAGCCTGAGGGAACCTTTGCGCGCCTCCGTTACCTTTTAGGAGGCGACCGCCCCAGTCAAACTGCCCACCAGATACTGTCCGGTTCCCGGATAACGGGTAACCGTTAGAACCCTAGCTCGCAAAGAGTGGTATCTCACCAGTGGCTCACCATCACCCACAAGCAATGGATCAAAGCCTCCCACCTATCCTGCGCATTGCGAGCCCGAGCACAATACCAAGCTACAGTAAAGCTTCATAGGGTCTTTCTGTCCGGGTGCACGTAGTCCGCATCTTCACAGACAATTCTATTTCGCCGAGCCTCTCTCCGAGACAGCGCCCAGATCGTTACGCCTTTCGTGCGGGTCGGAACTTACCCGACAAGGAATTTCGCTACCTTAGGACCGTTATAGTTACGGCCGCCGTTCACCGGGGCTTCAGTCGTTAGCTTCGCTTGCGCTGACCAACTTCTTTAACCTTCCGGCACTGGGCAGGCGTCAGCCCCCATACATCGTCTTGCGACTTAGCGGAGACCTGTGTTTTTGGTAAACAGTCGCCTGGGCCTATTCACTGCGACCAGCTCTCGCTGGCACCCCTTCTCCCGAAGTTACGGGGTCATTTTGCCGAGTTCCTTAGAGAGAGTTACCTCGCGCCCCTCGGTATTCTCTACCACCCCACCTGTGTCGGTTTCGGGTACAGGTAATCATGCCTTAACGGGTATAGGGCTTTTCTTGGAAGCTTGACGTCACCAACTTCGCTGCCGTAGCAGCTCGCACTCACGCCTCAGCTCAAGCTGTTTTCGCCAGCTCTCAACGCCTCGAACGCTTGGACCGGTAACCAACATCCGGATTGGCTAGCCTTCTCCGTCCTCCTTCCCAAAACATGATCAGTACAGGAATGTTGACCTGTTATCCATCGACTACGCCTTTCGGCCTCGCCTTAGGTCCTGACTAACCCTCCGCGGACGAGCCTGCCGGAGGAACCCTTAGGGTTTCGGGGAATGGGATTCTCACCCATTTTTTCGCTACTCAAGCCGACATTCTCACTTCTATGCAGTCCACGCCCGCTTACGCTAACGCTTCACCCCACATAGAACGCTCCCCTACCATTAAACAAGTTTAATCCGCAGCTTCGGTACAACACTTAGCCCCGTTCATTTTCGGCGCAGGATCGCTCGACCAGTGAGCTATTACGCACTCCTTTGAGGATGGCTGCTTCTAGGCAAACCTCCTGGTTGTCTCGGCAATCCCACCTCCTTTATCACTTAGTGTTGATTTGGGGACCTTAGCTGGCGGTCTGGGCTGTTTCCCTTTCGACCATGGAGCTTATCCCCCACAGTCTGACTGCCTAGTTACACACAGGGTATTCAGAGTTCGTCTCGATTTGGTACCGCTCTCGCAGCCCGCACCGAAACGGTGGCTTTACCCCCCTGCTGGAGCACTAGACGCTACGCCTCAACGTATTTCGGGGAGAACCAGCTAGCTCCGGGTTCGATTGGCATTTCACCCCTAACCACAGCTCATCCGCTGATTTTTCAACATCAGTCGGTTCGGACCTCCACTTGGTATCACCCAAGCTTCATCCTGGCCATGGTTAGATCACCCGGGTTCGGGTCTATAAACACCGACAATCGCCCTATTCAGACTCGCTTTCGCTATGGCTCCACCATTTCCGGTTTAACCTGCCAGTGCCTATAAGTCGCCGGCTCATTCTTCAACAGGCACACGGTCACCCTATGAGTAGGGCTCCCATTGCTTGTAAGCTCACGGTTTCATGTTCTATTTCACTCCCCTCCCGGGGTTCTTTTCACCTTTCCCTCGCGGTACTGTTGCGCTATCGGTCACACAGGAGTACTTAGCCTTACGAGGTGGTCCTCGCTGATTCACACGGAATTCCACGTGCTCCGTGCTACTCGGGATACAGCTAGCTCAGTTCAGTTTTCGAATACGGGGCTTTCACCCTCTGTGGCGCGCCATTCAAACGCTTCCTCTAACATCCCTGATACACGTTGCTGTCCCACAACCCCGATAGTCGAAACTATCGGTTTAGGCTCTTCCCCGTTCGCTCGCCGCTACTTAGGGAGTCGTTTTTACTTTCCTTTCCTCCAGCTACTAAGATGTTTCAGTTCGCTGGGTTGGCTCGCGCCAGCCTATAGATTCAGCTGGCCGTTCTAGGGGTTGCCCCATTCGGAAATTCCCGGATCAAAGCGTTTTTCCAGCTCCCCGAGACTTATCGCAGGTAAACACGTCCTTCATCGCCTCTGTGTGCCAAGGTATCCACCGTGAGCCCTTTGTAGCTTGACCAATTTATCCTCCTAACGCTTCAGGCTGTTGAGGCCCATTCTCTCGACTTTCTCTTAATCAATCAACAGATTGCTCTGCTCACTCATCAGTTAGAAAGAAGGATCAAACTCCCCGCTCCTCGGCGGATTGGGAAGAACGCTAGAAGGTCTCGGCTCTCAAAAAATAGAATCACTAGCTCTTTCGAACTAGCCTCTATGAGATGCTTTGTCTTTCCAGACTCACCTATGCAGTTGTCAAGGTTCTGCTAAATCCCCTCCCTTTCAGGAGTGAACTCAGCATCAGCTCAACCAAATCAACACAACCGTGTCAATCGAATGAGCTGAGGCTGAATACGACTGGCTATCCAGTGGAATCATTCAGCGAACAACGTCTAGTCACCAACCAAGAAGCTCTTCCTGGCTTTGGAGTTCAGATATGTTAGTGGAGGTTAGCGGACTCGAACCGCTGACATCCTGCTTGCAAAGCAGGCGCTCTACCAACTGAGCTAAACCCCCAAAGGATCCAAAATGGAGTTTGGAATGGGCCATCCTGGACTTGAACCAGGGACCTCACCCTTATCAGGGGTGCGCTCTAACCACCTGAGCTAATGGCCCAGGAAGTGAACCCTCTATGGGGTGACCTAGACAACGTTTAGGAACTAAAAATCAATCGTTATGCAGTCTTTCGACTCACAGGATTGAAGTTGAGGTACCGATCGACCTAAGGTGACAGGATTTCGGCCTAAGAATAAAAGTACTCAGGCATCAAAATCGTTGTTTGTCTCCCTGTTAGGAGGTGATCCAGCCGCACCTTCCGGTACGGCTACCTTGTTACGACTTCACCCCAGTCATCAGCCCCACCTTCGACGTCCTCCTCCACAAGGGTTGGAGTAACGGCTTCGGGCGTGGCCAACTTCCATGGTGTGACGGGCGGTGTGTACAAGGCCCGGGAACGTATTCACCGCAGTATGCTGACCTGCGATTACTAGCGATTCCTCCTTCACGTAGGCGAGTTGCAGCCTACGATCTGAACTGAGCCACGGTTTATGGGATTTGCTAGCTCTCGCGAGTTTGCTGCCCTTTGTCCGTAGCATTGTAGTACGTGTGTAGCCCAGGATGTAAGGGGCATGATGACTTGACGTCATCCACACCTTCCTCCGGTTTATCACCGGCGGTCTCGCTAGAGTGCCCAACTAAATGCTGGCAACTAACGACGTGGGTTGCGCTCGTTGCGGGACTTAACCCAACATCTCACGACACGAGCTGACGACAGCCATGCACCACCTGTCACTGCGTTCCCGAAGGCACTCTCTCGTTTCCAAGAGATTCGCAGGATGTCAAACCCTGGTAAGGTTCTTCGCGTTGCATCGAATTAAACCACATACTCCACCGCTTGTGCGGGCCCCCGTCAATTCCTTTGAGTTTCACACTTGCGTGCGTACTCCCCAGGCGGAACACTTAACGCGTTGGCTACGACACCGAGGGGGTCGATTCCCCCGACACCTAGTGTTCATCGTTTACGGCCAGGACTACAGGGGTATCTAATCCCTTTCGCTCCCCTGGCTTTCGTCCATGAGCGTCAGTTATGGCCCAGCAGAGCGCCTTCGCCACTGGTGTTCTTCCCGATATCTACGCATTTCACCGCTACACCGGGAATTCCCTCTGCCCCTACCACACTCTAGTCTGTCAGTTTCCACTGCCGAAATGGAGTTAAGCTCCACGCTTTAACAGCAGACTTGACAGACCGCCTGCGGACGCTTTACGCCCAATAATTCCGGATAACGCTTGCCACTCCCGTATTACCGCGGCTGCTGGCACGGAATTAGCCGTGGCTTATTCATCAAGTACCGTCAGATCTTCTTCCTTGATAAAAGAGGTTTACAGCCCAGAGGCCTTCATCCCTCACGCGGCGTTGCTCCGTCAGGCTTTCGCCCATTGCGGAAAATTCCCCACTGCTGCCTCCCGTAGGAGTCTGGGCCGTGTCTCAGTCCCAGTGTGGCTGATCATCCTCTCAGACCAGCTACTGATCGATGTCTTGGTAGGCCTTTACCCCACCAACTAACTAATCAGACGCGAGCTCATCCTCAGGCGAAATTCATTTCACCTCGCGGCATATGGGGTATTAGCGGTCGTTTCCAACCGTTATCCCCCTCCTGAGGGCAGATTCTCACGCGTTACTCACCCGTCCGCCACTAACCCGAAGGTTCGTTCGACTTGCATGTGTTAAGCACGCCGCCAGCGTTCATCCTGAGCCAGGATCAAACTCTCCGTTGTAGATCAAATCCTATTGACTGCTTTCACAGTCTCAATTTGATTTGCTTCACCCACAGTCAGCACTGGCGCACTGCTGCAGTTGATGCCACTTCCTCTGACAGAAGCGTTCAAAGAGTGCAAAACAAAATCTCTTTCGTTCAGACTTTCCAGGATCTCAGATCCGGTCGTTGCTCCACTCACTGCACACCGACACAACCGTCAACCGTGAGAGTCGACAATCATGCAAGCAGCAAGCTTCCACAACTAAATAATTTTTGACGGGACCTCACACCCTCACTGCATCTTCGTTAACCACTCACCTCAGCCTCTCAGCCTCAGCTCGCGACTAACGCAGTGAAAGCGTCAGTTCCTAAACGTTCAGTTGTCCAGGTGCTCCAACAACCACACGCTTCTCAGCTCGACCCTCTCAGGTCTCTCGGGTTATCGGTCCGCGGCCTCTCGACCGCTTGTTGAACTTACATCACCGGGTAAACCCGGTTTTCAGTTCGCCGCCCGTGATCTCTCGATCGCTGAGCGGCCCAGAAATATACCAGAGCCGCTGTCGCCTCCGCTACTGATCCGCGCTGTTCAGGTGTCCTCGTCTGACTCCGGATCACTCAGGAAGGTCTCCAAGGTCGTCAGCAGTAGGGCCAACGCCGAATGACGGGCCAAGTCAGAGCTACTGACGTAGTCCAGCCACTGCCCTGACAACTGCTCAATCTGGGAGAACAGGGCCTGTCCCTCCCGCAGGCGTTCCATCACCCGATCGACATTGGCCTCGTCGGTTTCCGGAAGGGGTCCCACCACATAACGACGACCGTCATCGCCCACATAGGTGAGGTTGCCGTCGGAATCAAAGATCGGAACCGCATGGGGTGTGATCGGCCTGTCGTCCACAGCTCCCCCTCCGGCGCTTACCCCCTGGTTAGCTCTGCCCAAGCCCATCGGCAAGCTGCCAGGCTGCGCCTGCTGCTGGAACTCGCCCCTTGCCTCTTGGCTGGGTTCTGGCTGGGCCGGCGTTTCCCAGCGCTTCCGAGCCAACTGGCCCCACCTCTATTGCGCTGGGGGATGCCCTTAAGCCTCACGGGACTGTTGCTGAAGAGCGGTTTGCCCCTGAGCGCCATCCCCATGGCTGGACTCATTGCCGCGGTGACCGCCAGCGGCCTGTTCCTCTGCCGCCAGATCCCGGCTCTGCTGCCGGCTCGAAGCCTGCAACTGGGGGCTGTGGTGGGCAACACCGGCTACTTCGGACTACCGGTTGCCATTGCCCTGTTGCCCAGCGAGGCCCTGGGCTTCAGCCTCATCTATGACCTGATTGGCACCCTGATCACCTGGAGCGCCGGCCCCCTACTGCTCTCCCCGGGCCAAAGCCGAGCAAGCGCACTGACCTTGTTCAAAACCCCTGTCGTTCAGGCCCTGCTCATCGCCCTCCCCCTCGGGATCAGCCCTTGGGGATCGCTCCTGGGGCAGTGGCTCTGGCTCCCAGCCCGGGTTGTGCTCTGGCTGCTCCTGCTCCTGGTGGGCATGCGCTTGGGGTTGGTGCTCCAGAGGATCGATCAGGCCGAGAAAAGAAGCAGTCCCTCACTCACCGCAGCCCTCACCATCAAGCTCCTGGTGCTGCCGGGCGTGATGTGGCTGGTGAGCGTGCTGCTGCAGCTGCCGGCGCTGATGCAACAAGCGCTGGTCCTGCAAGCTGCTGCCCCCACCGCCATGTCCGTCCTGCTACTGGCGGAAGCCGCCGATGCCCAAAACAAAGGCGGTGAGGAAACCATCCCCGCCGCCCGCCTGGTTCTCTGGAGCAGTGGGGCGGCTGTGCTCAGCCTCCCGCTCTGGTTTCAACTGACAGCGGCCATGTGACAGATCAGATCGATGCACTTGCAGCTGTAGGCCCACTCGTTGTCGTACCAGGACACCAGTTTCATGAAGGTGTCGCTCAGGGCCATCCCCGCACCGGCATCAAACACCGAGGTGCAGCTCTCCCCCAAGAAGTCATTGGAGACCACCTGGTCCTCCGTGTAGCCCAGGATTCCCTTGAGCTCCCCTTCTGAAGCGGCCTTCATCGCCGCTTTGACCTGCTCATAACTTGCGGGCCTGGCCAGGTTGACGGTCAGATCCACCACCGAGACGTCCGGAGTCGGGACGCGGAAAGCCATACCTGTGAGCTTGCCGTTGAGCTCTGGGATCACCCGGCCCACAGCCTTCGCCGCCCCGGTGGAGCTGGGGATGATGCTCTGGCCGGCCCCCCGGCCTCCACGCCAGTCCTTCAAAGATGGGCTGTCCACTGGTTTTTGCGTGGCGGTCGTGGCATGAACCGTGCTCATCAAGCCACTGACAATTCCGAAGTTGTCGTGGACCACCTTGGCCAGGGGGGCCAGGCAGTTGGTGGTGCAGCTGGCGTTGGACACGATGTCCTGGCCGCCATAGCTGCTGTGATTCACCCCCATCACGAACATCGGGGTCTCGTCCTTGGAGGGGGCACTCATCACCACCCGCCTCGCACCTGCAGTGATGTGGGTACGTGCCAGAGGGTCCGTCAGAAAAAATCCGGTGCTCTCCAGCACCGTGTCCACACCAATGGCATCCCACTGGAGGTTGCTGGGGTCGCGCTCCGCCGTGATCCGGATGGCGCTTCCATTCACCACCAGCTGACCGTTCTCAACCTTGACCTCGCCCTTAAAGCGGCCGTGGGTGGAGTCGTAGCGAAGCAGGTAAGCCAGGTACTCCACATCAATGAGGTCATTGATGCCGGCGACCTCGACGCCGGGGGTTGCCATCGCACGCCGGAAGGCCAAGCGACCAATCCGACCAAAACCATTGATGCCGATCCGGATGGTCAAGGGAAGAGGCCCCGAATGCCGGTCCCTAATACAGCCCGTGTTCTGGTTCTGTCTACGAAAAAACAGCAGACCTGGATCAAACGAGCCGCCGATCAGCCTTCTTTGGGTCCCGCTTCAAATTGATCGGTCAGCAATCGCCGCTGGTATTCCGCGGTCAAAGCGTTGAGGTGCTCACCAGCAGCAGCCACCATCTCCTCCTCGATCTGATCGAAAGCAGAGCCGTCCGGGACCGTGATGCCGAGCACCAAGGCCAAGGCATCAAACAGACGTACCTGATCGTTTTGCCAGGCCTGGTAATCACCAGCGACCTCGATCAAGGCGTCCTGCTCGACCGTTCCCCGATCCACCTCCGAGCGGATGGTCTGGATCTGGGCGAGACGCGCTGAGCTGACCACCGCATGGGCGGCACCCAGGGCCGCCAAGGCATCGCTGGCCTCGCGCTTCAAAAGGCTCAGGTCCCTTTCACGCACCGCCTGATCAATCGTCAGCGGTGAGCGGAGGCCAGGCATCTGACTCACGGCCGAGCGCTTTAGCGGCGTGGGGGCCGGACGAATCGCTGCAGCGGGTTTTAGGGCCTGCCCCCAACGAATCAGGACATTCCCCAGACGCCGTCTCCAGCTCCGTCTTGCCATTCCCCTCCAGTTCGACCTCCCTCCAATCTGATGGTGCAGGCGTGAAATGGGTAGCGGAAAACCGAATGCCCCTCACGACAGAGCAGCGGCAACCGCACCACTTTTAAAGTGATGCCCTGGAATCAAGGCCATGGCCGAATCCGCCGTTCAGCAACACGCCATTGCGCCGGCCTGCGTACTCCGCGGCGAGGGAGCCTGGGCTGAAGCCTTGCCCCTCATCGCTGGATTAACCAGGGCGCCGCTGCTGCTGGGCCGCTCTACCGCCACCCGGGAGCTGCGCCGCGGGCTGGAAGCCGATCTCCGGCAGCACGGTCTGCAGGTTCTGGGCGCTGAGCTGGAGTTCGACTGCTGCGAAGAGGATCTCCGCCGCTTGGCGGAGCTGAGCCAAAGCCAAGGCTGTGATGGAGTCCTGGCCTGTGGCGGCGGCAAGGTGCTCGATGCCGGCAAATTGCTGGCCCATCGCCTCGGGCTCCCCTGCATCACCGTTCCCACCAGCGCGGCCACCTGCGCGGGCTGGACGGCCCTGGCCAATCTCTACAGCCCCCAGGGAGCTTTCGAAGGGGATGTGGCCCTCGATCACTGCCCCGAGCTGCTGGTGTTTGACCACGCCCTGGTGGCCTCAGCCCCCAACCGCACCCTCGCCAGCGGCATCGCCGATGCGATGGCCAAGTGGTACGAGGCCTCGGTTAGCAGCGGCGCCAGCCGCGATGGCCTGGTCCAACAGGCCGTGCAGCAGGCCCGCGTCCTGCGGGACCAACTCCTTCTGGAGGCCGAGCAGGCCCTCAGCGATGTCGGCGGTGAAGCCTGGGTCCGAGTCGCGGAAGCCAGCGGCCTAACAGCCGGACTGATTGGCGGCATTGGCGGCGCCCGCTGCCGCACCGTCGCCGCCCATGCGGTCCATAACGGCCTAACCCAACTGGAGGCCAGCCATGGACAACTCCATGGGGAGAAGGTGGGCTTCGGAATCCTGGTGCAACTGCGCCTCGAGGAAAGCGTCGGCGGCAGCCAACTGGCGGCCCAAGCGCGGCGCCAACTGCTGCCCTTCTTCCAGCGCCTGAACCTGCCGGTCAGCCTGGAGGACCTGGGGCTCGTCCAGGCCAGCCTGGCGGAGCTGCAGCAGGTGGCGGACTTTGCCTGCCGCCCCGGATCCGACCTGCATCACCTGCCCTTCAGCGTCGGACCGGCCGATGTCCTAGCGGCTCTGGTCAGCACCACCGCCGCCTTGAGCACCGTTGATGCCTGAGCACCTGGATCAGCGGCAGCTGCTGGAGCGCGCTGCCAAAACCCTGCTGGATCCCAAAGGACAAGTCATCTCCCAGGCGGTGCAGTGGTGGGACCTCCCCAACGCCTGCAGCCAGACCAGCGAGCCCTGGCCCGTCGCCGTCTTGGGGTCCGGCCCGCCGCTGCTGCTGCTGCATGGCTTTGACAGTTCCCATCTGGAGTTCCGGCGCCTGAGCCCCCTGCTTGCGGCCCACGCCCAGTTGTTCATCCCCGATCTCTACGGCTTTGGCTTCTGCCCCAGGCCCCAAGGCGGCGACTACAGCCCCGCCGGCGTGCTGCGCCACCTCGAAGCCGTGCTGGATGCGGTGCTCGAGCGCAGTGGAGCCCAGAAGGTCGGCCTGATTGGCGCCTCCATGGGGGGGTCGGTTGCTGTGGAATTGGCACGCCGTCGCCCAGATCAGATCGAGCGCCTGCTGCTGCTTGCCCCAGCTGGTCTGACGGGCAAGCCGATGCCGGTCCCACCACTGCTCAATCAGCTGGGCGCCCGTTTTTTGGCGCTTCCTGCCATTCGGCGCGGGCTCTGCCGCAGCGCCTTTGCCCAACCCGACCGTGATGTTGGTCCAGCTGAGCTGGAGATTGCCTCGATCCATCTGCGCTGCCCCAACTGGGCACCAGCCCTGGCGGCCTTCGCCGGCAGTGGTGGCTTCGGGGGCTGCGGGCTGCCGCTGCCGAGCCAACCGCTCGAAGTGCTCTGGGGGGCCAATGACCGGATCCTTCAAGGCAAACCCAAAGCCGACGCGGCTGTTCTGCTTGGAGAGCGGATCACTGAGCTCAGCGATTGCGGGCACCTGCCCCACATCGATCAGCCCGGCACCGTGGTGCGCACCTGGCATGGCTGATCCCGTTCTGCAACTGCTGGCCAGTGGACTGCAGTTCTGGATTCGCCAGCAATGTGAATCCGTTGAGCACCTGGAGCTGCAGCTGCACGGATCCACCCTGGCGCTCTTGCGGGGCCGCCTCGAGGGGGTAAGCCTGGTGGCCCGCAAGGCGGTCTTCAGCGCCCTGGAGATCGAACGGGTGGAGCTGCGCAGCGGCGCCATCAATGTTCAGATCGGCAAGCTGATGAAAGGCCAGTCCCTGCAGCTGGAGCAGCCCTTTGCGGTGCAGGGGAGCGCTGAATTCAGTGGCGCGGGCCTGAGCCGATCCTTCAGTGGCGCCCACTGGCGCGGCCTGGGGGATCAAATCAGCGAGGCGCTGCTGGGACTGACGCCGCTGCAGGAATTAACGATCGAGAACGAGCAGCTGCTGGTGCGCGCCCAGGGCCGGGAGATGGCCACCCAACCGCTTGCCGAAGACGGCTGTGTGGTGCTGCAGCAGAACAATGGCCCCCAGCGCTACGCCCTGCCCGGGGACCCCAACATCACCATCGAGCAGGCCGAACTGCAGTCCGGGCGGCTGCTGGTGAGCGGCACGGCAATGGTGCAGCCCTAGGCCAGGAACGTCACCACGGTGAAAAACACCGCCGGGATAAACAGATAGCTGTCGATGCGATCGAGGATGCCGCCATGGCCGGGCAGGAAATCGCCCGAATCCTTCACCCCGGCGTCGCGCTTCATCATCGATTCAGTCAGGTCCCCCACCAGGGCAAAGACCGTGACCATCACACCGAGCAGGGCGCCAATGGCCCAGCCCCAGCTCCAGCCCAGGAGCACCCCAAAGAGGGCGCCGAGCAGCATTGAGCAGACCAGCCCGCCCAGAGCTCCCTCGACGGTTTTCCCCGGTGAAGTGGGGGAAAGCGGCGTGCGGCCATAGCGGCGGCCAATCATGTAGCTGCCGATGTCCGTTGCCACGATCTGCAAGCAGGCCATCAGCATCAGCACCATCCCCGAGGTCAGCGGCCAAGGCCAGTGCTGCAGGCTCGGGGCCAAGAGCGGATCGGTCAGATCCCGCAGGCGAATCCAGTAGCTCGGCAGGTAGCCGAGATAAAAGAGGGCAAAGATCGATGAGGCGATATCCGCGATCGTCCCAGTCACGGGCTGCAGCAGCAGCCAGCCGCAGATGACCGCCCCGGCCACCGGCAGGACCGCCGCCGAAAGCTCCGCGGCAAAGCCGACGCCCGCCACATCACCGCCGTGGGCCCACTGGGTGGTGATCAGCAGCAGCTGCACCAGCACCAAGGTGGTCTTGCTGGCCGGGCGGATGCCCTTGGCACGGGCGAGATCGAAGTACTCCAGCAGCCCCAGGTGGACCATCACCCCCAAGGCGATGGTGAACCACCAGCCCCCCAGGCCCACCACCAGCAGGCCAAAGGCACCGGCGGCGTAGCCGCTCAGCAGGCGCTGGGGGGAGGTTCGGGTGCGCGGGGGAGGAATCAAGGGCGTTCCGCAGCGATCAAAAACAGAGGTTCTGCAGCCGCCAAGCGGGCCTGGCTGCCGCGGCGCTGCATCCGGTGGACCGTGGCTTGCACCACCTGCAGATCGACGGCGGCCAGTTGCCCCAAGGTATCGGTGGCGTCCACCAACCCCTCCAGGCTGGCGGTGCTGATCACCAGGCGGCCCGCGGGGACCAGGGCCTCCCAAACCTGATGGAGCACATCCCGCAGGGGACGCCCCACCTCCAGCAGGACCCGATCGGGGCGCGGCGGCAACTGTGCCAATCCATCTGGGGCTTCACCTTGATGGATGTGGAGGTTCTCAATGCCAAAACGGCGGCGATTGCGCTCCAGCAGCTCGATGCCATCCGGGTCCCGCTCCAGCGTGTGCACCGCTCCGGCGGGCATCAAACGCGCGATCTCGAGGGCCAGGGCACCGGTGCCGCCGCCCACATCCCAGACCAGGGAATCGCTCTTGGGCCGCAGGTGCGAAAGCAGCATCACCCGCTGCTCCATCGGTGTGGGGCTGAACCCGGGGGCATCGGCGAAGGCCGCATCCGGCAGCCCAGGGGTGACGAAATCCCATTGGAAGGAGCCCTTCCCTGCCGCGGGCATGCTCCGCCTCAAGCAATCACCACCTTCACCGTATCAGCGATCTGATCGGGCCAAAGCCGCCGCTGCTCCTGCAACCAGGCGGCCCTGGGGCCGTCGATGCGCTCACCGGGAATCAACAGCGGAATCCCAGGGGGATAGGGGCAGAGCGGTTCCGCCGACAGGTGCCCCGCGGCCTGCTCGAGGGGAATGGCTTCGCTCTGGGCCCGCCAGGCCTCGCCTAGGGCCAGCTCCGGGCTGGCCACCAGGGGCAACGGCGGCCGGCGGAAGGAGCGCGCGCCTGCACCACCCAGCTCCAGCCGCAGCGGCTCCAGCACCGCCGGCAACAGCCGAAGCAGCCGGCGCGGAGGTTCCAGGCCCAAACAAAAGGTCAGGCAGCCGGGCTCGGGAAGCTCAGCAATCACCCCCCGCTCCATCAACCAGTCATCAGCCTCCAGCCCATTGATGCCAGCGGCGCCGCAGATCCAGCTCAGGCGCAACGGATCCTGGGTCTCCAACAACTGAAAGCCGCGGTCCACCAGGCGCTGGCGCAACTGCTCGCCGCGGCTAATGGCCCGGGCCAACTGCCGCCGCCCCTTGGGGCTATGGAGATGCAGCAACGCCGCTTCTGCAGAAGCCAACAGCAGGGCACTGGGGCTGGAGGTCTGCAGCCAGAGGAGCGCCCGCTCGATCCGCGCCGGATCGACGCCACTGGTAATGCCTTGGAGCAAGACAGCGCTTTGGGCCAGGCCACCGGCGGCCTTCTGCAGGGACTGCACCACCAGATCGGCTCCGGCGCTCAGTCCCGAGGCAGGCAGGCGCGGATCCAAGCCCAGATGGGCGCCGTGGGCCTCATCGAGTAGCACCGGCAATCCCTGTCGCTGGGCCACCGCCACCAAACCCGCGAGATCTCCCACGCAGCCCTGGTAGCTCGGGGAGACGAGCACCACCGCCGCCAGGGGCCCTTGCGCCAGGGCCGCGCGAATCACTGCCGCCAGGTGCTCCGGACTTGGCGGCAACCAGAGACCCGAGGCTGGATCAAAGGGCAAATCAAAGAGGACGGGCTCCAGCTGCCCCAGCAGACAGCCATGCAGCAAGGAGCGGTGCAGGTTGCGCGGCAGCAAGACCCGCTCACCCGGGCTTGCCAAAGCCAGTAGGGCGGCTTGAAGCAGGCCGCTGGCGCCATTAACACCAAACCAGCAGCGCTGGGCAGCGAGCAGCTGCGCGATCGCCGCTTGGCTTTCAGCCACGGCCCCGCCTGACTCCAAGGGACCACCGATCTCGGGAAGCTCCGGCAGATCCCAGCTCCCCGGTGGTTGCCGCAGCAATTGCGCCAATGCCGGAGCCAGGCCGCGCCCGCGGCCGTGGGCGGGGAGATGCAGCGGCAGGCGAGCCCGGCGGGCCTGAAACAGCTGCTTGAGCAACACCATTCCTAGAGTTTGCAACCAGCTGCCCCTTCCCCCGGTTCCATGGCCACCTACAACCCGGGGCGAGATCTGCGTTGGCTGCTGCTGCGGCCCTGGGTTTTGATCGGCCGGCTGGTGGTGGTTCTCAGCAGCCTGCTGAGCCTGGCGCTGGTGCTGGTCTTGCAGGCCAACAACCCCGATCCCAAGGTGCAGCAGCGCCTTGGGCAAAAGATTTTCACCACCCTGACGGGCCTGGGGCCCTGTTTCATCAAGGTGGGCCAGGCCCTCTCCACAAGGCCGGATCTGGTGCGGCGGGACTGGCTGGATCAGCTGACCCAACTGCAGGACAACCTGCCGGCCTTCCCCCACGCCATCGCCCTGAAGACGATCGAGGCCGACCTGGGAGCACCGGTCAACCAGCTCTTTGAAGACTTCCCGGACTACCCGGTGGCGGCGGCCAGCCTCGGCCAGGTCTACCGGGCCAAGCCCGTCGGCGGCCACTGGGTGGCGGTCAAGGTGCAACGCCCCCAACTGGAGCAACAGCTGCGCCGCGATCTGGTGCTGATCCGTCTGCTGGGGGTGATGGCCGCTCCCCTGCTGCCGTTGAACCTGGGCTTTGGCCTGGGGGAAATCATTGATGAGTTCGGTCGTTCCCTGTTCGAGGAGATCGACTACCGCAAGGAAGCGGACAACGCCGAGCGCTTCGCTCGGATGTTTGAGAAGAACGCCGCGGTGGTCGTGCCGCGGGTGGACCGCAGCCTCTCGGGAGAGCGGGTACTGACCACCACCTGGATCAACGGCACGAAATTGCAGCAGCGCCAAGAGCTGGAAGCCCAACACCTCGATCCGGCGGCCCTGATCCGCACGGGCGTGATCTCCGGGCTGCAGCAGCTACTGGAGTTCGGCTACTTCCACGCCGATCCCCACCCCGGAAACCTCTTTGCCCTGCCGGGCAAGACCGGAGCCATGGGCCATGTGGCCTACGTGGACTTCGGAATGATGGATTCGATCAGCAACAGCGATCGCCTGACGCTGACCGGGGCGGTGGTGCACCTAATCAACCGCGACTTCGAAGGCCTGGCCCAAGATTTCGTCGAGCTGGGCTTCCTGAACGCCAAAACAGACCTGGCGCCGATCGTCCCGGCCCTCGAGGAAGTGCTGGGCGGCGCCCTGGGGGAGAACGTGGGCTCGTTCAACTTCAAGGCGATCACCGATCGCTTCTCGGAGCTGATGTACGCCTACCCCTTCCGGGTGCCGGCGCGCTTTGCCTTGATCATCCGGGCGGTGGTCAGCCAGGAGGGCCTGGCGATGCGCCTGGATCCCAGCTTCCGGATCATCAACGTGGCTTACCCCTACGTGGCCCGGCGCCTGCTGGCGGGAGACACCGCGGAGATGCGCGAGAAGCTGCTGGAGGTGCTCTTCGACCAGGAGGGCCGGCTGCAGCTGGAGCGGCTGGAGAACCTGCTGCAGGTGGTTGAGAACGACGACGGCGGTGGCGGGGCCACGGACCTGCTACCCGTGGCCGGCGCTGGCCTGAAGCTGCTGGTGGGGGAAGGGGGCAAGAGCCTGCGGCAGCGGCTACTGCTGACCCTGGTGCGCGACAACCGCCTGAACACCGATGACCTGCGGGGGCTGATGGAGCTGCTGGGCCGCACCTTCTCCCCGCGCCGCGTGGCGGGCCGACTGCTCACCCGGCTGAACCCGTTGGCCGCTTAGGGTCAGCGCGATTTGCAGACCACCAATGTCCCTGGCCCCGATCAACCTGAGCGAAGCCGCCCTGGACTTCGCGACAGGGGACTTCGGTGACCTGGAGCCTGGCGACATCCTGCTGGAGTTTGCCCCGATGTTCCAGCCGCCGTATGTGGTGGCGGGCATCGGCCTGGCGATGGGGATCCTCTGCGGGCTGACCTTCGCCAAGCTCGTGCAGAACAAGTTGGATGGGTGGAAGCAGGACCGCCTGGCCTTACTGCCCCTGGGGAACTTCGAGACCAACCTCCCCTACAGCGGGATCATCATCGGCATCACCCTCTTCATCGGCGGCAGCCTCCAAATCTTCGGCTTTGCCTCCGGAGCAGCCCTGCTGGTGGCCTTCGTGCTCTCCATGGCCACCGCCGGTGCCCTTTGGGTTCAGCTGGAGCGGCTGATGAGCCAGGTGGAGAACGGTACCTTCAGCGCCGTGGACTTCGACAACTTCGACGAGTTCTTTTAAGCAGCGAGATAGGCATGCATCGTTTCTGAGCGCCGGCGCAGTTCCTCGTGGGCCTTGCGCTCGAGGCTGCGGGCACGGTCACGGCTCATCTCCAGGGAGCGCGCGATGGAGCTCAGGCTCATCGGCTCCTCGCAATCGATGCCGTAGCGCATCTTCAAGACGCGCCCCTGCAGGTCCGGCAGTTGGTCCAGCAGACCACGCATGTCCATCCGCAGGCACTCACCATCCACCAGCTCAGACGGCTGGGTGCCATCGGCCGCCAGCAGGTCCAGCAGCTCCGTGTCATCCCCGTCGCCCACCTTTGTTTCCAGGCTCACCGGCTGACGAGCACGGCAGAGCAAGTCCTTCACCTCCTCCTCCGGCAGGTCCACAAACTCCGCCAGCTCCGTCACGGTCGGGGTGCGGCCTAGCTCCTGGCTCAGCTCCCGCTGGCCCTTCTTAAGTTTGTTCAGGGTCTCTGTGATGTGGATCGGCAGGCGGATCGTTCTGCTCTTCTCCGCAATCGCCCGCGTGATCCCCTGGCGGATCCACCAATACGCATAGGTACTGAATTTGTAGCCCCGGGTCGGGTCGAACTTCTCAACGCCCCGCACCAGGCCAATGGTTCCCTCCTGGATCAAGTCCAGGAGCTCCATGTTCCGCTTGGTGTACTTCTTGGCCACGCTCACCACCAAGCGCAAGTTGGCGGCCACCATCCGCTCCTTGGCGCGCTGGCCGCTGCGCAACCGCTTCTTTAGCTGAACCTGCGTCAGACCCGCTTCCTTAGCGAGCACCGCAGGCGAAGGCTTCTCCACGCCCTCACGGCTCGCCAGCTCCTGCTCCAGCACCTCCAGCGCCACCAATTCCTGGACCTGACGGCCCAAGGTGATCTCCTGCTCGTGGGTCAGCAGCGGCACTCGGCCGATGTCCCGCAGATACGAGCGCACCAGGTCTGTTCCACCGGCCAGCGCGGTGTCGCGGTCAGCACGAAGAATCGGAACGGAGGGCATCAGCAAAAACGACTTACGAAACCCATGTGTTTCGTAAAGCTGTTGCTGAACCGTATCACTTTTTTCTGGAGAGCAAAATGCTTTTGGGCACAGCGCTGAGATGGCCGCCGAACGACTGCAAAAGCTGATCGCCCAGGCGGGGGTCTGCTCCAGGCGCCGCGCTGAGGAACTCCTCAGGAACGGCCGTGTCACGGTCAATGGCCAGCGGGCCCAGCTTGGGGACAAGGCCGATCCCAACAGCGATGCCATCGCCCTCGATGGCCAACCCCTGGGCGCTTCAGCCGAATCGATGGTGCTGCTGCTGAACAAGCCAGCGGGGGTCCTTAGCAGCTGCTTTGACCCAGAAGGCCGGCCGATCGTGCTGGACCTGCTGCCAGCGGAGTTAGCCCGAGGCCAGGGACTGCACCCAGTGGGGCGCCTGGACTTTGAAAGCCGAGGGGCCCTCTTGCTCAGCAACGACGGAGCCCTCACCCTGGAGCTGACCCACCCGCGCTTCGCCCACAGGAAGACGTACCGGGTCCGCGTCCAAGGCCGACCAAGCCAACGGGTCCTGGATCAGTGGGCCCGCGGGGTCAGCCTCGATGGGGTGCCCTCCCAAGCCGTGCAGGTCAGCGTCGCCGAAACAGAGCCAGATCACACCGTGCTGGAGCTGGTGATGAGCGAGGGCAAAAATCGCCAGATTCGCCGCACCGCAGAGCTTTTGGGTCACCGTGTTGTCGATTTGCAGCGGATCGCCATCGGCCCCATTCATCTCGGAGCACTGCCAGAGGGTCGCTGGAGACGAATAAACGCCCAAGAATGGGACTAACAAGCTGATCGGCCGGAATGCCTCGGTTCGCCCTGCCCATCCCAGGTCTGGCCCGTTTGCTGGGCCGAGGGAACAGTGCGGCGAGTTCAGGCACGGACAGCCCTGAACCCGAAGACCCCTTGCTGGAGGTCGGCCGGCGCCTGAAGCTTGAGCGGGAATCCCGAGGTCTGAACCTCCGGCAGATGGCCCTTGAGACCAAGATAAGCACCCCAGTGCTCGAAGCCCTGGAGCGGGGCTGGCGCGATCGACTGCCGGAGGGGGCCTACCTCAAGTCCATGATCCCGCTGCTGGAGGGGTACCTGAATCTGCCCAGCGGCAGCCTTGCCGCAGCACTCCCCAAGCAAAGCGAGGCCAGCTCGAAGCCGGGCATGGTGCAACGCTTCACCCCGGGCTCGATCGATGTCTTCAACAGCTGGCAGGGCACCGTCCTCTATGGGGCCATCACCCTGGGCCTGATCTACGGCCTGAACCTGCAGCAGCGCCAACTCGCCGCGGCCAACCTGCTCACGTACCAGCCCATTCCAGCCCTGAAGCCCAGCGAGCAGTCCAAACCGGTCCAAGCCGGGGACAACCTGCTGATGGCCTACCCAGATCTGCGGCCGCTGGAGCGCGCCAAGCGCGGCACTGGCCAAACCGCCCTGCGCCTACAACTCCAGGACCCGAAGCAAGAAGGACAAGGGGTGCTGGAACTGAACCTGAGCCAGGCCAGTGCGCTGAACCTCAGCAGTGATGGGGGCCAGCGCACCCGCCTCAGCGGCAGCAAGGGGCAACTGGTGCTGCAGCTGCAACCGCCCCTACAACTCTCGATCGCGCCAGCCCCCAAAACCGGCGAGGTGATCTGGAACGGCAAGCCCCTAGCCGCCCTTCCCGAGCAGCCGGAACAGTTCCAAGTGCCGGCCCCTCAGCCGCAGCGCCCGTAGCGACGAGCCAGCTCCCCGTAGCCCTGAAGCGGACCAGCCAGCGAAGCAATGGACTGGGGCAGACGCCAGCGCCAGTTGCCCTCCGTCGTCCCAGGGGTGTTGAAACGGGCCTCATCCCCCAGATGCAGCAGGTCCTGCAGGGGGACCAGGGCCCAACCGGCGCTGGAGCGCAGGGCTAACTCCAGCAACTGCCAACCCGGGGCGTGAACAGGACCGGTCAGGGCCTCCACTTGCGCGCGCTGCTCAGGGCTGAGCTGCTGCCACCAACCGATGCAGGTGGCGTTGTCATGGGTGCCGGTGTACACGACCCAATGCTCTCCCTCAATGTTGCTTGGGAGATAGGGATTGTCTGGGTTGCCGTCGAAGGCGAATTGCAGGATCTTCATTCCCGGCAGGGCAAAGCGATCCCGCAGAGCCTCCACCTCAGGCGTGATCACCCCAAGGTCTTCGGCGATCAAGGGCAAGGGAGAGGGCAGACGCCGCTGCAACTGGCGCAAGAGGCTGGCTCCGGGCGTAGGGACCCAGCGGCCCCGCTCGGCGGTTGCATCAGCGCCGGGAACGATCCAGGCCGCCTCCAGAGCCCGGAAGTGATCAATGCGCAGCAGATCAAACACCTCGAGCTGACGGCGCAGGCGGCGCTTCCACCAGCGGAAACGGCTCAAGCGATGCAGGGACCAGCGGTAGACGGGCGTGCCCCAGAGCTGACCGGTCTCTGAGAAGTAATCCGGCGGCACACCGCTCTGCTGCTTGAGACGTCCCAAGCGATCCACCGAGAAGAGGCGGCGATGGCTCCAGACATCGGCACTGTCATGGGCGACATAAAAAGGAATGTCGCCGATCACCTGCACGCCGGCGCGGCGGGCGTGATCGAGCAGCTGCTGCCACTGCACTTGCAGCTGCCACTGGAGCAGGGCTTCCCGCAGCAACGCCTGCTGTTGCGCCTGATCAAAGGCCTTCAGGGTTGAGCGCTGACGGCGAGCCAGAGGAGCGGGCCAAGACCACCAGGGCAGGCCGCCCTGGAGTTGTTTCAGCACGACAAAGCGGCAGTGGTCCCTGAGCCAGTGGTCTTCCTGCCCTCGCCATGCATCAAAAGCCTGGCGAACCCCCTCATCCCAGCTCGGGTAGCGCTGCAGCAGCGCATCAGCCAAACCGGCGGAGCGGCGATGGGCCAGATCGAAGTCCAGCGATGCTTGCTGCTCGGCGGTGGGAAGGTCGCTCAGGTCCCCTTGGCTGAGCAGCCCGGCAGCCACCAATGCCTCTGCATCGAGAAACCAGGGATTCAGCGCAAACGCACTGGGGGCGCTGTAGGGGGAGCCCAGGCCGTCGGTGGGCGCCAGGGGCAACACCTGCCAAGCCTGGATGCCGTGGCTGGCGAGCGCATCGACCCACTGGTGGGCAGCGGCGCCAAAGGTCCCGCAGGCCGGTGTTCCCGGCAGGGCCGTGACGTGCAGCAGAACCCCAGCACCTCTCATGGGTTGGGGAGCTTGTAGCGGCTAATGATCCGCTTAGCGAACGCTGGAATGTGGGCGTCCACCTTCTCGGGGTGATTGCGCCGCAACCAGAGGGCGTTGCGGGTGAAGTGGGAGTCGATGGAGAAACGGCCGTACTCCAGGCCCTGGGGACCGAAGCGCCCCACAAAGCAGCCAATGATGTTGGCCAGCCAGATCGGCAGCTTGAGCGCCTTGTCATAGGCCTCAATGCCCTGTTGCACCGCCGCCTGGCGCTGTCCGCGGCTGGTCACCGGTGCGACGTCGAGCTCAGCCTCAACGAGATCAAGCAGTTGCTGGCCGCGGGGGTTGCGCACCGTGAGCCATTGACGGCCAAACGTCGCCCCCATGTAGCCAACCACCAGGTCAGCGCCGGCATTGGTGTAGTCAAAGCAGCTCAGACAGCTCGGCGCGAAGACGTTTTTGAGCTTGGGGGTATCCAGGCCAAAGAAAGGAACCGTCTCCTCACGGCCATCGCTGTGGCGGAAATGGATCCGGAAGTCCTGCATGAACTCGTAATGGACCACGGTCTCCGGGGAGCTCACGGTGGTCTCCAGAAACGTCTGCAGGCCCTCGCGAGAAACGTTGTCGGTGCAGGGCAGGCCCAGCACGTAGAGCTGATCGAGGGGCAGGGTGGACTCCACCGCCCGCAGGGCCTGGATCTGGCAGCCCACGCCGATGGCCAGGAGGTTGCGGATGCCACTGCCCGGCAGCTGCTCCAGCACCTCCAGGTTGGGGGAGAGGGTGGGTTTGTTCACCCGGGCGCTCAGCACCTCCTCAGGGGTACGGGCCAAACGGGGAACAGGAGTGAAGCGATCGTCCTCGCTTTGCCCCACACAGAGCACGGCATCCACCAGGCCGCTCTCCAGGGCCAGGACGCCAATGCGGCTGGCAATGCCCGTCCACTGGGCACCCGCGATGGGTTGCTGCAGGCGGGCGGTGAGCATCTTCTGCTGCACCCCGAAATAGAGCTCGTCTTCGTTCTCGAGATCGCGGCTGCGGCCATGGGCCGCGGTTTCCATGGCCTCGAAGCGCTGGTTCAAAAAGGCACAGCTGTCCTTGACGTAGGCCACCCAGCGGCTGTCGCAGAGGCCACACTGGCTGCAGAGATCCCTGGCCGGATAGGTGCTGCCCTTGGCCAGGGGCCTGGCCCTCTCATGGGGCAGCGATGAGCCTGGAGATGAGGCGGCGACTGACAAGGACTTGGCCGGGCGAAGGAACAACCTATCGGGCATGACTGCAACAACGGCGTCAGCCCCAGGCGACCTACGTCAAAGTGGTGCGTCCTTGTTTGCTGCCCGTCCATGGCCACCGCTGGGAATCGCCAGCAGCGCAGTGCTCGCCAACGGGCGTCCATCCGCCTTTTGGCCGCCGGAGCGGGAATCGTGGCTGGCCTGGGCGCCCTGAGCCTGGTCTGGCCCCTGCAGGACCACTCCGCCAAAGAGGACGGCCCGCCCAGCGCCGATGCCCTGGCAGAACGTCCCAACCAAGCCTTGAATGTGCTGCTGATCGGCTCCGACGCGGACCGTCAAGGCGCCATCGCCAACGGAGCCGCCCCCGCTGGACCCGCCAACAGCGATGCCCTGCTGCTGGTCCACATCGACCCTGCAGGCCCCGTGCAGGTAATGAATCTGCCGATCGAAGGAGCGGTGCGCCTCCCCGGTGATGCGACGCCCGTTCCCCTCGGCAGCCTCTACAGGCGCGGTGGCGCCGCCCTGGTCGCCAGCGCCAGTGCTGAACTGCTGGGACTCTCAGACGGGGAGCCGCAGCGTTACGCCGTGATTCCCCGCACCGCCCTGCGGGAGCTCGTGGATGGGTTGGGACGCCTGGAGCTGGCACCCGATCGGACCATGGCCTATTCGGATCAGAGCCAGAAGCTGACCATCGCCCTTCAAGGGGGCCTGCAACGGCTCAACGGCGCCCAGGTGGAGCAGTATCTGCGCTTCCGTGACACGCTCAATGGTGAGGAGCGCCGGCGCGATCGCCAAGAGCAAACCCTCGCCACACTGCTGAGGCAGATGCGTCAGGGGGCCCAGCTCAAGCGGCTTCCGTCACTGGTGGCAGAGCTCCGCCCCCAGGTGGACACCAACCTCAGTCCCCAGGAGGCGCTGAGCCTTCTGGCGGTGGCGCTGCAACCCGGGCAAACCGTGCAGTTCAACAGCCTCAGCCTGCGGCCGGCCCTCAATGGGAAGGCTTCGATGCGGGAGCTGGAGGAGCAGCGGCTGCAGCCCCGCTGGCCGCAATAAAACGCAACCGCAGCTCCGCCAAGGCTTCCTGATCGCCGGAAGAGGTGGGCAAATGCCCCAGCCAGGGGAGTCCCTCGGCGCGTCGCTCCGCCGGCCGCCAGTCCCCACCCACTTGGATCAACCCCAAGAGGGGAACCCGGTAGTGGCGCAGCAGCGCCCAGTGGCTGCGGGCCAAGCCGGCGGCGCGGTCCGCCTCGCTGCAGACCAGACAGCTTGGAATACGCCAGGCCCCCAATGCCTCCGCCCAGCAATCGAATCCAGACAGGGTCTGACCGGGGTCCAAGGCCAAGGGTTGGATCCAGCCTGGGGGCTCCGCCGTCAATGCTTGAAACGACGGGTTGCGATCCAGGAGATCGCCCTCCCAGGCTGGCAGAAGCCGCAACTGACAGACCTCAGCCAACGCGGTGGCAGCCGCACCCATGCGCCCCCCCGGAGCCACCAAAAACACCCCTGAAGCGGCACTGGAGTGGGAGCGATTCATCAACGGTTGGGGCTCCAGGGTGCTGACCGCGAACCGAGCGGCTTCTACGATCGGAGTTCTACCGTCCAGCCAGCGGCCCCGTGACCAGTTTCCTGACCGCAGAACGGGTCGATCAGGCGAGCATGGGCCACGACACCAAGCGTCTGCGGCTATTCAGCGGCACCTCAAACCAAGCCCTCTCCCGTGAGATCGGGGCCTACCTGGGCGTCCCGGACGGTCCCCGGGTAATCAAACGCTTTGCCGATGGGGAGCTCTACATCCAGATCCAGGAATCGATCCGGGGCTGCGATGTCTTCCTGATCCAACCCACCTGCGCTCCGGTGAACGATCACCTGATGGAGCTTCTGGTGATGGTTGATGCCTGCAAACGGGCCTCCGCCCGGCAGATCACCGCTGTGATCCCCTACTACGGCTATGCCCGGGCGGATCGCAAGACCGCTGGGCGCGAGTCGATTACCGCCAAGTTGGTGGCCAACCTGCTGGCCAAGTCCGGCGTGGATCGGGTCCTGGCCATGGACCTGCACTCAGCCCAGATCCAGGGCTATTTCGATATTCCTTGCGACCACATCTACGGCTCCCCGGTGCTGGTGGACTATCTCTCCGGCCGGGACCTGGGGGATGTGGTGGTGGTCTCCCCGGACGTCGGTGGCGTGGCCCGGGCCCGGGCCTTCGCCAAGCAGCTCAATGACGCGCCCCTGGCGATCATCGACAAACGACGCTCCGGTCACAACGTGGCCGAGAGCCTGACGGTGATCGGTGATGTGGCCGGCAAGACCGCGATCGTGATCGACGACATGATCGACACCGGCGGCACGATCTGTGCCGGTGCTCGCCTGCTGCGCCAAAACGGAGCCACCCAGGTGCTGGCCTGCGCCACCCACGCCGTCTTCTCCCCTCCAGCGGTGGAACGGCTGTCAGAACCCGGGCTGTTTGAGGAGGTGATCGTCACAAACTCCATCCCCCTGAGCGATGACCGCCGCTTCCCCCAGCTTCAGGTGCTCTCGGTGGCCAACATGCTCGGTGAAGCGATCTGGCGCATCCACGATGAGAGCTCGGTGAGCTCGATGTTCCGTTGAGATCAGGCCTGAAGCGCAGTCTGGCCATCGGGGCCAGTCTGTTGCTCTCAGGGCTGCTGGCACCCCTGACCGCCCTGGCGAAGGACCCCGAGCCCAGGCGCATCGGGGTCTGGCTCACCAACAGCCCAAGCCCGCTCTATTACACGAAGCAACGGATCAACGCGGCCGTTGAGGAGCTCAGTGCAGCTGGCTTCAACACCCTCTACCCCAACGTCTGGAGCCGCGGCACGACCTTCCACCGAAGCCGCTGGGCGCCGATGGAACCAGCCCTGCTCCAGAGCGACCCCAACCACGATCCGATCTGCCGTTTCACCGAAGCCGCCCACCGGCGCGGCCTGCGGGTCATCCCCTGGTTTGAGTACGGCCTCATGGAGCCGGCGGATGCGGCGGTTGTCGGCCAGCATCCGGAATGGGTTCTGCAGAACAGAGCCGGCCGCAGCAGCGTTTCGATGCACGGCAAGGACATGGTCTGGCTCAACCCCGCCCACCCTGGGGTACGGAAGCGCTTTCTCGGGCTGATCGGCGAGATCGTGCAGCGCTGCAAGGTCGATGGCATTCAGCTCGATGACCACTTCGCCTGGCCCGTTGAACTGGGGTACGACCCCTACACCCGCCAGCTCTACCGCCAGGACACAGGACAAGACCCTCCCGAGCTCCACACCGACCGGGCCTGGATGAACTGGAGACGCCGGCAACTGACAGGCCTACTGCGGGAGCTGCGCCGCACGCTGAAGGAAAGCGGCCAGGGCAGTCCCTACGTCAGCCTCTCTCCGGGACCGTTCCGCTTTGCCTACAACCACTGGCTACAGGACTGGGAGATCTGGGCCCTGGGGGGACTGATCGATGAGCTGGTGGTGCAGAACTATGCCTATTCCCTCTCCGGCTTTGAAAAGGATCTGCAGCAGCCCGCGCTGACCAAGTCCAGCAGCTGGGGCATCCCAGTTGAGATCGGCATCCTGGCGGGCTTTGGCGGACGCACCACGCCGTTGCCGGACCTGAGTGAACGGGTCAAGTTGGCCGCCGCCCGCGGCCACGGAGTCATTTATTTCTACTGGGAGGGCCTATGGGGGGCCCATGCCGGTCCGGAGGGAGCCGCCCTACGGCGCGAAGGCCTGAAGCAGCTCCACCAGGCCCTGCCCTAGGCCAACTGCAGGCACTGATCCACCACTTCCCGGCTGTTCGGGGAGAGGGGCGCCGCGGACAACTGCTTCAGCGCCTCCAACATCCGTTCGGAACGCTCAGCGCCATAGCTCTGCCAACGGCTAAACACCTTGGCCATCCGCGAGGCCGTGATCGGATTGCGCTGATCCAAGGCGGCGACCTGCTCAGCCATGAAGCGATAGCCACGGCCATCGAGCGCATGGAATTGGCTGACATTGCTGGCAAATCCCCCAAGAACCGCCCGCAGGGAATTCGGCGCTGCCGGATCAAAGCGCGGGTGATCCATCAACTCCCGCACGCGCCTGACCCCATCGCCGAAGGGAGTGGCGGCCTCCAGGCCAAACCAGGCATCGAGGATCACGGGCTTGTCCTGCCAACGGTCGTGGAAGGCCCGCAGTGCCGCACTGCGCTCAGCACTCTCCATGGACTGCAGGGCCCGCAAACCAGCGCGGGAGAGGGTCATCGAGGGGCCGGACACCGCCGCAGCCGCCTCGGCGCGAACCCCTGCATCACCGGCCGCCACCCGCCAACTCCAAACGGTGGCCGTGAGGTCCCGGTCACCCACCCCTTCAGGCCAGCTCTGCTGCCATTGACTGCGGCAGGAGGCCAAGACCGATTCGAGGGGATCCTTCAGCTCCTCACCCAACCGGCTGCGCAGGGCCAAGACCGCCTCAAACAAGGCCGGCGGGTCGACCGTCCCGCTCTGGGCCAAGGCCGCATCCTCCAGCTCCGGCAATCCGGGGAAGGCCATCAGGGCACTGCGGTACGAATCCCCCAGGTCCCCTTCCAGCAGGATCCGCTCAAAGGCGGCCACCAAGCCTTCTTCCAGCTCATCATTGATCGAACCTGAAGCTCGCTCGAGCAGGGCCTGACGCAGCAAAACCTGGCCGGCATCCCAGCGGGCAAAGGATTCGCTATCGCAGGCCAGCAGGTGCAGCAGCTCGTTGCTGGGGCGCTCCATCTCGACCCGCACCGGGGCGGAGAATCCGCGGGGCAAGGACACCGCCGGTGGGTGGGAATGGGCCTCGAGCCCCACGAACAGCAGTTGCTGCTCCTCGCGGTCGATCACGAACAAGCGACTGGCACTGCCCCACTCGGCAGAGAGGCCTGCTGCTGCAACGTCTTGGGCGTGCTCCCCGGGCAACTGGAGCGGCAATGAATCTCCGCCTTGCCCCACCAGGCCCAGCACCAGGGGGATCACCACCGGTTCTTTCTGAGGTTGACCAGGTGTGGCCGAAGTGCTCTGACGAATCGTCAGCTGCAGGGTGCCGGCGTCGCCATCCCAGTGACGCTCAATCTGCAGCTGGGGCGTGCCCGCCTGGCTGTACCAGCGGCGGAACTGCTGAAAATCAAAGCGGGGCAACGCCGCGCCCGCAGCCCACGCTTGCTCAGCGGCATCCTCCATCGCCTGAACGAAGTCCTGGCAGGTGGCAGCGGTGCCGTCATGACGGCTCACATAGAGAGCCATGCCCCGCATGAACGTCTCCTCTCCCAGCAGGGTGTGCAAGACGCGGATGACTTCAGACCCCTTCTCATAAATCGTCGTTGTGTAGAAGTTGTCGATCGCCTGGTAGTGATCCGGCTGAATCGGATGGGCAGTCGGGCCGGCATCTTCGCGGAACTGGGTGTTGCGCAGCAGCGCCACATCCTCGATGCGCTTCACCTCCGGTGAATGCAAATCCGCCGTGAAACTGGCATCACGGAACACCGTCAGTCCCTCTTTCAAGGAGAGCTGGAACCAGTCCCGGCAGGTGATGCGGTTGCCCGTCCAGTTGTGGAAGTACTCGTGGCCGATGACGCTTTCGATGCGCTCCAACTCGGCATCGGTGGCCGTCTCAGCATCCGCCAGAACCAACTTGGAGTTAAAGATATTGAGACTCTTGTTCTCCATCGCGCCCATGTTGAAGTGGCGCACCGCAACGAGGTTGAACTCGTCGAGGTCGTACTCGAGGCCGTAGCGACTCTCATCCCAGGCCATCGAGCGCTTCAGCGAAGCCATCGCATGGGCCGTGAAGGGAGCATCCCCAGGCTCAACATGAATCCGCAGCTGAACCGTCCGGCCGCTGCAGGTGACGAATTGATCGCGCACCTCCTCCAGGGCACCCGCGACCAAGGCGAACAGATAGGAGGGCTTGGGGAAGGGGTCGTCCCAGACGGCGTAGTGACGACCCGGCTCCCCCGGAAGCAAGCCCGTCTCCAAGCAGTTGCCGTTGGAGAGCAGCACCGGGCAGCTGGCTTGATCCGCTTCGATGCGCACCCGGAAACGACTCAGGAGATCAGGGCGATCCGGATGGAACGTGATCCGCCGGAACCCCTCGGCCTCGCATTGCGTCGTGAAGAGGCCACCGCTGACGTAGAGACCCTCCAGGCTGGTGTTGGTCTGGGGCTGAATCTTGACCCGGGTACGCAAGCGGCAGGCCGCTGCCGGTGGTGCGAGCAACACCAACTTGCTGCTCTCCAGGCGGTAGGCCTCGGCAGCGAGAGGCTGGCCATCGAGCTCAATCGAGAGCAGCTCCAGTTGCTCCCCCAAAAACTCCCAGGGAGCCGCATCGGATGCAGCTCCTACGGGAAGCAGCTGAAACTCCGCATCAACAATGGTGTGATCGGCATGCAGCTGGAACAACAGCTGGGTCTGCTCGATCGTGAACGGGGCCGGGCGGTAGTCAGCGAGACGAACGGTGGCCATGCGGGGGAACAATCACCAAGGAACGGGACCCTCCCAGGCGCCACGCCGCAGCCCATCTGAGAGCCGAGCAGAGCACCAAGGGGGATCGCCCATGCCCAACCATCCTGGCGAGAGAGCGCATAGGCCGCCGCCCTCCCGCTCAAGCCGCCCATGGCAGAGCCGACGATCCGCATGAGCCAAAGCGGGAGCGGGCAGCAGGATCGGCACGGGGGCTGTCACGGCGCAGGCCAGCGCTCGGACCTACAACCAGATGCGACTCAAGGCTTTTTGACTGGGGCCTTGGGTTGGGGAGCTCGAGCCTTCACCGCTTCATCCACCTTGGCCTTCACATCGGCCGGGACCTCATTGGGGCAGACCTCCACAGCACCCAGCACGGCTGAATTGATCGACCCACGGCGCAGTTCTTCAATTGAAAGGGGCTTGGTGCCCACTTGAGCGATCTGCGACTGGTGCCCGCCCTGGATCACCTGGGCGATCGTTTCCCCAGCAATCGCAACGGCCTTATCGAAGTCCGTTCCCGCCGCGCGAGCAATGCAGACGTTGAGTGCGGCAATGCGCGTGTAGAGGTTCATCTCCGCCTCGGATGCAGGGGCGGCTTGAACCGAGAGCGGTGCGAACCACAGGACCACAGGCAGGATCAACAGACCGAGACGGCTTCGAGTCACTCGCACTGGCGGAAGCAGCATTCGTTGTTCAATCCTGCTGCATCAAGGCGCCCTGCCTCTAGCTATCGCTACTTAACGGGGGCCCCGCCTCTTCAACCCGAATTTCATGGTGGGTTTCCACCAGTTCGAGGTTCCCGTCACACCAGGAATAAATGGAACGCGCCCGGAACTGGTCTTGATTCACAAGACGGATGTGCTCAAGGATGTCCCACTCCCGATAGTGCGACTCAAAAACGACCTCGTGCTCATCCACCTGGCGGATCTGGCTTTTCGTTGGTGAGCCGCAGAGGTAGCCGCGACTGCGACGCAGCTGATGGCCGCACAGGGTGGCGTCCATGGAGCCCTCGCGGACATAGCGCGGCTTGATTTCAAAGAAGTCGTATTCCTTTTCTGGCCACCAGGAGAAGCGATAACGCGGTTCAGATTCAGCCTGATCTTCAAAGGTTTCAACCCGCAGGAACATGTCTGCCCTGAGGACCTCATCATCCGGGAAAAAATATTGGCGACGCGAACGCCATAGACCCAAGTTGCGGTTGAACCATCGCCGCAAGGTCGTATCAAATTGAATACGCCCGGTCCTTGAAGCGGAAGGCACCCACGAGACCGGATGGACTCGAGTCGATAGTTCCCGATGATGGACCACTGGGACTAACCAGACAACGACTCGTCACAGTCGTCATAGCGAGGCCAGCAGCACTTGAAAAACCCCCATATCGTGAAACCACAATTTCTCCAGGTTTCACCCGCCGGTGCACTCTGCTGGGGACCCAATCCCCGACGGAAACGAGCTAATCCGTAGGCCCCCTACGGAAGGCCTTGTTGTGCCTGCAGATCCGAAGGAAACAGACCCGCTGGAGCTCGACGACGAGGACTCCCCCCGGCGGCCACATCTGAAGTTGCTACTGGTGGCCGGCACCCGTCACCGGGCCAGTGCTGATGTACGCAGCCTGGTGGCATTCCTCGAGAAGGAGGACTTTGGCTTTGAAGTCAGCCTTGAGCTGGCGGACCCTGCCCAGCGGCCTGAGCTACTGGAGCTTCATCGACTGGTGGCCACCCCAGCGCTGATCAAGCTGGAGCCAGCACCCAAGCAGGTGTTTGCCGGAAACATGCTCCTGCAACAGCTGCGCAATTGGCTGCCCCGCTGGCAGCAGTTGGAGGTGGTGAGCGGACTGGGCATGAGCCTTAGGCCCGCGGAAAGCGACGGCAGCCGCACCCAACGGGAACTGCAACTGGAAGACCAGGTCTTGGTGCTACGCCAAGAGAACGAAACGCTGATCGAGCGCCTTCGGGGGCAGGAGCGTCTGCTGCGGATGGTGGCCCACGAACTGCGGACACCTCTGACGGCATCAAAGCTGGCTCTCCAAAGCCTCAACCTCGGACAAATCGATCAGACCCGCTTCCGAGATGTCCTCGATCGCCGGCTCGATGACATCGAACAGTTGTCCAAAGACCTACTGGAAGTCGGAACGACGCGCTGGGAAGCCCTGTTCAATCCGCAGCGCATTGCCATGGGCCCCACGGCCGCCGAGGCCATCCTTGAACTGGAGAAACGCTGGGTTGGCCGAGGTCTCGAGCTGATCACCGATATCCCAAGCGACCTGCCGGATGTCTACGCCGACCAACGGCGGATGCGTCAGGTCTTCCTCAACCTGCTGGAGAACGCCTTCAAGTACACCCCAGATGGGGGCCAGGTCCGAATGGCGATCTTTCACCGGACCAGCCAATGGCTTGAGGTCAGCGTTTGCGATTCCGGCCCAGGGATTCCCGTCGATGAACAGGAACGAATTTTTCAAGATCGCGTGCGGCTGCCGCAGACCTCCTCAACCACCTCGGGGTTCGGGGTGGGGCTATCGGTCTGCCGGCGCATCACCGAAGTGCATGGCGGCCGGATCTGGGTGGTTTCAGAGCCGGACGAAGGGGCCTGCTTCTACTTCACCGTGCCCGTCTGGGACGGCCAAGGGGCCAGTTGAGTTGCAGGACATGACCTTGATTGACGAAGGGCCCCTCTGACCCGTAATTTCTTTCCATCGGGCGCGCCTCTCAAACGGCAAGCGCTGCAAGGGGAAACGTTTTTTCCTTGTTATCCGAGTCCTAGCCCCCATCGTCTAGAGGCCTAGGACACCTCCCTTTCACGGAGGCGACAGGGGTTCGAATCCCCTTGGGGGTATCCAGAGAAGAGCGGCTTCGGCCGCTTTTTTTGTGACTACTTTTGCGCGCAACTGCCGTGCAATCGAGCGATCCAAAGACGGAGAGACCGCAGTCTCAATGGCCGGTCAAGCCAAGGCTTCTCGGCGCTGCGCCTCAGCTTGAACCGCACGCAAATTGGCAGCCAGGTCTTCCTGCAGGCGTTGCTCAATCAGTCCGATCGGCATACCGACGCAGCCCTGGACCGTGAGCTCATAGAGCAAGGTCGTGGTCTGGCCGTCCGATCCAATGGTCCAGGCACCATCAAAGCGGCGAAAATCTCCCTTCAACAGCGTGAAGGTGAGCTGACGGTCCTCAGGATGCTCTGTGAGTTCAAGCTGCACTCGAGCTTTGAATTGCATCCCCATGAACCGCTGAGCTCCCTCCTGCTCCAGACCGACCACAGCACCCCGTCGCCACAGCAAACGGGAGATTTGGAGATTGGGAATGAATTGACTAAGCCGGTCGTAATCGGTCAAGACCGCCCAGATCCAGCTCGGATCGATGGCGAGTCGAAGCTGAACCGCAAGCCGGCGGGTCCCCCCCGGCAAACGCTCCATGTCCTGCTGAATGGTGTCAAGCGAGCAGGCCCCCTGCCCTGAGGACGCTGCATCCAGCGTTTCGCTCAGCGCAAAGGTCGAATCCGGTGGCACCGACAACTGGGTCAAGGGTTGCGCCGGGGGTGGCTCACGCTCAAGAAGCGTCAACCTAACTCGCTCCGGAATGCAACGGAGGCCGCTCGAAAACCAGAGGATTACCTATGATCGCGCGCGTCCTCAGGGCAGAAGAGATCCATGCGTGTTTCGACCGCTACATCCAGCCTCAGCGACTCACGCATGTTCACGGTGGTCCTGCAGGGGTTCGGCAGTGCCCGCTCCCGCAGGACGAATCGAACCATCAACGTTCCCTTCTCTCGCCTGCAGGCACTGATGCAATGCATCAGTCAGATCGGTGGAACGATCGTTTCGGTCACCCCCTCCGGCGACGCCCCTGTTGCCTCTGCCCCAACGCCCGCGGCCAAGCCTGCCCCTGCCGCCGCGGCCAAAAAAGCCCCCGCTAAAAAAGCTGCTTCTGTGACACACGCTGCCGTTCCGGTCAATCTCTACAAGCCCAAGACCCCTTTCCTGGGAACCGTTACCGAGAACTACAGCCTGCTGGGTGAAGGTGCCATCGGTCGGGTGAACCACATCACCTTCGACCTCAAGGGTGGCGATCCACAGCTGCACTACGTCGAAGGCCAGTCCATCGGCATCATTCCCGATGGTGAAGATGCCAACGGCAAGCCCCACAAGCTGCGCCTCTATTCCATTGCCAGTACTCGCCACGGCGACAACCTGGCTGATGACACCGTCTCCCTCTGCGTGCGCCAGCTGCAGTACGAGAAGGACGGCGAAACCATCAACGGTGTCTGCTCCACCTTCCTCTGCGACATCGAACCGGGCTCCAAGGTGAAGATCACCGGACCGGTGGGCAAGGAAATGCTTCTGCCGGAAGACGAGGACGCCAACATCATCATGTTGGCCACCGGCACTGGCATCGCACCGATGCGCACCTACCTGCGGCGCATGTTCGAAGCCAATGAGCGAGAGAAGAACGGTTGGAACTTCCGCGGCAAGGCCTGGCTGTTCATGGGTGCTCCCACCACCGCCAACCTGCTCTACGACGACGATTTCAACCGCTACGAGCGTGAGTTCCCCGAGAACTTCCGCTACACCAAGGCGATCAGCCGCGAGCAACAGAACGCCAACGGCGGCCGGATGTACATCCAAGACCGCGTCAGCGAGAACGCTGATGAGATCTTCGCCATGATCGAAGACCCCAAGACCCACGTCTACATGTGTGGTCTGCGTGGCATGGAACCCGGTATCGACGAAGCGATGACCACCGCTGCGGCCGCCAAGGGCCTGGACTGGTCCGAACTGCGTCCCAAGCTCAAGAAAGCCGAGCGCTGGCACGTCGAGACCTACTGAGCCAAAACCTCAGGTCAGCCTTTGCTCAAAAGCCCGCCTCGGCGGGCTTTTTTTGTGACTTCTCGATGCGTAGCCCAAGAACCGCCGTTAAACCATGGGCACGCGCGCATTGCCCATGCCGGCCCAACAAACAAACCCTCTGCGGGTAGGCCTTCGACAAGAGCGCGTCATCTCACCCCAGTGCCTGGTGATCTTCGGCGCGAGCGGTGACCTCACCCATCGCAAATTGATCCCAGCACTGTTCGAGCTCTTCAGGCAACGTCGACTGCCGAGTGAATTCGCGATCCTCGGCTGCGCGCGACGGCCCTGGAGTGATGAGGACTTTCGAGCGCGCATGGCCGAGGCGATGGCCAGCGAGATCCAGCAACACCAAAGCGCCTGGGAACAATTCAGCGGTTGCCTGTTCTACGAGCCAGTCGACCTGCAAAAGGACGAGGACGTCGTGAAGTTGGGGTCACGGCTGGAGACCCTCGATCGGCTCAAGGCAACCCGCGGCAACCGCACCTTCTATCTCTCGGTTTCACCAGCCTTCTACGGCAGTGGTTGCCGGGCGCTCGCCAATGCTGGCCTGCTCCAGGACCCCAGCCGCAGCCGGGTGGTGATCGAAAAACCGTTCGGGACCGACTACAGCAGTGCACAAAGCCTGAACCGGGTCGTTCAAAGCTGCGGCCAAGAGTCCCAGATCTTCCGCATCGACCACTACCTGGGCAAAGAGACCGTTCAGAACATCCTGGTCTTGCGCTTTGCCAACGCCATCTTCGAGCCGATCTGGAACCGGAACTACATCTCCAGCGTTCAGATCACGGCGGCGGAAACCGTCGGCGTCGAGGAGCGGGCCGGCTACTACGAAACCAGTGGGGCCCTTCGGGACATGGTTCAAAACCACCTCACCCAGATGCTCGCCCTGACCACCATGGAGGCACCGGGCCGTTTCGACCCGGAGGCCATCCGCAACGAAAAGGCGAAGGTGCTCCAAGCCGCCAGGCTTGCCTATGAGGACGAACCCTGGAAATGCTGCGTGCGCGGTCAGTACAGCCGCGGCGGCAGCCCCGCCAGCCCGTTAGCCGGCTACCGCCAGGAGCCGGGGGTGAACCCAGAGAGCACCACCGAGACCTATGTGGCGATGAAGCTCTTCATCGACAACTGGCGCTGGCAAGGGGTGCCCTTCTACCTCCGCACAGGCAAACGTCTCCCGAAACGTCTCTCCGAAGTCGTGCTGACCTTCCGCAAGGCCCCGGTTCAGCTCTTTGATGCGGCGGGAGGCACCCCAACCGCCAATCAACTGGTGCTGCGGATCCAACCGGATGAAGGGGCTGGCTTTGTCTTTGACGTCAAAGCGCCCGGATCGGGAATGCGCAGCCGGCCCGTCGACATGCACTTCAGCTACGACGAAAGCTTTGGTGAACCCTCCGATGAGGGCTATGTCCGCCTACTCGCCGACGCGATGCTCGGCGATCCAACGCTCTTTACCCGCAGCGACGAGGTGGAGGCAGCTTGGCGGCTCTACACCCCTCTGCTGGAACTCATCGAGGACGCCCCAGCCCGCCTTCCGGTCTATCCCTATGAAGCCCGGACCTGGGGCCCTGCCGCCTCCGATTCACTGCTGGCCGAGGACGGACTGATGTGGCGACGCCCGTAATCCCAGCGCACTTCGACGTTCTGTTCTTCAGCGATCCCCATGGCTCCCCAACTCACCCTCCAGGCCCCGATCGAAATGTCTCCCCAGGAGGTCCCGGCCTATCTCAACCGGCTCTGGAGTGACCACCTCCAGGACTCCAACGGTGCCTCCACCTTCACCCTGGTGGTTTGGGAGCCCTCCTGGCTGCAGCAGCAACTGATTCGCACCGGCCGTGCGGACGGCCCCCTGAGCGGACTCCTCAATGATGAGCTGCTCGAGGCCGCCCGGCGGGCCAGCAGTGAGCTGGGTCTTCCCACTGGCACGGCACCGACTGCTCCCCAGTTGGCCTGGGCCCTGGGACAACAGCCCGGTGCGCACCGCTTTGAGGATCTGCGGGGACAATTCGTCGACCGCGCCATCAGCGCCCACCAACCCAGACGCCTGATCACCCTGGCCCCCACCTTGGCCGAGGATCAACAGTTGCAATCCATGGTGGCGGCGTATTGCCCTCTGCCAGAAGAGCGCGGCACGAACAACGATGCCTGCGGTGATGTTGTGGTCCTGCGCGGGGGCATGGGCGCCATGTCCCAAGGCCTGTCGATGCTCCAGGAGCTCATCCCCTCCGACCTGCCCTGCTGGGTCTGGTGGAACGGGAGCATGGATGAATCGCCTGAGCTGCTGGAGGGCCTCGCGACGGTGCCACGCCGTTTGGTGGTGGACAGCTCCATCGGCGAGCCCAGACGCTGCATTGATCTGCTCGCCCAGCGCATTGCCCTGGGACAAGCAGTCAATGACCTGAACTGGTTACGGCTGCGGACCTGGAGGGAGTCGTTGGCGATGGTCTTCGACCCCCCGAGCCGCCAAAAAGCCCTCGACCAAGTGGTTCAACTCGACATTGATGTCGAAGGCCAGCATCCAGTGAAAGGCCTCCTGCTGGCCGCCTGGATTGCCGATCGACTCGGATGGCATCTCGTAAGCAGCTTCTGGGTTGAGGGCACAGGCCCAGAAGAGCGTGGAATCGGTGCTGAATTCCAGCGCTCCGATGGTCAAAGCGTTCAATTCCGGCTGATGCCGGTCCCCGTCGGGGTGAGCAAGGTCCATCCCGGGGCCCTGGTCGGCCTGCGGTTGATCTGTGCCCCGCCCAATCGCTCTCCCCTCTGCGTGATCCTCTGCTCGGAATCGGGAGGCTGCATGCGCCTTGAGGCCGGTGGTGTCGCCTCGATGGAACTGGCCGAGGATGTCGTTCCTCTGCCCAATGAAAGCGAGGAGATGGAAATGGCCCGCTTGCTCGGGGGGGGCCATGACAGCACCAACCCGCTGATGGCTGCGGCCGTCGCCCTAGCTGCCAAGCTGCTGCCCAGTTAGGAAGCCCCATGCCCTGCCTGATTGCCGCTCCTGCCAGCGGCAGCGGCAAGACCCTGGTGAGCCTCGCCCTCGCCGCCCTGGCGCGCCGCCGCGGCCTCAGCCTGCAGACCTTCAAGGTGGGGCCGGACTACCTGGACCCCCAGCTGTTGTCCCTGGCCAGTGGCCGGGCGTGCCGGAACCTCGACGCCTTGCTCTGTGGAGGCCCCTGGCTGCAGCAAACCTTCCAGCGTCATGGCAGTCAAAGCGACCTCTGCCTAGTCGAGGGGGTGATGGGGCTCTTCGATGGCAAGGGGCCCTCAAGCGAGGGCAGCTCGGCCCACGTGGCCTCAATGCTGCAACTGCCCGTGGTGCTGGTGGTGGAGGCCAGCAGGCAAGCAGGATCCTTGGCCGCTTTGGTGCGGGGCTTCCGGGACCACGACCCGAGCTTGACCATCGCTGGGGTGGTCCTCAACGGGGTGGGGAGTCCCCGCCACGAGGCGTTGCTGCGGGAGGCCCTGGCCTCGATTGCCATGCCAGTTCTCGGGGCCCTGCCAAGGCACACCAGCCTGGAGCTGCCCTCCAGGCACCTGGGGCTCCTACCGGCCCATGAACTCGAGGATGTCCAGAAGCGCCTGGAGGCCTGGGCGGAGCTGGCCCAAAACCATCTCGATCTCGAACGGCTCTGGCCCCTACTGAACGCGCCTGCCCCAGGCGATCCAACACCAGCAACACCGGCTCGAGCAGGCACCCCCGTCAAGGTTGCTCTGGCCAGCGACGCCGCCTTTCACTTCCGCTACCCCGAGGCGATCGAGCTGCTGGAGCAGAACGGATTGGTCGTCGAGACCTGGTCGCCGTTAGCCGATGAACCTCTACCGCCGGATTGCCATGGCGTCATCCTCCCCGGGGGCTATCCAGAACTGCATGCGAAAACCCTGAGCAGCAGCAGCCGGAGCCTCGCGGCCCTGCGGCAGGCACGGGATGCAGGTCTCCCGATCTACGCCGAATGCGGTGGCTTGTTGCTGCTTGGAAGCGACCTGGAGGATCAACAGGGCGTCCAGCACGGGATGGCGGGGCTCCTGCCTTTTCAAGCCCGGCGGGGAAGCCTGAGCCTGGGCTATCGCCAAGCCTCCCCCCGTTGCGATGGCTTAGTGGTTCGCCAGGGCGAGACGCTCTGGGGCCACGAGTTTCACCGTTGGCAACTCGATCGTGACAACCCAAGGGAGACCAGCCTCTGGGATCTGGAGGGCTGGGGCAGTCCGTCGCGCAGCGAAGGCTGGGGTGATGGCCAGCTCCATGCCAGCTGGCTACACCTGCATTGGGGCGGCTGCCCGGCGATCCCAGAGCGCTTTGCTGCCGCCGCCCGCCGAGCCTCACCCCTGGTCGCTGAATAACGATGGCCTCTCTGCACCTTTGGCTGCTGCGCCACGGCGCCACCGAATGGGCGATCAATGGACGCCATACCGGCAACACCGACCTGCCCCTGTTGCCCCAAGGCGAAACGGAAGCACGCGCACTCGCACCAATCCTGGCCAAGCAGACCTTTGCCGCTGTGTTGAGCAGCCCGCTGCAACGGGCCAGACGCACCTGCGAGCTAGCCGGGCTGAGCCATCAGGCGCAGATCGAACCGGATCTGAAGGAATGGGATTACGGCGACTATGAAGGGCTGACCACCCCCGAAATCCGAGTCCAGGTCCCCGGATGGACTGTCTTCAGCCACCCCTGTCCCGGTGGCGAGAGCAGCGATCAGGTGCAGCAGCGCTGCGAACGGGTGATTGAGCGCGCCAGCCAGTATGCCAGCAGCGCCCAAGCAGAGAGCTGCAATGTGGCGCTCTTCGCCCATGGCCACATCCTGCGCAGCCTTGCAGGCTGCTGGCTGGGCCAAGGCCCCGCCGGAGGGGCCCAGCTGGTCCTTGGGACAGGCAGCTTCTGCGTCCTGGGGTACGAAAGGCAAAAGCGAGCCCTGATCCACTGGAATGCTCCGGTGCTGCTGGCCTGAAGACCGCTGTAGCCGAAAGCCCAAACCCGTGCCACCTTGAAGACATCAAGCCTTCGCATGGGGGTGGATGAATCAGGAGGACAGCTCAAGCCGTCGGTCAGGTCCACCGGGCTGGCTGATCGCCGATACGCGGCCCCTCAACCGAGGGAACCGCACCGCGAAAGTGCGGCAGTGGGTGCGCCAGGAACAACGTCACCCCAGCCAGAGCGCACTGCGCATCGAGCGCTGGCAGCTGCAGGTCCGCGGACGTGTCCAGGGCGTCGGCTTCCGTGAGAGCTGTAGCCGCAAGGCCAAGGACCTCGACCTCAGCGGATGGGTGAGGAATTGCCCCGATGGGTCGGTGGAGGTGCAAGCCGAGGGTCAGCCCTATCAACTCACCGAATTACGCCTCTGGTGCGAGCGGGGACCCAGGGGTGCCGAGGTGCTGAGCGTGAGCCAAAGCCAACTCACTCCCCTCAAGGAAGACTGGTTCGAAATTCGCCGCTAGCGCTGGCCGATGACCAACGGGACCCTCTGGGCCGAATTACTGGCCTATGGCAGTGGGATCGCCCTCAGCCCTCTCCATATCGGCCTGCTGCTCCTGCTGCTGCTGGGACCCAACCCGCTGCGGCGCGGGGGGCTTTTGGTGCTGGGCTGGATGCTCACCGTGACCGCCCTGGTGGTGCTCATGCTGACCGTGGGTCATGGCCTCCTGCTCACGATGGAGAAAGGCACCAGCCATAGAACAGGCCTGGATTTACTTGCAGCAGGGGCCTTATTGGCCCTCGGTCTCAAGGAGTTACTGGAGAGCAAGGAGGAGGGTTCTGAGGCCCCCGGCTGGACCCGGCAGCTCGATCGCTTCTGCGCCATGCCCTTGCCCCTGCTGCTGGGGGTGAGCTCCGCTCTAGAGGTGATTAGCCCCGACGACCTCTTCCTCTTTGCCAAGACCGCCTCGGCCCTGTTGGCCTCAGGCCTAACCCGCTTGCAAGAGACGCTGTACACCGGTGCCTTCACCCTGGCCTGCAGCACCGCACTGCTGCTGCCATTCCTGGCGGTGCTGATTGGCCGCGAGCAGGTGCTCCCCCTGCTGGAGCGGGTCAAGACCCTGCTCTTCAACAAAGGGGATCTGCTGGTGGGCGGACTGAGTTTGGTTCTGGCGGGATACCTCGGCTGGCAAGGTATCGAAGGACTGCAGCTCAGCTAGCGGGCTTTAGCCAACGGCTCCAGCGCTCGCGATCCTGGGCCGCTCCGGTGCTCCCCAGACGGTTGTCGGCACTCAGCCAAACCGCCTGGGAGGCGCGACTGACCGCCACGTAGACCAACTGGCGCCGCAGGGTGTCGTCACTGGGCCAGAAGACGTCACCGGCGATAAAGACCTCCCCAAAGGTGCTGCCCTGGCTGCGGTGCACCGTCAGCACCGCAGCGGGCCCAAGGGACGCAAAGGCATCGCGCACGAGGAAGTAGCGACGCCAGAGGCTGCGGCCCTGCTGCTTTCCTGCCTCCCGGGCCTGGAGGCGCAGGGAGCGGAGCACGCCATCAAGGATTTGACGGCCCGCGCTACCCACTGGCGGCAGCAGGCGCAGGGTCAGCCTGGTTTCACCGGCCTCCACCTCGGCATTGAGGGTGTCGATGACGGCTGGGGTTAAACCATCGCCGACGCCGACCCCAAAGTCCGCCAGATCGCAACGCTCAGGAGTGACATCGCGGACCACCAATTCGCGGTTGGAGCCCAGCAGCATGTCGGGCTCCTCCGCGGCCTCTTCCCCAGCCCGGCAGGCCGGTGCCATCACCGCCGAGCGGGTCATCAACACCTCACCAGGGAGCACGGGAAGTTGATCGGCCATCTCGCCATGGATGGCACGCCGTGCCAGCGGGACCAACTGCTCGAGGGCGCGGTTGGTGTAGCAGAGGATCCTGGCGTGATCAGGGTTATCGAGCTCCGCCCCCCGCTTGAGAGCCGCCTGGGCTGCCTCCAGCCACTGGGAACGGGGCAAAACCGCCACTTGACCCTGGGGATCTCGAACCAGGCCTAGGGCTGGCGGCTGACGGCAAGGAAGATCACCGCTGCGCAATCCAGTGGCGAGCTGCAAGACCGGTCCTTGATGGCGCACCACCTCGCTCAAGCTGGCCTGGACGGAGCGGCCCATCGAAAACACGGGGCTCTCTGGTTCCCCCACGGGGGGGAGCTGGGCTGGATCCCCAACAAACACCAAACGGGTCTTGAAGGGGTGGGCGCAGCGCAGGGCAATCTCAAGCAGCGCGCTATCGACCATCGACGCCTCATCGATCAGCACCAAGGAGAGGTTCTCGAGGGATCCAGCGGTCTGCTCGGTTTCCTCGCAACGCTCCAGATCCCCTTGGCGTTTGAGCTTCAACCGCAGCAAGCGATGGATCGTGCTCGGATACCAAGTGGGCTGAAGGTCGGCCCAGGAGAGCTGCTGACGCAACACGCCGACCGCTTTGTGGGTGGGCGCCACCACGGTCCAGCACCAGTCCCTCTGCTCCACCAAAGCGAGCAGATGACAGGAGAGAAAGGTCTTCCCCGTTCCGGCAAAGCCACTGAGGACAAACGGAGTGCCGTCGTAAGGAGCCTTGAGCCAACGCTCAAAGGCCTCGGCCGCCGCGGTCTGGCCTCTGGTCAGCCCCTCGCCTGATCCCTCAGCCAATCGCCATCAAGCCCCAGTGGTGGGCCAGCGTTAAGGGAGAGCCCACCAGCACCAGCCCAGGCAGGGAGACCAGGGGGCCCATCAGGCTGCCGATCAGCACCTCCAAGGGGGTGTGACCAAGCTTTTCCTTCAACGGGGGCAGAGCTTCAGTGGAATCACTCAAGGCATTCACCCGAGCTGCGGTTAAGCCCGCGGAGTAGCGGACATGGGACGCGTCGTAGAGGACCACAAAACACATCGTTGCCGCCAGGGCGAACAGTCCGGAATCAAACCCCTGCTGCCAGCCCAGCCCAGCGGCTGTACCGGTGAGCAACGCTGAATGGCTCGAGGGCATTCCCCCGGTCTCCACCAACACCTTGGGGTTCCAGCGGCGATGGACCACCAACTCAATCAACAATTTGGAGAACTGGGCTGTGCCGCAGGCCGCAAGTCCCCACCAGAGGGCCCCGTTATCCAACAGAGCCACCAAGGGAGCGCTCATCGATCCCGGCTGGTGATGTAGTCCGCCAGGGCCAGCAAGGGGGCAGCCGATCCGTTGCGATTAAACGGCTCCAGCGCTTGCTTGGCTTCCGCCACCAACGCATCAGCCCGCTGGCGCGACTCCTCCAGGCCCAGAAGTTTTGGATACGTGGTCTTATCTGCAGTCAGGTCTTTGCCAGCGGTCTTACCCAGCACCTCGCTGCTGGCGGTGACATCAAGGATGTCATCAATGATTTGGAAGGCCAGGCCGATCCCGCGGGCATAGGTGGTCAGGGCCGCCAGGAGTTCGTCGGAGGCGCCGGCAATCAAGGCCCCGGTCAGCACGCAGGAGCGCAGCAGCGCTCCGGTTTTGTGCAGATGGATGTACTCGAGGGTCTCGAGATCAACGTCCTTGCCTTCGCATTCCAGATCCACCACCTGGCCGCCCACCAGTCCCGGGGCACCGGAGGCCAACGACAGCTCTCCAACCACCTTCAGCAACTGCTCGGCGGGGACGCCGGGGCTGCGCAGAGCCACCATCTCGAAGGCCCGAGTCAGCAGGGCATCCCCCGCCAAGATGGCGTTGGCCTCGCCATAGACCTTGTGGTTTGTGGGCCGCCCGCGTCGCAGGTCGTCGTTGTCCATGGCCGGCAGGTCGTCATGGATCAGCGACATGGTGTGGATCATCTCCAGGGCCACCGCTGTCGGCATCGCCAAGGCCGTATCACCGCCGGTAAGCTCACAGGCCGCCAGGCAGAGGATCGGACGGAGGCGCTTCCCCCCGGCCAGGAGTGAATAACGCATGGCTTCCCGGAGGCTCTCGGGCCGCTCAGGTCCAAGGGAACCATCGAGGGCTTGTTCCACCAGCTTCCGGGATCTCTCCAGGTAGGAGGCGAAATCAAAGTGGCCAGGCTCCCCCGTGGAGGTGCTGTCAGTCGTCGTCACCGCCGCGCTCATGGGAGATCAGGGCCCAGGGCCATCGCTCGGGCGGATTCTCTCAGGCCGCGCCCCGCTATGGGAGCAAATCAGCCAAGGGCTGATCCAAACCGCAGCGTTGACACCAGCTCGCGATGGTATTGACCAGCAACAGGGTCACGGTCATCGGACCGACGCCGCCGGGCACCGGACTGATGGCGCTGGCGATCGGCTCCACCTCTTCAAAGCGCACATCGCCACACAACTTGGCCTTCGCACCCGGCTCAGAGGGCAAGCGGTGAATGCCGACATCAACGACGACCGCACCGGGTTTGACGTGTTCCGCGCCAATCATCCGAGGACGACCCGCAGCCACCACCAAGACATCGGCCTGGCGCGTGAGTTCCGCCAAGTCCTGGGTGCGGGAATGGCCAATGCTCACCGTGGCGTTGGCGGCCTGCAGCATCAGGGCCATGGGCTGGCCCACCAGGATGCTGCGGCCCACCACCACGGCCCGCTTGCCGGCCAGCTCCACACCGGAGGCCGCCAACAGAGCCATGACGCCAGCAGGGGTGCAGCTGCGGGGTCCGGGTTCCCCTTTAAGCAGTCGCCCCAGGTTCATGGTGTGCAGCCCATCGGCATCCTTCTCTGGATCGATCGCAGCCAACAGCGGCCGTTCATCCAACCCCTCCGGGAGGGGGAGCTGCAGCAGGATTCCATCGACGGCGGGATCGGCATTGAGGCGTTGGATGGTGCTCAACACCTCCGCTGCGGGCGTGCCTGCGGGCAGATGGGCGCCCAGGTTGGTGATACCAATGCGGCTGCAGGCCTTTTCTTTATTGGCGACATAGACACCGCTCGCCGGGTCATCCCCCACCCGAAGCACCGCCAAGCCCGGGGGACGGCCCGCCTGGGCGATGCGCTCGGTGACCACCCGCTCAAGGCGCTCCTCCAACGCAGCAGCCAACTGACGACCGTCGAGACGCTGAGCCATGGCGAGGGGCAGGCAATCTCCTCTCAGCATGCAATGGCAGGGCTAGCGTGGGGATCTGTCATGCCCTCGCCGTGACTCGCCTGAGCACCGTGCACCAGCTCTGGCAACGGCTCCAGCGGCTCTGGAAGCAACTGTTGCGGCTGGAGATGCCGCGTCAGGTCCTCACCCCTTGGAAGCGTGGCGCCAGCGCGGGGGTTGTTCTGATGGCCCTCGTGGTGGCGCTGGTCTCCAGTTGGCCCTGGTTGGTGGAGCCGAGCCTGCGGCCGGGAATCCCCGCACCGTTCACGGCCAAGGCGCCAAAAGCGGCCACGGTGGTCGACTCCGAGGCCCTGGAGCAACGCCGCTCCCAGCTGGGACTACGGACCTACGTCCAGGTGGTGGATGAGCGGCAAAGCCGGGACCTCCAGGCTCGGTTGGATCGCCAACTCGAGGCCATCAGCCGCCTGGCTCAGAGTGACCAGGAGCAGTTGGCTCCCATCGATATCCTCCCGGCGGAGCGCGCTTGGCTGAAGCGTTCGAGTCGTCGTCAGCTGCTGCGCTGGGAAGAGAAGCTGCGCCAAGCCCAATCCCGGATGTTGCGCCAAGGGGTGGTGGGCAACGTGGCACGCCAGCAGCTGGTGAAAGCAGCCCGCCATCAACTGGAGGGCATGCCCGAGCCGGAGCTGGGCCTGGGGGCACGCCTCATGGCCAATTCGCTGCAAGGGCGCACCAACCTCCGCATTGATGCGGCCCTGAGCCAACGGATGTTGGAGGAGCTCCTGACCCAGCAGGGGATCCCCACGATCCAAGTGAGCAAAGGGGATCTGATCGCCCGGCAGGGAGAGCCGATCAGCCAGCAGGGCTATGCGGTGCTCGATTACTTCGGGCTGGTGAACCGTCGCCCCCTGATTGGCGCCTGGTTGCTTCACTTCGCAGAAGCCTTGGCCGCCTCCAGCGTGATGGTGCTGCTGATCCGCAACCGCCGGGTCAGCCTGGAGCCCCGTCAGGCCCTGCTTGCCCTAGGCCTGCTGGCTCTGGTTCAAGGCCTCAAGCTCTGGCTCGGCGCTGCCGCCAGCCCCCTGGCGCTGTTGGTTCCACCCACGCTGCTGCTGGCCCAGGGACTGGGGACTACCGCCGGACTGGCCTGGCTGGCGATGGCCAGCCTGCTCTGGCCGCTCCCCCTGTCTCCCTTCTTTGACCAACGGATCTTGATCGCAGCGGCCGTGGCCGCGATCACCGCCGTCCTGGCGGATCGCCAACGCAACCGCGCTCAGCTTCTGCAACTGGCGCTGCTGGTGCCCCTCGGGGCGCTACTGGCGGAATGGCTGCTGTTGCAGCTGGAGCTCTTCCGAGGCGTTCGCGAAGGGGGCCTGCCAATCGGCTCGGACCTCACCGGTGAAGCCCTCGTCCTGGGGGGGCTGCTGCTGGGGGTCATCCTGATCGGCCCGATGGTCGAGAGCTTTTTTGATCTGCTCACCCGCAGCCGCCTCATGGAATTGGCCGATCTCGAGCGGCCTCTGCTGCGGCGGCTGTCCTGCGAAGCCCCAGGCACCTTCGAGCACACCCTGATGATCTGCGGCCTGGCCGAAGAAGGGGCCCGCTCGATCGGCGCCGATATCGACTTAACCCGCACTGGGGCGCTGTATCACGACGTGGGCAAGCTCCACGGCCCCCAGTGGTTCATCGAAAACCAGGAGGGGGGTGACAACCCCCACGATCAACTCGATGACCCCCAACTGAGTGCTGGGATCCTGCAGGCCCACGTCGATGAAGGCCTCAAGCTCGCCAAGCGCTACCGGCTGCCGAAACCCCTGGCGGACTTCATCCCGGAGCACCAGGGCACCTTGAAGATGGGCTACTTCCTGCATGAGGCCCGCCGGCGCGACCCCAACACCCGTGAGGAGGACTTCCGCTACCGCGGCCCAACCCCACGAAGCCGAGAAACGGCTGTCTTGATGGTGGCCGATGGCTGCGAAGCCGCCCTGCGCTCGCTCCCGCCCGACACCAGCGAAGCCCAAGCCCGCGATGTCGTGCGCAGCATCATCGAGGCCCGCTGGCGTGATGGCCAGCTCACAGGCAGCGGGCTGACCCCTGCAGAGTTGGAACTGTTGGTCCGCGCCTTTGTACGGGTGTGGCGGCGGATGCGCCATCGCCGCATCCCCTATCCGATTCCCGCCCGCAAGAGTTTCAGCGCCTAATGACCTCCAACCGCTGGCACAACGCCTGGTTCCCGGTGGCGTTTCTGCGCGACCTCAACCGGGACCGGCCCAACCCCTTCACCCTGGTGGGTCAAGACCTGGTGCTGTGGTTCGACCGCCAGGCAGGCGAGTGGCGGGCCTTTGCCGATGTCTGCCCCCACCGGCTCGTCCCCCTCTCAGACGGACGCCTCAATGCCGCCGGAGAGCTGGAGTGTCCGTATCACGGCTGGAGTTTTGATGGCTCAGGCCGTTGCACAGCGCAGCCCCAGGCGGACTCCGGCAGCAGCGTCAGTGGACGCAGCAGCTGCCGCGCCTACGCGACGGCCTCCGCCCAGGGATTGCTGTTCGTCTTCAGCGGACCCAGCGCCCAAGCGGGCGAGCAGCCCCTACCACTGGTACCGGTTCTGGATGAGCCGGGCTGGGTCGTGCAGGACACCTTCCGGGACCTGCCCATGGATGCCCTCACCCTGCTGGAGAACGTGCTGGATGCCAGCCATGTCCCCTTCACGCACCACGCCACCGTGGGCCGCAGGGAGAACGCTGCCCCAGTCAACCTCGCCTTGACGGGATTCGATCGCGATGGCTTTAGCGGCCTCTGGGAGGAGGGCCCCAGACGGGGAAAGCTCGGAAGCCAGCACACCCGCTTCTTGGCCCCAGGCCTGATGTGGCATGACCTCACGGCCAAAGGCTTTGCCCGCATCCTGACGGTCGTCTATGCCGTGCCCACTCGAGCTGGGGAGTGCCGCTTGATCGCCCGCTTCCCCTTTCAATTCAGCTCCCCCTGGCCAGGACGGCTCCTGCGCCTGCGCCCCCAATGGCTCCAGCACATCGGCAACCACACGGTGCTGGAGGACGACCAACTGTTCTTGCATTGGCAGGAACGGGTGATCGAGCAGCGGGGCGGCAGGCATGACGCTCTGCGGCACTACCACCTGCCCACCCAGGCCGATCTCTATGTCAGGGCCCTCCACGACTGGGTGAATCGCTACGGCGGTGAGCCGTTCCCTGGCCAACCGCTACCAGCGCGGCAAAACCGCCAGGCCCTGATGGAGCGATTTGAGGCGCACACCCGCCATTGCCGCAGTTGCTCCGGCGCCGATCAACGGCTGAGACGCCTGCAACCGATCTGCTGGATCCTGGTGGCGGCTGCCGGGCTAACCGCGGCCTGGAGTGGTCCTGGCTTCGCGGGAAGCATCGCGCTGGGGGTGAGCATCGCCCTCGCCCTAGGGGCCTGGCGCATTCGGAGATGGCGCCAGCTGCTGCGCTTCGGCACGGGTCTCCCGCCTCGCAACCGCTAGGGCAAAGCAAACGGAACCGAGGATTCGAAGGCCATCCAGCGGCCATCGCCGGGATGACTGAACCCCAGGCTGCAGGCGTGCAAATGCAACCGCGGCGCCGGCATGACGCCATAGAGGGGATCACCAAGGATCGGATGCCCTAAAGCCTGAAGGTGCACGCGAAGCTGATGGGAGCGTCCCGTCAGCGGCTGCAACGCCAGTCGACTGCAGCCCGGATGCTGATCCAACAGCTGCCATCCCGTCCGGCAGGGTTTTCCAGAAGGATCGATGCCGTAGAGCGGCGGCCTGTGTTGCCGTTTGGCAATGGGATGGTCGATCCACCCCTCCTGATGGGCTGGCACGCCAGAGACATCGGCCACATAGCGCTTCTCCACCAGGCGATCGGCAAAGGCCACGCTCAAGTGCCGATGGACCACGGCCGATCGGGCCACCACCATCAGGCCGGAGGTGTCTCGATCGAGGCGATGAACCAGGCGTGCTTCAGGCCACTGGGACTGCACCGCCGTGATGAAGGAGTCGGACAAGTCGGGGCCGAGGCCAGGCTGAGACAACAGACCGCTGGGCTTCTCCAGCACCAGCAGCGCCGGGTCGGCATGCACCAGCCAAGCGGGATCGAACAACGGAGGCACGAACGCTCGACCATGGCCACACTGGCCCTAGTACTAGCCGGGCCATGGCACTCGATTCGTTCAAACAGGCGCTGGCCGCCCTGCTCGAGCAGGCCCCCGAGGATCCCCTCGAGCGCGACGAATACTTCGAGCTAAACACCCTCCCTAGCTACGGCGGCAGCGGCTTTGAGGTCGTGATCTGCGATGAAGAGCACGAGATCTTCGCCGTGATCTACACCGATCGCCTGTTTGAGGAGGGTGAAGAGGGCCAAGAGGCCGTCGAAGCGCTGGTCCCTGGATTTCTCGAGGCGGCCTACAACCTCACCCCAGAGGAGTGGAAAAGCACAGAACCCTTTGATCTCGGCTGGCGCAGCCGCGAGTACCTCTGGTTCATGGAATTCACAGTGCCGGGACTCAAGCCCACCTGCAGCTTCTGAGGCTCAAGCGCTCCACTGGAGCAGCTGCAGCTCGTTGGCACGTCGACTAATCAGCACCAGTTGATCCCCATCGACAGCCACAGGCAGGCCCGTCACCCTGCGCAATTGTTGGCGATCCACCAAGGCCACACCGCAGGTTTCCACCAGCAGAGCTGGCATCAAGCCTGGGGAGCCGCGCATCCCAAACAGATCCAACGCCTGGCGGACAGCACGGGCGGAACTGTCGCTGCCAAGTCGCTCCACCAACCGGGGCCAAAGATGATTGACCGGCTCAAAGCCAGAGAGATCGAGGTCGAACACCTGCATCAACTCACTGTCTGCCGGCGAGCGGACTCGGGTCAAGCCCGGTTCAACTGGACGTAGTGGGGGGCATAGAGAAAGACCCGCTCGCCAAGTCGAACCTGCTGGGCATCCAGAGCCACGGCTGCTCCCGCCAAAAAATCAACGGCACGCTGCAATTGGTTTTCGGGCAAGGTGCTCAAGTTGACCACCACCGTGGCCTGATCCCGCAAGGCTGTAATCGCCTCTTGAACGGCATCAAAACTGGGCGGATGGATCACGATGACCTCCGGGCCCCAGCCCGGAGCGCCCTGCTCAGATTGCGGAAGGAAAGGGTCCATCAACGCCTCGGTGCCATTTAGGTCTCGCCTTCAGGCGGTTCCGGCTCCTCCTGTGGACGGAACCGCTCGAGCATGTCTGCCGTGGGATGAATCGTCTCCAAAGCGTCTTCGTTGTCGAGGAAGGCCTCAAAGGAGCCATAGCGACAAATGGTGGGGTTGATCGCGGGATCAGCGCACACCTCCTGCCAGCTCAGATGCTTCGGCCTGAACTCTTGGAAATTGACCAGCGCCTCCTCTAGATCACCGGCATCACCGCAGTTTTCTCCCTTCCAGAGCAACTCAAAAAAGGTCACAGCCACGGGCGCTCAGATGCGCTGAGCCTACGAATAAACGCGCACAAAAAAAGCTGGACCACAGAAGCGGTCCAGCCTGGAATCCAAGCGATGAAGAGAGCGATCACTCCTCTTCAGCTTCAGCACCGGCGGGGCTCAATTTGATTTGCTTTCGGCCGAGCTTGATCTCAAACTCATCACCGGGCTCCAAGCCCAGCAGAGCGGTGTACGCCTTGCCAACCAGCAGGTTGCCATTGCCCTGGACCGTGGCGACATAGCTGAGCTTGCGACCGCCCTTGCCGGTGCCGCCGCCGCTGCCACCGCCAATGCTCAGACCCTTGGCCTCCAGAAGTGCCTCATAGAAGGCAGTGAAGTTCAGACGCTCAGAACCATCCTTCTTGTTGCTCACATATCCACAGGAGCGCACAAGATCAGACTTGCTGACATCACCCAGCTCTTTGACCTTGGAGAGAAGATCAGATCCGGTGAGCATTGAATAGAGATTCGGTTGCAAAAAAGATAGCGGGCGAAACCACACTCACCAAGGGGGATGGTGTGCATGAAGAGACATTGCACACTCAGGCAACATCAATCCAGCTCCCTAGCGTCAAGCCAGAGAAAGGCGTTCACCATGATCGTTGGCGAAGTTTTCCTGGAGAGTGTCTCGACCGGTGTGATCACCGCTGAGGAAATTGCCTGGATCGCGACCAAACAAAGTCAATTCGACAGGCAAGAGGAAGCCATGGCCCTCAAGCTCGGTCGCCTGCTCGATGAAGGCGTGATCCAAATCGGCTGCCGGATGCTTGGCGACCACGCCTGCTCGGCCTAAATCAACTCGGGATGGCTTGGGTCCCCCTTGAACGGGCCTTCCACCCTTGAAGTGATCCAGCCGCCGTAGAACCCGCCGGGCTGAGGAGTCACCAGCTCCCCGTCAACCCAACAACCCTCCATCAAGGCGGGATAGAGCGCAATCCAATTGGCGATGGGGGCAAAGCTGGGGGAAGGTTGCGCGTAGCTCCAGGCCGCCTTGGGCAAACAGCGATCACCCAGGACGATGTCGAAGTAGTGCGCGATCCCCTTCCACTCGCAAAAGCTGCGCCCCCCGGCCGGCACCAAAGCCCCCTTAGCAAAAGCCTCAGGGGGCAAGTAATAGGTCGGTGGGTGAAAGGTTTCCAGGACGCGATAACTCGCCTGGGTCTCCGCCAAGAGCGTCCCGAACGCCCGCACCACGATGTGCTCGCTTGAGGCCTGCAGGGCTGGAGGCCTGGGGTAATCGCAAACCCGCTCAGGAGTGGAATGCATGGCCGCTCAACTCAACCAGGGATGAAGTTGCGTAATTTCCTTGCCTCCACGCCAGCGCGCTGCTGAAGCTCGGCATCGCTGAGCTGATCGTCCTCGCGCACCATGGCCGCGATCACATCGGACTCTTCGACCTCAAATTGGCACTCCGCCGCCCAGCGGAGCAGCTCGCTGAGATCCATGGGCGCCTTCAGCCGTGCGGCCCATTCCGGCTTCGAGCGGGCGAACTCCAAAAAGGCATCAAACTGCTGTAGCGACAAGACTCTTCGTTCCGGGAAGTCCTGCAACCGGTCTAACGGAAGCCAGCCCTCGTCAAAGGGCGCATCGAGCAGCAAACTTGCCCAAGACGCGTGCACTGGCATGGCTCCCCCCCTCCCCCAATGGATGCGCCTGCTTGGTGCAGGGCTGACGGGTCTCCTGGCCGTGCTGTTTGTGGTGGTGCTGCAGCAGACCCGTGAACAGGGCCAACGGGTTCAGCAGCTGCAGGACAAGGTGCAAACCATCGAAAACGCCAACGACCTGGAACGCACCAACGCCCTCGAAGAGCAGCTCCGCTCCACGGTGGAGCGCCTGCAAGCGCTGGAAGGCATTGAGCAGAAGGTCCAAAGCCTCAGCAGCCAAGTGCAGACCCTGAGAGATCTGCAGCGCGCCCGTCCATCGCTGTTTCCCTATGAATCCGGCGAGCCTGGGCTGAGGCCCTCGCGGCCCCTGCCGGCACTCCCCCAACTGCCCTAAACGCAGGGATGACCAGCGCCAAGCGCTTCGATCAGATTCAGACGCCGGTCATCCCCGTGATGGCCAAACTGATCGCGGCCAACCCCGGCACCCTGTCCCTGGGGCAAGGGGTCGCTCCATGGGCACCGCCAGCGGAGGTCATCGAGGCCATTCAGGCTGCGCTTTGCAGCGATCCCGACCTGCACCGCTATGGACCGGTTGCCGGTGACCCGGAGCTGCGGATCGAGCTGCAGCACTGGCTCGAGCAACAGCACCAGATCGACTGCAGCGCGAGCGAGATCCTGATCACCGCCGGCAGCAACATGGCCTTTCAGGCGGTGGTGCAGGCCCTCTGTGATCCAGGGGACGAGGTCATTCTTCCCATCCCCTACTACTTCAATCACGAGATGGCGGTCCGCATCGCCGGCGGGATTCCAAAGGCGATTGAAGCCGGGGTGATCCCCGATCCTGATCAGCTGGAGCAAGCCATCACCGAGCGGACTCGGGCGATCGTGACGGTCTCACCCAACAATCCCAGCGGGGCCATCTTTCCAAGGCCCGTGCTGGAGGCCATCAACCAGCTCTGCGCCCGCCGCGGTCTGATCCACATCAGTGACGAGGCCTATGGCCTGTTTCACTACGGCGGCGAGCGTCCCTGGAGTCCCGGTGCCGCCAGCGGCAGCGGCAGTCACACCATCAGCCTGGGTTCCCTCTCCAAAAGCCATGGCATGGCGGGCTATCGCATCGGCTGGGCCGTGGTCCCGCCAGGGCTGATGTCAGCGCTGACCAAAGTTCAAGACACCTCCCTGATCGGTCCGCCCAAGCTGAACCAATGGGCCGCCCGGGCCGCTTTGGGCGCCGGAGCGCAGTGGTGCAAAGAACAGATCGGGGGCCTGGCCGAACGGCGAGAGCAGGTCCTCCAAGCCTTCAACGGGCAGCAGCCCGGCCGTCTGCTCTGCCCACCGGAAGGAGCCTTCTACGCCCTGGTCCAGGTGCAGTGCGCCCTGAGCACAGACCAACTGATGGAGCGCCTCATCCGCGAGCACCAAGTGGCCCTGGCCAGCGGCAGCAGCTTTGGACTGAAGGGCGCCTGCCTGCGCCTGAGCTACGGCACGCTCAGCGGCGAGGACCTCGCCGAGGCACTCCAGCGCCTCCAACGCGGGCTCTTGGCCTTGACCTAGTCAGCCCTTGACCGCATCCCCAGTGGCACTCGGGAGGATGAAGCGTTGGAGCCCGATAAACAGCACCAAGACGGGCACGATTGACACGACGGCCCCGGCGGCAACCAGGCGCCAATCCAAGGAGAAGCTGCTGGCCAATTGCTGCAGACCCAAGGGCAGGGTGTAGAGGTTCCGGTCATCCAGGATCACCAGCGGCCAGAGGAAATCACTCCAGGTGCCGATGAACACAAACATCGCCAGGGTGATCAAATCGGCCTTGGCCGCCGGAATCATGACGTTCCACCACTCGCCGAGGCGACTGCAGCCATCGATCCGAGCCGCTTCCTCGAGCTCCACTGGCACCCCTGCAAAACTCTGCCGCAGCAGAAAGATTCCAAAGGCTGTGGCGGCCTGGGGAATGATCAAGGCCCAGAGGGTGTTGCGCAGCCCTAGCTGCACCATCAGGAGATAGAGCGGAATCATCACCACCTGAAAGGGAATCAGGATCGTGGCCACCACAAGGGCCAGCACCAATCCCCGCCCGGCGAAGCGCATCCGCGCCAAGGGATAGGCCGCCAGTGAGCAAAACAGCAGGTTGGCGAAGACCGCGCAACCGCTGACGATCGTGCTGTTGAGGATGTAGCCCCACATCGGGCTGTCCTCAAACAACCTCAGGTAGGCCTCGAGGCTGGGTTGGCTCGGGAAGAGCGCCGGAGGACTGGTGAAAATGTCTTCCGCCGGTCCCTTCAAGGAGGTGCTGACCAGCCAGAGCAGGGGCACCAGCATCGCCACCGCAATCAGCAGCAATGTGATCAACTGCAGGCCATGCAGCAGGACAGGCCGCCTACGGCCGCTGATGGGCTGAGCCATCAGAGGCGAGGGCGATCGGCTGGAGCCATATCACCCACCGGCAAGGGGGCTTTCTGGGGATGGAGAGGTGAGCGCTGGTGACCGGCCACCAGACGATTGAGGGCATTCACGAAGGCCTGAGCGGACGCCACGACGATGTCGGTATCCGCGGCATGGCCGGAATACAGCACACCTTCGGCACGCAAACGAATGGTGACCTCACCCATGGCATCGATCCCTTCGGTGACGGACTTCACGGAGAACTCCACCAGTTCATTCGGGACGCGGGCCAGCTGATTGAGGGCCTGACAGACCGCATCCACCGGGCCCGTGCCAATGGCGGCTTCGGTGAGCTCCGCACCATCACTGTTCACCAGGGTGACCGTGGCCGTGGGTTGCAGGCTGGTGCCGGTGCTGACCTGCACCAACTTCAAGCTGTAGGTCGCCTGGTCTTGCTGCTGAACCTGCTCACTGACGATCGCTTCGAGATCGCGGTCGGAAATCTCACGCTTGCGGTCCGCCAGCTCCTTAAAGCGGGCAAAGGCATCGTCGAGGTCCTCGCGCTCGAGGTTGTAGCCGAGCTCCTCTAGCCGTGCGCGGAACGCACTGCGGCCGCTGAGCTTGCCCAGGGAAATGCGGTTATCGGCCAGACCGATGGTGCGGGCGTCGATGATTTCGTAGGTCAGACGGTTCTTGAGAACCCCGTCCTGGTGGATGCCGCTCTCGTGGGCGAAGGCGTTGGCACCAACGATGGCTTTGTTGGGCTGCACCGCCATGCCGGTGAGGTTGCTCACCAGCCGGGAGGTTTTGTAGATCTCCTCGGTGCGGATGCCGGTGAGGGGTTCGCTGCTGCTGGCCTCGCGGCCAAGGAAGGGATTGAAGTAGCTGCGGCGCACGTGCATCGCCATCACCAGCTCTTCGAGAGACGCGTTGCCGGCCCGTTCCCCAATGCCGTTAATCGTGCACTCGAGCTGGCGGGCTCCGTTTTTCACTGCCTCGAGGAAGTTGGCAACAGCCAAGCCCAGATCGTTGTGGCCGTGGACCGAGATCACCGCCTGATCGATGTTCGGGACATTGCGGTTGATCCCATCGATTAAGGCGCCAAATTCCGAGGGCGTGGTGTAGCCGACGGTGTCGGGAATATTGATCGTGGTGGCCCCAGCGGCGATCGCCGCCTCGATCACCTGATACATGAAATCCGGGTCAGAGCGGCCGGCGTCCTCGCAGGAGAACTCAATGTCATCCACCAGGGAGCGGGCATAGGCCACCATCTCCCCGGCAATGCTCAGGACCTCAGCGCGACTTTTACGGAGCTTGTGCTCCAGGTGGATGTCGCTGGTCGCAATAAAGGTGTGGATCCGGCGATGGGCAGCCGGCGCGACCGCATCGGCGCAGGCCTTGATGTCCCCCTTGGCCGCCCGGGCCAGCCCACAGATCACCGGGCCCTCAGGGGTTCCCACCGTCTGGGCAATGCGCTGCACCGCATTGAAGTCACCTGGACTCGCAAAAGGGAAACCGGCCTCGATGATGTCGACGCCAAGCCGGGACAGCTGCTGGGCGATCGCCAGCTTCTCCTCCAGGTTGAGGCTGGCCCCAGGGGACTGCTCCCCATCACGCAGGGTGGTGTCGAAGATCAATACCCGGCCGGGATCGCGGGCCATGGCGGCTACAAGTCGGAATGGTTATGAGTTAGCCCCCACTCTAGTCGGGAGGGCCGGGATGCGGCTCAGCCGCTTCAGTGAGCGTCGGTCTTCTCCAGCTGCGGCTTCAGGCTGGAGAGGTCGACGAAGCGATCGGCCGCATTGCGCAATTCCCGGGGGACCATGCCCTCGGTGCTCATCAACACCACCTTCAAGCCCCGGAATCGCAACACCTCGAGCAGACGCTCCAGATCCCGGCTCCCGCTCATCACCCAGACCTCATCAATTCGATGGGCCACCGCCATCAGGTCAATGGCGATCTCCACGTCCAAATTGGCGCGCGCGAACTGGCGCTGATCCGAGTCATGGCCAACCTCCCGCAGGGGCTTGGTGCGAACCGTGAAGCCCAAGCTGGTCAGGGCATCACGGAACGGCCGCTGGTCCGTCGCGTCCTTCAGGCCCGTGTACCAAAAGGCTGCACCCAACTCCACATCGGATTGCGCCGTGGCGTACTCCAGCAGCCGACGGGGATCAAAAAACCAACCAAGTTTTTGCTGCACGTAAAACATGCTGTGGCCATCCACCGCCAGAGCCAGCTGCATGGGCACCCCTTCGTTCCGTTGAGCCTAGAAGTTGCACCTAAAGTCCCCACACTCTGAGCAGATGCGTTGGCCGCAGGACCCGCTAACGCTGGCGATCTAGCGCTGGTTCTCCACGCGCATCTGCCCTACGTGCACTCCAGCGCACCGGGCTCGCTGGAGGAGGACTGGTATTTCCAGGCCCTTCTGGAGTGCTACCTGCCTCTGCTGGACACCCTGGAGACCGCAGCCGCTGACCCCACGCAGCGTCCGCGACTGACCATGGGGCTCTCGCCCACACTGCTCTCCCTACTGAGCAATCCGGTCCTGAGCCAGCGCTTTGGCCCCTGGCTCGAGGTGCGTCAAAAACTCCTGCGACAGGCACCAGCTGGCCATGCGGCGGCAGCTGCCGGTTTAACGCTGCAACTCCAGCGGGCGCAGCAGGCCTGGAGCGAGGCGAAAGGCAACCTTCTGCCTCGGTTTCAGGCGTTACAGCAGCGAGGGGTTCTCGATCTGCTCACCTGCGGGGCCACCCACGGCTACCTGCCGCTGCTGCGGGACTGCCCAGAAGCCGTTCGCGCTCAGCTGCTCACCGCCGTGCGCGAGCACGAACGCCTGCTCGGCGTGCGGCCACTGGGGATTTGGCTTCCGGAGTGCGCCTACTACGAAGGACTCGATCGGCTGCTGGTCAGCTGTGGCTTGCGCTACGCGATCCTGGATGCCCACGGACTGCTGCACGGACAACCGCGGCCGCGCTATGGGGTCTATGCACCGATCTGCAGCCCCGGTGGGATGGCCTTCTTTGGCCGTGACAGCGAATCCACCCTGCCCGTTTGGAGTGCCCGGGAGGGCTACCCCGGCGATCCCAGCTACCGGGAATTCCATAGAGATCTTGGCTGGGATCTGCCCCAGGACGAACTCCAACAACAGGGAATCACCAGCCCGCGCCCCCTGGGGCTGAAGCTCCATCGCGTCACCGGGCGGGACTGCAACCTCGAAGGCAAGCAGGCCTACGAACCCGAGCAGGCGGCACAAACAGTGCGGCGCGATGTGCAGCACTTTCTCGAAGGCCGGGCACAGCAGCTGCAGGAGCTCAGCAGCTCGATGGAACGCCGTCCCCTCCTCGTGGCCCCCTTTGATGCCGAGCTCTTCGGCCATTGGTGGTTCGAAGGCCCCCAGTTCCTTGCGGAGCTGTTCCGGCAAGCGCCACACCAGGGCGTCGATCTGGCCACCCTGCGGGAGACCCTCAGTCGAGGCGATGCCCTGCAGCTCTGCCAACCCTCCCCCTCCAGCTGGGGGCAAGGGGGTTATCACACCTATTGGCTCAACGAGAGCAATGCCTGGGTGATCCCCGAGTGGAACCGGGCTTCCAGGGCGATGGTGGATCGCGTCAGCCGCGGGGTCGGCAGCGAACAGGCCAGGGAATGGCTGCAGCAGGCAGGCCGGGAATTGCTGCTCGCCCAAAGCTCAGACTGGAGCTTCATCCTCCGGGCCGGGACCACGACAGAACTGGCCAAGGAACGGATTGAGCGCCATCTCGAGCGCTTCTGGCGCCTGATCGAAGCCATCAACACCAATACGCCTCTGCCCGAGGGTTGGCTGGTGGCCGTCCAACAGGAAGACGGCCTGTTCCCCCTGATCAACGCCGCCGACTGGGCCCGGCTTCCCACCCCATGAGCGATCCCCGTCCATCCCTGCTGGAGCCCAAGGCCCAGCAGGATTTGCTCAACGCTGCGCTCCCGCAAGAGCTGGCCTTCCTGCCCACCTTGAGCAGCCACGAAGCCGCCACGCCCGAGCGCAGCCGGTTGCGGGTGCTGCAACTGAATCTGGGGAAGCTCTGCAACATGCAGTGCTCCCACTGCCATGTCGATGCCGGCCCCCACCAAGGCCACACTCAAATGGGCGATGCGGTCGTCGAGGCCTGCATCGAAGCCATCGAAAGACTGGAACCCGAGGTGCTGGACCTCACCGGTGGTGCCCCCGAACTGCACCCCCGCTTTCGTGATTTGATCCGTGCCGCCCGCCAACGGGGTTGCCATGTGATCGACCGCTGCAACCTGACGGTCTTGCTCCTGCCGGCCCTGTCCGATCTCGTGAGCTTTCTGGCGGAGCACCAGGTCGAAATTGTCGCCAGCCTTCCCCAGCCGGAGGAGAGCAGCACCGATGCCCAACGGGGAGATGGCACCTGGGAGGCCTCCATCGAAGCCCTGAAACGTCTGAATGCCAACGGCTACGGCCAAGGGCAACCTGAGCGGCAGCTCACCTTGATGAGCAATCCCTGCGGCACCCAATTGCAACAGCTCACCCCCTGCGACGAGGCGCGCTGGAAACAGGACCTGCAAGAGAAAGCCGGTGTCACCTTCGATCGACTGATCGGGCTCAACAACATGCCGATCGCCCGATTCCTGCAGCAGCTGCAGGCCGACGGACATGTCAACTGTTATCTGAAGCTGCTGCAGGGTGCCTTCAATCCCGGCGCACTCTCCGGATTGATGTGCCGCGACACCCTCTCGGTCGCCGCCGATGGCTCCCTCTACGACTGCGACTTCAATCAGATGTTGGATCTACCGCTGCGCGGGGGAGCCACGATTCGCTCGATCAACCTGAAGCAATGGATGCTCCAACCGATCCGTTGGGGAAACCACTGCTTCGGCTGCACCGCAGGCCAAGGGAGCTCCTGCGCTGGCGCTACGGCTTAATCAGCCGCAGCAGCAACGGCAACTCGCGCCCCTGCTGCTGCATCAAACCCCAGCGGACACTCCAGGGGGCAACAGAGAACAGACGGAGCATCGCGCCAACCAAGGCCGGCAGGGACAAGGTATTGGTCAAGAAGCCGTACCACTGCTCCCGAGGCAGGGCAAAAAAAGTGGCGAAAAACTGCCTGAGCTCCCCTTCGGGATAGCGCATCAGTTTCTCGAGGCCAAAGCGATACAGGGCATGTTTGCGTTGCAGCTCCAACGGCCAAAGCGCTTGCCAAGCCGCCCGGGCCAGGGACGGCGAAGGGAGGTTGGCATCGGCCAGTCCATCGGCGATGGCCTGGGCCAGCGCGGGTGCCCGACGCAGCAGGGAGCCGACCATGTAGCCGGAGGCGGGGTGAACCAAGGTGGCGCCGCCACCGAAGGCCAGCAACTGCTGATCCAAATCCGGTAGGGGCATGTTCATCGGGAAGAGACAAAACTCCTCCTCCTCCACCGCCAGCACCTCAACGCCTCGGTGGGCGAGCCGTTTCAGCAGACGCGCTTTCAGCACGTCGTAGGGAACTGCCGGGGCCAAGGCCAAGGAGGTTTCCTCGACAAAAAAGCGCCCTTCGCCGAAGTCCATCGCGTAGAGGAAAGTTGGCGGACCACAGCGCCGCTCAGCCTCACTGAGGTGATCGCAGCGGTAATCCATCAAGACAAATTGGCCGGGCTCCACAGGGGGCTTGGAGAAGCGACCGACAATCCCGTAGGCCGCCTGACCCGCCACCGGACCTTCATCCGGGCGATTGAGAAACGGGGTCTGATGCCCGCTGCAATCGATCACCAACCGGGCCTCCAACCGCTCTCCTTGATCCGTCATCACGATCGAGCCCTGGTCGTGGTGCTCGATCGACACCACCGCAGCGCAGGTCCAGGGAACACCAGCCGCTTGGCAAGGGGACAGCCAGTGACGCTGCAGCGCCGCCTTGTCAAAGAGCCCGTAATCGATGCCATGGACCAGGGGCTCAGTCCCCAGCTCTTCTCCGAAATAGCTGCTGGTCTGGCTCCAGCGGTGGCCCAACAAATGGGCCATCCCCAAGGCATCCACCTCCGGCCCCCAGATGCCGTAGGTGTTCTGCCAGGGGGCCTCCGGTGAGGAGGGAGCGACACCCGCGACCCTCACACCACGCTCCAGAAGGGCTGCAGCGATGCAGAGCGCCGCTGGACCAGCGCCGATCACCAGGACCTCGGGGTTCAAGATCACAACGCGGTGATCGACCTGGAACGGAGGTGTCTCACCGAGCTATCGATCAGGCCTCTGCGCTTTCGGTCTCACCCGAAGCGCCCTCGCCCTCTTCCTCTTCCTCGAGTGCCGGGGGCACCAGGACCACCTCAGAAAGGCGATCGCCACTGTCGAGGCGTTGCAGCTTCACGCCGGTGGCCGCCCGCGACTGCTGCGGCACCGCGTCGGCTTGCATCCGCACGATCACCCCACGCTCACTGACGAGCAGCAACTCCTCACCCGAGCCGAGCACCCTCAGGCCAACCAGAACGTCGCCGTCCCGGCGGAATTTCATCGCCCGCAGGCCCATGCCGGCCCGCTTCTGAAGGCGGAACTGATCCACAGGAACCCGCTTACCCAGACCGCTGGCGGACGCGACCAGAACCCAGGGGCCGTCACTCGGAGCGACGTCCTCGGCTTCGTCGTCATCGGCACTGGCACTGCTGCCCTCAACGCGATCAGCGAGTTCCACAGGAAGCACATCCATGCTCACCAGCTCGTCGCCAGGACGAAGATTCATCGCCCGAACCCCGCGGGCGGTGCGGCCCAAAGGCCGGAGCTCGTCGTCACTGAGGCGGAAGTGGATGGTCATCCCGTTCCGCGAACCGATTAGCACGCTGTCGCCGGGCTGAGCCAGACGCACCCAGGTCAGGGCATCCCCCTCCTCCAGAGAAATGGCGATCAAGCCATTGGAGCGGATGTTGGCGAAGGCCGAGAGACGGGTGCGCTTGATGTAACCGCCACTGGTGAGCATCACCAGAACGGCATCCTCGGTGAACTCACTAACCGCGAGCAATGAGGTGATCTGCTCCTCACGGGGGATCGGAAGCAGCTGGACGATCGGCGTGCCCTTAGCAGCGCGACTACACAGGGGAACCCGATAGGCGGGAACGGTATAGACCACGCCGCGGTCGGAGAACAGCAGCAGGGAATCGTGGTCGTTGCAGCTGATAAAGAGACGAACCGCCTCTTCAGCCTGGGCTTTGGTGCCGGCCTTACCGCGGGTGCCGCGGCTGGTGGCTTCGAACTCGCTGACTGGCATCCGCTTGAGGTAGCCGTTTTCGGTCAGGAGAACGACCGAGCGCTCATTGGCGATCAGATCGATGTCTTCGAGGCCGCCTTCGACATCGAGGATTTCGGTGCGACGCGGGGAGTCATAGCGGGAGCGAATCACTCCCAGCTCCTCAGTGATCAGGCTGTAAACCCGCTCCTTGCGGGCCAGGATGTCCTTGTAGTCAGTGATCTTGGCGAGTAGATCCTCGTGCTCGAGGCGAATCTTGTCGGCCTCGAGCGCAGTGAGACGCCGCAGCTGCATCTGCAGGATGGCGTCGGCCTGAATCTCACTCAGCCCAAACTGCTCAACCAGCTCCAATCGCGCGGTGGCGCTATCGGCTGCACCACGGATCAGGGCAATGATCGCGTCGAGGTTGTCGAGCGCAATCAGGAGGCCAAGAAGGATGTGGTCGCGCTCTTCGGCCTTGCGGAGCAAGTAACGCGTCCGGCGCTCAATCGTCTCGACCCGGAACTCGAGGAAGACCTCGAGCATCTTGCGAAGCGTGAGCAGGATGGGCTCCCCCTTCACCAGCGCCAGCATGTAGGCGCTGAAGTTGCTCTGGAGCGGCGTGAGCTTGAACAGGTTGTTCAAGACAACCTGGGGATAGGCATCGCGACGCAGTTCGATAACGATCCGCATCCCGTCGCGATCGGATTCGTCACGGATATCGGAAATGCCTTCGAGCTTCTTGTCATTCACCAGCTCAGCGATGCGCTCAATCAGCGCCGCTTTATTGGTCTGGTAAGGCAGCTCGGTGATGATCACGGCGTCGCGATCAGGACGCCCCTTGGCCTCGATCGTCTCGATGGCCGCCACGCCGCGCATGGTGACGGAGCCTCGGCCCGTTTCGTACATCTCACGGATCCCTCGCCGGCCGAGGATCTGTCCGCCGGTTGGGAAGTCCGGCCCGGTGATGATGGAGGTCAGCTCACGGTCGGTGACCTCAGGGTTGGCGATTAAGGCCAACAAACCGTCAATCAGCTCGGTGAGGTTGTGGGGGGGGATGTTGGTGGCCATGCCCACCGCGATTCCCGTCGAGCCATTCAGCAGCAACTGGGGGATGCGCGCAGGCATCACCGTTGGTTCTTGCTGCGACCCGTCGAAGTTATCGATGAAATCGACGGTCTCGCTCTCGATGTCCTCAAGCAAGCTGTCGGTCGTGAGGGCCCTGAGCCGCGATTCGGTGTATCGCATGGCGGCCGGCGGATCGTTATCCACCGAACCGAAGTTGCCGTGACCATCGATCAACGGCATGCGCATGGAGAAGTCCTGCGCCATGCGCACCAGCGCGTCGTAGACGGCGGTATCGCCGTGCGGGTGGTACTTACCCAGCACCTCACCCACCACACGGGCGCACTTTCTGTAGGGCCGATCGCTGGTCAGGCCCAGTTCGTACATCGCGTACAGGATCCGCCGATGCACGGGTTTCAAACCGTCGCGGGCATCGGGCAAAGCCCGTCCCACGATCACACTCATCGCGTACTCCAAGTAGGAGCGCGACATCTCGTTGCGAAGGTCGGCCTGAATCACCCGGCCGTCGGATCCGCCTGGTCCTTCTCCGTCCCCCGCGGGCAATTCACGGGGTTCGGTTGGATCCGCCATTCGAGACAGCTTTGATTAGAACGCATTTTATCGGTACTTGTGCCTGTGTCTTCCTCCCCTGGGAACCTCCCCAATCGGAGCGAGACCGAACTGCAGCAATGGCAGCGCGAAGGACGACTCAAGGTCCGCAGCGCTACAGGCTTCCGTGACCTTGCTGAGGAGCGGGGGCTGGAGACGGCCTACCAGACAACCCATGTCGTCGTCGCCAGCGATGCCGAACTGACGCAGCAGGCCACCTTGGTGCTGCATCTGGGTCCAAGCGACCCACCCATCCGTGTTCGCCAATTCCGTTTTGGCCCAGCAGAAGGCCATGGCGGCCATGGCAATACCGAACTCGTGATTCCGATGGGGGCGGGTGGCGCAGCACTGCTCAGCGCACTCCTCGACGGTCAACGCCTCCCCCTCTCCATGGGCGGAACCCCCAGTCAGCAGCAACCCAAGGTCGAACTGGAGACCGAACTGGGACTCGAAGACATCCCATGCGGCCGCCTGCTCCTGCATCGCGGGATCAGCGAAAACGGCGTGGTGGCCGTCAGCAGCCGAGAAGGGCTGACCCCAACCCCTTGGGGACCGGTCCTGGGACCATGGACCAGCGCGCTCTACAGCTGCCGCGGCCCTGGAAGCATTGGTTTGAGCATGCCGGGCCTGGATGGCCTCGGAGCGGGATCTCCCGTCCTGGTCGGCGGAACCATCGGCTGGGTCAGCGGACCGGGAAGCGGTCACAACCCTGGCGCCAAACGCAGCCGCAACGGTCATGCCCTGGGCCCCGGGGCCTGTTGCGCCCTGCAAGTGGACCTCCATGGACTGCAGCCCTCAGGGATCCGTGCCACCCGCCTTCCCGATGGCAGCAGCGGGCTGCTTGTAGCCATCGCCGCTCCTATCCCTCTGTTGAACCTCAGCACCGCTCAGCGTCTGACGGCTACGGCCGAGGAACTGTCCGCACCGCTCCTGGACTACGGGGTCCCGAGGCGGGTTCGGCCCTGTCCGGCCAGCGCAACCTATGGGGAATTGCTCAACGGCTCCATCCGTCTCGGTGAGAGGCACCTCTCTGCCGCACCGGCCCATAGCCCCAGGCTGGCGGCGGAGGCGGGAGCCCAACTCGAGCAGATGCTTCTCAGCGGCGCATTCCCGCTGCGCCTGCCCCTTGCCCCACTGCCCAGCGAGCGGGCTGTGCGGGCACTGAACTAACCACGCCCAAACCGACAACGTTCAAGAACGGCCGTATGCTCCCGGCTTCATCGATCCAGAACCGAAACCATGGCTGATGCTCCTGCCCCGCAGCCGGACGCCGAGCAGCAACCTGGACTCGAGGCTTTGGAGACCAACGCTGCGGAAAGCACCGTCACTGCGCCGATCGAGACCGCGGCTGACGCTGAACCCACAGAAGCGGCTGACGTTGCAGCTGAAGTCACTGAAGTCGCCGAGACGGCCGCTGCACCGGAACCGGAGCCGGAGCCTGCGCCCGAACCAGAACCGGTCAATGCCTTGGCCCCTCAGGTGGCCAGCACCACCGATGTACCGGCCAGCACTGCAGCAGCGCCCCCCGAAGGCGAGGGCGGCGAATGGGAATTGCTTGTCGAGAAGGTCAAACAGTGGATCGCCAGCGGCCAACTTCAGCAGCAGTGGGAAACGGCTCGCACCCCAATCACCCTGCTGGCTGGCCTGATCGCAGTCCTGCTGGTTCTGCGGATTTACAGCTCACTGCTCGGCGTGCTGGAAAGCCTGCCTCTACTCCCTGGACTGCTCGAGCTGGTGGGGGTGATCAGCGTGGTCCGTTTCAGCCTCACTCGCCTGGTGAAAAGCGACGATCGCCATGAGGTGATCGATGGTCTGAAGCAGCGCTGGAGCAACTTCCGGGGCAATCGGTAGCAGATGGGCTGAGGCCAGAAGCCGTCAGGTCGGTTGATAGCTTGGCTTGATTGCTTCAAAAGGTCTCAGGTGGACATTCAGCTCGGCCGTTCCCGTACTGTGCGCCGCGCCTACGGCATCGATGAAATCGCCTTGGTGCCTGGCGGTCGCACGGTCGATCCGGCCGTCACCGACAGCAGCTGGACCCTGGGCGGCATCACCCGCGAGATCCCAATCATCGCCAGCGCCATGGACGGTGTGGTGGACGTGGGCATGTGCGTTGAGCTGGCCAAGCAAGGCGCCCTCGGCGTGCTGAATCTGGAGGGCGTCCAGTGCCGCTACGACGACCCCAACCCGGCCCTCGATCGCATCGCTTCGGTGGGCAAAGAAGAGTTCGTGCCCCTCATGCAGGAGCTCTACAGCCAACCCGTGCGGGAAGACCTCATCCGCAAGCGGATCGGTGAAATCAAAGAGCGCGGCGGCATTGCAGCGGTGAGCGGCACCCCCGTTGCCGCCCTGAAGTTCGGCAAGGCCATCGCCGAGGCCGGCGCAGATCTGTTCTTTGTGCAGGCCACCGTGGTCAGCACCGAACACATCGGCCCTGCAGGCCAAGAGAGCCTGGACCTTGAGGCCCTCTGCCGTGATTTCGGTGTTCCCGTGATCATCGGCAACTGTGTCACCTATGACGTCGCCTTGAAACTGATGCGCGCCGGCGCCGCTGGGGTGATGGTGGGCATCGGCCCTGGCGCCGCTTGCACCTCCCGCGGCGTGCTGGGCATCGGCATTCCTCAGGCCACCTCCGTTGCCGACTGCGCTGCAGCCCGCGATGACTACATGAAGGAAAGCGGCCGCTACGTCCCGATCGTTGCCGATGGCGGCATCGTCACTGGCGGTGACATCTGCAAGTGCCTGGCCTGCGGCGCCGATGCCGTGATGATCGGATCACCGATTGCCCGCTCTGCCGAAGCTCCGGGTCGCGGCTTCCACTGGGGCATGGCCACGCCCAGTCCCGTCCTGCCCCGCGGCACCCGCATCAAGGTGGGCACCACCGGCAGCCTGGAGAAAATCCTGCGCGGACCGGCCTCCCTCGACGACGGCACTCAGAACCTGCTGGGCTGCATCAAGACCTCAATGGGAACCCTCGGCGCTCGCACCCTCAAGGAAATGCAGCAGGTGGAGGTCGTCGTCGCCCCGTCCCTGCTGACCGAGGGCAAGGTTTATCAGAAGGCCCAGCAATTGGGCATGGGCAAGTAAGCGATCGCGGTAGCCTCCGGAGTGTGTGGGTCCAAAGCCCTCACACTCCTCACACCCCCCGGCTCGGCGCGTCCGAGCTTTCACTCTTTGCCAGGGCTCGGCGGCTCAAGCCGCCAGCACTACGCCACCCAGTTACGAGTTCCTCCAGGCCTCTGCCGAAGCCCAAAACTCGTTGCTAAATTCCGAAAACACTGATCCCTGAACGGATGTCCAGCGCCGCAGCCGTCACCGACGCTTCCTTCGAGCAAGACGTGCTCAAGAGCGATGTACCCGTTCTTGTGGATTTCTGGGCTCCCTGGTGCGGCCCCTGCCGCATGGTCGCGCCCATCGTTGATGAGATTTCGAAAGAGTTCGAAGGCAAGATCAAGGTCTTCAAGCTCAACACCGACGAAAACCCCAACGTCGCCAGCCAGTACGGCATCCGCAGCATCCCCACCCTGATGGTCTTCAAGGACGGCCAGAAGGTGGACACCGTTGTGGGCGCTGTGCCCAAGACCACCCTGTCCGGCACCATCTCCAAGTACCTCTGAGCGTCAGCGGCACAGCCGAAGACCTCAGCTCAAGCCCGGCCAATGGCCGGGCTTTTCTGTCCTGATCCCAAACGATGGCCATCGAGAGAAGTCCTCTGGATGCGTTGGCCGATGCCCTGGACGGACATCCGCAACGCCGCTCGATCGAGCGCAGTGTCGTACGGCTGCTGGAGATCGCACGCAACAGCAGCGATGCCGATGAATGGCGGCTGATCACAGGAGCACTGGCGGACATCCGCGACGGCTTCAACGTCTTTGCCCCCCATCGCCAGACCCGCAAGGTGACGGTGTTTGGTTCTGCACGAACCACGTCAGAAGAGGCTCCCTACCCGCTGGCCGAAGAGCTTGCGCGCGAGGCGGCACGATGCGGCTTCGAAATCATGACTGGAGCTGGCGGCGGCGTGATGGAGGCCGCCAACCGTGGAGCCGGTTGTGAAAACAGCATCGGCCTCAATGTCGATCTGCCGTTTGAGCAGCACGCCAATCGCTACGTCAACGCCTGCGACGGGCGCCTGCTGCACTTCCGCTACTTCTTCACCCGCAAACTCTTCTTCCTGCGAGAGAGCGATGCCTTGGTGGTCATGCCCGGCGGGTTTGGGACCTTTGATGAGCTGTTCGAATCGCTCACACTGATCCAGACCGGACGCACACCTCCAATCCCCGTGGTCCTTCTGGCTCCAGAGGGAGATGACTTCTGGAGCGATTGGCTCGCGACCATCGACAACACCCTGCTGGGGCGTGCCTTGATCTCCGCAGAGGACACCTCCCTGCTCAAACAAGCCAGCAGTGCCGCTGAGGCCTTAGGGCACATCAGCCGCTTCTACCGGGTCTTCCACACCGCTCAGTTTGCGGAGGAGCAGATGGAGTTGTTGATGCACTCCCCCCTACCTGCCGAAACGGTGGCTGAGCTCAACCAACGTTTTGACGCCCTGGTGGATGAGGGCAGCATCAGCCAAGGCGAGAGCTGTGACCATCACGGCATCCTGCGGCCCTGCCTGCGCTTTCACCTGGATCGCCGCAGGGTGGGGCTGCTCTACCAATTGATCGATGTCCTGAATGGTCTACCCATCGAGGTTCCTCCCTCGATCGAGCAACCTGGACAACGTGTCTGCTCCCTACCGCCCACCCCATGACGCGCATCGGCCTAATCGACTATGGGATGGGCAACCTGCATTCAGTGCAGCGGGCCTTTGAACGGTTGGGGTGTGAGGTGCGGATCCTGCAGCAGGCCGAGGCCATGGAGGACTGCCAAGCGCTGGTGCTGCCCGGTGTTGGGGCCTTTGACCCGGCCATGGAGCGTCTGAACGCCTCTGGCCTGGTGCCAGCGATCAAAGCCTGGTGCAACGCGGGGCGCCCATTGCTGGGCATCTGCCTGGGCTTGCAACTGCTCTTTGAAAGCAGTGATGAAGGATCCGCCGCTGGACTGGGACTGCTGGCTGGGCATATTGCGGCGCTTCCCAAGGTCCCAGGGCATCCGATTCCCCACATGGGCTGGGAAGCCCTCATTCCTGGAACTCCGTCACCGTTACTGCCAGAGGGATCTGAGGAGAGCTGGGTGTACTTCGTCCACTCCTTTGCCGCTCAACCCAGGGATCCCAGCTGCGTCACCGCCTCGGTGTCGTTTGCGGAGCAGCCCGTCACGGCAGCCGTCTGGCAAGGCAGCGTCGGAGCCTGCCAATTTCACCCTGAAAAATCCTCGGAAGCTGGAGAGCAACTGCTTCGGCGCTGGCTGAGCTGGGTCGAGGGGCAAGCATGAGCCTGCGGCTCAGCGGGGGTCGCAAACTGCTTAGTCCTCCTGGAGAGATCGCCCGCCCAACCGCCTCTCGGGTGCGTCTGGCGGTCATGAACATGCTGGCGGCAGAACTGCCCGGGGCCCACTGGCTTGATCTCTTCTGCGGCAGTGGGGTAATGGGCTGCGAAGCCCTACTGCGTGGCGCGGCTCAGGTGGTGGCCGTGGAGCAGGACCGGCACATCGGCGCCATCGCCCAAAGCAATCTGGAGACGGTGGCCTCCAGCCTTCAGCCGCGCCCCTCCTTCCGCGTCGTCCAACAGGAGGCGATCCGCTGGCTGAGCTCGCCCCACGGCGAGGGCTTTGATCTGGTCTACGCGGATCCTCCCTATGCCGCTGGCCTCTATGGGTCGCTGCTCGAGGCTCTCGCCGCAGGGGATTGGCTCAGGCCCCAAGCCCTCGTGCTGCTGGAGCATGCAACAAAAAACCCGCCGGAGATTCCAGCGGGTTGGGAATTGGAGAAGCAAAAGCGCTACGGAAGCTGCAGCCTCGTGATGCTCTCGCGCTGTTGAGATCAGCCGCCCAGGGCGCTACCACGGCGGTACTGGTTCCAGGCCGCCACAAACAGGCCAAGCAAAGTCACGGGAATCAGACCGAGCACGATGCCGCAGAGCAGGGGTTCGATCATGGAAGGAGCAGCCAGCTTTGGTTGCACAATTCTCCCACGCCCATGGCTGGGTTCGTGATCGATCTGCATCAACCGTGACTGCACAGCCCCCCTCCCCCGCGCAACAACCCCAGCGGGGCCTGATCTCGGCGCTCGTGCTCCTGACATCGATCTGCGTCACGATCGTGATGCTGGTCGTCGTCATCCCTGCCGCTCGCAGCGATCCCTACACCCGCACCACCCTGCAGCTGAGCGGCTCCGCCGAGCACGGGGAACAGCTGTTCCTTTTGAACTGCGCCGGCTGTCATGGCATAGCCGCTCAAGGGTTGGTGGGGCCCAACCTCCACAAGGTGGACAACCGCAAGAACAATCGCCAGCTGATTCAACAGGTGGTCAGCGGACGCACCCCGCCCATGCCGCGCTTCCAACCGGAACCCCAGGCCATGGCTGATCTCTTGGCCTACCTTCACAGCCTCTCGTGAGACTCGCGGTGGTGCTGGTGGAGCCCGCCGGCCCCCTGAATGTGGGCAGCGTGGCCAGGCTCTGCGCGAACTTCGCAGTGGACGAACTGCGCCTCGTGGCACCCCGCTGCGATCACCTCGGGGACGAGGCCCGGCTCATGGCCGTGCACGGGGAAGCGCTGCTCGAGCAAGCGCAACTCTTTCCAAACCTGGAGGCCGCCCTGGCCGATTGCAGGCGCGTGGTGGCTACCAGCGGTCGGATCGAGGAGGAAGCCTTACCGCTCAACGGTCCTGAGGAAGCCCTCTCCTGGTTGCAGGGGGGCACCTCAGCAGGAGCCCCAGCGGCCCTGGTGTTCGGCCGAGAAGACCGCGGACTGAGCAATGGAGAACTACTCCAGGCTGGACGAATCCTGCGGCTGGACACCAGCGAGGCCTACGCCTCAATGAACCTGTCGCATGCCGTCGCGGTCTGCCTGCATGAACTGCGGCGCTGCACCCGGCCCAAGGCGGAGCACCAGCCTGAACCCTGCCAGCGGGAGCAGCTGGAGGCCGCGCTGGCGGATGCTGAGCAACTCCTGCTGGAGGTGGGCTTTCTCTATCCCCATACCGCCCAGGCGCGGATGGGCAAAGTGCGGGCCCTGCTCCAACGGGCCGAGATCCGCGATGAGGAAGTCGCCCTGCTGCGAGGAATGGTGCGTCAGCTGCGCTGGGCATCACAGCGAGACTGCCCCTAACGTCTGAGCCCAAGCTTCGATCGCTTCCGTGGGCGCAGGTCGGTCACAACGTTCAAACCGCTCCAGCTGGGGGGCACCGGTCCGATTGGTGCTGCGGCTGCTGGTCATGGGACTGGGGCTTGGGGTCATTGCTGGAACCGGCCTGAAGTTGCTCGCCCCAAAACTGGGGCAAGGGGCCGCCCAAGCCGCCAAACCCCAATCGCTTCTGGCGCCCCCCGGACGGCCGCTCCCCCGCGGCCTGGATCTAGGCCGCTTCGAGCCACGGCTGGAGCTCACCGCCCTGAGCAAACGCTGGGCCCAACTCGCCGCTCGCTACAAGGATCTGACCGTCAGCGGCTATCTGCTGGTGCTCGATGACGGCCGCTTTGCGGAACTAGCCCCCCAACGCCCCTTACCTGCCGCCAGCTCGATCAAGACACCGATCTTGCTGGTGGGCCTGGAGGATCTTGATGCCGGGAAGCTGCGCTGGAACGAACGCCTGGCGATGACCAAGGAGGTCGTTGGTGGGGGAGCGGGCTGGATGGCCAACAAGCCCGTCGGGACCACTTTCCCCTTCTGGGAAGCGGCCAACGAGATGATTCGGGTCAGCGACAACACCGCCACCAACCTCCTGATCAAACGGGTGGGCGGCAAAACGGTCCTCAACGCTCGATTCCAAGCCTTGGGTCTCACCAGCACCGCGGTGAACAACTGGCTGCCGGATCTGGACGGCACCAACACCACCAGCGCCTACGACCTCGCCCGCTCCATCGCCCTTGTCGATACGGGCGAGAAGCTGAGCCCACGGGCCCGCGATCTCTTCCGGGAGGTCATGGGCCGATCCCGCACCAACACCCTCCTGCCCCTCGGCATGTTGATGGGTCTAGGCGGTGATTCGGCGAACCCCGACAGCGAACTGATGGCCCACGGGGTGACCGTCTACAACAAAACGGGAGATATCGGCATTGCCTACGCCGATGCCGGCCTGATCGAATTGCCCGACGGCAAACGGGCCGTGGCGGCCTTCATGGTCAAGGGACCCTTCAACGATCCGCGCTCCACGAACTTGATCCGGGCCATGGCTGGCGAGATCGCGAAAAGCCTGGTGCGCAAACCCGCCCCCGCTCCCGCAAAGCCCAAGAAACCCACCGCCTAGGGACTCCGTCGATGCTTCCTGTCCTCCTGGCTGCAAGCCCCGCCGCCGCACCCGTCCTGCGCCCGCAACAGGTCCGTCCTCTGCCGGGAAGCCTCGATGGGGTGTTGATGCTCAACGACAACAACCCCGAGTTGATCAGCGGACCGGGGATCCTGCTCTCCACCTTTGCGGGAGCCGGCCAGCTGGACCTGCCGCTCAGCGGTCGATTCGATCTGTTTAGCCACCACGTTTACGCCGGTACCCCGGAGAAACCGGACTCGACCATCTGGTTAGCGGTTGTGGCCCAACCCCGGGGTGATCAACCGGTCCAGCTCACGCTCTTGAGCGGCTCAACCGCCCTCTCCCAGGCCACCGACGACCGCGAACCCCAGGCGCCTTTCCTTCCGCTACCCGAGCGGATGCGCCAAGACGGCTCCACCTACGCCGGACCTGGAAGTCGGGTCGCCACAGAACTGCTGCTGCGCCAACGCAACCCTCGTTTACCCAAACGCTGGGAGTTACGTCCCGGCGCACCCACCACCCTGCTGCTGCTGCCGATTCCGGTGCAGGGACTGGATCCCTTACTCAATGGCCGCAATCTGCAGCTCCGGCTGCAGGCCAGCGGAGCCATCAGCGTGGCCACCCTGGCCGCCTTTGGAGAGGGGGAAAAGCCCCCAAGCAAGGCCGCTCTGCAACAGCTCCTAGCCTCCGGCGTCCTGAGCCCCAAGGAGCACAAACCCACCCCGCGGGGCGCCCGAGGGCGCATGGTCTATTCCCGCGTCAGCGGCGTGCAAGTCGGCAGCACCTGGAGCGCCGTGATCACGGATCCAGGCCAACCCTGCCTCTCGAGTGCATCAGCTCCCATCTCCTGGCCGATTGCCTCACTGGAGCGCGGCACGCTGGGGACCGCTCAGGTGCAGACCGCAGAACTCAAGGCCCACTACCCCGGTACCGCCTGGGCGGCCCATGGGAACTACGGCGTGGCCTACGACATCCGCATCCCGCTCTGCAACCGCTCCCAAAGCAGCACTGAACTCGCCGTCGCTCTGGAGTCACCGCTCAAAACCGACAAAGCCATCGGGGGACTGCGCTTCAACAGCACCCCGTCGCGCTCCGTGATGTTTCGAGGCACGGTCGAACTCAGCGGACTCGACGGTGAATCCAGCCGCCAGAGCTTTCATCTGGTCCAACGGGCCGGTCAGCAAGGACCTGAACTCGGACGCATCAACGTGCCTGCAGGGGGCCGCCGGGATCTGCGCGTGCGCCTGATCTACCCCGCCGATGCCACACCGCCCCAGGTCCTCAGCCTGCTGCCTGTGAAACAATCGCCAGCACCGCCAGACAGCCTCCAGCCGTGACGCAAGCCCGCAAGCGCAGGGTCTTTCCCTTCACCGCCATCGTGGGTCAGGAGGAGATGAAGCTGGCCCTGCTGTTGAACGTGATCGATCCCCGCATTGGCGGCGTGATGATCATGGGAGACCGCGGCACCGGCAAGAGCACCACGATTCGTGCCTTGGCTGATCTCCTGCCCGAGATCGACGTGGTGGCCGGCGACCCCTACAACAGTTCCGAGAGCGACCCCGATCTGCAGAGCAGCGAGGTGCGTCAGCGGGCCGAGCAGGGTGAGCAACTCCCCACCGAGAAGCGCCAGGTGCCGATGGTGGACCTGCCCCTGGGGGCCACCGAAGACCGCCTCTGCGGAACCATCGATATCGAGAAGGCCCTCAGCGAGGGTGTCCGCGCCTTTGAGCCCGGCCTGCTGGCGAAGGCCAACCGCGGCCTGCTCTACGTCGATGAGGTGAACCTGCTGGACGACCACCTCGTCGACGTGCTGCTCGACTCCGCTGCCTCCGGGTGGAACACCGTGGAACGGGAAGGCGTCAGCGTCCGCCACCCCGCCCGCTTCGTGCTGATCGGCTCGGGGAACCCCGAGGAAGGCGAACTGCGTCCCCAACTGCTCGACCGTTTCGGCATGAGCGTCGAGGTGCGGACCGTCCGCGACCCCGAACTGCGGGTGCAGGTGGTGGACCAGCGCACCGCCTTTGACAACGACCCCGACGGCTTCAACACCGCCGTCCAAGGCACACAAGACGGCTTGCAGGCCCGGGTGGTCGAGGCCCAGAACCGCCTGCCCCATGTTCAGATCGACGACGACCTGCGGGTGCGCATCTCCGCGATCTGCGGCGAGCTGGATGTCGATGGCCTGCGGGGCGACATCGTGACCAATCGGGCCGCCCGGGCCCTGGCCGCCTTCGAAGGCCGCACCGAGGTCACCGAAGACGACGTGGCACGCGTGGCCGCCTGCTGCCTGCGTCACCGCCTGCGCAAGGACCCCCTCGAGCAGATCGACTCGGGCGATCGTGTGGTCAAGGTCTTTTGCAAAGTGTTTGAGCGTCCAGAAAGCGGCGACAAGGCCGCCTTCGAATTGGCCCTCGCCGCCTAAAAGCCGTTGCGGATCCTCGGCATCGATCCCGGCCTCGCTCGCGTGGGCTATGGCGTGATTGATGTCGAGGAGGGTCCCGGCGGGGCTCAAACCATGCTTGATTGCGGCATCATCCGCACCGACCCCGGCCGCAGCGATGGCGAGCGGATGGTCGAGATTGCCAAGGACCTGCGGGTCCTGATCCGCACCTGGAGGCCGCAGCTAGCGGCTGTCGAGAAGTTTTTCTTCTACCGCTCCAGCACCACCATCTCGGTGGTTCAAGCCCGGGGGGTCCTAATGATGACCTTGGCGCGCTTTGCCATCCCGGTGGTGGAGTTCCCGCCCATGCAGATCAAGTTGGCCTTAGCCGGCCATGGCCATGCCGATAAGGACGATGTGCTCGACGCGGTGATGAGGGAGCTCAACCTCGACACCCCGCCGCGGCCCGATGACGCCGCGGATGCCCTGGCGGTTGCGCTCACCGGCTGGTTCCAGCGCTGATGGATGGACAAAAAGCACAACTGCGCCAGGCGTTCAAGCAGCGCCGGCTGACGCTTCACGCAGCCTGCGCCCCAAGCCTTCGTGCCCAGGCGATCCAAGGGCTCCCCGGCCTGCTGCCTCCAGACCGCGCCCTCGGGCTCTACTGGCCCTTGAGCGGGGAAGTGGATCTGCGCTGTCTCGCCGAGCTGCCTGTCCTGGCGGGCCGGATTGCATTGCCCTGCATCGCCGGAGGGCGGTTGACCTATCGCCATTGGAGCCCCGGCGATCCCACCTCACCCGACGAGACGGGTATTCCCGCACCCACCACTGCTGCGGCCAACCTCGAGGCCAGACAGATCGGTCTCCTGCTCGCCCCAGCCCTGGCCTTCGATCAAGCGGGGGTCCGTCTGGGCTATGGCGGCGGCTGGTTCGATCGACTCCGGCAAACGCCCCCTTGGGACCAGGTGCCAGCGCTGGCCGTCGTTCCAAGCGGATGTCTGGTGGAGCAACTACCCGCAGACCCCTGGGATGTGCCCTTCCCCGGCTGGTTGGATGAGCAGGGTGTGCACTGGCGGCCTGAGTTGCAACCTGTTGAGCAACCTTGAAGCCAGGGCGCAGCGACGCACTGAATTTGGCAGGATCGATTCAGTTCACGGCGGAACCAGTGGATTTCACAGGCAACGACGCAATCCCCTCCGCCATCAATGCTGGTCGTCCATCCGCGGCGGCGGAGCTGAAGGGGCGCAATGAGAGCAGCAACGCCCTCTCGATGATGGTGAGCTCCATGGTGCACATGGTTCAAGCCGGCCAAACCAAGACAGACAGCCACTGGTCCGCTTAAGTCCTGAGCAGCAGCCCTGATTGCAGATGCGACCCACCTTCGTTCTCTGCGCCTTCACTCCCGTCCTGATCTGGGCAACAGCCCATTCGGCCAAGGCCCATGGGATTGAGAGCAGCATCAGCCAGCTCGAGAGCCTCAATAGCCAACTGGTGCTCCAAAGCCAGTTCTCCACTGGAGAGCCCACCAGCGATGCCGTCGTGCGCCTGATTGCCCCGGATGGCAGCCAGCACGACCTGGGTCGGACCGATGCGGCAGGGCGACTGAGCTTCGCCCTGCCCATGGGCAGCCAAGGCGCCTGGGAACTGCAGGTGGATGGCGGCCCAGGCCACCGCGACTACCTCGAGATGCCGGTTCAGGCCGGTCAAGTCCAGGTCGATCAAATCAGCACTGGTCCCCAGACACGACCTCTGCTGTGGCTCAGTGCCTTCGGTGCAACTGCCATGCTGCTTGGACTTCAGCGCACTCGACGCAACCGTTAATGGCCACCGGCAGCCAGAAGCTCGACCAAATCGTGGACCGCCTCAAAGGGACCGCTGATCCCAAACGGCGCTACGAGTACGTGCTCTGGCTCGCCAAGAAGTTGGAGCCCCTGCCGGAGGAATTCCGCAACGACGTCTTCAAGGTCAAGGGCTGCGTCTCTCAGGTCTACGTCGTGGGGCAGCTGGTGGACGGAAAACTCCATTGGCAAGGTGACTCTGACGCCGCCATTACCAAAGGACTACTGGCCCTCTTGATCGAGGGCACCGAGGGCCTCGATCCCGCCGCCCTGGCTGGCATTGATCCGGCCTTCTTGAGTGAGACCGGCCTGCAGGCAAGCCTGACCCCGTCTCGGGCCAATGGCTTTCTCAACATCTTCAAGATGATGCAAGCCCAAGCCAGCGCCCTCAACCCCGCGGCTTAAAAGCGGGAAGGCCAATTTCTAGGATCACTCCTTTCAGATCGGCGACAGGATGACCATCGGCATCGGCTTGCTCGGGCTCGGCACTGTGGGAGCAGGCGTTGCGGAAATCCTGCAGACCCCAGACGGTCGCCACCCGCTCGTGGCGGATCTGGAGCTCAAACGCGTGGCCGTGCGGGATCTCAACCGCCCTCGGCCGATTGAACTGCCCAGCGAGATTCTCTGCACCGATCCCCAAGCGGTCGTTCAGGACCCCGCGGTGGACATCGTCGTGGAAGTCATGGGTGGCCTCGAGCCCGCCCGCAGCTTGATTCTGGCGGCGATTGCGGCAGGAAAGCCAGTCGTCACGGCCAACAAGGCCGTGATCGCCCGCCACGGCGAAGAGATTGCTGCTGCCGCCGCCGACAAAGGCGTCTATGTCCTGATCGAAGCCGCCGTTGGCGGCGGAATCCCGATCATCGAGCCCCTCAAGCAATCCCTGGGCGGCAATCGGATCCAACGGGTGAGCGGGATCATCAACGGCACCACCAACTACATCCTCAGCCGGATGGCGGATGAGGGCGCGGCCTATGCCGAGGTGCTCGCCGATGCCCAACGGCTGGGCTATGCCGAAGCCGATCCCGCCGCCGATGTGGGCGGTGGTGATGCCGCCGACAAAATCGCCATCCTCTCGGGCCTGGCCTATGGAGGCCCGATCGAGCGCGCCGCGATTCCGACCGAAGGCATCGATCGTCTGGATGGCTGTGATGTGAACTACGCCGACCAACTGGGCTATGTCGTGAAGCTCGTGGCCCAAGCGAAAAATCTGGGCACCGCCAGCGATGGCACCGTCCAACTGGATGTGCGGGTCAGCCCCACCCTTCTGCCCAAGGATCACCCCTTGGCCGGGGTCCACGGCGTGAACAACGCGATCCTGGTGGAAGGCGACCCCGTCGGCCGGGTGATGTTCTACGGCCCAGGAGCAGGGTCCGGCCCCACCGCTTCCGCTGTGGTGGCTGACATCTTGAACATCGCCGGCATCCGGGCTGCCACCGGTAACAACGGCGGACTCGACCCCCTGCTGGCGGCCAGCCGCTGGCGGAACTGCGCCTTGGTGGATGCCGGTGAGACCCTGCAGCGGCACTACGTGCGTCTGCAAACCGGTGATGAAGCAGGCGTGATTGGGCGAATCGGAAGCTGCTTTGGCGACCAGGGCGTCTCCATCCGCTCCATCGTCCAATTCGAAACCTCCGGAGAAGCCACCGACGCCGAAATCGTGGTGATCACCCATGAGGTGAAGCAACAGCACTTTGCCAATGCCCTGGCGGCAATCAAGGCGCTTCCCGAGGTGAAGGCCGTCGCCGCCTGCCTGCCGACGTTGTAGTGGCAGCGGACCGGGCACCTGGGCCAGAGTCTTGGGATCGGTTGATGCCGTTCCCCTGACCCAACCGCAGTTTTGTAGCTCTTCAAACGTTTTGAGCGCAAACGACGCGGAATCCTGGGCGGGTCAGCTGGTTTGAGCCTCGGCCTCACTATTGCGTTGGCCATGACCTCAGTAAGCCCCTCTCGCCACGTCCATCAGGGCGATTGCGTCACCCTGTTCAGTGATTCCCACACCTATCAAGTGGTGGGAATCGATGACAGCCATGACCGCTGCTGGGTGCGGCGTTGGCCCCTGGCCCGCCACGGCTGCCCGGTCTTTGAAATTTCTCTGCAACAGCTCGCGGGCCGCCAAGCGCTCGGCCCCGCAAATTGAAGTCTTGGGGCTTGAATGGGGTCGCTTAGCCCAAGCGCCCCATCACTCGCTTTCCTGCTGTTGCCGGCCTAGTGGCCATGCTGCCGGCCCTGCAGCTGTTGATGGGCTGCCAACCACCCCATCCCGCCGGCCAACTGGTGGTGGCCAACAAGAGCAGCCTCGACTCCGTCGATCCGGTGGATGTCTACTTGTTGGCCGGAACGCAATTGCTCAGCGCCGTCGGCGACCCGCTCTACGCAGCCGATCGGCAAGGCCAACTCCAGCCAAGGCTTGCCACAGCTCTACCGCGATTCAGCGCAGACGGCCTCAGCGCTCGCATCCCCCTACGCCAGGGCGTTCGCTTCCACGACGGGACCCGCTTCGACGCCGAGGCGATGGTGTTCAACCTCAATCGCTTTCGGCGACTGGGAAAACTCAGCTACCTGCTGGATGACCGAATCCGCTCGGTTCGCAGCGTGGGGCCGTACACGATTGAAGTCCGTCTGACGCGCCCCTACCGCGCCCTGGCGGCCCTACTGAGTTCGATCACCTTCACCCCTGTTTCACCAACGGCCTACCAGGACTACAGCGAGCGCTCCTTGACGGGGCGCTTTGTCGGCACCGGTCCCTACCGCTTGGTGAGCTACAGCCCGCGCAAACAGCAGTTGCTGCCGTTTGCGGGCTACTGGGGTGAGCCCGCCAAGAACGCTGGAATCAACCTGATCACCCTGAGCAACTCCACAGCGCTGTTTGGTTCCCTCGTCAGCGGCGAAGTGGACCTCTTGATTTCTAGTGGCCTCGAGAGCGACCAGCAGCAGGCCCTCGATGCCCGCGTTGCCCGCGGTGAGCTAGTCAGCGGAGAAGGTCCGGCGATCGAGATCGCCTTGATGGCCCTCAACAGTCAACGCCCGCCCTTCAACCGCAGAACGCTGCGTCAAGCGGTGGCCCTGAGCCTGGATCGCCGGCTGATCAGCCAACGGGTGAGTTTTGGCATGAGTGAACCCCTCCGTTCCCTTGTGCCACCGCCGCTCGCAGGCTCGCGGCCCCCGAGCTGGCCGGCCTACGACCCCAAAGCGGCTCGAGCGCTGTACACCAATGAGGGCTTCTGCGCAGGGAAACAACTGACCCTGCCGCTGACCTTCCGCTCGAACCATGCCTCCGATCGGCTTTTTGCCCTCACCTGGCAGGCCCAATTGCGACGGGACCTGGGGGATTGCGTCCGGCTGGAGATCACCGGGGTGGAGTCCACAAGTGCCTACCGGCAGCTGGCGCAGGGGGTCTTTCCGATGATCATCTACGACTGGATTGGCGATTACCCCGATCCCGACACCTACCTGGCTCCCTTGCTGGGCTGCCGCAAAAGCGAAGGCGACCATTGCCTCTCAGGCAGCAGCGTTGATTCGGGAAGCTTCTGGACCAAGCCCGGCCTGCAACAACAGCTCCAGGCCAGTGAAAGCCGCTCTGGACAGGCACGCCGGTCCACCTTGTTGACGATCCAACGGGAGACCGCAATTGGGGCCTCGTTTGTTCCCCTCTGGCAGGTCAATGCCCGCGCCTGGGGCCAACGGAGCTTGCGTGCGCCCCAATTTGATGGCTCTGGGCGGGTGATCCTGCAGCAGCTGGAGCAGGTCAAGCGATGAGCCGCCGCCATCACCTCTGGGGCTACCTGCTGAGCCGTCTGGCCCTCGTGCCCGTGATGCTCTGGCTGATCGCCAGCCTGGTGTTCCTCCTGCTTCGAGTAGCGCCTGGCGATCCCATCGATGCCCTGCTCGGTCCACGGGCGCCGCAGGCCGCACGGGAGGCCCTGAGACAGCAACTGGGCCTCGATCAAAGCCTCCCGGTGCAGTACGGCCAGTACCTCAATGACCTCCTGCACGGCCAGTTAGGCACCTCCCTGACCAACCAGGAGCCCGTGACGGCGGTGATTGCCCGCAGCCTTCCCGCCAGCCTGGAGCTGGGCCTAACGGCCCTGCTGATCGCGGCGGTCGTTGGACTCGCCGTGGGCTTCAGCGGCATCGCCCGACCGGAGGGAAAGCTCGACCTCTCGGCCCGGCTCTATGGCATCGGCACCTACGCCATGCCTCCGTTTTGGGCCGCGATGATGGTCCAACTGGTGTTTGCGGTCTGGCTGGGCTGGCTCCCAGTGGGCGGACGCTTCCCGGCCACCTTGATTCCTCCTGAGGGCAGTGGTTTTTACCTGCTCGACAGCCTGCTGCAGGGCAATGGCCAGCAGTTTTGGGGAACGATCCGGCATCTGGTGCTGCCGGCCAGCACCTTGGGCATCCTGCTGAGCGGCATCTTTGCCAACGCCCTGCGCCTCAATCTGCGGCGGGCCTTGGATTCCGACTACGTGGAGGCAGCCCGCAGCCGCGGCCTCAGTGAACGCCGCGTCGTACTCCGCCATGCCCTACCCAACGCCCTACTGCCGGTGTTGACCATTGCCGGCATCACTGTGGCCTCCTTGATCGGCGGGGCCCTGCTGATCGAGGTGACCTATTCCTGGCCTGGGGTGGCTTTCCGTCTTCAAGAAGCGATCAGCCAACGCAACTACCCCGTCGTCCAAGGGATTGTGGTGGTCGTGGCCAGCCTCGTCGTGGCGGTCAGCGTTCTGGTGGACCTGCTGGTAGCTCTGTTGGATCCGCGCGTGAAGTTCTGACCTCGATGCGGGTCTGCCAAATCTTCGCCAGGTCGTGGTCGAGCACGTAGGCACTCACCCCGCCGAGATCGCGCCGCTGGGGAGGCAAGTCCCGCCTGAGCCCAGGTTGATCCAGCCCCCACAGAAACTCACTGCTCAAGCTCAAAATCAAGTTCTGAACCCGGGTGGGATCCACACCAACCCACTCCTCGCCGAACTTGAACAGGGGAGCCTCACCGCCAGCCTGCATCCGCACAGGGGAGAAATGGCTCGCCCCCTCCAGCAGCACCAGACGGCTACGGGGATTCGGATCTGGCAGGAACAGTCGTAGCTGCTCACTGAGGGGCGGCGTAATCAAGTCCAAACTTCCCCCCAGCATGAAGACGGGAACATCCAGGTCCCGCAGGCCGCGATGGGGAAAGAGCAAGCTGCCAAAGCCGTTGAAGGTCACCACCCCTGCAATCGGCTGGGCCAGCGGTTGCACCGGCGGCAGGGCCACTTCAGGGAGCTGGCACTGCAGGAGACGCGAGAGATTGATTAACGGCAGATCGGCAAGCGATCGCTTGCAACGGCGCTGCAGTCCCGGTTCCGGACGCAGGCCAGCCGCCAACAAGCTCGTCAGCCCCCCCAGGGAGTGGCCCATCAGGACAACGCGCTGACCCAACTTGGGCAATCCACCGGCCTGAGCAGCAGCCACCACAGCCTGTAGGTCTTGCACCCGACCGGGCAGGGTCTCAGCTCCAGGGGGTAAGCGGCGCCCCTGAACAAGCTCGCGCACGGCCAACTCATTGCTGCCGGGGTGATCGAGCAACACCACGGGCCAGTTCCGCTCATGCAGTGCCTGGGCCAACCAGCGCAACTGATCGGTGCTGCCCCCTAATCCGGGCATCAGCAGCACCCAGGTTTTGGCGCCTTGCACAGGCCAGAGCTCGAGCTCCAGGGGCTGCTGGCGATGGGGGACCGGCAGACGCCAGCGCTGCAGTGCCCGATCCGCCGGCGAGGGCTGCCGCTCCAACAAAACCCCATCGGAAAGGGGTAACAGCGGAGTCCCCTGCGGCAGCGGCAGGGTTTGCAGAGCCTGCAGGGCCGCTTCCTGATCAGACAACTGTTGCCGCCAGCCTCTAGCGAGCTGTTGGAGGCCATCGAGATTGATGGTGAGCTGCCGGGCCGGGAGTGCCCGCATCAGCTCCATCACCGTCACCTGCTGCTGGTCTTTGAGCAGGGTGTTGAGGGTGCTGAGGACCAGCGGACCGGCATTGCCGTTCTCCGTGCTGAGCAACACACCCAATTCTTCGGCGACCCGCTGACCGGCCCAACTGCGCATCATCTGTTGGGTGAAGCTGCGCTGTTGCACCAGGGAGACATTGAGCAGCCGGTGCAACTGCTCTTGGCTCTGAGGATCCAGCAGGTTGAGCCAGACCGTCAACTCTCCGGAGCGTGCCAGTGGATCACGACTCCAGCGTTCGAGCTCCGCAAGGTTGAGGGGGAGATCCAGCCCATCGAGGTGGATGTCCAGTTGTTCAGCGGCCCGCAGTGGCAGGGCCAGCAGCGATCCCAGCGAGAGGACTCCAGCCAGCAGACTGCTGGACAGTGCACGGCGGCGACGCAAGCGGGTTGGCTCAACCACGGATGCAGGCAACAGGCTGGAGCTGGTGGCACCAGTTTCCCCCGGCACTGCGGGAACTGGCCAGTGTTCGCCTGGTCGCCAGTTTTGGGGCCGGTGGGATCTTGTATCTCACCCCGATGGTGTTTCACCAACAGGACTTCAGCGCCTCCTCGATTGGACTGGGCTTAGCCCTGGCCGCCCTGGCCGGCACCGTGGGACGTTTCATCAGCGGTGCCCTGCTCGATCAAGGCCGCAGTTGCGGAACGCCGGTGCTGATGGCAGCGGCCTGTGGCTTCGTGGGGGATGGCTTCTTGCTTCAGGCCAGCACCATGGCGGGCTATGTCGCTGGCCAACTCTGTATTGGCATGGCCGGCGGTCTCTACTGGCCGGCGGTTGAGCTTGCCGTGCCGCAATGCGCCAGCCCATTGCCCTCCGCCCAGGGCTACGCGCTTGTGCGCAGCGCCGATGCCTTAGGTGTGGCCAGCGGAACACTCACAGGCTCACTTCTGGCGGCCGCCGGACAGTTGCGAGGGGTCTACTGGATCGACATCGCTGCGGTACTTGGCTTGGCAGCGCTGCTGTTACTCAAGCCCCTGCCCAGGGCCGTCAGGGCCGGCGAGAGCGCAGAGGGACAACTCCCCCTGCGCCAATGGCTTCCAGCCCTGTTGCCGATGCTCGGCATTTCGGTCGTCGCCACCTCCATCCCAGCCCTGATGCAGAGCGCGCTGCCCTTGGACCTCGTGCGCGGCGGACTCAACCGAGCCGGTCAGCCTGAGAGTTGGAGCGCGCTGCTGATCGGGCTGAAACTGGGTCTCCTGGTGCTGATTCAGTGGCCCGTCGGCAGAGCATTGGCCCTGCGCCCGGTGGGTGTGGGCCTCGGGCTGAGCCTGGTCTGCTTCAGCACCGGGACGCTGATCCTGGCCGCCTCAGCCCTGAGCAGTCACGGCATTCTCCTGGTGGTGGTGGCGCTCGCCGTGGTGGCCCTTGGCGAGGCGGCCTTTCTGCCAACGGCGACTGAGGCGGTGGTTGAGCTCAGTCCCCAAGGGCACGGCGGCTTAGCGATGGCGCTGTTCTCTCAGTGTTTTGCCCTGAGCGCCTTTGCTGCCCCCCTGCTGGCAGGGGTGCTCCTGGATGAGCATGGCCATGGCATGAGCCTCTGGATGGCCACCGCCCTGGCCTGCGGCCTCAGCTTGCTGCTGATTGGGCCGATCCAGAGGCGTTCGAAGCGGCGCTCGGCTTAAGCCTTCTCTTCAGCCTTTTTTTTAGCCCAGGCCTCATGGGGCAGGGGTTCAGTCCCGTACTCCCAGTCGTCGTAGTCAGGATCGTTGCGGATCTGCTTGTGCAGCTCCTTCTGACTGTCGAAATCGTGTGCCTGACGACCTTCACCGGTGCTTTCAGGAGAGCGCTGAGCCGTCATGGCAGATCTGGAGCTGGCGCCATTCTGAAACAGCTATCTGGATTTGGAGGGGAGCAGACGCAACCAAGCCCAAAACAGCAACCCAACCGGAAGGATCGCGAGCAACAACAGCGTGATCACAAAACGCAGTTCCTCTTGCACCAGATCAGGTCCAATCTCCGCGAGACTGATCGTGACCGATCGCCCTGGCCCCCTCATGCATCAGCTTTGGCTGCTGGTTCCCTGGGCAGTCTTCGCCCTGGCTGCGGGGGTCAAGTTCTGGCGACTAACCCGGCCCTTCCGGCGGCAACTGGCTGAACCGAGCACAGAGCAGGTTCGCGCTTCCCTTGAGCGCCGCTGGCAAGCAGACCAACGGGAGTTCAGTGAATAGTCGCCGAGGGCCGCTGGCCGGCGCAGGCCAAGCAACCACCATTAATGCGATAAGGAGCCAGGTGATCCCTTAAGCAGCGGGTACCCCGAAAAAACAACACCTGCCCCTGCTCGCGGGCATGGGCATCCGTCAGGGGCAAGGCCAGCCAGCTTTCAGGAACGGTGCCCTTGAGGGCCTCGCGATTGGCCAAGGCCTCACGCCGACGCTGACGCTCCTCTCGATCGTTCTTCGCGCAGACCGCCTCCACCTGAAGCTCGCGGGAACAAGCAGCGCAGGCCTGAACCGTGGGCTTCTTCCGCTCCACGTTGTGGGAGAGCTTGTCGCTTGGCACCTCCCGCTCTTGGCCGCAGCTGCAGCGACACCACCAGTAGGCATTCCCTGCCTTGGAACGTTTCTCCGACGCACGCACAACGGTGAGTTGCCCATACACCTCACCAATGCGATTGCGCGGTTTCGAAGGCATTCACTCCAATGAACTCTGCTAAAAACCCTACGGAGGGAAATCGAGAAAGCAAAGAACCAATGACGCGACGCAACAGCGGACTGATTCGGCTCCTTCTCTCGACGCTCTGGATTTTGCTCGGGGTGGTTGCTTTCCTCAGCCTCGCCAGGGTCTTCATCTGGAGCTTGAGCTGGTATTTCATCCGCACGGCCCTTGCCATCGGCTTGGCCTATTACGTGATGGATCGCGTTCGGCGCCTGCGTCAGGTCCAGCGCTTACGCGTCCTCACCTTTCGAGCCTGGCTGGAAGAGGACTGATCGCGTCCCTTCCTCAGCTTCTCCATGGCGCAAAACCTTGACCTTGTGATTCATCCAAGGCTGGTGATCCCAGCGGCGGATTTGCAGTGGTCGTTTAGTCGCAGTGCAGGCCCTGGAGGACAAAATGTCAACAAGCTGGAAACCGCTGTCGAGCTCAGCTTTGACATCGAAGCCTGCAAGGTTCTGGGCCCCTTTCAGAAACAACGGCTGCAATCACGTCTCACGCAGTTGAGGGGATCAAGTGTGCTCCGCATCCGCGCATCGGAGCACCGTTCGCAATACCAAAACCGCTGCCTGGCCCTGGAGAAAATGGCTGAGGCTCTCCGGGACGGATTGAAACCAGACCCGAAACCACGGCGCGCCACCAAGCCTTCAAAAGCCTCCACACGGAGGCGTCTAGAAGGCAAAAAACTGCGCGGCGATGTCAAACGCAACCGGCAGCAACGACCGCGGCTGGAGGACTGAGCTCTAGACGTATCGGCCGGGATATTCGCCTGGATGATCAATCCGGGTGACCGTCACACCGGACGCCGTTCGCCCCGAAAAGCGAAGAAGGTCACTGCCTGAGACCTCAAAGCCGAGCTCCTGGGCCAAGCGAGCCACATCATCGGCCGTCATGGCCTCTTCCAGCGCTTGCCGTAGGGCGGGCTCAGCATGAACCCGCGCAAAAAACTGCTGTACCTGCTCAAACGCCATGTACGCAGGCTAGGAGCTGTTGCCTTGAGCACAGCCGCCGGTGGTCTGGTGTGCAGCGCAATCCTGTCATTGCAGGCAGGCTGACGGGGTTAGCAAATGCCATCTCGACCTGAATGGAAACCACCGTCCCCGTGGTGGTCACCCCCGACCACGAGACCCTTGGCTCTCGCCCCCTCTGGCCGGAATGGCCGGAGCGCAGCTTCACCATTCCTGCTCGAACGCTCCAGAACCATGGGCTGAGTTGGGATGAGCTCCTGGGACAGCGCTGAGCGCCCCAAACTGGTGCGACCGCCCGTCCCTCACTCCATGCCAGGTCCTGCCATCAGCGCGAAAGACAAAAGCGAGTGGGCAAACTTTGTTGTCCAGGAAGTGGTGAGCTTCCTCGGCGCGCGCAAAGAAGAGATCTACGCCAACTACGCCGCACAAAGTGAAGGCAAGCTCAGCAGAGAGGCCATTGAGGAGGCCGGCCTGATGGATTTCGAAATCGCCTTGACCTATCTCAACGAGCGCAGCTCAGGGCTGGGCCGTGGATTCCTGGGAATGAACCTGATTCGCTAGGCCAACAATGCAGGTCCCAGCGAAGCAACCAAAGAAATAGACATACAGAAATCAACAACCTTAAACAAGGTAACAACCATTCCCATATCGAAACAAGAAGGATCAGAGTCTCTCTGATCCTGTGAAAAGCAAGCGTCGCCATGCACTTATCCAAGGTCATCAAGGAAGGAATGAGCGGCGAAGCCTATGCAGGCTTAATCGATGGGGTTCAGGCCATTGTCCTGACGCTTCTGGTGCTCGAGATGCCTGATCTCATCATCAACATCATCGAAAAAGCGTCTACACATGAGCTCAGAGCCGACCGCGTCGCCTTCATCGTGATTCAGCAGCTGGCTGGATACCTCCTAATCGCCATTGTCATTTACGACATCTGGTCGATTCATAAAAGCCTTGTTCAAAATATCAGACCATCTAAGCTCTGCTCAATATCCACCCTGGGCACCCTATGGCTATCAACACTCATCCCACCGATGTTCTTTCTGCTTGAACATTTTGTACAAGATCTCTCTCTGGGGGCGCTGATTGGAGAGATCCAAGACCCTGACATTGGCATCCTGTTGGCCATCCGATCCTCAGCACTCTTCCTGCTTTTGCTGATTTACTCTATTCTGCTGAATCTTGCGAACACCGAACTCCGTCAACCTGGTGATTCGACGGACGCGGAGAAGTCGAGAAGACAGCAGCTCTCACTAAACCGGATTCTGCTCAAGCGTCGCTGCTTTGTCCTACCTGTTCTCATCGCCATCAGCCTGATCATCGGCATCAAGACCGGAGCAATGGTGGTGCTTTTCCCATCATTAGCGCTAGCGATCACGATCTTCATTCCACCAAGCAAAAGCCTCAAAACAGCTTGACGGCCCATGCAGAACAACAGGCTCGGAGGACTTGGCCGGATGTAGAGGGGCGCGCGTTGCCTTCTTGCGCTTATCGATCTAATTCCTATTGGCCCTCAAGATTTTCTTAAAATGCAGCATCGCGAGTCTAATAACCTCATTTATCCCAAGCCAACGAATGCCTGCGGGCAGGTCGCCAAATCCCGATTGGGCTTGATGTCGGCATTAATTCTCATAGCCTTTATTGTCTTAGCAATCTGGATACAACGTGTCAACCCATTAGTTCTTACCGATGATGGCCGAGCCCAGCTGGAGTCAGTCTTTACATCGTCTCGCCTTAAGCCCTGGGATCTGATTGGCACCATTGCTTATGCTGTTTATGGCTTCCTAACAGCCAAGAGACTGCAATATGGTTTATGGGGTGCTTTTATCTTGACTTTGCTTCCCGCAGTTGGAGGTGGAGTCGTGCGCGATCTTCTCATTGGTGGAGAACGACTGCCGCTATTTATCTTTAATGACCCTTCATACTTAATAGCTATCCTAGCGGTACTTTTCGTTGGCGTATCTGTGCGACCAAAATGGCCTTCCAAGCTGCTAATAGTTGCCGATTCGATCGGACTAGCTACTTTTGCAGTGATAGGAACGAGAGTCGCTTTATTAGCTGAACTCCCATGGTATTGGTGGCCCATTTCAGCCGCTCTGACTTGCACTGGTGGCGGTATACTTATGGATGTGATAACGGCACATGAGCCAAAGGTTTTCACGGGTGAACCTTATGAGGAAATTGCATATGGGGGTGGCTTTTTATTGACTATTCTTTGGTTCTTGCAAAATCAATTTTTTGGCAGGGACGCTTTGGTCCTAATGCCGATATTAGTGGCTTGGCTTTCAATGTTTTCATTACGTCTTCTGGTTGTTCGCAAAGGCTGGCGTTCATGGCGACTCACTAACGACAGCTAGCGCCAAGTCCAATAGCATCTAAGTAGCTGATAAGCCTCTTTCTCCTCATACAAATCTGGAAAGTCAATCCTGTTCCGCTCTAATCCATAAGCAAGCACGACTGCCACCTTTACCTTGATTGGCCATCGCATAATGCAGCTGGGTGACTCTGATGCTCTCAATTTTGCTCGTCTTCCACAGGTTCAGGCTGGCTTGCATCTTCGGGTAGTGAACCCATGGTTACTCTTGGGCGAGTGGTTGCTGCCTGACTGCTTGCGGCGAGGGAAGCCCACTTCCAAACCTTGACTATGGCTTATTCATCTCAGCAAGCAGAGCACTAGACACCTTTGGCTTAGATGCGGGGTACAACCTCAGTGCCCTCAAAACTTCTGTTGGCTACCACTGCCAAAACGGTGACACAGGTGCAGCGGTCGGATCTGCCATCTTGTTTCGCCTGGCTTACTTATGCCAGCAAAAACGACTTAACCATTGGCACAAATCTATCCTCTAACAGCTCCTTCAAGGTCGCGCTTCCCCGCTGAAATCAAGCGAGAGCCAATGCTGCCGTTACTGCCCTAACATCAACGCCAGGCAACAGGGATACTCGGGAACACAATTCTGTCGGCGGAAATACTTAGCTTGCAAATTCCCAGAACAATAATTCAACCTACAAAAGCCTTGGATTCACAAGTTTTGTCCCTTAGCCAGTCACAACAACAAGCCGATAAATCAACACTTACTTGATAGATTTAGTTCAGTAGAGGCCGGCAGACCTCAGACGTTGAAGAGAAACTCCATCACATCCCCCTCTTCAACGACATATTCCTTTCCTTCAGCGCGCAGCCAACCTTTATTGCGCGCTTCTGCCAGGGAACCCGCCTCAAGCAGCTGCTTGTAGCCAATGGTCTGCGCGCGAATAAAGCCGCGTTCAAAGTCGGTGTGAATGACACCAGCAGCCTGGGGAGCGGTCATGCCCGCCTTGATCGTCCAGGCACGGGTTTCTTTCTCACCTGTCGTGAAATAGGTACGCAGGCCGAGAAGGCTATAGGTGGCACGAATCAGGCTTTGAAGACCACCCTCTTCAACACCCAATCCTTCCAGGAATTCGGCCCGATCCTCTTCGGGCAGTTCAATCAGCTCAGCCTCGACCTGCGCTGAGATTCGCACCGTTCCAGCACCCTCTTTCTCCGCCAAGACGGCGACTTCTTCGCAGTAGGCATTGCCACTGGAGAGGTCGTCTTCGCTGACGTTGGTCGCATAGATGATCGGCTTGGCCGTCAGCAAACCCAGGGGCTTGATCATCGCGGCCTCTTCAACGGTGAGGCTGACGCTGCGGGCCGCACCGCCCTGCTCCAGCACCGCCTGGATCCGCTCCAGGGCTGCGTCTTCCACCTGGGCTTCCTTGCTGGTGCGCACTTGCTTTTTCAAACGCTCGCGGCGTTTCTCCAGCTGGGAGAGGTCCGCCAAACCGAGCTCCAAATTGATCACCTCGGCATCGCGGGCCGGACCGACGGATCCGCTGACGTGGATCACGTCGTCGTTTTCAAAGCAGCGGACGACGTGGACGATGGCATCCACCTCGCGAATGTTGGCCAGAAATTTGTTGCCCAGCCCTTCCCCTTGACTGGCACCTTTGACCAGACCGGCGATATCCACGAACTCAACCCGAGTGGGAATCAGCTCCTTGCTGCTGCTCAGATCAGAGAGCTGCTGCAAGCGGGGATCCGGAACCGCCACCACACCGGAGTTCGGCTCAATGGTGCAGAAGGGGTAGTTGGCGGCTTCGGCCTGGGCATTGGCCACCAGTGCGTTGAAGAGGGTCGACTTGCCCACATTGGGCAGCCCCACGATTCCGGCTTTAAGCATCGATGGAATCTACGGTTTGCCCTCGATGACGGTGATCCGTCCCTGACCGAACACCCGCCAGCTCCCCGCAGCAATGAAGACTGGGTAGATACCAGGAGCCAGACAGGTCAGCGCGATGCTCCAACCACCCCGTCGCAAACAACCTGTTGTCACCTGGCTACAAGGCAACACCTTGAGCCTCAAACGTCTGGCGGCCGATCGGCCATGGCTGGCCCGTCGTCGCTTCTGGGCCGCAGCCCTAGCCGGGACGGTCGCGATTGCCGGTGGAGCCACAGCGCTCAACCTCAGCCGCAGCGCCAAGCAGGCCCGCAGCCTCAGCACCTACACCGCAGTCGCCCAAGAGGGATCACTGCCGGGTCTCGTCACCGCCAGCGGTGAACTGGAAGCCTTCAGGCTCGTCAACGTCAGCCCCAAGCGCCAAGGGGTCCTCAAGACCCTCTATGTCGAAGAGGGCGACAGTGTTCAGGCCGGGCAGGCCCTGGCCTTGATGGATGGCGGCGACCTGACGGACCGGCTGGAAGAGCTGGCCGCTCAACTGCAATCGGCCAAAGCCCAACTGGCCCGCAGCCAGAGCGAACTGCAACGCCGAGAGAACCTGGTGCGCAACGGCGCCATCAGCCAGGACAACTACAACAGCGCCAAGGCGACCTATTTGGTGGACCGCGCCGCCGTGGATGCCGCCCAGCAACGCCTCGAGCAGCGCGAGATGGAGCGCAGTGAATTGATCGTTCGCGCCCCCTTCGCCGGGATCATCACCGCACGGTTCGCCGACCCCGGGGCCTACGTGACCCCCACCACCTCGGCGTCAGCCTCCGCCGGCGCCAGCAGTTCCTCCATCGTCGAGCTCGCCCAAGGACTCGAAGCGGTCGCCAAGGTTCCTGAAAGCGACATCGGCCGGATCAAGCTCGGGCAAACCGGCTCGGTTCGTGTCGACGCCTTCCCCGATCGACGCTTCAAAGCCCAGGTGCGTCAGATCGCGCCGCGGGCGGCCAAGCTCAACAACGTCACCTCCTTTGAGGTCACCTTGAAGTTCGTCGAGCCAGCGCCTGAGCTGCGTATTGGCATGACCGCTGACATTGACTTCAACACTGGAGATTTACCCCCACGCACCCTGGTGCCCACGGTGGCTGTCGTCACCGAGCGGGGCAAGCCAGGTGTGCTCCTGGTGGGTCCAGGCAACCAACCCAAATTCCAAGCCGTAACCCTGGGAGCCAGTAGCGGCCGCAATACCCAAATTCTCGACGGCCTCAAACCCGGGACGCAGGTCTTCATCGACCTCCCCCCCTGGGCCAAGCGCAAGAGTGATGGGAACTAGAGCTGCTCTGCCGCGTGGCGGCGCTCGTTGAGGAAACTGCGACAGGCATCCAAGATTCGGCTGCTGGCTTGGCCATCCCCAAAGGGATTGTGCGCTCTGGACATCTCCTCATAGGCCTCAGCGTTGTCCAGCAACAGCGAGGCCTCCCGAAGGATGTCGGCCGAGTCAGTCCCGATCAGCTTGGCGGTGCCCGCATCCACGGCCTCCGGTCGCTCTGTGGTGCGCCGCAGCACCAGGACGGGTTTACCCAAGGCAGGGGCCTCCTCTTGGAGTCCGCCTGAGTCGGTCAAGAGAAGCGTCGAGCCACGCATGGCTGCCACCAAACGGTCGTAGTCCAGAGGCTCCGTCAAGAAAGCCCGGGGGTGATCGCCCAGCAGCGCCTGCAGGGGCTCGCGCACCGTTGGATTGCGATGCAGAGGCAGCAGCAGCGCCGTATCGGGGTAGCGCTCCAGAACGGCCAAGAAGCCCTTACCGATCTCCTGAAGGCGCTCGCCCCAGTTCTCACGGCGATGGACCGTCGCCAGGATCACCCGCTGCGTCTCAAAGTCCAGACCCGGCAGCTCAAAGGGCGGAGCCTTTTTCGCCATGAGCAACAGGGCATCAATCACGGTGTTGCCGGTGGTGATGGTTTGGCCGACCACCCCGGAGGCCGCGAGATTGCGGGCCGACACATGGGTCGGGGCAAAGTGCAACAAGGCCACCTGGGAAATCAGACGGCGATTGGCCTCCTCCGGATAGGGATCAAAGATGTTGTCGGTGCGCAGGCCCGCCTCCACATGACCGACTGGGATCTGCTCGTAGAAGGCCGCTAAGGCGGAAGCAAAGGCCGTGGTGGTGTCCCCCTGGACCAAGACCAAATCGGGGGGGAACTGCTCGAACTCCGACTTCAATCCCTGCAATGCCGCACAGGTGATGTGGGTCAGGGTCTGCTTGGGGGCCATCAAGGCCAAGTCGTGATCGGCCTGCAGGTCAAACAGGTCCATCACCTGGGTCACCATCTCCCGGTGTTGACCGGTGAGCACCACCCGAGTCTTGAAGTCATCGGACTGCTGGAACGCCTGGATCACCGGAGCGAGCTTGATCGCCTCCGGACGAGTTCCCAACACGATGCAGACGTTGTGGGGAGCGCTCACTCGAGGGGCCACGGGCAGTCGATTGGATCCTAAAGATGGCGGGCAGAAAAGCTGCTCTTGATTCGCTTTGCCGCAACAGTGGCGGCAGCGAGGCTGCGGGGCAGTGAGCAACAGTTCGCCCTTCCCAATCGGGCTGTTCCCGCAGCAAGGGAAAGCCGCCCAAGCCACTCCCATCTCCCAACCGCAACCGCTGGATGGCTCACTGCAGGGCAGCCAACCCAGTTCGCTTCAGGGCATCGTCAAACTCGCCGCTGAGCAGGGCTTCTCCGATGTCCATCTCGGCGTTGGCGAAGAACCCCGCTACCGCGACCGCGGCGAGATGCTCCGCACCGGTTGGCCCGTCACCGACGCCGCGGGGTTCCAGAGCTGGCTCCGGGAACTGCTGAGCCCCGCCCAGGTGGATGCCTTCCAGCGGGAAAAAGAGTTCGACGGGTCCCACTCGTTTCCCTTTGTCAGGGTGCGGATCAACCTGATGGATTGCCTGCGGGGACCAGCGATGGTGCTCCGGCTCATTCCTCAAACCATCCCCAGCCTCGAAGAGCTCCAGCTCCCCCCCGTACTGCAGGAGCTCGCCTCCAAACCCAAAGGTCTCGTCCTGATCACAGGCCCCACTGGATCAGGGAAAAGCACCACCCTCGCCGCGATGATCGACTGGATCAATCGCAACCGGTCCTGTCACATCCTCACGATTGAGGACCCGGTGGAATTCGTGCACCACAGCCAGCAGTCCTTGATTCGCCACCGCGAAGTCGGGCAGCACACCAAGCACTTTCACAACGCCCTCAGAGCGGCCCTGCGGGAAGACCCCGACGTGATCCTGATCGGGGAGATTCGCGACGGCGAGACCCTCACCACCGCCCTGGAGGCCTCGCAGACCGGTCACCTGGTCTTTGGCACCCTGCACACCAACTCAGCAGTCAAAACCGTTGAACGTGTTCTGGGCATGGTCCCGGCCCAAGACCAAGGCAGCCTGCGACGCTCCCTGGCAGAAAGCCTGCTTGGGGTCATTGCCCAGGGGTTGATCAAAACCACCGACGGGAAACGAGCCGCCTTCCACGACATCCTGATCAACACCGATGCCTGCAAGGACTACCTCGAGCGCGGTGAGCTCGAAGAAATCGAATCGATCATGGCCCGCAGCGGTTTTGATGGCATGCAGACCGTCAATCAAGCCTTAATCGCCCTGGTCGAACAGGGCAGGGCCACAGGCGAGGCCGCTCTGGCCCAGAGCCTCAAAGCCAACGAACTCGCCCAGGCCCTGCGTGGCAAGGACTCCAACTAGCGGCGAAACCTCAAACCTTGCCGGCAAGGCGAGCGATCAACAGCACGCTCAGACCGACGGAGAGGCCGACCATCGCCATCCGGCCGTTCCAGATCTCAGCCTGAGGCGTGAATCCACGCTTCCACTCGTTCAGCTCTTCAGGAGCGGCTTCGACCACCTGGTCGGGGGTGGGAGTGGGGTCTGCAGTGGCCATCGCCTCTGCCCTCTAACTGAGTCCAGCCTACGAACCTCAGAAGGGTGGCTGGGGTTCGTAGAGAACCGGGGCCTCCTCAAGGGGTAAACGGGGGGTAACAGCCAGTCGGATCGAACTTTGACCGCCAGCACTGAAGCGCTGCGCCGCCGCGACGCCGATCATGGCCGCGTTATCCGTGCAATAGGCCAAAGGCGCAACCCGCCACTCCAGTTGAAGGGCCTGGCAACGCTCCTCCAGCCGAGCCCGCAAGCGACGATTGGCCGCGACACCACCGACCATCACGATGGTGGCCAAGCCCTGGTCGCGGGCGCAGCGGGTGGTGCGCTCCACCAGCACATCCGCCACCACCTGCTCAAAACTGGCCGCCACATCGGCCAAAGGGAACGGCTCCCCGCCAGCCGCCTCGTCCGCCCGCAACTGATTCACCAGACGCAGCACCGCTGTCTTCAGCCCGCTGAAACTGAAGTCATAGGGATGGAAGCCCCCCTGGGGCAGAGACACCCGGCCCTTCGGCAAGTTGAAACGCTTGGGATCACCACTGACCGCGGCAGCCTGGACGGCGGGGCCTCCGGGATACCCCAGACCAAGAAGCCGGGCCACCTTGTCAAAGGCCTCCCCTGCGGCGTCATCGCGGCTGCGGGCCAAACGGCAATAGGAGCCAGGACCATCCACACGAATCATCTCGGTGTGCCCGCCACTGACGAGCAAGACCAGATAAGGCCCTGGGGGCAAGGGTTCACCCAGTTGCACAGAGCAGAGGTGACCCTCGAGGTGATGGACACCCACAAAGGGTTTGCCATGGAGACGGGCCAAACTTCGCCCAGTCACCGATCCCACCAAGAGCGCACCGACCAAACCAGGAGCGGCGGTGGCCGCAATGGCATCGAGCTCGGAGTAGCCCACGCCGCTTTCAGCCATCACCTGTTTAATCAGATGGGGCAGGGCCTCGACATGGCGCCTGGATGCAATTTCGGGGACCACTCCACCCCAACGGGCGTGCTCCTCAATTTGTGTCGCTACAGCGCTTGCGAGGACCGTTTGATCACGCACAACAGCGGCTGCTGACTCGTCACAACTTGTTTCGAGGGCCAGCAACGTGGGCATCAGGTCTTGAGGACTCTCTTACTGTCCGTTTGTGACATCCTGCCGTGCAGCAGCTGGACCTGACGATGCGCCGCCTTTTTGCAGTTCTCATTTCTGCCCTGCTGATCTTCGGCTTCGCCCCCGTGGCGAAGGCTGATGTCGCAGGTCTGACCCCCTGCGCTGAAAGCGCACGCTTCCAATCCCGTGCCGCCGCCGCCTCCACCCCCCAGGCCAAGGCGCGCTTCGAGATGTACAGCCAGGCCTCCTGTGGCGCTGATGGCCTTCCCCACCTGATCGTGGATGGTCGCCTCAGCCACGCTGGTGACTTCATCATCCCCGGCATCGCCTTCCTCTACATCGCTGGTTGCATCGGCTGGGCCGGTCGTAACTACCTGATGGCGATCCGCGGCAGCAAGGACGCCGCCATGAAGGAAATCCAGATCGATCTGTCTCTGGCCTTCAAGAGCACCCTGGCTGCTGCCAGCTGGCCCATCGCGGCTTTCGCTGAATTGAGCGGCGGCAAGCTGACCGAATCCGACGACAAGATCACCGTCTCCCCTCGCTGATCGCGGCGGGTTACTTCCACTCTTTCAACGCTTTTCCGATGAAAAAGTTCCTAACCACTGCACCGGTCTTCGCAGCGATCTGGTTCACCGTCACCGCTGGCATCCTGATCGAATTCAACCGCTTCTACCCCGATCTCCTCTTCCACCCGATGTGATCGGCAGTCGCCAAAGAAAAGGCCCCGAAAGGGGCCTTTTTTGATGTCCACCCATCGGGCGCTTCAGCTGAGGCCCATCAACTGCTCCAGTTGCGTCAACGCTTCAGCCAACTCGCCATTGACGATCACGGCGTCAAATTCAGAGGCGGCCTGCAATTCCACCTTGGCCCGCTCCAAGCGCCTGGCAATGGCCTCCTCGCTATCGGTGCCCCGGCCGCGGATCCGGCGCTCCAGTTCCTCAAAGGACGGGGGCTCGATAAAGATCTGAAAGCCGCTGGGAAAGGTGCGGCGCACCTGACGAGCCCCTTCCAGCTCAATCTCGAGAAGGACCGGCCGGCCCGCTTGAAGCTGCTCTTCAACGGGCTCGCGAGGGGTGCCATAGCAGTTGCCGGCGAACTCAGCCCACTCGAGCAAGCCGCCCTGGGCCACCTTGGCCTCGAACTCAGATCGCTCCAGGAAGAAGTAGCTCGTGCCGTCGACTTCACCGCTGCGGGGGGCACGGGTTGTTGCTGAAATCGAGAGCCAGATGTCTGGATGACGCTCCAAGAGGGCACTGACCAGGGTCCCCTTGCCCACTCCACTGGGACCTGTGATCAGAAACAACCTGCCGCTGGAGGAGGGGTCTTCCGCCATTGGGACTCAACCATGGACCTGCAGAGTAAGAGTGCCTCCGCAGCGAACCCGCGCAGACCATGGCCGCCCAGCACCTCCAGGCCATGGATCTCACCAGCCTTCGCGCGGTCCTGGCTGAACTAAGACCGCAACTCGTTCCCAGTCGCTTTGAAAAAGCGCAGCAGGCTGACGGGCAAACCATCCATCTGGGGTTCCGCACGCTGGAGCGGCGGCTATGGATTGAGCTGAGCTGGCTTGCTGAAGCACCCCGGCTGCTGGAAATTCCAGCGCCGCCCAAACTGGGCGATGGCAGCACCCTGGCCCAACAGCTTCAGCACGGACTCAGCGGTCTCGCTCTGACTGGACTCCGGCAAGAGGGATGGGAGCGGGTGGTGGAGCTGGAGTTCGCCCCCCGACCTGGAGAGCCTCCCCAACGGAGCCTGGTCTTGGAGTTGATGGGCCGCCACAGCAATTTGTTCTTGCTGGATCAAGACCGCAGGGTGGTGGCGGTGGCCAGGCAGGTCCGGGAGAGCCAATCGCGCCTGCGCCCCATCAGCACGGGCGACATCTACGTCCCCCCGCCGCCCATGGGCGGCCGTGGTCCCAGCCGCACGGAAAGCTTCGAGCACTGGAAAGGGGAGCTTCAGCTACTCCCCCTACCGCTCAAACGCGCCCTGCCGAGCGCCTATCAAGGCGTCAGCCCAGCCCTGGCGCGCCACTTGGTGGAGGGGCTCGCTGATGACCTGCTCAACCAACCCGCCCAGGAGCTCAGCGAGCCGAGCTGGCAACAGCTCTGGCAGCGCTGGCAGCAGTGGCTGGAAGCCCTAGAGGAGGAACGCTTTGGTTTCCGTCTGGACGAGGACGGGGGCTACTGCTGCTGGGCTGACGCCTCGAACAACGCCCTATCCACCAGCCTCAACGCCCAACTGGCGGCGTACCACCACAGCCGGCTGCAAGCCAGGACCTTCAACCAGCGGCAACAGGCCCTCAAACAGCGGCTGGAGCGAGCCCTCGAGCGCGAACGCCAACAACAGCAGCACCAACAAGGGCTCCTGGATCAAGTCGAGAACAGCGATGGACTGCAGGAGCAGGCCGACACGCTGCTCTGCCAAGCCAACCCCAGCCGCGACACGATCAGTGAGGCGCAAAAGCTCTACAAAAAGGCCCGGCGCCTGCGGCGCTCCGTTGCCGCCATCACCCCCAGGCTGACCCAGCACCAGCAACAGATCGAGCAGCTGGAAGGAAGCCTGACCTTCTTGGAGCTCATCCAACTCGAATACCAATGGAACCCCCAAAGCGGGCTCCAGCAACTGCAGGCCCTCGAGGAGGACAGCGAACGGCTCTGGCAGCGCCAACTCGGTAACCGCAAAGAACGCAGACGCCAGCAAGGGGATCCCACACCCTTGACCTTGAGCAGCCCGCGTGGCCTGACGATCCAGGTCGGACGCAACCACCGCCAGAACGAATGGATCAGCCTTCAGCAAGCCCGTAAAGGTGACCTCTGGTTTCACGCCCAGGAGTGTCCCGGTAGCCATGTGGTGCTGAAGAGTTCAGTCGCCCCGGCGGAGGACAGCGATCTGCAGGCGGCGGCCAGCCTGGCGGCCCACTTCAGCCGTGCCCGCGGCAATCGCCAAGTTGCGGTGGTCATGACCCCGTGTGAGCAGCTGCAACGGATCCCTGGAGCGGGTCCGGGAACCGTCAGGCACCGCGGAGGGGAAGTCCTCTGGGCCAATCCTGAGAGTGCTGACGCGCTACTGCGCGGAGAACCCCTTAGCCTCAACGGGGATCTAGAGCCATGAGCGATCAACCCCCGGGCCAAGGCGATCGCTCCACTTCGGACGGCACCCAAAGCCCTGCCGGGTTAGCGCCGCCTCCGCCCATCAAAATTCCTGCGGCCTCGCTTGAGATCGAGGCTGCTGAGACGCAAGAGGACTTCCCCTCCGAGGTGGAAATGACCCTGCTGGGCCACCTTGAGGAATTGCGTAGCCGCGTCCTGCGAAGCCTGCTTGCGGTAGTGATCGGGGCAGCGGCCTGCCTGCTCTTCGTGCGTCCGCTGGTGCGGATGCTGGAGGTGCCCGCCCATGGCATCCACTTTCTGCAGCTCGCCCCGGGGGAATTCCTGCTGGTCTCCTTAAAGGTGGCGGGATATGCGGGGCTCACCCTGGCGCTCCCCTACGTCCTCTACGAGGGCCTGGCCTTCGTTCTACCGGGACTGACCCGCAGAGAACAAAAACTGGTGGCACCGGCGGTGGCCGGCTCAGCCGTGCTGTTTATGGCGGGACTGGCCTTTGCCTGGTGGGCGCTGGTTCCAGCCGCCCTGAACTTCCTGGTGAATTACGGAGCGGATGTTGTTGAACCGCTCTGGTCCATCGAGCGCTATCTCGACTTCGTGCTGCTCTTGATGGTGGCTACGGCCTTGGCGTTCCAGCTCCCAGTCCTGCAGATGCTGCTGGCAGCCCTGGGGCTGGTGCGTTCCGAAGCCATGCTCTCGGCCTGGCGGTTTGTGGTGATGGCTTCGGCTTTGGCTGGGGCAGTGCTGACGCCTTCAACGGACCCCATCACGATGCTGCTGCTGAGCGGAGCTATCACGGCCCTCTATTTCGTTGGCGTTGGGCTCGCTCGGGTCGTCCAGCGTCCTGCCTGATCTAAAGGAGAAACTCACTGGCTCGGCCTTCGGGAAGCTCCAGCGGCAGAGTCATCGCCTTACCCAAGCGAGGTTTGTCGTGAGTGGTGGTGAGCCATTCACGAACCTGCCCTGCCACCCCCAGACCGTTCAAGGTGGCCACGAGCTCATCCAACTTGGCGACGTACTGGTCAGCATCCAGGGGAAAGGATTGCTGCTCCAGATAGGCCCACATCACCTGGAGGTAGAGACGGCCCCGACGGGAGGTCAGCTGCAGGTCATAGGAGGCCTGCCAACGGCTGCGGAGGGTCTCGAGGATCTCTGCGCTAGCCAGAGGAGCAGCTGGTGACTCAGTCACAGGAAGGCAGACAGACGAACAGCGCAACAGCATGTTGCAGGCTTCAACCACCTGCCTGCAGTTCGGGCCCGTTGTGGGAACGACAAGGTCCATAATGGCCCCCACGTCGTTGTGGCAGCCGGCCGCCCCGTATGACCCAAATTCCAGCGAGCGCCTCGAACAGTGATGTCCCCGGAATGGGTCGCCGGCAGTTCATGAACTTGCTGACCTTCGGCTCGGTGACCGGAGTTGCCCTTGGCGCCCTCTACCCGGTTGCCAACTACTTCATCCCCCCGAAGGCTGCAGGCTCCGGTGGAGGTACTGCCGCCAAAGACGAACTCGGCAACGCTGTCACCGCCAGCGGTTGGCTGAGCGAGCACCGCGAAGGTGACCGCAACCTGGTTCAGGGCCTCAAAGGCGATCCCACCTACCTGGTGGTCGAAGGCAGTGACGCCATTGGTAGCTATGGCATCAACGCCATCTGCACCCACCTGGGCTGCGTTGTGCCCTGGAATGCCGCGGCTGACAAATTCATGTGCCCCTGCCACGGCTCGCAGTACGACGCCACCGGCAAGGTGGTTCGCGGCCCCGCACCCCTCTCCCTGGCCCTGGCACACGTCTCGGTTGAAAACGACAACGTGTTCCTGAGCCAGTGGACCGAAACCGATTTCCGCACCGGCGAGAAGCCCTGGTGGGTCTGATCTCCTCCCCAACCGTTCCCCTCTCGCCAATACGCCCCATGCGTCGCTCCTTCTCCCTGCTGCTGAGTTCGGTTCTGGTTCTCGGCGCCCTGTTCTTTGCCCCACAGGCCAGCTGGGCTTATCCCTTCTGGGCTCAACAGCAATACGACTACCCACGGGAAGCCACCGGCAAACTGGCCTGCGCCAACTGCCACTTGGCGAAAAAGCCCACCCATGTCGAGCTGCCTCAGGCGGTCTTCCCCGATGAGGTGTTCAAAGTCGAGGTTGAAATCCCCTACGACACCGACGTCCAGCAGGTCTCTGGCGATGGCTCTCCCACAGGCCTGAATGTCGGTGCTGTCGTCATGCTCCCCGATGGTTTCCAACTGGCTCCCGCTGATCGCCTCAGCGACGAGCTCAAGGAAGAAACCGAAGGTGTCTATGTGACCACCTGGGATGAGGAGAATCCCAACATCCTGTTGGTGGGTCCTCTGCCCGGTGATGACCACCAGAAAATCGTCTTCCCGATCCTTTCCCCTGACCCCGCTGCCGACAGCAACATCCACTTCGGCAAGTTCCAGCTGCACGTAGGCGGCAACCGAGGCCGCGGTCAGGTGTATCCCACCGGTGAGAAGAGCAACAACAGCGTCTACAACGCCTCTGCCGCTGGCACCGTTGAATCCATCAACGCTGGTGACGCCGGAGCCTCAGTGGTGGTCATCAAAACCGCCGACGGCAACAGCGTGAGCGACACAGTTCCCGCTGGTCCGACCGTGATCGCCCAGGTCGGTGATGTGGTGGCCGCTGGTGCTGCCCTGACCAACGATCCCAATGTCGGTGGTTTCGGACAGCTCGACGCTGAAGTCGTTCTGCAGAACCCCGTGCGCATCTACGGCTTGCTGGCCTTCTTCGCCGCCGTGGCCCTCGCCCAGATCATGCTTGTTCTGAAGAAGAGGCAAATCGAAAAGGTGCAGGCCGCCGAAGGCGTTTGATGTCCCTCGCTGTGTTCACCTCTCCGGGCCCCTTGCTCTTTCAGCTGGGGCCCTTTTCTTTGCGTTGGTACGGACTGCTGATCGCCATTGCGGTGCTCTGCGGCCTTGCTCTGGCCACACGTCTCGGCAAGGAAAGAGGGATCGATTCGACGCTGATTGCCGATCTCCTACCGCTGCTGGTCCTGGCGGCCGTGGTCGGAGCACGGATCTACTACGTCAGTTTTGAATGGCGTCAGTACCGCTTCAACTGGCTCGATGCCCTAGCGATCTGGCGTGGGGGAATCGCGATCCACGGCGCCCTCATCGGAGGGACCTTCGCGGTCATCCTCTACACCCGCTGGCGCAAGATTGCCTTCTGGAACCTGCTGGATGTCCTGTTGCCATCGGTAGCCCTGGGCCAGGCCATCGGGCGCTGGGGAAACTTCTTCAACTCCGAGGCCTTCGGTCTTCCAACTGACCTGCCTTGGAGATTGACCATCCCCTTTTCGAACCGGCCGGTTGAATTCCTCGATCAATCGACCTTTCACCCCACCTTTCTCTACGAATCAATCTGGAACCTGGGGGTTCTGCTGCTGCTGCTCTGGCTGTTTCGAAAGGGGATCAACGGACAGATCAGGCTCCCTGCAGGCGCCTTGAGCTGCGTCTATCTGATTAGCTACAGCTGCGGCCGCCTCTGGATTGAAGGGTTACGCATCGATCCGCTCTGCCTGATGGGAACCCCGCCCTACTGCGCAGGTGGATTGCGGATGGCACAGCTGATCAGCTTGGCCTTGATCGCCCTTGGCGGACTTGGCCTCTATTGGCTGTACGGCCGTAAGCGCCCCCTACCGGATCCAAGCGGAGTGACCCCATGAGCGAGATGAAGGGCAAAGTCTGGATCGTGGGAGCTGGCCCAGGCGCTCCCGATCTGCTGACCCTGCGGGCAGCGCGAACGATTGAGCAAGCCGAGGTCTTGATCTGGACCGATTCGCTGGTGAATCCGCAGCTGGCCAGCATGGCTCCTGAGAGCTGCGAGCGGATCCGCACAAGCACCCTGACCTTGGAAGAGGTGATGGGTGTGATGCTCTCCCGAGTCAAAGAAGGCAAGCGGGTCGTGCGACTCCACGATGGGGACACCTGCCTGTACAGCGCTCTCAACGAGCAGCTCTGCCGCTTGCTCGATGCCGAAGTGGAGGTGGAGGTCGTCCCCGGACTGAGCGCCTATCAAGCAACTGCCGCTCGGTTAAAAAGTGAGCTCACCATTCCGGGCCTGGTTCAAACGATCGTGATTGGCCGCGCTGGCGGCCGAACCGGAGTCCCTGAGACCGAAGCCCTGGAGCGACTGGCGTCATTGAAGGCTTCGCTCTGCCTGTATCTCAGCGCTCGCCACGTGGAGGAGGTTCAACGGGAACTGCTCCTGCACTACCCACCGGAGACCCCTGTGGCGATTGGCTATCGCGTCAGCTGGCCTGATGAGTGGATCAGCGTGGTTCCTCTTAAAGAGATGGATCGGGTCAGCCGTGAACGGGAGCTGATTCGAACCACCCTCTATGTGGTGAGCCCGGCGCTTGCTGCCCCTGGGGAGGCCCGATCCAAGCTCTATTCGTCGAGCCACAACCACTTGTTCCGCGGGGGAGCCGAGTAGCTCTGCCGCGCAGGCCATGATCTAAACTCATTCAGCGCGAGCGAAGAGCGCACGCGGGCGATTAGCACAGCGGTAGCGCACTTCCTTCACACGGAAGGGGTCACTGGTTCGAATCCAGTATCGCCCACTTATTTGATTCCCTTGGCCGGGCGCTTCTCTGCGTCCGGCTTTTTGATGGCCCAAGCCAGCAGCAACGGGTTATTAGCCTGGCTGATCGAGGTCATCAGCGGCTTAGATCCCAGAACGCCTTCGATGCAGCGAAAAACGCCTAAAGTTTCAATGCTGGACATGTCCAGCTCTTCATAAACCGCCAAGCGCTCGCGCAAGGCATCTCTTTCCCGTACTCATGACGACCACCATCCAGCAGCGCCAAGGCGCTTCTGCGTGGAACCAGTTCTGCGAGTGGGTCACCAGCACCGACAACCGCCTCTATGTGGGTTGGTTCGGCGTTCTGATGATTCCCTGCCTGCTGGCCGCCACCATCTGCTTCATCGTTGCCTTCGTGGCAGCACCCCCCGTCGACATCGACGGCATCCGTGAGCCTGTTGCCGGCTCCCTGATCTACGGCAACAACATCATCTCTGGCGCTGTTATCCCTAGCAGCAACGCCATTGGTCTGCACTTCTATCCCATCTGGGAAGCTGCCAGCCTCGACGAGTGGCTGTACAACGGCGGTCCTTTCCAGCTGGTTGTTTTCCACTTCCTCATCGGCATCTACGCCTACATGGGACGTGAGTGGGAACTCTCCTACCGCCTCGGCATGCGCCCCTGGATCTGCGTTGCTTACAGCGCACCGGTGGCTGCTGCTTCCGCTGTGTTCCTGGTGTATCCCTTCGGTCAGGGCTCCTTCTCGGACGCCATGCCCCTCGGCATCTCCGGCACCTTCAACTACATGCTGGTGTTCCAGGCTGAGCACAACATCCTGATGCACCCCTTCCACATGCTTGGTGTGGCTGGTGTCTTCGGTGGTTCCCTGTTCTCCGCCATGCACGGCTCCCTGGTGACCTCCTCCCTGGTGCGTGAAACCACCGAGAGCGAGTCCCAGAACTACGGCTACAAGTTCGGCCAAGAGGAAGAGACCTACAACATCGTGGCTGCCCACGGTTACTTCGGTCGCCTGATCTTCCAATACGCCTCCTTCAACAACAGCCGCAGCCTGCACTTCTTCCTGGCTGCCTGGCCTGTGGTTGGCATCTGGTTCACCGCCCTGGGCGTGAGCACCATGGCCTTCAACCTGAACGGCTTCAACTTCAACCAGTCGATCCTGGATTCCCAGGGTCGTGTGCTGAACACCTGGGCTGACGTGCTGAACCGCGCCAACCTCGGTATGGAAGTGATGCACGAGCGCAACGCTCACAACTTCCCCCTCGACCTGGCTGCTGCTGAGTCCACTCCTGTGGCTCTGCAAGCTCCCGCCATCGGCTGAGGCTGAACCCCACCAACGATTCAGCTTCTTCTCGAACCTCGAGGACGGTTGAATCAGAAGCCCCCACCGCAAGGTGGGGGCTTTTTGTTGTTGGAACCCTGAATTTTGCGTGGAGATCCTTAGTTGACGCTCAAGGTCAAACCAACGACCTCTTCGACATAGCTCTGGCAGGCCTGCAAACTCCAACGCTCCAAGTTCAGGTCCACCTCTGCGGTGAGCGGCATGAGCTGGATCGCAAGGCCACCTTCGCCATGGCCTTTCAGAACACAATCGGCAATCACCTTCTGAGGTCGACGATCCATCGCTACTGCCAGACGCAAGAGCAGAGCCATCGCGGACACCGTGCGGCGTTGGTCCCGACCTTCAATCAGCTGCCAGGACTCGTGGCGTTTTTTCGGCAGGGAGCGGCGGTGATAGCGAGCGATTGCAGCGACCATCAAATGCTCGCTTTGGGAATAGCCCAAGAGATCGCCGTGGCGAATCAAATACCAGGTGTGTTTGTGATACGCACCGACATTGATGTGCTGACCGCAGCTGTGCAGCATCGCCGCGGCCCACAACAACTGACGCCCCAGACCATCGTCTTGATGCAGCAGGCCTTGGCTTTGGTCGTAGAGGCGAATCGCTAGGGAAGCGACCCGCTCGGCACGGGGGAGATCCACGCCATAGCGCTGGGCTTGATGCAACACCGTCCGTTGACGAATGCTGCTTTGAAAAGCAAAGCGATCAACGATCAAATCGTTGCGCAGCATCCAATCAACAATCAGGCCTTCTCTGAGGGCTCGTTCGCTGATCACTAATTCCTCAGCGCCGATCATCCCCATCGCCGTCTGCAGAATCAGCGCGCCGGGGACGATGATTTCAGCCCGTCGTTCATTCAGCGCAGGGTGTGCCCTCCGCTCGGCCGGGGTCATCGCCAACAGGCGATCGACAATCTGATCCAGTTTTTGCCGCGAGACGCGGTAACCCTGCATTCGCAAGGGCGGACGTGAATCCTCCGCTGCCGCCATCGCCGCAACCGCCATGGCCGTTCCGCTGGTGGCGACCAACACCGGCTGATCACCCAAACGCTTGAGTCCTTCACGGACCTTCAGCACCGCAGGCTCAAGCGCCCCCTGGATAAAGGCCCGCAGGAAGGTGACCCGCTTGGCAGGCATCGGGTCGTCCTGCACGAAGTCCCGCTGCAGACGGACTGCACCAATGCGGGTACTGGTCAGGGCGTGGGAGTCGGAGCCATCGGCAAGCACCAACTCGGTGGAGCCGCCCCCGATGTCGATGATCACGTGGGGCTGATCCCCAAAGGACATGCCCGAGAGCACGCCCAGATAAATCAAGCGAGCCTCTTCCGGACCGCTGACCAGGTCGACCGCCAGACCCAATTGCTCTTGGATCGACTGCAGGAACTCCCGGCCATTGGGTGCTTCACGAACCGCGCTGGTGGCGGCCGTGACGACATCCCCAGGGGCGACGCCATGGCTGGCAGCTAGCTCACTGCAATGACGAAGGGTCGTGAAGGCCCGCTCAATCGCTTCCGGGGAGAGGTCGCCGCTGACTGGATCACGCTCGCCCAGGCGAGTCGTTGATTTTTCAGTGAGGACCACCGAAAAGCTACGCAAGTCGGGATCGACGCTGGCGATCAACAGGTGGATCGAGTTGGTGCCGATGTCGATGCCTGCCACGGGGCGTAGGGCACCAATGCGGGGCTCACTCACAGTCCAATCTCTGGAGCTGAGCCACTTTGGCACTGCCCTTCAGCCCTAGGGTGCGAAGAATCTTTCCCCTGCTGAACGTGCCTGCCGACAGCAAGGGCCTTGGATCGTTGCTCCGGGCTTGGCTGGGTCTGCTGCGCTGGGACAAGCCCAGCGGACGGTTGATTTTGTTGATCCCCGCCGGATGGAGCCTGTGGCTTCAAGGCCAGAGCCCTCCCAGCATCAACTTGGTGGCGGCCATCGTGATCGGGGGCTTGGCCGTCAGTGGCGCCGGTTGTGTCGCCAATGACCTCTGGGATCGGCGGATCGATCCTCAGGTGGAGCGGACCCGCCAACGCCCCCTCGCCAGTGGGCAGATCGGTGTCATGGGAGCCGTGGTCCTACTGCTCATCTGTTTAATCGCCGCCTTAGCCGTGGTGCTTTGGGGCCTCCCTGCGGCCCACCGGACCCTGTGTCTCCAGCTGGCGATCGCGGCACTCCCTCCAGTGCTGCTGTACCCATCCGCTAAGCGCTGGTTTGCCTACCCACAGGCGGTCCTGGCCCTCTGCTGGGGCTTTGCGGTTTTGATCCCCTGGGCCGCCGCCCGAGGCAGCCTCCAGGGAGGCTGGCCCCTGCTCTGTCTCTGGCTCGCAACCCTGCTCTGGACCTTCGGCTTTGACACGGTTTACGCCATGTCAGATCGGGAGGATGACCGCACTGTCGGGGTCCGCAGCAGCGCTCTGAGCCTGGGCGAGCGGGCCCCCCTGGCTGTGGCCCTTTGCTACGCAGGCGCTGGTGTTTTGTTAGCGATCGCCTCAGGTCTGCAGGGCGTTCAGCCCTTCTTCTGGCTGTTCTGGATCGTCGTTGTCCTCGGTCAGCTCAAGGAGGCCCTCGCGTTGCAGCAGCCGCAACTGCCGCGTTCGGCCTACGGCCGGCACTTCAAACACCAAGTGCTCCTGGGTGCGCTCTTGCTTCTCGGCCTGGTCGCTGGGCGGATCTGGGCATGAACGAGCGCCCCTGGCCCCAGCCGCTTCAGTCTGGGGATCGCGTTCAGCTTGCCGCCGCCAGTTCCGCGCTCCAGGGCGAGGCCATCAGCCGTCTGGAAGCGGGGATCGCCGTGCTTCAGCACTGGGGCCTCGAGGTCTGCAGCCATCACAACCTTGAGCGGCATTGGGGCTACTACGCCGGCACGGACCAGGAACGCCTGGCTGACCTGCAAGCCTGCGCCCCTTTGGTGGCCTGCGTTCGAGGCGGCTGGGGCTCGGCTCGACTGCTGGAGCATCCCCTAATGGATGACCTGCTGGGGGCAGCCTCCTCCCACTGGCTGCTGGGCTTCTCCGATGTGACCTCCCTGCTCTGGGCCCGTCAGGCCGCAGGCATTCCAGGCGGCGTCCATGGACCGATGCTCACCACCTTGGGCGCAGAACCCGAGTGGAGCCAAGAGCGTCTGCGGGCCCTGCTCTTTGGGGAGCCTCTTCCTGCTCTGAAGGGGACGAGCTGGAGCGAAGGTCAGGCGAGGGGCCCCTGCCTGGTCGGCAATCTCACCGTGGCCACGCACCTGCTGGGCACACCCCACCTGCCGGAGCTGCGCGGAGCGATCTTGCTCCTCGAAGACGTCGGTGAGGCTCCCTATCGAATCGATCGGATGCTCTCCCACTGGCGCCTCAGTGGAGCCCTCCAGCAAGTCGCAGGCATTGGTTTTGGCAGCTTCAGCGACTGTGAGGCGGATGAGGAGGACGCCCGCGACCCCCAACGGTCCTTTGGTCTCAACGCAGTGCTGCAGGAGCGCTGCGGCGACCTCGGAATCCCAGTGATCGCCGACCTGCCGTTTGGTCATCGCTGCGGCAACGCCGCAATCCCCATCGGACGTATGGGGCATCTGGACGGGACGACGGGAGAGCTGCAGCTGCTCTAGCGGGACGAGAGAACCGCTTCAGCGATCGTCAGATCAAAGGGGGTGGTGATCTTGATGTTCGAGGGGGATGACTCCATCACCCGCACGGGCCATCCCAGGCGTTCAAACAATGAGGCGTCATCGGTCACGCTCCAACCTTCCTGTCGCGCCTGAGCATGGGCCTGGCGCAACTGCTCCACCGGAAAACCCTGGGGGGTTTGCGCGCCCCAGAGGACGGAGCGATCGGGGGTGTCCTGAATCACCCCATCGGCATCGACCCGCTTGATCGTGTCGGTCACCGGCGCCGCAGCAATGACGGCAGCACCGGAGTCGACCGCGGCGGAACAACGGTCAATCAAGGCTGGATCCACCAAGCAACGGGCGCCGTCATGGATCAACACCGAGCGGGCCTGCGAAGGCAGCGCCGCCAGGCCGTTGCAGACCGAATCTTGACGGGTGTCTCCTCCTTGAATCCACTGCACAGGCCGGTCGGGCTTCGCTGCTTCAACCAGGGCTTCAATGTCGGGACGGTCAATCTCTTGGCCCACCACGCCGATCCAGCGCACGCTGCTTGAGGCCAGAGCCGCGTCCAAGGTCCACGCCAAGACGGGCCGCCCACTGACCTCAAGCAGCAGCTTGTTGCGCTCCGCCCCCATCCGCCGACCGCTCCCGGCACAGGCAATCAGCAGATGCATGGCGCGCTCCTGAGGACTAAGTAATCCGACCTACATACAATCAGCCAGCGATCCGCTTCACACCCGCGCGTCCATGCGAGTCCTCTTTTTGGTGCCGGGTGGTGTCAGTGCGCAGCTGCAAACCATTCCAGCGGCAGCCCAGGTCGCACAAGACCTCAAGGCCCAGGTGCAAGTCGCTTGTGCCCCTGCTGCTGCGGCCGCCTGGTCCCTGCTTCCGGCAGTGGAAAAGGTGATTCCGTTCGCCTTTGATGACGGCCCCAGCCTGGCTGATTGGGCCAACCTGCTCGGCAATGTGCGCGAGCCCGACTTCCAAGCCTGCATCAACCTCGCCAGCGGACGGCAGGTCGATCTGATGCTGTCGATGAGTCACATCCCGAATCGCGTGGCCGCCTCAGGGTTCTCGGCGACCTCGACGGTGACCCCGGAAACTGGATGGGGAGCACAAGCGCTCGCCCCCTTCCTGCGCCAACTGGGAGTGGAATTGGAGGCGAGCCAGTTTCGCCTGTCCTTGCCCAAAGGAGCACTGGAGCAAGCCGCGGCCTCCATGCCAAACGGTCAGGGTCCTGCTCTCCTGCTGGCCCCCTCAGGCGACCGTCAGGACTGGCCCGACGAACACTGGAGAGCCCTGCCGGAGGCCATCCGCGGCAAGCTGCCTGACCTGCGGGTCATCCAGGCCGGTGGAGCCAACTTGCTGCAGCGGGCCGCGCAACTGGCCAGCTGTGACGTGGTCCTCAGCAGTGATCCCATCACGACCCAACTGGCCCTGCTCAGCGGGATGCCTCTGGTGGCCTTAGGCCAGGACCCGACTTCCCTGCCGCAACGTTCTGGGGTTCAAGTGGTGGGCCAGGCAGGAGCTCTACACAACCTCAGCGTCACCGAGGTCTTACAAGCCCTCGGTTTGGGATGACTCCAATGCGGCAGCGACCCCGTTCACTGCCCCGCGGACGCGGCCTCTTCAGCCCCATTCGCTCGCACGTGGCTCAGCGCCCTTGGGCCGGTCCGATCCTGGCCTTGGCCACGGTGGTGAATGCCGGCGCGGTTGGCTACCGGCTCGCCGAAGGCTGGGACTGGGGTGATTGCTACTGGATGGTGCTAATCACCCTCAGCACGTTGGGGTTTAGCGATGAGCACACCCAGCTGATCCACACCGGCGGCCGCATCGTGACGGCGCTGCTCCTGGTCGGCGGCCTGGTGGTGGTCCAGCAAACCATCCAAAAACTGCTGGAATTAACCAACTCCGGCTACTTTCGCCGCATCCGCCAGCGGCGTTACCGCGAACAGCTGCAGCGATCGATGAATCAGCACGTCATCCTCTGCGGCTACGGCCGGATGGGCCGCGAAATCGCGGACCAACTCATTGGAGAGAACATCCGGCTGTTGGTGGTCGAGAACGACAGCGATCGCATCGAAGAAGCCCAGCAACGAGGCCTGATGGTCCTCCAGGGCGACGCGACGCTCGATGAAACCCTTGAGGAAGCCGGTATCCATCGCTGCCGGGCGCTGGTGGCCGCACTCCCCAGCAACGCCTCCAACCTCTACGTCATCCTCAGCGCGCGGGGGTTGGCGCCGGGCGCTCGCCTGATTGCTCGCTCCGACAGCGAAGAAGCCGAAGGCAAATTGCGCTTAGCCGGGGCCGACCAGGTGGTCAGTCCCTACGTTGCCGGAGGCCGTGCCATGGCGGCCACCGCCCTCAGGCCCCTGGCCGTGACCTTCATGGACCTTCTGGCTGGCAGCGATTGCGAGGTGGATGAATTTCTGCTGAGTGAGCGGCCCGACGACCTCGGGGACCTCAACGGCGCCAGCCTCTCGGAATTGCAGTTGGGACGCCGGAGTGGGGCCCTGGTCTTGGCGATCCGCAACCCAGCTGCCAGTCAACTCAGCACTGGGGCCCCGGAACCACTGATCGCCAACCCTGGCGGTGATGTCCGCCTCGGCCCCGGCCAATTGCTGGTGGTGATGGGCAGCAAACAGCAATTGCAGCGCTTTGGTGACCTTCTAGGCCCAGCCCTAGCCGACGTGAAAAACATGCCCGCCTAGCCTGGGCCGACTTTTCTGCGTTCTCCATGGCGGACAGCACCCCCCTTGCCGGTCAGGTTGCGCTGGTCACCGGGGCCAGCCGAGGCATCGGGGCCTCGATTGCCCGCGAACTGGCGCAAGCCGGGGCAACCGTGGTGGTGAACTACGCCAGCTCTCCCGCCGCGGCCGAAGCGGTGGTGGCTGAGATTCAGGCGGCTGGCGGACAGGCCTGGTCCCACCAGGCCAACGTGGCCGATGAAGAGCAGGTTGAGGCCCTAGTGAAGGCCGTCCTGGAGAAGGAAGGTCGCCTCGATGTGCTGGTCAATAACGCGGGTATCACCCGTGATGGACTGCTGATGCGCATGAAGAGCGCCGACTGGCAAAGCGTGATCGACCTGAACCTCAGCGGCGTCTTCCTCTGCACCCGCGCGGTGAGCCGAGCGATGTTGAAAGCCCGCAGCGGCCGAATCATCAACATCACCTCGGTGGTGGGACTCATGGGCAACCCTGGCCAGGCCAACTACAGCGCCGCAAAAGCAGGCGTGATTGGCCTAACCCGCAGCAGCGCCGCGGAATTCGCCAGCCGCGGGGTCACCGTGAATGCGGTGGCCCCTGGGTTTATCGAAAGCGACATGACCGCGGAACTCGACAAGGAGCCGATCCTCAAAGCCATCCCCCTGGGGCGGATGGGCCAACCGGCTGAAGTCGCCGGTGCCGTTCGGTTCTTGGCTGCTGACCCCGCAGCCGCGTACATGACCGGTCAGGTCCTGCAGGTGGATGGCGGCATGGTGATGCGCTGAGCCCTAACTCTCGACGGGTTGGGTGAGCTCCTCACGCAAGCGCCGGATGCGCTGCAACAGGCGTAACCGGCGACTGCGTGCCGTGGCCGTGAGAAAGATCCGCAGGGGGACGTAGATCAAGGCCATCCCCAGGCCCAAGCCGGCCACGATCAGGAAGGCCATCACGTTGCTGCCGGCGCTTGGATCGGCCAAGGCCTCGGTCAAGGGCCCATTCAGCCCCTCGACCAGGGCGTCGCTGATGCTGTCCTCCATGGTCGGAACCCTATCGAGCAGCAACGGCCAGCGACAGGGGTGAGCTCCGATCCATTCGGCTTTCCCCACAAGCCAATGGCCACCTCCCCATGGGAGCCTGTGGCCACTACAGCGCGATCAGCCTCCGCGATGGCCAAGCTGCTCTCCTTCTCCGATGAATCCCGCGCCTACCTGGAGCGCGGCGTAAACGCCCTTGCCGATGCGGTGAAGGTCACCATCGGGCCCAAGGGCCGCAACGTGGTTCTCGAGAAGAAATTCGGGGCCCCCGATGTCGTGAATGACGGCGTAACCATCGCCCGGGACATCGAGCTGGAAGATCCCTTCGAGAACCTCGGCGCCAAGCTGCTCCTGCAAGTGGCCACCAAGACCAAGGATCAGGCTGGTGACGGCACGACGACCGCCACCGTCCTCGCCCAGGCCATGACCCGCGAAGGGCTACGGAACGTCGCCGCTGGCGCTAGCCCCGTGAGCCTGCGCCGGGGCATGGAGAAAGCCACCGCCCAAGTCGTCGCGGGCATCCAAGAACGCTCCACCCCTGTGGCGGGCGACTCCATACGCCAGGTGGCCACCGTTAGCTCCGGTGGCGATGAGGAAGTTGGCCGGATGGTCAGCGAAGCCATGGACAAGGTGAGCGTCGATGGCGTCATCACCGTTGAAGAGAGCAAGAGCCTCGCGACCGAGCTGGAAATCACCGAAGGCATGGCCTTCGATCGGGGCTACAGCTCCCCCTACTTCGTGACCGACAACGACCGTCGCGTCTGCGAATTCGAGGACGCGCTCCTGCTGGTCACCGACCGCAAGATCAGCGCGATCAACGACCTCGTCCCCGTGCTCGAGGCCGTCTCAAAAGCCGGTAAACCACTGGTGATCCTCTCGGAGGAAGTCGAAGGCGAAGCCCTGGCCACCCTGGTGGTCAACAAGAACCGCGGTGTCCTTCAGGTGGCCGCCGTGCGAGCCCCGGGCTTTGGTGATCGCCGCAAGGCCATGCTCCAGGACATCGCCATCCTGACCGGTGCCACCTTGATCAGCGAAGACCGCGCCATGGCGCTGGAGCAAGTGGGGCTGGAGGATCTGGGCAGCGTGCGCCGGATCACGATCAGCAAGGACGACACCACCATCGTGGCCAGCGACGCCCACCAGTCCGCCGTGCGAGACCGGGTCGCTGCGATCAAGCGTGAACTGGACAACACCGACTCGGAGTACGACCGCGAGAAGCTCACCGAGCGCATCGCCAAGCTGGCCGGCGGCGTGGCCGTGATCAAGGTGGGCGCCCCCACCGAGACGGAACTGCGCAACCGAAAACTGCGCATCGAAGACGCCCTGAACGCCACCCGCGCCGCCGTGGAAGAGGGGATCGTCGCTGGCGGCGGCAGCACCCTGGTCCAGCTCGCCGCCAACCTGGACGGCCTTGCAGCCCAACTCGAAGGCGATGAGCGCACAGGCGTTGAGATTGTGCAGCGCGCCCTCTCTGCCCCTCTGCATCAGATCGCTGCCAACGCGGGCTACGACCCCAACGTGGTGGCCGATCAAGTCGCCTCGAGCGGCAACGGCTTTAACGCGGCCACCGGTACCTACGAAAACCTTCTAACCGCAGGCATTCTCGATGCCGCCAAGGTGGTCCGTTTGGCCCTGCAGGATGCCGTCTCAGTCGCATCGCTGCTGCTCACCACCGAAGCGGTGATCGCCGACAAACCCGAGCCTGCTGCTGCCGCACCGGGTGGCGGTGGCATGGATCCCATGGGTGGCATGGGCGGAATGGGTGGTATGGGCGGCATGGGTGGCATGGGCATGCCCGGCATGATGTGATGCCGGCCTACATCGCCCGAATCAAGCGGGCGTGAATCCGGCAAACGGCCAGGGCTTCTCGGGGCGGGTTGCTGCAGAGGCGACCCAACTCCCGATTCAGCGCTTCAAGCTCAACGATGGGCAAGCCCGCCATGGGCGTGGCCAATAGCGTCACGCCCACCACCACAGAAAAAATCGGCAGCGCACGCTGGGAGCCCATCAGCCTTCCTCCCACTTGAGACCACTGAGACATGCTCAGCTTGTCTCAGCCTGGGCCCCAGGTCTCGCTCCTTCAGAAAGCTTTTTGGTGGCTAGGACTCCAGGGTGCGGCGATAGGCCGCCACCTGCAGATCCACGCCGGTGATTGCCGTGCCTACAACGACAGCATCGGCGCCCCCATCGAAGGCCTGACGAGCTTGCTGGGCCGAGGCGATCCCCCCCTCACAGATCAACATCACCTCCGCTGGCAAACGCTCCCGCAAGGGGCGAAGCACTGACCAGGCCGGAGGGCGAAGAGAAGCCGTGGCCTCGGTGTAGCCGTAGAGAGTGGTGCCAACCCAATCGCAGCCGAGCTCTGCGGCTCGCAAACCGTTGTCCAAGCTGTCGACATCAGCCATCAAGCAGGCACCGAGCTCCTGCTTGGCCCGCTGAAGCAACACGGACAACTGCGCTCCATCAGGACGACGCCGTTCCGTGGCATCGAGGGCGATGACATCGGCACCAGCTGCCCAGACGGCCTGAATCTCCTTCCAGCCTGGGGTGATGTAGACGGAGCTATCGGGGAACGTGCGCTTCCAAAGCCCAATGATCAAGGCCTCTGGGCAGCGGCGGCGAACCGCCCCAATGTGCTCTGGGCTCTCCAAGCGAACACCCACCGCGCCGTTGTTCAGACTGGCCTCGGCCATGGCCGCTATGACCTGCGGATCGCGCATCGGCGAACCCTCAGGAGCCTGCACAGAAACGATCAGGCCAGCCCGAAGCTGGGAGGAATCAGGCAGCACGGGAGTCTTCCGAGCTCGGGAGCCAAGAGCGCAACTCAGCGAGGGCTGGATGACTCGGGGCAGGAGCAGGACGGGGTGTGCCAGGGCGACGACGCACGGAGCGCTTCAGCGCCTCCTTGGCGATGGGCGCAGGGGCCGCCGTCACCGCAGGCTCAGGTTCTGACACCGGTTCAGGGATGGGCTCTGGAGCGCTCTCCTCTGGCACGAGCTCCCTCTCGGCAACGACCAGAGGAATGGGATCAAGCTGCGCAGGCGCAGGGTCCGCCGTGACCAGAGGCTCAGGTTCCGATGCCGGTTCAGGGTTGGGCTCTGGCTCCGGCTTCGGCTCACCAAGACGCCACCAGCTCAGGCCTTCGGGATCGTCCTGCTCTAGCTCTTGAAGCAATGGCTCGAGGCCATCGACACCATGGCGATGGACCCACTGCCCGAGCAGCCCATCAACCCCCAAGCGATCCCGCTGAGCGAGGGCCTGACGCAGGGACAGGACATGAGCCTGGCGGCGTGCCTGTGGTGAGGGAGGAGGGGAAGGGCGTTGGGCCACGATCGCGTGCAAAAAAAATCAGGCGAGCTTGCGATCCAGCAAGGGGCGGATCAGCAGAAACAAACCCAACGCCAGGGCAGCCAAAACCCCCAGACAGGCTGCGGCAGTCAGATCCCCGTAGGGGGCATGCAACACCACAGCAGTAAGGGAGAAGTGACCGGCGTAAGCGGCGCGAATCGGCTCAATGGCGAAGGTAAGGGGATTTACGGCCGCTAGCCAGCCCAACCAAGCCGGCATAAAGGAAATCGGAGCCAAGGCCGTGCTGGCAAACAGAAGTGGCAAGTTGGCCACGAAAATCACGGCAATCAGCTCGATGTGGCCCGGCAGAGCGAAGGCCAAACCCAAACTCAGGCCGGTGACAGCAAAGACCAAGAGCAACAAGGTGAGCAGCACCAACACCAATCCACCACCACCCGGCCAGCCGTAGCCCAAAAGCCAGGCGGTAGCCATGATCGCGACGCTCTGCACCAGACTCAGCGCCGTGATGTAGAGCACCGACGCCAAGACAATCGAGCTGCGGGAGCGCAAAGGAGCGACCAGCAAACGATTGAGGAAACCGAACTCCCGGTCAAACATCACCGGCAAGCCCGCATTCAGTGCCGCACTGAACGCGGTGAAGACAATCACACCGGCACCGAGGAAGCGTCCGTAGCTCATGCCTTCTGGCAGGAGCCCCTCTGGGGCATTCGCGAAGAGCGCACCAAAGAGAACCAGCCATATCAGAGGTTGCAGCACCCCTGCCACCAAGGTGGAGGGACGACGCGCCAATTGCAGAAACAGACGGCGGGTCAGGGCCAGGGTTTCCTGGATCAGATCAGCCATGGCCGAACGCGGAGCGCTGGCGCTGGGGGCCGGACTGAGCAAAGAGGAGGAAGCGCTGGTCATGTCAGAAAACAGAAAAGTCCATCCACGGGAAATCCCGAAACAAAGCAGAGGTCAACGCATCGACTGCTTGCGTTCCGCCTTGGGATCACGCACACCGGCCACGGCCAATTCAGCATCCATCAACGTGCGACCCGTTGCCTGCAGGTAGACGTCATCCAGGCTGGGGCGACTCTGGGCCAAGGCGAAGACCGGCAGTTCGGCCTCAGCCAGCTGACGCCGGAGTTGCTCCACCACTCCATCGTTTTCGACCACCAGGTTCAAAGAGAAGCCCTGGGCACGGTTGACCACCACCTGGCGCACTCCGGGGCAGGCCTGCAGCAGTTGTTGAACCCGAAGGGCCTCCGGTTCATCGCTGAACTCCCGAACCCGCAAGGTGACGCGATCGCCGCCGAGGGCCGCCTTGAGTTCCGAAGGAGGACCAGCGGCGATGACCCGGCCACCCTCGATGATCGCCAACTGATCGGCCAGGGCGTCGACCTCCTCGAGGTAGTGACTGCTCAGCAACACCGTGGTCCCCTGGTCCCGCAGTTGACGCAACACAGTCCAGATGGCGGCGCGACTCTCGATATCCAGGCCGACGGTCGGCTCATCGAGCACCAACACATCGGGGCGATGCAGGAGTCCAGAGGCCAAGTCCAGGCGGCGGCGCATCCCGCCGGAATAGGTGCCGCTACGGCGGTCGATCCATTCGGCCATCCCCAGCAGTTCAATCAGCTCAGCAATGCGCTGATCCCTCGTTGAGCGGGGCAGGTGATACAGATCCCCCTGCAGCTGGAGCAGCTCGCGGCCGCTCAAAATCTTGTCGAGGGCGACCTCTTGGGCCACATAACCCAAGCGCTCGCGAACGCCCCTGGGGTCAACTAGAGCATCGAGACCAGCCACCTGAACGCGGCCGCTGGACGGAGCCAGCAAGGTTGCGAGGATGCGCAGGGTGGTGGTTTTACCCGCCCCATTGGGGCCGAGCAACCCAAACAAGCTGCCTGCGGGGACCTTCAAGTTGAGACCGTTCAGAGCATCAACGGCCTTCTCGCCTTTGCCATAGCGCTTGGAGACGTTTTCCAGATCAATCACTGGATGAGTCACCGCCGCCGACCTCACTGAAGCATTAAGGAGATTGAATCTAGAAAGCGTTGCTCACCAGCGATGCGACCAGGGTGAAACCTGCATTGCCGGACCCACTCCAACCGAGCAGGGCAAAGCCCTGTTGCGAAAACTGTTCGCCAGCCGGCATCCGCGCCAGCAGAAGCAGCAGACAAACACCAAAGAGGTAGAAGATCGACCAGCGAAACAATCCCTTCGCCCGCTGAAGATCGTCGGGGTCCTGATGCAAGTTCCAGGTCATCTGAAGCAGCCGGGCATTGAACGGAAGCAGCAGTAGCCCATAGAGCAGACCACCTCCGGGCAAGGCCCAAACACCAAAGAGACTGAGCAACACAGTCGCCAGGGCGTACCAGCGAATCGCCTCAGCCGTGGCACCACTGCCCTTGACCACAGGGAGCATCGGAATCCCAACGGCGCGGTAGTCCTCCTTCAGCAGCAAGGCCAACGCCCAAAAATGGGCTGGCGTCCAAAACATCACCAGAGCAAACAACCACCAACTGCCCAAGCCCAGGTGTCCCGTTGCTGCGGCGGCACCCACAAGCGGGGGAATAGCACCAGCGACGCCGCCGATCACAATGTTCTGAGTGGTCCGTGGTTTCAGGAGCACCGTGTAGAGCAGCACGTAACTGCAGAGTCCCAGCAGCGACAAACTGGCGGCCAGGCAATTCACGCCCCCCACCAAGAGCGTCGCTGCCGTGAGGGTCAGGGTGACGGCGATGGCGAAAGCCGTCGTGATGGACAGGCGCCCAGAAGGGAGAGCGCGGCCACTGGTCCGCTGCATGCGGCCATCGAGCTCTTGCTCCCAAAGACAGTTCAGAACCCCCGCCGCGGCCGCCGCCAAAGCGCCGCCACCCAAGGTGCAGGCCATGCGCAAGGGAGGCAGGGGCCAACCCTCCGACATCGCCATCCCACCAAGAGTGGTCGCCAACAGCAAGGGAATCAACCGCGGCTTGGCGATCTCCAACCAGGGCGGCAACTTGAGCCGCTTCCTGGAGGGAACAATCTCCTCTCGGGTCAGGGTCAGTGAATTAGCCACGAAGGACCTCCGGCCAACTACGAACGGTCAAGGCCGCCAGGACGGCCACCAGCAGAGCGGCCCCGAGCTGGTGGGCAACCGTCACCGCCGGGACAGACAGGCTGAGGCGCAAACTCAGCACTCCCAGTGCGATCTGAAGCAGCACCAGCAAGGCTGCAGCCAAAGCCAAGGGGCGATCGCTGGGACGCTTCCACAGCAGGAGCCCCGAACCAAGGAGTACGAAGACACCCACCGGCCGAGCGCCAAGGCGGTGCAGGAAGAGCCAAGAGCACCCCTCACCAGCCGTCAAGCAACGGCCCGCCGCCCACTGACTGGCCATCAACCCGCCCAACAGGCACTGGACGAGCACCGCAAGCGCAAGGCCAGCGGCCAAACCAGCCCATACCAGGGAGCCTCCCGAAGCCCGAGCCAGCGAACCCGCCCTCAGCAATTCGCTCAAACCACTCAAGAGGGCCACCAGCACCAAGGCGGTCAGCAAGTGAGCCGTCACCACAGGGAACGGCAACAGCAAGGTCACCGTTAACGCCCCCAGTCCCGCTTGGACGGCCACAAGCAGCAGGCTCAAGCTGGCCCCCAGGGGAAAGCCTCTGGGCAAATCGCGTCGCCACCACCAACTCACCACGGTGAGCACGAGCAGGCCCACCCCGACAACGAAGGCATCGAGGCGATGGAACCACTCCAGGAAGACCTGGAGGTTCATTTGACGACCCGGCAAGAAGGAGCCGTAGCAGAGGGGCCAGTCGGGGCAAGCCAGGCCCGCCTCCATCACGCGCGTCGCTCCGCCGATGACCACCAGCGCAATCAGAGCCACCAGAAGGTGGGCGCAGAGTGTGGCGAGGCCGTCTCGTTTGCTGGGCTGTGTGGCGCCGAACATCTCAGGTGGAGAAGGGCGATTGGCGTCAAACTAATGACGTCTCACCGGCTTCGCTGACGACAGCAATCAGCAGTCCAAAAGCGACACCAACAGTGATCAACGGGTGAGCATTCCCTCACCGACCCGCGGCGGATTACTGCAAAGAACCACGAACGCCGCGCCAATGGCCAACCCTCCATAGGCTGAACGCGATCGATTCCAGGACTATGCGGATTCCAGCCGCAATCCTCACCCTGATCACCGGCATGGCCCTCGTTCTGATGGGTCTCTGGATCGGGCAGAACGTCAACCTGCTCCCGGTGGACGCCAGTGCAAACGCGCCGGTCTACGACGAGCTGTTCAAGGTGCTCTTCAGCATCGGAACAATCCTCTTTGTTGGGATTGCTGGACTCATCGTCTACAGCTTGGTGAAGTTCCGGCGAAAGCCCGGCGAAAGCGGTGATGGAGAGGCCGTGGAGGGGAACCTCCCTCTCGAAATCCTCTGGACCGCCATTCCTGCTGTGGTGGTCCTGTTTGTCGGCATTTACAGCTACGACATCTACGACCGCATGGGCGGCATGGCGCCGCTCAATGACCACAGCATGCACGCCATGGGCGGAGAGATGCAGGAGTCCCGCACCTGGGGTGGCATCAGTCCGGTCAGTCTCGAGAGTGACGGTGCATTGGCGCCACTACCGATCGATGTGACGGCGATGCAGTTCGCCTTCATCTTTCACTACCCCGGCGCCGAGATCACCAGCGGCGAGCTGCATGTCCCCATGGGACAGCCGGTGGCTCTGAACATGAAGGCCAACGACGTAATCCACGCCTTCTGGGTCCCCGAATTCCGGCTCAAGCAAGACATCATTCCGGGGCAGCCCACCCTCTTGAGCTTCACCGCCACTCGCCCTGGCCGCTATCCGATCGTCTGCGCCGAGCTTTGCGGCCCGTACCACGGCGGCATGCGCTCGACCGTGATCGTCGATGAGCCCGAGACCTTCGAAGCCTGGGTCAACCAAAACAGTCCGATTGCCAACGCAGCTCCACAAACACCGGTGCAGTCATGACAATCAGCCTGACCCCCGAGCACAGCACTCCTCTGCAACCCCAGGGCTGGCTCCGCTATCTGAGCTTCAGCACCGATCACAAGGTGATCGGACTGCAGTATCTGGTTTGTGGCTTCATCTTCTATCTCATCGGTGGAGCCCTCGCTGGAGCAATTCGAACGGAGTTGCTCACACCGATTTCTGACTTCCTGCCGCGAGAGACCTACAACGAAGTCCTGACCCTCCACGGGACGGTGATGATCTTTCTCTGGATCGTCCCAGTGGTCAATGGCGCCTTCGGCAACTACCTGATCCCCTTCTACGTGGGTGCCCGCGACATGGCCTTCCCCAGGCTCAATGCGGTGGCCTTTTGGCTGATCCCACCTGCGGGATTGCTCTTGATCAGCAGTTACTTCATCGCCAGTGCCCCCCAGTCGGGCTGGACCGCCTATCCACCCCTCAGCATCACGACCCCGGCAACCGGTCAGATCATCTGGATCTTGAGTGTGCTGTTGCTGGGCGGCAGCTCCATTTTTGGAGGCATCAACTTCATCGCCACGATCCTCAAATTGAGGCGTCCGGGACTGAAGCTGATGCAGCTGCCGATGTACTGCTGGGCCATGCTCGGCACCAGCATCTTGGTGGTTCTCTCAACACCAGTCCTCGCTGGAACACTGGTGTTGCTGAGCTTCGACATCATTGCTCACACCGGCTTTTTCAACCCAAGCCTGGGTGGTAATGCGGTGGTTTATCAGCACCTCTTTTGGTTCTATTCCCACCCGGCGGTTTACATAATGGTGCTGCCAGCCTTCGGCCTGGTAAGCGAAATCCTCCCCATCCACTGCCGCAAGCCCCTGTTCGGCTACACAACGATGGTGTACTCGATTTTGGGCATTGTCTTCCTGGGTCTGATCGTCTGGGCCCACCACATGTTCACCAGCGGCACGCCTCCTTGGATGCGACTGTTCTTCACCATCGCCACCTCGTTTATTGCCGTACCGACGGGCATCAAATTCTTTAACTGGCTGGCCACGATGTGGGGCGGCCGCATTGCCCTCAACAGCGCAATGCTGTTCTCCTGCGGCTTCATCATCAACTTTGTCTTTGGCGGGATTACGGGCGTCGCCCTCGCCCAGGTCCCCTTCGACATCCACGTGCACGACACCTACTTCGTCGTCGCCCACTTTCACTACATCGTCTACGGAGGAACGGTCTTTGTGATCTTTGCCTCGATCTATCACTGGTATCCCAAGGTGACCGGCCGGTTACTCAATGAGGACCTTGGACGACTGCACTTTCTTCTCACCTTCGTCGGCTTCAACCTTTGCTTCGCTCCGCAGCATTGGCTTGGACTGAATGGAATGCCTCGGCGTGTGGCCGAATACGACCCCCAGTTCGAGCTGATTAACCAACTCAGCAGCGTGGGGGCACTGCTGATGGCGATCAGCACCCTGCCCTTCCTGTTGAACGTCGTGATGAGTGCGTTCAACGGCGCCCCGGCTGGTGACAACCCCTGGAATGCCCTCACCCCCGAGTGGCTCACCAGTTCTCCCCCACCGGTAGAGAACTGGAAAGGGGAAGCCCCCTTGGTGCAGGAGCCCTATGGCTACGGCACCCCCGCCGGTGAACTCCAATTGGCCGCCACTTCGGGCTCTGAGCTCTGGAAGCTGGGCGACTCTGACCAGCGCTCCTGAACACCATGACAAGCCTGAGCCCCAGCGAGTCCCTGAGCGAACAACAGGGTGTCGAGCACCAAGAGCATCAAGAGCACCATGGCGATTTCCGAATGTTCGGCCTTGCGACCTTTCTGGTCGCCGATGGCATGACCTTCGCCGGGTTCTTTGCGGCCTACCTGACCTTCCGGGCCGTTAATCCGCTGCCATCCGGGGCCACCTACGAACTCGAGCTGGTGCTGCCCACCATCAACACCCTGCTGCTGCTGGTCAGCAGCTTCACCTTCCATCGCGCGGGCGCGGCGATGAAGCGCAACCAACGGGCCTTAGGCCAGCGCTGGTTGCTGATCAGTGCGGCCCTCGGCTTCGCTTTTCTGGCAGGGCAAATGAAGGAGTACTTCGAGCTCCCCTTTGGCCTCACCGACAACCTCTTTGCCAGCACCTTCTACGCGATCACCGGCTTCCACGGCCTGCACGTCACCTTGGGCGGTCTGATGATCCTGATCGTCTGGTGGCAATGCCGTGAGGGCGGTCGTGTCAGCTCAGAGAACCTCTTTCCCTTGGAGGCCGCTGAGCTTTATTGGCACTTTGTCGATGGCATCTGGGTGGTCCTCTACGGAATCCTTTATCTGCTGTAGAGGAGCTGTTTGATCACAGTTCTTGCAAGTTGCCCTTGCGAAGCATTGCTAGGGATCGGCACAATCGGGCCGCCAGCGCCTCACTGCACCGGTGTTCGTCGAAGAGAAGACAACAAAGCCAACCCAGATGCTGGAAGGCAAGGCGCTGCTTGATAAAGCTCGCTCCCTCAGCAATCGCCCAGAAGATCAGATCGCCAGGGCCTGCGGCTACGTCGGACCCAGCGGCCGTCTTCTGAAAAAAAGCTTCTACCGCGCCCTCGTCGAAGCCAAGGGCTACAAGCTTCCTAGCCAAAGCGGCGGCGGAAGCGGCACCAAAGGCCGACAAGCCGAATTCCGCACCAAGGTTCACGGCAATGGAAACCTGTTGATCGGGAACGCCTACACCAGGCGCATGGGCCTTGAACCCGGCCAAGAGTTCAAGATCGAAATCCACAAAGAAACGGGCTCCATTTGGCTCCTTCCCCTTGGGCAGGACGGGAGCGCAAACGAAACCCTTTGAAGCGCGACCAGGCGCTCAGCGCTCGTCGGGGGCGTGGAAGGCGGCGCTGAAGACCAGAAGGTCAATCCCGCTGAACAGGAAGCTGATCCCGACCAGGATGCCGAGCACGCTCAGCAAACCAAGGCCCTTCATCGAAACAATGATCAGGCCGAGGACGAAGGTGACGATGCCGTTGGCCAAACCCCAGCCCCAGCCAGCCATCTCGGTGTGGGAGAGAGAGACGATGCTGGCCACCACACCCTCCACCAAAAAGACGATGCCAATGGCGAAGGCCAAGGCCGCGACTTGAGCTGCAGCCGGCTCCACACCAGCACTGAACTGCTGGATGATCCAAGCGCCGGTCACCACGAACAAGGTGGAGACCACGAGCCGCCAGAAGCAGTGCCATTTGCTCAGCTGCCGGGAGCGATTGAGGCTGTTCACCCAGCCGATGAGTCCACCGACCAGAAAGGCCAGAGCCACCACCACCGTGACCCAGGCGGAGGCGATCATCGGGAAGATCAGGGCAAGAACACCCAGCACCAGCAGCAGGATGCCCTCGGCGACGGTGAAGCTGCGCAGGGCGCCTACCGCCAGATCGGAATTGTCGTCAGAAGCCATGAAGTGTTCAGCAGGAACACGAACCCCCGGAAGGTAGGCATGGCTTCTGGCGTTGTCAGCTCCAGCCGTGGTCTTTCAGCCAGGCATCACTAATGGGCGCCACCGAAGGAGTGCCCCCCGCTGAACCGGACTGCAACAAGCGTTCGGTGTACTTAGCGAGAAGATCCGCCTCCAGGTTCACAGCCGTCCCCCGCTGCAGATGCTGCAAGGTCGTGCTGCCCCAGGTGTGGGGAATCACCGCAATCCAAAACTCAGCCCCGTCCGCGCTGCAGCCCGCAACCGTCAGGCTGATGCCATCAACGGCGACGCTGGCCTTCTCGCAGATGTAGCGACCAAAGGCCGGATCCTCCCAACGCAGGGCCAGCTTCCAAGAGGCGCTTTGCTGCTCCACCGCCACCACATGGCCCAAGCCATCGACGTGGCCACTGACCAAATGACCCCCAAGGCGGTCCTGAAGACGCAAGGCCGGCTCCAGGTTGACCCAACCCCCTCGGTCGGCCTTCACCGCGAGGGTCGTGCGACCCAGTGTTTCCTCGCTGACGTCAGCACGGAACCCATGAGCAGAGTGCTCGGTCACCGTCAGACAGACCCCATCGACCGCAACGCTGTCCCCCAGGGCTAACTGGGCAGGATCGAGATCAGCACCCGGAGGAATCCGCAGCGTCACGCCGCCGCTGCTGCGCTGCAGTTGTCCGGTGGCCTGAACCAGCCCAGTGAACATGAGGTGGCCCGATCAACACTGGCCATAATCGGGCAGAAGGGAGAACGGGCAAGCCATGGTCGAAATGCGTGTGGCCGGCATTGCCCTTGACGCCGCCAGTCGAAGTCCGATCGTGCTGCTTCGTGATCCGTCGGGGCGCCGTCAGGTCCCGATCTGGATCGACCAGGCCCAAGCCCAAAACATCATGGCGGGGCTCAGCGATCAGACCCCGCCCCGACCCCTGAGCCATGACCTCATGGTGGAACTGCTGCAGGCCGGGGGCCTGGAACTCACCAAGGTGATCGTTCACACCATTGAGGACAGCACCTTTCGCGCCGTGCTCAAACTGCAGACGGCGGGCGAAGAAGAACTCGAGCTCGACGCCCGGCCCAGCGATGCCATTGCCCTGGCCGTCCGCACCGGCAGCGGAATCTGGATGCTGGAGGAAGTGGTGGCCGATGCCTCCATCCCCGTGGATGCGGAAGCCGATGCAGAAGATGCTGCCGATTTCCGTCGCTTCCTCGATGGCATCAGTCCGGCTGAACTGGTGAGGAATATCAGCCAAGCCCAGGCGGAAGCGGAGCGCTCCGCCGACCAAACGGAGGAAGACCCTGGCTGAACGCCGCCCTTTTGGCCGGGGACCGCTGGTCTCCCCGTTCTGCCTCGGCACGATGCGGGCCACCACGAGCCCGCAGCAGATGACGGAGGTGCTCGATGCAGCTCTTGCAGCGGGGATTAACCACATCGAGACCGCCCCGGCCTACGGCCCGGCGGAAGCCTTCCTCGGCGAGGCCCTGAGCGCACGCCGCCAACGGCAAGGGCCTGAAGAACTGGTGATCACCAGCAAACTGCTGCCAGAGATCGGCTTCGAGGATGGGAAGACGCAACTCCTCGGGATCCTCCAGCGCCTAGGCCTGACGCGGCTCGACAACCTGGCGGTTCACGGACTCAACCGCCCTGATCACCTGGATTGGGCCCTCAAGGGAGCTGGGGCCGAGCTACTGCAGTGGGCCCTGGGGGAGGGGCTCGTCACCCAGGTGGGGTTTTCCAGCCACGGTGAGCTGGGGATCATTGAAACAGCGCTGGCCTCAGGCCGCTTCAACTTTTGCAGTCTCCATCTGCACTGGTTTGATCAAACCCGACTCCCCCTCGCCCAGTCGGCCCTGCGGGAGGGAATCGGGGTCCTGGCCATCTCTCCAGCCGATAAAGGGGGCCGCCTCTATGCCCCCCCCGAGCAGCTCCGCGCCGATTGCGATCCCTTTGAGCCCCTGGAATTGGCCTATCGCTTCCTGCTCGATGCGGGCATCTCCAGCTTGACCCTGGGGGCCGCCCAAGCCAGCGACCTAGCCCTCGCCTACCGCCTTCGCTCTGAACAGGGAAGCTGGCTACAGGACAGCCATCGCCAGGTCCTGGAGCGGGCCTGGGAAGCCGGCCAAACCCGTCTGGCTGCAACCGCCTGTCAGCAATGCCGCGCGTGTCTTCCCTGCCCCAATGAGGTGCCGATCCCCGAGCTCCTGCGCCTCCGCAATTTGGACCTGGGCCACGGCATGAGCGCCTTCGCCCAAGAGCGCTACAACCTGATCGGACGCGCTGGGCATTGGTGGGAGAGCGTGAACGCCTCCGCCTGCGAAGCCTGCGGCGATTGCCTGCCCCGCTGTCCCTACGACCTCCCGATTCCGGAGCTGCTGGCAGAGACCCATCAACGGCTGGCTGCTGCACCGCGGCGCAGGCTCTGGGGTTAACGGCTCAGGGCCTGATCCCAAAGGGTTTGCCAACGGCTGCGCTCAACCGGGCTGAACATCGGCAGGCTGTTGCAGCGTTGCAAGACGGCGTCGCTCGGGAGCAACAACGGCCGCAGTCGTTCAGGCCAGCGCCGCAGCACAGGCTCCAGCTGTTGACGCGGAAGCGGCGGCACCCAACCGGCCGCCAGCAGGCGATCAAGCAGGGGCAGCGAGAGGCCATCCCGAATCCACTCCAAGGGCAGCGGCGGATCCACCAATGCACTGTCACGGGGGGCCAGACGCAGCAAGAGCTGCCACCAGAGTGGGGAGCCGGACTCCGGCAACAGTGCCGAGAGGCGTGGATCCTTCTTCAGCAGGGGAATCGCCCGATGACTGGGGACCACAGCCGCATCCGCCTCCCCGGCCAAGAGCAGATTGAGTCCGTCCCGCTCATCAAGGGCCAGGGCCTGATCCACCAGCTGAGAGACCTGATTAGGCAGCGCTGGATTGGTGAGGGATTGGGGATCGGCGCTGGACAGTCCCAATTGACGCAGGGCCAACTCGATCACCACCCGCGGGCTGGAGGGCAGCACCACCTTGCCCCGCAGGCTTGGATCCAACAGCAGTGACCAACCCCGTTGGCGCTGACGCCAGAGGTCGGGGCGGCTGCGCAGCACCAGCAGCCAGGTTCCAAAGGCCCAGGGAAAGGCCAAGGGCACATTGCCTTCAGCCGCGAACAAACGACTCGGGGCCTGGGCGATCGGGGCCAGCTGCTCCAGCAGGGCCGATGCCTCGAGGGGCTGGAGCCGGGCGCGATCGAGCTGTTGGGCCCAGCCATCAACCAAAGCCAGTAGCGCAGCCCCCGCCAAAGCCTCCTCCTGGAGGGCCGAGCTGTCCACCAAGCTCAGAACCTGCTCAGGACGATCCAAGCTTCGAGGCTGCCAGGGGGACGGCAGCTCCTGCAGCCAGGCCTTGGGCAAATCCCCTGTCACGTTCAACAGTTGCGGCTGGCCGGAACGGGCAGGCGCGCAGCCGCCAGCGGTTCCGAGGGCCACCACCGAACCCATCAGTTGCAGGACTTGGCGGCGGGAGGTCACAACCGAGGGCAAAGCGCTTTGAACCTAAGCCGGGTGCTGGAGTTGGTCACAGGCCTGCTCACAGGCTTGCTGCAGCGCCTGAAGCGAGCGGCCGCTGAGCTGCCAGAGGGCCGCTAAACCACCAGCGCCGACCCCCTCCTTGACATACCCCCGCTCGTAGTCGAGCAACTCCTGCCGGCGGCTGCCCGTAAAGCGCAGACCCGTCGCAAAGGCCAACGGCTCGACGGCAAAGCGCTGTGCCAGCTGGGCCATCAACCCCTCAAAATCGCTGGCCGCTTCATGGGCCACCCAGGCGGTGGTCACCACGGCCGCCTGGGTGGCCAGTTGCTGGCGCTCCAGCGGGGTGCATGCCGCCAACGCCAGGGCTAAGACCGCCGCCATCTGGCTACCGCCCGCCAAGAGAACTGGCGTCCCCGCCAAGGCCGCCCGCTTCAGCAAGGCAGCAGCCACCACCTGCATCGGGTCACCAACCGCCGCCAATACAGCCTTAGGGCTGGCCAATGGGCCGAGCTGGGCCGCCCCCAAACCCTGCTGCACCAGTTGCCGCTTGAGCTGGTGATCAGGTTGACGAACGCTGCCACTCACCAGGCCCGTGGAGGGCACCCCCAGGGCCTCCAGCACCGCCAGAGCCGTCGTCGTCCCCCCGGGGACACACTCGCTGAGCAGCACCGGCTGGCCGGAGCGTGCCAAGCCGCGGCCCCAGCGCTCTCCCCACAACCAGAGCGCCTGCACCCGATCGAGATCCATCGCCGCCCCAGTGCTGAGGCAGCGGGCGGGCGACTGGTTCAGCTGGAGATGGGGAATGGCCGGCGCAACCGGAGCGCCAAGATTCAGCACCAAAGGCTCCAGATCCAAGCCCTGGAGCACGGCCCAAGCAATCAACGCCGGTGTGACACCCGCCGGCAGGGGCGGCAAGGCATGGGGCCGCCGGGCGGCGGGGCCCTGCCAGAGCAACTCCGCATCCGCTGCCGCCGTGAAACGGCGGGAGTCCGGTGTCGCTCCCGCCGCCGAGATCCCAGGCACCGCAGCCGTGTCCGTGCCGGCCAACAGCAACAAGACCCGAGTCTGGGCCGCAGCCGTAGCTAGGAGCTCGCACCACCGCTCGGCGACGTCGCACGCTCCGCTCAGGCGCTCCAGAGTCAAAGGGGATCGAGGGCGAGCAGGGGGCGCAGCAGCGCAGGCGGCTCACTGATCGGGCTCTTCAGCCGGGGAAAGATCCAAAGGGCCACCGCATGCAAGGCCAGCACGTAGATCAGGTTTTGAAGCAGCACCAGGGCAAGGGCCATCAGCTGCACCTGAACCAGATCCGGACCACCACCGATGTGAACCAAGCCCAGCAGGCGATCGAGAACCTGGGAGGCCGCGGAGGTGATCAGCACCCACAGGTTCTCGCCCAACAGGATCGAAAGCACCGCCACCCGCACCAGGAAGCCGCCACTGCCGATCAACAGACCCACGCCCCAGCTCAGGTACCAACTCAGACGCCGGCTCCAACACCAACCGAGCCAAAGGGCTAGGAACCCATAGGGGAAGAGCACCAACGGGCCGCGAATCGGCCCCATCAAGGCCACCAGCAGCAGGGCCGCCACGGTGACGCCTTCCACCGCGCAGCGCCCGTTGTGGCGAAGCTGAAGCAGGGCCAGGGGCAGAGGTAAGGCCAAGCGAAACAGAGCGCCTCCGACCGGGAGGTAGTACAGGCCAACCCAGAGCAACGCCGTGGCGGCCGCCAGGTAGGCCGTATCGGTGAGCTGTCGGGCCTGACGGCGACTCAAAGACATGGGTAGAGGCCGGCCTAGCGCGGATCAGGCGCAGGGGTACGTGTTGGCGTTGTCCCGTCGGAAACGCGCTCAATGGTCTCCACTTCAAAGGCCAAACCAGCGGCGCGCAAGGCCTGGGTCAGCACCTCCGCAGGGGCGGAGGGGTCAGCGGCGGGCAACTTGATCGTGACCCGATAGGGGGCCGGAGGGGAGCTCCGGCGAGGAGCAGCTGGGGGCTGAGGAGGCTTCGGCGTGGGCTTTTGCACCACCGGCGGCTCATCCTTCTTGGCGGCCGGTGCAGGGGCAGCCGGTTGGCTGGTTGGCGCAGGGGATGGGGCCGGTGCAGCAGGGAGGGGGTCCGAGAAACTGCGGGAGAGCTGATCGCCCAGGGGCGTGCCCTGGCAACCGGAGAGGGCGGCTGCCAGGAGCACAAGCGAACCCCAGCGCAGATGCGCCATCAGCTATCTGCCGCCTTCACGATCCTCACAGCGCTGGCCCGCAGGCGACCTGTCTTGGTGGTGGCCGGAGCTTTCTTCGCGGCTGGCTTCTTGGCGGCTGGCTTCTTGGCAGTCGTGGACTTCGCCGCGGTCTTGCGGCCCTTGCCCTTGCCAGCCGCGGCCTTGGCCGCCAGCAATTCCACCGCCTGCTCCAGGGTGATGGTGTCGGCTGTCGTCCCCTCGGGAAGTGAGGCGTTCACCTTGCCCTGCTTGACGTACAGGCCATAGGGGCCATCAAAGAGCTGGATCGCCTCATCGGCTCCTTCGGGGGTGCCGATGTCCTTCAGCGCTGTGCGGCCACCACGGCCCCGCTTGGGCATCGCTAGCAATTCCAAGGCGCGGGAGAGGCCCACCATCAGGACATCGTCTTCGGCCTTCAAGGAGCGGTAGTCCTTTTCCCCTTTGCCCTTGTGGTGAACGACGTAGGGGCCAAAGCGGCCCAAGCCGGCCTCCACCTTGCCGCCATCGGGGTGTTCCCCCAGGTGCCTGGGGAGACGCAACAAGCCGAGGGCGTCCTCAAGGGTGAGATCCTCGGGTTTGGTGCCCTTGGGCAGGGAGGCGCGCTTGGGCTTGGGGTTCTCGTCGCTGACCTGGCCGCGTTGCACGTAGGGCCCGTACTGACCAAACAGCAGATAGACCAAATCGCCGGTCTCGGGATCTTCACCCAGCGATTCGGGACCATCCGCTTTCTGCTTGAGAATGAGCTCCGCTTTTTCAGAGTCGAGATCCGCAGGGGTGATCTCATTGGGGAGGGTGGCCTTCAGCAGCTCTTCGCTGCCGTCATCAGTCACACGTTTGGTCTCCAGGTAGGCACCAAAGCGGCCGATCCGCACCACACAGGGCAGACCTTCAAGAGCAATCGTTCGCGAGGCGGTGGGATCGATGTCCCCTTCGCGTTGCTGAACCTGGGTCTCGAGACCCTGGTCACCCTTGTAAAAACTTTCGAGGTAGGGCAACCACTGCACCTTGCCGGTCGAGATGTCGTCGAGGGTGCCCTCCATCCGCGCGGTGAAGCTCGTATCCACCAGATCGGGGAAGTGCTCCTCCAGCAGGGCTGTGACTGCAAACGCCGTGAAGCTGGGGGTCAGCGAGTTGTTCTGCAGCGTCGCGTAACCGCGGTCAACAATCGTGCCGATGATCGATGCATAGGTGGAAGGGCGACCGATGCCCTCCTTCTCGAGCATCTTCACCAGGGCCGCTTCGCTGTAGCGAGCGGGGGGCTGGGTTTGGTGGCCCAATGCTTCCACCGCTTTACAGCTGGGGCTGTCGCCGGTTTTCAGGCTCGGCAGCAGCACTTCCTGACCTTCCAAAGCGGCATCGGGGTCATCGCTTCCCTCGACGTAGGCACGGAAGAAACCAGGAAAATCAATGCGCTTGCCATTGGCCCGGAAGTTGGCAGGCCCCAGGTTTCCGCCGTCGACCTCGAGCTCAACGCTGAGCATGGTTAGACGGGCCTCCGCCATCTGGGAGGCAACGGTGCGTTTCCAGATCAACTCATAGAGGGCCAGATCACGGCCATCCAGGCCGGTGGCCGAGGGGTCGCGGAAGCTTTCACCGGCGGGCCGGATCGCCTCGTGGGCCTCCTGGGCGTTGCGGGCCTTGGTGGAGAACTGACGGGGTGAACCGCTGAGGTAGTCCTTGCCGTACTTGTCAGCGACGCAATTGCGGGCCGCATTGATGGCCTGGTCACTGAGATGCACCGAGTCGGTGCGCATGTAGGTGATGAATCCGCGTTCGTACAGCCCCTGGGCCGTGCGCATGGTCTCGCGGGCCGAGAGACGCAGCTTGCGGTTGGCCTCCTGCTGCAGGGTGCTGGTGGTGAAGGGCGCCACCGGCTTGCGGGTGGTGGGCTTTTCCTCCACGGACGACACCCGCCAAGGGGCCGCCAAGACCGCTTCACGCAGGCTGCGGGCGTCGGCTTCGCTCAGCAAACGAACCTTGCTACCGGCCTTCAGCCCACCGGTGTTTTCGTCGAAATCCGACCCACCGGCAATGCGCTCGCCCTTGAGATGGGTGAGCTTGGCATCAAAACTGCTGCTGCCCTTGGCCAGCTCAGCCTTGAGATCCCAGTAGCTGCCGCTCTTGAAGGCTCGGCGAGCCCGCTCGCGTTGCACCAGCAACCGTACGGCCACGGACTGAACCCGGCCTGCACTGAGGCCCCAGGCAACCTTTTTCCAGAGCAGAGGAGAGAGCGTGTAGCCCACCAGGCGATCCAGGATCCGCCGTGTTTCCTGGGCATGGACGAGCTCCATGTCGAGCTCACGGGTCTGGTCGAGGGCACGGCCGATGGCCTCTTTGGTGATCTCGTGGAACACCATCCGCTTGACCGGAACCTTCGGGTTCAGCAGCTGCAGCAGGTGCCAGCTGATGGATTCCCCTTCCCGGTCTTCGTCCGTGGCCAGGAGGAGTTGATCGGCGCCTTTGAGGGCGTCCTTGAGTTCCTTCACCACCTTCTTCTTGTCCTTCGGCACCACGTAGAGCGGCTCGAAGTCGTTGGTGGTGTTCACGCCGAGATTGGCCCACTTCTCACCCTTGTGAGCCGCGGGGATCTCGCTGGCGTTGTTGGGCAAGTCACGCACGTGCCCCATTGAGGCTTCAACTTTGAAGTCCTTCGGCAAGAACCCGCGGATGGTGCGGGCCTTGGTGGGGCTTTCAACGATGACGAGGGTGTGCGCCACAGGCAGGCGGTGAACCGCTTCCCTCTTTATCGCATCGGCGGTCAACCCCGTCGAGAAACGCCGAAGGATGACGCCAGCGCAGCTACAGTCCAGCCCAACGGGCGTGTTCCAACAGCTGTGCTCTCTCTTCTGGCTGCCGCCGACACCGTTGCAACTGCGGCTGCACCAGCGGTGAGTGGCATTACATCGCTACAACTCAATGCAGGTGCCATCGCGCCGGAAGGTGCTGTCCTGCTGGCGATGGTGGCCTGCCTGCTCGTGGATCTGGCCGGCGAGAAAGCTGCTGCACGCTGGGTTCCCCTGTTCTCTTACATCGGTCTGGGCGGAGCCCTGGGCCTGCTCGCCCTGCAATGGGATGCGGCGCCACTGGAGCCCTCATTCCTGGGCGCCTTCCTCGCCGACAACTTGGCCATCGCCTTCCGGGCCGTGGTCGCCGCCTCAACGCTGGTCTCCCTTCTGATCAGCTGGCGCTATGTCGAGCGGGCCGGAACACCGGTGGGTGAATACGCCTCGATCCTCTTGGCTGCCACGCTCGGGGCCATGCTGCTCTGCGGCGCCACCGATCTGGTCAGCATTTTCGTCTCCCTCGAGACCCTCTCGGTCGCGAGCTACCTGCTGTCGGGCTACATGAAGCGCGATGCCCGCAGCTCTGAAGCAGCACTGAAATACCTGCTGGTCGGCTCAGCAGCAGCAGCCGTCTTTCTCTACGGCGCCTCCCTCCTCTACGGCCTGACAGGCGGCAGCACCAGCTTGGAGGCCGTGGGGCTGGCCCTACAAACCAGTGCCTCACCAGTCGCCGCCCTGGCGTTGGTGTTCGTCTTGGCAACGGTCGCCTTCAAGATCGCCGCGGTGCCTTTCCACCAGTGGACCCCTGACGTCTACGAAGGATCTCCGACCCCGGTGGTGGCGTTCCTCTCAGTGGGTTCTAAGGCCGCTGGCTTTGCTCTTGCTTTGCGGATCCTGGTGGGCTGCTTCGAGCCGTTCGAAGCCCAATGGAAATTGCTGTTCACGGTCCTAGCCATCTTGAGCATGGTCCTAGGCAACGTCGTTGCGCTGGCCCAGACATCCATGAAACGGATGCTGGCCTACAGCTCGATTGGTCAGGCCGGTTTCGTGATGATCGGCTTGGTCTGCGGCACGGAAGACGGCTACGCCGCCATGGTCCTCTACATGGCCGCCTACCTCTTCATGAACCTGGGCGCCTTCGCCTGCATCATTCTGTTCTCCCTTCGCACTGGCAGTGATCGCATCAGCGACTACGCCGGCCTGTACCAGAAGGACCCCCTGATCACCCTCGGCCTAAGCCTCTGCCTGCTGTCCTTGGGCGGCATTCCCCCGATGCTGGGCTTCTTCGGCAAGATCTACCTCTTCTTTGCCGGCTGGGCCGACCAGCAATATCTCCTGGTGGTGGTGGGTCTGCTGACCTCTGTGGTCTCGATCTATTACTACATCTCTGTGATCAAGATGATGGTGGTCAAGGAGCCCCATGAGGCTTCTGAAGTGGTCAAGGCCTACCCCGACTTGAACTGGAGCCTGGCTGGACTGCAACCGCTGCGCGCCGCGCTGGTCTCCTGTGTGGTGGTGACCGCCGTTGGCGGCATCCTCTCCAACCCCCTCTTCAACTGGGCCAGTGGAGCCGTCTCTGGCACACCCATGCTCCAGAAAGCCCTGGCCTCGGCCGCGGGCCTCCCGGTTGGCTGATGACAAGCGGCACCGGGCCGGTCATTGCCGAACTCGAGCACATCCGCAAGACCTACGGCAGCGGAGACACAACGGTCGTCGCTCTCGATGATCTGACCATGAGCGTGCGCCGCGGGGAGTACGTCGCCGTGATGGGCACCTCCGGTTCAGGCAAGAGCACAGCGATGAACATCCTCGGCTGCCTCGATCGACCCACGAGCGGCAGCTATCTCCTCAACGGCACCGCCGTCGAGGAGCTCACAGACGATCAACTGGCGGATCTTCGAAACCGCGAGCTGGGATTTGTCTTCCAGCAGTTTCATCTTCTCCAGGAGCTCACGGCCCTCGAGAACGTGATGTTGCCCATGGTCTACGCGGGAGTTCCGGCCGAGGAGCGCGAGGAACGCGGCATCCATGCCCTCGAGCGCATCGGCCTTGGTGAGCGGCTTTACAACAAGCCCAACCAACTCTCGGGCGGCCAGCAGCAGCGTGTCGCTCTGGCTCGCGCGATCATTAACCAACCCAATCTTCTGCTGGCGGACGAACCCACTGGAGCGCTCGATTCCCGCACCACTGCCGAGGTTTTGGACCTCTTTGACGAGCTGCACCGGCAGCAGGGAATAACGATCCTGCTGGTCACCCACGAACACGACGTGGCAGCACGGGCCCAACGGGTGGTCCATTTCCACGACGGTCGCCTGGTGAGCTCAGGCGCTGGCTCCCAGGTTTAACCGCTAGGACGCTCCAGGCTGCTGATCAGCTGCCCCATCAGCAGGGCGACCGCATCGCTCCCGCGCAGGGCAGATCCAGCATCGAACTCCCCGGGATCCACGGCCACCCAGCCACCAGAAACCGGCTGACGCAGCTCGAAATGCAGGTGAGGGCCGGTGCTCAAGCCCGTGCTGCCCACCCGGCCCAACACCTCCCCTTGGAGCACACGATCACCGGCGCGGACATAGAGCTCCGAGAGATGGCCATAGAGGCTGCGCCGCCGCGGCCGTTGGTGCTCCACCTCCACCGCCAAGCCGTAGCCGCCAGCCAAACCACTGCTCACCACCCGACCGGCCAAGGCCGCGACCACCGGGGTGCCCTCTGGGGCCGCCAGGTCATCTCCGGCATGGAGACGCCAGCCCCCCAGCAGAGGATGCAGACGCCAGCCAAAACCACTGGATTTGAAGGCAGAGCCAAGGATCGGCAACAGCAAACGCCGGTTGCCATTGCCCGCAACCGGTGCCGGCCGCGGAGTGACCCGAAACACCTTCGCCATGTCAAAGCGTCCGCCCAATAGGGCCGACACCGGGACCGACAAGGGAGGACGGCGCGATCCCTCCTGCCGCAACCCCCAACGCAGGGCTATGCCACCACGGCATTCACGGGCGGAGAGTGCCCCACTCCGGCAGCCCTTTTGGAAGGCCCCCACATCCAGCGGCTGCAGATCCATGCCTCCCCGCCGAAGGGCTCGGCGCTCTGAGGGGGTAACAATGCCCTGACGCACCAAGGCATCGAGGGACTGATCAAAGCGCTTGGGGGGAGGGACAGCCTGAAGCTGTTGAAGCGATGGACGCAGGGCGGGCTCTGGAGCCGGTATGGGCGGCGGAGCCAACGGTCCACCGGGCTCAGACGCCACAGGTCCAGCCAGCAGCAAGGGCGTCAGCAGCAGCCAACGGAGCCGTGGGATGAGGATCACAGCCACCGGGGCACGAATGAAGCCAAGACTAGGAAGCCCTAAAAACGCCGCCGCAGGACCATCGCGCCTGAGGCGTTTTGGAGTTGCAGGCCACCATCACGGCTGAGTCCTCTGACAGTCCATTGCTGGCCATCGTGCTCAAACCCTCCGGAATTCCACAACCGCTGCTCAGCCTGACGCCGCACCAGTTCCGGCTGGTCGGCCGCTGCTACGGCCCATTCCAGGGCCTGAAGGACGCGGGCTCCCAACTCCGCGGGCCGCTGCTGCCCCAGCAGCTGATGCAGGCTGACCGCTCCAGCAGGGACAGCATTGGAGCCGTTTAATCCCAAGCCCACCCGGGCATAGCGAAGGCGGCCAGCGCGCCAGGCCAGCCGCGGCAGGAAACCACAGAGCTTGAGGCCCGACACCAGCAAATCATTGGGCCACTTGATGGCGGGTGCCAGTCCCAGGTCCTCCAACTCAAGCGCCAAACCCACGGCAACCGCCAAGGCCAGGGAGGCCGCCGCCTCCGGATCCGAGTGCCAAGGCAAGGCGGCACTGAGCCAGATCCCACCGGCTGGAGACGACCACGGGCGTCCCTGTTGCCCATGACCGAAGCCCTGGCGGCGGGCCAGGACCACGCGTGCTGCTGACCCCATCGGATCGTGCTTGATCCAACGGTCCAGCTCAATCTCGGTGCTGGCGCAGATTCGTCGCACCTGAATCCTCCACGGCAGGGGGTAGTCCCCGGGAGAGTGACGCAACTGCCGCGCCAGAACTCCGGCGCTTAAAGGCTTTGTAGCCATGCCCCCATGCGCTGGGCGCCAGCCTCCAGGGCCGCCATGTCATGCACCAAGGCCAGGCGTGCAAACCCCTCTCCCCCCTCGCCAAAGCCATTACCAGGGGTTAGGCAGACCCCCGTTGCGTCCAGCAACTGCCCGCAGAACTGCTCGGAGTTCCAACCGCGCAGACGAGCCTGCTCGGGCAAGGCAAGCCAGAGATAGAGCGCCATCGACGGACAGCGAACGGGCCAACCCGCCCCCGCCAAGGCCGCCATCATCCGGTCCCTGCGCTCCCGGTAGATCGGTTTCAGCCGCTCGGGCCAATCTGGCGCCTGCGCAAGGGCCGCGATTCCCCCAGCCTGAAGGGCCAAGGACTGGTTGAAATCCACCACACCCTTGAGTTGGCGGAGCGCTTGGATCAGCGGAGCGGCGCCGATCGCGAAGGCCATCCGGAACCCACCAAGACACCAGCCCTTGGAGAACGAGAAGAACTCAATGCCGCACTGGCGCCAATGGGGTGAACGGAGCAGGGACGGTGCCTCCCCCTCGAGGGCTAGATCGACATAGGGGTTGTCGTGGGCGAAGACCAGACCATGGCGGACAGCCCTCGAGGCCGCCTCATCGACCCAGGCCTGCTCGCCGGTGGTCGCCGTTGGGTTGTGGGGGAACCCCAGGACCATCAACTTGAGCGCATCCCACTCGGAATCACTCAGTTGATCAAAGTTGGGAGCAAAGCCCCGCTCCTTCTCGAGCCGCAGGAAACGCGGCTGGGCAGAAGCCAAGCGCAGCCCCCCCAGGTGGGAGGGATAAAAGGGATCGAGCAGCAGGGCGGAATCCCCGGGGTTGAGCACCGCCAGCGGCAGGTGGGCTGTTCCCTCCTGGGAACCCACCAGAAACAGGACCTCAGTGGCTGGATCCACAGCCACACCAAAGCGACGCTGGGCCCAGGCGGCGACCGCCTCGCGCAAGGGGGCGGTCGCGCCGTGAAGGCAATAGGAAGAACTATCTGGCTCCCCTAAACGTTGACGGATCGCCTCAATCGCCACCGGGGGGGGTTGAAGATCCGTCGACCCCAACGACAAATCAAGTAGGGGGGCCAGCCCGGCCTCGGACCGGGCCCGATAGGCCACCTTGCGTTGGTCGTTGCGGGCAAAAACGCCGCTACCTAGGCCACGAACCCGTTCAGAAATCGTGAACGGATCAGAGCTGGGCATCCAAGAAACCCTGGAGCTGGGACTTGGCCATGGCACCCTCGTGGCGGGCAATTTCTTGGCCGTCCTTAAAGAGCACCAGGGCGGGCAGTCCCTGGACCTGCATCCGGTCGCGGCTGGAGGGATTGGGATCCGCTTCCAACTTGCCCACGGTCAGACGACCGGCGTACTCCTCAGCCGCCCAATCCATCAGCGGGGCCATCAGGCGGCAGGGGCCGCACCAGGTGGCCCAAACATCGACCAGCACCGGGGTCGAGCACTCCAGCACCTCGGCCTGGAAGTTGGCATCGGTGAGCTGAAGAACGGACACGGCGGCAGACATGGGTGAGGCGATTGTATGGAGGGCTTAGAGGTTGTCGATCGAACGCCTGAGCTCTTCAAGCTCCGTATCAACCTCACTCACCTTGACCGGCTGAACCCCTTCAGTGCCGGCGGGCAAGGACGGGGCCGCGGAGGAACCCGAAAGCTTGCCTTTGAGGGCCTCAAGCTCGGAATCCACTTCGGGGGCTCCTTCCAGGGCAGCGAACTGACTTTCAAGATCCGCTCCGGCCAGTTCAGCGGCTGCCTGACTACGGGCCTCCAGGGCTTGCACCTTCTCCTCCATTTGCTCAAAGGCCGCCATGGCGGAATTGGTGCCGAGATTGCCGACGGCGCTCTGCAGTTGTTCCTGGGCTTGGGCCGCTTGGGCCCGTGCCTTGAGCATGTCTTTCTTGGTCTTGGCTTCGGCGATCTTGCTCTCGAGCTGCACCAGGCTCTTCTTGAGCTGATCCACCTGGCCGCATTGGCTCTGCAACTGCCCTTGCAGGGCCGTGGCGGTGTCCTGGCAAGTCTTGCGTCGCCCTAAGGCTTCACGCGCGAGATCCTCTTCCCCCTTCTTCAGGGCCAACTCAGCACGCTCGTACCAGGTCTTGGCCTGGGCATCGGCCTGATCCGCCTGGTTTTGGATTCGCTTTTGACTGGCAATGGCCGTGGCGACGGCCTGGCGAAGTTTGACCAGATCGGCCTGCATATCCGCGACCGACTGTTCGAGGATTTTTGCGGGATCTTCAGCCGCACTCAGGGCTGCGTTGGCATTGGCACGAACCAGCCGGCCGAGGCGATCAAAAAAGCCCATGAAGCAAGCAGAGCTGAGGCCGAGACTAACCAGTGTGAGCCGCCCTGCACAGCGCCAATTCCACTAGGTTCGATCCATGGGCATCGCCCCCCGCAACCAGACGCGCCGCCAGGGGGATGTGAACCTCTTGGTGCCGCCGCCGAGGCCACCGATTCAAGGCCTGAGGGAATCCCTCAGCAGCCTGCAGCGGGAGTGGAAAGACGAGGGGAGCCTGGCGGGCCTCTGGCAGGCCTGGCCGCGAATCGCCGGCCCCCAACTCGCTCCCCACTGCCGGCCACTGCGGTTGCACGGCGGACGGCTCGTGGTGGGAGCCAATCACCCCCAATGGCTCCAGGCCCTGCGGTTTAACAAGCACCAGCTACTCGGCGCCCTGCGCGGAGCAGGCTTTGCTGTGAAAGATCTGCAGTTTCAGCAGCACCAAAGCACCCCCTTGCCCCCAGCCGGCAGCGGTCTGGAAGAGGAGGTCTGGGCTGAGCATCCCAGCCGAGTCGATGTCTTTGGCATGGGCTCCTGTCCCAAGTGCAACCGGCCCTCACCCTGCGGGGAGCTGCAGCGTTGGGGACACTGCAGCTTCTGCCAACGGGACACCATGGATAACGGTGTCGCCATGGGGACTTCGAGCCAGGAGACAGAGGCTGATCAGTAGCGCTCAGGGCGCGGATCCTGCCAATCCGTAGCAAGGCCAGCCTGTGCCCCCAGATCTTGGGACCACTGGGCCAGGGCTAAGCGGGGAACCCGCCAAAGCTGATAGAGACCGATCGCTCCGAGACGCTGGTGCTGAACCCCGCGCCAGTGGGGCAGCGTTGCGGTCTGGCCATCGATCACCACCAGAACGCTGGATCCAGGGGACGCCGGCGTCGGTCGTTGACCGCGCCGCTCCTCACGGGCCAAGCGGTCGTTCAGGTTCAGCGGACCATTGGGCTGAATCCCCTCGTACACCACGACTTGCTGGGTGTAGTAGTGCAGGGAGGGCTTCAGGATGCCCACCATCGCCAGGGGTTCCTGCGGCCGCTGCTGCTCGAGCACAAGGGCCGCCATCCGGCGCACGGGGAGCTGACGCAGGCGATCTCCCAACTCGACCATGGGCACCAGGGCCGTCAAGACAAATGCCCCCATCCCCAGCTGCTGAACCAACAGCCAGCCCCTGCGGGAACTGGAGGGCCCCCACCAGAGCAGCAGTGCCGCCACCCCGCCCAGTCCGAAGCAGAGCGCAGCCCGCTGAATGGCACCACTCGCCAAGAGCGCCGAGGACAAGGTCGGCATCTCCGGTTCATTGATCAGGGGAACCCAGAGGTTCCCGGCGGCCAAACCGACCGTCAGCAGACCCACCAGGGCCAGGGTGGCAGCCCTCAGAGCAGCGGAGCGCCATCCCGCCCGCAGGTTTTGCGCCGCCAAGGCGATCAAGAGGCCAGCGGCCGGCGTCGCGGGGATCCAGTAGCTGGGGAGCTTTGTGGCCGCTGCGGTGAAAAAGACAAAGACAGCCAGCAGCCAGCAGGCTGCAAAGCGTTGGAGTGACTGTTCGGGAGCAACGGGCCTGGGACGCAGGGCTCCGGCTAAGCCTGCCAACAGCAACGGGGTGAAGGGCAGCGAGGCCACCACCAACACCGGAAAGAAAAACCACCAGGGCTGCAGGTGGTTGTTGACCACGCCGGTGAAGCGCTGAAGGTTGTGGTAGCCAAAAAAGCTGTCCCAGTAGGGCTGCCCTTCCACCAAGAGCTCCAGGGCGTACCAAGGCAAGGCCACTGCCCCGGTCAGGGCCAATCCACGCCAGGGTCTCCAGAGGACCCAAAGGCCGGGTAGATCCCGCTGCAGCAGGGCAAAAAGGAGCGCCGTCAGGCCGGCCAGGACCACCGCCACGGGACCCTTGGCAAGCATGGCCAGACCCAGCACCAGCCATGGGAGCCACCAACGGCAAAGCCCGGCATAGCGCCACCAGAACAGCAGCAACGCCGCCGACAACAAGCCACTGAAGAGGGCATCACTCACGGAGATGCGGCTCCAGAGCAGCACCAGCGGCGAAAGTCCAAACGCCAAGGCCGCCGCCATCGCGGTGATGGCCTGTTGCTGGGCATCAGGCCAGTGGCCCTGCGGGGAGGGCTGGGGGCGGCGCAGCAGGGTCAGCGCCAGCAGCAGCATCAGACCGATGGAGCTGAGGGCCGACGGCAGGCGGGACGCCCAGGTCCCCAGCGGATTCCACAGTTCCTGACCCGGCAGGGCGTAACCCAACCCCATCAGCCAATAGACCAAGGGCGGCTTGTCGTAGCGGGGTAAACCATTCACCCGTGGGGTCAGCCAATCCCCTGTCTCCGCCATGGCCTTAGCGGAAGCGGCAAACAGTGGCGGCGTCTCATCCACCAAACCGGTCGTGCCGAGCCGCCAGACGAACAGCAACAGGCCGAAGACCGCAACCAGCAAGAGCACCAACCAGGGCTTGCCGTTCCGAGGCACCACAGCGGATCGCGACAGGCCTGACCCTATCGCCCTTTCTTGATCAAGCCGTCTACGAGCCACTGCTCGAGCCGTTCCGCCAGAACAGCCTTGGAGGCCTGCCGCTCCACCCATTGCCGGCACTGACGGCGATCAATCTGATCGACCTGCTCCAGCGCTTCGGCCAAGGCGGACGGCTGGTCGGGCTCCACCAACCAGCCGTTCACTCCGGGCTGAACCAACTCCCCTGGACCGCCCCGGCGGTAGGCCACAACGGGCACACCACAGGCCATGGCCTCGACGACGACGTTGCCGTAGGCCTCATTCCACTTCGGGGTGTTGAGCAGAGCGCGGCAGCGGCCTAGCTGCGCCTGGAGGGAAGCGGTGGGCAAAAAGCCACGCCAATCCAAGGTTCCGGGCGGAACGGAGGCCTGGACCCGCTCGGCATAACCGGGATCCTCCACCAGGCCCCAAACCGCCAGGCGTTGGCCCACTTCAGCCGCCGCCGCGGCCGCGTCCTCCAACCCCTTTTCAGGGGCCACCCGGCCCACCCAACCCAGGAGGGGCTCGGGCTCCAGGCAAAGGGTGTAGTCCGCGAGATCAAAACCATTGCCCACCACCACTGGGGGCTGCGGCAGGTCGAAATCGGCCGCCTGGGTGGCGGTGTGGAAGGCCAGCCGCCGTTGATCCCATCGGGCCAGCTCGGCAATGGCCCCATCCATGACCTGGTTCACCGAGCCCATGCTGACCAGGTGAAAAATCGGCACCTCAACCAGAGGAGTCAGCCAAAACGGCAGCCAGTCGTAGCCGAGGTTCAGCACCACATCGATGGGCTCCTGCAGCGCCCTCTGCCAGAGCCGTGGCAGGAGTCCCTGGGCTGGGATCCACACATCAGAAGCGCGTGGAGCGTGCTGGCAGCTCTCTTGGGGCGCACCGCTTTCAGCCAACAGAGCGGCTCCTGCGCAACTGGAGGGCAGGCGAGAGCCCGCGGCCGCGGCCACCGTCAGGCGATGGCCGCGATCGAGCAGCCCACTCACCAGGCTCACCAGGGTGAGCTCCACACCCCCAGACTTCCCGCTCCCCAGGGGACCCAGCGCAGGAGCGACCACCAGGATCGAAAGCGACCGCGTGCTCATGGAATGAGTTCCTGCTCGATCGGATCGGGCTGCCAGAGCTGGGTGCGTCGATTAATCAGAACCACACTCAACAACGCCAGGGCCGCGCCGAGCCACTGCAGGGGGCTCAGCTGCTCCTGGAGCAGGGCCACTCCACAGAGAAGCGCAAAGACGGGGGTCAAAAACGTGAGGGCCGTGAAGCTGGTCAGCTCTTCATGGTTCGCAAACCAGAAGAACAGTCCGTAGGCCAGGGCGCTGCCAAACAAGGCCGCATAGGCCATCAGCAGCCAGCCCATCGCTGACCACTGCGGCCACGGGCCCAGGGCCACGGGATTCCAGAGCGGCTCAAGGGCCGCGCCCGCCAGCAGTGGCAAAGCCCCTAGCGCCAGATGCCAGCCGGTCACTGCCACCGGATCACTGTGGCGGCAGGCATAGCGGCTCAAGACCGTCCCTAAGGCCATGGCCAACGCCGCGGCCAACATCCAGAGCTCACCGTGGCTCCATGCTTTCTCGCCAAACACCTCCGGTCCCATCAACCACCACTGCCGAAGCAAGGACTCCGGCAGTCCCAGACAAAGGATGCCGAGCAAGCCCACGAGCAGGCCCACCCAACCCACAGGGTTGATCGCCTCACCAAACAGGCTCCGGGCCAACAGGGCCACCAGCAGCGGCTGGGAGTCAATCAACACCGAACCCAGGCCAGCACCGGTTCCGCCAAGGCCCCGGGCGAGCAAGCCCTGAAAGGCCGTGGCATCCACCACAACGAACAGCGCAAACCAAAGCCAATCGCGGCGATCAACCGTCAGGGATCGCCCCAAGACTTGGGCTGCCACCAAGACCACCAGACCTGCAGGAAGAAGCCGCATCCAGGCCAAGGTCAGGGGACTAGCCCCATCCAGCAGGGGCCGCATCGCCGCCATCGCGGTCCCCCAGAGCGCAAAGGGGAGCACCATTGCCAGCCAGCGCAGGTTCACCGGCTCCAACCGCCCACAGGCTCCTTTTTAAGATCCAGCGATTGCAGATCGACTCGATGCCCTGGCCCTGGCGACGCAAGTCACGCCGCAAACTCGCGCGCATTGCCATTGAAGGGCCCATCGCCTCCGGCACCCGCAAGCGAGTCCTCAAGGCCCTACGGGAAGTCGAGAAACGGGAATTCCCCGCCCTGCTGCTGCGCATCGACAGCCCCGGTGGGACCGTTGGGGACAGCCAAGAAATCCATGCCGCCCTGCTGCGCCTGCGTGAGAAGCACTGCAAGGTGATCGCCAGCTTTGGCAACATCTCTGCCTCCGGCGGCGTCTACATCGGTGTTGCAGCCGACAAGATCGTGGCCAACCCTGGCTCCATCACCGGTTCCATCGGCGTGATCCTGCGGGGCAACAACCTCTCGCGCCTGCTGGAGCGGATCGGCATCCAGTTCGAGACCGTCAAAAGCGGTCTGTACAAGGACATCCTTTCCCCTGACCGCGCCTTGAGTGCTGGCGAGCGGCAGCTCCTTCAGGAGTTAATCGACTCCAGTTACGGTCAGTTCGTCAGCGCCGTTGCTGAAGGGCGCTGTCTGAGTGAAGAAGAAGTTCGTCGCTTTGCCGATGGACGCGTTTTTAGCGGTGCCCAGGCCAAAGATCTGGGCCTCGTGGATGCTTTGGGCGATGAGGAGCAGGCCCGGCGCCTGGCCTGTGAACTGGCCGAGCTGGATCTTGAAAAGACCAAGCCCATCACCTTTGGACAAGAGAAAAACCGCTTCGCAGGGGTCATCCCTGGCCGCTCTCTCTTCTCCCTGGCCCTGCAGTGGCTCAAGCTGGAACTGAGCAGCAGTGGCCAACCCCTTTGGTTGCATCGTCCATGAGCCCTGAGCAATCGCTCCGTGCCCTCAGGGGCGCCACCACAGTGACGAGCAACAGCCGCGAGGCCATCCAAGAGGCGGTGGAAGAGCTGCTCGATGCTTTGGCAGAGCGGAACAACTTGAAAGGCGAACAAATCCTGTCGCTCACCTTTTCAGCTACGGCCGATCTCGACGCCTGCTTCCCCGCTGCCATCGCCCGGCAGCGGCCCGGCTGGGACGGCGTGGCCCTGCTGGATTGCCAGCAAATGGCTGTCGCTGGGGACCTGGAGCGCTGCATTCGTCTGTTAGCCCATGTCTGGCTGACGCAACCCGCCCGCCACGCCTACTTGCGGGAAGCGGCACGACTCAGACCAGACCTCGCCAATTCCTGACCTCGCCAATACCTAGGCAGTCGCATCTGGTCACAACTGCCAGCTGCTTGGCCGCCCACCGGCCCCGGTCTGAACCCCTTACCCCCTGAGAATGGCCCTAACGGGCAATGTTTGAGGAACCATGATCAATCGCAACCGGGTGTCCTTCAAACGGACTGCTTTCAAACTTGCGGCCCTGGCTGGCTGTGGTGCAGCCCTGACTGGAGCCCAGCTGGGTCTCGCTCCTCAAAAGGCGCTGGCGCAAGGGACCCCGAGCATCATGGAGTTCCGCTGGGATAACACCAAGGACTACCGAAAGCTCTACTACTTCACGACGAATACCGTTCGTCAACAACGCGCTGAATACTATTTTTTGCTGAAGCCGAAGGATCGCAAAACCGCGATCTTGAAGCTGGCGATTTCGGTACCGCAGACCTTCGATACAACGCTTGATCCCCAAAAAATCAAGCTCTGCTACATGAAATCGGGCAGCATGACCAAACGCACCCGGTGCGAAGAGACCATTCCCGCGACGGTTGAAGTCACCGCCGATGGACGCTCGATCGAAATCTTCCCGGACACCCCTGTTCCCGTTGGCAAGACGATCGGGGTCTACATGCAGGTGATCAATCCACGCAGCGCGGGAATGTTCCAGTTCAACGCCTTGGCTCAAGCTCCCGGTGCCGTCCCGATCTCTGGCTACCTGGGCAGCTGGCTGATCCAGGTGGACGCCACCTCGGATTTCTGAGTCACTCCAACTGATAAGTTGACGGATCGACGTTGAAGGCGCAGCCGAGCCGGAGCCATGACCAAGCGCACCCTTGAAGGAACCAGCCGTAAGCGCAAACGGGTGTCCGGTTTCCGTGTTCGTATGCGGAGCCATACCGGCCGTCGCGTGATCCGCTCCCGCCGCAAGCGCGGTCGGGCCCGTCTGTCGGTCTGATCCCGGCCATTTCCAAAGACGCTTCGGCCCTAGCACCGAAGTCCCACCGCCCCCTCAGCCAACCCCGCGTAGCCCCAAGCCATGGCGCTTTCTCGGGAACACAGGCTGAGGGGGCGTTTTGTCTTTGATCGGATCTACCAAAAGGGGCGGCGAATCCATGGGCAATGGATGGTCCTGCGGACGATGAGGGCCGAACCCCAGCTCCTGAAAGTCGATCCAAGGGACCAAAGCCCCCTGAGCTGCCGCCTGGGTGTTGTCGTCAGTAGCAAGGTCAGCAAGCGCTCCGTTCAACGCAACCGCCTGCGCCGGCTCCTGCACGGCCATCTCAGCCGGCAACTTCCTGAAATCCCCACTCATGGAGAGGGACTTTGGCTGCTGATCTCCCTGAAACCCGGAAGCGCGGACGCGGAAGAGCGACTCCTCCTGGGAGAATGTTGTGAACTCATTGCCAAGGCAGGACTGAGACCATGAGCGCTGCCTCCCAACCCGCTCCCGTGGCCCCGGGGGCCAGCATCAACGAAGAGGTCTTCTATGAGGGCGGGCCTGCGAAAGGAGATCTGATCAGCAACATGCTCTTCGGACTCACCCTGATCGGCCTGCCCTTTGCCGTGGGTGCTGTGGTCCGGGCCCTCTGGCTGCGCTTCCGCATCACGAGCCGACGGGTTGAGGTCACCGGCGGCTGGCTCGGCCGCGACCGCACCCAGGTGGTCTACAGCCAAATTCGTGAGGTCCGCTCGGTCTCCCGGGGCTTCGGCTTCTGGGGTGACATGGTCCTGGTGCTCAGCGATGGGATGAAGCTCGAGATGCGCGCTGTGCCCCGCTACCGCGATGCCCAAGCGTTCATCGAGGCACGGCTGAAATCCGGTCCCGCCGCCAAGAGCGCTGGCACCGCCGGTTTCGGTAGCGACGCCGCTGCCTGAGACACTGAACCACTCCACCAACCCCCCCCGTTAGCGACGCCGTGATCGGATACATCTCCGACAACCTGCTGCTGCCAATCCTGGATTTCTTCTATGGATTGGTACCGAGCTATGGGCTCGCGATCATTGCCCTAACGGTGGTGATTCGCCTGGCTCTCTTCCCCCTCAGCGCCGGCTCGATTCGCAATGCCCGCCGCATGCGAATCGCCCAGCCGGTGATGCAAAAGCGTCAGGCCGAGATCAAAGCCAAGTACGCCAACAACCCCCAAAAGCAACAGGAGGAGCTGGGCTCCCTGATGAAGGAGTTCGGCAGCCCCCTCTCCGGCTGCCTGCCCTTGTTGGTGCAGATGCCAATCCTGTTTGCACTCTTCGCGACTTTGCGGGGATCACCGTTCGCCGATGTCCCCTACACCTTGAATCTGAAGGTGTTGCCGGCCGATCAGATCGCCGCTGTTGAGCCCAAACCCTTCAACAGTGCCAGTCATTCCATTTTCGTGACCACGACCGATCACGTCCCCGTGATCGCCAGCCTGGAAAAGGGAACCAAGCTTGGAGTGGGTGACACCGAGACCGTCAGCCTGCACACCAAGGACGGCTCCAGCTTCTCGTCGGTGTTGAGCGGTGTCGAGAACGGTTCCTCGTTTGCCCCCACCTGGTCCGTCACCAAGGGTGAAGGGGTGGTCAGCGTGGATCAGAACGGCGCCATCCATGCCATCGCCGCTGGGGACGCCACCGTCGAGGCCAAGATCCCTGGCCTGGCAGCCCGCAGCGGCTTCCTGTTCATCAAGGCTCTTGGCCAAGTCGGCTTCTACACCGATGGCGCCATCAACTGGGATATCGCGATCCTGGTGGGCGGCTTTGGCATCACCCTCTTCCTGAGCCAGATCCTTTCGGGGATGGGCATGCCCGCTAACCCCCAACAGGCCACGGCCAACAAGATCACCCCCGTGATGATCACCGGGATGTTCCTGTTCTTCCCCTTGCCTGCTGGGGTGCTGCTTTACATGGTGATTGCCAACGTCTTCCAGGCAGTCCAGACCTTCCTGCTCACTCGTGAGGCACTGCCCGACAACCTGCAGACGATCCTCGATCAGCAAAGGGCTGCCGAAGCGAAAACCGTGACGGCGACGGTCACTGGCAGCAGTCGCATGCCGTTTGAACCCAAGGGCAAGAAATAGGGCATGGGCGACGGCCTCCAGACCGGTGATCCGCTCATTCCAGTCCCGCTCCAGGAGCTCTCCCTTCTGGAGCAGGGCAAGCAGTGGAGGATCAATCAACGGCTCAGTGAGCTGGAAAGCCTGACTCCCGTCCGCGGACAACTACGCGCAGTCCATCGCGGCAATATTCTCGAGTTGGACGGCGAGGCCAGCACCATCGTCACCCTCTGCTGTGACCGCTGCCTCCAGCAGTTCAATCACCCCCTGCTCTTTGAAACCCACGAGGTGCTCTGGCTTGGAGAGCAGGCTAGGGAGCAGGGGATGGATCTCGAAAGCGTGCTCGAGGCGGGCGGTGCTGTGATTGAGCTGGACCCCGATGAGCTCACCGAAAGCATGGATCCCCGAGCGGATTTCGATCCCGAGCACTGGGTCTTTGAACAACTGAATCTCCAGCTGCCGGTCGTGAATCGCTGCGGATCGGACTGTCCTGGACCCAACCTGAACGCAGCAGTCGCAGACGAACCGATCGATCCCCGCTGGGCTGCCCTGAAGAAACTGAACCCATGAGTCAGGCCTGGGCGGACCACCTTGATCTGTTGATCCGGGCACGGACGCCCATCCTCTGGATCCGCAGCCAAGAGGAAGAACGGATCGCCAACCTGCTCAGCGACGCGGCCAAACGCCTCGATCAGCGATCCCTGGCCCGCTGGGATTTCATTAGTGGGCTCAAGGGATGGGCCGGCCGCGATGGAGAGGCTGCTCGCAATCCGTTGGGTGCCCTAGAAAGCCTCAGCGCTCTACCAGCCGAGCAGCCAGCCCTGCTGGTGCTCCATGACTTCCATCGCTACGCCGACGACAGCAGCATCTGCCGCAAGCTCCGCAACCTGGCATCGAGCCTGCGCCAACGGCCGCAAACCCTGGTGATCACAGCGGCTGAATGGCAGCTTCCTCGGGAATTGGAGGAGTGCATCACCCTGCTGGATCTCCCCCTGCCCAACCAACAGGAGATCCAGACGTTGCTGGGGAATATCGCCCAGGCAAGCGGACAGCCCATCGGCGCCGATCTGCTGGAACTGCTGACCCACAGCTGCAGCGGACTCAGTGAACAGCGAATCCGCCAGGTCGCCGCCCGGGGACTAGCCAGCCGGGGCCAGCTGGGAGGGGCGGACCTCGATGAGGTACTCGAAGAAAAACGCCAGGCGATCGCCCGCAGCGAACTGCTGGAGTACTGCCCAACCGAGGCCACTCCCGCCGACATCGGTGGACTGGATGCCCTGAAGCGCTGGCTCGAGCAGCGCCACATGGCCTTTAGCGATGAGGCGCGCCGCTACGGCCTGCCGCTCCCACGGGGCGTGCTGCTGGTGGGGCCCCAGGGCACCGGGAAATCACTGACGGCCAAGGCCATCGCCCACAGCTGGAGCATGCCGCTACTGCGCCTGGATGTTGGACGGCTGTTTGCCGGCCTGGTCGGCGCATCCGAAGCCCGGACCCGGGACATGATTCAACGGGCCGAAGCGATGGCACCTTGCGTGCTCTGGATTGATGAGATCGACAAGGGCTTTGGCAGTGCCGATGGCCGCAGCGATGGGGGCACGAGCCAACGGGTGCTGGCGAGTTTGCTGACCTGGATGGCGGAGAAGAGCACCGCTGTTTTTGTCGTGGCCACCGCGAATGGTGTGGACAAACTTCCTGCGGAACTGCTTCGCAAAGGCCGCTTTGATGAGATCTTCCTGCTCGATCTACCTGACGCCCAGGAACGCCGCACCATCCTTGATTTGCAACTCAGGCGCAGGCGCCCAGAGCATCGAATCCCCCTGGATGTCGTCGTGGATCGCACCCAGGGATTCTCCGGAGCGGAGCTCGAGCAGGTGGTGATCGAAGCGATGCACCAGGCCTTCAGCGAATCCCGTGAATTCGGCGAGGCCGACCTCAGCAGCGCAGCCGCACAACTGGTGCCCTTGTCTCGCACCGCCCGCGAACAACTGGAGCAACTGCAACAGTGGGCCAGCAGCGGCCGAGCCCGACCCGCCTCGACACATTGCAGCGGGTAAAGAAGACCAACTCCAGGTAAAGAAGTCCGCTGGCCGATCTCCCCGAATTGAAAGACCAGCCCAAGCTGCTTGGAACGCATCCAAGCCGCCATGGATCAACGCCCTTCCCTCACAACGCAACTGCTGGTTGCTGGCCTTGGCGCTGGTGTGATTACGACCTATGCAGTCGCCCAAGGACAAAACCCCTTGACCGCCCTGAGCATTACGGTGTTCTCAGCCTTGGCTGCCGTCATGGTCGGCCAGGTCCTGTAGACACGAGCCCGAGTTGACTGCCATGCCCGCAGACACACTCTCGACCAGTCAGCGGGAGAGTTTGATTGACGCCCTGCGTTCCTGCCGAAGCACTGAGGAACGCCTGGCGTTTTCCAAGGACTATGCCCAGACCGGACGCGAACCCCTCTGGGAATTGATCTGCGACCTGTTGATCAGCCGCTCGATCTCACGGGCCATAGCGGCCCATTGGCTCAAGGACCTGATCGAAGAAGGGAAAGCCTCTTAGCGGGACATCCGCTCGGCGTCCGCCTTGATCGACGCTTCAAGCTGACGCCGTTTGTCTTCAATCAGATGGGCGCTGCTGACGAAGGCACAGGCCGTGTGGCCATCTTTGGTAAGGCAAACCTTGTAACCGAGGCCATCGGTTGTGGGTTCAAAGTCCATCAGACGCGTGCCGATGCGCCATTAGAGCTCGCAGGTTCAAAACCAACAAGGGATTGTCACCAGTAGTGTTCAAACCCACAACGCAAAGGGCAGGCATGGACGGACGGCTTGTGGTGATTGGCTTATTGCTGGTGTTTGCAGGGTTATACGTCTCGGTTTACTTCGTCACCCAGGGCATCACGCCTCCAAGTTGAAGCCAAATGCTCCGACCCAGCACTCGGTCCTGGCGCAATTTCGCCATCAAGATTGCCCTGTTTTGGTTCGCCAAGCTGTGGATCTGCCAAATCGATGTCACTAGACCCATCTGCCACATCGTGGAACGCGGATTCCTGCCCTGCCTGATGAGCTTCGCCGTGATGGATTTCTTGCTCCTGCCCTGGCTGCGAGGCAGGCGCTAGCAAGCACTCAGGCCAACCGTTAAAACACCAGAGCGCCAGAAGCCCAGGCCAGCCGCTGCATGTTCAAGATCTACCGGAAGGTCTCTGAGTTCCTGGCTCGCTTTCTGACGGTGGGGCACCCCCTGCGGATCCCAGCGCTGCTTGTCTCGCTGTTGTTTTTCTGCCTGGCTGCCACCTGGACCTTCTGGGCCACCTGGGCCCTGATCAGCGGCGTGCTGGGCCTCTCGAATGTGATCGGCATCAGTGCTGGAGTGGGGATGAATATCGCTGTTCTCAAGCTGCCCGCTTAGACGCGGCTAAAGCGGAGATAGGCCAAATAACAGATCAGGGTCAAGGCCAAGACCTGGGCCAGTGAAGGCACCAGGAAACAGCCGACGAGAACGCCAAGCGTGAGCAAGACGATGGTGGAGGGTTGCTCGAGGTTGAGGTGCTTCTGGGGCCGTCCACGAAACGGATTCATCGGGAGATCGCGGCTCCCCCCCTTATCCGGCACAAGTCAAAGAACGACCAGGGGAAGAGATCCTGATGAAACATTCGACCTTGACATCGCTCAGGCCTTGGCTTGGATCGTCCCTAACAGGGGCGGTGCGATGGGCGGTTATTGGTATCAATTCAACAATGGTGACCTTCTGCACTCGGGGATCCATCCCTCCGAGGTGGACTGCCAGCCCGCGGCCGCAAAACAAGGTCAGGTCGTCTATCAGGTGTTCAGTAGCCGCGAACGCTTCCGGCTACTCCGCCTCCATCGCGGCAGGATCAACCAGGGAATGAACCTCGATCAATGCGCGTGATTCGCCCGATGACAGCCACGGGGAGAGCCGTGCGCTTTATCGCCTTGATCATTGTCATCGGCCTCCTGGCCTGGATCACGCGGCATCAACCCCGCACCGCTCCAACCAGCGGCGGCGGGCTTCCTGCATCCGGGATGGGATCACCAAGGCCAGGAATGCGCAGCCTGGGGTACTGAGGGGATAACCAGATGTTTCGCGATCTCTGCCCAGCCCTCACCAACAAGACCTACTTCAACTAGAGACACAAGCTCCAAGAAGCCAGTATTTGCAATGGTTTTAAGGGTGAGAGTGGAGCGGCTCTACCAACGCTTCTACCAACGCCAGAAACACAAGCAACGACAAAAAGGAGGCCCATGGGGGCTTCTGGAGTCCTTGTGGGTACGAGAAGGGGCTTCTGAAATTTATGGTGCGATTAGCGGTCCTTAGTTGCTTGACACCCTCTTGCACTCCTGAGCCGCCCGCTCAGCTGCCCTCCCTAAGAAGCACCAGCCAGGGCCAGACCACAGGTAGGCAAGGAGAGGTTGATGGAACCACTCACCGACGGCATCCTCATTGCGCTGTTCCTTTGGGCAACGGTTGCGGTGATCAAAAAGGGTCCTGGAAGAAGCCAGAACCGTCTTGCCACGTGTACATCCGGCAGGGCGACGACAAACCCGTGGCGGACTGGGTGGCTGAGCTACGGAAGCGCGGAGCGGGATGACGCCCGCGGACTTCGCTGCCCAGTTTCATCCACACCCAAGCTTCAGGAGGTGGCAAACCAGGCTCGACAACGACCGCCCTTCGTAGTCAGCGCGTTCTTGTAGGCGCTGGTGGAGTTGCTAGCTCAGGGTGGCGGTTGCCCGCTGTGGTTTCCGCAAGAGCAAATCCGCTCCATGCGACAGCCTTGGCGGCGCTGAGGCCAGCGGCCAACCAACAAAAAAGCCCCGCTATTTGCAGGGCTCAGTGTCTAGCAGGAATACAGCAGCCTCGGAGTGAGTGTTGAGTTAGCCAAGCTGTGGGCGCCAACGGTCACAACGCCAAGGATTTTCTGGTCAAACCACCATCTGAATCATGAACAGCAACAGAACCGAATCTGACGCTACACAACTGCTCTATAAGGGGCACCCATGCCAATTTTGTTTCGTACAGGCAGGGTCCCTTAGGGTTGTGCCTGGGCCTCAAAACACAGCGCAGCATAGTTGGTTAGCCAATGATCAAAAGTGCCGTCGTTGCCATTGGCGCCGCCGCAACCGCTGATTCTGTTTCCATTAATAGTGAAGGGAATGGTGAAGAACTGAGATTTGACCAGCATCATTTTGCCGTCAAATGAAAGCGTACCGACTGCAGCTAAGCTGTGCCTAGAATTCCCGAACTCGATCTCCAGATGACGCCCTTCCTGACGCGTGATTAAAAGCTTAAATCCGGAATCCGTAAAGTGATCAAAACCTTTGCTGGCTTTGTCTGCTCCCACATGAAAAGGATGCCTTGAATGAAGCTTGGCTGGCGTCCCAAAAGTTGTAGCTGTTTGAAGTCCTGTCCATACTTTTGGAAGCTGAACAACTTGGTCTCTGGATTGAGAAAAACTCGGATTCGAACTCAGAGCAAGAAGGGTTGCGATAAATCCTAAACCAATTACTTTTTTCATTGAAGACACAAAAGATCCTCGGAAATGAAGTCCAATGCTCATCTACGCTTAGCCACCTCAGACAATTAAGTCCATGCCTGCAGCAAAGGCTCAATATTTCGACATACTTCGAATTCTGCGATTGATTTTTGCCGGGTTGCGTCTTTCGTTATTTGAGCTACTGGCCTTGGTGAGCTTGAGGTGGTCTGTTTTTTCTGGACAGGTCCCATCGTTAACCTCTGAGGCGGGGTACAGCCCCTGACCGGGGCTCCCACCAATGAGCAAGCGCCACGGGTCAGGCTTTTGCTGGACGAACTGCTGATGTCATTTCAGCAGTGCGAGAGGGACCTTGGGACCTACGCACACAGTCCGTTTGACCCTTGAGGAGGTTTTGCGTTGCTTGCGATCTGAAGTGCCCTGGTCACCGAGGAGAACCAGGTACTGCTGGTGGCGTGGATGCGTGAGGGGCGAGATTTCACCCAGACTTCACCCTAAGCCTCCACGTCTCACCTAAAGCCCTTGCAATGGCTTGTGTTTGAGCCTCGACCGACCGCTTTCTAAGCAGCCGGTCGTTGGTTCGAATCCAACAGGGGGCGTCTAGTCATGGCAAGGCTTCTTGAGGGAAGCAGAGCCCCGGAAACACCTAAACATCAATCAGTATGCGCCAGATTGTGCGCCAAAAGAAGACAACTCCAGCAGCAGCCTGCCTTTCGAGCCTTTGCCGGTCTTAGTTCCCTGCCAGGGCTAAACCAGAGACAGGGAAGGAGAGGTTGATGGAACCACTCACTGACGGCATCCTCATTGCGCTGTTCCTTTGCGCAACGGTTGCGGTGATCAAAAAGGGTCCTGGAAGAAGCCAGAACCGTCTTGCCACGTGTACATCCGGCAGGGCGACGACAAACCCGTGGCCGACTGCTGAGAAACACTCCCTACTACTAAGCAGTTGGTTGGGAGCTGTTGGCGCTACTCGTCTTCTTCGTCCCAACGTGAGCGTCGGTGAGCAGCGCACAGCTCACACCTGCAAGGCAACACAAAGTCGCCACCTATCCAGCAGTTGTAGGGGGTTTTTGGCCACAAAAGGGCTAAATCCTCATCGCTCGGACGGGCACTGAAACTCGTTTCCATTCCCGAAGCTTGCACATAGATCGGCGATCGCGCCGTCGACCTCTATGAACAGGGAGCCGTTGCGTGATAGCACTGGCGTTGCGGCCGAATAGAAGCGGTGGGAGCTGTTTCGCCGAGGCAAGCCTGGACTCACCCCACCTTGACGTGGTCCATTGCCCAACACTCCGTGGCGCCGCCTGCGAACAGGCAAACCATGGTCTGGTCAGGGTCAATGACTCTGTAGGTGGAACCATCCGCGAAGTTCTTGAGCCGTGCGTGCAAGTGGGCAAGATCGTGGTCGGGATGTTCTTCGGTTTGTCTCCAGCCTGTGCTGGTCAGTCTTTCGATGGAAAACACGAGCTTCTCAGTGGAGGGGATGCACAAGGTCAATCGGCGCCACTGACTTGGGTAAAAACAACGGAATCTCCTTGGGATCACGCCATGCACAGCGTCCCAGGAGGTATCGCCTTACACGGAACACTGCATGTAGTGGATACTTATTGGTCCCCAAGGGAAAGAGCCTGGGCAAGCGATATCAGCAACATGCGAACACCTGCAAAACACAAGGTGTTCAGCACGAGCTAAGCGGCACGCTTGTCTTCCCGTGAACCGCCCTTAATCCGTTGATCCACATCTGCTTGCGCCGAACTCTGGTAGTCGATGACCAGGTCACTGCAGCGGCGGGGAAGAGCAAAAAGGTCTGGACAGTCACGCAAAGCGAGTTGGCGCCTCTCTATGTCCGCGACGCTCAATTCAGAGCCTGGCGATGGCATACAGCCAAAGGTCGTAGTGCTGTGGAGATCGTCTCAAGCCTCGATTTACCTGCAAGCAATGTCTCCATTTGCGAATGAAGAAACTACAGGAAACCAACAGCTCATCCCACGCTCCCCTTGAGAATCCGAGTGAATCGTGAATCCCAAAGCAGATCGGTATTTCTCCTATCTCAACATGACGACGAGGCATCGTTATCTCAGGGAAACAAGTCCGTCTGCACCATGGCTGTCTTGATCCAAAGCCGCTGCAGCACCGATGAGCCTTGGCAAGACGAGGGCAGCAAAAGAAATCATTTCAAGGCCTACTTGACAGCACTGGCGAAATCACGAGTCACAGGCCGCGTCTATCGGCTGGTCACTAGCGACGGAGACGTCCTTGAGCAGATCGGCGAGCCTACCTGCGACGACAAACCTAATCGCAATGCTCAGGTGTACTAGTTCGCTAAAGCTTTAGAGCTGCCAGCTGCAAGCGCCGCCGCTCAAGAGGGACAAGGCGCAGCACGCAAACAATTGCAAAATCTGTATCATCTATATCAAGCTGGTCTCTTTCCGAGGCGGTAGGACTGACTTCGGTTGCGAAAGTCTTGATGGATCTCCGATTCGTCCCGTCTGAACCAGCTCCAGGAAAAGGAACACTTCAACCCCTGGGGCGCAACGAATACCGCGTATGCGGTCCTGCTGGATGCACTGTCGTAAAGGGCTATGCCAACGCCCTGTACTTGAGCCGAAATGTTCCGGAGGCCGACGCCAACGGCGATGGAGACGAACAACTTCCTCCCTATTGGGGAAGTCGCGACGGGTTCCCCTTGCACTCCTGAACCAACTAAGGCCATAACCGCTGAGGACACGGTCCGAGAGAACCCCGTGATCCGAGACGGGGGAGTGCCAAGCTCCCCCACCTCAACACTCCCCGCTACTGAGCAGTGGGTCGGGGAGCTGTTGGCGCTTTTCGCGAGGCCGGCGGCCCATCCATGTCAATATTTAGATTCTCTTAAGGGTCTAGATATGAGAAAAGTGGTGTCCCTGGCGGCTTTTCTTGGTTTTGCGCATGGCGTTTCGGCGCTTGCATTTCCGTTGATCGTGCCTTCCAATCTTTTGTATACCGGCGAACATAACTTGCAGAGACGAGCTCAAATACTCACGCCAGGTTGGTAGCCGCGACTACATAAAGAGAGGAGAGTGAACCTCCCTTTTTATGGCTCACAACTCGACGCTCCACCAATCTCACGTCAATCCTTGGGCAATCGGTGGTGTCTTTATCGGCGTCTTTGCGCTGGTCTCATTGGCGGTTCAATTGGTCGGTAGCGGCTTGAAGACCACTACAGGTGGGGAGGCCACGGTTAGGAGAATCGGAAACCTCCCTCCATCAGCTCGTCAGGTCATGCAGTACCCAGCAGGTGTCCCGACAGGGATTGGCGGCGGCAACGCGGGTGCATCGACAGACCCAGGTCTTGCTCGCTAGTCACCTGCACTAGGTCAGCGCGTTGATCACTTCGTGCGGAGGTAGCCGCATCTAAGGCGCTGAGCGGCATTTGAGCCGCCGTTGGTATGTATCGGAGCTGCTGCTGGTATGCACACCTCGCCAGCTGCCTGAACTCGTCCTGCGGCGGTCCTGAGTCCCACACAAAACGTTCAGCCGGTTACAAACAGCACATCACCGCTTGAACGGCGGCCGGATGATCACTTCACGGCCTTCGGGTCGGGTAAGGGAGATTGACGAGGCGGGGTGGAACCCGTCTCTTTTTTTACCTGTCCGCTGCTGGGTTGCATCAGTAGACGCTGCTGCCATTCTTGCTCCAGCTGGTCGTGGCGGGTGAGCACGGCTGGGTTCATTGGAAGGTCGCACAGTAACCGGCTAACGCTGGCACTAGCTGTAGTGGTGTCGCCAGCTCATGCCAGCGAACGGACACCCGGTATGGGGTAACTGGAGTCCTTGTGGGTACGTGAATTGGCCTCAGAAATCTGTGTTTGAACTATTCGTGTTCGTCTCTCGGCTTGAGGGTCATTTGCAGAGATATCGGTCAGTTATTTATTGCATGTCTAATTGCCGCGTTAGCTTCTGCGCCTAACGCGCACCTGTTGCAGCTGTGGTTTTTGCGTTAGTTGCCTGTATGTAGAGATTCCTTATCGATGCCGCACAGCTCACTGCCATGTTGCGCTCATCCGTAATCCAAACGAGAAGGAGATACGCAAAGGAGTCGCAATCCCAACCAGTCAGCAACGGCTCCGATACGACAGCCAACAGAAGATCTATGAGACCCACGCGATACTGCATGTTGGAGCAGATATGAAGGAGATCTATCTCGACAATGCAGTCTTAACAAGTTCGGAATCCATCGCCCTTAGGCTTGGCTCATCGGTGAGCAGGAGATTGGAACCATGTCATGGAGCGAACTTGCGCTTAGCTATGTATTCGTTGGCGGGCTCGTCGTTGGTCTACCTGTGATCTTCTTTGTGATTACTTTTATGCCTGGCTTGATGCGTACTAGCGGTGAAGTTATTGGCACCAAGCAGGAGCTGCCTGAGTGGAAGCACCAAGCTCCACAGCCTGTAGCGACTCACTCAACAGGCGCTACAGGTGTAGCGAAGAATCCGCGAAGGTGGCCTGCTCGGAATTTCGCGAACACACCCTAAGTGCATCACCCATCATTGATCAAGGCAGTGACCCCTTTCGTCAATCTCCATGCCGAAGGTCGGAGCCGCCGATAAAGCGACTGACCCCTAAGCCGCTGAAGCGGGCTGTCGCCGATGCAATTTGATGCAAATTGATTCGTGAGGGAAACCTTTTCGATGTCCCTCACAAGACCCTTTTGCGCTGCGGCTGCAACGGCTTTTGCGTTTGCAACCCTCCCTTCCGTCAATGCCGAGCCTGCCGTAGCTCAAGGGTCTGCCAGTGACCTGGGTGTGATGAGCATTCAGCTCAAGGACATCGTCAAACCTCAAGTCGGCATCCAAGGTCAAACCCAAGCCGCTGGCACGCCCAACCAAGCAGGTCTGGGTGGCTTCCTTCCACTGGTGGTCGGCAGCAACAGCGTCTTCTTTGCTGACGTCCTGGCGAATGCCAACTTCGCTGATATCAACAACTCCTCCAGCATCATCAACACCACCGTTGCTGGCACCACCATCTCCACTTCATCCCGCCTGGGCTATCGCTGGCTCAACGGTGACCGCAGTTGGATGTATGGATTGAATGCGGGTTATGACACCCGACCAATGAGCACGGGTCCTGCTGATACAGGCATCCCTGTCTATGCCTCACGCACGGCTTTCTTCCAGCAGGCTGCTGTCAATGCAGAAGCGGTGAGCGATAAGTGGCGTTTTAACGCTTACGGGCTTATCCCAACTGGCGAAGTCGACCAACAGCTCAACTCCGTCTACAAGGGAGGCGTGCTAACAACTGTTGGCTTAGATGCTGGATACAACGTCACTCCGTCACTGTTGGCATCACTCGGTGGTTACTACCAAAACGGAGACGTTGATGACGATGGCAATCCAGAAGTGGACAATGTCGGCATCCTGGGACGCCTTGCTTACGCCATCAACAACGAGGTCTCTATTGGTGCAAACCTCTCCTACGACGACTCATTTGACACTCGCTTCTCAGCTGACATTAAGTGGCGCTTCAATACAAATGGTGGCCCTGGCAAAGAAACACCGAAATCCAATGCTGCAGTTAGTGCCCTAACATCAACACCAAGCTACCGAGATGTCCGCGTTCATGACATATGTGGAACCGGAGCCTGCGTGATTGGCGTGGCTGTTGGACAGGGTATTGCTACACTAATAAAGCTGGCACTAATTAAATAAAATATAATCTACTTAAACTCGTGGTGTGGGCTGCCTGAACTGCCAGGCTAACCACCCAAATCCCCCTGCAAGCGCAGGGGCTTTTTATTTCTTCAGTCACACCCATAAGCCAGCAAATCAGCCTCCAATACCTGGCATCTTCTGCCTCTTAACTAATACAGCTCTCACCACTGAGGGGGCACCCGCTGCCATCCCTGCTTGATCAGATTCCGCCACAGCTGCTCGGCGTTGAATCGCAGCATCCGGCGGTGGTGCTTCACCACGACGCGGCCTGAGTCCAGAACTTCGGCATCGGTGACCAGTCCCAACTTGGTTTGGCCCGAAATGTCACAGGACTATCATCGTCTAAGAGCTGGCCGAACTCCAGGTTTTCACCCAAAGAGCACTGACCAATCCCTAGGCAGAATCAAGACAAGGACTACAGACTAGGCCAGATAGTCCCACAATGGCATAATTGAAGAACTAGAGCCATACTTCAGATGACAGCTCTCAGGTGGATCTTTTTTATACCGCTAGGCTATTTAGTTGGCTCACTACTGTCGCTTCCCATTCAGCTACTTATACGACTTGGAGGATGGTGGTGGGGAGGCGGCGCCGATGGCGCATGGATCGTGTTTGTCAAATCATTCACGTTAAGTTACTTCCAGATACTCTCAATGGCCTGGGTGGCGCCTCCAACCCTAAAGCCGACAAACTTCAGAATTCTTGTATCGCTGCTGTTCGGGATCTATCTGACCATTTACGTACTAGGCATGTCTGCACTACTTTCCGGTCAGCCAGGAGTGCTTGACGGTAAGGCGGTACCAGCATGGGAAGTCTGGACGGGTTTTGCTGCAACGCTTACGGGATATGTTGTAGCAGTATTTGGAGACAAGAACTCAATCCCAGCACTCCTTGAAGATGCGAAAGGAGTTCACCCATACAACTCTTATTCACACGAATAGGCTAGACACATGAAGAAGCAACTACTAACTGTAATCGGGATTGGAGCAGACATCCTCATCTCTCAGACCATGCGTGCCAATCTTAGAGGCGAGAAAGTGTCAGCTGATAAGCCACACGTTGCGAACAATATCGCGAGTGGAATGGATCAAAAGACGAAGAACTCTTTCGCCAGATGGGGAGATCGAGAATGCGTTGAGAATATGCTTAAAAAGACAACTAGCGATCCACGTTTTCTGCGTGCTCGAGACGAGATTGGCACCGCTTACCCAGTCTTTGTCGAGAACGTCATGAGACCCTCGATGCAGCTTTACTGTCAATGCTCTGCGGCTTCAATCATTTCTGGTGATTCGATGTCGCAGTCAGTGCAAACATGTCAGCCGATTATGGAAAGAGAGATAAGAACAAGAATGGATGCATTCATAGAGGGTTACCGCTGATGATTAAGCTGCACCTATTCGCAAGTGCTATCGTCCTCACAGCCTTAGTTGGATGCACAACAAGAATTAACCAGCCACAATCGTTAGACAAGCATCAGATCCAGTCGCTTGCCGAGTCAAGATGCCTGGTTGAGACGGGTTTATTTGACCGCGCAGGTGCCGGCACATTGGCAAAGATAAAGCTGGAGAATGCTCGCGACGATGCCTGGAAGAGTCACTGGAGTGGAGTCTTAGATGCTCAGAGGAATGGGCTAAGTGCAGAGGACTACAAGAATCTTACCTTGTCATCAGCCATGAAAGATTGCCACAACACAGCAATCACATGGCTAGCCATTGAGTTCCCATCTAAGCAAGCTGCAAGATTTATGGCAGTGTTAATGGCAGAGGGATTCTTTGACGACCCACCCAAAAAACTTAATCAGACTCTGTTCGAGTTATGCCAAGGTCAATACAAGTCAGTCTGCACGGAGCCTGGAGATTAGAGGCTGCCTGCGTGCAGCAGTCACACAGAAACGGGGGCTAAAGACCAACTCTTACGAAGAGATCTCTTCAAGAACTACATTAAGCATTGAATCCCTGTTGATATCTGTCATCTGCTCCAGAACGTTCAAAGCAAGTTCGAGACCTCCTGCCAGCCTGGAAACATCGCAACTCTTTTCAGAGCCTTTATCTATCACTTTGCCTTCTCCATGAAATTCGTACAAGTTGCTATGCAGGCTGCCTGCGACCCAATTACACCAGATATGACTACGATCTTCAGAAATCCCCATCTCTGCTACAGGCTGTTCAACAATTGCCGAAGATGAGGTGTGTCCCCATCCAATACAAACCAAAGCATTGATCCTTTCGAAATCCCGATTTCCAGGATGTGCTTCAATGAATTCAAGATCAGTCATGATTCGGCCTTTCCGGGAATCGGTCTTAAGCCCAAGTACATTGGCAATATTTGGTTTCTAATAAAGGCAAAGTCAGTCTCGACAATTAACTCGTCAAGGTTTGCGAAGAGATTCCCTTCTCCCACCTCGAATCGTCTTCCCAAGGTCCCGGGACTCTCCTGCTCCCATAGCTCCAGGTCTTCACGCCTGAATTCTCTTAACTCTTCAGGGCTCATAGCGGAGAGCTCTTTGGCATGGGAACAACATCAATATCTTGCTAGTCAGGGTCTAGAAGCTGAATCAGATCGGCAGCAAACTGATACGTCCCATCGATAATCTCGCCAGCGTGAAAAGCACCGTCTATGAATGCGTAGAGAGCGGCGATTCTCTCTGATGACGGGTGCGTTCAGACATCCAGTCTACATTACAAGGGAGGATCTGACACAGCGACTTCACGTCGTTGTTCTCCATTGACGTATAAAACCAGGAACTGGGAGAAGGATGGCATGCCACAGAAGCCATGGTTCACAGCGAATGTCCATTCACCTGGAACCGGCATCGCTTTGGCGGTGATCGGTCTGTCGCTATTGCCTGTTGGACTCTTTGCCGTGGTACAACTCAGCTGTGTAGCAAGACCGGCATTAAATACGAATTCCGGACTCTCCCAATATGGCGAGCCGATGTCGGTGGAACGTATAGGACGCTGCATGGGTGGCTAGACACCGACGCCTTCACTCCACTCATCTAGCTGGACTTGACCGACGATGAGCGTCTGCGTCCTGTAGACCATCGGCTGCTGCCAACCAGAATGCAGCAATGAACCGCTCACTGCTTGCTGCCACTGCCTTGAGTCTGTGCTCCCTGTCGGCTCCTGTCGAAGCATTCCCGCTGTTCAACCTGTTGAAGTCAGCTGCCAGCGGAGCGGTCAAGACCTACGTCCCTCTGCCAGTACCAGCAGACATCGCCGTTGATGCGGCCATCGGCAGCTTGGAGATGCCTAAACGGAAAGCTGGGTGGGACAAGCCTCCCTTACAAGAGAACGTCAGCTCGACCGATGAGGAGCCGACCTATGTGATGGCTCGCTACGGCTGTGGCGCTGGCTGCCTTGTTCGGAACCTTCAGCTGTCTGAACCAGAAGTCATCAAGGACGACTGGCTACGGGTCGAGGTGCTGTCCCAGGTCTGGGTTAACGAGTACGACTCAGAATCAGACAGTTGGGCCTGGAAGCAAGGTGGCGCAAGAGTCGGACCGCCAGAATCCAAGAGCTGGTGGTTTGCACAGTGCAAGGAAGGCCTCTTCACAACCAACAGCGAGGCTGAGCTAGTTGAAGTCTCAGCCGAGAGTGTCTTCATCGAAGACGGTGAGCTCAAAGGGCAAGCAAAGACTCAGTCCGTGTATGGCGCAATTCACTCACGATGGACGAAATTGTGCCGGTTTACCGAGACTGCTCAAGAAGACGATTATTAAATCAATTCTGATAATAAGGAAGGCAAGACTCCCGACTTAACTAGCCTGCCAATACGGGAACTCTTTACCAGGACTTGCATTTGTCGTATTGGCTTGGAGCTCCAAGCTTCAGCCAAGCAAGAACATCTTTCTGCGAGTACATCGGCTTTTCCCAGTCTGGGTTTCGCATGTTTGACAAGAACTCTTGCTTGTCCTTTGCCGATAGATCCTTATCGTCCGTGGGTCCAATATAGGCAACCTTAGATTCCTCGACATCATAGTAATAAAGGGTCGAACCATATTCGTTAGATGAGCCTCCATCATTCTCTTTGCGCCTCGATGCATATCTATGCTCGACAGCAAATGCATTCGAATATCCTGGTATGGGACTGACATCAGCAGCCTTTACGGATAAATAGTATGTAGGGGGAGATGCAAACCAGGTGATTGGATTAAATATCTCCGCCACAGTGGATGTAGCAATACAAGTAAGACCGTTCTTCTCAATACTGCTTTCGACCATTCGGCTCCATTTGCGGTCGCCAATAAGGGGGAGTGACTGGCAAGCAGCAAAGAACGTCAACAGGCCTATGACAATGGCCCCATTCTTGACTTTCGAGAGTAAGCTCATGACGATGTATTGACATGAATGGACTAAATGGTACGACAATTTTACTCAAAGGCTATGCGCGCTGGTCTTTTCTTCATCTCAGTCGTCTTTCTAGCTAGTTGCAAGATAGGAACATCCTCTGTACCCTCAGCAAAAGAAGTTGCTGAAAACCCTCCAATAGCTCCTCTTGGTCATAGGGATATTTCCGACCCACAGGTTGGCTATTTTCACGCCCCCTCAGGAGTCCAATCAGGTGACCTCTATTTTGCGAAGGGTGGCAGCAGCAGGGAAAAAAACTTACAAAGGTTGCAATCAGCCTCAAGAATTTCTTTCTACGAAAAAGACAGGATCAATGGCCTTGCAATTGGATATGGCTTTTGCTCCTTCAACGAAGGGAATGCAAAAGTCTCATTAATCCAAGTACCTAGCAAGAGTTGGATCTGTTTCTTATTTAAAGATCAATCGGATGCCCAGGCAGGTTACCTTGCTGCAAAAGCACCACTATGGCCAGTAGATACTGTAGTTTGCATTAACTGTGCTCCCCGACCAGTTGGCTTTTTAGATCGTTTGTGCCCTGGCTACTATCAAAGCTGGCTCAGTCCAGAAACCTGGGAAGACCCCACTTATCCAGGTGACATTACGAAATTTGCAGATGATGGAAACTGTGTATACAACAAACCATGGTTCAGAGTAAAAACTAATTAGTACTCCGCTTTGCCAAATGAATAAGCTGATTGCTCCAGTCGACGGTTATATCTTTGAATCACAAGACGAACTCTTGAACCAAGTCCAATGGGAGCTGATTTGCGTCTTGGTCAATGACACACTTGAAGCTGTAACCTCAAAAACAAAACTGGATGAAATGCTTCAACGAGCAGATGCATTCAAGGCAATTCGAGAAGATCATGATTAATGCAATGATCTATCCTCTTTGACTTTCGTCCTCTGGAAGTAATAACTCCGTCAAAAGCCTCTCAATCAATGATCCACGACTTCTAAGGCCAAGTTCTTGCTTCAGCGTGTCTAAAGCTGTCAAGACATCCTCGCTTAGCTCGATCGTAATCCTCTCTGCGTTACCCACGGCAGACTTTCTTCAGGTAAGCCAAAGGTTGCCACTATCCATCCGTTGTATCAACCCTTGCAACCCCCCTTATGCCTTCAGATGTAGTTCCATCTCCAGCTGCTCATATCGACTTGTGAGTGTGACTGGTGCATGTTTCCACTGGTCGACAAGCTCTGCCATATGGTTCAGCTTGAGTCCGACACTGCTCAGGAGATCCATTGACTCCTGATCGTCCTGGATGCTTGCCCAGTCAATAGCTTGAACCGTCTTCACCAGCTGGGTGACCAGATCCCTTGTTTGGACCTCCTCGACGACCCTCTTCTTAAATTTGGTTTTACGAGATCGGTTTCCTGTGATTTCGGCTGGATATCTTGCTTGCAGCTTCTCAAGTTCACGGACAGTTAGCGGCTTACCTTCAGATGCTGTGTAGCTATTTCGTGCATTAACCTGTCCCTTCCAGTTCATTCGAGCTAGTAGGTAAAGACTTGAAAGTCCATTAGATTGGTAATATGCAACATGTTCTGTCTTCCATTGCTCTAGCTCTGCTATCGAGCCAAACCATTCATCGCTCATACCTTCAATGTTCTTTAACTCTGCTGCAATAAACTCACCTGCTGTTATTAACTTTGAAACTTTGGATGGTTTAAACCCTATTTCTTGAAGACACTCTCGAAGTCGCTTCAAGAAGGTCTTGCGTTGCCACTTCTCCATTTCGACCTGAAAGAAGCTTGTAACCAAAGCCAGTCCCGCTTTTTCGTAGCGTGCTTCGGCGTTATTCGTGCATTCATAAAGACGAGTTAAGTCTGTGATGCACTCTTCTCCTGCCCTGCTGACGATCTCCTTTGCAAGGCCAGTGAAGCGTTGGTCCATACCACCATCTTCTCTAGTTGGATTGATAATTGTCGATAGGTTCATTTCTTTCCACGTTGAAACTTTTTGGTTGCCACCTGCTGGTAACTCGTCCTGGCAAATGGCTTGGTGGCAAGCTGGGATCAACTAACTGTCTAGCTAGTTCACCTAGATTCGGTTTGGGAAGTGTTGCCGTAGGCTCCGCCTGTAGCACTTACTCCGTAAACACGAACCGTTTAGCCCACCATTGCTGATGGGTTTCACCTGAGTTCATGGTGCCGCCACAGTGTCAATGTGTCGGACTGACGGGATTGGATAACGGGTACTACTACAAGCTGCCTGAAGGCTTGTTCTCCCTGGCGTCCAACAACGCGAACAACGACCTACTCCAACCAGTCATGGTTGGTATTCGGAGCTGCTCCTTTCTTTAACGACGGTTCCATTCGTCGGGTTTTAACGTCTTTGCCTTGACGATTAGGTGATTGTGACCAGCACCATCCTTGGCGTGCCTTTGGTTCTCCCCTGTATACACAGGTGACCAGATTCTTCCTGTATACGGCCGGGATCGCTCTCTCCTGTATACACCGGGGATCAAATCCTTCCTGTATACACCCCTTATTGCGCTTCTCCCTGTATAGGGGTGGGACCAACTCGCAACTAATGCTTCCTCGTCGCCTCCTCCCTGTATACACCCCTGACCACCCAAACCCCTTGCACTGACTAGATCTTCGGCTTGCCTATTTATGGACCGAGCTAGTCGTTCACCCCAGACTGATCACTTAACAGAAGCCTTGCTTCGCTGACTCGCCTTCGTCCTGGTTTCGATGGTCCATTCGAGGGGTGATTGTGAACCAAGTAGACGCAATGACTCACTACAGAGCATTCACAGCTTCAACCAAGCGACTCCAAGGAACAGAGCCATAGCTAGCAGTGATACTTACAGGCTCATGTCCAAGAAGCTTCCCAACAGTCGCTTCGTTGAAGTTCATCTCTCGCAGGCGAGTGGCAGCTCGATGACGAAGACCATGTGGGTTTACACCGGTGACCACCTTGCATGGCTTTGAAAGGTTATGACCCCAACGCCCGCCACTTCCTTGAAGCTGAGGCCAGACAAAGCCTTGACGTGAACGAAGAGGTTCAACCAGTTCAACAAGATTGAGGTGTAGAGGTATTTCACGTTCAGAGGCAGCGGTCTTCAGGGAACGCTCTGTATTCGGTCGAATCAGAATTCGGTCATCCCGCAGGTCATCCGCCTTTAGACCAGCAATTTCAGAAAGCCGTGCACCGGTGTAATAGAGGATCTTAAAAACCGGAACATAAATGCTTCCAGACCACAGCTCAATTGGCAACACCTCAGCATCCTTATCCGACTTAACGACTTTTATCCGTTTAGCCAAACCCTTAAAGATGTGATTTGAACCAGGCTTGACTTCCTCAAGGATTGACCACAGACCACTCAGGTAATTCAAGGTCGTCTTGGTGGTATTGGGACTAACGCGCTCAAGTAAATGAGTCCGATAAGCAGCCGCTTGATCCTTCGTACAGGACAACGGTGACCCAGTTCCGCAGAACTGCATGAACAGATCGAGCTGCTTACACCAGCTCTCGAGAGTGCGCTTGGCTGGCTGTTTGAGCTTGGTCGCGATGGCGATCAGATCCTCCGCTGTGTAGACGGGATCTGGAATCAGATCACCTGTCACAACAGCCGCCATCCGCTCTCGCTGCGCCTGAGTCAGCTCGGGATCGATCCGTGCTCCCTCCAGGAGCAGCTCCTGCATGACTGGATCCTTCAGATCAGTAGTCAGCGGAAGCCTGTCGATCTGTTCATCCGGCGTCAGCTGCAGCTCCCCCCGAGCGATGGCGATCTCCCTGTCAGTCCTCGCCAGGAAGCCTGGTAAGCGCGCTCTCGCTTCGTTGAGGGTCTTACCCCCTCCCTCCTTCCAAGTGGCCTTGCCGACGACCTGACGCACGTCAGATGGCACCGCCCGCTGGAGCACGTAAGACTGACGTGCCTTGTAGATGTGGCTGGCAATTTTGGGCATCGCTACCAACGCCTCTACCAACGCAAACGCTAGTAGTTTTAGGGATCTATGTCCAGCACTAGCCAACAAGACCTACTTCAACTACGGCGGTCAGGGGCCATTGCCGACCCCATCGCTGGAGGCGATCAACCAGAGCTGGAGAACGATTCAGGAGCTCGGGCCATTCACAACCGATGTCTGGCCGTTCATCGAGCAGGAGACGAGCCGGCTGCGCCGGGCCCTGGCCGGCTGGTGCGGAGTCGGCCCCCATCGGATGACCCTGACTGAGAACGTCACCAGCGGCTGTGTCTTGCCGCTCTGGGGCTTGCCCTGGGAGGCCGGCGATGAACTGCTGATCAGTGACTGCGAGCACCCAGGAGTCGTCGCCGCCTGCCAGGAACTGGCTCGCCGCCACCAGCTCAGCCTGGCCACATTGCCGGTCCTCGCGCTCTGCCAGACCACAGCTCAGGCGGAACTGGAGTCCGCTGTGCTGCAGCAGCTCGAAGCAGCCCAAACCCCCCGGACCCGGCTCGTGGTTCTCTCCCACCTGCTCTGGAACACCGGGGCGGTGATGCCCATCCCGGCGGTCGCCGCTCAGCTCGAGCAACACCCCAAACAACCCTGGCTGCTGGTGGATGCAGCCCAGTCCATGGGAAGCCTTCCCGTCGCGGAGGCGGCAAGGGCCGCCGACATCTATGCCTTCACAGGACACAAGTGGTGCTGCGGGCCAGAAGGTCTAGGGGGGGTGGCCCTCTCTGAGCGCGTCCTCGATCAAGGCCAGCCCACCTTGATTGGCTGGCGCAGCCTGGAGAACGAGGGCAGCGCCGGCAGCAGCTGGCACCGCGATGGTCGCCGTTTTGAAGTCGCCACCTCCTGTATCCCCCTCTTCAGCGGACTGCATCAATCCCTGCAGTTGTTGGCCGAGGAAGGAAGCGACGAGGATCGTCTGGACAGGATCCGGCAGGGCAGTCAGCAGCTCTGGGAAAGGCTGCAATCGCTCCCGGGCTGCCAAACCCTGCTGCCAGAACCACCGCCTGCCGGACTGGTCAGCTTCCGGCTTGAGGGCATTGAGACCTCCCAAGCGGTCCAGGCCTTGGGTCAAGCCGGGCTCTGGATCCGCCGCCTGGATTCACCGGATTGCCTGAGGGCCTGCACCCACATCTGCACGACCGCCGCGGAAATCGAAGGCCTGATCGCAGCACTCAACAACCTCGGCTAACAAGGCCGATTGCGCAGAGCCTTCTCGGCCTCCTCGCGATCATCGAAATGCACCTTTTTGGTGCCAAGGATCTGATAGTCCTCGTGGCCCTTACCCGCGATCAAGATCAGGTCCTTGGGCTGGGCCATGGCGATGGCCTCGGCGATGGCCTGGGCCCGATCCGCATCGACTCGAAACTGCGCTCCCTCAGGAATCCCAGCCACGACGTCCTTGAGGATTTGCTGGGGATCTTCCGTGCGGGGGTTGTCGGAGGTCACCAGCACCTGATCGGCCAACCGCGCTGCGATCGCCGCCATCTGGGGACGCTTGGTGCGGTCGCGATCCCCACCGCAACCAAACACGCAAATCAGTTGTCCCTCAACAAAGGGCCGGCAGGCATTCAGGGCGCTCTCGAGACCATCGGGGGTGTGGGCGTAATCCACCAAGACCGAGGGCAAACCGGAATCACAACATTCCACCCGGGCCACCTGGACCCGCTCCATCCGGCCCGGCACCCCCTTGAAGCTCCCCAGGGCCTCCAACATCGAGGACAAGGGCAGCCCCTGCTGCAGCAAGACCCCAACCGCTTCCAGCAGGTTCATCAGATTGAACTTGCCCAGCAAAGGAGAGGAGAACGCTCCGCTGCCGACCGGAGTAATCAGGGTTCCACTGACCCCCTGGGAACCCATTTGCAACGCCTCCATCCGCAGTTCAGCTGAGGCACCCGGCTCCAGAGAGGCACGCCAGCACCGATCGCCCAAGCGCTCAGCCAGGCGCATCCCCCAGGGATCATCAACATTGACCACGGCCCGAGCGTCAGACCGCAACAAGGGGGCCTCAAACAACTTGGCCTTGGCCTCGAAGTAGTCCTCCATCGAGGGGTGGTAATCGAGGTGGTCCTGGGTCAGGTTCGTGAAAATCGCCCCGGCAAAGCGGCAGCCACTAATCCGCTCCTGATCGAGGGCATGGGAGCTCACCTCCATGGCCGCAATCCGCGAACCGGCTTCAGCCGCCATGGCCAGCTGCGCCTGCAGCTCGTCGGCAAAGGCGGTGGTGTGCTGTGCCGTCACGCTGTGACCCGGCCAGCGGTTGATCAACGTGCCAAACAGTGCCGTTGGGTAGCCGCATCGGCTGGCCAGATGCTCAAGCAGATAGGTCGTGGTGGTCTTGCCATTGGTCCCCGTCACTCCGATCAGGGCCATCCGCTGACTGGGTTGCTGCCAAAACTCGGCGGCCAGCAAACCTGCCCAACGAGACACCGGATCGGAGACCACCAACACCGCGTCGGCATCGGCTGGGGGCCTGGCCTCAGCGGCAGCGCGACCAATCACGGCCAAGGCCGCACCGGCCTGAAGCGCCTCAGGCCAAAAGGCACCGCCATCCACGGTGGCGCCAGGCAATCCGACAAAGACGGTCCCGGAGCCAACGCGGCGCGAGTCACAGCTCACCCCCTCCAGCTCGACATTCCCAAGCCCAGGGGGCACCGCCAGCCCGACCTGTCGCAGCAGGGTATGGAGCCGTTGGGACATGGAGGAGGGTTGCGATAACGCTGTTTTAAGTCGGTTCTGCGCTGAAAACGTCGCCGCTGAGACCAGTCCCGTGAGCCTCAACCAAGACAATCCAAGGAACCGGGTTAGAGGACCCCCTGCTGGGCCAGCCAAGGGGCCAACTGCGGGACGCTCACCCTGGGGGAAAGCCGAGGCAGAACCCTTTCTCCATCTGGAGTTCGGTGAATCAGAACTGGGACTTCGAGATCAAAACGGGCCAGCAGCTGGGGATCACTGTCGACATCGACCGTTTCAAAAGAAACCGCTGCAGCGCTCAACTTCTCCTCCAGGCCTTCGCAGAGGCAGCAGCCCACCCGGGTCACCAGCACCAGAGTCGCCATCAATCGGGCACCGGGTCACAACCACAGGGCGTCCAGGGGTGACAGCGCAGCAGGCGCTTGAGCGTCAACCAACTGCCGCGCCAGGGGCCATGGCGCTCAATCGCCTCCAGGCCATAGGCGCTGCAGCTGGGGATGAAGCGGCAACGGGGAGGACCCAGCAGCGGCGAGATCGCCAGGCGATAGAAGCCAATCAGGGCCAGGAGCAGGCGTTGAAGCAGGGCGTTCATAGGCGCTTCAGGCCGAGCGATAAGATCGACAACTGGCGTGGCATCAAGCCTTGCAGTGGAGAGAGGTCCCAGGACCACCACTCCATGCTCTCAGGCAAGCCATGTCTGGATCAACCTGAACATCAGTTCCTATGTCTCGCTACCGCGGCCCTCGCCTGAGGATTACGCGGCGCTTGGGAGACCTCCCTGGTCTCACCCGTAAGTCCGCCAAGCGGTCTTATCCCCCCGGTCAGCACGGCCAAGCCCGTCGCAAGCGCTCCGAATACGCCATCCGACTCGAAGAGAAGCAGAAGCTTCGCTTTAACTACGGCATTTCCGAACGTCAGCTGGTTCGCTACGTCAAAAAGGCCCGTGCCCAAGAGGGCTCCACGGGTACCAACCTGCTGAAACTGCTCGAGAACCGTCTCGACAACGTTTGCTTCCGCCTCGGCTTCGGCCCCACCGTCCCCGGTGCCCGTCAGCTGGTGAACCATGGCCACGTGACCGTGAACGGCCGCGTCGTGGACATCGCGAGCTACCAGTGCAAGGCCGGCGACGTGGTCGCCATCCGTGAGCGCAAGCAGAGCCGGAAGCTGGTTGAAGGCAACCTGGAATTCCCTGGCCTGGCCAACATCCCCCCTCACCTCGAGCTCGACAAGAACAAGCTCACCGCCAAGGTCGGCGGTAAGTGCGAGCGCGAGTGGGTCGCTCTAGAAATCAACGAACTGCTGGTGGTGGAGTACTACTCCCGCAAGGTCTGATCCCGATCAGACACCCCTCAGATCACCAAGCCCCCGCTTCGGCGGGGGCTTTTTTGTGCCCGTTTTCAAGCGGGCAGCTGGCCTCAGCCCCCAATCAACGATTCCAGCGCTTGGGTGACGTCGTCTTGGCGCATCAGCGATTCACCCACCAACACCGCATCGGCACCGGCGCTCTGGACCCGATCGAGATCGTCGCGGTTAAACAGCCCCGATTCGCTCACCAAGAGGCAACCCTTGGCGCGCAGCTGCTCGCCATAGCGCGCCATCAACTGCTCGGTCGTCGCCAGATCGGTGTGGAAGGTGGCCAGATCGCGATTGTTGATCCCGATCAGCTGGGCGCCTTCGAGGGCCAGCACCCGCTCCAGTTCAGCCGCATCGTGCACCTCAACCAGGGCCGTCAGCCCGAGGCTCTTGGCCACCTTGAGGAGGTAGGCCATGTCCTGGTCGCTCAGGATCGCCGCGATCAACAGAGCTGCATCGGCCCCAGCCGCCCGGGCCTGATAGAGCTGATAAGGCGTGAGGATGAAGTCCTTGCACAGCAGCGGCAGGTCCACCACCTGACGCACCTGCACCAGAACCTCAAAGCCCCCCTGGAAGAACTGCTTGTCCGTCAGAACCGACAGGCAGCTGGCACCCCCAGCGGCGTAGCCCTTAGCAATCGCCTCGGGATCGAAGTCCTCGCGGATCACGCCCTTACTCGGACTGGCCTTCTTCACCTCCGCAATGACCGCCGGCTTGCGGCAGGCGGATTTCAGCGCGGCAAGGAAGTCGCGGGGAGCGGGCAGAGCTGCGACCTGGTTTTTGAGTTGATCCAGGGGGACCCGATCACGGGCCGCCGCCACTTCGCGGTCCTTCTCCCAGACGATCTTCTCGAGGATGTTGCGAGGTTCGCCCTCCTCATGGGGACAGGCGTACTCCAGGTGGGCCACCTTCACCTTGGGGTTCGGGGGCCTGCGGCGGATCTCCATGGTCATCTCGATCGGGTGATTGAAATCAGGCGGCGACCGCCATGGCGGCTTGCTTGTAGGCCACTTCCACCACCTCGCTCAAGGTGGGATGGGTGTGCACCTCATTGGCCAGTTGCTTCACGCTCTGGCGGCGGGCCACGGCGTTAGCGATCTCCTGAATCAGATCGGCCGCATGGAGTCCATAAATGTGGGCGCCCAATACCTCACCGGTGGCCTTGTTAAAGAGCAGCTTCATCAAGCCATCACTCTCCAGCTCAGCCAGGGCCTTGGAGTTGGCCTTGAAGTAGCTACGGACCGAGCCCAGCTCAAAGCCCTCCTTAGCCGCCAACTCCTTGGCGTCGGCTTCGCTCAGACCCACCGAGCTGATCTCCGGGTGGGTGAAGGTGGCCGCCGGAATCGAGCGGTAGTCGATCGTGCGGGGGTGACCCAGGATGTTGTCCACCGCCACCGTGCCCTGGGCCGCTGCGGTGTGAGCCAGCATCATCTTTCCGGTCACATCACCAACCGCCCAGAGGTGGGGGACCGGAGCACCGTTGACCAGGACCCGCAGCTGATCGTCCACGGGAATAAAGCCGCGGTTGGTCTCGATGCCGCAGGCCTCCAGGTTCAGTTCCTTGCTGGTGGGGACCCGGCCAGTGGCCACCAGGACCGCGTCAACCTCCAGGGTCTCCACGGGCTCGCGGGTCTGCATGTCCACCAGTTCGATCTGAACCGGAGCACCGGGCTTGATCGACTTGGCCAACACCCCGGAGCGGGCGTCGATGTCACGGCCGTCAATCAGGTTGCGGGCGGCAATCTTGGCGATGTCGGGATCGAAGGTGGGCATCACCCGATCCAAGGCCTCGATCATCGTCACTTCACAGCCCAGGGCCGTATAGACGTCGGCGAACTCCAGGCCGATATAGCCACTACCAACAATGGCCAGCCAGCGGGGCAGCCACTCGAGATTGACGGCCTCATCGCTGGTGAACACCGTGCGGCCGTCGGTTTCGATACCGGGGGGGACAAACGGATCCGAACCGGTGGCGATGATCACGTCGCGGCCGGTCAGTACCCGATCAACACCGCTGACCTCCCGCACACCAACCTTCTGGGCACCCTCCAGCCGGCCAGTGCCGCGGATGATCGTCACCCCGGCGCGCTCCAGCGTTTTGGTCAGGTTGGTGCGGATCGTCGCCACCAGCTGGTTGGCGTGATCGGCGATTTTCTGGCGCTCAAAGCGGACGGGAGCGGCGTGGATGCCAAACCCCTTGAGATGCTCCGCATCAGCCAACTCGCGCACGCGACCACTGGCGGCCAGCAGGGCCTTGGAGGGAACGCAACCGCGGTTGACGCAGGTGCCGCCCATGTCGCGGCTTTCAATGATCGCGGTGCGCAGCCCGTGTTCAGCGGCGTGCTTCGCAGCATCGAAGCCGCCATAGCCCGCGCCAATCACGATGACGTCAAAGTCGAAACTGCCGTCGCTCACCTGAGGCCTGCCCAATTGGGGGGCATTCTCCCCTGTCAGCCCCCCAAACCCAAGTTGTGTTGCTGCCGCCATCGCTCAAGCAGCAAGGGAGCGGCCGCCACACCGACGTTCAGGGACTCCACGGCCGTGCTGTGGGGGATGGTCACCTGCTGACTGGCCAGGGCCGCGAGCTCGGGATGAAGCCCAGCCCCTTCGTTACCGAGCAACAGCACCGTGGGGCGAGTCCAATCCAGCTCCCAATAGGGATGCGTCTCGGCTTGATCCACCAAGCTGGCCACCACCTGGTGACCTGCAGCGCGCGCCTTCGCCACGCGCTCCCCCAAGGCCGCCCGATCGAGGCCACGCCAATGGGGCAAGGCCAGGGCCGCCCCAGCCGAGGCACGCAAGACCTTGGGTTGGCAGGGATCGGCCCCACCCCCCAGCCAGAGGTCATCAACACCCGCGGCCAGGGCAGTCCGCATCAAGGTGCCGAGATTGCCGGGATCCTGAAGTTGATCCAAGGCCAGAACAAACGAGCCCAGCCCTTGGGTCTTTGGCAACGCCTCTTGCTTGAGGGTCGCCACCACCCCGTCTGGAGTTTCGGTGGTGGCCACAGCCGCTAAGACAGCCTCCCCGACCGGCTGGAGACACGCGTCGTCAGCCAGGCCCTCCAGCAAGGACCCATGGCGCTCCAGCCAAGCCGGGGTCGCCAGCAACTGTTCGGGCAACAGCCCAAGGCGGAGGAGTTCTTGGAGCTGATGGGTTCCTTCCAACAGCAGCAAGCCTTGCTCGCGGCGACCCTTCGACTGATGCAGAGCACGCAACCGGCCAACAAGGGGATTGCGGCGGCTGGTGATCAGCTCCATCAGAAGGTTTCGTGGCGCCTCACGTGCAGGCCGTCGCCCACAACAATATTTTTGTCATCAAGATCGAGACCTCGCACCGCGGCCACCTCGCCCTTGAGGCCCTCAGCCTGCAGGTTCTTGATCAATTCCTTAATCAGCACGTCTTCGATCGTTTTTTGATCGAAGACATCAGGGGTGAGGGCTTCGAGGAAGCGCCCCATCTTGGAGGCCACCACTTCCGGGGCATTGGTGATCTTCAGAACGAGCATCGACTCAAAAACAGAAGGAAGCGCTGGGTTGGGCACCGACCCCAAAGCTGGCAACAGCCTCGAGGATCAGCAATAAAAAAGCTCCTCCCCAACGGGAGGAGCCTTCAGTGCGGATGGGGAGACTTGAACTCCCACGACATTGCTGCCACTAGTACCTGAAACTAGCGCGTCTACCAATTCCGCCACATCCGCAGGGGTGGGCGACGCCGCTTGGCGCGACCAGCGAAATGTACCCCATCAAGGTCCCTCCTCAGGGGAGTGGATCAATCGGCCACAAACCAGGCCAGCAACGGCTTCGAGCCAGTTCGCTTGCCGGCCGTCTTGCCGGTCTCATTCGTTGTTGCCAGGATGAGGCCCCCCAGGCGGGACGCCTTTAGCCATGACCGCGACTCTCGTCCCGTCTCAACAGATTCTCACGCCGCAACTGGAAATTGCCGGTGGTCGCCGCTTGGCCGGCGAGCTGCGTGTCAGTGGCGCCAAGAACTCTGCGCTGGTCCTGATGGCCGCCAGCCTGCTCACCACGGAGCAGCTGCGCCTTCGCAACGTGCCGCCCCTCACCGACATCGGAGGGATGGCCGACATCTTGATCTCCCTCGGTGTCGCCACCTCCCACAACGGCGACACCCTTGAGATGGACGGCTCGGGGTTGAGCCAGTCCTCACCTCCCTATGAGCTGGTCAACAGCCTTCGCGCCAGCTTCTTCTGCATCGGCCCCCTGCTGGCTCGCCTCGGCATCGCTCGAGTCCCCCTTCCCGGCGGATGCCAGATCGGCACGCGCCCGGTGGTCGAGCACGTCAAAGGCCTCAAAGCCCTGGGCGCCCAGGTCACGATTGAGCACGGCGTCGTCTCCGCCGTGGTCCCAGGCCGCAGCCACCGCCTGAGAGGCGGACGCATTCACCTCGATTGCCCCAGTGTTGGCGCCACCGAGACCTTGATGATGGCGGCAGCCCTCGCCGAGGGCGAGACCGTCATTGAAAACGCGGCCCTTGAGCCCGAGGTTGTCGATCTGGCAGGCCTGCTCTTGGCCATGGGCGCCAAGGTTCGCGGTGCTGGTACCCCGACGATCACCATCGTTGGGGTCGAGCGGCTGCACGGCGCGGACTACGCCGTCATTCCCGATCGGATCGAAGCCGGAACCTTTCTGCTGGCTGCAGCCATCACGCGCTCCTGCCTAACCGTTGCGCCAGTCGTGACTGATCACCTCGGCGCCGTGCTGACCAAGCTCGAGGAAGTGGGCTGCCGGTTGGAGATTGACGGCACCAACGTAACCATCAGTGCCGACACGATTCAGGCAGTTGACCTACGCACCCAGCCCTTCCCCGGATTCCCCACCGACCTGCAGGCCCCGTTCATGAGCCTCCTGGCCACAGCCAACGGCAACAGCGTCGTCACCGAAAACATCTTTGAGAACCGGCTGCAACACGTCGCCGAGCTCCAGCGCATGGGGGCTGCCATTCGCACCCAGGGCAATACGGCCTTCATCGAAGGGGTTCCACGGCTCAGCGGTGCTCCGGTGCAGGGCTCGGACCTGCGGGCCTCAGCCGCCATGGTCCTGGCCGGCCTCGCCGCCGATGGAATCACCACGGTCCAAGGGCTGGAGTACCTCGATCGCGGCTACGCCGATTTCGAGGGGAAGCTGAACGCGGTCGGCGCCTCGATCCGCCGACTCGGCTGATCCCCGCTGCCCTTTAGAGTCGCAAGCGCGGGAGCGTGCCGGAATTGGTAGACGGACTCGACTCAAAATCGAGCGCCTTCGGGCATGTGGGTTCAAGTCCCACCGCTCCTATTTCTCCCCCACCCACGACATCGCCGGCTGAGACGGCGGTGATGAACACCTACGGCCGCTTCCCCCTGGAGCTCGTTCGCGGCCGGGGTGTCTGGGTTTGGGATCAACAGGGTCGCCGCTACCTCGACGCCGTGGCCGGCATCGCGGTCTGCACCCTGGGCCACAGCAGCCGCGCCATGCGCAAGGCGCTTGGTGGACAGTTGCGCAAGCTTCAACATGTCTCCAACCTCTATCGGATCCCCGAGCAAGAGCAACTGGCCGGCTGGATTCGCGACAACAGCTGCGCCGACAGGGTCTTTTTCTGCAACTCAGGCGCTGAAGCCAACGAAGCGGCCATCAAGCTCGCCCGCAAGCATGGTCATGTGGTGCGAGGCATCGACACCAGCAGCGAACGGGGCCCGCTCATCCTCACGGCCCATGCCAGCTTCCACGGCCGCACCCTTGCTGCGGTCACCGCGACCGGACAACCCAAGTACCACCAGGGCTTTGAGCCCATGGTGCAGGGCTTTCGCTACTTCCCTTACAACGACATCTCAGCCTTTGAGGCGCTGCTGCATCGCTGCGAGGCCGCCGGTCCGCGCGTAGCGGCCGTCATGCTCGAGCCGCTGCAGGGAGAAGGGGGAGTCAATCCCGGGGATGTGACCTTCTTCCAGCGGGTGCGCGACCTGTGTGATCAGTACAAAATCCTGCTGATCTTTGATGAGGTCCAGGTCGGCGTTGGCCGCACTGGACGGTTGTGGGGCTACCAAAAGCTCGGGGTTGAGCCCGATGCCTTCACCCTGGCCAAGGGTCTCGGCGGCGGGTTCCCCATCGGCGCCCTCTGCGTCAAAGCCCTGGCGGATCAGCTCAAGCCCGGTGAACATGCCAGCACCTTTGGCGGGAACCCCATGGCCTGCCGCGCTGGTCTGACGGTGGCCGCGGAACTGCATCGCCGCAACCTTCCGGCCCATGCCGAGCAGATGGGCGAGCTTCTGCAGCAGCTATTGCTAGAGCTAGCCAAGCACCATCCCCAATTGGTGAAAGGTGTTCGAGGCTGGGGACTGCTGCAGGGCCTCGTCCTGCAAGCCGACGGCCCCAAGGCGATTGACGTGGTCAAAGCCGCCATGGACCAGGGCCTGCTGGTGGTACCCGCCGGCAGCGATGTGGTGCGTTTTGTCCCCCCCCTGACGATCCAACCGCGGCATCTGCGCTTAGCGGTCAAACGACTCGAGAAAGCTCTGCTGGCGTGTCCATCTCCGACCCCTTCAGCGAGCTAATTGCTCCCTTCAGCCGCCGGGGTGTGGACCTGGGGCTGAACCGAATCGAAGCAGCCCTCGCTGAACTGGGGCATCCAGAGCAGCGCTTCGTCGCCCTGCAGGTGGCTGGAACCAATGGCAAAGGGTCCATCGCCACCATGGTCGAGCGAATCGCTACCGCCGCCGGGGTGCGCTGCGGGCTGTACACCTCCCCCCATCTCCTGAGTTGGTGTGAGCGAATCCGCCTTCCCAAGGGAACCATTGCAGAGGAAGAGCTGAAACGCCTTCTGCGACGGCTGCAGCCCGTGGCTTTACGCCACGACCTCACCCCCTTTGAACTGATCACCGTCTCTGCCTTTGTCGCGTTTGCTGAAGCCGAGGTGGAACTGGCCGTCCTTGAAGTGGGACTCGGCGGCCGGCTCGATGCCACAACGGTCCACCCGCGGCGAGACGTTCTGGCCTTCGCCAGCATCGGCCTGGACCACATCGAACACCTCGGCCCCACCCTCGAGGCCATCGCCCAAGAAAAGGCTGCCGTCATGAATCCAGGGGCCATCGCCGTCAGCGGCCCCCAGGCCCCTGAGGTGACCGCGGTGCTTCAAGCGCAAGCAACGGCGCGAGATTGCGAGCTGCGCTGGAGAGATCCCCTCCCTGGCCAAGCTGATGGGGGCCCGGCCTTAGGACTCCATGGCGACCTGCAACGCAGCAATGCCGCCGTGGCGATCGCCGCAGCAGAAGCCCTGAGGGAGAAGGGCTGGGCCATCCCGGATGACGCCATCCGCCGCGGCCTCCAGCAGGCCCGTTGGCCTGGTCGCCTCGAGCTCCGTCGGTTCCGCGGCCAGGCTCTGCTGATTGATGGGGCCCACAACCCCCCCGCCGCCGCGGCCCTACGCCAAGAACTCGAGCCCACTCAGCGGCGCTGGTTGATCGGAATGCAACGGCACAAGGACGCCCCGGATCTACTGCGCCAACTGCTGCAACCCGGTGACCAGGTGCGCGTCGTCCCATTGCCAGAGCACGCCAGTTGGAGTGCTGATGAGCTGCGCCAAGAGCTCCCAGGCATCGAGGAAGGGGCCAACGAGCTGAGTGAAAACCTTGAGTGGCTTGTGCAATCGGAGGGGCTGCCGGTCGCCTGCGGTTCCCTTTATCTGGTGGCGGCACTCCTCCCCCTGCTCGACCCGACAGACTGAAGACCCGGCCCCATGACCGCCATGACCTACATCCGTCTCTTCAGTTGGCTGTGGGCCGTGGTGATGCTGCTGTCGGCTCCGGCCATGACCATGGCCCTCGACACCTCTGCTGGTGTGGGACTGCAGGATCGGGCGCTGTTTCAGGACACCGTCGACTACACCCTCACCAACCAAAGCGGAAAGGACTTCTCTGGTCAGCAACTGGCCAACACCTCCTTCGCAGGGGCCGTCGGCAAAGCCGCCAACTTCAGTGGGGCCGACCTCCATGGCGCGATCTTGACCCAGGGGGCCTTCCCCGAAGCCAACTTCAACGGCGCTGACCTCTCGGATGTGCTGCTGGATCGCACCGACATGAGCGGGACCGACTTGCGCAATGCCGTCCTGGTGGGGGTGATCGCCTCCGGCAGCACCTTCACCGGCGCCCAGGTGGAGAACGCCGACTTCAGCGATGCCCTGCTTGATCGCGCCGATCAGCGCAGCCTCTGCATCAGCGCGTCTGGCACCAATCCCACCACGGGAGTCGACACCCGGGCCAGCCTCGGCTGCTAAGTCCAGCCGCGCAACTTGCCTGGATTCATCAGCCCCGCTGGGTCATAGGCCCGTTTGGCATCCACCTGATCGGCATCCACCACCCCAAGGCCCCCGTCTTCAACGCTGATGACATGGGGGTTAAAGAGCAGGCAACCGAGCTCTCGGGCCTGATCGATCAGGTCCTGGAGAGCTCGGGTCCCACGCCACCGCACCAACGGGAGACAGGCGAAGCGCTGCCGGCCCTGGCTGCGGACCGCCTCCAGATGCCAGAGCAGATCGTCGCCCCAACGCTCCCTTAGGGCCTCAAGAGCTGGGGCCTCCGGCTGTGGCAACAGCAGCTGCAGATAGGTCCAACCGGGATCCTGGCTGCGCACATGCAGGGTCGTGTGGTTCCAGGTCAGCTCCCGCAGCGGAATTCCCCGGCTCTGCCCTTGGGGAGCGCTCCAGCTCAGCCGCCCCCCGAGCTCAAGCGTCCAGGACTCCAGGACGCTCGTGGCATCCGGCGCCGCCAGGAGCAACACCCGATGGCCTTCGCCCGTGGCGCCCGGGCAACCCTGGGGCCAAGGCAAGCGCGCAGCGACGGCGGCCTCCAGCAGACACAAGGCCTTCAACTCCAAGGCAGAGGCGGATAGCTGCTGGGCCGCAGCCAGGGCCGATGACCACTCGTCAAACTCCAGCACCCACTGCCGCCAGGCCACCGCCGGAGCGGAGGCCATGGTCAAGGCCGTGAAGATCCCATTGGTCCCGTAGGCGTGGTTCAGGGGACGGGCGGCGCTGGCGTCCAGCTGCAGCAGCCGCGGCTCGGCCTCCAAGGTCACCATCTCCACCCCCAGCAGGTGCCCGGGGTCCCGCAGAAATCCCCAGCGCAGCGAACCAATGCCGCCGGATCCTCCCGCCACATAGCCGCCGAGGCTGGCGGTGCGCACCGTGCTCGGCAACAGACGCTGCTCCCGGCCATGGGCGAGCAACTGGCGATCGAGCTCCGCCAAGACAATCCCGGGTTCAGCAGTGAAGACCCCCGAGGTGGCATCAACCCCTCGCAGGCGGTTCAGGCCACTGGTCTCCAGCAGCAAGCCACCGGCCAAGGGAATGCACTGGCCGTAGTTCCCCGTCGCAGCACCCCGCACCGTCAGGCTGACCCCATGGCGGCTGCAGGCCGCGGCCACCTGAAGCACCTGCTCAGGGGCATTCACCTGAACGCCGATCTGGGCGCGCAGACCACAGAGCAGGGGCTGAAGCACGGGCGAATACACAAATCCATCCGCCGCCAGGCTCTCCAGCTCCCCCGCACTCCGCAGCAAGGGCAATCCAGCGGCGCGAAGATCCGAGGCCAGGGCCTCGAGCTGGGCGGACGTCGCCGGATCAGGGAGGCCCGGGGGCAGGGAGCCCGGCAGGTCAGAGGTGCTCTGCATCAGACCAAATTGGCAAGCCGAGGATCGGGATGGGCCTGTTCCGGTGGCGGCAACCAACGGCCCTGTCGCAACACCCGGCGCTGCGGGGAATGGGCCAGCAGTTCCGGCCAACTACCGGCGCTGGTCAGCAACAGATCCGCCGGTCCTCCGACCCGCAGCACCCCGTCCCAGGCCAACCCCAACAGGCGCGCAGGCGTTGTCGTGAACGGCATCAGGCCCTGGCGCTCCCAAGGGGGGGTGTGGGTGGCGCGAAAACTCAGACGCAGCAAATCCAACGGGTCGAAGTCACCGCCGGGGTACCAGGGGTCCTGGACGTTGTCAGCCCCCAGCGCCACCGCGACCCCCTCCTGCTGCAACAGGCGCAGGGGGGCCAGGGGACGGAAACCAGAGCTCACGCTTTGCTCACGGCCTAACAACCAAAAGTTGGTGGTGGGCAAGGCCACAACAGCCACCCCCAGGCGCTGCAACCGGTGCGCCAGCGGCCGAGCTTGCCGCGCAGTCAGCAGCCCCATGCTGCTGGCGTGACTGCACGTGATGGGCACCCCCGGGTGAAACCGTTCGAGCCGTTGAACCAGAAGCTGGACCCCAGCGGCGGGGGCCTCGGAGGACTCGTCAATGTGCAGATCAATGCCGCAGCCCAGTTCTCCGGCCAACCGCAGCAGCACATCCAGGTCCGTCCCATCCCGGCCACTACTGGGGAATGGAGGTCCCAAGACACCACCGAGAAGCCCACCCGCGGCAGACACCCGCCGCGCCAACGCCAAACCCTCGCCCTGGCCCCAGAGGGGAAGCGGGGCCAGGGCGACCAACTGCAAGCGGATCCGGTCCCTCCATCGCTCCTGAAGCTGCAGCAGGGCATCCCAGCTGGGCAGCGCGCAGGGGCCACCGCTGTCGATGTGACTACGCAGCCCCCGCAGGCCATAACGCCAGGCCTGATCCAGGGCCCTCTCGCCGCGCTGCAGGACCTGCTCAGCACTGCGCTCTTGCCCCTCCTGCATGTTCTGCTCCAGCGCCGCCTGCATCCGGCCGCTGTAGTTGGGAAAGTCCGGCCAACTGAAAGCCTTGTCGAGATGGACATGGGGGTCCACCAAGGGGGTCAGCGCTAAAGGCAACCCTGGCTGGTTGCAAGGTTCGATCGATCGGAGCTGATCGCCCTGCCAGCGCAACTCGACCGGCAGTAATCCCTGGGCATCGCCGCAGGGCAGATCTCTGCGCTCGGGATCCAGCAGGGCCCGCGGCACCAAACATTGCAGCCGCTGCTCGATGCCTAAATCCATCCCGAATGCGATCAACGCTGCGCCAAACCCGGCGCCGCTCCCTCTGAACTCTGAACCACCAAGAGTTGGCCAGCGCCCCCCAAGGTCACAGCGCGATAGCGGGGGATGGTGAGTCCCGGCAACAGGGTCTGACCGCCCAACTCGGTCGTGTAGATGCTGAACAGACCGGCGTTGTATCGGCGGCTCGAAGCCGCCGCCAACTGACCCAACGCCGTGCGCTGACTCGCCACCAGCTGGGGGCAATCCCGAATCACCAAGCGTGCCAACAGAGGGAGTGATCCAGGAGCGCAGAGCTCGCGGGAAGCAGCCCGCACGAGTTGATCGCCAGCAAATGACTCGAAATCCTCTGTCCCGGGGTTCGTCACCGCCAAGGCCAAAACGGCGACACCGGCCGCCGCCGCCCAGGTCCAGCGTCCATCACCCGCGGAGGCAGTCATCGATCGAGAACTGTTGCATTGGTAGGATTCGCACGCCCTGGCGGGCGTAGCCAAGTGGTTAAGGCACCGGGTTGTGGTCCCGGCATTCGGGGGTTCAAGTCCCCTCGCTCGCCCCTTCTAGAATCCCCTGATTCTCTCTGAGGATCAGGGGATTCGCCCTATTTGGAGCAAAGTGCGGCATTAGCCCAGGGCCTCCAGCAGCTCAAAGGGTCCTTGACGCACGGGATCCCAGACCGGCAAGCCTGTCAGCGCCTGCAAAGAAGAGCGTTCCTGCTCAGCCTGGTCCTCACTCAAGAGGGCAGTGTTCAGGCAGATCGCTCGCACCTTGGGACGCCATCCATCGGGGCGCGCCAAGGCGGCCAGGGCCTCATTGGCCGCAATCACCTCTGGCAACGGCGGAATTGCCACCAAAGCGGCACCGGGACGGGTGCGGACATGGGTCTGACCGGCCCTGTGCACCAACAGCAGGGCCGTGGGTTGGCTGCCGCGCATCAAAGGCAGGGTGGCCGTCGAGCCCGGATGACAGAGGGACCCTTGCCCTTCCACCAAAACCAAGGTGTCGGCCGTGGCCCCTTCAGCAGCCTTGAGCACCGCCGCTTCCACCGCGCCGGCGGCGTAGTCGACGCGCACAGCATCCAGGGCCACACCTTGGCCACTGATCAAAATCCCTGCCTGGCCGGTGCCGACAAAGCGCACGTCCCGGCCCTGCTGCAGCCCGCAGTGCTGCAGTTCAAAGCAGGCGCTCATCTTGCCAACGGCCATATCGGAGCCGACCGCCAGCACACGCCGGCCGGGCAAGGCGGCGCAACGGGCTGTCGCCACCTCAAGATCCGCTGGCTCATGGCGCAGATCCCAAATCCACTGGCCTGGAGCCAAGGGAATCGCTGCGAACTCCGGGTCATCCGCCAGGCGACTGTGCAAACCACTGGCCAAGCTCAGCCCAGCCCGCAGGGCCTGGACCACATCGCCCCGCATCTCCATGGGCAGCCGTCCACCGGAGGGCGCCAACCCAACCACCGCCACCTCGGGGCCGTAGGGCAATGCCGTCTCCACATTCGCCAGCACGGGAACGGAGCGCTGAATCCCAGTGACCGCCTCGAGGGACTCCCCGGCGTGGGCCGGGTCCACCACCGCCACGATCGGACCGGAGCGATACCGGAGCATCGCCAACCCTGTTTTGCCAGAGAGGTTGTCGAGCCCGCCATGCTGCAAAAGCACCACTGGACGCTCAGTCGACAGCATCAGCCCACCTCCTGGACGCCCAGGCCCGGGCGATCCGCCGGAACGAGCCGATCCCCCTGGCGATCGGGCCCAGAGAAGGGGTCATCCACCAGGTTGAGGTGGCTATCGAGATCAGGCCACTGCACCAGGGGCAGCAGTTGAGCCGCACCACTATTCAGCAATCCGCCATCGGAATAGCAACCGAGCATCACCTTCAAACCCAAGCGATGGGCCGTGCGGGCCATGAGCAGGCCCTCGCTGAGACCACCGGATTTCACCAACTTGATGTTGATGCCATCCACATGGGGAGCCAGGCGCAGCAGATCGCACAGGTCCCAGCAGCTCTCATCGGCCACCAGAGGAACGGACGCCAGTCCATGCAGCGCCGCAAATCCAGCCCGGTCGGCCTCGGGATCCGCCAAGGGCGGCAAGGGCTGCTCCACCAACACCACGCCCTGATCCGCCAGCCAGGGGATCATCTGGTGGGCGCCCTCGAGGTCCCAGCCCCCATTGGCATCGATCTGCAGTTCATCGCCAGGACGTAGGACCGCCTTCACCCCTTCCACCAACTGCCGGTCATGGGCCAGGCCATCGGGGGAGCCCAACTTCAGCTTCACCCGCGTAGCCGGCAGCTGCTGCCGCCAACGCTCCAGCCGCGCCAACACCGCCGCAAGCGATCCCAAACCCAGGGTGACGCTGGTGGCCACACAGGCCGCGGGATCCAAGCCCCAAAGCCGATGCAGCGGCTGTCCCAGGCGCTGTCCCCACCAGTCGTGCAGGGCCAGATCCAAACCGCAGCGGGCCGGTGGGCTCAGCCCAGCCAGTAGGGGCTCCAGGGCTTGCAGAGGCTGGGGCTCGAGGGAATCCAGCCGTGGCACCAGGGCCTCGAGTTCCGCTGCAACCGCGTCGGTCTCGTAGTGGCGGTGCCCCGTATCAAAGCCACCGGTCTCGCCGCGGCCGGTGATGCCGCCATGGTCCAGCTCCAGCAGCAGGTGCTCAACAGCAGAGGTCGTGCCGCGGCTGATGGCCAAGGGCACCGCTTTGCTGAGGCGAAAACGGCTCAGACGGAGGCGCATCGAAACACGGCTTCTCCTTCAAGCTGGCACGGATCGAACCGCCGCGCCGCCCATACCGGAAACTGGAGTCATGACGGCGACACAACTGAGTGCTCCCCAGGCCCCTGAGGCCACAACGGGACGCGGCAGCTACTGGATCACCACCTTCGGCTGCCAGATGAACAAGGCGGATTCCGAGCGTATGGCCGGGATCCTCGAATCCATGGGTTACAGCGAGGCCACGGCTGAGCTGGAGGCCGATCTGGTCCTCTACAACACCTGCACGATCCGCGATAACGCTGAGCAGAAGGTCTACAGCTATCTGGGCCGCCAAGCCCAGCGCAAACGCACCAACCCCAACCTCACCTTGGTCGTGGCCGGCTGCGTCGCCCAGCAGGAAGGCGAATCCCTGCTGCGCCGAGTGCCAGAACTGGACCTGGTGATGGGGCCGCAGCACGCCAATCGCCTCGATGTCCTGCTGAACCAGGTGGAGCAGGGCCAACAGGTCGTGGCCACCGAGGAGCACCACATCCTTGAGGACATCACCACCGCCCGCCGCGACAGCAGCATCTGCGGCTGGGTCAACGTGATCTATGGCTGCAACGAGCGCTGCACCTACTGCGTAGTGCCCTCGGTGCGGGGCAAGGAGCAATCGCGCTTACCCGAGGCGATCAAGCTCGAGATGGAAGGACTGGCCGCCCAGGGCTTTAAGGAGATCACCCTGCTCGGGCAAAACATCGATGCCTACGGCCGCGACCTGCCAGGGATCACGCCGGAAGGCCGCCGGCAACACACCCTCACGGATCTCCTCCACACCGTCCATGACGTCGAGGGGATTGAACGCATTCGCTTCGCCACCAGCCACCCCCGCTATTTCACCGAGCGGCTGATCGACGCCTGCGCGGATCTGCCCAAGGTCTGCGAGCACTTCCACGTCCCCTTTCAAAGCGGAGACGACGAGGTCCTCAAGGCCATGGCCAGGGGCTACACCGTCGAGCGCTACCGCCGCATCATCGACCGCATCCGCGATCGCATGCCCGACGCCTCCATCAGTGCCGATGTGATCGTGGCCTTCCCGGGGGAAAGCGACGCCCAGTACCGCCGCACCCTGGATTTGATCGACGAGATCGGCTTTGACCAGGTGAACACCGCCGCCTATTCGCCCCGTCCAAACACCCCTGCAGCTGACTGGCCTAACCAGTTGAGCGAAGAGGTGAAAGTGCAACGCCTCCAAGAGATCAACGCCCTGGTGGAGCGCAAGGCCAAGGAGCGCAGCGCCCGCTACGCCGGCCGCACGGAGCAGGTGCTGGTGGAGGGTGTGAACCCCAAGCAGGCCGATCAGGTGATGGGGCGAACCCGCACCAACCGCCTGACCTTCTTCCCCGCCGCCCGCGCCGCTGGTGGGCAGTGGCAAGCCGGCGATCTCGTGGATGTGCGCATCGAGGACGTGCGGGCCTTCTCCCTCAGCGGAGTAGCCCTGTCCTGACGCTGGCTAAGCGCGAAATCACTGATACGTTTGGCCCCTGACCTGACGCCCCTATGAGCACCGAAGCCATCAACTTGGGTTTGGTCTTTGGGGGTGTCTCGGGCGAGCATGCGGTCTCGATTCGCTCGGCCAGCACCGTCGCCACGGCCCTGCGCTCCGGGGCCAATGCAGAGCGCTATCGGCTGGACTGCTTCTACATCGACCAATGGGGACACTGGTGGCCGCCGGCAGTGGCCGATGCCGTCCTGGCCAAAGGCACCCCAGCTGAGCGCAGCGAACTGCCGGCGGCGCCGCTCAGGCCTGGTTTTCAAGGATTCCCCGAGGGTGCACTCGACATCGAGCTCTGGGTTCCCGTGCTGCATGGCCCCAACGGGGAAGACGGAACGATCCAAGGCCTGTTCAGCCTGATGCAGGTGCCCTTTGTGGGCTCAGGGGTCCTGGGTTCCGCTGTGGGGATGGACAAACAGGCGATGAAGGCCGCCTTTGCCGCTGCCGGATTGCCCCAGGTGCCCTACGCCTGCGTTGCGGCCAGCGAACTCGAGGACCGGCCCGAGGCCCTGGCACTACAGCTGGAGACGCAGCTGGGCTACCCCTGCTTCATCAAGCCCGCCAACCTCGGATCTTCCGTCGGCATCAGCAAAGCCAACAACCGCGCTGAGCTGCTGCAGGGCCTAGCCCTAGCGGCCCAGCACGACCCCCGCATGGTGGTGGAACAGGGCATCCAAGCCCGAGAACTGGAATGCGCCGTCCTGGGCGGGCAGCAGATGCGCGCCTCGGTGCTCGGAGAGATTTGTTTTGACGCTGATTGGTACGACTACGACACCAAATACAGCGACGGCAAAAGCCACACCGTGATCCCCGCTGACGTGCCCGAGGCCCTCAGTGAGCGGGCCAGGACCATGGCCATCGCCGCCTGCCGGGCCGTGGGTGCTTCCGGACTAGCCCGGGTGGACTTCTTCTATGAGGAAGCCAGCGGGGCGCTGTGGTTGAACGAGATCAACACCCTGCCCGGCTTCACCAGCCAAAGCATGTATCCGATGCTCTGGGCCAAGACAGGGTTACCGCTTGAAGAGTTGGTGCACGAATTGGTGCAGCTGGCGCAAGAATCAGCGCAGCCCCGTCAATCCAGGAGGACCGAAGCGGCATGAGTCACGGTCTGATCTGGCTCCCTCTGCTGGTGATCTTTCCCCTGATCACCGCCCTCGGCTGGCTGGAACGCCGCCGCCAGAATCTCTTTCGCACCTGGGCTGAGGGGGCCGAGCTCTCCAAGCTCGATGACTGCGGAGGCGCCCGCCTGATCGACGGAACCATCGCCTGGAGCGTCTTTGAGTCCGGGAAGCTCAACGAGATCGGTCGTTTTGAGGTCAAAAGCCTCGATCAGGTCGACCTCTTGGCCCTGGGTTCCGGCGAAGCCCCCCTCACCGAAGAAGCGCAGGGGGCCTGCCGGCTTCGTCTGATGGGGGGAGGCCGCCAGGCGGATGTTCCCTTTGCCGATGCCGAGCGCGCCCGCCGCTGGCGGGATCAACTGATGTCCCGCTCCCGCTGCGAATTGTGAGCACGGCCTCCTCGCGCTCAGGCCAAGCCCTTGAGCGCAGACGCCAGCTGCGGCAGGAACGCCGGCAAGAGCGTTGGAAGCAGATCTGGCGGATTGCGGTCCTCGCTGGCAGTGCAGGGGTCTTGGGATGGGGCCTGCTGAAGCAGGGCTGGGTCGTGCGCGACCCCGAGCAAATCGAAGTCCTGGGAAGTCGCCAGGTCAGCCGAGCGCAGGTGATCCGAGAGGGGAACCTGCAACTGCCCATGCCACTGCTCACCCTCCAACCCAAGCAACTGGCCCAACGTCTCTCGGCGGGACTTCCGGTGGAGCAGGTCCAGGTGAACCGCCTGATGCTTCCGCCTCGGCTACAGATCGCCCTGGTGGACAGGGAAGCGGTCGCCCAGGCCCAACGCCGCAGCCGTAAGGGCTTCGAGATGGGCTACGTCGATCGCCTCGGCAACTGGATGACGCGCCGTCAGCAACTCGCGGGCGCCCCCGCCGCCGCACCAACGGTGATGGTCCTGGGCTGGCAGGACCGCCTACGCCCAGCCTTGGCTCGGGTCCTGGCGGAGCGGGATGCCCTGGGCAGCCCCCTGCTGCAGGTGCGCTTTGAAGCCAACGGCAGCCTCTGGCTGCGGACCGCAGCCCTGGGGGACATCCACCTGGGCCCCAACGACGACAAGTTGGCCAAGCGCCTGGATGTCCTGCGCCACCTCTCCACAGAACTGCCCGGCCAGATCCGCAACCTGAAACTGCAGTCGATTGACCTCAGCGATCCGGATCAACCTGAACTAGGCCTTCCCGCCAAGGCCAAACCGAAACCACCTGAAGCCAAAGCCGCGCCCCAAACTGCAGCCCGCAACCCCTAGAGCCAGCGGCAAAACCTGTAAACGGTGACAGGGCATTGCGCTAAAGCCCTTGGACAGCAAAGGTATGCCGAACTAAGCCTGTGATCGGCAGGATCAACGACATAATGCAGCGAAGCACCAACGGCACTGCACCTGCTATGGAGATCGCACCCGAGGGCCTCAGTGCCGTCACCAGCAATGGCTCGGCGGGGATCGTGCCTAGTCAGTCCGCACGGATTGAGGTGATCGGCGTGGGCGGCGGCGGCAGCAATGCCGTTGGTCGGATGATCCTCTCGGATCTCGATGGCGTTGGATATCGCGTACTCAATACCGATGCGCAGGCCCTGCTTCAATCCGCAGCCAAGCAGCGGGTTCAGCTCGGGCAGAAGCTGACCCGTGGCCTTGGGGCAGGCGGCAACCCGGCCATCGGTCAGAAAGCAGCCGAAGAATCCCGCACCGACTTGGCCCAGACCCTCCAGGGTGCTGACCTGGTCTTCATCGCCGCAGGCATGGGTGGCGGCACCGGCACTGGTGCCGCTCCGGTCGTTGCAGAAGTTGCCAAGGAGTGCGGCGCCCTGACCGTGGGCATCGTCACCAAGCCCTTCGGCTTTGAAGGTCGCCGCCGCATGCGTCAGGCCGAGGAGGGCATCGCCCGCCTCTCCGAGCACGTGGACACCTTGATTGTGATTCCGAACGATCGGCTGCGGGAAGCCATCGCTGGCGCTCCGTTGCAGGACGCCTTCCGCGCCGCTGACGACGTCCTCCGGATGGGCGTGAAGGGCATCACCGACATCATCACCAAGCCCGGCCTGGTGAATGTGGACTTCGCCGACGTCCGCTCGGTCATGAACGATGCCGGCACGGCCCTACTGGGTCTGGGCGTTGGTTCCGGCCGCTCCCGCGCCAGCGAAGCCGCACAGGCCGCCATCAACAGCCCGCTGCTCGAGTCCGCCCGGATCGACGGTGCCAAGGGCTGCGTGATCAACATCAGCGGCGGCAAGGACATGACCCTCGAGGACATGACCACCGCGTCCGAGGTGATCTACGACGTGGTCGACCCCGAGGCCAACATCATTGTTGGTGCCGTGGTGGACGAGAAGCTGGAAGGCGAGATCCACGTCACGGTCATCGCCACGGGCTTCGAAGGCGGCGGTGCCTATCGCCCAGAGCGCCCCTTGAACAGCTTCGTGGCCGGCGACAGCGCTGAAGGCGACCTGCCCGGCGCGGCTATCCCCTCCTTCCTGCTCAACCGTCAAAACAACAACTGAGCGCGGGACTCAACCCAAGCAAAAGGGGCCCTGTGGGCCCCTTTTTTGTGGCTCAATTGGGTGACCCGGAGTCCACGCCTGCCAAGAGCATCCCGTGTGGCTGCTCCCTTCCGGTCCTGACCAGATTTGGGCGTCCGGGCCGCATGGGTCCGAGTCAGTCGGATGCTAGCAATGAGCCCCATCCATCCGGTGATCGCCAGGTGCGACCTGCTGATCTGCTCACGTGCAAGCAGGAGGGCCGGCCAATCGCCGTCCTCACGGCCTGGGATGCGCTCTCCGCGGCCCTGGTGGAGGACGCAGGGGCAGACGCGATCCTGGTGGGTGACTCCCTGGCCATGGTCGTCCTGGGGCACGCCACCACCCTTCCGGTCACCCTCGAAGAGATGGTGATGCACACCCGGGCCGTGGGCCGCGGGCTGCAGCGCCCCGCCAATCAGCAACCGCTGATCATCACGGACCTGCCATTTCTCAGCTACCAGTGCGGCGTGGACCAAGCCGTGGCCGCCGCCGGGCAAGTGCTGAAGAACAGCCCCGCATCCGCCGTGAAGCTGGAAGGCGGGGAACCAGAGACCTTGGCGGTTGTCGATCGCCTCGTGCGCTCCGGCATCCCGGTGATGGGCCACCTGGGGCTCACCCCCCAGTCGGTGCATCGCCTGGGCTATCGCCGCCAAGCGAACGACCCCATCAGCCAAGAGCGCCTGAAGCGCTGCGCCCGCGACCTGCAAGCCGCCGGTTGTTTTTCCCTGGTGCTTGAGCATGTCCCCGCTGAATTGGCCAGGGCCCTGAGCCAGGAGCTCACGATCCCCGTCATTGGCATCGGCGCTGGAGAGCAGTGCGATGGCCAGGTGCGCGTCACCGCCGATTTACTGGGGCTAACAGCCAAACAACCGCCCTTCTGCCCTCCCCTGATCCAGGGCCGCGCCCTCTGCGTTGAAGCTCTCAGGGGCTGGGTGGGTGCTCTGCAACCTGCTCCTCCCACCACGCCAGCCACTCCCGCAGGACCGCATTACTCAGAGCCAAGCCCTCTGGATCACTGAGACGCCAGCGACCGCCCTCACGGCGGAGAAGGCCACGCTCGAGATAAGGCTGCCAGCGGCGCCTCAGCTCCGCCTGATCCAACCCAGCCAACAGCGGCGAGAGCATCACACCCTCCCGCCGGCGGAGGCCGACCATCACCCGCTCATCGATGGGCATGGGCTGGGGTTCGGGGCCCTCGACTGGGTCACGCTGCAGCCATGCGGCGTAGCCCTCACGGGTGCGGGGCCGCGGTTGGCGCTCGCCCCAAGGGGCCGCTGTCGCCCCCATCCCGAATCCCCACCAGCCGGCACCACTCCAATAGACGCGGTTGTGGCGTGAGGCGTGGCCGGGCTGGGCGTAGTTCGAGATCTCGTAGTGGCCAAACCCTGCAGCGGCCAAGGTTCCAGCCGTGAGCTCCATCAAATCGGCGGCGAGGTCCTCCAGGGGCAGCTGGAGTTGCCCGTTGGACTCCAGCCGCTCAAAGACCGTTCCCGGTTCAACGATCAGGTCATAGACCGAGAGGTGGGGTGGATCCAGCGCGAGGGCCTGCTGCAGCTGCTGCTGCCAGTGCTGGGCCGTGGCTCCCGGCAGCCCCTGGATCAGATCCAAGCTCCAACTCACCAGCTCACCCTGAGCCCGGGCAGCCTGCAGCCAGGCGGCCGCCTCCACGAGATCAGCACGGCGGTGCCGCCGCCCGAGGCGCTCGAGCACCTGATCATCGAAACTCTGACCACCGAGGCTGACCCGATTGACCCCGGCCTGGAGATAGCCCTGCAGGCGCGTCTGATCAAAGCTGGCGGGATCGAGCTCCAGGCTGATCTCGGCACCGGGCGCCAAGCCATAGCGGTTCCTCAGGCTCCGAAGCAGAACCTTGATCTGCTCCGCCGTGAGCATCGAGGGGGTGCCGCCCCCCACATAGACGGTCGAGAGTGGCGGTCCGGGGGGTGAGGCCTCGATTTCCGCCGTGATCAGCTCCAGGTAGGCCTCAATCGAGCGGCTGCCGGATTGCCCTGCTCCGCCACCGGCCCGATCCCCCAGCGGCACCACCGGGAAGTCGCAATAAAAGCAGCGCCGATGGCAAAACGGGATGTGTAGGTAGGCACTGCGCGGCGGCCGGCGAGCTGAAGGCCGGTTACCTCCCTGGGCCAAACCCGCCGCAATAGGGCATGCTGCTTCCGAGCGACTGGCAGCCACAGCACCCGCCATGGTGGACACCCTCATCCTGGTGCTGTTCGTGGTCTCCGGAGCCGCCGCGGGCTGGCTCGGGGTGGATCTGCTGCCGGAGCAACAGTTGATCCGCATCGAGAACATTGAGCAGCTGAGCTGGATCCTCGGCGGCGGCGGTGCCCTCGCAGGCCTATTGGCGGGGGTGGTGTTCCAGCGGCTACGGCGCCGGCTGATGGAGCAGGTGCGCACCATGCCCACCGATCTGCTGGTGAGCCGAGCCGTGGGCTTGATCCTGGGCCTGCTCGTGGCCAATCTGCTGATCTCGCCGATCCTGTTCCTCTCCCTTCCCTGGGAGCTGGTGCTGGTGAAACCCCTGGCAGCCATCGCCGCCAACGTCTTCTTTGGCGTCTCGGGCTACAACCTCGCCGAGGTCCACGGCCGCACACTGCTGCGCCTGTTCAACCCCAACAGCACCGAAGCCCTGCTGGTGGCCGACGGGGTGCTGATGCCCGCGAGCGCCAAGATCCTCGATACGAGCGTGATCATCGATGGCCGCATCCGCGGCCTCTTGGATTCGGGGCTGCTGGAGGGACAGGTGATCGTGGCCCAGGCGGTGATCGATGAACTGCAGGCCCTGGCTGACTCCTCCAACACCGAAAAGCGCGGCAAGGGGCGGCGCGGGTTAAAGCTGCTGAGCAATCTGCGCGAGCGCTACGGGCGCCGCCTGGTGGTCAACACCACCCGCTACGAAGGCAACGGAGTCGACGACAAGCTGCTGAAGCTGACGGCAGACACCGGCGGCACCCTGCTCACGGCCGACTACAACCTCGCCAAAGTTGGCGAGGTGCAAGAGCTGAAGGTGATGAACCTCAGCGAACTGGTCATTGCCCTTCGGCCAGAAGTGCAGCCCGGCGATGAGCTCAGCATCAAGGTCGTCCGCGATGGCAAGGAATCCCATCAAGGGGTGGGTTACCTCGAGGACGGCACCATGGTGGTCGTCGATGGCGGCCACGGCCTCAGCGGTGAGCGCCTGCAGGTGACCGTCACCGGAGCCCTGCAGACCCCGACCGGTCGGATGGTCTTCGCCAAGCGCGATGGCTGGGAGGGGAATGAGAGCTCAGGCCCCACTCCTCCGAAGGGAAGCGGTAACAACGCACGCAATCGCAGCAAGTCCAACGGAAAACGCAGCGAGAAAGGCGATCAGGACCCCGCCAACCCCCGCTAGGCTCCGGCTTCATGCCAGCAGTGGATCCGCGGATGTCGGTGTCAGCCCCCTACTACGGCGATTCGGCCGTGATGCGCACCCCACCGCCCGACCTTCCCTCCCTTTTGCTGAAGGAGCGGATCGTCTACTTGGGTTTGCCCCTCTTCAGTGATGACGATGCCAAGCGTCAGATGGGCATCGACGTCACCGAGCTGATCATTGCCCAGCTCCTTTATCTGGAGTTCGACAACCCCGAGAAGCCGATTTTCTTCTACATCAACTCCACGGGCACCAGCTGGTACTCGGGCGATGCCATCGGCTTTGAAACCGAGGCCTTCGCCATCGCCGACACGATCCGCTACGTGAAGCCCCCGGTGCACACCATCTGCATCGGTCAGGCCATGGGCACCGCCGCGATGATCCTCAGCGCAGGCACCAAGGGCCATCGGGCTGCCCTGCCCCACGCCTCGATCGTGCTCCACCAGCCCCGCAGCGGTGCACGCGGCCAAGCCAGCGACATCCAAATCCGGGCCCAGGAGGTGCTGCACAACAAGCGCACCATGCTCGAGATGCTCGCGGCCAACACCGGCAAGAGCACCGAAGAACTCTCCAAGGCCTCCGATCGGATGACCTACCTGACCGCCGAGCAAGCGGTGGACTTCGGGCTGATTGACCGGGTCCTGACAAGCCAAAAAGACCTGCCCTCACCCGTGCCAGGCGGCATCGGCTGATCCCTCTTTCCCCGTCCTTCACTCACCCGACCAGCCATGCCCATCGGTACCCCGAGCGTTCCTTACCGCCTCCCCGGCAGCCAATACGAGCGTTGGGTTGACATCTACACGCGCCTTGGCGTCGAGCGGATCCTCTTCCTCGGCTCTGAGGTCAACGACGCCATTGCCAACAGCTTGGTGGCACAAATGCTGTACCTCGACTCCGAGGACAACAGCAAGCCGATCTACCTGTACATCAATTCGCCCGGTGGCTCGGTGACCGCGGGTCTGGCGATCTACGACACGATCCAATACATCAAGAGTGACGTGGTGACCATCTGCGTGGGCCTGGCGGCCTCGATGGGCGCCTTCCTGCTGGGTGCCGGCACCAAGGGCAAGCGCCTGGCTCTGCCCCACAGCCGGATCATGATTCACCAACCCCTGGGCGGCACGAGCCAGCGCCAGGCCAGTGACATCGAGATCGAGGCCCGCGAGATCCTGCGCATGAAGGACATGCTCAACAACAACATGGCGGGCATGACGGGCCAACCGGTCGAGAAGATCGAGAAGGACACCGACCGGGACTACTTCATGAGCGCCGAGGAGGCCATGAACTACGGCCTGATCGACCGGGTGATCGCCCACCCCAACGAAGCCTGAGGGAGCTGACCGGCGCTTTCGTAAGCTCGATCCTTGCTTAGCGCTGAACCGAAGCCCCTGATGGCCAAGCTGTACTACGACACCGATGCCGACCTCAGCCTGCTGAACGGCAAAACGGTGGCCATCATTGGCTACGGCTCCCAAGGCCACGCCCACGCCCTGAACCTCAAAGACAGCGGTGTGAACGTGGTGGTGGGCCTCTACGAAGGCAGCCGCTCCGCCGAGAAGGCCAAGGCCGATGGCCTGGAAGTCGTGAGCGTCAGCGACGCCTCCGCCAAGGCGGACTGGATCATGGTGCTGCTGCCCGATGAGACCCAGAAGGCCGTCTACGACGCCGAAATCGCGCCCCACCTCAGCGCCGGCAAAGTGCTGAGCTTTGCCCACGGCTTCAACGTCCGCTTCGAGCTGATCAAGCCCCCCGCTGACGTCGACGTCGTGATGATCGCCCCCAAGGGCCCCGGTCACACCGTCCGTTGGGAGTACCAGAACGGCCAGGGTGTCCCTGCTCTGTTCGCCATCCACCAGGACGCGTCCGGCAACGCCCGTGGCCTGGCCATGGCCTACGCCAAAGGCATCGGCGGCACCCGCGCCGGCATCCTGGAGACCAACTTCAAGGAAGAGACCGAGACCGACCTCTTCGGTGAGCAGGCCGTGCTCTGCGGCGGCCTCTCCGAGCTGGTCAAGGCGGGCTTTGAGACCCTCGTGGAAGCGGGCTACCAGCCCGAGCTGGCCTACTTCGAGTGCCTGCACGAGGTGAAGCTGATCGTTGACCTGATGGTCAAGGGCGGCCTGACCGCCATGCGTGACTCCATCTCCAACACCGCCGAGTACGGCGACTACGTCAGCGGTCCCCGCCTGATCACCGCCGAGACCAAGGCCGAAATGAAGCGCATCCTGGGCGACATCCAGGACGGCACCTTCGCCCGCAACTTCGTGGCCGAATGCGAAGCCGGCAAGCCTGAAATGAAGAAGATCCGCGAGCGCGACAGCCAGCACCCGATCGAGAAAGTCGGCAAGGGCCTGCGTTCGATGTTCTCCTGGCTGAAGGCCGCCTGATTCAGGTCTTGTTGCTTCCAGTCGGGGTGGATTCCTTCTCGGGGATCCACCCCTTTTTATTGGTCCTGGCTGCGGCCGGACTCGATCGCTGGATCGGGGACCCGCGCTGGTGCCTGCACCCGGTCGTGGTCATGGGCTGGTGGATCACCCAACTTCGGAGCTTCGCGGAGCGCTGGTTCAGCCACTCCCCCCTCGGCCTGCGGCTAGCGGGCTGCTGCATCACCCTGCTACTGGTGCTGGGCAGCGGCGGCTGCGGTTGGTGGCTTGAGCAACGCAGCCATGATCTGCCCTGGGTTCTGGGTTGGCCTCTGCTTCTGGTCGCCTTGGCCAGTGCCCTGGCCGGAAGGAGCCTGGAGCAGGCGGTTCAGGCCGTCCTGGAGGCCCTGAAAAACGAGACCGAGCTCGGGCCTGCGCGCCAGGCGTTGAGCTGGATCGTCGGCCGAGACACCCAGGACTTGAGCCGCCAAGAGATCCTGCGGGCCGCCGCGGAGACCGCCAGCGAGAACGCTGTTGATGGTCTGTTCGCTCCGCTGTTCTGGATGCTGATCGGAGCGGCGCTCTGGCCATACGGCGGGCCGGGTCCTTTGGCCCTGGCCTGGGGATTCAAAGCCGCGAGCACCCTCGATTCCATGCTCGGCTACCGCCGCGGAACCCTGCGTTGGCTCGGGACCGCCGGGGCCAGGCTCGATGATCTGCTGGTCTGGTTGCCCTGCCGGCTCGTGACCGTCAGCCTGCCCCTGGCGCAGCCGAGTACCGCCCGACGGGCCCTGCCCCTGGCGCGGCGGGCCCTGCTGGAGGGCAAGCCCGACCCCTCACCCAACGCTGGGGTCTCCCAGGCGATCTATGCCCAGTGCCTGGGGATTCAACTGGGGGGCGTCAATCGCTACGGCGACCAGAGCACCTGCAAACCGCTGCTGGCTGCCGGGGCTCAGGCTCCCGAGCCAGCCGATGTCGAACGCCTCCTCGCTTTAAGTCGCCGTCTTGAGGGCCTCTGGCTGCTGGTGGCCCTCTTAGTAGGCGCCGCGGTCCATCGGTAGGAGGACCACACCAATCGTGCGCAGGACGATGCCCAGGTCGAGCCAGAAGTTGCGGTTGCGCGCGTAGAAGAGATCGAGCTTGACCCGGGTCTCGTAGGGCAGGTTGTTGCGGCCGGAGACCTGCCAGAGGCCGGTCAATCCAGGGCGAACCGCCAGGACTTCATCCATGGTGCGGCCGTAGCGCTCCAGTTCATCCCAGACGATCGGGCGGGGACCCACCACGCTCATCTCGCCCTTGAGGACATTGATGAATTGAGGAAGCTCATCGAGGCTGGAGCGGCGCAGGAAACGGCCGATCGGCGTGATCCGCGGGTCATTTTTGAGCTTGAAGTCCCGCTCGAATTCAGCCCGCAGGACCGGATCGGAGGCCAAGACCGCCGCCAAGACACGATCAGCGTCCTTGCGCATCGTGCGGAACTTCAGGCAGCCAAAGCCCCTGTAGCCGCGGCCGATGCGGCGCTGGCAATAGAAGACCGATCCCTTGGAGCTGAGCTTGACCACCAGGGCCAGCAGCAACAGCAGCGGGGAGCCCAGGATCAGCACCAACAGCGAAAAGCTGATGTCACCGACGCGTTTGACGATGCGTCCGCGCTTGGATTGAGCCCTCAGCCAAGAGCTGGCCGTGGATTCAGCGGGAATCGAGTCAACAGCGGACAAACGGCGAAGCGGTTGGTCAGTTTCCAGTTGTCATTAAAGAAGTCAAGTGTTCGCAGCGAAACCCCGTTGCAGTCACTCAAGCCATAGGCACAGGCAGGGCTCGGCTGCGCTCCTGGCGAGCCCGTTGATGCCGGTTCCAGCTGTGCTCAATCACCGCCTCCATGCGAGCGCGGAAGCGAAGGGGACTGAAGCCCTCCGCCCATTGCCTGAGCCGTTCGGCAGGGAGTTGCTGCCAAAGCCGCTGCTGCTCAAAGCACTCCAGTGCCGCCACCAGAGAGGCCACCTGCTGATCCGGGAAGAGCAGGCCGGTGGGCTGGCGATCGCCCCGTTGGATGCAGCGGACGGTGTCCAGCAAGCCACCCTGCCCTAAAGCAATCACCGGAGCCCCCGCCGCCATGGCCTCCACCGGGGCAATGCCGAAGTCCTCGAGCCCGGCGTAGACGTAGGCGCGGCAACGGCTCAACCAGTTATTGACATCGTCCTGGGGAAGGCGACCGAGCAGGCGGACATTGGGCCCGGCCATGGCCTGCAGGCGAGCACGCTCGGGGCCGTCTCCAATCACCACCAAGGGAAGACCGGTGCGGTTGAAGGCCTCCACCACAAGATCCACCCGCTTGTAGGGGACCAGCCTGCAGAGACAGAGGTAGATGTCATCGCGGGGCTGATCCCAGCGGAAGCGGTCCACCTCAACCGGGGGGTGAACGACGGTGGACTCACGGCCCCAATAGCGGCGGATACGCGAGGCGGTGAAGCGGGAGTTGGCCAACAACTGATCCGGGCGCTGACCACTCAGGACATCCCATTGGCGCAGTTGATGCAGCTGCGCACGAATCAGGGGGCCCAGCCCGCGCCGTGCCAGGGCTGACTGGCGCAGGTAGGCGTGCATCTGATCCCAGGCGTAGCGCACGGGAGTGTGGACGTAGCTCAGATGGCATTGGTCCGGGCCGGTCAGGACGCCTTTGGCCACCAGGTGGCTGCTGCTGAGAACCAGGGGGTAGCCCGTCAGATCCAACTGCTCGATCGCCATGGGCAGCAGCGGCAGGTACTGCTGGACATGGCTCACGCCAAAGGGCAGGCGCTGGACAAAGGAGCTGGTGATCGAGCGACCCTGCAGCCAGCTGCCGCGGCGACCGCTCTCCCCATCCACCAGGGCAAAGAGCTGGGGCTGCTGCAGCAGGGCATCCAACTCCTGGACCACCAGTTCCGAGCCCCCCACCGACCGGGGGGTGAACCACTCGTGCACCAGGGCGATCGGCCCGATTCCAGCAAGCATGGGCCGCAGCCTAAGGGCGTTCTCTTGAAGTTTGATTGCCCATCAGTCACGAAACCTGTCAGCTGATTGCCGTCAGAGAGCGAACTCTGAATGCTGAGAGGACTGTTCCTGAGCCATGGCCATCCGCGAGCTGCTGGAAGACGAGCTAAAGACTCCCTCCATTGGCACAACCGATTGCTTTAGCTGGCACGCCACCTCGGTTGGCATTGCGGCGCTCTGGACTGCCGGTCAAGCGCCGACTCCACCGCCCTACGACAACGCCCTCAAAGAAGGGCTCGAGGTCGGACTCGATCTCAGCCGGGAAGAACGGGAATTTCACCAGGTCAGCCAAGGGCTGGTCCTGGTCTTCCACAGCTGATCAAAAGCAACGGAGAGGGTGGGATTCGAACCCACGGAAGGTTGCCCTTCAAACGATTTCGAGTCGTTCGCTTTCGACCACTCAGCCACCTCTCCAGGCGACTGGGCCAGTGTACGGATCAAGCAGCCAGCTCAGCTCTGGTGCCATCCGCTGGTGGAACCGGCAGTGGGCCACCAGGCCTGAAGGCCGCGTAAGGCCTGCACCTCCCGGGCGCTGGGAACAAACCCCAACCAGACCGAGCCGCCGCCGCGGCCCTGCCGCAGCCAGCTCCACCAGGCCTGCCGATCGGGAAGCACCAACCAACGCTGTCGCCCTGCCCTGAAGGACAGGCCCTGGCTATCGGAACTGATGCGACTCACCGAGAGCCCTGGGCTGTGCAGCTGTTGCCCAGGCCAGAGGCGATCGACCGTGGTGTGGGCCAAGCGCGACCAACAGGGATTGGGCTCTTGAGGAAGTGGATCAAGCAAGAGCAGCCAATCGAAGCGCGGAACCCCCAGCCCCTGGGCCAGTTGCTGAGCGCGGCGGCAACTGCTGGGGTCGGCCTTCAGGCTCACCAGACCCGCCCGGCCCTGGTGGCGGACGACCAGCCATTGGCGCGGAGCCTGGCGAACCAGCAGCAGTTGGTCCCGGCTCTGCTGCCAGCAGCGCAGGCCAACCGACAGGGGAAGCAGTGGCAGCGCCAGCAGACGCCAACGGCGACCGGCCGGAAGCAACCAGGGCAGCAGCCCCGCCAGCAGAAGCAACACCAGGAGCACCCCTAGCTGTCCGATCGGCAACTGGGCCATCGGCAAGCGGGCCATCAGTTGCACCAAAGCCAGCAACAGCTGTGCCATCGGCACCATCAGCGCACCCAGCAACCCGAGTAGGGGTGGCATCAGCACCGCAGTCAGGGCCATCGCCATCGCCCCCAAGGTCAGCGGTGTCAGCAACGGAGCCGCCAGGACATTGGCCAGGACCGCGTAACTGGGCACCACGCCGAAATGCAGCAGCTGCAACGGCAGGGTCCAGAGCGAAGCGGCCAGAGGGACCGCCATCGCGGCAGCCGCCCAACGGGGGAGCCACCTGCGCAGTCGCTCCTCCAGGGGACCGGCCGAGAGGATCAGGCCAGCCGTGGCGGCCGCACTCAGCTGAAAGCCCACATCCAGAAGCCAGCTCGGCCGCAACACCAACATCAGCAGCAGGCAGAGCAAGAGCGTGAACAGCGGACGAGCGCGGCGACCGCTCTCCTTCAGGACAAACGCCATCGCCCCCATCAACAGAGCGCGAACCACGGAGGCCTGACCGCCCGCCAGCAGTCCAAACAACCCCATCGCACCGAAGGCCGCCGGCCAACGGATCAAGGCAGGAGCGCGGCGAGTCACCAGCAGCACGGCGCCCAGCAGCACGCTCAGATGAAACCCACTAGCCGCCAGGGCATGGGAGAGGCCCGCCGCCCGGAAGGATTCCTTCAGGCTCGCGGGCAGCGGCACCATCGCTTGCCCCAACACCAAAGCCGCCAGCAGCCCGCCGGGTTCCTCCCCACCAACCCGCCGCAGCTCCGTAGCAATCCAGCGGCGACCATCCGCCATCAGCGTGGGCGGGCGGGCGATCAGCTGCCAACGCTCAACCCGCAGTTCACTCCAGACCCCTTTGCCCGCGAGCCGTTCCGCCGCCCCAGGCAGCAGCGGGTGCGGTCCGCCGCTCAGCCGCCTCAGTCGGCCCTCCAGTTGCAAACGCCAGCCCTGCTGCAACTCTTGGCAGGAGCGAAAGCGCAGACGAACCCGCCCCTGCGGAAGTTCGGCCAAGGCCTGACAGGACGCACCCATTCCTCGCGGGTCCTGCAGCAGCCGCGCCTCCACCTGGACCTGCTGCGACTGCTGGTGGGGCGGAATCCGCTGAACCGGATCAGTCGCTGAGGGCTGGGGCCGTCCCATCCAGCCCCAACCACCCAGCAACAGCAGAGCCAGCAGCCAGGCCAATAGCTGGGAGAGGGACCAGCGTTGACGGCGAGCCCAGCCGCACTGCAGCAGACCCAACACCACCGCCAAGGCCAGCCGAGACGCCAGCAACAGCGGCAGGACTCCAAGGGACAGGGCCACCAAGGCCCCGCCCAAGAGCAGCAATGGCAAACCTCACCCCAGTCCGGCTGGAGTGAGCGTTCCCTTCGTTAGGCCGCGACCGCCGCCTCTTTCTTAAGCAGCGGGAAGCCCAGGGCTTCGCGCTCCTCCAGCCAGGCCTCGGCGACTTGGCGGGCGAGGTTGCGGATCCGGCCGATCGTCGCGGTGCGTTCCGTCACCGAGATCACGCCGCGGGCCTCCAGCAGGTTGAAGGTGTGGCTGCACTTCAGCACGAAGTCCAGGGCCGGAGCGGGCAGCTTCTTGGCCACCAGATCCGCGGCCTCGGCCTCATAGATCGCGAACAGCTGCTTGAGGCGCTCCGGGTTGGAGGCCTCGAAGTTGTAGGTGCACTGACCCTTCTCAAACGGCAACCAGATGTCGCCGTAGGAGCGGTTGCCATCCCAGGAGAGATCCCAGATGCTCTCCACGTCCTGGAGGTACATCGCGAGGCGCTCCAGGCCATAGGTGATCTCGATCGAGACCGGCCGGCAATCGATGCCTCCACACTGCTGGAAGTAGGTGAACTGGGTCACCTCCATGCCATCCAGCCAGACCTCCCAGCCCACACCCCAGGCGCCGAGGGTGGGGGACTCCCAGTTGTCCTCGACGAAGCGAATGTCGTGGTCCTTGGCGCGGATGCCCAGGGCCTCCAGCGAGGCCAAATAGGTCTCCTGAATGGCATCCGGGCTGGGCTTAATCAGCACCTGGTACTGGAAGTAGTGCTGGGCCCGGTTCGGGTTATCGCCATAGCGGCCATCGGTGGGCCGGCGGCAGGGCTCGGGGTAGGCCACCGCCCAAGGCTCCGGTCCGATGGCGCGGAGCACCGTATGGGGGCTCATCGTCCCGGCACCCTTCTCCGTGTCATAGGGCTGAAGGATCAGGCAACCCCGCTCAGCCCAGAAGCGGTTCAGGGTCTGGATAATGTCCTGGAAATGCACGGATGCTCTGGACTGGGTTCGTCGTGCGGGGATTCTCGCTAACCGCCCGCCAGCCGAACTTCCTCCACCTGCCGCTGGGCATTGACCCGCAGCACGACATCGGCGGATCGCCCCGACACCAGCGCCGACTCCGGGATGCAGACCTGAAGACTGCGCGTCATGGTTTCAAGCTCGTGCTCAGCCAGCCCAGACCCCGTCTGTTGCTGCTGACTCAGGTTCTGCTGGCGCTTCCAGCCCGTCACCGTGGAGAGCGTGGTCGGGCTCAGCTGCCAGAGACCGTCCAGCTGCCGCCAGACCTCTTGATAGGGAAGAACGTTCCGTTGAATGACGGGCCTGTAGGCCAATTCCGCGTGGGTCAAGGGAGTCAAATCAGCGCTCTCCTCCCCATGACGGGCCGCTGCCCAAGGACCGGCTCCAACAAACCAGCCCTCCAGGATCAACAGATCGGCTTTGAGCAGCCGAGTACCCGCGCGATCGCCCCGGCCCTGCCGCAGCGCCTTGTCAAAAACAGGGGCCTCACAAGACCCCTCGCTGCGCCATTGCCGCAGGCAGCGCAGCATGAGCTCCACATCGTGGCTACCAGGAATGCCCCGGGGTGCCCGCCAAGGGTTGCCGTCCATTGCCGCATCCAGCGCCTGGCCTTCGAAATAGAAGTCATCGAGGGACACCACCTCAACGGCCATGCCCAAGGAGGCCGCTGCCGCCTTGGCCCAGGCGCAGAGGGTGGATTTACCGCAGCCCGGCATCGCCGCCAAACCCAGCAATGAGCGTCCTTGGAACTGCTGCAGTTGATCCAGCAGGGGCAAGCCCACCGACGCCATCCAGGTGAAGTCGACCCCAACGGGCCAGGCCTCGCGGGCAAGAGACAGTCCATCGATGGCCGCCCAGCGCGCCACCCAATCGGCCAGGGAGGCGTAGCCCAAGGCGCCAACCAACACCTCAAAACCAGCGATCTCCCGGCAGCGCTCCAGGGGCGAGCTCAAGGGGTGGGCTTCACCAAGGCACCGCCATTGCAGAACCGGGCCGACCAGGCCTTCTGCTCCTCAAGGCTCAGGTTGGGGTGGTTCCGCTGGTACCACTCCAGGGAGGTGTTGAAGCACTTGTTCCATCGCACCGACTGACCGCCAATCGCCCCGAGCGATAGGGCGATCGAGACCGAGCTGGCCGTGGCGATGAGGGCCAACACCGGGAAGAGGTGAGCGTTGATCGCGTCCCGCGTTCTGCTCATGAATCCCGAGAGCCTTCTTGCAGAACAAAGACTAGTGATTTTTGAAACATGAACATGTTCAGAACGAAAACGAACTGATCAATCAGGAGGCAGAATCTCCCGAGCTTTCAGACCTGGATGCCCGGTCCCCCACGGCTACGTGCGCTCCTGTTGGGGAGCGTCTTTGGGACCGGGCTGAGCGTGAGCCAACCCGCTCCCGCGGCAGAACTCGAGCAGGTCAGCACGATCAGCCAGTTCTTAGATGTTCAGCCGAGTGACTGGGCCTATCAATCGCTCAGCAACCTGATCGAGCGTTATGGCTGCGTGGCCGGCTACCCCAACAGCAGCTTTGACGGAAACCGAGCGGTGAGCCGCTACGAGGCAGCAGCCCTACTGAACGCCTGCCTCGATCGGGTCACGGAGGTGACCGACGCGCTCAAACGCCTCACCCAGGAATTCGCGCGGGAACTGGCCGTGTTGCGGGGCCGGGTCGATGCCCTCGACGCCAAGGTGGGCGTGCTCGAGGCCCTGCAGTTCTCCACGACCACCAAGCTCTCGGGCCTAGCGGTCTTCGTAGTGGGCGGGAACCAGTTCTATGGAACGGCCCAAAACAGAACCGTGAACGGGTGTCCCGACATCAGCGATGTCGAAGAGAGCGACCCGCAATTTCTGCAGTACGGGGTGGAGCAAGCCAAACGCTGCTTTGGCGCCGCCACCTTCAACTACGAACTCGAGCTCTTCTCCGACACCAGCTTCAGCGGCAAGGACCTGCTGCGCCTAGTGCTGCGGACGGGCAACTTCACGCTGGCCAGCAACAGCTTCGGCGGCCCCTTCCCCGCACCCACCAACCTCTCCCAGTTGGAGATTGCTTTTCAAGAAATCGGCAAGCCCAACGAGGTCTCGATCGATCGGCTCTTCTATCAATTCCCTGCCGGCGATTTCACCGTCTCCATCGGCGGCCGCGTCGGTCAGGAAGACATGCTGGCGATCTGGCCGAGCGTCTACCCCAGACAAACGGTCCTCGATGTCACCACCTTGAACGGTGCGCCTGAGGCCTACAACAAAAACCTCGGCACCGGAGCGGGCCTCTGGTGGCAGAAGGCTGGCTTCGCCGTCAGCGCCAACTACGTCGCGGACCGCGGCGGCCTCGGCAGCCCAGGCGTCGGCGGGATCGCCACCTCAGGCTCCGGCGGCACGGGAACCGTCCAGCTCGGCTACAGCCACGATCGTTTTGGCCTAGCGGGGATCTACTCCCAAATCCAGAACCAAACCCCCTGGATTGGCTACGGCACCAACTTCCTGACCGGCAGCCAACTCCAGAATCCCGGCACCACGGCGGCCTACGGCCTGAGCGGCTACTGGGTCCCGGCAGACGACGGCTGGGTCCCCTCGCTGAGCGCGGGCTTCGGCATCAATACCACGACCTACGAGGCCGGGGTAGAGAGCGATGGGCTTGCCAAAAACAGCCGCTCCTGGAACCTCGGCCTGAATTGGAGCAATGCCCTGGTGAAGGGCAACAGCGCCGGCATGGCAGTCGGTCAGGCCACCTACGCCACCAGCCTCTATGGCGACCGGGGTGCCAACGACGCCAACTACGTCTGGGAGTGGTGGTACTCCATCCAGGTCAGCGACAACCTCGCGGTGACCCCAGCGCTCTTCTATCTGAGCCGGCCCCAGGGGGCGAACACACCGGCCGGCGAGAGATTCGATCAGCTGGGGGCCCTGGTCAAAACCACCTTCCGCTTCTGATCCCTAGGCAATCAACTGCAGCAGCCCCATCTGCCCGCCCGCCAGCAGCTGATGCTGGGCCTGGCTGAAGCCCGCCTCCCGAGCCAACTCCTCTTGCTGGGGCCCAGTCGGGAATCGCGCCAGGCTGTCCTCTAGGTAGGCGTACTGAGCCTCCAGGCCTGCCCGCTTGGCCAGGGGTACGACCAACTGACGCAAGTAAAAGCGCTGGAACTGGGCCGTCAGCCCCTGGGGGTCGAGGGCCCGGTTGAAATCAAGAACAGCGGCCCGCCCGCCGGGACGGAGCAAGCGCCGCAATTCCTGCAGCCCCGCCGCGGGATCGGCCAGATTGCGTAGGCCGTAGGCCATGACTGCACCATCCGCCCAGCCATCGGCCAGCTCCGTGGCCTGGGCATCGGCCTGACGAAATTCCAGCGGCAACCAGGGGCAGCGGGAGGCCCGCCGGCGCGCCTGCTCCAAGGGGGCTGCTGCGGCGTCGAGACCCAAAACCAACCCAGCGGGCCTGACCTTCTCAGCCAGAAGGAGCGCCAGATCGCCCGTTCCGCAACACAGGTCCAGCAGCCTCTGCCCTGGTACCGGTTGGAGCCAAGCCACGGCTTGCCTTTTCCACAAACGATGGAGACCCAGGCTGAGGAGATCGTTCAACCGGTCGTATTCCGGCGCAATCCGATCGAACAGCTGACGAACCGCCTCGGGATTCCCTGGCGGAATCGAGGCAGAGGGCTCAGGGCTCGGCGGCATCCCAAGGCAACGAGATCGAATCGAGACTGACACCCGCTGCCACCATCTCGGACTGGTCGGACTCCAAAGCCGTGAAATAGCCCTGGGCCTCCAGTCGTTCAGCGCTGGTGAAGGTCATCACCATCACGGTGGCCAAACCAATGGCTGCTGAGCAGACCATGCATCCGGCCAGCATCAAGGAGAACTCCTTGCGATCGCTGGCCGCCTGCATCAATTGCAAAGCCCAGGCGACCATCACGATCACGACAAGGACAACGGACCCTGCCAGCACTGGAGAGTGGCTCTGATCGAGGGCCAGCACTGGTTAAACGACACTATCTGAGCGAATTGTAACGGCGGGTTAAGCGGCGCGCGACCCCCTCTCAAGCGGGCGGATGTTCAGGCCACGCCCCAACAAATCAGCTTTGATTTGCTCGACCGTCAGCACGCCGTCATGCAGCAAGGACGCCAGCAAGGCCGCTGAGGCATGGCCTCCAGAGGCTGAGGAATCCAGGGCCTGGGCGATGTGGTCAATGCAACCGGCCCCGCCGCTGGCGATCACCGGTACATCCACGGCATCGGAGACCGCCCGGGTGAGGTTCAGCTCATAGCCCGCCTGGGTTCCATCCCCATCCATCGAGGTCAGCAGGATCTCCCCAGCGCCCAGCGCCACCACACGCTGCGCCCACTCGACCGCATCCAGACCTGTGTTCTCACGGCCCCCTTTGACGTACACGTCCCAGCCCCCTTCTCGGCGACGGGCATCAATCGCCACGACAATGCACTGACAACCAAAGCGTTCGGCCCCGCGGGCCACCAGCTCGGGATCACGGACCGCCGATGAATTGAGGCTCACCTTGTCGGCCCCAGCCCGCAGCAATTCCGTGATGCCCTCAACAGAACTGATCCCACCACCCACGGTGAACGGGATCGTGACCGCCTCGGCGGTGCGACGAACCAGATCCACCAGGGTGGCTCGCCCCTGGTGACTGGCGGCGATGTCGAGAAAGACCAATTCATCGGCCCCAGAAGCGCTGTAGCGACAAGCCAACTCCACGGGATCGCCGGCATCGCGCAAGCCAACGAAGTTCACCCCCTTCACCACCCGGCCATCGGCCACATCCAGGCAGGGAATGATCCGTTTGGCGACCATGGAGGAAGGTTTGCAGCGGGTTAGCCTGACGCCACTTTTTCGTCGCGCCGGACATGTCCCAGGCTGCCATCACCGTCGGCTCGAAGGTGCGGGTCACCCGGGTGCGCGATCGCATCCCCGCCGACCTGGTTTCCGCCCTCCAAAACGATGCCACCGGCACCGTTAAGGACTTCAAGGTCACCGATGGCAAAGGCATCGGTGTGGTGGTTGAGCTGAGCAACGGAACCACCACCTGGTTCTTCGACGACGAGATCACCGCCGCATAAATCCACCGTTCGTGAGCGACTCCCCCAACCCCACCGCTGCCACTGGTGGCGGTGCCCGGCAGCTTCTGGGCATGAAAGGTGCCAGCGGCACCACCAATATCTGGAAGATCCGTCTTCAGCTGATGAAGCCGGTCACCTGGATTCCTTTGATCTGGGGGGTTCTCTGCGGAGCAGCGGCCTCAGGGAACTTCCACTGGACCTTCCCTGAGGTCGGAGCCTCCATTGCCTGCATGGTGATGAGTGGCCCCTTGCTGGCTGGGTTCACCCAGACCATCAACGACTACTACGACCGCGAAATCGACGCGATCAACGAGCCCTACCGGCCCATCCCCTCAGGGGCGATTCCCCTCTGGCAGGTCAAGGCTCAGATCTGGGTCCTGCTGCTGGCCGGCCTTGGTGTGGCCTACGGCCTGGACCTCTGGGCAGGCCACGACACCCCGGTGCTGTTCCTGCTCGCCCTGGGTGGTTCGTTTGTCAGCTACATCTATTCCGCCCCCCCGCTCAAGCTCAAGCAAAACGGCTGGCTGGGGAACTACGCCCTGGGCGCCAGCTACATCGCCCTGCCCTGGTGGGCCGGCCAGGCACTCTTCGGTCACCTGACCTGGACCACCGCGATCTTGACCCTGGCCTATTCCCTGGCCGGTCTCGGCATTGCCGTGGTCAATGACTTCAAGAGCGTCGAAGGCGATCGCGCCCTGGGCCTCCAGTCCCTCCCAGTGGCCTTTGGCATCGAGAAAGCCAGCTGGATCAGCGCCGGAATGATTGATGTCTTCCAGCTGGCGATGGTGGCGGTTCTGATCGCCATCGGCCAACATTTCGCTGCCGTCCTCCTGGTGCTGTTGATCGTCCCCCAGATCACCTTCCAGGACATCTGGCTGCTGCGCGATCCCGTGGCCTTCGACGTGAAGTATCAAGCCAGCGCCCAGCCCTTTCTGGTCCTCGGCATGCTGGTCACGGCTCTGGCAATCGGGCACAGCGACCTGGTGGTGATGTGAAGCACAGGCGCCGGCGGCAGCTGATCTCAGCCGGTCTCGTTGGAGCTGGTGCTGGTCTGGCTGTGGGGCTGACCCAGGCGGTCGTGACCCGCGGCGTCGACAGCCTGCTGCCGAATGTTCGCGGCGTCAGCAGCTACAACCGCCCCGGCACCCTGACCTTGCTGGCCAGCGATGGCCAGGTCATCCAGAAGCTGGGCCCCGCCACCCGGGAGAAGCTGGTCACCGGCCAAATGCCCCTGCTGGTTCAGCGCGCCTTCATCGCCGCAGAGGACCGGCGCTTCTACGAGCACGACGGCATCGATCCGATCGGGATCGGCCGGGCGATGGTGCGCAACATCTCCAGCGGCTCTGTCGAAGAAGGCGCCAGCACGATCACGCAACAGCTGGCCCGCACGGTCTTCCTGAGCCAGGACCGAACGATCATCCGCAAGCTCAAGGAGGCCCTGCTCGCCGGAAAGCTCGAGCGCCAACTGAGCAAGGAGCAGATCCTTCAGCAGTACCTCAACTACGTCTATCTCGGCGCTGGGGCCTATGGGGTTTCCGATGCGGCCTGGATCTACTTCTCAAAAACCCCATCCGAGCTAAACCTGCCGGAGGCGGCGCTGATTGCAGGCTTACCGCCAGCCCCCTCGGTCTACTCACCGCTAGTCAATCCCGATCTAGCCCTGCAGCGCCGGGCGATTGTGCTGCGCCGGATGCGCGAAGCGGGCTTCATTGACGACCTGCAGTTCGCCAGCGCCAATGGCTCACCGCTGCTACTGAAGCCGGCCGAGCCCAAGTACTTCACCAGCCGCGCGCCGTACTTCACCAGTTGGGTCGCCCAGGAACTGCCCAACCTCCTTTCGAAGGAACAACTGGAAGTGGGCGGCCTGACGATTCGCACCAGCTTGAACATCGACTGGCAGGAGAAGGCCCAGAACACCATCAACCGCCACACCCCAGGGGCGATGGAAGGAGCAGTGGTTTCGATGGAACCCGGGACCGGGTTGGTCCGCTCAATGGTGGGCGGCAAGAACTTCAACGACAGTCAGTTCAACCGGGCCTCCCAAGCGCTGCGCTCCCCTGGTTCCACCTTCAAGTTGTTCGTCTATCTCTCGGCCCTCAAGGAGGGCATGAAGCCAGAGGACAAGATCACGGACCGCAAGGTCTGCTACGGCGGCTACTGCCCAAAAAACTTCAAGGACAAGTACTTCGGCACCGTCCCGCTCTGGATGGCACTGCAGAACTCACTCAACACCGTGTCGGTGAGCCTGCTCAAACAGGTGGGCTTCGACAAGGTGATCGCCACCGCCAACAGCCTGGGGATCACCAAAGGGCTGGGCCGCTTCTACCCGCTTGGGGTGGGCGCCACCGAGCAGACCGTGCTGGATATGACGGCGGCCTATGCGGGGGTCTTCAACCGCGGGGTGTACATCAAACCCACCCCGTTTGAGGAAATCCTGGGCCCAGGCGGAGAACTGCTCTGGAGCCGCCGGGTCAACGGTGATCCAGGCAAACGCGTAGTGCCAAGTGACATTGCCGACGCGATGCTCTGGATGCTGCAGAAGGTTGTCAGCGGCGGCACGGGCTATGGGGCGGTTCCACCCGGTCGACCTGCTGCTGGCAAAACGGGCACCTCTGAAGGGGGCCGTGACCTCTGGTTCATCGGCGGCGTACCCCAGCTGGTTACCGGCCTCTGGTTGGGCTACGACAACAACAAGGAGACCAAGAGCACCAGCTCCCGCGCTGTGGTGGCCTGGTCGCAATACATGGCACCGATCCTCAAAGAACTGCCGGTGGAGCAGTTCCCGCCGAAGCCCGTGCTGAAGGGCAAGTTCAACCCACTCAAGGCCCTCACCAAAAACCTCAAGTTGGTGAAACCCGAGGAGGAGGAGACCACGGTGGAGGAGACCACTGAGGAGACCACGGCTCCGTCCGGTCCAAGCCAACCCGGCCTGAACACGCCGGCTCCGGCTCGTCCAGCGAAGCGCCAGGACCCCTGCGGCAGCATGCAGACCAACCCCCGCTACGTCGACTGCCGCTTCGATCTGCTGGATCGCCGCCGCAGCGCGCCCAAACCTGCCGCCCCGGCCCCGCCAGCCCCTTAAACCAAGGCAATCCGCGCCGCGAAGAAACCATCCCCAGCTCCGGCCAGTTGCCCAGGCCAGAGCTGCCAGCTCTGCTCGAGTCGCAGCTGGGGGTGAGCCCCAAGGAACGTCTCCAGTAAGGCGCCGTTCTCCTCGGGATGGACCGTGCAGGTGGCATAGACCAGGCGACCACCGGGCTTGAGCAGGGGAAGCAATCCCTCCAGCAGCTGCCGCTGCAGCGTGACCAGACCCGCAATGGCCGCCGGGTCAATCCGCCAGCGGGCATCGGCATGGCGCGCCAGGGTGCCAAGCCCCGAGCAGGGGGCGTCAATTAAGAGGGCATCGAATTGAGCGACGAGCTCCGGCGCCTCCGCGGCCAAGGCCAAGGCATCCCCGTGGCGGGTCTCAATGCAACCCAAGCCCAGGCGCTCGCTGTTGCGGGCGACCCGGCGCAGGCGCGCCTCACCGCGATCGAGGGCCAGCACCTGCCCCTGATCCCCCATCAGTTCCGCCAGGTGCGTGCTCTTGCCCCCCGGAGCAGCGCAGGCATCAAGAATCCGCTCACCCGGCGTGGGATCAAGCAACGGCGCAATCCGCTGAGCCGATCGATCCTGGACACACCAGTGGCCCTCGTCGTAGCCAGGCAGATGGCGCAGATCCCCGGAGCGGCCCTTGATGGTCAGGCCCGCAGGCAGGCCTTCGATCGGCTCGGCGACCACCCCTGCGGCGGCGAGGGCCGCCTGGACTGCGTCGGGGGTGGCGCGCAGGAGATTGATCCGCAGGTCCAAAGCCGGAGGCGTATTGCAGGCCACAGCGAAGGCCTCCGCCTGCTCGGGGGTTTGCCACTGCAAGAGCCCTTCAGCAAGCCAGTCCGGCATGGACTGGCGGATCGCCAGGGCAGCCGCGGGATCTCCAGGTAGAGGCAGGGTTTCGCCAGCCTCCTGGCGCCGCAGGAAGGCCCGCAGCATTCCATTGACCACCGGGGCCAGTCGGCTCAAGCCACCGCGCTTGGCCAACTCCACCGTGGTGCTGACCGCCGCTGAGGCGGGGATGCGGTCACTGCTCAGCAGCTGATAAAGCCCCAGGTGCAAGAGCCAGCGCAACTTCGGGGGCTGGCGGTCAGCAGGGACCTTCCCGAGTTGATCCAGCCAGGCATCCAGCAAGCGCCGCTGACGAATCGCCCCATAGGCCAACTCCGTGGCCAAGCCTCGGTCCGGTCCGGAGAGCTCCGTGCGCCCCAGCTCCCGCTCGAGGGCCCCATCGGCGTAGGCACCGGCAGCCACCGCCTGCAACACCTGCCATGCCACCTGACGGGAGGCCAATCCTGGAGGAGTGCTGGTCATCCTCCACAACTAGCGCCCGGCGACCAGCGGTACTGGGCCAAGGGAAGCCGGCCCTCGGGGTCGACGGGGATGCCCTCGGCGATCAGCAGATCCCGCTGCATCCAGTCAGAGCCCTCGCGGCTGAGGCTCAAGGAGATGCAGCCCTTGGCATTCACCACCCGCTGCCAGGGGATCTCGGAGGGCAGGGGCAGACGGCGCAGGGCCCAGCCCACCTGGCGGGCACAGCCATAGGCCCCGATCAGCTCGGCGATTTGGCCGTAGGTGGCCAGCCGCCCCGGGGGGATTTTGGCCACGGTCTGCCAGACCCGCTCATCAAAGCTCCGGTCCATGGGCTGCGAACGGCCATCAGACACGATGGATGTTGGCCCCTGCCTCGCCGATGCCGCTGCTACCCCGCCGCTTTGAGCGCCTCCAGTCGGTGCTGAACCACCGGATGGGCGATCTGACGGTGGTGATGGAGCAGGTGGACAAGCCCCACAACCTCTCGGCGATCCTGCGCACCTGCGACGCGGTCGGGGTGCTCGAGGCCCATGTGGTGAGCCTGCCCGGGCGGCCGCGGACCTTCAACAACACCGCCAAGGGCAGCCAGAAATGGGTGCCGCTGCAGCCGCACCCGAGCATCGAGGGCTGCCTGCAGGGGCTCAAGGACCAAGGCTTCCGGATCTACGGGACCCACCTGAGCGTCGACGCGGTGGACTACCGCGACTGCGACTTCACCGGTCCCAGCTGCTTTCTGATGGGGGCGGAGAAGTGGGGCATGAGCGATGAGGCCCTGGCCCTGGTGGATCAGCCGCTTTTCATCCCGATGACCGGGATGGTCCAGAGCCTGAACGTCAGCGTCGCCGCAGCCACCCTGCTCTTTGAAGCCCTGCGCCAACGGGAGCGGGCCGGCAAGGTCCCCAGCGCCGGCGAGGGCATCCCGGGGGGCGCGGACGCCTACCAGCGAATCCTCTTTGAGTGGGCCTACCCCCAGGTGGCGGACTGGTGCCGCCGCGAGGGGCGCCCCTACCCGGCCCTGACCGAGGAGGGCGAAATCGCCGAGGACCTCCCCCGCACCCTGAAGCTGCGCTACTGAGACAGCAGCGGGAACGCTGAGAGCAGTTCCCCATACAGTTGTGATGCTTGATGCAGAGCATCAGATGCGTACGACCTTGTCCCTCGACGACGACGTCCTTGCGGCAGCCAAGGTGCTGGCGCGACAACGCAAGCAACCGATTGGCAGCGTGATCAGCGACCTCGCTCGCGAAGGATTAGCGCAGGCCAATCGGAAGAACCAGGAGACCCCAAAGGCCAGGCGCAATGGCCTGGCGCTGCTTCCCCGACGCGCAGATGGATCCCCTGTGGACTTGGAGCTAGTGAACAGCCTGCGGGAGGACTAATGGCGAAAGCGACAGCCCTCCTGGACGTCAATGTTCTGATTGCCCTTCTCGATCCGCAACACGTTCACCACGAGCTCTGCCATGGCTGGTTCGCGAGCCGGGGCGATGCCCCCTGGGCCAGTTGCGCCATCACCCAAAACGCTGTGCTGCGGATCCTTGGCAATCCGCGCTATCCCAACTCCCCAGGTCCGCCGGCCAGCGTGGCGCCCCACCTCGACAGCCTGGTGGGACATCCCAACCATCAATTCTGGGAAAGCAATCCGAGCTTGCTCGGCCAACCGTTCATCGAACGTTCCGCGTTGGTCGATCACGCGCAGATCACAGATCTCTACCTGCTTGCACTGGCCAAGCATCACGGCGGAACACTGGCCACCCTCGATCAACGCATCCAGGTCAAGAAAGGAGAGCAAGGGTTGGAGCTGATTCGCCCCTAACCCCTACTGCTCCGAGCGGAGGTTGTTGCTGCTACCGCTCAGCCAACTCTCAAGCCCCTCCCCAAGGAACGAGAGCCCAAGCACGAGAACAAACATCGCCACCCCGGGGTAGAGGGCCGTCCACCAGACCCCGGTGGGCAGGGCATTGAGGGCCTGCTGCAGATCACTGCCCCACTCCGGCACGGTCTCGGGAAGCCCTAGGCCGAGGAAGCCCAGGCCACCGAGCACGAGCACGGCGTCGGCCGCGTTCAGGGTCAGCAGGACCGGCACCGAGGTGATGACATTGCGGAAGAGGTAGCGGCGCAGGATCCACCAGGGACTGGCCCCCAGGGAGCGGGCCGCTTCCACGTAGAGCTCAGCCTTGACCTGGGCGGTCTGGTTGCGGACCACCCGGAAGTACTGCGGGATGTAGACGACGCAGAGGGCCGCAGCGGCATTGGGCAGGCCCTTGCCCAGCAGGAAGGCCAGCACCACCGACAACAGCAGGACGGGCAGGGTGTAAAGCGTGTCCATGAGCAGCACCAGGACCCGATCCAGCCAGCCGCCGAGGTAGCCGCTGACCATCCCCAGAGGCACCCCAATCACCAGGGCCGAGACCAGGGCCACCACCACGACCTGCAGGGCCACGCCGCTTCCCGCCAGGGTGCGGCTGCAGACATCGCGGCCGAGGCGATCCGTGCCGCACCAGTGCTGCCAGGACGGCGGCGCATAGATCGGGTTCTCCAACCCGCCATTCACCTCGGGCAGCAAACCCAGGTGAATGAACAGCGGCGTCAGCACCGCCACCAGGGCGTAAACCAGGACGATCACCACACCCCAGCGGGCCATCCGGGCCGCGAGGCTGCGGGGGCGCCAGGCGAGAAGGCGCGATGCCGCAGATGTGGGTAAGACAGGAGGAGTCATTGCGGCACACCATGCCACCGATGGCCCCTGGCAGCCAAGCCACCCGACTGCTGCTTGCGGACGACGATCCCAAGCTGCGGCAGTTCCTGGAGCTCGAGCTCGCGGAGGAGGGTTACACGGTGCAGAGCGCCGCCACCGGCATGGATGCCCTCCTGGCGATTCGCCAGGACGCGCCGGAGCTGGTGATCCTCGATTGGATGCTGCCGGACCTCAGCGGCGTCGAGGTCTGCCAGCGGCTGCGCTCCACAGGATTGGGGGTACCGGTGCTGATGCTTACCGGCCGTGATGCCGTGGCCGATCGGGTCGAGGCCCTCGATGCCGGGGCGGATGACTACCTGGTGAAGCCGTTCTCGATCGAAGAGCTCCTGGCGCGGCTGCGGGCCCTGGCCCGGCGCGGGACGAGCAGCGAGCCCGGCCTGCTGCAGATCGACGACCTGGTGCTGAACACCGCCAGCCATGAGGTCAGCCGAGGCGGTGCCGCGATCCACCTGAGCCTGACGGAATTCAGCCTGCTGCGGGAGCTAATGCGCGAACCGGGGCGGGTGCAGAGCCGCGAGCAGCTGCTCCACAGCGTCTGGGGCGAAGGCTTCGTCGGCGACAGCAATGTCCTGGATGTCTACGTGCGCTACCTGCGCCGCAAACTCGAGCCGGAGGGTCAACCCACCTTGATCCAGACGGTCCGCGGCGTGGGCTTCCTGCTCAAACCAGGGGCCCCAAAGATCGTGGCGCCATGACCCAACTGGTGGCGGTGGTCGACGACGACCCGCGTATCCGCGAACTCCTGGCCTGCGAGCTGGAGGACCTGGGAGCCGAGGTGTTGCGATGCCGCGAGGGGGGCGAGCTGCTGGCAGCCGGCCGGCTGGATCAAGTGGAGCTGGTGCTGCTGGATTGGGTGATGCCCGGGCTGGATGGCGAGGCCACCTTGCGGGCCCTCAAAGGCCAAGCCTTCCAGGCGCCCGTGGTGGTCGTCACTGCCCTATCGGATCCGCGGGTCAGCGAGACCGCCCAGCGGGAAGGGGCGGCCGCGACGCTGCTGAAAACCGAGGCGATCGATCAGCTGCCGCAGCTGCTCAACCGGCGCTGAACCAGCGACGGAGGGACTCATTGCGGCTCGGGCGCGGCTCGCTCGAAGCAGTCAGCACGGCGGGTAGGCGCAGCTGGAAATCAGCCCCACCGGCGGGCGCATCCACCACCGCGACGCTTCCGCCCATCCGCTCCATCAGGGTCTTGACCACCGCCAATCCGATGCCATGGCCTGAGACTTCACCTGTGGTGCTGCCGCGGCGGAAGCGCTCAAAGATCTGCTGCCGCTCCTCGGCGGGAATCCCGGGTCCGTGGTCAATCACATGCAAAACGACGACCTCGGCATCACTGCTGAGACACAGCTCAATCGGCGAAGCCGGAGGGCTGTATTTGCTGGCGTTCTCCACCAGGTTGGTCAGGCACTGGCTGAGGCGTTCGGGGTCCGCCGAGACCGAGGCATAGACCGCAGGAGCTGGGAGAAGGCGCAGCCGGCCGTCGCTACTGGATTGGAGACGAATGAAGAGATCGGAGAGGACGGTGCACGGATCGAGCTGACGGCACTCAAGTTGCAACCGGCCGGCGTCATCGCGAGCGATCTCAAGCAGGTCATTCACCAAGCGGCCCATGGCCTCGGATTCATCCGCGACAAGCTGCAGCTGCTCTTGATCGGCCGTGGAGAGCTGATCGCGGTGTCGCAGAAGCCGGCGGCTGTAGCCGGAGATCAGGGTGATCGGAGTCCGCAGCTCGTGGGAGACACCATTGACGAAGGTGCGCTGGTGCTCCCAAGCCTCCGAAAGGCGATCCAGCAGGTCGTTAAAGGCGTTGCCGATCGGCCTGAGCTCCTGGGGCTGACCAGTCAGGGAAAGGCGATCGCTACTGAGGGAACTGCTTGTCATTCCCTTCAGCGAGACACTGAACCGCTCGAGCGGCAGCAAGCCGCGGTGGATCACCAGACGGAGCAGCGCTGAGGTGAACAAGGCCGACATGCCAGCGACAGCAATCAGCAGCAGATGAAGTTGCTCCTCTTGGGCGTGCTGCAGGGTGAAGTCCTGGACAAAGCGCAGTTCGTAGGGCTGCCCCGCCAAGCGAATGGGGATGGCGGAGGTGAAGTAAAAACGACCACCCAGCTGAAATTCGTGGGGTTTGGAGCTCAGCTGCAACTCCTGAGCCGCAGCATCGATCAAAGGGTGGGCAGCGCTGTAGTCATCAAAGAGTGGACCCACCGGAAGGAGCAGGGGCGGGCTCTTTGCGGCTTGGGGCTGAAGCCAAACCATCCAGAGCATTAAAGTCGGGGTCGCCAACCCACTGAGGAGTTCCTGCAGCTCCGCAGGGGTATCGACATCTGCTGGCGCCTGGCGCTCAAGAACCTCCCGGGTGGCTTGCGCATGGGCGACATGGCGGTCATAGCGCAGGCGTCCTGAGAGCTCGCGATTCACACCGAGCAGGACGACGTAGCCAGCCAAAACAGCCAGCAAGCTGGTGGCCTGAAGGTGACGGCGAATGGAGGAGGCAGGCATGGACTGCGCGGCAGCCTCTGGGCCCAGACCCTAAACAGGGCCGAGGATCTGCGCCACTCAGGAAACTCTCAGACAAACCCCAGACAATTGTTCTGGCCGCAGCCTTTTGTGCTGCATACGGTGAACAGAAGCCACCGCACAGATTCATGACGGCTTCCTCTCTCAAGCCTCAGCTTCGCCACGCTCTACTGAGAAAACTGAGCGCCAAACAATCCGGTAAGAAGAATTGGCTTCAGAAGGGCTTCACCTTGGTGGAGCTAATGATCGTGATTGTGATTGTGGGAATTCTGAGTGCAATTGCCCTACCAAACTTCTTAAGCCAAAGCTCTAAAGCCAAGATCACCGAGCCACTTGGCAAAGCATCTGCAGCACTGAAGCAAGCTCAAAGCATCTGGGTAGAGAAGGGAACCTTTACGGGAGTGACATGCCCTGACGTTGGGATTACAGGTACGGGTGGGCTCGAAAATGACTGGACATATACGTGCACTGGCTCGGGCGACACTTTTAAGGTGGATGCAGCTGGGTCAGGCGCAAACAAAAATCTGAACCTGACAGACTGCGCAATTAATGGTCCTACTGGCATCATCACTGCATGCACTAAAGACGTAGACGCCTCTTCGTAATCCGGCATGAAAAAGAGGGGGAAAGCCAGAAAACAGGAGGAAGGGTTCATACTCCCTCTCGTCATGATCATCTCACTGATCATTGCCACCGGGCTGATGGCCCTAGCCGCGCGATCGTGGCTAGGGCTTTCCGGCACGTTTCGCCAAAGCCAGTCCAGACAAGCCAGAGAAATCGCGGAAGCCGGAATTGCCCGCACTCTTGAAAGACTGAATGCGTCCTACTCCTACCTTCTGATCAAAAGTTACGACTCCAGCGAAGCAGGAAAGCCCTGGAATGATGGCAATTACATCTCATCGGTTTGCCCCGATGTGATCTTTGGCGAGCCCAGCCTGAGCGGAACCGTTGGAGCCAAAGGGAAATACACCCTGCTCAGCTATCTCTTTCAAGGCAGCCCCTTTTACGGAGGCAAAGCAACACTCAGGATGAAAGGTGAGCGACTGCATTCAAACGACTCAGTTGCAGCGACCTCAATCGTGGAGCAGACAATCGATATAAGACCAAAAAGCTGCACAAATTCATTTGGAGAGCCCACGATCACCAGCGGATTCCCTGGACTACTAGGGCAAACAGTCGTACTTGGAAACAACGATGTATTTGGGACCCTTTCCGGAAATGTTCTATGCCTGCAATGCTACTCAGGAACAGAATCCGAATCGCTCAGCAGAGAGCAACAAGAAGACTATATACAGATGAATAGGAATGGATCTGTAGCCGGTCAGATCTTCCTCGGGCCGATCGACCTCCCACCAGTTCCGGAGCCCCCTTCTGGCCTGGACTTCGAACCACCGGCATCTGTGACGAGTAGCACGACTTTTACCGCAGGGCAGGACACAGGTGCTTGCCGAGTCGAGCAAAGAGAAGATGAGACATCCATCACCCACTGCGTTGTCAATGACATCAGTCTCAAAAGCAAAAACGAGATCTTGACGGTGGATACCACCGCAGGCGATGTCCGGATTTACGTCAGAGGCAGCGAAGCAGTGTTTACGGGTGGGGCTGCCATCAAACACATCCCCGAGGGAGCAAGCGCCAGCTCCCTTGGCTTATTTGGCAACCCAATTGATCCAGATGACACAACAACAGATCAACTCGTGAGACTCGCTGGGGCATCCACCACTAATGCTTTGTGGGCATATTTCCCCGACGGAAACATGGGAATCAATGGGGGCTCTAAAGAAACCGCTGATTGCGACACCGAAGGAGAATGCACCGGTGGAGATATCAATGGTGCGGTCTGGGCCAAGGAGTGGAACGGCTCTTCCTCAAACGTCGCACAGCTTGTTGTCCCAGCTGATATCGGCACCCAACTTTTCAACAAATTCGGCCCTCAATATGCCCTTGGCATACGCGATTACGTCGCACTGGGAGTCTCCCAATGGAGCAGCTGGACCAAACAATAAAACAATCCAGAAGCAAAATGAATCTGAGGACTACCAGAAAAAAAAGAACCGATGAAGACGGGATCAGTCTTCCCGAGGTCCTCATTGCCTCGTTCATCTTGATCATGGTTGTTTTGAACAGCGTTCGGATGACGACTAACGCCATTAGCGGCATGGGGAGGTCGAAGGCAAGGTCCCTCGTTGACGTGGCTATTTCTCAAAAGATTGAAACTCTGCGCAAGCAAACCTTCGAGTTTCTTTGCACACAAGGCTGCAGTAATGACGAGCTCACCAAGGCGCTGCAATATGACCTCACCACCCTTAAACCACTATGCGCCAGCAAGAGCCTTGGCCAAGCCTTTTTAAGCGCTCTTCCAACAGCCGATAAGCCAAGCAGTTTCAGCGTTACCTCCGTACCGCCTATCAACGTCAATGTGAGCTATACAGCGGACAATAATCGCCTGCACGTCAGTTACACGGCCGCAACCAATCCAGAAATGGTCGTTTCCACGACCCTCGTCCCCCATGCCCAGGGGTGGTGCCCATGAAAGACGAGGCTGGTTTTTCGATGCCCGAGCTAATGATTGTGATCGTGATCGTTGGCATTCTCTCGGGCCTCGCCATTCCCAATTTTCTGCAGCGCTGGGAGGACGAACGCCTCAACAGTGCCGCAAAACTCACCACCAGCTGGCTGGAGGATCTCAGACGCAAGGCCATTCAAAATTCAACGGTCTGCCGGGCCGTTATTGACGGTGCAGCGGCCACCTTCACAGGGACCTGCGATCACCAACCGACTCAAAGCTCGGTGTTGGATCTTCAGCAAGAGATCACCAACACCACTGGCTTGAGTTTCGCGTTGCAGAACGGATCTCCCTCCACCTGGATCTTCACCCCTCGGGGAACAACCACAACCGATGGTGACCTGCGCATCAACCTGCTCGGCAGCAGCCATGCACGTTGCCTGCGTTTGCTGGAACCCCTTGGCTCCCTGCGTACGGGCAAGTTTCGCTCAGGACTATGCGTTTACACCACCAGCTACTGAAACGCACCCAAGCTGATGGTTTCACGCTCACGGAGCTGCTTCTCGCTGCCTCGATGGGCGTCTTGCTGAGCTTGGTAGCTGGAGAGGCGCTGGTCTCCCACCTCCAATCCAATGCACGCCTGGAATCCCTCGAGCGACTGCGCAATGACTGGAACAGAGCCAGCCATTTCATTGAATCGGAAGTCGCGCTGAGCGAACGGGTGCTCACCAGCGCCGGCTCCGTCAATTTGGATCAGTGCAGTACTGAGATCACGGCTGAAGAGTTTCGCTTCGCCCTGGAAATTCGGCGAGACCTGCAACCAGTTATTTATTTCGTACGCGATAATGATTCAAATAGCTCCAGCGTTTGGAACGGCACGGAAAGTCTCTACCGTTGCGGTCCAGGGATTGCTGAAGACGGAAATTACTCCAACCAGATCACTGGATCGAGCTCCAGCCTCGGAGGCAGCAAACTGGTCCTCGATGGTTTAACACAGGACTGCAATCTCACGGTCATCACCGATCCAAGCGATACCAGCAATACCAGCAAGTCGCTGAGGATCAACCTATGCATCAAGGGAATCAGCACCCAAACATTCGAAGGAGAAACCAGCACCTACTCGCGAATCAGTCCAATCTTTTCCTACCCCAGTGCCACGAGCCTCTGCAGCGATCAAAACCTCACGATTGAAGGGTTTTACAAACTCAGCGGTGGCGACAGTGATGCCAACAATCTGAGCGTCCCCCAAGGCGAAGTCCCCGAAGACCAAGACGTTTTGATCTGTGGCTATGGCGGGGGCGACACGATCGAGGGATCAACAGGGAATGACGTCCTTGAAGCAGGTGACTTAACGGGCAGCAGCCATCCCAGCGCCACGCTCAGTGGTCTGGCCGGCAATGACCGACTCGTCGGAGGGAAAGGAGACGACACCCTCAATGGCAACGAGGGTGATGACGTCCTGATTGGCCAAGACGGCAATGACACACTCTCCGGCGGGTCCGGAGAAAACCGCTACCTCCCGGGCTTCGGCAACGACTCCGTCGTGGGTGGCCCTGATTTGGACGTGGTGTTTCTCGATGACGTCCGCAACAACTTCGCTGGCCTCAGCGCCTGCACCCGCAGCAATTGCAGCCTGAGCCACACCAAAGCAGGCACGGACTACACCCTGACTACGACCAAGGCAGAGGTCCTGATCTTCCGCGACGGTCGCTACGACCTGAAGTAACGAGCTTCCGCTTGCCACCTAAAGCAGCTCCAGGCCGGTCAAATCCAACAGCCGCTGGGAACGAATGGTTTGCTCGCGGCCGCCGCTCGCGAACTGCTGCACCAACTCCAGCCGCAACACCCCCTCTGATGGAGATACCTCCGCTCCAGTTGCCATCAAGCCATCGATCACCACACGGTTGGGAGTCGATCCACCTGCACTCAGCAACCCATCGAGGCCATAGGGCGGACCACAGCGCATCAACACCTGGCCTCGCCAGATCGCACTGGGGGCTCTCCCGAATGAGTAACTAATCGGCCCAACTGCAGTCTCCAGGTGCAGCACCGGGGCGCGCCCCGCCAGGGAACAGGCCGGCTCCGCCAGCTCCGGCCAGGCGCTGATCCCCTTGGCCTGGCGCAGATCAGAGGCCACCAGGTCCAAGCTGCGCCGCTGAAACGCCTTCTCACGCAGCAGCCGCACCAGCTGACCGCTGTTACGCCCCTCCGCCAGCAGGGCCTGCAGGATCACGCCAAACAACCCCATCCCTAGGGCCAGCGCCAACAGCAGCTCCACCAGGGAAAAACCAGCGTTCTTAGAGGCTCGGATCGACTTCACAGCCCTTCTCGCCGATCCGTCCCAATCGCACCACCCCAAGCGGCAAGCCCATCACCAAACAGCGCGCCAAGTCCGTCCCGGGATGCGTCAGCAATGCCGTGCCGCCATCCAGCACCAAGCCCGAGCCGGTAAAACGCAGCAACTCGGGGAAGTTGTGTTGCAGCACCACCCCCTGCGGCCAAGGCACGCTCCCGCTGAAACACGGCTCCAGGGCACTGCCGGCTGCGGGAGGCAGCCAGGCCGTCTCCCCCAGACGCATCCCGCAGGGGCCTTGCCGTTGGATCGCCTCCGAGCGGGCGCGGTTAATCCCCTGCTCCAGGGACCGCGTTGCCGCCTCCAGACGCTGGCGAGCCAGCAACCCACCGCCGTTCTGGACGCTCAGAGACCCAAGCAACCCCAGCAAAGCCATCACCAGCAGCAGCTCCGGTAGGGAGTAACCAGCGGACCTCAACACAGCCCAAGCCCGGCAGCGGTGAAACGCCGCTGGCGCTCGAGCATGGGCTGCTCAAGGCCGCTCCAGACCACCTCCACGCCGCGGCCATCGCTGGCGGGGCTCAGCGTCCGCTGGACTTGAGGGGGCGGCTGAATCCGTGCCGCCACCGGCTCCAGTTGCTCCTCCACCGCCGAGCAGGTCTGCCCCGGCGCAATCGCCTGACGCCAACGGGCCTGGAGTTGGAGGCGATCGAGCTCGATCCGCTCCTCCACTTCGCTGCGGGAGGCCAACTGCTTCTGCTGTCCGCCGCTGGCCGCCCAGAGCTGGAGCGATCCCCCACTGGCGGCGGTAAAGAGCACGGCCGCCAGACTCACCTCGATCAACTGCATCAGTCCAGCTCCCGAACGCCGAAGGGGCCCAGGGCAAAGCGCGCCTGCGCTCCCGACTCCGATAAGCGCAGCGCCAAGGTCCCGCCGCCATCGCTGGGGCTCCAGGCCTGCAGTTGCACGCCCTGGTCATCGAAAGCGGGCAGGTCAGTCGTGCAGGCCTCGGCCCACTGAGTCAAAGCGACCGCCCGCTGGCACTGCCCTGGCCCGCTGAACCAGTCCGCCCAGAGCTGGGCGGCGGAGGCCAGCTGATCGCGCTGCTGCACACCCTGCCGCTCCAGGTGCGCCAGGCGCCGGCCGTGCAAAACCGCGGCCTGCAGCGACAGGCTGCTCAGCCACAGCAGCAGCACCCCGGCCAGGGCCAAGGGCAAGACAAAACCGGCCTCCTCAGGCGTTCGGCGTGACATCGGAATCCAGACGAACTGGCCTGAGCGTTCCCAACCCGCAGGATCAAACGGCCAAACCTCGCTAGAACGAGTCAAGGAGAGCGTCTCCATGGCCGAGTCCAGGAATCGCGAAACCGAGCTACTAGAAAGCCAAGAGGCGCAGCAGTGGCGCGAGAAGCTGATGGCCGCTGGTGCCGGACTTCTGACCGCTGGCCCCGTCGGACTGCTGGCCTCCATCGCTGCTTTTGAGCGGCTCAAAGGCAGCTGGGTGCCCTGGGCGCTCATCGGAGTCGTCGCCGCTCCGCCTTTGGCCTACGGCCAGTGGGTGGCCCTGCGGATGCTGCAGGCGCCCGGCCCCGATGCCGCGATCAATGCCCCGTTAGCGGCCATCTCCATCAGCGAAGCCGATAAGGCCGCCCGCGCCTGCGCGCTGGCCCTGAAGAACAACAGCGGCAGCGGCGGCATCCGCAACCCGATCGATGGCAGGGAGCTGTTCTGCGACCGCAGTCACCCCACCACCGTGGTGATCACCAGCAAACGCTTCTCCCCCCTCGATCAACCCCGCTCCTGCGGCGGCAACACCCTCGAAGCCGGCACCCAAGCGGCCCAGTGGCTCGTCTCCCCAGCCGGCACCCTCGTCTGCAAAGCCGTCGGCCAGCCACGCCTCTGGTGGAGCACCACAGCGATCAACCGCGCCGAGCTCTACCGCCGCTGCACCGAGAACCTGCGCCTGGAGGCCCAGACGGGATTCAGCAAGAGCGCTCACCAACTGGGCCGCCGCGATTACTGCGCCGAAGAGCGGGCCCTACTGGCCCGCGATCAAATCAACAACCCGAGCTAATCAGCCGTTCATCGCCGCGGCCTGGAGGCAGGCCGGCAGGAAGATCCACCAGCTCAGCACCGAGCGGCACTGCTCCGGCTTGTCGCAGGGCAGCGACGAGCAACGCACAATCGGCGGACCGCTCAGATTGAAAGCCATCGGCACGGGCAGCTGCTTCAAGATCCCCATCGCCGAAAGCGTGCCGCCCTTGGCGTTCTCGAGGATCGCGTAGCGCAGCGCTTCAATCCCCACCGTGCCGCTGGCCTTCAGGGGCCTGTAGGCCTGGCTCTGCTGAACCAGAAACGCCTCGCCTTCCTTGGAGTTCAGAAAGCGCGACAGGGTCAGGTAGTCCACGCTGTAGGGCTTGGCCAGGGCTACCCGCAGATCAGCCTCGGGCCAACCCGAGCGAATCACCAGCTGCATCAAGCGCTGGTCACTGAAGGTGCCCTCGTTGATGAACTGCTCGAGCGCCGCGTAGGGGATGCTCCAGACATCGGCTCCCGTGGTGAGCTGAAGGGCGGGATACGGCTCCGCAATTGCCGGAGCGAGACCGGTGGAGGCAGTCAGCAGAGCCGCCAGAGCCAGAACGCGCCGCATCACTGGTTCAGCTTCAGCACGGCCATGAAGGCCTCCTGGGGCACCTCGACCTTGCCCATCGCCTTCATCCGCTTCTTGCCCTTGGCCTGCTTCTGCAGCAGTTTCTTCTTCCGGGAGATGTCACCGCCGTAGCACTTGGCAAGCACGTCCTTGCGCATCGCGCTGATGCTCTCGGAGGCGATCACCCGGCTGCCGATGGAGGCCTGGATCGGGATCTTGAACTGCTGGCGGGGGATCAGCTCCTTGAGCTTCTCCACCAGGCCCTTGCCCACGTTGTAGGCCTTGTCCCGGTGCACGATCGTCGTCAGGGGATCGGCCCGCTCGGCATTGATCAAGACATCGAGGCGCACCAGATCGTTCTTGCGGTAGCCGATCAGGGAGTACTCCATCGAGGCGTAGCCCTTCGTGCGCGACTTCATCTGATCGAAGAAGTCGGTCACCACCTCCGCCAGAGGCATCTCGTAGTGCAGGGTCACCCGCTCGGTGGTGATGAACTTCATGTCGATGAACTCACCGCGGCGCTCCTGGCAGAGCTCCATCAAGGTGCCGTTGTAGGTATTCGGCGTGTAGATCTCGAGCTTCACGTAGGGCTCTTCGATCGATTCGCGCTTCTGCGGATCGGGCAGCGTCGCGGGGTTGTCGACCATCAAGGTCTCCCCATCGAGCATGTTCACCTGATAGATCACCGATGGAGCGGTGACGATGAGATCGAGGTTGTACTCACGCTCCAGACGCTCCTGCACGATCTCCATGTGCAGGAGACCTAGGAAGCCACAGCGGAAGCCAAAGCCCATGGCGCTGCTGGTTTCCGGCTCGTACTTCAGTGCCGCATCGCTGAGCTGCAGCTTGTCCAGGGCCTCGCGCAGATCCGGGTACTGGTCCGCGTCGGTCGGAAACAGACCGCAGAACACCATCGGCTTGGCCTCGGTGTAACCCGGCAGCGGCGCCTCGGCGGGGTTGTTCACCAGGGTGATCGTGTCGCCGACGCGGGCATCGGCCACGGCCTTAATCGAGGCCGCCAGGTAACCCACCTCACCGGCCTGCAGGCTGTCGACCTTGCGCTGGTCGGGGGCCATCACCCCCACCTCATCGAGTTCGTAGGTCTTCTTGCTGGCCATCAGCAGCACCTTGTCCTTGGTGCTGATCGAGCCGGAGATCACCCGGAAGTAGACGATCACCCCGCGATAGGGGTCGTAATAGGAGTCGAAGATCAGCGCCCGCAGGGGCTCCTTCACCCGGTCCGGCGGCGGGGGCACCCGGTCCACCACGGCCTGCAGGATCTCCGGGACCCCCAAGCCACTCTTGGCTGAACAGGGAATCGCGCCGGTGCAGTCCAGGCCAATGATCGCTTCGATCTCTTCGCTGATCCGATCGGGATCCGCGCCCGGCAAGTCGATCTTGTTGAGGACCGGGATGATCTCTAGGTCGTTCTCAAGAGCCAAATAGACATTGGCCAGGGTCTGCGCTTCAACGCCCTGACTGGCATCCACCACCAGCAGCGCCCCCTCACAGGCCTGCAGGGAGCGGCTGACCTCATAAGAGAAGTCAACGTGACCGGGGGTGTCGATCAGGTTGAGGATGTAGGTCTCGCCGTCGGCCGCCTTGTACTCCATGCGCGCGGCCTGGAGCTTGATGGTGATCCCCCGCTCGCGCTCGAGCTCCATGTTGTCGAGGAACTGCTCCTGCATGTCCCGAACGGCCACCGTGCCGGTGTCCTGCAGCAGGCGATCGGCCAGGGTCGACTTGCCGTGGTCGATGTGGGCAATGATGCAGAAATTGCGGATCCGTGAAGCGGGGACGTCGGTCATGCGCTGGTGAGAGTCCCGGCTCGGACGGCCTCGATCCTAGGCAGCGGCCCCGCGTTCCTAAGCTCGGCGCAACACCGTCTCAGCGCGATGAGCACCGAAACCCCAGCAGCAGCGGCGACCGAAAACGCCGATCCCCGCGCCCTAACAATCGAGAACGTGGAGCGCACCCTCGATGAGCTGCGTCCCTATCTGATGGCCGACGGCGGCAACGTGGAAGTGGTGGAAATCGACGGCCCGATCGTCAAGGTGCGTCTGCAGGGCGCCTGCGGCTCCTGCCCCAGCAGCACCATGACCTTGAAGATGGGCATCGAGCGCAAGCTGCGCGAAGCCATCCCCGAAGTCAGCGAAGTCGTGCAGGTGCTCTGAGCCCCTCCCCGTAGGCTCAGCCCACTGTTGAACCCTTGGGCCCGTGCTGGATCAGCGCCTGCTGCGCGAGAACCCTGAGCTGATCACCGAGCAGCTCGGGCGCCGTGGCATGAAGCTCGATCTCACGTGCCTGCAGCTGATGGCGCGCCAGGAGCGCGACCTCGAAGAAAAGCGCAGCAACCTCCAAGCCGAGGGCAACCGCATCGGCAAGGAGGTGGGCCTCAAGATCAAGGGTGGCTCGGCTCCCAACAGTCCCGAGGTCCAGGCCCTGCGCGACGAGGGCAACCGGATCAAGCAGCAGGTCGCGGTCCTTGAAGAGGAAGAGAAGACCCTCGAGGCCAAGCTGCGCCAGGAGCTGCTGACCCTTCCCAACCTGCCCTCGGCCGAGGCCCCCGACGGCAAGGACGAGAACGACAACGTCGAGATCAAGACCTGGGGCACCCCCCGGGCCAACGAAGACTGGCTCGAGGAGCACTGGCAGATCGCCGAGCGCCTCGGCCTCTTTGAAACCGAGCGCTCCGTGCGCATCGCCCAGAGCCGCTTTGTGACCCTGATGGATCTCGGGGCTCGGCTCGAGCGCTCCTTGATCAACTTCATGCTCGACCTGCACGGCGGCAAGGGCTACCGCGAGGTCCTGCCGCCGATCCTGGTCAACAGCGCCAGCCTCACCGGCTCCGGCCAGCTCCCCAAATTTGCTGAGGAAAGCTTCCGTTGCGCCGAAGACGACCTCTGGCTGACCCCCACGGCTGAGGTGCCCGTCACCTCCCTGCACCGCGGCGAGGTCATCCCCGCCGAGCAACTGCCGCTCAAGTACGTCGCCTACACCCCCTGCTTCCGCCGCGAGGCCGGGAGCTACGGCCGCGACACCCGGGGCCTGATCCGCCTGCACCAGTTCAACAAGGTGGAGCTCTACTGGTTCTGCCATCCGGAGCACTCCGCCGAGGCGCACCAGCAGATCACCGCTGACGCCGAAGCCGTCCTCGAAGCCCTGGAGCTGCCATACCGAAAGATCGAGCTCTGCACCGGGGATATGGGCTTCTCCGCCACCCGCACCTATGACCTCGAGGTCTGGCTGCCCGGGGCCGGCGCCTACCGCGAAATCTCCAGCTGCTCGGTCTGCGGCGACTTCCAGGCCCGCCGCTCCGCCATCCGCTGCAAGGAGGGCAAGACCACTCAGCTGCTGCACACCCTCAACGGCAGTGGCCTGGCGGTGGGGCGCACCATGGCGGCCCTGCTGGAGAACGGACAGCAGATCGACGGTTCGATCAAGCTCCCCGCGGCCCTAGTGCCCTACTTCGGCGCCGACAGCATCCCCGCGGCCTAAGCGCCCAGGCCCAACAGTCCATTGCTGCGCTGACGGATCTGATCCAGTCGCTCGGCACTGGACCCCAGCTCCTCCCCCCAGGAGGGAATCAACGCCTTGAGCTTTTGCTGCCAGGCCTCACTGGCCAAGCGCTCTCCCATGCAGCGCTGCAACACCTGCAGCATCGTGTCCACCGCCGTCGAGGCACCCGGGGAGGCACCCAGCAGGGCGGCCAGGGAGCCATCGGCGCTGCTCACCACCTCGGTGCCCATCTGAAGGCTGCCGCGGCCGTTGACCTGCTTAATGATCTGCACCCGCTGGCCCGCCACCGCCAGCTCCCAGTCATTGGCGTTGACCTGGGGCAGGAAGTCCCGCAAGCTGTCGATCCGCTGCTTCGGGCGCTGGACGACCTGACCCACCAGGTAGCGGACCAGATCGAAGTTCTTGGCCCCGACCTGCAGGGTCGGCAGCAGGTTGTAGGGCTTAATGGAGCGGCCCAAGTCCAAGAGAGAGCCCTGCCTTAAAAAGCGGGTGCTGAAGCCGGCATAGGGACCAAAGAGCAGCGCCCGCTGGCCATCAATCCAGCGGGTGTCGAGGTGAGGCACCGACATCGGCGGAGCGCCAACCGCCGCCTTGCCGTAGACCTTGGCGTTGTGGGCCTCAATCACCGCCGGATTGCGGCAGACCAACCATTGGCCGCTGACCGGAAAGGCGCCGTAGACCCGCGCCTCGGGGATGCCTGAACGCTGCAGCAGCGGCAGGCTGCCGCCCCCAGCCCCCAAAAACACAAATGGAGCCTCCAGCTCCCCGGAGCTGGTCTGGACTCGCCAACCGGCACCGCCCCGCTCCAGGCTCAGCACCTGCTGGCCCAGGCGCAGATCCATGCCCTGGAGTAGCTCCCGGGTCAGCGCCCCGAAATTCACATCGGTGCCGCGGGCCACGCGGGTAGCCGCCAGGGGTTGATCGAGGCGACGGCCCGCCATCACCAAGGGCATCCACTCCCGCAGTTGTTCCGGATCGGTGCTCCAGGCCATGTCGGCGAACTGGGGCGCTCCCTGCAGGGCCTCAAAGCGGCGGCGCAGGTAATCGACATTCCCCTGACCCCAGACAAAGCTCAGGTGAGGAACCGCACGAATGAACCCGGCGGGATCGCTGAGCTGCTGGCCCTCGACCAAGGAGCTCCAGAACTCGAGGCTGCGCTCAAAGGAGGCATTGATCGCCAGGGCCTTGCCCGTTGGAATCGAGCCGTCGGAGGCCTCAGGGGTGTAGTTGAGCTCGCAGTTGGCGGCATGCCCGGTGCCGGCGTTATTCATCGGTCCGCTGCTTTCGCAACCCAGCTGCGGGAGCCGCTCCAGCACCACCACCTTCAGGCCCGGATCGAGCTGCCGAAGCAGGTTCGCCAGGGTGGCGCCCATGATCCCGGCACCCACCAAGAGGGCATCACAGCGTTCACTCATGGAGCCGGAGTCAGGCAGGGCGCTCAACCTCCCAACGCTATGGCCGTGCCTTCCCCCCCAGAATGGGCGGACTTTGGATCAGCAGAGATGGGCGTCCTGACGGCTCTGGCGATCCTGGCCGGCCTGATCGTGGTGCATGAGGCCGGGCACTTCTTCGCTGCGACATGGCAGGGGATCCGCGTCAGCGGGTTCTCGGTGGGTTTTGGACCGGTGCTACTGGAGAAGCAGCGTCGGGGGGTGCAGTTCGCCCTTCGGGCAATCCCCCTGGGGGGCTTTGTCTCCTTTCCCGATGACGACGAAGACAGCTCCATCCCCCTCGATGACCCCGACCTGCTGAGGAATCGCCCCCTGCACCAGCGGGCCCTGGTGATCGCCGCTGGAGTGATCGCCAACCTGCTCCTGGCCTGGGCGGTCCTGATGGCCCAAGGGACCTTCGTCGGCATCCCCGCTGGCTTCAGCGCCACCCCCGGGGTCCTGGTGTCCGGAGTCCAGCAGGGGCTGGCGGCCGCCGCCTCAGGCCTGAAGGCCGGCGATCGGATCCTGGCGGTGGATGGCCTCGACCTCGGGGGCGGGCAGAGCGCCGTCAGCCAACTGGTCGAGCTGGTTAAAGGCGCCCCGGATCAGACCCTGCTTCTGAGCGCCGAGCGCCAAGGCCAAGCCCTGGAACTCCAGCTGACCCCCGCTGACCTAAGCGGCATTGGCCGTATTGGCGCCCAACTGCAGCCCAACGGCAGCGAAGTCTTTCGCCGCCCCCGCAGCCCCATCGAGGTCATCAAACAGGCCAATCACGATGTCGCCCTGCTGACCAAGCGAACGGTCGATGGCTTTGTGACCCTCGTGACCCACTTCGGCGAGACCGCAGGGCAAGTCTCTGGCCCCGTGAAGATCGTCGAGATGGGGGCCTCCCTTGCCAAACAGGGCGGCAGCAGCCTGTTCCTCTACACCGCCTTGATCTCGATCAACTTGGCGGTGCTCAATGCCCTTCCCCTGCCGATGCTCGATGGCGGGCAGTTCATGCTGCTGCTGCTGGAGGGCCTGCGCCGCAAGCCCCTGCCCGAGAAGTTCCAGATGGCCTTCATGCAGTCAGGTTTTGTCCTGCTGATGGGCCTCAGCCTGGTGTTGATCGTCAAGGACACCAGCCAGCTGGCGGCAGTTCAACAGTTGCTGGGACGCTAAGAGGTAGGCTTCCTGGTCACTGCTAACGAGATCCAGGCCGCATGGCGAAGAAGTCGATGATTGCGCGCGACGTCAAGCGCCAAAAGCTTGTGGATCGCTACGCCGCCAAGCGCGCAGCTCTGATGGCCGCCTTCGAAGCTGCTGGCGATCCGATGGAGCGCCTGGAGATCCACCGCAAGATCCAAAACCTGCCCCGCAACAGCGCTCGCGTGCGTCTGCGCAACCGCTGCTGGGCCACCGGCAAGCCCCGTGGTGTGTACCGCGACTTCGGCCTGTGCCGCAACCAACTGCGCGAGCGTGCCCACAAAGGCGAACTGCCCGGCGTGGTCAAGTCCTCCTGGTGAGTTCCCGGTCCATTGATCGATCCGAAGGGCGCCGAAGGGCGCCTTTTTTGTTGCCGGCCTGCGTTGTGGCATTCCGGAAGAGATTGCGCCTGTTTTCCGCAAGTCTTTGGGCTCAGATGCAAGAATTGGTCTTGACAACAAACAAGACATAAGCCCACGTGCAAGGTCACACTCAGTCGGTCTCCTTCGATGGTCGGGAGATCCGACTGACCACAGGTCGGTTCGCCCCGCAGGCCGGGGGTTCCGTGATGGTCGAATGCGGAGATACCTCTGTTCTCGTCACTGCCACCCGCTCCGGCGGCCGTGAGGGCATCGATTTTCTGCCGCTGATTTGCGACTACGAGGAGCGCCTCTACGCCGCTGGTCGCATCCCCGGCAGCTTTATGCGCCGCGAGAGCCGTCCTCCCGAGCGCGCCACCCTGATCGCGCGCCTGATTGACCGCCCAATGCGCCCGCTGTTCCCCAGCTGGCTGCGGGACGACCTGCAGGTCGTCGCCACCTGCATGTCCCTGGATGAGCGGGTTCCGCCCGATGTCCTGGCCGTGACCGGTGCATCACTGGCCACCCTGCTGGCCAAGATCCCCTTCAACGGCCCCATGGCCGCCGTGCGGGTGGGTCTGCTGGGTGATGACTTCATCCTGAACCCCAGCTACCGCGAGATCGAACGCTCCGAGCTCGATCTGGTGGTCGCCGGCACCCCCCAGGGCGTGATCATGGTCGAGGCAGGCGCCAACCAGCTGCCCGAGCAGGACGTCATCGAAGCGATTGACTTCGGTTATGAGGCGGTCTGCGAACTGATCAAGGTCCAGCAGAACCTGCTCAAGGTGCTCGGCATCGAGCAGGTCCTCCCCGAGGCCCAGACCGTCGACGCCACCCTGCCCAGCTTCCTGGAGAAGGAATGCAGCAAAGGCATCGGCGAGGTCCTCAAGCAGTTCACCCTGACCAAGGCCGAGCGCGACCAGCAGCTCGATGCCATCAAGGCCCAGGTGGCCGAGAAGATCAGCGGCCTCAAGGACGACGATGCCGTGAAGGTGGCCGTCAGCAGCAACGGCAAGGCCCTGGGGAACAACTACAAGGCGCTCACCAAACAGCTGATGCGCGCCCAGATCGTCAAGGACGGCAAGCGCGTCGATGGCCGCAACCTCGATGAGGTGCGTCCGATCAGCGCCGCCGCCGGCGTGCTGCCCAAGCGCGTGCATGGCTCCGGTCTGTTCCAGCGCGGCATGACCCAGGTGCTCTCCTGCGCCACCCTCGGCACCCCGAGTGACGCCCAGGAGATGGACGACCTGAACCCGTCCAACGAGAAGACCTACCTCCACCACTACAACTTCCCCCCCTACTCCGTCGGCGAAACCCGCCCGATGCGCAGCCCCGGCCGCCGCGAAATCGGCCACGGCGCCCTGGCGGAGCGGGCCCTGATTCCCGTCCTCCCCAGCAAGGAGAGCTTCCCCTACGTCCTGCGGGTCGTCTCGGAATGCCTGAGCTCCAACGGCTCCACCTCCATGGGTTCGGTCTGCGGCAGCACCCTGGCCCTGATGGATGCCGGCGTGCCCCTGAAGGCCCCCGTGAGCGGTGCCGCCATGGGCCTGATCAAGGAAGGCTCTGAGGTGCGGATCCTCACCGACATCCAGGGCATCGAGGACTTCCTCGGCGACATGGACTTCAAGGTGGCCGGCACCGAGAAGGGCATCACTGCCCTTCAGATGGATATGAAGATCACCGGTCTCGAAGTGAAGACCGTGGCTGAGGCCATCAACCAGGCCCGCCCGGCCCGTCTGCACATCCTCGAGAAGATGCTCTCGGCGATCGACAAGCCCCGCGATGTCCTGAGCCCCCACGCCCCTCGCCTGCTCAGCTTCCGGATCGATCCCGAGCTGATCGGCACCGTGATCGGCCCCGGCGGCCGCACCATCAAGGGCATCACCGAGCGCACCAACACCAAGATCGACATCGAGGACGGCGGCATCGTCACGATCGCCAGCCACGACGGTGCAGCGGCTGAGGAAGCCCAGCGCATCATCGAAGGCCTCACCCGTCGCGTCTCCGAAGGCGAGGTCTTCAGCGGTGCGGTCACCCGCGTGATCCCCATCGGCGCCTTCGTCGAGATCCTGCCCGGTAAGGAAGGCATGATCCACATCTCCCAGCTCAGCGAAGCCCGCGTTGAGAAGGTCGAAGACGTGGTGAAGGTGGGTGACCACGTCACCGTCCGCGTCCGCGAGATCGACAACCGCGGCCGCATCAACCTCACCCTGCGGGGTGTTCCCCAACAGGACGAACCGGCTCAGGCCTGATCCAGCCAAGCCCCCGAAAGGGGGCTTTTTTCATGCCTAAACGGCAAACCCCGGATCGATGCGGCCCATCGCTTCGGCGGCTTTGGCGCAGAGCTCTTGGTGGCTGACGCCGTGGCTGGCAATCAGGCAACCGGCCTGACGCACGTCGCCGGTGTTGTAGCGGAGCGGTTCACCGTCGGCATGGGTGAAGGCCCCGCCAGCGGCCTTGAGCACGGCCTCCGGCGCCGCCATATCCCAGTCCTTCGGGGCACTCTTGCCCGACAGTGAGATGTAGACGTCGGTCTCACCACGCAGGATCGTGGCGACCTTGCCGCCAACGCTGCCGATGGCCTTGGTGTCGCCCAGGGCCAGAGCCTCCAGTAGCTGCTCCAGCCGCTGGTCCCGGTGGTTGCGGCTGGCCACCAGCACCATCTCCCCAAGGGCCTGGCGGGAACTGAGCTGGGCGGGCTCCTGCTCACCAGCGCGGTTCTCCCGCCAAGCCCGGCCCTGGGGCACCAGACCAAACCAGAGGTCCTCCAGCAGCGGTTGGAGCACCACCCCCAAGACGGCCTCACCGCGGTGAACCAGCGCCAGGTGCACGGCGTACTCGCCGGTGCCCTGCAGAAAATCCTTGGTGCCATCGAGGGGATCCAGGATCCAGAGCCACTCGGCATCGAGGGGCTCGCCTGCGGTGAGTTGCTCCTTGGCGGTCTCCTCGCTAAGCAGCGTCCAACCGGCCTCGGGATAGGCCTTGGCCAGCCCCTCGAGCAGCCACTGGTTCACAGCCAGATCCGCCGCACTGACGGGGCCCTCGCCCCCGTCATCAACACTCAGGGCCTTGGGAAAGCCATAGGGGGGCTGCTCCCCGCGGCCGTAGGCCAGCAAGATATCCGCAGCACCCCAGCAGAGTCGACGCAGGTCCGCCAACAGCTGCTTCTCCTCGATGCCAGGGGGAAAGCAGGCAGCGGCGGGCATCATGGAAGGGCAAAGGAGCATTCTGATGCAGGGCGCCGAACCCGCTGCAGGCGTGCTCTACCTGGTGGGCACACCGATCGGGAACACAGGGGATCTCTCCCCCAGGGCCAAAACCGTGCTGGCCGGGGCAGATCGGATCGCCTGCGAAGACACCCGCCGCAGCGGCCTGCTGCTGCACAACCTGGGCATCAAGAGCCGTTTGGTGAGCTTCCACGAGCACAACCAAGCCACCCGGATCCCGGAGTTATTGGAGGCCTTGGAGGGCGGAGAGGCAATTGCTGTCATCAGCGACGCCGGCCTGCCAGGCATCTCCGACCCCGGCGAGGAACTGGTGGCGGCAGCCCGCAGCCAAGGCCGCACCGTGATCTGCGTGCCCGGGCCCTGCGCCGCCACCACCGCCCTGGTGAGCAGTGGGCTGCCCTGCGGCCGCTTCTGCTTTGAAGGCTTCCTGCCTCCCAAAGCCACAGCACGCCGGGCGCGGCTCCAGGCCTTAGCTCAGGAGGAGCGGACCTTGGTCTTCTACGAGGCCCCCCACCGCCTGCTGGCGGTGCTCGAGGACCTGCTGGAACTCCTGGGGGATCGCCCGGTGGCCGTGACCCGGGAATTGACCAAGCGCCACGAGGAGCAGGTGGGCCCGACCCTGACGGTTGCCCTGGAGCACTTCCGGCAGCACCCTCCCCAGGGCGAATTCACCCTCGTCCTCGGCGGAGCTGAGATCAACGCAGCTGAGCGGCCCAGCGATGCCGATCTACGGAAGCAGCTGCAGGCCTTGGTCAGCGGTGGGCTCAGCAGCAACGATGCCGCTCGCCAACTGGCCCGCAGCACGGGCATCGCCAAACGTGAGCTCTACGCTTTGCTGCATCAAGACGACGACACCCCCTGATGCTGCTGCGCCTGCGCTTGCTTCTGGCCAGCCTTGGAGGCGGGGTGCTGCTACTGCTGATCCTGTGCCTGGGGGCCCAGAACCTGGATCAACGGACGCGGCTGAACCTGGGGTTTGGCCGCACGGCTGAGCTCCCGACCGGATTCCTACTGGGGGTTTCCCTGGTGCTTGGAGTCATCAGTGGCGGCGCCGCAACCGCTCTATTGCTGCCGGGCGGCGATCAGGCTTCTGAGAGGGAATAGAGCAGGCCGCCTTCCACCACCAATCGGGTGATGCCCTGAGCCACCAAGTAGGAGGAGCGCCGTTGGAGCACGTCGCTGTCGGGCACCTTGATCACCCGCTGGCTGCGGCCGCACTGCCGTTTGGCCTGGCGGGGGTTGGTGAAGAGCATGAGGGCCTGGCGGGCCTGCTCGGCTTCCGGCAGAGAACCCAGCTCAGGGAATTCGTTGAGGGGCTTGGCCTGAAGCTCCACCACCTTGTCCACCAGCATGTAGACGCTGCTGGGCAGCAGGCCGGGAAGCAGGGGAATCGGATCAATCAGCTCAGCCGCTGGTGCACCGCCGAGAGTCGCTGCGTCGGAGCTGTCATCGCCGTCGTCGAAGTTCTCCTCCTCTCCGTCATCGCCGAAGTCATCGGCGTCATCGATGGCCAGAACGCCGACGTGCTCGTCATCGTCATCGTCATCGGCGGCGTCTGAATCGGAAGCAATCTCCACTTCGCTGCTGACGGGCTCAGCCTCAAGCAGCGGATCAGGCGCAGGTATTTCGATCGCTTGGGCAACAGCTTCGACCGGTTTGGCGGCAGAGCGGCTGCGGGATTGCTTCTTCAGCGCAGCCAGCTCATCGGGATCGATCCCGGCCTTCAGGACGCGGCTGACCGTGTTGGGGCTGCAGCCATAGCTCGCGGCCAGGGCCTGGGCGGTTTCACCCTGGCGGTAACGAGCGACCAGCTCCTCTTTTTGGCTTTCTGTCAGCCGTGGAGCGGGCATTACGACTTTGACGTCCAGCACACCACCATAGAAGCTCTAGCTCAGCTGGCACAATGCGTCAGATCCAAGCTCCCTTAGCTCAGCTGGATAGAGCAGCTGCCTTCTAAGCAGCCGGTCGTTGGTTCGAATCCAACAGGGGGCGTCTAGAGCTCGTACTCCTCTTCGAAACGCGCCATCAGGCCGTTGTAGAGGGCGAGGGTGCCCTCGGTTTCTTCGCAGAAGCCCTTGACTCGATAGGCCTCAATCAGATGGGCCAGCGAGGAATGCACCTGGGCAAAGGCCTGGGCAAATTCGTTCTGAATATCTTCGTCGCGGATATCTCGGATCTTGGCTGTCATCAACTCAACTTTTCTCTGAGCGACGACCATCTCCGCCTCCATCTCCTTGTTGAGTTTCCGGCGCTTGGCAGCCATCAATCCCGCTCTGGTTGAGCCCCACATCTACACCAGTGGGGCCTCGGGGGCGGAGCCTCGCCACTAGCGGTAGGGGATGCAGTCGAATCCACGAGATGTCTTGCCATCACTGGGTGCTGCCGCGACCCAGCGGCGACCCGTTTCGATACAGCCCTTGAGGGTCGGCATCGGAACCTTGGTGACCGCCACGTCCTTGGGGCCGATCTTGTGGGGCTCAAAGGTGGAACGGACCAACCAGGCCTCATAGGCCATGGCAGCTGGCATGGACGCCCAGACCAAACAGCCCAGCAGAAGACGCTTCACAGCCAATGCAGTGCTTGGCGAACCCTGCCACAGGTGGCCACAGAGACCGAGCAATCGGGGGGGCTTAGTTACAGACGAGCCGCGCTAATCCAGTCCGCCCGTGGATCAGAACTGCGGGCAGCCCGCAATTGCTCGAGCAGCTGACGCTCCTGGTCGCTGTAGCGGGCCGGTTGCTTCAAGCTGAGGCTGAGCAGCAGATCACCACGTCCTCCTTTGGCCGGCCAACCCTTGCCCTTGAGGCGAAGACTGCGGCCGACGGCCATCGCCGGGGGCACCGTCACGGTGGCTTCACCATCGGGAGTGGCCACACGCACCTCCCCACCAAGGGCCAACTCATCGAGGCTGAGGGGAAGATCCGCCTTGAGCTGATCTCCATCGAGGGTCCAGACCGGATGGTCCTGGACCTGGAGGGTCAGATAGAGATCACCCCGGCGTCCCGTTCCAGGCTGCAGGTTCCCCTTGCCCTTCAGGCGGAGGCGACTGCCCGGCTTCACGCCGGCGGGGATCCGGACCTGAACGCGCTCGTCATTCACCGCCAGGGTGCGCTCGCAGCCACGGAAGGCCTCCGAGAACGACAGGGAAATGCTGGCCTCGGCATCGAGATTCACCGGCGCGGCCTGACGACCGGGGCCGCCGGCGAAGCCGCCGGGGAAACCAGAACCAAATCCACTGAAGCCGCCGGGGGCTCCACCAAATCCACCGCCGGGGAATCCACCAGCTCCGCCCCCAGGCCCCCCGAAGCGGCCGAGGAGGTCATTGATGAAGTCGTCGAAATTGCCGTAGCGGCCAAAATCAACATCCACGCCGCCGGGGCCCGGGCCCGCACCCGCCTGACTCCAGTACTGCCCAAATTGCTCGTAACGCCGGCGCTTATCGGGATCCGAGAGGACCTCGTAAGCCTCGCTGACTTCCTTGAACTTCGCCTCAGCGCCCTGATCCCCGGGGTTCACATCCGGGTGGTACTGGCGCGCCAACTTGCGGAAGGCCTTTTTGATCGTGTCCGCATCGGCACCACGCTCAACGCCCAGAACTTTGAAATAGTCGCGGTAACCGTTGGCGCTCATCGCAGCAGCTGGGGAGGAACGATCAACGGCACCTCAAGTGTCCCAGCCTCGGGGCTGATTGAGCGAGAGGCAAAACAGGCGGAAGGCCGAACGCGTGAACAGACCCGGCATCACCCTTAAGGTGCGGCGAACACCTCCAAAGCAAGCCATGGCCGGCCTTCGCAGCGTCCAAGTCATCGGGCGCCTGGCCCTCAGCCTGGAGCTGCTGATCACCACGCCGGCGCTGGTGCCCTCGGCCCAGGCGGCAGAGGAACAACCCGCAGCCGCCAGCGCGTCGACAACGCGGCAAAAACAACTGGCCAAGCACCTGCAGAGCCAGGGATTTCTGGTCTATGGGGCCTGGTGGTGTCCCCACTGCAACACGCAGAAAGAGCTCTTTGGCGTCGAGGCCATGGAACTCCTGCCCTATGTCGAATGCGACAAAGAAGAGGAGGGGCGCAAACGCTGCATGGCCGCCAAGGTCAGGGCCTACCCGACCTGGGACTACAAGGAGGAGCGCCGTGAAGGTGTCATGACCTTGGAAGAACTGGAGGTCTGGAGCGGCTTCCAGGGCTCCTAGTCACCAGCGAGCTGACCCAAGAAGCCTTTTGCGGCTCTGGCGCGGCACAACTTGGCATTCATCTCCATGCTGAACAGGAGGTCTTGACTTGGCTGCGCCAGCCCATGAAATTCCACGTCGCCAATGCGGTTGCGGTGTCGCTCTTATCGGTGGCTGTTTTGGTGCTGGCGTTAAAGGACAACCGCTGCACCTCTGCCATCCCAACAACGGAGCCCCAAGCCAGAGCCAATCCAACGCCCCTGCCCGCGGCAAACACCCCAGCACCTCAGAGGCCACGTCAGCGGCGGGAGCTGGGGAAGTTTTGACCCCCCAACAACAAAGCCGGCACCCAATGGCACCGGCTTCGAGAGATCGTGTGGGTCGGAGCTTCTGAAGGAGGCACACCTGGGGCCAAGGGTCCAGGTGTCGAGCGGTGGGTTCTCCCAGGGCACCTCAGGCGATGCAGACGGAGTGCCGACAGATCAGACGCTCACTCTGTGTCCAATCTGACGACCCGCTCACAAGCGGTAGAAGACTGTTGGAGCAGGGGCCTTCGGTCAGCTCGCTCCTCAGGACTGGTTCGGTGGAGTGTCGGTCACATCCGCCTCCGAGATCGATGGGCTCAGCATCGGAGGAAGCAATGCCAAGAGCAATCGGGGTTAATGCCCATTGCCTCCCAGTCCGTTCAGATCGAGAGTGGATTGCTGATTTCAGCCGCCCCTAGACCAGAACCGGCTTGCTGAAACGTCCGTTGCAGGCCTGCCAGAACTGGGAGTGGGGACTCAAGAGTGCCCCGTGCAAGCTGCAGAAACCGTGGCAACTCGGATCACCTTTGACGTAGCGACACCCAGAACAATGGAGTTGCAGTTGGCAGCGCAAGGAGGCGAGATGGAGATCTCCTCGGGTGCCATGGGCCGGTACAGCGTGGGGGGAATTAAACACGGGTGCAACCCCTTGAGGCTTGTGCCCCCGGTCTAGGAACGCTGGTCCAATGCGGCCAATGCAAAGAAGCGAATCCAAACGCGGGCCATCGAGAGCGGGTGGCCGCAGCGGGCGCAGATGGCTACGACAGAACCAGTCGAAGCGATGCGGTGGAAGACGGACTCCTTGGACTCGCAGGGCTCGTGATACTCCTGGCCCTGGCCGGTTTTGGCCTGCAGGAACTGGCGGTTGAACTGAGAAATGCCCAGGAGCACCCCTCAGCAGAGTGAAGCCGCAGCCACCTGGGGCAAGCAGGCGCTAGATGTGGAATGGATGCAGCCCGATCCATGGCCCTTCAGCGACTGCGCTCAATCAAAAAGCGCCTGATTCAATCAATGGACCGCCTGACCCAGGGGAACTCCAAACGGGCCTACACCAAAAAACTGATTAGCCAGAAGAGCCAAGAGGCCTACGAAGTGGTCTGCGGAGTCGCTGGCTGCGTGCTGAAGAAAAAGGACACGAGCGGCTCCTGAACCTCAAGAGGGATCCTTTTGATCAGGACTTTGATCAGAGGAGTCTTGAGAGCGACGGATCAACTCTGCCAACATCTCCAGCTTGGAATTTTCAGACTCAGACGCACGGGAAGCCATCCAGGCGCGAGCCGCTTTCTGCTGAGCCAGCTGCTGAACCAGCAAGAGAGCCATCTCGCGTAGCGCTTCCAACTCCGTGCAGTCGTTAATCCAACGAACGAGTTTCTCACTTTCAAATGAGGACTCAAGTGAATGCTTGATTGGATCCATCGCGGCCATTGATCAACAACAAGTAACGAACACTCAACCCTTGAGCTGTTTCAGCGCAGCAAACCGGCGGCGAACCTTGCCCTGCACCAAAGCCAACAGAAAAACACCCACAATCGAAGCAACCAGAGTTGTCTTCCCACCATCAAAGACGCCCGCACCAAGGGCCACGATCGGCAGATCACTGGCCACAACGCTCAAAACCAAGGCGGGCATGAAACGCTGCAGTGATGTCCCCGCTAGACCCAAGCCAAAACTCACAAAATCAAAGAATCCGGTCATCAAAAGACCCGTCATCAAAAAGAAATTGGACTCGAGCCTGGACCCACTAAAACGCTCAACAACCGACATCGCCTTATCCCCAACCAACCGACGAACGGGCCCTCTTCCCCAATAGCGAGCCAGCGAAAAGGCAATCAGGCACGCAATGAGATCGGTGACTGCAATCGTCAAAAAACCAGTCTTAAAGCCAAGCAGCGCCCCAGCCAAGAGCGAGTAGGCCGTGCTCGGCAAAGCAGGCAAAACAATACTCAATCCGCGAAGAAGCATGATCCCGAGGGGAGCCCAAACCCCCATCGCCTCTACCGCCTGCCGGATCGGAGGCATGAGGTGGGCCTGAGCCAACAGCGTTACGCCGACAAACCCCGAGAGGATTAAGACTCCAAGCAGCACTCGGCGATAGGCCAGAACCCTCAAAACACCTCAACCAGCAAAGACCCTAGGATTTTTTCACAACAACCAAAGAGGAAGGCAGCAGCGACACTCTCTGTATTGAAGAATCCCTTGCTCATTCATTGAACGCCCAGTCCTTGATGCATAACGAAGAGCCAAGATCGAGCCGTATAGAAAAGCAGAGAGGCAACCTAGTTCAATACAACAGCGGAGAATGGAAAAGCATTTTCATCCGCATCGGGAGCAACCGACGGGAGCTCGAACGTTTTCCATGCCATCTCAGCGTGTTCGAGAGCAACGATCTGATTCAGGCCAATTTGACCTACAAGCAGTCAGGAAAGATTGCAAGGTCTGCCTTCCGAGACATCCCCGAATCGATGCAGATTGAGCCGGGTGGGCACTGGTCTCTTGGCCCGCAATACCTGACCCAAGAGTTTTGGACCACCGAGTTCTGCCTTTGCAGACCGCAGGAGCGCCGCAGAGCAGTGATCCGCCAAAGCCGATCCTGGCTGGAATCAATCGTCGTCATCATCGAATGGAGAGAGGGTTCCACTGAACCCCCCATCACGCTGGCCTCTCCCCACCCTCTCGGCCTGCAGGAATCAAGCCAAAGCCATGACCCGAAGCTTGAGGTACTCAGCAATGGCGCACCCTTGGGTTTAAGCGTTGCCATCTCAAATACACCTGAACAGCAAGCAACAACCTGGAGCTGGGGCCCACAGTCCATTACCCGCAGGTACGACGCAGCCAACCAACTCGTCCGGAGCCATCCCGAGGACTAGCCCTGCCTGAATTTCCGAAGGACCTCAGCATCCTGTTCAGGGTCAATGCTGAGGTCCGTCAACACAAGCGCCTTCCCCATCGTGTTGATTGCGTACTCAATTGCAACCAAGGCCTCAGCACCTGCAGCGCTCTTGCGTCCGGCACGAATCACCTCCGGAGTCACAAAGGCAGCAGCATCGTTCAGCTGAGATGCGATTCGAGCCAATTGCTCATCCATCGTCCGAAGGGGCAAGCGAAACCGCCATCGAGCATCTCATTGGTGGCCCAACAGGCAGAGCCTCTCCCGCAAAAGACAGGACTCGCAAGACCAGCACCAACCCCGAGCGCCATGACCCGGGTCGAGAGGGACAGCCAATCCGCCTGCAACAAAGTCGTTCAGCGCCTGATCAGCCAGCCGCCCCAAGCCGGCTGACAGACAAAAAAAAGAGCCCCTGGACGGGGCTCGACGCATTTCTCTTGAAGAAAATCTAAAGAGCACAGGGAAAAGCATCAAGCGAGATCAAGCCCGCAAACCCCCTCAATAGGCATGGCTTATCAATGGCGCGCCCTTCGCCATTGCCATGGGCGCAAGGATGGGTTACCGACGAGGCCCTGTAGTGGATCAAGCCTGGAAAGAGAGCGAGCAGATCCGGCTTGAGCGCGTCCTGGCGATTGCCAAGGCCAACCAAAACAAAGAGATGCAGAGCAACATCGAACGTGAGCTGGAAGCCTTAAACCGCGAGGAGCCCTCTCCGCTCATCGCGGAGTATCTCAACGAAAACGGCGAGATTCGAGCAGACCTGTAGGTCTGGAGCGCCGGCAGGATCACCCATAACGATCAAGAGCGGAACCGACCAAGCTCAGCCAAGGGATCAGGACGACCCTCAGCAATCGCTTTTGCTCGGGCGCAAAACCAAGTCTCCGCCGAATCGGACTGGTCAAGCCTGGCGGCAATTTTCAGCCAATTCTCCCGCTCCACACGGTCCATACCAATCCCGGAACTCTCTTTAGCCTCGTGAACGGCACCGCCAGGGCGTGACCTCCACAGGGTTCGGTTCACCGAAGCCCGTGGGGGCCAACAGAAGCCACGCCGACGAGGGGCGCTATGTAAAAATTTGTAAAAGCACTGCTTCGTTTTGCCTCAGCGCTTTGGTGTTATCGGCTGTGGCTACGTGGGATCCGCGGTCTGCAAGAGACTTCGGCTGGCCGGCCATGACGTTTTGGCGACCACCCGAGATCGGTCTCGCTTTGAAGCACTGAAAAACCTGGGGGTGACGCCAGCGCAGCTCAACATCGCCTCTGACCAGGCGGACTTCAGCTTCATCGACCAACTCGACGGCCTCCTGATCAGCGTTGCGCCAACACGGAAAGACGAGAGCTACGAGGAGGTTTTCTCCAAAGGAATCAGCAACCTGGTTCAGGCTCTTCGGCAGCGTCCAGAGCAGAAACCACTGCACATCACCTACATCAGCACAGTTGGGGTCTTTGGAGACCAGGGCGGTCAAACCGTGAGCGAAGGATCGCCGCTTGACATCAGCCATCCCATCAACCGCCTACTGATCAACGCTGAGCTGGCGCTTCACGGGCTTCAGGGTGGCAACACAACCGTCTGCACTCTCCGCCTAGGAGGCATCTATGGCCCTGGCCGTGACATGGTCTCACTCGTCAAGGACGCCGCTGGTCAACGCATCGCTCGCGATGGTGATCACATTCCGGCCTGGACTCACCTTGACGACATCACCCGAGGCGTTCAATTTGCCTGGGATCGCGATTTAAACGGCACCTTCAACTTGGTCGATGACATGCGCCTGAGCAGAAGGGAGCTCTCCAATGCCATTTGCGAACACAGTGGCCTACCCCCTGTGATTTGGTGCGGTGCACCACGGGGCGCTCGCGTGGTCAACGCTGTGGTCTCCAACGCAAAAATCAAGCGCCAAGGCTTTTCTTTTCACTCTCCATCGATGCTGCACCGACAGACATTGCAGAGGTCAGACCTCAGCTCACGGGTGAAAGCGCATTCCTGATCAAAAAGGTCAGAAATAAATTCCACTGAGAAAAACATTTCAAGAAAGAATATTTAATCAAAATCAAGGCTGAATCAACGCTTCAAAGCACTGATTTCTGACGTTGTACGTTGATTCCAGGTGCTGTTGAACTCGATGGCCATTGCGATGACCACGGGCTACAGCTCACAGACTGAGGGGGCTCTGCTTTGCATTGAAGCTGCTACTGACTGGGCATTGAGCTGTGTGGACAGCCTGGCGGGCGATCGCCATTACATCCTGATCGACTACGGCGCTGCCGACGGAGGAACGGCCGTCGGGCTCTGGCAAAAGGTGCTGGACCGGCTTCATGCCAACCACCCCAATGCACACCTCACGCTGATTGGCAACGATCTGCCCAGCAACGACAACCAAGCACTGGCAGACAACCTGGCCCTGCAAATCCCAAGGCCACCCAAGCCGACGGTGCTTGTGAGTGCCCGCAGTTTTTATGAACCATCCGTCGCCCCTGAGACGGTCAGTTTTGGCTTTTCAGCCACGGCAATGCACTGGCTGAGTGCCTCGCCGGGGCCCCTCAACACCCACACACACGTCTTGGCCTCAGGAGATGACGAAGCTCTCCAGCGCTTCAAGGCCCAAGCCATGAAGGACTGGAATCACATCCTTGAGCTCCGCAGCCGCGAGCTCAAGGTCGGGGGGCGCTTGCTAACGGTCAACCTCTCGCGCGATGAGCAGGGGCTCTACCTCGGAGAGAACGGAGGTGAAACCAGGAATGTTCACGACCAACTTCACGAGATCTGGCGAGGTATGGCCGACGAGAAGCTGATCAGCGAGGAGCAGTACCGCAGCGGCACGGTCAACAACTTCTACAAGTCCCCCGAGGAATTCATGGCTCCTCTGAAGGATCCCAACTCTCCCGCCCATCGAAATGGGCTGCGACTCGTCGACCAACGCACCGTCTATGTGAAGTGCCCGTACCGGCGCCGGTGGAAAGAGAACGGTGATACGGCCGCCTTCGCAGCGGGACTCATGGCGACCATTCGCAGCTGGAGTCGCCACAGCTTCGCCAACGCGGCCGGTACTCAAGCCGCTGACATGGTTTACCAGCGATTGGAGAAACGCATCGCGGAAGCACCGGATGAGTGGAGCCTCGACTACGTCGAGCACCACCAAATGATGGAGCGCGTGGGCTGATGGTGTTATCGACAACAGCGCCGCCGGATGTGTCGGTGCTGTCGCAGCATGTCTCGCCGCATCTCTCGGTCTTCATTGTTGGAGAGACGACCCACCCGGGTCGCCCCGCCAATGGCGGGCTTCGGCTACTTCCGTACTCCAGCGATGACGCCTGCATCGCCGATGGTCGACGGCTCGCAGCACTGATGACACACAAACACGATCTCTACGGCACCGGCTTCGCGGGCGGAAAAATTGTGGCGCGCGCGGCCGATCTCGACGCCGTCAAAGACGAGCTCATTGGAGTCACCGCAACACTCCTTGAGTCCCTGGATGGAGCGATGGTGACTGGGTGTGATCTCAACACAACCCTGGAGGACATGGAGCGTCTAACGACGCTCACGCCCCATGTCCTGGCCGCAGTCGGCAGTCCAATCGATGCGAGTGCGGCAACAGCCCATGGGACGCTTGGTGCCGTGGAGGCCGTCTTGGGCGAGACGCTGGCAACAGCCGAACCAGGTCGGGCTCTGGTGCATGGCTGCGGAGCGGTGGGTGGAACGGTGGCCCGCTCTCTGGTGGATCACGGTTGGACGGTGTTCACCATGGATCACTATCGCGACCGCGCCAGATTCCGTGGAGCCACCCCACTTCCCGCAAATTGTTCATGGTGGGAATTGGACCTTGATCTGCTGCTTCCTTGTTCAATCTCCGGGCTGATTGATCAAGACATGACTGAAGCGCTGCGTGCCAGAGCCGTGGTGCCGGCTGCCAATGCTCCATTTCATGAGGCCCATCTCGCTGAGGAGCTGCGCCAACGAGCAATTCCTGTACTGCCCGACCCCCTGGTCAATGCAGGCGCGGTCATCGCCGACTCAATCGAGCGCTTCTCTCCAGATAGCTGGCGGCAAGCTGAAGCGGATGCGGTCTATTCCTTTGTACGCGAGGAAATCCGTAACCGCTCCGATGAGTACTTGCAACAGCGCAAGAGAGGAGCATCAGCACACACAGCCCTGGGCACCGTCGCCGCAGGCTCTGAGGGACGACCGATTGGTCTGAGCTTCAGAGGAAGGCATGATCCATGACATTCACCATCCCCAAGAGCGTCAGCGTCCTGATCCTGGGTGGAGGCATGGCCGGCCTCAGTTGTGCCGCTGCCCTAGCGAGACAAGGAATCACCGATGTCCTGCTACTTGAAGCGAAGACCCTCGCCCATGCCCAAGCCAGCAGCTTCGGTGAGACTCGGATGTTCCGGGAGATGTACTCCGATCCAGTGCTCTGCGAGCTGGCTCAAGCCGCAAATCAACTGTGGATCAAAGAAGAAGAAGAGGCTGGAGTCCCGCTCAGGGCAACCCATGGATTGCTCTTCTACGGCGAAAGCTGGGAAGAGGAAACCATCGAAGGCTCGATCCCTGGGGCCCGCCGGGTCATGGATGAGCAGGGCATTCCCTACGAAACACTCTCTTCGGCAGAGATCGCCGCACGGTTTCCACTCAAGCCAAAACATGAGTTCACAGGACTCTTCGAACCCACGGCCGGAGCTGTGCGCAGCGACAGGGTCATTGCGCACTGGTGCCAAACAGCTCGGGCCGCAGGACATCAACTCCTGGAGCACACCCCTGTAGAGAGCATTGACTCTGATGGACGCGGCGTGACCCTCAAACAAGGGCAACACATCAGGGCCGATCAACTGGTGATCGCTTGTGGAATCTGGAGTCAACAGCTGCTCGCCCCCCTGGGGCTACAGCCAAAACTTGAGATCTGGCCGATGCTTTGGGCGCATTACACGGTCGATCCAGCGCTGGCAGATCGCTATCCCCAATGGTTCTGTTTTCAACAAGAACGTGGTGATGACGGCGGCCTCTATTACGGCTTCCCCGTGTTAAGCCACACCCCTGATGGGCGTCCCCGGATCAAGTGTGGAATCGATTGGACACCCAAGGAACTGCGTGTCCATGAACCAGGCTTGATGCAGAGGGATCCTCCACCTCGATTGGTTGAACTCTTGGATCAATTTCTATTCAACGAGCTCGAGGGCATCCAAGATCGCGTGGAGACCGTCATGAGCCCCTATTCAATGACCGAGGACGTAAATTTCGTTCTCGATCGCATCACGCCAACCATCAGTCTCTTCTGCGGGGGGTCAGGACAGTCCTTCAAGTTTGCCCCCTTAATTGGCGACTCCCTTGCGCGCTTCGCGAGTGGTCAACAACCAGCTGTTGATGTCAGCTGCTGGAGCCATCAACGACCTGCCGTCACTGCATAAGCGTTTTGCCTGATCTTAAAAGACAACCACAACCTGACATCATCACCCCACGGGACGTTCCCTGGCTGAAACAGCCACCCCTCTGGGTTGGTTCTATCCCACTACTTCTGTTTCTGCTGATCGCAGCGGTGGATCTGGAACTCGCCAGGACTTTCACCAGCAATGGCAAAACAATCATCAGCCAACACATCGGTGGCCTCTGGCAGTGGCTGGTGCTCGCGGTGTTCCTCGTGGCCATGGGCCTGGCGATCAGTCCCATCGGATCAGTGAAGTTGGGGGGAGCCGGAGCCAAACCAACCATTCGTTTTTTTGATTGGTGCGCAGTCCTGATCTGCACACTGCTGGCGGGTGGAGGGGTGTTCTGGTCTGCCGCAGAGCCTCTGTTCCACTTCCAATCTCCAGCTCCCTACTTCCCACAAATCACTGGGGGCAGCTCAGAAGCCGTTGATCCGGCGCTGGCCGTGAGCTTTCTGCATTGGGGGTTTTTGGCTTGGGCACTGGTGGCGACCACAGTGACCATCACCTTCTCAATGCTGGAGAAACGGGGGGAGCCCCTGCGGCCTCGTTCACTGCTGGTGGGGGTCCTCCCAAGGGATTGGGTGGATGGAGCTGTTGGTGATTTCGCGGATGGGCTCTCGGTCGTCGCCGCTGTTGCGGGCACCGTCGGCCCTCTGGGCTTTCTCTCCCTGCAACTGAGTAATGCAGCTGGACAGCTGCCATGGCTCAGCGACAGCGCTGGTTTGCAATCCCTCGTGGTGATCTTGCTCACAGCGGTGTTTGCCACCTCCACAGTCAGTGGAATTCAGCGCGGCATCAAATGGCTCTCTGAGTTGAACGTTGTACTCACCCTTGGGCTGGCGGCAGCAATCCTTTTGGTTGGCCCAGGGCTCTGGCTGCTCCAGCATTTCCTGAGTGCAATGTTGCTCTACATCAACGAGTTGCCCGCAATGGCCCTGGCGAGCAACAACGCCGAGCAAGCCGGCTGGTTGAACGGTTGGACCATTTTTTATTGGGGTTGGTTTCTGGGTTATGCCCCACTCATGGGGCTGTTCACCGCCGGGGTCAGCCGTGGCAGAAGCATGCGGGAGCTGGTACTGGCGGTGGCCATCCTCTGTCCACTCGTGACCAATTTGTGGTTCACCCTGCTGGGGGGCACGGGAATCGCCCTGGAGCTCGCCGATGCTGGTTCCATCAGTGGGCCGCTTCAAATGAGCGGAGCGGCGGCTGCCTTATTGGCGATCCTCAGCCAACTGCCTCTGGCCTGGCTGTTAATCCCAACGGGACTCCTACTGGTGGTTCTGTTTATGGCCACCAGCGCTGATTCGATGAGCTACGCAGCGGCCATGGTGGTCAGTGGAGAGCGCGAGCCCGCCCCGTTACTGCGATTGTTCTGGGCCCTCATGATCGGCAGTCTCACCCTGGTGCTGCTTCGAATCGGAACAAGCCTGGGCGACAGCACGTCCATTGACGCGCTGCAGGCCTTCATCGTCATCGCGGCAGTTCCTGTCACACCACTGGTGCTGTTGAGTCTCTGGAGCGCACCGCGGCTGGCCTGGAGAGAGTGGGCTAGCACCAGTCGAGCAACAGCTAGGCCATAAGCCCCAATGGCAACAGCTCTTTGCCTTGCTAGCGATAAGGAGTCTCCGGACGACCTGTAATGACTAACCTGAATCCCATGCAGAGTCAGCCGATGAACGTTAGACAATCTCGCGATTACCTCCAACAGAAGCGAAGAGAAATCAGGAAGCAGGGCCTCTTAACCAACGAAGTGTTGACCAAAAAGCAGGGACAATTCAGCCAGGAGAAGGGCACCACAGCTCAACAATCCAAGGTCTCCAGACTATGGGACCGTTTCGCAGAACAAGTCAGTGCTGTGGTGAGCAAGGACTAAACAGCCTTCGCGACAACCGTTAGATCGAGGCCCCAGGTTGAACCAAAGGGGTCGTTATTAAGGCGCCATAGAAAGACTGATCCAAGCAATCGGCAGATAACAGCAATACAGAGTCTTGCTGGCAAAAACAAGAAAAATGAACGATAGCCGAGGCGGAGATCGCGAGAGGCAATCCAAACCATCCGATGCATGCGTCTGCACACTTCAACGACAAGACCGGAAAGTGCCGCAGATACGCCCTAGATCCACGCAAGGGCCAACCAGAGGATGATTAATCGATTTGCATTACATGATTCCAGCCGTCACACATACCATGAAGAACTCGCTAACAAGATTCCATATCGAATCCAGACTAAACAGGACCCACTCCAACACGACCTGCCTTAAATGGCGCGGGGACGGATCACTCTCTGAGATCGATCATCAAGAAATCATGGGACGACTGTGCACTGTTGACCCCGAGCTTTCAAACACAGGTCTATGCCTAGAAATGATTCATCGCTAGGCATCAAGCTGAATGACAAAAGCCATTGGCCTGGATATGCCCTGCTGGGCACCATGAACCCGCCCCACTAGTTGACTGCAGATTAACAGCAGTTTCGCAGCCTGAGTGACGCATTCACTCCCGTGAATCAACGCCAGAATAAAGACGGAGAGGGACTCTCCGGTGAGGCAACAGAGGGGCTTAACCCCCTCTTTTTTTGGCGAGCACCGGGGCAAATAACTAATCAGAAGATTGCGAGAGCAATTGCTCCTCAAGATCTGGAGTAATTCCCCCATATGTATATTCAGAACTAGGAGGAAGATTGAGCTCACGAAGCCACTCAATCAGAAGCCGACGGTCCCGCATGGCAACAGCAAGCTCAAGAAAATCACGCCCAATTTCACCGGCGACCTGAATCGTATCCTCAAGCGCTTCCAGTTCAGAGCAAATGGCTCGATAGAGCGCATAATCACGGAGAGTAAGCTCCGAAATCTTTGAACGGTGCTGATTACCCACAAATGAACGCTAAAACCATTGATCACTGGTGGAGATCCAACAAGCAGATCCATGGCAGAGATGCCTCAACCACATTGAGATTCCAGATACATCGAACGCTCGGTTCTTTTCTGCTGCTGAACAGAGGCAGAAGAGCTGATCAATCGCAAATAGCCAGGGAAGGCTTTCAAGCTGGACAAGGGCATTCACGGGAAAGCGCAGGAGAATAAACAACTCCCTGAATCACCCCACAACAAACAAACACTGCTAGAAAAACTTCTCTCACCAGAGAGAGATAAAGAGACACACCCAATCAGCGGAGAATCTTTATGGCAACATTGACAACAAAGAAACGCCTACTCAGGAATGGCAAAGCCTTCTCGGAATGGATTACTTCAACGAAGCAGCGAATTTACATCGGCTGGTTCGGCGTCTTATTCATCCCGACGGCACTGACAAGCGCCATCGCATTTGTACTCGCAATACTGTGCGCTCCAGTGGTCGATATTGACGGAGTTCGAGAGCCGATCAGCGGAGCCTTGCTCGATGGAAACAACATCATCACAGCTGCAGTTGTTCCAAGCTCGAACGCCATAGGCTTGCACTTTTATCCATTGTGGGAAGCCACAAGCATCGATGAGTGGCTTTACAACGGAGGACCCTATCAGCTCATTGTCCTCCACTTCCTCATTGCAATCACAGCCTATTTAGGGCGCCAATGGGAATTGAGCTACCGCCTAGGAATGCGCCCATGGATTGCCATTGCGTTTTCAGCTCCCTGGTCTGCAGCAATGGCTGTTTTTCTTGTTTATCCCATGGGTCAGGGATCGTTCTCCGATGGAATGCCACTGGGGATTTCTGGCACCTTTAATTTCATGCTGGTCCTGCAGGCCGAACACAATGTGCTCATGCACCCATTGCACATGCTCGCCGTTGCAGGCACTTTTGGAGGCTCACTCCTTGCTGCACTGCATGGATCTCTCGTAACCAGCAGCCTAGTGCGAGAGACCACGGAAGCAGAATCAATCAACCGCGGCTATGCATTTGGGCAGAAAGAAACCACATACAATTTAGTGGCTGCACATGCATATTTTGGCCGCCTTGTATTTCCCTATGCAGCATCAGATAACAGCAGAAGTATTCATGCCATTCTGTTTGCATGGCCAACCATTGGAATTTGGTGCTCATCACTGGCCGTAGCTTCCTTTTCCTTCGGTCTCAATGGATTCAATTTCAACCAATCCATACTCGACATCCAAATGCGAACCATCAACAGCTGGGCAGACGTCCTGAATCGAAGCAACATTGGGATTGAAGCAATCCATGAGCGGAATGCACATAATTTCCCCCTCGATCTCGCATCATCTGAAACGTCCTACATCGCTCTATCTCGATCCATTGAAGGGTAGCATTACCCAAAAGAGTGGCTCATCTCAGGGGCAGTCCTCATCAGGCTGCCCCTCTCAAGATGTTCCCCTTCTTTGAAGATCAGGCCTCTTGATGGAGTTAATCAACGCCATCAAGAGGCCTCCATCTTTCGCATCGACTGAGTGTCTCTATCGAGAAAAAAGGGAGGAATCTTCCCCCCTTCTGGGGACACGCGTAAATGGTCTAAGCCGCACCCTCAGTGTTGATGGCCAAGGCCTGCCAACGCCACTCAACAAGCAACGCCGGCTGATGGAACAACCGACCGGTACCGATCGCATGCCCTATGCGTAGGGGTGCTGATGGAAGTCCTGACTCGCCAGCGAGCAACGAAGAGATCCGAGTGCTAAGAAAGGATTTAGGCTCTCGCCGCCTTGCGTTGCTGACCGGCATAGACCCCAGCACCGGCGACGACAATCGCCAAACCACTACTGACCGCAAGAAAGGCGAGGGTCTGCAGCAGAAGCAACAAGACGCCCAGCGCTGAAAAGGCTGTGATCCTGATCTTGGCCTTGATCAACATGGTGAGCAACAGGAATACCGTTGCTTTTAAGCCAAGAATCGTTGCCGCCGAAAAGGGGCAGAGCGGGTTGATCAACATGGGTCGCTCCGGAGTAGGGACATGCTGGTGCAGCTTCCCTAGGAATGCGAGCACTCAATCACTCTGCATCACTTCTGCGGCAACGAAGCCACACTGAACACCGTGATGGACAGCTCAGGCAGGAATCACTGCTGGCAGCCGCCCCCTGCTTGCGGTGCTAAGGTGAAGGGAGACACCATGGATCCAACTACCTGCTTTCAGAACAGGAGTTCGGATAGTCCGGCTGAAATACTCGGAGCATCAGGCTTTCTGGCCTAATCACAATCGCTTTTTTGCGGCTGTGGTCCGACAATTCGGTCCACTCAACAGCGTGGACGTGCGGCACTGGTTGACGCGCTCCACGGCTCCAACGTGTTGGCCTTGCAAGGCTTCATCAGACGCGTCAGGGAACAAGTGTGTTTTTTGTCCATTACATAGGCAGTTCATTCACGATTCATCCAATCCTGTGTCAATTCTTGGCTCGATCAATGCTCAATGGCTGCATTCATCCCGGCTCTGGGCTAAATCAGCTCACCTAGAGGCGTGCGGGAGTCGAGCAACAAGCACAACTCCAAACTTGATATCAGATCTGTTTAATCATTCACTGAAGATTCACCTACAAATGCCCAGTCAGTCCAATCCATCTATCGTCATTTCCAGCCTGCCAAGGTGCCTTGATCCCAGTCGTGATGACCTGTGGTCAGCCCAGGCAAAGCGTTACTGGCGGCAAGTGTCTGCTTCTGAACAGCCTTCTGCACCAGTGGTCTCTGACCATCTGTTGCGGTAGCAGGCTGTTTTCTGCTTGGAGGCAAGCCATCCATCAATCTCTTGTTCAAGGCCTCCATACTTGCTGCAGCCATCGATCAATCAACACGCGATTGATCCCCACCCTCCACATCTAAGGGTGATTCAGGTGTCCAGGCTCGCCGAGCAGAGGAAAGCGAGTTGAGCAGTTTTCATTCCTGATGCTTTGGTAAGGAGTCAGAGCCTCAGTTGCTGCGCTTGAGGGCCTGGCAATCCGTCCAAGATGTCATTCAAACGCGCAAGCAGGTGCATTTTTCTGCTGCCAGAGAATATTGCCTACCCCTGGGGCCCTGTCTCTGAAGGGTATTGGCCGATTTTTTTCATGGCATTTTCTGCTCAGCAGTGCCATAACTGAAATGTGCTCGTTCGTCTAGAGGGATTCGAACCAGGCCAACCGTGTCGCCTGCGTGCCGGGGAAATGAATGCATCAACTGTGCGGAGGCGACTTGACCGAATACACCTTTGATCCTGTCGATCAGGAAGTGATCGTCGAGATTTCTTTAACAGAGCTGTATCAAGTACAAACAGAAGCTCGCAATGCTCTTGGGGGCATCTGGAATTTGCAGCATGAAAAATGGTGCGTGGATCGCCACCGATCTCTCTTTCACTGCACAACCCAAGAAGCGAATCGGATGCATCGAGGCATTCGATACAGGTCATGGCAAAAACTTTCTATTTTGAGCTCAAATTAGCAAGAAGTTATGAGCATCTTCATTCAAACAAAGCTGACCCTAGAGCGCCAACCGTTCAATGATTGCCTTATTGAGAATTAAGGCACAGCTTAGTAATCGTCTCCGTACTTCACTGAAGATGAAGCATCCATGAGTTCAACAGTGGTCTGGTAACCGCTCTGAACAGTGACCTCGTGCTGGATTGCAACGTCCTGCAGCGCCTCAACATCCAATTTGGGCGCAGTGATCCAACTAAATCCCTTCCCAAAGGTGTTGTCAGGGTTCACGACATACCAATGGCAGGCAGTGTCCGGGACAGCCACCGAGCACTTAGTCCAGTCGTTGTCCCACTGGGGAACCTGAACAAACGACAGAGCCGCAAACAGAAAGCTCAACATTCCCGCAAACATTGGCTTTCTTGGCATGGCCCATGACCCTAGCAGCCATCTCCGGGCACCAATGCCCCCCAGCACTGATCAGTCGAGGCCGAAGGGAGACGTGAAGCCATGGGTCGTTCGGTCTTGATTGGCAGCGGTCCATAGTGCGTGCATGGAACATCCGAACGCACATCAACTCCGATCACTTCGCCTTGATGCGCTTGCTCGCGATCACCGTGTCGTCTCCGACTTGAACGACGGGATTGCCAATGGGCCCGATGCGCTGGTGATGGAACTGATGGACAACCATGGCTGGCCGGCCCATGAGGCCCTTGATGCAGTGCAGCGGCTTCAGGAAAAAGCCCTTCGCGGCACCTCTCAACAGACGGCTGCTTGAGTCGTCCTGATCGATTGGCTCTGTTTTTTTGTCTGAAGTTGAGCCATAACCAAGACGTGTCACGCAGACACCAATGGAAGCCGGGGAGGTCACCGGCTTTTTTCATGCCTGAAGCCTGACCAGCGAAGCAGCGACTTTCGCCCAGATCAATGCCCTAGAGAGGGTCTGGCGTAATGCCAGAAGCTTCCGCTGGACTGATTAAAGGGGCCTCCCAGCCCCCATGGATCATTTGGTTGATAAGGCTGATCTAACCCCATCTCCCTTAATTAGGGTCAGGCAGCCACAGGGGCGGTCTGACGGGAGAAACGAACGATGTTGTTCGCTGTTACGGGTTCGCTCTTACCGAGCAGGCTTCAGTCACCCTCCTCATGCCCCGTCGAAACCATTGCAGCCCCATGAAGTGGAGCTGAGCGGAATCGAACCGCTGTCCGAAACACTGGTGTGAGCCACCTAGTCCGGTCAAGACCGGACCCCTTCATTCTGCAGGGTCAACGCACAATGAGAGTGACCTCCTTGCGGGAGGGAAACCGACCGCGTTGATCGATGTCATGACAGAAGCCTGGCACCGGCAAACCAATCGCCGCCGCGGTGTGATTCAAGGGATTGCGGTGCTGCCCCAAGGCCTGGAGGAGATCGGGGCGGAAGAGCTGGTCAACCTCGGGGCCAAGCAGGTTCAGCCCCTGCGTCGCGCCGCGGCCTTCGAAGCCGATATGGCCTGCCTCTATCGGCTCCATCTGCAGTGCCGCTACCCCTTTCGCTTCCTGAGGGAGGTCGCGCGGTTCCCCTGCCATGACCGCGAATCGCTCTACTTCGGCATCCAGAACGCCCTCGAATGGGAACGCTGGCTGCATCCCTCGATGAGTTTCCGCGTCGATGTCAGCGGCAGCAACCCCGGACTCAGCCACAGCCACTACACGGCCCTACAGGTCAAGAACGCCGTGGTTGATCTGCAGCGCAATCTCTGGGGCGAGCGCTCCTCCATCGATCTCGACGAACCCGACCTCTCCCTCCATGTCCACCTCAGCCGCCAGGAAGCACGGCTCAGCCTCGATGGCTCAGGCGGCAGCCTGCATCGCCGGGGGTACCGCAGCGCCATGGGCCTGGCCCCTCTCAAGGAAAATCTGGCCGCGGGCCTGGTCCGCCTGAGCGGCTGGGATGGATCCATCCCCCTCGTGGACCCACTCTGCGGTTCTGGAACGCTCTTGATCGAAGCCGCCAGCTGGGCACTCTCCCAAGCCCCCGGGCTCCATCGCTCCTTTGCCCTCGAGGGCTGGGCTGACTTCAATGCCGAGCTCTGGGAGGAAGAGCAGCGCCGGGCCCAAGCCCGCGAACAACCGACCAGCACGCTGCCGATCCTGCTGGGCTGCGAACAGAACCCCGACGTGGTAGAGCAAGCCCGCCATAACGTCCAGGCCGCAGGACTTAGCGGAGCCATCACCATCCAGGCTGGCGATTTTCGCGCGCTGGAACTGCCAAGCGGCCCGGGAGTTCTGGTCTGCAACCCGCCCTATGGCGAGCGGATCGGCGAACGCGATGAACTCGAGCAGCTGTACTCGGATCTGGGGGCCATGGTGAAAGAGCGCTGCAGCGGCTGGAGCCTCTGGCTCCTGAGCGGCAACCCGGAACTCACTGGAGCCCTGCGGATGAAAGCCAGCCGGCGGGTTCCCGTGAGCAATGGCGGCATTGATTGCCGCTGGCTCCACTACGAAATCCGTTAGTGCCCGGCTTAGGGTTGCAGCATGAGCCATTGGATCACCCCCCTGCTGGCGAGTAGCCAGGGGTTAATGACAGTTCCCCTTGAGATTCAACTGCTGTTTATCGGAGCGGTTTATCTCGGGACACTGATCATCAGTCGCTTCTCGATTCGCATTGGCCTACCCGCTGTGCTTGGGGTTCTGTTCTTAGGCCTGCTGGTCCATATTCATGCCTTGGATGTTGCGACAGAGGAAGTGGAGCGACTTCAAACCTTCTCCCTTGCCCTGCTGCTCTTTTATGCCGGCCTCAAAACAGACACCCAAGCGATTCGTGGCTTCCTGAAGTACGGACTCGCCCTCGCCATTGCCGGGGTTGCCATCTCCACCCTGGTTCTGGGTGCTGCCATCGTCTGGCTGACCTCCCAAAGCGGCAGCGCCATCACCCCAGGGCTCGGCAACGCCATCCCGCTTGGGGCCGCCCTTCTGGTGGCCGCCTGCCTGGGCTCGACCGATGCCGGCGCGACCCTCGGAGTCTTGCGCCAGGTCAAACGCCAAGTCCCTCAAAAAGTGCAGGACCTGCTGGAATTCGAATCGTCGGTGAACGACCCTTCGGCACTGATTCTGTTCAGCATTGCCGCGAGTCTCTTCACCGTTGGTTCGCAAGGCCAAGCCCTTCCTGAAGTGATCATCGGTGGCTTCTCCAGCCTGCTGCAAAAGATGGGCTCGGGGGTCTTGGTGGGATTGGGCTTCGGTTACATCGCCCGATTGATGATTAACCGTTTAGTGGTCGATCGCGAGCAACTGCTCATTGTGGCGATCTCCATCGCCTTTATGGATTACGGCTGCACCCAAATCCTCGGCGGATCAGGTTTTGTAGCGGTCTACATCACGGGTTTGTTGATGACCAATGAGCACTACCAAAAGCCCGAGATCAATCACCAAACGATTCAAGACGTGCTGCTGCCGTTCAACACCATGACGGAGATCAGCATCTTTTTCATCTTTGGCCTACTGGTGGACCCCAACCAGTTACTCCCAGCCTTACCGGCTGGCCTGGCCACCGCTGCAGTCTTGATGCTCGTCGCCCGCCCCTTGAGCGTCCTGGTCTTTCAACGGCTTTCGCCCTTCAGCGTCAAGGAGTCCCTGTTGATTGCCTGGTGCGGCCTGCGCGGGGCGGTGCCCTTGGCGCTCTCCTTCAACGTCATGGCGGCCATCCCGATGCTGCGCGGGGTGCCTAGCGATACAAGTGCCGCTCTGCTGGCTCAGAACTGCCAGGCCATCGTTTTCATCACGGTGATGCTCAACCTCAGTCTGCAGGGACTCTCCCTGCCGAGCCTCTGCCGCTGGCTCAGCGACCCACCAACGCCCGTGTCGTCTTCGTGAGACCCGCCAAGGTTTCCGGCAGATAGGGGCCCTTGGTCATCAGCCCGCCAATCCGCAGGAAGAGCGCACTCAGCAGCAAGTTGATCCCCATCAGGCCCAGGGCGGCCTGAATCCAACTCCAGCCCCGGCTCTGATGCAGCCAGATCAGCAACGCCACATCGGCCGCCAACCAGGCCATCAACAACGCCGAGAGGCCAGCCATCAGCAAGACGACGCCGCCAATCAGGCGGCGCTTCTCGCGATCGGCTTCCTTGAGCGCAATGCGGACATGCAGGTCCATCACCGAGGCCACCAGCCCCGTAATGCGGGAGGCCGCCTTCAGGGGAACCCCACGCCGCGGTGGATCTTGCGGAGAGGAGGAGTCGGAACTGGTCATGAAGAACGGCGACCGGAGAGCAACAGACCCAGCAGCAGCCCCACTCCAGCAGCCAATCCCAGTGCCATCAAGGGGCGTTCACGCACGGGTTTTTCGATGCGCGGCCGCAAGTTGGCATTCAGGTCATCGAGTAAGTGCTCGAGCTGCTCCTCCAAGGGCCGCAGGGAATCAGCCCATTGCTGGGCCTGGTCCTCACCAAGCGTCAGCAGATCCAAGAGCTGATCCTTCACACCGTCACTGGTGCGTCCCGTTTGGCGAGCAATGACCTCCACCACGGTGTCCAGGCTGCCGCGCGTGGCCTCCAGGGTGTGGCGGGCCACCTCCGGCCATTCCTGCTGAATCGTCGGCAGAAACTGCTCGAAATGCTCCCGGAACAGGGACGCCACCGGCGAAAGGGGCTCGTTTTCAGGCGCCTCTTCCGGCTCGATCTTGGCCCGCCAGGGCTGCTCCTGCACGGGCTCCTGGGGGACACCGTTGCTGGTCGTGCCTGAGTCCATGGGGCCGTGGGACAGCCACCACACCGTAGTGACCATGCCTTGAAATCGACAGAGGGTCGGCTACCTTTCTGGTGCTCGACGCTCGGGCCTGTTGGTTCACATCAATCAGGTAGAGCTGACCCACTTCAAGTCCTTTGGCGGATCGATGTCGATCCCACTGGACGAGGGCTTCACCGTGGTCACCGGCCCCAACGGTTCGGGCAAAAGCAACATTCTTGACGGGGTTCTCTTCTGCCTGGGTCTCGCCAGCAGCCGCGGCATGCGGGCTGAGCGACTGCCCGACCTGGTCAACAGCTCCAAGCTGAAACAGGGCAAGGCCGCCGAAACGGTGGTCTCGGTCCGCTTTGACCTCAGCGACTGGCAGCCCGATGAAGCTGAACAGGGCCTCGAGGCATCGGAGGAAGGCCCCTGGATCAAACCCGGGCAAACCGAATGGACGGTGACCCGAAGGCTGCGCATCGCCCCGGGCGGGACCTACGCGAGCACCTACAGCGCCGACGGCATCCCCTGCAATCTCCAGCAGCTCCAAACCCAGCTCAGACGTCTACGGGTCGACCCCGAGGGCAGCAACGTCGTGATGCAGGGCGACGTGACCCGCATCGTCTCGATGAGTTCCCGCGACCGCCGCGGAATCATCGATGAGCTGGCTGGGGTGGCGCTGTTTGACTCCCGCATCGAACAGACCCGCTCCAAGCTCTCCGATGTGCAGGAGCGGGAGGAGCGCTGCGCCATCGTCCAGCAGGAACTGCTGGTCTCCCGCCAAAAGCTTGAGCGGGACTGCGCCAAAGCCCGCACCTATCAAGAGCTGAGGGAGCGTTTCCAGCGGGGCCGCCTGCAGGAACAGGTGCTGGGGTTCGAGCAGGCTGAAGCGCAGTTCCAGCAACTGCAAAGCCGTCAGGAGGCACTGAAACGCCAGCAGGAGAGTGATCGACAGAGCGTCAGTGAGGGCCGCATCGCCCTCGAGGGGGCCTCCAAAGCCCTTGATGCCCTGCAGGCCGAAGTCAAGGCCCTTGGGGAAGATCAACTGCTCGCGGTGCAGTCCGAGCTAGCTGGGCTCGAGGCCAGTGCCAGGGAACTCAGCCGGCAGGCGGAAAAACACCAGCAGAGCGCCGAAGAGCTGCAGCGCCAACGCATGGAGCTGGGCCGGCAGCAGGCCGACCTCAAACAGCAGCAGAGCCAGCTCAAGAGCGCCGACGATCAAGCCAGCCTGGATCAAGCCGAAGCCGATTGCCGCAGCGCCGAATCCGCCGTCGAACTCTCCCGCCGGCGCCTCGGGGAAGTCGCCGGCCGTAGCGGCAGCTGGCTCGAAGAGCAAAAGCAGCGCAGCCGTCAGCGCCAGGACATCCAAACAAAGCTTTCTCCCCTTCAGGCTGAACAACAGCAACTGGTGGAGCGCCTGCGCCAAGAGCAGGAACGCCTTGGCGAGCTACAGGAGCAACTGCAACAGGACGCCGCCAACAGCGATGGGGTCTCCAGCTCCCTGACCGCCCTGGAGGGCGAATGGCAGCAGTTACTCGAGGAACTCAGAACCCAACAAACCCGCGCCCAGGAGCTCGCCGAAGCCCTTGCCCTGCAGCAGCGCACCCGCCAACGGCTCGAGCAGGAACAGGTCAACCTCGAACGGGAGATCGCCCGGATGGAATCCCGGCGGGAGACCATCCAGGAAAGCCGCGGCACCGGAGCCCTGCGCCTACTCCTAGAGGCCGGATTGGAGGGGATCCATGGCCCGGTCGCGCAACTCGGGGAGGTCGAGGAAGCCCATCGCCTGGCTCTGGAAGTGGCTGCTGGGGCTCGCCTTGGGCAAGTGGTGGTTGATGACGACCGCATTGCAGCGCGGGCCATTGATTTGCTGAAGAGCCGCCGGGCCGGACGCCTGACTTTCCTACCGCTCAACAAGATCCGCGGGGGTGGAGGTGCCATGCGCAACGGCGCCGCCTTCGAACGGGGTGGGGGCACCGTGGGCGGCGACGGTCTGGTCGGCCGGGCCGTTGAACTGGTCCGCTTCGAGCCCGTCTATGGCGAGGTCTTCCGCTACGTCTTTGGCGACACCCTGGTCTTCCGGGATCTCGCCAGCGCCCGCCGCGAACTAGGCCGCTGCCGCGCCGTCACCCTCGATGGCGAACTGCTCGAGAAGAGCGGGGCCATGACCGGCGGCAGCTTCCAGCAGCGGGGCAACCAGCTGAGCTTTGGTGCCGCCAGCGACGCCGATGAAGCCGAGCCCCTGCGCCGGCGCCTGCTGGAACTCGGTGAAACCCTGCTGGCCTGCAAGCGCAAAGAGGCCGAGCTCGGACGGGCCCTTGAGGAACTGCGCCCGCAGCTCAGCCGCCTTGAACAGCGCAAAGCCGCCCTGGAGGCCGAACGCACGGCCGCCCAACGGGCCCATGGCCCCCTGCAGGAGCGCCGCGATCAACTGACGGCCCGGATCAAGCAGATCGAGACCGACCTCAGCGGCGGGCAGCAGCGACTGCAAGCCATCGCCACCGAACTGAGCCCGCTTCAAAAGTCACTGCAAGAGCTGGAGGCCAGCGAGGCCAACGCCCAAGCCAGCGGCGACAGCGAGCGCTGGCAGGGCCTGCAGAAGGAACTCGAAGCCGCCGATGGCGCCCTCACCCAGGCCAGACAGGAACGGGACAACCTGCTCGCTGCACGCCGGGAGCGGGGACTGGCCGCTGAACGGGTCAGCAGCCAACTGCAGGCCCTCGGAGGAGAGGAACAACGGCTGGCACAAGCCGTCAATGCCCTGATCGCCGAGCGCACCCAGTGGAAAGAGCAGCAGCAAGCCGATCAACAGAAGCGCAGCGAACTCGAAGCCAAGCAGCAGGAACTGCAAACCCGCTTTGGTGAGCGGCGGCGCGCCCGCGACGAAGCGGAGGCCCAACTCTCCAAGCAGCGCCAAGTCCTGCAACAGCAGGAATGGGAACTCCAGCGCCTGGGCGAAGAACTCTTGGCCCTGGCCGAAGAGGAGCGCAGCAGCGGCGGGCGGCTGGAGCAGCTGCAACGGGAACTCCCCGATCCACTGCCTGAGATCCCCGAGGAGGTGCGCGAGAACGGCCTGGAGGCCCTTCAGGCCGAGCTCAAGAGCTTGCAGCAGCGGATGGAGGCCCTCGAGCCGGTCAACATGCTCGCCCTCCAGGAGCTCGAGGAGCTGGAGACCCGCCTCGCTGATCTGCAGGAGCGCCTCGATGTCCTCTGCAAAGAACGCGAAGAGCTGCTGCTGCGGATCGAGACCGTGGCCACCCTGCGCCAAGAGGCGTTCATGGAGGCCTTCAACGCCGTGGATGAGCACTTCCGCGACATCTTTGCTGGCCTCTCTGACGGGGAAGGCTTCCTACAGCTTGAGAACCCGGAGGCCCCCCTCGATGGCGGCCTCAACCTGGTGGCCCACCCCAAGGGCAAAGCGGTGCGCCGCCTGGCCTCCATGAGCGGCGGCGAGAAGTCCTTAACAGCGCTGAGCTTCCTCTTTGCGCTGCAGCGCTTCCGTCCCTCGCCCTTCTATGCCCTCGATGAGGTCGACAGCTTCCTGGACGGCGTCAATGTCGAACGGCTGGCCGCCCTGATCGCCCAGCAAGCCGATGCAGCCCAGTTCCTGGTGGTCAGCCACCGCCGTCCGATGATTGGGGCCGCCACCCGCACCATCGGTGTGACCCAAGCCCGCGGAGCTCATACCCAGGTGGTGGGATTACCACCGGCTGCGTAACCAAGCCCCGGCCGCTTTTCGGTCACAATGCGCTCATGACAAGCACTCCACCCGGAAGCGAGCCAGCCGCGACCCCAAGCGACCGCCTCTGGCTGCGCTCGGAGCTGATGGGCACCCAGGTGATCACCCGAGACACCGGACGCCGTCTTGGTGTGGTGGGAGAAGTCGTCGTCGATATTGACCGCCGCGAGGTGGTGTCCCTAGGCCTGCGGGACAACCCGCTGACGCGCTTTCTGCCGGGTCTACCGCGCTGGATGCCCCTGGAAAGCATCCGCCAAGTGGGCGACGTGATCTTGGTGGACTCGGCCGACTCCCTCTCGGAGAACTTTGATCCGGAGCGCTACTCCCGGGTGATCAACTGCCAGGTGATCACCGAATCAGGCGAACAGCTGGGCCGGGTGCTGGGCTTCAGCTTCGACATTGAGACCGGAGAGCTCACCACCTTGGTACTGGGGGCCGTCGGCGTTCCTCTGCTCGGGGAAGGGGTGCTGAGCACCTGGGAGCTCACCGTTGAGGAGATTGTCAGCAGCGGCCCCGATCGCATCATTGTTTACGAGGGCGCCGAAGAAAAGCTCAAGCAGCTCGGCACCGGACTGCTCGAAAAACTAGGCGTCGGTGGCCCCAGCTGGGAGCAGGAAGAGCGGGAGCGCTATCGCCTGAACATGGTTCCCGTCGAGAACCAACTGGCCGCAGGTCAGCCCAGCGCCCAGGAGGAGCAGAGGCGCATCGAACCAGCCACCAATCGCCGCTTCGAGCCGGAAGAGGATTACGACTACGTCGAGGTGGAGCAGCGCCGCGAACGGGAACCGCTTCGCCAGCGGCGCTATCTCGATGAGGAGCCCACTCCGCGCCGCTATGTGCGCGATGAGTCCCCCTTGGATGTTGAGCCCTATGAGCCCTACGACGAGCGGGCGCCCATGCCGCGGCGGCGAGAGCCCTCCGGAGGCGGCGATCCCTGGTGAGGGAAGGGCCTAGCCCTTCTCCTCCTCAAAGTTCAGGGACGCGGAGTTGACGCAGTAGCGCAACCCCGTGGGGGTTGGTCCGTCATTGAACACATGCCCCAAGTGGGCATCGCAGTTGGCGCACTTGATCTCGGTGCGGACCATCCCATGGCTGTTATCGGTGTGGGTGCTGATCGCTCCCTCCTTGGCCCCATCCCAGAAGCTTGGCCAACCGGTTCCGGAGTTGAACTTGGTGTCGGAGCTGAAGAGCTCATTGCCGCAGCAGACGCAGCGGTACATGCCCTTGGCCTTGTTGTCCCAATAGATCCCGGTGAAGGCCCTCTCGGTCCCCCCCATCCGAGCCACCTGAAACTGCTCAGGAGTGAGCTTCTCGCGCCACTGCTCGTGGTCGTGCTGGGCGGCGTCAGCCATCGCTCTTGATCCTGAGGAGGCCGTTCAAATTAGGCAGCGCCGGCAGAGGGCGGCGGCAGCAATTCCCGCACCATCCCAGCCAGGGCGGCCACCGCACCGGGCTGCCCGCGCAGGCTGCGCAGGTCCTCCCGCATCCCCTCCAAACGCTGGGGGTGGGCCAACCAGTCGGCGGCCTCCGCGGCAATCTCCTCCGGTGTGATCGCCCCGACCCGCTCCGGCACCACCTGACGGCCAGCCGAGATGTTCGGCCAAGCCAAAAAGCCGTGGTTGCGCATCCGCCAGGCCGTCAGCGCCGCCCCCAGCAGCCAACGCAAAAGGGGCAAACGGGCCAGAATCCCAATTCCGCCGTCCCAGGCCTGCATCACATGCAGATGCTGGGTGGGCACCAGGACGATCATCGGCACCCCCAGGGCACCCAACTCAGCGGTGTTCGCCCCAACGGTGGTCAAGGCCAGTTGGCACTGGCTAAGCACCCCATGGGCGGGCTGCTCCTCCACCAGGAGAATCCGAGAGCCCGCTGGGGTGACCAGTTCCGTCCCGTCCAGCAGCGGTTCTCCAGAGCCGTAGTACTGGGCGATTGGATTGGCCGCACTGCCGAAGGCCAGCAGCTCTTGAATGCTGGTGGTGGGAGCCACCGGCAGCAGGAAGCGACAGCCTGGACGCTGGGCCGCAAGGCGATCGGCGGCCTCCAGCAGGAACGGCATTCCCACTTGCAACTTGGCCCGCTTCGATCCAGGCATCAGAGCAACCCATTCCCCCTGGGGCAGGGGGCGCTCGGAGCGAGCCGCATCCGAGAGATCGGCCATCAGATCGCCAACCACCTGGCAGCGGGTCCGCCAACGCCGGGACAAGCGATCAGCCGCAGCCGGTCCCATGGCCGCAATCCGGTCGTTCCAGCGGGGCCAGCGGGCCACCCATTCGGCATAGGTGATGTGGCGATAACCCAAACGGGCTGAGAGCAGCACGGTCCAGAACTGATCACCGCCAAGGAAAACCACGACGCCACGCCGGGGCCAACGGCCGAAGCGCTCGGGCCGTAGCAGCAGGCTCCAGAAGCGTTTGGCAGGACTGATTCGCTCAAACAACCCCATGCGATCAGCCACCTGATGCTCAATGCCAGTGGCATTCGGGCAGGGGACCAGTACCAGCTGCAGGGCCATCGCGGCCTCTGGGGTCACTGGACGCAGGGCCATCTCACGATGCAGTCGCTGAGCCAGGGGCCGGACCCAGGTGGCCAGCTCGCCTGGACCGTTGCACACCAAGACGATGCATGCCGGATCAGCCGAGGCAAGACCCGATCCAATGGGCTCAGCGGCGGCAGGCATCACGCTGCGGAGCTCTGAACAATGCGGATGGCGAGACTTGAACTCGCAAGACCGAAGTCACACGCCCCTCAAACGTGCGTGTCTACCAATTCCACCACATCCGCGTGGTAGTGAGCGCCCAGGCCAGAACGATGTCCTGGAATGGATTCTCGGGGGGAGTCCACCGCTGCTGAACAGCGGCGTGAGGGGTGCAGCGCTGACGCACTGCTCAGGCAATATACCCATCGCCTGACCCCAAACAACGGCGGGGTTGGCTCGGTCATCACTGATAAAGTCCGACCGGCCTGCCCTGCCGGATTCGCCGGACTGCCACTGGATGCCCATCGGCAAACTGCTGATCGCCAACCGCGGCGAAATTGCTCTTCGGATCCTGCGCAGCTGTAGGGAACTAGGCATACCCACCGTTGCTGTATACAGCACGGTTGATCGCAACGCGCTGCACGTTCAGCTCGCTGACGAGGCGGTCTGCATCGGCGATGCACCAAGCAGCAAGAGCTACCTCAATATCCCCAACATCTTGGCGGCGGCCACCTCAAGGGGCGCCGATGCCATCCACCCCGGCTACGGCTTCCTGGCGGAGAACGACAAATTCGCCGAGATCTGCGCCGACCACGGCCTGACCTTTGTTGGCCCCTCGCCGGAATCGATTCGCTCGATGGGCGACAAGTCCACGGCCAAGGCCACCATGCAAAAGGTGGGCGTCCCCACCATCCCTGGCAGTGAAGGCCTGCTGGAGAACGTGGATCAGGCCAGGAGCCTGGCGGAATCCATGGGCTATCCCGTGATGATCAAGGCGACCGCCGGTGGTGGTGGCCGCGGGATGCGCCTCGTCCCTTCAGCGGACCAACTGGACAACCTGTTTAAGGCCGCCCAAGGGGAAGCGGAAGCCGCCTTTGGCAACCCCGGGCTCTACATGGAGAAATTCATCGACCGGCCCCGCCACGTCGAAGTTCAGGTGCTGGCCGACCGCCACGGGAACGTGGTGCACGTCGGGGAACGTGACTGCTCCATCCAGCGGCGCCACCAAAAACTGTTGGAAGAGGCCCCCAGCGTGGCCATCAATGCCGAGCTGCGCCGGCGCATGGGCGACGCTGCGGTTTCCGCAGCACGAACCATTGGCTACGAAGGTGCGGGCACCGTGGAGTTCTTGGTGGATCGCACCGGCAACTTCTATTTCATGGAGATGAACACCCGGATTCAGGTGGAGCATCCCGTCACCGAGATGGTCAGCGGAGTGGACCTGATTGCCGAGCAACTGCGGATCGCCGGCGGCGAGCCCATCTCCTTCAGCCAAGACGAGATCAAACTCACCGGCCACGCCATCGAGGTGCGGATCAACGCCGAGGACCCCCGCCAAAACTTCAGGCCCGCCCCCGGCAAGATCACCGGCTGGCTCCCCCCCGGTGGACCCGGCGTTCGCTTCGATAGCCACGTCTACACGGGCTACGAAATCCCGCCCTTCTACGACTCCCTGATTGGCAAGCTGATCGTCTGGGGCAAAGACCGCGACCACGCTCTCAAACGTCTCCGCCGCGCCCTGACCGAATGTGCCGTCACGGGAATTCCCACCACCATTGAATTCCACCTGCAACTGCTGGAGCGTCCGGAATTCATTTCCGGCGATGTCCACACCAAGTTTGTCGAGCAGGAGATGCTCCCGAACGGCTAGGCCGGCAACACACTGAGCCGCATCACGATCTGCGTGAGCAAGCCCTGCTGACCCACCAGCAGCTCTCGGATCAGGCTGACCAGTCCCACCCAGATGACCGGGGTGACATCAACACCGCCGATCGGAGCAATCAGCTTGCGGCTCACTGACAGCACAGGCTCGGTCGGAATGGCCACGAGCTTCCAAAAGCCCTGGCTGAGATCCACCTGGGGATACCAGGTCAGAACGATTCGGAACAGGAAGAGCAAGGTCCAAGCCGAGAGCACAAGCCCCAGGCCCATGGCGAAGGGTGGCAGCACCAGACGGAGCAGTTCCAGGCTGGAGCCATCAGATCCCGTCACAAAGCCCTAAGCAGCAGCTCCGCAATCGTAGGAAGTTGCCATCACTGCCTAGGATTGCCGGCGGATTCGGCACTGTCATGACCCCTTCCCTCGCCAATTTTCTGAGCAGCCTCCTCTGGGGCGCCGTGATCGTGGTCATCCCTGTGTCTGCCGCTGTGTTCCTGATCAGCCAGAACGACCGCGTCGATCGCAAGCTCTGATCCCTGGAGTTGCAACGCAACCAGGGTGAAGCGCTTCTGCAGACAGGCCGCTGGCCTCGACGACGGGCCTAGAGTGGCTTGAACGGGCAATCGATCTGTGGTTAACGCCAGCCTTAATTGGGCCAGCATTGTCGGGATCGTGCTGGCCGTCGGTGGAGCTCTCCTCTACTTCATGAGGAGCTTTAAGCCAGCTCTGGCCCGCGACTACGACGTCTTTTTTGCCGCCGTTGGTCTTCTCTGCGGTGGCATTCTCTTTTTTCAAGGCTGGCGCCTTGACCCGATCCTCCAATTCGGTCAGTTTTTGCTGGCTGGCACCACCGTTTTCTTCGCCTACGAGAGCGTGCGGCTCCGCGGAGTAACCACGGAACAGGCCCGCCGCTCCTCCTACTTCGACGACGACGACGAACCGAGTCCCCGCCCGCGCATGGGCGGTGGCCGCGATTTCCGCGATGACGCTGATCGCTTTGAGGATCCCCAGCCCCTCCGGCGGCGGATACGCTCTCGCGACGACAGCTATGGCGATCGTGAGGAAGAGGACCTCTACCGTCCTCGGCGTCCAGCCCGTGCAGCCATCCCCGAGCGGGCGGCCTCCCGCGATGATTGGCAAGGCAAGGCTGGTCGTGGTGAACGGGAACCCGAGCAATCCAGTCGCTTCCGAGCGGGCGGGGCCCAGCCGTCCTCACCGGAATTCGGCAGCCGCCGCCAGGGACGTGATGACATGCGCCGCGGCAGCCGCCCGAATAGTCGCCCGGATGAGATGCCCCGCTCCAGCAGGCGCGGCAGTGCCATGGGCGCCCCAAGTCCCAGCAACCCTGGCGTTCCCCAGGGGGCTCCTTACCAAGCCAGCGCGAAAAACAACGAAGCGGACGCCGGCGTGAGTGACGCTGAGTTCCGTCCCGTTCGCCCGTCAGCTGGCGGCAACCCCAGCGGTCCATCCCGTCCCCGCGACAACAGCTCCCGTTTCGACGACTGAAGCCGTTGCACACCAAAGCACTGGTGATGGCTGGCTTGCTGCTGGCCATCGGCGGATGCAGTCTGCGCCGCCAGACGGCTAGCCCGATCGGCCTCAACGGTGCTGAGAACCGCGAACAGCCAGCCCTGAGCGGCGATGGTCGACTACTGGCCTCCCTGGTAGAGCGCGGCGGCCGCACCACGGTCCTGCTGCAAGAGCGCCTCAGCGGGAAAGTCCTGCCACTGAGACACCTCAGGCGGCATCAACCCCATAGTTCCCCCTCACTGAGCTGGAACGGTCGCTACCTCGCCCTACTGATCCAGCGAGGTGCACGCCGGGAAGCTGTCATTGAAGATCGGGCCAGCGGAGCCCTGCAGCCCCTCTTCCTGCCGGGGAATGCCGAGCCCAGGCGGCTCAGCCTGTCTCCCGATGCTCGGCAATTGGCCGTAGAGCTCACCCGTCAGGGCAGCACGCGCCTACAGATCTATGACCTCAGCGGCCTGCTGGAGCCAGACCTGGCCCCAGGACTACGCGAGAGCGGCGGCGGACCGGGGGTTCAGCCTTGAACCGACTCCTGCTTAGCGCTAGCGCAACGCTGCTGCTGCTCAGCGGCTGTGGTGGCGGACGGCTGCGGCCCCTTCCCGGCTTGAACCAGCAACTGAATCAACTCGGCCAGGGCCGTAGCCCCTCCCTCTCCGGCGGCTGGCTGGCCTTGATCGCAGCCCGAGGCAGTGGCCGCGTCCAGGTGCAACTGATCGACGTCAACCGCCGCAATCCCGTTCCACTCCCCGGCCTGAATCGACCGGATGCTTTACCGATCAGCGTGGCGGTGGATCAAAACGCTGAACGCCTCGCGGTCGTTCGCCAGAGGGATGACCGTACAGAACTCGTGCTCTACAAGCGCAGCCTCCAGGCCACCCAGTTACTACCCATGGAGCCAGCCGGGGTACCCCGCCAGGTGAGCTTCAGCGCCAATGGCCGTGTGCTGGCGGTGGAGGTCAGCCGCGGGGGACTCTGGCAAATCGATCTACTCGAGATTCCTTAACGGAACCTCAGCCCACAAAGCCGGCCCAGCGCAGGAAGGTCTCACCGCTAATGGCCTCCACCACCAGAATCGCCACAAAGCCCACCATGGCGAAGCGACCGTTCACCCGCTCGGCGTAGCCGCTCCATCCGAAGGCCGGAGCGTCATTGGTGGTGGCACTGGTCGCAGGGACCGCGGGCGTCTCGGACATGGTGGGATCAGGCTCCTGAGCTGAAGTCATAGCTGGTGGCGGGAATCAGCTTCCAACCCCCCTGGCCATCGAGCTCGAGCACCAGGTCGTGGAAGCTCTTGAGGCTAGGGCGGTGACCCACGCTCACAAAGGCCATCTCCCGTTGGGAGAGCAGCTCATAGAGGTGCTTCTCGGTGGCCACATCCAGAGCACTGGTGGCCTCGTCCAGCACGACAAAGCGCGGGGAATTCAGCAGCAAACGGGCGAAGGCCAGGCGCTGCTGCTCACCAAGAGACAACAGCCGCGGCCAGTCCTGCTTGATGTCGAAATCCGGATAGCGCTGCACCAAGGCCGACAAACGAACTTCGTTTAAGACGCTGCGGAGGTGCTCATCACTAAAGCGCTGGGGATCCTGGGGATAGCAAAGCTGCTCCCGCAGGCTGCCCAAAATCATGTAGGGCTTCTGGGGAATGAACAGCAGCTCCTGGAGAGGCGGCCGCTGGACCTCACCCCGGGCCGCGGGCCAGAGGCCACTGACCAGACGCAGGAAGGAGGTCTTGCCGCAACCGCTGGGGCCCACCACCAAAACCCGCTGCCCCGGCCCAACCTCCAGGCTCAAATCCTGAATCAGCCGCCGCTCACTATTCGGGGGGATCAGATCAACGTGGCGGACCAGCAGCGAACCTGAGGCGCCCGTAATCGACTGCGTCTCGCTCAAGCGCTGCTGCTCAGCGTTGACCTCACTGATGGCCTCAACCTTGCCCTGAAACCCTTCCAGACGGCTGATGGATGCGGAGAAGGCCGCCAGGCGATCGATGTTATTCACGATGAAACTCACCGAGAACAACACCTGGGAGAAGGCGATACCAGCCTGAGCAAAGACCCCGAAATCAACCTGCTTCGCGAAGTAGATCGGCGCGATCACCAACCAGGGCAAGAAACGGGAGAAGTAGTCATAGGAGCGCTGAATGACACTGATCAGCGCCTCCCAAACAATCAGCTTGTTGTAGTTCTCGATCGCCCCACCCAGCCGTCTCTCAGCCTCCCGGGACTCCTGCTCTTCACCGCGGTAAAAGGCGATCGATTCAGCGTTATCCCGAATGTGCACCAGCCCATAGCGGAAGTCAGCCTCCAGGCGCAACTGGTCGTAGTTCAGGGCGACCAGCTTGCGGCTGGCAAAGACAATCACAGCCGTGCCACCGACGGAGTAGATCAACAGCCACAGCGCCAAGGTCGAGCTGATCGTCCACAGCACCACGATGAAGCTGAGGAAGGTCAGAAGGGCTGAAACCACCTCCACGCTGACGCTCAGGCTGGTGCCCGTGAAGCTGGCTGTGTCCTGGGAAATCCGCTGATCCGGGTTATCAATTTCTTCGGCCGCCTCATCGTTCGGATTGAGGACGTAGTAAGCACGATTGGTGAGATAGCGGCGCAACAGGCGACCACTGAGCCATTCCCGCCAGAGCAGACCCAACCGCGGGATCAGATAGCTCTGCAGCGCCCGAATTGGCAGAGCCAGCACCAAACAGAAGGCATAGATCGCGACGATCTGCCAGAACTCTTCGACCTTGTAGGTGACCAGAGCATTTTCAACGTTTCGAGCGACATAGCTAATGCCAACGTTGATCCCATTGATCACCAGGATCAGCAGGGTGATCACCCCCAACAGGACCCAAGGAAGCCAGCGGCCCTGACGCAACTTGATGCGTAGGGAGACAAAGCTACCGATCCCCGCTGCAAACAGCACCATCAAGATGGGCCCAGCGGGACTGGCCCAGATCGAGGCGACCTGCTGGGGGACCCCCGGCAGGAAGCGCGCCTGGAACTCTGGAACCAGTGCACCGCTCAGCGCCATGACCCCACTGAGTAGAAGCAGGGTGCTGCCGGCTACCACCACCAGCAGGGCGACGATCAGCAGCAGGAACTGCCAACCACTTGTCTCTTCGACGGGAAGGAAGTAGGGCTGAGCCAGCCGCTGCAGCTTGATCAGCTGACGGCGGAAGGCCTGCAGGGGATTCATGACGGCGCTCAGATGTCCCCATTCTCGCCGCTCAGAACTCAGCCTGGAGGCCAGGCCAAGGGACGACCACCAATCACATGCACATGCAGGTGAAACACGGTCTGCCCAGCCTCCTCACCGCTGTTGATCACCGTTCGAAAACCGCTCAGCCCCTCCTGCTTGGCGACCTTGGCGGCGACCAAGAGCAGATGCCCCAGCAACTGCTCTTGGCTGGCCTCGGCCTCCGCGAGATTCACCACGTGTTCACGCGGGATCACCAGCACATGCACCGGAGCCTGCGGGGTCACGTCGCGAAAGGCCAGGCACTGCTCATCGGCATAGACCTCATCGCAAGGGATCTCCCCCCGCAGGATGCGACCAAAAATCGTGTTGTTGCTGGCGAGGTCAGCGGCTTCGGCCATGGGGTTCGGGCGGCTGGTGAAACAGCGGTGGAACTTCTAAAACAGCGCTGTCCGTTCGCTGATGCTGGCACGATCAAGCACCGCCGCGTTAGCGGGAATCGAGGCCTATCCCGTCCAAGTGGAGGTGGATCTGGCCCCGGGCCTACCGGCCCTGGTCATCGTCGGACTGGCCGATGCGGCCGTTCAGGAATCCCGAGAGCGGGTGCGCTCGGCCCTCCGCAACAGCGGGCTACGGCTTCCCCTCTCGCGAGTCATCGTCAGCCTGGCACCGGCGGACCGCCGCAAACAGGGTCCCAGCTTTGATCTACCCATCGCCCTGGCCCTGACCTGCGCCAGCGGCCAACTGGATCCCAGCCAACTGAAGGGGATCTGGAGCTGCGGCGAACTCGGGCTTGATGGGCAGTTGCGCCCCATCCGCGGAGCCCTATCCATCGCCCTGGCCGCCCACCGTGCAGGGGCCCGAGCCCTGCTCGTGCCCCTAGACAATCGGGACGAAGCCTGCTTGGTGAAAGGACTGGACGTGCGGCCAGCCGGCAGCCTCAACCAAGCCCTGGAGGCCCTGCAGCCGAACTACAAACCCAGTTCTCTGCCGCCCTCAGGGATCAAGCCGCGGCCCAAGCCTGCCCCAGTCGATCTGCAGGATGTGCAGGGCCAGGCCCATGGCCGGCGCGCCCTGGAAATCGCGGCAGCAGGTGGCCATCACCTGTTGCTTGTGGGCCCGCCCGGCAGCGGCAAGACCCTGCTCGCCCAAAGCCTGGCGGGGCTGCTCCCGCCCCTCAGCCCCCCGGAGCAACTCGAAATCACCCAGCTCTATTCCGTGGCGGGAGAACTGGAACAGCAGGGCGGATTGATCCACGAACGGCCCTTTCGTAGCCCGCACCACAGCTGCTCGAGTGCAGCCCTCTTGGGTGGTGGCAGTTCCCCCAGACCCGGGGAATTGGCACTGGCCCACCGCGGCGTGCTGTTCCTCGATGAACTCGGGGAATTTCGCAGGGATGTCCTCAACCAACTGCGGCAACCGCTTGAACAAGGCGCGTTGCGGCTGAGCCGGGCCAAACAGCAGCTGCACTACCCCTGCTGCATCAGCCTGGTGGCCGCTACAAACCCATGCCCCTGCGGATGGTATGGCGACCCAGAGCACGACTGCAGCTGCACCGCCTCAGAGCGCCAGCGCTACTGGGGACGCCTCTCGGGCCCGCTACTCGATCGCATTGACCTGCAGGTGGTGATGCAACGCGTACCCGCGGAGATCCTGCTGCAGGGCTATGGCGCCCCCAGCTCCCTACCTCTGCCGGAATCCACGGCCTGCGTCGCCAAGCGAATCGAACAGGCGCGCCAGCGCATGGAGAACCGCAATCCCAAAGGGCTCAGCAACCACAGGCTCTGCACTCGAGATCTACGCGAGCGGGCTCAGCTGGCCGAGGACGCACTGGCCCTCTGGCAGCAGGTCATGGCGGCTCGAGCGCTGTCGGCCCGCAGCGGTCAACGACTGCTGAGCGTGGCTCGCACCATTGCCGATCTCGATGGCGAGAGCCAGGTCGGGAGCTCAGCCGTGGCTGAGGCCCTGACCTACCGAAGCTTTATGCCCTAGTGCTTGTGGGGCGGGGTATCGCGAAAGGGCTGAAAGCCCACATTGGGGGGCTGGTGCTGCCGCTCTTCGAGGGGGTTGCCGAAGGCATTGCCCACGCTGTTGCCAAACCAGCGGTTGATGGCACGGATTAACTGCTTCACAGCGCACCTTGACGGAGGACTTTCTCCATCATTGGTAGCCATGAAAAAAGCGGAAATCGGTAAAAACACCGATTTCCGCTAGGAGGTTTGTGCTGAAGACGAAGCTCAGCGACGGCGACGACGCTGTTGGGCCTTGCGCTTGTACTTCTCGACGGGGGTCTCGTGGTGACGCAGGCGCTTGAGATCGGCAAAGATCCCAGCCTTGGAGACCTGGCGCTTGAAGCGGCGCAGAGCCGATTCAATGCCCTCGTTCTCGCCGACGGTGACCTGGGTCATAAAACCGATCTAGGAATTTTGCAGTTTGAAGATGGTAGCAAGCGCTCTCCATCCCATCCCAGGGGAGGAAGGAGGGCTCACCAAAGACCGGGGACCCCAGGGTCAGGAGACGACTGATCGCCCGTCGTGGAGGGCTGCTCGGCCACGGGCCAACTCTCCCGATAGATGTAAACGTGACCGAGGTTCCGTCCCCCAAACTGGCGCCGCATCAACTTCCAGCCGGGCTCGGGCTGCAGCAAAAGGTAGTCGGTGTTTTGGCTGTGCCCACCGGTACGGGCGATCACCATCTCCGGGCCAGCACTGGGCTTGGACGGGAAGGCCATCAACACGTTGTCGCCCTTCTCCCGCACCACGCTGATGCGGTAGGTGCTGGCCAGGTCGTCCTCCCCAACCCGCAGGGAATAGCCGTTGCCGTCGATGTAACGGCTGCAGATCCCCGTGAAGTCAAACCCGGAGAGCAGCGGGTCGACCTTGACTGGCCCCTCCTCCGCCAGGGCGTAACAGGGCCGCGTGTCCTTGCGCTGTTCGTAGATGTTCAGCTGGGCCCGCTCGCCAGTGCCGATCGGAGCGGCGACGATGACGAACTTGGCCTGGTCCACCTCCACAGCGTCGAACAACGCCTTGGCCTGCAGGGGCGCAGCCATCAGGCCAGCGACCGGAAGCAGTGCAGCCAGGGTTCGGACCAGAGAAAACACAGAGTCGATTGAGTGGGCAGGGGCTGATCGTAAAAGTGATCGGCAGCTGCGCCAGTCCCTCAGGCCGGCTTATTGATCCGGATCGCCACCAGCAAGCTGATCACTGTTCCGGGCAGGGACAGGCCCAGGATCGTGCCGGTGGTGGTGACCCCCAACTCGGGATCGCCGTAGGCCAACTCGAACACCGATCCGGTGGCGGCGATACCCAAAATGCAGGCCAGGGCAAGGAACAGTCCCGCCAGGGGTTTCATCGGCATAACAAATGGCTCAGGCGATGGTGTGAACGTCGGAGCGATCAAACCCCTTTTCCTTCAATCCTTCCAGCAGCTTCTCCTCGTCGGTCACCCGATCAACGAACAGCACCCCATTGAGGTGATCCATCTCGTGCTGGATGCAACGGGCCATCAGGCCATCGGCCTTCATCCGCTTGGGGCGGCCAAAGGCATCGCGGTAGCTGACATCCACCACGCTGGGGCGGACCACATCCAAATAAACCCCGGGGATGCTCAAGCAACCCTCCTCATAGGTGCAGAGACCGCCACCGACAGCGGTGATCTCCGGGTTGATCAAAACCAGGGGAGGGCTGTTGGGGTCCTCCAGCTCAAGGTCGATCACCAACAGTTGTTGGTTCACGCCAATCTGCGGAGCGGCCAGGCCAATGCCTTTGGCGGCGTACATGCTCACAAGCATGTCGGTGGCCAACTTGCGGACCGCGTCATCCACCTTGCCGATGCGCCGCGCAGGCTCACGCAGAGCTTCATCACCCAACTTGTGGATGTCGTAAGGAGGATTCTCGATGGGCTCCTTGGACACCTGCAGGCGTCCTGAGAGCTCAGCCGAGCGCGCCAACTTGGCGAAGCTATTGGCCAAGACGTGTCCTCAACGGCGTTGCGAACAGCGATTCTAGGAGGCCTAATCAGCCTGTTCCGTTGAGCCTGCCCCCTCAAGCCACGCTCACTCCCCTGTCAGCAGAGGTCGTGCTGGGGAAAACCCCAAGCCTCAAGGAGCCTGTGCTGCTGGGTGGAGCGCTCTATTGGCTGGAGCAGCGTCCCCACGAACAGGGACGCACCACCTTGATGGGGCGATCGGCGCAGAACGAGGAGGCCAGCGAACGAACGCCAGGCGATTGGAATTTGCGCTGCCGCGTCCATGAATATGGCGGCGGCCCCTGTGCCATCGGCCAGCGCGCCAATGGGGAGGCCGTGGCGGTCTTCGTTCATGACGGTGACCGCTGCCTTTGGCGCCTAGATCTCGATCAGCCGGGAGCCGAGCCTCAGCGCCTGCTCACACCGCCAGGTGACCGCTTTGACGGAGCCCTGGGGGGCGGCCTGATCGACCCACTGCAGGACCGCTGGATTGGCGTTCTGGAACGGGATGGCATCGATCAGTTGGTGGCGCTGCCCCTGGAGGGTGGGGAGCTCCTTTCCCTGCACCAACCCGCGGACTTCTGCGGCTACCCCGCCCTCAGCCCCAACGGATCGCGCTTGGCCTGGGTGGAATGGCAGCAACCGGCCATGCCCTGGGACTGCAGCAGCCTCTGGCTGGCGGACGTCGATGGGTCGGGCCAGCTGAGCCCAGGCCAACGGGTCGCCGGCGCCAGCCCCCAAGACGCCCAGGCGATCTCGGTGTTTCAGCCGATCTGGGCGGGGAGCGATCTTGTGGTCGCCAATGACCGCAGCGGGTTTTGGAATCTCGAGCAGTGGTCCACAGCCGAGCAGTCCAGCCTCAGGGAGCCCAGCTGGGAACCCCTGCTGAACCTGGAGGCCGAGTTCGCCATGCCCCAGTGGGTCTTTGGCATGAGCACCCATGCCTGGGATGGAGAGAGGCTGCTGGCCATCGCCTGCCGCCAAGGCCGCTGGGAGCTCGGGGAAATCAAGGGCCGCCAGTGGCAGCTGATCGAGCAACCCTGCAGCGATCTAGCGGGGCTCTGCGCCGAGGGGGGCCAGCTCGCTTGCATCGCCAGTAGCCCAACCCAGCCATCGGGGCTGCTGGAGGTCGACCTGAGCAACGGCCAGTGGAGCCATCGAGCGGCAGCCCCCTGCCCGATCGCGCCGGAGGCCATCAGCCAGCCCCAGGAACTCTGGTTTAACGGCCACGGCGGCCAAGGCACCCAGGCCTGGTACTACCCCCCAGCCGGCGGAGGCCATGGCGAGGCGCCATTGCTAGTGAAAAGCCACAGCGGCCCCACTGCGATGGCCCGCACCGGGCTGAATCTGGCCATCCAGTTCTGGACCAGCCGCGGCTGGGGTGTGGTCGATGTGAATTACGGCGGATCCACCGGGTTTGGGCGGGCCTACCGCGAACGGCTCAACGGCCAATGGGGCGTGGTGGATGTCGCCGACTGCGCTGCCGCGGCCCAGGCCGTCATCGATCAAGGGCAGGCCCACCCGCAGCGGGTGGCGATTGAAGGGGGCAGCGCCGGGGGCTTCACCACCCTGGCGGCCCTGTGCTTCAGCGACCGCTTCAGCGCCGGTGCGAGCCGCTACGGCGTCGCCGACCTCAGCGCCCTGGCGGAGGACACCCATCGCTTTGAAGCCCGCTACCTCGATGGACTGGTCGGTCCTTGGCCTGAGGCGCGCGAGACCTACGCCGCCCGCTCCCCCTTGAACCACGCCGAGCGGATGAGCTGCCCGGTGATCTTCTTCCAAGGCCTCGAGGACGTGGTGGTTCCGCCGGAGCAAACCGAGCGGATGGCTGAAGCCCTGCGCCGCAAAGGCATCCCAGTGGAGGTGCGCCTGTTTCCTGAGGAGGGTCATGGGTTCCGCAAGGGCAGCACCCAGATCGAGGTGCTGGAGGCAACCGAAGCCTTCTTCCGAACACACTTCGCCCTTTGATGGCCGAGCTCCTGCCGGGACTGTGGAGCAGTGATCTCTTTGATGGGATCAGCTGGCTGGTCCTAGCTGGAGGCGTTCTGGCAGCGATCCTGGCGACGGGTCGGGCCATCGGCCGGCGGCTTCAGCTGCAGCTCTGGGGCATCCCGGAAGCACTGGTCGCAGGCGTGTTGGGGCTACTGGTGGCCCCCAAGGGACCCTTCCCGCTGCTGCCTGAGCACTTGATGGAGCTCTGGGCCCAACTGCCCTTGGTGCTGCTGACCTTGGTCTTCGGCTCTTTGATGCTGGGCAAACCACTGCCCAAGCTCGCGGGAGTATTGAAGCCAGTAAGCGGCCATGTCTCGTTGGCCCTGGTCCTGGCCTTCGGTCAGTACGTGGTGGCGGGCCTGGCGGTACTGCTGGTGCTGCAGCCCTTATTGGGATTCAGCCCGGTGATGGCCTGCTTAATCGAAGTGGCCTTTGAAGGGGGCCACGGCTCCGCTGCGGCCATGGGGGCGAGCTATGCGGCCCTGGGGTTTGAGAGCGGCCAAGACCTGGGACTGGCCCTGGCCACGGTCGGCCTGCTCTCCTCCACCTTGATCGGCGGCTTGGTGGTGGTGCTCGGGCGGGCGCGGGGATGGCTGGTCGCCGACCTGGCCCCAGAGTCCGTGCAGATCTCGCCAACACCAGAGGACGGGGCTGAAGCTCCCAGCAGCCCCTGGGCCGCTTGGCTCTGCAACCTGGGCCTGGTGGGGATCGCCGTAGCCGTGGGCTGGGTGCTGCTCCAGCTGCTGCGACTCGTGACCGGCTGGATCGGGGGCGGGGTCGCCACGGTGGGGCAGGCCCTGCCGGTGTTCCCGCTGGCGATCCTGGGATCGTTGCTGGTGCGCTGGCTGCTGCAGCGCAGCGAACGCAGCCACTGGGCCTCTGCCCCGATTCAAAGCGAAGTCAGCACCCTGGCAGCCGATCTGCTGATCGCCTCGGCCACCGCGGGGCTCAATCTGCAGTTGCTCCGGGCCAACTGGCTGCCGATCACCCTGCTGGGTGGAGCCGGGTTGGCCTGGAACCTGCTGATCTGTCTCTGGCTGGCCCCCAAGCTGCTGCCGAAGGACTGGTTTGAGCGGGCTCTGGTGGAATTCGGCCAAGCCACCGGTGTCGCAGCCTCAGGCCTGCTGCTCTTGCGGATGGCGGATCCGGACGATCACAGCGACGCCCTACCGGCGTTTTCGCTCAAGCAACTGCTGCTGCAGCCCCTGCTCTCCGGCGGGGTGATCACGGTGGTGGCCCCCCTAGCCGTGTCTGGCTGGGGGCTGCCGGTCTGGACCCTGGTCTGCGCAGCCGTGATGCTGCTGGCCGGGGCAGCGGGACTCTGGATCGCTCAGCTGCCGGAGCCAGACGAGGCCCGGTAGAGCAGGGTGCGGAACTGGTGGCGCACCTGCTCCATCTGCTCAGCGCTGAGCAGCGGCGGTTCACCCAAGGCCAAAGCCTGCAGGTAAATCCGCGCCAGAGTCTCCACCTCCACCGCCAACGCGAGAGCCTTATCGAGGGTCGGGCCCACGGCCACCTGGCCGTGCTGAGCCATCAGGCAAGCCAGCCGTCCCTCCAGGGCCTGAACCACCCCATCGGAGAGCGCCTGGGTACCAAAGGTGGCGTAGGGAGCGCAGCGAATGTCATGGCCGCCGGCCACCGCCGTCATGTAGTGGAACGGAGGGATGTCCCGGCCATGGCAGGCCAAGGCGGTGGCATGGATCGAGTGGCAATGCAGCACCGCCTGCACCTCCGGGCGACTGGCGAGGACATCGGCATGCAGGCGCCACTCCGATGACGGCCTGCGTTGGGGACGGCCATCGGCGGGGATCTGCAGGGGCTGACCCTTCAGATCGAGTGCCACCAAGTCCTCGGGCTGCATCAGCTCGTAGGCCAGTGAGCTGGGGGTAATGAGCATCCCGCCGGAGATGCGCACCGAGAGGTTGCCGGAGGTGCCTTGGTTGATTCCGCTGGCCTGCATGCGCCGGGCGCAGTCGACCAGTTGCTCGCGCAGGTCCTGATCAGACATCGCCATAGAGCTCCTTGAGACCATCTGCGCTGGCGGCGACCACACCCCGCTCGGTGATCAGAGCCGTGACCAGGCGGGCTGGGGTGACGTCGAACGCGGGATTGAACCCCGGACTGCCATCGGGGCTGAGCTGAACGCTGGTGATCCCCCCATCGGGGGCCCGTCCCTGGATGTGGGTGACCTCCTCGGGGCTTCGGGCCTCGATCGGAATCTCAGCGACCCCGTCATCGATCTGCCAGTCGATCGTGGAAGCCGGCAGCGCTACATAGAAGGGGATGGCGTTGTCGCGGGCCGCCAGGGCTTTGAGATAGGTCCCGATCTTGTTGCAGACATCGCCGCGGCGGGTGGTGCGGTCAGTCCCGACGATCACGGCATCCACCTGACCGTGCTGCATGAGGTGCCCACCGGCGTTATCGACGATGACGGTGTGGGGCACCCCTTCGCGGCCGAGCTCGTAGGCGGTGAGCGAGGCGCCCTGGTTGCGGGGGCGGGTCTCATCAACCCAGACGTGAATGTCCAGCCCGGCGCGGTGGGCCTTGTAGATCGGTGCGAGGGCCGTGCCCCAGTCCACCGTGGCCAGCCAACCGGCATTGCAGTGGGTCAGGACGTTGAAGGTCGTCCCAGGACGGGCCGCCGCCAACTCCTGGAAGATCGCCAGGCCGTGTTCGCCGATGGCCTCGCACATGGCCACGTCCTCATCGGCGATGGCCGCCGCTTCGGCCTGGGCCGCTTCAGCCCGCTGCTCGGGCGGCAACGGCGCGACGAGATCCCGGACCCGCTCGAGGGCCCAGCGCAGGTTCACCGCCGTCGGGCGGGTGGCATTGAGCTGCTCAAACGCCGCCGCCAGGGAGGCATCGCTGGGGTCAACCTGCAGGGCCAGCATCAGGCCGTAGGCCCCGGTCACCCCGATCAAGGGCGCGCCGCGAACGACCATCGTGCGGATGGCATCGGCTGCTTGATCGCAACTGCTCAGGCTGCGGGTGGTGAAGCGGTGGGGCAGCAGGGTCTGATCGATGACTCCCACCGAGCGACCACCCTCTTCCAACCAGATGGTGCGCCAGGACTGGCCGTCGATCTTCATGGGTGCTGCCCTGGCGGATGACTGAACCGATCATCCCCTCCGGCCCCCTCAGATCGGGCGATAGCCCTGCCAATCGGGCACCTGGGGCTGACTGAACCCAGCGGGGTCTGGGCTGAGCTGCACATGCCAGCGCTCGCCGCCGAGCAGCTCCAGCTGCTCGATCGCCAGGCAGTCATCCACGGCGCAGAGGTCGTCCTTGTGTTGCTGCAGGGCTCCCTTGAGCCACTGGCGTTTCGCCACGGCCTTGGCCGTTTGGGAGGTGCGGGCCACCACGAGACCGAACTGGTGCAGTTCCGCCAGGGAGTCCGGGCGGTAGGCGCCCAGGTTGACGAACCAGAGCTTCTCGGGCCGGGGCGCGGCAGGCTCGAGCCCCAGGCCCACCGTCCAACCATCGATCGATCGCACGGCCATGTAGGCATCTAGGTGCAGACCCTCACGCCTCCCGAACCACTGGCGCTTGAGCTCCGGGATCGTGGCGTCGATGCTCGATCCGGCCACAAAGCGGACGTCATGGAGCTCGATCAGGCTGCTGGCGGTGCGGCCGCCCAGCACCACCAGAAATAGGGTTGGGGCGCTGGGGGATGGCGGCGTCATGGACCTGTTTCAACAGCAGTGGGCCACCTACCGGGCCGTACTGGATCACGACCTGATGGAGCACCAGGCCATGAGCCTGGCCTGCGGGCAACAACTACGGCAGTGCTGCACTGAAGCCAAGGCCCCGAGTGTGGTGGATTTGGGCTGCGGCGATCTTGCCTTGTTGGCGCCCCTGCTGCGGGCCCTGCCCCTTGGTCATTACACCGGTCTGGATCTCTGCGCCGAGGTGCTGCCGCTGGCGGAAGCGGCCCTGGAGAGAGCGCCCTATCCCCGCTCCTGGATTGAGGGTGACCTTCTGGGCTGGGCCTGCGATCCCAAGGGAGCGCCAGTGGAGCTCATCCACAGCAGCTATGCGGTGCATCACCTCCAGGACGCGGAGAAAGCGCGCTGGCTGGATGGCTGCCGCCGGCGCATCACCCCTGGCGGGAGCTTGATCTGGATCGATGTTTTCCGCCAAGCCGGGGAGAGCCGCGAGGCCTATCTGACCCGCTACGGGGATCGAGTGAAGGGCTGGAGCAGCCTTAGCCCAGGTCAACGGCAGGCGGTCTTGGGACACATTCAGCGCTTTGACTTCCCTGCCGAGCGGGGCGCCATTGAAACCGTCGCCGCGGCGGCCGGCTGGTATTGGCAGTGGATCTGGCAAGGGAGCCACAGCGCCGAGGCCATGGCCGTTCTGAGGCCTACCTAGCTGTGCTCGCGCAGAAAACTGATCGTTCCCTGGAGTTCATCCGCGAAGCGATCGATCTCCCCGACCGTCGTGGTGAAACTCAGGCTGGCCCGCGCTGAAGCACTGAGGCCGTAGTGGCGGTGCAGGGGCTGGGTGCAGTGGTGGCCGCTGCGGATACAAATGCCAGCGGAATCCAGCAGGGCGGAGATGTCGTTGGCGTGCACACCATCCACGTGGAAGGCCGCCAGGGCCGCCCGATCCGGCTGCTGCTCGGGCGTGGGCCCGAGGACCGTCAGGCCATCAATGGTCTGCAGACGCGCGAAGAGATGGGAGGTGAGTTGCTGCTCCCAAGCGTGGATGCGGTCAAGCCCCAGGGCCTGGAGGTAATCCAGGGCCGCGCCCATGCCGATCGCCTCACCGATGGCGGGGGTGCCGGCCTCAAATTTGTGGGGTAGCCCAGCCCAGCTGCTGTGGTCCAGGTAGACGTCCTGGATCATCTCGCCGCCGCCGAGGAAGGGAGGCATGGCCTCCAGCAGGGCCTCTTTGCCCCAGAGGAATCCCATCCCCGTGGGACCGCAGAGCTTGTGGGAGCTGCCCACCAAAAAGTCGGCGTCCAGCTCCTTGACGTTGACCGGCAGGTGGGGAAGGCTCTGGCAGGCATCCACCAGCACGAGGGCACCGGCGGCATGGGCTAGGGCCGCCACCTGGCTGATCGGATTGAGGCAGCCCAGGGTATTGCTGACCTGCACCAGGCTCACCAGCCGAGTGCGGTCGGTGATCTTGCTGCGCAGGTCCTCCAGATCCAGCTCGCCGCTTTCAGTCAGTCCGGCGTGGCGCAGCACGCAGCCGGTGCGATCCGCCAGCAGTTGCCAAGGCACCAGGTTGCTGTGGTGCTCCATCACCGTCAGCAGTACCTCATCGCCAGGGCGGAGGTTGGCCTCACCCCAGCTGCGGGCCACCAAGTTGATGGCCTCACTCGCATTGCGGGTGAAGACGATTTCGTTCGGGCTCGAGGCGCCCACAAAGGCGGCGGCCTTTGCGCGAGCACCCTCAAAGCCCTCGGTGGCGCGGGCGCTCAGCTGGTGGGCACCACGGTGGACGTTGGCGTTGTCGTGGTCGTAGTAGTGCTGCAGCGCTTCTAAAACCTGGTGGGGCTTTTGGCTGGTGGCGGCGTGATCGAGGTAGATCAACGGCTGACCCAAGCAAGCCTTCTGCGCCAACAGCGGAAAATCCTGGCGGGTCTGGGCCGCCAAATCCACCGCAGGAACGCTCATCAGGCTGGTGGGACTGCTCATGCCGACTCCAGCTCCAGCTGATCCAAGGGGCACCACTGGCGAGCGGGCTCCGGCAGAGCGCGCAGGACCTCTTCACAGAAGGCGCGCTTCAACAGCCCAGCGGCCTGCTCTGCAGCAATGCCGCGACTCTGGAGATAGAACAGCTCATCTGTTTGCAGGCTGCTGACCGTGGCGCCGTGGGCGCACTTGACGTCGTCAGCCACGATCTCGAGTTCGGGCTTGGTGTCGATCCGCGCGCGATCCGAGAGCAGCAGGTTCCGGCTCAACTGCGCCGCATTGGTCTGCTGGGCTTCGCGAGGCACGCGCACCGCTCCGTTGAAGACGCTGCGTCCCTGGCCGGCGGCCACCGCTTTGTGCACCTGATCGAGCTCTCCTTCGGGGCCGGAAAACTGCACAAAGCTGTGGGTATCAGCGATCTGCTGCCCCCCCACCAATTGCAAGCCCCGTAGAGACGAGTGAGCCTGGCCCTCCACCTGAACCAAGCGAGGCTCATGGCGGGCTAATCCCCAACCGACCGCCACATTGCTCAAGGCGGCCTGACTCTCCGGCTCTTGCTCAACCGCGACATGGCTCAGCAGCGCGGCCTCGCTTCTGCCAAAGGCCACCAGGCCATGGCGCAGTTGGGCACTGCGGGCCAGGTGCGCTTCGATGACCAAGCTGACCAACCCTGCCCCTTGGGCCTCAATCAGCTGCGAGAGATCGAGTTGGGCCTTCTCCTCCAGCACCAGCAGGATCCGCAGGGGCAACATCCCCGAGGCGGTGGCGCTGACCAACTCCAGAGCAGCTGACGCACGGCTCTTGACCCGAAGGGCCAACACCTGGGTGGCGCTGGCCTGGTTGAGTTCCACCGGCCAGTGGTTCTGGCAGCTGGTCGCCGCCAGGGTGTGGCCAAGCCCTTGGGCGATCTCCGTGGCTGTCAGGGGCTCCAGGCCGTCCGGCAGGGCTACCCCAGCCAGGGGGTCGCTGCAGCCATCAAGCTGCAAACTAAGAGCGGAACCGTCTGCGGCGGATGTGGGGTTCGCTGCGCTCGGGGCACCGAGTGGAATCCCTTGCAGGAGGCTGAGGTCGGTGAACCGCCAGTCCTCACTGCGGGAGGAGGGCACACCCTGTTCGGCTAGGGCTTCGCGACCGCGCTGCTGCACAGCGGCTAGGGCACCCGACGCCGGTGGGAGCTGGGAGAGCCATTGCTCCAGCCAAGCTGCCCGGTGAGTGGGGGCGCTGAGGCTGGCGGTCATCAGGCCACCTCCGCTGCAGCCAATTCCTGGTCAACCCAGTCATAGCCGCGCTCTTCCAGTTCCAGAGCCAGTTCTTTGCCTCCAGTGCGCAGCATCCGACCCGCTGCCATCACGTGGACGTAGTCCGGAGTGATGGCATCCAGCAGGCGCTGGTAGTGGGTGATCAGAAGGGTCGCGTTGTCGGGGCTTGCCAGCTGATTGACCCCACCGGCGACGATGCGCAGAGCATCAATGTCCAAGCCGGAATCGGTCTCGTCGAGGATCGCCACCATGGGATCCAGCAGAGCCATCTGCAGGATCTCGTTGCGCTTTTTCTCGCCGCCGCTGAAGCCCTCGTTGACCGAGCGATCCAGAAACGCGGGATCCATCTGAACCACCTGGAGACGCTCGCGAACGAGATCCTCAAAAGCAAAGGTGTCGAGCTCCTCCTCGCCCTTCTCGGTGCGGCGAGCATTGGTGGCCACCCGCAAAAACTCCAGGTTGCTCACGCCAGGAATTTCAACCGGGTATTGGAAGCCCAGGAACACCCCCGTGCGCGCCCGCTGCTCGGGATCCAACTCCAGGAGGTTCTCGCCGCGGTAGGTCACGCTGCCGCCAGTGACGGTGTAAGCGGGATGACCGGCCAAGACTTTGGAGAGGGTGCTCTTGCCGCTGCCATTGCGGCCCATCACGGCATGGATCTCACCCGCACGAATCGTCAGGTTGACGCCCTTGAGGATCTCCTTGTCCTCCACCCGAGCGTGGAGATCCCGGATCTCAAGCAGCACTGGAGCGTCAGGGCGAATCACTGGAAAGGGAAACGAAAGGAAAAGGGAGGAATGGAGCGGCGACCGACCACATCAGGGCCGCAGTCAGAGGTGGGCGTTAACCAACCGAACCCTCGAGCTTGAGGGCCAGCAACTTGTCGGCCTCAGCGGCGAACTCCATCGGCAGCTGGTTGAAGACATCGCGGCAGAAGCCGCTGACCATCATCGAGACGGCCTCTTCAAAACCGATGCCGCGGCTTTGGAGATAAAACAGCTGATCCTCGGAGATCCGACAGGTGCTGGCCTCGTGCTCGACAGCGGCCTGGGGCTGCTGCGAACGGATATAGGGATAGGTATTGGCTGCGGCCTGATCGCCAATCAACATCGAGTCGCATTGGCTGTAGTTCTTGGCACCAGTGGCCTTGGGCCCGATCTGGACCAGGCCGCGATAGCTGTTGGAGGAGCATCCGGCGCTGATGCCCTTGCTGACGATCGTCGAGCGGGTGCGGGGCCCCACGTGGATCATCTTGGTGCCGGTGTCGGCCTGCTGCATGTTGTTGGTCAGAGCCACCGAGTAGAACTCGCCCACCGAATCGGCGCCCTGCAGCACGCAACTGGGGTACTTCCAGGTGATCGCCGAACCGGTTTCGACTTGGGTCCAACTGATCTTGCTGCGCTCGCCGCGACACTGACCGCGCTTGGTCACGAAGTTGTAGATGCCGCCCACTCCGTTCTCATCACCGGCGTACCAGTTCTGAACGGTTGAGTATTTGATCGAAGCGTCGTCGAGCACCACGAGCTCAACAACTGCCGCATGCAGTTGGTTGGTGTCGAACATGGGTGCCGTGCAGCCCTCGAGATAGCTGACGGAAGCCCCCTCTTCGGCGACGATCAGCGTGCGCTCGAACTGACCGGTGTCCCCGGAGTTGATCCGGAAGTAGGTGGAGAGCTCCATCGGACACTCCACTCCTTTGGGAATGAAGACAAAGGAGCCGTCGCTGAAGACCGCTGAATTGAGAGCCGCGAAGTAATTGTCATTACTCGGGACAACGGTCCCCAGGTAGCGCTCGATTAATGCGGGGTATTCCTTGACGGCCTCACTGATCGAGCAGAAGACCACCCCATGCTCAGCGAGCTTTTCCTTGTAGGTCGTGGCGATCGAGACGCTGTCAAAGACGGCATCAACAGCGACGTTGGACAGACGCTTTTGCTCGCTCAGGGGGATACCGAGCTTGTCAAAGGTTTCCAGCAGCTTCGGATCCACCTCGTCGAGGCTGGCCTTCTTGTCTTGCTGTTTCGGAGCTGCGTAATAGACGATGTCCTGATAATCGATGGACGGGTAGCCCAGCGCAGCCCAGTCAGGCTCCTCCATTTGGAGCCACTGGCGATAAGCCCGCAGTCGGAAGTCCAGCAAGAAGGATGGCTCGTCTTTCTTGCTGGAAATCAGACGCACAACGTCCTCGCTGAGGCCCTTGGCGATCTTCTCCGTTTCAATATCAGTGACGAAGCCGTACTTGTACGGCTGACTCACTAAATCACCAACAGCCTGAGCGTTACTCATTGTCGAGCCTCAACCGCCCGTATGGGCTTTGACGTCTTGTATGGAGATGGTCTGGTTCTCACCGCGGAAGGGGTTGTCCTCCGTCAGGAACAGCATGCAATGGCACTCCTTGCGCTCACGCATCGGCACACACGGGCAGTTCCAGAAGGCCTGAGCGACTTCCGCTTCCTTGTCTTCGTAGTGGCGGCAAGGGCAGAGGGCACCACCGAGTTCATCCTTATGGCGGGCCAGACCCTCCAGCACAACAGCAGTGACACTGGGGTCGCTGCAGAAATAGGTTCCCGTCCGCTGCGCGTAGGTCTCCGCAAACTTGCGGATCACCTCGAGGCTGTCGCTGGCTGACGTGGAGGGGGCTGCAGACATGAGCGCAAGGACAAAGCTGGGACGTGCGTGCTGGGCGCGGATGACGCTCAGCGAAGGCTGGCGGCCCGTCCATCAACAATTTACGAAACGTGGTGGTTTCGTAAATCGACGATAGAGGCCGAAGGCCGTCAGCAGTGAGTAGTCATTGTTGCGCGTTGCCGGCGCCATTCGGGGGCGGGAAGCTTGAGCCCGCACTCGCCAGTGCCCGTTTAGCCGTGGCATGGTGTGGTTGACCGCCTCAAACCATGAGCGTCTCCGCCCAGGCACCTACCCGCGAAGCCGCTCTGAGCCTGATGTTGCGGCAAGGGGAACGCACCGCCGCCCAGCTTGCTGAGGCACTGCAGGTGTCAGTGCAGGTGATGCGGCGCCATCTGCGTTCTTTAGAAGAAGAGGGATTAGTCGAAGCCAGCCCCTCCAGCGAGGGGCAGGGCCGGCCCAGCAACCGCTGGCGGCTGACCAACAACGGTCGGGGGCGCTTCCCCAACGGCAGCGAGCACTTCGCCCTGGGACTCCTGAACTCAATGACCGCCAACCTGCCCAGCGGGATGGTCGAGGAACTGCTCGAGCGGCAGGCCAGCGACAAGTCGGAAAACTACCGAAAGGAAATTGGGGCAGGCACCGTGCTCGAGAGGCTGGAGCGCCTGGTGGAACTGCGTCGAAGGGAGGGTTACGTCGCCGAGTTCCACGCGGAGCCAGACCAGAGCAGCTGGGTGCTCAGCGAGTTCCACTGCTCGGTCCAGTCCATTGCTCAGCAATTCCCCTGTGTCTGCGAGCAGGAACTGGAGCTCATTCGCCGCACCTTTCCCGACTGCCAAGTCGATCGAGTCCACTGGCTGCTGGAGGGCAATCAGGCCTGCGGCTTCCGGCTCACCCCATGCTGATGTCGTGCTGAGCGAACAGGACCTAAGCGAACTGGAGAGCACCCTGCTCCCCGCCCTCGAGCGTCATCACCTACGCCTGCTGGCCCATAGCCTGCGCTGCTTGCAACAGGCTGCCGCCCAGGGGGAAGACCTACCGGAAGGAATCAGGCTTAGCGCCTGGGCTGAACGTCAGCCCAACCTTGCGGTGGATCCCACCTTTATTCCTGTGCTGGTGGAGCAGTTGGGCAAGGCCTCAGTCCAACTCGCGAGCATTGGCAACGACCTCGGCAAACCGCCGCTGCAGCTCGAGATCACCGATCTGGTGCGCTGGGGACAACAGAAAGCGGATGACCGGCTTAAGCCACCACACAACTGACACCAGCCAGGCCCAGCAGGGCCGCAAAGACGCCGCGCCATCCGGGATGGTCGCCCTCGAGGGAAGCAAGCGGAAGGGCCATCACCGGGGCCGTCGCCAGCAGAGCCACCGCCAACGCCCCCGGTAGATGCAGCAGGGCGGTTTGTTGCAGAGAAATCCCGGCGGTGGTCCCTAGCAAGGTGGCGAGCACCCCGAGCGGCCAGCGCCGCCGCAGTGGCCTTGGACCCTGGGGGCGACGCAGCAGGGATGGCAGGAGCGGCAGCAGCACCAGCGCCGCCGCCAAGAGTCGTAGGGCCGCTGCGTGCAGGGGATCAATCGCGCCAGAACGCAACGCCGCCCGGGCCAGCACGGCCCCACCACTGCCGCAGGCCAAGGCCCCCAGGGCCAGGGCGACGCCCAACCCCCAGTCCCCTGAGCGAGGAGACGTGGAGTCGTGTCCTGCCACCAGCCAGAGGGCGGCGGTGATCAGGGCAATCCCGAGCCATTGCAGCGGGTTAGGGCGCTCCGCCAGGGCCGCCATCCCCAAGAGCGCCGTCACCGCAGGGCCTCCGGCATCGAGGGTCAAGGTGCGGCGGGTGCCAATCCGGCGCAGGGCCGCAAAGAACAGGCTGTCGCCGATGGCGATCCCCAAAACGCCACTGGCAGCCAGCAGCAGCAAAGCCTGGGGCTCATGCCAAAGAGCAGCAGCACCGGATGCGCCCAGCAAAGGGAGCAACAACAGGAGAGCAAGGCCATTTTTCAGCAGATTGAGCTGACTGGCGCTCAAGGCCGTGGGCAGCCGCCTCCAGACGCTGCTGGCGAGGGTCCAGCAGAGGGCACCAGCCAGGGCCGCCAGGACTCCGCTGAGCACAGCTGCAATGGACGACTACGGCTTGCGATCATCGCTACAACTGTTCCGGCGCCGTGACCCTTGCAATCGAGGATGCCCTCAGCTTTTTCCAGCTGAGCTGCGGCCGCTGGCGCTCCCAACGGAGCGTCCATCACCTGTTGCACCGACGCGCCGAGGCCGGTGGATCGCTCATCGTGGTGGAAGAGCTGGAGCGCAGCGACAAGCGACTCGCCGAGATCGCGGCACTCCACGGCCAGGATCCCGCCGGCCTTGTGGGGGGCTGCTGGGTGCGCTGGAGCGCATCGATGGCCTGGGACAAAGCCGGTGAGGACCACACCGGCGAAAGCCTGTTTGGCCTCATCCCCACGGATGAACGCGGCCGGTCGGGAATCTTGCTGCGCGATCAGGGGTATGCGGAGAAGGCCCCTGCCAGCTCTGATTTTTCGATGGACGAGCACAACGGCCTACTTCTGAGCACCGGGTACGAAACGATGAACGTCTGGGAGCGCTTCTCGTTTGCGGGCCCCAATGTGCGCGTCCGCAGCAGCACCGTTGAGGGACTCTCAAACAACGCTTCGTTCTGCGTGGAAATTCGATGCGACGTTGAGGCGGCCCCCAAACAAGGGTCGAGCCATGTCAAGCAGGAGCCTTTGGGAGCGATCTCTCCCCTGGGCTGGTGAGTCCTCAGGAACGTTACGGACTGTGATCCCTCGCCTCCCGCGGGCAGTGTCTGAAACGACACCACGCTTAGGGTCACTGGGTTGGATTGCGAAGCTCGAGTGGCCATCCCTCTTCTGGAGTACGCCCCCACTACTCAAAACAACAGGGTCGCTCCCATCCGAGTGAACTCCGACGAGACGGTGCGCGCGAATTCAATGGAATTCGCCACCGATAGCGAGAACTGCAAAACCGTTATCGATAGCGCCTACCGCCAGGTTTTCTTCCACGCCTTCAAGTCAGACCGCAATCCATACCTGGAATCCCAGCTCAAGAACGGGCAGATCACGGTTCGCGACTTCGTCCGCGGCCTGTGTCTCTCTGACACCTTCAAGCGCAGCTTCTATGGGATGAACAGCAATTACAAGGTGGTTCAGCACCTTGTAGAGAAATTGCTGGGCCGCAAAACCCACGGAAAATCTGAGGAAATCGCCTGGTCCATCGTGATCGCCACCCGCGGCGTCGAAGGCCTGGTCGACACGATCCTCGACAGCGAGGAGTACCTCGACAATTTCGGCTACCACTGTGTTCCCCACCAGCGCGCCCGGGTTCTGCCCGGCCGCGAGCTCGGCGAAACCCCGTTCAACATCACCAGCCCTCGCTACGACGAGTACTACAGGGGAATCCTGGGCTTCCCGCAGATCGTCTACACCGGCACGGCAAAGAGCGTTCCTGCACGCGCCAAGCAACGTCGTGGTGGGTACATCCAGGACTACACCGATTGGGTGCGTTCGATGCCGGCAGCGCGTGGTGCGAGCCCCCGCGGCGGCACCGACATCGACTACCTCTCCAAGGTCCCCTACCGCAGCGTTGGCCGCTGATTCGCGGTCCCAGACTTCAAAAGCGGCGGTCCATCCGCCGCTTTTTTTGTGTTTCAACACCGAAGCCAGTCACGGGATCCTGACCCCGACTGCCGATTCCCTTTGGGATCAGGGAGAGTGAAGTCACTGATCCCGAAAGGATTCCGAACAGCTGTGACGCAAGCCCTGTCTTCACTGGCACGCATGACCCTGCGCCAACTGCGGCAGGTGGCCAGCGAACTGGGTGTGACGCTCTACAGCCGTAAAACCAAAGCTCAATTGGTCGATGCCATCGGCGAACGCCAGGCCGACATCAGCAGCGTCGAGGAAGAGCACAGCCCCCCGCCCAAAACCATCGATGTCACGCGGGTGGTATTCCTGCCTCGCGATCCCCAGTGGGCCTACGTCTTCTGGGAAATCTCTGAGGGGGATCGCAAGCAGGCGTTTAAGGACGGAGCCAGCCAACTGTGCTTGCGGGTCGCCGATGTCACCGGTGTGAGCGGTGGTGGCGTGCACCCACACACCCTGCAGGAAGTTCCGGTCGATAGCCATGCGACAGAGTGGTATCTGCCAGTCCCCCTCAGTGATCGCGACTACCGCGTCGAACTGGGCTATCGGCTGACCGCTGGCGGCTGGATTTCCCTGGCCTATTCATCGGTTGCGCGGGTCCCTGCGCTCCATCCCAGCGAGCAAATCCTCGATCAGTTCGTTCCGTTCTCCCTCGACGCCCCCGTGGACTCAGCCGACGCTGCTGGGATCAGCACCCAACCGGCGATGAGTCCCGACAGTGGGCTGCACGAGCGGCTCTACCAAACCGCGACAAGCTTCGGGCGCTCGATGGGACGCGGGTCAGAAGCCTTCCACGAGCTCGGCGGCGACAGCAGCGCTGGTCTCAATGCTTCGGGTGCCGGCCTCTGGGCCAGCGGCCGCAATGAATCTGGCAGCGGCATCGTTGGTCAACGCAAGCGCGCCTTCTGGCTCGTCGCTGATGCCGAGTTGATCGTCTACGGAGCTACCGATCCCTCCGCACGTCTGAGCATCGGTGGAGAGGAGGTTCCCCTCTCCAGTGACGGAACCTTCCGCGTCCAGGTGCCCTTCCGTGATGGTGAGCAGGTTTATGCGATCGAGGCGATCGCTGCAGACGGCGAACAAAAGCGGAATATCACCTTGAATTTCGATCGCAGCACACCTGAAGACAACAGCAACCCCAGCGATCAAGCTGTGGCCGAGTGGTTCTGATCACCAATCTGAGATGAAAGCCGTTGTCGCCTTCACCCCTCTGGCTGGAGCCGTTCTCCTGCCCATCGCCGTTCCTCTGCTGATGGTCAAGGTGAGCCTTGGCGCAGGGGTCTTGGCAGCGGTGGGCCTCAGCAGCCTCTGGTTCGGATCGATGCTGCTGACCTCGGAAATGCCCGAACACGGCTGAGTCCAGAGGGGAACACTGGCGCAAGATCCGTCTTGCCTGCCCCGATGACGCACAGGCCCAGTCTGAGAGGGTTGCTGGCTCTGACCTTTCTCCTGCAGAGCTGCAGCAGCGCCGGTCAGCTGATCGGAGCAGAGCGCGCCCCTGTACTTCCGCAGCACCCGCAGATCAGGGCCGCCTTCAACCAACGGGAGGACCGCGGATACATCAGCCCGATCAGCGGCCAGTGGCGACCGGGGGACAACCTCGAAGCGCTGATCCTGGAAGCAATCCACTCAGCCCGCTCCGAAGTTCTCGTCGCGGTCCAGGAACTCTCCTTACCGGCCATCGCCAAGGCCCTAGCCCAACAGCACCATCGAGGGATCCAAGTGAAGGTGGTGCTCGAGCACCTCTACAGCCAACCCTGGAGTGAGGAGCATGACGCGGGACTCACGCCCCATCAGCGGCAGCGAAAAAGACAGCTCAGCGCTTTAGCCGACCGGAACGCAGACGGGCACCTCTCGGAAGGCGAACGGCAGCAAGGGGATGCCGTCGGCATCCTTCTGCGCGCGGGGGTACCGCTGATCGATGACACAGCCGATGGCAGCAAAGGCAGCGGGCTGATGCACAGCAAATACCTGGTGGTCGATGGTCAGATCGTGATCACGGGATCCGCCAACTTCACGGCCTCGGGGATCCATGGGGATCCGGGCGCACCGCAAACCCGAGGCAACACCAACCATCTGCTGCAGATCGAGAGCCCAGCGCTGGCCGCACTCTTCCGCCAGGACTTTGAGCGGATGTGGGGGGACGGCCCTGGGGGAAGAAATGACAGTCGCTTTGGTCTAGGCAAAGGGCAGAGAGCTGCTCAGCTTGTCCGGGTTGGCGACACCGAAATCGCGATTCTTTTTGCTCCCCATCGCCGCAATGACCCACGCAACGGCCTAGCCCTGATTGCGGCCGAGCTGGCGGAGGCAAAGGAACAAATCGATCTCGCCCTGTTTGTTTTCTCCGCCCAGTCACTCACCAACCAACTGGCCTCTCAGCTGCAGAAACAAGTGCGTCTGCGGCTGGTGGCGGATCCGGGCTTTGCCAGCCGGCCTTTTTCTGAAGTCCTGGATCTGCTGGGGGTGGCGATGGCCGACCGCGACTGCAGGATCGAGCGGGGCAACCAACCGCTCCAACGGGGAGCCGAAGGGGTTGGAACGCCGCAGCTAGCCCGCGGCGACAAGCTGCATCACAAGTTCGCCGTGATCGATCGCAAGACCGTCATCACCGGCAGCTTCAACTGGAGCCCGAGTGCTGCCCATCAAAACGATGAGGTGCTGCTGGTGATCCGCTCACCGCAGGTCGCTGCCCACTTCACCCAAGAGATGGATCGTCTCTGGCGCAGTGCCGATCTGGGCATCACCGAACGATTGCGGCGCAAGCTCGAACGCAACCGCCAGCGCTGCGGCAGTGGGATCGAGCGGAGTTAAGCCGGGGCGAGAGGCACTGAGTGGCTCAGGGAGTGGCTTCTGAGGGGCTGAGAACGCAGATTCACGCCACTCGTTTCACTGAGAGCTGGATGCAATTGCTGACTTAGATGCAAAAACGCCCAGGCTCACCAAACAAGATTGCGTTGCTGGGGGAGCGACCACGGCAACCAACCCACATCTGACGAATGAGATAGAGGTGGCTAGCTCAAGCCCGCATTGGAGTACAGGGGGAGGCGAGGAGCTGGCACGTGGTGACTGCGAGTGGAAGCCGGACAAAAATCTATGATGGCGGGGAGAGATTCGGGAGGATACTGATATAATCCCATTAAGTGTCGGCACCTCCATGAAAAGGCTTCTAGCGGTTTCTTCCGCAGCGATTTACTTTTTCGTGACAGCTTATTCGGCAGAGGCAAAGCCGAAGAAAGAGAACATAATGTACACAACCTCGTACACTTACGAATTTAAAGAAGAAAAAGACGTATCAGGATGTATCACCAGGGCTACTGTCGCCCTCACGAAACATGGACTTAGCAACGGACTCAAGACCGATACTAATGAAGACGGAAGGTTTGGTTACGTATACGGCTGGAGCGCTGATAGCACCGCAACAGCAGAGATAGATTGCGACATGGACGAAAAAGAATCAAACCTTGCATTCTCGCGCTATTCCGACGAGCCGGAGGCTACCTGGGAGATGTGGAAGAGGCTCAGAGATGCCAAGTGGTAATTGGATCGCCTCTGGCGCAGTGCCGATCTTGGCATCACCGAACGATTGCGGCGCAAGCTGGAACGCAACCGCCAGCGCTGCGGCAGTGGGATTGAGCGGGATTAAGGCGTGGGCTCAGAAGGACTGAGTGGCTCACAGAGTACCAAGAGAACGATCCCGTGAGCCTTAACAACAAAACGGGCTAGCTAGCCATACCCGAGTTCATAGCCCACAAACCAATCCCAATTAGGGAAACGGAAATCACAAACGTTGCCGCACCAATGCCAAGACCGATGAAAGCCAAGACTCTCTTCTTTGAAGAAGAGAAGAGTGGGGGGATACCAAGTACGCAACCAAGAAGGCTGACAAATATTTGAAAGATCACAGCCACTCCGACAACGCCGTCAGGAGCGTCTACAGCCCCGAGCGCCAACCAGACAAAAACCAAAAGCACGCTCACCGAAGACACGGAAAGCGAAGCAATTGCCAGAGCAGAGTGCCCAGAGCGTTCCATCAAGCTAAAGTCGCTGCAGTTAAATATAAGTGTTTGCACGCAGAGAAGCCGCTAATCTTTACAAGGACCTAGGCGGCACTTCCGAGTCACAAGCAAAGAAAGTTCGCCGTGATCGATCGCAAGACCGTCATCACCGGCAGCTTCAACTGGAGCCCGAGTGCTGCCCATCAAAACGATGAGGTGCTGCTGGTGATCCGCTCACCGCAGGTCGCTGCCCACTTCACCCAAGAGATGGATCGTCTCTGGCGCAGTGCCGATCTGGGCATCACCGAACGATTGCGGCGCAAGCTCGAACGCAACCGCCAGCGCTGCGGCAGTGGGATCGAGCGGAATTAAGCCGGCAGGATCTCGAGCTCGGGATAGGCAGGGGCCATCTCCACCAACCGCTGACGCAGGTGAGCCACGAGGGCCAGGAAGCGCGGGTGATCGGCAAACCGACGCGGTACGACCACGCTGTCACCCACGGTGAGGGGGATCTCAATCGGCAAAATCACCTGCTGCACCGGAAAGAGCTTGATCGAAAATGCTGAGGCATAACCGACCGTGACCTCATCAGCGGTTCGTCCTTCCCAAGCCTCGTAGGAGTAACGGCGCACCGCTGTGGGGGAATTCCATAAACCCAATCCCTCGAGCGCAGCCTGGCATTGAGGGGAGGCTCCATCAGGCAAAGCCAGGCACGGGAATTGGCGAACATCTTCCAGAGTGACCGCTTCACCCAAGCGCGTTAAAGGGTGACCTGGAGACACCACCAAGTGAGTGGGCAATCGATCCAGGTGCACAACGGCGAAGTCGACGTCATCGTCATCTGGAACATCTGGAAACCCGCCGATCCAAACATCGATAACACCATGCCTCAATAAATTCAAGGGAACAGCAACATCAAGGAAATCAAAGGCACCACATAACCATCCCTGCGGTGGCTGATCGAGCAATAACGGACCGGAATAATATTGGGCATCAATGCGCAGGGGAAGGTCCCGTTTCCAGCGGCAGTCTTGATGCACCTGCCGCTCCAAGTTCAGCAGGGTGGGATCGCCAACGACATCCCATTCTCCAGCTGATTTGTTGACATCCAAGCCGAATGCAGCAACAGCACGACGGGCTTTCCGAGACACCGAAGCTTGATCCAAGTTGAGCCGCTTGGCCACCCGATCGCCGGTGCGCAACCAGATCAAGTAGTCGAGGCAATCCAACTCATCGAGACCAATCATTGGCGTCTCAGCAGGACTCCAAAGCCGGCCGTGATGTGGACAGGAGCTGAGCACGCTCACGCAGCTGAACCACGAGCTGCTGAAAGACCTCGCTGTCAGCAAAACGGCGTTTGACCACCAGAGAATCCCCCAAGATCAGCCCCGTCGAAAGCGGCAACGGAACCTTGGCCCCGGCAAAACAGGCAACGGTATGGGGTGACCCGTAGCTGATGGTGAGCTGATCCTCGGTACGACCCTCCCAATGGCGGGGCTGATGCCGCGTCGCGCCTACAGGCCTGCGCTCCAGCCCCAAGCCCTTCAGATGCTGCTGCATCTTGGGGAACGCTCCATCAGGGAGCGAAAGAACAGGAAATTCCTGCAAGTCCTCGACCGCCAGATCACCCTGATGCTCAAGAAGAGGGTGACAGCGATCCACCAAGAAGTAGGCCGGATAACGGCTGAGGTGAACGACAGCGAAGTCATCGTCATCCCCTGGGAGATCGGGGTAGCAACCAATCCACACATCCAAGATGGACTCTCGAAGCAGAGCCATGGGATAGGTGATGCCCATGAAGTCAGAGCGGCCGCAGACCCAAGGTCCAGACAACCCATCGAAATAGGGAGAGCCAGCCCCATAGATGCCGTCAATCCGCAACCCCTGGCCCCGTTCCCAGCGATAAAGCTGATGCACTTCACGCTCGGCATCCAACAGCGAGGCATCACCGGCCAGAGTCCACTCCCCTTCGAGCTTGCGTGCATCCAGCTTCAGGAAGTCAGCAACAGATCTGGCGTTGCGAGAAATGGTGGCTTGATTACAGGCCAAGCGATTCGTCGCTTCCTGACCCGATCGCAACCAGATCAAATAATCGAGACAGGACAGACGGAACGGGTCAAACATGACTTGCCGCGCTCGAACTCATCAATGCCGCTAGCGACAGCATGTAGATGCATATAGATCATCTCCCGCCCAGAGATCGCCCCAGACCAACTCGGGGGCACCTGCAACAAAGGTATGGATCCCGCTTTTTGGAGACAGACGCCCGTTACCGGCGCGTCCAGCGCCAAAGGCCCCAAAGGGCCAACACCAAGACCATCCACGGCAGCAGGGCCCGCAGCATCAGCGCCGCCAGCGCCAAGGCAAGCGCTGAGAAGGCAACACGCTTGGTCAAGGCCTTGGCCTCATCGGTCATGAAGCGCCAGCGCGGCAGAAGAGGCATTGCTCCCACAGCAAAGGAGCCTCCCTTCTAGCCAGCAGGCATGAGGAAGGGCGGCCTGTTGGCCGCCCTTGGCACCCGAGCGCCCGAACAAGGGCGTCCTATTGGTGTCTGTTGCTGTTCTAAGGGCGGTCAGGTCAGGCCGCCATAAGTAAAACAACCGGATTTTCCAAGCCCTGAGCAATAAAAAAGACGCTGGTCCCCCAGCGCCTTCATCCCCCCATCCCCATCGGAGATAGGCACAAGTTACGGAGGCGATCTGAGCCGCGCTATCGGTATAAACACCGGTATTCAATTCACTGGAAGAAGAGTTTCTTCCAACTGTTGAAACCAAACCAGAGCTTTTGAGCCCCAACCAACGGCACCGCGTTATTTGAGGGTGACCCCGCTGCTGAGGGAATGCGGATCCAACGCAAAGGGCACTATGTGCTGCTGTGCTGGCAGAGCAAGCAGGACGGATGGATCAACACCCTGATGATTGATCTGTTGCATCCCCTGCGCAGCAAAAAACTGCTTCTGGGATAAGCGAGCTCCAAGCGCGCGTTTCGATCCAAGATGGATGCCAGAGAGCTCCACTCCATGGTGTCCCTGCGTCAGCTGCTGTTCGTCCCCGTCGCCGCTGCTGCAGTGCTCAACGCTGGCCCAGGGCTGACGGCTGATCCTTACGTCCCCTTTCCCAGCGAAGACAGCCTGAGGGAGCTGCAGCTGATCACCATCGCCTGCGCCCGAGACAACACCGCCGCAAGCTGCTCGAAGTCACGAGATCTGGCCGATCCGCTGATGGATCATCCCCGTCTTCCCGCCAGCTGCAAGGACCTGCTCTGGACCATCCTCCAAGATGCCCAGCCCGCCACCACGAACAGTTACGAGCGAAGGGAAGCCTTAAGCGATCCCGCGCAACGGTTGCTTTTGGTCTGCCGAAGCATGGAACTGGCCAAGCCCGACGCCCAACAGCCCCAAGCCCCTGACAACAAGAAAAAGAGTGGGTTTGGCTTTGGCGGCAGCTAGTTACTGAGCAACACCTCTGGAATCAGGAACATCGGTCTAACTTGGTGCCCCCTCGGCTCTCACCGATGACCAGCGGCGTGCGGCAGATCGCTCTCGAGACCCCCTTCTCCGATCAAAAACCGGGCACCTCAGGTCTGCGCAAGAGCAGCCGTCAATTCGCCACTCCCCACTACCTCGAGAGCTTCATCGAGGCGATTCTGCGCACCGTCCCTGGGGTCAAAGGCAGCACTCTGGTGGTGGGCGGTGACGGCCGCTTCGGCAACCGTGAGGCCATCGGCGTGATCACCCGCATGGCCGCTGCCCATGGGGTGGGCCGGATCATCACCACCACTGGCGGCATCCTCTCCACCCCTGCCGCCTCCAACCTGATCCGCCAGCACCAGGCCACCGCAGGGATCATCCTCTCGGCCAGCCACAACCCCGGCGGACCCGACGGTGATTTCGGGGTCAAGGTCAACGGCTCCAACGGCGGCCCCGCCCCGGAATCGCTCACCGACGCGATCTATGCCTGCTCCCAAACCCTCGACGGCTACAGGATCCTTGAGTCAGCCGAGGTCAACCTCGATGCCGCCGGCCAGCAGACCGTGGGCGATCTCAGCCTGGAGGTGATTGATGGGGTCGATGACTACATCACCCTGATGCAGAAGTTGTTCGACTTCGATCAGATCAAGGCACTGATCCAAGACGACTTCCCGATCGCCTTCGACGCCATGCACGCCGTCACGGGCCCCTATGCCACCCGGCTGCTGGAGGGTCTACTGGGTGCGCCGGCTGGAACCGTCCGCAACGGCCAGCCCCTCGAGGACTTCGGTGGTGGGCACCCCGACCCCAACCTCACCTATGCGCACGACCTCGCCGAGCTGTTGATGGACAGCGACGCCTTTCGCTTCGGCGCCGCCTGCGATGGCGATGGGGACCGGAACATGATCCTGGGCAACCGCTGTTTCGTGAACCCTAGTGACAGCCTGGCGGTGCTGACGGCCAACGCCACCCTGGCTCCTGGGTATTCCCAGGGGCTCTCTGGCGTGGCCCGGTCGATGCCCACCAGCGCTGCTGTGGACGTGGTCGCTAAAGAGCTCGGCATCGAGTGCTTTGAGACCCCAACCGGCTGGAAGTTCTTCGGCAACCTGCTGGATGCAGGGCGCATCACCCTCTGCGGCGAGGAGAGCTTCGGCACCGGCAGCAACCACATCCGCGAAAAAGATGGGCTTTGGGCTGTTCTGTTCTGGCTGCAAATCCTGGCGCGCAAGCGCTGCTCGGTGGCCGAGATCATGGACGACCACTGGAAGCGCTTCGGACGGCACTACTACTCGCGCCACGACTATGAAGCGATCGCCAGCGAGAAGGCCCATGGCCTCTACGACCGCCTCAAGGGAATGCTTCCCTCACTGGTGGGCCAGGACTTCGCCGGCCGCCGCATCAGCACGGCCGATGACTTCAGCTACAGCGATCCCGTGGATGGCTCCTTGACCACCGGCCAGGGCCTACGGATCCTGCTCGATGACGGCAGCCGCGTCGTCTTCCGCCTCTCCGGCACCGGCACCCAAGGAGCCACCCTGCGTCTCTACCTCGAGAGCTATGTACCCAGCAGCGGCGATCTCGGCCAAGACCCGCAGGCCGCGCTGGCGGACTTGATCGCAGCTGCCGATAGCCTCGCGGAAATCAAGACCCGCACGGGCATGGATCGCCCCACCGTGATCACCTGATCGGCTCTAGCCCCGAGCCGCCTGAGAGCCAAACCAGCGCTCCTCCAGGTTTTTGATCGCGACATAGAACGGCGGCACGACGCCAAGGGAGAGCACCGTGGCGACCAACAGACCGCCGAAGATGACGGTGCCAAGCGATTGTTGACTGTTGGCACCGGCTGTTGTGGCCACAACCAAAGGGAAGAACCCCGCCAAAGAAGCAATGGCGGTCATCAAGATCGGCCGCATCCTGGACTCAGCCGCAGCGATGGCCGCTTCGCCGTAGGACATCCCCGATTCGAGGTGCTGCTCAGCCACCTCGACAATCAGGATGCCATTCTTCGCGGCCAAACCAATCAAGGTCACCAAGCCCACTTGGGCATAGATGTTGAGATCAATCGAGCGCAGCGAGAGGAAGGCCAAGGCGCCCAACATCGCCAGGGGCACGGTCATCAAGATGATCACCGGGGTGACATAGCTCTCGTACTGCGCCGACAGCACGAGATACACAAACAAAATCCCGAGGCCAAAGACCAACACACTGGCACTGCCGGCCGAGAGCTGCAGCGCCGCAATCCCCGTGAAGGCATAGCCGATGTTGTTGAAATCCAGGGCCTTGAATTGCTGTTGAATAGCCGTCAAGGCCTGACCGGAACTCTTGCCCAAGGCTTGAACACCCTGAATCAAGACCGTTCGGTATAGGTTGTAATGACTGATGACTGGCGGGGCACTGGAGAGTTCAGAGGACGCGAACTCTGAGACCTGGACCAACTTGTTGTCGCGGTTGCGGACGTAGTAGCTCAGGATGTTCTCCAGCCCTTGGCGGCCAGATGGCTCGGCCTGGACATAGATGTTGCGCACCTGACCGCTCTCGTAGGTCAGACCTGAATAGTTACCCCCTGCCATGACGGCGATCGTTTGCATCGCCTGCTGAAAATCGACATTGAGCGCACCCAGAATCGAACGATCAATCTTCAGACCAAAGGCTGGAGCGCTGGGAACGAACTGGGTATAGAGGTTGGCGTAGTCGCCACTGGCCTGCCCCTGGCTCACCAGCTGTTCCGCCAGTTGATCCAACTGGGTGAATGTATAGGCACCGTTGCTGAGATCGTTGAACTGGAAATAGAAGCCCCCCTGAGCAGAGAACCCTGGAATGGCTGGAGGCTGAGAGGCGGCAGCTAAGCCACTGCTGAAACGGGACAACTTGGCATTCAACCGATCGACGATCGCGGGTGCTTTGTTTTGGGAGCCAGAGCGCTCATCCAATGGCTTCAGACCAAAAAAGAACAAACCTTGATCAGGGCTATTGCCGTTGAACCCAGCCCCGCTGATCACACTGGCGGCGGTGATGTTCTTCTCCTGTTTGAGAACCTCGGCGATCTGCATGCCCACCTGTTGGGTTTGAGAGAGAGAGGCTCCGTTCTGCAGCTGGAAAATCCCCAAGCCATAGCCCTGATCCTCCTCAGGGATGAACGCCGTTGGCAGCGCGTTGAAGGCGATCGCTGTGGTGACAATCCCAGCCCCCAAGCTCATCAAAATCCAACGCCGGCGTTCAATTAGCCAGTGAAGTAAACGGCCATAGCCCTGCTCTAAGCGAGCAAAAAAAGCATTGAAGCGATCAAAAATCAATGCCAGTCGACTGCCGGCAAAGCCAAACCCTGCAATCCCCACCACATAGGCCAGGGGGCCAAAGGAGGCGGCACTGAATTTGCCAAAGCCAAGGCCAATCACCAGCCCCGCCACGGTCCAACGCCAACCTTCGGGACGGGGAGGCTTCTCAGTCTTCAAAATCAGGCCCGCCATCATCGGCGAGAAGGTCAGGGCGTTGAACGTCGAGATCGCAATCGAGAACGCAATCGTTAAGGCGAACTGCTTGTAGATGATGCCGATACCGCCTGGGTAGAAGGCCACCGGCACAAACACCGCCATCAGCACCAGCGACGACGCAATGATCGCTCCGATCAACTCGCCCATACACTCCAGGGCGGCCTGCCGCGGCTTCATCCCCTGTTCCAGGTTTTTGGCCACCGCTTCGATCACGACAATCGCGTCATCCACCACCAAGCCGGTGGCCAAGACCAAGCCGAGCAAGGTGAGCTGATTGATCGAGAAGCCAAAGGCCTTCATGAAGGCAAAGGTCCCCACCAAAGAGATGGGAATCGCCAGGCTCGGAACCACCGTGGCGCGCCAGTCCTGCAAGAACAGAAACAGGATCACGAGCACCAGCACAATGGCCAGACCCAAGGCGTCGGTCACCCCACCAACCGCCGACTCAATGAACTGACCGACGTTGTAGATCTGCTGAACCGTCACCCCCGGGGGAACCTGAGCACGGAACTGCTCCATCAGGTTCACCACCGCCTCGCTCACCTGCAAGGCGTTGCTATCCGGGGTCTGATAGACGCCAACCGTGATCGCGGGGTAGCCATGGATATCACTCCCCTGCGTCGCAAACGTGTTGAATCCATAGGTCGCTTCACCGACATCTTGCAATCGCAGCAGATTGCCCTGGGGAGAGCGACCGACGATCAATTGGTTGAGCTGGTCAACCGAGACCAAGTTGCCGTTGTCCTCCACCAAGATCGGATAGGTGAAGAGCTGGTTGCCACCGGCCGGTGGGCCACCCACCAAGCCACCAATCGCCACCGCGTTCTGACTGCGTACGGCACTGACCACTTGGTCGGCAGTCAACTGATTGGCGGTGAGCTTGTTGGGATCGACGAATAGCCAAAAGGCTGGATTACTCCCACCGAAGAGGGTCGCTTGGGCAACCCCAGGGATGCGCTCGAGTTGGTAGTAGAGCTGCTCGTAAATCAGCCCATTGAGGTAGGCACGATCGAACTGCCCCTCAGACGACGACACCTGGTAGGCCAGCAGAATCGAAGGGGTGGTTTGAATCACCGAGACCCCGGTGCTGCTCACCTGCGATGGGAGCTGGGGCATCGCCAAGGACACCCGGTTTTGCACATTGACCTGGTCAATGTTGATGTCAGTTCCCTCGTCAAAAAAGACGTTGACCGTGCTGGCACCGGTGTTGGTCGTCACCGAGGAGATGTAGGCCGCCCCCGGCACCCCGTTGATCTGCTGTTCCAAGACGTTGGTCACCGCCTGTTCGGTCACCAGGGAGTTCGCACCCCCGTAGTTGGCACTCACCTGAATCTGAGGTGGCGCAATGTTGGGCAGGTTTTCAATCGGCAGGGTGGGGATCGCAATGACTCCCACCAGAACGATCAAGATGCTGCACACCGTGGTGAGCACCGGGCGCTTGATAAATCGATCCGAAAGCGACATCGCGGGCGTTCCCTAGGGCTTGCTCGCCGGAGCGATGGTCACCGGTAGACCCGTCCGCAGCAGGGCGGTGTTACTCACCACCACCTGTTCCCCCGCCTTTAAACCCGAGCGCACGGGGTAGCGGTTGTGCTGGAGATCGCCGAGTTGAACCAAGGTCTGGACAACGATCGGTGTCGAGCCCGGCATGGAGGCCAGGCGTTTTTTCTGTTTTTCAGGAACGGTGCTGGACGCTTTGATCTTGGCCAAGGCCTCCGAAAGACGAACGATCCGGTAGACGAAGGGCTGCTGGGCTTGCATCAACACCGCCGAGACCGGCACCGAGAGGGCCTGCTGACGGCCGGTAATGATCCGGTTCAAGACGTATTGCCCTGTCTTGAGCTTGCCGGTGAGGTTTGGGAACGCCGCCTTGACCAAAACCGTGTTGGGTGACGAGGTGCTCCCACTGACTCCGAAATAGGGAGAGATGAACACCACCTTCCCGCTCCCCTCCACCGGCGGGTTGCCCTGGGTGCGAAGCAGAACGTCCTGATTCAGCGCCACGCGAGACGCTTCGGTCGCCGGAACGTCCATCAGCGTCCAAAGGGTGGAGTTATCAACGATCCCGGTAATCGCCTGCCCCTTCCGGACGTAGTCGCCCAGCTTCACCGTGTCGAGATCGCCGATCTCCCCATCGATGGGTGAGGTGACGTACTTGTATCCCAAGGTGGCGGCATCAGAGCGCACCCGGTCCGCACTTTGAATCGCCTGGGTGACGTAGGCATCCCGCTGTTTTGTAGAAACAGCGCCCTGTTCATTCAAAAAGATGTAGCGCTCGGCGTTGAGCTTGTCCTTGCGCGCCTCGGCCTTCGCGGAGTCCAGGGCCGCCGTCTGCTGCACGTTGTCGAGCACCAGAATCGGCTCCCCCGCTTTCACCTTCTGGCCCTGCTTCACCAGGATCTTCACCACCCGACCATCGGCCTCGGGCCGAAGCGAGACATCCGTGGTGGAGCTCAGGCGGCTGATGACGTCAATCGAGGGATTGAACTCAGCCGTGCCAATCGTTTGAACCTGAACCGCCGTGGGCTGGCGCTGTTGCTTGGGGCCGCATCCGACCAAGAGCAACAGCAATGGCAGGGGAACCAACAGGCGCCGCACGATGGTGACCCAGGAATTCGCAACCTAGGGACCCTGAAGCGTTCTGGCCCGCGGATGATGGAGATCGACACCCCATTCGGCGCGGCGTGAGCGATCTCTTCAGCCATCACGGTGAGCAGCTGCGCCAGCACCATGCCCCCCTGGCCGATCGCCTCAGGCCAAAAAGCCTCGACGACTTTCAAGGCCAGGAGGAGATCCTGGGCCCCGGTCGGCTCCTGCGGCGTGCCATCACCGCTGACCGCGTTGGCAACTTGATTTTTTACGGCCCGCCGGGGGTCGGCAAAACCACCTTGGCCCGGATCATTGCCGCCACAACCCGAGCCCACTTCAGCAGCTTGAACGCTGTACTCGCTGGCGTGAAAGACCTGCGCCATGAAGTCGATGAAGCCAAGCGACGGCTCGATCAGCACGGCCTACGCAGCTTGCTCTTTATCGATGAGGTGCATCGCTTCAACAGTGCACAACAGGATGCCCTTTTGCCCTGGGTCGAGAACGGAACGGTCACCCTGATCGGAGCCACGACCGAAAACCCATTTTTTGAAGTCAACAAGGCCCTTGTCAGCCGCTCAAGGCTGTTTCGGCTTCAGCCCCTCCAGAACAAGCACCTGCACCAGCTTCTCGAGCGGGCACTCCGAGACACCGAGCGGGGCTATGGAGAACGCCCGGTCCAGATCAGTGCCGAGGCCGCCGAGCACCTGGTGGACGTGGCCGGCGGCGATGCCCGCAGCCTGCTCAATGCCCTTGAGCTGGCGGTGGAGACGACAGAGCCTGATGACAACGGTCAGATCGCCATCACGCTGGAGATCGCCGAAGAGTCGATTCAGCAACGGGCGGTTCTCTACGACAAACAAGGGGATGCCCATTTCGACACCATCAGTGCCTTCATCAAGTCCCTGCGCGGCAGCGACCCCGATGCAGCCCTGTTTTGGCTGGCCAAAATGGTCGAGGCGGGGGAGAACCCCCGCTTCATCTTCCGGCGGATGCTGATTTCAGCTGGGGAAGACATCGGGTTAGCCGATCCCCAAGCCGTTGTTGTGGTGGAAGCCTGCGCCGCGGCCTTCGAGCGGGTCGGGTTACCCGAGGGGCTCTATCCCTTGGCCCAGGCGGCGCTCTATCTGGCCTCCACGGAAAAGAGCAACAGCCTGCTCGGTTTTTTTGACGCCCTCAAAAATGTCAAAGCCAGCAACCGCCAGGCCGTCCCCGCCCACCTTCGCGATGCCAACCGCGATGGCAAAGCCTTTGGCGATGGGGTGGGCTACCGCTATCCCCATGCCTACGCCGAGCACTGGGTCGCCCAGCAGTACCTCCCCAGCGATCTTCAAGGGCAGGTCTTCTGGCAACCCGGAACCCTGGGTTGGGAAGGGGAACGCCGCCAACGGCTGCAGCAACGGCGGGCCGCCCAACTCGCCGCGGCCGTTGAGCATCAACAGGAACTGGGCGAGATGCTCAGCAGCGGTCCCGATGACCCCGAGCTCGAGCGCTGGATCCAACGACAATCCGGCAGCGAGGGGGAACGCCTCGATCGCTTACGCCAGGAGCTCTGGAGCCAGGCGACTTGGCAGCGGCATGACCGGGTCTTGGTGCTCGAGGCCCGCTCCTTGCTCTGGGCCCTCGATCCCTTGCAACGCTGCCCCGAAGGTGGCGTGGTGATCCAAGCGGCCAGCGCCGCTGATCAGACACGACTTGGCACCCAACTGGAAGTGCTCGACAGCTTGGATCGCCCCCGTCTGATTCAAGAGCTCAGCGAACTGGAGGGCAGTGGCCAGCGCTTCGAATGGATCGCCAGCCGGCATCCGTTGAAGCAATGCAGCGACGAGGATCTCCAAGCCACTGTTGCCAGCTTCACAGCTCTGGCGGCCCCCAAAGCCCAACTGCGCCTGCTCTTCAGCCAGCCGAAACTCGGCCCGGCCGCCGGATTGAGGCAGGGCAGCACACCCCCAGAAGACCTTGCGGCCCTGCTGGAGCGGGTGATGGTGATCGAGCAGGAGATGCTCGCCCCGACCCCCGACCCCGCAGCCCTCGAGGTGGCACTGACTCAGCAGGGCTGGAGGCTGGAATGGAAAACCTGGGAGGAGCGACTGGAACTGCCGGTCAACGAAAACCTAGTGACGCGTTGGTTTGCAGCAGATGCCCCTTACCTCCAGCACCTCAGCAACCACCTCAGCCGCGCTGAAATCGATCGACTCTCGGCGGCTCTCAAACAGCGCCTGAAGGGAAAAATCCCGCAAGTTCTGCAGCATCAACTCCTGATCGCTCGACGTTCGGCCTAAGACGACAAAAAAGCCCCGGCATTGCCGGGGCTTTGGAGTGGATCAAACGATCCGCTGGATCACCAGAGACCGCGAACGGGCTGCTTCACCGGCTCGGGTGCTTCAGCGGTGTAAGCCGCAATGCAAGCCGGGGTGTTCATGTACCAGCTGAGCAGCGAGGTGGCCTGCTGGCTGTTCTCGATGCTGTTCACATCACAGACCTTCATCGAGCCCTGGAGGCGCTGGTCGGTGGGGAGCTGCTTCATCATCCCGTAGCTCGACAGCTTGCCGTCGGCAGAGTCGAGGATGATGGCGCTACGCACGGCCTGCAGGCTGTTCTGCTGGCTGTAGTAGGGGGTGTAGTTGTTCTCCTGAATGCTCTCTTTCAGGAACTGCTCACCCTTGGGGGAATACAGGAAGCGAGCCACTGCGGCCACATCCACGTCGTATTCCTGCTGGAGACCAGCCTGAAGCTGATCTTTCGACCAACCGGACAGGTTGGAGAGGTTGCGAGGAACGGGGTTGTCGATCACCTCAGAACCGCCCAGGGGCAGCAGGGTGTTGGAGCGAACGAAACCGTTGCTCACCGTCCGGGCGGTCTGGGTGGGAAGACCGGAAGGCTGAATGAAAGTCGGAGCGCCAAAGCCGACGCCGGACTGATCAGAATTGATGGTGGTTGGGCCGTTCTGAGGGATGGCCTGCGCAGACAGACCTGCCATCAGGAAACCAACGCCAGCCAAGGGAAGGAGTGCCTTGCGCATGGGTTTGCAGAGGAAGACATCCCCGGTATGGCGAGCCAACGGACACGCAACACAGCAACTCTGGTTTGTTTTAAGAATCGGCTGCGTAAAAAAAACAACTTCAGCTGAACTTGCCCCACTGAACCTGATCGGCTCCATCCCCAACCACTCCGCAGAGCCAGCCACAGGACTCCAGGCATAAGGAGGTCGGCCTCAGGCCCCGTTGCAGATGGATCAACTCCTGCTGGGTGTCATCCCAATACCAATGGCGCAACTCCTCTGCGATGGAGGCGGCCATCCACTTAATGGCGGCCTCCTTGCGCACCCAGCTGCGCAAGACCTGCAGGCGACGAGCCTCCGCTGGCAATGCCAGCAGCGCCTGGGTTTCAGCAGTCGGGAAGAAGCGCTGGGCCAACAGTTCTGCCTGCAACGCACGCTCACGGCGCTCTAGATCCACCCCCACGGCCCAGGGGGACCAGGCCAGCAACAGTTGCTCTCCGCTATGGCTGATGCTCACAAACCCCCAGCCCGCAGCCAGGCGTGGTGCTTGCGACGGAGGACTGTGCAGCGGCACGGAGTCAGCAGACACCTCAAACAAGGAGGCCAGGCGCGCGCGCAACTGTTGACGGGTGGCCCGGTAACGCGGCTGAAGCGCCGTCGGCAAGTCGTCGCACCACTGCTGCTCTTGGGCAGAGAGGCTGGCCCCACAGGGCTGCTCCAAAGGGGAGAGCCACAGCAGGGGCGCCGCTGCCGGCATGCCTTCTAGGCTCCCGCGAGTTGAACCCTCACCCCCCATGGCCCTGCAGGTCGGAGACGTCGCACCGGAATTCAGCCTGCCCGATCAAAGCGGCACCAGCGTCAGCCTCAGCAGCTTCCGCGGTCAGCGCGTGGTCATCTACTTCTATCCCAAGGACGACACCCCGGGGTGCACCAAGGAAGCCTGCAACTTCCGTGATCAGTGGGCCAGCTTCGAGAAGCACGGCATCGCGGTGCTGGGGATCAGCAAGGACGGCGCCACCAGCCACAGCAAATTCATCAGCAAGTACGACTTGCCCTTCACCCTGCTCAGCGACGCCGAGCCCTGCGCCGTGGCCGAAAGCTATGGCAGCTACGGCCTCAAAAAATTCATGGGCCGCGAGTACATGGGGATGATGCGCCACACCTTTGTGGTGGATGCCGAGGGCAAGATCGAGAAGGCCTACCTCAAGGTCAAGGCAGCCTCGATGGCGGATGACATCCTTCAGGACCTCGGCCTCAGCTGAGCTGATCCAGGGCCTCCAAACACAGATTGGAGGCCTCCACAACTCTGCTCTCCTTCAACCAGGGGGCCAGGCGCGGGGCGTCGCCACCGGTCAGCCACAGGGTGCAACCGCCGACGAGCTGATCCATCCCCTGCTTCACCGCACCAACCATCGCCTGCAGGCAGCCCACTTCCATCGCCGCGGCGGTCTCCTTCGGCCAGGGCGGCAAGGTCTGGCCTGAGCAATCAAGCGGATGGGTCTCTGGCAACTGCGCGGTCCCCTGATGCAGGCTGCGCAATTGCAACGCCAAGCCGGCACTCAAACGGCCGCCGGCGAAGGTTCCATGGGCATCCACCAGGGTGAGGCTCAAGGTCGTACCGGCATCGACGACCAAGACCGCGTCCTGCTGCTGCCGCCAAGCCCACCAGCCCGCTAGAGCCCGATCAATCCCAAGCCAAGGCGGAGCACCAGCCAAGGGGACCTGCTCCAACTGCAGCCGCTGCCCCGCGGGCAAGGCCAGGGCGGAGGGAATGGAGCCCACCGCCGCCCAAGCCCGTAGCGGCGGAACACGCCAGGGTGGCTGTGGGGGCGCCGTATCCCAACAGCGCAGCCCAGAAGGCGAGGGCTCCGCCCAGTGCCACCGGCTGTTGCCCACTAGCAACAGCTCGGCCACTTAGATGCCCTCGCCAGCCATCCCAGGCAGGTGAATGCCGCATTCCTGCTTCAAACCGCCGAAGCGGGTGGCCCGTCCGCTGGTGCTGCCGTCATCCGGGGCACTGGAATGCCAGTCGCCCACCGTGGAATAGCCCTTGTCAAACAGAGGGTGCTGGGGCAGGTCGTTCTCCTGCATGTAATAGAAGACATCGCGATTGTTCCAATCCAACAGCGGGCGCAGGGCCCAACGGCCACGGACGAGCTGGACGGGATCCATCGCTTTGCGGTGGTCGGTCTGACCGCCGCGGACGCCACTGGCCCAGCAGCTGACATCCAAGTCATTCAGGGCCCGGTCCAGGGGCTCCACCTTGCGAATGCGGTGGTAGGCCTCCAGGTCCTCCACCTGCCCGGTTTCCCACAAGCGGCCATGGAGTGCCTCCATCCGAGCGGGGCTCATGGAGGACTGGGCGACGTGGAGCTTCAGGCCAAGCCGCTCCACCAGGGCCTGGGAGTACTGATAGGTCTCGGGGGGCAAATACCCCGTATCCACCCAAATCACCGGAACCTGGCGATCCAACTGGCTGACCAGGTGCAGCGAGACCGCGGCCTGAATGCCAAAGCTGGTGGTGAGCGCGAAGCCGTCACCGAAGGTCTCAAGTCCCCAACGCATACGCTCCAGCGCACTCAAGGACCGCAGCTGCTCACAGGCCTGCTGCGTGTCGAAGCCGGGTGCGGAGGGGGAGGCAGACGTCGTCATTGCACCATCTTCCAATGTGGGGGGAGATGGTTAGGGTTCGGCCTGATCTTCTTCTCCACCGTCTGCCGTGCCCCCATCCGAGGTTGAGCCCGCAGCTGTTGTGGTGATCGGCGGTGGGTTTGGTGGACTCAACACCGCTTTGCAACTGGCGGCCTCCGCTGAGCACCCCTCGGTGGTGCTGCTGGAGCCCCGCGAGCATTTTCTGTTCCTTCCTCTGCTCTATGAACTGCTCAGCGGTGAGCTGAAGCGCTGGGAGATCGCCCCCCGCTACCGGGAGCTGCTGGCGGGCTCCGGCGTGGTCTGGATTCAAGAGAGGGCCAGCCGCATCGATCGCACCAGCCGCACCATCACGACGGACAGCGGACGCCAGCTGCCCTACAGCAGCGCTGTGATCGCCAGTGGAGGCCAACTGGAGACCTATGGAATTCCTGGGGTGCGCGAGCACGCCATTGGATTTCGCAATCTTGAGGATGTCGAGCAGATCCAGGGCTGGATCCAACAACTCAAAGGCAAGCAATCGCCCCTCCAACGCATTGGAATCGTGGGGGCCGGCGCCAGCGGCGTGGAGCTGGCCTGCAAACTCGCGGATCTGCTCGCGGGCAGCGCCATCGTCGAACTGGTGGAGCAAGGCCCAGAGTTGCTGCCGATGGCCAAGGCCTTCAATCGCGAACAGGCCCGTAAGGCTCTGCAGGAACGGGACATCCGGCTGCGCACCAACACCCGGGTCGCCTCCGTCGAGGCCCATGGACTGCAGCTGCAGCGTCTAGACGATGGGACCAACAGCCTCGAATCGCTGCGCTGCGATGGGGTGATCTGGACCGCCGGCTTAGCCGCCAGCGTCCCGGAACTGCAGCCCCCCCTGCCCCTCGACCCACGGGGCCGGCTGCGCTGCGAACCCTCCCTCCGGGTGGAAGGGAGCGACGAGCTGTTCGTGCTGGGGGATGCCGCGGCCTGCCCGGATCACAGCGGTGAACATCCGAACGGTGCGCTGTATCCCGCCAATGCCCAGGTGGCTTATCAGCAGGCCAGTTGCATCGCCCGCAACCTGCAACGCCTGCGCATCGGAGCTCCCCTGGACGCCTTCGTCTGGAACGACCTGGGAGAAATGATGGGTCTGGGAATCGGTCAAGCCAGCCTGACTGGCATGGGAATCACCCTTGCCGGCCCTGCGGCTTTCCAACTGCGGCGCCTGGCCTATCTGGCGCGGATGCCCGGCCTGCCCCAACAGCTGAAGGTGGCTGGCGGCTGGCTCGCGAACTGGTTGTGAGCGCTCCCCTACCCCAGCCCAGCGGCCTGCTGCTTGACGCCATGGGCACGCTGATTGGCCTGCGGCAGTCAGTCGGCGAGAGCTACGCCGCCATCGCCCAGGACTTCGACCTGGAGATCGCCCCCGAGGCGATCAACCGGGTCTTTGCGGGCCTGTTTCGCCAGGCGCCTGAGCTGGCTTTTCCCGAGCTCAGCGGTGAGGCCCTGAGCCAGGCGGAAGAGCGCTGGTGGACCGATTTGGTCGCCCAGGTGTTCCAAGCTTGCGGCCAGACGGAGCCGCTGCCTGAAGGTTTAGGCACAGCCCTGTTTCAGCACTTCGCCAAAGCCGAACCCTGGCTGGTCTACCCGGATGTGGCCGAGAACCTGCAGCGCTGGAAGCAGCGGGGCCTCAAGCTGGCGGTGGTCAGCAACTTTGACCAGCGCCTGCTGGCGCTACTGGAGGCACTGGAGCTCAGCCCGCTGCTCGATGCGGTGGTGGTGTCATCGGTGGTCGGGGCCGCCAAGCCCAGTCCCCTGCCGCTGCAAGCGGCACTCCAGCAACTCGGACTCAAGGCCAATCAGGTCTGGCACATCGGCGACAGCCCTGAGGATCAGGCCAGTGCGGCGGCCGCGGGGATTAGCTGCCTGCTGATCAAGCGCAAGAAACCGAACGGCACCCCTTGAAGCAATCCGCGCTGATGGGCCGTACCGCCGGGTTGCGGCCTGCTCAAACCAGGCGATTGGAGCGGCTCAGTCACCGGCGCCATCCGGAGAGCGCCGGGGTGGACTGGATCAGCCTGCAGCGCCTGGCGGCCGAAAGCGCGGAGCTGGATCTGCCCCTCAGCCTGGTGCTCGACGAGCGGGGCCTCTGCCGATTGCTCTGGGTCGGTCCCCTGGAGCAATCGGGACGACTGCTCGAGCGTCTACCGGGAGGCCCCCGCAGGCAGGGCAACGCCCTGCGCTTAGTCACCTGCGTGGGCCGGGCGAAACACCTCGAACCCCATGGCCATGAAGCCGTCGTGGGGCTCGACCTGCAGCCGGGGTTTTGGCTGCGCTTCGGCAACAGCCCGCAGGCGGGTGGCCGCTGGCCTGCCGCGGCCTTCAGCCCAAGCTCGGATCCCCACTGTCCCTGGCGGACCCTGGAGGAGGACGATCTCGCGGCCCTCTGTGAGCTGGCTCCGCCGGAGGCAACAGAGCTGCCCCCAGCCCAGACGAGGGCGGGCGAGGAGCAGGTGCTGCTGTTGGTGCTCAGTCCCAACGACCCGGAGGATGCGCGCCGCGAAATCGCCGAGCTGGAGGGCCTGGTGCGCAGTGCTGGGGCCAAGCCCCTGGGGCTCGTGGTGCAGCGTCAGTCCAACCGCTCCGGCCAGAACCTCTGGGGCGAAGGGAAGGTGCAGGAGGCCGCCCTCGAAGCCAGGCGTCTAGGCGCCTCCCTGGTCGTGACCGATCGGGAACTCACCCCAGCCCAGGCCAGGAACCTAGAAGCACGGCTCGAACTGCCCGTCAGCGACCGCAGTGAGCTCATTCTCGACATTTTTGCCCAGCGGGCCGCCAGCGCCGCGGGACGCCTCCAGGTGGAACTGGCACAGCTGCGCTACCGCTTGCCAAGGCTCGCTGGTCGAGGTCTCTCGCTCTCGCGGCAAGGGGGCGGGATCGGCACCCGAGGCCCCGGGGAGACCCAGTTGGAGAAAGACCGCAGGGCCATTGCCCGCCGCATCGACAAGTTGCAGCGGGATGTTCAAAAGCTGCGCGAGCACAGGGCCCGGCTCCGCAGCAACCGCCGCTCCCAACGGCGTCTGGCCCTCGTGGGTTACACAAACGCCGGTAAGAGCTCCTTGCTCAACGCCCTAAGCAAAGCGCCGCAGCAGGAGGCAGTCCTGGCGGAAAACAAGCTCTTCGCCACCCTTGACCCCACCACCCGCCGGATCGCGCAGCCCAAACCAGAAGGGGGCGCTCCGACCCACCTGCTCCTCACGGACACGGTGGGCTTCATCCGAGACCTTCCGCCACCATTGGTGGAAGCCTTCCGCTCCACGCTGGAAGAGACCCTGGATGCCGACCGATTGCTGCTGGTGGTCGACCTCTCCGATCCGGCCTGGAGTGAGCAGCTGCGCACCGTCCACGCCATCCTCGATGAGCTTGGCCGCGATGTGCCCCGGCAGCTGATCGCCAACCAGATCGACCGCTGCCCTTCCACCGCAATCGATCAGGCCAAAGCGCTCGACCCCCAGGTGCTGTTTGTCTCAGCGACCGGAGGCCTGGGACTCGAGCATCTCAAGAACAACCTCTTTGCCTGAGGTCCGTCAGGCCCCGTCGCTGATGTGCCACCATCGGGCCCTTCATCCGGCCACGGCCATGCCTCTGCAGCTCGGCGACACCGTTCCCGATTTCACGCAGGACTCTCAACTGGGTCCGATCAACCTCTACGACTTCGCTGGCGACAGCTGGGTTGTGCTCTTCTCTCACCCAGCCGACTACACCCCCGTCTGCACCACCGAACTCGGAGAGGTGTCCCGGCTGCGCGCGGAATGGGACAAGCGCAACGTCAAAACCATCGCCCTGAGCGTCGATTCTGCTGAGAGCCACAAGGGCTGGATCTGCGACATCAACGAGGTTCAGAAGACCACCGTCGACTATCCGATCCTCGCGGACGAAGACAAGAAGGTGAGCGATCTCTACGGGATGATCCATCCCAAGTCGCTCAACAACCTGACGGTGCGCTCGGTGTTCATCATCGATCCCAGCAAGAAGCTGCGCCTTCAAATCACCTATCCCGCCAGCACGGGCCGGAACTTCAACGAGATCCTGCGGGTGATCGACTCCCTGCAACTCACCGACCACCACCAGGTGGCCACCCCGGTGAATTGGACCGACGGCCAGGACTGCGTCGTGGTGCCCTCGATCCCCACCGACGAGGCCCGCAGCAAGTTCCCCAAGGGCGTGACCGAGATCAAGCCCTACCTGCGCATGACCCCGCAGCCCAACAAGTGACAGTGAGTCTCTGAACTCTCGTCAAGAGCACCGGCCCTCGGGAGAATTCCCGGGGGCTTTTTGCTGCGCGATGCGGGTCTTGGGACTGATGAGCGGCACCAGCGCCGATGGCGTTGATGCGGTGCTCGCCAGCTTCCGTGGACCAATGCGCCGGCCCCACTGGACGATCCACAGCCGTGCATCGGTGGCTTACCCCGCCGCATTGCGCGATCAGATCGTGGCGGTCGGACAAGGGAAACCCACCAGCGCCGCTGAGCTGCTCGAGCTCGGTGAAGCCCTGACCGAAGTGCAGGCCCAAGTAGCCCTGGCCTGCGATCCAGACGGCAGCGCCCAGCGGGTGGGCTGCCATGGCCAGACCCTCTGGCACCGCCCGCCCAGCGGCGAGCGCGCCGGGAACAGCTGGCAACTGCTGCACGCGCAGCGCTTGGCCCTGCGGCTGAACACACCGGTGGTCTTCGACTTCCGCGCCGCCGATCTGGCCCTGGGCGGGCAGGGTGCCCCCCTGGTGCCAGCCGCGGACGCCGCCCTCCTACCGCCGATCGGCGGCTGGCGCGCCCTGCTGAACCTGGGGGGGATCGCCAACCTGACGCTGCTGCCTCCCCGTTCGGGGCCGGAGCACGATGCGCCGGTGCTGGGCTGGGACTGCGGCCCAGCCAACACCCTGTTGGACCTGGCGGTTCAACACTTCAGCCGAGGGGCCAAGAGCTTTGATGCTGGCGGGGTCTGGGCGGCCCAGGGCAAGGCCGATGAGGCCCTCATCGCCCGTTGGCTCAAAGAGCCCTATTTCCAGAGCCGACCGCCCAAATCCACTGGCCGAGAGCTCTTTGGCGCCGCGGATCTCCAGCGACGCCTGCAGCAAATGGATCACCCCCAACCCGCCGATGCCCTGGCCACCTTGACGGGCTTCAGCGCCGCGGTGGTTGCCCAGGACTTGCAGCGAGGCTCCCCACCCCTGGAGCTGCTCGTGGCGGGGGGAGGCGCACGGAACGCCAGCTTGATGGCTGAACTGCGGCGGCGTTGCCGCGGCCTCAGCCTGCGGCCCCTCGCCGAACTGGGCATCGCTGACAGCGACCGAGAAGCCTTGGCCTTTGCACTGCTGGCCTGGTGGCACCACCTGGGCGCCAGCGGTTCACTGATTTCGGTGACCGGGGCGCGGCAACCCTCCGTCCTCGGGATCTGCGCGGATCCGCCCGGGCGCTCAGGCCGACGACCTTGAGATCAACTTCCGTCGCGAAGGATCGGCAAGAGGCGATGCCGTTCATAGGGTGAGCAGGACCGGCCAAGAATCGATGAGTTCCGGCAACGCCCCCGCGCTCTACGAGCGCATCCGCAGCGACAACGACCTCACCCAGGATCTATTCCGGCAGGCCCTGCAGGACCCCTCAGGAACCCTTAGCCGCATCTGTGAACTGGGTAACAACTGGGGGCTCCCGGTGAGCCGCGACGACGTCAAAGCCCACCTGGCGAGCATCGAGGACCCGGAGACCAAGCAGTGGCTGCTCAAGGCCCGCGGCGGACTCTGAGCGATTGCGCTGGGGGCGGCGGTCTTCGCCCATCCAACTGAAAAACAGCCAGTAGCTGACGATCGCGAGGCCAGCGGCCACCACCAGTGCCGCCACCTGCTCGAGTCGCTTGACCATGGCGGTCGATGCAGTCGGGAACCTCCAGTCTGCAGGGCTGATCGGCCTGGAATCCGCCGGAGGGAGATGATGCTGGTACGACCCAGGGCGTGAGCCCGAACCGGCGCCCTCTACCGATACCGCCTTGCTTCGCCTCGAACGCGTCTCCAAGATCTATCCCACGGGCGAGGTGCTCCGGGATGTCACCTGGGAGGTGAAATCTGGCGACCGCATTGGCCTGGTCGGCGTGAACGGCGCCGGAAAATCCACTCAGATGCGGATCATTGCTGGGCTGGAGGAGCCCAGCAGTGGGCAGGTCGTGAAGCAGGGGGAACCCCGCATCGTTTACCTCCAACAGGAATTTGACGTCGAGCTGACGCGCACGGTGCGTCAGGAGTTGTTCCAGGCCTTTGGCGAAGCCGCCGAGGTGCTGAACCGCCAGCGGCAGGTGGAAGAGGAGATGGCATCGGAGAAGGCCGCCAGCGATCCCGATCACCTCGACGACCTGATCCATGAGCTCGGCCGGCTGCAGAGCCGATTTGAGGGCCTGCATGGCTATGAGCTCGACGCCCGCATCGACAAGCTGCTGCCGACGATCGGTTTCACCCCAGAGGGGGCCGAACAACTGGTGGGGGACTACTCCGGGGGCTGGCAGATGCGCATCGCCCTGGGCAAGGTGCTGCTCCAGGAGCCCGATCTACTGCTCCTGGACGAACCAACCAACCACCTCGATGTCGAGACCATCCAATGGCTTGAGGACTATCTGATCGGCCAAACCTGCCCGCTGGTGGTGATCAGCCACGACCGGGCTTTCCTCGATCGGGTCTGCAACCAAATCGTTGAGACCGAACGGGGCATATCCCGCAGCTACCTGGGCAACTACACCAACCACCTCGAGCAAAAAGCCCTCGAGCGCGAAGCCGGACAGGCCGCTTTTGAGCGGCAACAGAAGGAACTCGCCACCCAACAGGCCTACATCGATCGATTCCGGGCCAGCGCCACCCGATCCACCCAGGCCAAGAGCCGCGAGAAGTTGCTGGACAAGGTCGAGCGAATTGAGGCTCCGACCGAGAGCGTCGGCGGTCCGCGCTTCCAATTCCCGCCAGCCCCGCGCAGCGGCCGTTTGATCGCCGAAATCAACGACCTCAGCCACAGCTACGGCGAGCAGATTCTCTTCTTAGGGGCCAATCTCGAAATTGAACGGGGGGACCGAATTGCCTTTGTCGGACCCAATGGGGCTGGGAAATCCACCCTGCTGCGCCTGGTGATGGGCATCGAGACACCCGATGAGGGCTCTGCCGGACTGGGTGAGCACAACGTGATTGCCAGCTACTTCGAGCAGAACCAAGCCGAGGCCCTGGATCTGAGCAAAACGGTGATCGACACGATGTTCGAAGCCGTCCCGGACTGGACCCAAACCCAGGTGCGCTCCCTGCTGGGAAGCTTCTGCTTCAGCAATGACGCCGTCTTCAAAGAAGTAGGCAAGCTCAGTGGTGGCGAGAAGGCACGGCTCGCTCTGGCCTTAATGCTGCTGAGCCCCTGCAATTTGCTGGTGCTCGACGAGCCGACAAACCACCTCGACATCCCGGCCAAAGAGATGCTGGAGAACGCACTCCGGGACTATGAAGGGGCTGCACTGGTGGTCAGCCACGATCGCTATTTCATCTCCAAAGTTGCCAACAAGATTGTCGAAATCCGCGACGGAGAACTTGTCGTCTATCGCGGTGATTACGCCTACTACCGCGAGAAGAAAGCCGAAGAGTCAGCCGCAGCCCAGGCCGCATTGGATGCAGCGGAGCAAGACGCCAAACGCAAGGCCAAGCGTGACAAACAAAAAGCCAAGGAGGCCGCCCGAAAATCAGCTGCCTGAAAGCGGAAAGGCTTTAAAAGCATCTGCACGAGCGAATAAATACCTAGCGCACAAACTTCACATTTCCCTAGGCAAGAAGACTCATTCTTCTAGGGGTTATCGACATGTCGTGCATAGGCTGTCAAAGCCCTTCGTGAGCCGGCCATGGATCCTCTATTCAGTACAACTCCATCGGCCTTCAGCTCGAACCACACGACCGCTGGCACCCCAGCCCGGAGCGAGGGCGATCCTGTGAGTAGCTACTTCGAGTGCATCACCGCCTGCTCTGTTGATGACGGCGAGTGCGTGACCCATTGCGTCGAGGTCCTGCGCGAGCAGCAATAAAGCCCTAGCGCTTGATCAAGGTCGAGAGCTCAACGGGGGTCACCCTGACCTCAAGGGTTCGGCCTTCGCGCGCCAGCTGGAGCAGCAAGGGTCGTCCCACGCCATGGCGACTCACCACTTGGATCAGAGCCGCGGGGTCAGCAACGGGTTGCCCCGCCGCGGCCACCACCACATCCCCGGCACGCACCCCAGCGCGAGCCGCCGGCCCTCCCGGAATCAGGCTGCGCACCTTCGCACCCGAGCCATTGCGCACCGGCTCCAGGGCAACGCCCACCATCGCGTGGCTGACCTTGCCGCTGGCCACCAGCTGCTGGGCCACCGAGCTGGCCTGGTTCACGGGAATGGCAAAGCCCAAGCCAGCCCCTGGACCAGAGCGCACCAGCGTGTTGATCCCAATCACCTCCCCATCCGCATTGAGCAACGGTCCCCCGGAATTGCCGGGGTTAATGGCCGCATCGGTCTGAATCAATTGCAGACGCTTATCGGTGATCCCCAACGCTGCGGCGTTGCGATTGAGGTTGCTGACGATCCCCAAGGTCACGGTTTGATCCAGGCCAAAGGGATTACCCACCGCGATCACCCACTCGCCCACCTGTAGGGCATCGGAATCGCCAAGGGCTGCCACGGGCCAGGGGCCTGGCCCGCTCAAGCGGACGACAGCCAGGTCTGTGACGCTGTCGCTCCCCACAACCTTCCCCTCAACGCGGCGACCATCTGGGAGACCGACCATCACCCGCGTACTGCCCTCCACGACGTGGGCATTGGTGAGCAGCAATCCCGAAGGGTCGTAGATGACCCCACTGCCCTGCCCCCGTTCCGTCCGTTGGGAGGGAGGCATCCGGGTCGCCCCACCTCCAGGCGGAAGCCCAAAAAACTGCCGCAGCATCGGGTCGTTAAACGGGAACGGGGTCACCAGAGCCCGACCCGGGACCACCACCGTGCGCTCCGTGTCGATCGTGACCACCGCAGGGCCGGTGCGCTTGACCGCCTCGGCCACAAAGGAGTGACGGGTGAGCGCAGGGGCTGGGGCGCTCTGGGCCAACACTGGCGGCAGGCCGATCAAGAGCGATCCACCACTGGCCGCCATCAGGAGGCTGGCTATCCGTGCCGCTGCGCCAGCCATCGAATCGAGATCAAATCTGTGAAACCGTAAGCAGAACGCTCCAAAGCGCGCAAGCGCCGGAAGGCGCGCGATGATGGGTTCATCGGTACCCCAGGCCTCCGCCTGGCTCGTCCATGCTCGCCACCACACCCGATCTCGGTTTGGTCGCCAGCAAGCTGCTGCCGCTGGTTTACGGAGCCTGCTTCATCGGGCTGCTGTGGCAGGCCTTTCGGATCATGGCCCGCGGCTACTCAGCGGTGCCGCGGCCAGGCGATCAAGACCGCGCCCCGCAAGGGGATCGGACAGGGCGGCTGACCATTCATCCCGAACTCTTGGATCAGGACGGACAGCTCACCCAAGACGACCTGCTGACGGTTCGTTTTGGTGAAGATGACGAGTAGCCCGCCTGCCTGAACGACCCCCACACAGCCCGCTTGGCCCCTCTAGCTGGTACAACCAGTGGGTGCTTGTGAACATTGGCGGAGGCCGAGTGGAGCAAAGAACCCGGATCGTGGCTGCTGTGCTCAAGGCCATCAAGCTGCCCCCGCGCTTCCAGCTCAAGTTGGTGAAAGAGGATCCCGTTCGCCTGGAACTGATCCTGACCCCCGCCTACGGCAAGGAACCCATCCTGGTGGGCCTTGTTGAGTCGCAGGATCTGGTTGCCCGTCGCGACCGCGAGGGGCGTGTCCCCCGTGATCTTCAGGGCACCTGGGACTGGACTGTGCGCCACGGCAAGGTGAACACCGGCGGCTGGAATCCTTACCTCAAGGAAGCCCTGCAGACGATGTTCGAGACCGGCCTGCCGGCCATCGTTTACGAAGAGCTGACCGGTGAGCTGTACCACCCGGTCGATGGCGCGCGCCACGTGCGCTGAGGCCCGGGCCCGCCACCGTGCCGCTTCCGATTGATCCGCTGTTGCCCGAGCTGGTGCAGCGGCTTGATGCCGGTGGCACCTTGCTCCTGCAGGCTCCCCCCGGAGCCGGAAAAACCACAGGGGTTCCCCTGGCCCTGCTCAAGGCCCTACCCCAGGAGAGCGGGCGGATCTTGATGCTGGAGCCCCGCAGGTTGGCGGCCAAAGCCGCGGCCCAGCGCTTGGCCAGCAGCCTTGGGGAAGACGTCGGCCAACGGATCGGCTATCGGGTCCGTATGGAGAGCCGGATCTCGGCCGACACCCGAGTGGAGGTCGTGACCGACGGTCTCTTCCTCAGGCAACTGCAGTCCGACCCCAGCCTGGAGGGGGTGGCCTGCGTGATCTTCGACGAATTCCACGAACGCCGCAGCGAGGCGGACTTGGCCCTGGCGCTGCTGCGGGAGGCCCGCGCTCTCATCGCACCGGAGGTGCGGCTACTGGTGATGTCAGCGACGCTGAACCTGCAGCCCCTACGCGAACAACTCCCTGAGGCCGGGCTGGTCACCAGCGAAGGACGGAGCTTCCCAGTCGCGATTCAGCACCAACCGGCGCGGGAGCGGGAGAACCTCTCGGCGCAGGTGGTGCGGGCCCTTGAGAGCCAATGGCTTGACCAACGGCAGGACCACGAGACCGCCCTGGTGTTCCTTCCGGGGCAACGCCAAATCCAGCAGTGCCAGGAGGCGATCTCCAGGACCAGCTGGGCCAAGGGTCTGGAGATCTGCCCCCTGCACGGCAACTTGCCCCTGGGGGAGCAAAGCCACGCGATCCAAGCCAGTCGCAGCCCAGCAGGGAAGGTGGTGCTGGCGACGGCCATTGCTGAAAGCTCCCTGACCATTGCGGGGGTCGCCCTGGTCATCGATAGCGGCCTCAGCCGCCGCAGCCGCTTCGATCCATCCAGCGGCATGGAGAGCCTGGTCACCCTGCCGGCCAGCCAGGCCAGTGCCGAACAACGGGCCGGCCGAGCTGGACGACTGGGGCCGGGACGTGCGATTCGCCTCTGGAGCCCCGCGGAGCAACAGCGGCGCCCAGCCTTTGATCCACCCGCCCTCCTGGAGGCCGACCCTGCTCCCCTGGTGCTGCAACTGGCCCAGTGGGGTGCAGGGTTGGGCGATGACCTGCCCTGGCTCGAGCCCCCTCCGCGGCCCCACCTGCTGGAGGGGCAGGAGCTGCTGAAGCAACTGGGAGCCCTGAACAGCACCGGACAGCTCAGCAGCCATGGCCGGCAACTCAGCCAGCTCGGGGTGCATCCGCGCCTCGGGCAGGTGCTGCTGCGATCCCGGGAGCTGGGTGTGCCAAGCCTGGGCTGCGCCCTGGCAGCCCTGTTGAGCGAACGGGACCCACTGCGGCTCGATGAGGCCGGCTGTGACCTGCTGCGCAGGCTGGATTGGCTGCGGCAGGGCCAGCGAGACCATCGCCGCCGCTCCATCCAGCAGCTGCAGGCCCAACTCGAGCGTCAGCTCAAAGGAACGACAGCGGCAGCCCGCCCCCCCCAACCACCCCTGAGCAGTGGCGACGAGGCGGTGCTCTGCGCTGAGCTGATTGCCCATGCCTACCCCGAGCGGGTCAGCCTGCAGCGCCCAGGCGCGCCCGGTCGCTACCAGCTCCGCTCGGGCCGTGGGGCGGAACTCCATCCCGGCGACCCCCTCTGGGGAAGCGAAGCCCTGGCGATTGCCCATGCTGATGGTGGCGGCAGCGACTGCCGGATTCAGCTGGCCCTGGCCCTTCCCAAAACCAGCATCGAGAACCTGGCGCAAGAACAGGGCGAGCGCCTGCAAGCGGTGAGCTGGGATCCGGCCCAAGAGCGGGTCAAGGCCGAAGAAAGCCTCCAACTGGGCGCACTCACGCTGGAGCGCCGGCCCCTGCGTGATCCCCCCGCCGCAGCCCTGCGGGCCGCGCTACTGGAGGGATTGGTCGACCTAGGGCTGGAGGCCTTGCCCTGGAGCAAAGGCTCGCGGCAGTTGCAACAGAGGCTGTGCCTCGCCCACCGGGAATTGGGGGAGCCTTGGCTGGACCGAAGCGATGCGGTCCTTCTGGCAGATCCCCTGAACTGGCTGGGGGATCAACTCGATGGCCTGCGGTCGCGCCAGGACCTGCAAGAACTCAACCTCTGTGAGGCCCTCTGGAGCGGCCTGGACTGGTCGATGAGGCAAGAGCTCGAGACCCTGCTTCCCACCAGCTTGGCCATTCCATCCGGTCGCCAAGCCAGCCTGGATTACGGCAGCGGAACACCCGTGCTGGCCGTCAAATTGCAGGAACTCTTCGGCGCCGCCACCACCCCAACGGTCTTGCGCGGACGACTCCCGGTCACGGTGCAGCTGCTCTCACCGGCCGGTCGACCTGCAGCGATCACCCAAGACCTGGCGGGCTTCTGGAGTGGGGCCTATCAGGACGTTCGGCGAGACCTGCGGGGCCGCTATCCCCGCCATCCCTGGCCCGAGGATCCAGCCAACGCGACGGCCACGGCCCTCACCAAAAAACGGTTGGAGCAACAACAGCGCTAAGGCGAGGCCTCAACTCCAGAGGTGACCAAACCCAAAGTGACGCAGGCCCTCGGCAATCCCCTGGCAGCCATGGCCTTGGGCGTAGTAGACCCCAGAGAGAGAAGGCAACTGCTCCACCAGGGCCGGCTCTGCATTGCCGACCATGACCCCCTTCAGGCCGGTTTCGAACATCGCCAGGTCATTGAGGGTGTCCCCGGCCGTGACCACCGAGGCATGGTCTGCTTCCAGCCAATCCAGCAGGGAGAGCAGCGTTGAACCCTTGTTCACCCCGCCAGGGAGCACATCGAAATAGCGGTTATCCGACATCACCACCGTGGCCCCCTCCGCCTCAAGGACAGGGATTAGGTCCTGGTTGAACTGTTCCAGGTCGACGTAGAAGGCCAGGCGACGATTGGAGCTCATCGGTTGCAGCTCAAGCCCAGGCTGACCTTCCAGCAAGGTTCTCAACCGCGGTTCAAGGCCTTGCCAGCGCTGCTCAATGGGATCCACGGCCAAGGGAACCGGCACTAGCGAGGCACCACAAGCAACCGTGCAGCCCACATCACCGATGACGAGATGGGGCGCGGCCAGCCCCAGCGGCTCGTCCTCCCCCAGCACCTTCGCAATGGCGCCGAGGTCCCTACCGGTGCAGAAGACATGAAGAACACGCTCCCGCTGCTCAGCCAACCAGCGATAGAAGGCCCGGCGCTCTTCGCTGGGTCCCCCCAGGAGGGTGCCATCGAGATCCGTCACCAGGACCAGCTCGGGACGGTCCGGCAGTGGCGCCGAGAGCTGACTCTGCAGGCGTGCTCGAGGGGACGTCACAGGCACGCGGGCTTAGGCGCGCCAACGCTATCGGTGGGTCAAACTGGCTGTGGTTGTGCGTATCCCAGAGTCCTGGCCCGCTTCTACGCCAAAAATCGCCGCGACGGTGCCCGCCTGCTCAGTTCGGCTCTGGTGCTAACCACCCTTGCCCTGTTCAACATCCAGAACCCCGTTGGGCTGGTCTTGAGCCTCATCGGCGCCCTGGTTTGTCTCTATTGGTGGAGCTGCTACCGCCAACTCGAGCGCTGATGTTCCTGCCCGCCTGAGCCCGTGCTGAAGAACGACTCCGGCATTCCCCGTTACAGCGTCGCGGAACTGAACCAAGCGATTGGATCGCTGCTGGAACGTGGCTTTGCACCGCGGTTTCTGCTGGAAGCCACCGTTTCACGGCCCCAACTAAAAAAAGGGCATCTCTGGCTGACCCTGGTCGATGAATCGGCCTCGATATCCGGGGTTGTCTGGTCCTCCCAGCGGGAGCGCCTGAGCTATCAGCCCAGCGAAGGAGATGGGGTGCTGGTGGTGGGGAAGCTCAACTTCTGGGCCAGCCGCGCCAATCTCTGTGTCCAGATCCTCGACATCCGGCCGTCCCTCAGTGCGGTTCTGCGGCAGTTCGAGCGGGTCTGCTCGGTCCTTGAACCGGAGGGCCTGTTTGCGGCGGAGCGCAAGCGGGCCCTGCCGGAGATGCCAGCGGCGATCGCCCTGTTGACCAGCGTCCCCAGCTCCGCCTTAGCGGACATGCTGCGCACAGCCCAGGAGCGCTGGCCAGCAACCACGGTTCACGTCGTGCCGATCCCCGTGCAGGGGATGGTCGCAGCCAAGATTCGTGAGCGTTTGGCCGAGGTCATCCAGACCAGCGGCGAGCAGCGGATTGAAGCGATCGTCCTGGCACGGGGAGGCGGAAGCCGAGAAGACCTTGCCGTCTTCGATGACGAGGAGCTAGCCCGCGACCTGGCGGCCAGTCCGATCCCGGTGGTGACCGGGCTGGGGCATGAGGATGACACCACCGTGGCGGATCTCGTTGCGGACTACAGGGCCGCCACCCCGACCGCCGCCATCGTTGCCCTCCTGCCCGATCGAGAAGCCCTGGCCCAGGGGCTCCAGCACCGTCTAGCGATCGTGCGCCAACTCATGCTGCACCGCCTGCAGCAAAGCCAGCAGCGGCTCGAGCTGCAGCGCCAGAGGCTGGGGCAATGCCACCCCAGCCTGCTGATCGAGCGGGAGCTCACCAGGCTGCAACAACGGCTACAGCTGCTCGAGGCCCTCTCCCCACAACGATTGCTGAAGCGCGGCTTCTCCTTGGTGCGCAAGGCCGATGGCTCCCTGCTGCGCTCCGTCAGCCAAAGCCAAGACGGAGATCAACTCAGGCTGGAGCTGGTAGACGGCAAGATCGATGCCGTGGTGGAGCGGGTGAGCGCACACCCTGTCCAACCCTGACGCCATGACGGAAGCCAAACCCCAAGCCAAACGCAAGAAGACCGACAGCAAGGGCAAGGCGGCAGAGGCTGCAGAGCGAGAGCAGTGGCAGAAAGAGGTAGAGGGCTTGAGCTACCAGGAGGCCAACACCGCCCTGGAACTCACCCTGGCCAAGTTGCAATCGGCGGAGTTGGAGGTGGAGGAGATGGCCGGTCTCTATCGGCGGGCCGAGGCCTATGCCTCACGCTGCCAAGTGGTGCTCGAGCAGGTCGCCCAGGAAGTGGTCGAATGGGAGGCACTCAGCGCCTAGGGATCGCGATGGACTCCAAACCCGTTCAGCAACCCGCGCTGGCCTGGATTTATCTCGCTCTGGCCGTAGCGGGTGGCGTTCTGCCCTGGCTTTCCAACCTGCAGTTCATCCGGGAGTACGGCGGCAGCTTTGACATCGCCCAGTTCATCGCCCTGGCGAATGCCAATCCCGCAGCCGAATCGCTGTCGCGCGATCTGCTGGTGGGAGCCTCAGCGATCACGGTCTGGATGATTGTCGAAAGTCGACGCCTACAGATGCGCCATCTCTGGGTTGTGTTGCTGAGCGCAGGAACGATCGCCTTTGCCTTCGCCGCTCCGTTCTTCCTCTTTCTGCGGGAGCGACGTCTAGCTGAGATGGCACGAACTGCAGAAGCCTGAGCGCTCTCCCTAGCGATCGGTGACGTCCTGGACTTGAACGTCGACCACGGCATCGCTCGCGGGCGCATCAACGGGTTGCGACGCCGAACCAGCCGGAGGCACCTGAGTGAGGTCAGCCCCACAAGCCGGGCAGAGCGGGGCGCCAACGCTGGGGGTCCCGCAGGCAGGACAGGTCACCAGACGGCGCTTGAACCACTGCCAAGCCAAAAAACCGGCACCACCGAGGATCAGAGGGCCAAAGACCAACAGCAGGGTGATGCCCTCGAGCACATCCACAAACAGACGACCGGCCAAGCCTGGAGCGATCAGCAGGACGCCGATCAGCGTGATCCAGAGCCAAGGAATCGGACGTTGCATCGCCTAGCCAAACAGAGCTGCGCCGCCTCCATCATCCCGCCGAAAGCTCACGGCGCTTGCTGCAGACCACACTCAAAGCCATGCCGTAATAGACGACCAACGCCACCAGCCAAACCCAGAGGCTGAGGACCAGAACGCCACCGATCACCCCATAGGCCTGGAAACGGGCACCCAGCGAGATCAAGCTTCGGCCTAGGGCGAGATTCAGGGCCGTCAGGGCTGAGCCAATCAGCAGAGCGCCGGGCAGCAGTGGCTTCAACGGGACCCTTCGCGTCGGCATGAATGCCAGCAAGACAAAAGCCAGGGAGCAGCTAATCAAGACGCTGATCCCCAAATCCACCAGCAATGGAACAGGGGCCCAGAGGTGCAATTTCTCCGGTAGCCAACTCTCGAGGAGCGAGCGCCAGCTTCCTGGCTTCAGCAAGCGCAGGTTCGTTGTGACCTGATCGAGGACCACAAAAAAGCCAATCAGAACAACAACAACAAGCGACTCAATGCGATTGCGAATGAACTTCCAGACCGGCTTTTTCCAGTTTTCTGGTGGAGTCAGGATTGGACGAAAACCCCAAAGCCGATCAGCACCGCGCTGGAGACTGAGATATGCATTAGTCGATGAGATCACCAAAAAGATGAGACCAATCAAGCCAGCTCCTGTCCCTTGTTTATACAGACGGAGCAGCGTCGTACTCACCAAGGGCAATGCTGAAGGGGGCAGGATCTGATCGGCAAAAGCAATCACCTGATCTGCCAAGCCGTCCATTCGACCGAGGACCAGGCCTGCAACACCCAGTGCAATCAGAAGAATGGGGAAGAAGGATTGAAGACTGTGATACGCAAATGCGGCGCTCAGATCCACACAGTCTTCACGATCCCAGAGGCGGTAGGCCTTCCAGAACGGCTTCACTATCGCGCGCCATCGACGCGAACGCACCAACACCTGCAAATTCATCTGGCCTAAAACAACAATAGGCCTTCATCCAAAAAGGAACTCCGCGCTCGGAGTGGGCTTCAGAGGAGGCTCAGGCTCAGCGGCCCCGGCTGCTGTCGTGTAGACACAAAAAAACCACCCTTGTGGGGGTGGTTTTCTCGTCTCAACCCATGGCTTACCCATTCAAGGACAAGCAGAATGGATTGAGTGATTGGAGCGAATGTTTTACCTGGCATCGACCTATTTTCTCAGGGGGCTACCCCCCAAATATCGTCGGCGCTACAGCGTTTCACAGCCGAGTTCGAGATGGATCGGAGTGGTTCCACTGCGCCATGGACACCAGGATAGGTATTCGCTCTCAGGTGAACCCTGAGAACTGCATAGGTTACGAGTCTGCCCTTGGCTTGCTTTCGCAGGCTTCAGGCAGTCGCTCTGGAAGTCAAAGCTCTCCACAGTGACCTGACGGCCTTTGTGTTTTGAGAGATGAGATTTGGTCAAGCCCTCGGTCTATTAGTACTCCTCTGCTTCACGCATTACTGCGCTTCCACATAGAGCCTATCAACGGGTGTTCTTCCCGTGACCTTACTGGCTTAAGCCATGGGAATACTCATCTTGAGGTGGGCTTCCCACTTAGATGCTTTCAGCGGTTATCCACTCCGCACATGGCTACCCAGCGTTTACCGTTGGCACGATAACTGGTACACCAGAGGTGCGTTCCTCCCGGTCCTCTCGTACTAGGGAGAAATCCTCTCAATATTCCTGCGCATGCACCGGATATGGACCGAACTGTCTCACGACGTTCTGAACCCAGCTCGCGTACCGCTTTAATGGGCGAACAGCCCAACCCTTGGGACCGACTTCAGCCCCAGGTTGCGATGAGCCGACATCGAGGTGCCAAACCTCCCCGTCGATGTGAACTCTTGGGGGAGATCAGCCTGTTATCCCTAGAGTAACTTTTATCCGTTGAGCGACGGCCCTTCCACTCAGAACCGTCGGATCACTAAAGCCTACTTTCGTACCTGTTCGACTTGTAGGTCTCACAGTCAAGCTCCCTTCTGCTTTTGCACTCGTCGGCTGATTTCCAACCAGCCTGAGGGAACCTTTGCGCGCCTCCGTTACCTTTTAGGAGGCGACCGCCCCAGTCAAACTGCCCACCAGATACTGTCCGGTTCCCGGATAACGGGTAACCGTTAGAACCCTAGCTCGCAAAGAGTGGTATCTCACCAGTGGCTCACCATCACCCACAAGCAATGGATCAAAGCCTCCCACCTATCCTGCGCATTGCGAGCCCGAGCACAATACCAAGCTACAGTAAAGCTTCATAGGGTCTTTCTGTCCGGGTGCACGTAGTCCGCATCTTCACAGACAATTCTATTTCGCCGAGCCTCTCTCCGAGACAGCGCCCAGATCGTTACGCCTTTCGTGCGGGTCGGAACTTACCCGACAAGGAATTTCGCTACCTTAGGACCGTTATAGTTACGGCCGCCGTTCACCGGGGCTTCAGTCGTTAGCTTCGCTTGCGCTGACCAACTTCTTTAACCTTCCGGCACTGGGCAGGCGTCAGCCCCCATACATCGTCTTGCGACTTAGCGGAGACCTGTGTTTTTGGTAAACAGTCGCCTGGGCCTATTCACTGCGACCAGCTCTCGCTGGCACCCCTTCTCCCGAAGTTACGGGGTCATTTTGCCGAGTTCCTTAGAGAGAGTTACCTCGCGCCCCTCGGTATTCTCTACCACCCCACCTGTGTCGGTTTCGGGTACAGGTAATCATGCCTTAACGGGTATAGGGCTTTTCTTGGAAGCTTGACGTCACCAACTTCGCTGCCGTAGCAGCTCGCACTCACGCCTCAGCTCAAGCTGTTTTCGCCAGCTCTCAACGCCTCGAACGCTTGGACCGGTAACCAACATCCGGATTGGCTAGCCTTCTCCGTCCTCCTTCCCAAAACATGATCAGTACAGGAATGTTGACCTGTTATCCATCGACTACGCCTTTCGGCCTCGCCTTAGGTCCTGACTAACCCTCCGCGGACGAGCCTGCCGGAGGAACCCTTAGGGTTTCGGGGAATGGGATTCTCACCCATTTTTTCGCTACTCAAGCCGACATTCTCACTTCTATGCAGTCCACGCCCGCTTACGCTAACGCTTCACCCCACATAGAACGCTCCCCTACCATTAAACAAGTTTAATCCGCAGCTTCGGTACAACACTTAGCCCCGTTCATTTTCGGCGCAGGATCGCTCGACCAGTGAGCTATTACGCACTCCTTTGAGGATGGCTGCTTCTAGGCAAACCTCCTGGTTGTCTCGGCAATCCCACCTCCTTTATCACTTAGTGTTGATTTGGGGACCTTAGCTGGCGGTCTGGGCTGTTTCCCTTTCGACCATGGAGCTTATCCCCCACAGTCTGACTGCCTAGTTACACACAGGGTATTCAGAGTTCGTCTCGATTTGGTACCGCTCTCGCAGCCCGCACCGAAACGGTGGCTTTACCCCCCTGCTGGAGCACTAGACGCTACGCCTCAACGTATTTCGGGGAGAACCAGCTAGCTCCGGGTTCGATTGGCATTTCACCCCTAACCACAGCTCATCCGCTGATTTTTCAACATCAGTCGGTTCGGACCTCCACTTGGTATCACCCAAGCTTCATCCTGGCCATGGTTAGATCACCCGGGTTCGGGTCTATAAACACCGACAATCGCCCTATTCAGACTCGCTTTCGCTATGGCTCCACCATTTCCGGTTTAACCTGCCAGTGCCTATAAGTCGCCGGCTCATTCTTCAACAGGCACACGGTCACCCTATGAGTAGGGCTCCCATTGCTTGTAAGCTCACGGTTTCATGTTCTATTTCACTCCCCTCCCGGGGTTCTTTTCACCTTTCCCTCGCGGTACTGTTGCGCTATCGGTCACACAGGAGTACTTAGCCTTACGAGGTGGTCCTCGCTGATTCACACGGAATTCCACGTGCTCCGTGCTACTCGGGATACAGCTAGCTCAGTTCAGTTTTCGAATACGGGGCTTTCACCCTCTGTGGCGCGCCATTCAAACGCTTCCTCTAACATCCCTGATACACGTTGCTGTCCCACAACCCCGATAGTCGAAACTATCGGTTTAGGCTCTTCCCCGTTCGCTCGCCGCTACTTAGGGAGTCGTTTTTACTTTCCTTTCCTCCAGCTACTAAGATGTTTCAGTTCGCTGGGTTGGCTCGCGCCAGCCTATAGATTCAGCTGGCCGTTCTAGGGGTTGCCCCATTCGGAAATTCCCGGATCAAAGCGTTTTTCCAGCTCCCCGAGACTTATCGCAGGTAAACACGTCCTTCATCGCCTCTGTGTGCCAAGGTATCCACCGTGAGCCCTTTGTAGCTTGACCAATTTATCCTCCTAACGCTTCAGGCTGTTGAGGCCCATTCTCTCGACTTTCTCTTAATCAATCAACAGATTGCTCTGCTCACTCATCAGTTAGAAAGAAGGATCAAACTCCCCGCTCCTCGGCGGATTGGGAAGAACGCTAGAAGGTCTCGGCTCTCAAAAAATAGAATCACTAGCTCTTTCGAACTAGCCTCTATGAGATGCTTTGTCTTTCCAGACTCACCTATGCAGTTGTCAAGGTTCTGCTAAATCCCCTCCCTTTCAGGAGTGAACTCAGCATCAGCTCAACCAAATCAACACAACCGTGTCAATCGAATGAGCTGAGGCTGAATACGACTGGCTATCCAGTGGAATCATTCAGCGAACAACGTCTAGTCACCAACCAAGAAGCTCTTCCTGGCTTTGGAGTTCAGATATGTTAGTGGAGGTTAGCGGACTCGAACCGCTGACATCCTGCTTGCAAAGCAGGCGCTCTACCAACTGAGCTAAACCCCCAAAGGATCCAAAATGGAGTTTGGAATGGGCCATCCTGGACTTGAACCAGGGACCTCACCCTTATCAGGGGTGCGCTCTAACCACCTGAGCTAATGGCCCAGGAAGTGAACCCTCTATGGGGTGACCTAGACAACGTTTAGGAACTAAAAATCAATCGTTATGCAGTCTTTCGACTCACAGGATTGAAGTTGAGGTACCGATCGACCTAAGGTGACAGGATTTCGGCCTAAGAATAAAAGTACTCAGGCATCAAAATCGTTGTTTGTCTCCCTGTTAGGAGGTGATCCAGCCGCACCTTCCGGTACGGCTACCTTGTTACGACTTCACCCCAGTCATCAGCCCCACCTTCGACGTCCTCCTCCACAAGGGTTGGAGTAACGGCTTCGGGCGTGGCCAACTTCCATGGTGTGACGGGCGGTGTGTACAAGGCCCGGGAACGTATTCACCGCAGTATGCTGACCTGCGATTACTAGCGATTCCTCCTTCACGTAGGCGAGTTGCAGCCTACGATCTGAACTGAGCCACGGTTTATGGGATTTGCTAGCTCTCGCGAGTTTGCTGCCCTTTGTCCGTAGCATTGTAGTACGTGTGTAGCCCAGGATGTAAGGGGCATGATGACTTGACGTCATCCACACCTTCCTCCGGTTTATCACCGGCGGTCTCGCTAGAGTGCCCAACTAAATGCTGGCAACTAACGACGTGGGTTGCGCTCGTTGCGGGACTTAACCCAACATCTCACGACACGAGCTGACGACAGCCATGCACCACCTGTCACTGCGTTCCCGAAGGCACTCTCTCGTTTCCAAGAGATTCGCAGGATGTCAAACCCTGGTAAGGTTCTTCGCGTTGCATCGAATTAAACCACATACTCCACCGCTTGTGCGGGCCCCCGTCAATTCCTTTGAGTTTCACACTTGCGTGCGTACTCCCCAGGCGGAACACTTAACGCGTTGGCTACGACACCGAGGGGGTCGATTCCCCCGACACCTAGTGTTCATCGTTTACGGCCAGGACTACAGGGGTATCTAATCCCTTTCGCTCCCCTGGCTTTCGTCCATGAGCGTCAGTTATGGCCCAGCAGAGCGCCTTCGCCACTGGTGTTCTTCCCGATATCTACGCATTTCACCGCTACACCGGGAATTCCCTCTGCCCCTACCACACTCTAGTCTGTCAGTTTCCACTGCCGAAATGGAGTTAAGCTCCACGCTTTAACAGCAGACTTGACAGACCGCCTGCGGACGCTTTACGCCCAATAATTCCGGATAACGCTTGCCACTCCCGTATTACCGCGGCTGCTGGCACGGAATTAGCCGTGGCTTATTCATCAAGTACCGTCAGATCTTCTTCCTTGATAAAAGAGGTTTACAGCCCAGAGGCCTTCATCCCTCACGCGGCGTTGCTCCGTCAGGCTTTCGCCCATTGCGGAAAATTCCCCACTGCTGCCTCCCGTAGGAGTCTGGGCCGTGTCTCAGTCCCAGTGTGGCTGATCATCCTCTCAGACCAGCTACTGATCGATGTCTTGGTAGGCCTTTACCCCACCAACTAACTAATCAGACGCGAGCTCATCCTCAGGCGAAATTCATTTCACCTCGCGGCATATGGGGTATTAGCGGTCGTTTCCAACCGTTATCCCCCTCCTGAGGGCAGATTCTCACGCGTTACTCACCCGTCCGCCACTAACCCGAAGGTTCGTTCGACTTGCATGTGTTAAGCACGCCGCCAGCGTTCATCCTGAGCCAGGATCAAACTCTCCGTTGTAGATCAAATCCTATTGACTGCTTTCACAGTCTCAATTTGATTTGCTTCACCCACAGTCAGCACTGGCGCACTGCTGCAGTTGATGCCACTTCCTCTGACAGAAGCGTTCAAAGAGTGCAAAACAAAATCTCTTTCGTTCAGACTTTCCAGGATCTCAGATCCGGTCGTTGCTCCACTCACTGCACACCGACACAACCGTCAACCGTGAGAGTCGACAATCATGCAAGCAGCAAGCTTCCACAACTAAATAATTTTTGACGGGACCTCACACCCTCACTGCATCTTCGTTAACCACTCACCTCAGCCTCTCAGCCTCAGCTCGCGACTAACGCAGTGAAAGCGTCAGTTCCTAAACGTTCAGTTGTCCAGGTGCTCCAACAACCACACGCTTCTCAGCTCGACCCTCTCAGGTCTCTCGGGTTATCGGTCCGCGGCCTCTCGACCGCTTGTTGAACTTACATCACCGGGTCTCCCCAGTTTTCAGCTCAGAGCGGCATCACTGCCGCCGATCGAACCTACATCACCAAGTCTCCTCGGCTTCCAGTTCGCTGCTCGCTCACCTCGCGGTTTGCTCGCAGCACACAAACATAACACCACTCACCCCCCTGGGGTCAACCTCGGCCCACCAGTGCATCGGCCCACGGCTTAAAGCGCGCCAGGGTTTCGTCGTTTCGCGCCGCCAGCACTGGGAAATTCGCCTCACTCAGGTCTTCCCCCGGCTCCAGCTGGCCCGGATCGCGAACCAACCAGTCCATCGGGCAATTCAGTTCCTGCAGCACCAACCAGGCTGCCGCCAGATCCCAAATCTTCGGCGTGGCCTCCAATGCCGAGATGGTCTGCCCCATCCCCACACTCACCAGGTTCAAGCTGGCCACCCCCAGCAAACGAATCTTCCCGGGGAAGCGCTGATTCGGAAGCTTCTGCAGCACCCCGATCGAACGGCTGCACAGGGAAGCGCAACCCGCCACTTGGTTGCGTGCCGAAGGAGCTCCCAACTTTTTGTCCTTACGCCAGGCACCGCCACCACGAATCGCCACGATCCGTTGACGCAGGGGGGGCACATCCAACACCCCCAACACCGGGACGCCGTTTTCAAAGCGAGCCAGAGAAATCGCCCAATAGGGAATCCCCGCAGCGAAGTTGGTCGTCCCATCCAGTGGATCCACCACCCAATAGGCATCGGAAGTCGGAACCCTCTGGCTCCCCTCTTCACTCAGAACCCCTTCCCCGGGATAAAGCTCCGCCAGGCCCTTGACCAAGGTGGCATCGCTCCAACGGTCGCAAGCGGTAATCAAGCTCCCGTCTGCCTTGGCTTCGGAATCAAGCTGGCCAAAATCCTGGCGCTGTCGCTCGGCCACCTGATCCAGCAGCCCCCCGAGCTGCTCTAACCCCTCTGGCATCGCAAGAGAAAGCATCGTCACCCCAACTCCGCGGCGAGAACACGATCGAGATTGCTGGCGGTATCCGCCCGGAACTGCGTCACGCTGACCCGGCTCAAGAGCACCAAAGCCAAGACAGCGATAGCTGCCTCAAGCAGCAGTACCAGCCCATAGGCCGCGTGCGCTGGCGCGTCGGGCAGGAACCAGCGCGCAGCATCGAGCAACCCACCACCCATGACCTTGCCCAACGCCCGTGAGTAGGCCTGGGCGAGCCCCCACACACCGACGAAGGTGCCAGCAACAGCAGGAAGGGTGAGATCCAGCATCAAAACCAAGGTGGCATTGGTTCCAATCCCTGTCGCCAGTCCAAACAGAAACAGAACGATCCGCAATGCATTGGGGTCAGCCAACACCCCGACACCGGCCAAGAGCAGCAGCGACAACAGAATCAGCTGACAGCCCAGGCGAGCTGCCACGAACTTCCCAAGCTTGGGAACCAGCCAAAGACCTGCGAGAAGTAAGCCCAGCAGTGTTCCCACCCCCCAAACGGCACTCAGCGAAGCCGTCGCCGCAATCGGCAGACCGAACACCTCGGCGCCATAGCTCTCGAGGATCGGGTCCTGCAGGAAGACCGCCAAGGTGAACGCCAGCAGGAAACAGAAAAAGACCAGCACCTGACGGCTGCAGGTGATCAAGCGCCAGGCATCCCCAAGCGTGATCGCATCTTCGCGGTCTTCTGAGCGGCTAATCGCTCTCTGGCTGGCGTGGGGCTCAACCCCCCAGGTGGCAAAGACCGTCAGCGCGAAGACGACCACGGCCACGCGGGCCAAAAATTGGAACAGGACTGGTTCAAGCAACGCTGGATCGCTCACCCCATCGAGCCCCTTCAAGCAGATGCTGGTGGCAATCGCACCCACCACAATCCCCACCGTGAGCAGGCACCAAATCAAGCCGACTGCTCGGGGACGCTCCTCTTCACTCGTCAGATCAATGACCAGCGCCAGGTAGGGGGTCGTCGCTAGGGACACCGCCAGGCCATAGCAGGCCACCACGGCACAGATCGCAGCAATCCCCGCCGCAATCGCACCGGCTTCGCCCGAGCCGAAGGCCGCATGCAGGCGAAAGATCAACGGGATCAGCAGGACAGCCAAGCTGCAAAACAAGGCCGAGCCCAGCCAGATGTATGGGGTTCGGTGTCGCCCCGCCCAGGGCCGGCTATCGGAGATCTGACCAAACAGGATCCTGGCCGGCGCCACAACCTGCTCCAAAGCCAGCGCCCCACCGACAAGCAGACCCGGGAAACCCAACTCCGTGAGCATCACGCGGTTGAGCATCCCGACAAAGATCACCGCCAGGCAGCCCAGGCAGCCCTGGAACAAACCCAGACGGATCAGACGAGGAAGAGGAAGAGACAGCTGCAGTCGCTCAGCTGGTCACTGACGTTAATCGGGGAAATCTCTCTAGGAGCCCTTCGCTGACGGATACGCGGCTTGGCAAGCCGGAGGCAAAGGCTCAGGCGGCACAGGGACGCTGTAGGTGTCGTCCTCCAGCGGTTTGATAGCGCTCAGTTTCGGCGGCTGGCAGATCGCGATCTGATCGAGACCCGTCCGGCGCCGCAACTCCGATAGACCGCTGTTGTAGCTAGCCAGGGCTCTGGCGTAGCGAAGCTGCGCCTGGGTCAAGTCCCGCTGGTTGTCCACCACCTCCCGCTGAGTAGTCACACCGGCCTGAAAGCGAAGGCGCGCCAAGCGAAGTGATTCACGGGCGGAGAGCACCTCTCGCGAGGTCGTCTGGATCGTGCGTGTATTGGCCCGCAGATTATTGAAGCTCTGCTCCACCTGAAAGCGCACCTGATCACGGGTGTCGGCGAAACGGAAGGCGTTTTCCTGGGCCTGTTGCTTGGACTGGCGATATTGAGCCCGGGCCCGGCCGCCATCAAAGATCGACCAGCGCAGATTCAAACCCACCGTGTTGTCAGTGGCCCAGGTTTGACCAGCATCCAGACCACGATCAGGATTCAGACCGGCGAAGCCAAAGGTCCGGCCCGTCACAAAGTTGTTGATGATGCTCAAGAACGGCTGAACCGCACCCAAGGACGCATTGGCGTTGCTGTTCGAAACTGAGATGTCCAGCAGCGCGTTATCCAGCTCTTCTCGGAAGGCGTAAGCGCCGATGATGCTCTCCTGCAGCGAAGGCATCCACACCCCCAATGGTCGGAGGGGCTGCTTGGCTGTCGGGGTGATGTTTTGCGGAAGATCCAACAGACGAGCCAAATCCCGTCGTGCATTCGCCTGTTCTGCCAATGCCTCCGTCAGGATGTTCTGATCACGTGCAAGCTGGGTTTCAGCCTCCAGCACTTCCAACTTGGTGGCTACACCGGCCTGAAAACGGGCCCTGGCGTCCCGCAGGCTGACCACCGAGGCTTGAACGGAGGTCTGACCAATCCGGACATTGTCATCGCTGAGCTGGAGCTCGAAATAAGCCTGCGACGCCTGAAGACGCAAATCTCGCAGGGCAATCAAATACGTGTTCTTGGCCTGTTCAAACGCATCCCGGGCCGCACTGACCTGGGGGACTCGCTGGGGATTGATCAGATCCCAGTTGAAGCCAAGGTTGGCGGTCGCCGCCCAGCGGTTGGTCTGGGTGTTGCCGCCTTCGGTGGCTGAACCGATGGCGTTCGACAAATAGTTGTATTGACGGCCATAGGTCCAAGACGGGAACTGGTTACCCGTCGTGAAGTCAAAGCTGGGGTACCAGGCTGCAATTGTCGCCCTCAGGTTGCTCTGGGCTTGATCCGCCCGACTGGCAACGGCTTTGAGGTTGGGGTTATTGACTTCGGCGAGGTTCTCGACATCCAGCAAGGACAGCGGACGGAGTTCAACGATCTTGACCTGATCGGTCTTGTCTGGCAGAGCCAAGGTCGCCGGAGCCGCCAACCTCTGCAGGGACGGATCAAGCTTCGTGGCGGCAGGCGGCAGCACGGTCGGATCGGACTTCGGGCGCTGCCCTTTCGTGCTGAACGCCGAAGGCAGCGGGACGGCCGGAGGATCGATCAGCTCAAGCTTGGTCGCTGGCTCCGGTTCAGCAGCCAGAACGACGGCGGGAAGTCCAGAGAGCGCAACACCTGTGGCCGCAACAACTGCGTTTACAAGGCGACCCACTGAGCTCTCTAGAAATAAATATGACCGGATCTTAATGATCAGCTTCTGATTCGCCGAGGCAGGCATCCACGATGTCATCCGCCCCATGAACGAGGCGCACTGGCGTCTTCAACTGCGTCGCAACGGCATCGAAGGGTTGATCATCTAAAAAAACGGGTTCTCCCTGCCGCAGCATCACAGCAGGTAGCAGCACTTCATCTCCCAGCTCAGCGCCCGCCAGGCCCTCGAGGAGATCCGATCCCGTCAGCAAACCGGTCACCACCTGGTCTTGCCCCCAGTAAGGGCTCGGCAGCCCATGCAGCAGAACCTCAAGGCCTTCGACTTGATTCAAGCGATCCACCGCCGGCCGCAGGGCTTCTGCCACCAACAGCCCCACCACCCAACTCACCCGACGAGGGGCGTCCAGCGAACGAGGGAGATCCATCGTCGCCTCATCCATCGCCTCCAGAAACGAACGGATGCTCCCCACCCCATTCCCCTCTTGGGGAAGATCCTCGTAGTCGGCCCGATCCGGCAGGGCATAGCCCGCCATCAGGTACCACTCATCCGATAACCAAGCGAAACGGCTGCCGAACTGCTCGCGGAAGCCCTCTTGTAGGCCTTCCACCTGAGCGATCACGCGCTGGGCGCAGGCCCGATCCACCGGGACCAAGCCATCCCCATCGGGCCGGTAGCGGGTCAAGCCCACCGGGACGACCGCAGCAGACAGCACCGCTGGCCAGTCCCCACCCGCAAAGCCAGAGAGGTCCTTCAGGGTCTGCTCAAGGGCCTCGCCGTCATTCAGCCCAGGGCAAACCACGACCTGGGCATGGATCTGCAGCTGGCGCTTCTGGAACCAAGCCAACTGGTCCAGCAGCAACGCCGCCCGGGGGTTCACCAACAACCGGGAACGCAGCTCTGGATGGGTGGCATGGACCGAGACAAACAGCGGAGAGAGGCGCTGCTGCTCAATCCGCTCCCAGTCCGCTGCAGAGAGATTGGTCAGGGTGAGATAAGAGCCATACAAAAAGCTCAGGCGGTAGTCGTCGTCTTTGACGTAGAGACTGCGGCGATGCCCCGGTGGCTGCTGATCGATAAAGCAGAAGGGACAGTGGTTATTGCACTGCTTCAGGCCATCGAATAGCGCCTCGGTGAAGGCCAGCCCGAGGCCCTCATCGGCATCCTTCTCCAGCTCAACCTGATGGACCGTGCCATCGGGGTCCTGCACCTCAAGGCAGAGCTCCTCCTCCCCGACCAAAAACTGAAGGTCGATCAGATCCCTCGGGCGCACCCCGTTGATGCTCAGAAGGCGATCACCCGGCTGGATTCCCAGCTCGTCACCAATCGAATCGGCTTCCACCCGATCGACCACCGCCGGTGCAGGCAGCCTGATCTCTCCTTCTGTCTCGGCGAGGACGACCCCGACCGAAGGCTCATTCCACACCGACCGCTACGGCTCTACTTCCTCCAGTTTGAGACGCAGGCGGTTCAGGCCACGCTTCGGGCAGCCCAAAGGATCACCCCCAGGCCAAAAAAGACCCGGTAGCCCACGAACCACCAGGTGCTGTGGTTCTGCAGAAAGCGCAGCAACCACGCGATGGCCAGCCAGGACACCACGGCCGAGGAGCCAATCCCCACCAGCAAGGGCAAGGCGCCACCGGCAGCCGGCTCCGAAAACGCGTCCTTGAGCTCCACCAACCCGGCCAGGCTGATGGCCGGGATCCCGAGCAAAAACGAAAAGCGGGCTGCTTCCGAGCGCTTCCAGCCATCAAACAAAGCAGCCGTCAAGGTGCTTCCGGATCGAGAGACTCCAGGAATGAGGGCCAGAGTTTGAGCCAGACCCACCAGCCAGCCGTCGCGCACCACCACATCAGAGAGCACGCGGCGCCGGCTGCCGCAACGTTCGGCCAGTCCCAGTAGCAAACCCATCACGATCGACACGATTCCGATCGAAGTCAAGCTGCGGAGGGGGGACTGATCAAAGTCGGAGACAAACAACTTGATGCCCAGACCCGCCACCAGAATCGGCAAGGTCCCCCAAAGAATCGCCTGACCCAAGCGAGCCTCTGGGGTGTCCCAGCGCTGGCTGAGCCAGGCCTGCCAGGAGGCCTTGATCACCTGCCTGAGGTCCTCGCGGAAAAAACCGATCACCGCGGCAATGCTTCCCAGCTGAATCACAGCGGTCACCGCCACACCCGGATCGCCCCAGCCGAGCAAGACAGGCACCACCTTCAGGTGTGCCGTACTGCTGATGGGCAAGAACTCCGTCAACCCCTGGACCACCCCGAGCACCAAGAAGCGCCAACAGGCCTCCAGGACCCCCAACGACTCAGTGGGGGTCAGGGTGGTCACGGCAGAGCGACAAGGTTCAGGCAGACCTTATGCGCTCGGGCAGGGATTGAGAAGCCGCATACCCTTTAAGGTTGGACACCTTTCGTTACAAGCGTTGTGCTCGGGGTGCAGCCCAGCCTCACCACAGGGATGCTGACCCCAGCACCGCAGAGCCGCGTCTCCGGCGCCAAGGGCTGGGGCCTCTGGCTTTCGGGTTGCCTCTTGGTGGCACTACCGGTTTTCCTGCAAGCGCCCTGGGTGCGCCTGGCGCCCTTCAGCGCTGCCCTCTTCACCGCCCCCCTGCTCTTCCTGGGGATCGCCCTCTCCGGACACCCCCAGCAGCGTTGGAGCACCACCGGCACCTTGCTGGTGGGCTTCAGCGGCAGCTGGCTGGGTGGCTGCCTGTTTTGGGGCTGGTGCCGCCTCCACCCCCTCTGGCACCTGCCGATTGAGGCCTTTGCCCTCCCCCTGGCCCTCGGGGGCCTTCGCACCCGCTGGCGATTAGCGGCCAGCTTCTATCTCGCCTCTTTGGTTGGAACCGCCGTCACCGACGGGGTGATGGCGATCACCGGTGTGATGCGCCACTGGACCGAGGTCCTCAACGCACCGATCGATCAAGCCACCGCTCTGCTCCATCAGGCCGCCCTCGGCGTTCTGGAGCCCATGCCCCTCGGGGTCACCCTGCTGGCGGGCGCTGTGCTTCTGAACCTTTGCCGCCGCTACTGGCACCACCCAGATGGGGCCTGGAGAGTCGCCGCGTCAGCTATGGCCACAACCCTTGCGGTGGATGGACTTTTTCTGGCCGCCTCCCTCTGGTCGCCCCACTGGAGTGGGCTCATCTGAAGAACTGCAAAAGCCTCCGGTGATGCCCGCGGCTCGAAGGACCGCTCCCTGTAGGTTTGCAGGGCTGGCTGCAAGGCAGCCCTCTCCCTGTGGTTCCCGTTCAGACGGAGTTATCAATGAAACGGCTGGTTTCGTGGCTCATTAGTGGAGTGCTGATGGCCGGCCTGCTCCTCAGCCTGATCATCGCTCCCGCAGCTCAGGCCGACTCACTGCGCAACGTCGCGGACGACAAGATCACTGAGCGCGGCGACAAGATTGACCTGAACAACTGCTCGGTCCGCCGCTTCCAGGCCTTCCCTGGGATGTACCCCACCCTGGCCGGAAAGATTGTGTTGGGTGGCCCTTACAACAGCGTTGACGACCTCCTCAACCTCGACCTGACCGATCGTCAGAAGGAATTGGTTGAGAAGTACAAGGGCAACTTCACCGTGACCCCACCGTCCATCGCCCTCAATGAAGGCTTCGATCGCATTAACGACGGCCAATACCGTTGATTGCTTAGGCGTTTCAAGCGCACAGCTGAGGTCTAGATTCCGCAGCCGGTGACCGCCGTCGGGCCATCCCGACGGCTTTTTTGTTGCCTCAGTCAGTCCAAGCCTGATGCCGTCCATCCCCTCCAATTGGGACGTAATCGTGGTGGGCGGGGGCGCCGCAGGCTTAATGGCCGCCCTCGAATTACCCGAGGGACTCAGCGTGCTGCTGCTGAGCAAAGACCGCGCTCCACGTTCGGCCAGCCGCTGGGCCCAGGGTGGAATCGCAGCGGTGACCAGACCCGAGGACAGCTTCGAAAGCCATCTGGAGGACACCCTCAGGGCCGGGGCTGATCTCTGCGACCGCCCTGCGGTGGAACTGCTCGTGCGCGAGGCCCCGGCCTGCGTCGAGCGGCTGCTGGAGCTGGGGATGGACTTCGACCGCCAGGACGGAGGCCTGAGCACCACCCTGGAGGCCGCCCACAGCCACCGCCGAGTCCTGCACGCGCAAGACCGCACGGGCGGAGCACTGGTCGACGCCCTGGAGCGCAAGGTGCTGCAGCGTCCTGGGTTGCAACGCATCCAGGGAGGACTGGCCCTTCAGCTCTGGATCAGCGAGGGCCAGTGCCGCGGCCTTCAGGTCCTGGTGGAGGGGACGGTCCAATGGCTCCAATCCCGCGCGGTGGTGCTGGCCACCGGCGGCGGCGGTCATCTCTTTGCCAACACCACCAACCCCAAACAGGCCAGTGGCGATGGCATCGCCATGGCCTGGCGAGCCGGCGCTGCGGTTCGGGATCTGGAGTTCATCCAGTTCCACCCCACAGCCTTGATGCTGCCGGAAGCCCCCCACTTCCTGATTTCTGAGGCGGTGCGCGGTGAAGGTGCCCGGTTGATTGACGACCAAGGGGAGAGCCCCGTCAGCCAGCTCAGCGGTGCCGATCTCGCTCCGCGCGATGCCGTCAGTCGAGCCTTGGTCCAGCGCATGCGTGAGCGGCAGACCCCTCACCTCTGGCTCGACCTCAGGCCCGTCGGGACCAGCAAGCTGGAGCGGCAATTCCCGACGATCCTGGGGCGCTGCCGTGAACTGGGTCTCGAGCCCACCCAAGCCCCAATCCCGGTGGCACCCGCAGCCCACTACTGCATGGGAGGCATCCGCGTCGATGCCCGCTCAGCCACAACCATCCCTGGGCTCTACGCCGTGGGGGAAGTGGCCAGCAGCGGGGTCCATGGCGCCAACCGTCTGGCCAGCAACTCACTCATGGAATGCCTCGTCTACGCCCGCCAACTGCGCGAGATCGAGCTCTCCCCAGCCGCGCCAGCCACCCTCGAGCCTCTGGTCAAGGCCTCCAGAACAGACCACCCGGCCAACAGCCTCGAAGCCATCGAGCGGCAAACCGAGCAACTGCGCAGCCTTTGTTGGCAGGTGGCCGGCGTGGAGCGCAATGGTCACGCACTGCTGGAGGGCTACCGCGCCTGCCAGCAGCTCGAAGGCCAACTCAGCGCTCAGCCACTGCTCCAGGCCCTCCAGGCTCTGGGGAAAGAACAGGAACTGCAACTGCCTCAGGGGCAGGTCCGTTGGATCAGCAAAGCCCACGACCTGCAGCAGCGGGCCACCGTGGCCGCCCTCCTCATGGAGTCAGCGCTATTTAGAACCGAGAGTCGTGGAGGACACTTCCGCGTCGATGCCCCCGCACGCCAGCCCTTCTGGCGGAGACACAGCCTTCAGCGCCAGGGCCTCAGCATCAGCACAGAGGCCTTAGCGGAATAACCGCTACTTCAGATCCGGACCGCTGTAGCCACTGGACTCGGCCAATTTCGCCAACGGTTTGACGCCGGAATCGAGCTGGCCATTGATCTCCCAGGTGGGATACCCCTCGATCTTCTTCGCCTCACAAAGCTCCCGCTGGTTATCGCGGCCATCGGGAGCGCACTCGATCACGGTCAGTTTTTCGCTGGCCTGCCGACCAAACAGCTCCTTCTGGTCGTGGCAATGGGGGCACCAGTAAGCGGTATAGAGCTTGGCGCCAGTGGCCGTGAGATGTTCAGCCAGGGCGATCTGGCCCACTCCGCTTTCGCTGCGAACCGGAGGCGACACTCCCGGTGCGCTGTCAACGACAGGGCGGCCGACTGATGCGGCCCAGCCCAAGCCAATGACCCCAACCAACAGTGCCGTAATCACACCGCTGAAGATCAGCTGACCCCGATCCTCCCAATCACCGCCAATCAGGCTGAGGACAAATAACGCTGTGCTCAGACCCGCCGAGAGGATGCAGAAAGGGCAGCAATCGCGGATGCCAAAGGCCATCACCCCCAGCAGAACACCGCTAAACACGGCCATCGCCGTGCTCAAGAGGAACAGCCCCCACCAGCTCTTCTGACCGAAGCTGACCCTCAGATCGCCCTGCAGCACGAGCGGGACGACGGCCATGAACAGGACCGCGCCGTAGCCCAACAGGCCGAACAGAGCCAGGGGCTGGCCAAAGAGAGACCCCCAAGCACTGGAGAGCACTTTCTCGCAGCCATTGCAGCCAAACAGCCCCGTCGAACTGCAGCTCAGAACCTCGATCCAGCCCCACTTGCTCAGGGTGATCGAGCCGGTGTCAATCACGCCGATGGTGGCCAAAACGGCCATCACCACCCGAACCCACCGCCGGCCGCCATCGCCGCGTCGGCGCTGGCTTCCAAGACGCTCACTCAGGCGTGATGAGCTCACGGCGTAGGTCCCTTAAGGCTGTGGGAATTGTGGCAGGGATCCTGATCAGTAGGGTTAGGGATTGGCCAGCGCGCGGCCCTACCACTTGAGTTCATCCATGACCGATAGCGCCCGCAAGAGCACTGGCAAAACCGTTGCGTTCGCACATCTGGGCTGCGAGAAAAACCGCGTCGATACCGAGCACATGCTCGGGCTGCTAGCGGAGGCGGGCTACGGGGTCAGCGCCGATGAAGCCGACGCCAACGTCGTCGTGGTCAATACCTGCAGCTTTATCCAGGACGCCCGGGAGGAGTCGGTTCGCACCCTGGTGGAGCTCGCCGAGCAGGGAAAGGAGCTGATCATTGCGGGCTGCTTGGCCCAGCACTTCCAGGAGGAACTGCTCGAAAGCCTGCCGGAGGCCAAGGCCATCGTCGGGACGGGTGATTACCAACACATCGTCAGCGTCCTCGAGCGGGTGGAAGCGGGCGAGAGGGTGAACCAGGTCAGCGAGAACCCCACCTTCGTGGGCGACGAGAACCTGCCCCGCTACCGCACCACCAGCGAAGCGGTGGCCTACCTCAAGGTGGCGGAGGGCTGCGACTACCGCTGCGCGTTCTGCATCATTCCCCACCTGCGCGGCGACCAACGCTCCCGCACGATCGAGAGCATCGTGGCCGAGGCGCGGCAGCTGGCCGCCCAGGGCGTGCAGGAGCTGGTGCTAATCAGCCAGATCACCACCAACTACGGTCTCGATCTGGCCGGCAAGCCGCAGTTAGCCGAGCTGCTGCGGGCCCTTGGAGAGGTGGAGATCCCCTGGATTCGCGTCCACTACGCCTACCCAACAGGATTGACGCCTGAGGTGCTGGCGGCCTATCGGGACGTGGCCAACGTGCTGCCCTACCTGGATCTGCCGCTGCAGCACAGCCATCCGGATGTCCTTCGCGCGATGAATCGCCCCTGGCAGGCCGATGTCACCAACGGCGTCCTGGCGCGGATTCGCGAACAACTCCCCGACGCCGTGCTGCGAACGACGTTCATCGTCGGCTACCCCGGCGAAACAGAAGAACAGTTCCAACACCTGCTGGACTTCGTCTCCGAGCAGCGCTTCGACCACGTGGGGGTCTTCACCTTCTCGCCCGAGGAGGGGACCCCGGCCGCTGAGTTACCCAACCAAGTTCCAGCGGAGATCGCTGCGGAGCGCAAGGACCGCCTGATGGCCCTGCAACAGCCAATTGCCGCCGAGCGCAATGGCGCTTGGGTGGGACGAATCGTCGATGTCCTGATCGAACAGGAGAACCCCAGCAGTGGGGAAATGATTGGTCGCTGCGCTCGCTTTGCCCCCGAAGTGGATGGCGAAGTGCGGGTGATGCCTGGAGAAGGCGGGCTCTGCGCTGCGCCAGGAACGATGGTTCCGGTTCGCATCACGGCCGCTGACACCTACGACCTGATTGGCGAGGTGGTGGGAGCCAAGGCCATGGTCAAAGACGCCCTCTCTGTGAAACGGGCCCAGTCTTGATCCAGCGGGGACTGAAGCGCCTACAAGGGCGCCTCACGCGTCATCAACGCACCACCTTTCTGCTGGCCTCTGGCATTAGCACCGCTGGATCCTTTGCCGGACTGACCGCCAAGGGCTGGCTGCTGATGGAGGGGGCCGAAAACCCCTTTTTGCTGGCGCTCAACTTCGCCATGCTGACCCTGCCGACGCTGGTCATCAGCGGGCCGGCCGGGGTAATGACCGACCGGCTGGGTAGTGAGAGGGTCCTCATTCGCGCCCAATGGGGGCTCCTGATCGCCGCTGTTCTCGGGGCCATCGCCATTCCCTTGACAGTCGGGCCAGAGCAGGACGTCCTGCTGCTGCTCAGCACCTTGGGCATTGGGATCGCCAGCACCTACGAACTGACGGCACGCAACAAATACGTCGCCTTGCTGGTGGATGAGCCCGAGCAGCTCGGCCCTTACCTGGCCAGCTTCTCGGTGATCTTCAACGTCGGCAAATTGGTGGGCCCTCCCCTGGGGGGACTCCTGCTGGCGACCACCGGGCCCACCCTGGCCCTCAGCTTGGATGCCGCCACCTATCTCTTCCCGATCCTCACCCTGCTCTGGCTGATGGCTCCCCATCGCGAGCGCGAACGCAGAAGCCAGAAAGGCCAGGCCGCCAACCTCTTGACCGCCTGGCGGGATTGCGGCGCGCGCCTGCGGCACGTCCTGAGTTTCACCGCCGCGGCCTGCCTGGTGGGCTTCTTCCACCCAGGGCTAGCCCCGCTCATGGCCCTGGAACTCCTAGGCCCAAGCCCCATGGCCCTGGGGCTCTTCACCAGTGTTCTGGCCTGCGGCAGCATCTGCGGCGGAGTCCTTCTGCAGCGTCATGCCGCGGCCATCAGCCGCCGTCCCGGCTGGCTGCTCGGCAGCACGACGCTCCTGACAGCCCTGGCCCAACTGGGTTTATCGAACCAAGCCGGCCTCGCCTGGGGATTGGCGATGGCTTTCCTGATCGGCGCCGGCACCGCAAGCCTGTTGGCGGGCACCAATCTGATCATCCAAGTGCATGCACCCCAGGTTCTCCGGGGACGGATGGCAGGCCTTGGTCAGATCGCCTTCTTGGGAGGGGGTGGACTAAGCGGCCTTGCGGCAGCCTTTCTGACTGAAACGCTGCCTGGTGGCCTCTGGGGCTGCCTAGCCGTGCTTGGCAGCCTCGGAGCAGTCCTCGGTGTCTGGGAGCTGTTGAACAACCGCAAACTGCGGCTCAACTAACGGCTCAGATGAGCTTGATTCCGCGCAGCACGAACGAGATGGCTGCAGCGGCCACCAAACCGCCACCGACCATTGCCAGATAGATCACGGGGCCCATGGACCTGAGGTTGCAACTGAGCGCTATTACAGCAGAAACCAGCCCGCCCCCCGGCCACTCGGCCTAGGCTGGACGCCATTAACTCGGATGTCCCTGTTGGGGACAGCCGTTCCACGCATCTCACTGGAGACCACCGAACGGCATGAACACCCTGTTCATCTACCCCGAGTTTCCAAAGACCTTCTGGAGCTACGAGAAAATTCTCGAGCTCGTGAACCGCAAGGTTCTCCTCCCTCCCTTGGGGATGGTGACGGTGGCCGCACTGCTGCCGCAGCACTGGCCGATGAAGCTGGTGGACCGCAATGTTGAAGAGGTCAGCGAAGCCGACTGGGATTGGGCTGAGCTGGTGGTCATCTCCGGGATGATCGTGCAGAAGGCCGACATGGCCGCGCAAATTGCCAAGGCCAAGGAACGGGGTCTGCCCGTTGCCGTTGGAGGCCCCTTCGCCAGCTCCACACCCGATGCCCCTGAATTGGGCTTGGCGGACTTCAAAGTGCTCGATGAGGGTGAAATCACCCTGCCGATGTTCATCGAGGCCATTGAAAAGGGTGAAGCCGGCGGCCGTTTCAGCGCAAACGGCGAAAAACCGGACGTGACCAACACGCCGGTGCCGCGCTTTGACCTGCTGAAACTCGATGCCTACGACTCCATGAGCGTGCAGTTCTCCAGGGGCTGCCCGTTCCAGTGCGAGTTCTGCGACATCATCGTTCTCTACGGCCGCAAACCCAGGACCAAGACGCCTGAGCAGCTGATCGCCGAACTCCAATACCTCTACGACTTGGGCTGGCGGCGCTCGATCTTCCTGGTCGATGACAACTTCATCGGCAACAAGCGCAACGCCAAGCTGCTGCTGCCGGCCTTGAAGCAGTGGCAAATCGAACGGGGCTATCCCTTCAGCTTCGCGACTGAGGCCTCGGTCGATCTGGCTGCCGATGAGGAGCTGATGCTGATGATGGCCGAAGCCCGCTTCGACTCGGTCTTCCTCGGCATTGAGACCCCCGATGAGGCGAGCCTCTCGGTGGCAGGAAAACACCAGAACACCCGCAGCTCCCTGGAAGAAGCTGTGGACCGAATCAACTCCTATGGCCTGCGGGTCATGGCCGGATTCATCATCGGTTTCGATGGTGAGAAAGCCGGAGCCGGCGATCGGATCGTCGAGTTCGTCACTCGCACCGGGATCCCCGCCGCAATGATGGGGATGCTTCAGGCCCTACCCAACACCGGCCTCTGGCACCGGCTTGAGAAGGAAGGCCGGCTGATTCAAGAGAAGGCCGACGCCAAGGGGGTCAACCAGACCAACCTGCTCAACTTCGTGCCCACCCGGCCGATTCGCGACATCGCCAACGAATACGTCGACGCCTTCTGCCGGCTTTACGAACCCAACGCCTACATCGATCGGGTCAAGCACTACTACCTGAAGATGGGCAAGCCGCGCTGGCAGGAATTCGTGCCGGCAACCTTCGGCAAGGCCTCCCTACCCGCCTGGACTGATGTGCGGGCCTTGCTGATCGTGCTCTGGCGTCAGGGCTTCAAGCGCAACACCCGTGTTCGCTTCTGGCTCTCCCTGCTGGAAGTCGCACGGAAGAACCCCGCTGTTCTGGAGCAGTTCCTTGTGGTGCTCGCCCACAACGAACACTTCATGGAATACCGCTCCGTGGTGACCGAAGAAATCCAAGATCAGCTCGCAGCACTCCCCCCCGAGCCCCCGACGCCAACCCGCGAACTGCAGCCGGCTTAGTCCTGGATGTAGGTAACCCCGGTCTCCAGGGCTAGCTCCGCTTTCTGCAGTTCACGGCCCAGATAGAGGGCGTGATCAAGGCAACTCAGGGGATGGGGTCCGTCCCCCTCAGTCAGGGCCATGCCCAACTCCTTGGCACTGCGTCCGCGGTAGATCGCCACCGGAGCACGGGGCCCCGCCCCCTTGCAGCTGATCACTTCACCGGTCTCCGGATCCGTGGCCAGACCACGGTCATCAATCGCATTGCTGTAGTGCTCCGCGATCAGCTCCCCAGCCTCGGGATCCAACTTGATCAGGAAATAGCCAGCGGGATCCAAGGCGATGAAGCGCTGCGAGAGCCCCTCATCAAGGCTGCGGCGCTGCTCTAGAGAAAACGGGCTCATGGGCGGATGCTACGCAGCCGAATCGCTCAGAGATCGCGTCGTGCCCGTGAAGGGAAGCTCTGCATTGACCGCCTCAATCTGACTGAGCTGCTCGCGATTGGCCTCCGGCAACCAGCGCCGAGCGATGGCATCAAAGGGCTCGTAGTACCACCGGTGCAAGGAGGCATGGGAGCGGGCGACAAAACCGCGGCGGCGCTTGTGGCTTCCCCCCGCACCGGGGTCAAAACGCTGGATGCCACGGTCAATGGCCCACTCGATCGGGGCGTAGTAGCAGACCTCGAAGTGGAGGTTGTCGATCTCCTCGTCGCTGCCCCAGTAACGGCCCCAGAGTTGATCCCCTGCGTGCACGCACAGCGACATCGCCACCGGATCGAGGGGATCGCCGCGATGGGCACTGAAGAGCACCAGGTGTTCCCGCAACTCCGCCGCCGCCTCATCAAAGAAGGCTTCCGTGAGGTACTTGCTCCCCCAGGGCCCCCAACGGGCGCAATGCTGGGCATAGAAGTGGTGCATCCGCTCCAGCATCTCGCCGGGAAGGTCAGCTCCCGCCAGGGGCGTCACCGTGATCCCCGCGCGCTCCACCGCCTTGCGCTCGCGCTTGATGTTGCGCCTCTGGTTGGCGTTGAAGCTCGCGAGGTAGTCATCGAAGCAGCCATAGCTCTGGTTGCTCCAGAGGCTCTGCTGGTTCAGCCAGGTGGCGCATCCCGACGCCTCAGCAAGGGCCTGCCACTGGGGATCGGCGTAGAGGAAGTTGCAGCTAAAGATCTGATGTTCGGCGCAGAAGCGGTCAATGCACTGCATCAGCACTGCGGTGATCTGCTGGGCGTCCTCGCCACCTGCAGTGAAGAAGCGGTAGCCCACGACTGGACTCAAGGGGCTCATGCCCAGCAGCTTGGGGTAGTAGCGCTGCCCAAGCTGGGCGGCCAGCTCCGCAAAGGACTGGTCGAAGACGAACTCGCCGTAGCTGTGCCCTTTCAGGTAGAGCGGAGCGACAGCTATCAGGCGATCATCACGCCAGAGACTCAGGTGACAGGGCTGCCAACCCTGCCGAGGGGCAACACTTCCGGATCGCTCCAGGCCAGCCAGCCAACGCCAGGAGTAGAAGGGGAGCCCAGCCGCCTCCGTCAGGGCCTGCCAATGCGCCTCGGGGATCTCTTCAATCGAACGGTGCCAGCGAACAGTGAGCTCGGCCATCAGCTCAAAACCAGGAGGCAGGCAGCGGGCAGAACGCTAACGGCTACAGCCCTCGTCATCGGAGCGCTGACGGCGCCAAGCCAAGCCGGTTTACTCAGCCCAGTGCTCAAACTGATGCGGCCGCAGGTCGAAGCCAAGGTCAGCGAGGCCTGTCTGCGTTGGAGCGCCATGGGCAACAGCAGCCTGATCCAGCGGCTCACGCCCGCCTGCCAAGCCCTGGCTGCCCCCACCAGCCGCTGCCTCGTGGCCGAGACCCAAACCAGCGGCCGCAGCCTCGGGGTCATCACCGAGTTACTGGCCGGACGCTTTGGCGATGATCTGGAGGTGGTGGTCAAGCGCTGCGCCGGACGGATGCTGGGGCTGCCACCGGAGACCTTTGGCCGGCTGCCGCTGCGGGACCTGGCCGAACGGTTCAGCAGCCTGAAGTCTCAGATGCGGCGGTAGCGCACGAGCAACTCATCGGCGCCCAAGGGTCGATGCTCCTTGAGCTCCCAGACACTGGACTCCAGGGCCAGATCGGACCGCAGCCAGCTATGGGGACCACCCAGCAGTTGAGGCACCAAGGTGAGTTGCAGCTCATCCACGAGCCCCAGTGCCAGCAGTTGCGACGCCAGCTGAGCACCACCAAGTAAGAGCACGTGCTCGAAACCCAAGGCCGCCAAGTCCGCCAACGTATGCCGCCAATCCTGGAGGCCTAAGACCCGATCAAAACCAGCCGGAACAGCTTCCAGAGGTCCTAGAAGCCAACGCTGCAGAGGCTGCTGAAACAGACGAAGGCGCTGATCCCAATGGGCCTGGCGACTCACGACCAGGGCTGCCGGTTGAGGCGGACGCCCCTGCTGCTGACGCTGCGCCGACAAGTCGGCATCGCGGATCAAGCAGGTGCAGCCGTGCTGACGGATGGTGTTGCCACCAACCAGGGCTCCATCGGCCCAAGCCAGAGCCTCCTCAAGAACGCGGCGATCACCGGTCCCTCCGAGTTGGGCGGCACCCCCTGTGGCGGGGGCGAGGCGGCCGTCCAGGCTGACGGCCAGGACCAGCCGAACCTCAGGCGCCGGCAAGGGCTTCGAGGGCCTGGGGGTTCATGCCCAGTTGAGGCACTTCAGCGAACACCTCAGCGGCGTTGTTTGGACTCTCCTGCAGCCGGACCTTGTGGAGCGAAGCCCCCAATGCCGCGACGGGGGCTTGCAGCAGATCAGCGATGTGCAGAGCGATGTTCTCCGCCGTGGGCACGGTGCTGGAGAAGTGCTCGACATCCTTGTTCAAGAAGGTGTGATCGAACGGTTCCACCACCAGCTCATCCACCGCTGATTGGAGAGCAGACAAATCACAGACCATCCCGGTGCGAGGATCGATCCCGCCGCGGACGGTGATGTCCAGCAGGTAGTTGTGGCCATGGCCATGGGGCCGGGCGCACTTGCCATAGATGGCGGTGTTCTCCTCAAAGCTCAGCTCAGGACGGGCCAAGCGATGGGCCGCCGCGAAGTGGGTGCGGATCGTTAAGAAGGCTTCCATGGAATCGCCGAGCACATCGGCCCAGAGCTTGTCGGTTTCGTAAAGACGCAGCCCCATCAGGGGCAGGTGAGGAGTCAGACGCCTCCAGATGGCCTGAACCAAGGCCTCGGTGGTGGGCAAAACCCCCTCTGGGCGGCTCAGATCGAATTCCGGCCAGGCCTCGTTCAGGCTGCGGAAATCGAGCTGGGCCGTGACCTGCTCGCGGATGGCGTGCTTCACATCCGAGAGGTTGAGCACCATGCCATTGGCATCGAGCCCGCCGCCCATGGCGACGATCAACTCGTAGTTATGCCCGTGCCCCGGGGACACGCTGCAGGCCCCGAACTGAGCTGCGTTCTGCTCAGGGCTCAGCTCAGGCAGCCAGTAACGATGACTGGAGCTGAAGGTGGCCCGGCGCGTGATCACGCAGGGGCGACCCTGGCCATGGGGGGCTTGGGAGGCGACGGACACCGGACTCACCGGAGGCGCCGCCATCACTGGCGGAGTCATGACAGCGAGTAACGGTTGGTCGCATCTTAAGAATGTTGGTGCTTGCGATGACGAACCGATGGAGGACACCCGAGTCCAGCTGCGGCAGCGACTGGAGGGATTGAACCTCTATTTGGTGGGAATGATGGGCAGCGGCAAAAGCAGCGTTGGCCGGCATCTCGCCGCGGCTCTCAACTACCGCTTTCTTGATGCCGACACCAGCCTCGAGCAGGTGGCCGGTCGTTCCATTCCCGAGATTTTTGCCAGCGAAGGGGAGAGCGGCTTTCGCGAGCTGGAATCGGCGGTGCTCAACCAAATTGCCTCGTGGCACTCTCTGGTGGTGGCCACCGGGGGCGGCGTCGTCACCCAACCGGCCAACTGGGGAGAGCTGCATCAAGGGGTCGTGATCTGGCTCGATGCCCCCGACGAACTCCTGCTGCAGCGCCTGGAAGCCGATCCCACCCCCAGGCCGCTGATGGAAGCGGAGGACCGCGCCGAACGTCTGGCGACCTTGATGGCCGAACGCCGGCCGCTCTATGCCCAAGCGGACCTACAGATCATTCAGGACGGCCGCGCACCCGAGCAGGTCGCCCAGCAAATCCTCGAGGCGCTGCCATCGATCATCAAAGAGCGCACCGCTCCGCCCCTGGGGCAACTGCAAGTCACCAGCGACGCCGGTGAGGTGGGGACCTCGATCAACTAGCAGCGCCGGGCGGCTCCAGGCGAATCGCAAACCACTGCACCGTCACCCCGGACTGCACCTCCAACTCACAGGCCGTCTCCAGGAGCCGTTGAGCCTGATCCGCCGTCGAGGCCAACGTCGAAAGGTCCTCGGGAACGGCATCCAAAGACCTCAGTTGGCGCTCTAACCAACCCAGGGTGTCCGCCGCCGAGAGCAGTTGCTGGGGGGCACCGGGCTCCAACACCACGTAGTGATCCAGCTCACGAATCAGGGGATCGGACATGGGGCCGTCCAGGCGGCAGGATCACAGGCAGCCTGCCACGCGCATTGCCATGCCGCCTGCCCGTCGACCGTTGCTGGCACTGCTTCTCGCCCTGGTGGTTCTGCTGAGCGGCAGCCTGCCTGCGGTGGCGGCTTCAACCTTGGAACAACGCCTGGGAAGCTGGCCGCAGTGGCACCTGCCGGCGCCGCTGCCGCGGCCGGGACAGCGGGATCTGATTTACCCCAGCTGGTTTGAGGGGGAATGGAGAGCCACCAGTCAGGACCTCAGTGGCGTGGAACCAGAAATCCAGTACGCGGTGCGCTTTGTCGAAGACCGCTCAGGGCGGATCGTGGGCGATCGAGCCTTCAACGCGCAATCGGTTGGACGGGCCCTGCTGGGGGATCAGCTGCAGAGGGTCCGCAATGACCCGCAGAACCCCAACCGTCAATTGGCTGATCTGAACGGGGATCGCTACTTGGAATCCACCGTCGTTGGACGCCGCAGCGAACAGCGGCCGCAGGATCAATTTCTGGCGGACGAACTCAGCCTGCAGGTGCTGCATGGTCCCGGGGATCCCCGCGTCAGCCAAGTGGAAACCCTTAGCCGTTATGCCCGCATCGATGCCGATCGCATCGAAGCCCGTCAATGGCAGGTGAGTTACGGCTCTCCCGCAGACGGCCTAATGGCTGACGCCCAGCGGAGCTGGAGTGGAATCTTGGTGCTCGAGCGGCAGTCCTAAGGACGCCCCAGCTGTAGACCGAGACGATCCCGCCAGAGCCAGAGGGATTCCAAACGCGGATCATCGGCCAAGCCGGCCACCCCACGCCCCGCCAGGGGACTGCCCGCAGAGCTCGGGAATTTGATCAAGGACAGCTGGGCCATCACGGCCAAGTCGGCCAAGGTGAGTTGATCACCCACCAGGTAGGGCTGGGCCTGCACCAAGGCGGTCAGCTGCTCAAGGCTGCTGCGCAGTTGCTGCAGCACCTGTTGATCCAGAACTTGACCGACTCCGCTCAGCACCCCGCCGGGCAAGGCGCCCACCAGGGAGCGCAGCGGAGAGGGAGTCGCCTCCGGCAGCAACCCATCACGCAGTACTGGATCGCTGACGGCTGCCTGCACCAAAGCCATCCGGGCACCGGCCGCTAACGCGGTATCAGCCCAGTCCTCCAGCAGCAACACCTGGGCCCGCAGGGCAGGATCACTGGGCAGGAGCGCGGGATCGGGATGCTTCTGCTCCAAGTGCAAGGCGATCGCCGTGGAGTCGGCGATGACCTCGCTGCCATCCACCAGGACCGGCACCTGCCGCTGGCCTGAGAGGCGGTAGAGCTCCACCTGACCCACGCCAGGGGTGACCTCAACTGGAGTGAAGCTGAGTTGTTTCAAGGCCAACACCAAGCGGACCTTCTCGCAGAAGGCCGAATGGCGGAACTGATGGAGCTCCAGCATCAACGAATCGGATCGCGCGGCACCGGGTGCCCTTTGGCGGCAGAGTAGCCAGCACTGTTTGATCAGCGCTCCAGCCCCCATGCGGGACTTTTTTCTGAACGTCACGCGCTATCCGCGCTATCTGATCGCGTTCGGGCTTGGCGTCGCCAACTCCGTCCTTGAACCCCTGGCCCAGCGCCGCAGCAACCCTGTCACTGCCGTGGCCCTGATCGGAGCCCTGGTGAGCGGCCTGTTGAGCCTGGCCCTGATCCTGCGTGCCATGGTGACCCCAGAGGTCATCGCATAGCCATGGCGCAAGGTCGTCGCGTTGAGCGCGTGGCCGCTCTGATCCGGCGAGAGGTCAGCGAACTGCTGGTCACTGGGATCAAGGACGAGCGGGTCAGCTTGGGGATGGTGAGCGTTACCAATGTCGATGTGGCCGGCGATCTCCAGCACTGCAAGATCTTCGTCAGCGTGTACGGAAGCCCCGAGGTGCAACAGCAAGCCCTCGAGGGCCTGCGCTCGGCGTCCAACTACGTCAAAGGTGAGCTCAGTCGCCGCCTGAACATGCGCCGAACCCCGGAGGTGATCTTCCAACTGGATCGCGGCATCGAGAAGGGGACCTCTGTTTTGGGCCTGCTCAACCAGCTCGAAGAGCAGCGGCAAGAGCGTGGTGAGGTTCCTGAAGGCACCGGCGAACAGGAGGATGGAGGCTTCTGAGCTCCGGCGGAAGCTCGCCAGCCTGCTGGTGGTGCGTGGCAGCGGCCATGCCCGGGACCATCAGCGCCGCTACCCCCGCTGGGAGCTGAGCAACGCGGACTTGCGCGAGCTCCTCGATGAGGGCGTTGGCGGGGTGATCCTGCTGGGGGGAAGTGCCGAAGAACTCCGCCTGCGCTGCGACCAACTCCAACGCTGGGCTGGCCAGCCCCTGCTGCTCTGCGCCGATGTGGAAGAGGGGGTCGGGCAACGCTTTGAAGGGGCCAGCTGGCTAGCGCCTCCGCTCGCATTGGGCGCCCTCCATCAGAGCGATCCCGAGCAGGCCGAGGCCCTGGCCGAGCGCTACGGGCGCTGCACCGGCCGCCAGGCGCGACTGCTGGGGCTGAACTGGGTTCTCGGGCCGGTCTGCGACGTCAATAACAACCCGGCCAATCCAGTCATCAACGTGCGGGCCTGGGGGGAGACGCCAGCCACAGCCGGAGCCCTGGCGGCAGCTTTTGTGCGGGGCTGCCAGGGCGAAGGGGTGCTGGCCTGCGCCAAGCACTTCCCGGGCCATGGCGACACCAGCTGCGATTCGCATCTGGAATTGCCAGAGCTGCCCCACGACCTGGGGCGTCTGGGAGCAATCGAGCTGCCGCCGTTTCAGCAGGCGATTGCTGCCGGTGTGACCTCGGTGATGACCGCCCACCTCCGTCTTCCGGCCCTGGACCCCAAGCAGCCCGCCACCCTGTCTGGGGCGGTCTTGACCCAACTACTGCGCCAGGAACTGCAGTTCTGCGGCCTGGTCGTGACCGACGCCCTCGTGATGGAGGCCATCAGCCAGCACCACGGCAGCGCTGAGGCCGCCGTACTGGCCTTTGAAGCCGGGGCTGATTTGATCCTGATGCCAGCCGATGCCCGTGAAGCACTTGATGGCCTGGTGGAGGCTGTTCAGAGCGGTCGCATCAGCGAGCAGCGGCTGGACGCCAGCCTGGAGAGACGACGGAGCGCCCTAGCCCAATGCGCTGAATCGCGAGAAACGGCTCTCGATGAACTGGTGACCCCAAGCGAGCGGCAACTCAGCGGCGAACTGCTCACGCTCAGCCTGGTGCTGCACGGCGGCCAAGGTCTGCCCCCCGGACCGGGGTTGAACCTGATCAGGCTCGACAACCAACTCAATGCGCCGCAGCTGCCGCTGGTGGCCCCAGCCCTACTGCGGCCCTCCGCCCTGGGCTACGAGGCGCGGCTCATCGATGCCCGCAGCCCCAGCCCCTGGGGCCAGGACCCGAAAGCGCCCCTCGCCTTGGATCGCCTCCCGGATGGTCCGGTCCTGCTACAGCTGTTGGTTCGGGGCAATCCCTTCCGGGGCAGCGCTGGGGGCGATGAACCCTGGCCCCAGGTGGTGCGGCAACTGCTGGCTTCGCAGCGCCTGGCTGGCCTCGCGGTCTACGGAAGCCCCTACCTCTGGCAAGCCCTGCAACCCCTGCTCCCGCCGGAGCTGCCAGCGGCCTACAGCCCAGCCCAGATGCCCCAGGCACAAGCGCTGGTGCTGCAGGCGCTGGGGTTGCCAGAGGCTGCGCTGGAGGGCGGCTTTACCGACTAAGCGGGCTGCTGCCACTAGCCTCGGGCCGTCTTCTGCGGCCGCCGGCACCCACCATGCTCAGCCTCTCGATGATCGTTCGGGATGAAGCCGGGCAGATCGAGGACTGCCTGCAGTCCGTTCAAGGCTTTGTCGACGAGATGGTGGTCGTCGACACCGGCTCCAAGGACAACACCGTCGCCCTAGCCCAGGCCGCCGGCGCCCGGGTCGAGCAGATCGAATGGCCGGGGGACTTCGCTCCCGCCCGCAACCAGGCCCTCGAGAGCGTGCAAGGGGACTGGGTGCTGGTGCTCGATGCCGATGAACGTCTCAAGCCGGAGGCCTGGAAACCGCTGCGGGCGCTGATGGCCCAACCGGACGTCCTGGTCATCAACCTGCTGCGCCATGAGCGCGGCGCGATCCAATCGCCCTACTCCAACGTCAGTCGCCTGTTCAGGCGCCATCCGCGCATCCAGTGGAGCCGCACCTACCACTCGATGATTGACGACAGCGTCGCAGCGTTGCTGAAGGACGAGCCGAAGTGGCGCGTCGCTGACTGTTCCGAACCCGCCATCGATCACGACGGCTACCGGCCCGAGCTCTTGGCCCAAGGCAATAAGCCCGAGCGGCTTCGTCAAGCGATGGAGGAGGAGCTGCAAGCCCGCCCAGGCGACCCCTATGCCTGCGCGAAGCTGGGAAGCCTGGAGGTGGCCGAAGGGAACCTGGAGCGGGGGCTGGAGCTGCTGCAACAGGGGCTGAAGAACTGCCCCGGCGGGGCTCACCCCGAGCGCTACGAGCTGCTCCTGCACCTGGCCCTGGCGGAGGCCGGCCGGGACCCCCAGCAAGCCGAGCAGTACTACCGCCAAGCCCTGGCGATTCCACTGGCCCCGCGACTGAACCTGGCGGCCCAACTCAACCTGGCGGCGCTGCTGCTGCAGCTGGGCCAACTGGAGGAAGCAGAAAGCTTGAGCGCCCGGGCCACCCGCGTCGCCCCTGAGATCGGTCTGGGCTGGTACAACCTCGGTCTGATCCGCCGCAAGCAGGGCAATCTCGCCGGAGCCCTGGAGGCCTACCGCGAAGCCAAACGCGTCAACCCCGGCCACGCCGAAACCCACCAAAACCTCGCCGTCGCGCTGCTGTTGGGCGGCGACATCGATGGATCGCGCGGCAGCTTCCGGGAGGCGATCCAGCTGCTCATCGACCAAGGCCGCACCCAGGAGGCCCAACGCCTGCACAAGCAGGCCGGAGAACTGGTCAAGCTCGAGGGCTGAGGGATGGAACTGCAAGGGCGCACCATCGCGGTGACCCGGGCGGAACAGCAACTCGGGGCCTCACGCCAACTGTTTGAGCAAGCCGGCGCCCATGTCCTCGATCTGCCTGCCCTGGTGATTGGTCCTCCCGATGAATGGGGGCCGCTGGATGACGCCCTGGCAGAGCTCGAGGAGTTTCACTGGTTGATCGTCTCCAGCAGCAACGGGGTCGATGCAGTGGAGCAGCGGCTCAGGCGCCAGGGCAGCAACCTGGCCCAGCGGCCCAGCAGCCTGAAGATCGCGGCGGTGGGCCGCAAAACAGCAGCCCGCCTCGAGGAACTCGGCGCCGCCGCCGATTTCGTGCCCCCGGCCTTCGTGGCCGACAGCCTGATTGAGCATTTCCCCGTTTCGGGCTGGGGCCTGCGGCTGCTGCTGCCGCGGGTACAAAGCGGTGGACGCACCCTGCTGGCTGAAGCCTTTGGCGAGGCCGGAGCCCGGGTAGTGGAAGTGGCGGCCTACGAATCCCGCTGCCCCGAAACCCTGCCAGAGGCCACCGCCTCAGCCCTGGCCGCTGGGCAGGTGGATGCGATCACCTTCAGCAGCGGCAAGACCGTGCAACACACGGCCCAACTGCTGGAGCAGCAGTTCGGCGCCAGCTGGCGAGAGTTACTGGAGCGGGTGCGCCTGATCTCCATCGGACCGCAAACCTCAAAAACCCTTCGGGCTGTGCTGGGCCGGGTGGATGGTGAGGCCGACCCCCATGACCTCGACGGGCTTGTGGCCGCCTGTGCGCTGAGCCTTAAAGACTGAGCACGCGCTGCTGACCACCCTGGTTCAAGCGCAGCTCGCCCCGCCCCAGATCAATGCCGGTCACGGTCCAGCCCGGGGGCAGAAGAGCCGGGAGGCCGGACCCCGGGCAGAGGCCCTGAGGGCCGATGCACACCGCTCCGCTCTGACCGCCCAGGGAGATCAAGGCCTGGGCACTGCGGCCACTACCGATCAAACCGGTGAGCTGCAGCTCGGAGGCATTGCTGTCGTCTTTGGCGTCCGCTACTGCCGTCGCCACCGGTGCAAAGGGATCGACCCGGCCATGGGGTTGGGCCTGAACCACCTGCTGCGGGCTCGGCATGGCAATGAAGCCCGGTGATGGGCTGAGCGGGGCGGGTTCCCGGGCCCCAGATGGCGGTAGGGCTGCAGCCGCCAAGGGAGTGGTGCTACTCGTCTGGTCTGTCCCGCAAGCCGCCAAGACCAGCAGAACAGGCAGAGCCCAAATCGGATTGTCAGCTCGCCTCTTGGCCATAACCGCTCTGGACGAGATCGCGGAAGCGATCCAGGTTGGCCTGGAGCTCCTTGGTCACGATCCCCCCCAGGATGGAGGCATCCATCAGCGGCGCCAACACCCCCGGCAGCTCGTAGCTCACGCTCAGCTTCACCGCCGTGTTCCCGGCGCCCTGGGGATAGAAGCGGACGGCCCCTTTGGTCGGCAGTCCCCCCACCGATTCCCAATGGAGCTGCTGGGCCTCCACGCGCTCGGTGATACGCGCCTTCCAGTGGAAGCGGAAACCCTGGGCCGCCAGGGTCCAGTCCGTCAGATCGGGATCACCGGCTTCTGTGGTGACGGACTCAATCCAGTTCATCCAGCGGGGCATCGCCTCGAGATCACTCCAGACGGCCCAGACCCGATCAGCAGGGGCCTTCACCTCAGTGGTGACGCTGTGTTCAAGCCAACGGCCCATGGTCTCTAGGCAACGGATGCATTGGTAGCCAGCTCAGCCTTACGACCCAGGATCGCGGCAGCAGCTAGACGCCCACTCATGGTGGCGCCTTCCATCGAATCGATGTAGTCCTGCTTGGTGTAGCTACCGGCCATGAAGAAGTTGGTGACCGGCGTTGCCTGATCGGGGCGATAGGGCTCCATCCCAGGGGCCTCGCGGTAAAGGGACTGGGCCAACTTGACGACGTTGCTCCAGACCAAATTCAGGTTCTTGGCCGAGGGAAACAGACGACGCACCTGGGCATCGGTGGCAGCGACGATCTCCTCGGTTTTTTTGGGGATCCAGGGATCGCCAGGGGTGAGAACGCACTGCAGCAGCGAGCCCACACCCTCTTTGCGGTAATCCACCGGACTGGCCAGGGCTAGGTCGGCGAAACAGCTGAAGTCCGCATCAGCGGTGTAGAGCAGGTTGTCAAGACCGGTGGGGCGGGTCACATCGCGGCGGGCAGCCTCAGCCATGGGGGAGTCGCTCAGCTCCGTCACCCAACCGTCGTAGCGGAGTTGAACCGTGGCCACGGGCACCGCCTCCAGCTTGTAGAGGTTGTCGAACAGGGGCCAGCGGCGCCAGGCCTCAGGCACCATCCGCTGGATCCCTGGAACATCACAGGCCGCCAGATAGACATCAGCCTCCACGTTCAGATCCCCATCGGGGGTCCCGAGGGTCAGCCCCGTCACGCGGGTTTCATCAGCCACCTCGTCGAACTGGACCTCAGTCACCCGATGACGCAGATGGAGCTTTGCCCCGCGCTCTTGGATGTACTCCAGGATCGGTCCTGTGAGCCAGCGGTGAGGTGAGCCCTTCAGCAGGTTGAGCTTGGAGGCCTCAGTTTTCGACGCGAACATCATGAAGATGGTCAGCATGCAGCGGGCTGAGATCGCCTCGCAATCAATGAAACCGAGGGCATAGGCAATCGGGTTCCACATGCGGCGGATGCTCTGCTCGCTGCCGCCGTGGCCCAGGAACCACTCTTGGAAGCTGATGCGATCGAGATCGCGGATCACCTTCATCGCCCCCTCGTAATCCACCAAGCCACGCACGATCGGACTGGTGCCCAGGGCCAGGGCATTGCGCAGCTTGTCGAGCCAATCGAGCTGCGGCGTGGTGAAAAAGGCCTTCAGGCCATTGAAGGGAGCGCCCAGGGCAAAGCGGAAATCCAGCTCCCGCAGATCCCCACCCGCATTCACAAACAAGTGGGTGTGATCTTTAGGGAGAAGGTTGTCGATCGCTCCGACCTTGCGAAGCAGGGCGAAGAGATTGGCGTAGTTGAAGAAAAAGACGTGCAGGCCCATCTCGATGTGGTTCCCGCTGTCATCCACCCAGCTACCGACCTTGCCGCCCATAAAAGGGCGCGCTTCATAGAGGTCGACTTGGTGGCCGGCATCCACCAGATCCACAGCCGCCGCCAATCCGGCCAGACCCGCACCCACGATGGCGACCCGCACCCTTGTTCTCCCGCGAATGGGGTGACTCTATGGAGAAGGGCGACACGGCAGGGGGCGAAGGGTCTCCATACAGTGGGGATACAGGCCATGGCCCCGATGACCAGCGAGACCGTCACTCCAGTCGCGACCCACACCGGCAGGGACGGCAAGGGGATCCAGATCACCGAGCCGGCCATGAAGCAGCTGGCCACCCTGCTGCCGGCCCAAGGGGAGGGAAAGGTCCTGCGGGTGGGTGTGCGCTCCGGCGGCTGCAGCGGCATGAGCTACACGATGGACTTCATCGATGGCAGCGAGATCCGCGAGGACGATGAGCGCTACATCTACGAGCCCAGCGGCGCCCCCAGCTTCACCGTGGTGAGCGACCCCAAGAGCCTGCTCTACATCTACGGGATGCAGCTGGACTTCTCTTCGGCCCTGATCGGCGGCGGTTTCAACTTCACGAACCCCAACGCCACCCAAACCTGCGGCTGCGGCAGCTCCTTCGCCGTCTGATCCCCCTCGGGTGCGAATCTGAGCTGACGAAACGGCACGCCCTCCGCCATGACCGCCACTGACGCGCCCTCACAATTTGAGCAGGCCCTGAAGAGCTACAACGAGGGTGCTCCGCTGTCTGAGGTGATTGCCAGCTTCCTGCAGATCACCCAACAGGATCCCCGGCTTTCAGCCGGCTGGACCTGTCTGGCCTGGCTACAACTGCTGGACAACCAGGCACAGACGGCCCTGCGCTCAGCGCGGATGGCCGTCAAGCTCAACCCCCAGGACCCCCAGGCCCGGATCAACCTGAGCCTGGCGATGCTCGAGAACAACGTCAAAGGCGTGCGGGAGCACATCGAGCTGGTGCAGCGCGTGCGCGTGATGGCGCCTGAGATCGGCGAAGAACTGGACTCCTCCATCGCTGACGGGCTCGCACGACGCCCCGACTGGCAGGCCCTGCAAAAGGTCAAAGCTTGGCTGCACGGTTGATGGCGCAGCACGGCCAGCGGCGCATCCTGCTGCTGAGCAACGGCCACGGCGAAGACCTCAGCGGCTCCCTGATCGGAACGGCGCTCCAGCAGCAGGGCTGCAGCGTTGAGGCTCTGCCCTTGGTGGGGCACGGCCAGGCCTATGAGCAGGCCGGAATCACCACACGGGGCAAGACCCGCGAGTACAGCACCGGCGGCCTGGGCTACACCAGCCTGATCGGACGGATCACCGAGGTCGTGCAGGGCCAGGTGCTCTACCTGCTCAGCCGGCTGCTGCTCTTGCTGCGAATCGGCCATCGCTACGACCTGATCCTCGTGGTGGGCGATGTCATCCCAGTGGTGGCGGCCTGGTTGAGCCGCAGGCCGATGGCCACCTACCTGGTGGCCTACTCCAGCCACTACGAAGGACGCCTGCAGCTGCCCTGGCCCTGCGGTGGCTGCCTGAAATCGAACCGATCTCTGGCCATCTACAGCCGCGATCAACTCACCGCCAGTGACCTCAGCGAGCAGCTGCAGCGGCCCGTTCAGTTTTTTGGAAACCCCTTCTTCGACGGGGCCGTAGGCAACAGCGATCAACTGGCGGGAGCCCCGCGCCAACGCCTCGGTCTCCTCCCCGGCAGCCGACTGCCGGAGGCCCTGCACAACCTGGAGCTCATGTTGCGGGTGCTGGAGCGCTTGCCCGAAGCCCTGCGTCCTCCTCAACGGCTGGGACTGCATGCGGCCCTGGTGGGAAAACTGACGCCCCAGGAAGTTGCGCCCCTAGCCAGCCGGCTGGGCTGGCGTCTGGAGCTCGAGAGCAGCAGCCGCTGCAGCCTGCAGCGCGGCCCCCTGCACCTGCAGCTGGAGTGGGGGCGCTTCGCCGCCGTCATCCAACAGTGCGACCTGCTGCTCTCGATGACCGGCACCGCGGCCGAGCAGTGCGTGGGACTGGGCAAACCGGTGTTGCAGCTCGTCGGAGAGGGCCCACAGTTCACCGACAACTTCGCTGAAGCGCAGCGACGTCTGCTGGGACCTGGCTTGTTCTGTGCCCCGGGGAGTGCAGGTAGTGAGGAGCAGCTGCGGGGCAGCGCGGAGCTGCTGGAGCAACTCCTCAACCGGCTCCTGGTGGATCGGCGCTGGCATGAGGAACTGGAGCAGCTTGGGGAAGAGCGGATCGGCAGCGGCGGCGGCGGCGCCAAGATGAGCTCTGATTTGTTGGAGCGTCTGGCGCAGCGCCATGGCTGAAGCGAACCCACCCAGCACCGGCCAACGCCTCAAGGGCTACCTGGATGCCGTGCTGGTGGCCGACGTCTTCGTGGTCATCGCCGGAGCCATCTGGTTTGGCGTGGCCGTGCTCTGCCACAGCCGGGGCATTGAGGCTCCCTTGAACCTCTTTCAGAGCCTCTGGGAGCCGCTCTTCACTCCGGCCATCGGCCTGCTGATGGGAGCAGCGATACTCAGCGGAATACTGGGGTGGGCGCTCAAGTGGTGGCGCGGGCGAGAGCAGCGCTGAGCTCCGGGTCTTCAAAGACGAAGCCCTGCTGCTGCAGGCGCTCCGGCAGGACCTGCTGGCCTTCCAAGACCACCTTGGCGCCATCGCCGAGCAGAATCTGAAGGATGGGTGCGGGAACCGGCAACAGGCTGGGGCGCCCCAGAACCTGACCGAGGGCCGACGCAAACGTGGCCATGCTGCAGGGGGCCGGGGCCACCGCGTTGTAGGTGCCCTGGTAGGCCGGGTTGGCGAGGGCCTCGGCAATCAGGCGGCAGAGGTCGTGGCGGGTAATCCAGCTCATCCACTGCTGGCCATTCCCAATCGGGCCACCGAAGCCCATCCGGAAGACCGGCAGCATCTTGCCCAGGGCTCCGCCGTCGGGACCCAGGACAATCCCGATCCGCAGAATGACCACCCGAGCGAAAGCCGAGGCCGTCTGGGCCTCCTGCTCCCAGGCCTGACAGAGACCGGCAAGGAAATCACCGCCAGCGCCACTGGCTTCGCTGAAGCGCTCTGAGCTGCTGGTGCCGTAGTAGCCAATGGCCGAGCCGCTGATCAACGTCTTGGGGCGCTGGGCTTCCGGAAGTGCCTGCATGGCGGCCACCAGAGCGCGGGTGGTGTTGATGCGGCTGCTGCTGAGCAGTTGACGATGGGCATCGCTCCAACGCTTCTCAGCGATGGGCTCACCGGCCAGGTTGATCACCGCCTCGCTGGAGGCCAGGGCCTCCTGAACCGCAGGGACTTGCCAGGTGGCAGCCACAGCGGGGTCTGCCTGAAGCCGCTGGAGTTGAGGAGACTGCACCGTGGCCAACGGGGTGCTGGAGCGGCTGAGCAGCACCAACTGATGACCGCCCTCCAGCAGCAGGGGCACCAAAGCCCGGCCGACAAAACCACTGCACCCCACCAGCAGAATCCGCACGCGCCCTGAGCCCTTGAACTGGTTGGAAGGCTAGGGACCCTCTGGATCACCGAGCGGGAACTAGCCTGGCGGCAACCCGTCCTTGATGCCATGGCCGAAGCGCCCGCCAGCAAACCCGCGGCCGCCGCCATCAAAAAAGGCGCCCTGGTGAAGGTGAATCGCGCGGCCTACAGCGGCAGCCTGGAATCCCAAGCCAGCGACACCACCGCTCCGGATTACCTGTTCGAGGGCCCAGCCGAGGTCCTACTGGTGAAAGGGGATTACGCCCAACTGCGCTATCGCCGGCCGGTGCCCGACATCTGGCTGCGGCTAGATCAACTGGAAGCCTTCAGCTAGAGATCCAGACGACGGCGCTCCGCTTGAAGCCGAGTGCGCCGTTGCTTGGCTTCCCGCAACATCTCCCGGCCGTCGTGGAGGTAGTTATCGACGTAGCCCATGGTGTAGCGCTCCAGTTCCACCACGGCGTCCTTGACCTGGGAGAGGCAGTGGTAGACGCTGAGGCTGAAGCCCTTGGCTGAGGCCGGGGCGGCCATGGAGCGATAAAGCGTTTCCACCTTCTCGAGCTTGGCCTGACTCTGCTCGAGGTAACTGCAGAACGCCTCCATCAACTGGTCGTCGTAGGGGTCGGCCGAGAGCGCCTTGAATTGCGCCGGGAAGGGGTTGATGACCTGACCCAGCAGACGATCAATCGGTGCATAGACCGTCTGCAGCCAGATCAGCAGCGCTTCATCGCCGCGGGCTGATTCGGCTGTGGCCTTGCGGGCCGCTCGACCGGCTGCAGCGGAGCGGACTGTGGATTGATGACTGCTGACGGCGCGATGGCGGTCGTGTTCAGCGCGGCGATCCCGATCCCGCAGTACCTCCCAGGCCGCGTTGATCGCCAGAATCGCCTCTTCATCGCCCCCGGCATCGGGGTGATGCTGCTTCACCAGGGCCCGGTAGGCCGCCTTGATCTCTGCGCCACTGGCCGAGGCCACCACACCGAGCACCACATAGGGATCGCGGGCGGACTGGGGCATGCACGGCAGAGAGGGGCTGCACCCATCCTTAAACAGCAAAAAGCCCCCCACCAAAGGCGGAGGGCCAGGGGTGAAAGGGGTGCCCTGAGGGGAATCAGAAGCGGAAGGTGGTCATCACCAGGCCGCCAAAGACGTTGTCCTTGGCGTTGTAAGCACCGGTGCTGGTGTTGTATTTGCCGTACTGACCATCGAGGTTGTTGATGTAGTAGAGGGCAGGCTTCACCGAGATGTTGTCGGAGACCTGGTACTCGTACCACCACTCCCACATGGTGTTGGAGTCCATCGGGGAGCTCGCGCCAGCGACAGTGCCGACCGAACCGCCACCGTTGTTACTCACGTAGGGAGCCTGACCAACGGCCATGCCCGCCTTGTTGCCATTACGCAGGGCATCGTTCCACTGCAGACCCACCATCCAGGACTGGGTCTTGGCCCAGTTGTCCGTGCGATAAGGAATGCCGCGGAAGGCGGCGTTCTCGGACTTGGTGGAACCCCAGCCAAGGCTCACGGTCGGAATCCAACCGCTGTTCTCTGGGATCCAGTAGCCACTGACGCCGTAGCTGTTGTTGCTGCCGGTGCGGCCCACGTCAAAGCCATAGGGCGTAGCGCGGTGCAGCTTGGAGTTTTGCGCGTAGGTGTAGGCCGCCGCGATGGCGTAGTTGCCACCAATCAGCGGGGTGTTCTGACCGGTGTAGCCCAACTGCGTGACAGACACGCTGTTAGAGCCGCCGGTCATGATTCCGCCGGTGCTGGGGTTGCCGTCGGAACCATCAGCCGAGACGTAGTTGCTACTGATGGCCAGTCCTTTGATGCCAAGCAGTTGCTTGTAAGTGCCACCAAAACCGGCACCGAAACCGCTCTTGTTGTAGACGCCAGGGGAACCAGCACGGGAGAAGAAATCAAGCAGACCCGGCTTGTAAACCGAGGGCACACCGATGGCGAGCATGCCGGGGTCGTCGATACGCACCCGAGCGCCAACGTTGAACTTGAGCTTCTCGCCCGCAGGGAAGGCATAGAAGAGGCGGTTCACACCAACGACGTTGGCACCAGCCGGCTCCTGGAAAGCAGGATCAAGCTTCAGCAGGCCGTAGTTGTAGGCACTCTCTTGAAAGTTGCCGGCACGCAGCAGGGTGCGAAGCAGGTCTTTGCCGGTGAAGCTGGTGTCGAGATAAAGGCGTTGGTCGTAGTTAAACGTGGTCGCGGCACGATTCGCTTTTTTAAAAGCCGTTGTGTATGGAACAGACTGATCCGTGTCGGCCGTATTTGTGCCAGTAAAGCTATTCGCACCGACCACAAAACGGGTAAACCCGCGCAGCTTGGTGGTGGTGGAGAACTGGGTGGCTTGCAGTTCACCAACCTTGGCCTCAAGGCCATCGACGCGGCCGCGGGTGATGGCCAGCTCACGCTCGAATTCCTTCATCAGGCGCTTGAGCTCGTCGGTCACCTCAGTGATCCGGTCGAGGCAAGCGTTCAGCAGTGCGGCCGCTTCATAGCGGGTCATCGCACGGTTGCCGCGGTAGGTGCCGTTGGGGTAGCCAGCGACGCAGCCGTAGCGCTCGATCAGGTTGCTCAGTGCCTGATAAGCCCAGTCGGTGGGCTGCACGTCGGAGAACTGGGTGATCGAGGTGACCTGGTCCTGGCTGCTGTAAGCACTCAGGTCAGCGATGTTGACGTCAGCGGCGTTTGCAGCGACAGGAGCCAGAAGGCCCAGAGCTGCAGGCGCCAGAAGAAGCTTCTGGAACAGTTTCATTGGTCCTCACACCAAACGAGGAGCCCCGAAGAGGGGAGCAGCCACCCTATTGGGTCATCTCCTTGGGCCCTGAGCCATTGGCACGGGACGGCGTATCAAATGAGACTTTGCGCCTCTTTTGTGATCACAAAGCGGATCAAATCCGCGGACGCTGAACAATAAAAAACCCCGGCCGAAGCCGGGGCTAAACGAGGTTGAAGAAAGGGCTCTATGTGTGAGGAGAGAGCCCCAACTGTTCTGGATCAGAACTTGAAGGTGGTCTTCAGCAGACCGCCGAACACGTTGTCGGTGGCGTTACGAACACCGGTGCTGGTGTTCAGCTTGCCGAACTGACCGTCGTAGTTCTGGATGTAGTACAGAGCAGGGGTGACGGTAATGTTGTCGGTCACCTGGAACTTGTACCACCACTCCCAAGCGTAGTTGGAGTCGATGGGGTTGTTCACACCAGTGGCGGTACCAGCAGCACTACCAGCCTTGGTTACGAAGGGAGCCTGACCAACGGCCATACCGAGGTCGTTGCCCTTCACGAAGGTGTCAGGCCACTGCAGACCGACGTACCAGGAGTTGGCCTGAGGGGCCTGGCTGGTACGGAAGTAGGTCTGAGTGAAGCTGCTGATGCCCCAACCGGTGCTGACCGAGGGGATCCAACCGGTGTTCTCAGGAACCCAGTAGCCGCTCAAGCCGAAGTTGTTGGAGCTAGTTCCACCGTTGAAACCAGTGCCAGAGATGGCGGAGGCGTAAGGAGTGCCAATCGCCAGAGGCATGTTCTGGCTATAGGCGTAAGCCGCTGCCAGACCCCAAGCACTGCCACCAATAACGGGGAACTTACCGCCGGTGTAACCCAGCTGAGTCACCGAGGTGCTCGAGGAAGCTTCGGTTCCGATGCCACCGTTGCCAGCAGTCCCGAGGGTGGGGTTGCCGCTACCACCGTTGGCGGAGACGTAGTTGGTGGACAGGGTCCAACCATCAGCGCCAAGCACGTCGTTGTAGACGATACCGGCACCAGCACCGAGGCCATAGCTGGTGTTGTATGCGCCAGGGGCACCGGCGTAGGTGAAGACGTCGAGGACGCTGTCAGCGGGGTAGACGCTGGGCCACATGCCGAGCATGCCGGCGTCGTCCATGCGGACGCGAGCACCAACGTTGACGCTGAAGCTATCGCCAAGGGGGAAGTTGTAGAAGAGGCGGTTGACCTCGACCACGTTGTTCTGGGTGGGGGCGTTGGTCGCCACCTCCAGGAAGGTCAGGCCATAGCCGTAAGGGCTGGCGTGGGTGTGATCACCGTGACCGTCAGCACCGAAGAAGTTGTCGGCGCGCAGGGTGGTGCGCAGCAGGTCCTTGCCGGTGAAGCTGGTGTCGAAGTTCAGGCGAACGTCGTAGTTGAAGACGGTCGCGCCGTAATTCGCGCGGTTGTAGTTGTTGTTGAAGGGCAGAGCCGAGTTCTGGGTGCTGGTGCCAGAGAAGGCGTTAGCGCCGAGAACGAAGGTGGCCTGACCACGCAGCTTGGTGGTGGTGGAGAACTGGGTGGCTTCCAGTTCGCCCACGCGGGCCTCGAGGCCGTCCACGCGGCCGCGGAGCACAGCCAGCTCACGCTCGAATTCCTTCATCAGGCGCTTGAGCTCGTCGGTCACCTCAGTGATCCGGTCGAGGCAAGCGTTCAGCAGTGCGGCCGCTTCATAGCGGGTCATCGCACGGTTGCCGCGGTAGGTGCCGTTGGGGTAGCCAGCGACGCAGCCGTAGCGCTCGATCAGGTTGCTCAGTGCCTGATAAGCCCAGTCGGTGGGCTGCACGTCGGAGAACTGGGTGATCGAAGTCACCTGCTCTTCGGTGCCGTACTGGCTCAGGCCAGCGATGTTGACATCAGCGGCGTTTGCAGCAACAGGAGCCAGAAGGCCCAGAGCTGCAGGCGCCAGAAGAAGCTTCTGGAACAGTTTCATTGGTCCTCACACCAAACGAGGAATACGACCACAAGTGATCGCTAATACAAAATGACCCCGAAAGCGATTGACGCGAACACCCCCTGTGCCAGTCGGGCCACCGCCTGGTAACGCGCGGTACCACTAGAGGTTCACTGATGTGCATTGGCCTCAACGGTTTGCCATGAAAAAACCCCGGCCGAAGCCGGGGTTGAAAGGGCCAAATGTGTGAGGAGAGAGCCCCAGATGTTCTGGATCAGAACTTGAAGGTGGTCTTCAGCAGGCCGCCAAACACGTTGTCGGTAGCGCTGTAAGCACCGGTGCTGGTGTTCAGCTTGCCGAGCTGACCGTCGTAGTTCTGGATGTAGTACAGAGCAGGGGTGACAGTGATGTTGTCGGTCACCTGGAACTTGTACCACCACTCCCACATGTAGTTGGAGTCCAGAGGCTTCTGAAGGGTGGAGTCGCCGTAGCCGGTGTTGGTGATGAAAGGAGCCTGGCCGACGGCCATGCCCAGATCATTGCCCTTCACGAAGGTGTCGGGCCACTGCAGACCGACGTACCAGGACTGAGCCTTGGCCCAGGTGTCGGTGCGCACAGGGCCGTACTCGAAGGAGCTGGTGCCCCAGCCGGTGCTGACGGAAGGAATCCAACCGGTGTTCTCGGGAACCCAGTAGCCGCTCAGACCGAAACTGTTGGTGGAGCCAGTGCCGCCGTACTGCTGAGCGAACGGGGTGCTGATGAACAGGGCGTTGTTCTGGCTGTAGGTGTAAGCCGCAGCTGCACCCCAGGCGCTGCCACCGATCACGGGGAACTTGCCACCGCTGTACGCCAGCTGGGTCACGCTGACAGAGCTGGAGGCATCGGTCATCAGACCAGCAGTGCCTTCATCAGAGTTGCGGGACACGTAGTTGCTGGAGAGGGTCACGCCCTCGAAGCCCAGAACGTTGTTGTAGGTGGCACCGAAACCGCCGCCGAGACCATCGAGGTCATAGGCGCCAGGAGCACCGGCGTAGGTGAAGAAGTCGAGGACGGTGTCAGCGGGGTAGACGCTGGGCCACATGCCGAGCATGCCGGCGTCATCCACACGGACCTTGGCACCAGCGGTGACGCTGAAGTCCTTGCCGACGGGGAAGTTGTAGAAGAGGCGATTGATCGCAACAACGTTGTCTGCTGCCGGGGACTGGAAGGCAGTCTCAAGAGCGGTCAGACCGTTGAAATAGGCGGAGCCGTTGAAGTCGCCAGCACGCAGAACGGTGCGCAGCAGGTCCTTGCCAGTGAAGCTGGAGTCAAGGATCAGGCGGACGTCATAGTTGAACGTCGTAGCGCCGTAATTAGCCTTGTTGTAGTTGGCGTTGTTGGCAACAGCCGAGTTCTGGGTGCTGGTGCCAGAGAAGGCGTTAGCGCCCACAACGAAGGTGGCCAGACCACGCAGCTTGGTGGTGGTGGAGAACTGAGTTGCTTCCAGTTCGCCCACGCGGGCCTCGAGGCCATCCACGCGGCCGCGGAGCACAGCCAGCTCACGCTCGAATTCCTTCATCAGGCGCTTCAGCTCGTCGGTCACCTCAGTGATCCGGTCGAGGCAAGCGTTCAGCAGTGCGGCCGCTTCATAGCGGGTCATCGCACGGTTGCCGCGGTAGGTGCCGTTGGGGTAGCCAGCGACGCAGCCGTAGCGCTCGATCAGGTTGCTCAGCGCCTGGTAAGCCCAGTCGGTGGGCTGCACGTCGGAGAACTGGGTGATCGAAGTCACCTGCTCTTCGGTGCCGTACTGGCTCAGGCCAGCGATGTTGACATCAGCGGCGTTTGCAGCAACAGGAGCCAGAAGGCCCAGAGCTGCAGGCGCCAGAAGAAGCTTCTGGAACAGTTTCATTGGTCCTCACACCAAAACGAGGAAAAGGGCACGAATGCCCCTCGCCGATGATGCGAAACAGCCCGCTATTCACAAATCCAAGATGTGCCACAACCTGCAATGACTGGTAACAATGAGCACAAAACAGAGGGCGTTCGGTATAAGCGCCAACGCTTTGATTGGTCTCGAGCGCTGCCCTTCCTTCCGCTGTTGATCAGCGTTGCCCCCCGGAGCTACCTGGCCCATGACGAGGGGTACTACGCCCTCCAAGCTCGCTGGATCCACGAAAGCGGCCAGTGGCTCGCGCCCCTCTGGTGGGACCAACCCCTGTTTGATCGCACCATCGGCGTCCAGTGGCTGATCGCCAGTGCTCAAACCCTGTTCGGTCCCAGCAGCTGGGCGGCGCACCTGCCATCCCTGCTGGCTGCAGGCCTGGCGCTCTGGATCACCGCACGCCTGGCCAGTCGCTTACTCGGCCCGGGCCTGGGTTGGCTGAGTGCAGCCGTTCTGGCACTGACTCCCCTCTTTACCAATTACGCCCACCTCGCCAGCCAGGACATGCCCCTGCTGGCCCTGGAGCTCCTGGGGGTGCTGGCGCTGCTGCAGGCCCAGCCCCAGCAGTCACGCGGTTGGCACGTCGCCGCGGGGATCTGGTTAGGGCCGGCCTTCTTGGTCAAAGGCTTCATGACCGCCCTGCCGGTCCTGGCCCTGCTGCCCTTGCTGCTGCTCAGGCGGCGTTTTCTGCTGCGCTCAGCGGCCTTCTGGTCAGGGCTGCTGCTGGGCTGGCTTCCCGTGGGTCTCTGGCTGGGCTTGAGCCTGCAGCACTACGGAGCCGGCGTGGTCGGCGGACTGCTGGACAAGTTGCTCTTCCTCTCCGAGAGCGACGTCTACAGCGCCGGGCCCCTCTATTACTTCTGGAACATTCCGGCCAACTGCGCGCCCTGGAGCCTGCCGGCCATCGCCGGACTGGTATGGGGGCTGAAACGCTGGCGCTCAGAGCAGGGGCTCGTGCTGCTGGTCTACCCGCTCAGCCTGCTGCTGCTACTGAGTTGCTTCCGCACCAAGACCCCGTACTACGGCCTACAGCTCACGCCCTTTCTGGCGATCTGGGCCGCCAGCGGCCTGCGTCTCTTCGCGCAATCCGGGATTGCTCGGCCGCGGGCCATCGCCTGGTGCCTGGCGGGCCTCGGCGTTCTGCTGAGCCTCGCCGGGGTGCTCCTGCTGGTCCCCGGCAACCTGCTCAACCTCGAGATCCCGCCCCTCGCTCCCGCGCTGGTGGGACTAGCGGCCCTAGTCCTGGGGCTGAGCTGGGCCCTGCTGCCCCAACAAAAGACCCCAAAACGCGTCGTGGCCGCCGTCTTGATCGGTCCCTGGCTGGCCCTGAGCCTGCTGGTGCAGGGCGGACTGTTTAGCGATCGCTCCCCAGCCGTGCGCCAAGCGCTCAGCGATGTACAACTCCAAGCACTGCTGGCCGCCGAACCGGTGGCGGTGATCAGCGAGAGCGGCTTAAGCGGCCAGGCCCATGCCCAATTGATCCTCGTCGCCCTGGGCACACCGCAACTCGGTCCCAAGCTCGAGAACACCAAAGACCTCGCCCCAGGAGCCTTGGCCTGGATCGAAGCAGAGGCCCTGCAGGATTCCGCCAATCGAGACCTGATTCCCCTGGCCTCGGGCGATGATCTTGCCCCATGGACCTTGGTACGCAGCCCCAGCGGCAACTGAACAGGCGCGATGGCCTGCTGCTGCTGGCCCTCTGGCTGATCTGCCTGCTGCTGGATGGACTTTGGATTCAGCAGCACCAGGCCCCGCCGGCCTGGGACCAAGGGGATCACCTCAGCCGTGCCCTGGGCGTTTGGCAGGTGCTGAGCCAGACCGCCCCCTGGAGCGGCAGCTGGTGGCACAGCCTCTGGGCCCAGGCCCCCAGCTACCGGGGCCCGCTGACCTATGTGCTGAGCGCACCCGTTCTGCAGTTGCTCGGGCCGAGCTTCAGCAGCGCGATGGCTTCCGGCGCGGTCTTCAACGGGATCCTGCTGCTGAGCTGCTACGGCCAAGGCCGGCAACTGCACAGCCGCCGGGCCGGGCTCTGGGCAGCGCTGTTTGTCGCGGCCGCGCCCGCGTTGCTCAACCAACGCACCGACTACCTGATTGATCTGAGCCTGACGGCGCTGATGACCGCCGGCTGGTGGGTGCTCAGCCAGCGTCGCTGGTTCGCCCAAGAGCAGCGCTGGCTCTGGTCGATCCTCAGCGGCATCGGCCTGGGGCTTGTCGCCCTGACTCGGCCCACAGGCTTGGTACTGCTCTGGCTGCCCCTGCTGTTGCTGCTGCTCGGGGGCTTTCGCGAGGCCCGCCGCGGCCATTGGCAGCCCCTGGCCCAGGGGGCGACCGGAGGGCTGATCGCCTGGCTACTGGTCTGGCCCTGGTTCAGCCAGAACTGGCTGACCATCCTCAGCACGATCAACAAGGCCCGCCAGTGGGGTGTGGCCTACCAAGACGGCTTGGAGGCCAACAGCCTGGAGGGCTGGCTCTACTACCTGAAATTGCTCCCGGCGATGCTGGGCAGCAGCCTGACAGTGCTTGTGCTGGTGGGCGGAGTCATCGCCCTGGTGCAGCGCAGACCGTCACTCAAGGCAGACAAGGCCTGGCTGCTCTGGTGGTTGAGCTTTCCGCTGGGGGGCCTGCTGGTGTGCATCCTGATGACCAGCAAGGACTTTCGTTTTGTCCTGCCCCTGCTGCCGCAGCTGGCCGTGGGGCTGGGCCTGGTGGTGGCCAGCGTCGAGCGCCGCTGGGCCCCCGTTTGGCAGGCCGCACTGGTGCTCGTCGCCCTGCTGGGAGCGCTCTGGAGCCAATTCGGCTGGGGACCCAAGCTGAGCAGCTTTCCGCCCCATCGCCCGAATCCCCAGGGAGGCTGGCCCCTCGAGGCGATCGTGGCGACGGTCCGCCAGACCAGCCCCAATCAGCTCTCCACCCTGGCGGTGCTCCCCGACAGCGAGGGGCTCAACGCTTTCAACCTCGAGGCCGAAGGGCGGCGCCAGCAGTTCCGCGTGGCCGCCCGCCAGACCGTGGCCCCCAAGGAGCGGCTTGAGGAAGAACTGAGCAACTTCGACTGGTTCCTCAGCAAAGGCGGAGACCAGGGGGTGATGAGCGATGAGCGGCAAGCGCGCCAGGCCGAACTGCTGCAGAGCTCCCCGTCTTTCGAGCCGATCAACAGCTGGAGCCTCCCCGATGGCAGCGAGGCCCAGCTGCTGCGACGCAAGACCCTGAGCGTCAGTGCCAACCAGGTCAACTGCCCCACACAGATCAGCGGATCGATCAACGCGATTCCAGGCGGATTGGACGTCAAGGTCTCCGGCCCAAGCCAAGTCCTGCAGGGCTCCCGCCTGCTGCTCAACCTTGAGCAGCCCGGGCAACGGCTCGAAGCCGACCAGGCCCTGGGCCAGGGCCTGCTGCGTTTGCCGCGAGGCTGCGCCGAAGTCCAGCAGCAGCTCGCCTTCACAAGCAGCGGCGGGACCTGGAGCCCCCAACTGCAACTGCTCGAGGCCAACGGCAAGAGGAGGCCCATCAAGCTGCCGCGGGGCACCGCGGTTGACCTGCAGGCCGGGACGCAGGAGCCCGGCGCCCTGGCCGCCAACCGTGTCGCCCTGCTGCGCGGCCTCGGGGGCCAGCTGCGCCGCGGTGAATTGGACAGCCTCTTCTCCAAGGTCGGTCAGCTCAACCAGAGCGACCCGGAGCAGATCTATCTGAGCGACGCCGAAGCCATCCTGCGGGCCCGACTCCAGGACGATCCTCGTGACCTGAACGACCTCTACAGCCTGGCCCTCGCCCAGGCGCTGCAACGGCACGCAGGCGATGCGGCGCAGACCTTGACCCAGATCAAGGCCCTGGATCCCTCGAATCCGAACGCACTGCTGGGGCTTGGAGTCGTGGAGCTTTATCGCTTTCGCCCAGCACAAGCGCAGGTGGCGCTCGATCAAGCAGCGAAGATGAGCCCCAACAACTCCACCCTGCGCACCCTGCGCATCGTGGCCAGTGCCCTGCGCCTGGATCTGCCCCAGACCTTCAGCCTGCTTCGTTCATGACCACCTCGAGCCAGCAGATCCAGTTCCGCCAGCGCAACCGCACCTATTACGCCGATCTCGAGCGGCTGCATCAACTGCTGGTTCCGCCGGGGCTGCGGGTGCTGGAAGTGGGTTGTGGCACAGGCGATCTGCTGGCCCAGCTGAAACCCGCCCACGGGGTGGGGATCGAGCTGGACCCTGAGGTGGCGGCGGTCGCCCGGGAGCGGCATCCCGAGCTGAGAATCCTGGCGACCAACGCGGAGACGATGACCCCAGCGGCCATCGGCGAAACCCAGCCCTTTGACGTCATCCTGCTGCCCAACACCCTGAACACGCTTCAGGACGTGCAGGGGGTGCTGGAGCGCCTCGAGGCGTTTTGTCACCCGCGGACTCGTCTGGTGGTGAGTTTCCACAATTGGCTCTGGCAACCACTGCTGAAGGCCGCCGAACGTCTCGGCCAACGGCAACCGCAACCCCCAGAGAGCTGGTTGACCCCCAACGACGTCAACAACCTGCTGGATCTGGCGGGCTGGGAGGTACTGAAACAGGGCCAGCGCTGCTTAATCCCGCGCCAGATTCCCCTGGTTACGCCACTGGCGAACCGTTGGCTGAGCCAACTGCCGCTGATCGACAACCTGGGGTTGACCCACTGGATGGTGGCCAGACCCGCCCGTCAACAGCGGCAGAACCCCAGCGTGAGCGTCGTCATCCCCGCGCGCAACGAAGCCGGCAATATCGCCCCGGCGATTGAACGGCTGCCGGAACTGGGCCGCTTCACCGAAGTGATTTTTGTTGAGGGGCATTCCTCCGATAACACCTGGGAGGAGATCGAGCGGATCTGCGCGAGCTATCAGGGCCCGATGCGCCTGAAGAAATTCCGGCAGACCGGCAAGGGCAAGGCCGATGCGGTCTGGCTGGGTTTCGATCAGGCGGAGGGGGATGTGCTGATGATCCTCGACGCCGACCTAACCGTCAGACCGGAGGATTTGCCGCGCTTCGCCCAGGCCATGGCCGATGGGCGCGGTGAGTTCGTCAATGGCTGCCGCCTGGTCTACCCCCGCAGCTGGGAAGCGATGCCGCCGCTGAACACCGCGGCCAACCGCTTCTTTGCCGCCGCCTTCTCCTGGTTGCTGCGCCAACGGCTGAAGGACACCCTCTGCGGCACCAAGGTGATCTGGAAGGACGACTACGAACGTCTCAAAGCCGGTCGCAGTTACTTCGGGGACTTCGACCCATTTGGAGACTTTGACCTGCTCTTTGGCGCCAGCAAGTTGAACTTGAAGATCGTGGAGGTCCCGGTTCGCTATCAAGAGCGCAGCTACGGCAGCTCCAACATCGCCCACGTCAAAGAGGGTCTGATCCTGGGTCAGATGTGCCTCTATGCCGCCCGCAAGTTGAGGTTCATTCCCTGATGCGGCGCCGTTGGCTGTTCGGGCTGGTCGCAGCCCTCGCGATTTACCTCGGGCTCACCACCGCCTTTGGCATCCAGGACGTCAGCGCCACCCTGGGGGAACTGCCCTGGCGCTGGTGGATCCTGGCTCCGGCCATATGCCTGGGGAGCCACCTCGTACTGATTGGCCGCTGGTCCTATTACCTGCGCCAACTGGGCTTCCCACTACCCCTGAAACCCGCCGCCAAGATCTACGCCGCCGGCTTGGCCTTGATCGCCGCCCCGGGTCGCAGCGGAGAGGCGGTCCGGGGCCTCTGGCTGCAGCGGCGCCACGGCTTTCCACTGACCGTGGGCGTCGGCATCACCCTGGCGGAACGGCTGGCTGATCTGGCCAGTGCTCTGCTGGTGCTGAGCTGGGGTCTAGGGGAGCAGGTCTGGATCGCCATGCTGATCGGCCTGGCGGTATTGGGCGTGGGTGGCTGGGTGCTGACCCACCCGCGAGTACTGCGCCGACTGGAGCATTGGCTCGAGCGTCTGCCCCTGCATCAGCGCTGGAACGGCCTGATCCGCCTGCTGCGCGAGGCCCTGCTGGCCATGGGCCGCATGCGCCAGCTGATGAAACCCAAGCCACTGATTGTCGGCACCCTGCTGGCCTGCATCTGCTGGATGCTTGAGGCGGGCTTGCTGGTGGCGCTCTACCAAGCCTTGGGGGTGGACTTGAGCCTGCATCAAACCGCCGTGATTCGAACGGCGACCGGCCTGGGCGGCGTGATCTCACTGCTGCCCGCCGGCTTGGGCACCAGTGAAGCCACCTCGATTGGCCTGGCGATGGTTTACGGGGCCGACCGCTCCCAAGCCCTAGCCGTCACACTGCTGCTACGGCTTTGCACCCTGGCGATTCCCTGCTTGGTCGGTGTTCTCGCCTTGGTCCGGCAACCCGATCTCAGCCGTTCTGCTGAAGCTTGAGCCGTCGCTGTTCGATCAACAGCACCACGACCGCCACCAGCAGCATCAAGAGGGAGGCGTGGAAATAGTTGTGGGGAAGAAACTTACGGACATCACCTGTCGCAGGCCCCACGCCAGCCGCCATGGCGATTAGGCCGATCGAGAGCCACTCGGGGCGAGCAATGGGGCTGCATTCCAGCGAGCGAGCCGGGCACTGAGCCGCTGTCACCAGCATCGCTAGAAACAGCAGGATCACGCCGTAGCGAAGCCAGTCATGGGTGATCAAGACAAAGGGCAGCGCCACCGGCACCCAGGAGAGCCAAACGCGAAAAGCCAGGGTGCGTTCCCTCGGCCTGCGCTCCCCCATCGCCGTTAATACAGCAATGCCATAAACCAACACCGCACCCAAGGATCGAGAGACGCGCGCGAAGGTATCTCTTGGCGAATCGGAGAGATAGCGGCTGAACTCCTGCTTCACGTTGAAACTGAAAGCCACCGAGGCCGCCAATCCACCACCGTCGCGGTAGCGCAGCTGCTCCCCAGTGAAGGGATTGATTGCCACTAAGGCCTCTCGCGCCGCCTGGCCCACACTCGGAGAATCGGGTTGCTGAAACACCAGCAGAAGAGCCGCCGCCATCGCCAGTGGGAGCCAACGCCAGGGGGTGGCTCGCATCAACCAGAAACCAACCGGCAAGAGCAACAGCGCGCAGCCCTCATAGATCAGTGATGCGAGTCCATAGGAGAGCAGAACAACGACATCCCGAGCTCGGCTCTGGGCTGGGGTCAGCAGCACCGACGCCACCAGCAAGAGACAGAGCTGCAGCGGATCCAAGACCGTCTCCGCCAGGGACTTGCCGAATGGAGCGAGCAACAGCAACAGGCTGATCAGCAGCGGCGGCCAACCGGAGCTCCCCAGCAGCGTGCGCACAACGGCATACAGCAACAGCGCCAGTGCCATGAACAGCAGCAAGGCGAAAACGTTGAGCCAAACCAAGTCCAATCCCGACGGGAAGAGATGCCTCAGCAGCTCACCGGTGAACCCCCGCTTGGTGAATCCACCGACGTAGTTCTTGAGCAGCTGATTGACCCAGTACTGATCGACGCAAAAGGTCAGGGAACGCCCCGGAACCCAACACTCCGCGCCAAGGGATCCACCGCGAAAAAACTGAACCGTGGCCAGCAACAGCACCAAAACCGAGCCGGGCCAATCCAGCGCTTGCCTTGTGCTCTGCATCGGCGGGCCACAGGGAGAGGCCCCAGTCAAAACGATGCCCCCGATTCCTCAAGAGGAACCGGGGGCTCTCGCCGGGTCCGCTTTGGCGCGGAACCGTTTGATCTAGGAACGAGGCGCCGAAATCAGGCGGCGTTCTCCGCGATCAGCAGACCCTGCTTCTTACAACTGTGGGGCACGGACACCTCCTCCTGTGGGGATTGGTGTTAGCCGGCGATGCATCCGGCAACGCTTCCGCCCGAAGGGTTCTGCGTCGCCACATCACTGCTAACGGAACCCGCCAATCCTATCGAGGCTGACCAGGGGGCGGCGTTGTGAATGCGACAACGCCACGCGCTTTGCCTAGACAGCGGACAGAAGGGGTCCTTGAATGCGTCGCCGATCGTTGCTTCGACTCGGGCTGCTGGCCACGATCTTGGGGGGCTCAACCCGGTCCTGGCTGAGCGCAGCTCAGGCCAAAGCCAAAAAGAGCTGGCAGCAGTTCATCAGCCAGGCCACCTTCCAGCGTCCCCTGAACCGCAACACCAGGGTGCTCGAGATCACCACGGCACCGATCACTGTGCTCGGCAAAACCGTTGAGAGGGGCTGCATCCGAGCGAGCGATGGTCAGCGGGGCTACACCACCCGGCGGGAGCAGGGCGTGGATCTGGAGTTGGTCAACAAGCTGCCGGTTCCAACCACCGTTCACTGGCATGGCCTCATTCTTCCCAATCCGATGGATGGGGTGCCCTATGTCACCCAACCCCCCATCCCCCCGGGGGAGAGGCAACGCATTCACTACCCGCTCCAGCAGGACGGCACCTTCTGGATGCACTCCCACTACGGGCTGCAAACCCAAAGCTTCGTGGCCGAACCCTTTCTGATCCTCAGCCAGGAGCAAGAGGACTGGGCAAACCAGACGCTCACGGTGACGCTGAGGGATTTCAGCTTCACGCCTGCCGACACGATCCTCAGCAACATCGTCGCGGGCAAACGCGGAGGAGATACCGCCATGGCTCGCGCCCTGGAGACGTTCGATTGGCAGGCCGAAAGGCCACTGCTCACACAACAGTGGGATGCGACCGGCGAACGGTTGTGTTGGCGACGCCAGACAGGCAGCTTGATGCTGCCCGATGTCGTCTACGACGCACTCCTGGCCAATGAAAGGAGCCTGGACGCACCTCAAATCATCGATGTAAGGCCGGGGGACACCGTGGCGATTCGCTGGATCGCCGCGAGCGCCTTCATGAATTTCTTTCTCGACCTGGGGGAGCTGGAAGGCGAGCTCCTGCGCACGGATGCCAACCCAGTGGAACCGATCCGGGGATCGGTGTTTCAGCTCGCCATTGCCCAACGCCTCAGCCTCAGGATCCGACTTCCGGACACACCTGGCGTCTTTCCGCTACTGGCCCTGGGAGAGCGGAGCAACCTGCGCTGCGGGGTGGTGCTCCGCAGCGCCCCTGAACAGCCCATCCCGGCACTAGCGCCGCAAACGGAGCAGTGGACCGGGCCTCTCGACTTCACCCAGGACCAACAACTCAGGGCCCAGCGCCCCCTCGTCAGCAAACCCACGGACAACACCATTCCCGTGGCCCTGACTGGTCCCGCCCCTGCGTACCGCTGGGGGCTGAACAATCGCTTCTATCCCTACCGAGACCCCTATTGGGTGGAGGAGGGTCAACGGGTCGAGATGGTCTTCAGCAATCCCACCCCGATGGGCCATCCGATGCACCTCCATGGCCACGAATTTCAAGTCGTTGAAATCGACGGCCAACCGCTCTCAGGTCCCATGCGAGACACCGTCCTGGTGCCCAAGGGGAGCAGCTGCCGTATCGCCTTCGACGCGCTCCACCCTGGAATTTGGGCCTTCCATTGCCACATCAGCTATCACCACGCCCGCGGCATGTTCAACGTGCTGGCCTATCGCTCAGCCGACCTGAGCTGGTGGGACCCCAGCGGGTTTACCCATGAACAGCTGACCTTCGACGAGGTCGATCCATAGGTCAAAAAAAAGCGCCCCGTTGGGGGCGCAAGGTATCCACATCAAGCGTGGGCAGAACGAAGACGTCTTAATCAGAGAGCGTTGCCGCGGGGCAGAACCTCTTCAGGGAAGACGAAGTTTTCGTGCGGTTGGTCCGCGGGGGCCATCCAGGCGCGCAGGCCTTCGTTCAGAAGAATGTTCTTCGTGTAGAAGGTCTCGAACTCGGGGTCCTCAGCAGCGCGGATTTCCTGCGACACGAAGTCGTAGGCACGCAGGTTGAGGGCCAGGCCAATGATGCCGATGGAGCTGGTCCAGAGGCCCATGACGGGCACGAACAGCATGAAGAAGTGCAGCCAACGCTTGTTGGAGAACGCGATTCCGAAGATCTGGCTCCAGAAGCGGTTGGCGGTGACCATCGAATAGGTCTCTTCTTCCTGAGTGGGCTCGAACGCCTTAAAGGTGTTGGCCTGCTCGCTGTCCTCAAACAGGGTGTTCTCCACGGTGGCGCCGTGGATGGCACACAGCAGTGCGCCGCCGAGGATGCCGGCCACGCCCATCATGTGGAAGGGGTTCAGGGTCCAGTTGTGGAAGCCCTGGAGGAACAGCAGGAAGCGGAAGATCGCTGCCACGCCGAAGCTCGGAGCGAAGAACCAGCTGCTCTGGCCGAGGGGGTACATCAGGAAAACACTGACGAACACCGCAATCGGGCCGGAGAAGGCGATGGCGTTGTAAGGACGGATGCCGACCAGGCGAGCAATCTCGAACTGACGCAGCATGAAGCCGATCAGGGAGAAGGCGCCGTGCAGGGCCACGAAGGTCCACAGGCCGCCGAGCTGGCACCAGCGCACGAAGTCGCCCTGGGCTTCTGGGCCCCAGAGAAGAAGAAGGGAGTGGCCCATGGCATCAGCCGGGCTGCTCACCGCAGCGGTGAGGAAATTGCAGCCCTCCAAATAGGAGCTGGCAATGCCGTGGGTGTACCAGGAAGTGACAAAGGTGGTGCCGGTCAGCCAGCCACCCAGTGCCAGATAGGCAGTGGGGAACAGGAGCAGACCCGACCACCCGACAAAAACGAAGCGGTCGCGCTTGAGCCAGTCATCGAGGACGTCAAACCATCCCCGCTGCGGCGCGCGCCCTACAGCGATCGTCATGAGAGCGGCTTCATGAAGCTTTACAAGCGCACTGTACGGGCAACCAGACGTTGGCGGCGAGCCTTGGGACGATTTCCAGCACGAATGCGCAGCCGTTAAGTACTTGTACTCAGGCCGACGGCAGCCGGCGCCGCAGTTCGCCAGAGTGGGGACTGCTTGAAATCCCTCTCCAGTGTTTGTAATTGAGCTCTCTTTGAAGCTGAGCCCGATGCCCATCGCGGTCCAGCGCAAAGAGCAAAGCGCTGCGCAGGATCTCTACAACCAGATCAAACAGGCCATGGAGTCCGGGCACCCTCGCCTTCTCGAGCTGCAGTGCGAGAAAGAAGAGAGCAAGCGCATCAGCCTGCTGACCAGCGAAGTCGTGGCGGTCCAGACCTACGAAAAATCAAGCCTCGGCGGCGGCAGTAAGCGCCCCGGCTTCAGCTTCGATGGCTGAGGCTGGCGAGGGGCAGCCTTCTCTTGTTGCCAATCGCCTGGGTTTCACCTGGCCGACTGGTCATCGCGCCCTAGATCACTGCAGCTTCTCCATTCCCCGCCCTGGCCTTTGGATGCTCGTGGGCGGCAATGGCTGCGGCAAGAGCACCCTGCTGCGCTTGATCGCCGGCCTGCTGGAGCCGAGCCAAGGCCAACTGGAGCGCCCTCTGAAGCCGGCCCTGGTGTTCCAAAACCCTGATCACCAGCTGCTGCTTCCCAGCTGCGGAAGCGACATCGAGCTCTCGCTACCCAGCCAGCTCGAGGAAAGGGAGCGACTCGGACGCGTCACCAACACACTTCAGCAAGTCGGTCTCGAGGGCTTTCGCCAACGCCCCATCCACAGCCTCAGCGGCGGCCAAAAGCAACGCCTCGCCATCGCCGGAGCCTTGGCAAGCGAAGCGCAACTGCTCCTGCTCGATGAACCAACCGCGCTCCTGGATGAGACCAGCCAACAGGAGGTCATCAGCCTGATTCATCAGCTCTGCCACCGGCAGGAGGCACCGATCACGGCCCTCTGGATCACCCATCGCCTGGAGGAATTGAGCTGGTGCGATGGAGCCGCCCTCATGGAGCGTGGCAGCGTCGGCCCTTGGCAAGTCGGCAAGACGCTGCAGAGGCAGCTCAGGCCCCTTGCGACGAGGAAGGGCTGAAAGGTATGTTCTCTGGGTCCCGACAGGGAACATTCCTCGGTAGCTCAGCGGTAGAGCGGTCGACTGTTAATCGATTGGTCGCAGGTTCGAATCCCGCCCGGGGAGCTTTTTGAGAGACCCAGTCCGTGTGGCTGGGTCTTTTTGTTGGTGGCCAGCTGCAACCGAACGAGGCTTCACAACAAACGCCCCGGAATCGCAACCCAGAAGACGAAAGAAAAGCTGAAGATTCACCGCTCTGGGGTTTGGGGTAATTCGAGCAAATCCCTGATCAGCACTGAAATCAGACCGTCCTTAGCCCAAAGACAAGAACAAGCGTTGTTGTGCAGAAGCACAAAAAGCCGCCGAGAATGCCTGCGGTGAACTTCGGCCCTTCACTGAAACCGCGACCCGTCAACCCAGGAGCCAGTCATGAAGCCATGCATCCTGCTGATTGAAGACGACGGCGACATGCGCGAGCTTGTGGCCGGACACCTTGAGCACAGCGGCTTCGACGTGCAACGGGCCGAAGACGGCATCAAAGGCCAGGCCTTGGCACTGCAGTACACCCCGGACCTGGTCCTGCTGGACCTGATGCTCCCCAAGGTTGACGGGCTGACCCTCTGCCAACGGTTGAGGCGAGACGAGCGCACCTCCCGCATCCCGGTGCTGATGCTCACGGCGCTGGGCAGCACCAAAGACAAGGTCAGCGGCTTTAATTCCGGAGCGGACGACTACCTCGCGAAGCCTTTCGATCTTGAAGAGCTCCTGGTGCGCATCAAGGCGCTCCTACGCCGCTCCGATCGCGCCCCGCTCTCGACCAAGCACAACGAAATCCTCAGTTACGGCTGCCTGACCCTGGTCCCCGAGCGCTTCGAGGCGATCTGGTTCGACGAACCCGTACGGCTGACGCACCTGGAGTTCGAACTGCTCCACTGCCTGCTCCAGCGCCACGGCCAAACCGTTGCGCCCTCATTGATCCTCAAAGAGGTCTGGGGTTACGAGCCGGACGACGACATCGAGACCATCCGAGTGCATGTGCGTCACCTGCGCACCAAGCTCGAGCCCGATCCCCGCAAGCCCCGCTTCATTAAGACCGTCTACGGCGCCGGCTATTGCCTGGAACTCCCTAGTGGGGCCAATCAAGAGGAGCTCGCCCAACTGGTCCAGCAGGCCCGAGACAATCGCCGGACCGCCGCCTAAAGGGTTCAGGCTCCAACCCCTGAAAGAGCCAGTAACGCCACCTCCCAGGCCAAGCGCGGCTGGACATAGCTGCGCAGTTGGGCCCTGAGCTGCTCTAGCCGCTGCACGGGTCGCGGGTCCTGATGTTGACGCCAGAGATGAAGCTGCCACCAATCGAGCAGCCAGAGCTGCTGCTCCACATCCAGCACCTCACAAAGGTCACGGGCCAGCGAGAGGGCCAGCAGCGGTGTCTGCACCCCGTCGGGAGCAGAAAACGCACTGCAGCGCTCAGTTAAGCCCTCCGGCAAGGCCTGCCATTGGGCCCGTTGCTCCAGTAAGGCACCGGGGGAGCCGGCCGCCAGTTCAAGCAATTCAGGCGGATCTCCGGCCTGCTCGGTTCCCCCATGGCCGTGGCGCTGGAGAACCTCCTCAAGTAGCTGCGGCTCAAGACGCGCAAATGGAATCGACTGACAGCGCGATCGAATCGTGCTGAGTAACCGATCCGGAAAAGCCGTCAGCAGGATCAGCATCCCGTCCCCGGGCTCCTCCAGGGTTTTCAACAGCGCATTGGCCGCACCCTCAGCCATGGCCTCCACGGTCTCCATCACCACCAGGCAACGGGAGGACTCCACGGGCCTGCGAGCCAAAAACTGTGAGACGGCCCGGACCTGCTCGAGGCGCAGCTGCGGAGGTGCCTTGCGGCTGACTCCAGCGGCCTCGGCCTGGGAAGCGGGTACCAGCTGCCCCTTGTCGGAGTAGCTGGGCTCCACCCAAAGCAAATCGGGATGGTTGCCATCCTGCAGCCGACGCCTCACCGAGGGGGAGCCATCCAGACCTGCAATCACTCCCTCCAGGAAGCGCAACGCCGCCAAACGTCGACCGACCCCGTCGGGACCGCAAAACAAGTAGGCCGGTGCCAGGCGCTGTTGCTGCAGACCAGCCCGAAGCAAGGCCACCGCTTGGGATTGCCCCAGCAGATCCTCGAAGAGTTCAGCCATCGCGTGTGCAGGCGTCGTGGATGGCGGCCTGCAGGGCCCGGCTGACAGCCTCGGGGGATTGACTGGCCTCGATGCGGCACCAGCTGTGTTGCTGGGCCAGGGCACTGAAGCCAGCACAGACGCGCGCGAGGAAGGCCTCGCCACTGGCTTCGATGCGATCAGCCTGGCGATGGCCTCGGCGCCGCAGGGACTCCGCCAATGGGATCTCGAGCAGGGCCGTGAGATCGGGTTGCACCCCGGCGGTCGCAATCCCAGCGAGCTGATCAATCAACTCCAAGGACAAGCCGCGGCCATAGCCCTGGTAAGCCGCCGTCGATCCGACAAAACGATCACTGAGCACCCAATGCCCCGCCGCCAGGGCCGGGGCGATGCGCTGCTGCACATGCTGGGCGCGATCGGCCGCATAGAGCAACAACTCCGCTGTGGACTCCGGTGCCGCTTCTCCAGGGGGATGCAGAAGCAGTTGACGCAGGGCCCGCCCGAGAACTGTTCCCCCCGGCTCTCGGGTGACCAGCAATTGAGCCCCCTCAGGCATCAAGCCGCTGCTCGGCAACCACTGTTTGAGGGAGTCGATCTGAGTGGTCTTCCCGCAGCCATCAATGCCCTCCAGCACCAGAAAGCGTCCCCGCTTAGTCATGGCGCCCCAAGAGCAACGCGTTCACAACAACAGTGATTGAGCTCATCGCCATCAACAGAGCTGCCAGCGGTGGTGACAGCACGACGCCAAAGCCTGGCAGGAGCACCCCAGCTGCGATCGGCAACACCACCAGGTTGTAGCCGAAGGCCCAGATCAGGTTTTGGCGCACCTTGGCCATGGTGCGGCGGGCGAGGCGCAGCGCCATTGGAATCGCCTCCAACCGATCCCCCAGCACCACCAGATCGGCGGTGTCGATGGCGATCTGCGTTCCGGTGCCAACCGCAATCCCCAAATCCGCCGCGGCCAGTGCCGGAGCGTCGTTGATGCCATCTCCCACCATTCCGACGGGGTCGCTGGAGGCCTGGCGCGCCTGATCGATCCGCTCGAGCTTCTGCTGAGGGAGGAGTTCCCAGGCCAACTCCCGCAGCGGCAAGCCCAGTTGGAGCGCCAGGTGCCGCACCGGCGCCTGGCGGTCCCCGCTCAACAACCCCAACTGCACCCCCATTGCCCGCAACTGAACCAGGGCCTTTGGGGCATCCGCTCGCGGCTCATCATCCAGGGCAATCAGTCCCTGGAGCTGGCTGGATCCCGAGGCATCGGTCAGGGCCACCGCCACCACGGTCGCGCCCTGCTCTTCCTGCGCGTTCCACCAGCGCCTCTGGTCCTCCGCTATCTCCACTCCGTCCTTCAGCAACCAGGCCGGACGCCCCACTCGACAGAGGCCATGGCCCTGCACCTGAGCGCGGACCCCATCACCCGCCAAGGTGCAGGCCTCACTGACCTCCAGCAGCGGGAGCTCCAACTGCTGCGCCCGCTGCAGCAGGGCATGGGCCAAGGGGTGGCGGGTCTGGGCCTCCAGGCTGGCCGCCAGCTGAATCAAGCTCGATTCGCTGCCCTCCAGGCCAGAGCGCTCCACGGCCCGCACCGTGGGGCGGCCGACCGTGAGGGTCCCGGTCTTATCAAAAAAGAGGGTGCGCAGATGGGACGCCGCCTCGATGACATCACCACCGCGAAAGAGCACCCCGGAGCGGGCCGCCAAACCACTGCCCACCGTGATCGCTGTTGGCGTCGCCAAGCCCAAGGCGCAGGGACAGGCCACCACCAGCACGGCGATGCTGAGTTGCAGGCCCAAAACGAAGGGGGTTTCAGCACCCAAGCCCAAGCTTTGGTGGCCGCCGTGCTGGTGGATGGAGGGCGCAGCGCTCAAGACGTGGGGCCAGAGCTGAGCACCGATCAACCACCAGAACAACAAGGTGACCAAGGCCAGCAGCATCACAACGACGCTGAAGCGCCCCGCCACCCGATCGGTCAGGGTCTGAATCGGAGCCTTCCGTGCTTGCGCACTTTCCACCAAGGCAATAATCCGCGCCACGGCGCTCTCGCGGCCGGGGCGCAGCACCTCCAGCTCGAGACTCGACTGCAGGTTCAAGGAACCCGCTGCGAGCTCCTGACCAACACCAGCCACCAATGGCAGGGGTTCCCCGGTGAGGCTGGAGACATCCAAGCTCGAATGCCCCTCGAGCACTCGGCTGTCCACGGGGATCCGATCCCCAGGCAGGACCCGTAGCCGATCCCCCGGACGCAGGGCACCCACGCGGACCGACTCGACCCGCGCCTGAGCGCCACTGCCCAACAGCAGCAGCGCCTCATCGGGTTGCAAACGGGCCAACTCCTGAAGTGCGCGTCCTGTGCGGAACCGCGCCCTTTCCTCCAGGAAACGCCCCATCAAGACGAAGCCCAGCAGCATCACCGGCTCGTTGAAGAAGCACTGCCAACCCACGGCCGGCCAGAACAGGGCCACCAAGCTGGCCAGGTAGGCGCTGCCCATCCCCAACCCCACCAGGGTGTCCATCCCAGGGGCACCGGCCCAGGCCGAACGCCAGCCCTGAACCAAAATCGGACGACCCGGCAGCAACAGGGCGATGGTCGCCACCAGCGCATGCAGGCGGATGTCCGCCAAGGGGGGCAAAGGCAGCTGACCAGCTTCCGCCAGGTGTCCGGAGACGGAGAAGACAAGGAGCAGCAGCGCCACCATCAACTGGCGCCAGCGCTGCCACCAACTCTGCTGCTGCTGCCGCTCCGCCAGGCTCAGAGGGCGATCCTCGTCATCGAGGTTGCGCACCGCAGCCCTGTAGCCCATCGCGGCCAGGGACTCAATCAAGGGCTGGGCCGGCTCCGGCATCGCGGTCTCAGGGTCCAGACCAACCCAAGCCGTTCGGTTCAGCAAATTGACACTGGCCTGACGCACCCCGGGTTGGGCCAGCAAGCGCTGTTCCACCGCGCGGACACATCCGCCGCATTTCATACCCTCCACATCCAGCAAGAGCGGCGCCACCGGCTGGGCTGCTGGCTCAAGGTCAGGAGACACGCAGGCAGAGAAGGGATACCCAAGCTAGGGAGTTCTCACGGTTAGCCCCTGATCCGCGGGGCGCAAGTCAGGATGGGGCCACGAAGCTCAGGTGCCTGCCGTGCCCCGCTCCCAGCGCAACGACAACTTCATCGACAAGAGCTTCACGGTGATGGCAGACCTGATCCTCAAGGTCCTGCCGACCAACCAACGGGCCAAGGAAGCGTTTGCCTATTACCGCGATGGCATGAGCGCTCAGGCCGACGGGGAATACGCCGAAGCGCTGGACAACTACGCCGAAGCCCTGAAGCTCGAGGAAGACCCCAACGACAAGGCCTTCATCCTCTACAACATGGCGCTGGTGTTTGCCAGCAACGGCGAGCACGAAAAGGCTCTGGTGCACTACGGCCAAGCCCTGGATCTCAACAGCAAGATGCCCCAGGCGCTGAACAACATGGCGGTGATTCACCATCACCTGGGCTCGATTGCCGAGGAGCAGGGCGAGACCGATGAGGCTGATCGCCGCTTTGATCTCGCGGCGGACTTTTGGGGCAAGGCCATTCGCCTGGCGCCCAACAACTACATCGAAGCTCAGAACTGGCTCAAGACCAGCGGTCGCGGCAGCATCGACGTCTACTTCTGAGTCGACGTCAAGTTAGGCCCTGTCATCGGCAGGGTTGACCCCAAGGGCGGCCACCAGAGCTTCAGCGACACTCCCCGCCTCATGGAGCTGCAGATCCAAGCCAGCCGCAAGCCGTCCCAAGCCTGAGCCCTTGGGGACCACGGCTCGGCTGAAGCCCAGACGGGCCGCTTCCTGCAGTCGTTGCTCCAGCTGTCCCACGGGCCGCAACTGCCCCCCCAGGCCGAGTTCTCCGACCAGGACGGTCCCTGGCGGCAGGGTCAGATCGCGATAGCTCGCCACGACAGCGGCCGCAACCCCCAAGTCCGCGGCGGGCTCCTCCACGTCCAATCCGCCGGCCACGGCCAAATAGCAATCGAAGCGGGACAGGGGAAGACCCAGGTGTTTCTCGAGCACCGCGAGGATCTGGTGCAGGCGATTGGTGCCAATCCCAGTGGCGGTGCGCCGGGGACTGGCATAGCTCGTGGTACTGACCAAGGACTGGAGCTCCACCACCAGCGGACGGGTGCCTTCGCAGGCGACGATCGTCGCCGTTCCAGCGCTGGGCTCATCACTGCCCAAAAAGAGCTCGCTGGGATTGAGGACCTGAGCCAGGCCCTGGCCGCGCATCTCAAACACGCCCAATTCATGGGTTGCCCCAAAGCGGTTTTTCACCGCCCGCAGCAAGCGATGACTGGCGAAGCGATCCCCCTCAAAGGTCAGGACCGCATCCACCAGGTGCTCGAGCACCTTGGGCCCCGCCAACATTCCTTCCTTGGTGACATGGCCCACCAAGAGCAGGGCCGTGTTCTGACGCTTGGCGATCCGCGCCAAGGCGGCTGCACATTCCCGCACTTGGGCCACTGAACCCGGGGCACTGCCCAATTCCCCGTCATGCAGAGCCTGGATGCTGTCGATCACGGCGACGGCGGGCCGCAGCGCCTCCAGCTCCTGAAGCACCAACTCCAGATCCGTCTCCGCCAAGAGCTGCAGACCGGAGGCACTCTCCTGCTGCGGCGGGAGCTCCCCTTGCTCCTCCGCCAGCCGACGCCAGCGCAGCTTCACCTGCTGGGCCGATTCTTCAGCACTGACATAGAGAACGGAGTGACGGGCCGCCATCGCCTGGGCGCTCTGCAATAGCAACGTGCTCTTGCCAATCCCGGGATCCCCCCCCAGCAGGACCAGCGAGCCAGGCACCAGACCACCACCAAGCACCCGGTCAAACTCGCTGTAGCCACTGCCGAGGCGCTGAAGGGGGCGATCACCAACAGCCGCGATCGGTTCGGAGCGGCGGGGTGCAGCCGGAATCGGCGCATCTGCATCGGCCACCGGGACCGGACGGCGGCGGCGGTTATCGCTCGAAGGGGTGGACTGCTCCACCAGGCTGTTCCAACTGCCGCAGCTGGAGCAGCGCCCAAAAAACTGGCGGGTTTGGGCTCCGCAGCTCTGGCAGACGTAGGTGCTGGTGGTGCGAGCCAAGGCGCTGTGGAGGGCGGATGGATGAAGAAGGTGTATGACGAAAGGTGGGTTTCGTCGAACACGAACCACGAATGACCCCTTCAGTAGGTCTAATCACTTAGTAATGGCCACCCAGACTGGCGCAATGACGGCCTCTTCCGCTCCAGCCAAGGAAACAATTCTGGTCGTGGATGACGAGGCCAGCATCCGCCGCATCCTGGAAACGCGCCTCTCAATGATTGGCTACCAGGTGGTCACGGCCTGCGATGGCCAGGAAGCACTCGAAGCGTTTCGAAACACCAACCCCGACTTGGTGGTGCTCGACGTGATGATGCCCAAGCTCGATGGCTACGGCGTCTGCCAAGAACTCCGCAAGGAGTCCGACGTGCCCATCGTGATGCTCACGGCCCTCGGCGATGTCGCTGACCGGATCACGGGACTGGAGCTTGGCGCGGACGACTACGTGGTCAAGCCCTTCAGCCCGAAGGAACTCGAAGCCCGCATCCGCTGTGTGCTTCGCCGGATCGACAAGGAGGGCGCCGCCGGAATCCCCAATTCAGGCGTGATCCAGATCAACGCGATCCGCATCGACACCAACAAGCGCCAGGTCTTCCGCGGTGATGAGCGGATTCGCCTGACCGGGATGGAATTCAGCCTGCTGGAGCTGCTGGTGGGCCGCAGCGGCGAACCCTTCAGCCGCGGCGAAATCCTCAAGGAGGTCTGGGGCTATACCCCCGAACGCCATGTGGATACCCGGGTGGTGGATGTTCATATTTCCCGGCTGCGCTCCAAACTGGAAGACGATCCGACCAACCCCGAGCTGATCCTCACGGCTCGAGGCACCGGTTATCTGTTCCAACGCATCGTTGAAGCCGTTGCCCCAGAATCCAACTGACGCGACTGGCCAAGGCTCATCGAGCCGCCGGAGCCGCCCGAAGGCCATTCGGCGTCTGGTGATTTGGTACCGGCGTAATACGGCCGTTACCAGCCTGGTGGGTTCAGCCTCAGCCGCCGGCACAGCCGCGGGCTCGATGGCTGGCTCCGTCGTCAACACAGCAGGGACAGCAGCTGGAGCAGCCGGTGCAGCGGCCAACACCGTGTTGCAGCCCTTGGTGTTTGACCCCCTGCGGCGACTCCAGCAGGGGGTCGGCGGTGTCGATGGCGAAGCCATCAACGACGCCGACCGTCTCTGGGTCGCGGTCGATGGCATGGGCGGCGACTACGCCCCAGGCCCCATCCTCGAAGGCTGCCTGCGGGCCGTACGCCTGCTGCCGGTTCGGGTGAAGTTCGTGGCCGAAACAGCGGCCATCGAGGCGGCCGTTGCCGAACTCGAACTGGGCGAAGACCTCCGTGAGGCGCAGCAACAGGGACTGATTGATCTGGTTCCCAGTGGCCCGTCGGTGGGCATGAACGAAGAGGCCACGGTGGTGCGCAAGAAGCGCGACGCCAGCATCAACATGGCCATGGATCTGGTGAAGGCCGGAGAGGCCACAGCCGTCTACTCCGCCGGGAACTCCGGGGCAGTCATGGCCTCCGCCATCTTCCGGTTGGGCCGACTCAAAGGGATTGATCGCCCTGCCATTGGTGCCCTCTTCCCCACCAAAGATCCAGCCCAGCAGGTCCTGGTGCTCGATGTCGGCGCCAACATGGACGCCAAGCCCAGTTATCTGCACCAGTGGGCTCTGCTGGGGAACATCTACAGCCGGGACGTTCTGCAGGTCCAAGAGCCCCGCATCGGCCTGCTCAACATCGGCGAGGAGGAGTGCAAGGGGAACGATCAGGCCCTCAAGACCTATCCCCTGATGGCGGCTGAAACCCGCTTCCGTTTTGCCGGCAACTGCGAGGGCCGTGATGTCCTCTCTGGCGACTTCGATGTGGTGGTCTGCGACGGCTTCACCGGCAACGTGCTGCTGAAGTTCCTTGAGAGCGTCGGCAGCGTCCTGCTGGATGTCCTCAAGGCTGAGCTGCCCCGCGGCCGCCGCGGCAAGGTGGGCTCCGCCTTCTTGATGAGCAACCTCCGGCGGATTAAGAAGCGCCTGGACCATGCCGAACATGGCGGCGCCCTGCTGCTGGGGGTTAATGGCGTCTGCGTCATCGGCCACGGCAGCAGCAAAGCCCTCTCCGTCGTCAGCGCTCTACGCATCGCCCATTCCGCCGCAAACCACGGTGTGATGGACGACCTGCACCGGCTCAGCGAAGCCGAAAATGAGACCGTCGCCTGTGGTTGACTGAGCCCCACCGTCTCGGGCTAGTCCACACATGACCAGCGCTGCCAAAGCCGGGACCCCTCAGGGCCCCTTGGGCATGGCCCTGGTGGGTTGTGGCAGTGCTGTGCCGGTGAACCAAGTCAGCAACGAGCAGCTCAGTACCCGGGTCGACACCAGCGACGAGTGGATTCGAACCCGCACCGGCATCGGAGCCCGGCGGATTTGCAATGCCGATGAACCCCTCACCGTGATCGCCACCCGAGCGGCCAAGGCCGCTCTGGAGCACGCGGGCTGGCAACCGGAGGATCTGGACTTGATCCTGATGGCCACCTCAAGCCCGGATGACCTTTTTGGAACAGCTCCCAGGGTTCAAGGCGCCCTAGGGGCCCGCAACGCCGTTGCCTTTGACCTCACCGCCGCCTGCAGCGGCTTCCTGTTTGCCCTGATCACGGCCGGCCAATACCTGCGTAGCGGCGCCATGCGCCGAGCCCTGGTGATCGGCGCCGATCAGCTCAGCCGTTGGGTGGACTGGGACGATCGCACCACCTGTGTGCTGTTTGGCGATGCCGCAGCTGCGGTGGCGGTCGAAGCCTGCCCCGGCGAACAAGACGGTCTCCTGGGCTTCCGGATGCGCTCCGACGGCAGTCGCAATGGCTGCCTGACCTTGGCCCAGACCGAGACCCACCACCCGGTGCTCGACGGGGTCAGCGCCCAGCGGGGGGGCTTTGCACCCCTGCGTATGAATGGCCAGGAGGTCTACAAGTTCGCAGTTCGCGAAGTCCCCGCCGTCCTCAAAGAGCTGCTGGAGACCACCGAGACCGAAGCCGACCAGCTCAATTGGCTGCTGCTGCACCAAGCCAACCAACGCATCCTGGATGCGGTGGCGGATCGCTTCAAGATTCCCCACGAGCGCGTGCTCAGCAATTTGAGCAACTACGGCAACACCTCGGCCGCCACCATTCCCTTGATGCTGGATGAAGCGGTGAAGGACGGCCGGATTCAACCCGGAGACCTGATCGCCAGCAGTGGATTTGGTGCCGGACTGAGCTGGGGCGGAGCACTGCTGCGCTGGAAGGGCCCCGCGTAGGCTCCCCCCGTCACTTCAACGCGCGGCCATGGGTAACGCCTGGGTTTTCCCTGGACAGGGCTCTCAGAAAGTGGGCATGGCCGCAGGGGTACTGGAACTCCCTGGTGCCAAGGCGCGTTTCGAGGCCGCCTCCAACCTGCTGGGCCGCGACCTACTGGCGATCTGCAACGGCGAGGCCGATGGCGAGCTCAGCGAGCTCAACGACACCCGCAATACCCAGCCTGCCCTGTTTGTGGTGGAAAGCCTGCTGGTGGATGGCCTGAAGGCCCAGGGCCGCAGCGCCAATCTGGTGGCTGGCCACAGCCTCGGGGAACTGGTGGCCCTCTACGCCGCCGGCGTGTTCGATGCCGAGACGGGCATCCAGCTGATGAAAACCCGAAGCGAACTGATGGCCGCCGCCGGAGGCGGAGCCATGACCGCTGTCATGGGGTTTGATCGCGGCGAACTCGAAACGCTGGTCAAGGCCACCGAAGGGGTCGTGATCGCCAATGACAACAGCAGTGCCCAGGTGGTCCTCTCGGGTAGCCCTGAAGCCGTGGGCAGCGTGAGCAGCCAGCTCAAATGCAAGCGGGCCATTCCTCTGGCGGTGAGCGGAGCCTTCCATTCCCCCTTCATGGCGGAGGCCGCCGCCGCCTTCGCCACCACCCTGGAGGGCGTGAACTTCGCCGACGCCTCGATCCCGGTGCTGAGCAACACCGACCCCACCCCTGAGACCAGCGGCGCAGCCCTCAAAGAACGCCTGCGCAGCCAGATGACCACGGGTGTGCGCTGGCGAGAAACCATGGAAGCCATGACCGCCGCGGGCATCAGCACCGCCGTGGAGATCGGCCCTGGCAACGTCCTCAGTGGCTTGATCAAGCGCAGCACCGAAGGCATCAACAACGCGCAAATCGCCACCGCCGCCGATCTGGGGCTGTGAATCGCCCTGTCAAAGCGGTCAAACGTGTCCTGCGCCGCCGCAAACCCGCCGAACCGCCGGCCCTGATCCGCACCCCGCGGCCCAGCCTCACCTACCGCCTGGTGAGCTACATGCTGGTGTTCCCGATCTACCGGCTCCTGTTCCGTGGCCGCACCGCCGGCAACGGAAACGTGCCCATGGAAGGAGCCCTGGTGGTGGTGGCCAACCACGGCTCTCACCTGGATCCGCCCCTATTGGGCCACGCCCTGGGACGCCCCGTGGCGTTCATGGCCAAAGCGGAACTCTTCAAAATTCCCCTACTCGGACCGATCATCCGCGCCTGCGGGGCTTATCCAGTCTCCCGCGGCGCCAGTGACCGCGAAGCGATCCGCACCGCCACCGATCGACTCGATCAGGGCTGGGCCACCGGAGTCTTCATCGACGGCACCCGTCAAAGCGATGGACGGGTGAACAACCCCCAGGCCGGAGCAGCCCTGCTGGCCGCCCGCGCCGGCGTGCCTCTGCTGCCAGTAGCGATCATCAATAGCCACCGAGCCCTGGGCACCGGCTCACGCAGCGCCCGCCTCGTACCCGTCCACATCCGGATTGGTACGCCGATCCCGCCACCGGCTTCGCGCAAACGGGCGGATCTCGATCAAGCCACCGCTGCCTGCCAGGCCCAGATCAATGCCCTGCTCGATCAAGGCCTGATCAGCGGCCCCGCACTTCCTCCAGCAGCGGACCAAAACGCTCTGCCGCCCAGTCCCTAAGGTCCCGGCCGCTCACCACCCAGAGGGCGGCCCGAACCCCATCCCCCCAGACCTTGCGCCAGTCCTCGGGGAAACAGCGGTTTCCGCAGGGCACCGCCAACGGCGTCAGACCAATCCCGCGGCTTCCCGCGATCACACGACCCACCATCAGCGCCCGGTCCATGTGATCACTACTGGTCACCAGGAGCACGTGGCGGATCCGTGCGCGCTTGAGGTCATCCACCACGGAGGTGAAGTTGCTCAGGGTGTCCGTCGCCCGGTAGTCCAGCAGCACCCGGCTGTCGTCGAGGCCGCGACCGCGGAACAGCCAGTTGGCGTACTCCGGGTTACTGCCGCCGCTGACGATCACGGGGAGGCCATCACGCTTGGCGACTTCAGCGCCGACCCGCTCACGCTCCACATCGCCGCCCAGCACCAGCACCAACTCCGGCGGCGGCAGGGACGGGAACCAAAGGCCTCTGCTGCTCCAACCAACAGTCAGCAGAGCCACCAGAAGCAACAGGCGGCGGGTTCTGCCGCGGCGTCGCGGGCGGCGGCGCCTCGTGCGTGGCCGGGATCCAGTTGGACGCTGGGCTTGGGTCATCCCAGATCCACCGGGCTGGTCGGATAAAGCGGAAGAACGGTGTCCCAGGGCCCCGGCAAGACCGCGGCATGGGCCAATCGCCCCAGGGCCAGCAGCTGCAGAACGTCCTGCTCCGCCTCGACCACCGCAGCAGCTGCTGGCTCGCCTCCACTGGCGGAACCGGGCCACTGCTCCTCGGGACGGAACAAGCGGGGCTCCACGGCCTCACTGATCCCACCCAGGACCGAGTCATCCAAGCGGTAGGCCCCCGCCACGATCCCCCGGCGGGGCAGGGTTTGCTGCAGCCAATAACGGGACTGATCCGGACGCAGGGCCCCCGCCGCCGCCAGGCGCCGGGCCATCAACAAAAAGCTGCTGAAACCGTGCAGAGGAATCTGCAGCTGCTGGGCCAAGGTGCGCGCCAGGACGACGGTGAGGCGGGTTCCTGTGAATCCACCAGGTCCTGTGGCGACAACAATCCGAGCCAACTGGGGCCACCGCTCCGCAGGCAGCAGCTCCTCCACGCAGGGGAGAAGGTCATTGGAGAGCTGACGCCCCAAGGGGAAAGTGGCGCACTGCGGAGCCGCGTCCTCCTCCTGGAGATTGCAGAGACCCACCCCCAGGGTTTCACTTGAGCTGTGGAGCGCCAGCAGTAGGGAGGGTGCGCTCATGTGGGCAGCAACTCCCCCGGGCAGAGCCGCTGCCAGCGCCCACGCTCGAGCTCAAAACTGCCGCAGGCGCGCACGTCCCACTCCACACCGACATCCGCCGGGCCGAGCTCCCGCACCTGCACATGGATCTGGGGCTCGGTGGGGACGAACTGCGGATCGCAGCAGAGGTGCGCCGCCCCGTGCTGACGCTCCACTGCGTGGTAGGCCTGGCACTGGTCGACCCAGCGGCAGTCCACGCAGATGCACATCTCCAGCGTCAGCGCAGATGGGCTCATTGTGCCCGGCTCTGGCGGTTCTGCAGCGGCAGCGGCCTGGGGCGCCTTGCGCGCCGAGGACTGGCCTCTTCCCCTCTCGGCTTTTCCGGCCGATGCCGCCCTGGTGGGTGGTGCCGTCCGCGATGCCCTGCTGAATCGCCTGAGCCCTACCCCCGACCTCGACCTGGTGGTGGCCGGGGACGCGATTGCCCTCTGCCGAACGCTGAGCAAGCGCTACGGCGGCAGTCCTGTGGTGCTGGATGCGGAGCGCGACATTGGCCGGCTGGTGATCCGCGGCTGGAGCGTGGATCTGGCGCGCCGCGAAGGCCAAAGCCTGGTGGAAGACCTGCAGCGGCGGGACTACAGCATCAATGCCATGGCCCTCCCGCTAGCCCAGCGGCATGAGCTGGTGGACCCCCATGGGGGGTTGGGACATCTGCGGGACGGTCAATTGGTGGCCCTCACCGAAAACAACCTGCTGGACGATCCCCTGCGCTTGCTACGGGGCATCCGTCTGGCGAGTGAACTGGGCTTCCAGCTGGAGACCACAACAGCGGAATGGATTCAGCAGCACCGCCACAAGCTCACCGGCGTGGCGGGGGAGCGGATCCTGGCGGAACTCGAGAAGCTGTGCCAGAGCCCTCAGGGCCATCAGGGGCTGCAGCGCTGCCTGGACTGGGACCTGCTGGCCCCTTGGCAAGAGCGCGGCAAACCACCTGTCCCCCTGGAGCCCCTGACGCCCCAACGGGCGCAGGCCCTGGGTTTCAGTGCAGACGAATGGCAAGTGGCCGGGCCACTCGCCCGCATGAGCGCCGTCCTCGATGGCCCTGGCCTGCTGCAGCTCAAAAGCAGCCGAAAGCTGCAGCAGCGGGTGCAGCGCCTGCGGCGTTGGCAGCAGCGGCTAGGGCCCGAGGCACCGGGGACTCGCGCCGAGAGCCTTTCGGAAGCGGAGCGGCTGCAACTGCACCGAGACCTCGCCAGCGATCTCCCAGCCTTGCTGCTGCATTGGCCAACCGAAGCGGCCAACACTTGGCTCAGGCGCTGGCGCGACCCAGAGGACCGGCTGTTTCACCCCAAACCAGCGATCAATGGCGACCAGCTGCAACGGGAGTTAGGCCTGAAAGCCACACCTCAACTGGGATCACTGCTGCAGTTCTTGATGCTGGAGCAGGCCTTTGGTCGCCTCAGTGGCACGAATGAAGCCCTTGAGCGTGCACGCCAATGGCTGGAGCGTCAGCCATTTCGCCAAGGAGAGGGACCCCCGCCGTGATTAACTTCACTATGAAAGGCGTTATCAACGACCTGAATCCAGCCAGTTAGGGCACAGCATTACGCCGTAGGTCGCCGATTGAACTCCGCTGTCGGGTTCGGTGCTGCCGCTTCGTGATTAACCCCGACCAGCCAGAACCCACACATTTCCGTTCCATCTCTCTCATCCCATGAGCGTTCGTCTTTACGTCGGCAACCTGCCCCTGAGCTTCGATAACAAGGAGCTCGAGGCTCTGTTCGCAAGCGTGGGCGAAGGCATCCGCTTCAAAGCTGTTCAGGACCGTGAGACCGGTGCTGGTCGCGGTTTCGGCTTTGCCAACATCAACGATGAGAAGGTCGCCGACGCTGTGATCGAGCAGCTCAACGGCCGTGACTTCGGCGGCAACAACCTCCGTATCGAGCGCTCTGAGCGCCGCGATGACCGTCGTGGTGGCAACGACCGTCGTGGCCCCGGTGGCAGCACCGGCCCCGCCGTGGCCCGCAAGGCCGTCAACAAAGTGGTCCACAGCGACACCGTGGAAGAGGGTGCTCCGGACCCCCGCTGGGCTGGTGAACTGGCCAAGCTCAAGGGCCTGCTCGACAACCAAAAGGCTGCGGTCTGATTTCCCAAGGACCAACCATGGATGAGCTGATCTGGAGCTGGAAAGGCCATCAGATCAGCTACACCAAAATCCTTCCCCAGGACGGCTCAACCGCATCCGGTCGGGCCGTTCTTTGTGTGCATGGTTTTGGGGCCTCAAAGGGGCATTGGAGGCACAACCTTCATGCTCTCGCCAAAGACCAGTGCGTCTACGCCATCGACCTCTTGGGGTTTGGCCGGAGCAGCAAGCCCGCCTCACGCCTGGACAACGAACCCGAAACCGCTGGGAGCGTGCGCTACGGCTTTGACCTGTGGGCCAAGCAACTGGTTGATTTCTACAGCGAGGTCATCCGTGGGGACCAGCCGGTCACACTGCAGCTGATTGGTAACTCCATCGGCGGAGTGGTGGCCCTCAATGCCGCCCGTCTTCTCTCAGAACGCGGACAAGCCCCTGCTCAGGTGGTGCTGATCGACTGCGCTGAACGCGAACTCGATCTCAAACGTCTGCCGGAGCAGCCCTTCATCGCGCAACTCTCCAGACCCCTAGTGATGGCGCTGGTGCGGCAGCGTTGGATCGTCGCCAACCTCTTTCGCTTCTTCGCACGGGCCGGTGCGGTGCGTGCGGTGCTGAAGCAGGCCTACCCCAGCGGCGGCAACGTCGATGAGGAACTGGTCCAACTGCTGTTGAAACCGAGCCAGGAGCCTGGAGCAACGGAGAGCTTCAGGGGCTTCGTGAATCTCTTTGATGACTGGCTGGCACCGCAGCTGCTCGAGCAACTCGCCATACCCGTGCGGATGCTCTGGGGCGAGGCAGATCCCTGGGAACCCCTGGAGGAAGCCCGGCGCTGGAAGAACGCGTTCCGCTGCGTGCAGGAGCTTGAGGTCCTACCGGGCCTAGGCCACTGCCCCCACGATGAAGCCCCCGAACAGGTGAATCCAATCCTGGAGCGCTGGCTGCAGCTGGGCTGGGAGGGCGCTCATCGGGCCTGAGCAATCACAAACGAACGAGGCAAGTCGAGAAACTTGCCGGACCTCGGCACATAGGCGCGGTGATTGAAGACGTCGTAATCAAGCTCCTCGATCACATCCAGGATTCCTCGATAGAGGCGAAGTGAGGCCCAGACGGGCCAGCGGGCATCGGGCGCGAGCCAGCGCACACCAGCCTCAGAGCGAGCAAACCACTCCCGGGCACGATTGACCTGGAAGCGCATGAGCTCACGCCAACTGTCGTTGAGGGTTCCAGCGAGTAACTCCTCCTCGCTGTAACCAAAACGCTGCAGATCCTCTTGGGGGAGATAGATCCGACCGCGGCCCCGGTCCTCACCAACGTCCCGAAGGATGTTCGTCAGCTGGTTCGCAATGCCCAAAGCCACAGCCGAATCGCTGGTGTCTGGGGGATCACTCCAAGGAGCGGAGGTGTAGGCCGGGTCAATGCCCATCACCTCTTGCGTCATCAGACCCACCGTCCCCGCAACGCGGTAGCAGTAGAGCTTGAGGTCGTCGAAACGAGGGTAGCGGGTGGTGGCGAGGTCCATCCGCATCCCCTCGATCATGTCGAGGTAAGGCTGAAGTGGCTGGGGATAGCGCTCAAGGGTGTCGACCATGACGCGATCGAGGCCGTCTTGAACTTCGCCCCTAAAGAAGGCGCGGGTGCGCTCTTCCCAGGAGTCGAGGCGTTCGGCCAGCTCTGAGACAGGGCGAGCCATCGCCTCAGGACTATCCATCAGTTCATCGGTGCGCCGGCACCAGACATAAATCGCCCAGATGGCCCGGCGCTTGGCCGGGGGCATCAACAGGGTGCCCAGATAGAAGGTCTTGGCCCACTCCGCCGTTTCCTGCCGGCAGGCTTCAAACGCTTCCTCAAGGGAGGTGTTGGTGGAGAGATCAGCCGTTGCTGTCACCGCCACCATCAAGCAGCCACAGCGGTTTTGGCCTGACTGACCGCCTGGGCGCAAAGCTTGCCGCTCAGCACCGCACCTTCCATCGACGCCAGATAACGCTGCATCGTGTAGTCACCGGCCAAGAAGAAGTTAGGAACCGGAGAGGTTTGATCTGGACGCAGCTTCTGGCAGCCGGGGACCGTCTTGTAAACCGACAGCGGGGTCTTGACAACGATCGACTTGCGCAGCTTGGCCTGGTCGTCCCCGGTGAAGTGACTCGGGAACAGACGCTTCAGCTCCTCCATCGTCGCGGCAACGATCTCCTCGTCACTGCGGCCGATCCAGTCCTTGGCGGGAGCAAAGACCAACTCGAGCATCGAGCGGTTGGGATCCTCGTACTCCTTACAGGTGTTGCTCATGTCGGCGTAGACGCTGAGCAGGGGGCTGCGGCTAAACAGCAGGTGATCGATCTCGGTGAGCTTGCGGTCAAACCACAGGTGGATATTGATCACCGGGACGCCATTGAGGCCGTCCAGCTTCTGGAAGTAGGGCATCTGCTTCCAAGGCTCCGGCAGGAGCAGCTTGAAGGGGTCCACCGGCAGTGCACTGACGTAGGCATCGGCCTGGAGGGTGAAGCCCTCCTTGCCCTTGATCCCGCCAATGCGGAAGCCGCTGACACTGCCATCGGCATTCAGCTCGATCTCGCGCAGCGGAGCATCCAGATGCACCTCACCTCCGCGGGCCGTGACGTAGTCAACGATCGGCTGGCAGAGGCGTTGGGGGGGGTTGCCGTCCAGGAAGGCCATCTTTGAGCCATCGCTTTCCTGCAGGAAGCGGTTCAAAGCAGTCAGCACCACCGTGCTGGAGATCTCGTCGGGATCGATGAAGTTCAACGCCTTAGCCATGGCGATGAACACCTCATCGTTCACCCGTTCAGGGATGTTGTGGATCCGCAGCCATTCAGTCCAGGAGTACTGGTCGCATTCCTCGACGTACTGCTGGCCGCGCAGCATCGCCGGCACCAGACCCATCCCGAAGGAGATCTTCTCCGGCCAGCTCAACATGTCGTTGTTGCCCAAAATCGCGGCAACACCGTTCAGGGGAGCGGGGATATCAGGGAAGTCGAAGCGGCTGTAGGTGCCCGGCGTCTCCTTCTGGTTGAAGATCATCGAGTGGCTCTTCCACTGGAGCCGGTCCTCGATGTCCAGCTCCTTGAAGAGCTGACGCATGTTCCGGTAAGCACCAAAGAAGATGTGCAGACCGGTTTCATACCAATCACCGTCGTCGTCCTGCCAAGCGGCCACCTTGCCGCCCAGGACATCGCGAGCTTCCACCACCACAGGGGTGTGACCGGCGTCGCAGAGGTACTTGGCACAGGCCAACCCGGCCAAGCCAGCACCAGCAATGGCGACGCGCATGAAAAACCCAGATTCAGCACGCAACCTTAAAGGGCCCGAGACCAGCACTGAGTCCCTCCAGTCCCAGGCCGGCTTGACCAGAGCCGCCAGGCACTTCTTAAAGTCGTGACGCCGGCCTTCGGGTTCGCCGGTCAGCAGATTGCCTCGCCATGGCCGACACCCTGATCAAATCCACCACCCGCCACGTGCGCCTGTTCACGGCCCGGGTGGAGAACGGCCAGCTGATCCCTGACGATCAGCAGCTGACACTGGATCTGGATCCAGACAACGAATTTCTCTGGAACACAGAGTCCCAACAGGTCGTTCAGCAGCGCTTCCAAGAGCTGGTGCAGGCCAACGCCGGCAACGACCTCAACGACTACAACCTGCGCCGGATCGGATCGGAGCTTGAAGGCACCATCCGCACCCTGCTCCAGGCCGGCAAGCTCAGCTACAACCCCGACTGCCGAGTCCTCAACTACTCGATGGGTCTTCCCCAAAGCCCTGAGCATCCATGACCCGCTCCCGCTACGGCCGCAGCAGCTACGACGAGCGTTACGGCTATGGGGAGGAGCGAGGCCGCGGAGGCGACCGTCCCCGGGGACCGGGATCCGGCGGCGGTGGCACCCCAGGTGGGGGCGGCGGTGGTTTTCAGTTCAACATGGGCACGGTCGCCGTGCTCGGTGGGGTCCTGGTGGTGGGGATCGGCATTGGGACCGGCATCTCAAGCAACACACAAGGGGACCAAGGCAACATCGCCAGCTCCCAGCAGCTGGACATGGCCGTTCCTGACCCCGAGTTCTGCCGGCAGTGGGGGGCGAGTGCCTTCGTGATGGACATCGAGCTGTACACGACCATGAACCCCAGCTCAAGCTTTGTCACCCAACCGGCCCTGAGGCCCGGATGCGTGATCAGGCGGGAAAACTGGAGCGTGCTTCAGAAGGAAGGCGCCGTGACCGCTGAGCAGATGCGCCAGTGCAAACAGCGAATGAACACCTTCGCTTACATCGGTTCCGTCAAGGACCAGCCGATCGTGCGCTGCGTCTATCAGACCGACATCAGCGACAACAAATTCATCACCAAGGGCATCGCGGATGACGCCGCCGGCATCACCCCAGAAGCCGGCCAGTTCTGAGGTGGCCTGATCGCGGCCGCTCAGACGTCGGCGCTTTCAGGTTCAGTGCCCGTTGCAGCGGCCATCGGCCGGCGCAACGGGCTGTCGGGGCTGGCAAAGACCGGAAGGATTTCCTTGCGGAAGGCATCCGCAGCCCGCGAGCAGTAGCGCGCTGGGTGAGTAATCAACTTGAGCTGACGGCGGACCGAGAGATCCGCCAGGGCAGGACGGTGCAGACTCCCCGCGGCCAATTCCCGCTCGATTGAAACCACCGGCAAGAATGCAGCGCCCAGTCCGCTTTGCACGGCGTTCTTGATGGCCTCGAAGGAGTTGAGCTCCATCTCAATCTTCAGGCGCGAGACGTCCAATCCAGAACGCGCCAGCAATTGGTCAACCATCTTGCGCGTGGTGGACTGGGCATCCAGGCAAACAAAGCCCAGCCTGTACAGGTCGTCTTTACTGAGCTCCGGCAAGCGAGCTAATGGGTGCTTCGTGGGAAGCACTAACGCCAGCTCATCACTGGCATAGGGAATGACCTGCAGCAGTTCATTGAGCTCGGTGGGCAGCTCACCACCAATGATCGCCAAATCGATTTGGCCGTTGGCCACGCTCCAACCGGTACGGCGGGTGCTGTGAACCTGCAACTGGACCGCGACCTCAGGGTATTTCTGGCGGAACAGGCCGATCATCCGCGGCATCAGATAGGTGCCGGTGGTCTGGCTTGCCCCAACGATCAAGGAGCCACCCTTGAGGTTATGGAGGTCATCGAGGGCGCGGCAGGCCTCCTGGCACTGGCTCAAGATCCGGTCGCAGTAGCTCAGCAGCAGGTGGCCGGCTTCGGTGAGCTGCGCCTTCCGTCCCCCCCGGTCGAACAGGGAGACACTGAGCTGCTTCTCCAGGTTCTGGATCTGCAGAGAGACCGCCGGCTGGGTGACGTAGAGGCTGTCAGCGGCCTTCTTGAAGCTGCCCTCGCTGGCGATCGCCCGCAGGATGCGCAGCTGATCGAGAGTGAACGGCAGATCAGCCATGGAGGGCGCTGCGGTTCAGCGGAGGATCAAAACTCTAGGTCGATTAACCAGCGGGTTCATGCGCTTAGCCAGAATCCGCTGCAACCGAAGCAACTCTGATTCGTGAGCGGCGTCAGCAACCTCCACCACAGCAGCCTGGTGATGCTGGCTCTGCTCCTCGTCTTTGCTGTGATCCATAGCGGTGGCGCCTCCCTGCGCTACTGGGGGGCTGAGCGCATTGGCGAACGGGCCTGGCGGCTGTTGTTTGCCGCCGTCAGCATTCCCTCCGCCGTGGTGGTGATCGGCTACTTCCTGGCCCACCGCTACGACGGGGTCCGGCTCTGGAATCTCCAGGACCAACCCTGGATCGTGCCGCTGGTTTGGCTGGGCACGGCCATCTCCTTTCTCTTCCTCTACCCAGCCACCTACAACCTGCTCGAGATCCCGGCGGTCTTGAAACCCCAGGTGCGGATGTATGCCACCGGCATCATTCGCATCAGCCGCCACCCCCAGGCCATCGGCCAAATCCTTTGGTGTTCCACCCACCTGCTCTGGATTGGCAGCAGCTTCATGGTCGCGACCTGCATCGGCTTAATCGCCCACCATCTCTTTGCCGTTTGGAATGGGGACCGCCGCTTAAGCAACCGCTTTGGCGAGGCCTTTGAGGAGCTCAAAGCCAGCACCTCCATCGTTCCCTTCCGCGCTGTGCTGGATGGTCGTCAGCAACTGGTGGCCTCTGAATTCCTCCGGCCCGCCCAACTGGGAATCGCCATTGCTGTTGGCGTCTTCTGGTGGGCCCACCGCTACATCGGTGTTGCCGCGACAGGCTTCAGTCGATTAGGGCTCGCGCACTGGCTGGGATAAGGGACCACCGGCCTGCCTAAACTCGCCCTGATTCCCTGAGTGCCGGATGCCGTCGCCCGCCGAACTCGCCTGGCTTATCCCGGTGCTCCCGCTGATTGGGGCCGCATTGGTGGGCCTGGGACTGATCAGCTTTAACCGCACGGTCAACCGCCTGCGCAAACCGGTTGCGCTTCTGTTGATCAGCTGCGTGGGTGCGGCGGCAGTTTTGAGTTACGCCGTCCTCGCCCAACAGCTGGCCGGTGCAGGCACCACCGAAGTCTTATTCGACTGGGCCAGTGCCGGGGCCTTCACCCTGGAAATGGGCTTCCGGGTGGACGCCCTGGGGGCAGTGATGCTCTCGCTGGTGACGACCATCGCCGTTCTGGTGATGATCTACTCCGATGGCTACATGGCCCATGACAAGGGCTATGTGCGCTTTTTCACCTACCTCGCCCTGTTCAGCAGCTCGATGCTGGGTCTGGTGATCAGCCCCAACCTGCTCCAGATCTATGTGTTCTGGGAGCTGGTGGGCATGTGCTCCTACCTGCTCGTTGGCTTCTGGTACGACCGAGACGGCGCTGCCAATGCCGCGCAAAAAGCCTTTGTGGTGAACCGGGTTGGTGACTTCGGCCTGCTGCTGGGGATCCTCGGTCTGTTCTGGGCCACCGGCAGCTTCGGATTCGAAGACATTGGCGTTCGCCTGCAAGAAGCGATCAGCGCCGGCAGCGTCTCCAACGGCATCGCGATCCTGCTCTGCCTACTGGTCTTCATGGGACCGATGGCCAAGTCGGCCCAGTTCCCGCTCCATGTCTGGCTGCCCGATGCGATGGAAGGTCCAACCCCCATCTCAGCCCTGATCCACGCCGCGACCATGGTGGCTGCGGGCGTGTTCCTTGTGGCCCGGCTTCAACCCGTCTACGTGCCGTTCCCTGAGGTTCAGGTGGTGGTGGCGGTGATCGGAACGATCACCCTGTTTCTGGGGGCATCGATCGCCCTCACCCAGATGGATTTAAAGAAGGGCCTGGCGTACAGCACCGTGAGCCAGCTGGGCTACATGATGCTGGCCATGGGTTGTGGCGCTCCGGTGGCGGGCATGTTCCACCTGGTGACCCATGCCTTCTTTAAGGCGATGCTCTTCTTGGGCTCCGGCTCGGTGATCCACGCCATGGAAGAGGTTGTCGGCCACGAAGCGGTCCTGGCGCAGGACATGCGCTTGATGGGTGGCCTCCGCAAATACATGCCTGTCACCAGCAGCACCTTCTTCATTGGCTGCCTGGCCATCAGCGGCATCCCGCCACTCGCCGGTTTCTGGAGCAAGGACGAGATCCTTGGCCAGGCCTTTGGCAGCTTCCCCATCCTCTGGGCCGCGGGCTTTGTGACCGCTGGGATGACCGCCTTCTACATGTTCCGCCTCTACTTCCTGACCTTTGAAGGGGAGTTCCGCGGCAACGACAAGGCGATGCAAGCGGAGCTGATGGCCGCCGCCGGCAAGGGGGCCGATGACCACAGTGACGAGCACGGTGAGCACCATGCCCACGCCGAGCATCCCCACGAATCCGCATGGCAGATGGCGATGCCCTTGGCGGTCCTGGCAGTCCCCTCGGTCCTGGTTGGTCTCTTGGGTATGCCCTGGAACAGCCGCTTTGGCACGCTGCTGGATCCACAAGAAGCCGCAGAAGTGGCTGAGCACTTCAGCTGGGGTGAATTCCTTCCGTTAGCCGGCGCCTCAGTGGCGATCTCGGTGATCGGCATCAGCGTGGCGGTCTTGGCTTATGCCCTGCGCAAGCTCGACCTGGCAACGGCGGTGGCGGGACGCTTCCCCAGCATCAATGCCTTCCTCGCGAACAAGTGGTATCTGGACGACATCAACGACAAGCTCTTCGTTCAAGGCAGCCGCAAACTGGCCCGCTCGGTGCTCGAGGTGGACTCCAAAGTGGTGGATGGCGTCGTCAACCTCACCGGTCTGGTCACCCTGGGTAGTGGCGAGGGTCTCAAATACTTCGAAACCGGCCGCGCGCAGTTCTATGCGCTGATCGTTTTCGGGGGTGTGATCGCCTTGGTAGTGCTCTTCGGAGCCCTGGGCTAGCCCCTGGCGCACAACGCTCTGTGTGACATCGACCACTCCTAGGAGCAGGTCGCGGTGAGCATTTCTACACTCCGCCTAAAGCGATTCGCTTTCGGTGCTCCTGGACTTCGTTTCAACCCTGGCCGTAGCGACGGAACAGGCGAGCAGCACGGCATTCCCGTGGCTCAGCGCCTCGATTCTGTTCCCGATTGCAGCCGCCCTCTGCATCCCCTTCATCCCTGACAAGGGAGATGGGAAGCAGGTCCGCTGGTTCGCTCTCGGCATTGCCCTGATCACCTTCCTGCTCACCGTGGGCGGGTACCTGACGGGATACGACCCCAGCGATCCGAACCTGCAGCTGGTCGAGCGGGTGAGCTGGCTACCCGAACTGGGGTTGGCCTGGTCGGTCGGGGCCGACGGCATCTCGATGCCACTCATCCTGCTCACCAGCTTTATCACCGCCCTAGCGGCCCTAGCGGCCTGGCCGGTGAGCTTTAAGCCGAAGCTCTTCTATTTCCTGCTCCTGGCGATGGATGGCGGTCAGATCGCCGTCTTCGCCGTTCAGGACATGCTGCTGTTCTTCCTGGCCTGGGAGCTGGAACTCATCCCGGTCTATCTGTTGATCGCCATCTGGGGCGGGAAAAAACGGCAATACGCCGCCACCAAATTCATCCTCTACACCGCTGGCAGCTCCCTCTTCATCCTCCTAGCTGGCCTGGCCATGGCCTTCTACGGCGACACCACCAGCTTTGAGTACAGCGACTTGATGGCCAAGAGCTTCCCCCTGAAGTTCCAACTCTTGGCCTATGCGGGTTTGCTCATCGCCTTCGGCGTCAAGCTGCCGATCGTGCCTCTGCACACCTGGCTACCCGATGCCCATGGCGAAGCCACAGCACCGGTGCACATGCTGCTGGCCGGGATTCTTTTGAAGATGGGTGGCTATGCCCTGCTGCGCTTCAACTGCCAGATCCTTCCCGATGGGCACGCGGTCTTTGCGCCACTGCTGGTGGTGCTTGGGGTGGTGAACATCATTTACGCCGCCCTGACCTCCTTCGCCCAACGGAACCTGAAACGAAAAATTGCCTACAGCTCCATCAGCCACATGGGCTTTGTGCTGATTGGCATTGGCAGCTTCAGCGCCTTGGGCTCCAGCGGAGCCATGCTTCAGATGATCAGCCACGGGCTGATTGGTGCCTCACTGTTCTTCCTCGTGGGAGCCACCTACGACCGCACCCACACCCTGCAGCTCGATGAGATGGGTGGTGTCGGACAAAAAATGCGCAAGATGTTTGCGCTTTGGACGGTCTGCTCCCTCGCCTCCTTGGCCCTGCCGGGCATGAGCGGCTTCGTCAGCGAACTGATGGTCTTCGTCGGTTTCGCAACGGATGACGCCTACACCCTTCCCTTCCGAGTGGCCATTGACGGCCTGGCCGCCATTGGGGTGGTCCTCACCCCGATCTACCTGCTCTCGATGCTGCGGGAGATCTTCTATGGCAAAGAGAAAGCGGAGCTGGTGGACCACACCAACTTGGTCGATGCAGAGCCCCGCGATACATCATTGGCTGCCTCCTGGTGCCGATCATCGGCATTGGCCTCTATCCACGCTTGATGACCGACAGCTACAAGGCCTCGATGGAAATGCTGGTGGCCAGAAACGAGAGCGCCATGAAGGCCCTGACCGCTCCTGCTGGGTCTGGATTGATTCGCCAGGCACCGCTTCAAGCCCCAGTCCTGAGCTGACGAGCGCTCGGCCATTACGAAGCGCAGCCCCTGGGGAGCTGCGCATGCAGGGCTGGCGTGATCTTCGTAATCTCAACGAAGCACAACCAGCGTCGCCTCGCAGCCATGAAGCAGCTGAACTTCCTGCTGATCTTCAGCTTTGGTTTGGCCACGGTGATGTTCACCCTGGAGAACACGGCCCCCACCACCGTGCGCTTCCTGCCCGGGTTGACCACCACCATGCCACTTGCGGCACTGCTGCTCGTGGTGGGGGGCATTGGAGCGACCGCCGCCTGGGTGTTTGCGGTCTGGACCGGGGTCGTCAAGCGGGTTGAAAGCGAGATGGATCCGGATCAGATCGAAGCCCAACAGGTGCGCATTCGCGAGCTGGAGGAAGACGTCCAGCGCTACCGCGCCACCGTCGATGCCCAGCTGGGCCTCCTCCCAGCTGCTGGGGAAAGTTCCGCCCAGGGAGAAGTGGCTTAATTCCACTTCAGCTGGCCCAAGATTCATCGCCCAAATCCATCAAAAGAATGGGCTGACATCGCCCTGGAGCACTGGCTTAACCCGCTTCAAGCCGGTACCTTCGGCTCAGTCCGCAAGAAACCGTGGCCGAAGGTGGCGCCAGGCTTGCGATCCGGCTGTTGCAAGACGCCGCCGAGCGGGGTGATCTCGACCCCTGGGACGTCGATGTGATCGCTGTCGTCGACGGCTTTCTTGATCAACTGCGGCAACGCATTGAAGTCCCCAAGCTGGTCGCTGCGCTGAACAAAGGGCGCGGTGGTAGCTACGAGCAGGATCTCGCCGAAACCAGCGAAGCGTTTTTGGCCGCCTCAGTGCTGGTGAGCCTGAAGGCAGAGGTCCTCGAAGCCCAAACCTTCCCTCCTGAACCCGAACTCGACGAAAGCTTCGACTTTGATTTCGATGCTGAAGGGCAGGGCTGGCTGTTGACCCCAGGTCTGGAGCTGCCCCGCAAACCAGAGCGTCACTTGCTGCGTCGCCCGGTCGCTCCACCCCCGCTGCAGCGCCCGGTGACCCTGGGCGAATTGATTCGGCAACTCGAAGACATTGCCGAGCGCTTGGAGCAGGAGGAGGGGCAAGTCCGCAACCGCCAGCGCAGCCGCCGCTACAGCGACCGAGCCGCCATTGAGCAGGTCGCCGCCCTGGCCCACCGCGAAAAGCTGCCGGAGACCACCGCTGCCCTCAGCCAGTTCCTGCTGCAGTGGCCTCAATCACTGGATTGGACAGGATTTGAAGGCCTAGTGGAGGCCTGGGCTGAAGTGGCACCGGAAGACCTCGACAGCGATCGGGTGGGGGTGTTTTGGGCGCTGCTGTTCCTCTGCTCCCAGGGAAAGGTGGAGCTGGAACAGGAGGGCGGATTGTTCGGTCCGCTGCAACTCAAGCGCCTGCTCGATGAGCGGGAATCCGTGCAACTCCCGCTGCCATCTGAACTGGGGTCAGCTCGGGGGCCGGCTCGTGAACCCATTGCGGCCTAAGTCTTTTGCGTAGGGTGACGCCATGAAGGCGATGATCCTGGCTGCCGGCAAGGGAACCCGTGTGAGACCCATCACTCACACGATCCCGAAGCCGATGATCCCGATCCTTCAGAAACCCGTGATGGAGTTTCTGCTGGAGCTTCTGCGGGAGCATGGGTTCACCGAGATCATGGTGAATGTCTCCCACCTGGCAGAGGAGATCGAGAACTACTTCCGTGATGGCCAGCGCTTTGGCGTTGAAATCGCCTACAGCTTCGAAGGCCGAATCGAAGACGGCGAACTGATCGGCGATGCCGTTGGTTCAGCTGGCGGCTTGAAAAAAATCCAGACCTTCCAACACTTCTTCGATGACACCTTCGTGGTGCTCTGTGGAGATGCCCTGATCGACCTCGATCTCAGCGAAGCCGTCAAGCGCCACAAAGCCAAGGGGGCGATGGCGAGCTTGATCACCAAGCGCGTCCCCCGCGATCAGGTCAGTAGCTACGGCGTTGTTGTCACTGACGATGACGGTCGGGTGAAGTCCTTCCAAGAGAAACCCTCTGTGGAAGACGCCGCTAGCGACATGATCAACACCGGTATCTATATTTTTGAGCCGGAAGTTCTGGATTTTGTCCCCGAAGGTGTCCCCTTCGACATCGGCTCGGACCTCTTCCCCCAGTTGGTTGCCAATGGGGCGCCCTTCTACGCGCTCCCGATGGACTTCGAGTGGGTCGACATCGGCAAAGTGCCGGATTACTGGCAGGCCATTCGCAGCGTTCTTCAGGGCCAAGTCCGCCAAGTGCAGATCCCTGGCAAAGAGATCAAGCCCGGCATCTTTGCGGGTCTTAATGTGGCAGCCAATTGGGACAAGATCCACGTCGAAGGACCGATCTACGTCGGCGGGATGACCAAGATCGAAGACGGCGCCACAATTATTGGCCCCGCCATGATTGGACCGAGTTGCCACATCTGCGAAGGCGCCACGATCGACAACTCGATCATCTTTGACTACTCCCGCATCGGCCCCGGCGTTCGTCTCGTAGAAAAGTTGGTCTTTGGCCGCTACTGCGTCGACCGCAACGGCGACCACTTTGACCTTCAAGAAGCAGCTCTGGATTGGCTGATCACCGACGCTCGGCGCCAGGACTACGCCAAGCCTTCGCCGCAGCAGAAAGCGATGGCCGACCTCCTCGGCACCGAGCTCACCATCAGCAACGCGAGCTAAATCCGGCCCGTTCCAGGATCAGGGGAATGCGCTCCTCAGCCTTCACCGCCATCAGGTGAATCCCCTGACAGGTCTTGGCGTAGCGACGGACTTGCTCTGCTGCAATCGTGATCCCCTCATCGGCGGGATTACTAGCGGCGGCGAGACGATCAATGATCGCTTGAGGGATACAGGCGCCGGGAACAACGCGGTTGATGAAGGCCGCATTTTTAGCCGACTTCAGCAGAAACACACCCGCCAACACAGGTAATCCCAAGGGCGCCGTGATCTCATCAACGAAGCGCTTCAGACAGTCCTCATCCATCACCATCTGGGTTTGGACGAAACGCGCCCCGGCTTGATGCTTGCGACGGATCCTGCTGTTCAGGCCGCTCCAGCTTGGGCTCTGTGGATCAGCGGCCGCACCGGCAAAGAGCTCCGTAGGGCCATCGGGCAGCGGACCATCCACCGGATCCTCACCGCGATTAAACGCCGCCACCTGCTGCAACAGGCGCACCGACTCCAACTCATTGACCGGCCTTGCCTGGGGTTGATCCCCTGCGCGCACCGGATCCCCAGTCAGACAAAGAATGTTTTTGATGCCTAGGGCATGGGCTCCGAGCAGATCAGCCTGTAGGCCAATGCGGTTGCGGTCACGGCAGGCTTGCTGCCAGACCGGCTCCACGCCGGCATCGAGCAAGAGCCGGCAGACCGCCAGGCTGCTCATGCGCATCACAGCGCGGCTGCCATCGGTGACATTCACCGCGTGCACCCAATCCTTCAACAGCTCAGCGTGCTCAAGGGTCCGCTTGATCTCTCCGCCACGCGGGGGCATCACCTCTGCCGTCAGGGCAAATTGGCCCGCCTCAAGCGCCTGCTGTAGCCGCAAAACAACCTTGCTTAACAGGGCCCATCATTAACCACCGCAGTCATGCCCAGACGGCAACTGCTGCCTACAGTGACGAGGCGTCTCGGGGGATGGATGACTGATCGAAGCAGCCTCGGCCATTCCCCCATGGACCTCTCCGAGCGCGAACTTGAGATCATCCAACTGGTGGCCCAAGGACTAACCAATCAAGAGATTGGTGAGCACCTGATGATCAGCAAACGCACCGTGGACAACCACGTCAGCAACGTCTTCACCAAAACGGGTGCCAAGAACCGGGTGGCGCTCCTGAATTGGGCGATGGATCACGGCAAGATCTGCCGGGATGGCTTCAATTGCTGCAACCTGCCTGGGGACGAGGAGTAGACCCCAATTCCATAGCAGCAAACAACGGCTCGATGCTGAAAGCCCCCTCAGCCAAGGCAAACAGCTCTGCGTAAGCAAGGCACTCGGCCTGATCCAGCCCGGAGCAACGGAACACTCCGTCTTGGTCGTAGAGGCCGAGCAAAGAAAAGCCAAATGAAATCTTGAGACAATCTTAAGGCAGCTCAGCCCTGACCTAATGCCCCCTGCCAGGCCGCCTGCTCCTTCTCGCTCCAGCGGGCAAAGGGATGACTCGCCAGAGCCGCATTGCTGAAGGTCCCAAGACCCGTGATCTCCCGCTGGCACCAATGGGGGATCTCCACAGCTTGATCGGCCTGCTCAAGCTCCACTTCGGCGATCACCAACGGCGCATTCTCCCCTTCAAAGACATCCAGGACCCAATCCCCACCGGGTAGATCCAAGCCAAAGCGGCGCTTGATCAACTTGGCCTCGCAGCGCTCCAGCAATGCCAGGGCATCGGCACCAGGAATCGGGTACTCAAACTCCTGACGGGCGATCCCACCGGCGGGGAATTTGAGGGTCAGCCACGCCTCCTCCGTGCCAGCGAGGCGCACCCGCGAGGTCATCGCCGCCGAGGAATTCGGGAAATAGCCCTGGGCGAAATCCCGTTGCCAAGACACCACATCACGCCACTGCTGGCCTGACACCAGGAAGCGACGTTCAATCTCGAGGGCCATGGGCTCGATCTAATTCGGAGAAGGCTCAGCAGCCGTCAAACTGCCGGCCCAGTGCAACTTATGGGTCAAGGTTCGGTAATAGGAAGGGCTCTGCTCAAGCAGCACCATCAAGGCGTGATGGGGCGAACGACGCACATCACAGCGATCCCCAGGCTCGAGCACCGCGGCAAAGGCACCGTCCTTCCAGAGGCGTACCCGGCTGTTGGAGGGACCCAGCGGCCAGACCGCCAATTGCGCCCGTGGCGGGACCACCAACGGACGACTGGAAAGGCTCATCGGACAGATGGGGTTGACCACAATCGCCTCCACACCGGGATGCAAGATCGGGCCACCCGCCGCCATCGAATACCCCGTCGAACCGGTCGCGGTCGACATGATCAGGCCATCCCCTCGGAACTGATCCACGACCTCCCCGTCAATCTCTAACTCCAACACGCAGGTGGGGGTGACCTCATCGATCCCAGGCCTCAGATAGAGGTCATTCAGGGCCGTATGGACCGTGTCGCTGCTGTCGGTCCGGGCCTCGAGCATCATTCGGCGCTCGAGGGCGAAGCGATCATCCCGAAGCCGCTGCCAGAGGTCGAGAGCTCCTTCCGCTTCCTGACCATGGCCCAGAAGCTTGCGCTCCTGGGTCAAAAAGCCAAAGTGCCCGCCGACATTGAACGAGAGGATTGGAACCCCAAGGGGTGCCAGGTGACGCGCGGCCCCAAGTACCGTTCCATCTCCGCCCAGCACTACAGCCAAATCGGGGTGAGTCCCCTCATCCGCGAGCAAACCAGGGAAGGGGTTCGCACTGGCCCCACTCATGGCCACAGCGACCTTCACACCCTGGTCCCGCAGAGTTTGGGCGCAACGCCGGGCTTGGCGCAGAGCAGCCTGACTGGCGGCTCGATGGATCAACCAAACGGTCTCAAGGCGCATAAGCCAGCTGTGCTTGAGCCCAGCCTGCCTACCAGCGCAGCAAGTTGAAACGCTCCATATCAACCGTTTCACGGTTCCGATACAGAGACAGAAGGATCGCCAAGCCGACGGCAGCCTCAGCAGCGGCCACGGTGATCACGAAAATCGCGAAGACCTGACCACGAATCAGCTGACCATCGAGGTAGTTGGAGAACGCCATCAGATTGATGTTCACCGCATTGAGCATCAGCTCAATGCTCATCAGCACCCGCACGGCGTTGCGGCTGTTGATCAGTCCCCAAACACCTGTGCAAAACAGGATCGCGGCCAGTGCGAGGTAGCCCTGGAGGGGAACGGTGGTGGGCAGCTCGATGGTCATCAGTTGGTTTTCTCCAGGAGCAGGGGCGTGCGGGATTTCTCGATCAGACCTTGGTCGGCCGGTTCACCGGTGACCACATCGGTGGTGAAGACATCCCGGCGTGCCAAAACAATGGCGCCGATCATCGCCATCAACAGCAGAACCGAAGCCAGCTCAAACGGCAGCAGGTAGTCGCTGAAGAGGTGTTCGCCAATGCGAATCGTGGCCTCCTCACCGATGGGCGTCGGACCAGGCAGGGCCCAGGGGGTGGTGAAGGCGACCCGGAGGAGCAAAACGAACAAGCCCCCGCAGACGGCTCCGGAGAGCAGACGACGCACTGCCAGGCCAGGGATCGCTGCTAGATCCTCCTGTTTGTTCACGAGCATGATCGCGAACAGGATCAGGACGTTGACCGCGCCGACATAGACCAACACCTGTGCTGCCGCCACGAAGCTGGCATTCAGCAGGAGATAAAGGCCGGCCACCGAGAGGAAGACACCGCCCAGCAGGAAGGCTGAGTAGACGATGCTCGGGAGCAACACGACGCCCAGGGCCCCGATCGCGACCGCGGCCGAGAGCAGGACAAAGCAGATGAACTGCGTAGAGGAAGCGATCGTCATTAGTCGTTCTCCTCTTTCGGCAAGGTCTCGAGGACATCTGCGGGAAGTTTGCCGGCCCGCGGGCGATTGGGGTCAACGCCATGGGGATCCATTTCCCCTTTCGGCAGATAGGCCAGCTCCCGCAGGGGCAAGACCGCTGGATCGCTGGTCACGCTGGTGGGAAGACGCCCTAAGGCGACGTTGTCGTAGTTCAGGCTGTGGCGATCAAAGGCGGCCAACTCGTACTCCTCGGTCATCGAGAGGCAGTTGGTCGGGCAGTACTCCACGCAGTTCCCACAGAAGATGCACACCCCGAAGTCAATGGAGTAGTTGCGGAGCTCCTTCTTCTTCGTGGCCTTGTTCATGACCCAATCCACCACCGGCAGGTTGATCGGGCAGACGCGCACACACACCTCACAGGCAATGCACTTGTCGAACTCGTAGTGGATTCGGCCGCGGTAGCGCTCCGACGGGATCAGTTTTTCGTAGGGGTACTGAACCGTGATCGGCCTGCGGCGCAGGTGGTCAAAGGTGACCGAAAGCCCCTGGGTGAGGTAGTTGGCTGCACCCACCGCGTCGCGGGTGTAGTCACCGACTTTCTTGAGGAACCCGAACATGGAGTGGTGGGAAGAGGCGGTTGCGCCGGCACCATGATGGCCTGGCGCCCTGGCAAAGGGGGTAAGCGGAAGGGAATTAGCCGCCGAAGAAGGCCGGGAAAGCCAGCTTGAGGCCAGCCGTCACCAGCAAATTGACCAGGGCGACCGGCAGCAAGAACTTCCAACCGAGGTCCAGCAGCTGGTCAATGCGCACCCGGGGAACGCTCCAGCGCAGCAGGATTGCGAAGAAGACCAGCAGGTAGGCCTTCAGCACGGTCATCACAATGCCTGTCGTGGCGGTGATCACCTGCACCAGGGGAGCATCGATCGGTTGGCCGGTCAGATTCACCACCCACTCCACCGGGAGAGGGAAGCCCCAGCCACCCAGGTAGAGCACCGCCACCAGCAGGGCGGAGAGCACCAGGTTGATGTAGCTGCCCAGGTAGAAGAGGGCAAACTTCATGCCGGCGTATTCCGTCTGGTAGCCGGCGACCAACTCCTCTTCAGCCTCTGGCAAGTCGAAGGGAAGGCGCTCACACTCCGCCAGGGCGCAGATCCAGAAGATCACAAAGCCCACGGGCTGGCGCCAGATATTCCAACTGAGGATTCCCGCGCCGGTCTGCTGGTTGACGATGTCAACGGTGCTGAGGGAGTTGCTCATCATCACCACGGCCAGCACAGCCAAGGCCAGGGGGATCTCATAGGAGATCGACTGGGCTGCCGCGCGCAGGCCACCCAGGAGGGAGTACTTGTTGTTGGAGGCGTAACCGGCCATCAGCAGACCGATGGGCTGGATGCTGCTGAGGGAGATCCAGAGGAAGATCCCCACCCCAACGTTGCTAATCAGCAGGTGCTGGCCGAAGGGCACCACCAGCCAGCTCAGGATGACCGGCACCAGCACCAGCACTGGGCCCAAGGTGAAGAGCAAGCCATCGGCCCGAGCCGGAATGATGTCTTCTTTGAAGAGGAGCTTCAGGCCATCGGCCAGGGGCTGAAGGATGCCCAGGGCACCGGCATATTCGGGGCCAATGCGCTGCTGGACGGCCGCTGAAATCTTGCGTTCCAGCCAGACGTTCACCAGAACGCCCACGACGGCGGCCACCAAGACCACCAGCATCGGCAAGGGAAGCCAGAGCAGGTGAGCCATCCCCGGCGACAAGCCGAAGCCCTGCAAGACGTCGGTGAAGCTGGCCTCGAGGTCGAGGCCGGCACTCACGACAGCGGGATTGGCGATCACCATGGGTGGTCTCTTGATGGGTGCAACTTAAGCCGCCGCAGCCCTTAACGGCCTTCGATGGGCTGCCAATCGCGACTGGTCGAGCCGGTGTAGATCTGTGTGGGGCGGTAGATGCGGTTAGCCCCCAGCTGTTCTTTCCAGTGGGCCAACCAACCTGCGGTGCGTGCGATCGCGAAAATCGGAGTGAACAGATCCTGGGGGATCCCCAGCTTCCGGTACACCAGCCCCGAATAGAAGTCGACGTTGGGATAGATCCCTTTGGGACCCAGCCGCTCAGCGGCAACAGCCTCCAACTCCCGCGCCAGGTCGTAAAGGGGATCGTGGCCGAACTGATCGAAGAGCTCCTCCGCCTGTTTCTGCAGGATCACGGCCCGGGGGTCCTTGACCTTGTACTCGCGGTGGCCGAAGCCCATGATCTTGCGCTTCTCCGCAATGGCCTGATCCAGCCAGGGCCGCACCTGGTCAGCTGAGCCGATGGTTTCGAGCATCGCCAGGACGTCTTCGTTGGCACCGCCATGGAGGGGGCCCGCCAGGGTTCCCACGGCCGACGCCACCACGGCATAGGGGTCGGTCAGGGTGCTGGCCGTCACTCGCGCACTGAAGGTGCTGGCGTTGAGGCTGTGCTCGGCGTGAAGAATCAAGCAGGCATCAAAGATGCGCGCCGCCAGGGGGTCAGGCTCACGCTCGGTGAGCATGTAGAGGAAGTTGGCCGCATAGGGCAGGTCATCCCGGGGCTGAATCGGATCCTGACCTTTGCGGATCAACTGGAACGCCGCCACCATCGTGGGGATCTTGGCGATCAGGCGCACCACCGCTGAATAGATGTATTCAGGGTTGTCGAGGGCGCGGCGCGAATAGAAGAGACCCAGGGAGGCCGCACTGCTCTGCAGCGCATCCATCGGATGGCCACTGGCCGGGAAGCACTTCATCATGTCCCGGATGCGGAAGCTGACCCGGCGGTGCATCTGCACCTCCTGCTCAAAGGCCGCCAGCTGCTCCGCGTCGGGAAGCTCACCCCAGATCAGCAGATAGGTGGTCTCAAGGAACGTGCTCTGCCGGGCCAGCTCATCAACCCGGTAACCGCGATAGGTCAGCAGTCCCTTCTGGCCGTCGATATCGCACACCGCCGATTGCGTCGCAGGCACCCCCTCCAGACCCGGGCGATACACCGGAGTCGCTGCTGTTGGGGTTGCCTCCTCAGCCATGGGATCGGGGTCGCGTCAACGGCAACCTAAGGCGCGCCCTCGCTTCGGGACTGTCGGCGACCGAGCAGCACCCGCGGCGGCAAGACCATCTCCAAACGCGCCGATCCCAGCAACTCCCCCCCCGGCGCGGTGGCCCACTGCAACAGCAACGCCCCCGCTTTCTTCAGCCGGATCGCCTGGGGCGCCCGGGCCATGGGCACGCCGATCAACAGGGCTGCCAAGGTGCTCAGGTCGGGTTCATGGCCCACCAGGGCCAAGCGTTTCCAACCGGGTCTAGGGGACAGGGGACCGAGCCAGCGTTCAAGTAGTGGCAAGGGGTCGGCCAGGGGCGCCAAGGCCGCCGCCAGCTCCAATTCAGGCGCCAACCCGGCGCTGACGATCAATTCGGCGGTCTGGCGGGCCCGCACCAGTGGACTGCTGAGCACCAGGTCACAGGGCAACTCCAACTCCAGCAACCGCTCCACCTGCTGGCGCGTGCGCTCACGCCCCTCCGGAGTCAGGCTGCGCTGGGCGTCATCCACCCCCTCACTGCGGTCCTCCGCGATGCCGTGCCGGACCAACAGCAGCTCACATTTGCGGCTCGCCATGGTCAGGAGTGCAGTTGCAGCAAAGCCCGCAGCCGGAGGCTTCGTTGGTCGGGGGCATCGGGCTCGAGGCTCAGCGCGGCCCCGTCCACCATCGGGGTGAGCGACGAACTGGAGAGCGTCCCGATCAGACGCCAGGGCGTCCAGTGGCTCAGCAAGCCCTGGGCCGCCTGGCCATCCATCGACCACTGGAAGGGGGCCTGGGGCGCACCCAAGAGCTCCAGTTGATCAAGGCGCTCCTGGGGGGAACGACGCCCTTCATGCTGCTGATTCAGGATCGCCAGACCTTGTCCCCACCAGGCGATGCCTCCTTGGCTCGCGCGGGCGCCAGCCAACTGGGCTTGGAGCTGGTCGGGATTGCCTTTCACCGGCTTCGACTCCAGCCGGGTCCAGGCCTGGAGGGTTTGCCCCTGGCTCTCTAGCGGGGAAGCGCTGTAGCCATCAGCCTCCAGGGCCGGCTGCAGGGCTTCCGCAGCAGGACGATCAGCGCGGGTGCCCAGCAACCAGCCCTCGTTCTGATGGGCCCATAGGAGGGGCCCCGAATCCGCCGCGGCCACCAAGGCCGGCAGGGGACCGTTTTCCTTGTTCAGCGCCTGACTCAGGGCCGGACCCAGCAGGTTGCTCCAGCCATTGGCGGCATCAGCGCCGAGCAACGCAGCAGGGTTTATCAGCAGGGCCAGGCTGTCAGCACCAACCTGCACCTGACGCAGCAGATCACTGTTCACAGGGCCCAGGCTGGGTAGGGCATCCCGCAGCTGGGCCAGGCCATCCACCTGGAGACCGGATCCCTGGGGGGCCAGGGCCAGCACCAACTCCACCGCCGCCGACTGGTCCCCATCAGCGCCAACCGGCAAACCCAGCCACTGCTCCATTGCTTCAGGGCGGGCCGTCAGCAAAGCCACACCCTCTCCCAGCCGTTTGACGGCCTTTTGCAGAGGAGCACTGGCCGCTTGATTCAGTTCATCGATTTGGGAGACATCGAGGGCCTGCTCCAACACACCGCGACCTGAGGCGATCAGCACCAGATCGTCATTGATCAGTGCCGTAGCCAAGGGTTGGGGGTCCTGCCCCAACAGCGCCCCGCGGCCGCTGATCAAGCCCATGCCGCGATAGCTGGTGATCTGCAGATCGGTACCCGCCAGGCTGCGGGTCTGCCAGAACCGCTGCAGGAAACGCCGGGCCCCTTCGTTGTCACGGCTGCGCAGGGCCAACACCCAACCGGGAGACTCCCCGCTTCCGGGAGGGGTGAGCAAGGCAAAGCTGCTCTCATCCCCAAGCCAAGGGGACAGCTCCGAGGCGTAGTCCAGGCCCGCGGCGGCAAAGGCCCCATCGCGCAGGCGATCGGCGGCCGCTGCGGCCTGACGGCGCTGACGGGGTGGGGCGACGGCCCGGGCGTAGGCGGCGGGCTGATCCGGACCCACCAACCAATGCAGGCTCAAGGGCACCGTACGGGGGACAAAGCGCGCCGCCAGCGGCAAGGACAAGGCCTGCTGTTGTAACGCGAGCGGACTGCGCTGCAGCAGCAACCACCAACCCGCAAAGCCAAAGCTCAGCATCGCCAACGCCACCGCCAGCAGTGCCGCCAAGAAGGGGCGGGCCTTCATGCGTTGCTTACAGGATTGGCCTCATCTTTATGCATCGAGGCGATCTTTGGCACCCCCGTCACCGCCGGTAGGGTGCCTGGATGGCTGGACCCACAAGCGTTAGCGCCACAGAACTCAAGCGTCGTCTGGACGCCGGAGAAACGCTGCAACTGGTGGATGTGCGGGAAGCCATGGAGCTGGATCTCGCGCGGCTCCAGCAACCCGTGATCCATCTCCCCTTGAGCCAATCGGAGGCCTGGATCGATCAGATCTCGAGCTTGATCAACCGGGATTCACCGGTGGTCGTGCTCTGCCATGCCGGGATTCGCAGCTGGCAATTTGCCTGCTGGCTGATGGAGGCCCAGGGCTACGAGCAGGTCTTGAACCTGCAGGGCGGCATCGATGCCTGGAGCGTCTCGGCCGACCCCAGCGTGCCCCGCTACTAAGCGGTCAAAACCGCAGCTGCTTGCTATCGGTTGGCTGGTTGAGCCGGCCGATGTTTCCGCTGCTGCTGCCCCTCAGACTGTGGCGCTACTTCGGCAACCAACGGCTGAAGGCGGTCCTGGCCATCCTCACGGTCCTGCCAGACCCGCTGCTGATGGTGGGCATCCCAGTGCTGCTGCAGCTGGTCATCGACCAGGTGATTGGTCAAGCCAGCAGTGGCCCACCGGTGGCGGTGCTCCTGCTGCTGCCCTGCGCTTGGCTCCTGGTGGCGGTGGCCTGCAACGGTCTGTCCATCAAGTTGTTTGCCGCCCTGGGAAGCCAACTGGGAACGGGCTTTCGCCAGCGGCTCTTCGGGCATCTGCTGGAGCAAGCCAACCCCAGCGACGGCAGCGCTGAAGGGAGCGAACAGGGCTTACTGGCCCTTCAGATCCCAACGTTGGAGAACGCCGTCGTCACGCAGCTGCCCCTCTTCACCTGGACGGTCGCTCAGCTGTTCATCGGCGTCCTGCTGCTGTTCACCAGCGATTGGCGTCTCGCCCTGGTGGCGGTGGTCCTCACCCCGTTGCTGTTGGTGAGCCAGGTGGCCTTCACCCCAGCTCTGGCCAGGCGGGAAGAGGCCCGGGTCGAGCAAGCGGGCCTGCTACTCAGCTACGCCAGCGAGCGCCTACGCAGCCGAGAGCTGGTGGATCTCTTTGGGCTTCGCAGCACCACCCGCTCGGAATTCAATCGGCGCAACCGGAATCTGATGCGCTGGGCCCAGCGGGTCGGCGCGATGTCAGGCCTCCAACAGGCCGCCCTGACCGCCTCCGCCATGCTCACGTTGGTGAGCGTGTTTGCTCTGGGCACCTGGTTGGTGCTGGAACAGCAGCTCACGGTTGGGCAACTGGTCTCCGCCCTGGGGATCGCCACGGCGATGGTCAGTGGCATGTGGCAATTGGGCGCCTCCCTGCTGCCGTTGCAGACCGCCACGACGGCCTTGAATCTGCTCGAGGAGCAGCTGCCCACAGCGAAGCGGTCGCAGGCGGTGACCCGGGGGATGGAGCCGAGCCCGCCTGCCCTGCTGGAGCAACTGGCGATTGAGCACGTGCAGTTCCGCTACCCAGGCGGTGGAGGGCTCAACCAGCTCAACCTGACCATTCCCGCCAACAGCTCCCTCGCCCTGGTCGGCCCCAGCGGAGGGGGGAAAAGCACCGTGCTGCGGCTACTGCTGCGGCAGATCGAGCCGCAGCAGGGTTGCCTGCTGGTCGATGGGGTTCCTCTTGGCAACACCGACCGGGGCCAGTGGCTCGAGCAAGTGGCCTTGGTGCCCCAGGAGACGGTCCTTTTCGATCTCTCCATCGCCGACAACATCCGCCTGGGCCGCCTTGATGCCTCCGATCAGGAGGTTCAAGAGGCGGCCATGGCCGCCGAACTGGGGGACCTGATCCATACCCTGCCGGACGGATTGCAGACCCCGGTCGGGGCCGGCGGCGGTCGCCTCTCTGGCGGCCAAAAGCAACGGATCGCCATCGCCCGGGCGATCGTCCGCAACCCACGGCTGCTGCTGCTGGATGAGGCCACCAGCGCCCTCGACCCCAACACTGAAGAAGCAATCAACACGACCCTGCGGAAGCTGAGCGACGGCCGCACGGTGGTCTCCGTCCTGCACCGACTGCGGGCCGCTGCGGCGATGGATCAGATCGCAGTCATCGATCGCGGCCAGGTGGTGGAGCTGGGTCACCACAACGATCTGCTGGCCGCCGGAGGGCTCTATGCCTCCTTCTGGCACCGCCAGATGAGCGGCTTCAACCTGGAGCTAGGGCAACGGGTCCGGATCACACCCGAGCGCCTGGCCACCATCCCCTTGTTCCACGGGGTCGACCCCAAGTTGCTGGTCTGGCTGGCCTCGGAATTCGTCAGCGATCGGATCCGCCACGGCGAGGAGGTGTTCCGCGAAGGGGACGCCCCCGATGCCTTCTATGTGGTGGTGGCGGGCACCTTGGAGGTGCTTCAAAACGACCTCTGGGGAGGGATTCCGATCAAACAGGGGCTGGTGGAAGAAGGGGATTTCTTCGGCGACGCGGGCCTAATCGACGACCAACCCAGGGCCGTCACGGTCCGCGCCCGCGGGGATGGCCTACTACTGCGGCTCGACCGGGATCGTTTCCTGGATCTGCTCGATCAAGACCCGGACTACCGCCGCTTTTTCCTGCATTCAGCCCGCGCCAGCGTTTAGGCCCCGTAGCATCGGCTCTGCGGCCCGATTGCACCGTTTTGCAGCCCCTGCCCCGCCGGCAAAAGGAGGTGCTTCAAGCGACGGTGCAGCACTACGTCGACACCACGGAGCCCGTCGGTAGCCAAACCCTGGTGCGTCGCTTTGGCCTGAAGGCCAGCCCCGCCACGGTGCGCTCAGCCATGGGCGCACTGGAGCAGCGCGGACTGCTCACCCAACCCCACACCTCCGCCGGCCGCGTCCCCAGCCAACTGGGGTATCGCCACTACGTGGACTGCCTGTTGCCCGCGCCGGGGGCCGCCGCCGGTCAACTCAACCGTGAACTCACGGGCCTCAGTCTTCAGTGGGCGGCCTTCGATGACCTGCTGCTGCAGCTCGCCCGCCGCCTGGCCGACCTCACCGGCTTGATGAGCCTGATTACCCGGCCCCAGGAGCTGGGCGGAAGTCTGGAGACCGTCCGCCTGGTCCCCAGCAACGATCGGCTGCTGGTGCTGTTGGTGGAAAAGGGAGCAGCCGCCAGCTGCCTCAATCTGCGGATGCCCAAAGAACTGGGCACCCAGGTCCCAGCCCTGGAGCGCTGGGCCAGCGATCAACTCCAAGGGGGATCAGGCCGCCTGAACTGGAAGGCGCTCCCTAGCCAACTGGGCAGCAGCGGAGAACTACTTCGGCAGGGTCTGAGCAGCCACAGCCTGGCCAGAGGGGGTAGCAACGAAGGGGCGGTCAGCCTCGGGGTGGCGGGGCTGCTCGGGCAGCCGGAATTCCAAAGCAGCTCCAGCCTGAAACCCCTCCTGCAGCTGGTGGAGCTGGAGCCCCAACAAGTCCTACTAAGCGAAGCCGCCAACGACAAAGGCGGTGTCTGGATTGGCTCGGAACATCCCCATCCCGCCCTGCAGCACTGCGCCGTGGTGCAAGCCAGCTACGGCAACCGCAGCGGCGCCTCCGGCCACGTTGCCCTGATCGGTCCGATGCGGATGGCCTACTCCACCGCTCGATCAGCGGTGGAGGGCGTAGCGGGTTACCTCGATCGACTGCTCAGCTGAGCCCTAGCCGCCGAGGGTACTTCCCAGGCGATCCGCAACCGTGTTGACATCCTTGTCGCCGCGGCCGGAGAGGTTGAGGACGACCTCGGTGCCTGGAGCCAAGGTGGGGCAGAGCTTGTCGAGCCAAGCGAAGGCGTGGGCAGTCTCTAAGGCCGGAATGATCCCCTCGAGCTGGCACAGCAGCTGGAGGGCATCAAGGGCTTCAGCGTCCGTCACCGCGCCGTACTCAGCCCGGCCGATGGTCTTGAGGTAGCTGTGCTCGGGTCCCACCCCGGGGTAATCCAGACCGGCGCTGATGGAGTGCGCCTCCTGCACCTGCCCCTCGTTGTCTTGCAGCAGCAGGCTCATGGCCCCATGCAGCACGCCAACACGGCCTTCGGTGATGGTGGCGGCATGGCGTCCAGTCGGGACGCCATCACCGGCGGCTTCCACGCCGATCAGGCGGACGTTGGTGTCGGGAACGAAGGAATGGAACAGGCCCATGGCGTTGGAGCCACCGCCGACACAGGCCACCAGGACATCGGGGTTGCGGCCAAAGGCCTCGTGACACTGGCGCTTGGTTTCCTCTCCGATCACGGCATGGAAATCACGCACCAGCATCGGGAACGGATGGGGGCCAGCAACCGAGCCCAGGATGTAGTGAGTCGTCTCCACATTGGTGACCCAATCTCGGATCGCCTCACTGGTGGCGTCCTTCAGGGTGGCGGTGCCAGCGGTCACGGGCTGAACCGTGGCCCCAAGCAAGCGCATCCGGAAGACGTTCAGGGCCTGACGGCGCATGTCCTCGGCGCCCATGTAGACGACGCACTCGAGGCCAAAGCGGGCGCAGACGGTGGCAGTGGCCACGCCGTGCTGACCCGCACCGGTTTCAGCAATGATCCGCTTTTTGCCCATCCGCAGCGCCAACAGCGCCTGCCCCAAGGCGTTGTTGATCTTGTGGGCACCGGTGTGGTTGAGGTCTTCGCGCTTCAACCAAATGCGAGGGCCCCCGTCGGCGCGGCGGTAGTGCTCGCTCAGCCGCTCCGCTTCATAGAGGGGGTTTGGCCGGCCGACGTAGTTGCGCAGAAGATGGTTGAGCCGCTCGGTAAAGGCGGGATCCTTCCAGGCTTCGGCGGCGGCCCGCTCCAGTTCCGCCAGGGCGGGAATCAGGGTCTCGGGAACGTACTGACCACCGAACTGGCCATAGCGACCCAAGCTGTTGGGCCTGGACTCCAGTGCAAGTTCTGCCGGGTCGGGGGCGCCCTGGGCCGACGTCATCGAAGGAGCGGTGCTGGTCACCAGGAGCGCGCGGATTCGGCTCAGGTTAGGAACTGGCGGTGGTGACAGGACTGGCCTGCGTTGCGCTGAACTGGAACCGACGCAGATCCAAAGCGATGCCGAAGGGTGGCTGGCAAGAATTCACGCGGCCTGAAAGCCTGCAACGGGCCAGTAGTGCCCCAGCGGAATCCAGCCCCAAGGCCCAGCAACGGGTGCGGGTGCAACGCACCAAGGCCGGCAAGGGCGGAAAGATGGTGACCGCCATCACCGGGGTTGAGGCGGCCGAGAGCGATCTCAAAGCCCTGCTGAAACAGCTCAAGGCGGCCGCAGGCACCGGCGGGACCGTCAAGGACGGGGTAATCGAACTGCAGGGCGATCAAGTCGCCGCGGCCCTGGCTGCCCTGGAGAAGGCGGGCTACCGGCCCAAACAAGCCGGCGGCTAGGAGCTGGAACCGCTGGCGGGGAGAATGGCCCGACGTCGCTCCCCAGGCCCGCCATGACCGCATCTCCCACCTACGGAGAGCTCACCAACAAGGGCGCCTCCACCAACATCGCCTGGCACCACGCCTCGGTCGATCGGGCCGCCCGGGCTGAGCAGCGGGGTCATCGCAGCGCCATCCTCTGGTTCACCGGCCTCAGTGGCTCCGGCAAAAGCACCCTCGCCAATGCGGTGAACCAGGCGCTGTTTGAACGCGGCCTGGCCTGCTACGTCCTGGACGGTGACAACATCCGCCACGGGCTTTGCAAGGACCTGGGCTTCTCCGATGCGGATCGCGAGGAGAACATCCGCCGCATCGGTGAAGTGAGCAAGCTGTTCCTCGATGCCGGCGTGGTCGTGTTGACCGCCTTTGTCTCCCCCTTCAAGGCCGACCGTGACCGGGCTCGGGCCCTGGTGGAGAACGGCGATTTTGTGGAGATCCACTGCGCCGCCGACCTGAGCGTCTGCGAAGAGCGGGATACCAAAGGGCTCTACGCCAAGGCCCGTGCTGGCGAGATCAAGGAATTCACCGGGATCTCAAGCCCCTACGAAGCCCCCGAGAAGCCTGAACTGCGGGTGGACACCGGCAGCCAAAGCCTGGAGGCCTGCGTGGAGTTGGTGATCAACCACCTGCGCGAAGCGGGCGTGATTCCTCAGTGATCCCATCGGGGGCGGGCTGCTGCCCCCAGGCATCCAGAAAGGTTTTCAAACAGCTGGCCACCGGGACTGCCAGCAGCAACCCCAATAGATCGCCAAAGCCCATCAAGCTGCCCACACGGGCCCCGATCGGCAGGGAAACCAGCAGCCAGGCGGGCTGGAGGCCAACGATGCTGCCCATCAAGCGCGGCTGGATCACCTGATCCACCACCTGACCGACGCTGATGGCCGCCGCCAAGACCTCCAGGCCGGTGCGGGGATCATCCAAGGCCAGCAGCACGCTGACCAAGACAATCGTCACTGCACTGGCGTAGGGCACGAGGGTGGTGAACCCAATCGCCACGGCGAAGAGCACCCCATAGGGAATCCCCAGCAGGGTGAAGACCACGATCTGCAAGGCGCTGAGGATCAACGCCAACAACACCTGCCCGGCGAAGTAACCCCGGAAGGTGCGATTCAAGGTGCCGGTGACCAACTCCCGGGTGCCCTCGGGCAGCCAGCGGGCCAATCCCGCCACGATCGGATCCCCGCCCAGCAAGAGGAACAGGGCCAACACAGCCACGATCACGACGTTGACCGTGAGCCCCACGGTGGCGCCCAAGATCCCCAGGGCCCGTTGGCTGAGTTGGCTCGCCAGCTGACTGGCCCGGGCAAAGAGGGTGCTGCTCAGATCCGTGAATTCCGTGGGCAGTGCCCGATCGGCGGCCCAGACCTCCAGGCGATCCAGCAGGCCCTCAGCCTCCACCAACCAAGACGGCAAGGCATTGATCAGCTCTCCGAGTTGCTCAATCAGCCGCGGGACCAGCCAGAGGGCGGCCAAGACCAGCAGGGTCAAGGACAGACCCACCACCAACAGCACCGCCAAACCCCGCGGCAGCCCGCGACGGGCCAACCACCGGGTGGGGAGGTCCAGCAGAAAGGCGATGAGCGCAGCCCCGACGAACAGGGCCGGGAAGGGAGCCAGCGGCAAGAGCAACTGCCGCAGAACCCAGAGGTTCAACGCCAAAAGAGGCAGCGCCAGGCTCAGGCGCAACCAGGGCGGAAGAACCAGACGCTCAAGCATGGGTCACCCCAACATCGCCCCAACCGATCACATCTGTGCCAAGTAAGCGGCACTGCCCAGCTCCAGCAAGCGGGCATCCTTCGCCGCCACCTGATCGTGGAGGGACTGGCGATACTCCGCCAAGCGGGCCGACAGGGCCCCATCGGCCGTGGCCAAGATCTGAGCCGCCAGCAGGCCCGCATTGGCCCCATTGCCAATCGCCACGGTGGCGACCGGAATGCCTGCGGGCATCTGCACGATCGAGTGGAGGGAATCCACTCCGGAGAGGGCCCTGGTCAGGACCGGGACGCCGATGACCGGCAACACCGTCAGGGAGGCGACCATGCCGGGTAAGTGGGCGGCCCCGCCAGCCCCAGCAATGATCACTTTGAAGCCGCGACCAGCGGCAGCTTGGGCGAAGTCCACCATCTCCAAGGGTGTCCGGTGGGCCGAAAGCACCCGGACCTCCGTCGCCACCCCCAGGCGGTTCAGCATCTCGACGGCGGGCTGCATGGTGGGCAGGTCGGAGTCACTCCCCATCACCACAGCCACCAGCGCAGCGTCAGACATCGGCACGTTTCGGCTTTCGCAGCGAGGATGACATGGTTCCGTTCTCGCATCGAATGCGCTGGCTGAGCCACGTTCGCCTACCTGGAGAGCCAGGGCTCTGGCGCATCGGGCTGGCCCACGAGCGAATCGCCACCACCCAGCCCATGCCCCCGGGCAGTGCCGCCGCGGGTGAGAACTGGCATGGCGACTGGCTCAGCCCCGCCGGCATCGACTGGCAAATCAACGGTGGCTTGGGACTGGCCTTTCCCGAGCTACAGCCGAGCGATCTCCCCCAACTGCTGGAGCTACTGGAGCTGCTCTGGCGTGATGGGGTCGAGGCGATCAGCCCCACCCTGGTCACCTGCGCCCTCTCGCCGCTACGCCAAGCCCTAGAGGTGCTGCGCCAAGCGCGCCTCCAACACCGGAGCGGCCGCTGCCGCCTGTTGGGAGCACACCTTGAGGGCCCCTTTCTCGCCCATGGCAAACGCGGTGCTCACCCGGCCGAACACCTGGCCTCACCGAGCCTGGAGGCTTTGAATCAGCGCATCGGCGGCTTTGAAGCGGAGATCGCTCTGGTGACCCTGGCGCCGGAATTGCCGGGGGCAGAGGCGGTGATCGGCGCCCTGCGCGATCGAGGAATCCTGGTCAGCCTGGGGCACAGCGAGGCCACGGCGGAGCAGGCCAGTCGCGCCTTCGAGCGGGGGGTGGAGATGCTGACCCACAGCTTCAACGCGATGGCAGGACTGCATCACCGCAGTCCTGGGCCCATTGGCGCGGCGGTCCGGCGGGGCGACATCGCCCTCGGCTTAATCGCCGATGGCGTCCATGTGGATCCGACCATGGCGGTGTTGCTGCAGCGGCTCGCACCCGAGCAGGTGGTGCTGGTCAGCGATGCCCTAGCCCCCTATGGCCTGGCCGACGGGCTGCACCGCTGGGATGACCGCACGCTGATCGTCGAGCAGGGGAGTTGCCGGCTCGAGGACGGCACCTTGGCCGGGGTCACCCTGCCGCTGCTCGAGGGGGTCAAACGGCTGGCCCGTTGGAGCGGTGAGCCGGATCGGGCCATCGCCGCGGCCACCGTCCTGCCCCGGCGCCTCTTGGGTGGGGCGACCCGGGTGCAACAGCAACTCCAAGGGCTACCCATCGGCGAAACCCTGCGTTGGAGTGGGCCCAGTGCGGACCTGCGCTGGATCCGGGCCGCCTGAATAGGATCCGCCCCATCTCCCCCCTCCGCCGAATGCCCGCCGATCAGCTCCTCAACGACAAGGCCGCGGAAAAGCAGGCCGAGAAGCAAGAGGTGAAGGGCTACTTCGAAACCACCGGTTTCGATCGCTGGAACCGCATCTACAGCGAGTCCAGTGACGTCAACAAGGTGCAACGGAACATCCGCATCGGCCACCAGAAGACCGTCGACAACGTGCTGGCCTGGCTCCAGGAGCAGGGGAACCTGGGCGGCCGCAGCTTCTGTGATGCCGGCTGTGGCGTCGGCAGCCTCACGTTGCCCCTGGCCCAACTGGGGGCAGGCTCCATTGCCGCCTCAGACCTCTCGGAGGCCATGGTCAAAGAAGCGGAGCGCCGGGCCAATGAATCTGGGATCGCCCCTGGCCGCGTCAGCTACCTGGCCTCTGACCTGGAGAGCCTGAGCGGTCGCTACGAGACCGTGGTTTGCCTGGATGTCTTCATCCACTACCCCCAGGAACCAGCCGAGGAGATGGTTCGCCACCTCGCCTCCATGGCCGAGAAGCACCTGATCGTCAGCTTCGCTCCCTACACCCCGGTCCTGGCGGTGCTCAAAAAGATCGGCCAGCTCTTCCCCGGTCCCAGCAAGACCACCCGCGCCTACACCCTTCGCGAGAAGGGCATCGTCCAGGCCGCTGAAAAGGCCGGCTTCGTGCTCAAGCGCCGCAGCCTGAACAAGGCCCCCTTCTACTTCTCACGGCTGCTGGCCTTCGAGAAGGCCTGAGGGCAGGGGCGCCTCAAGGCAAAGCCCCTCCGGCTCCAGACTGAGTCGGTGGGCATGGAGCTGGTAGCCGCCAGCTCCGGGAAGCACCTCAGCGCGCGCCTCTCCCCCCGGCAGATAGAGGGGATCCCCCAGCAGAGGAGATCCGATGGCGGCGGAGTGAATCCTGATCTGGTGGGGCCGTCCCGTGGCGATCTTCACCTCCACCAAGCAGCGACCCGGCTTGCGCTCGAGCAAGGTCAAGGCGCTGCGGGAGGCCAGGGCGCACGCATCACCGGCCAAGGCCGCGCACCACAACTGCCCCAGCAGGGGGTGGGGCCGCAAACCAATCGGGGTCTTGATCGGGCGGGTCTCCCCCAGCCCCCAATCGGCCGGCAACGGTTCGGTCAACGCCCGGTAAACCTTCAGGCAGCCCCGACGGACAGTGACATCTGCGGTGCTCTCCCGCAGGCGCGCACTCAAGCTGGCGCGGGTTGAGCGCTGCCGCGCGCAGACCAACACCCCGGAGGTGAAGCGCCCCAGGCGATGCACCGGCCTGGCCTCCGGGGCCCAGGACCGCAGCTGCATCAGCAGCGTGTGTTCCAGGAACCCCCCGGCGGGCAACACCGGCAGACCGCTGGGTTTGTTCAGCACCAGCAGATCGCCGTCATCGAAGACGACCGCGTGCTGGCTCAGCACCGGCACGGCGGCCTCCTCCCAGGGGGGCCGATGCCAGAGCAGTTGATCCCCGGCGGCCAACGCTGCATCGGCCCGGAGCTGTTGGCCGTTGCACCAGATCTCACCGGCGGCCAGACGCTCCCTCCAGACCGACGGATCGGAATGGACATAGCGCTCGGCGTAGTAGCCAACCGTGCTGGCAGCGGCCGCCTGGACCCGGTCCCGGTAGCGGTGACCGCCGTTCAGGGCCGCCGGCAGCCAGTCCTTACTCAACCAGGCCGTTTTCCAAGGCGTAGCGCACCAATTCCGTGCGACTCGCGGTGCCGGTCTTGGTGAACAGCCGGCTGACGTACTTCTCGACGTTCCGGATCGAGGTCTCCAGGCGCCGAGCGATCTCTTTGTTCATCATTCCCTCCGCCACCAGTTGCAGCACCGAGGCTTCCCGGGGGGTGAACTCGTGCTTCACCGCCGCGGTCGGCTGCTTGCTGCCACCGGTGGCCAGTAGGGAGCGGATCTCGGTGATCTGCTTCGCCATCTGGCCGATGTCGGCATCGGCAAAGCGGGCGGCTTCGGTCAGCAGCCGTTCCTGGCGCTTGACCACGTTGTGCACCCGCGCCACCAGTTCATCGGGGTCGAAGGGCTTGGGGATGTAGTCGTCGCAGCCGGCCTGAAAGCCCTCGATGCGATCGGCCGTCATCCCCTTGGCCGTCAAAAAAATCACGGGCGTGCCGCCCAGGCGCTCGTCCTCGCGGAGTTTCCGCAGCAGGCCATAGCCATCCAGGCGGGGCATCATCACGTCACTGATCACGACATCCGGCAACAACTCCTGGGCCTTGGCCCAGCCGTCCTCACCATCGACGGCCGTTGTCACCGCAAACCCCTCGTCTTCGAGGTAGGCCTGTACGGCGGTGCGCAACCCCGGTTCGTCATCCACCAGCAGCAAGCGCGCTGGAGCCGCTGGCGTGACGTCGGGCTGGGTGTCGGATTCGAGGCTCATCGGCGCAATCTATCGAGGGTTTCCAGGCAGCACCTGCTGCTGCTCAATCAGCTGGCCGGAGTAACCCAACTGCCTGGCCAAGGCCTGGAGGGTGGCGGGGTCTTTGCCGGCCTGGTCCGGGAAACAGGCGGCCCACCAGATCTTGTGATCCATGCGGTTGGCTTCAGTGACCTGCCCCCCGGGGTTGAGCTCCTTGATCAAGAGCGCATTGCCGCGCTTGGTCAGGCGCATCGGCGCACTGGCACTGCAGCGCAGGTTGTCGACAGCCAGCTCAACCCCCGTCGGCGATTCCACCCAGACAACGATCGACCGGGCCGTGGCGTCGCCTGGATCAGGCTTAACCCCATGCACCCCGATCAGGTGCATGCCCTCGATCGTTCCCCATTCCCGCAACACCACCAGATCAGCGGGCCGCTGCTCAGAAGGCTTGAAAAAAACGCCATCGCGGACCTCCTGAGCCCGGGCGCCAAGCCCGAGGGCGGCGGAACCCAGCAGCAACGACAGGAGTGCAATACGACGGCCCATGGCGCCCGAGAACGGCAGCATGGTTGCCAGCATGGGTGTCCATGGGCTCCGGCGTCACCTACCTCGACTATCAATCCACCACCCCCTGCGATCCGGGGGTGGTTGAGGCGATGGCGCGCTGGTGGACCGAGGACTTCGCCAACCCCGCCAGTCGCCTGCATCGGCCTGGGCTCACCGCTGCCGCCGTGGTCCAGCAGTCCAGGGCCGCGATCGCCGGCAGCCTGGGCTTCGCCCCCGAGGAGCTGATCTTCTGCAGCGGAGCCAGCGAAGCCAACAACCTGGCGATCAAAGGTGTGGCGGAGGCGGAATTGCAGCGCGGCGGAACCCGCCGGCGCCTGGTCTGCCTGGCAACCGAGCACCGGGCTGTCCTCGATCCCCTGCGCTACCTCGCGGGGCACGGCTTTGAGCTGATCTGCCTACCGCCCCAGGTCGATGGTCTGATCGACTTGCAACGGCTCGAGCAAGCCCTCAGCCCGGAGACGCTTCTGGTGAGCGTCATGGCCGCCAACAATGAGATCGGCGTGCTTCAGCCACTCGCAGCCATCGCTGAGCTCTGCCGCAGGCGCCAGGTCCTCTTCCACTGCGATGGGGCCCAAGCGGTCGGACACGTCCCCCTGCAGGCACGCGAGCTCGGCATCGACCTACTCAGCCTCAGCGGTCACAAGCTGTATGGCCCGAAAGGAATCGGCGCCCTGGCCATCGCCCCAGGAATTGAGCTGGCCCCCCAGCAACACGGGGGCAGCCAAGAGCGGGGGCTGCGGGCGGGCACCCTGCCGGTGCCCTTGATCGTCGGCCTGGCCAGAGCAGTGGAGCTGGCCGAGGCGGATCGAGAAAAGCGGGGCCAGCGGCTCGCTCAGCTCCGCGATGCCCTCTGGGAGCGTTGCCAAGCCCTGGGGGGAATCCAGCGCAACGGTGCCGCAGCCCCCTGCCTGCCCCACAACCTCAACATCAGCATCGAGGGAGTCGAGGGGAACGCCCTGCATCAAGGCCTACGCCGCAGCCTGGCGGTCAGCAGCGGCTCCGCCTGCGCCGCGGGCGAACCCTCCCACGTGCTCCAAGCCCTGGGCCGCAGTCGCCTGGAGGCGGCGGCCTCGGTGCGCTTCAGCCTGGGGCGCCCAAGCACCAGCACCGAGGTGGAGCGCGCCGGAGACGTCCTGGAAGAAACGCTCAAGACCCTGCGGCGGGCCTAGCACTTCGAAAGTTCAACATTTCTGGGCAGACGCTGTCGTGGTCGCTACTTTCCGGCCAAACACCTGCTTTTTCGATGGGATTGCCCACCCCAGGCACCAACAAGCTCTCCATCCTGCGAGCGATCGAGGATGGCTGGCAGGCCTTCTGCCGCGCCCCCTGGCCCTTTGTGCTCTTCCAGGTGCTGGTGCTGGTGATCATGGCCCCCTTCATCGGCCTGATCACCAGCGGCCTGCTTCACCTGGCCCTTGGTGCACCGGCCCTGGTGCACCCCGTCGCCACCAAGATCGGCCTGGTGGTGGGAATCATCGGCTACATCATCGTTGCCCTCTGGGCCGCCGTGGGTCTGACCCGCGGCGCCTGGACCAGCCTCGAAGGCCAGAAGCCCAGCTTCAGCAGCTTCACCCGCTGGGATAGCGATGCCAGCGGCCGCCTCTTCGGCTCCAGCCTGCTGCTGGTGATCGTGCTGGCCGTCGTGGGCGCCGTGGCCTGGGGCATCGGCTTTGGTCTCGGCAAGGTCAACACCGTCCTGTTCTGGATCCCGGTGATCGCCTTCGCCATCTTCAAGATCTGGCTGGTGGTCACCCAGCAGTTCCTGGTGCCGATGTCGCTCTATGGCGCCAAGCGTCCTGTGGAAACTCTCCAGGCCGGCATCGATGGGGTGAACCCCAGCTGGTGGACCGTGCTCTGGTTCGTGATCGTCGAAAGCGTCGTCGCCGGCGTCGCCTACCTGTTCAACGCCGGTGGCCTGCTGGTGCTGGCTCCTGTGCTGATCTGCGTCAGCACCGCGGCCTATCGCCAGCTGTTCGGCAGCCAGGACCACACCGGGATCATGAGCAACACCTGATCAGCTCAGATCGCGCCGCCTAGCGACGCGCCATTTGGCGGAACGGCTGCGAGGGTTGGAGCTCTGCTCCTCCTCTCCAGCCGTTTCTGGTTTTCGGGTCACCCGTTGCAGCCGCTCATCGCTGCTGAAGGCGGTCTTGACGCGGCGATCCTCGAGGGAGTGAAAGCTGATCACCCCCATCAGCCCGCCGGGGCTTAACCAATCGGGGGCCTGCTGCAACAGGCGATCCAGGACCCCCAGTTCATCGTTCACGGCAATCCGCAGGGCCTGAAAGGTGCGCGTCGCCGGGTGGATCCGTCCCCGGCGCGCCTTGGGGGCATAGCAACCCGCCACCAAGTAGGCCAGGGCATCGGTCCCAGCAAAGGGACCCTGTTCGCTCAGGTGCTGCTTGATCTTGCGGGCAATGCGCCGGGAGAGCCGCTCCTCGCCATAGGCGTAGATCAGGTCCGCCAGCTCCGTCTCATCCAGGCGCTCGATCAGCTCCGCCGCGGTCTCCCCGGCCTGGGGATTCATCCGCATGTCCAGGGGACCGTCCTGGCGAAAACTGAAGCCCCGCTCCGCCACATCAAACTGGGGGCTACTCACGCCTAAATCCGCCATGACCGCCAGGGCCGGCTCCTCGGGCTGGTAGTCCGCGAAGTTGGTGGCGACGACCCTGACCCGATCACCAAAGGGCGCCAGGCGTTCCGCCGCCGCCTGCCGGGCGGTGGGGTCCTGGTCCAACCCCACCAAGCGCAGGCTGGGATGGGCCTCGAGCAACAGGGCGCTGTGGCCGCCGCCACCGAGGGTGCAATCGATCAGCAGACCACCACCCCGCTCCTGCAAAAGGGGTTCCAGCGCAGCGAAACTGGCCATCACCTGTGCTGCCAGCACAGGCACGTGGTCAAAGGCCTGAACCAGCGGAGGTGTAAGCAACGGGCCCTTCCTTCCTAAGATCCCGGCAGCGAGCCCTATTCCTCGGCCCCATGACGCAGCTGGAAACGCGCACGGAGCCGATGGTGGTGAACTTCGGGCCCCACCACCCCTCGATGCACGGGGTGTTGCGGCTTGTGGTCACCCTGGACGGTGAGGACGTGGTGGATTGCGAGCCGGTCATCGGCTACCTCCACCGCGGCATGGAGAAGATCGCCGAGAACCGCACGAACGTGATGTTTGTGCCCTACGTCAGCCGCATGGATTACGCGGCGGGCATGTTCTACGAAGCCATCGTGGTCAATGCGCCCGAGCGCCTGGCCAATGTGCCGGTGCCCAAGCGCGCCAGCTACATCCGCGTGTTGATGCTCGAGCTCAACCGCATCGCCAACCACCTGCTCTGGCTTGGCCCCTTCCTGGCGGATGTGGGTGCCCAGACGCCGTTCTTCTACATCTTCCGCGAGCGGGAGATGATCTACGACCTCTGGGAAGCCGCCACCGGGCAGCGCCTGATCAACAACAACTACTTCCGCATCGGTGGTGTCGCCGCGGACCTGCCCTACGGCTGGCTGGACAAGTGCCTGGACTTCTGCGATTGGTTCGGCCCGAAGATCGACGAATACGAAAAGCTGATCACCAACAACCCGATCTTCCGCAAGCGGATTGAGGGTCTCGGCACCATCAGCCGCGAACAGGCGATCAACTGGAGCCTCTCCGGCCCCATGCTGCGGGCGTCCGGGGTGCCCTGGGACCTGCGCAAGGTCGACCACTACGAGTGCTACGACGACTTCGACTGGGATGTGGCCTGGGTGAAGGAAGGCGACTGCTTCGCCCGCTACCGCGTCCGCATCGAGGAGATGCGCCAGTCGCTGAAGATCCTGCGCCAGGCCTGCCAGATGATCCCCGGCGGCCCCACCGAGAACCTCGAGGCGCGGCGCATGGCCGAGGGCAAGGGCAGCGAATTTGCCGGCTTCGACTATCAAATCGTCGCCAAGAAAGTGGCGCCCACCTTCAAGATCCCCAACGGCGAGCTCTACACCCGCCTGGAATCAGGCAAGGGGGAAATCGGGGTCTTCCTTCAGGGCAACAACGACGTGACGCCCTGGCGCTTCAAGATCCGTGCGGCCGACTTCACCAACCTGCAGATCCTTCCCCACATCCTCAAGGGGGCCAAGGTGGCCGACATCATGGCGATCCTGGGCTCGATCGACGTGATCATGGGCTCGGTGGACCGCTAACGAAAGCGGTGGCGGGTTGATCGACTCAACGCGATCAGCACTACAACCAAAACGGGTGTGAGCAGGTCGGTATAGAGAGGACTGCCTGCGTTCGACGGTGCGCTGTTGTGATCCATGAACAGCGACACAACATGCCCGATGCCGTCTGCAAAGAACCAGCTGCAATAAGCGGTCATCGACGCCATTAAGTAAGCGCGTTGGCGCAGCACAAAACTGCTGAACCCCAAGATCCCCATCATGAGATTGGCGTAGGCCACCTCGTTTTGAAATGGACTATTGGGCCAGCCAATTTGCTCGGCAATGAAGGGGCCAAAGGCAATGTGGGCGACAAATCCATAGACGCCAGCAACACCCAACACCCAAAAAGCAATCCAAAGCAAGGACGCTTCAGCCCAGCGCCCAAGCTGCCACTGGCGACGGGTTTGAGCCAGAGCAATGATCAACGCCAAGGCCAGCGTCCAGACAGGAACATCGGCCAATAGAAATCTCACCAGTGCTTCCATCGGAACAGCGCAGCATTGGAGGCAAACTGTGGCAGCAACGTCTGTCTTGCCTACCCCCTGCGTCGATTTCTTCAACGGATTCAAAGCAGCGGCTATCTCCTGCCGGCTGGCCTCACCGGGTCCCTCTGGCTGAAGGGGCTGCACCCGGGCTTGCCGGGATGGAGCTGCCCCCTGCGGGCCCTCACTGGAATCCCCTGTCCGACCTGCTACCTGACCCGCGCCACCGCCGCCAGCTTGACCGGCAACCTGGATGGAGCGCTGGAGCTCCATGCCTTTGGGCCCGTGATGGCTGGGCTCTTAATCGGCTGGTCCGTGCTCTCCATCCGCCAGCGCCGCTTGCTGCCGCGAGGGATCCCGGCTTGGCCCCTCGGCGCGATGGCCTTGGCCCTCCTGGGCTACTGGGTGCTGCGACTCGGGGTGAGTCTTGGTGGCTGGCCAGGCCCAGGGCTTCTGCACTTTCCGCTGGCGCAGCTCAGCTAATTAAGCCCTTGTTGTAGGCCGCGTTCTGCAGATAGAAGGAACTGACAGGTAGCGCCAGTAGGGCACCAAAACCACAGGTGCAGATCGACACCAACAGCACCAGCAAGGCGGCCAACACTTCAATGCCCAGATAGCTGATTCCCTGAGGCGAGCGGAACAGGGCCTGAACCGAAGCAGCAAAGGCATCGGTCACGCTCAAGTTGGCATTAAAAATGCGATTCACATAGAGCGGGGTCACGAACAAGATCAAGACCCCGGGAAGCACACAGAAGAGAAACCCAACCAGAACGAGAAGCGTGAAGAGCACACCGGCCCAGAGATAGCGCCAGGGCCTCTCGAATAGCGCCGCAAATGCAGCCTGAACCGTGACTACCTCGCCGCGCTCGTAATAGAGCGCAGGAATTGCCGCGACCAGCACCGCCACCAAACTGGAGAGGACCGTGAAGGGGAATTGACCCAGCTGCCCCACCGCGATCGCCAAGACGGTGCCACCACCATTCGGGTCAGCACCGCTCAGGGTCGTCAGCACGAGGCTGATCACGAAGTACACCAGCATGCCGATCACACTGATCCCCGTAGCCGCAATCCAGGCCAGCAGGATTGCGGGAACGTGGGCCACAAAGGCCTCCCAGGCCCGATTAATGCTGGGTGATTCTGTGGCCAGCGCCGAAGCCATGTGATCCCTCAAACTGAAGCCATGGTGCAGACACCACCACGGGTTTGACTTCGGCTTGCAATGAATCCGAACAGCTGGTTGATGCTTTGCCGCAGCGTGCGTTTCGGTGAAACCGACGCGGCAGGAGTGATGCACTTCCAACAGCTCCTGCGTTGGTGCCATGAGGCCTATGAAGAAAGTCTCGAACGCTTTGGCCTGACCGCCGCCGAGATTTTTCCCACCCCCGGCTGCACACCGGAGGTCGCCCTTCCGATCGTTCACTGCAGCGCCGATTTTCGCCGGCCCTTGATCTGCGGCTCACCGCTTGCCATCGGCCTGAAGCCCACGCGGCTGGATCCTGGCTGCTTTGAAGTCCGCTACAGCTTCAGCAGCGACGACCAGCTCGTCGCTGAGGGGCTCACTCTCCATGTCGCTATCCGCGCCGACGGACGGCAACGCTGTGAGTTACCACAAGGCATCAATCGTTGGCTGGAAGCCTCTGCCTTGCAAGGCGGGATTCAGCCCCTTTAGAGACCACCCCAAGACACCAAAACAGCGCTGCCAATTGCAGCGGGAGCAAACTGGCGAGAAGCGCGAAGGGATGAAATCCCTCAGCAGGAACCGTGGAGAACAGCCCCACACTGAGCAAGGCTGAGAGTGGCAAGATCCAGAGATGGGCTGATTTCACAACCAAACGTCAAAACCACTCTTTGCTGTTCTGCAGATAGGTCGATTCAAACTCTTGCGGTGTTTTCGTTAGATAAATGATTCCCTCAATGATTCCAATCACACCCATCACGAAGCCCGCAACGCCACAGGTCAAGACGGTGACAAGCAGCATGATCAAGCCAGCAGTGTTGTAGCCCAGCACAAATTTGTGCACGCCAAGTGAGCCCAAGAAGATCGCAAGCAAGCCCGCCGCGAGCTTTTTGTTGCTGGCTTCGGTGAGGTTGCTCTCAGCCATGGGTCCTCCCGCCATAGGCCGCTTCTAGCAAGTCAGGCTCGATCTGTCACGGCCGGGACGCAAGCCATTGCCGCCAGCGCTGGCGCTCCCACTTGCCCATCGCGTTGCGCTCCAAGCCCTCACACAGCAGCCATTGGCGGGGCCGCTGGGGCGGGGGCAACTGCTCAGCCAGGTGCCGCAGGCTCCGCTCCAGGGCCGGCCAATCCTGCGGCTCGGCCGGCCGCACCAGGGCAGACAAACGGGCCCCCCAAAGGGGGTCGTCCTGGGGCAGCAGCAGCAACCCGTCGATCCCAATGGCCGCGTCCTTCAGCAGCCTGAGCAGCGCCTGCTCCACCTGCTCGGGGAACACCGTCTCAGCGCCGCTTTGGATCGCCCCATCGCGCCGGCCCAGCAGCTGAAGCCCCCTGGCATCCAATCGAGCCAGATCACCACTGCTCCACCAGCCCTGTTGCAGCGGCAGGGGTTGCCAGGCCTCCCCAGACCAGAGGGCCGCCGCCAGGCTGTCGCTGCGGATCTGCAACGCGCCACTGCTGGGCTCCAGCCGCAACTCGGCATGGGGCAGAGGCTGACCGCAGCCGCTCTCCCCCGCCAGAAAAGCCTGCGGTGCCTGGGCCACCACCATCGCCCCGGTCTCCGTGCTCCCGTAGCAAGGGGCCAGGGGCAAGCCCTCCCGCCGGCAGGCCTCCGCCAAGGGCTGGGGCAACGCCGCGCCCCCCGTCCAGATCAAGGCGCAGCCCTGCAGCCAGGCAAGGCCGCGCGGATCCTCCAGCAACCGCTGCAGCTGGGTGGGCACCAGCGACACCAGCGCCTGCCGCTCGCCAGCCAAGGATGCCTGCTGCGCCAGCAGGGCCGGTTCCCGCAGCCACTGCGGCGGCAGAAACCGCAACGGGACCTGCCACTGCTCAGCGCGAACCAGGGGCATCAGGCCACTGATGTGATGCAGCGGCAGGGGGTTCAGCAGCTCACAGCCCCCTGGATCAATGCCGATGCCCTGAAGCCATTCGGCCGTGGCCCTGGCCGCTCGCTGCAGGTGAGCCATGGGCTGCAGGCACCACTGGCGCGCACCGGTGCTGCCGCCCGTGCCGAGCACCAAGGCCGGCCCAAGTCCTTCCGGCAGCGGCGCCTCCAGCAGAGGCTCCAGCTGGGCTCTCTCCTGGGGCCTGACCACCGCTGTGGTCAGGCCTTCGCGCCAAAGCTGGCGAAGCTGCTCGGCCAAGGCGGCGCGATCCCCCTGATCCAGCAGCACCTCGATCCCATTCATGCCGCTGCCGCCTCCCACACCTGCTGGGGATCCGCGCTGAACAATGGGCCCTCCGGCTGCCAGGCCGGCGCAAGGCCCGGGGCCACCGGCGTGGGCCCCAGGGCCTGCAGGCCCGCCAGGTGGTGCAGAAAACGCCGGCCGATCCCCGTCTCAAAGGCCGTACTCACCATCAAGCGGGGTACGCCCCACTGCAACTGCTCCAGCAACGGACGCGGGTCGGCCTCCGCCAAGGGCCGGTGCACCCGCCAACCGGGCCAGCTGGCATCAACACACTCCGGGCACTGCCGCAGGGATTCATCCAGGGCCACCGGAACCCGCTGCGCCAGGGCCTGCAGCCCCTGCAGATCGGCGGGATCCAGGGGCTGCTCCAGCCACTGCAAGCGCGACTCGCCCTGGAGACGCTCCGCCCAGCCTTGGGCCACCGAGCGATCCCAGCCGCCATTGGCATCGAGGCGAAGACTCCAGTTCGCTGGGAGCTGCTCCAGCAACCGCTCCAGCAGCACACGCTCCTTGGCATCGGCCTCAACGGCCACCTTCCACTTCACGCTCTTGGGCTCTGGCGAAGGGCACTGCAGCAGGGCCTCAAGCGCCGGCAGAACGGCCTGCCCGGCAGGCAACAGCTCCGCGGAGGTCGGGGCAGGCAGCCAGCCCTCGCCCCCAAGGCCATCGAGTTCAGCCAGGGCCATGCCCAAGCCACAGGCCAAGGCGCTGGGCAGCGCGGGCAACTGGGCCTCCAGCCCAGGGCGCTCAACGGCTCCTGGGAGCTGAGCGAGAGCCTCCTGCAGCGGAGGTCGTTCTGGCTCTGCCGTCCGCCAAGCCGCGGGCAAGTCGGCCGCGTCCCCCCAACCCAACCGTCCGTCTGGGGCCTCTAGGCGCAGCAGCCAACCGCGACGGTCGAGCCAGCGCCCTTGGGCACTGACCAGGGCACTGGGCAGCCGGAAGGCATAGGGCCGCCAGCGCAGCTCCATCAGCCCAGCAACGGCCCAAGGGCCAGACCAAGGGCGAGGCCCAAACCATTCAGGGCCTGGAAGCGCAGGGCTAAAAATTTGCTGCCGGCAATGCGCTCGGGTTCGCGGTGATGCTCCCGCAGCAGTCGAATCAAGGCCTGGGCCGAAGGCAAACCGGCCACCCCCAACAGAGCGGTCAAGGGCCAGTGGCCCACCAGGACCGGGCCCCACTCAAAGGCCAGACAACCCGCCACAAACCAGGGCACCAGAGCCGCCGCTCGAGCGGTCCCTAGCCGCACCACCGGCGAGCGCTTGCCGTGGGCGGCGTCCTCCTCGACCTGATGGAAATGGGAGCAGAACAGCACCAAGGTCGTGGCCAGGGCGGGGCCACTCCCCAGTTCCAGGGCCGCACGCCAGGGCACCGCAGTCGCCCCTGCGGGGGCGAGGGCCATCAAGCCAGCGGCCGTCGCCAAGGGGCCAAAGGACAACCAGCAGAGCGGCTCCCCGAGACCGCGATAACCGAGGCGAAACGGAGGGCCTTGGTACAGGTAACCCAAGCCGCAGCAGGCCAGCACCAGGGCCAGGACAGCGCCCTGGCTACGAACGGCCACCAGGGCCATCAAAAGCAGGCCCACCAACAGCGCGCCATTGGCGAGAAGTGACACCCGATCCCGCCGTCCCGTCAGGTTCACCAGGGAGTGGGGCTTTCCGGTGGCATCAACCCCGGTGTCCGCATCAAAGACGTCATTGGCCAGGTTCTCCCAAGCCAGCAGCAGCACGGCCGCCAACAAGAACAGAAACAGCTGATCCAGCAGCACCGGGAGCTCCTGCTGCAGGCGCCAACCAGCCGCCAGGAGCACTGGCATCACGGCCACGGCGTACATCGGCCACTTGATCGCAGCCTTCCAGAGGCGACTGCGCTCAGCGGCAGGGGCATGAAGGCTTGCGACGACCTGAGGCTCGTCAGCGGGCAGAGGCAACTCGAGGTGCGGGAAGGCCCATACATTTGAGCAGCCGCATCGGCCCGTTTCGGTTGCAGGCCCCCACCAGCGTCACAACCAGCTTCAGCGATCTGCTGACCGCCGCCCAGGCCGGCGAGCGCCAGCTCGAGGGAGAAGGCGTGCTCAGCCTGGCCATGGCGATTCCAAGCCGGGATCCCATGGCCCTGCTCAGCCACCTGAAGGAGGGTGAACGGTTCCGCTTCCTCTGGGACAGCGCCCCCGGGCTCTGCCTCGCCGCAAGCGGGCGCTGTAACAGCCTTGAACTCAGCGGTCCCCGGCGCTTCGAACTAGCCCAGCGCTTCAGTGCCGTCAGCCTCAATCGCCTGGCCGCCCCGCAAAGCTGCCCGCCCCTGGCGCGTCCACGGGTGCTGCTGGCCTTCTCTTTTTTCGACAGCCCGCTGCATGAAGGAGAAGGGGTGCCGGGGGTGCAGGCGGTCTTGCCCCGCTGGCAGCTGAGCAAACAGGGACGCCACTGCTGGCTGCGGCTGCAGCGCAACCTCGGCGGGGACATCAGCGCCCGCAGCGTTGCCGAAGAACTTTGGGAGCAGGCCGAGCGCCTCGGCGCTCTGCCCTCCGATCCCAGCGCGGATCAAGGCCATGCTCCAGGGCCGGCCATCGCCAGCCGCTCCTCCTGGCAGGAGGGCTACCGCTCTGTGGTGCAGCGCGGCGTGGAACTGGTGGAAGAGGGCCGACTACGCAAATTGGTCCTCGCGGTGCGGCAGCAGCTCCTGCTGGATCAACCCCTGGACCCCTTGCAGCTGCTGGCCCAACTGCGGCTGCGTCAACCCGGCAGCTGTCGCTTCCTCTGGCAGCAAGCAGGCGGTTCGGCCCTCCTAGGGGCCTCCCCGGAGCGACTACTGACGGTGCGGCAGGGGCAACTGCGCAGCGACGCCCTCGCAGGCACCGCACCGGTTGGACCGACTGCTGAACGACTCACCCGCTCCGACAAGGATCGCCGCGAACACGAGTTAGTGGTCGAAGCGATCACGGACGTGCTCCGCGCGGCTGGCCTGAAGACCCGCAGACCCCGTCATCCGCGACTCGCCAGGCACGGTCAACTGCTCCATCTACACACCCCCATCAGCGCCGCACTCGAGGATCAGCAACCGCTCTCGCTCGCGGCTGCCCTGCATCCCACCCCGGCGGTAGCAGGCCTGCCCTGCCGAGAAGCCATGGCCGCCCTGCGGAGCCTGGAACCCTTCGAGCGGGGGTACTACGCCGCCCCCATCGGCTGGATCGACAGCGAAGGCGATACGGAGCTGCGCGTCGCCATCCGCAGCGGCAGCCTCCAGGGGCGCCGGCTGGAGCTCACCGCTGGTGCTGGCTTGGTGCGCGGATCAACGGTCGAGCGGGAGCTAGCGGAAGTCGCCCTGAAGCTGGGGGTGCTGCAACAGCAACTCGATCTCCCCCACAGCGAGAGCCTCCGGTGATTCAGCCGGGAGCGGGCCTGGGCACCGGCACGGTCCTGCTGGCCCTCTGTGTGCCAGTCGCCCTTGGCCTGCGCCAATGGCTCGGCAAGACCCGACTCGAGCGGGTGATCTTCGAGTCCGACACCCCCGCCGGGAAGGCCTTCGACCTTGGCCTACTGAGCGCCATTGCCTTGAGCGTGCTGCTGGTGGCCCTCGAAAGCGATGCCCGCCTCGGCGCGCAGTTCGCGCCGTGGTTTACAGGCGCTGAATGGGTCTTCTCCACCCTGTTCAGCCTGGAGTATCTGCTGCGCCTGCTCTGCAGTCGCACACCCCTGCGTTATGCCCGCAGCTTCTTTGGCCTGGTGGATCTGCTCTCCAGCATTCCTCCCCTGCTCACCCTCGGGATGCCCCAGGGGCAGTCGTTCCTGATCATCCGGGTGCTGCGCCTCCTGCGGGTGTTCCGGATCCTGAAGCTGGGGTCCTACCTCAACGAGGCCGATCAGCTGCGCCAAGCCCTGGTGCAGAGCCGCCGCAAGATCACGGTGTTCCTGCTGACGATCGTGGCCCTCGTGGTGCTGATTGGCACCTTGATGTATGTGATCGAAGGCCCGGAAAGCGGCTTCCGCAGCATCCCGATTGGCATCTACTGGGCCGTGGTGACGATCACAACCGTGGGCTACGGCGATGTCGCTCCCATCACCCCCCTCGGTCGCCTGGTGGCCTCACTCGTAATGCTGCTTGGCTACAGCATCATTGCTGTCCCCACGGGCATCGTCGGGGCCAAAGTCCAGCAGATGCAGCGGCTTCAACCCACCCTGGTGCAGCGCACCTGCGGGAATTGCCAGGCCAAAACCCACCGAACCGAAGCCCAGTTCTGCGACAACTGCGGCGAAGCCCTACCCGGCTAGGAGCCGCTCCATGGCCTGATCGGCCAGGGGGATGCCGCTCAGACGCTCCACCTCGCGCACGCCGGTGGGACTGGTGACATTGATCTCGCTCAAGCGACCATCGATGACATCGATGCCCACAAAGAACAAACCCTCGGCGCGCAGGGCTGAGGTCAACTCAGCGCAGATCTCACGCTCCCGCTCGCTCAGCTCGGTGGCCTGGGGCGAGCCACCCACCGCCAGGTTGCTGCGGAACTCACCAGCAGCTGGCATCCGATTCACCGCACCCAGGGGCTCACCATCCACCAAGAGGATGCGCTTATCGCCGGCGGTCACCGCCGGGAGAAAGGCTTGCACCATCACCGGCAGGGTCTGTTGAGCTGTGACCAGCTCGAGCAAGGCCTTCAAACCAGGCGCGCCCCCATGGCTGCGAACAACCCCCTGGCCAGCGCGCCCACCGAGGGGCTTCAACACCACATCGCCATGGTCAGCGGCAAAGGCCGCCAGTTGCTCCACATCAGCACCCACCAGGCTGGGGGCCATCAGATGGCTCCAACGCAGGGCACCAAGTTTTTCGTTCCAAGCCCGCAGGGAGGCTGGGCGATTCAGAACCCGCACACCCTGGCGCTCCGCCAGATCCAGCAGATGGGTGGCATAGAGGTAGGCCTCATCCACCGGGGGATCCTTCCGCATCCAGACCAGCGGGAAGCTGCTCAGGGGGAGCCAGCGGGGCTCATCGGCTTCAAACCAACGTCCAGGAAGATCCCAACCGCTGGCGGTGGGTCGGATCTCAGCCAGACGAATCGGCTGGGCGTGGACGAAAGCGCTCTGGCCTTGAACGGAGAGCTGTGCCGGTGTGCAGACCCAAACCTGCTGACCAGCCCGCTGGGCCGCCTGCATCAGGGCAACACTGGAATCCTTGGTGGGACGCAGCCGAGCGATCGGATCGATCACAAACAGCTGCGAGGGCAAACCGCTAGTGAGAGCGCTCAAACTCAGGCTCCCAGCAGAGCATCGAGTTGACCACTGCGCTCCAAGGCATAGAGGTCATCACAACCACCCACGTGCTGACCGTCGATAAAGGTCTGGGGAACACTGGTGCGACCACCCGCCTTCTCGGACATCGCCTGGCGGGCCACCTGGTCTCCATCGATGGCGTACTCGGTGTAGGTCACCCCTTTGCGATCCAGGAGGGCCTTGGCGCGGATGCAAAACGGACAGGCGCGCCAGGTGTAGATCTCAACCGTCGGCATCGCGCCACTTCTCAAGCGTGGGGAAATCCTAGGAGCGAGATTTGAGGGGCTTGGACGGGAAGCCGCCCTGCGCTCGAGCTGCACTGATACGGTCAAACCAAGTTCCTTCCTGCCCGGTGCTCGACCTCACCGACTTCAAGCGCGATCTCTCTGAGCTCACTGACCGCCTGGGCAATGCCCAGGACTGTCTTTGACGTCGCTGCACTGAACGCACGGCAACAGGACCTCGAGCAACTGGCCTCGCAGCCCGACTTCTGGGATGACCAGAAACAGGCGCAAGCCAAGATGCGCCAGCTGGATGAGGTGAAGGCTCAGCTCGAGCAGCTCGCCCAATGGCAGGGCGCCGTGGCCGACGCCGAAGCCACCGTTGAGATCTACGGCCTGGAACCCGACGAGGAGCTGCTCAGCGAATCGGATGCGGCCCTGAAGAAACTGCGGGCCGACCTGGACCGCTGGGAACTCGAGCGCCTGCTCAGCGGGACCTACGACAAAGAAGGGGCGGTCATCAGCATCAATGCCGGTGCCGGCGGCACCGACGCCCAGGACTGGGCGCTGATGCTGATGCGGATGTACACCCGCTGGGCCGAAGACCACGGCATGAAGGTGACCGTCGACGAACTCAGCGACGGGGAAGAGGCGGGCATCAAGAGCTGCACGATCGAAATCGAGGGTCGCTACGCCTACGGCTATCTCCGCAACGAGAAGGGCACCCACCGCCTGGTACGCATCTCCCCGTTCAACGCCAACGACAAGCGCCAAACCAGCTTCGCGGGCGTGGAGGTGATGCCGAAGATCGAGGAGGAGGTGAAGCTGGATATCCCCGAAAAGGATCTGGAGATCACCACCTCCCGCTCCGGCGGCGCCGGCGGTCAGAACGTGAACAAGGTGGAAACCGCTGTACGGATCCTCCACATCCCTACGGGCTTGTTCGTGCGCTGCACCCAGGAGCGCTCCCAGCTCCAGAACAAGGAAAAGGCGATGGCCCTACTGATGGCCAAGCTGCTGGTGATCGCCCAAGAGCAGCGGGCCGCCGAAATTGCCGACATCCGCGGCGACATCGTTGAAGCCGCCTGGGGCAATCAAATCCGCAACTACGTCTTCCACCCGTACCAAATGGTGAAAGACCTCCGCACCCAGCACGAAACCACCGATGTGCAAGGGGTCATGGACGGGGATCTCGATCCCTTCATCCAGAGCCTGCTGCATGCCGGCGTCGAAGTGGCCGGAGCTAGCAGCGATGACTGATCCTCAACAGCCCAAAGGCGAGAACCCCAGTTTCACAAAACTGGCGATGCGGAACATGGTGAGCAAGGGGAAGTTGAGCCTCTTCCACTTCGGATTGACCGCTCTGGGCTTCCTGGGCTTCATCGTCCTGGTGGCCTGGCTGGGCAAACCCCAACTGCCTGGAGCCTGAGGCGATGACGGCGGAACCGGATCTGGACTTGGCCTTTGAAGCCGCGGAGGATCTACCAGCAACCCTGGTTCAAGCCGCTGCTGACCTGTGTGATCCCATTGCCGGGATTGAACCGTGGCATGGATTGATCAGCGGCTGGTTGGCCCAACTCAGCGCCGAACTTCCAGAGTCCCTGCAGGCACCGGCCTACAGCCTCGGCCTGAGCCTGGTGTGCGATGACGAAATCGCCGCTCTCAACAGTGAGTGGCGCGACAAAGCCGGGGCGACGGACGTGCTGGCCTTCGCCGCGCAGGACGACGGCCTCGACGATGCCCCGGCCATTCCCATGCCCGACTTCGACGCGGATGAGGGACTGCTCGATGCCCTGGAGTTAGGCGACATCGTGATCTCAATCGAAACTGCTGCGCGTCAGGCGCCTGAACACCAGCACAGCCTTCGCGAAGAACTGCTGTTCCTCGCCACCCATGGCTTGTTGCACCTGTTGGGGTGGGACCACCCGGACGATGCGAGCCTCGAAGCGATGCTCCAGCGGCAGCAACTGCTTCTCGCTGGGACAGAGCAGCGGTAGTGTGCGGCCAAAGGCCTGCCCCCCTCGCCTTTGCCCATGCTTCAACCCCAGGAACCGGATCCAACCTCCAGGCGCAGCCTCTATCAGGCGAGTGAGGTGGGAACTGGTGTTGGGAGCAAGGTGCGTCGACTCGGAGCCTGGCAAGTGGCGAGTGATCTGCCAGCCAGCTTTCGCTATGCCGCCCAGGGCCTGATCTACGGCTTTCGTAGCCAGCGCAACTTCCGCATCCACGTGGTCACCGGGGCCTGCGTCTTTGGCCTGGGCCTGTGGTTGCAACTGCCCTTGCCGCAACTAGCCGTCCTCGTCTTGACCGTGGCCGCCGTCTTGGTGCTGGAGCTGATCAACACCGCCACCGAAGCGGTCGTGGATCTGGCCATCGGCCGGCAGTTCCATCCCTTGGCGCGAATCGCCAAGGATTGCGCCGCTGCAGCTGTTCTGGTGGCCGCCCTGAGTTCCTTGGTGATTGCGGCGCTGCTGATGCTCCCCGCCCTCTTGGCCCGTCTGGGCGTTTGAATGGTGCCCTGGCTGCAGGGCTGATGCTTCTCGTTCTCGACAACTACGACAGCTTCACCTTCAACCTGGTGCAGTACCTGGGTGAACTGGCGGCCGACCATCCGATCACCGAAGACCTGCGGGTCGAGCGCAACGACGCCCTCAACTTGGAGGAGATCCGCGCACTGAAGCCTGACGCCATCTTGATTTCACCGGGCCCTGGCGATCCAGATCAATCCGGCGTCTGCCTCGAGGTCCTGCGGGAACTGAGCCCAACGGTCCCCACCTTGGGGGTCTGCCTGGGCCACCAGTCCATCGCCCAGGTGTACGGCGGCAGGGTCGTTCGGGCCAAAGAGCTGATGCATGGCAAGACCTCCCCAGTGCTGCACGAGGGAGCCGGGGTCTTCGCAGGCCTGCCCAACCCCCTGACAGCTACCCGCTATCACAGCCTGATTGCCGAACGGGAATCGCTGCCGGACTGCCTGGAGATCACGGCTTGGCTCGAGGACGGCACGATCATGGGCCTACGCCACCGGGATCACCCCCATCTGCAAGGGGTGCAGTTTCACCCGGAAAGCGTGCTCACCCAGAGCGGTCATCAGCTGCTGGGGAATTTCCTGGCCCAAGCGACAGCCGGCTAACGTTCGGCCCAACTCCAGCTGCTCCATGGCCCTGCTGATCCGCACCCTGGCTGCCGCAGCCGTTGCTCTTCCCTTGGCGGCGAGTGCCAGCACCGGTGTGACGATCACCAGCTACGGACACAGCGCCCTGCTGATCCAAGGAGGGGGAGCGAAGGTGCTGATCAACCCGTTCAAGGCCGTGGCCTGCGCTGCGGGACTGGCGGAACCACGGGTCAACGCCAACGTGATCCTGGCCAGCAGCCTGTTGCTGGATGAAGGGGCCCCGGTGGCGAGCGGCAAGTTTCTAAGCCAACCCGGCTCCTACCGCCTGGCCGGCCTCAAGATCGAAGGCATCTCAGCACCCCACGACCGCTTTGGTGGGCGTCGCTTTGGTCAATCCACCCTTTGGCGCTGGAGCCAAGGGGGCCTGAGCTTTGCCCACCTGGGCGGCACCGCCGCCCAGCTGAGTCCTGAGGACCGTGTGCTGCTGGGCAAGCCCGACGTGCTGATCGTCGGTGTCGGCGGCGGGGCCAAGGTCTATGACGGCGCAGAAGCTGCAGCAGTGGTGCGCGAGCTGGCGCCCAAACGGGTGATTCCGGTGCAGTACGTCAGCGGCAAGACGCCGGCGAACTGCGATCAAAGCAGCGTTGAACCCTTCCTGGAGGCCATGAAGGGCACCAGCGTCAAACGGGTCGGCCGGGTGCTGAGCCTGCCGGGCAAGCTCGGCGAGGGCACCCAAATCGATGTGATGCGCTAAGCCGCGAGTCCCTCCAGGGCGGCGTAGGCCGCCCAGAACTGCTGCATCTGCGCCGTGGTGCCCAGGCTGACCCGCAGCGAGCCATCAATCAACGGCTTGCCGGTCATCGCCCGTACCAAAATGCCGGCCTGACGCAGTCCCTGATCGATCAGCGCCGGATCACCCTTGGGCCACACCAGCAGGTAGTTCCCGCCATCGATGTGATGGCGAACTCCTGCGGCCCGGAGCTGCTGGGCCATCCAGGTTCTGGCCTTCAGGACCTCCTGGACATAGGCATCCACATAGGCCTGATCCTTCAGGGCCGCGAAGGCTGCGGTCACCGCAAAACTGTTGATGTCGTAGGGCCCCGTGACCCGGCTGACACGATCCACGACGGCGGCGTGGCCCAAGGCAAAGCCGATGCGCAACCCCGCCAGGCCTGCGGTTTTGGCCAGCGAACGCAGGACCAGCAGATTCGGTGTGGCCGCGAAGTCGGCACTGGGAAGAACGCTGTCGCCGGTGAAGGCTTCGTAGAGCTCATCCACCACCACCAGCGTGGACGGCGCTTCGGCCGCGAGCTGAAGAATCACGTCCGGAGCCAGACGGGTCCCGGTGGGGTTGTTGGGATTGCAGATCAGGAGAAGGCGGGGCTTCAAGGCCTGCAGGCGCTCGCGAATCGTCTCCAGCGGGAAGTCAAAGACCTCACCCACATAGGGGACGGCATCGATCACCATCCCCTGCATCTGGGCACAGGGTGTGTAGTAGCCAAAGGTTGGCGAGGTGGTGAGCAATGTCTCCCCGCGGTCGCCGTAGGCGTGAAAGACGGCGTGGATCGCCGCATCGACACCGTTGAACAGGCCGACCTGGTCCGGCTGGAGCGGCAGTCCCAGGTTGGCCACCACCGCTTCCCGCAGGCCGTCGTACTCGGGGTAGATGCCGATCTGGTCAGCGGGAATGGTCCGCAACGCTTCGACGACGCGGGGGCTTGGGCCAACCGTGTTCTCGTTGAAGTCGAGCCGCAGCAACGTCCGGCGTCCCTCCAGGGGAGCGCTGTAGGCATGGAGGCTCTCCACTTCAGGGCGAGCCGGTGGCCACGCTTGCTCCATCACATCCGATCCAGCGTTGGGATGCCCAACAGACCCAGTCCCAGTTTGAGGGTGTCCGCGGTGAGACGGCAAAGGGCCAAACGGGACTGACGGGCTATCCCCTCGGATTTCAACACCGGCACCTGGTCGTAGAAGCGGTTGAACACCTGGGAGAGCTCAAACAGATAGGTGCAGAGACGATTGGGCAGCAACTCCTCCTCCACCTCGGCGATCACCGCATCGAACTTCAGCAGCTCCCGCACCAGGGCCCATTCCTGGGGCTCACTGAACTGAAGCGCCCCGCTGGCTGAGGCATCGAGGTCACCGCCCTTGCGGGCGATGCCGGCAATGCGGACCACGGCATAGAGCAAATAGGGAGCCGTGTTCCCCTGCAGGGCCAGCATTCGATCAAAGCTGAACTGGTAGTTGGTGATCCGGTTCTGGCTGAGGTCGGCGTACTTCACCGCCGCCAGACCAACCGTGGTGGCCACATGCTCAATGAAGGCCTCGTCCTCGCTGCGGTCCTCCTCCTCCAGGCGGCGACGCAAGTCCGCATCGGAGCGCTCAACGGCCTCATCCAGAAGATCCCGCAGGCGCACCGTGTCCCCGGCTCGGGTTTTTAGTTTCTTGCCGTCTTCCCCTTGCACCAGTCCAAACGGCACGTGCTCCAAGCGCGCACCGTCGGGCAGCCAACCGGCCCGGCGGGCGACCTGGAACACCCCAGCGAAGTGATTCGCCTGGCCGGCATCGGTCACGTACACAACCCGGCGGGCGCCATCACCCTCCGGGACTGAACCAAAGCGGTAACGGATGGCCGCCAGATCCGTGGTGGCGTAGTTGAAGCCGCCGTCACTCTTCTGGACGATCACCGGCAAGGGCTTGCCGTCCTTACCGCTCACCCCCTCAAGGAAGACGCAGCGGGCGCCGTCATCCACCACCAAAAGACCGGTGGCCTCCAGGTCGCGGACGACCCCTTCCAGATAGGGGTTGTAGAAGGATTCCCCCCGTTCGCTCAGGCGAATGTCGAGGCGGTCGTAGATCTTCTGGAACTCGCGGCGGCTCTGGTCACAGAGCAGACCCCAGGCCTTCAGGGAGACCGGATCGCCGCCCTGGAGCTTCACCACCTCCTCCCGAGAGGTGGTCTGGAACGCCTCGTCCTCATCGAAGCGTTTTTTGGCCTCGCGGTAGAAGGCCACCAGATCCCCCAGATCCACCGCATCCGCGGTTTCCAGCGCTTCTGGCGCCACCTGCTTGAGGTGGGTGATCAGCATCCCGAACTGGGTGCCCCAATCCCCTACGTGGTTCAGCCGCAGGACCGGATGTCCGCGGAACTCCAGGACACGGGCCAGGGAGTCGCCAATGATCGTGGAGCGCAGGTGCCCCACGTGCATCTCCTTGGCGATGTTGGGGCTGGAGAAGTCCACCACCACCGGCGAGGCCTGCTCCACGGCGGGAACTCCCAGGCGGGCATCCCCCAAGCGCTGCTGCACCTCCGCCGCCAAACGCTCGGGTTGCAGGGTGATGTTGATGAAACCAGGTCCCGCAATCTGCGGCTCCTGGCAGAGGTCCAGAAAGCCCGCATCCGCCTTGAGTTGCTCCACCACCGCCTCGGCGATCTTGCGGGGTGGCTGGCCCAAGGGCTTGGCTAGGGGCAAAGCGCCATTGGCCTGGAAATCCCCAAATTCGGGCTTACTGGCCGGCGCCAGTTGGGGATCAAAGGCCTGCCCCGCCGCTGCCGCCTCCGGAAACGCCCGTTGCATCGCATCCCGCAGCTGGTTCTCCAGGGATTGGGCGATGCGAAGCATGGAGATGCGGGGGAGATCTTCAGATCATCCCTCTCCGCGGGAATGGCTCAGCTGGAGAAGCGCATGCTCAGGTCCAGCCAGCTGCTGCGGGTCACCGGTGCGCTGGTGGAAATCAGATCAATCCCCGTAGCCCCATAAGCACGCAGCTGATCCGGCTGGACGCCGGAGGCCTCGAGCACCACCGGTCGTGGGCTTAGGGCCCGCAACTGGGGGACAAGCTCCCGCAGGGCCTCTGGGCTGAACTCATCGAGCAACACCCCATCGGCTCCCGCCTCAATCGCCGCCTGGGCCTCAGCCGCGGTCTCCGCTTCCACGATCACGCGAGCCGGCCAGGGGGCTCCAACGCGAACAGCGGTGATTGCCGCGGCCACCCCACCGGCCCAGGCCAAATGGTTTTCCTTGAGCATCGCCGCATCGTCCAGGCCGAGGCGATGGTTCACGCCACCGCCGCAGCGCACGGCGTACTTCTCCAGCACGCGCAGCCCCGGGGTGGTCTTGCGGGTGTCCGCCAAGCGGACCCCGCTGCCCTCAAGTTCAGCCACCAGGCGGGCCGTCTCCGTGGCAATCCCCGAGAGGCGCATCGCCAGGTTCAGGGCCGTGCGCTCGGCCGCCACCAAGGCCGACGCCTCGGCCTCCAGGTTCACCAGGCGTTGCCCCGGGCTGACCGCATCCCCGTCCGCCACCAACCGCTCCACGCTGGCGGTCGAATCGAGCTCGCGAAACACAAACTCCAGCAATGGACCGCCGCAGAACACGCCCGGGGCCTTGCTGATCCAGTGGGCCCGGCAGCGACCAGGGGCCAAAGCAGGGGCGCTGAGGTCGCCGCGGCCGATGTCCTCCTGCAGCCAATCGCGCAGCTGCTGCTGAAGGGCTGGCGTCAGGGGAAGCGAAGCGACGCTCATCTGAACTCAGCGTGATGAAGGACCCAGGGGCAGCTTGCCGGAACCCTGAGCCCTACTTGCCAATGCAGAAGCGCGAGAAGATCCGATCCAGGACCGCCTCGGTGACCTCCGCTCCGGTGATTTCCCCAAGCGAGCGCACGGCACCTCGCAAGTCAATCGTCCAGAAGTCCCAGGGCAACTGCTGCTCACCGGCTTCCAGGGTGCGCTGCAAGCTCGCCGCTGCTGACACAGCCAGATCCAGCTGCCGCTGATTCAGGGCCACCCGCAGCCCCTGCTCACCGCCATGGCCGCAACGCTGCAGCAAGCGATCGACGAGGGCCTCATGACCGGCACCGGTCAGGGCACTGATGCAGACATCGGCATCGGCGGGAGGCCCAGCCGCCGGCTGATCCGCCTTGTTGGCCACCACCAAATGGGGGATACCGGGAGGCAGTGAATCCAGCAGAGCCTGGTCCTCCGCCAACCAACCCTGAACCAGGTCAAACAACAGCAGCACCACGTCCGCAGCCTGCACCGCGCCGCGGCTGCGTTCGATGCCGATCTGCTCAACGCGATCGTCGGTGTCGCGAATCCCAGCGGTATCCAGCAGGGTGAGCGGAACGCCCTTCAACACCAGCTCACTCTCAACCAGGTCGCGGGTGGTGCCGGGCAAGTCGGTCACGATGGCGCGATCGCAGCGGCTGAGCAAATTGAGCAGGCTGCTCTTGCCGACGTTGGGGCGGCCCACGATCGCCACCTTGAGCCCCTCCCGCAGGATCTGGCCGCGCTCGCCGTCGGCAACCAGTTCCAACAACTCAGCGCGGACTGCCTGCAATTCCGATGCCACCGCCTGACCATCCAAGGGCGGCAGGTCGTCTTCAAAATCCACCCGGGCCTCTAACTCCGCCAGCTGATCCAGCAGGCGCAGCCGCAACGCACTTATCCGGCGTTCCAAGCCACCATCGAGGCCAGCCATTGCCAATTGGGCCGCCCGCCGGCTGCGGGCCGTGACCAACTCGCTGATCGCTTCAGCACGGGTGAGATCCAGCCGGCCATTCAGGAAGGCCCTTTGGCTGAATTCACCGGGCAAGGCGCGCCGTGCACCCGCGGCCAGCACCAGCTCCAGCACGCGCTGCACAGAGATCAGACCCCCGTGGCAGTGCAGCTCGACGACGGTTTCGCGGGTGAAGCTGCGGGGAGCCCGCATCAACAGCAGCAAGGCTTCATCAACCCGCTCGCCGCTGCCGGGATCGCGCACATGGCCATAGAGCACGCGGTGGCTGTCCCAGACCTGCTTGCCGGGAGCCTCAAACAAGCGCTGCCCAATGACCTCAGCCTCAGGCCCAGAGATCCGGACGATCGAGACGCTGCCCTCGCCAGCGGCGACGGCGGTGGCGACGGCGGCGATCGTTTCGGAGGACATGCCTCCAGTGTCTCGTTTCGCTGCCTCAGCTCGTGGAGAAGCCCGGGCAGACCATCAAGTCAATGTGGCTCCCGGGGGGATGGCGCCACTCGCGGAACTCCTCCATCAGGGCTTGATGGGCGAGCGGCTGGCGCTTGTCGAGGGTCTCGAGGCGCTCCTGCACCAGATCCAGAGCGTCATCGATGAGCTGCGCCGCCTGTTCAGAGGTCATGGCAACCGGTTGATCCGTTGGTCTCTTGCTACAGAACCTCTTCAGCAGAAGCTGTAGCCCAGCTGACCAGCCAGGGGGTTGGTGTGCAGACCCAAACGCAGAAAGCCTCAACCGATGCCCGTGCGGGCAATGTCGAGCACATCCGCCATGGATCGGATCTGGTCCATGGTGGAGCTCAGCTGATCGGCGCTCTCCAACTCGACCTTCAAGTCGATGCGCGCTGGACGGCCAGGGTTCGTGCGCACCCGAGCATCACTGACATTGATGCGGTGATCCGAGAGGCGGGTGAGGATGTCTTTGAGGACGCCTACCCGGTCCAAAACCTCAATGCGCAGCTGCACCGGATAGCGGCGACGCTGAGATTGACTGACCTGGGGATTCCACTGCACTGGCAGGCGGCGCTCCGCTGGCACCGAACCGAGGTTGGAACAGTCCTGCCGGTGAATGGTGATGCCGTGATTACCCAGGGCGACCGTGCCGACAATCGCCTCTCCGGGGAGTGCACTGCAACATCCGCCCAAGCGGTATTCGAGACCCTCGAGGCCCAGGATCGGGCTGGCATCGCCATGGCCCGTGAGGGGGGTTGCAGGACCTGAGGTCTGTTCTCCTTGCTGGGAGAGGTTGCTAGCCAGCTCTTCATCCGTGATGGAAGGGGCCTCGGCCTCGGTGGCCAGGCGCAGCTCCTCCCGCAGACGGTTGAGAACCTGATGGAGCGTGACGCCCCCGAAACCGATGGCCGCGAGCAGGTCTTCGGTGCCAACAAGGTTGCAACGGCGAGCGACCTTCGCCATCGCCTCACCTTTGAGGAGAGCGTCGAAGCCATCACGGCCCAGCTCCCGCTCGAGCATGCCGGTGCCGCGCTGGATGTTCTCCTCGCGATGGCTCTTCTTGTACCACTGACGAATGCGATTGCGCGCCGTTGGCGTCGCCACGAAGTTGAGCCAGTCCAGGCTGGGGTGCGCCGTCTTCGAGGTCAGGATCTGAACGAAGTCGCCGTTTTGCAGCGGGGTTGCCAAGGGACAGAGGCGATCGTTGATACGGGCGCCCTGGCAGTGGTTGCCCACCTCGGAGTGAATCCGATAGGCGAAGTCCACCGCGGTTGAACCATTGCGTAGGCCCACCACATCTCCTCCGGGGGTGAAGACAAACACCTCTTCATCAAAGAGGTCCTCTTTGATCGAGCGCAGGAAGTCACCGCTGTCCTCGCCGACACCATCTTTTTGCCAATCCACCAGTTGCCGTAGCCAGTTGAAGCGCTCTGCATCGGCTCCGGTGGCGGCGGGGGACCCCCCCTCTTTGTATTTCCAGTGGGCGGCGATACCAAACTCCGCGACCCGGTGCATCTCAGCCGTGCGGATCTGCACTTCAATCGGGCGATGGCGACCGATCACCGCCGTGTGCAGGGACTGGTAGCCATTGGGCTTGGGCAGACCGATGTAGTCCTTGAAGCGCCCAGGGATCGGCCTGAAGGTGTCATGCACCACCGCTAGGGCGCGATAACAACTCTCCACGTTGGGACAGATGATCCGCAGCGCTGCCACGTCGTAGATCTCGTGGAAGGCCTTGCGCTGGCGCTGCATCTTGTTCCAGATGCCGTAGAGGTGCTTGGGCCGTCCACTGACCTCGCATTCACCCAAGCCGACGGAAGCCAACTTTCCACTGAGGATCTCGGCGGTGACGCCCAGGCGCTGTTCGCGGTCGCTGCGCTTGCTCGAGACCTGCTGCTGCACATCGCGGAAGGCCTCAGGCTCAAGGATCTTGAAGGCCAGGTCCTCCAACTCCCACTTGAAGCGACCGATACCCAGGCGGTTCGCCAAGGGGCCGTAAATCTCGCGGGTTTCCCGAGCAATGCGCTGCTGCTTCTCGGGCTTGAGCGCACCCAGGGTGCGCATGTTGTGCAGACGATCGGCCAGCTTCACCAGCACCACGCGGATGTCACTGGCCATGGCCAGGAACATGCGGCGCAGGTTTTCGGCCTGGGCCTCGGTCTTGTTGGTGAAGTGAAAGCCCCCCAACTTGGTGACCCCCTCCACCAAGCCCCGGACCTCAGGGCCAAAGTGCTGCTCGATCTCCTCCGGAGTGACCTCGGTGTCCTCCACCACGTCGTGGAGGAACCCGGCAGCAATTACCCCCGCACTCGCGCCAATGTCGCGAAGCAAATCAGCAACCGCCACGGGATGGCAGATGTAGGGCTCGCCGCTGGCCCGCACCTGACCGTCATGGAGCTGAAACGCGAAGTCAAAGGCTGAGGCCAGCAGCGCCTCGGTGTCCGTCGGGCAACTTTCCCCGGCGCCAGGGGGCACATGCTCGATGCAGGTGTGCAGCCACCCCGGCAACTCGATGCCGTAATCCGCGGGAGTCTGGATACTCCGCCGTCCGACGGCCGCTCCAGGGCCTTGGCATTCAGCAGAAGCCGCTGCCCCATCAGAGGCGGGTCGTTCTGCCGTGCCGGGCACCGCCTGGAGCATTGCGCTCTGCGATTTGCCCCATCGTATGCAGTGGCCCTCACAAACCGACCACAGGTGTGGGTTTGCCCTTGCCACACCTGCCAGCCTGGGTTCAGTGCTGTTCCTTCACCATGGCCGCCCCAGCCCATCCCGGTGCGGTCCTGGAGTTGCAAGCCCTGCGGGTGCGCTACCCGGGGAGCTCCAGCAACACCCTCAATGGCCTCAGCCTCGAGCTCAACGCTGGTGAACGCCTCGCCCTGGTGGGTCCCAGTGGTTGCGGCAAAAGCACGGTGGCCAGGGCTGTGCTGCAACTGCTTCCCCAAGGCAGTCGCTGCCAAGGCGGCCTGCTGCTGAACGGCTGCGATCCAAGGGGCCTGCGGCGCTCGAAACTCCGGCGGCTGCGGGGCGAGGCCGTGGGTCTGGTCTTCCAAGACCCGATGACCCGGCTGAACCCCCTCATGACCATTGGCGAGCACCTCGCCGACACCCTGGGCGAACACCATCCGGCCTGGCAGCAGGCCCAAATCCGGGAGCGGGCCCAGTCGCTGCTCCAGCGAGTCGGTATTTCCCAGGAGCGCTACAGCAGTTATCCCCACGAATTCAGCGGGGGGATGCGGCAACGCCTTGCTATTGCCCTGGCCATGGCCCTGCGGCCCGCCTTGGTGATTGCCGATGAACCCACCACCAGCCTGGATGTGGCCGTGGCGGGTCAGGTCATGCAAGAGCTCTGCGATCTCTGCAGGGAAGCAGGCAGTGCCCTGCTGCTCATCAGCCATGACCTAGCCATGGCCGGACGCTGGTGCGATCAAATCGCCGTGCTGGACCAGGGCCGACTGGTGGAACAGGCCCCAGCGACCACCTTGCTCACCCAACCCCAGTCCCCCCTTGCCCAACGGCTCGTGGGAGCGGCCCGGGCCAGGGAAGGCGGTGTGACACCCGCCCCCTCCAATGCCGCCCCCCTGCTCGAACTGGAGGAACTGCGCTGCTGGCATCCCCTGGCGGGATTGCCCTGGCAGTCCCGTTGGTACAGGGCCGTCGATGGCGTCAGCCTGCAGCTCCGCCATGGGGAAACCGTTGGCGTGGTCGGCGCCTCCGGTTGCGGGAAGAGCACGCTCTGCCGAGCCCTGATGGGGCTCACTCCGGTGCGGGGCGGCAGCGTCAAGCTGAAGGGGGTCGACCTGATGCGCCTGAGGGGCGAGGCCCTACGCCAGGCCCGCCGCAGGATCCAGATGGTCTTTCAGGACCCGCTCGCCTGCTTGAACCCAGCGATGACCGTGGGGGAGGCCATCGCCGATCCGCTCTTGATCCATGGGCTCGCCAGCCCGGCCGCCGCCCGCGAGCAGGCCCGGCAGTGGCTAGAGGCTGTAGGTCTGCAGCCGCCTGAGGCCTTTGAAGGACGACTGCCCCGCCAGCTCTCCGGCGGTCAGCAGCAGCGGGTCGCCATCGCGCGGGCCCTCGTGCTCGAACCGCAGGTGCTCCTCTGCGACGAGAGCGTGAGCATGCTCGATGCCGAGGTGCAGGCGGAGGTGCTGCAACTGCTGCGCTCCCTCCAGGACCGCCTCGGTCTGGGGCTGATCTTTGTCACCCACGACCTCTCGGTGGCCAGTGGCTTCTGTCAGCGGGTCGTGGTGCTCGACGGCGGGAAGATCGTCGAAGAGGGCCCAGGCGATCAGTTGCTCAGCCAGCCCCAGGCCGCCATCACACGGACGCTGGTGGAAGCATGTCCACGCCTGCCCGCCGCCTCAGCAGCTTGAGCAGCTTCTCCATCACCTCCGGCGGGGGGGCTTCAAACAGCATCCGGTCCTTGCGAATCGGATGGTCAAGACCAAGCTGGAAGGCATGGAGCGCCTGGCCCGGCAGCGCCATCGGCAACTTGCGGCAGCGGGAATAAACGGGATCACCAACGATGGGATGCCCAATGTGGGCGCAGTGAACCCGGATCTGGTGCGTGCGACCGGTGTCGAGCTTGAAACGCATCAGGGCGTAGTCGCCCAACCGCTCAAGCAAGGTCCAGTGGGTGCAGGCATGGCGCCCTGAGCCGTCATGAACCACGGCGTACTTCTTGCGATCCGCGGGATGGCGACCGATGGCACCAACGATCGTTCCGTGGTCCCCGGCCGGTGCACCGTGGACCACCGCCAGATACTCCCGGGAAGCAACGCGCTTCTGGATCTGCACCTGGAGCTTCACCAAGGCCTCCTGGCTTTTGGCCACGACGATGCAGCCCGTGGTGTCCTTGTCGAGGCGGTGAACGATCCCCGGACGCATCTCGCCGCCAATGCCCGGCAGATCAGGGCAGTGATGCAGCAGGCCATTCACCAGGGTTCCATCTTTATTGCCGGGTGCCGGATGGACGGTGAGACCTGCAGGCTTGTTGAGCACGATCAAGTGCTCATCCTCGTAAAGGACATCCAACGGAATGTCCTGGGGAATCAAATAGGGAAGCGGCTCCGGCGGTGGCATCCAGAGCTCCACCGTGTCGTTCTCACGTAGAGGGGTTTTGGCCCGTCCGGTCACCCCATTCACACGGACGTAGCCGGCATCGATGAACTTCTGAATCCGGGCCCGGCTCTGCTCCGGGCGCTGGGCCACCAGCCAGCGATCCAGTCGCATCGGTAGAGGTTTGGGGTAGGTGAGCGTCAGCAGCTCCCCTGCACCTTCCCCAAAACCACTCACGGCAACTCCAAAGCAATCGGTCCGAGCATGCCTCTGCGGAAGTCATCGAGGAACCGCTGGGCCATCCGGGAGGTATCGCCACTGGTGTGCCGCTCAGCCGCCCCCGTCAACCAGCCATGGACATCCGGCTTGGGCGCACCATCCCCCGAAAGCGGTTCCACAGGGATGCCGTAGCGCCTCTCCAAAAGTCCGGGCTTCACCCCGGACTGCTCCGCTGCTTCCAAGGCCGCGAGCATGTGGACAAAGGCCATGGCAGCGGCCTCACCGTCGTAGGCCGCCTGGCCGATGTCGTCGCAGAGCGCCAGGCGAAGGGCGGCGAGCTGGTCATCCAGCCGAGGGGGCAACACCCCTGGCGCGTCCAGCAGGTCCAGATCTTGGCCAAGGCGCACCCAGCGCAGGCTGCGGGTCACACCGGCGCGGCGGGCGCTATCCACGACTTTTTGCCGGACCAACCGGTTGATTAAGGCGGACTTGCCGACGTTGGGGAAGCCCAACATCAACGCCCGCACGGGCCGGGGGCGCATGCCCCGATTGCGGCGCCGCTCATTGAGGGAATCACCCGCCCGAATCGCCGCCTGCTGCAGCTGCTTGACCCCCGTCCCGGCCTTGGCGTCGCTCCACCAAGGGGTCTGACCCTGGCTGCGGAACCAGGCATCCCAAGCCTCCCGGGCCGCCGACGGGATCATGTCGCGACGGTTCAGCACCAGCAGATGCTGCTTGCCTTGAATCCAACGCTGCAGGCGAGGGTGGCCGGTGGCCGTCGGGATGCGGGCGTCACGCACCTCAATCACCAAATCCACCTTGGCCAGGTTGTCGGTGAGCGCGCGCTCAGCTTTGGCGATGTGGCCTGGGTACCACTGGATCGACGGGGCTGCGCTACTCAGCAGCTCACTCACGGCACCACCATCACGGGGCATGGGGCCAACTGAATCACACGAGAGGCCGTGCTCGGGGCGTCCTCCGCTTCGAGGCTCAGGCCGCGGGTCCCCATCACGATGACGTCGGCATTGATCTCATCGGCCACATCGCAGATCACAAAGGCCGGCTTTCCCTCACGCTCGAGCACCTCACAACTCACACCCTGCTCTTCAAAGCGACCGCGGGCCTGCTCAAGCAATGCCGCCACGGCGGCGGGATCGTCTTGACCGGGCTCCACCACCGAAAGCACCACCAAACGGCTCTCGTGCTGCTTGGCCAACTTCAGGGCGAAGGAGGCGGTCTCAGCAGCCTGTCGGCTGCGGTCGATGGGAAAGAGAACGATCTCAAACATGGCCGGCTGGCCGGTGCTCTCTCTGTCTAGCGCCCACAGCTCAGAGAGCCAGCAATCACCCGAGAGGCTGCGAAAACAAGGAAGCCCTTGACTGGCCCGCTAAATTCGCGCGACCTCCACTCCCCATCTCACCCATGGCGAAGCGCTCCCTAGCCAGCCTTTCCGCTGACGAGCTGCGCGGCAAGCGCGTGCTGGTTCGGGTCGACTTCAACGTGCCCCTGAACGATGCCGGCTCCATCACCGATGACACCCGCATCCGCGCTGCCCTTCCCACGATCAATGATCTGGTCGGCAAGGGCGCAAAGGTGATCCTCTCGGCTCACTTCGGCCGTCCCAAGGGTCAGGTGAACGAGTCCATGCGCCTCACCCCCGTGGCAGCTCGTCTAGCCGAGCTGCTGGGTAAGGGCGTGGTGAAGACCGACAGCTGCATCGGCGCTGACGCCGAAGCCAAGGTGGCCGCCATGGCCGACGGCGACGTCGTGCTGCTGGAGAACGTCCGCTTCTTCGCTGAGGAAGAGAAGAACGAAGGCGACTTCGCCAAGAAGCTGGCCAACCTGGCCGATGTCTACGTGAACGACGCCTTCGGCGCCGCTCACCGTGCCCACGCCTCCACCGAGGGCGTGACCCAGTACCTGAGCCCCAGCGTGGCCGGCTACCTGATGGAGAAGGAACTCCAGTACCTCCAGGGCGCCATTGACGAGCCCAAGCGTCCCCTGGCCGCCATCGTCGGCGGCTCCAAGGTGAGCTCCAAGATCGGCGTGCTCGAGGCTCTGCTCGACAAGTGCGACAAGATCCTGGTCGGCGGCGGCATGATCTTTACCTTCTACAAAGCCCGCGGCCTCTCCGTCGGCAAGAGCCTGGTGGAAGAAGACAAGCTCGAGCTGGCCAAGGAGCTCGAGGCCAAGGCTGCCGCCAAGGGTGTTCAGTTCCTGCTGCCCACCGATGTGGTGCTGGCCGACAACTTCGCCCCTGACGCCAACAGCCAGGTCGCCAAGGTTGATGCCATCCCCGACGGCTGGATGGGCCTCGACATCGGCCCCGACTCCGTGAAGGTGTTCCAGGACGCTCTGGCTGACTGCAAGACCGTCATCTGGAACGGCCCCATGGGCGTGTTCGAATTCGACGCCTTCGCCGCTGGCACCAACGCCATCGCCACCACCCTGGCCGACCTGAGCGGGAAAGGCTGCTGCACGATCATCGGTGGCGGTGACTCCGTGGCTGCTGTGGAGAAGGCCGGCCTGGCCGAGAAGATGTCCCACATCTCCACCGGTGGTGGCGCCAGCCTCGAGCTGCTCGAGGGCAAGGTTCTCCCTGGCGTGGCTGCCCTCGACGAAGCCTGATTCGCAAGCTTCGATCCATCAGATGGGGCCCCGAGGGGCCCCTTTTTTGATGCTTAAGAGGCGCGGCGATATTGGCTGGATCGAACGGGCAGGTTGTAGCGGCTGAGTAATGCCTGCCTCTCCTTACGCCACTGCTTGCGCTGATCCGCCCGCGCGCTGCGCAGCGAATCCACACACTCGCTCTCCGGCTGATCGCCCAGGCAGGCTTCAAAAGCGCGGAGATCCTCTTGGCGCTGGTCAAACCGACGGCGATCGAGAGAGCGCAACCCCTCGAAATAGCCACGACGATCAGCAGGACTGAGTTTTGAAAGCGCCTCTGCGGAGGTTCTCCAACCACCGTGACGACCTTTGGCCTGCGCAGGGGCCGAAATCAAGCTTGTCGTAGCTGCCGTCGCCAAGCTCAGGGCCAGACCGATTTGAACCGCTCGACTAGTGCGAGCCAAGACATTGGGAAGAGAAGTCATGGGGACCGTGTTCTGGACCCCCACAGACTGCGAGAGATCGGTGGCTCAGGTGTGACTGGTAGGGCTGGCAGCTGTGACTAAAAGCGAACGGGCCCGCAAGACCACCGCGAATCCCCGCTCCGACTGCAAGCGGCTCAGGCCGCCGCCATGGCTGGCCGCCACCCGGGCTGCAATCGCTAGACCCAAGCCGCAGTGGCCGCTACCGCCCCGGGCACGGTCCAGCCGTTGAAAGGGCATCAATGCTTGAGCCCACTGTTCGGCGGGGATGCCTGGTCCTTGATCCCAGACCTCAATGCAGAAGCCATCGGGTGGGTCTGGACGCAAGACCAACCGCAATGGGGGCTGGCCATGGCTCAACGCGTTCTCGATCAAATTCCCCACTGCTCGACCCAAGGCCACCGGCTGAACGCTGGCCTCCAGCGGACTGAGATCCAGCTGAACCAGCTCGGCTTCTAAGGGGGCCGTTAACTCCGCTAACCACTGATCCAGGGGCAACTGCACCGGCGGCTCCGCATCCCCTCCTCCGGCAAACAACAGGAACTGACCGGTGATGCGCTCAAGCGCATCCAAATCAGCTTCCGCTTTCTCCTTGTCCTCCAGCCGATCCAGGCGCAAGCGCAGGCGGGTCAACGGACTCTTGAGGTCATGGGCAATGCCCGCGAGCATCGTGGCCCGCTCGCGATCGTTGGTCGCCAAACGCTCGACCATGGCGTTGAAACGGCCCGTGAGCGAGCGGACCACGCGAGCCCCTCGCTTGGACAGGGCTGGCTGCAGACCGGAGCGGCCCACCGACCCCAACGCCTGCTCCAGCTGCTGCAGCGGCGTTTGCACCTCACGCCAAAGGAAGAAGAAGGACGCGGAAATGCTCCCTGTCAACAACGAGACCCCGAGCAGCAAAGGGTCGGGTGGCCAACGCTGGGTGGGGCCAACGGGGGTGAACAGCCAGACCGGCTCCAGGGGCGAGAGCAGCTCCACCCACAACCCCGGCGTCGCACTCTGCGCAGGGAGGACCGGCGGACAGGGACGGACCCGCTGGCACAACTCCTGCTGCAACAGCCGCGCTTGTCGCTGCAAGCGACCATCGCGGCTGACGGGAGGGAATGGGCCCACCCGCAACGGCAATCCACTCAGGCGGGCCAAGGCCTGGGGAGGCAGGCGATCGAGGGCCAGTTCACCAAGTCTCAGGTTGAAGGCCACCTCCGGCCCCATCTGCGCGATCTGGGCACGCTCCAACCGCTGGGCCAGCAGGGACTGCAACACCGCCAGACAAAAAGCGGAGATGCCCGCCCCCGTCAGGACGTACTTAGCGGGTGCGTGCTTGGCCATCGGGCACGAAGACGTAGCCGTAACCCCAGACCGTCTGGAGGTAGCGGGGCCGCGTGGGATCGGGCTCCACCAACTTGCGGACCCGCGAGACCTGCACATCCATGCTGCGGCTGTCGGTCTCCGATTCAGGCCCGCGGGCCAACTCGATCAGGCGTTCTCGGGAGAGGGGGCGATGGGGGTGCTGGACGAAGGCCGCCAGCAAGCTGAACTCACCGCTGGTGATCACGACCGGTTGGGCGTTGCGCTCCAAGCTGCGATTCGCCAAATCGAGCCGGTTCTCGCCGAACTCCACCAGCTGTCCCTCCGCCAAGGGTGTCCCCGCCGGCAGCGCCACCCGGCGCCGCAGGACCGCCTCAATGCGCGCCGTTAACTCCCGAGGCAGGAAGGGTTTACCGAGATAGTCGTCGGCCCCCTGCTCCAGGCCAATGATCCGATCAATGCCATCCCCTTTGGCCGTCAGCATCACCACGGGCAGGTCATCGCCGCCGTCGCGCAGCCGGCGCAAGAGCGTCAGGCCGTCATCCCCAGGAAGCATGACGTCGAGGACGACCAAATCGGGGCGTTGGCTCTCAAGCCGTGCCATCAACTGCTCACCGCTGCTGAGGCAGCGCACGTCGTAGCCCTGGTCGCTCAGGTAGGTGCCGACCAACCGCCTCTGCTCCGCGTCGTCATCCACCACCCAGATGCGTTGGTGAGTGCTCCGTGCAGGCACGGCCATGGGACTGCACGGAGCAACGACTTCACTGACTGTATGGAGATCGGGCTGCAGAAATCGCGCTAGACAGATCTGGTCACACCTTGCCGATCAGCCAGGCCGATCGCCGCAGGGAGGGCTCCATAGCCTGATGCCATGAGGCGCCACCGCTCCCGTTCCGTCCTTGCCGTTGGCGCCGGCCTGCTGTTGGCCTGCCCCTTGGCCCTGCAGGCGCAGACGCCGCAGGAAATCAAGGTCTATGAACGGCGCCTGCAACAGCTCTTTGAGCAACTGGATCGGGACGGCAACCGACGCCTTGATCGCCAAGAGGTCCAAGGGCAGCCCTATCTCGAGCGCCATTTCGACCGTCTGGACCAACAGCAGCGGGGATACCTGGCCCCCTCCGATCTCAAACCCAGTCGCCATCAACCGCCGCCACGCTCCGAGCGGATCTTGCGCAAGGCCGATCAAAACGGCGACGGCCGGATCGATCGCCAAGAAGCCCAGGGCTACCCCTGGCTTCGCAAACACTTCGATGCCATTGACCGAAACGGCGATGGCAGCCTGGATCGACGCGAACTCAACACCCTCTCGAAACCCTCCCATGGCCAGTGATCAGGCAGACGCAGTGAGCTGCATTGGCCTTGGGGCGCTGGGGGCCCCCATGGCCCGCAACCTGCTGGAGGCCGGCTGGCGCGTGACCGTCTTCAATCGCAGTCCCGAACCTGCCAATGCCCTTGCAGCGGCGGGCGCCCAACGGGCGAGGACGGCGGCTGAGGCGGCGGCAGCCTCGCCGCTGGTGCTGCTCTGCCTGAGTGATGACCAAGCGGTCGACGAAGTGCTGGAGCTCGCCAAAGCCGGCCTGCGGCCTGGCGCCCTGGTGATCGACTGCTCCACCATCAGCCCCAGCACCAGCCAACGGCTGGCCCAGGAGCTGAAGAGCCATGGGGTGAGCTACGTCGATGCCCCCGTCACCGGCGGCACCGAAGGGGCCAGGGCGGGAACCCTGCGGGTCTTAATCGGAGCTGACGTGGCTTCACTCGAGCGGGCCCGGCCGCTCCTGGAGGTGATCGGCGGCAGCCTGCACCATTTCGGCCCCGTCGGAGCGGGGCAACAGGCCAAAGCGGTCAATCAGGTGCTGGTGGCCGGGAGCTATGCCGCCGTGGCCGAAGCCCTGGCCCTCGCCGATCGCCTCGGCCTACCCCCTGAGCCACTGGTGGACGCGCTGAAAGGGGGTGCCGCTGGCTCCTGGGCCCTGGAGAACAGGAGCCAACAGATGATCAATGACTCCTATCCGTTGGGGTTCAAGTTGGCCTTGCACCGCAAGGACCTCGGCATCGCCCTGAGCGCCGCGGCCGAGGCCCAGTTGGGCCTTCCGATCTGCGAGCAGGTGGCCGCCATCGAAGACGCCCTGATCGATCAGGGCTGCGGCGAGCTGGATGTCTCAGTGCTGGCCCGCTGGTTCAAAGCGTGAGGTCGGATCGCTTCGCCACCACCCGAACCTGCTTGGACGCCGCAACGATGCCCTTGGGGTGCACCAACAGCACCGCCCAGGTCTGACTGCCGGGCTGGAAGGGAGCCTGAACAGTCTTGAACAGGCCACCACCACCGAGGGCTTCGAGCTGCAGGTCGGGAGCCTGCAAACGCAGCAACTCACTGACGGTGACGGGCTTGATCGCACCGGCCACCACCGCACCGTTAAGGGGGTCGTCAAAGATCACGTCGAGGTCGTAGCGCTGACCGGTCAACACGGCATCAGGGATCAGCAAGCTGACCTTCAAATTGGGATCACCGCTGCGCAGAACCGAATTGGACTCGATCACGTCCTGACTGTTGAAGCGCTCACCACTGGATCCCAGGACCAACTTCTGGGTGGCTTCAAAGCGGAATTTGTAGGGTCCCTGGTCGCGGCTTCCTGCGACCGTAACGAGGGTGGTGGGCCGTCCATCCTTCAGGGACACGCCAGGGCTCACCTGCCAGCTGGCATCCGGGAACTGGGCCCGCAGGAAGTTGCGGCGCTGCAAGATCAGCTCGGGGTCGAGGCCATTCCCGGCCTCCATCAAAGCGCTGATCTCCGAAGAAGAGCCGTTGTTGAGGGCCTCCTGCAACGCCTGAAGACTCGGGGCCGCCCGCAGGGGAGAGCCCATGGCCACCCCGGTCAGAGCAATGGCGGCAGTCAGGAGAGAGCGCAACTGCACGGGGGCTCAACCAGGAGGTGCCCTTAAGTTAGGCGCGCTCATCAGCGATGCCCATGTCACGCCTGTTGATCGCTGCCAGCGGCACCGGCGGGCATCTCTTTCCAGCCCTCGCCGTCGCCCAGGCGCTGCCCTCCGATTGGGAAATCCAGTGGCTGGGGGTCCCCGATCGGCTGGAGACGGATCTGGTGCCAAGCACCATCCCCCTACACACCGTCGCAGCCGGCGGCTTGCAGGGCCGAGGTCTGCGCAAGCTCTACAACCTGCTGCGCCTGCTGGGCGCCACCGTTGCAGTTCGGCGTCTGATCCGCCGGGAGCGCATCCGTCTGGTCTTCAGCACCGGCGGCTACATCGCTGCCCCGGCGATCCTCGCGGCCCGCTGGTGCGGGGTGCCGGTGGTGCTGCATGAATCCAATGGCGTCCCCGGGAAAGTGACGCGCCTGTTCGGACGGCTCTGCAGCCAAGTCGCCGTCGGACTACCGCAAGCGGCGGAGCGCCTGCAGGGTTGCCATCCGCGGGTGACGGGTACCCCGGTCCGGCGCGCGTTCCTGCAACCCACAGCCCTCCCCAGTTGGGTTCCCCAGGGATCCGGTCCACTGCTGCTGGTCATGGGCGGCAGCCAGGGAGCCGTGGGGCTCAACCGCATGGTCCGGCCCCTTCTACCCAAGCTGTTGGAGCTGGGCTGCCGGGTGGTGCATCTCAGCGGGAACAACGACCCCGAGAGCGGAGCGCTCCAACATCCCCTCTACGCCGAACGTCCCTTCAGCGATGAGGTGGCCGGGTTGCTGCAACACGCCGATCTGGTGATCAGCCGCGCCGGCGCCGGCAGCTTGAGCGAATTAGCGGTCTGCGGGAGCCCAACGATCCTCGTCCCCTACCCCCAAGCCGCGGACAAACACCAAGACGCCAACGCCGGTGCCGCCGCGGCCGTCTGTGCTGCCGTGATCGTCTGGCAACACCCCCCCGAGCATCCAGCCCTGGCGCAAACCATCTGGCGCCTGCTGGGTCCGCGGCTGCGGGGCTGCGATCCCGTCATTGATCCGCTGCTGCAGTTGCACCGCGGCATGGAGCGCCTGGCTGTGCGCGACGCCGAAGTACTGATCGCTGGGTTACTGCAGGAGCTCAGCGCCTAGGGCCCGCAGCAAGCGCCTGTTGCCGGAGCGATCCTGCAGGCCAAGCCGTAACCAGGCCTCGCCGAGTCCCGCAAAGGAGCGGCAATCGCGCAGGAGGATGCGATGACGCTGCTCCAACGCCTCCCGCAGCGGTTGCAAGGAGCCCTGATCGGCTCGCAGCAGGAGGTAATTCACTGAGGAGGGGTAGGGGCGAATGCCCGGGAACGCCCTCAATCGCTGCTGCAGCCACTGACCCTCCTGGGCCACCCAGCGCTGCACGCGGGCGCACCAGCGCTCGTAATCGCGCGGATCGCTCAGCAAGGCATTCGCCAGGGCCCCAGCCCAGGCGTTGATCGGCCAGGGATCCCGCCACTGGGCCCAGCGCTGCAGCCGCTTGGGCTGGGCGACGGCGTAGCCGAGCCGCACCCCAGCAATTCCATACAGCTTGGTCAGGCTGCGGATCACCACCAGGTTGGGGTGCTCGCCCACCAGCGGAATCAAGGATTGCTGCTCACCGCCTGGCACCAGCGGCAAAAAGGCTTCATCACAGATCACCAGGCGATGGCGAGCCAAGAGCGGTGCCAGGGACTCCCGGCTCCAGAGCTGCCCGGTGGGGTTGTGAGGATTGGTGATCCAGAGCACCTCAGCGCCAGAGGCGCCGGGGAATGGGTGAGGGAAAGGCTCAGACCACTCCAATGGCAGCGGCAGGGAACGCTGCTGGCCGCCCCAGCACTGCAGGCTGCGCTGGTAGTCGGCAAAGCCGGGTTGGGGCAGCAGGGACACGCCGCTGCTGGCCGCATCACGGGCCGCCCAGGTGAAGAGTTCCGCCGCGCCGTTGCCGGGGAGCACCGACTCGGGGTCCAGCTGATGCAAACGCGCGATCTGCTGGCGCAGGCGCCAATGGCTGCGGTCGGGATAGGCCCGCAGGTCTGCCTGGCGCAGGGCACGGCGTGCCGCCCGCGGCAGCGCAAAGGGGGCCAGGGAGGCACTGGCATCAAGAATCTGATCGGGCCGGCACCCCAAGCGCCGAGCCGTGGCTTCCAGATTGCCGCCGTGGGCTTCCATCCCACCAGCCTGATCGACGGGGGGAGCCAAGACCGTTAGAACGGCGCCAGTTCGGCCGCACAAGCCCATGGCTCGCCTGCGCCCCTCTCTCGCCAGCTTGGTTGTCCTGCTGGGGACTGGAGCAGCCTGGGCCGCCGACGATCAGGCCCTGATGCGCACCCTGGATCAGCGGGCCTGTGAGCGCTGCATGTTGCAGGACGCCGATCTGGTCCATGCCGATCTGCGCGATGCACGTCTGCAGGGCGCCCAACTGGAGCGGGCCAACCTGAGCGGCGCGAGGCTCGATGGGGCCGACCTGCGCGAGAGCAACCTGCGCTTCACCAGCCTGGCGGGTGCCTCCCTGCGGGGAGCCGATCTGCGGGGATCGCAACTGGAGGGCACCGATCTACGCGATAGCGACCTCTCCGGCGCGCAACTCGATCCCGGCGCCCTCGAGGGCAGCCATTGGCAAGGGGCCCGGGGTGTCAGCGCCTCTGTCCACAGTTATGCGGCCCTCCACAACGCCGGCGTGCAGGCCGCGGAAGCGGGGCGCTTCCCGGAGGCCGAGCAGTTCTTCAGCCGGGCGATTGAACGGCTCCCCAACGCCGCGGTCAGCTGGATGGCCCGGGGGGTCAGCCGCGCCGAGCAGGGACAGTTCAGCCTGGCCGCCCAGGACCTGCGCTACGCCGGCCGGCTCTACAGCGAGCTCGGTGCGCTGCAGCAGGCCAAATCCCTGGAAGAGGCGGCAGTCACCCTGCTGAAGCCCAGCAAGAAAGCCAAGTCCGGCAACGGCATGGGCAGCGCCCTGCTGGGCGGGCTCATGGCCGCCTTCAAGATGGTGGCCCCGATTGCCGCCAAGGTCGCTCTACCGGGCTCGATCTAATAACCGGAGACAAACTGCCGGGCTTCTGGCGTCGCTGCTTGATAGCCATAGCCGAAGTTGCCGCCGTTGTCGTCACGAATGATGCGCGGCGAAACCAGGATCACCAGCTCGCGTTTCTCACGCTGGTTGATGGAATTCCGGAAGAACTGACCAACGAACGGAATGTCTCCAAGGATGGGCCATTTGCGCACCACGGCTTGGTCGGAATCGGAAATCACGCCCGTCAGGATCAAAGTCTGGCCATCGCGAACGCGCACCTCACCGGTATCGAGGCGACGGGTCGTCAGGGTGTTCACCGTGCCGCAGCCTGCAATGAGCTGGTCCGTTGCGATCACCGCTGAGATCTCCGGTGACATCGAGAAGGTGACGAAACCGTTGTCGTCGATGCGGGACACGCGCGCACCGAAGGTCAGGCCTGCGGTTCCAAATTCAGGCTGACAGCTGTTCGGCGCTCCGTTCTGTCCGGCCTGGACGGTGTAACTGACGATCTCCTGGGCACCGACGGTCACAAAGGATTCGTTGGCATAGGGGCGGCCGATGGATGCCGTATTGAGCGCAGCAGAGCCCGAACCACCTACCGAGACAGCCGCACCGGAAGCGATTGGTTCGGAGTTTTCGTTAATGATCAGCGTTGGCGAAGCCAGAACCTTGGTCGTGTTTGACTCAATCAGTCCCCGCACAAAATCAAAGTAATTAGAGCTATTCCCGCCACCAGTGGGGTAAGCAACTCCAGGATTTACGGGAGCGGGGCTATTTGCATTGATAGTCTCCTGAGCAACCCTGGCTTCCCGTCCTGCTGCGGTAACCACTTCCGCCTTAGCGCTTGCAGCCCCACCCGCAATCGTGCTGAATTGATCCCCTTGAGGCGGCAGCAAACCGCCGAAGGCTCCGAGGAATTCACCCCGATCACTGACCACAAAGTTGCTGCCCGATCGGAAGGCAAAGGAGTTCGAAAGGCTGGCGTCATTGTTCAACGTGACATCCAGAATCTTCACCGATAGAGCCACCTGCCGCTGACGCAGATCAATCTGCCTGAGGTAGTTCTCAGCCACAGAGACCATCTGAGAATCACCCACCAACGTGATCGTGCGCAGGCGTGAATCGGTCGTACCGATCAAGCCACGCAAGGGGCCAGCGGACGCGCCGTAGGTCTCCGTGGTGGTAATCGTTTCTCGCTTGGTTTGCTGCGTTTGCTCGCCACCCGCAACCTGATTGGCGACCGGCTGCCCAGAGGTCACGGCGTTGGTGATTGTGGTGACCTGGGTGATGCGCGCCCCCAGGCTGGCCAGGTACTTGGCGGCCGATTCGGCCGAGGCCTGGTTGAGGCGATAGACCTTGGACATCTGGGCGCCGAAGGTCTTGCCCATCACCGATGGGCCGGCCAACAGCAGATTCCCCTCCATCCGTCCCTGAAGACCAGAGGCCAACAGCACCGAATTCAAGGCCTTGCTGTAGGTCTCTCCGCGGAAGGACAGGGACACCGTGGGACCGGAGCGAGCTTGGGCTGAGGCGGCCGCCGCACCTGAGCGCTCCTCATCGTCGACGTAGACGAAGCCATAGCCGCCCATTTGGCTCAGGGCCATCAGGGCATCTTTGGCTGGCGCATTCCGCAGGGTCATCGTCACCGGCGGCCCACTGAGATTCAGGTAACTGCGGTTGCGCAGCACCATCGTCCCCACCGCCATGTCTCCCAGTGGCGGGGCCACCGCCCGCGGTTGCAGGGGCGGGGCATAGCGCGGCTGGGGCACCGAACCCGGCTGATTGAGGTTGAAGGTGGCGGTCTTCGAGACCAACTCGCTTGGGGCGCTGAAGCTCAGGATCAGGTTGCGACCATCAGCGCTCACCACCGGCTTGGAGGCCGGCGCACCCGGCATCGGGACCACCTCCAGCTGAAACATCTGGCCACTGCCTGTGATGCTCACCCGCTTCAGGCCTGCCTCAGGCAGGGTCAGCGTTTGCGGGCCGACCTTCAGGGAGGCGGATTGATTGAGCTGCAATTGGCCCTGCCAACCGGAGGCGGTTTGGCGCTGCCGCAGCACCGGAGCTGCACCAGTCCCTTCCACCACCACATCCACGCTGTTGGCGCCCCGGCGTAACTGCAGCAGCAGGGCACCGCCGCGCTGGGCGACGGACGGCAACGGAGCAGACGACGTGGATTGCGGCAGCGCCAGCGCAGGGGCCGTCATCGAAGCAGCAGCCATCAGGGCCGAGATCCCAGTGCGCCGCCAACCCACGCTGCCCTTTGCCAGTTGGGCGGATGGTATCGATGCTCAGCCGGGCTTTCCAGGCTTCTGACTTGGGCTGTGATCTCTCGCATAGAGGCCCAAATTCAGCCGCAGTTCGGTGGGCTCAAGGACCACCCGACCGTCTTTGTCCTTGCTGCTGCTCCCGCTTTTGAGCGAGAGATCGCTCTGGACCACCAGGAGGCTCAAGCGCTCCAAACGCCGCAGGAAGTCCAACAGCTGCGGCCCGCTGCCGCGGGCGGTCAACAGCACCGAAGTCTTCTTCAAACCTGGGGCAAGCAGAGGATCGCTCGGCGTTTGATCTTCCGCCTTTTTGCTCTTGCCTCGGCTGACGGGTGGCGCGAGAGCTTGCACCGGTTCGTAGCCATCCAGCAGCACGCCCGTCTGGGCTGCCTGTTCACTGAGCTGGGCCAAGAAGGTCGCGAGCTCACCACTGCCCGCAATCAGCCCCAGGATCTCGGCATTCCTGCGGTCGGCCTGCTGCCGCTGCTGCTCCAGGCTGTCGAGCTGACGGCGCAACAAGGGCAAACGCTCCCGCTGTTCCTCCAACACCAGTAGCTCCTGCTGATCCGCCTGCAACTGCTGCCAACGGGGCAAGACCGCCACGCCACCCAGTCCGGCAGCGAGCAGCACACCCAGGAGAACGGGTGCCCCCAGCAAGACCTGTTCCCGCCGGAGCTGCAGGTTCACGGCAGCACCCCCTTGGACTGCAGCAGTTGCAGCCGCTTCACCAAGCCATCGGCCTGCAGGGCCTGGAGCACGGCCAACTGTTGAGCAGGAATCAGCGACGCAAAGCGCGCGGAGAGCTCCCACTCCACCGGCCCCTCGCCGGCGCCATCGCGCTGCACCTTCACCACCTGAACAGACTCGGGATCAAACAGCGGTGACTGCGAGAGCAGCAGGCTCAGCCCATTGACCCGGCGAAAGGCCTGGGGATCAATGGCAACTCCCTTCAGCACCAAGCCGTTGCTCTGGGAGCGGACCTCCGTGAGTTGCACGCCCGCCGGGGTCGCCGCCGAGAGCTGAGTCACCAGGGCCGACCCCGAGGAGACCCCCACCAGGCCCTTGGCCAACCCCTCGCTGCTGCGTTGCAGCTGGGCCTTGGCCCGCCGCACCCGGCCGACCCGGGTCTCCAAGGCCTGCACCTGGACCTTGACTCCGGAGAGTTGCGCCAACGCCGCGCTCACCTGCTGCTGACGCCAGCTGACGGCAGCCAGCACCAGCAGCATCAACGCCAAGACGCCCGCGCCCACGGCCGCGCCCTGCAACAACAAACCCCGAGCCGGGACCATCGGCCCACCGGGCTCCAGCGCACCGCTGGCCCGCCGGCGCTCCTGCAGCAGATCCAGGGGGCCAAGGCGAGCGCTCATGGCTGCACCTCGGCCGCCGCCAGCCCCCAGAGCAGCCCCAACGGGACCTCAACGGGATGGCTCAAGCCGTTCTCCAACTCACCGGCCGCCAACGGATCCATCCACTCGAGCTCCACCCCCAGGGCCCCTAAACCCGACGCGGGCACAGCCGCTGAGGCCACCACGGCGATCGCGCTCGGCCGCGGAGCACGGCTTTGCCAGTAGCTCAGGCATTGATCGAGCTCAGCCTGCAACGCCTCATGCTCAGCCGAAGGCGGCAAGCGCCACTGCCAGGTCGGAGCCCCTTGCTCCAGGCGCAGCAACCAGCTCTGCTCGGGCTCCAGTCCCAACAGCCAGCCGCTCTGCAGCCCAATGCCGCGCAAGGCACAGACCGGAGCGGCCTCCAGGGCATCCAGCCCCAACCCCGCATCGGCAAACACCTCGATCCAGTCCTCCAGCAGGGCCGCCTCCACCGCCACCGAGACACTGCTGCCCGGGCAGGAGGGCAACGGAGCGCGAAGCAGATCGACTGCCGTCTCAGCGGGCCAGGGCAACCGCAGGGCCTCGAGCTCCTTGGGCATCACGGGCAACGCAGCACTGCTCTTGAGCAGACGCAGCTCACTGGCGATTCCCGGCAGCACAGCCCAGATGCGAGCCCCGGCGTAGCCCCGCTCCACCAGCCAGTCGCCCAACAGATCCGCCAGAGCTTGTCCATTCAGGGGACGTCCCCCAGCGCAGAGCCCCGGCGGCAGGGTCAGTTGATCCAGCCAGGTCAGCCGCCGGCCGCTCAGAACCATCGCGGTGATCGTCTGATCCTGCAGCTCGAGGTAGACGCGCTGGGGAAACAGCCACGCTTGCAAGGGGCCGAGGCGCTCTTGAACTCCTGCGAGCACCACTCGCCTACCGCTTGCTCTAGCCGCAAGCTATCGAGGTTTCAGCTCCAGGGCACCCCAGAGCCAACGGCTTCGCTGATGTTGCGGAAACCGTGGCGATCAAGTTGAGCGCTCAGCCCCTCCAGGATCTCGGGGACCAGCGCAGGTCCGCCGTAGATCCAACCGGTGTAGAGCTGCACCAGGGAGGCTCCAGCGGTGATCCGCTCCCAGGCGGACTCTGGTGAATCGATGCCGCCCACTCCGATCAAGGGCAGGCTCGGACCGGCGGTGACCCGCAAACGGCGCATCACCTCAAGGGCACGCTGCCGCAGGGGGGCACCACTCAATCCCCCCGCCTCCTCCGCCAAGGTCTTGCCGGTCTGCGCCAGGCGACGCCCCTCGAGGCCGAGGCGATTCAGGCTGGTATTGACCGCAATCACACCGGCCAGGCCCTCCTCGTAGGCCAGGCGAGCAATGGCATCGATGGCATCGTCCTCGAGGTCCGGGGCGATCTTCACCAGCAACGGGGGACAGGCCGGCAGGCGCCGCAACCGCTCCACCAGGCGCCG